>JAXHNB010000010.1:0-273941 GCA_034520945.1 Trueperaceae bacterium | reverse complement strand
CCCCGTGGTTCGCAGAGGCGGGCGAGCTTTCGTCGGCGCTGGAGGCCAACGGCGGCTGGACGCCGACCCAACGCGAGCGCGCCACCGAGCTCGCGCGCCGCATGCTGGCGTGGGGCCGCGTGCTGCAGAAGAACGGCTTCGCCCCGGAGACCGTAGAGGCCGTCTTCCGGCGGGCGCACGGCATGCCGAGCGTCGACCCGGCGCCCATGAACAGCGGCTGGACGAAGATCGCGGCCCTGGCCACGGCCTACCTCGAAGGCCACCCGTCGCGCTACCCGCACGTGATCTGGGACAGCCGCGTCAGCACGTCGCTCACCTCGCGCTTGGAACACGCGATGGTCACGCGCGGCATGCGCGACTCGAGCCGCGTGTTCCCCAGGATCGGCGCCGTGGCGGGGCGTGGCGGCTCCCGGCCCCGACCGTTGCAGTTGCGCTGGGCCTGGGCCTACGGGTCCTGGTCCTCGCAAGAGGCCGGCAGCGAGCTGGTGCGCGAGATCCGCGACGTGCTCAACGGGGAAGACCATGCGCCCATGCCGGGCGTGGACGGCGGCGAGGAACCCTGGACGGTGCGCGGGGTGGAGAGCGTGCTGTTCATGGATGGGTACTGATTCGCCCTGCCGTCGGTTCGCTGTGTGCCTTGCCGAAGATTGGCTGTGCGCATCTCGACCGTCGCTGACGCCTGCGCATTCGACACCCGCCCATGATCCGTCGGTCATCACCGTGTCTGCATGAACGCCGTGCCGCGAGGCGCATGGTCGTTGCCCAGAAGCCGACGAGGGCATACGAAGAAGCGGAACACATGTCGTGCGAGACGCGTCACAGTGGAGCGCGACGCCACTGCGACACGTTGGGGGAGTCAACGTTCCGGCACTGGAGATGGAACGACGCATGGTAAGCGGGAGATGGGCAGTATCATGTATCACGTTATCCGTTATAGGCCAGACATATGATTCAATCGTTTCGGGATGCTGGCATCCGCGATGTGTTCGACGGCGTCGACTCCCGAGCCGCCAGGGCGACATGCCCGCAAGACCTGTGGCCCGTTGCTCGACGGAAGCTCGATTATCTCGCGCGGGCGTCCGAACTCAGGGACCTCCGGGCGCCACCGGGCAACCGGTTGGAGTCGTTGAAAGGGGACCGTCAAGGCCAGTACGCGATCCGAATCAATGCTCAGTACCGCATCTGCTTCGTGTGGACGACCGAGGGAGCGCGGAACGTGGAGATCACTGACTACCATGCCTCGTGACGGCGAACCCCACCATTGGAGGACAGCATGAACAGATTGCCCCGCGAACGGCCGCCCGCCCATCCGGGTGAGATCCTTCTCGAGGAGTTCCTCGTACCCTACGGGATGACGCAAAAAGACCTTGCGCGCAGGCTGGGCGTCTCGTACCCGCGGGTGAACGAGCTCGTACACGGCAAGCGGGGCGTGTCTCCGGACACGGCCCTGCGCTTGGCCCGCCTCTTCCGAACGACGCCCGAAGTATGGCTGAACCTACAACGTGCGTGGGACCTCTACCACGCGACCCATTCGGCCGCGGCGGCGGAGATCGACGCCATCGAACCGGTGGCGCCGCCAGCGGCGTAGGGAGGAGGCGTGGCCACGAAACGCGCGACGCCGCGATCGGCGGCGATCATCACGGCATCGCGCGTCGTCATCGAGATGTCGGTCGGTGTTCTCGTCGCGCCATCGAGGGCCGCCCCCGCTTCGGAGGCAGGGGACACGAACCCGATGGTGGCGACATCTCGAATGGACGCATGCTCATGATAGAATTCATGTACATGAGCGTCCGCATGAAGATCTCTAAGGGCGGCCAAGTGTCCATTCCAGCCCGGATCCGGCGTCGCTGGAACACCTCCACGGTCGTGATGGACGATCGCGGCGATCGCATCGTGTTGAAACCCGCCCCCGACGACCCCATTGCTGCCGCCGAAGGTGCGCTGGCCGACGAGCTCGCCGGGCTCGATCCAGCACGGATTCGAAGCGTTTCACGCGACGACGAGGCAACGGCCATCGAGCGCCGTGAACGCCCGTGACCGTGCTCGACGCCTACGCCGTCGTCGCCTACTTGGCGGGTGGGCCGGCCGCACCACGCGTCCGCGAACTGCTCCGAGCTGGCGACGCTGTGGTGGCGACAGCCAACCTCGCTGAGGCCCTCGACGTCACGGAGCGCCTATACGGCCTTCCCGTGGCTCGCGCGTTCGAGCACCTGGAACCGCTCTTGGACGGGACGATCACACCCGTCGTGCTGGACGTCGACACCGCACGCCGCGCGGCGATGCTGCGCGCACGCCACTACGACCGCAACCGTTGCCGCATCTCGATGGCCGACGCCATCCTGCTGGCCTCGGCCGGCGCCGCAGGTCGCATCGCCACGGCCGATCCGGACGTGCTGGCCGTGGCCGAGGCCGAGGGAACGGGCACCACCCCGCTTCCGGGGCAGGGCTGAGGGCGCGCTACGTAGGTCCGTTCCTCGCGGCCGGGTCGCCGGAGGGGCACAGCGGTAGCTCCCGAGTCCACCGAGCGACCAGATGGCCACCGGTGCGTCCATCGAGCCGCAGGGCGATGGGCGCGGCGACTCCTACAGTTCCTACAGCCCGCATCGCACCGCGTGTCCAGCGCTCAATCCTCGTCCGGTGACGGTCGGACCGCGCCGTCCCGGTCGTCGAAGCGGACCATGGCGGGGTTCTCGTCGAACACGTACCGGTCGCGCGCGCCGTCGATCAGGTGATCGACGAGGTGCGCAAGGTGCTCGCGCACGATGTCGGGCCGGTCCGCAGCGACGTTCCGGGTCTCGTCCGGGTCGTTCTCGAGGTCGTAGAGCTCCGTCGTTTGGCCGGACCGGTGGTACAGCAGCTTGTAGTCGCGGGTGCGCACGCCCTTGAAGCCGTCGTTGCCTTCGATCAGCACGCTACGGGGCTCCAGTCCGCAAGCGTCGCCACGGAGCAGGGGAGCGAGGTCCACTCCTTGCGTACCTGCCGGAGGGGTCGCGCCGGCGAAGGTGCAGAACGTCGGCAGCAGGTCGATCAGTGAGGCGAGGTCGTCCACGGCGCGTCCCTGCGGTTCCGCGCCGCCCGGCCCCGCTACGACCAGGGGGACGCGCGCCAGCGCGTCGTAGGGCACGTTCGGGTACTTGAGGAACAGTCCGTACTGACCCAGGTAGTCGCCGTGATCGGAGGTGAACACGATCCAGGTGCGGTCGCGAATCCCTTGCTGTTCGAGGGTCGCCACGATCCGTCCGACGTGATGATCGATGTGCGTGATCAGGCCGTAGTAGTGCGCCGCGACGGTGCGCAGGGCGCGTTCGCTCATGTCGCGGACGTCGAAGTAGCCCATCCTCGGGTCGCCCAGGACGTGCGCGAGGGGCTTATCGCGCCAGCCGTCGGGCCAGCCGGTCGGCAGCGGCACCTCGCCTGGGTCGTACATGCGGTCGTACGGGGCTGGGGGGTCGAAGGGGTGGTGGGGCTTGATGAACGACGTCCACGCGAAGAACGGCGCGTCGCTGGGCCGTTCGGCGATCCAACGGATCGTCTCGTCGGCGATCCAGGTGGTGTGGTAGGCCTCGTCGGGCAGCTCCGAGGTCGCAGTCCCGAACGAGTCCCAGTAGCGCTTCGGGGCTTCGAGGCGATGCTCGTACTGCTGATCCCAGAGGTCCCACTGGTCGACCAGGCCGCGCTGGCGTAGAAAGGTGGCGTGGTAGTCGTCGATGCGCCAGCCCTGGCCGTTCTGCTCGGCCAGGCGCATGTGGTCGAAGCCGTAGGCGGCGTAGACCGGTTCGAAGTGCATCTTGCCGATCGCGGCGGTCCGGTACCCACTGTCGCGAAGGCGTGACGCGATGGTGGGCGTCCCTTCGGGGACGCTGGATTGGTTCGACATGGCGCCGTGGGCCGAGGGGTACTGCCCGGTGAGGATCGACTGGCGCGAAGGGACGCACACCGCGGCCGGCGCGTAGGTCTGCGTGAAGGTGGTGCCGGCCGCGGCGAGGGCGTCCAGGTTCGGGGTGCGCACCACCGGATGGCCTGCGAAGCCGGTGTGGTCGTAGCGAAGCTGATCGGCGGTGATCAGCAGGATGTTCGGGCGCTCTCGGTCCGGCATCTCGCTCATCCCTTCACCGCGCCGGCCAGCAGGGCGCCGACGATGAAGCGTTGCAGCAGCAGGAAGATCGCCACGGCGGGCAGGACGGTCAGTACGCTGGCGGTCGCTAGGAGGTGCGTCGACGACGCTTCCATCGTTCCTTGGTAGTTGAAGATGCCGACGGAAATCGGCAGCAGGTCCGGGCTGTTGATCAGGATGTAGGGAATCACGAACTGCGACCAGCCGAGGATCGCGTTCAGGATGAACGCCGCGGTCAGTCCGGGAAGCGACAGCGGCAGGATGATGCGTAGGAACGCCCCGAAGCGCGTGCTGCCGTCCACCATCGCCGCCTCCTCGAGGCTCGGGGGGATGCCGTCCAGAAAGCCCTTCAGCATCCAGGTGAACAACGGCACGGCGATCGCGACGTAGACCATGCCCGCACCGAGGTGGGAGTCCAACAGGTTCAGTCGCTCCATGTAGCGGTACAGCGGCACCATGATGACGAGCGGACTGATCATCTGCAGCGTCAGGATGCCGATCAACAGCGGTTGCCGCAGGGGAAAGCGGAACCGCGAGAAGGCGTACGCCGCGGGCGACGCGACCAGCATCGCACCGCCTGCGCCGATCACGGCGAGCTTCATGCCGTTCCACAGGTACACCAGGAAGCGGCGGCTACCCAGCACATCGAGGTAGTTCTGCAGCGTGGGGTGTTCCGGCCACAGGCGAAGCTCGCTCACGAAGATCTCGGCGGGCGTGCGAATCGACAACGACACCAGCCACGCGAGCGGCACCAGGAAGAACACCAGGATCGCCAGGTAGGCGGTATAGGTGATCACGTCGCCCCCTCGGCGTTGACGCTTGAGGCTGGGCAGGCTCACGTCCAGCGCTCCTTGGGGAGCAGCTGCACGTAGAAGACGGTGAATACCAGGCTGACCGTCATCATGAGGACCGCCAGCACGCTGCCGGCGGCAAGGTCGAAGTTCCAGAACACGGTGTTGTACGTGTACAGAGCCAGGACCTCCGTCGCGCGGCCAGGCCCGCCGCCCGTCAGGGCGAGGACCAGCGCGAACGCGTTGAAGGTGCCGATGGTGATCAAGATCAGGTTGGTCAGCAATACCGGCCGAAGTTGGGGAAGCGTGATGTGGACGAATCCCTGCAGGCTGGTGGCGCCGTCGATGTCGGCGGCCTCGTACAGCTCCTGCGGGATGGATTGAAGACCTGCATAGAGGAGGATCATGCTGAACGCCGTTCCAGACCATACGTTGGCGACCACGACGGAGGCCGTGGCGTTCTGAGGGTCCGACAGCATGCTCACGCCGTGAAACCCGAGCGATCCCAGCACGCTCGTCACCAGGCCGTAGCTCGCTTCGTTCAGGATGATGCGGAACACGATGCCGGTCGCCACGGCCGGCACCACCCACGAGGCGATCACGACCGTGCGAACGAGCTGCGTCCCGATCAGGCCGCGCTTGGCGCCCCGGTTGACCGACAGGGCGATGCCCAGCCCTGTGGCGATCTGGAACAGCACGCCCGACAGCACGATGATCAGCGTCACGCGCAGGACGCCGGGTAGGGCAGCGCTGGAGAGGACGTCTCGGAACGAATCGGTGGTGTATCGGTAGTCGTCGGCCAGCAGCGACGCGTCCGTGAACGCGAAGCGGACCACTTCGACGGCGGGGTACAGGTAGAAGCCGGCGACGATCACGACCAGCGGCACCAGCCACGGGAGGAAATCGAGCTGTCGCGTGGGGCCGCCGCGGCGCGTGGCCGCGACGGAACGGGTGGGATCGGTTGCGCGGCGCGTCATCGGCGAGCTCCGGAGGAGAGGGGGCGGAGGAGGGCGGGGGCCGCTGGTGGCGCAGCACGGCCCCCGCAGGTCGGCGTTACTGCAAGCGCTGGTAGGCGGCGTCGACCTCTTCGACGGCGCCGTCGATGGCGTCCTCGATCGAGCTCGAGCCGCTGAGGATCTCGCTGATCACGATCTGCAGCTGGTTCGAGATTTCGGGGTAGATCGCCACGCCCGGGCGGGCGCGACCGTGCTCCAGGAACTCGCCGAAGCGGCTGTACGGGTCGTCCTGGAAGCGGGGGATGGTGTCGAACAGCTCGACCGACGTGGGGAGCCCGCCGGTGATGCTGTTGGCCGTGCCGCGGTAGACGCTCTTGGCCAGGTCCATGCAGACGCGGACCTCGTCGGGGTCGTCGCTAAGGGCGGCGATCGTCCATCCGCCCGTGCCGGTGGCGAACTGATCGGCCTCGCGGGCGGGCGGCAGTGCCACGTCCCACTGTGCGAGCTCGTCCTCTTCCAGCACGCTGGACATCTGCGTCCACTGGCCGCTGGCGCCCTGGATCATGGCCACGCTGCCAGCGCGGATCGAGCCGAGCATGTCGTCGTAGCCGGCGATCGACGCGACGCGGCGCGGGGCGGCGCCGCTCTCGACCAGGTCGCGGTAGTAGCCGAGCGCGTTGGCCAGGTAGGTGCGGTGGGGTTCTTCGCCGAACACGGGGCGTCCCTCACTGTCGACCAGGTCGCCGCCCTGGCTCCAGAAGTGGGCGAGGAAGTCGAACGACGTGCCTTCGGACCGCCCTCCGTTGAACAGCATGCCGTCGACGGAGGGGTCGGCCTCCTGCGCGGCGACGGCGGCCTCGATCGCTTCGTCCCAGGTGCGGGGCGCTTCGGGCACGAGGTCGGTGCGGTAGTACAGGACCCGCAGGCCGGTGTCGAACCAGTAGGCGTAGATCTCGCCGTCCTCGCCGGTGATCCCGTCGCGGACGTAGGGGAACAGGTCCTCGATCTGCTCCTGCGTGAAGTGCTCGCTGACCGGCTGGAGCGCGCCTTGCTGCTTGAACAGCGCCAGTTGGAACGAGTCGATGGTGGCGCAGGCCGGGGCGCGACCGACGCGCGCCTGCTCCAGGATGCGCGCCATCTCCTGGTTGATGTTGTCCCGCATCAGCTGCATATCGACGCGCCAATCGGGATGGTCCTCCGCGAACGCCTCGTACGCCTCCTGGAAGCCCTCGGCGAATTCGGGCAGCCCGTTCGAGTTCGTGAAGTGTGCCAGGGCCGCGAACGTCATGGCGTTCGGGGCGTCGCTCGGGCCGATGCGGTCCTGGGTCACGAGATCTTGGGCGCTGGCGAATCCGAACGCGAGTACTGCGGCGAGCATCAGTCGTTTCATGGGACGGTCCTTTCGGGAGGGGCTTCGTGTGGGACGGATCGGTCAGAGAATGGTCGGCCAGGTCTTCCTCCTTCCCGAGCCGCCGATCGCCTCCGCGACGAAGACGTCCGGGTGCAGCGCGCGATACAGCGGGAGCGTCGCGGCGCCCGTCGCGGCCGCGTCGCCGCCGAGGCGACCGACGCCGAGCCGTGCGCGGCGCGGCTTGTAGGGAACCGCGAACGACGGCATCCGCACCTCGAGGCGGTCGATCAGCGCGCGCACCAGCGGCTCGGGGAACCGCTCACCGAACAGGATCGCTTCGGGGTCGAGCAGGCACTCGATCGTGGCGAGCGCGGGCGCGAGGCGATCGGCGGCCCCGTCGAGCCAGGCCAGCACCGTCTCGTTGCCGTCGCTCACGAGGTCACCGAGCTCCTCGACCTCCCGGAGGGACACGCCGGCCTCGTGCAGGTGCTCGAGCAAGGCGGCGAGGGAGACCAGCGTGCCGAGCGGCGCGTATGCGCCGCCCGCGGTGGGAACCGGGATCGAGCCGAACTCGTTCGCGAAGCCGGTCGCGCCACGCGCGACCGTGCCGTTCACCACCGCCGCGCCGCCGAGGTAGAGGCCGAAGTACACGAGGAAGAACGAGTCCAGCCGCTGGCCCGTGCCCCACCAGGTTTCGCCGATGGCGGCGGCGACCGCGTGGTTCTCGATGGCGACGGGTTCGCCGAGCCGTTCGGCGAGCCTGGCGTGCACGTCGACACCGGTCCAGCCCGGTAGCTCGAACAGGTCGCCGGCCGCTTCGATCATGGCGTCGCGGGCGTGCAAGGGGCCAGGGACCGCGACGCCCGTGCCCCAGATGCGGTCGCGGGGGATCCCCTCGACGTTCAGGAGTTCTTCGTGCATGTCTTGGAGGTGGGGAAGGACCTCGTCCGGGTGCGCCTGGCCGATGGCGCGCTGGACCCTGTGCCGGGTGGTGCCGACGAGGTCGGTGATCACGCCGTCCAGGCGGTCGCGATCGACGTTGAGGCCGATGGCGAAACCGCCGTCGGGCCGAACCTGCAGCGCGATCGGTCGTTTGCCGCGCCCGCCCTGCGGCCCGGGCGCTTCGTACAATAGGCCTTTGTCGAGAAGGGAGCGCACGATGTTCGAGATCGTGGGGACCGCCAGGTCGAGGCGGCGAGCGATCTCGGCGCGCGAGATGGGCCCGTCCAGGCGCACGACGTCGTACACGGTGCGTAGGTTGAGGGCTTGCACGTCGGTCAGGTTGCTACCGCCGGCCATGGTTCTCCCTTCGGATGCGTTGTTGTTATGTTAATTTGATAAATAGAAGGATGTCAAGCGACCCGCCCGCCCGAGAGGACGACCCATGCCCGACGACCCGTTCCGCCTCCGACAACGACTCGACGAGGCCGCCGCCTTCCGCATTCGTGCTTCGCGCGACCTCGAACCCGCCCTGTTCGAAGGCGCCGACGGGCGTAGCGGCGAGGTGCGCGTCGGAGAGCCCTGGCCGAGTACCGTCCATCCGGTTCGCATGCGCATGCATGCGACGGTTCCGGACGGCTGGATTGGACCGTCGATCCGCGTCCAACTCGACGTCGGCGGGGAGGCCATGCTCCGGATCGCGGACCGCGACGTCGGGGGTCTCGATCCGAACCACGTCGAGCACGAACTCGACGCGTTCGCTGCCGCGGGGAGCCGCGTGCCCCTGGACGTCACCGCCGTCCCGTACGGCCCGTTCGGACGACGCCACGCGGCGCCACGCCTGACGCGCGCGAAACTGATCCTCGTCGATGTGGGGCTCGAGGCCCTATGGCGCGAGCTCGAGGCGGTGCACGACGCCGCCATCGCGCTCGCGCCGACGCGCGAAGCCGTCGCGGCGGGCCTGGCCGAGGCCGTGCGCTCCGCCGTGGCCCTGCTCCCGTTCGAAAGGTCCCCCGCCACCGCCTACCGGGCCCGCATGCAGGACGTGTTCCGAAGCGGCGCGACTCCGGATGGCGGCGACCTGCCCACGCTGTGGGAGGGATGGAACTTCGCCTCATCGCCCGACGAGGTGCCACCGCCGATCGACCCGAGCGACGTCGATGCCGCACAGCGGTCCTTGTGGGACGCCGTCGCCCAGCTTCGCAGCCTAGGGGGGCCCGAGGGAAACCTGACGATGGTCGGCCACACGCACATCGACCTGGCGTGGTTGTGGCCCCTCGAGGAGACGCGACGGAAGGTCCAGCGGTCGTTCCGTACCGCCCTCGCGACGTTGCGGAGCGAGCCCGACATGGTGTTCGCCCAGGCGAGCCCGCAGTTGTACGCGTTCATCGAGCGCGAAGACCCCGAGGCGTTCGCCGAGATCCGCCAGCGCGTCGACGAGGGCCGCTGGGAACTGCTCGGCGGCACCTGGGTCGAGCCGGACGGAAACCTCCCCGCCGGCGAGTCGTGGGTACGGCAGCTGCTCCTGGGCCAACGGTACTTTCAGCAACGCTTCGGCCGCCGCGCACGCGTCGCCTGGCTGCCCGACACCTTCGGCTACGCCGGCAACCTGCCGCAGCTGTTCGCCCAGGGCGGCCTGCCCTACTTCTTCACGACCAAGTTGACTTGGAACGACACCAACCGCTTTCCTCACGATCTGTACCACTGGGAGGGACTCGACGGCACCCGCGTGCTGGCGCACGCCTTCGACAATCCTGATGGGGGTTACAACGGCACCGCCCGGGGGGAGAGCGTCCTGGCGACCTGGCGCTCGTACCGCGGCAAGCGGCACCACCCCACCTCGCTGTACACCTACGGGTACGGAGACGGCGGTGGCGGTCCCACGCGCGAGATGCTCGCCTCGATTCGGACCTACCAACACCTGCCGGGCATGCCGCGCACCCGGCACGGCACGGTCGCCTCGTTCTTCGACGACGTCGAGGGGCGCGGGCTTCCCGTGTGGCGAGGCGAGAAGTACCTGGAGTACCACCGCGGTACCTACACCAGCCAGGCGGCCACGAAGGCAGGCAACCGCAGACTCGAGCACGAGTTGGTCGAAGCCGAGGCGGCGGTGACGCTGGCGCAGCAACTGCTGGAGGGCGACTACCCACGCGTTCGTCTGGAACAGGCATGGACGGCGCTGCTCCGGAACCAGTTCCACGACATTCTGCCGGGCTCGTCGGTGCGAAGCGTGGCCGAAGAGGCCGAGCACGAGCTGGCGCAGGCACGCGACGAGGCCCAGCACGTCCGCGACGCGGCCCTGATCACGCTGAGCCGCTCCGTCGATCCAGGGGCCCGCGCCCAGGCCGCGCTGGTGATCTGGAACCTGTCGTTCGACGACCGGCGGCTGGCCTTCGAGACGACGCTGCCCGACGACGCGCCCGTCGAGCTTCGCGACGAGCGAGGTGTGATCGTTCCCCACGCGCGCGACGGACGGCGGCTCGTCGTTGCGTGTCCTGATCGGATCGTGCCCGGGCTCGGCTACGTGTCGCTCACCCTCCACCCGGCCTCCGAATCGCCGGCGGTCGACGCCCGCCAGGGCGTGAGCGTCGACGGCACCACGCTCGAGAACCGGTACCTGCGCGCCACCGTCGGCGCCGACGGCACGATCCACGCCCTGTTCGACAAGGTCGCGGAACGCGACGTGCTGGACGGGCGCGCCAACCAGCTGTGGGCGCATCCGGACGTGCCCGACAACTACGACGCGTGGGAGATCGATCGCGACTACGCCGCCGAAGGGGAGGAGCTCCTCGCCAGCGAACCACCGTCGGTGCTTCTCGACAACGGCGTCGAGGGCGCGATCCGCGTGGTCCGGAGGTTCGGTGCCTCGACGGTGGTGCAGGACGTCCGCCTCACGGCCAGCGCACGGCGGCTCGAGTTCGCGACCCGCATCGACTGGCGCGAGCGGCGGACCCTGTTGCGCGCCTACGTTCCCCTCGCCGTCCGCAGCCACGAAGCATGGTACGAGACCGCCTTCGGGGCCGTGCCCAGGCCCACGCACGCCAACACGCCCTGGGATGCCGCACGCTACGAGGTGCCCGGCCACCGCTGGGCGGACCTGAGCGAGGCAGACTACGGGGTGAGCCTCCTCACCGACACCAAGTACGGGTATTCCTGCCATGGGGGAACGCTAAGCCTCAGCCTGCTGCGCGGACCGATCTTTCCCGATCCGCTTGCCGACGAGGGGCAGCACGCGTTCCGGTACGCCCTCCATCCCCACCAAGGCGACTGGCGGTCGGGCACGGTGGCCGAAGCACACGATCTCAACGCCCCGTTGAGATGCGTGCGCGTCGAGCCGGCAGGCGATGCAGGCTGGCCCGCCAGCGCGCGCCTGATCGGCCTCGACGCCCCCAGGGTGCGGCTGGCGGCACTGAAACTGCACGAAGACGCAGACGAGCCCCTCCTGCGTGTGTACGAGCCGTACGGCGCGCGTGGCTCCGTGTCGATCATCGGCGCCACGGCGCAGGGGATCGAGGCGCTGACCACGCTGCTCGAGGACGACGAGGCCACCCACCCCGACCCGCATCGGATCGAGGTGACGCCCTACCGCGTCGTCACCGCGCGCCTCCGCCTCGCCCCCGTGCGCACGGGCGCGCCCGAACCCACCGACCCGAACCGTTCCGGGCCGTAGCAAAGGAGGAAGCATGCGCATTGTGTACATCGACGTCGACGCCCTTCGGCCCGACCACCTCGGGTGCTACGGATACCCGCGCGCGACCTCGCCGACCCTCGACCGGCTGGCCCGTCACGGCGTCCGGTTCACGTCGTGCTACGCCAGCGACGCGCCCTGCCTCGCGGCCCGCTCCGCGATCAGCACGGGACGCTTCGGTATCCACACCGGCGCGGTGAATCACGGCGGAGGAGCCGCCGACCCCTGGATCGCACCCGCGTTGCGCACCTTCAACCGTCACCCCGACGCGTTGACGTGGTTCCAGGCGTTGCGCGAGGTAGGACACCGCACTGCGTCGATCAGCTCGTTCCCCGAGCGCCACGGCGCACCGTGGTTCACGGCCGGCCTCCACGAGTGGCACGACCCCGGCAAGAGCGGCGACGAACGCGCCGAGGAGGTCAACGAACTCGCGCTTCCCTGGCTCGCCGCGCACGCCACGGAGCCCGACTGGTTCTTGCACCTCAACTACTGGGACCCGCACACGCGCTACCGCACGCCCGACTCGTACGGCAACCGATTCGAAGGCGAACCCGGGCCCGACTGGCTCGACGAAGACCTGCTGCGCCGGCACCGAGAAGGGTACGGGCCGATGAGCGCCCGAGACGGAAGCCTGTACTGGTTCGGCTGGCGCAGCCCACTGCCATGGGTGCCCCAGGAGATCGCCACGCTGGACGACTTCGGAGCCTGGATCGACGCGTACGACACCAGCATCCGCTACCTCGACGATCACCTGGCGCAGGTGGTGCGCACCCTGGAAACCGCCGGCGTGCTCGACGACACCATGATCATCGTGTCGGCCGACCACGGCGAGAGCCAGGGAGAGCTGAACGTCTACGGCGACCATCAAACCGCCGACGAGGCGACGTGTCACGTGCCGCTGATCGTGCGCTGGCCGGCGCGACTGCCGGCCGGCCAGGTCGACGAGCGACTGCTGTACCCGATCGACCTGGCCGCCACCGTCATCGAGCTCGCCGGCGGAACGGTGCCACGCGAATGGGACGGGCGCTCGTTCGCGGCCGACTTCGCGGGCGACGCCGGTCCGAACGAAGAGGGTCCCTTCCGTGATCATCTCGTCCTGAGCCAAATGGCGTGGAGCTGCCAGCGCAGCGTGCGGTTCGACCGCTGGTTGTACATCCGCACCTACCACGACGGCTTCAAACAGATGCCAGGCGCCATGCTGTTCGACGTCCGGACCGATCCGCACCAGACCCACGACCTCGCCACAGCCGAACCCGACGTGTGCCGGCGCGCCGACGCCATCCTGACCGAGTGGCGGGACGCGATGCTGGCCACCTCGCACCACGAGCGCGATCCGCTGGACGTCGTGCTGGCCGAAGGGGGCCCGCACCACCTGCGGGGAGAGCTCGACCGGTACGTCCAGAGGCTCCGCGCCACCGGCCGCGCCGAGCACGCCCAAGCCCTGCTGGAGCGGCACGGAGACGGTGGCTGAGACCAAGCCTGCGCGCGGCATCGAGCAGGTTTATTTCGTCGTGGTTCTTTGCTTACGCATCCCCTCTGGCAAGAGCGTGCCGATACGCCTTTTCGAGGCTGGTCCAGATGTGGGCGGGGACAGGCAGCGCCTGCTCGAGCCAAAGGTAGCACCTTCGGCGGAGCCATGGGCGGCCGTGGTCTTAACAAGACGTACGTAGTACACTACTCGTTGTAGTATGATGTGGAGCATGAGCCAGGAGAAGATCAGCGTCTCGGTTCCGTCCTCCCTTGCGAGGTTTCTCGAGGAGTATCGGGACGCGCATGAACTGCGGACCAAGAGCAGCGTCGTAGAGCGCGCCTTGAAGGTGCTCCGCGAACGGGAACTCGAGCAAGCCTATGCGGACGCCTCCCGCGACGTCGACTCCGCATGGGAACCCACTACGGCGGACGGCCTGTCCGAGGACGCCTGGTAATGCGTCGGGGTGATGTCTACTACGCCGATCTCGAGCCGAGCGTGGGCAGTGAAGCGAACAAGCGCAGGCCTTGCCTCATCGTGTCCAACGATGCGAACAACCGAGCCGCCAGCACCCTCACGGTTCTGCCGATCACCAGCAAGGTGGCGCGGGTCTATCCATTCGAGGTGCGCCTCGACTCGGAGCTCGACCGGCCGTGCAAGGTGCAACCGAACCAAGTCCGCACCATAAGCAAGACCCGCCTGGTCGGCGCTCCCCTCGTGCGTCTGTCGACAGGCGTGATGCAGCGCGTCGGTGATGCGCTGCGTTTGCATCTCGACCTTTGAGGGGCCCCGTTCGCGACGAACTCGTTCGGTCCCCCGTGGTGCACGGATGCGGCATCGGTCGCCTCTCCCTATCGTGAGGTCGGGCGCCGAGACACAGGGCCCGCTCGAAGAGATGCACCGGGTCCTCGCGGCCGGCGGGCAGACCGTGCTCAACACTCCCGGCGCGATCGAGGCTCCCTTCGAGATCATGGCCGAGGAAGCGGTCGCGTCCCTCCACCTCCTGCCGGCCGCGGTGCGGAGGTCGAGAGGGCAGATCCGCACGATGTTTCGTGCCTCCGTACCAGGCAACCGCCGACTGCCTGTACACGCGTGTGCATGCAAGCGTAGTTGCATGCACGCGTACGTACGTACGGGCGGGGTCGTCTTCACGAAAGCCGTAGGGCGGCGCGATGTGCTTCGCGCGAATCGGCCTCGCACCTCACCGTTCCGTCCAATGCAGCCACAACCGCCGCGCGAAGCCGCCACGCGCCCGGTGGCGCGCGGCCCGCGTCGCCTCTACGGCCTCCGCCTCCAGCCCTTCGGTCGTCGCCAGGTGCCGAACCACCTCCAACAGGTCCGCCAGTTCGGTTCGGAGGGCGTCGGGCGTGTCGGCGGCCGCGGCCTCCTGGGCTTCCTCCACCAACTTCGCGCGGAGGGCCCGGCGGTACGCGGCGTCGTCCAGGCGCCGGGTCTCGTAGCGCACGCCCTCGGCGTCCATGATCTCGGGGATACGGTCGCGGATGAGCTTGTCGTGACGGGTGCGCACGCAGGTCCTCCCTCCGACGCGCGTCAGAAGCGCGCCAGGTTGCGGAGCGACGCGATGTTCTCGACCAGATCGGTGACCGCGGCGGCGATCGCGCGCGGTTCGGCCGCGGTGCGCGCGAAGCGCAGGCGCACGTCCTCGCGCAGCGGCGCCGCCAGGGCGGGAGAAGCCTCGTACGCGCCGTAGGTCGACGCCGAGGTGCGGCGTGGCGCCCGCCAACGCCGCGGCGCCGGGCAGGCGGTCGCGCTTGCGGTGCATGTTGAAGTGCGGATCGGCCGGCACCAGGTTCCACAACTCGTGGAACGGGTGGACGGCGACCGGCACCACGTGATCCAGCTGGTAGCGCGCGGGCGTCAGCCGCCGGCCCGTCCAGGGGCAGGTGAACGCGTGCCCCTCGCGCATGAGCAGTTCCACGCCGTTGCGTTCCCAGCTGAGGGGCAGGCGGTTGTCGGGCCGTTCGGTCAGCAGTTCGTAGGCGCGGCCGCGCGACACCCCGCCGACGCGTTCGGTGAGCAGGCTCCACTCGTGGATCGCCAGCGCCTCCACCCACAACGAGACGTCACGGAAGGCGCGCCACAAGCCCGGCGGGACGAGGGTGCAGGCCTCGGTCGGTCCCGTTCCCGGCACGGCGACCACGTCCGTCATTTCACGGAGGCGCCGAGGCTTGGCGAACAGCGACCATTCGCCCTCACCGGCGTAGCGCAGCGGCTGCCGTAGGTTGGTGCCGATGCGCCTGAGGGTGCCACGGTACTGCTTCACGAAGCGCGCGTCGTAGCCGGCGCGGGTGCGGGGGACCCGCAGGTGCTCCACCAGCAGCCAGCCGCCGGCCGCGCCGGAGGGCCCGTGAATGCGCTCCCACGCGATGCGCAGCTCGCGCAGGTGCGGGCGGAAGCCCATGTCGTGCGCCAGTCCGCTGCGGCGCTGCGACCGTGGACCCTGCAGGATCTCGTCTTTCGTCGCTACGAATGGCCAGTAGTACGCGACCCACGATTCGGCCAGAAGCCGCAGCGGCACGGCCACGTCGCGCCCCTCGTGCCGCAGGTCCGGGTAGGCCAGTACCACGTCGTTCAGTGCCCGCAACAGGGCGATCTTGTAGCTGTTGACCTTGCGGTCGTGCCGCAGGACGGTGCTGACGATGCGGTGGCCCGCCTCGGTGCCGGAGGGCCCCGTGGTCACGTCTCGCCACCCATGTGTCGGCCTTCGGCCCGTTCCGCGCCGGCCTCGAACACGTGCTCGTTGTGCCACGTCAGGTAGGTACGCTCGGGCCGCTCGCCCGCCGGGCGCGGCAGGTTCGCCAGCGGAGCGCCGTCGAAGCGGTAGTACTCGCGGCCGTTCTCGAACTCCTCCCGGATGCGGCGGCTGACGTGCACGCGGTGCTGCGGATCCACCGTGAGGTAGCCGCGGTCGAACAATATGTGCAGGTCGGAGCGCAGCAGCAGGCCGTTGCGCACGTCGTTGGGTCCGCGAAGGGCATGCGGCCTGATATGGGCCGCCTCCAGGACCGGCAGCGTCCGCTCGCCGGTGATGGCGCAGCGGTAGCGGTAGGCGTCGGTGACGCTGGCGCGGAAGCCGCCCTGCCCCAATCGCGCCCGGATGCGGGCCCAGCGTTCCTCGCGCGACCCGAGCAGGGCCGGCACCTCGTCGCCGGCCGCGGACGGGGGGTGGGCCCGTAGGCGTTCCTGCACCTGCGCCCACACGCGCGCGCCCTCGCCTTCGGTCAGGTCGTAGCGCTTGCCCTGCACCGTGTTGCGCGGCCAGTCGCGCGGTGGGTCGATCCACGCGCCTGGCGGGAAGAAGAACGGATCGGTCAGCACGATGCAGCCCACCACCGGGTCGGGCTGGGGCGCGCTGCGGCGCGTGCCGTTATGATCGTCGCAGGCGACAAGGCTTCCAGCCGCCGTTGGTACGCACGCGCGATTCCGCGGGCGGAGGCACGGTTCGCTCGGCACCTTCGCGAGATGGAGGAAGGCGAATGACGAAGCATTTTCGAGAGTTGACCGATGCCCTTCCCCCGAAGCGACGTGATGGGATCGAACGACAGGCCCAGGCGCTGGCTGCGGAGTACGAACTTCTCCAGGCCCTGCGCAAGGACCGGAACGTCACGCAGCAGGCGCTCGTACTGCTGATGGGCCTGCGTCAATCCAGCGTCAGCAAGATCGAGCATCAGCAAGACATGCATCTCAGCACGCTGCGACGGTACGTCGAGGCGCTGGGTGGCCGGCTCGAGATTCGTGCATGTTTCGATGATGGGGACGTGGAGCTCGATCTCGGTGCACTGATTCGCGACGGCGAAGCAGTCGAGCCCTGATCCTCGTAGTGCAGTGCGCCGCGTTCGCGCTCTGCTGCGCCAACGGCGACAAGCCCGACCTCGTCCGACGCGTCGCCGATGCGAAAGGTGACCTGATGATCGAGAAGCCGCCCGCTGCCGTTTCGGACGACCTGCCGGCGATTATTCGCCAGGTCGAGGAGGCGGGCATCACCTGCGTCCAGTCGTTCCCGCAGCGGCTGATCCCTAGCAATCGCACCGTCAAGCAGATCCTCGACGCCGGCGAGCTGGGACCGATCGGCATGGTTCGCAAGCGGCACGGTCACGGCTTTGCGCTGGCGCGCCTCGCCTTGGACATGCCGTGGATCGTCGATCCGGAGCGCGCGGGTGGAGGGGCGCTCCTTGACGAGGGCGTCCACGAGATGGACCTCCTGCGTCACTACTTCGGCGAGCCGGAAAGCGTCGTGGCCGAGGTCGGCGGTGTTCACACCGACCTCCCTGTCGAGGACACTGGCGTGATGCTGTTTCGTTTCCCGGGGGGTGTGATCGTCGAGCTGGCGTCGGGGTGGGCGTGGCGAGCCGGCGGCCCGTCGACAGAGATCTACGGTAGCGAGGGCACGCTCCTGCAGTTCTTCACCGATTCGGCGTCCAACGCTGCGCCAGATCCCAGTGGCCCATCTGTTCACGATGGGCCTCTGTTGACATGAAAATCGCTGAGGTGCTACGTTCATTTCGTATTCAGTAAGTACCATAGTAGATTGGTTTCCGCGTTTTTGCCAGCGTCTTTGCCGCGCTCGAACGGAGGTGGAGAGGAGGGCTGGCAGCACCGTCGTTACCCCACCAGGCACCATCCGGACAGGAGGATTCACATGAAAAAGCTGATCCGTCGCACGATGATCACATCGACCTTGTTCGCCATCGCCCTCACATTCGCCCAAGCGCAAGAGCTGGACGTCTGGGTGCGATCCCCCGCTCTCGAACCAGCGTTCGAAGCGTTCAACGAGCGCATGGAGGAACAGGGGCGCGACCTGCGCGTGAACTTCTCGCTCATCGATCCCGACGACTTCCCCGCACGGTTCACCACGGCCCTAGCCGGCGGCGCAGCCCCCGACGTCGTCAGCATCGACCTGGTGCTCGTGCCCTACTACAACTCGATCGGCGCGTTCACCGAGCTCACGGAGAACATCGAGTCCCTCGAATACAGTGACACGCTCAACGAAGCGATGCTGCGACTCGGCACGTGGAACGACGAGTTGTACGCGGTACCGTTCGCCGCGGACGTCTCGGCCCTCATATACAACCGCACGATGTTCGAAGAAGCCGGCCTTGATCCTGACGATCCTCCGAGCACCTGGGGCGAACTCGTCGAGGCGGCAGAGGTGCTCACCGGTGACGGCGTGTACGGTTACGGCTTCTCAGGAGGCAACGCGAGCGGCCTCATGTTCACGATGATGCCCTACGCCTGGGCGAGCGGCGGCCGCTGGGTGTCCGACGACGGTACGATGGCCGAACTCGATCACCCGGTGACGGTCGAGGCGGTGGAGATGTTCACCAACATGATCAACGAGTACGAGGTCACGCCCCCCGGCACCGCCACCTACTCGTACAGCGACTTCCAGGATGGCTTCAAGCAGAACCGCATCGCAATGATCAGCACTGGCAACTTCGTTGTCTCAGACCTCACGCGCAACCATCCCGACATCGACTTCGGCGTCGCCCCGATCCCGGGTCGGGAGGAGGGCGAGATCAGTGCCTTCATTGGCGGCGACCTGATCGCGGTTCCCGACGATAGCGAACACAAGGACGCCGCATGGGAGTTCATCGAGTTCCTCCTCTCGCCCGAGGTGCAGGTGGAAGTGTTCGCCCGCTCCGGCATCATTCCAGTGCGAAGCGACCTGCACGACAACGAGTACTTTCGGGAGGAGCCGCGTTACCTGACCTTCGCAGAGGCGTCGCGTCACGGCCGCGTCCCGTTCACCACCGTCTACAACGAGCTCTACGATCCGTTCCTGGAAGGCTTGCAGAAGGCGTTCCGCGAGACGGTCCCGGTCGAGGCGGCCCTCCAGGAAGCAAACCAGCAGATGCAGGAGATCCTCGACAGGGCGCAGTGAACCCAAGGATCCCCATCCTTCGGCGATGCCCACACCACTCCCCGACTCCTCGACCAAGACTCTGCGGGAGCCTCACGGCTCCCGCAGACGCCTCATACCCAAGTGGCGCCGGCGAATTGCCAACGAACTGAACGGGTATCTGTTCGTCCTGCCGGCCCTCCTTCTCATCGGGGTGTTCTTCGGCTATCCGCTCTTGCGGGCGTTTCAGATGTCGTTCTACGACTGGCCGGTCCTTGGATCGAAGACCTTCATCGGATTCCAGAACTACGTCGGTCTGCTGAACGACGGCACCTTTATTCAATCGATGCGCTTCACGCTGCTCTACACAGTGCTCGTCACGCCCGCGATCTTCCTGGTGGCGTTCCTGCTGGCCGTGCTCGTCGACCGTCCCATTCCCGGCATCTCGCTCTTTCGCGGTATCTATTTCCTGCCCGTCGTGATGTCGTTCGTAGCTGCGAGCCTCATCTGGCTGTGGATCTATCATGACCTCTTTGGCCTGCTCAACTACGTCCTCCTGGAGGCGGGGATCATCGCCGAGCCCGTCGTGTGGATGGGGGAGATCACCACGAGTCTTCCGGCGATCATCGTGATGATCGTGTGGAAAACCGCCGGTTTCAGCATGATGATCCTGCTGGCAGGCATGCAGAGCATCCCTCGCGAGCTGTACGAGAGTGCCTCGCTCGACGGGGCGAGCGCGACGCAGCGTGTCCGTCACGTGATGCTACCGCTGCTGAAGCCTAGCTTCGCGCTCGCGCTGATCGTCTCGATGGCAGGCTCGTTCCTGGCCTTCGACCATTTTGTGATCATGACGCGGGGAGGGCCCGCCAACGCGACGAAGACGGTGATGATGCACATTTACGACACCAGCTTCCTGCACTTTCGTCTAGGGGCCGGCTCGGCGATGGCGGTCGTGCTACTACTGATCCTCCTGGCCGTCAGCGTCGTCCAGATTCGGCTCCTGCGAAGCGAGACGGCCTAGGAGTCCCCGTGCTGCGAACGCGCGCCAAGAACCTTCCGCTGTATCTTCTCCACGTGCTCCTGGCGATCCTGTTCCTCGCCCCGTTGGTGTGGGCTGTCAGCACGTCGCTCAAGCACCCTGGCGACATCATGGTGTACCCACCGACGCTCCTTCCCTCAGACGCGACGCTCACGAACTATCTCGACATCTGGACGGTGCGTGAGGGCATCTTCCGTCGATACTTCCTCAACAGCGTAATCGTCAGCGTCGGGACTGCTGGTTTGGTTGCCCTCGTGAGCGTCCTCGCCGGATACGGCTTTGCGGTCCTTCGGTTCCGGGCGAAGGAATTTCTCTTTGTCGCGATCGTCGCTGCAATGTTGATCCCGTTCCAGGCGCTCCTCGTACCGCTGTTCCAGCTCGTTCGAACCCTGGGTCTGCTCAACACCTACGCCGGGCTCATCATCATCTACACGACCTTTCAGCTTCCGTTCGGCGTCTTCATGATGCGCAATGCCTTCGCCACAGTACCCGTCTCGCTCCGAGAGTCCGCCCTCCTCGACGGTGCCTCCGAACTGGTCGTGGCGGGACGGGTCATGCTCCCGCTGGTGCTGCCGGGCGTGGTGACGACGGTGATCTACAGCCTCTACATCACGTGGAACGAGTTCCTCATCGCCCTAGTGTTCACGACCGACGAGAGCATGAAGCTGCTGACGGTGGGCCTGCGGCAGTTGGCCACCGGCCGGTACACGACCAACTGGGAGTACCTGACGTCGGGCGCCATCATCAGCTTCATTCCCATCATGATCGTTTTCCTGTTTCTCCAGAGGTACTTCATCAGCGGCGTGACGGGCGGAGCTGTCAAGGGATGACGCCGGCAGAAAGGAATTCCGTGGACAAAAAAGACTTAGGGCTAGCACCGACCGCATTCAGTCGTCTCGCCCCGGGAGCGATCCGACCCCGCGGCTGGCTACTTCGTCAGCTTGAGCGGCAGGCGGACGGTTTGACGGGCCACCTCGACGAGTTTTGGCCCGACGTCGCCCAGAGCCGCTGGATCGGCGGGGACGCCGAGGGGTGGGAGCGCGGGCCGTACTGGCTCGACGGCACCGTGCCGCTCGCGTTCCTATTGGACGATGCGACGCTGAAGGATAAGGTCTCGCACTGGGTAGACTGTATTCTGAGCGCGCAGCACGACAATGGGTGGCTTGGACCGGTGCACGACGCCCACTACGGGTACCCGCACGATCCGTGGCCCGTATTCATCGTCGCCAAGGCGCTCACGCAATACCAGGAAGCGACGGGGGACGAACGGGTCGTGCCTGCGCTCGCGCGCTTCGCCGGGCGCCTCGACGCCCTGCTCGACTCCGAGCATCTCCGTTCCTGGGCCCGCTATCGCTGGGCGGACATGGTGATCAGCCTGCAATGGCTCTACGAACGCACTGGCGACACTGCTTTGCTCGAGACGGCGGCGAAGCTGCACGAGCAGGGTTTCGCCTGGCGGGAGCACTACGAGCGCTTCCCCTACCGCTACCGCTCCCGGCGTGAGGAGTGCGACCTACGCACGCACGTCGTGAACAACGCGATGGCGCTCAAGGCGGCGGGGGTCTGGTGGCGTCAGTCGGGGCGCCTGGAGGATCGTGAGGCGCACCGACGGATCCTCGCCGTGCTCGACCGCTACCACGGACAAGCGAATGGCATGTTCTCCGGAGACGAGCACCTCGCGGGCTTGAATCCGAGCCAAGGCACGGAGCTGTGCGCCGTCGTCGAGTTCATGTATTCGCTCGAGGTGCTCGCCGAGACCGTCGGCGATCCCTTGCTGGGCGACCGCCTGGAGCGCGTGGCGTTCAACGCGCTTCCGGCGACGATGAGCCCTGACATGTGGGCACATCAGTACGACCAGCAGGTGAACCAAGTGCTATGCCGGGTTGCAGAGGACAACGTCTACACCACGAACGGACCCCACTCAAACATTTTCGGGCTTGAGCCCAACTTCGGTTGTTGCACCGCCAACTTTCACCAAGGTTGGCCCAAGTTCGCGAACCATCTCGTGATGAGGAACCACCATGGCGGCTTCGCCATCACGGCCCTCGCCCCGTGCGAGGCGACGGCAAAGATCGACGGCGTCGAGGTCACCCTCATGATCGAGACCGCCTACCCGTTCGAGCAAGACGTACGCATCTCCGTGCGCAGCGAGCGCCCCGTCGAGGTGCCCGTCGACATCCGAGTGCCGGGTTGGGCAGAGGGAGCGAGCATCGCTGGCGCAGACGTAACCGTCGAGCCCGGCCGCTACACGCGGGTAGTTCTGGGCGAGCGCACGGGGACCGGTGTCACACTGCATCTTCCGATGAGGACACGGATCGAACGCGGCTATCACAACAGCGTCTCGATCCACCGGGGACCGGTCCTCTTCGCCCTCGAAATCGAGGAGGACTGGCGGACCATCGGCGGCGAGGCGCCGCACCAGGACTGGGAGGTATACCCCGCTAGCGCGTGGAACTACGCTCTGGAGCTAGGTCCCGCTCCCGAAGATTCGATCGACTTTCGCGAAGAAGCCGTCACGAGTCATCCCTTCTCGCCTGCTGGCGCGCCTGTCCACGCGCAGGTCAGGGCGCGCCGGGTGCCTTCGTGGGGGTTGGAGCACAACGCCGCCGCGCCCGTACCGGAGCGACCCGAGACCGAGCGCGGACCGGCCGCGTCGGTGCGCCTCGTTCCGTACGGCGCGACAAACCTGCGGGTGGCCGCGTTCCCTACGGTCGAGAAGGGTTGATCGGGCGCGGACGGCGTTGGTTCGGGCATCGTGCAGACCGGGAGCGCTCCCCGGCTTGAGCGTGAGGCGTGCGTCATCCGTTTGCAGCGCGTGCGCGCCATCGCTCCTCGGGCGTCTTCCGCTGCAGGTACAGCAGCACCGACGTTTGACGTGCTCACCCAGTCGTCGATGAGCGTCTCCGATAGAACGCGCCCCCCTTGTGCGGGACTTGCCGCTGTACCTGTCGCTGGATTCCGGGATGGACCTTCGCTTCAGGTGTGGCGGCCCCACGGCGCTTCGGAACTTCGACCTGTCGAAGGGCGATGCCGCAAGTGCTGGGTCCGCGGTGCGTCGGCAGCGCTGACCGTCCAAGGAGCTCCTGCCGCCGGTTGCGCCGGAAAATGTCGCCCGCCTTCGGCTGCCCTGTTGCGGAGACTCCGGTGCGACGACGACAGGTACCCCGTGTCAAATCATGAGGAGTTTTAACCTACCCTTTACGACCGTTCCTCTCGGTGGTCGCCCGTCCGCGTGAAAGCGTTTGAACGCATTCCTTCGACACCGCTATACTGAAGTCCACCAGGCCCTCGTCCACCCCAAGCGTGCCTCTGCGAAGTAGGTCGCCATGTTCGCATTGCTGCCCCCTCGCCCAAGACGCACCATGATGGGCGCCGTCCTTATGTTGGCTTTAGCGGCCGTGGCATGCGGCGGCGAACACGAGGGCGCCTCGCCCGGCAACGGGACACCGCCGACCCAGGACACCGCGGACGCCGTCGAAGCCGTCGCCGCCGAAGTTCGCGCGGCCCTCCCCGCCCCCGGCACGCCGCCCGAAGACCGAGACCTGCTGGCGGAACTACAGGACGCCGTCGATGGCGTCGAGCAGCTGCCGGCGGTGGCGGCGGCCGAGGTGCACGAGACGTTCCTTTCCGCCACGATCGTGCTGCGCAGCGGCCTGCCGCTCGTGGTGATGAACGACCGGCCCGCGGCGGGGGACGGTGCTTCAACGGAAGCCGCGGCGCGGACGCTCCCACAGCGCATGCACGCCTGCCGACAGCGCAGGTGAGGGCGCCCCACGCATGGGGCGAACAGGTCCGGGCTCCGCGCCGACGCGCCCGCGCACCGCACGCATCCGACCCGCCGCCGACGCCCCGCCCGCGGAACTGCCCGGCAGCCGGAAGGCCGTGGTGGTCGCGATCGACGGAGGAGACGCGCAGGCCGAGAGCGTGGCGGACCTGCTGGAGGCCAGCGGGTACGAGGTCTCCTCGCTCGGCGGCAGCTTGGCGGACATGCGTCGCTACCAGGACGTCGGGGTGCTGTACCTGGACACGCACGGCGCCGCCTACCGGCCGGTGACGGACATCGACGAGGACGGCCCCGAACTGGGCGACGCCCGCTACGCCCTGCAGACCGCCACCGAGGTCGAGCTGGAGGAGGCGTGGTTCGACGCACACCAGGACGAACTGCAGGCCGGCGATCTGGTGATCTCCATCGACGCCAATCAGGGCGCGGCGCCGGACATGGTCAAGGTCGCCGTGACCGAGCGTTTCATTACCAAGCACTGGGACCTGGCGGGCGGCTTCGCCATGATCCACGCCTGCTACTTCGGCGCCGACCCGTTCCAGGGGTACGACCCCCGGCCGATGCGGAACGCCGTCCTGCAGAGCGCCCGGCGGCTGGTGTCGTTCGACAACTACACCAACGCGGCCTACGCGCAGGGCAGCATCCAGCACGCCTTCCGCATGCTGCTGGGGCGCGGAACCTGGAACCGCCCATGGGACACGGCCTATGTACGCCCGGCTCTGGCCGAGATGGGGCTCGATCGCTTCCAGAAGCCCGACTGGACGTTGGGTCCCTTCGCGTTCGGCGGCGACGAGGTGAACATGACCTTCCACGGCGAGGGTCGCCTGGCGCTTCGCCCCGCCATCGAACGGATCGAGGTGAGGGACAACGCCGCCGACCAGGAGGGCAAACTGGTGCTCCGCGGCCAGTTCGGTTCCGAACCGGGACGGGTGTTCCTGTCCGGCACCGAGCTCGAGGTGCAGCGGTGGTCGGCGAGCGAGGTCGTCGCCGTAGCGCCGCTGGACCGCTCGGGCCGCGTGTACGCCACCGTGCACGACGCGCAGGCCGACGCCGGCGGGGACGAGCTCCGCAGCAACGAGGTGCCGCTCACGAAATGGAGCGGGCGGATCAGCGCCCTGGTGTCGCACCCCCTCGCGAGGGTGGACAAGCGCGTGGAGTACACGGTGTTCACGCGCTTCCGGGCGGATGTTCACCCGACGCGGGACGACCCCACCGACGCCACGACCGCGTTTCCCGAGCGCGTCCGCAGCTACGTCTCGCCGAACTCGTACGGCACGGTGCAGGCCAGCGGAAGCGACGCCAGCCTGCCCGGGACGCGGTGGACGGGCGGGAAGGACATCGACTGGATCCTCGACCAAGACGACGTCGAGAACGGCGAACCGGAGATCCCGTCCGAGTACGGCGACTTCAGCGGCGGCAGCGACGACAGCTTCTTCGGCGGGTACGTGGAGCTCCGGCCGCGCATGCAGGAGGCCGAGATGTGCCTCCGCCTCTACGGCGTGCACACCGAGGTCATGGACGCGTCCACGCCGGACGAGTACCTGGAGTACACCGCGCCGCTGCGCGACGCCCGCACGCACCCGGACCTCCGGGCCGCTTCGGACGGCACCTACTGCCTCACCTTCGACATCCCGGACCTGAACACGATGAACGTGGCCGGGGAGACGGTCGAGGTCGTCGCCGACGATGCGGCGGGACCGTTCGACATTTGGCTGAACTGGAGCGCGTTCCAGGCGACAGAGGCGCCGTGAGCGAGACGGCCGGGCGGTTCGCCCGCCCTCACCGGGGTTCGTGAACCGGCGCGATGCGCGACGCGGGCCCCGAGATCGGGGCCCGCGTCAGCTAGACTTCTGCTCCGTCTTCTTCGACGGGCCGTCGTCCGCCTTGTCGCTCTCGATGTCGTCCTTCAGGTCCTTGAAGCCCTTCCTGAGCTCGCGAGCCGATTCGCCGAGGCCGCGAGCGATCTTGGGCAGGCGGCTCGAGCCGAAGATCAGCAGCACGACGACCAGGATGATGAGGAGCTCCCAACCGCCCAGCGGTCCAAAGCGCATGACGTACCTCCGATCGCGGCGACACTAGCACGCCGGCAGCATGACCGATGTCCCGGCGCGGCGCGGCCCTCAACGCACCGTCGGATCCAGCACGTCGCGGAGGCCGTCCCCCAACAGGTTGAACGCCAACACCGCGACGGTGATGGTGATGCCCGGCGCGAACGCCATGATGCCGTGCACCGACAGGTACAACTGCGCGTCGCTCAGCATGGCGCCCCACTCGGGCGTGGGCGGTTGCACGCCGAGGCCGAGGAACGACAGGCCCGACGCGACCAACAGCGTGACGCCGCTGCGGAGCGAGGCGTACACCAGGATCGGCGCCACGATGGACGGCACCAGGTGCCGCAGCACGATCCGACGGCCCGGCGCGCCCAGACCGTACGCCGCCTCCACGAAGGCGCGCTCCTTCACCGACAGTACGGACCCGCGCACGACGCGCGCGAAGATGGGCACGCCGAACACGCTGGAGGCGAACACGACCGGCCCGACGCCCGGCCCCGTCAACGTGATCAGCGCGATGGCCAACAGGATGCCGGGGAACGCCAGCAGCACGTCGACCAGCCGCATCGACAACGCGTCGATCCAGCCGCCGGCGTAGCCGGTCCACAAGCCCCACGCGCCGCCGACCAGGGCGCCCAGGATGGTGGCCGAGAGGCCGATCCCGATCGAGTAGCGGGCGCCCGCCAGAATGCGGCTCAGGATGTCGCGCCCGAAGTTGTCGGTCCCCAACCAGTGGGCGGAGGAGACCCCCTGCTGAATGGCCGCGTAGTCCTGGCGGGCGGGGTCGTACGGCGTCAGCCAGGGGCCCATGATCGCCAGCGCGACGAAGGCCGCGGTGAGGATCAGGCCGACCGCGCCGCTGCGGTGCTGCATCAACCGTCGCAGCGTCGAGCGGCGCCCGGGCGTGCGGCGCGCCGACGGGGCGGCTGTGCTACTCATGGCGCACCCGCGGATCGATGGCTGCATACGTCGCGTCCACCACCAGGTTGATGATCAGGAACTGCAGCGAGAACACCAATAGCAGCGCCTGGATCACCGGGTAGTCGCGGGCGCTGATGGATTGGATCAGCAGCCAGCCGAGGCCGGGAAAGCTGAACACCGTCTCGACGATGATCGCGCCGGACAGCAGGAAGCCGAACTGAAGCCCGACGATGGTGACGACCGGCATCAGCGCGTTGCGCAGGACATGCTTGCCGCGCACCACGGCGGGCGCAAGGCCCTTCGCGCGGGCGGTTCGCACGAAGTCCTCGCCCAAGACCTCCAAAAAGCTGGAGCGCGCGAAGCGGGCGATCGTGCCGGTCGAGTTGGCGGCCAGCGTGAGGGCCGGCAACACCATGCCGGCGGCCGTGGTGCCCCCGGTGACGGGGAACAGGTTCAGTTGCACCGCGAACGCCCAGATCAACAGGATACCCAGGAAGAACGACGGCGTGCTGATGCCGAGGATCGACACCACCGTGATGGCGAGGTCGGCCAGGCTGCCGCGCTTCAGGGCGGCGGCAATGCCGAGCGCTAGGCCCGCGGCGATCGCCAGGGCGATGGCGAGAAGCGCCAACCAGATCGTGGGGGCCGCGTGCCGAAGGATCACGGTGCCGGCCGGCTGGTTGGCCCGGAAGGAGACGCCCAAATCGCCCGAGGCCGTCTGCGTCACGAAACGCGCGAACTGCGCCGGGAGGGGCTGATCCAGACCGAATCGTGCGCGCACCTCCTCGACTTCGTCGAGGGTCGCTTCCTGGCCGGCGTACAGGCGCGCGGGATCGCCGGGCAGGGCCCGCACGAAGAAGAACACCGCGATCATGACGCCCAGCACGGTCGGCACCATCTGCAGGGCGCGAATGCCGAGGAACGGAATCATGCCATGAAGCAGGACAGGGGCGGGGCCCCTGTCCTCGACGTCAGGTGCGTCGGGTCAGTCGAGCGAGGCACCACGTGCGTCGATCGAACGGTCGGGCATGTAGAACACGCCGCTCAGCTCGTCGGCCTGCCCCGCGACGTTGTCCGGGCTGACCAGGAACACCCAGGGGGCGTCGTTCCAGATGATCTCCTGCGCTTCGGCGTAGATCGCGGCGCGCTCGTCCAGATCGCCCGTCGCACGTCCCGTCTCGATCAGTTCGTCCACGCGGTCGTTGGCGTAGAAACTCCAGTTGTTGGAGTCGGGCGGCCAGGACTCGCTGTAGAACGACACGGTCAGTGCGCGGTCTGCGTCCCCGGTCGGCGTGGACGCCCCCACCAGGCTCGCCTCCAGCTCGGTGCTCTCGAGCGGCTGGAAGATCGCGTCGACCAGCGCGCCACGTTCGGTCGGCATCAGGTTCATGGTCAGGCCCACGTCCGCGAACATCTGTTGCATGACCTGGCCGATCGTGCCGTACGGCTCGCCCGTGAAGGTCAGCACGTCGAACGAGAAGCCGTCCTCGTAGCCGGCCTCCGCCAGCAGCGCGCGTGCGCGCTCCGGGTCGTGAGGGTACGGGCCTTGCGCGGCGTGACCGAAGACCGAGCGCGGAATCGGGGCGTTCATCACCGTGGCGTTGCCGCCGTACGCGACGTTCACGATCACGTCCTTGTCGATGGCGTAGTTCATTGCCCGCCGCACACGCTCGTCATCGAAGGGCGCCGCCTGCGTGTTCAGCTCGAAGACACGCGCGAAGGTGCTGCCCGACACGACCACGGACAGATCGTCCACGTCGTCGACCTGCTCGACCAAAGGCTGCGGCACGGCCTCGATGAAGTGTGCTTCGCCGCTCCGCAGCTGCGCGACGCGGGTCGACGCGTTCGTCGTCTCCAGGAAGTGGATCTCATCGGCCTGCGCCGGCGTGCCCCAGTAGTCCGGGTACGCCTCGACGACGACCTTCTGGCCGTCCAGCCACTCCGCGAAGCGGTAGGGGCCGGTGCCGACCGGTTCACGCGTCACGTCGGCGTCCTCGGCGGTGACCGAGGTGGGACTGGCGATGCGGGCGTTGGACAGCGCGAGGTTGAAGATCATCGCGCCGTTGGGTTGCGCCAGGTCCAACCGGATCTCGTACGGGCCGAGCACCTCGATCGATTCGACGTCCGACAGCAGGCTGCGTCCGCGTGCGGGCTCTGGGTTGTCGGTATCCAGCACCCACCCGTAGTAGTCCGCCACCGCGTCGGCGTCGAAGGGGGTGCCGTCGTGGAAGGTGACGCCCTCGCGCAGCTGGAAGCTGATCGACGTGGCATCCTCGGCGACGGTCCAGTCGGTGGCCAACTCGGGTACCAACTCGAAGTCCTGGTCGAACCCGACCAGCCCTTCGAACATGGTTCGGATCACCGACGCGTCGGACAGGCCGGTCGCTTCGGCGGGATTCAGGCTGCTGTGGGACAGTTGCTGCGCGACGTAGACGGCCTCGTCGTCTTGCGCCAGGACGGTCGGCGCCAGCACGAGGCTGGCCAGCAGTGTGGCGAGGATGGTGCGGATGGGTGCGTTCATGGGACCTCCGAAAAGGTAGCACTGTGCCGGTCGCGGCGGTCGCGATCGGGCTGGAGCGGCGGTCGGCTAGAGACGGTAGGTCTCGGGACGGCGGTTGGCGAGGCTGGGCACGCGCTGGCGCACCGCGTGGACGCGATCCAGATCGATGTCGGCCAGGGTCACCCCGGGCTCGTCCGGCGCGCAGGCGATGACGGTACCCCAGGGATCGACCACCATGCTGCGTCCGTAGGCGGCGAACCCCCCGCGATCGCCGCAGGTGGCGGGCGCCACGACGTAGGCGCCGTTCTCGATGGCCCGTGCGCGCAGCAGCGGCTCCCAGTGGTCCTTGCCCGTGTGGCGCGCGAAGTTCGACGGCACCGTAAGGACCTCGGCGCCCATCAGCGCCAGCGTGCGGTACAGCTCCGGGAAACGTAGGTCGTAGCAGATGGTGACGCCGAGCCGCCCGAACGGCGTGTCGACGGCGACCGCGCGGTCGCCCGGCAGGTTCCGGGACGACTCCTTGGACACGACGTGCCCCTCGATCTCCACGTCGAACAGGTGGATCTTCCGGTATTCAGCCAGGGTCGCGCCGTCTGGCCCGAACACCTGGCAGGTGTTGTGCAGCCGATCGGGCCGCTCGAGGCGCTCGTTGTACGACCCCGCCACCAGCGTCACGCCCAGCCGCGCCGCCGTGGCCGAAAACCGCTCGCTCAGCGGGCCCGGCACCGGTTCGGCGGTCTCGAAGCGGAGCTCGCTGGGGCCGCGGACGTGGAAGCTCTCGGGCAGGAAGATCGCCTCGGCGCCCCGCTCGGCGGCCTGCTCGACGCGGGCGAAGGCGTCCTCGACGTTGGCGGGCTTGTCCCCGCCGGGATCGAGTTGAACCAGCGCGATCGTGGTGGGCGGCATGCGGCAGCATACCCTCGCGAGCAGGCGTGCCCCGTGGGGTGAACGCCGATCCCATGCGATCAGTCTCGGCGTGCGTTGTGTGGCACCTGCACTTGCGCCACCGAACGAAGAGTCGTATGGTCATGCAACTCGGTGCAGCTTCATGCTTCGTCGTGCATTGCGTGTCGAAACGTTTCGTTGGCCGAGATTCTCATTGGAGGTGGCGGACTCATGGTACGAAGATGCGCGTGGTCAGTGGTGGCAGTGGCGGCATGGTGGGCCCTCTCGTTCGCGAGTGCACAGGACGTGGCCAATGAGCTGGCGGTTCAGTGGCAGGAGGCGTTCAATGCCGGCGACGCGGCAGGCGTAGCAGCGCTCTACACGGCGGACGGGGTCCTGCATCTCGCCTCAGGCGAGGTGGCCCGAGGCCCGGACGCCGTCCAAGCGTGGGCGCAGGCGCAGATCGACGCGGGCCTCACCATCGAAATCGTGTCCGAGGCCTCCGAGGTTCTGGCGGACGAAATCGTGTACGGATCGGGTACGTGGGCGTTCCTCGACGGCGAGGGGCAGCAGGTTCTGGCCGGCAAGTGGGCCGCCGTCGACATGATGGACGGGGACGCGTGGAAGGTCCACCGACACTTCGCGTCCGTCCCGTACCAGCTGGAATGACTTGATCGGCGCCGACGTGCCGGGGCCCCGATTTGGCGGTCTCGGCACGGAAGCGCCGTGGAATCACGTCCGTGGGCATCGGCGCCATCGTTCGTGGATTCTCGAGCTTCACAGTTCTGGAGCCGCGATTCAGGCGCTTCCGCGCACGCTCTCGGGGCGTTCTGGAGATGCCTGCGGACGCTCGAACGTGACGCGCATCTCGCGACCGAGCGCGCGCGCGACGGCGCGCAGCGTCCTGGTGGCGTGAGCGAAGTAGAACGGGTTCGTGATGCGGGTCACGACGCTGCGCGGTACGCCCATGCGCCTGGCCAGCGCGGCGTAGGTGACGCCTTCCTCGCGCAACGCCCGCTCGATGGCCACGCTCACCCCACTGACAGGCGCTGGCGGCACGAAGACGACCTCGGGATCCTCGCCCTCCTCGTGGTAGTCGCCTAGGTCCACCTCGTCGCGCGACAGGGGAGGCTGGGGGGACTGCTCGTCCAGCTGGCACTCGACGAGGTACGCCGCAGTCTGCTGCTGCATGTGCCGTAGAAGCTGGTCGCGCGTCTTGGCCGTCGCGAGTGCGGGGAACTGAAGCCCCGCGCCCGCAAAGCCTGTGCCTGTCGGCGTGATAGCGAAGGGATAGGTCAGTGGCGAAGGGGTGCGTCGTACCATTGCGGATCCTGCTCCTCTCGGGCCCCTGAGGTGCGAACATCCCTCATCGTGGGGATCCATTGGAGGTCCGTGGCGGCCATGGCAGTCCAGCTTGGCGGAAGATGCTTCGCAGCGTTCCGGCTGGTACATCGTCTCCCTCGTTTCCCGCGACCGTGACGGTGCCAGGCTTCGTGGGATGCTTCAGCTGCCGATGTGGCGCCGATCGCACCTGATACCAACCGTGTTGCGCGAGCAGCTTCAACACGACGCGGACCTTGAACGTCTTCACGTCGCGTGCCCATGGCGACCCGCCGATCGCCACGCCATGATGTTAGCAGAAATGAGAACGGGTGGGTTCACGGTGCCCGTAGTATCCGAAGCACAGGACGGGCACGTACGGTGACCTATGATCCATGCCCACACGGAGGCGACGAGGAACCTCATCGACGGAGCTCGTACCGAATCCGAGGCAACATGCATCCAGGTGAGGATCGCCTGCGGATCACCCGCGACATGCACCTCCTTGTTGAGCTCGCGCGTCCAGCCCGTGCGAAGATGACCCCGCACGACGGGAGGCCCCATGGCCGACACGCGTACGTTCCGCGCCGACGACCTGACGCAGTTCACCAGCCGGGCGTTCGCGGCGGCGGGCTTGCCGCCCGAGCACGCCGACACGATCGGCCGCGACCTGGTGCGCGCCAACCTGCGCGGCGTCGACTCGCACGGCGTGATGCGGATCCCCATGTACCTGGAGCGTCTCCGGCGCGGCCTGGTGAACCCCACGCCGCACGTCCGGGTGACGCGCCAGACGACCGCCGTGGCCTCCGTGGACGGCGACGACGCCATGGGGTTCATCCCCGCGCACATGGCCATGGACGAAGCGATGGAGCTGGCGCAGGATGCGGGCATCGGCCTGGTCGGGGTGCGGCGCTCGGGCCACTTCGGCATGGCGGCCCTGTACGCGCTGCAGGCGATCGAGCGGGGGTTCGTGTCCATGATCTTCACCAACTCGTCGCCGGCGATCCCGATGTACGGCGGCCGCACCACCTTCCTCGGCGCCAGCCCGATCGCCGCGGGCGTGCCTGGCGGCGAGAGCCCACCGTTCGTGATGGACATGGCGATGACGGTGATCGCGCGCGGCAAGATCCGCCTGGCCGCCCAGCGCGGCGAGGCCATCCCCGAAGGCCTGGCCCTGGACCGGCAGGGCCGCCCCACCACGGACGCGGCCGAAGCGTTCGAGGGCGTGTGCCTCCCGTTCGGCGGCGTGAAGGGCTCGGTGCTGGCCACGCTGATGGACCTGCTCTCGGGCGTCCTCACCGGCTCCGCCTACGGGGGCGACGTCAAGAACCCCTACCTGGACCACAGCGGGCCGCAGGACGTGGGGCACCTGTTCTTCGCGATCCGGCCCGACCTGTTCATGTCGCTGGATGACTTCGCGGCGCGCATGGACGACTTCTACGCCCGCATCAAAAATCTGCCCCGCGCGGACGGGTTCGACGAGGTGCTGCTGCCGGGCGAGCCGGAGCGGCGCTGCGAGGCCCACCGCCGCGAGCACGGCATCCCCATCACGCCCGACGTGATCATTGACCTGCGCCGGGTCGCGGACGAGCTCGACCTTTCGTTCCCCGAGGCGCCCGCGGAGGGAACGACGTGAGCGCCCCCTGGCCCCTCTCGGCCCACCTCGGCTACCTGTTCACCGAGGTGCCGCTGGAACGACGCCTGGCGGCCGCCGCCGCGGCCGGCTTCGACGCGGTGGAGCATCCCGCGCCGTTCGAGGTGCCGGCCTCGCGCATGGCCACGCTGCTGCGGGAGGCGGGGCTGTTCCTTGCTCAGGTCACCACCGGCCGCGGCCCCGAGGGCGAGAAGGGCCTGGCCTCCCTGCCCGGCCGCGAGCGGGAGGTCCGCGACGCCCTGGCCCGCGCGCTGGACTACGCCGAGGCGGTGGCGTGCCCCTACGTGCACCTCATGGCGGGCTGCCCCGGCGCGGACGTTCCGCACCAGCAAGCGGCCGACACCTGGTTGGCCAACGTCGCCGCCGCCATCCACGCGTGCCGGGATCGCCCCGTCGAAGTGCTGGTCGAACCGATCAGCCACGCCACCGTGCCCGGGTACTTCCTGGACCGCCTGACACGATTGGACGAGCTGCTTCCCCAGCTGCCGAAGGCGCCGCACGTGCTGCTGGACACCCACCACGCCTCCGCCAACGCAGAGGACGCGCCCGCCGCGATCGCCCGCGCCTCGTGGCGGCTGGGCCACGTGCACGTCGCCGACCACCCCGGCCGGCACGAGCCCGGCACCGGCACCATCGACTTCGAGGCGCTGCTGGGCGCCCTGGCCCGCACCGGCTACGACGGCGCGATCGGCTTCGAGTACCTGCCCACGGCCGAGACCGAGGGCGGCCTGGACTGGCTGCCGGCATGGCGCGCCATGATGGCGCGACACGCCGGTCCGACCTGCGAAGGCGGAACCGGCGCGGACGCTGCCGAACCAGGGAAGGAGGAACCATGAGCGACACCAAGCAGGCCGCCATCCTGCGCCCGGCCGAACGACCCACCATCGACCGCGGCAACGGCGCGCGCACCACGCCGTTGGTGACGCGCGCCTGCGGCTCCACCACCGTCCTGAACGGCATCACCGCGTTCGATCCCGGCGCTGCCATCGGCCTGCACCAGCACGACTGCGAGGAGAGCGTGATGGTGCTGGACGGCGACGCCATCTGCGAGATCGACGGCGCGCAGCACCGCCTGTCCGCCGGCGACACCACCTGGCTGCCGCCCGGCGTGCCGCACCGCTTCCTCAACGCCTCCGACCACGCCCCGATGCGGATCTTCTGGACCTACGCCAGCGTCGACTGCACCCGCACCCTGATCGCGACCGGCGAGACGCGGCGGATCGACGTGGAGCAGAGGCAAGGCGGATCCTGAGGCCTGGTCGGCAAACATAGCTGACCCTCTGGGCACGTACGGGTTGGCTGCCCCCTCGATGGTCGAACCAGTGGGATGCTTGTCGAAGTCGCCTGCGCGAGGTGATGTGCTGCCCGCGCCTTCAATATCACGCAGAAGTGATAATGTAGTTCGCAGGAGGAGGCTCCGCCCCTGGAACCTGAATGGAGCGTCGTCGAGTACGTCGACGAGCAAGGACATCGCCCCGTACGACGGTTTCTCGCGAGCTTAGAGCGGGCCGAGCAGGGGAGGTTTCGCACCCGTGTTCACTACTTGCAAGCGTACGGCCTGCGTGCTGGAGGTGACGTCATCAAGAGTCTCAAGGGCGAGGTCGGCGACCCTCGGAGAAAGCTATGGGAGCTACGCCTTCCCCATTCGACGCACAATCCAAGGTTTCTCTTCTACCCCAGGGAGGGTCGTAAAATCGTGCTTGTCCATGGGTTCGCCAAGACTGGAACGCCCACCGATCGCATACCCGCGAAGGAGATCGACGTCGCGATTCGACGTATGAAGGACTACGAAGAGAGGAGCCGCACGGCATGAGCCAGCACATCCCTCCAGAGGACGGGACCTTCTTGGAATGGCTGGATCAGCTCGCCAGTTCTGATTCGGAAGCTCGGCAAGCGGCCCTCGATGAGGAAGTTCACCTCTACCTCCCAGCTGCACTTCGTAGGGCGCGCGAGGCTTCGGGTATGACGCAGGAGATGGTCGCGGAAGCGTCCGGCTTGCGCCAAAGCGCGGTGTCGCGCATGGAACGCACCGGTCACAATCCGACCATGGCGTCGGTCATGAGATACGTGGATGCCGTGGGCGCGGAACTCGCAATGAACATCGTCGTTGGCGAGCAGCAAATCCCGGCCACGCGGTCCGCCGAGCGTACGATTTCCCTTCCCTCAGAGATCCTCGAACGCGCCGCCGCTCGTGGTCTCACACCCCGCGCCTACGTGCTTGGGTGCATCGCCCGCGACGACGCCAGGCAGGGCGTGGCAGGTCGACCCTGAGAGGCTTTCGGCGCCGACGCCGAGATGGTCCGCGGTGGCTACGAGCAGGCCTATCGAGAGGCGTGCCACGCCCGAGATGCTGGCGCGACGCTCCCCGTCGCGCACCGTCCGTACGCTGAAAGTGTGATGCAACGCGAGGCGCCCTCGACGTCGAACGCCGACCCGAACGGTTTTCCCGCCACCTCGCCCCGAACCCGTCCCGCGTTCCGCGCGTAGGAGGCCGCGTGCCCACCTTTCTGCACACCGCCGACTGGCACCTCGGCAAGCGGTTGCACGACTTCTGGCTGATCGACGAGCAACGCGAGGCGCTGGAACGGCTTCTCGACGTCGTCGACGCCGAACGGCCCGACGCCGTGCTGCTGGCCGGTGACGTGTTCGACGCGCCCATCCCGCCCGTGCGGGCCCTGCAACTGTGGGAATGGGCGGCGGAACGGATCGTGGCGCGCCGCGGCGTGCCGCTGGTGGTGATCCCCGGCAATCACGACCACGCCGAGCGGCTGGCCATGAACGCCCGCATGGCTCGCACCGCCGGGCTGCACGTCCTGAATCAGCTCGCTACGGTGGACCGGCCCGTCCGCATCGCCGGCGTGGACGTGTTCGGCGTGCCGTTCCACAAGCCGGCGCACGTGCGGTCGTGGCGCAACGCCGAGGACGATGGCGACGCGGACACGACCGAGGACGCGTCCGGGCCGCTCGGCGACTTCGACTACCACGCCGCCATGGCGGCACTGCTGGACCGCGCCCGGGCGCAGCGCACCCCCGGCGTGCCCGCCATCGCCCTTGCGCACGCCTTCGTGGAGGGCGGCGGAGAGGAGTCCGACGGCGAGGACGCCCTGATGGTCGGCGGCGCGGGCGGCGTGCGGCCGGACTGCTTTCAAGGCTTCGCCTACGTCGCCCTCGGGCACCTCCACACGCCCCGTACCCTCACCGGCTCGACGCCGCTTCGCTACGCCGGGGGCCTGTACCCCTACGCCTTCGACGAGCCCGGCGACAAGAGCGTGACGCTGATCGACGTTCCCGCTTCGGCAGGTGCCGACGCGGGCGGCATCGAGATCCGCCAGGCGCCCCTACCGGTGCGGCGCAAGGTCCGCATGGTGAGCGACGTCAGCTTCGACGAGGTCATCGCCCACGGCGAAGCGGCCCGCCGCGCCAAGCAGGCGCGTGAGGCGGGCGAGGAAGCCGCAGCGCAGCCGGACGCGGCCGCGGCAGAAGCGCACGGCGACCCCGACGACTACCTGTGGATCACCGTCACCGACCGCCAGCCGATCGACAACGCCCTGCGGCGCCTGCGGGAGGTGCACCCCCACGCCCTGCTGGAGCAGCCGGCGATCATCGCGCAGGACGAGGCGACCCCGCTGACAGGCAACACCCGCACCATGCGCGCCGGCGACGCCTTCCTGAGCTTCTACCGGCACGTGTTCGGCAGCGATCCCAGCGATCTGGAGCGCGAGGTGCTGCACGAGGTGCTGGCGCAGGACGACGAGCCAGGCGACGAGGTCAATGAGAGCGAACCGAACCCCCGAGAAGGCGTGAGCGGGCGGTCCGAGGCGGAAGGGGAGACCTCGCCGTGAGGCCGCTCCGACTTCGCCTGGAGGCGTTCGGCCCCTTCCTGGACCCCCAGGAGGTCGACTTCGAACGGGTCGGCAGCGCCGGTTTGTTCCTCATCCACGGCCCCACCGGCTCGGGCAAGAGCACGCTTCTGGACGCCATGACCTACGCGCTGTTCGACACCAAGAAGGTCGAGCGCAGCGGCGCCGAGTTCGTCTCCACCCTGGACGAGGGTGCCCTGAGCAGGGTCGTGTTCGAGTTCCAGGTGCACGGCGAGGCCTACCGCGTCACCCGCAGCCCCGCGCAACGCCGCGCCAAGCTCCGCGGCGAGGGGCTGCGCGACGCGCCCGCCGAGGCCCTGCTGGAGCGCCTGGACGCGGGGCGCGAGCCCGTCGAAACGCTGGCCGACAAGGCGCGGGCCGTCAGCGAGCAGATCGAGGCGCTGCTGGGCTGCACCGCCGAACAGTTCCGCCAGACGGTGGTGCTGCCGCAGGGCCAGTTCCGCGAGGTCGTCACCGACGACGAGGGCCGCCGCGAGGTGCTGGCCCGCGTGTTCGACACCGGCCGCTTCGCGGCCCTCACCCGCAAGCTCAAGGATCAAGCCAAGCGCCTCTCCGACGAAGCCGATCACCTGCAGGACCGGCGCCGCGAGCTGCTGGGCGAGGCGGGGGCAGACAACCGCGACCAACTGGTGACCCAGCTCGAGGCGGCGCGTGCCCGGCGCGAGGAGGCAACCGCCACGCGCAAGGCGCGACAGGAGACCCTCGCCCAAGCCACCACCGCGTTGGAGGCGGCGGGCACACTGCAGGAACGTTTCGAGGCGCTCACGGCGCGGCAAACCGAGTTGGACGAGCTGCAGCAACGAACCGAAGCGATGGAAAAGGAGCGCGAGCGGCTACGGTCGGCCGAACAGGCCGCCAAGGTCGCCGACCGGCGGGAGGCACGCGACCATGCCCGCAAGGCGCTCGAGCGGGCGACGGCACGGCAGAAGGAGGCATGGGACGCCGCGGAGACGGCCCGGGCCCAGGTCGAGAAGGCCAAGCAGGCGCTCGACGGCGAGGAGGCCCGCAGCGCCGAGCGGCCGGCGCTGGAACGGGAGATCCAGCACCTGGCCGGTCTCGAAGAACGCGTGGCGCGGCTCGATAAGGCGCGCACCGAACGTGGCGAAGAGGAAGCGGCGGTGTCCCGGCTCGCGGCGACCGAACGGGAGGCGCAGCAGGCACTCGGCGAACTGGACCGGCGCAGGACGACGCTGGACGAAGAGCGCGCGGGCATCACGCCGCTGGCGCACGACCTCGACCGGCTCCGCAAAGAGGAAGATCGCCTGGGCGTGCGCACGAAGGCGGCGCGCGAACTCGACGAGCTCGACCGGCGCCAGAGCGGACATCGACGGGCGCCAGCGGGAGCTCGAACGCGTCCCCGACGAGCTGGTGCAGGGGCACGGCGCCACACTGCTGGAGGTGGTGCGCCATCACGCCGCCGGCCTCGCGGCCGCGGACCTGGCACCAGGCGCGCCCTGCCCCGTCTGCGGCAGCACCGAGCACCCCCACCCGCACGACACGGTGGACGCCGACGCGCTCCGCGCCATACTGGAGCAATACGAACGGACCCGCCACGAGCTGGCCACGCTGCAGACGCAAGCGGACGAGGTGCGCAAGCGGCAGGAGACGGTCCTCGCCGAGCACGACTGGGACGACGCCGAACGCCCCTCCCGCGACCAGCTCGAGACCTCGCTCAACGACACGCGCGCACGCCGCGAACAGGCCGAGGGCGCCAAGAACCGCCTCACCGAGATCGACGGCGAGCTGCACGAGATCACGCAGGAGCGAGAGCGGCAGCAGACGCGCCTGGCCGAGGCGCGCACCGAGTTGGCGCGTCGCCGCCAGCACATCGAGAACCTGGACGAGCGCATTCGCGAGGTGCTGAACCAACTGCCCGAGGAGCTGCACCAACCCGACGCGTTCCACGCCCGGTTGCGGGAGCGACGTGCGCGGCTCGACGAACGGAATGCCGCCCTGGAGGCGGCGAAGGAGGCGCACGCCACGGCCGCCACCGAGCAGGAGACGGCGGCGGCCACCCTGAAGGAGCGCGACGAGGTGCTCTCCACGGCCCGCGCCCACCTGGAGCAGGCGGAGGCCGACCTGCGACAGCGACTGCACGCCTGCGGGTTCGCAGGCGAGGACGAGCTCGCGGCCGCCGCGATGGACCCAGGCGAGTTGCAGCGGCGCCAGGAGGACCTCCGCACCTTCGACGCGGAGCTCCAGAAGGCGCGCACACAGGTGGAGACGTTGCGCCAGGAGCTGGCCGACCAAGCGCCCCCCGACCTGGAGGCGCTGCAGGCGGCCAAGAACGAAGCGCAGCGCGCCTGGGAGGAAGCGGACGCGGCGCTGCACCGTGCCACCCAGGCGGCGACCACCCTCGAGGCCACCCTGGAGAAGCTGGAGGCGGCCGAGAAGGCGTACGAACGCAGCCGCCAACGCCTGGAGGCGACCCAGAACCTCGCCAACCTCGCCGGCGGCAGGCTCACCGGCCGCGCCAAGATCGACTTCGAGACCTTCGTGCTGCAGTCCATCTTCGGCGAGGTGCTCGCCGTCGGCAACGCCCACCTGCACCGCATGACCGGCGGCCGCTACGCCCTGCACCTGGTCCGGGACGAGACGCGCGGCAGCAACCGCGGCCTGGAGCTCGAGGTCGCCGACCATCATGCCGGCGGCGGCCGCCGGCCCGCCAAGACCCTCAGCGGCGGCGAAGGGTTCCTCGCCGCGCTCGCGCTGGCGTTGGGCCTCAGCGAGTGCGCGCAGCGCTACAGCGGCGGGGTGGAGCTAGGGGCCCTGTTCGTGGACGAGGGCTTCGGCAGCCTGGACGAGGTCGCGCTCGAGAAGGCCGTCGACATCCTGCGGCACCTGCCGCACGCCGAGAACCGCATGGTCGGCGTGATCACCCACGTGGCCGAGCTGAAGCGCCGCATCCCCACGCAGGTGCTGGTCGAGCCGCAGGACGTCGGCAGCACCATCACGGTGCGCCGGAACGCGTAGGGCGAGCCGCAGGCGCCACGAGCCGTCACAGCGAACCGGCACCGTCCAGAACGCCCTCCTCGAGCCGCATTCGCGTCGCGTCCAGCGTCGCCAGCCACGGCCGCCAGGCTCCTGCGTAGGCGGGGGCCTCGTCCATCCAGGCCTGAAGTTCGGCGCGGCGCGCCGAGGCGAACGCCGACAGCGCACGGGTCAATGCCGTTGCCTCGGCCTCTTCGTGCGCGGCGCGCACCATGGCCTCGAGGACGAAGCGGCGGCCTCCGATGCGGGTGGGAATGCCAGCGGACGCGCCAAGCACGGCCAGGTCGTGCCGGCTCAGGAACATCCCGCAGCGGGCGGGCGAGGCCAACCACGCCACGGCGCCGTTCTCGCCCGGCTCCTCCGCTTCGTCGGTGGCCGCGTCGGCGCGTGTGGTGGGCGTCGGCGCCGGCGCTTCGCCCGTGCTCGCCTCATCGAGGCGACGCGCGTGCTGCACGAGGGTCTTCCGCGCCAAACCGGCCGCGGCGCCGTAGAGTCCCCCTTCGTCGACGCGCTGGACGGCGCCGAGGAACGATGGGGCCCACGGGAGCAGGTGTTCGGCCAACACCGTGCGTTGGGCGTGCCGAGCGCGGCGGGCCTCGAGCGGACCTGCGGCGTCGGCCTCGCGCTCGAGCAACGCGACCAGCGCGTCGAGCGCCACGGAGACGTGATCGGCGGCCATGCCCTCGCGCCCCTCCACCTGAAGGCCGAGCGCCCGCAACACGTCGCGCGTGAAGGCGGCCCGGCGTCCGTGCAGCGCGCCTCCCTCGTCCAGGTACACCGACGCGAACGGGTAGGCGTTCAGCACCAGCACGTGCGTATGGCGCCCGGCGGCCTCGGGCGTGGCGTACGCCGCGAGTTCGGGGATCCCCGCCATGAGCGCGCGAAGCTCGTCGTCCGGCTCCTTGGCGAACAGGAGGGCGAGCAGGCGTTCGTAGCCGGCGAGTTCGCGGGCGTCGGGCGCGTGCGTGATCACGCCATTCAGTCGTGCGACGCCACCGCTTCGGCGGGCGGCGCGTCGTCCGGCAGCGCGTACGCCTCGCCTGTGGGATGCAACGGACGTGGCAGCCAGCGCGGCCGGCGGGTGCGGTCGGGGCTGTAGGCACGGGCCGAGCGGGTCTTCGCCAACCATTCGCGGTAGGACGCGTGGGCCGCTTCGGTGTCGGCATGGACGTCGCCGTTTCGGTCGCCGGGCTGGGCGCGCTCGACGCGGACGGCCTGGTGCCAACAGTGCATGCCCGACACGGGGTCGGGGTGCACCTCGAAGGTGATGTTCTGGTGGACCCCCACGTCGCTCCACCAGATGCGTGACGTGTCGGGGTCGCTCGACGCGAACGGCTTGGCGCCCTGCTTGCGGGTGAGGGTCCAGGTCTCGCCGTCGCGCTTCAGGTCGACCAGCGCGGACTGCTGGCGGTTGCCGCCCGCCGCGTCGTCCAGGCGCCAGCGGCCGAAGTGGTGCGAACAGGCCACGATGTCCGGGCGGATCGCCTCCGTCACCCAGGCGGGCAGCACGAAGCGGCCGATGCGGGTGGTGACGCGCAGCAGGTCGCCGGTCTGGACGCCCAGGTGGGCCGCGTAGCGGGGGTGGATCCACAACGGGTTGGTGTGCGCGATCTCGTTCAGCCACTTGGCGTTGGCGCTGCGGGTGTGGATCTGTACCGGCAGGCGGAAGTTCGGAAGGAGGGCCACCTCGCCCTCCCGGAGGTTGCTCGGGTGCACGTGGCTCTTCATGTAGGTCGGCACGGCGTACTCGGGCCAGCCCCAGGCGTCCAAGGTGGGGGAGTAGAACTCCAACTTGCCGCTCGGTGTGGGCCAACCCCGCAGGGTGCGACCCTCGATCGTCACGCCGACCGCCTGCCGTCCGTCCGCCAGCGGCGCCGCTTTCGGCCCGTAGCCGCCCGCGTCACGCCGGGCGTACACCACGCCCTCGGGGCTGACCTCGCGCTCCCGCAGCTCGGCCTCGGGCACCTCCTCGAGGTAGCGGGCGCTCGGGTCGGCCGTGACTTCGAAGGCGCCGTAGCGCCGCATGTACTGCAGGGGCGAGAGGCCCTCGCGTTCGGCCGCGTCCGGCAGGCCCGGCACGCCCTTGTCGAACAGATGGCCGTAGTAGTCGTCCACGGTCATCTTCTCGCCCGGGGCGTCGGGCTTCTCGAAGTAGCTGCGGATGCCCAGGGAGCCGTCGGGGTCGATGCGCCACGACAGCTCGATCCAGAACTCGTTCTCCTCCCACACCTCGCCGGGATTCACGTCGCGCGTGTCGCGGAAGGGACGGCCGGTCCGCTCGTAGTGGGCGCGCATGACCGGTTGCCGGAAGCCGATCCACTGCGCCCGCCCGGTCTCCTGCGACTGCACGTCGTGCCGCTCGCTGCCGTGGCCCATGGGTAGGACGTAGTCGGCGTACCAGGCGGACTCGTTCCAGGTCGGGGTCAAGGCGACGTGACGGCCGATCTTCGTCTCGTCGCTGAGCGCGCGAATCCAACTGAAGCCGTCCGGGTTGGTCCACACCGGGTTGTAGACGCGCGTGAAGTACACGTCCAGATGCCCGCGGCCGTCCTCCAACAGGTGCGGCAGCAGGAAGCTCATCTCGAAGAACGCCAGCGGGTACTCCTCGGGCATGTGCAGGTCCTGCCACCAGCCTGGCCCGGGGGCGGGACGAGGCGGGGGCGGCACGTGCTTCGTCCACGTGTTGGGCCAGAACCCGCCACGCGTCCCGATCGAACCGGTCAGGCCGTGCAGCAACATCAGGCAGCGCGACACCTGCCACCCGCCCTCGTTGCCGGCGCCGGCCGAGCGCCAGTTGTAGCTCGAGAAGCGCGAACCGGCGCGGGCGATCCCCTCGGCGAGCGCCTCGATGCGGTCCTGGGGAATGCCGGACTCCTCCGCGGCGTAGGCGAAGGTGTAGGCCTGGTACAGCTCTTGGAGGGCTTGCTCGAACGAGGCGAAGGTGGGTTCGAGGTCCGGCCGCAGATTCTGCAGGTACGCCTCCCAGTTCCACCAGCGCCGCACGAAGGCACGGTCCCACTGCCCGCTCGAGATCAGGTGGTGGGCGACCGCCAACAGCACGGCCGCTTCGCTGCCGGGGTAGCTGGGAAGCCAGATGTCGCTGCGGGAGGCGGTATTGCTGAGGCGCGGGTCGAAGGTCGCGACCTGCGCCCCGCGGGCCTGCGCCTCCACGATGCGTTGCGCGTGCGGGTTGAAGTAGTGCCCGGTCTCGAGGTGGGACGAGAGCAGCAGGATGAAGTCCGCCTCCGCGAAGTCGGGCGAGGGCCGATCGATGCCCATCCAGAACGCGTAGCCGGCGCGGGCGCCGCTGGAGCACAGGTTGGTGTGGCTGTTGTGCCCGTCGATGCCCCACGCCTGCAGGACGCGGTTGGTGAAGCCGTCTTCGCCAGGCCGCCCGACGTGGTACGCGACGTGACGTCCGCCGCTGGCGTCGATATCGGCACGGATGCGGGCGGCGATGTCGTCCAGGGCCTCGTCCCACGACACCCGTTTCCAGGCGCCCTCGCCGCGTGCTCCATCCCGCTTGAGGGGGTAGAGGATGCGGTCGGGGTCGGTGATCTGGTTGTGCGTGGCCGGTCCCTTGGCGCAGTTGCGGCCGCGTGAGCCCGGGTGCAGCGGGTTGCCCTCGAGTTTGCGCACCGTGTCCGTCTCGTGGTCGACGTACGCCAGCAGGCCACAGGCGGACTCGCAGTTGAAGCAGATGGTCGGCACCAGGGCGTAGCGCCGGCCCACGCTCTTGCCGTCGTGCGAGCGCCCCTCGCGCCAGTCGTCCCACTCGCTCGACGGGGGATGGCTGTCGAGCCCGATTTGGCTGGGCCCCGGGAAGCGGGTGCGGTGGCCGTCGCGACCTGCGTAGGTGGGGCCTGCGTCGCTGATCACGTGCCGCGGGCGGCCGCGCAAGGCGTCGAGGAGCGCACGGCCGATGGTGGGAGACCGCGGGTCGGAATCGCGTTCGGGCATCGCGGGTCCTCCTAGGCGAGCGGCACGGCTTGGCCGGCCTGAACGAAGGCATGCTCGTAGGCCAACAGGCCGCCGAGGGCAAGGAGCGACGCGACGGCAAGCACGACGCCACCGCCGGAGGCGAGGCATAACAGGAGCGGCAGGACGCTGCCGCCGACGAGGCCGCCGAGGAAGTAGCGACGGAAGGCGCCGTGGGTCATGTGACGTTCGGCCGTGCGGGCGTGCGCCGTCACGCTGGGCAGCGCGAGCTCGCTGGCAATGATCAGGCCGTGCGCGGCGGTCGACGCCGCGAGGATCCAGCGCATCGGCGGCAGCAGATCGCCCGCCCCCGTCAGCACGGCGGCCAGTGCCAATGCCGCACTGCCGGCGAGGACGGCCTGAACCGCCATGTGCGTCGGCAGAAGCGGACTCTGCCACAGGTCGCGGGCCTTGGCTTGTGCGAACAGGTACGCGGTGTACACCGCGGTGGCCAGGGCCAAGGGGACACCGACCCAGGCAAGGGCGCGTTGGACGCCGGAGGCGCCGAGCCAAGACGCCGCCAACCAAGCCACGAGGACGGCACCGAAGGCACCGATGATGAACGCCCCGCGCGTAAGCCACGAGCGCCACTGCGGACGCAGGAAGATCTTGAAGAAGCGCAGCGGGTGCGCCAGGTCCCAGATGAGCAGCGCACCGGTGACGGCGAGGAAGAACCCGGCCGTGAGCGGCGCCACCCACTGGGCGAGCGGCGTGGACGCGTCCAGCCAGCCGAACGCGATGGCAACGAGCGCCATCAGGAACATGCCGGCCGAGATGGACTTCGTCCAGGTGTAGAGGCTGACGCGTTCGTCCCAGGGACGCTGGTGCGACACGTCGTAGGTGAGCATCGCGGCGGCGGCGTTGCTCGTACTCCATCCCGCCGGCAGGCGGGCGCCGCCCTGATGTGGCAGATCCGCAGGCTGTTCGCTCCACTGGTGCATCCCGCCCGGCGGCGTGCCGGCCGCGAGCGGATCCAGGGTGGCCTGGTCGACGCCGAGGTAGTACAGCTTGGGTTTGGTGTCCTTCTCGGGTCGCCGGACGGCGACGTCGTCGCGGCCGACATGCTGGGCGACCTTGCCGGTAGGCTCGTGCAGGTCGCCCACCAGGATCGCCTCGGCGGGACAGACCGACACGCATGCGGGCTCGAGCCCGACGTCGAGCCGGTGACTGCACATGTTGCACTTCTCCGCGCTGCCGTCCTCGGGGTTGATGAAGATGGCGTCGTAGGGACAGGCGGCGATGCAGGCCTTGCAGCCGATGCAGGCATCCTTGTCGAAATCGACGATGCCGTCACCACGCTGGTACATGGCGGTGACCGGGCAGGCGGCCACGCACGGCGGATCCTCGCACTGGTTGCAGCGCGTGACCTGGAAGCTGCGGCGCGTGTCGGGGAATGCGCCCTTCTCGACGTGCTTGACGTAGGTGCGGTTGACGCCGAGCGGCACCTCGTTCTCGCTCTTGCACGCCGTGGTGCAGGCGTGGCAGCCGATGCAGCGCCGGTGGTCGATCACCTTGATCCACTGCGGATCGGGCCCCGCGCGGTGCGTGTCCGAAGTGGCCGTGTTCGCGGACTCGAAGATGTCGTTCAGCAAGGCGGCGCCGCGCTGCGCGGCGTCCTCGCTCCGGTCCTGGTGCGAATGGAGGTCGCTCATTCGAGCCGCTCAGCGTCGCACACGCGGGCCGGCCTCGTCGGTCGTCCGCCTGGACGTCGTACTTCGGGGTTCACCGGTGCACCTTCCTTCGCGGCAAGCAGGGCACGCATCGTGGGCGTGGAGGCGTGGCGTACGCCCCTCGCGCGTGCGGTTTCGGCCTTCTCAGCCGTATCGTACTCCCGGACGGCGACGCCGAGTGCGGGGAACCGCCCAACGACGCCGCCTCCGAATCGGCTCGCTCGGTGGGGGCTAGGGTCGCCGCTGACGAAGGACCGTGGGCCGGCGTAGGCGCCGTTGCGCGCGCCTACGAAGCGTGCCCCTCGCGCGCGTACACCACCCGCCCGTCCACCACCGTCCACACCGGAACGACGCGCCCCCCTTCGACCCGGAACACGGTCGCGTCGTCGGCGGCGTCCAACCACAGCAGCCCGCGCGGCACCTCCGTCACCATGCGGGCCGCGTCGGCGACGGGCACCCCCAGACGGCCGGTGGCGGTGCTCATCGCGTCCGCCAGCGAGCTCGCCGATCCGGCCAGGTACGGGGTGCCGACCATGGTCAGGCGGCCGCTGTCGTGCAGCTCGACCGTGCCACCCACCTGCCCCTCGTACACGCCGGGGTGGCAGCGCGCCAGGGCCACGGCGTCGCTCGTGAGGATCGTCCGTTCTGGCCCCTTCGCCCGCAGGAACACCCGCATGGTGTCCTCGGGCAGGTGATGGCCGTCGAAGATCATGCTGGCGTGCAGCCGATCATCGGCGAGCTGCGCCCACAGCAGGTTGGGATGCCGCGGCAGCGTCGCCGGGAGTCCGTTCCCGAGGTGCGTCGACAGCCGCGCGCCGGCGCCGGCCGCCTCGTGCACCACGGCGGCGTCGGCAAGGCTGTGCCCGATGGACACGACGATGCCGTGCCCGGCGAGGTACGAGATCAGCTCCAGCGCGCCCGGGCGCTCGGGCGCCAGCGTGACGATACGGATCGCGCCGTCCGCCCGCGCCTGCAGGTCGTCGAACACGGCGGGGTCCGGATCGCGGACGGCGGCGAGGGGGTGCGCGCCGCGGGCGCCGTCCTCGGGCGACACGAACGGCCCCTCCAGGTGGATGCCAAGCACCGCGAACGCGACGGCCGGGTCGGCGCGGCGCGCGGCGGTGACGGCCGCTAGGCAGGCGCCCATGTGGTCGACGCTGGCCGTCACCACCGTGGGGAGGTAGCGCGCCACGCCCTCGGCGTGCAGGGCGCGCGTCATCGCCGCGAAGCCGTCGGGGCCAAGCCCGCCGGCGTTGACGTCGTGCCCGGCGAAGCCGTTGATTTGCACGTCGAACCAGCCGCGACTCAGGTAAGCCGTGGCCTGGCCGGACGTCACCGACCGCATCGTCACGGCGTGGCCATCGCGCGTCAGTTCGACGAGGCCGTCATGGATCAGGTCGTGCGCGAGGACGGTGCCCATCGATCAGCCGAGGTTTCTGGAGTCGGACTGCTGCGCGCGGTGCTGCTGCATGCCTGTGCGTACCACCTTCCGCGAGGTGGTGTTCGAGGAGCGGAAGGCGCCACGCTTCACGTCCCGATCGCCTCGTACGCCTCCCGCACCGCGTCCTCCCCGTACATCCGCTCCAGCGCCCGCACCGTGAAGTGGCCGCTGCCGACGGCTTGGAAGTGGCCGATGAATAGGTTGTTCAAGGTGGCGCCGCCCAACGCGCCGAGGACCGGAACGGACTGGGCGACGGCCTTCTGGTGCACCACGATGCCGAAGCGGCCGGCCACCTTGCTGATGAAGGTCGCAACCACCTGAGCGGAGCGGGGCGCCTGGCCGCCGTGCATCGCCGTAGCGAGGTGCGCCGCGGCGCGGTGGAGGGAGGTCGTGAGCGCGGCGCGGGCGGCGTAGTAGGTGGTGTCGGCGGCGTCGTCCGCAGGCGTCGTGCCGCCGTAGGACAGGACCGCAAGGCACTGCAGGCGCGTCGCCGGGTCGCGGAGGTCTTCGCCGTGCTCCTGCGCGATGGCGGCGATGGAGCGCAGCATCACCAGGGTCGAGAAGGGCAGTTCGACCGCCAGCACGCTCCACCCGAACGCGCCGCCGATCCCGCCGGATGCCGTGACGACGGACCTGTGCAGCCAGGGACGAGGGTGCGACACCTTTGCCGTGCCGATGGTGGCGATGGCCCAGTCCATGCCCTTGTCCAGCGAGGCCCGCGTCGCTCGGGTGACGGCCTCCCGACCCTGCGTGGGCAACACGGTGACCAAGCGCTCCAAGGGTTGTCCCGCGGCGTTGGCGGCTCGGATCAGGAACGACGCGTCCTCGAGTTGACGTTTGGCGGTTCGGAGTCGGGCCAGGTGCTCCTCGTGGATTGGCACGTACTGCCTCCTCGCAGTCGGGTGGGCGCGCGGACGAAGCCCTGCGCGGGGCAATCCCGGCATGTAGCCCCATGATCCGCCCAGCGACGCGTCCACGTCCACGTCATCTGGACGGATCGACCGCTGCCGGCCGCGCCGCGCCGCAACGTGCGGTGCCGGCCACCCCGCGGTGTGCACGCGGGGTCGCGCCCCTCCGCGGGCCCATGCACGGCGCGTTCCACGTCGGGCCCTCCGACGCTTCCGGTCGCATGGGATGGCTAGCGTCGACGACGAACACGAACGCACACCCTGTCGTCCACTCCCGAAAGGCCCCGATATGCATCGATCCCTGCTTCTCACCACCCTGCTCTCGGCCGCGCTGCTCACCGCGTGCGGTTCGTCGACCGACGGCCGAGCGCCGACCCCCTACCGACTGGACGGCGTGTGGGGCGGCGTACTGAACGATCAAGGCGTGGACTTCGCAGCTGTTGCCATCGACGTGACCACCACCGGCGGCGGGTCGACCGGGACGGTCTCGGGCTACGGCGTCCTGCTGGACGAGGACAGCGAGGTGTACCTGAACGTGACCGGAACCACGCGGCCCGGCTCGGTCGACCTCACACTCACCGACGCGTACGACGACAGCATCTTCGTGTCCGCCAACGTGGAGGGGCAGGTCCTTCGTGGCACCTGGCGCTACCCCTCGCTGGCGATGAGCGGCAGCATGCGCATGGCGGAGGAGGAGAACATCGACCTGCTCGCCATGCGGGGGACGCGCGGCCAAGGCAGGCTCGCGGACATGATGCCTCGCTGACCGAACGGCGTCCACGACGTCGCCAGGTCGGACGTCCGCCCGTCGAGACGCCATGCATGTCGGCATGCGTTTCGCCACGGTCGCGGCCACACGTCTGCGCGCGCCCGCTGACCTCGAGGCCTCGACCCGTTACCATCGCGCCGGAGGGAGTCGGTACGCGTGGTTCTGCAGTTCGGCCTGATGCTCGCATCGATGGCGGTCGGCCTCAGCGCCCTGGGGGTGCTGGCGGAGGTGAGGCGGCGTGGGGATCTGCTGCGCAAGCCGGCGTTATCGGGGGTGTTGGTTGCGACGTTCCTGTACGCCTTCGGGAACGGGCTCGAGCTGGCGGGCACGACGGTGGATTGGGTCCTCGCCACCTACTGGATTCAGCATCTCGGCATCGCGTTCCTGCCGTTCCTGTTGCTGATGCTCGCGGGCGACTTCGGCTGGCCACGTGTGCTTCACGCGACGGCCACGAAAGCCGCGTTGTTCGGTGCCTCCGCGCTGACCTACCTGGTCACGATTACCAACGCCAACCACGATCTGTTCCACGTGAACCCACGCATGGTCGAGGTCGACCCGCTGACGTTGCTGGCCTTCGATCGCGGACCGTGGTTCGTGGGCCTCCAGATCTACCTCGCAGCAGCCGTGCTGGTGGCCAACGCCGTGTTCCTCCATGCGTGGACGCGCACGAGAGGCCGTCAGCGTCGGCAGGCGCGGGTGCTTCTCCTGGGCTCTCTCTTCCCGTGGCTGGGGAGCCTTGCCTCCGTGTTCGGTGTAACGCCGTGGGGCATCGATGTTTCGCCGTTCGTGCTGCCGGTCGCCAGCGTCCTGCTGTACCAAGGCGTGGTGCGGTACGGGCTTGCGGACATCGTCCCCATCGCACGAGCGCACGTCTTCGAAAACATCGCCGAGGCGGTCATCGTCGTCGACAGGCACGGCACCGTCGTGGACCACAATCACGCGGCGAACGACGTCCTCGCCGCTGCCGAAGATCCAGACGCCGCGACCGAGCGGCATGTTCAGCGCTACCCGGCGATCGCCCCGTTGGTGCGACACTCCCTCCTCGAAGCGGGCGACGTGACGGAGGTCGAGGTCGGCGAGCGGGTTTACGGCTGCAAGGCCGTGGACCTGACCGACCGCGACGACGAGCCGCTCGGCCGAGCCCTCGTCCTTCGCGATGTGACTCGGCAGGTCCACGCGGAAAACCGGTTGCGCCACCTCGCCACCACGGATTCGCTGACGGGCATCGGTAATCGCCGGCAGTTCCTCGAGCTGGCCCGAAAGGCGGTCGCCGTGTCGCGCCGCTCGGGTCGTCCGCTGGGCTGGGTGATGTTCGACATCGACGGCTTCAAGGGCGTCAACGACACGCACGGACATGCCACGGGAGATCTGGTCCTGCAGACGGTGGCTGCCATCGCGACGGCCAGCGTACGGGAAGGGGACATCCTCGGTCGGTTGGGCGGCGACGAGTTCGCGCTGTGCCTGCCCGATACCGATCTCGAGGGCGCCCATGCGCTCGCGGAGCGCGTGCGCGCCTCGGTCGACGACGTGCGCGTGGCCATCCCCGAGGCGCCGGAGGCGTACGCCCGGGTCGCCGTCAGCGTCGGTGTGCACGTGGCGGTGGGCGCGGAGATCGAGGTGGAGGCGTCGTTGGCGGAGGCTGACGACGCGCTATACCAGGCCAAGGACCAGGGGGGCAACCGGGTGGTGACGAGCGGCTCGAGCATGTGACGAGCCAGAAGGTGGGACGTTCGTTCGTCGCATGATACACGTACCTCACGTGGCGTTCTTGCTGTGAACGGCACGCAGGATGAGTAGCGCACCGCCCCCACCCGTTGACGCAAGAATATAATATAGCTTAGACTTCTTCCGAACATCCAATCCAGGGTCGATCCGTGTCGTATCGCGCACGTCCTCGGCAACTTTCGCGGCACACGACGGCGCATTCCGGCGAGATGAGGGCTCATGCACGACGTTCACACGCAGGCCAGCGCAAAGCGCGCGACGCCCGCCGGTCGACAGACCTCGAGCCGTCTCTGCGGCGCAGGTACGCGATTCGTCACGTGCGCCGCCGTTCCCCGATCCTTCGCCTCGACCCCGAAGGGAGGATCCACCCCTGCGATGACTCGAAGCACGTGATCGGAATGTCGACGCGGCGGCCCCGGGCCGCCGAACACCCCTCCGGAGGGAGAACCATGCAGATTCTTCGCGCGATCCTGACCAAAGCGCTGCCGATCCTGGCGGCCCTCGCATTGACCGTGAGCGCTTCGGCGCAGGACTTCCCGGAACGACCGATCCAGTTCATCGTGCCGTGGCCGGCGGGCGGCACCACCGACGTCATCGGTCGGCTGCTGGCGACGTCCATGAGCGAGGAACTCGGCACGCCTGTGTCGGTCGCCAACCGCGTCGGCGGCGGCGGCGCCCTCGGGAGTCAAGCCGTGCTGGACGCCCCCAAGGACGGCTACACGGTCTTGGTGACCACCAGTGGCAACCACATTCTGACGCCGCTCTCCGGCGACGTCGGCTACACCTACGACGACTTCGTGCCGATCGGGCAGGTGGCGCTGCGCACGTTGGGCCTGGCCGTGCCCGCCGACGCGCCCTGGGAGAGCCTCGACGACCTGGCCGAAGCTGCGCGCGAAGATCCGGGCGGCCTGACGTTCGCCGCCGTGCCCGACGTGCTCCCCTACCTGACGATGCGCGGCTGGCTGAGTGAGGCCGGCGTCGAGATCCGCCACATCCCCACCGAAGGCGGCGCGCCCGCCGTCACCGGCGTGCTGGGCGGCCATTTCGACATGGTGCCGGCTGGGCTGGCGTCGGTCGAGTCCCAGCTGAGCGCCGGCTCGCTCAGGCTGCTGGCGGTGTTCGACCAGGAGCGCAACGAGGCTTACCCCGACGTGCCTACCGCCATCGAGCAGGGCTACGACGTGACCGGTAACCCGTGGACAGGCCTGGCCGTCGCGCAGGGCGTGCCGGACGACGTGGTTCAGATCCTGCGGGACTCGCTGGCCACCGTGATGCAGGACGAGGAGTTCCTGCAGCGCGCTGCGGATGCCGGGGCGGCCACGGCCTATCTCGACGGGCCTGCCTTCGGCGAGCGGTGGCAAACCCGCTGGGAGCGCTACGAGCCGATCCTGCGGGGCGAAGACTGAGAACGCATCTCTGACGAGGGTCGTGGACGGTTTCGGCCCTCGCCCGCACCGAACCTGCGAAGGAGCTCGGGCACGGACGCCATCCGTGCCCGCTCCACGCCCCTTGAGACGGGCGCGACGTTCCCTCGCCGAGACGGCGAGCATCAGGGAGGACGAGCGTGGCTGACGCAAAGCGCGAGGTGGCGGTGGCCGCCGTCGTCCTCGCGATGGGCCTCTTTTTCTTCGTGCACCTGTGGTTCTCCACCGACGAGCGACTCGGCGCCGCCTCGCGAACCACCATGCCGCTCATCGTCACCGGCGCGATCGCGTTGTTGTCGGCGATCCTGCTGGCACGGAACCTGGGACGCCTCCGCGCCGCCCGCCGGGAGGCGACCCGCACGGCCACGGACCCACCCGTCTCCCCCGAGGCACCGCCGCCCGAGGAGCGCGCGGAGCGCCGGGCCTCCACGATCCGTGGCGGCGGTCTGGTTGCCTGGACCGTGCTGTATCTCGCGACGCTGCCATGGCTCGGCTATCTGATCACCACCTCCGTCTACATCGGCGGGTTGTCGTACCTCTTCGGGAATCGCCGCCCCCGCACGATCCTGCTGTTGATGATCCTTACGCCCGTGGCCCTGCTGCTGTTCTTCGAGCGGTACATGGTGATTCTGCTCCCCTCGGGATCGTTGTTCTCGTGAGCGCGGCATGATCGACATTGGGTCCGGCCTGTCCGTCGTGTTCGACCCCCAGATCATGGGGCTCATCCTGCTGGGCCTGGTGATCGGGGTGGTCATCGGCGCCATCCCGGGCCTCAACGTGCCCCTCGCGGTCGCGATCACGTTGCCGATCACCTTCTACCTGGAGCCCGTCGGCGGCATCGCCATGCTGGTCGGCATCTACAAGGGCGGCACGTATGGCGGTTCGATATCGGCGGTGTTGATCAACGTGCCCGGGGTGCCTGCTTCGGCCGCCACCGCACTGGACGGGTACGAACTGACGCGACAGGGTAAGGCCGGCAAGGCGCTGAAGATGTCGCTGTACGCCTCGGGCTTCGGCGCGTTGCTCAGCGACCTCGCCCTGATCTTCTTCGCGGTGCCGGTGGCGGTGATGGCATTGCGCATCGGACCGCCCGAGAACTTCGCGCTGGGCCTGTTCGCCCTGACGCTCATCGCCGTGCTGTCGCAAGGCAACATGCTGAAGGGCCTCATCTCGGGCCTGTTCGGCATCTTCCTGGCGTCGTTCGGGCTCGACCCGCTGACCGGTTCGTACCGCTTGACGTTCGACGTGCCGCAGTTGACCGCCGGCTGGACCTTCATCGCGCTCATCATCGGCGTGTTCGCCATCGCCGAGGCGATCGAGCTGGCGCAGAAGCGCGCGTCCGACGTCCAGAAAGCCGAGGGCGTCCGCCTCGACTCGGCGGACCATCGCCTCTCCGGCGCCGAGATGCGCTCCGTGGTGCCGACCCTCCTTCGCTCCGGCCCACTGGGCGTGGCCATCGGCGCGGTGCCCGGGCTGGGCTCGGCCATCGCCGCCTTCTTCAGCTACGGCGTGGCGCGCAGCTTCTCGAAGAAACCCGAGGAGTACGGCAAGGGGTCGCTGGAGGGGATCGCGGCCGCAGAATCCGCCAACAACGGCGTGACCAGTTCGACCTTCATTCCGCTCCTGACGTTGGGGATTCCCGGCGACGTGATCACCGCCATCATGCTGGGCGCGTTCATGGTGCACGGCCTGGTGCCCGGCCCCAGCCTGTTCCAGCAGCACGGCGATTTCGTGGCGGCGCTGTTCGTCACCATGGTGGTCGGCACGATCCTGCTGGTCGTGGTGGCGCGCCTGGGCATGCGCCTGTTCCTGCAGGCCTCCCGGGTGCCAGACCGTATCCTGTTCCCGATCGTGGTGGTGCTGTGCTTCACCGGCACCTACGTCGCCACGCACAACTTCTTCGACATGTACGCCACCCTTGGCTTCGGTGTGCTGGGCTTCGCGATGAAGCGCTTCGGGTTCCCGATCGCGCCGTTGCTGATCGGCTTCATTCTGGGCCCGCTGGTCGAGGTCGGACTGCGCCAGAGCCTGTACATGTCGGCCGACAGCCTGGCGATCTTCGTGACGCGGCCCATCCCGTTGCTGTTCCTCTCCATGGCGGTCCTCACCGTGTTCGTCGTGGCGTGGCAGGAGTACCGGGCCGGCGCGGCGACCCGCCGTGCCCGCCGGGAAGGGGAGGGACAGCCGTGACGGCGTCCCGCCAGGTCGGCTTCGCGATCGTCGGGTGCGGCATGATCGCCGGCGTGCACGCCAACGCCATCGCCGCCTCGAACGGCGGTCGCCTGGTGGGCGTGCACAGCCGCTCCGCGGACCGCGCCCGCAGCTTCGCCGAGAAGCACCGCGCCAATGTTCACACCACCGACCTGGCCGAACTGTTGGCGCACCCCGAGGTGGACGCGGTATGCGTCACCACCCCCAGCGGCGCGCACCTGGACGCCGCCGTCGCCGCGGCCAACGCCAGCAAGCACGTCGTGGTCGAGAAACCGCTCGAGGTCACGGTCGCGCGCGCCGCCAGCCTGATCCGCGCCTGCGAGGACAACGGCGTACGGCTGGCGGCGATCTTCCAGGCGCGCTTCGGGCCCGGTGCGCGCGCGGTGAAGCAGGTCGTCGCCTCGGGACGCCTGGGCCGGTTGACGCTGTGCGGCGCCGAGGTGAAGTGGTACCGAGACCAGGCGTACTACGACGAGGGGGGCTGGAAGGGCACCGTCGCCCTGGACGGCGGCGGCGCCCTCATGAACCAGGCCATCCACGCCGTCGACCTGCTCCAGTCCCTGGCCGGCATGCCGGCCGCGGCCAAGGCGATGACGGCCACGCTGGCGCACGAACGGATCGAGGTGGAGGACACCGCCGTGGCATGTCTGCGGTTCCCGCACGGCGTGCTTGGCACCATCCAGGCCAGCACCGCGGCCTACCCGGGCTTCGCGCGGGCGGTGGAGCTCTGCGGCGAGCACGGGACGGTGCGGCTGGAGGACGACCGCATCGCCTGCTGGCGCTTCCACGACGAACGCGAAGAAGACGCGGACGTCCGCGCACGCCTGGGGACCGCCAACCAGGTCGCCTCCGGCGCCAGCGACCCCAAGCAGACCCGCAACGCGGGCCACGAGGCGCAGATCCAAGATCTGATCGATGCCATCTACGAGGACCGCCCACCCCGCGTCGACGGCCGCGAAGCGCTCAAGGCCGTCGCCATCATCGAAGCCATCTACACCTCCGCACGCCACGGACACGAGCAGGAGATCGAGCTGCCATGGATATGACGAACCGCGCCCAACCGGACGACGCCGCGCCAGGCGGGCCCACCCTGAGCGGCCTGGCCGACGAGGCCGGCCGCGACACCCACGCCCAGATCGCCGCGCACCGCGAGCTCGGCTGGAACGCCATCGAGCTGCGCCTGATCGACGGCCTCAACGTTGCCGGAGCCCTGCCCGACGATGCCTTCGCGGCGGCTGCCGACGCGGTCGAGGCGGCGGGCCTCACCGTGACCGGCTTCGGCTCCGCCATCGGCAACTGGAGCCGCGCCATCCACGGCGACTTCAAGCAGGACCTGCAGGACCTGAAGGTCGCCATCCCGCGCATGCAACGCCTGGGCGTCCGCTTCATCCGCACCATGAGTTGGCTGCAGAACGGCGCCAGTGAGTCTGACTGGCGCCGCGAAGCGATCCGCCGCTACCGGGAGCTGGCCGCCGTGGCGGCGGATGGCGGCGTCGTGCTGGCGCACGAGAACTGTACCGGCTGGGGCGGGCAGAGCGCGCGCCACATGCGCGAACTGATCGAAGAGGTCGGCAGCGACCACCTGACGGTCCTGTTCGACATCGGCAACACGATCAGCCACGGCTACGAGCCCTGGCCGTTCTACCAGGGCGTCAAGGACCTCATCGGCTACGTCCACGTCAAGGACTGCAAACGCAATCCTGAAGGAGGCGCAAGCTCCGACTACGCCTACCCGGGCGAGGGCGACGCCATGGTCCGCCCCATCCTGGCCGACCTGCTCAGCGGCGGCTACCGCGGCACCATCGCCATCGAACCGCACGTCGCCAGCATCATCCACGAGGGCGGCAGCGACGTGCCCGAGGCCGAGAAGTACGCCTCCTACCTGCGCTACGCCCGCATGTTCGAGGACCTGGTGCGCGAGGCCCGCACCGCCGAAGCGTCGTGAGCATGTACTGGGGCGACCTGCACGCCCACTGCGCCGTCAGCTACGGCACGGGCACGCCGCAGCGGGCCCTGGCCAACGCCCGCACGCACCTCGACTTCTGCAGCATCACCGGGCATGCCTTCTGGCCGGACATGCCGATGGATCTGAGGGAGCAGAACGCCATCATCGGCATGCACCTGGGCGGGTTCGCCAAGCTGCAGCACTACTGGCCCGAGCTGCTGCACCTGTTGCAGGACGCCGACGAACCCGGCCGCTTCGTGACGTTGCCCAGCTACGAGTGGCACTCGATGCAGTACGGCGACTACAATTGTTACGCGCCCACCTTCGACCTGCCGCTCCTCGACGGGCCCGACCCGAGCACGCTGGCGCGCAGGCTGGAGGAGGCGACGCCCGCCTTCATGCTGCTGCCGCATCACGGCGGCTACGTCCGCGGGCAGCGCGGCACGAACTGGGAGGCGTTCGACGACCGCGTCTCGCCGCTGGTGGAGGTGTACTCCAACCACGGCAGTTGCGAAGGGGACGACGCCCCCGGCGAGTACCACCACAGCATGGGCCCCCGCGTCGGCGAATCCACCGTGCGCAGCGGGCTGGTGGCCGGCCACCGCTTCGGCTTCTACGCCGGCACCGACACGCACGACGGCTACCCCGGCCACTACGGTCATGGCCGCGTCGGCGTCGACGCGCCGACACTGGACCGGCAGCACCTCTGGGAGGCATTGCAAGCCCGCCGCACGGTCGCCACCACCGGCGCGCGCATCGTCGCCGAGGTCGCCCTGGCGGACGTGCCCATCGGCGGGGTCGCAGGCCGCGCCGACGCCATGCCGCTGCGGCTGCGGGTGGCGGGAACCGCCCCCATCGACAAGGTCGATCTGATCGAGGGCGGCGAGGACGGCTGGCGCGTGCGGCGCCTCCCCGGCAAACCCATCGCCAGCGACTTCGCGCCCGGCCGCTACAAGGTGAAGGTCGAGACCGGCTGGGGCCGCGGCCGGCAACGCTCCGACTGGCACGTCCGCGCGGAGGTGCAGGAGGGCCGCCTGTTGGGCGTCGAACCGTGCTTCCGCTACGGCGGCGCCGCCACCGGCGAGGAGGCGGTCACGGAGCGCATCGAGGACCAGGACGAGGCGCAGGTGGCGTGGCGCTGCCGCGCCATGGCCAACCCGGCCGGCGCCATGGGCGGCACCCACTTCGACGCGGGCGGCACGCAGGCGGTGGTCTTGGACTGCGACGTGGGCCCACAGGGACGCCTGCGCGTCACGGCGGGCGAGGTGGCGTTCGACCTGCCGTTCGCCGACCTGGTGCGCGGCTCGGTCGGCGCGCAGGTGCGCGGCTTCGGTTCGCCGGCGTTGAAGGTGCACCGCGCCGTGCCGGAACGCGAGTTCGCGTTCGCGTACGACGAGACCTACCACCCATCGCGCGAGGCGGGCTTCGTGTACGCCCGCGTCACGCAGAGCGACGGGCAGATCGCCTGGGCCAGCCCCATCTGGTACGCGTAGCATGAGCGTCGCGCAGCACGGGGACGTGCCATGACCCTCACCCTCGACCGCGTCGACCTCGACCTGCGGCGCGAGCCGCTCCGGCAACCGTTCGGCTTCAAGGGCGGCCAGTTCACCGAGAAGTGGCTGTGCCGCGTCGACCTCACCAGCGAGGGCGGCGTTCGTGCCGCCGGCGTGGGCGGGTTGGCGGTGCTGTGGTCCGACCGGGAGGTGTTCACCGCCCACACCGAGGTCGGCGGGAACCTGCTGATGGCTGCCCTTCTGGAGTACGCCCTGCAGCGCGCGCGGGGCCGGTCGTTCGACACCCCCTTCGAGTTGCTGGACGGCCTGGTCGACGAGGTGCACGCGTACGGCCGCACGCTCATCGGCCGCGACGAGCTACGCCGCACCTTCACGCTGAACGCGTTGGTGGCGCTGGACAACGCCGCCTGGACGCTCTACGCCCGCGCGCACGACCTGCGCACCTTCGACGCCATGATCCCAGCGGCGTCCCGTGAACCGCTCCACCACCGGCACGCGCGCGTGGCGCGCGTGCCCCTCGTCTCCTACGCCACCCGGCCCGAGCAGATCGCCGCGATGCTGGCGGGTGGCGCAACGGTGCTGAAGATCAAGATCGGCGCGGCCGGCACCCCGGACGAGATGCTGGGCGCCGACAAAGCCCGCCTCACAGAGGTGCACCGGGCCGCCACCGCACACGCGGGCCCGCCCCCCGCGTACTACCTGGACGCCAACGGCCGCTACCCCGACCGGGCGCACCTGGAGGCGCTCCTGGCGCACGCCCGTGAGATCGGCATGCTGACGCGGACGATTTTGCTGGAGGAGCCGTTCCCGGAGGAGGCCGACATCGACGTGCACGGCCTCGGCGTCCGCGTGGCGGCGGACGAGAGTCTCCACCGCGTGGAGGACGTCCGCCGCAAGGCACGCGCCGGGTACGGCGCGGTGGCGCTCAAACCGGCCGGCAAGACGCTCAGCGTGACGCTCCGAATGGTGCGCGAGGCCGAGGCGCAGGGGCTGGCGTGCTTCGTGGCCGACTCCGCCTGCACGCCGCGCCTCCTCGACTGGAATCGCAACGTGGCCGCCCGCCTGGCGCCGCTACCCGGCATGACGGACGGTCTGCTGGAGGCCAACGGTGCGCAGGTGTACCGCAATTGGGAACCGATGCAGGACGCACACCCCTGCCGGGCGGCGACGTGGTTGCGACCCCGCGACGGTGCATTCGTGCTGGACGAGGAGTTCTACCGCGGGAGCGGGGGCGTGCTGGCGCCGCTAGAACCCTGGCGGTGAGGGAGGACATCATGAGCGAGTACGCCATCTTCTACGGCGACATTCACAATCACAACGGCCTCGGCTACGGCAAAGGATCGCTGGAACGCAGCATCGATATCGCCAAGACGCACCTCGACTTCTTCGCGTTCACGGGCCACGCCGCCTGGCACGACCTGGTCCCGATGGAGGGCGGGCGCGAGCAGCACTGGCTGGATGGCTTCCGGCGGCACAACGACGCCTGGGAGCACATCCAGCGTCTGACCGCCGCGCACCACCGCGACGGCGAGTTCGTGCACTTCCTGGGGTACGAGTGGCACTCCAGCGCCTTCGGGGATCACTGCGTGGTGTTTCCAGCCGACCACCAGCCGCTGTACCTGCCCGATCACGTGGAGGCGCTGCGGCGGTTCTGCACCGAGCGGCAGGCGCTGATGATCCCGCACCACATCGGGTATCCCACCGGCAATCGCGGTGTGAACTGGGAGGTGTTCCAGCCGGACGCGACCACGCCGGTGGTGGAGATCTACTCGGAGCACGGCAACGCCGAGCACGACCGCGGGCCCCGCACCTACTTCACCCACTCGTTCGGCGGGCGCGTCACCGCCAACACCGCCCAGGCAAAGTTACACGACGGCGCCAAGTTTGGCTTCGTCGCCTCGTCCGACAACCACCGCGGCTTTCCCGGCGCCTACGGGGAGGGCGTCATGGCGGTCCTGGCCGAGGAATTGACCCGCGACGCCGTCATGCGGGCGGTGCGAGCCCGCCGCACCTACGCCCTGACCGGGGATCGCATCGAGCTGCGCCTGGCCGCCAACGGCCACGAGATGGGCATGGAGGTACCGCCGGCCGAGCAGGTGGAGGTCGCGTACGACGTGGCGGGACGCGACGAACTCGAGATGGTCGAGTTCGTGCACGACGGTCGCACCATCCACCGCGCCTTCCCCGACGAGAAACCGCCCGCCGCCGGCGCCTTCGCCGACGTGGTGCAGGTGCGGCTCGAGTGGGGCTGGGGCCCCTGGAAGGACCTGGCGTTGGACCGCATCACCGACTGGGAGATGGCGGTGCACGTTGAGGGCGGGCAGTTGCGGCGCGTGTTTCCTTGCCTGCAGTCCGGCCCGTTCAGCGAGGAGAAGCGCCATCGCTTCACGCGACCCAGTGCCAACGAGCTGCACGTCCAGTCCTACACCTCACGGTTGGAGGCGTACCGCGAGAACCCGAATCAGAGCGCCGTGCTGGAGATCGCGGGCGACCCCGCGACGCGCGTGCGGATCGACATGACCCACCCTTCGGCCTCGGACCGGACCGTCACCCTGGGCGAGCTGTTTCACGGCTCGGCCCACGTCCAGACCGGTCCCTTCCCGAAGGAGAGCTACATGCTGCACCGGCTCACGCCGATGGCGGCCAGCCGGGTGCTGGGCCGCGCCGTGCTGGACCGGGCGGACCTGAACCTGCCGGGCTACCTGTACCTGCGCGTGACGCAGCGCAACGGGCACCTGGCGTGGAGTTCACCCTGGTTCCTGTCCTGAGCGGGTCGCGTATCTCCGACGCTCAGTCGCCAGCGTCAGAGGCGGCGTCCGGCCCGACCGGCGCGAAGCGCAGCACGCCGTAGTGCGACTCGACCAGGTTGAAGTCGCCCGTGTCGCGCGCGATGCGCCACATCCGCGCCGTCATCTCCTTGACGCGGTCCCGCTGCTCGGGATCGTGGACCCTGTTTCGCAGCTCGTGCGGATCGACCTCCAGGTCGTAGAACTCGTCCTCGTCGAACCCGTTGAACACGTACTTGTACCGACCCTGCCACAGGGTGCGTTGCGTGAAGAAGAACCGCTGGCCGTGGAACTCCGCGAACGCCTCGTCCGGCCAGTCCGCCGCGGGGTCGCGTAGGAGCGGCGTCAGCGAGCGTCCGTGGCAGGGGAACGCCTCGCCGGTGGTCAGCTCGACCAGCGTGGGGGCCAGATCGAGCAGGCTCACCACCCGTGACGGCTGCTGGCCGGCGGGCACGCCGGGGCCTGCGAGGATGAGCGGCACCCGGTACGCCTCCTCGAACGGCGCCACGCTCTTCAGCAGCATGCGGTGCGCGCCGAGATAGTCGCCGTGATCGGAGGTGTACGCCACCAGCGTGTTCTCTTCCTGCCCGAGCTTACGCACGGTGTCCAGGATGCGGCCGACCTGTTCGTCGATCAGGGTGCAGAAGGCGTAGTAGCTCGCCGTGGCGCGCGCGAACGCCGGCCAGTCCAGCTCATTGAACAGCCCCTGGATGCGGCGGTAGATCCCCGGCCGGTCGCGGAGGTCGTCGTCGAAGCTCGCCGGCGGCGCGAACGCGTCCGGGTCGTAGCGCTCGTAGAAGGCCCGCGGCACCACGTACGGGTCGTGCGGACCTTCGGTGCTGACGAACACCGCCCAGGGGCGCGGATCACCGTCGTCCAGGCCGCGCAGGAACGCGATGGCGCGCGAGTACAGGTAATGCTCCTGCGTCGCCTCCACCGGTTCGTCGCTGACGCCGTACAGCAGGAAGTCGCGGTAGCCCTCGTGCTGGAGGGCGTCCTGCTCCGCCAGGACCGGGGAGGCCGGCAGGCCCAGCGCCCGGCGGTGGGCGGCGTAGCCATCATCGGGGTCGACGCCGACCTGTTCGTAGTGGTCGAAGCCGAAGTCCTCCAACTGGTTGGAGCGTTCCACGTGCCACTTGCCGAAGTAGGCGGTGCGGTAGCCGGCCTGCTGCAGGGTGCGGCTCCAGAACGGCAGGTCGGGCTTCAGGTCGGCCCGGTAGGGCTCGACGGCGTGCGTGACGTCGACCATGCCGTGGGCGTGCGGCAGCAGCCCCGTCATCAGGCTGGCGCGGGTGGGGGAGCAGATCGGGTTGGGTCCGTAACAGCGCGTGAAGCGGGTGCCCTGTGCCTGGAGGGCGTCCAGGTTGGGCGTCGCGCAGGGACCGCCTGGGGCGACCGTGTCCGCGCGTTGCTGGTCGGTCATGAGGAAGAGCAGATTCGGTCGTGACACGCGCACCTCCGGGATTCAAGGCAGGCGGCTCGGGCCGCCCGCGTGCAGCTCAGTCGTGGTCCGGCAGCCGCGCCGCGTACGCCTCCAGCGCGCGCCGGTTGTGCGTCCGCACCACGCGTTCGAGCTCGTCCGGGTCGCGTCTCGTCAGGGCGTGGTAGATGGCCCAGTGCTCGCGTTGCGCTTCGAAGACCCGCAGGGCGAACACCTCCTGCAAGAAGTAGCGACGCAGGCGGTCCCACTGGTTCAGGACGCGGTCCAGCAGTTGGCCGGCCAGCTTGGTGCCGGCCCGGGTGCAGATCAGGCGGTGCAGCTCGACGTTGGACGCCGACCACGCTTCGGGATCACGGACGAGATCGTCCATGCGCCGGAGGACCGCCTCCACGTCGTCCAGGTCCTGCTGGCTCATGCGGCGGCAGGCGGCGCGGCCGCTGATCAGTTCGAGGGCCTCCTTGAGCTCGAACAGCTCGTGGATCCAGTCGGCCTTCAGCTCCGCGACGGTGGTGCCGACGTACGGCTCGATCGCCACGTACCCGTCGGCCTCCAGCTGCTTGAGCGCCTCGCGGACGGGAATGTGGCTCACTTCGAGGCGCTGCGTGATGTCGTCCAGGCGAAGCCGCTCACCGGGCGCGAGGCGGCCTTCGAGGATGTCGTGGCGCAACGCCTCGTAGACGGCGTCCTGCTTGCGGCGGCCCGGTTTGCTGCCGGGGTGGTCGTGCGTTCGGTCGATGGTCATGACGCGGTCACGTCCTGCTGCGCTTCGGGCGGGCGCAGAACGTGATGCCCGAAGCGGTCGCGCATCTCGGCCAGCACCTCGTCGCCCGGGCGTTGCCACACGGCGTCGTTGAAGATCTCCACCTCGACCGGCCCTTGGTACCCGCCGGCGTCCACCGCGGTGTACAGGCCGTGCAGGTCGATGCAGCCGTCGCCCATCATGCCGCGCCCCCGCAGCACGTCGGGCGGCGGTGCCAGCCAGTCGTCGACGTGGAGCCCCAGGATCCGCTCCCGTCCGCGGGCCAGGTGGGCGTACAGCTGCGGGTCCCACCACACGTGGTAGGCGTCCACCACCACGCCCACCCCCGCTTCGACGCGGTCGGCCAGCGCGAACGCCTGGCCCAGGTCGCAGATCACGGAGCGGTCGGCGGCGAACATGGGGTGCAGCGGCTCGATCGCCAAGCGCACGCCGCGCTCGCGTGCGTAGGGCACCAGCGCGGCGATGCCGTCCTCCACCATGCGGCGCGACCCCGGCAGGTCGCGCCCCACCATCCCGCCGCACACCAGCACCAGAACGTCGGTGCCGAGCGTGGCGGCCTCGTCGACCGCGCGGCGGTTGTCGTCCAGGCGCTCCTCCCGCGCCTGGGCGGTGGCGGCGGGGAAGAACCCGCCCCGGCACAGGCTGGAGACGCGCACGCCGCTCTCGCGCACGTGGCGCGCGGTCGGCTCCAGACCGGCCTCGGCGACCGGCCCCCGCCACAGGCCGATCCAGCCGATGCCGTGGCGCGCGCACCCCTCGATCGCCTCGGACACGCTCCAGGACGGGGTGGTGGCCTGGTTGAGGGACAGCCGCTCCATGCCGTTCACGTCACGCCGCTCAGGTCCAGGAAGCAGCCCATGCGCCGCGCGGCGCGCGGGGGATCGTCCAGCAGCCCGGCCTGGTCGGCCAGCCGGAACGCCTCGGCCAGGTGCAGCACCGAGCGGGCGCTCTGTTGCCCGCCCAGCATGCGGAAGTGATCCTGGTGCCCGTTCAGGTACGCCAGGAACACCAGGCCGGTCTTGTAGCGAAACGTGGGCGCCGCGAAGACGTGCCGCGCGAACGGGACGGTGGGGGAGAGCGCATCGCGGTAGCCGTCCTCGTCGCCGGCGTCCAGGGCCGCGACGGCGCTGGCGGCGGCGGGCGCGATCGCGTCGAAGATGCCGAGCAGCCCGTCGCTGTGCCCCTGCGCGTCGCCCAGGATCAGGTCGTCGTAGTGGAAGTCGTCGCCGCTGTACATGCGCACGCCCTCGGGGAGGCGCCGGCGCAGCGCCACCTCGCGTTCGGCGTCCAACAGGGACAGTTTGATGCCGTCGATCTTCGCCGCGTACTCCTGCAAGATGCCCACGCACACGTCCGTGGCCTCGTCTAGATCGCGGGAGCCCCAGTAGCCCGCCAGCTGCGGGTCGAACATCTCGCCCAGCCAGTGGATCACGACTGGCCCGTCCAGCTCGGACAGCACCGCGTCGTACACGTGCCGGTAGTCATTGGGTCCGCGCGCGACCCGCGCCAAGTGCCGGCTGCCCATCAGCACCACCCGGCCGCCGTGACGTTCGATGTCGTGCCCTTGCTCGGCGTAGGCCGCCACGATCTGGTCCAGCGACGGGTGCGCGTCGGCCGGCAGGCCGTCGGTGACGGCGCCGCACGCGATGCGACCCCCGGCCGCCTGCGCCTCGGCGCAGGAGCGGCGGATCAGCTCGCGCGTGGCGTCGTGCGACAGGCCCATGCCGCGTTGGGCGGTGTCCATCGCCTCCGCCACGCCGAGGCCGTGCCGCCACACGTGCCGGCGGAACGCCATCGTCGCCTCCCAGTCGATGCCGTGCCCGGCGCCGTCCTCGTCCAACGGGTCGCTGACCACGTGCACCGCGGCGTACAGAACGCGGCTTCGAAGCGGCGCGGCCGGCGGTGCGAAGCGGCGCGGGGCCGCCATTTCGTAGGGCGCGACGGTGCCGTCGGACCGGGGCAGGCGGATCGTCGGCGCGTCGCTGCTCATCGGCCCGTATCCAGGTCGCGTCGGGGACACCCGGATACGCACGAGCGACTCATGCCGACAGCTCCGGCACGTCGAGCCAGCGGCCTTCGCGCCAGGAGCGCATGCCGAGCTCGGCCAGCTGCACGCCCTTGGCACCCTCCAGCAGCGTGTGCGGGAAGGGGGCGTCCGACACGACGTGCTCCAGGAAGTGCACCCACTGCGTCTTGAAGCCGTTGTCGAAGGTGCCGTTGTCCGGAACCTCGTGCCAGTCGTCGCGGTAGTCGTGCGTTCCGGGCGCGTCGGGGTTCCAGACCGGCTTCGGCGTCATCGAGCGGTGCTGCACCCGGCAGGTGTGCAGGCCCGCCACGGCGCTGCCGTGCGTGCCGTCCACCTGGAAGGTGACCAGATCGTCGCGGTAGACGCGTACGCACCAGGAGGAGTTGACCTGCGCGATCACGTCGCCGTCCAGCCGGAACATGGCGTAGGCCGCGTCGTCGGCGGTGGTGCGGTACGGATGACCTGCTTCGTCGACACGGTCGGGGAGATGCGTGGCGCCCAGGCAGCTCACCGCCCGGACCTGCCCGAACAGGTGGTCCAGCACGTAACGCCAGTGCGCCAGCATGTCCAGGATGATGCCGCCGCCGTCCTCGGCGCGGTAGTTCCACGACGGGCGTTGCGCCGGCTGCCAGTCGCCCTCGAACACCCAGTAGCCGAAGTCGCCCCGCACCGAGAGGATCCGGCCGAAGAAGCCGCCGTCGATGAGCCGCTTCAGCTTCAGGAAGCCGGGCAGGAACAGCTTGTCCTGCACCACGCCGTTCTTGATGCCGGCCTCGCGCGCGCGACGCGCCAGTTCGATGGCGTCGTCGAGAGTGTCCGCGCTGGGTTTCTCGCAGTAGACGTGCTTCCCCGCGGCGAGGGCGGCCTTCAGTGCGTCGGTGCGGCGGCTGGTGACCTGCGCGTCGAAGTACACCTCGATGTCTGGGTTGGCCAGCGCGGCGTCCAGATCCGTGGTCCAGCGCTCCAGGCCGTGCGCCTCGGCCAGCGCGCGCAGCTTGGCCTCGTTGCGGCCCACCAGCGTCGGCTCCGGCCAGATGACGTGGCCGTCCCCCAGGGGGATGCCGCCGTCCTCGCGGATCGCCATGATGGCGCGCGCCAGGTGTTGGATGCGGCCCATTCGTCCGGTGACGCCGTTCATGAGGATGCCTACGCGCCGCTTGGTCATGCCGTCTCCTCGTCGCTTGGTGCGGTTCGTCGGGCGGGTCCAAGACGAATAATATAATATACTCCGGCGGCTGGCGACTCATACCTGCGCTGCACGTGCGTTCGATACAGGCCGTCGACGCGATGCCGATTCCGAGGAGGTCTGGGCCGTGCTTTGCGCTGCGGGGCCCTTCGGAGCAGCGCGCCCACCCGATCCGACCAAGGATTGCGCGGCCGGTCTACGTCGGACGGCGGATGCGACACGTCGGAGCGCGACCGATGGCCGGGTCGCGCGACAGTGTTCGCGGGTGTGGATCGCTCGTGCCTGCGGCCGTACTCAGGCTGAGCGGGACACGTCGATCGCCCCGGCCGCACTGTCGGCGGCCGGTCCGCAGCAGTCCCCTGCGATCAGCGTCGTGCGGTGGCCTTCTTCGGCGGCCGTACCTGGAAACTCGATCTCCAGCGTCGCGTGGCGAATGTCGAACCCCTCGCGCAGACGCCGCCGTGCCTCCCGTGCCACCTCGTCGAGGCGCGGCGCCACCTCACGGCCGATCACCAGGTGCGCCTCGAGCGCGACACGCTGCTCGTCCATCAACCAGGCGTGGAGATGGTGCACGTCCTCGACGCCCTCGACGTCGCGCAGGTCGGCGCCGACCCGCGCGACGTCGAGGTCCGGCGGTGCGCTCTCCATCAACACGCGCACGGTCTCGGGCAACATGGCAGAGACCTGCCAGGCCACGTAGCCGACGATCGCCAGCGAAAGCAGCGGGTCGACCCAGTACCAGCCGGATAGCAGAATGGCGGCGCCGCCGACCATGACGGCCACGCTGGCCAGCGCATCGGAGACGTTGTGCACGAACGCCGCGCGCACGTCGGTCCCACCGCGCCGCATCCCGTACAACAGCGCGACCGTGGCGACGTCGACCAGCAGGGCGACACCGGCCACAATGATCATGGTCCAACCGCCCACCTCGCGTGGCTCGAGAAGGCGCAGGATCGACTCGTACGCGAGGAACAGCGCCACCACCGCCAACGCGACCAGGTTGATCAGGGCGCCGACCGTGCGGGCGCGGTCGTACCCGAAGGTGCGCGTTTCGTCGGCGCGGCGCCGGCCGATGCGGCGCGCGATCCAGACGATGACCAGCGCCATCGCGTCGTTGAGGTTGTGAAGCGCGTCCGCCAGCAGCGAGACCGACCCGGACACGAGGCCGCCGATCACCTGCGCCACCGTCAACAGTCCATTGAGCGCGACCGTGCCGAGGATGCGGCGGTCGCTGGTCTGCTCGACTCCGTGATCGTGAGCGTTAGGCATGCGGCGCACCTCCATGCAGTAAAGCCAGGGGCGACCATAGCGCGGATCCGCGCATCGCATAGGGGTCTCGGGGCACGTCATGTTCGACCACACTCAGGGCAGGCCATCTCTTGCGGCGCGTTCGCGAGGACGAAACCCGCGCCTACGCGTACGACGGGGATGCGTCAGCCCGCCGGAAGGTGTCGCCCGTGAGCGGACGCGCCGGCCCCGTCAGAAGTCCACGCGTAGCGACGCGGTCGCAGCGCTGCGCTCGCGCCAGCCTCCGAAGCGGGTGTCGTCCCCGCCGTAGGCGACCATGCCCTCGAGCGCGCCGGTCACCCCGTCGGCCACCGTGTAGCTCACGCTGGGACGGACCATGCCGCTGCCGTCGAAGTCGTGCACCCAGGCGGCCTCCATGTCCGTGCGTGCGTTCAGGGCGTAGGACGCGATCAGCATGGCGCGCCACGAGAGCTCGATGCCGCCCAGCTCGCCGCTGGGAGAGGCGTTCTCCCTTTCGCCGTCCAGGATGGCCTGAACGATCAGCCGGGGTCCGTCCGGCACGGGCGTCTCGGCGGCCGCCACCACTTGGAAGGAGGGGTTGCCGACGGCGGGATCGCGGCCGTCCGGATCGCGGGTGAACAGGTAGGCCGCTTCGCCGCGCAGCACCACGTCGCCGAGCGCGACCGAGCCGTCGAGGCCGACGACGTCGATCCGGTCGTAGCGCGCGACGGGTTGCGCGATCACCTCGCCGGGAACGCCGGTCGGTTCGATCTCGACCGAACGGGTGGGCGTGTCACGGAATACGTGCAGCCAACTGAGCGCGACGTCGAAACCGGAGGGGCGCCATTGCGCGCGGGCGCCGAACTGGAGGTTCTCCACCGACGGTTCGGGAGGCTCCTCGCGGAGCGGCCGTACCTCCGTGATCGTGACGCCGGGTGGGGGCGTGGGCGTGAAGGCGTCCCGCCACCCCTCGCCCGGCGGCGTGGAGGCAGTGAACACGGGGACCAACGCCGCCTCGACGTTCACGTCGCCCTCGAGCCAGGCACGCAGGTGGACCATGGGCACCGCGAGCTTCTCTTCCTCGGGGGGCACGCTCAGGTCCCGTGGGTTCAGGCGGTCGACCGGGTTCACGCCGTCGGTCGAGCCCCAGAAGCGCCGCTGGTTGCCGGCGGTCACCTCCACGTCGCCCAGGAACGCCCGGCTCCACAGCTCGTCCACGGCCACGTAGGCGGTGTCGGTGGCGGCGTCGGCCTCGGCGCGGAGCTCGGCGCGGAAGTCGGCGCTGGGGTAGAACTCGGATCCGACCTCGCCGTCCAGCGCCAAGCGCGCTTCGGCCCCCGAGGCGGTCAGCTCGCCGGTCGACTCGGCGCCGAAGCGCGCCTCCAGCCGGCCGCTCAGGTCGGTTCGTAGCTGCGCGAAGGCGAAGGGGATCAGCGCCATGGTTGCCAGAACGATCAGGGCACGCCTCATGTCAGCGCCTCAGAAAGCGTTCGCTGAAGACGTCGCCTGGGAGATCCTCGTCCAACGTCAGGTCGCGTTGGCGGATCACCGTGACCGTGCCGCGGTCCAGCGTTTCCATGCGGCGCTCGAGCCCCAGCAGGTACCCGCCGACCTCCTGCACGTCGGTCACGGTGAGCTCCTTGACCGCGCCTCCGTCCCGGTAGTAGGTGACGCGTTCGGGCATCAACGTGGCCTCGGGCACCTCGAGCACCAGCCGGTCGTAGCTCGAGGCGGTCTCGGGACGCGGCGTGGCCTCGACGAGGTAGACCGGTCCGTCCCGGACCTCGACGAGCTCGTGGCGGTAGTCGGCCGGGTCGAAGCCTTCGACGTCCTCGTAGGAGAAGTCCGAGCCGAAGAACGACTCGCCCCGTTGGCCGCCGGCGACGCGGCGCACCCGGTCGAGGGCGGGGAGGTAGACCAGCGTCTCGTCGGTGGCGCCGTCGTCGATGCGCAGGAAGCCCGAGCCGGCGATGTCGGCGGGTGCGGTGAACTTCATCAGGCGCATGGCGTCGCCGCGGGCCCAGGTCCGCATCTCGCGGGTCAGCGTCTGACCCGAGGCGTTGGTGAGGGTCATCTCCATGGTCGCTTGCAGCGTGGCCGGTTCGGGCCGTGCCTCGACGGCCTCCATCAGGGCGTCCGCGTCGTCGTACGACTGCGCGGCGGCGGGCGCACCGAGAAGGAGCGTCGCCAGGATCAGCAGCAGGGCCGGCGCGAGCGCGCGAGCGCGGGACGGGGTCGGGGCGGTGCGGACGTTGGGCGTTCGGGTCATGCGGAATCACCTCTCATAGCGGTCGCGGCACGGCCGCCCGGGTCGCGGAAGGCGACCAGGACGGCGGCCGGGAGGAGCGTGAGGGTGGCCAGGCCCACCAGGACGACGGTGAGCACCATCAGCCAGCCCAGGGTGGAGACGGGCACGAAATCGGCGAACGTCAACGCGAAGAAACCGACGCCGAGGGTCGCGGCGGTGAACAGGATCTGGCGGCCGGAGGTGATCACGGTGTGCCCGACCGCGCCCTCTGGTGGGCGGCCGTGCGCGCGTTCCTCCATGTAGCGGACGGTGAGGTGGATGGCGTAGTCGCCCACGCCGATCGCGAGGGCGCCCATCAGCATCGTCGCGAGGTCCAGCGGAATGCCCGCCCAGCCCAGCAGACCGTATTGCAGCGCGATGGTCGCGACCAGCGCCAGGATGGTCACGGCGGCGGCGCGGAACGAACGCACCAGGCTGTCGATCGCCAGCACCAACGCGATCGCCAGGGTGAGGCTGATCAGGAAGTCGTGCCGCATCGCGTCCTCGACGGCGAGTTCGAGCACCGGCTGGCCGGTGAACCCCACCTCGGCGACGCCGGCGAGGGTGGCGTCCGCGATGCGCTCGAGTTCGGCCACCAACGCACGCCCGCGGGTGGTGGAGGTGGAGCTGGCGGTGAGGTTCACCAGCGCGCTGCGTTCGTCCAAGCTCAGCAGTTTGGCCAGCTCGGAGGCGTCGCCCGAGGAGCTGTACAGCAGCAACTCCTGGGCCGCGGCCTGGCGCGTGCCGGGCAGCGCGTCCTCGCCCGTGAGGGTCTCGTGAATGCCGCGCAGCACGTGCGTGATCGACTGCGCCCCGCCGATCTCGGGCAGCTCCTTGGCCCTGGCTTGAAACGCCTCGAGCGCGCGCAGGGTCGCAGGGTCGAGGATGTCGCCGTCGACCCGAACTTGGATCACCGAGCTGCCGCCCAGGGTCTCCTCGACGGTCCGCACGCTGGTGCGGGTCGGGCCGTCCTCGGGGAAGAAGGCCAGGATCGAGGTGTCCGCCTGGATGCGCGGGAGGCCCGCCAAGGCCCCGAGGACCAGCAGCGCCGCAACGGCGAGCACGGTGCGGGTGCGGCGCGTGACCATGCCGCCCAGGGCCGCCAACAGGCCGCGCAAGCGTCCGGGCGCCTCGGGGTCCGGCACGCCCGGCGGGTCGGGGAGCAGCTTCAAGAGCGCGGGGAGCAACAGCAGCGCGGCCAGCAACGAGGCGAGGACGCCGAGCGCCGCGATCAGGCCCAGGCCCCGCACCATCGCCAACTCCGACAGCAGGAAGGTGCTCATCGCCGCGGAGATCGCCAGGCCCGAGACGGCGACGCCCAGGCCGGTGCGCTCGAACGTGCGGCGCAGCGCCTCCGGCTTGGCGGTCCCGCGCGCCAGCTCGTAGTCGTAGCGTCCCAGCAGATGCATCGAGAACGAGGCACCGACCGCCATCACCGCGATGGGGCCGATCACGGTGAGCGCCATCATCTGCTGACCCAGAAGCTCGAACGCGCCCAGGCCCCAGATCACCCCGATCAGGATCTGCGTCAGGGCCAGCGCGACGCGGCGGGCGGCGCGGAAGTTGAGCCACAACATCGTCACGATCAGCGCCAGTGCGATGCCGCCGAGCACCGGCAGGTCCCGGGCGATGATGTCGCGCAGTTCCATGGTCGTGAAGGCGGCGCCGGCCAGCGCGTGCGGGCCGGGCCACACCTCCGCCGCCACCGCGTCCACGCGCCGGGCGTAGCTGGCGGCGTCGATGTCGGGCTCGTACTCGACGATCAGGCTGGCGCGCCGGCCGTCGTCGCTCACGAAGGTCACGTCCTGGTACATGTCCGCGCCTGTGAGGTAGCGGCGAGCGTCTTGGATGGCGGCCTCGTCCTCGAGGTCGTCCGGGATCAGATCGCGGACGTGCAGGAAGCCGCCCTCGTCCTCGAGCCGCTGGGCGGTCGCGAGCGAGGTGACGTCGCGGGTGCCGTCGAGCCGGCCGATTCGGCGCGTCAGGTCCTGCAGCGCCTCGAGGGACGAAGCGGTCCACACCGGGCCCTCGACCACGAGCAGCAGCCGCTCGCCTTGACCGAAGTCGATCGCGAGTTCGTCGTCGAGGAGGGCGGCGTCGGATTCTGGCGGGTAGAGGGCGTCGGTTCGGCCGTCGGTGGTGGTTTGCGCGGCGCGGAAGGCGAAGAGGCCGGTGAGCAGCGCGAACACGGCGATCACGAGGGTCGTGCGCCGCAGGGCCAGCGAGGTCAGCAGGCGCACGAAACACCTCCGGGCGCGAGGGGGCGAAGATCGGTTGGCGGCATGGGGGATCTCCCTTCCGAGTTCGGTTCGGCAACAAGATTGAGTGGTGACTTACTCAATAGAACGCATGAGCGCACCTGGCGTGTCCAGGCGTGGAAGGTGGTCATGCTGGGTTCCGGCGTGCGGCGGCACCTTCGAACCAGGTGTCCAGCAGGTCGCGGGTGAAGGGGCCGGCCGCCTCGGCCCAGGCGGCGTCGTCGAGGTGGCGACGGGTGTAGAAGAACATCAACAGCGAGGACAAAAACGACGCGGCCGCCACCTCCGTCGACAGCGACGCGCGAAGCTCACCGGCCGCGACCCGACCGTCGAGGTAGCGCGCCAGGGCGTCCCGGATCTCGTCGAACAGCGTGCGGAACGCCGCGCCGACCTCGTGATGCGCGTGGGCCTCGCTGACCAGCATCACCACCAAGTCGCCCTGGCGGTGGACGAGTTCGACCCAGCCGCGTGCGATCCGTGGCATCGTCTCGGCGGCGGCCAACCCGTCGGCCTCGCGCAGCAGCGCACGGACCTCGACCAGCAAGGCGCTGCGCTGCTTGGCCGTCTCGACCAAGAGTTCGGCCTTGCTTCCGAAGTAGTGGAAGATCAACCCTTCGGTGATGCCGATCTGCTGCGCGATCTCCTTGGTGGTGGTGCCGCTGTAGCCCTTGCGGGCGAACAGGCCGAGCGCCGCGTCGAGGATCTGGCGCCTGCGCTCCTCGGCGCTCCTGCGGCGGGGTGTCGTTCGTTCGGGCATGCGGCGCTTCCCCCTTCGAGTGTTGAGTGTACACTCAACATAGGCAAGCTAGCAGCCTTTCAGCGCCAAGTCAAGCGTGCTCCCGGATGCGAGGGCCGGATGTCCCCGTCGTTGACCGGACCGCCGCGGTACCCTCGGACACGATGCGCCCACGCCCGCCTCCACACAGGGGCGGTGGGCGCCTGGAGGCCACATGACGACAGCCCAGACCCCCAAGATCATCTACACCCGCGTCGACGAGGCGCCGGCGCTGGCGACCTACTCGCTGTACCCGATCGTCGAGGCCTTCGCCGGCGCGGCCGGCGTGGTGCTCGAGACGCGCGACATCTCCCTGGCCGGCCGGATCCTGGCGCAGTTCCCCGACGTCCTGCGCGAGGACCAGCGCGTGTCCGACGACCTGGCCTACCTCGGCGAGTTGACGCAACGTTCCGACGCGAACATCGTCAAACTGCCCAACATCAGCGCCTCGCTGCCGCAGCTGAGCGCGGCCATCCGCGAGTTGCAGGGGCAGGGCTTCGCCGTTCCCGACCACCCCAGCGACCCCGCCACCGACGAAGAACGCGAGGTGCGGGCCCGCTACGACCGCGTCAAGGGCAGCGCCGTCAACCCGGTGCTGCGCCAGGGCAACAGCGACCGGCGCGCGCCCGCCTCCGTCAAGGCGTTCGCGCGGCAGTACCCGCACCCGATGGGCGAGTGGAGCAACCATTCCAAGTCGCACGTGGCCACCATGGACGCGGGCGACCTGCGGCACAACGAGGCGTCCACCACCGTCGCCGAGCGGGACGCCGGCGACGCGCGCATCGAGCACGTGGCGCAGGATGGGACCGTCACGGTGCTGAAGGACCGCGTTTCGCTGTTGCCGGACGAGGTGATCGACGCCAGCTACATGAGCCGCCGTGCGCTGCGCGCGTTCCTCGCCGAGCAGATCGAGGACGCCAAGCGGCAGGAGGTGCTGTTCTCGCTGCACCTCAAGGCCACCATGATGAAGGTCTCCGACCCGATCTTCTTCGGCCACGCCGTGTCCACGTTCTTCGGCGACCTGTTCGAGAAGCACGCCGACACCTTCGAGCAGCTCGGCGTCAGCCCCAACGAGGGCCTCGCCACGCTGGAGGCGAAGATCCGCGAGCTGCCGGGCGACCAGCAGCAGGACATCCAGGCCGACCTGGAGGCCCGCATGGCGGAGGGGCCCGAACTGGCGATGGTGAACTCGCAGAAGGGCATCACCAACCTGCACGTGCCCAGCGACGTCATCATCGACGCCTCCATGCCGGCCGCCATCCGCAGCTCCGGCCAGATGTGGGGACCCGACGACGACCTGCACGACACCAAGTTCGTGATCCCCGACAGCAGTTACGCCGGGGTCTACCAAGAGGTCATCGATGATTGCAAGGCGCACGGCGCTTTCGACCCGCGCACCATGGGGTCGGTGCCGAACGTCGGGCTGATGGCGCAGAAGGCGGAGGAGTACGGCTCGCACGACAAGACCTTCGAGCTGGACGCGGCCGGCACCGTACGCGTCGTCGCCGCCTCCGGCACCACGCTGCTGGAGCGCGAGGTCGAGGCGGGCGACGTCTGGCGCATGTGCCAGGTGAAGGACGCCGCCGTCCGTGACTGGGTCGGCCTGGCCGTGCGCCGCGCCCGCGCCAGCGACACGCCGGCCGTGTTCTGGCTGGACGAGACCCGCCCGCACGACGCCGAACTGATCCGCAAGGTGCACGCCTACCTGAAGGAACACGACACCGACGGCCTCGACATCCGGGTGTTGGCGCCGGTCGAGGCCACGCGCCTCTCGTGCGAGCGGCTGCGCCAGGGCCAGGACACCATCTCCGTGACCGGCAACGTGCTGCGCGACTACCTCACGGATTTGTTCCCGATCCTGGAGGTCGGCACCAGCGCCAAGATGCTCTCGATCGTGCCGCTGATGAACGGCGGCGGCCTGTTCGAGACCGGCGCCGGCGGATCCGCCCCCAAGCACGTGCAGCAGTTCGTGGAGGAGGGGCACCTTCGCTGGGACTCGCTTGGCGAGTTCCTCGCCCTCGTCGCCTCGCTGGAGCACCTGGCGGACACCTTCGACCTGCCGCGCGCCGCCGTGCTGGCGTCCGCCCTCGATCGTGCCAACACCCGCATCCTGAACGAGAACAAGGGCCCCTCGCGCAAGGTGAACGAGATCGACAACCGCGGCAGCCACTTCTACCTGGCCCTGTACTGGGCCGAGGAGCTGGCGTCCCAAAGTGACGATCCCGCGTTGGCACAGCGGTGCGGCCGCTTGGCGGTGACGCTCGACGGCCAGGAGGCCGCGATCGCCGCCGACCTGATCGCGGCACAGGGCGCGCCGGTCGACCTGGGCGGCTACTACCGCCCCGATCCGGAGAAGGTCTCGCGGGCCATGCGGCCCAGCAAGACGTTCAACGAAGCGTTGGCGGCGTTCGCCGCCGCGTCCGACTGAGGCGCACGGGTCGGCGTTGCGATCGGGCGCCGGAACGACGTCGTGCAGGGCGGTCCTTCGTGGGCCGCCCCGACGCCGTGCCATGATGCGACCGCCTAGGCGATGTTCGAGGTCACCAACCGTTCCACCAGCCCCTCGACTTCGGTCCGCTTCGCCAGCCGCGCACGCCAGGCGTCGGGGATCGCGTCCACGCCGTAGTATGCCCCCGCGATCTGGCCGTACACCGCCCCCGTGGTGTCGGCGTCGTCGCCCAGGTTGACCGCGGCCAGCGCGCCGCTTGGGAAGTCCTCCGTGGCGGCGAAAGCCCACATCGCCGCCTCCAGGCACCGCACCACGTGGCCCGTGCCACGGATCTCGGGCGGCGCCCGATGCAGGAACGAGCCCGCGGCGACCTCGTCGACGCTCGCCGTGAGGGGCACACGGTCCCAGAGTCCGCCCACGACCTCGAAGCGTGGCGTCAGGAGCTCGTCCTTGGTCGTTCCACGGATCGCGGCGACCAGCAGGCCCGCGAAGTAGCAGCATGCGTCGACCGCTTCGCGGGCGCCGTGCGTGGTGCGGGAGGACGCGGCAGCCAGCTCCACCGCCCGTTCAGGGTCGTGCGCGTACGCCATGGGCACGGGGGCCAGACGCATCAGGCTGCCGTTCCCGGCGCTGTTCGGGTCGGTCGGACCCGCCAGGGGATCGCCGGTCCGCTCGAAACGCGCCAGCGCCTCACGCGTGGTATTGCCGATGTCGAAGCAGCGCCCGGTCGACGACCAGTGCCCGTGGCGGTACCAGCGCAGGTAGCGCTGCATCTGATCGTGCGCGTCGAATCCGCCGCGTTCGACCAGGCTCTCCGCCAGGCACAGCGCCATCGAGGCGTCGTCCGTCCACTGTCCCGGCGCCAGCCCGAACGGGCCGCCACCGACCATGTCGTCGATCGGCTCGAAGCTGCCCGGCGGCCGGAACTCGAGCGTGGTGCCGAGCGCGTCGCCGACCGCGAGACCAAGGAGGGCACCGCGGGCGCCGTCAGGATCGGTAGGGCCGTATGGAGCGACGGGCCCGCTCACGGCGTTCGCGGCTCACGTGCGCCCGTTTGGAACCGATCCGGGGGTACGGACCACCCGATGCGTCCAGGACGAAACGCATCCCTGGTGAACGGTATCGACATGTGGCCAGCATACGCCCCGGACGTCGCGCCGCCTCCGCGTGCTCTCCGGCCGACGTCCATTCTGCGGGCGGACGCGGCGGGCCTCCGTGCCATGATGCCCCCAGATGGACGAAGACCGCCTGCTGGCCTTCTTCGAGGCGTTGGCCCGTCACCACGTGGACTACGTCCTGGTCGGCGGGGTGGCGATGAACGTGTGGGGGCTCGTTCGTGCCACCGAGGACGTCGATGTGTTCGTGCGGACGACGCCCGACAACGTGGCGAAACTTCGGAACGCCCTGCACGACGTGATCGACGACCCTTCGATCGACGAGATCGGTGTCGACGACCTCGCGGGTTCGTACCCGATCATCCGCTATGTCGCCCCGGACGGTTCGCTCATCATTGACATCCTTGCTCGCCTCGGGACCGCGTTCGGCTACGACGACCTCGCCTTCGAGGTGCGGCACGTCGGGCGCACCCCTGTTCGGGTCGCGACGCCGGCTACGCTGCACGCCATGAAGCGGAATACCACGCGGTTGCGTGATCAGGACGATGCGACCCGACTCTCCGCCGCGTTCGCACTCCCGAGCGACGGTTCCGGCGAAGGAGGCTGATCATGCCGGTCGAGAAGTACGCATCGATCGAGGAGATGGCGCCGGCACCGCTGCGGCTCGATGACCCGTCGAAGGCGCTTCGGCGCATGGCCGAGCTCGTGCGCTTCGGCGCAGGAGGGCAGCAACCGTTGTTTGCCGCCGGTGTGCACAAGTACCCGTCCGTCGCCGAGGCCGGCCGCGCCCGGCAGCAGGCCGAGGTCGCGAGAGCGCGGGCGCTTCGTCAACAGGCGCAAGACCGACCCCCCGAATGACCCACGGGTTCGGACAGGTCGGCTCGCCTGGCCAGCGGGCGCGGTCGGGGTCGACCGTCGCGCCTGGTGTGGCCGGCGCGTTCGTGACGTCATCGTGACGTCGTGACGACCGCGCAACGACGTGCGGTATCGTCTGCCTCCAAGCCATGACCTTCGATCTCGAGGCCCTCGACTTCGCGGAGAGCTACCGCCTGCTCGTAAGCACGGTGGTGCCGCGACCGATCGCCCTCGTCACGACCCTTGACGAGGACGGCACGGTGAATGCCGCGCCGTTCTCGTTCTTCAACGTCATGGGCCACGATCCGCCCACGCTGGTGCTGGGCATCGAGGGCGCGTCCGATGGAGGAAGCAAAGATACCCCCCGAAACGTACGGCGACGGCGTGAATTCGGGGTCGGACTCGTGAACGAGCCGATGGCGGCGCGCATGAACGTCTGCGCGGTGCCGTTCCCGGCCGGCACGAGCGAGCTGGTCCAGGCCGGGCTCGAGCCTGTCGCGGCGGACAAGATCGACACGCCGTTGGTGCATGCCTCTCCCGTGCGCCTGGAATGCTTGGAGGCGATGAGCATCGGAGTGGGTCGGGGGCGTACCTTGGTGATCGGCACGATCGTCGCGCTACACCTCGACGACGCTTATTGGGACGCGGACGCCCGGCGGGTGCGCACCGAGGGGCTTGGCCTCATCGGTCGCATGGAAGGCGATTGGTACGTTCGCACCACGGACCGATTTCGCATGTCCCGGCTCACCCCGGAACAGTTCTGACAGTACGAGAACGCTACCGACCCAATCGACTAGTATCACGCCGGTCCGTCGTTGCAAGAGGTAGCACGATTCTCACTAAGTGAGAAACAAGCGTTGCGCATCGCCTGCACCTGCTGCTACCGTCGCCATCGACCGCATAAACTTTCGCGCCGCCGAGGCGGCGACGTCCCGTTCGCGACGCTCCCATGGAGAGGCCGACCCGTAGCACGATGCCCTCACAACGCCTGAACACAGTGGACCGCCTGCTTCGGCTGCTCGTCGCCCTGGCGGAGTCGCCGCCGCAGCGGGTGGAGGCGCTCGCCCGGGTCCTGCGACAACCGATCAGCACCACCTATCGCTACCTGGCAAGCCTCAAGGCGCACGGCGTGGTGCAAGAACTGTCCGGCGGGCGCTACGCCGTAGGGCCGCGCACCGTCCAGCTCGAGGCGGCCTTCCAGCGCGCCTTCGAGCACGCCAATCCACATCACGCCGCCATGAACGAGCTGGCCGCCGAATCAGGGGAGACCGTGGCCTTCCTGCTTCCCCTCGAGGACGCGGCAGTGTGCGTCGCGACGGTCGAGAGTGCCTATCCGCTGCGCTACACCTTCTCGAAGGGCGCCGTCAAGCCGTTGCTACGTGGCGCTTCCGCCAAGGCCATGCTGCCCTGGCTGCCCGAGGATCGCGTCGCGCACCTCATCGACGAAGCCACGGACCTGGACGAGGCTGGAAAGTCGCGCCTACGCAACGAAATCCCCGCCATCCGCCAAGCCGGTCACGCCATCAGCCAAGGCGAGATCGACGCGGGCGTGTGGACCGTGGGCGCCCCGGTGCTGCGGGCCGACGGTTCGCTGATCGGCGCGGTCAGCACCATCGCGCCCGTGTTTCGCGTCCAAGGCCAGGAAGACCGCATCGTACGCCTCACCACGGCCGCCGCCAACCGGATGTCGTACCTGCATGAATGGGAGTGGAATCGTGCCAGTTGACCGCGTGATCATCGGTGACCTCGTCCTGCCCCACGGCGTCGAACGGAACGGTGCCCTGTCCATCGACGGGGGACGCATCGTGGGCATACACCCTTCCGGGGGTGCGCCGGAGGCTCTCGAGACGCTCGACTACCAAGGCAAGCTCGTCCTTCCTGGCGGCATCGACACGCACGTGCACGCGTACAGCGGAAGCGAGCAACAGGAGGGGCTCGAGCGCCTCACCAGGGGGGCGGCCCGGGGTGGTCTGACCACCGTGCTGGACATGCCCTACGATCGTCCCGACGCCATCACCGATACGGAGCGGTTCCAGGCCAAGGTCGAGGTCGTGGGGCGCGAGGCGGTCGTCGACGTGGGCTTGTACGCCACCCTGACGAAGTTCGGGGGGGCGCCCTCCGTGGCCTCGTTGGCGCAGGCGGGTGCGTGCGCCTTCAAGCTCTCGACCTACGAGACCGACCCGAACCGCTTCCCCGAGATTCCCGACAGCGAACTGGTCCGCATCTTTCCTGAGATCGCCGAGACGGGCTCGTTGGTCGCCTTCCACGCCGAAAACGGCGCGATCATCGATCCCCTCGTGAAGGCATACCGAGAGGCGGGCACCGTGAACCCCGAGGCGCACTGTTGGAGCCGTCCGCCCGAGTCGGAAGGCACCGCGGTGGCCAAGCTGCTCGAGTTGGCGCGGGCCCACCCCGTGCGGCTCCACGTGGTCCACCTCACGGTGCCGTTCGTCTACGACTTGATCGGCGCCTACCAAGACGCAGGCGTCGACGTCACCGCCGAGACCTGCCTGCACTACCTGATCCTCGCCCAGGAACAGATGGACAGCCTCGGTGGCTTCGGCAAGATGAACCCGCCGTTGCGTCCCGCCGAGATGCGCGACGACCTTTGGGGCCGCCTCGAGGCGGGCCAGATCGCGTTCGTGACCTCGGACCACGCCCCCTGGCCCGCCTCGGTCAAGACGAAGCCCGTCATCTTCGACAACGCCTCGGGGCTGCCCGGAGTGGAGACGCTGCTCCCGCTGTTGTACAGCGAGGCGGTGGCGGGTCGCGACCTGGACGTGGTTCGCTTCGCCGAGTTGATCGCCACCAACCCGGCCGAACGGTTCGGCCTCTACCCCCGCAAGGGGGCCCTGATCCCAGGAGGTGATGCCGATGTATGTGTGCTAGACCCGACGGCGAGGTGGCGTTTCGACGCCGCCCGCACCGAGTCCATCGCCCGATGGAGCCCGTTCGACGGCACCGACGTGACCGGCAAGGTCGTCCGCACCCTGGTGCGTGGCGCAGATGTGTTCCGCGACGACGAGGTCGTGGGGGCGCCGGGCTCCGGTCGCTTCGTACGCCCCTGACCATCCGTCCGCCCGCCGCCGCTCGTTCCCATACCAAGTCGCCCAAGCGCACGTTCTCGGAGGAGACACCCATGACCATGACCCTGCGAACCCTCGTACTTGCTACCGCGCTGATGCTGGCCGCCGGCGCCGCCCTGGCGCAACCGGACACCCACGACGCAGACGCGCCCTTGCGCGTCGCCGCCGACGTCGGCTTCGCGCCGTTCGCCATGACCCAAGCGGACGGCTCGACCGTCGGCTTCTCCGTCGACGTGGGCGAGGAGATCGCCTCCCGCCTCGGTCGTCCCGGCGTCGAGGTGGTCGACGTGAACTTCTCGGCGATCTTCTCGGGCCTCTACTCCGAGCGCTTCGAGTTCATCATCGCGCCGACCAACATCACGGAGGAACGCTCTGCCGAAATGCTCTTCACCGAGGGCTACATGCAGACGGGGCTGGGGTTCACCATCCGCGCGGACGAGAGTCTGGACGACCTCAGCGACCTCGACGGTGAAACGGTGTCCGTCAACAACGGCAGCGTCTCCGATGATTGGGCCACGGCCAACGCCGACGAGTACGGGTTCGACGTCCAGCGTTTCGACAAGAACGCCGACGCGATCCAGGCGGTGCTCACCAACCGGGCCGTCGCCAACATCGCCGATCTGCCGGCCTCGCAGTACGCCGCCACGCAGAACGACCGGGTCAAAGTGGACTTCATTGTCTACACCGGCAACAACTTCGGCTTTCCCTTCCGGCCTGCCGACGTAGAGTTCCGCAACCGCGTCGAGCGGATCGTGGAAGCGATGAAGCTCGACGGCACGTTCGCCTCCATCCACGAGGAGTGGTTCGGCGACACGCCTGGGCCCGACAGCGCGATGAGCAAGGTTTGGGTCGGCTACGGCCACCCCGGCTTCGAGGGGTACGCCTTCGAGCCGCACCAGCCCGGCAACGACTGACGCACCCGGCGTCGTGCGCTCCGGTTCCGGCCGGAGCGCACGCATGGGTAAGGAGGGGGTCGCGTGAGCGAACCGATGCTCGACATTCGCCAGTTGCACAAGTCCTTCGGCGATCTCAAGGTGCTCGAGGGCATCGACTTCCGGGTGGACACCAGCGACGTCGTGTGCATCATCGGACCGTCCGGGTCGGGCAAGAGCACGCTGCTGCGCTGCATCAATCGGCTCGAGGAGCCCACCGCCGGTGAAGTACGCATCGAGGGCCGCAACATCACCGACAAGGACGTCAACATCAACCACGTCCGCCGCGAGATCGGCATGGTGTTCCAGCAGTTCAATCTCTACCCCCACATGACCGCCCTCGGCAACGTCACGCTGGCATTGCGAAAGGTGCTGCGGTTGTCGCGAACCGAGGCGGAGCAGCGTGGCCGCGCCGCCCTCGACGAGGTCGGCCTGGCGGACAAGGTCGACGTCCATCCCGAACGGCTCTCTGGCGGGCAGCAGCAGCGCGTCGGCATCGCCCGCGCCTTGGCGCTGGAACCCAAGATGGTGCTGTTCGACGAGCCCACCTCATCGCTCGATCCGGAGTTGGTCGGCGAGGTGCTCGAGGTCATGAAACGCCTTCGGGAACGCGGCATGACCATGATCGTCGTCAGTCACGAGATGGGATTCGCTCGCGAGGCGGCCGACCGCGTCATGTTCATGGACAAGGGCCGCGTGCTGGAGGAGGGGCCGCCCGAGCGGATCTTCACCGCCCCCGAGCACGAGCGCACCAACACCTTTCTGAAGCGACTGCTGCACGCCTGAGTCGATGAGCGAGATCCTCTACTACTATTTCAATCTGGAGGTCATGCAGCGCTACCTGCCCGACCTGCTGGGCGGGTTCGGTGTCACGGTGGCCATGGCCGTGCTCGTGGTGACGTTCGGCATCAGCGGCGGCCTGGCGTTGGCGGTCGTCCGCGCGTTGCGCGTGCGGCCCTTGAACTGGCTCCTGATATTCTTCGTGGACCTCTTCCGTGCCGTTCCGCCCCTGGTCATCATGGTGTTCGTCTTCTTCGCGCTGCCCTATGCCGGGCTGACGATGTCGTCGTTCGTGTCGGCCACCGTGAGCCTGACCCTCGTGCTGATGGCGTTTGCCGAAGAGATCTTCTGGGCGGGCATCACCTCCGTGGCTCGTGGCCACTGGGAGGCGGCCCGCTCCACGGGTCTGACCTATATCCAAACCCTGCGCCACGTGGTCCTGCCACAGGCCATTCGTCTCGGCATCCCACCGCTCACCAACCGCACCATTGCCATCACCAAAGGGACCTCGCTCGCTACGGTGATCGCGGTCCAAGAGATCCTCAACCGCGCCACCAGTGCACAGTCCGCCGCCGCCAATCCCTCGCCGCTGATGCTGGGAGCGATTCTGTATCTGGTTCTCTTCGCCCCCTTCGTGCGCTTCAGCCGTTGGGTGGAACATCGCTACGGGCGTCGCTGAGGGGGAGTGAATGGAAGCCATCCTAGAGAACTTTTTCAACGTGCCGGTCTTTCTGGAGACCTACCCGCTGCTATTGCGTGGCCTGTGGGTGACGCTCCAGCTGGTGGCCGTCGTCGTGCCTGCAGCTACGTTGCTGGGATTGGGCATTGCGACGCTGTACGCGTTCCACTTCCGTTTCGTAAACCCGCTGCTGATCGTGTACGTGGATCTGCTGCGGGCGTTTCCGCCGCTGGTGCTCCTGATCCTGATCTACTTCGGGTTGCCGTTCCTGGGACTCGAACTGATCAGTTTCCTGGCCGTCGTGGTTGCACTGGTCCTGAACGGCTCGAGTTACTACGGCGAGATCTTCCGCGCCGGGATCGAGTCGATCGGCCGCGGCCAATGGGAGGCGGCACGCTCCACGGGGCTCGCCATGCCGCAGACGCTACTGTTCGTCATCCTCCCCCAGGCGATCCGTAGCGTGCTGCCGCCGTTGGCGACCAACACCCTGGAACTGATCAAGGCCACCTCGATCGCATCCGTGGTCGCGTTGCCGGAACTGCTTCGCACCGCACGCCTCGCGCAAGGCCTGGTCTACAACCCCACGCCGCTGATGGTCGCGGCCCTGGTGTACTTCTTGCTCCTGTGGCCGTTCGTGCGGATCCTGTCGCGACTCGAACGCAAGGTGGCACATTGATGACCCCTACCGGAGGAACCCCATGAACGCACAAGGTGTCTACCCCATTCTCCCCACACCCTTCGATGCCCATGGCCGCATCGACGAGGCCAGCCTACGCCGCCTGATCGACTTTCAGGTCGCCGCCGGCGTCCAGGGCGTCGCCATTCTCGGCTTCCTCGGCGAGGCGCACAAACTGGCCGAGGACGAACGCCGCGCGGTGGTGCGGACCGTAGTCGAGCAGGCCGACCGCCGCATCGACGTTTGGGTAGGCGTGCGCGCGTTCGGCACGGCCGGCGCCATCGAACAGGGCAAGGCCGCCCAGGAACTCGGCGCCGACGCCGTGTTCGTCGCGCCGATCGGCGTGCAGAACGACGACGTGTTGTTCGACTTCTATCAAGACGTGGCCGGCGCGCTTCAGGTGCCCGTCATCATCCACGACTTTCCCGCCTCGTTCGGCACGATGCTGTCGGCCGAACTGGTCGCCCGGCTCGGCAACGAGGTGGAGGGCGTCCAGGCGATCAAGCTGGAGGACCCGCCCGTTCTCCAGAAGCTGAGCCGGATCCTCGAACTCGCGCCCGGCACCATCGACGTGTTCGGGGGCCTCGGCGGCGAGTACTTCCTCGAGGAGCTGCAGCGCGGTGCGAAGGGCATCATGACGGGCTTCGCATTCCCCGAAGTGCTGGTCGGCATTCATCGCGCCTTCGCCGGCGGCGACGAAGCGCGGGCCACGGAGCTGTTCGATCGCTACTGCCCGCTGATCCGCTACGAGTTCCAACCGAAGATCGGACTGGCCTTCCGCAAACACATCTACCGGCGCCGCGGCATCATCGATACCACCCACGTTCGCAAGCCCGGCATGACGCTGGACGCCCGCACCGAAGCGGAGCTGGAAGCGATCGTCCACCGCGTCGGTCTGCGGCTCCAACCGGAACCCCAGGTGGTGTGACGTGCCCCATGTGCTCGTGATCAACCCGAACGCCAATACGGACGTCACCGACGGCATTCGTACAGCGGTGCAGGGCCTTGCGGGCCCGGCTCGGCCCATCGAGGTGGTCGGCCTGGAAGGCACCCCGTACGGCATCGAGTCGCAACGCGACGTCGACGCCGTGGCGGGGCCCTTGGCGGAGCGCATCGCGGCGGAGAGCGACCGGTACGACGCGTTCGTGATCGCCTGCTTTTCCGACCCCGGCTTGCACGCTGCCCGCGAGGTCACGGCGAAGCCGGTACTCGGCATTGCCCAGAGCGGCGTCCTCACGGCGATGGCGCTGGGAAGCCGTGTCGGCGTGATCTCCATCCTTCCCGGCTCCATCCCGCGGCACTGGCGTGCCTACCGCGCCATGGGCGTGTCCGAGGGCGTGGTCGGCGACCATGCGGTCGGCGCCAGCGTGGCGGAGCTTGCCGACGAGAGTGCGATGGGCGATCGCATGCTGGCCGTCGGTCGTGAGTTGCTCGAGGCATGCGGTGCGGACGTGCTGGTCCTGGGGTGTGCAGGCATGGCGCAGTACCGCGCGCCGCTGGAGGCCGAACTCGGGGTGCCGGTCGTCGACCCGACACAGGCCGCGGTCGGCTTGGCGCAAACCTCCGCCTCGTTGGGACTCCTCACGCGATGAGCGCCATCCCGGCCAAGCATGCCCGCATCGATCCGACCCGAATCGACCGCCGTGTTCGCCACCTGACCGAGTTGACCGAGGCCGAACGCCCCTATACGCGCCGCGCATTCACCGACCTCTACCTCGAGGCGCGAAGCTGGTTGGAGCAAGAATTCCGCGAAGCGGGGCTCACCCCGTCGCTGGACGCCGGCGCGAACCTCCACGGCACGCGTCCCGGCGCGGAGGCAGGCCTTCCCGCCCTGACGCTGGGCTCGCACATCGATACCGTCCCGAACGGCGGTCGCTTCGACGGCATCGCCGGCGTGATCACCGCGCTCGAGGCGGCCCAAGCCCTCGCCGAAGCGGGCGCGACGCTTCGCCATGAGCTGCGCGTCATCGACTTCCTGTCCGAAGAACCCAGCGACTATGGTGCCTCGTGCGTGGGGAGCCGCGCGCTGGCCGGCACCCTGACCTCGTCCATGCTGGCCGGCGTCAACGCGTCGGGGGAGACACTCGCGGAAGGCATTGCCCGAATGGGCGGTGAACCCGGTGCCCTTACCGGCCCTCTCGTACGCGAAGGCGAGTTGGCTGCGTTCATGGAGCTGCACATCGAACAGGGCCCGGTCCTTGAGCGCGAGAACGTGCCGATCGGCGTCGTGGGCGGCATCGTGGCGATCCACCGCCTGCAGGTGCACGTCACCGGACGTGCTGCCCATGCCGGGACCAGCCCCATGGACGGCCGCCGCGACGCGCTGGTCGGCGCCGCGCGGTTGGTCGATCGGGTATCACGTCGTGCACGTATCTGGTCGGATCAGGAACCGTTCGTGGCGACGATCGGGCGCCTGAATGTGCGACCCGGCGGCGCCAACGTCGTGCCGGGCGAGGTGAGCCTCACCCTCGAAGCCCGCGCGTTGGACGAGGCGCGCGTGGTGGCGTTCCTGCAAGAGATCATGGCGTGGGCCGAGAAGGCCTGCGGCGAACTTGGCCTGAACCTCCGGGTGGAGGAGGGCAGCACTGCCGCCGCCGTGCATTGCGCCCCCGAGGCCCAACGCGCCTTGGTTGCCGGCTGTGAGGCCCGTGGCCACGGCTACCGGCACCTGAACAGCGGTGCAGGCCACGACGCCATGCAAGTGGCGAACGTCGCGCCGGTCGGGATGATCTTCATCCCCTGCGTGGACGGCGTCAGCCATCACCCCGACGAGGAAGCATCGCTGCAGGACATGGTCGCCGGCGCCGAAGTGTTCGCCGAGGCCCTCACGGAATTGGATGCGAGGTGACGGACAGGAACCGAGGAGGAGGCCAACCCCATGACGGCGAGCATGCACATGCATTGAAGGCGCTTCGCCGCCAGGCGCAGAGCCGGCCTCGCTAGCGGGGCGGTCCGGGGGTTCGCGCGCCGCCGTCTCGCCTGGCCGGGCGGCGCGGGTGTAGCGTGAGGGTAGGACCCGCTGCGCCGCGTGGCATGCCACGCGTGGCCGTACGCACCCCGAACGCTGGAAGGAGCGCTCATGACCAGCCCCACCGCAACCCAGGACGTCCACAGGTGGCTCGGCGACCGCGCCGACGACCTGCTGAGCTACCGCGCGACCGGCATTCCCAAGGAGGACCTGCACCACCCGGGACCGGACTTCGTCGACCGGGTGATGACGGCCAGCGACCGTAGCCCGCGCGTGTTGCGGAGCCTCCAGACGCTGTTCGATCACGGGCGGTTGGCCGGGACGGGGTACCTGTCCATCCTGCCCGTCGACCAGGGGGTCGAGCACTCCGGCGGCGCCTCGTTCTCGCCCAACCCGGCGTACTTCGATCCCGAAAACATCGTGCGGTTGGCGGTCGAGGGCGGATGCAACGCCGTGGCCTCCACCTTCGGGGTGCTGGGGATGGTGGCGCGCCGCTACGCGCACAAGATCCCGTTCATCGTGAAGCTGAACCACAACGAACTGATGAGCTACCCGAACCGCTACGACCAGATCCCCTTCGGCACGGTGGAGGAGGCCTGGAACCTCGGCGCGGTCGCGGTCGGCGCCACCATATACTTCGGCAGCGACGAATCGGAACGCCAGATCGTCGAGATCGCCGAAGCCTTCGCCCAGGCGCATGAACTGGGCATGGCCACCATCCTGTGGTGCTACACCCGGAACGACGCGTTCAAGCAAGACGACCGCGACCACCACACCGCTGCCGACCTCACCGCGCAGGCCAACCACCTCGGCGTCACCATCCAGGCCGACATCATCAAGCAGAAGCTGCCCACCCACAACGGTGGCTTTCCCGCCATCGGCTTCGGGAAGAGCCATCCCCGCATGTACGACGATCTGGTGCCCGACCACCCCATCGAGTTGGCGCGATGGCAGGTGGCCAACGGGTACATGGGCCGCGCGCCTTTGATCAACTCGGGCGGCGCGTCCGGCGAGGACGACTTTGCCGACGCCGCGTTCACCGCGGTGGTGAACAAGCGCGCCGGCGGCAGCGGCCTGATCTCCGGTCGCAAGGCGTTCCAACGGCCCATGCGCGAAGGCGTCGCACTGCTGAACCTGATTCAGGACGTGTACCTGGACGAGGCGATCACGCTGGCGTGACCTCGCCAGCGCCCGTGGCCTACGGCGCGCCGTAGGGAAGGTACCCGAGGGCACGGAGCGCGTGGGCGATGCCGTCCTCGTCGTGGCTCGTCGTGGTGAAATCGGCAGCCTTCTTGACGTCGTCCATGGCGTTCCCCATGGCGACGCCGATGCCGGCCCGTTGAATCATGGGCAGGTCGTTCTCGCCGTCGCCGAACGCCACGACGCGCTCGGGCGGGATGCCGAGCCGCTTCGCCAGGAAGGTCATGGCGTCCGCCTTGGAGGCGTCGTGCGATACCAGTTCGCAGTAGTTCGGCTTCGAGCGTGAGGCCGCAACCTCCGGTAGGTGCGCCTGAACCCAGTCGCGGACGTCCCGCACACGCTCTGGGTCACCGATCAGCAGCATCTTGTGCGTGACCTGACGGGAAGACACCAAGAGGTCATCCACCACAATCGGCCCGAACATCACGATCTCGGCCTCGGCCTCGATCCCGGGACCGACGTGTTCGACGAACCATTCCCGGGCGGAAAATAGATTGATCTCGAGCTCCTGGGCACGTGCGTAGGCGATGATCGCTGGCGCGTCGTCCGGGGCGAGGGTCCGCTCGAGGAGCATCGCGTCGCCCTCGCTCACCCAGGCACCATTGAGGGCGATCATCTCAGCGACCCTCCCCAACAGGTCCCGTGAAAGCTGCGCAATGCTGCGTGGGGGTCGGGCGCTCGCCAGCGCCACGCGGTGGCCCCCTTTCAGCAGCTCGTGCACGGCGTGCCGGGTCGAGGCCGGGATGCGGAGGCGCGCGTCCAGCAACGTGCCGTCCACGTCGAACACGAAGAGCGACCGGGCGTGGTCCGGGGTGGACGTGCTCATGGGAGCGTCGGGCGGCATCTCGGTCGACGGTACCGCACGGACGGCGCCGAGCGACCGGGCAAACCTTCACCCGATGGTCCCAGGGTGCGCCCGCGCCGCCGAAGCTCGGCGGCGCGGGCGGCACGGCGTTCAGTCGCCCATGAGCTCCCCTTCCTCGCCGATCCAAATGGCGAGCACCACCATGGGTTCCTCGGCGCTGCCGTTCCGCAGTGTATGGGCCTGGCGAAGCTCGTTGTACCAGGACTCGCCCGCCTCGTACCGCACCGGCTCCTCGCCCTGCAGGGTGAGGACGGCCGTTCCCTCGAGGACGTACACGAACTCTTCGGCAGGATGCGCGATGGTCGGCTCGGCCGCCATTTCGGCCCCGGGGGCGAAGGTGGCGCGGAGCATCACGGCCTCCCGGCCGTCCGCCGTGCTGAGAGCGTGCTGCGTCAACGGTTCGATCACCACCGGTTCCTCGTCGCCGGACGATTGGGCGCCCACCATCTGATTGGCCATCAGGCCGAAGAGGACGCCTGCCAGGGCGACGGCAGTGAGCGTACGGATTCGCTTCAACATCGTGATCGATCGCATGGTCGATCCCTTCCTCCCGTTCGTGGGTTCACGACGGGTACGTGACGAGGCTCATCTCGGATGTGCTGCTTCGTGCCGCGTGCATGCGCGGGCCAAGCAAACCCCTCCTTCCGTAGGCGTTCCCCGGCACGTCGACGCGACCATGGCAGGCGCGGCGTTACCACGCAGCGACCGAGCCACGACCACGCATCGGCGCCGCGGTCGCGCGTTGGAAGCGCCCCGCGCACGGCGTGGCGAACGTCCTTCGTGTCCGATAGGGATCGTGCCGATCTCGGGTCAGCGACGCAGCGCTCGTTCGTTCGCGCCGACCTCGTCGACGATGCCGGCCGGCGCCACCAGCAGGAGGTCGAACGCCAGGTTGCCCGTCGCACCGTCGGTGATGCCGAGGACCGGCATGCGCGACTCGACCACCGTGTCGTTCATCAGCGCCGTACGACGCGTGGCGTTGTGGGCGGGACAGCCCGGTCCGTTCACGCTGAGGGCCTTGCCGGCGTTGTCGTACAGGCGGTTCCGCTCCACGCATGCATCCTCGGCTGCAAGGTAGCGTGCCTGGCGCAGGGATGGCCAGGGCGCGATCACGGATGATCCCGAGGTCGCAGCCACGTATGGCATGATGACGCGGGAGCTCGAAAGGCACGTAAAGTGGCGATCCAATCGCGTTTCGATCGGAAGAACGTCGCGCTGGCAGCGATTACCGCCGCTGAACTGTTGGCGCTTGCGTTGTGGTTCTCGGCCGCCGCAGTGGCGCCACAACTGCAGGCGGCCTGGTCGTTGAGCGGGGGGCAGGTCGCCTGGCTCACGGCCAGCGTTCAACTCGGATTCGTCGTCGGTGCGCTCGCGAGTGCCGTGGCCAACCTGCCCGACCGGCTGGACCCGGTGCGGTTGTTCGCCGCGAGTGCGTTGGCCGGCGCTCTCGTGAACGCCGCCATCCCCCTCTTCGTCGACGGCATCGGCGCGGCCCTGACCCTCCGCTTTTTGACTGGGGTTGCGCTTGCGGGCGTATACCCGGTCGGCATGAAGCTGATGGCCGGTTGGTGCGCGCACGACCGAGGCTTCTGCGTCGGGATGCTGGTGGGGGCCCTCACCGTCGGTTCCGCCGCGCCGCACCTGCTGGGGGCCACGTTTCTACGGGAGGGGGGCGAGGGGTGGCGGACGGTCCTTCTGGCCGCCTCCCTCAGCGCTTTGCTGGCCGCGTTGCTGATCGCCTTGGTGGTCCGCGAAGGACCTGCCTTCCGAGCACGGGCTCCCTTCCGGGTCTCGCAACTGGCTGCGTCCTTCCGGGACCGGTCCGTTCGCCTCGCCAACGTCGGGTACCTGGGTCACATGTGGGAGTTGTACGCCATGTGGGCGTGGGTGCCGCTGTTCCTGCTGCACGTCTACCAGCAGGCCGGATGGCCGGAGTGGAGCGCCCGCCTGGCCGCCTTTGCGGTCATCGCGATCGGGGGCGCCAGCAGTCTGTGGGCGGGACGGCTCGCCGATCGCCACGGTCGCAGCATCGTGACCGTCGTCAGCCTTGCCACCTCCGGTGTGTGCGCCGTCGTGACCGGCGCACTGGCTGCCGTGCCAGCAGCCGCGACGGCGGTCGCGCTGGTATGGGGATTTGCCGTGATTGCCGACAGTGCACAGTACAGCAGCGCCATCACGGAACTCGCCGACGAACGCTACGTGGGCACGGCCCTAACGGTACAGACCAGCATGGGCTTTCTTCTCACCCTGGCCAGCATTCGGCTCACGGGCTACCTGGTCGACGTCGCCGGATGGGGCTGGGCGTTCGTGCCGTTGGCGCTGGGCCCCCTCGTCGGTGCGTGGGGCATGCTGCGCTTGCGGCGCCTACCGGAGGCGGTCCGCATGGCGGGAGGCCGGGGTTGAGCCTCTTGCGTGTTCGGGCGCCCTCATTCTCTCTCCGCCGCCTCGCGCGCCGCCAGCAACGCCTCCGCGGTTCCGGGCTCCATCACCAAGGGATTGCACGCCAACGCGCGCACCTGCGCATCGGGGTCGCCCGCCCAGATGGCGTCGGCCGCGGCGGCCTGGTAGTCGGCCAGCATGCGCAACAGCCCGCGTAGTTCGAAGGGAAACGGCGCCTGCGGCGCCGGCGTGATGCGGCCCCCCTCGAGGGTGCAGGGCACCTCGACCACCCGGTCCTCGTCGAAGTCGGGCAGGGCCCGACCCCGGTTGGGCACGTTCAACGTCAGGCGAGCGGGTTCGCCGGTGACGAGGGCGCGCAGCACGCGCACGGCGAAGTCGCCGAACACCGAGCCGCCCCGCCCGCGCGTCAGCTCCGGCCGCGACGCGGCGGCCTGCTCGCGAAAGTGGGCGTAGTGCCCCGGCAGTTCCTCCAGGATCGCCTGGGCGCGCGTGCGGGATGCTTCCTGCGCCTCCGCGACCGTCTCCTCGCGGTACAGGTAGTACGGCAGGTAGCCGTTCGGTACGCGCCCGTAGCGGCGGGTCAGGGCGACCTGGCGCTTGGTGCGGGCCGAGACGTCGCCCCGCGCCTGGATGCGGTCGTGCTCGTGCGCCAGGCGCGCGACGCCGTCCTCGCCCTCGATGCGGAAGCGCGTGCTCCAGGTGGCGTGATTCAGGCCGACCGACTCGAGTTCGATGGCGTGCGGGTCCAGGTCGAGGGCGTGCGCCAGGTGCACGCGGTCGTCGTCGCTCTGATCGCAGATGGCGATGCAGCGCACATCGGTGTAACGCGTGACGGCCTCCGCCACGATCTGCGTGGGGTTGGCGTAGTTCAGGAGCGTCGCGCCCGGTGCCCAGCGGGCCATCTCCTCGGTGATGCGGCGCACGACGGGAAGCGTTCGCATGGCGAAGAAGAACCCGCCCGGCCCGATCGTCTCCTGGCCCAGCAGGCCGAAGCGCAGCGGGACGGCCTCGTCGTGATGACGGGCGGCCAGCCCGCCTTGGCGGAAGGTGGTCAGCACCACGTCCGCGCCGTCGAGGGCGCGGAGGCGGTCCGTCGTGGCGCTGACGCGCAGGCCGGTCCCCTCGACCAGCCGTTCGGCCAGCCGGGCGACCCCCTGCAGCTCGTCCTCCGCCACGTCCATCAACGCCAGCTCGGCGCCGTCGAAGGCGGCGGCCTCCTGCGCGAACGCCTGCACCAGGCCGGGCGCGTAGGCGCTGCCGCCGCCGATGATCGCGATCTTCACGCGTCCACCTCCAGTTCGTCCCGGTATGGCGCGGCGGTGGCGCCGCCGACGGCGGTGACGGCGCGGGCGCCGCAGGCGACGCCGCGCGCCAGGCAGGCGCGCAGCGGTGCGCCGTCCAGCCAGGCGTCCAGGAACCCCGCGTCGAACACGTCGCCGGCGCCGGTCGGGTCGACGGCGTCGACGGGCGGCGACGCGACGTGCACGGTGTCCACGCCGTCCGTGGCGGCGGCCCCCGCGGGGCCGTCCTTCACCACCGTGACGCGGCCGCGCCGGCCCGCCGCAAGGCGCGCCAGCGCCTCCTCCGTGCTTGGCTCATGGCCCAGCTCCGCGCCGCCGGCGGGCGCGGTCAAGCGGACCGCCTCCGAGCGGTTCGGCAGGAGCACGTCGCACGTCGGCGGCCAGCGCCCGTACGGCCGGCTCGGCCAGGGCCGCTTCGTCCCAGCCGGGGTCGAAGGAGGTGGTCGCACCGGCCTGCGCCGCGAGCGTGGCGGCGTCGGGCCGTGCGCGCACGAACGGGAACCCCGCCACGTGCAGGTGCGACGCGCCGCTCGCCCGCAGCGCGCCCGCCAGGTCGGGGGCGTCGCCGGGGTCCGGCAGGTGCGTCACGAAGGCGCGGTCCTGGGGCGTGGACAGCACGGCGGTGACGGGGGTGGCGTCGCCGGCACGGCGGCGCACCCACGCGGTCGCGACCCCCTCCGCGGCCAGCACACGCAGGACCGCCTCGCCGAGCGCGTCGTCGCCGAGGTCGGCCAGCAACGCCACGGGGCGCCCCAGCCGCGCCAGCGCCACTGCGGTGATGGCGCTCCCGCCCGCCTGGACCGCGAAGCCGCGGGCGAAGCGTTCCGTCCCCAGGTCCGGTACGGCGTCCAGCCCCGAGAACAGCAGGTCGCAGTAGGCCGGGCCGGCCACCAGCACCGGCGCGTCGCGGGACCCGCCGGCGTTCACGCGTACGGGTCCGGCTCGGCCGGCAGCCCCAGCGCCCGGCGCGCGGCGTGATGGAACGGCGACGCGACGGGACCCTGCAGCAAAGGATCGCCCGTGCGTCGCATCCACCCCACCAGGGCCTCGGTCAGCTCCGCGCGCACCGACGCGTACCTGGGGTCGTCGACCACGTTCCGCCGCTCCAGCGGGTCGTCCTGCAGATCGAAGAGCTCCAACGGGGGACGCTCCACCGCGATCTCGTCGACCATGTCGGCGCTGATCGGTCCCCGCAGCGTGTCGGCGGGCACGTTCAGGATGTCGACCTCCAGGTTCGCGATCAGCTTGTGGCGGGGGGTGCGTACCGCACGCTGCGGCTCGTAGGCGGTGTGGAAGGTCTTCTCGGCGAATACCTCCTGGCGCACCTCCGTGACCTCCCCGCGCAGCAGGGGCCAGAGGCTGCGCCCGTGCAGGCCGTCGCCGGCGTCGACGCCGAGGCCCTCCAGCAGCGTCGGCAGCAGGTCGACGTGGCTGACCAGCCCCTCCACGACGCGCCCCCCGACCAGGCCGCGCGCCGGCCAGCGCATCAGCAACGCCACCTCCAGGCCGGCGTCGTACATCGACGCCTTCGCGCGTGGCAGCGCCAATCCGTGGTCGGTGGTGAACACCACCCAGGTGTCGTCCGCGTCGTCGCGGGCGTCGAGCGCGTCGAGGATGCGGCCGACGCCGGCGTCCATGGCGCGGATGCTGCCCTGCAGGCCCGCCAGTTCGGCGCGCGCGGCAGGCGTATCCGGCAGGTAGGGGGGACGGTCGATGCCGCGTTCGTCGTACGGCGGGTGGTCCTCGAACCGCCCACGGGCATCGCGGTGCGGTTCGTGGAAGCCGACGTTCAAGAAGAACGGCCCCTCGGCGTCTCGAAGGACGTCCACGGCGGCGTCCGCGACCGTGCCGGCGGGGGCGTGCGACGCGGCGTGCGTGTCGAAGCCCAGCGCGCGGATGTGCGCCGGTTCGTCGCGGGTGACGTGCTGAATGCCTACGTGATGGGTGTTCCAGCCCGCCTCCTGCAGGCGGGCGGCCAGGTAGCGCGCGCCCGGCCGCAGGCGCCAGTCGAACGGCGGGTGGGCCAGGCCCAGCATGCCGACGTCGTGCGCGTGGCGGCCGGTGTACATCGCGGCGCGGCTGGGGCTGCACTGCGGTGCGGTGCACCACGCCTGGGCGAAGCGCACGCCACGGGCGGCCAGGCCGTCCAGCGCGTCCGAGGGTACGGCGTCGCGCCCGTAGCAGCCCAGGTGCCTGCCCAGGTCGTGCGCGTCGATGAGCACCAGGTTCGCTCGCCGCGGGGTGGCGTCGGGTGGGGTCATGCGCGAAGGATCATCCTTTCACGGAGCCGGCGGTCAGACCGGCGGCGATGCGGCGCTGGAACAGCAGGACCAGCACCACCAGCGGCACGGTGACGATGATCGCGCCGGCCATGATCTCGGCGATCGGTTCCTGGCGCGACACGATCCCCGTGAACTGGGCGATGGCGACGGGTACGGTCTGCGCGCCCGGGCTGGTCAGCGTGAACGCCAGCGCAAACACGTACTCGTTCCACGACACGATGAAGGTCAGCAGCCCCGTCGTGACCAGGGCGGGGGTGGTCAGCGGCAGCAGGATCCGCACGAAGATCTGCGCGGTGGTGGCGCCGTCCACCACGGCGGCCTCCTCGATCTCGCGCGGGAGGCCCCGGAAGAACGAGGTCAGCACCCAGGCGGCGAACGGCAGCGTGAACAGGGGATAGGCGTACAGCATGGCGAACTGCGTGCCGAAGATGCCGAACTCGCGCACGTTCTCGTACATGCCGGACAGGACCGAGATCTGCGGGAACATCGTCATCGCCAGCACCACGTACAGCATGGTGGTCTTGCCGCGGAACCGCAGGCGCCCCAGCGCGTAGGCGGCGAACGAGCCGGCCGCCAACGCCAGCACCGCGCTCCCGCCGGCCACCAGGAAGGAGTTGGCCAGGGCGCGCAGGAACGGACCGTTGCTGAGCACCGCGACGTAGTGATCGAGGGTGGGATCCTGCGGGATCAGGCGGGCGCGGCCGAACAGCTCGTCCTCGTGCTTGAGCGAGGTGGAGATCGCCCATACGAACGGCGTCAGCGAGTACAGCGCCACGACCGCCACGCCGACGTAGAGCGCGAGGTTCTGGCCGAGGGCGCGAAGGTACCGGCGGATCATGAACGATTCACCCCCAGGACGCGCACGTAGGCTATGGCGAAGGCAAAGATGAGCAAGAAGATGAGCACCCCGATGGCGGCGGCGTACCCGGCTTCCTGGTTGTTGATCAACACCTCGAAGTTGTAGGTGGAGACGCTCCGCTTCGAGCGGCCGAAGAGGACCTGGAACTGGTCGAACACGCGCAGGGCGTCCAGGGTGCGGAAGATGAGGGCGACCCCGATGGCGGGACGCAACAGGGGCAGGGTGATGGCGAAGAACTCGCGGACGCGGTTGGCCCCGTCCACGCGCGCCGACTCGTACAGTTCGCGGGGGATCGTTTGCAGGCCGGCGAGGAGGAGCAGGGCCATGAACGGTGCCGTCTTCCACACGTCGATCGCGATCACCGACGGGAGTTGCAGCGACGCGTTCGTGAGCCACGCCTGGGGCCGGTCGATGAGGCCGAGCGTCATCAGGCCCGAGTTCAGCACGCCGGCACTCGAGTCCTTCAGGATCACCTCCCAGAGGCGCGCGGCGACCACCGTCGGGATGGCCCATGGGATCAGCATCACCGCGCGCATGAGGCCGCGTCCCGCGAACGCCGAGTGCACGGTGAGGGCGATGAACAGGCCCAGGACGAGCTCGAAAAATACGGAAAATATCGTGAATACGACCGTCACCCAGATGCTGCGGATCCAGGCGGCGTCGAGGGCGCTCAGCGTCCAGGCCTCGCCGGAGCGGGTGACGAAGGGGAGGTTCCACGTCCATACGGAGCGGTACCCCTCCACGAGCCGTTCGCGCGGCAGGACGTCCCATTGGATGTTGCCGTTCGCGCTGCGCGCGCAGCCGCCATCGTCCGCCTCGCGGCAGGTGAGGGTGTCGAACTGGATCGAGAGCAGCTCCCGGTAGTTCTGAAGGCCCACGAACTGGGTCACTTGATCCGAGGCGAAACGCTTGTCGGTGAGGCTGGTGATGACGGTGCCCTCGAGGGGGCGCGCGGCGACCACCAGAAGGATGAGCAGCGCGGGCAGGAGGAGGTTCCACGCGGAGCGTCGCTCCCGCGCCGGCAGGGGTTCGGAAGGCAGATCGGGCGCTTCGGAGGCCCGGGCGAGGGCGGTCCTCAGGGCGAACGCGGCCGCGAACGCGACGGCGGGACCGGCGATGCCCCCCATGAGCCGCATCCCCAGCGCCCCCTCCGCGGGCAGCAGGGGTTCCCCCTGTACCAGTCGCACGAGGCTGAGCCCGGCCGTGGCCAGCGCTGCCCAGCCGAAGGCGTCGCGTGTGAGGCGCAGCACGCCCGCATCCCTGCGGGCGACACGAATCCCGAAGCCCACGGTCAGAGCGCCGAGGGTCGCGACCAGCAACGGCACGAGCAGGCCGAAGCCGTCCAGGACCGCGAGCGTCAACGAAGGCGCCTCGGGTCCGGCGCCCGCCTCCAACGCGGCTCGCACGCCGGGGTCGGCGCCGATGGCCAGGACCAGCACCAGCACGGCAAGGGGGCCCAGAAGGACGAGGGCACCGCCCAGCGCCAGCGAACCGGGGGTCGTGGCGGGGCGGTGCGTGCGTGTGTCGCGGCGTGGGTCCATGGGAGGGAACCGGGTGGGGGGACGGTGAAACCGCCCCCCCTACAGCGGACTCAGTCGTTCAGTAGATCCTGGAGGTCCAGCTCCAGGAGCTCGAGCGCGGTGGCGGCGTTCTGCTCCCCGGTCAGCACGCTGTGCACGGCGCCGGAGTAGAGCGTGGACACCTGGTTGTATTGCTCGCCGGTGACGGTCGAGGGGCGAGGCGTGACGTTCGCGAACACCTCGTTCAGTCCGTCGAAGAACGGCACCGCTTCGATGACGTCCTCGTCCTGGTAGAGGGCGGCGATGGTGGGGTTGATCGAGTTCTCGATGGCGCGGCGCTTCTGTTCTTCATAGGAGGCGAAGTGCTTGGCGAAGGCCACGGCCGCCTCGGGGTATTCGCTGTACTTGTTGACCGCGATGCTCCAGCCGCCCATGGAGGTCGCCCAGTCGCCAGACTCGCCGGCGGGCAGGTGGGTGACGGCGAAGGCGTCGCCGACCGCTTCGCTGTCCAGGGTGGTGCTGTAGGCGTACGGCCAGTTGCGCATGAAGGCCGCGTTGCCGGCGTGCCACACGCCGCGGGCGTCCTCTTCCTGGTAGCCGGTGACGCCGGGCGGGCTGATGGTACCGACCCAGCCGGCGGCCTGCTCGAGCGCGTCGCGGAAGGCCGCATTGTTGACCTCGATCTCGCCCGCGTCGCTGACGATGCGGCCGCCCCCGGCGGAGACCTGCCACTCCAGGGCGTTGGTGGTCAGGCCCTCGTAGTCGTTGCCCTGCCACACGAAGCCCCAGAAGTCGTCGTTGCCGTCGGCGCGCTCGCCTTCCTGAATGGTCGAGGCCATCTCCTCGAGCTCGTCCCAGGTCTCGGGCGGGCCGTCATAGCCGTATTCGTCGAGCAGGTCGGTGCGGTAGTAGAGCATGCCGGCCCCGAGGCGGAACGAGATGGCGACCAACTCGTCGCCGAGGGTGTTGTTCTGAACGTAGCCGGGGAAGTGCTGGTCGAGCACCTCCTGCGAGACGTACGGGGAGAGGTCCACCAGGTTGTCCGCGAGAATGCCGGGCTGAATCACGTCGATCCGCATGACGTCGATGTCGCCGCTCTCGTTCTCCAGCATGGTGAGGTAGTTCGACAGCACCTCCGAGGTGCTGGAGGGGCCGGGGACGCGCTCGACGTCGATGTGGGGGCAGGCCTCCTCGAAGGCGGCGATGGTGGCTGCTTCGGTCTCCGGAAGGTTGCCGACGGGGTCACCCAGGTAGGTGATGGTGGCTTCTTCGTCGGTGACGCAGTCGATGCTGCTGTCCTGTGCGAGGGCGGTGGTAGCCCACGCCAGGCTGAGGACGAGCAGGAAACGAACGGTGGTACGCATGGGATCTCCTTCGGTGCGGCGCGGCTCCAAGGCGGCGCCGACTAGGCACGAGGCGTCGGTGAACGGTGGTCGGTCCCTCCTCTCACCCCCCTTCGGAGGTGGCGGCGCGCACCCAAACGGGTGAACTCCACGCCCACTGGTCGTTGCGTTGCCGCACGCGTACGCGGTAGGCGTCGACGCCCGCGTCGCGCGCGTGGTGGCGGAAACGGAAGGTGGTGGCGAACTCGGAGGCTGGCACGGCGCGGCCGAAGGCGATGGCGGGGGAGACGAAGCCGGCCAGGTGGGCGCTGCGGGCGCCGTCGCTCAAGCTCGCGCAGCGGGCACGTCGTGGCGTTCGCCGTTGACCACGGCCTCCAACGCCGTGGCGTCGTCGGCGTCGATCTCCAGGCAGACGCCCTCGGTGGCGGCGATCGCCGAGTAGGGGTTCGGGAAGGTTCGGGTGGTGAAGCGTACGGCGTCGGCGCCAGGGCGTTCCAGCGCGTGCGGGGCGCGGACGCCGTCCAGCGGCGGCGCCCCGGAGGGGAAGGGGCCGCGGAAGCGGGGCTCGACGTCGACCAAGCGACCGTCGCGCACCCGCAGCTGCACGTCCCACGGGGTGGCCTCGTCACGTTCGCCCCAACCGACCTGGACGTGGACCTTGACGCGGGCCGGCCCGCCGGCGAAGGCCGGCTGGGGCAAGACCGACTCGCGGTGCACGACGCGCTCGTCGTGCAGGAGCTCGACGTACTCCAGCCCGTGGCCGCCGCGGACGGCGACCTCGACGTCGCGGGCGTCGGCGGCGGGCGCCACGCCGCCCATCAATGTTCCGTTGACGGTGAACGCCACCGCGATGCGGTCGCCGGTGAGCGCGTAGGTACGCCGCGCACGAAGCGCGTCCCACAAGGATTCGCGCGTCAGCTCCGGCAGCCACGCCCCGGTGCGGCCGAACCCGTACGCGCCGGGGACGGCGTTGTGGTGGTCGGTACCGCCGACCACGCCGAAGCGGTGGCCGGCGCGCCAACCGTGCCGGGCCGTGCCCGCCCCCACGCGGGGTCCCATCGCGTGCAGGTAGGGAACCGGCCCATCGCAGCTCTCGGCGGCGCCGTGGAACGACACGATCTCCGCGAGGGGGGACGCGTCGTCCCGGAAGGCGTCCCAGTCGATGCCGCGGTAGCCGCGCTGATAGCCGGTGTGGTGGGGGATCAGCATCGCCCCGCTGGGGGCGTCCTGGACGGCCGCCCTGAGGGCGGGGAGGTCGGGCGCGTCGATGATGCGGCTCTCCTGCGGCTCGCGGAAGTAGGCGCAGTAGTCGCCGTAGCGCCTGGAGTGCCATTCGAAGCTGGGCAAGGTGACCAGCGTGCCGGGGTCGTTGGTGGCCTCGACCAGGCGCACGTAGGCGTCCCACCCTTCGCGGGCACGTTCGAAGCCGCGGCGGTGATAGTCGACGAGGTAGGCCAGGTCGGGATCGTCCGCGGGGACGTCGGGCCAGGCGCCGTGCACCGTCAAGCTCACGAAGTCCAGCTGCAAACGGGCATTGACCAGGGCCTCCTCTGGGCTGCCGTGGCCGTAGGAGAGGTCGCAATGGGTGTGCAGGTCCCCGTAGCGGGGGGTCAGACCTTCGAATCCCGCGATCATGACGTCGTGAGCGCCTCCTCGTCAGGTGGCAAGCGGCGGTCGTGCTCGGCGATGGGCGCAACGGCCCACGCCACTTAGGGATGCCTTTTTGTATAATGCTTTCGAAAAGGTGTCAAGGGGGCAGCGACGTGGGTGCGCGCCCCGCGCCACGCCACGGTCGCATCCAGTATCGTCCGAGCCGCCCCCCGGACCCCCCAAGGACCCCCATGGACACGCAACGCGCCATCCTCGCCCACCTCCTCGATCGCCCCGGCTCGCTCGCCGAACTGAGTGACGCCACGGGAACCAGCCTGCCCACGGTTCGGCGTGCCGTGCACGACCTGGAGCGCGCGCGTTGGGTGCGGGTGGTCGGCCGGGCCGAAGGCACCGGCGGTCGACCCGCCAACCGCTTCGGCATCGACGAGACCACGCACGCGCTCGTGGGCGTCCACCTGGCCCACCCCGGCATGCGGCTGCTGGCGACCGACCTCACCGGAACGGTCCTGGACGCGGTCGAACCGTCGGACCTCGCCGAACTGGAGCCCGAGGCCGTGCACCGGGAGGTGCTCGGCTTCTTGGAGAGGCTGCGAACGCGCATGCCCGAACGCCGCGTCCTCGGGCTCGGCGTGGCCACCCCGGGGTACGTGGACCCCGAGACGGGCACCATCCTCACCATCGGGCGTGTCCCAAACTGGGACAACCTGCCCCTGTGCGACCGCCTGCGCGGCGCGACCGGCCTCCGTGTCGCCGTGGTCAACGATGTCGACGCCCTGGCCACCGCCGAGTTCACGCCCGCGGAGGTCGCGCGGCCCGCGGCGTACGTCGGATTCCAAGAGGGCGTCAAGTTCGCCATGTTTTTGGGCGGCGCCCCCTACGTGGGACCGTTCGGCAACGCCGGCCTCGTCGCCTCCGACCTGACGCCCGGCGTCGACGACCCCGACGCCGCCCAACTCCTCACCGCCAAGGGGCTGGCCGAGGTGCACGCGCGCCTGTCCCGAGCGGCCGGGGCACGCCACCGTGCGCCCAGCGTCACGGTGCGAGACCTGTTGGACGGCGCCGCCGCGGGTCACCGGCCGGCCGATGAGGTGGTCGCCCGAATGAGCGTCGTACTCGGCGCGCACATCGCCGCCTTCGTGCACCTGGTCCAACCGAACCTTCTGGTGTTGGGCGGCCAGCTGGCGGGTGCGCCCGCGGAGGTGCGCAAGCGCATCGAGCACGAGGCACGAAGGCGGCTTCCGACCCTGTTGGACAACAATCTGCGCACGCGCCCGGCGCGTGTCGTGGGGCCCGGCGGCGCAGCGGTCGGCGCGACGCGCGTGTGGATGCAACGCGTTCTGGCGGACGTGCACGATCCACACCCCGTCAGCGCGGCCTGAACGCGCCTCGGGTCGGCGTGCGCTGGGCGCACGCCGCCACCGCCTCGTCCAACGGCGCGGGTTTCCCCACGGCGTAGCCCTGCACCTCCTGAACCCCCAAACCACGCAGCCGACTGCGGATCTCGTCGGACTCGACGAACTCGGCAATGGTGCCGAGACCCATCGTGCGGGCCAGCCGGTGGATCTGACCGACCAGCTTCGCGGCCTCGGGGTCCCGCGCCATGTCCCGCACGAACACGCCGTCGATCTTCAGGTAGTCCACCGGCAAACGCTTGAGGTAGCGCATGGACGAATGCCCGATCCCGAAGTCGTCCAGCGCGAAGCGACACCCCAGATCGTGCAGGCGCGTCATCACGTCGCGCGCGGTGTCCAGGTTCTCGATCAGGGCCGTCTCCGTGACCTCGAAGCACAGCGAGGGAAGCAACGCGCGGGACGCGACCAACGCCACCTCCAGGGCTGCGAGGAAGGCGGGGTCGCCCAGGCTGCGACCGGAGAGGTTCACGTGGACGTGCCGCAGCTCCTTGCGCCGCGCTGGATTCGGCGTTAGCCACGCCAGGACGGCTTTCACCATCCAGTCGTCGATGCGGCTGGCCAGCCCGTAGCGTTCGGCGGCCGGCATGAAGCGACCGGCCGGCACGATCTCCTCCTCACGCGTCCGCATGCGGATCAGCGCCTCAACCGCAGGCACGGACCTCGCCGCCGGATCGCTCGCCACGATCGGTTGTGCGAACACCGTGAACCGGTCCTCGTCCAGCGCCTCGCGGATCTCGCGGATCCAACGCAATGCACCCCGCCGCTCGGCCAAACGGGTGTCGTCCTCTTGCCACTCGTGCACCCGGTCGCCCCCGTCCGCCTTGGCCGCGAGCGTGGCTGCATCGGCACATTGCAGAAGCGTAGACGCGTCCTGCACTCCGTTCGCGGCGACGAGTCCAACGCTTGCCGTGATCCGCACGTGGGACCCGAGGTCGGTGACCCCCTCCGTCCGGATGCGTTCGAGAAGCGTCTCGCAACGCGCTCGAGCCGCGGGAAGGTCCGTCCCCCGTAGCAGCCAGGCGAATTCGTCGTTGCCCAGCCGAGCACTGCGGTCCGTCGGGGTCGACAATCGCTGAATGAGACCTGCCACGTCGCGGAGCGCCCGGTCGCCCCGCGCGTGCCCGTACGTCTCGTTCAAGAGCCGGAACTGATCGATGTTGAAGGTCGCCAGCGCGTCCTGCCCGGATACGGCGCCAACACCCGTGGCCCCAGAAGCGTGAGCCAGCTCCGCTTCGAACGCCGGCCGATTCAACAACCCCGTCAGCGGGTCGTGGCGACGCAAATGCTTAAACTCGCTGCGCGCGGTCCGGTCGTCGCGGCGGCGTCGACGCGCCCGCCATGCCCACGAGGCGGCGACCGACAGGGCCAACGCGAGCCCGCCACCAGCCACGAGCCACGTTGGACGCCGCTCGTAGCCCTCCTCGCGGGGCGTCAACCAGCGTGCGTAGATGCGGTCGAACTCGCCGCTGGCCTTTGACGCGCGCCAAACCCTCGTCGATACGCGCCAGAAGGGCATCGCCGCCGGGGCGCACGGCAAAGGCGTACTTTGTTGGCAGTACGGGCGGGCCCGAGACGACCTCTCCGTTCAGGCCTTCGTCCTCTAAAACGCGCCGCGCGCGATGCTCGGTCAGCAGGGCCGCATCGTGCCCTTCGCGCACCAACCGCAGCAGGCCCGTGCGCTCGTCATCGACCAGGATCAGTTCGAGTTCGAGGTTCGTAGCCACCAGCCGTTCGTGGCTGTACGCACCGCGCTGCACGACCACGCTTCGCCCGGCGAGGTCCTCGAGGCCCTCGACGGCTTCCCGGCCTGCCGGGACGAAGATCCGATGCGACACGATCACGTTCGGTTCCGCGAAGTCGACACGGATGCGCCGTGCTTCGGACACGAACATGCCGAGTACGTCCACCTCGCCGGCCTGAAGCCGCTCGCGTTGCTCCTGCCACGGGCCCAGCGCGAAGCCGACCTCGCGGCCGATCGCGCGCAACAGGTCGACGTTGAAACCGGCGGGATCGCCGTCCTCGTCGTACGACTCGTACGGCGCATAGTCGGTTTCGCCGCCCGCCGTGATCACGTCCTGGGCGAGCGCGAACCACGTCAGTGCGAATGCGAGGGTCGACAGGACGATGCAGATGGAACGTGGCACAGCGGCAACCCGAAGGGGAGAAGGCAAAACGTGCCTCCTTCCGAAGCGTACGGTACGCATGGTACGACGCATCGACTGCGCCGGTCGGTACGATTCCTGCGAACGGCCCGCCCCGCGCGCCCAAGGCGTCGGAAGTGACTGTCCCGCGAGAGGAGAACCCGTGTCGATCCGCCCCTGCAGCGAACGCGACGTCGATCACATCGTGCACGTCGTCAACGACGGGGCCGAAGCGTACCGGCACGTCATCCCGGCCGCGTGCTGGACCGAGCCGTACATGCCCGCCAGCGAACTCCGGGAGGAGATCGCGGACGGGGTCGGGTTCTTCGCCTACGTCGCGGACGGACGTGTCGTGGGCGTGATGGGCATCCAGGAGGTGCAGGAGGTGACGCTCATCCGGCATGCGTACGTGCTGCGCAGCCAGCAACGACGCGGCATCGGCTCCGCGCTGCTCGGTCACCTCCTCGAGGGAACGACGCGGCCCGTCCTGATCGGCACCTGGGCCGACGCCACCTGGGCGCACCGGTTCTACGAGAAGCACGGCTTTCGTAGGGTCTCTCCCGAGCAGAAGAACCGCGCCTTGGCACGCTACTGGTCCGTCCCGCCGCGGCAGGCCGCCGCCTCCGTGGTGCTGGCCGACGCCACGGCGCGCCGCGTCCTAGGGTTGACATGACGCAGCATGGCGCGCCGCGTCGGAGCCGCCTCGACCCCTCGTTCCCGGGTCGCCGGTGACCTTCGGGCGCGTCGCACGGGGCGTGGGCCTGGCGGTCGTCGCGACGATCGTGCTGGCGCTGGTGGCAGGCTTCGTCTACCAACGCATCGCCAGCGCCCGCGACGCGGCGCGACATACGCCGCCGGGCACGCGGCTGCAGGTCGACGGCCGCGCCGTGCACGTCCTGTGCCGCGGGTCGGGATCGCCGCCCGTGGTGGTCGTGCCCGGCAGCGGCAGCGGCACCATCGACTGGCAGCCCGCCCAGCGCGTATTGGCCCAGGACCGGCGCGTGTGCAGCTACGACCGGCCCGGTTACGGCTGGAGCGATCCACGCCGGGACGCCGGGCGTCCGGACGCAGTTGTGCGGGACCTGGACCGCGTGGTGCGTCACGCGCTCGGCGGGTCCGCGGGCGATGGGCCCACCGCGGGCACCGTGGTGCTGCTCGGCCACGGATTCGGCGGAAGCTACGCACGCCTGTACGCCCAGCGCCGGCCCGACCGGGTGGCGGGGTTGCTGCTGGTGGACGCCAGGCACGAGGAGGCACGCGAGCGCCTCCCAGGCGGCATCGTGGCGCTGGAGGACCGCACGGAGTCCGCATGGCGGGGCGTGCGGGTCCTGGCGCACCTCGGGCTGGTGCGCCTGTTCGCACCACTCCTGCACGAAGCCCCCGATCTGCCGGCCGACGCCCTGGACGCCTACTGGGCGCAGCTGGCGCGCCCCGCCTTCTTCGCTGCGACCGCGGCCGAACGGGGACGCCTGGAAGAGGTGGAACGGACGCTTCGGGAGGCCGACGCGTACGCCATGGCGGCCCTTCCCACGGTGGTGCTCCGGCACGGGCGCGACGACATGTTCGGCTCCCACCCCGACGCCGAGGCGGCCGAGCGCACCTGGCGGCGGCTGCAGGAGGACCTGGCGCGGCGGGCCGGCGGCGCACCGCTCCTCGTCGCCGAAGACGCAGGCCACGACGTCCACCTGGAACGACCCGGGGCGCTGCGCAGGGCGTTGGCGAGCTTGGACGCATTGCTGGCACGATGAACGTGGCGCCCTGATCACGAAATGTTCATCGGGTCGCCGGACCCGCCAAGGATACGCTCTGTGTCATGCCACACATCGGACAGCGCACCACGACCCACGTATCTCGCCGCCAGGCCCAGCACGACCTTCTCCAACGCATCGGCGTGCAACCGCCGTACTTCGCACTCCGCGATTTGTCCCTGGAAGGCCTCTACCTCTCCGCCACGGCGCAGGCCGAATCGCCGCCGTTTCGCGAGCACGGGCCCATGCCCGCGGCCGAACTGGGGCGGCACGCCGCCATCACCGGCCTGTGTCACGCGGCCAGCGCGCAGCCCGACGACCGGCGTCGCTACTACCTGGCACGGCACGCCGAGTGCCGCTACCAGCCCAACGAAGCACCGTACGGAACGCCGGTGCGGTTCTCCAGTGAACTGCTCGAGACCAGCAAACGCGCGTGCACGGCGTCCGTGACGGCGACCGCCGCCGACGCCGCACTGGCCTCGTTCCGCATCGAATACACCATCCTCACCGAGTCGGCGTTCCAACGCCTGTTCCGGCACCGCGCGTTGACGACGCCGGCCGGGCCGAACCCGTACGAAGCGCTGCTGACGTCCTGCTGGACGCGGGACGGCGACGGGGCAGAGCAGGTGGTGAAGGAGATTCCGGCCTCCGCGTGCGCGGGGCACTTCGGCGGCTACCCAGCCCTGCCCGTGGCGGTCCTCATGGGGCAACTGTCGTACCTGGCGGGACGGCTCTACGGCGACCCACCCCAGCCGTACCGGGTCGTGCGCGGCGAGGTGAGCGCCAGCGACCTGGCCTGGGCTGGCGAAGCGGTGCGCTTCCGGGCGGACCCCGAACCGCCTCGCTCCGAAGAGGACGAGGCGACGGGCGACCGCTACGCGTGCGAGGCCATCGCCGGCGATCGGCGCGTAGGCGGGATGACGTTGTGGCTGACGTCAGTTGACTAGCGGCCCCGCCGTCACGCCTCCTTGGCGGCTTGAGAGGTACAGGTACGGCTCGACGTCGGGGGGCGGCATCGGCTTGGAGAAGTAGTACCCCTGGCCCAGGTGGCAACCCAGGTCGCTCACGACGCGGCGTTGGGCGTCGGTCTCGACCCCTTCGGCGACGATCTGCAGGTCGAGGTGCGACGCGAGGTGCGTGATCGCTTCGACCAACGCCAACGCGAACTGCGGCGCATGAAGCGGGGACCCCAGGTCCCGCACGAAGCTGCGGTCGATCTTGACGGTGTCGATCGGCATGTCGCGCAGGTAGGCGAACGACGAGTAGCCGGTGCCGAAATCGTCGATGGCGATGTGGACGCCCAGGCGCTGCAGGCGGTCCAGGGTCTCGTGAACGTGCTCGACGCCGTGCATGACGATCCCCTCCGTCAGCTCGAGCTCCAGGCACTCCGGCATCAGGGCGTGTTCCTCGAGCGCCGCCTCCACCGTCCGGTAGAAGCCGGGATGGGCGAACTGCATGGGGGAGACGTTGACGCACACCGTGAGATCCTCCCCCGACTGGCGCGACCACGCCTTCGCCTGCCGGCAGGCCTCCCGCAACACCCACTCGCCCAAGCCGACGATCAGCCCGCTCCGCTCGGCGATAGGTACGAACTCTGCGGGCGACACGTGCCCCCAGTGCGGGTGGTGCCAACGCAGCAAGGCTTCGACCTTGCGGACCGCACCGGTCCCGAGGTCGTGCAACGGCTGGTACACCAGCGAGATTTGCCCGGCGGACAGCGCCTTGCGAAGTTCGCGTTCCAGCGCCCGTTGCCGCTCCACCTGCGCGTCGGAGTCGTCGCGGTAGCGCTGCACGCCGTTCTTGCCGGAACGCTTGACGCGGTACATCGCGGCGTCGGCGTGCTGCAGCAACGTCGCCGCATCGTCGGCGTCGTGCGGGTGAATGCACGCGCCGATGCTGGCGGTGACGTGATGGGCGTGACCGTCCAGCGTGAACGGTTCGACCAGCGCGGCCTGCAGCTTGCGCGCCACGAACAGGGCGGTCTGGGGCGAGCCGACGTCGTCGAGGAGGACCACGAACTCGTCGCCGCTGATCCGGGCGAAGACGTCGCCGCGGCGGATTTCGGCCTGCAGGCGCGCGGCGAACTGCCGCAACAGCTCGTCGCCCGCCTCGTGGCCCACGGTGTCGTTGATCACCTTGAAGCCGTCGATGTCGAGGAACAGGACGGCCAGGTGGGTGCCGCGCGCCCGGGCGTTGGCGAGGCGATGCTCCAGGTCGATCTTCAGCTGCGGCCGGTTCGGCAGGCCGGTGAGCGAGTCCGTGTACGCGAAGCGTTCCGCCTCGTCCATCCGCGCCTGGGTTCGCGTGTAGTCCTCCTTGAAGCTGATGAAGGCGGAGGTCAGGGCCAACAGGACCGTGTTCGCCAGGTTCAGCTCGATCAACGCGTACGTCACGCCCCACGAGGTGCCCGCCATGGCGTGGGGGAGGGCGTACGCCACGCTGAGGCCGAGGACGGCTGCCGTGAACGCGACCACGATGTAGCGTCCCGCGCGAACCTTGGCCAACACGAACGAAAGCAGGTACACGACGGGAATCCAGAAGAACGTCTCGGTCAACTGCGCCTGAATGCCGACGTCCGTGTGACCCCCGAACAGCAACCACCCGAGCTTGGCGACGAAGAAGGTGCTGGCGCCCGCGATAATGCCGATCACGACCGTGGTCAGGGCCCGTCGGTCGAGGGCCAGCAGGCCTTCGAGGGCCAGCATCAGGAACCCCATGACCGGGTAGGCCACCATGTCGAACGTCGTGGCTTGGCCGCTGGGGACCTCCAGGGCCCACCCGGCGAGGAACGCTGCTGCCCCGAACGGGATGGCGAGGAGGAGCGTCTTGCGCCACTTCAGCGCGTAACGCGCCTCGCTCGCGTCGGGTCGCGGGATGGGGTCGAGGGACGGCGGCGAAATCACGACGGGACGGTAGCCGGGGGTGGGTCACGAGATCCTTACGCGCCCCCGCGTGGCCCACGCAGGCGTGCCGTGCCGCCGCGGCGCGGCGCCCGGAGGTAGCGCCAGGAGGCCCGACCGCCGATCTCCGGATGCCGCCGATGCAATCCTTCGTTCTAGGGTTTTCTTCGGCCCAAGGTGCGCTTTCGCTCTACCAACCGGGCCGCGGTACGCGTCGATATTGAATCGGATCCACGACAGGTTGCGGGCCTCGTTCGTGCACGAACCGTGCCGCGCGCGCAACACCCGCCGGACGCCACCATCCAAAAGGGCGTCACCGCGGACGCGGCCATCCCTGGCGAGCCGATCGAGATCCCGCAGGTCGAGGAGACCGCGAAGTTCATCAGCAGCGACTACTCCGACTACGAAGGGTTTCCGGCTCCCTTGACGAACGGGGCCTGAGCGAACACCACGTGGCGGGACGCGATATCTGGTCACCGTCCCGCCAGGAACTCGTCGACATGACCGAGACGCCGCAAACGGGGCCGCAGTACAGCGACCTGGCCCGCATCGCCATGGACCGCGCCACCAGTGCCCGCGAAGCGGTCGAGATCGTCGCCTCGCTGATCGACGAGTACGGCTTCAGTACCTACGGCGGCAACTCGCACTTCTTCGCCGATGCCCAGGAAGGCTGGGTCATGAAGCAGATGGCCGGCAGCCAAGGCCTGTGGGTCGCCGAACGCGTCGGCTGCGACGACGTGCGACTGTCGTACCCCGGCTACATCCTGGAGATCCCCGACAACTACCAGGAGCACCCCGACTACATGGGGTCCGACAACCTGATCTCGTTCGCGGTGGAGCAAGGCTGGTACGACCCCGACGCCGGCGAGCCGTTCAACGTCAACGCGGTGTACGGAAACGGACAGGGCCGTCAACAGCCGCTGTTCCGCCTCGACGGACCCACCATCGCCGACTTCGAGGAGCGCGTGCGCGAGATGGCACCCGTGACGCTGGAAGGGATGCAGGCGCTGGTTCGTACGCCCGCGCTGTCGGGCGACTCCACCGGTTGCGACCAGGTCGCACACCTGCGGCCCGACTTCCCGCGAGACCTCGGCGTGTTGTGGGTGGCGCCGACCAGCTCCGTGACCACCCCGTTCGTGCCGTACTACATCGGCTCGAACGAGGTTCCCCCCGAATTCGGTTGGCACCGTTACATGCACAAGGACGCCGCCACGGTGTTCCTCACCGAGGACTACCAGCACCAGGAGGCCAGCGAATTCGCGACGCGGACGTTCAAGCGGCTGCTGTACTACACCTGTGCCCGGCCGGAGGAGTTCTTGCACGACGTGCAGGCGACGCTGGCAGGATTCGAGGCGCAGACGGCGGATGCCATGGTCGGCCTCGAACCGAGCGTCCAGCACCTGCTGGACGCCGGCGAGGAAGACCTGGCGCGACGGCTCCTGACCGACTTCAGCGTCACCCCCGCACGCGAATCGCTCCAGTTGGGCAACGCGCTGGTGGACGGCCTGGAAGCCCGAACGCGCTACCAGTACGGCTTCGAATCGCCCGAAGGGGACGCGTGGGGCCGGCTGGACTACACGATGATCATGTGCATCCCGCCGGACGGCCCGGGCCTGTTCGATTGATCCGGCCGACGCGGCTGGCATACGCCCCTGCAGCGGCGAACGCGAAGGGCCCGAGGTCTCGAACCTCGGGCCCTTCGCTGCGTCACGTCACGACGCGTCGTCGCTCAAACGCAGGTTCAACCGCCCCAGCACCTCATCGTACTTCTCGTTCAGTTCGTGCGTGTCCTCGCCCCCGATCCAGACGGCGCCCAGTTCGTAGGAGTAGCTGTCCTGGTCGGTCAGGTCGGACAAGCGCATACCCGGTTCGACGTCCAGTTCGATGGTGGTGCCGGGTACGGCATGTTCCACGGCGGCGAGCTCCTCCGCCGAGGGGACTCGCTCGACCCGCGCATCGGCGTGTGCGCGAATGAAGCACTTCGCCGCCGCCTTGTACGCCCCTTGGCCGGGCGTGAGCCGCGGCCGGCGACCCAGCGCGATGTCCACTGCCACGATCTGATGGCTGAGGCCGTCCACCCGCTCGAACAGCTCGCAATGCGACAGGGACAGGCGCGGGTTGATCTCCAGCAACCACACCTGGTCGTGCGCGCGGTCGTAGAAGAACTCCATGTTGAACGCGCCGTTGTCGAAGCCGATCCGAGACATCACCCGGCAGGCGACGTCCCCCATGCGGTCCCGCACCTCCTCGGGCAGACGCGAGGGGTACTGGTAGCGCTGGAACGTGGAGCGGTTGGGCTCGCGGATCGAGTCGACCACGCCGTAGGCGTGCGGCTCGCCGTCGAACACGTACCCTTCGACCGTGCACTGCGCCCCGCCGATGATGCCCTCGGCCAGGGCGACCCGCGAACCGAGGCGCGCCACCGCGTCGGGAATCTCGGCGCGCGCCATGAAGTACTCCAGCGGCTCCGACAAGCGGTCCATCTCCGCCGCGATCGCCGCCGAACCGGCACGGAAGTCCGCTTCACTGGCCACGCGGAACCCCAGGTGCGACCGCCAGCCGTTGAGCGGCTTGATCCACATCGGCACCGGCACGTCGAGCCGGCCGTACGCACCGTCGTCGAACGGATCGAAACAGCCGAACGGGGGGATGCACTCCGGGGCGACCTCGGCCTGCAACCGGCGACTCCAGTACTTGTGGTTGCAGCGGAGGATCGCCTCCAGCGTCGGCCCTCGAAGATCGTGCCGCCACTGCAGCAGGGTGGCGATCTCGATGGCCGGGAAGTCGAGGAAGCTGAGGATGGCGTCGACGTCGTCGCCGAACTCGTCCAAGCGGCGTTCCGCCTCGTCGATCAGGTCGGCGACCGGAAGATCCGTCACGCCGCGGAGCCGGTTCATGGGCAACAGCGTATGGAACCGGCAGTCGGCGGCTTCGGTCAAGCCGGCCAGACGCGTGCGTTGGTACTCGTCCATGCCGACGACGAACACGTTGCGGCGGCGATGGACGCTCTGGCGCGCTTCCCGGGGTTGGGGGACGACGGTTTGCATGGTCACGCAGCACGCTACCCGATGGTGCCGCCTCGTGGGTCGGTGCGTGCAACGCGCGTTCAGCGCACGCGGGTCCCGTCGGTCAGGCGAAGGAACGGCGCGACCACGGCCAAGGCGAACGGCGGCACGGCGCACGCGAGCATCGTCACGGTGTAGCTTCCCAGCAGGTCGTAGCCCGCAGCCATGATCAGGGGACCGACGGCCGAGCCGACGATCAGCGCGCTGGTGGCGAAGCCCTTGATGGCGCCGAGGTCCCGGCGGCCGAAGTAGTACGCGAACACGTTGCCCTCCAGTGAACCGAACATCCCCGTTCGCGCCCCGAGCAGCAGGCCGTACACGATCACCACCTGCGGCCCAGGCACGAAGCCGGCCAGCACCAGACTGGCGGTGAGCATCGCCAGCATCACGCTCAGCAGGAACCTGGGCGGCACCCTGCGGATCAGCGCGCCGGTGCCGAGGTTGCTGCTGGCCGAGGCCACGCCAAACCAGACGAACGCCAATGCCGCGTCCGCGCGGCTGACGCCACCCTCGCCCAGGATCGAGAAGTGGTGGAACACCAGGCCTGTCCCCAGGCCCGACGCCAACGCCAAGCCGGTGACGAACAACCAGAACGTCACGGTCCGGCGGGCGGCCTGCGGCGTGTAGTCCACCTCCTCCGTCGCCGGCGCGTCCTCCCCGTCGTCCGGCGTTCCGGGCGCGCCCCCGTCCGGTCGTAGCCCGTACGCTTCGGGCCGGTCCCGGAACACCAGCGCGCCGATCGGCAGGATGGTGACGGCGACGAGGGCCCCGAGCAGCATGTAGGAGACGCGCCACCCGAACGAACCGATCAGTGTCTCGATGAGGACGGGGAAGACCGCGCTGGCCAAGGCCGTCCCGACCCCGATCAGGCCGATGGCGATGCCGCGCTTACGCACGAACCAGATCGCGATCGCGTGCTGGCTCACCAGCGTGAGCGCGCCCTGGCCGAGGGCGCGGATCAGCGTGAACCCGATCAACAGCGTCACGGCCTCCACGGCGATCCCCATCCACACGCACGCCAATGCGAACGCGGCTGCGAACACCATCACCGCCGTGCGTGGCCCCCTGCGGTCGACGAACCTACCGGCGAACGGCAGCGACAGCGAGCCCAGCAGCGTGCCGACCAGGTACAGGCTGGACACGCCCGAGCGGGACAGGCCCACGTCCGCGATGATGTGGTCCAGGAACACGGACACGCCGGTCGTTTGCCCCGGCGTGGTCATCATCGCGCCCAGCGTGCCGGCCGCGACGACGAACCAGCCGTAGTAGCCGGGCGAACGGGCGACGAGGCGGCTGTGTCGAGCGGGCGCGCCGTCCGTATCGGTGCCCGGTGGCGTCGAGGCGCCGTTCGTGCTCATGCCGGCCCGCCCGGACGGTGCGCGTGCGTGAAGGTCGCGGCGGAACGTTCGCGCGTCACCGCGCAAGCGTACACCCGTGCCGAGCTCCGCACGGGGGGCGTCCCCATGCGGCCGTTGAGCCCGCCACCGGAACGCTGCGGGGGTCGACGCAGCACCCATCGGACATCACGTGGACGGTGCCCGGCACCACGCACAGACCGACGTGATCGCCGGCGTTCAGCTGCTTGAGCATGCTTAGGTGGTGGTAGTCCTGGGCGTTTACACGCGCCTCGCTGGTGTCGTCGGCCAGGTTGGTGGTGCTGCCGCCACTGCAGGAACCGCCACCGTTGCCGTTTCCGTCGCCGGGGGGCGTCTGCTGGCAGCCGCTCAGGCCGACGGCCAGCAGTACGGCGAGCAGAAGGACGCGGACGCGCTTTTTCGGCTTCGTCATGGCGTGCTTCCTCCTGGTCCAGGGGCGACGCGCGACCATGCGCGCGGCCCCACCGGCTCAGTACCCCGAGTCGCCGTCGTCGTCGCCGTCTCCGTCATCGCCTGCCTGGGCGCTGGTGTCCCCGCCGTCGACCACTACGATGGTGGCCTGCATGGAGGGGTGGATGTCGCAGTGGTAGGGAGACGTGCCGGCCGTGTCCAGCGTGATCGTGGCCGAGTCGCCCGGCTGCAGGGTCCCCGTGTCGAAGGCGGTGGCCGCACCGTCGTCCGAGGTGGCGGTGTGGGGCGCGCCGTCGTCGTTGACGAAGGTGAGCGTCGTGCCCGCCTGCACGCTGCACGCCTCCGGCTCGAAGGCGAAGTCGCGGATCGAGATGGTGTCCGGGCAGGGGGGAGGGGCGTCGCTGGCGGAGGCCGAGGAGCCATCGGTCGAAACCTCGCTACTGCCGTCGTAGGCGCCTGGGGCGCAGGCGGCGAGGGACAGGGCGAGAAGGGCGGGTAGGGCGAATCGAATTGCGTTCATGGGTCTTCCTCCTTCCAAGGACGGATGGTCGTCAGGACGCGTGGGACTTGGTCTAGACCCCGTAGGCACGTCGGTGGGCCTGAGCCAGTTCCCCCCCTTCTGGCGCCGGTAAGTCACGGGGCATTGCGTACGTGCGCGTTGGCATGAGCGTCGGTTCCTCCGTCACTCGATGCAGATGTGGCCGATGAAGAACTCGATGGACCGCGCTTCCGTGCGGCCCTCAGCGTCGGTCGCGGTCAGGGTCAGTTCGAAGATCCCGCCGTCGTCGCCCTGGAAGCAGTCGTCGAACGCCAGATCGTCCTCCGGCGTCCATGTGAGCGAGGATCCCGTGCCGATGTCGACCTGTTGGACGTCGCTCATCTCGATCTCGCCAGACCACTCGAGGGTGTGCGGCTCGGTGCCGCCCTGGGCCGACCCCTCGAGCGTGATCGTGTCATCGGGCCGGAAGTCGTCGTCCTCGGTCGGCTGGTCGATCTGCACCAGGATGAAAGGGGCCGCCTCCACGTCCACCGTGACGGAGTCGGTGTCGGTCGCCCCGAACGGATCGGTGGCGGTCACGGTCAGGGTGCGCGTGCCGAGGCTGGAGAAGGTGGTGGTTCCCTCGCACCCGACGCCGGCGAGCGGGTCCTCGCCCCGGCTGGACGTCCACTCGCAGGTGACGTCGTGGTCGTCCCTGTCGAAGGTGTTGGCCCGCAGCGTGGTCTCCTCGCTGTCGAAGATCTCGCTGTCTTCCTGGGGCAGCCCGATGGTCACGCTGGGGTCGCTGTTGGCCTCCTCGGCGAAGGTGGTGCAGAGGTCGAACAGCTCGGCGTCGTACTGAAGGTCCAGCACGTCGACGCTGTTGATGCCGACCGTGCCGGTGAGGCACCCCTCGAAGGCGTAGATCAGGTCACCTCTGCCGGGCAGGCCCTGTAGGTCGGCCTCGAGGCTGGGGCCGGCCTCCAGCGCCCCGAACGGGCCGATCACGCCGTAGAGGTGCACCTGGTAGCGTCCGCCCACGAACGCGCGGGCCTCGGCGCTGGCCTCGACGTCGATGGTGCGGACCTCGAAGTCGGTGCTGCGCTCCGAGATGTTGCGGAAGCCCGCGTCCGAGTCGAACTCGAAGCCCCCGGCCAGCGTGAGCTCCTGCGTCGTCCGGAACGAGAGGCTGGCGCTCAGTTCGCCTTCCGCGCCGAGGTAGATCTCCAGCTGGGGGGTGAGGACGACGGGCACCGGCCCGATGCTGAACGTGATGGGCGAGAACTGGTGGAGCGCGATCGGGAACTCCTCGTCGAAGTCGGTGGCGTCCTCCCCCTCCAACGCGACGTCGGCGGACTCCTCGACGCCGAGTTTGACCAACACGTTCAGGTCGGGAATCTCGGCGCAGACGCCGAGCACCTTGCGGTCGCAGGAGATGCCCATGTCGAAGTCGAGGACGGGGTCGATCTCGACCGTGCCGGTGGCCCGTACCCGCCCGTCGGTGCCGAAGTCGGTGTCCAGGTCGTGTCGCAGGCCCTGCACCCGGACGCCGGATTGGAGCGCCAGCGACTCCTCCAGGTCGGCTTCGTCCAGGTCGATGCTGACACTGAGGCTGCCCTGATGGATGGCTTCGCGGATCTCGGCGCCGGTGGTCTCCACCACGGTCTGGCCGCCCTCCTCGCGGACGCTCACCACCTTGCGCAACAGGCCGTTGGGGGCGGCGTTCGCCGGTTCGCTGGCGATGACGTCGTCCGTTTCGAGGTCGGCGATCACACCGGCGGAGGACGCGAAACGCAGGGTTCCGTCCTCACCTACGTCGACGAGGGCGGTTCGGGCTTCCGCGTCCAGCACCTTGGTGGTGTCCGGGATCAGAACTTCGTCCTCACTGGGCGGTTGCTCGTCCGGTGGGCCACCCGACGGCTGACCACACGCGGCCAACACGAAGAGGGCCGCGATGCTCAGCGCCAGGCCGGTCATGGTGCGCATTCGTACCTCCAGGCTCCGCACGCCGCGGGAGTGGGCAACGTCGCACACGAGCACCGATCGCTCGTCGTACGGGAGATGGCGTGCGACCGTCCCCACCTCAGCACTGGGGGCGTTACCGAGGCACGACCACGCCGCCACCAGCGCCCCGGCGGCCGACCCGCGCAAGGGGCGCGGGCTATGCTGCTGCGCGAACAAGGCAGAGCGTTCCGTCCGACGCGAGGAAGGCCCGGCGCCTTTACACCGGCCGCGTCCCAGCATCGCGGGAGCAGGTTCACCGACCGGGACCCTGTGGTGCTTGGCCCTGCGCGCGTGCCTATCGGCGTTCACGGCGCTGGGTCTGGACGACGACCGCATTCGCCGCGAGGCCGGCATCGACGCGGCGGCCCTCGCCGACCCGGACGCGCGGATACCGCTGAGCGCCACGGCCCGCATCTGGCCGGCCGCGCAGGTCCAGTGGGCGAAGCCGGGCCTCGGCCTCCACGCCGGCGAGGCCCTGCCGGAGGGCGCACAAGGGCTCCTCGAGTACGTGTTCGCGAGTGCCGACACGGTGCGGGCGGGGCTCGCCGCCATCGCGCACGCCTTCCCGGTCGTCAGCGGTGGGCACACCACCCTCGTCTACGACCTCGACGCGGGCGCCCTGTGCTACGGGGGCTCGATTCCAGAGCAGGTACGGGACTACGCGTTGACCGGCTTGGCGCGCATGACCGGACGCTACGGCGCTCGGCCGATCCGAGCCGAGCTCGCGGGACCGCCGTTCGATGCACCCGCCCGCTACGTGAACGCGCTCGGGTGCGACGTGCACTTCGACGCGCCACGCAACCGGCTGGCGTACGCCGGGGACGTGCTGGACCAACCCCTGCCCGGTCGCTACCGCGGCCTTCAGCCCCTGTTGCGGCGCGAGGTGGCACGGCTTCGGTCCGGCATGGACCGTGATTTCGTGGACGTGGTGCGCGCCGAGATCGCCACGCACCTGCCGGGGGGCACGCCGCGCCTGGCCGACGTCGCCGCACGGCTCGCTATGGGTACGCGCACGCTGCAGCGGCGGCTGCACCGGCGCGGATGGGCGTTTCGATCGCTCACCGAGGACGTGCGGCGCGAGCGGGGCATCCACCACGTCGCCGAGGCGCGTCTCGCCGTGGGCGAGATCGCCTACCTGCTGGGCTACGCCGACCCGCCCAGTTTCACGCGGGCGTACACGCGCTGGACGGGCGCGCCGCCATCACGAGCGCGCAGGCGTGCCCCCACCTGAGGCGTGACGCGTCATGCCAATACGGTGGCGCGTCGCCTCATGGCCATCACGGCGCACCCCCCGTACGCTCGAGGCATGAGCGACGCATCCAGCACGCCCCGGCCCGTGGTGGTTCACGCCGACCGCGCGAGGGTCCTCGTCTCCGGCAGGGTTCGCATTCGCCTCCACCTCGAGGCGCACCACGGCGCGCCGGTGTCCATCTGCACCTTCGAGGTGGCGCCCGGCGCGTCGGGTCCGCCCGTACCGCACCACCACACCCGGGAGGAGGCGACGTTCTTGGTCGTCGGGGGCGTACTTGCCCTCACCGCTGAAGGCGAAATCCACCGGTTGACGGCGGGCGACCTCCTGCACCTGCCCCGCAGGGCAGGAGCGCATGCGAGGGGTCGTTCCGCCGCTGTGGCGGGCGTACGGCATCGGAACATCCGAGCGAGCCCGCACCCCGTAGTCCGCGCGGCGGCCGTGGTCGCCGCGCAGGTCTCCTTCCGCCCGCGACCCGACCATGTCCCCCGTGTCATACTGGCCGAGCGATGAGAATGAAACAACGTTTCGCTACGCAGTATGATGGCCACCGACGGCATGAACGCTTCGCGCACACCGAAAAGCGCCACTCGTGAGGGGCGCCCATGAAAAACCGGCGTTGCGGGGCGTCAACCCGATCCTTCCCACCCCCTTCAAGGACGACGGCACCCTCGACCTTGCCAGCCTTCGCCGCCTGATCGACTTTCAGATCGAGGCCGGCGCCCACGGCGTCGCCATCCTCGGGTTTCTGGGCGAAGCGCACAAGCTCACGGGCGAAGAGCGCCGTCAGGTCGTCGACACGGTCGTCGAGCGCGCAGACGGCCGCTTCCCGGTGTGGGTCGGCGTGCGGGCCTTCGGGACCGCCGGCGCGATCGAGCAAGCGCAGGAGGCGGAAGCGCGGGGCGCAGCCGCCGTGTTCGTGGCGCCGATCGCCCCGCAGAGCGACGCCTCGTTGTACGCGCACTACCGCCGCGTCGCCGAAGCGGTAGGCATCCCGCTGATCCTGCACGACTACCCTGCCTCGTTCGGAATCACGCTGTCGCCGCACCTCATCGGCCGCTTGGCGCGTGATGGGTTCGCGCCCTACATCAAGCTCGAGGATCCCCCCGTACTCCAAAAACTCAGCGACGTGCTCGACGCGTCCGAAGGGACCATCGGTGTGTTCGGGGGGCTGGGCGGCCAGTACTTCCTGGAAGAGCTGGAGCGCGGCGCGGTCGGCATCATGACGGGGTTCGCGTTTCCCGAAGTGCTGGTGCGCATCTTCGAGCAGTTCGACGCCGGCGATCACGAGGGGGCGACGCGAACGTTCTACCGCTACGTGGGTTTGATCCGCTACGAGTTTCAGCCCCGCATTGGCCTGGCGTTCCGTAAGCACGTCTACCAGAAGCGGGGCGTGTTCGCCTCCGCGCACGTGCGTGCGCCCGGCGCGACGCTCGACGCGCGCACCGTCGCTGAGTTGGAACGCACCGTACAGCGCGTCGGCCTGTCGCTGGACGCCGGCGTTCGCGCGGTGTGAGCCAATCGACCGCGCAACCTCGACGCACGGCAGGGAAGAAGCAACGAGCGACGGGAGGAACGGTCGTCCTTGACCAGCGTCGGCCCGCCACGGTTCCGCCCGGGAACGAGAGGAGGCCGGCTCCATGAGCCGAGAACGACCAGCCGGCGACGGTGTCGACGTGGCGATCGTCAGCCCCTTGCACGCATCGCACGTAGAGCGCATCCGGCGGGTGTCCCCACGGTTGCAGGTGCACCATCACCCGGAGCTGCTACCCACGCCCCGGTACGAGGCCGACCATATCGGCGATCCACCGCAGCGGGACGACGACGCGCAACGCTGCTGGCGCGAAATGCTGGCGACGGCCGAGGTCGCGTTCGACGTGGACTATCATGACGTCGAAGGGTTCATGCGCGCTGCGCAGGCGGTTCGTTGGATTCAGCTAAGCAGTGCCGGCATCGGAGGGCTGGTCCAGCGCTACCGCCTGGACGGTTTGGGCGCCACGCTCACGACCGCCGCCGGCGTGCACGCACGGCCCCTGGCCGAGTTCGTCCTGTTCGGGATGCTGGCGTTCGCAAAGAACTACCCCCGCGCACGCCGGCAACGCGAGGCGCGGGTCTGGGAACGGTTCCACAACGACGACCTCGAAGGGTCGTCCCTGGCGATCGTCGGTCTCGGCAGCATCGGGCGGGAAATTGCCCGTCTGGTTCGGCCGTTCGGCGTTCGGGTCACAGCCACCAAGCGGCACGCGCACGAGGTCGATCCTCACGTGCTCGGGGTCGATGCGCTGTACGCTCCGCACGACCTGCACCGCATGCTGGAAGGCGCGGACTACGTCGTCGTCGCGACGCCGCTGACGCCCGAGACGCAAGGCATGATCGATGCCGCGGCCTTCGGCGCCATGAAGCAAGGCAGCGTGCTGATCAACATCGGTCGTGGCGCCGTGGTCGAGGAGATGGCCCTGTTGCATGCGCTGAAGCAAGGTCCCTTGGCAGGCGCGGTCCTGGACGTCGCGCCGCAGGAGCCCCTCCCGTCCAACCATCCGTTGTGGACGCTGGACAACGTGATCCTGTTTCCGCACTCGGCCAGCACGTCGCGCAAGGAGAACGATCGCTTGGTCGAGCTGTTCTGCGACAACCTGACGCGCTACCTCGACGGCCGTCCCCTCCGCAACGTGTACGACCCAGCTCGCCGCTACTGACCCACGCCCCCTCGCCAGAAGTAAGATCCCCGTTGCGGCCAATGGATACCCTGGCACCATGAACGGTAGGGCTGAGACGTCCAACCGTGAGGATGTGAACAGGGTGGGGTACGCCATGGCATTCGACGACGAGCACGAAGGCGAGGGGAGCGACCCGTCCGGCGATCGCCGCGACGGCCACCAGACGAACCTTTCGGCACGCGAACGTCACTTCGCGGACGTCGCCGATGCCGCACCTGCGGTGCTGTGGCTGTCCGCGCCGGACGGCCGCATGACCTACTTCAGCCGCGCCTGGTACGAGTCGACGGGCCAAAGCCGGCACGACAGCCTGCACGGCGACTGGACCGACGTGCTGCACCCCGACGACGTCGAAGCGATCCGGGCGCAGTACCAGAGCGCCATCGACGATCAACGCGCCTTCAAGTACGACTACCGCCTCTTGCACCGCGACGGGTCCCACCGCTGGGTGAACGACAGCGGGCGCCCCCGGTTCGACGCGGGCGGCACCTACCTGGGGCACATCGGCACCATCATCGACGTGCACGCGTTGGTGTTGCAGAGCGAAGCGCTCCGCGAGCGCGAACGTCACCTGGCCCGCATGACGGAGTTCCGCAGGAGCGTGATGGAGCTCGTCGAACAGGGGCTGGCCACCCGCGACCCGGAGGCGTTCTACCAGCACATGCTGGAGCGTGCGGTCGCCGTGATCGATGGTGCTGAAGCCGGCTCCTTGATGATGCGCAGTGCGGATGGGATGTTCGACTTCGTCGCGGCGGTCGGGTACGACCTGGACGCCTTGCGGGTGGTGCGCTTCCCGCCCAAGAACGCAGGATTCGGCAGGTTGCACAAGGAGGTGCGCCCCGCCATCATCGAGGGTCCGTTGCCCCCGCCGCCGGCGACCGTCGTCCATGGTGAGATCCTACGAACGGTCGGCCGCACCGAGGAGATCCGCTGCGTCCTGGCGATCCCCATCGTGATCGACGGCGTGCCCACGGCGGTGCTGACGTTGGACTCCTTCAGCTCGCACCGCGCGTTCAGTGGCGAAGCGACCGAAATGGCCCGCATCTTCGGGGCGCACGCGGCGACGCTGTTCCGGCGCTTCGCGCTGGAGGCCGAGTTGCACGAGCTCGCCTACCACGACGCGCTGACGGGCCTCGCCAACCGCGGACACTTCGTCGAAGCGCTGGACGACACGCTCGCCTCCGCGCCTCGCGACACGCGCGTCGCCGTCCTCTTCGTCGACCTGGACGACCTGAAGCCGATCAACGACTCGTTGGGGCACCGCGCGGGCGACGACGTGCTGCGCGCGGTCGCACAGCGCCTGACGGGCGTGATCGGCGAGGACGGCCTGGTGGCCCGTCTCGGCGGCGACGAGTTCACGGTCATGCTCACGGGCCCGACGGCGGGCGACGCCCAGGAACGTGCCGATGGGATCCTGGCGGCGCTCGACGCGCCCGTCCAATCCGGTACGCACCAGCTTCACATCGGCGCCAGCATCGGCATCAGTCGTGCCCCCCAGGACGGCCACAGCGCGGAGGACCTGCTGCGCCGCTCCGACATGGCGATGTACGAGGCCAAGACGCAGAGCAAGGGCGACGTGCGGACGTTCACACCTCCCATGGAGATGGCGCGGCGCGCGTCGTTGACGCTCGAGGAGGCGCTCCGGCGCGCCCTGGACCGAAACGAGTTCGAGCTGCACTACCAACCGCGCGTCGACATGGCCACGGGACGCATCGTGCTCCTTCAGGCGATGCTTCGCTGGCGGCACCCCGAACGGGGCCTGCTCACGCCCGAAGCGTTCCTCGACGTCGCCGACCGCGCCCATCTTCTGCGGCCCCTCGAGGACCGCGCCCTGGAGATGGCGGCCCGCGAAGCCCGGGGCTGGCGCGAAGGTGGCGCGCCAGGCGTGCGCGTGGCCGTCACCATCGCCGCCCGCCATTTGGAACGAGCGAATCTGGTACGCGAGATCGAGGAGATCCTGCACGGGGCTCGCCTTCCCCCCGAGGCGCTGGAGTTGGAGGTGCTGGAACGGGCCGCCCTGACGGACGTCGCGTCGCGCGCTGCGCGGTTGGCCGACCTCCGCCGCGCCGGCGTCCGCGTGGCCCTGGCCGGGTTCGGCCGCGGTCACGGCACCCTGTCGCACCTGCGCGTGCTCCCGCTGGACACCCTGAAGATCGACCGCGCCTTCGTGCGTGGACTTCGCGCCGAATCTGCCGAGAGCGCCGCGCGTGACCTTGCCATCGTGCGCACCGTCGCGGTGCTCGGCCGTGCGCTCGGGCTGCGCGTGGTGGCGGAAGGCGTCGAGGACCTGGAGACGTGGAAGACCCTGGTGCGGGAGGGCGCGCACGAAGCGCAGGGCTACCTGCTGAGCCCGCCCGTACCGGCCGACCGCGTGCCGGACGTGCTGGCGGCGGGGCCGTTTCGGCCAGGGCAATGACCGCGTCATCGCACCTCGGTCGCGTTTGACACGTTTCGTTCTCATGTGACACGGTGGCGGGCTACGTAGATGTGCGCGATGCGCCGAGGGTCCCTCGCCTGAGCACGAGGGGCAGGCGAAGCCATGCGCACACGCAACGCTGCAACGCCGAAGAAGGAAGGAAGCGCCCATGCACCACGCGCGACGTTGGCTGCCGATCGTCACCTCCGTCCTTCCCCTGATACTACTGGCTGCTTGCGGCACCGGCGGGAGTGGGCCCGACGAGCAAGAGGTGGTGGTGCCGGACACCACCAAGATCGTGGACGACGACACCGCGGACGCCCTCACGGCCGTGGAGGCCGACGGGACGCTGCGCTTCGCCCGCGAGACGGACGTGCTGGCCTCGCTCCAAGAGGAGGACGTCCTGGTGGCCGGGATCGTCGAAGGCGCTGCGCCGGACGGCTTCCTGCGAACGGTGACCGACATCGACGCGCAGGGAAGCGGCGAGGTCGTGCTCCAGACCGAGCAGGCCACCCTGACGCAGGCGATCGACCACGCCGACATCGAGTTCCGCCGACAGCTCGAAGCCGACGATGTCGCCAACACGCAGAGCCACGTGGGCGGCGCCCAATTCGTCGCGCAACAGGGCGACAAGCCGTTCGGACTCGACATGTCCGAGGTGCTCGTCTCCGTCGAAGACGCGCAGGTGCGTGTCGACGGCGAAGTGGACGCGGCCGCCGAGCTCATCTTCGAGCTGAGCATCGACAAGTCCCAACCCCTGAAGCCCAAGACCTGGGTTCGGCGCTTCGAGGCGGCCGCCGCCCTCGAGGAAGAGATCGACCTGACGCTCTCGGCCGAGGGCACGATCGACCGTTCGGCCGAGAAGGAACTCAAGACCCTCAACATCGCCAGCATCGAGTTCCTGATCGGGCCCGTGCCCGTCGTCATCGCCGCCGACCTGACCTTCTTCCTGCAGTTCGACGGCACGCTCACGGCGGAGGTGACCACCCGGGTCGCGCAAAGCGCATCGCTGCAGGTCGGGGGTCGATACCGACGCTCGGACGGTTGGAGCGGCATCAACGAAACCCACAGCTCCTTCACCCACGACGTGCCCACCTTCGAAGCCAGCGCAGAGGCCCGGGTCGCGGCCGGTTCGCGCGTCGCCGTGGGGCTGTACGGCGAACAGGGCGCGGCGGGAACCATCACCGGGCGCGCCTTCCTGGACGCCGAGGCGCAGACCCGCGGCTTCCCGCTCTGGTGCGTCTACGGCGGACTGAACGCCAGCTACGGCTATCAGGTGAGCGTGCCCGTCATCGACGTGCAACTGGCCAGCTACGACGAGGTCTTCGCCGAGCTGCGCGAAGAGATCGCCTGCGCCGACAACAACGCGCCCGACATCGCCATCGTCGACCCGTCCGACGGCGAAACCTTCCCCGAAGCGACCGACATCGCCTTCGAGGCCGACGCCAGCGACGCGGAAGGGGACCCGAGCGTGTCGTGGCGGGTCGAGGGGCGCGACCCGAGCGGCAGCGGCGCGACGTTCACCGTGAACGACCTATGCCCCGGCGACCACACCGTCACCGCCACGGCGACCGACGCGCAGGGCGCGACCGCCAGCGCCCAGGTGACGGTGACCATCACCAACGCCGCGCCCGAGGTGACCATCGTCGAAGCGCCCGATCGCGTCGGCGAAGGCAACGACGCTGCGTTCCGCGGGACCGCGACCGATCCCACCTGCGAAGACCCGGAGGGAACGCAGGTGAACCTCGACCGCTTGGTCTGGGACCTGGAGGACGGCCTCGGCGGTTCCGGGGCCGGCATCCTCGCCTCGTTCACCGCGCAGGGCAGCAAGACCGTCACGCTGAGCTATCAGGACCAGCACGGCGCGACGGCGCAAGACACCACGACCGTGGAGGTCGGCCCGTTCGACCCGAACGCCGATCCCGTCGTCACGATCCGCGAGCCGAACGAGGGCAGGAGGTACGACCTGCTCCCCACCACCGACCCGTGCCACCGCATCGAGGTAGAGGCGCAGGCCAGCGCCAGCGTGGACGATAGCGACCTGATCTGGAGCTACGACCTCGGCGCCGGCACGGTCGACTTCGGCACGGGACGGCAGGCGACGCTCGAGCTGAGCTGCAACGACGTCGCGATCGGAAGCGGCTTCCACGCCCTGGACCTGCGTGTCCGCGCCGAAGGTGAAACGGCGGACAGCGCCAGCGCCGCCGTGGAAACCGCGGTCCAGGGGCTCGGGCAATGACGCGCGGCGATGGCGTCGTCGGCGTGCGGCACGCCGGATGGATCGGCGCCGTAGCCTCCATCCTGGTGCTCGTGGCCGCATGCGGCGGCTCGGGTGGATCGAACGGTGGCAATCGCCCTCCAGAGGCCCGCCTCGGCCCGGACCAGGCCGCGACGGTCGGCGACACCGTGACGCTGGACGCCAGCGGCTCCACCGACCCCGACGGAGACGGGCTGACGTTCGCCTGGGACCTCACGGACGCGCCCGCGGCCAGCACTGCCTCGCTGTCCGCGGCGGGCGGCACCACGACCGAACTCACGCCCGACGTGGCCGGGGGCTATACGGTGCGCGTGCGCGTCTCCGATGGGGACGCCGAGGACCGGGCCACCACGGAGATCACCGCCTCCCAGGACGATTCCGACCCGAACCAGCCGCCGAACGCCGACGCGGGCACGGACCGGGACGTCACCGTGGGGGAGTCCGTGACGTTGGACGCGACCGGCTCGAGCGACCCGGACGGCGACGACCTCAACTTCGCCTGGAGCTTCGTCACCGCGCCCGGCGACGCGCCCGACCTGAACGGCGGCGATACGCCCACCCCGACCTTCACGCCGGAGGACAGCGGCGCCTACACCCTGCAGGTGACGGTGTCGGACGGCGAGGAAACCGCCAGCGACCGCGTCACGGTGAGCGCCGATCCCGGCACGCCCAGCAACACCGTCTACGTGAGCCCCGAGGGGGACGACGGCGACCCCGGCACGCGCGAGGCGCCGGTCGCCACCGTGGAGCGCGCCCTCGAGGTGGCCGACACGCAGGACGTGGGGCAGGTCTTTTTGTTCGACGGGCGGTACGACAGCGAGCCGTACGACTATACGGTGCGGCGCTCCCTGTTCGTGGAAGGGGAGAGCCGCGACGGGGTGGTGCTGGACGCCGGCAGAAGCGACGTGCTCAGCTTGGAACGACCGAACGACGCCGAGGGGACGCTGAAGCTGTTCCTCCAGGACCTCACCCTCGAAACCTCGGGGCGCGGGCTGCACCTACCGGACGGCGACACCGCGGGCTACCTCACCCGCGTCCGCTGCGACGGGGCGGCGCCGTGCGCCTCGACCGGCGACGCGGCCGGATTCCTCCCGGTGCCCGGCGGCACCTTGGTGGTGCGCGACAGCCTGGCCGTAGGCGACGGAAGCGGCAACGGGTTCTCGATGATCGGGCGCGAGCACCGCATCGATTCCACCACCGTCCGTGCCTACGGCGCGGGCGTTCGCGCGATGGCGGCCGGCTTCACGCTGGCGAACGTGACGCTCGAGAACAACGACGTCGGCGTGCACGCCTGGCTGGCCCCCGACGACGACACGCCCGTGGCCGTACGTAGTGGGAGCCGACTGGTCGGCAACGGGACCGGCGTCCTCGTCGAGGATGCGGCCGTTCGCGTTCGGGACGCCACCATTCGCGACAGCAGCGAGCACGGCGTGTTGCTGGACGGAAGTGATGACTCCCAGGTGGTGCTGATCGACGCCACGGTCGAGCAGAACGGGTTCTCGGGCGCGCGCGCCCACGAGGGACAACTCGAGGTGAGCGGCGGCCGATACGCGGAGAACGGCCAGGCCAACCCCGCGCAGTTCACCGACCGGGCGGGCATCTTCGCCGGCGGCCCCAGCGACCTGATCGTGGACGGCGCCACCGTACGCGACAACGGCCAGGACAATCTCGTCGTGACCGGCGCCGCCGCGGCCACGTTCCGGAACGTCACCTCACGCGGCGCGCCCGATCCCGGCGCCGGCGCCTACGTGAGCACCAGCGCGGACGTGCAGGTCGAAGGCGGAACCTACGCCGAGAATCACAACGGCTTCTACGTCACGGACGGCGACCTGACCCTGGAGGGCGTCACCGTACGGGACAACGCGAACAACGGCCTGGCCTACGCAGCGGACGGCGGTGAGCTCCGCGTGCGCGGCAGCGACTTCCGGGCGAACCTCGCCGACAACGTCCAGATCCGCGACGAACCGGCCATGCTGGACTTCGGCACGCCCGGCGATCCAGGAAACAACGTCCTCGAACGCGCCCAGGGCACCGCATGGAGTCTCTCCGACGAGCGGCCCGACCGGTCCGACCCCGACGGGGTACTGCTGCAGGCAGCGGACATGACGTTCGGCGAGGTCGGAAGTTGGTCGGGCCGCCACACGGGCCCGCTGACGAGCACCGTCGGCGGCTACTGGCGCATCACCGGCACAAACCAGCGGATCGACTTCCATTGATACTCGCGGCCGACCGGTCACGGGTTGCCCCCACGCCCCCCATATGTTGTAGGCTCACGCCCAAGACCTACTAGGGGTAGGTCACGACCGTGCCGCCCTCCTGGCAGGGAGGGGCGTCCGCGACGGACGACGGGGGAAGCCGGTGCGAATCCGGCGCTGTCCCGCAACGGTAAGGCGCCACCTGGCGTCGAGCCCGAGTACCCGCTGCACGGTTCCGCTCCTCGCGCCCTCGGTCGAAGGGCAGAAGGTGGTGACCGATGTATTCCGCACGTGCACGCAGCCACGCGCCGTCACGCGTTCCGCAGCACGCCGATCGTCCCCCGTTCGCCTGGCTGAACGCCGACGCCCGCACCTTCCTGCAACGCGGCTACCTGCTGCCCGGCGTCACGCCCGAAGCGCGCCTATGGCAGATCGCCCAGCGCGCCGAAGCGCTGCTGCCCGGCATGGACCGCTTCGCGGAGCGGTTCTACGACTACCTGGCGCGCGGCTGGTACTCGCTGGCTTCGCCGATCTGGGCCAACTTCGGGTTGCGGCGCGGCCTGCCGATCTCCTGCTTCGGGTCCTACGTGCCGGACAGCATGGACGGCATCCTGGGCACCGCCGCCGAGGTGGGCATGATGAGCAAGTACGGCGGAGGCACCAGCGCCTACTTCGGCGACCTGCGCGGGCGCGGCGCACCCATCCGCGACAACGGCTGCTCCGAAGGGGCCGTCACCTTCATGCGCCTGTTCGACGCGCTCATCGACGTCACCAAGCAGGGCGCCACCCGCCGGGGATCGTTCGCGGCGTACCTGCCGATCGACCATCCGGACGTCGAGGAGTTCCTTCGGATCCGCAGCGACGGGCACCCCATCCAGAACCTGTTCTTCGGCGTGGTGGTGCCCGACGACTGGCTTCGAGCCATGCGGGACGGCGATCCGGACAAGCGGGCCACCTGGGCGCGGGTCCTGCAGTGCCGCAGCGAGGTGGGCATGCCCTACGTCCTGTTCGCCGGCAACGCGGCGCGCGGCGCGCCCGACGTGTACCGCGACCGCGGCCTGGAGATCCGCTCCAGCAACCTGTGCAGCGAGATCATGCTGCCCGTCCAGGAGGACGAGTCGTTCGTGTGCGACCTGTCCAGCATGAACCTCGCCCACTACGACGAGTGGAAGGACACCGACGCCGTCCAGCTGCTCACCTACTTCCTGGACGCGGTGATGAGCGAGTTCATCGAGCGGTCCGCCTCGGTGCCGCACCTGGCGCGCGCCCGGCGCTTCGCGCAGCGTCACCGCGCCCTGGGCATCGGGGTGTTGGGCTGGCACAGCTACCTGCAGGCGCACCGCATCCCGCTGGGGAGCCTCCCCGCCGCCGCGATGAACCGCGAGGCGTTTCGCACCCTGCGCGCGGCGGCCGAGGAGGCCTCCGCCGAGCTGGCCCGCCGCTACGGCGAGCCGGCGCTGCTGGAGGGCTACGGCCGTCGCAACGCCACCCTGACGGCGGTCGCCCCGACCACGTCGAGCTCGTTCATCATGGGCCAGGTGTCGCCATCCATCGAGCCGTTCCGCTCCAACTACCACGTCCGCGACCTCGCCAAGTCGGTCACCACCTTCCGCAATCCCGCCCTGCAGGAGACCCTGGCGGAGCGGGGCGCCGACACGCCGAAGGTGTGGCGCGACGTCCTGCATCACGGCGGCAGCGTGCAGCAGCTGGACGTCCTCAGCGACGAGGAGAAGCGCGTCTTCGCCACCTTCGGCGAGGTGAGCCAGCTGGACCTGATCGTGCAGGCCGCCCAGCGGCAGGAGCACCTGGATCAGAGCCAGTCGCTGAATCTGATGGTGCATCCGGCCACGCCGGCGCGCGACCTGAACGCCCTGCACCTGGAGGCGTGGGAACGGGGCGTGAAGACGTTGTACTACCAGCACTCGCTCAATGCGGCGCAGGAATTCAGTCGCGAGCTGCTGACCTGCTCCGCGTGCGAGGCGTGATGCCGGCCGCCCGATCGCTGCTGGAACGACGCGTCCAACTGCGGCCGGTCGAGTACCCGGAACTGTTGCCGTACCGGGACGCCATCAGGCACGCCTACTGGCTGCACACCGAGTTCAATCTCGAAGGCGACGTGCAGGACTTCCATGCCCGCGTCTCCGCGCCGGAACGAACCGCCATCACCCGCACCATGTTGGCCATCGCGCAGGTGGAGGTGGCGGTCAAGACGTTCTGGGGCGACCTGATGAAGCGCTACCCCAAACCCGAAGTGGGCGCCGTCGGCTACACCTTCGCCGAGTCCGAAGTGCGGCACCAGGACGCCTACGCGCACCTGCTGCGCCTCCTCGGCCTGGAAGACGCCTTCGCCGGCCTGGACCGCGTGCCCGCCATGCGGACGCGCCTGGCCTTCCTAGAGAACGCCCTCGCCACCCGCCCGACCGGCGACGAGGAGCGCGATGGCCGCGCCTTCGCGCGGACGCTGCTGACCTTCAGCGCGTTCGTGGAGCACGTCAGCCTGTTCGGGCAGTTTTTGATCATGAAGGCGTTCCAGCGCGAGCGGAACCTGTTCAAGGGCGTCGCCAACGTGGTCGACGCCACCAGCGCCGAGGAGCAGATTCACGGCCTGTTCGGCTACCAACTGATCCGTCTCCTGCGCGAGGAACGCCCCCACTGGTTCGACGCCACCTTCGAGGCAGAGGTGCGCCAGGCATGCCGGCAGGGCTTCGACGCGGAGCGCGCCATCCTGGCGTGGATCTTCGCGGAGGGCGAATTGGCGTTCCTGCCCGTGTCGACGATCGAGGCGTTCCTGCAGCACCGCTTCGACGCGGCCCTGGAGGCGGTCGGCTCGGCGCCGATGTGGAATCCCGACCCGGAGGCGGTCGGGGCGTGCCTGTGGTTCGAGGAGGAGCTGCACGCCGCCAAGCACGTCGACTTCTTCCACAAGCGCCCTACGGCGTACGCCCGCAAGGCGAAGGCGATCACCGGCGACGACCTGTTCGCCGGGTGAGTCGCCGCGCCTGGGGACGAGCGCCGGGAGACGAGCGCCGGCCCGAGGCGTCATGCGCGCGTCAGCACGATCCGCCACTCCGAGGCGCCGAGCTCCTCGACGCGGGTCACCTCGTGGCCGGCGCTCTCCGCCCAGCGCGTCACGTTGTCCAACGCCAGGGGGTAGTCGATCAGCACCTCCAGCGTCGCGCCGGAGGGGAGCGCTTCGAGCTCCTTCTTGGTTTCGAACAGGGGGTAGGGGCAGATCTCGCCGCGGACGTCGAGCGTGGTGGTGTCGGACATGAAGCCTCCTCGTCGGGGTGCACGGTCGTGACCGCCGGCGATGCGCGCACGTTGCGCACGGTCGTGACGCCAACGGGCCGGGGTCAGTCGGTCGCGGCCGGCGCGGCCATCTCGCGCTGCATGCGGCGGGCGGGCAGTACGAACAGCCAGGTCGCCATGCCCCACGCGCCGGCCACGATGCCCAGGGTGGTGACGATGCTGCCGACCGACAACACCGACAGGCCGGTGAGGCTGTGCCCGATGGTGCAGCCGCCCGCCAGTTGCGCGCCGAACCCCATCGCCAGCCCACCGACGCCGGACTGCAACAGCCGCCCACCCTTGGGGACGCGCCAGCGGAGCTCGCCGTTGGACCAGGCGGACAGGAACGAGCCCAGCAGCAGGCCCACGATCAGCATGCTGCCCCAGTCCACCACCAGGTCCCCCGCGAACAGGCCCTCGAACCAGCTCCGTAGCGGGCCGGTCATGGACAGCCCGAAGGGGCGGCCCGTGCCGCTGGACGCCAACCAGGCGGCGATGCCGATCAGGCCCAGGGACGCGCCGGCGGCACGCCAATCCCAGCCGCCGCTGCGGTAGCGGCTGGCCCCGGCCCGCCAGAACCAGACGGCGGCGCCGATCGTCACCGGCACCACCACCACCCATGGCGAGACGCCCAGCAGGTTGGCCACCGTCAACGAGCCGCCCTCGGCGCCGATCTCGTAGCCTTGCAGTGCGTCCTGCAGCGGCGCCAGCGCGCCGCGCGCCATCACCACGATCCCGACGCCGAACGCGATCAGCGCGACCAGCGACCCGGCCAGCCCCTCGCCGACGCGGTAGCAGGTCCCGCTGGAGCAGCCGCCGGCCAGCACCATGCCGACACCGAACGTGACGCCGCCCAGCACGTTGGCGGCCCACCAGAACGGCGGCACCGACACGGGCAGCAGGCCCGCGCCGGACAATGCCGTCACGCCCAGCAGCTGCACCACCACCGCCAACGCCCAGGCCCGCAACAACGTGCCGTCGTTGATCAACAGCGCGTCGCGGAAACCGGTGTTGGTGCAGAAGCGGCCGCGCTGCAGGGCGTAGCCGAACGCCAGCCCCACCGCCAGGCCCGAGGCCAGCACGCTCAGCATCGGCCGCGCCCGCCCGACAGGGACGGCCGGTCGCGCACCGGCGTAGGCCGTCCGACGCTGGTCCGTGCCAGCGTCAGCGCCAACATACGCTGCTGGACCGGGTGCTGGTCGCCTGGGCGGCCGCGGTTCGGGACAGGGGCAGGCCGGCCTGCGCCAGGCCCTCGAAGGGACCGCGGTAGACGTGCAGGTGCTCGGTCCCATACGCGGCGAGGGTCAGCCACGCGCGCGCCGCCTGGCGCACGTCGGCGCCGTAGATCAGCGGGTGCGTGTCGCGGGTCAGGCGGACCTGCCGGAGTTGCGCGTCCAGCGTGGAGAAGCGTGGCAACGACCCGTCCGGAAGCAGGGCCTCGGCGTCCAACCGTATGGCGCCTTCCAGGTGTTCGGCGCCGTACGCGCCCGCGGCGCGCACGTCGACCGGCGCGATGGCGTCGTCGGCCAGGTGCTCGGCCGCCTCATCGCCAGACACCACCAGCTGCGTGTCGAAGGTGAAGGGGGCGTCGCTGGGCGTCACCTCTCCGGGCCCGCCGCTCTGGGGCGCACCCCCCGCAGCGCGCCAGCCCTCCAGCCCGCCGTCCAGGAGGCGCGCGTCCAGGCCGAAGGCGCGCAACACCAACAGCACCAGCGGCGCATCGCGCCCGTCGCCGTCGTCATACACGACCACCCGGTCGTTCGGCGTCAGACCGGCCGCACGGAGTTCCTCGGCCAGGGCCTCAGGCGCGGCCAGCATCCCGGGCACCGCCCCGTCGAACGAGAGCAACGACCGCGACCACACCGAGCGCGCGCCGGGCAGGTGTCCCTGGCGGTACGCCAGCGAGCCGCGGGCGTCCACCACGACGGCGCCCGCCGGCACGCTGTCGGTCAGCAGCGCGTCGGCGTTCGGCAGGGGGCGGTTCACGCTGTACAGGCCCAGGCCGGCCGCCGCCAGCAACGCCGCCGCCAGGACCGCTTCGACGCCCCGCGCCACGGCGCCGCGGCGGGACGCGCCGGCCGTGCTCACACCGGTCCGCAGCAACGGTCGGGGCAGCCCGCGGGGAAGGTGCGGCCCGACGCCAACGCCACGCCCAAGAGGTGCCCCGCCTCGCTACGCTCGGGCACGGACGCCTCCAGGTACACCACGCCGACGGGACGCGCGCCGACCGGGATCAGAGTGGCGACCTGGAAGTCGGGGAGCGTCACCGCCGCCACCGCGTCACGGCCCGGCAGCGGGACGAAGAACGTCTCGGCCGACGGCCGGTAGGCGAACGTGCCGGTGATCGGGTTCGACCCTTCGGGGAAGGTCACGCTCTGCACCACCGACGCCGTCTTTAGCTCGATGATCGACAGTTCCGAGGAGTCGCGGCAGATGACGATGCCGTAGCGGCCGTCCGGGGTGAACTCGCTGGTGATGGGCCCCACGCCGAGCCCATCCTCGGGCGTGAGACGGGCGACCTCGACGGGGTTTTCGGGGTCGGACAGGTCGAACACCGACTCGCTTCCGGTCTCCGAGCCGCCCTCCACCTTGGCGTTCTCGACCAGCAGGTAGTGCCCATCGGGCGACACCGTCGCCATGTACGGCTCCAGCGGCGCGCCCGTGAACGACTCCATGGGGATCACGGCGATGCGCTCGAACGGGTCGATGCGCAGCACCGACAGGGTGTCGCCGCCCCGGTCGGGCACGTAGGCGTAGCGGCCGTCGCGGGTCATGGTCATGTCGCAGGGGCTGGCGCCGTCGTAGGTGTCGAACTGCGCGGCCGGGCGGCCATACTCGGGATCATTGGGGTCGGCGACGATCTTGAGGTACCGATCCTCGAAGCGCGCCGCGTCGATCACGAAGCGGCCGTCCGGCGTGATCTCGGTGTAGTTCTGGCTGGAGCCGGTGACCAGCTCGGTGACCTTGCCGCCGCTGGAGAGGCGGTAGACGCTGACCGCGTCGTTGGGGCCGCCCGTCCAGATTTCGTCGCGTGCGAAGTGCCACCGCGTGGCTGGGAGCGAGAACCCGTCCGCAAGGGGAAGGGTCGCCAGCACCTGCAAGGTCTCGGGGTCGATCAAACTGACGCTCGGTTCGGTGTCGGCGTCGCCGCCGTTGGACACCACGATCAGGTCGCGGCGACCGTCCTGGCCCTGCGCCCAGACGTGGCCCAACGGGCCGACACTGGCCAAGGCCACGCCGGCGGCGGACACCTTCAAGAACTCGCGACGATTCACGATCCCACCTCCTCGGGGGTTTCGGTGACGACGGGCGTGTCGGAGCGGTTGCCCCACTCGCCCCACGACCCCAGGTACAGCCGCGCGCCGGCGTGGCCGAGCTCCCGCAGCACGCCGCAGGTGTGCGCAGCGCGGACGCCGCTCTGGCAGTACACCGCCACCTCCGGTGCCTCCAGGTAGCGCCGCAGGGCGCGCTGGAGTGCGTCACGGGGCCGCAGCCGGCCCTCGGGGTCCAGCAGGTCCTCCCAATCGAGGTGCTCGGCGCCGGGCACGTGGCCGCCGCGTCGCGCCGCGACCATCGAGCCGGTGAACTCGTCCCACGAGCGCGTGTCCAGGATCCGCAGATCCTCGTCTTCCAGGCGGTCCCGGAGTTCGGGCAGTTCGATGCGCCGGGCGTCGTCGAGACGAGGCTCGAAGCGTGGTCCCTCCGGCGCCGCCGCCGGCGTCCCGTCCTCGACGGGCAGGTTGGCCCCGCGCCAGGCCCGCATCCCGCCGTCCAAGAGGTGGACGGCGCGATGGCCGAAGGCGTCCAGCGTCCACCACACGTGCGCGGCGTCCGCGCCGCCCGCGGCGGCGTACACGATCACGGGGGTCGCGCCGAGGCCGAGGTCCGCGAGCCGCTCGGCCAACCGTTCCGCCGTGACGAGGGTCCGGACCCCGTCCTCGGTGGGGTTCAGCTCGCGAGCGGCCAGGTTGATCGCGCCGGGCAGGTGTTCCTCGCGGTAGGCGCGGGGGCTGCGGGCGTCGACGAACTGGACCGGCTCGGCCTCGGCCAGGGCGCGGGCCTCCTGGGCCGACACGAACACGCGGAGGTCGGGGGCGCCGCTCATGGCGGCGTCGCGGGGGACGGGGAACGACGAGACATGCGCCCACCCTAAGAAGCTGACAAGCTCGATCATGTAAGCGGCTTGACCGGGCCCCGATCGGGCCGCGCGCCCCGGCGGGGGTGCGGTAGGATGCCGCCGCAGTCGCGGGCCAGGGCTGCACGCGGGAGCGATGGTGCGAGAGGTGTGGTTGATTCGGCACGGCGAGACCGACTGGAACCTGAACGGGCGGATCCAGGGCGCGTCCGACGTGCCGCTGAACGCGACGGGGTTGGCACAGGCCCGGTCGTTGGCGTGCCGCCTGGGATCGGTGACGTTCGACGAGGTGTTCGCGTCCGACCTCGAGCGCGCCCGCGTGACCGCAGAGACCGCGCTGCCGGGCGCGGCGATCCGGTGCGACGCGCGCCTCCGGGAGCTGTCGTACGGCGTGCTGGAAGGCCAGCGCTGGGACGCCCTGAGCGACGAGCTGGCCGCGCAGGCCCGGCACTGGCGCGAGGATCCGGTCGCGCGGCGCGTTCCAGGTGGCGAGTCGTTCGGCGATCTTGCCGGGCGGGTGCGTGCCTTCCTGCACGACCTGCCCGAGCAGGGCCGTTTCGCGGCGTTCAGCCACGGCGGCGCCATCGTGAGCGCCCTGTACGGCATCCTCGGGCACCCCAAGGACGGCGCGTGGCGCATCGCGCCCAGGAACACCAGCATCTCGCGCCTGCGCTTCGAGGCACGCGGCGTCACCTTCGTGTCCATCAACGATCACGCGCACTTGGACGGCTGGGCGGACTGACCGCTGGGCCACGGGCGCTCGACGCTCCCCCGCGGGGGAGCCGTAGCCTCGCGGCATGATCCAGGTCGAGCTCCTGTACCTGCGCGGATGGCCCAGCCGGCGGACGCTGGCCCGCGCACTGCAGGAGGCCAGCAACGGTGGCGCAATGCGCCCATGAAGCCGATCGGACAGCGTGCACGCGAAACCGGCGAGAGCGTCAAGACGTTGCGCTATTGAAAGGAACGCGGGGCGTTGCAGGCCCAGCGCAGCGCCCGTGGGTACCGCACCTTTCCCGCGGCTGCAGCGGAACGGGTGCGCTTCATCCGCCGCGCGCAGGCGTGGCTCGAGGCGGCCCCTTACGCGGGCGCGAGGGCGGGCTCCTGCGCGCCGCTCGGCTGTGGTTGCTGCACCGCGGGCGGCACGAAGCGCCGCAGCCGCAACGCGTTGCTGAGGACGAACACGCTGGAGAGGCCCATGGCCGTGGCCGCCAGGATGGGGGAGAGCAGCACGCCGAAGGCGGGGTAGAGCACCCCGGCGGCGACGGGGATCAGCACGACGTTGTACGCGAACGCCCAGAACAGGTTCTGGCGGATGTTGTTCATCGTGGCCTTGGAGAGGGCGATGGCGTTGGGCACGCCGTGCAGGTCGCCCGCCATCAGGACGACGTCGGCGGCCTCGATGGCGATGTCGGTTCCGGTGCCGATCGCCAGGCCGACGTCCGCCTGCGCCAGCGCGGGCGCATCGTTGATGCCGTCCCCGACGAATGCCACCTTGCGCCCGCCCTGCTGAAGGCGCTTGACGGCGTCGACCTTGCCGTCTGGTAGCACCTCGGCCTCGACCTGGTCGATGCCCAGCTGCGCGGCGATGGCGTGGGCGGTGCGCCGGTCGTCACCGGTGATCATGGCGACCTCGTAGCCCAGGTGATGTAGGGCGGCCACGGCGGCGGGGGTGGTGGGCTTGACCGGATCGGCCACCGCGACCAGCGCGGTCAGAACCCCATCGAGGGCGGCGTAGAGGGGGGTCTTGCCGTCAGCGGCGAGCGCGTCGGCGCGTGCCGCCAGCGTGGCGGTGTCGATCCCGAGTTGCTGCATGTAGCGGGCCGCGCCGACCTGGACGTGCCGCCCCTCGACCACGGCGTCGATGCCGAACCCCGCGACCGCGTCGAAGCGGTCCGGCTCGGGAAGGTCCCAGCCCTTCTCGCGGGCGGCATGGGCGATGGCGCCGGCGATGGGGTGCTCGCTGTGCGCCTCGGCAGCGGCGATCAGCCGCAACGCCTCGTCCCCGTCGGCGTGCGGGGCGACCTCGAGGTCGGTCAGGGCCGGACGGCCCTGCGTCAGCGTGCCGGTCTTGTCCAGCGCGACCACGCGCGCCTCGTGCAGCGACTGCAGTGCGTCGCCCTTGCGGAACAACACGCCCATCTCGGCGCCCTTGCCGGTCCCGACCATGATGCTGGTCGGCGTCGCCAACCCCATGGCGCAGGGGCAGGCGATGATGAGCACGGCGACCATGTTGACCAACGCGAAGGTCAGCGCGGGCTCGGGCCCCAGAAGCATCCAGGTGACGAAGGTGATCGCGGCGACGGCCATCACGAACGGCACGAACACGCTGACGATGCGGTCGGCCAGCGCCTGGATGCGGGGCTTGCTGCCCTGCGCCTCTTCGACCATGCGGATGATCTGCGACAGCACGGTGTCGGCCCCCGTGCGGGTGGCTTCGAAGCGGAACGCGCCGCGCTCGTTGAGGGTGCCGCCCACCACCTCGGCACCGTCCATCTTGTGCACGGGCACCGGCTCGCCCGTGATCATCGACTCGTCCACGTAGGAGGAGCCCGACAGCACGCGCCCGTCGACGGGGATCCGCTCGCCCGGCCGGACCAGCACGGCGTCGCCCGGCCGCACCTCGCCGATCGGAACCTCGAGTTCCTCGTCCCCCCGCACGACGCGGGCGGTCTTGGCCTGGAGGTTCATCAGCTTCTGGATCGCTTCGCTGGTGCGGCCCTTGGCGACGGCCTCGAGGTACTTGCCGAGCAGGATCAGCGTGATGATGGCGGCGGAGGCCTCGTAGTAGACATTGGCGGTGCCCTCGGGCAGCACGCGTGGCAGGAAGGTCGCCACCAGCGAGTAGCCGTACGCGGCGCTGGTGCCGATCATCACCAGCGCGTTCATGTCGGGACTGCCGGCCCGCAGACTCTTCCAGCCGGGCCGGTAGAAGCGCAGGCCGGGCCCGAACTGCACCACGCTGGCCAGCACGAACGACGTCAGCACGAAGCCCCGCATGCCGACCAGGTTCATGATCCAGGCGTCGACGGCCGGCACGAACATGTGCAGCATGGTCAGCAGGACCAAAGGCCCCGCGAACGCCGCGGCAATGCCAAGGTCGCGACGCAGGGCGCGGAGGTGCCGGTCCCGCGCCTCGCGCTCGGCCTCGACCGGATCTTGGGCGTCGTCACCGATGACCTGGTAGCCGGCCTTCTCGACGACGTGGCCGAGGTCGGCGGGGCCGACGCTGCCCGGCAGGTAGCGGACGCTGGCGCGTTCGGTCGCCAGGTTCACGCTGGCCTGGAGTACGCCCGGCGTCTTGGACAGCGCGCGTTCGACGCGGGCGCTGCAGTTGGCGCAGGTCATCCCGCCGATCGACAACGTCGCCTCCTGCGCGACCGGCCGGTACCCGGCCTTCTCGACCGCCTGCAGCAGCGCGTCGGGGCTGGTGAGGGTGGGGTCGTAGGTGATGGTGGCGCGTTCGGTGGCGAGGTTCACGGCGGCGTCGCTGACGCCGCCGGTCTTGCCGAGCGCCCGCTCGACGCGGGCGCTGCAGTTGGCGCAGGTCATGCCTTCGATGCCGAGGCGAATGGTGTTCATTTGACCTCCCAGGGGACTCCGGCGGCCCCGTCGTGGGGCGTGCCGTCCCGTCCGTCGTGCTGTGAGGTTAACCCACCCCCGGTGGGGTGGCAAGGGGCTATACGTCCTGGGCGCGGACGCTGCGTACCCCCCACGCCTCCCCGCTCGACAAGGCCTTTTGGCCCTTACGAGGCGTGCGTGTGCGTTCTATCGTCGACCTCGAAGGAGGACACCCATGACGCGAAACATGGCTGGCCTGGACCGAGGAATCCGTGCCCTTCTGGGGGCCATTGCGCTCGTAGTGGCGCTCGTGGGCGTGGTGCCGCTGGGATGGAGTTGGGCCATCGGCATCGTCGGGGCGGTGCTTCTCGTCACGGCGGCGGCGGGGTTCTGTCCCCTATACACCCTGTTCGGGGTTCGTACCGGCCGCAACGTACGGCGCGACGCCTGACGTCGCGGCGCTGACGTACGTCGATCGCGTCGGCCCCTCGCACGCTAGAATGTAGCGCGAGGGGAGGCGTATGCAGACTCCAACGGGTCACGCGGAGCGACTGCGTGTGGCACCTGGACGGCAGGCGGTGCGTGACGCCGGACGGCGACCGCCGACGCGTGGCTACGCGCGTCCGGCATGAGCTTCGGCGACCTCCGGCGCGAACTGATCGAAACCTCCGTCTCTTTGGCGCCCGCGATCGCGTTCATGATCGCGGCGCAGGTCTTCGTGCTTCGCATGCCGGCGGCCGAATTCGCCCAGGTCCTGGTCGGACTGGTCTGCACCGTCACCGGCTTCGTGCTGTTCCTGCAGGGGGCCAAGCTCGGGCTGCTCCCCCTGGGCGAAGGGATCGGCTCGGCCTTCATCCAACGCCGCGCGTTCACGCTGTTGCTGGTGTTCGGGTTCCTGCTCGGCATCGTGCTGACCGTCGCCGAACCGGACGTGCGCCTGCTGACCTTTCAACTGCAGGAATCCGTCGGTGACGCCGTGAACCGCGGCGCGTTGATCGCTGCGGCGGCCGCGGGTCTGGGCCTGTTCTCGGTGCTGGCGCTGATCCGAAACGCGTTCGCGATCCCGATCGCGTATTTCCTCGTGCCCGGCTACGTGCTCGTGGTGGCGCTCAGCTGGTTCGCCCGCGACGACGTCGTCACGCAGGCCTTCGATCTGGGCGCGGTGACGACCGGGCCGATGACGGTGCCGTTCCTGATCGCCCTGGGCGTCGGCGTGTCCGCGGTGCTGGGCGGGCGGAGCCGCATGGGGTCCAGCTTCGGCCTGATGGCCATCGCATCGATCGGCCCCGTGCTCATGGTCCTCCTCTGGGGCATGTTCGGAGGGAGCGGATGACCACCGACATCGCGCACATCGTGCTGGACGCCGGAATCGAAGTGATCGAGGCCACCGTGCCGGTCCTGGTCCTGATCGCCTTCTTCCAGTTCGTGGTGCTGCGCAGCGGCGTACGAAACCCCCGAGCCGTAATCACCGGCATCGCAATGGCGATGGTCGGCTTCTTCCTGTTCATCGTAGGGGCGAAGATGAGCCTGATCCCCATGGGCGTCGCGATCGGCGAACGCCTGGTCGACGCGCCGCTGCTCAGCGTGGTGGGGTTCGCCTTCATTCTGGGCACGGCCGTGGCGCTGGCAGAGCCGGCCGTGCGGATCCTGGCGCTGGAGATCGAGGACGTCTCCGCCGGCTCGATGCGCAGGCGCGTGGTCACGGCGGCGATCGCCCTCGGCGTCGGCCTTGCGATCGCGGTCGCCGTGGTGCGGATCACGGCGGGCCTGCCGCTGACCGCGGTGCTGACGCCGGGCTATGCGCTGGTGATCGTGCTCACCCTGCTGGCGCCCCGCGACCTGGTACCGGCCGCCTTCGACGCGGGGGCCGTCGCCACCGGCCCGGTCGCCGTGAACTTCGTACTGCCGCTCACCACCGGCATGGCGATGGGCCTGTGGGGCCAGGACGTCGGGTCGCTCGGGTTCGGGGTGGTGGGCATCATCGCCCTCGGGCCGATCATCACCATGCTCGCGCTGAGCCTCGCACTCCGCCGGAGGGACAACCATGTCTGACGCTGCCCGTTTCAAGCTGCTCGTCGCCATCGTGCCGCAAGGCCGCTACGGTCCGTTGGTCGAGGCCGCCAAGAAGGCCGGCTCGGAGGGCGCGACCATCGTGCCCGGACGCGGCACCGGCGTGCACGAAGGTCAAAAGCTGTTCGGCCTGCCGATCGAACCGGAAAAGGACGTCCTGCTGGTGTTGGTGTCCAACGCCGTGGCCGATTCGGTGCTGAACGCGATGGTGAAGGCCGGCAAGCTGGACGAGCCCGGCAAGGGCATCGTGTTCCTGCTCGACGTCCCCCGCGTGGCCGGCATCGTGCACCGCGGAGAGGTGCTGGGCAGCGACGGTCCCTGACCCCGGACGTTCCAAGGTCGTTTTCGAGGCGCCTCGAACCCGCAGAGCCGAATTCGCGACGGCGCGCCGGCTTCGAGCTCGATCCCTGCGCCCCGGTGACGGCAACCGATCCCACGTGTCGCGCGGGCGTGCGGGTGCGTTGACCGCCCGATCCCGCCGTGATATCTTCGCTCCTCAAGAACGGAAGCGTGGCAGAAGGTTCGAGCGGCGACGATACGAAGTCGTCCCGGTCGTTCACGACTTCCCTCTTGTTGTCTTGTACGGAAGCGATCCCCGCGGATCGACGTGCGAGCACGTTCGGATGCTACCTTCGTGGCACGTAGCGAGCGACCGGGAAGGGAGGCGATGCGCCTGGATCAGTGCTGGACCGCGCGCGACGCGTGAACGTTAACGCTTGGACGGAGAAACGCCGAGCCATTCCCATCTGCCGAGAGGCAAGAAGGAGACCCACGTGCAACGACTGATCAAGACGGCATTCGCACTCATGGTGGCGGTCGGACTGGTGTCCGGCGCTGCCCTCGCCCAGAACGACTACCCCTGGGAGCCGACCCGACCGATCAACATCATCGTGCCCTGGGCCGCCGGCGGCTCGACCGACCAGGTGACCCGCATCGTGGCGTCCGAACTCGAAGGCGCCCTCGGTACCAGCGTCGTGGTCGTCAACCAACCCGGCGCCAGCGGCTCGATCGGCACCACCAACGCCTGGGAGGCCGACCGCGACGGCTACACCTGGGCCGCCGGCGCCGTGCGCGACCTCGGGACCTACCCTGTGCTGGACATGTTGAACACCAGCATCGACGACTGGCACCTCTACTTCGACGTCGCCAACACCGGCGTCGTCGGCGTGAACCCGGGCACGCCCTACGAGGACTTCCAGGACCTGCTGGACGCGATGGAAGCCAACCCCGGCGAGGTGTCCGTCGCCACGGCCGGCCTGTCCTCCGCCGGGCACACCGTGATGGAGAACATCGCGCAGGCCACCGGCGTCGAGTACAACCACGTCTCCTACGACGGCGGCAACCCGGCCGTGATCGCGACCGTCTCCGGCGAGGCCGAGGTCACCACCCAGCTGGCCGTCGAACAGGCCGAAATGATCCGCGCCGACCGAATCCGCCCCTTGGCGGCGTACAGCGACCAGCCGCTCACCATCGAGGGCTACGGCGAGATCCCCCCGATCACGCAGTGGCTGCCCGACATGTCGATCCCGATGAACTACTTCGGCATCTGGGCGCCCGTCGGCATCCCCGACGAGGTCGTCGAGACCATGAACCAGGTGTGGGAGGACGTCATCGTGAACTCCGAGGCGCTGCAGAGCTACGCCCAGGAGCGCGGCGCGCTGTTCACGCCCATCTACGGCGAAGAGGCCGCAGAGAAGGCATGGCCCAGCATCCAGCATCAGGCCTGGACGCTGTACGACGGGGACAAGGCCCCCATCGAGCCTAGCGAAGTCGGCATCCCGCGCCCGGAGTGACGCCCTGAGCGCCGAGGCCGAGGGACGTACGTGCAGGAGGACGTGTAGGCAACAGTGAACGCCAAGACCGACTTCGTCACCTCACTGGTGCTGACCGCGTTCGGCGTCGCCGTCACCGTCGAATCGTGGCGCATGCCACGCTTCGAACAAATCGGCGGCAGCCTGGCCACCGCGCCGGGCCTGGTCCCCGGCCTCCTCGGCCTCGTGATCGCAGCGTTCGGGCTGGTGATGCTGGTGCGCTCCCTTCGGCAGGGGGCGCTCCGAGACGACGCCGGCCCGGCAGGTGAGCAGGAAGGCGGCACGGGCGAAGGCGCCCGCCGCCTTCTGCTCATGCTCGCCTTGAGCGTCGGGTACGCCGGCGGGCTGGTCGGCCGGATGCCGTTCTGGCTGGCCACGTTCGTGTTCGTGTTCGTAGCCGTCGCCGCGTTCGACTGGCAGGCCGGCGACCCCCTCGGCGTTCGGCTGCGGCGCTTGGCCGTCGCGGTCGCCGTGGCGCTCCCCGTCGCCTTCGGCGTGGCATTCGTGTTCGAGGAGATCTTCCTCGTCAACCTTCCCTAGCGCAGGAGTCGTGCACCCGTGTTCGAGGGACTAGGCTATTTCGCTGCAGCCGTCGTCAGCTTTCTCGGCTTCGAGTCTATCTTCAACGTGTTGTGGGCCACGCTGCTCGGTATCAGCGTCGGGATGCTGCCCGGCCTGACCGCCACGCTGGGGGTGGCGCTCTTGACCACCCTGACGTTCGGGCTGCCCACCAACGACGCGATCCTGATCTTGATCTGCATGTACGTCGGCGCCATCTACGGCGGCAGCCGCAGCGCCATCCTGCTCAACATCCCGGGAACGCCAGCGAATGCCGCCACGGCGTTGGACGGCTTCCCCTTGGCCCGGCAGGGCAAGGCCGGACGGGCGATGGGCATCGCCACCTCGGGCTCCGTGCTGGGTTCGCTCATCGGCATGGTCCTGCTGGCCACCATCGCCCCCCTGCTGGCCGAAGCGGCGCTGCGGTTCCAGTCGTTCGAGTTCTTCTGGCTGGCGGTGTTCGGGGTGGTGATCTCCGGCCGCTTGACCGCCCTCGACGATCCGCTCAAGGGCTGGATCGCGGGGTTCCTGGGGCTGCTGGTGGCGATGGTGGGGCAGGAAACGGTCTACGCCTACGCGCGCTTCGCCTACGGCGACACCAACCTGGCGGGCGGCTTCGACCTGCTGCCGGTGCTGGTCGGCCTGTTCGGGTTCGCCGAGATCCTGATGGTGATGAAGAACCCCGCGTACGAGGTCGTCAAGGACGCGGCCGACTCCGTGATCCCGCGCATTCGCGAGGTGCTGCAGCACTGGAAGACCATCATCCGCTCCGGCGTGACCGGCACCCTGATGGGGCTGATCCCCGGCGTGGGCGAGGACATGGGCGCCTGGGTGTCCTACGCGCTGGCCCGCAGCAGCAGCAAGGAGAAGGAGAAGTACGGCAAGGGATCGATCGAAGGCCTGATGAGCGCCGAGGCCGGCAACAACGCGGCCGTGCCGGGCGCGCTGATCCCGGTGCTCACCCTGGCGGTGCCCGGATCCGCCCCCGCCGCGGTGCTGCTGGCGGCGCTGTTCATTCACGGCATCCGGCCCGGCCCGCTGATCATGATCGAGTCGCCCAGCTTCGTGTACGAGGTGACGGCCATGGTCATGTTCGCCAGCCTGGCGACGCTGTTGTTCGGGCTGTTGCTGACCAAGCCGCTGCTGCTGGTGCTGCGCGCCCCCCGCAACAAGCTGATGCCGATCATCTTCGTCCTGTGCACCGTCGGCGCGTTCGCGATCGCCAGCCGCACCTTCGACATCTGGGTGATGCTGCTGTTCGGCATCCTCGGCTTCGTGCTGCGCGAGCGCGGCTTCCCGATGGCGCCGCTGATCCTGGGCGTCGTGCTGGGTCCCATCCTGGACGAGAACCTGCGGCGCGGCCTGGTGCTCTCGGGCGGCTCGCTGGAGCCGTTCTTCACCCGCCCCATCAGCATCGCGCTGTGGGGCAGCATCCTGGTGACCTTCCTGCTGGGCATGCCGTGGATCGGCCGCCTTTGGGCCAAGCTGTTCGGCAGCAAGGAAGAAGGGAAGGGTGACGGCTGACGCCTTCGTCGTCGGACCGGGAACGTTGAAGGGCGCCTGTCTGCCACCCTGCCGTGCCCCTACCGAAAGGAGCTCGTGATCGAACGCCTACTTTGCAATGAAGTGCTGCGCGACCTGGAGTTCGCCGCGCAGTGCGACCTGGCCGCCTCGCTGGGCTACGACGGCCTCGAGATCGCCCCGTTCACCCTCGGCGACGAGCCGCACCGCCTGCCCGACGCCACGGTGGAACGCGTCCGGCGCGACGCCGCCGACGCCGGCATCGGCGTGGTGAGCCTGCATTGGCTGCTCACGGCGCCCGAGGGGCTCTCCATCACCACGGCCGACCCCGCGATCCGGCAGCGGACCCTCGACGTGATGCGCGGCCTGATCGACCTGTGCGCCGGCCTGGGGGGACGCGTGCTGGTGCACGGATCGCCGAAGCAGCGCGCCCTGGACCCGTCCGACCCCGAAGGCGACGCCGCCCGTGGCCGCGAGGCCTTCGCGACCATCGCGCCGCACGCCGAGGCCGCCGGCGTCACCTACTGCATCGAGCCGCTGTCCACCCGAGAGACACGATTCATCAACACCGTCGCGGAGGCGGCCGAGCTGGTGGACGAAATCGACAGCCCCGCCGTGCGCACCATGGTCGACTGCCGCGCCGCCCGCATCAGCGAACCCGACACGCCCGTCGAGGCGTTGCTGGACCGGTGGCTGCCCGCCGGCATGATCCGGCACGTTCACCTCAACGATCAGAACCGGCACGGCCCCGGCCAGGGGGACGATCCGTTCGCAGGCGTCCTGGACGCCCTGAGGCGGCACCACTACGCGGGCGCGGTCAGCGTGGAACCGTTCGTGTACGAGCCGGACGGCCCCACCACGGCGGCGCGCGCCATCGGCTATCTGCAGGGCCTCGAGGAGGCCTTGGCATGGCGCGCCTGAGCCGCCCACACGCACGACCGACGCGGCCGCCCGGATGCTGGCGTGCCGAGCCCAGCACCCGTGGAGGCAGCCCATGCACGACATCCTGACGACTGAGCAGCTGGAGTCCGTCCTGGCCGAGCCCTCGCCCGAGCTCGTCGAGGACATGGCGCGCGTGGAGGGCGACGTCATGGTGCTGGGCGCGGCCGGCAAGATGGGGCCCAGCCTGGCGATGCTGGCGAAGAACGCCTTGCGCCAGGCGGGCTCCGAGGCGCGGGTCGTCGCCGTGTCGCGCTTCTCGAGCGGCCAGGTGGAGGCGAGGCTGCAGGCCGCGGGCGTGGACACGGTCCGCGCGGACCTGTTGGACGAGGCCCAACTGCGCGACCTGCCGGACGTTCCGAACCTGATCTACATGGCGGCCATGAAGTTCGGCACCGTCGGGCGCGAGCACCTCACCTGGGCGATGAACGCCTACCTGCCCGGCCGGGTGGCGGAACGGTTTCGCGGCGCGCGCATCGTCGCCTTCTCCAGCGGAAACGTGTACCCCCTCACCCCCCTCACGCGCGGCGGTCCCACCGAGCACGACCCGACTGGCCCCGTAGGTGAGTACGCCCAGTCCGTCCTCGGCCGCGAACGGATCTTCGAGCACTTCGCCGAACGAGACGGCACCCCCGTCGCCCTGCTGCGCCTGAACTACGCCAACGAGCTGCGCTACGGCGTGCTGCTGGACGTCGCCCGCGCCGTCGCCAACGGGCAGCCGGTGGACCTGCGGATGGGCCACGTGAACGTGATTTGGCAGGGGGACGCCAACGAGGTCGCCCTCCGCTCGCTGCTGCACTGTGACGTCCCGCCGTTCGTCCTGAACCTGACCGGCCCCGAAATGACGTCGGTCCGCTGGTTGGCGGAGGCGTTCGGCGCGCGCTTCGGGGTGGAACCGAGCTTCGTGCACGAGGAACAAGAGACCGCCCTGCTGAACAACGCCACGAAGTGCCACCAGGCGTTCGGCTACCCCAAGGTGACGCTGGGACGCATGATCGACTGGGTGGCGGCCTGGGTGCGCCACGGCGGCGAGACGCTGGACAAGCCCACGCACTTTCAAGAGCGCACGGGGGCGTTCTAGGTGGCCCGTACGCTTTCAGCCGACAAGCGTGCGCTGCTCGACGAGGGCACGCTCATCCCCGCCCATCCTCTGGCGTTGACCGCGCAGCGGCGCCTGGACGAACGCCGGCAGCGGGCGCTGACCCGCTACTACGTCGCCGCGGGGGCGGGCGGCGTCGCCGTGGGCGTGCACACCACGCAGTTCGCCATCCGCGACCCCGCCGTCGGCCTGTTCGAGCCGGTCCTGCGCCTGGCCGCCGAGACCGCCGACCAGGCGGCCGGCGACCGGACGTTCCTGAAGATCGCCGGTGTCCGCGGCGCGACGGACCAGGCGGTGCGCGAAGCCGAGCTGGCCGCCGACCTCGGCTACGACCTGGGGTTGCTGAGTTTCGGCGGGCTGAATGAGTGGTCCGAGGACGACCTATTGGTGCACGCGCGGGCGGTGGCCGAGGTGATCCCCCTGGTCGGCTTCTACCTGCAGACCGCCGTCGGCGGACGCGTGCTCAGCTACGCATTCTGGCGGGCGTTCGCCGAGATCCCCGGCGTGCTGGCGATCAAGATCGCACCGTTCGACCGCTACCGCACGCTGGACGTGGTCCGGGCGGTGTGCGCCTCCAGCCGCCGCGACGAGATCGCGCTCTACACCGGCAACGACGACAACATCGTGGCCGACCTGCTGACGCCGTTCCGGATCCCCGTAGAGGGCGGCACGATCGACAAGCGCATCGTCGGCGGGCTGCTGGGGCAATGGGCGGTGTGGACCCGGTCGGCCGTGGCGTTGATGGAGGAGATCCGCGCCGTTCGTGACGGCGATAGCGTGCCGGCGGACCTGCTGCGCCGCAACGCCGCCTGGACCGACGTGAACGCGGCGGTGTTCGACGCGGCCAACGGGTTTCACGGCGTGATCGCGGGCGTGCACGAGGTGCTGCGCCGTCAGGGGCTTCTCGAAGGGGTGTGGTGCCTGGACCCCGACGAGGGCCTTTCGCCCGGCCAGAAGGAGGAGATCGACCGCGTCTACCGCCAGTACCCGGAGCTGCACGACGACGCGTTCGTCGCGGCCCACCTGGACACGTGGCTGGCGTGAAGGGCGCCGGCCGCCCGCGCTCCGCCCGCCGCGGCGCATGACGCGCCCATCGAACGCGCCGGACGACCTGCGGTTCGCCGCGCTCCGATCCCAAGACGTGCCGGACGCGCTGCACCTCTCCGATCAGGCGGGCTGGAACCAGACCGAAGGCGACTGGCGCCGATTGCTGGACCTGCAGCCCGAAGGGGCGCTGGGCGCTTGGCACGAGGGGCGCTTGATCGCCAGCGCCACCTACGTCGCCTTCGGGCGCGCCGTGCACTGGATCGGCATGGTGCTGGTCGACCCGGCCTACCGCGGGCGTGGCGTGGGCGGCGCCATCTTCGGGCGCCTGATGGAGGCCTCCCTGGCCGCCCAACCTGCGTGCGTGGGGCTGGACGCGACGGAGTACGGGGCGGGGTTGTACCGCCGGAACGGCTTCGTGCCCGTCGGACCCATCGACCGCTGGTCGGGCCACCTGCAGGGTTCGGACGCGGCCCAGCGGATGGATGCGCACGCGGCACGGGGCGCGCTGCAGGCCGACGCGCTTCGCGCTTCGGACCTTGCCGCCGTCTCCGCGCTGGACCGCCGCGTACTGGAGGTGGACCGCAGCGCCTTGTTGCAGCACCTGGCGGACGAGCCGGACGTGCGCGCCTGGGTGACCCGCGACGATGACGGCCCTACGGGGCACGCCTGGCTGCGGCCCGGCCGGACGCACTGGCACCTCGGCCCGGCGGTGGCCTCGAGCGACGCGGCGTTCGCGGCGCTGCTCCGCGCCGCCGCCACCGCCTTGGACGGCGCGCCGGTGTTCATGGACGCGCCGCGCCGTGAGCCGACGACGGACGCACTGAACGCGGCCGGTCTGAGCCTCGCCCGGAACCTGACCCGCATGACGTACCAAACCGCCCAGCACGCGCTGGTGGGGGAGGGCGTACGCCTGGCCACCGGCTTCGAGTGGGGCTGAGGCGGGCGCCAGGGGTGGACGCCGTGCCCGACGCGAACGGAGGGGAGGACGACGTGGACGAGGGGGTGCGCGTGGACCTGAATGCCGACGCCGGCGAGTCGTTCGGCGCGTGGCCGATGGGCGCCGACACGCGGTTGTTTCCTGCACTCAGCAGCGTCAACGTCGCCTGCGGCTTCCACGCCGGCGACCCGGCGACCATGCTTCGCACCGTGCGGCTGGCACGCGAGCACGGCGTCGCGATCGGAGCGCACCCGGGCTACCCGGACCTGGTCGGCTTCGGTCGGCGCGACATGGCCGTCGACCCCGAGCAGGTCCATGCCGACGTGCTGTACCAGCTCGGCGCCCTGAGCGGCATCCTACGCGCGGAGGGCCTCGCGCTGCACCACGTCAAACCGCACGGCGCCCTGCACCACCGCGTCACCCAGGACGAGGCCGCCGCCGACGCCGTCGCGCGGGCGATCCGGGACGTAAGCGCGGACGTGCCGTTCGTGGTGCTGGGCGGCCCCGGTGGAACGGTCATGCAGCAGGCAGCGCAGGCTCATGGATTGCGAACCATCCGCGAGGCCTTCCCCGACCGCGCCTACTTAGCAAGCGGCACCCTGGCACCGAGGACCATGCCCGGCGCGCTGGTGCACGACCCCGACGAGGTGGCGGCGCGGGCCGTGGCGATGGTGACCCGGGGCGAGGTGCCGGCCGTCGACGGCGGCTCCACGCGGGTCGAGGCCGAGACGTTGTGCATTCACGGGGACGGCCCCCGCGCGCCCGACATCGCAGCGGCGGTGCGCGAGGCGCTCGAAGGGGCGGGGGTGGAGGTGCGGGCGCACGGAGGCGTGGACGTCTGACGTCACGGCCAGCGCCGAGCCACCGTTCCCATGACCGACCAAGACCCCTGGCCGGCGCGCATAGGGTGCCACGTCGACATGCTGAGCATCGAGACCGAGGCGCGCGCCGCAGGGCCGGCCGCCCGCCGCGCCGCGGCCGCATGCGTCGAGGCGAGGTTTCGGAGCTCCGGCGTGCAGAAGCGGCAGAGCTTCTCCTGCCTCGACTGGAGAGGAGGCCCTACGTACCGATCCGAATGCCGACTTCGCCGAGACGATCGACCAGGCGCTGCCCGCCGACCACGGCCGGGGTGAGCACGCCGCCGCCTACGTCGAACTCGCGCTGGGCCAGTCCGAGGCCGACCTCCGCCAACATGCGTGCGGTCGCGCCGTAGCCTGGGTCGAGGTCGGCGCGGGTATGCCCGACCACGGGCTCGCGCACGCCATCGACGTGGCCGACGAGCGTGGACCGGAAGTACCCGCGCTTGCGCACGGCCTCGCTCGGGCCCTGGCCAGGCTCGGGGAGGACGCCGGCAGCAAGGCGTCGCACGAACGCAGGGGCCAGCAGCACGGGGGCGGCGACACTCATTAGGCCGACCGTGGCGGCCCGCGCCCAGGTCGGCACGCGAAGCCGCTCGAGGTACCGGACGTCGTCCCCCCACGGCTCGCCCAGCAGCGCCCGCGTGCGCCGCACCACCTTGGCGTTGCTGGCCGCCATCACGAAGGGCGTGGTCCAGCCGTCCAAGCCGGCATGTCGCTGCGGCCACCACGGCCCGAGCGGGTCGGGCGAAGCAGGGGCGCCGGGCGCCAACAGGTCGGGATCCATGAGCGCGCGTCGCGTCTCCGGGTCGCGCGCCGCCTGGGCGATCAGGTCGAACGCCGAGGCGACCGTTCCACCGCTGAGTCCCCCCGCCATCGGTCCGAAGGCGTGCACCACCTGCCGGCAGGGGCGACCGTAGCGCTGCAGCGCTTCGGTGTGCAGCCGCCACGTCCCCAGGTCGGAGGGGAGGCTGTCGAAGCCGCAGGCGTGCACGATCCGCGCGCCGCTCTGGACGGCGCGGTCGTGGAACGCGTCGACGGTGCTGCGCATCCACAGCGCTTCGGCGGTCAGGTCGGCGTAGTCGGTGCCGGCGTCAGCGCACGCGGCGACCAGCGGCGTGCCGTAGCGGGCGTACGGTCCCACCGTGGACACGACCGCGTGCGTGCGACGTGCCATGGCGGCCATGGCGTCCCCGTCCAGGGCGTCCGCCACGACGATCTCGGCAGGCGCCCCCAGGTCGCGCCGCACGGCCTCGAGCCGTTCCCGGTCGCGGCCGCCCAAGCGCCCACCGGAAGCCAGCGGGTTGACGGTCGGTGACGGATCGGGCGACCAGCCGGCCGGTGTAGCCGGTCGCGCCCCATACGATCAGGTCGAACGGGCGGGCGTCGGTCGCAACATCGGACATCATGGGCCCAGGGTACGGCGTCGGCCTGCGGGCCAGGGTCGGTCGCGACGCCCGCGTGCTTCGTCAGGCGTGGCCGCACGGGACACGGCCGGCGCGCGCGTCAGTACACGAACTCGTCGATGTGGTAGCGCGCCACGCGTGCGGCCGGCACGGCCTCGCGGGCCGCCTGCCGCAGGGTGTGCTCCTGCGCCTGGCGCTCGGCGTCGCTCAGGTCTTCCAGCCCGTCGGCCTCGGCCCGCTGAGCGTAGGGGGCGTCCTCGTGCCGGACGAAGGGGGAGAGGTACACGATGTCCCCCGTGCCGAGCGGCAGGCGTGCCAACAGGCGGGCGCTGTCGCGCGCGTGCCCCTCGGCGTAGCGTCGTCCGCCGACGCCGACCATGAGAATGACGGCCACCTCCAGGCCGGCCTCCTTCAGCAGGTGCACGAAGTCCGCCGCATCGGCGGCGCTGCCGGGCTTGTTCACGTACGCCAGCAGCGGATCGTGTCCCGTCTCCACGCCGATCGCGACGCGGCGTAACCCCAGCTCGCGCAGCTCACGCCACGCCTCGCGCGGCTTGCGTTCGCCGCTGAACACGTCGACGAACCCCGCGACCGGCCGGTCCGGAAACGTCGCCGTCGCGGCCTCGAACAACGGCCGAAGCCGGTCGTTGCTGAGCACCAACGCGTTGCCGTCGGCGAGGAACACGCCGGCGCGCCCCGCGGCGGCGCGGCCCAGCAGCGCGCGCACCTCGGCGACGTGCGCGTCGAACGCGTCCAGCGGCCTCACCTGGAACGGGCGCCCCTGGTAGAAGGTGCAGTAGGTGCAACGGTTCCAACTGCACCCGAAGGTGGCCTGCAGCACCACCGCGCCGTACTGGTCCGGCGGCAGGATGCTGAGCGGCGCGTACGCCCGCGCGAAGCGGTGCCGTTCGTCCTGGAGGACGCCGGGCGTCCAGGCGGCGATCCGCTCCAGCCTGGAGGTCAGCTCGGCTTCGTGCGCCGGGTCGGTCAGGCGCTCGCCCCCCGCCAGCGCGCGACGGGCCTCGGTCGCGACCTCCAACGCCCGCTCGAACAGCGCGTGTGCGCGGTCGGGCGCCACCCGCCACCGCCGCCGCGTGCCGTGCACGGTGCGGCGGCCGTACACGTCCGATGCCAGCGAGCGCTTGAAGGTATCGCCGCCCGTCAGCCAGCTGCTCGGTCGTCCCTCCAGGTCGAACGCCACCACCGTGTCCCGCGTCGGGCTGAGCGTGGTGGCGGCCGGGTGGACCGCGGCGAGCCAACCGGTGCGACGAGGAGCGACCATGCGCGAACGATACCGGCGGCGCGGGCCCGTCCGCGTCGTCGTGCCCGCGGGGCGCGCGTAGCACCCGGTGACACGCGTACGAAACGGACGGTTCTATGGTGACGACGGCGGGCGCCGCCGGTGACGCATGCGCGTGCAGGGGGCCGGCGGCGGTCACGTCGCACGGTCCGGAGCGGAAGACGAGGCAACCATGACGACGCACCAGACACGAAGCGACATCGCGGACGAGGGCCACGCGGAGGCGCTGAACGTCCTGCGGTCGTGCGCCACCGAGGCCGGCTTCCTGGCCTCGCCGGCGACGCATGCCAACTACCGCCGGGTGTGGGGACGGGACGGGTCGATCATGGGGCTGGCGGCGCTGGCCAGCGGCGACGAGGAGCTGATCGACGCGGCGCGCCGAACCCTGGTCACCCTGGCGGAGCACCAGGGTCCGCGCGGCGAGATCCCCAGCAACGTCGATCCCGCCACCGGCCGCGTGTCGTACGGCGGCACGGCCGGGCGGGTCGACGCCGGCCTGTGGTTCGCGGTCGCCTGCGCCGAGTACTGGCGGTACACGCAGAACGAGACCTTCCTGCACGAGATGCTGGAACCGTTGGAGCGCCTGCGGTGGATCCTGGGCGCGTGGGAGTTCAACGCGCGGGGGTTGCTGTACGTCCCGCCGACCGGCGACTGGGCGGACGAGTACGTTCAGAGCGGGTACGTGCTGTACGACCAGCTGCTGTACCTGCAGGCGCAACGCGGCATCGCCCACCTGCACGAAGCCCTGCACGGCGGGGTCGACCACGCGCTCGGCGAGCGCATCGCGCGGCTGTGCCACCTGATCGAAGCGAACTACTGGTTCGACCCGGACGAGGGGGACGAGATCCCCAACGACGCCTACCACCCGGTGCTGTACCGCAAGGGGCGCGAGGCGGCGGGGCACTGCCGGGGCCGGTACTGGATGCCGTTCTTCTCGCCGTTGGGGTACGGCACCCGCTTCGACGGCATGGCCAACGGGCTGGCGTCCCTGTTCGGCGTGGCCGACGCGTCGCGGGACGACGCGGTCGACGCCTACATCGCCGAGGAGCTGGTGCACGAGGACGTCATGCTGGTGCCCGCCTTCGATCCGGTCATCACCCCCCGCGACGAGTACTGGGACGACCTGCAGATGTCGTTCTCGCACACCTTCAAGAACCAACCGTACGCGTACCACAACGGCGGGTTGTGGCCGCTGGTGACCGCGTTCCACGCGGCCGCCGCTGGCGCGCCGGGGACGCCACCAGGCGGCGCGACGCTACCGGGACGCCATCCACGCCGCCAACCGGCGGCCGCGGGACGGCCGGCCGTGGTCGTTCTCGGAGTACCTGCACGGCCGCACCTTCGAGCCGGAGGGCACGCATCCCATGGGCTGGAGCGCGGCGGCGGCGCTCATCGCCGACGCCTACCTGGACGGCGTGCGCTTGTTCGGGTAGGGCGGGCGTTCCTTCCCAAGCGGCGCGCGGCCCCGGCCCTGGGCCCGATAGCGCCGACTCATGGCGCGTCTTGAATCAAGCGCCCGTCTGGACCCAGCCGCACCGGTGGGAGGATCTCGCCGCGCAGGGTGCGGGACCACCAGTGACCCGTGCGGCGACGCTCCTCCGGCGTGGTGAAGCGGTAGCGGTAGAAGCGCGCCCGCATGCGCGCGGGAGGCCGGCCCTCGAACGGGTCGCGGCCCATCAGCCGCCGGATGCCGTGGTCGCCCTCCAGGAGCCGCACCACCAGGGTCAGGAACCACGGGTGGTGCGCCGGGCTGGACAGCGCCGCGAACCACATCAGCCAGTCCAACCGCAGGTGGTAGGGCGCGACCTGCGGCGGGCGGCGCGCCGGGTCGCCCGGCTTGGCCTTGAAGGCGTACGGACGCCAGGTGCCGCTGTCGTCCATGCCCTCCAGTTCGATCTCGTCCCGCTCGCGTGTGACGGAGCCGAACGCGCCGTAGGTGTTCACCAGGTGCAGCGGGTCGAAGCTGGCGTTCATCAACTGCCGGCGCGACAGCAGGTTCCGCACCGGGCGGATGCTCAACGCCAACACCAGCGCGGTCACCGCCACCACGGCGACGTCCAGGTACAGCGGCCGCGCCGCCAGGGACGGGTCCGGCAGGCCCAAGACCGCCTGCACCGCGCCGTCCCCGAAGGCGGAGAACGCCAACGTCATCGTCAGGAAGTTCAACCAGGCGAAGTTGCCGCTGAACATCAGCCACCCCTGGGTCGCCACGATCGCCAGGCCCGCCGCCGACGCCCACGGTTGCGGCAGGAACAGCGCGAACGGCACCCCCAACTGCACCAGGTGGTTGGCGCCCGTCTCGAGCCGGTGGAACCCGCGCGGCAGGTGGTGCGCGAACCAGCTGAACGGGTTGGGCAGCGGTTGCGTCTCGTGGTGGTACGCCAGGCAGGTGAGGTCGCGCCAGCACGGGTCGCCGCGGATCTTGATCAGGCCAGCGCCGAACTCGACCCGGAACAGCACCCAGCGCAACAGCAGCATCATGGTGAGCGGCACCTGCACCCCGCTGGGACCGAGGAAGATGGCGAGGAACCCCACCTCCAGCAGCAGCGTCTCCCACCCGAAGCCGTAGAAGGTGCCGCCGACGTTCACGATCGACTGGTACGCCGCCCACAGCAGGAACCACCCCAGCATCGACGCCCACGCCGGCCCGGCGTCGATCACGCCGAGGGTGGCGGCGGCCGCCAGCGCGACGCCGAACCACGCCACCCCCTGGAAGAACCGGTCCGAGTAGTGCAGGTGGAACAGACTGGGCCGCGCGCGCATCAGGCGCCGGTCGACGCGGCGTCCGATCGGCTCGAGTCCCCGTTCGCCCAGCAGCGGCACGAACTGGTGCGCCGCCGACAGGAACGCGATCAGGTAGGTCAGGCCCAACAGCCGCTGGACCGCGAAGCGGGCGTACCAGGCCGTGGTGGCGTCGAACAACTCCGGCATGACGCCTACGCCCCCGGGAAGGCCCCCTGAGCGCGGAGGCGCCGCAGCACCGACCGGGCGGCGTGATAGCCGGCCATGCCGTGCACCCCGCCGCCCGGCGGGGTCGCCGCCGAACCGACGAACAGGTCGGGGTCCGAGGTGCCGTAGGGGTCGGCGCGCCAGGCGGGCCGCGCCACGATCTGCCGCAGGCTGAGCAGGCCCCCGTTCACGTCTCCGCCCACGAAGTTCGGGTCGTACGCTTCGGTCTCGACGGCGTTGCGGGTGTGTCGCGCCAGCACGCGCTCACGGAACCCGGGCGCGAACCGTTCGATCTGCGCCTCGATGCGGTCGCTCGCGTCCACGTCCGAACCGGCCGGCACGTGCGCGTACGCCCACGCCACGTGGCGGCCCTCCGGCGCGCGCGTGGGGTCGAACAGCGTCGGTTGCGCCAGCAGCACGAACGGCCGCTCCGGCATCTCCCCCCGCGCGACGGCCGCTTCGGCGGCGGCGATCTCCTCCAGGGTGCCGCCCAGGTGGACGGTGCCGGCGCGCCGGCAGGCGTCCGCCGCCCAGGGGATCGGCCCGCTCAGGGCGTAGTCGATCTTGAAGGTGCCGGGGCCGTAGCGGTAGCGCTCCAGCGCGCGGCGGTAGCCGCCCGAGAAGCGGGGCCCCGCCACGCGCAGCAATTCGCGCGGGGTGAGGTCGAACAACACCACCGAACCCTCCGCCACCGCGTCCACGTCGTCGACGCGGTGGCCCGTCACGATCTCGCCGCCGTGCGCCCGCACCTCCGCGGCCAGCGCGTCCGCCAGCTTCTGCGCGCCCCCGCGCACGAACGGCCAGCCGACGGCGTGCCCCGTGGCGGCCAGCACCAGCCCGATGGCGCTGCTGGCGGGCGCGCCGAGCGGAATCATGCCGTGCGCCGCCAGGCCAGCGAACAGGGCGCGGGCGCGGGGCCCCGTGAACGCCCGCTCGGCCAGGAACCGCGCCGGCCACGGCGCCCGCATGCCGAAGCGGGCCAACGCCCAGGGGTGACGCGGCAGGTGCGCCACCGGTCCCAACACCTCCTCGGCCAACGCCGGCCACGCTTCGGCCAGCGGTTCCACCAGGGCCCGGTAGGCGGGCCCGTCCGGGCCCAAGCCCGCGGCGGTGGCGTCGAGGTCGCGCTCCAGCATCACCGCACTGCCGCCATCCAGGGGGTGCGCCAACGGCGCGCCTGGGTGCACCCACGCCAGGCCGTGGTCCGCCAGCGGCAGCCCGCTCAGGAACGGCGAGCCGACGGCGAGCGGCAGCACCGAGGCGCACAGGTCGTGCACGAAGCCGGGCCGCGTCACCTCGGCGGAACGTAGGCCGCCGCCGATGGTGTCGTGCGCCTCGAACAGGCGCGGGCGGGCCCCCTCGCGCGCCAACAGGGCGGCCGCGGCCAAGCCGTTCGGTCCGGCACCAATGATCGTGACGGAGGGTCGCGCCGTGGTGGAGCCTTCGTGCCTGCTCACGCCTTCGACGATACCGAGAACGCCCGCCGGGCGACGTGCGCCGCACGCACGCGGCGCAGGTGCAGGGCGGAGGGCGCTACAGGCCGTCCACCCGGAGCGGTGCGACGGCATCGGCCGGTTCGAGGCCGAACACCTGCGCGTAGAACGACGCCTCCGCTTCCAGCGCCGCCCGGATCGTGTCGGCGCGCCGAAACCCGTGCGCCTCGCCCTCGAACGACAGGTAGGCGACCGGCACGCCGGCGGCCCGGAGGGCGTCCACCATCATCTCGGCCTGGTTCGGAGGCACGACCGCGTCGTCCTCGCCTTGCAGGAACAGGACCGGCCGCGTGATGCCGGACACGTGATGCAACGGCGACCGCGCGCGGTAGATCGGTTGCGCCTCGGGGTAGGGCCCGACGAGCCCCTCGAAGTAGCGGCTCTCGAACTTGTGGGTCTCCTGCGCCAGCATCTCCAGGTCGCTGACGCCGTAGTAGCTGACGCCGGCGTGGAACACGTCCCGGAACGCCAGCGCCGCCAGGGTGGTGTACCCACCGGCGCTGCCGCCGCGAATGGCCAACCGGTCCGGATCCACCTCGCCGCGCGCCACCAGCGCGCGGGCCGCCGCGCCGCAGTCGTCGACGTCCACCTCGCCCCACCGGCCCTCCAGGGCCTGCCGGTACGCGCGGCCGTACCCGCCGCTGCCGCCGTAATCGACGTCGAGGTAGGCGAAGCCGCGGCTGGTCCAGTAGTGGATCTTCAAGTCCAGGCCCAACCGGGCGCTGCTGGTGGGCCCGCCGTGCGCATTCACCAACAGCGGCGGTCGCGTGCCCTCGGGGGCGGCGTGGTCGGGGTTGGCGGGCCGGTACAGGTGGGCGTGGACGGTCCGCCCCTCGGTACTCGGAAACGTCAGCGTCTCCGGTTCGCTCAGGTAGGCCGCATCTACGGGCAGGGGCCCGGCGGTGGCGAGCTCCTGGTGTGCGCCGGTGTGCAGGTCGACCCGCAGCAGCGCGTCCGGCCGCGTGGGGGCGCCGGCGACCATCAGGGCCGTGCGCCCGTCCGGTGCGGCGCGCACGCTGCTCAGCGTGCGGTAGGGAAGGTCCAGCTCACGCCCCTCGCCGCCGCGACGCGGGCACGACGGCCAGGCGCGAGGGGCGTCCGCGCCCGAAGGCGGCGACCACGTGATCATTGCCCGCGGCGTCCATCGTGGCGAGACCCAACGCGAACGCCGGCTGCCCGAACTCCTGCTCGCACGGCCACAAGGCCCGCACCTCGTCCCCCTGGTGCAGGTAGAGGTTCCACCAGCCCGAGCGGTCGGACACGAACGCCAGCGCCCCGTCAGGCAGAAACCGCGGCTGCTGCACGGCTTCGTCGGGACCGCCGGCCACGCGCTCCGCCGGGCCCGGCCGGCCGGCGCCGTTCAGGGCGGCCATCCGCAGGCGGGTGCCGTCCCAGGGCATGTTCGGGTGGTCCCACTCGGTCCAGGCCAGCCGTCGGCCGTCCGGCGACGGCGTGGGGCTGGCGTAGAAGTCGCACCCCTCGGCCAGGACGGCGCCCTCCTCGGGCCCTCCCGACAGGGGCACCGACACCAGCGTGTTCACGGGCTCGCGGTCGTGGGCGCGGTGGTCCTCGCGCACCGCCAGCACGGCGGTCCCATCCGGCGTCCACGCCAGGTCGGCGTAGCGGAGCAGGCGGTCGCTCTCAGGCGTCAACGGGCGCGGTTCTCGGTCCGGCTCGGCGACGTACAGGCGCTGATCGGCGTGGTGCGCGAACACGATCGCGCCGTCCCGGACGGCCCAGGCGCCCCCGCCGTACTCGTGCACGGAGGTGCGCACGTCGAACGGCGCGGGCGTCACCTCGTGCACCTCGCCGTTCGCTTCGCGCCGGTACAGGGTGGTGCGGCCGCGCTCTTCGGGCCTCGATTGGCTCCACAGCACGGCGTCGCCGTCGAAGGCAGCGTCGCCGAAGGCGGGCGCGGCGGCGGCCACGCGGGCCGCGTCCAGGGGCGAGGACCAGTGTCCGTACGGGGCTTCGCGCGGGGGGCGGGGCGATGGGTGCATGGGGATGGCTCCTGGCAAGGCTAGACGCGTCAGCTGGCCGGGCAGGATACCGCGGCCCGCGCAACGCGCCTCAGGCCGCGTCGAGCGTCACCCGGACGCGACCGGTCTGCCGGGCCCGACCCCCAACCATGAGCCCCGCCACACGGCCGTCCCGCACGTCCAGACGCACCTCCAGCAGGCTGGGCGAGGGCGCCGGCATCAGCGCGCCCTGCTCGATCCACAGGCGCGCGTCCTGCACGCCCGCCACGTCATGAAGGTAGGCCGCCAAGGGGCCTGCGGCCATGCCGGTGGCGGCCTCTTCGGCGATGCCGTAACGGGGCGCGAACATGCGCGCGGTCGCGTGTCGGCCCACGGTCGTCGACGTATCGGTGAAGGCGTACACGCCGACGAGGTCGAGGTCCTCGCTCAGGACCTCCAGGGCACTGGCGTCTGGGCGCACCGCGGCCAGCGTCGCGACGTCCCGCATGGGTACGAGGAGGAAAGGCAGGCCCGTGCTGACCACCATCGGGTCCGCGTCGTCCGCCAGCGCGTCCGCGTGCACCCCGAGGGCGCCCATGATGCGCGCCGGGCTCACGGGCGTAGGCCGGTACGAGGGCGCCGCTTGCTCCAGAAACGTCGAACCGCCATCCAGCACGATGCGGCGCACGCCGTCGACGGTTTCGTGGCTCACTTCGCCGTCGCCCAGCTCGCGACGCTCGGCCAACAGCGCGAACGACGCGACCGTCGCATGCCCGCAGTGCGCGATGCGGCGGGTGGGCGTGAAGAACGACAGCCTCCGCGTCGCGATGCGGGAACGCGACACGAACGCGGTTTCGGACAGGCCCACGCGGGTCGCGACGGCCTGCATGGCGGCTTCGGACAATCCATCTGCGTCCAGCACGATGCCGGCAGGGTTGCCGCCGTCCTCCCCGTCCATGAAGGCGTGCGCGATGCGGACGTCGATCGAATGCATGCCTCCTCCTCGCCGCGAACGATCTCGCTCGGTCGTGATGATACTCGGCGCACCGAACCCGCCGTCGTCCGGAGGCGCCCTCCCGTCCCCCGGCCTGCGACGGTCACCCCCTCGTCTGCCGTACGGTGGGGCAGAGGAGGCAACATGGAAGCTTCGAACATCGTCGGTGTGGTCGTTCTGATCGTGGTGATCTACGTGGCGTTCCGCGTCGGGGCCTTCTTGATGAAGGGCCTGCTGGGCTTGCTGGCGATCGGGCTGATCGTATGGCTGGCGATGAGCCTGTTCGGGGGCGGCGACGTGACGCTGAGCGGGATGGTCATTCCGCTGGCCTGAGCGGGCAAAGGACACAGCATGGCACGGCGGATTCGTACCTTGGCCCGGTCACGGACTATGCGGTTCGTGCATGCTACAATCAGTTAAACGGATTCGAATGCTTTTCGGGTCGGGAGCGCCATGCGTACTGGGGCGGAGTGGACGAGATGAAGCGCATGCCGAAGTACGCTGAAGCGATCGTACAGACGATCCGACAACCGATCCTTCTTCTCGACGAGGATCTCCGCGTCGACACGGCCAATCGGGCGTTCTACAGGACCTTCGCCGTGCAAGAGGCCGACGTGCTCGGGTGCTTCGTGTTCGACCTCGGCAACGGCCAATGGGACATCCCCAGCCTGAGGCGGATGTTGGACCACGACGTGCTCTCGGCTGGAGACACCGTCGAGGATTATGAGGTCAGCCACGACTTTCCCGGCATCGGGCCCAAGGTCATGATCGTGAACGCGCGGCGGCTCCGGCTCACGGAACGGGGTCCGGCCCGCATCCTGGTCGCGATCGAGGACATCACCCGCGAACGTGAAGTGCGCAAGGCGTTGGAGGCCCACGCGCGGGACCTCGAACGCTCCAACCGCGACCTCGAGCAGTTCGCGTACGTCGCGTCGCACGACCTGCAAGAACCGCTTCGAACCGTCAGCAGCTTCGCAGAACTCCTCGCCCGACGGTACGAAGGGCAGTTGGACGACAAGGCGCAGACCTACATCCGCTTCATGACCGAGGCGGCCCACCGGATGCAGCACCTCATCAAGGACCTGCTGGCGTTCTCCCGGGTTACGCGCAGCGACGAGCCGGCCGAGGTGGCGCCGCTGGAGGCCGCGTTGGCGGAGGCGCTGACGCCCCTGTCCGACCTGATCGAAGAGACGGGCACCCGCGTGACGCACGACCCGCTGCCCACGCTACGCATGCACCCGCGGCTGATCGCGCTCCTGTTCCAGAACCTGATCGCCAACGCCATCAAGTACCGAGGCGACGCCGTGCCCGAAATTCACGTCACGGCCGAACGCACCCGCGACGTCTGGCAGATCGAGGTACGCGACAACGGGCCGGGGATCGATCCGCGCTACCATGAGCGCATCTTCGCGATCTTCCAACGACTGCATCCGGGCACGCATTCGGAGGGCAGCGGCATCGGACTTTCCCTGTGCCGCCGCATCGCTGAGCACCACGGCGGGACGATCTGGGTGCGTTCGGCACCCGGCGAAGGCGCCACCTTCGCCTTCACCCTGGGGGGAGAGGCCGTATGAGTTCGACCGCGTCACGACCCGCCGAGATTCTGCTGGTGGAGGACAGCCCGGCCGACATCACGCTGGTGGAGGAGATCTTCGAAGAGAGCCGGATCCCCTGCACCCTGCATGTCGTTCAGGACGGCCAGGCCGCCATGGATCACCTTCGACGGGCGCCCGGGTACGAGAATGCCGTCCAACCGGACCTGGTGCTCCTCGACCTGAACCTGCCGAAGATGGGCGGCGCCGAGGTGCTGGTCGAGATCAAGAACGATCCCGAGTTGCGCCGCATTCCCGTGGTCGTGCTCACCACCTCCGACCAAGAAGCGGACGTCCTGCGAAGCTACGATCAGCACGCGAACAGCTACATCATCAAGCCCATCGGGTACGAACAGTTCATGCAGGTCGTGCATACGCTCGAGGACTTCTGGTTCAGCACCGTCCGGCTTCCCTCACGGGACGGGCCGCCATGACGCTCCGTTCCCCCCGCCGCCCCTCGAGCACCGGGCCGGCACGTGCAAGGAGGCGCGCAGTGCGCGCGCCACGCCGGGGGCTGGTCCGATAGCCGTGCGACCGCCGCACTCGGACCACCAGGGCGCCGCGGGGTCGGACCGTGGCGCGCCTGACGTGATCCGGGTCCTCCTCGTCGAGGACAACCCCGCCGACGCCTACCTGGTCCGGGAGTTCCTGGGCGACCAACGCGAGCCGGCGTACGCGCTGGACCACGTCGAGACGCTGGCCGCAGCCCAACGATCACTGGCATCGGACCCACCGGACATCGTTCTGGTGGATTTGTCGCTCCCCGACAGCCAAGGGCTGGAGACCTTCACCACCGCACAGGGTTGGGCGCCGGACCTGCCGATCGTGATCCTGACCGGCCTGGACGACCACCGTGTCGCCTTGGAGGCCGTCCGCAAGGGCGCGCAGGACTACCTGCCCAAGGGTGAGTTGACCGCCCTGGTGCTGACACGCGTGATCGGGTACGCGCTGGAGCGCAGCCGCAAGGACCAGGCGATCGCGGCCCGCGAACGCAAGTTCCGCGCCATGATCGAGCACAGTTCCGACGTGATCGTGCTCATGGACCACGCCTATCGCATGATCACGATCCACCTTGGGGATGCGACCCGGCGGCACACGAGCTTCTCCCCGGACGTCTTGGAAGGGGAGGACCTGCTCGCGTACATCCATCCAGGCGATCGGGACGCCGTGCGGGAGGCCTTGGACGCCATGCCCCGCGGCAGCAGCACAGCCCGAACGCTCACCTACCGCTTCCTGCAGGCGTCCGGCGCATGGGCGTGGCGCGAGGCCGTCGCCACCAACCTGCTGGACGATCCTGCCGTAGGCGCCATCGTGGTGAACACGCGCGACATCGACGAGCGTAAGCGCGCCGAGGCCGAGAGTCAGTGGCACAAGCGCATCCTGGAGGCCGCCATCGACAGCTTCCCGGGCGTGTTCATCCTGTTGAACGAAGATGCGCGGCTGGTCATGTGGAACCGCAACGCTTGAGGCCGTATCAGGACGCACCGCCACGCAGCTGACCGACACCGATCCCGGCCACCTCCTGCAGGAGCGCGTCGCGGTCGCGGACGCGATTCAGCGGGTGTTCCGCGACGGCGCGGCGGAAGTCGAGGCGCACTATCGGGCCGCCGATGGCACGGCGATCCCGTACTACGTGACGGCGCGGCGGTTCGAGCTGGACGACGCCGCGTTCGTGGTCGGGATGGGCCTCGACATGACCGAGCGCCACGACGCGCTGCGTCAGGTGGCGTTCCAGGCCTCGTTGTTGGCGCAGGTCGAGACCGCCGTCATCGCCGCAGATCAGGATGAACGCGTCATCTACTGGAACGAGCACGCCGAACGCCTGTACGGCTACACCCGCCAAGAAGCGTTCGGGAAGAGCATGGTGGACCTGACGGTGCCACCCCACGCCTCGACCGAGACCCGGCGCGCCTTGGAAACGGTCGTGACAACGGGCAGCTGGGCCGGCGAACTCGAGGCGATCACCAAGGATAGTGCCACCATTCCGACCTGGACCAGCCATCACGCGGGCCATCCGCGACGACGGCTCCATGGTCTTTCTCGGCGCGTCCACCGACATCACCGAGCCCAAGCGGGCCGAAGAGGAACGCAAGGCTCTCCTGGTCGAACTGGGCGAACGGGTCAAGGAGCTCCGCATGCTGCACCGAGCGTCGGTCCTGCTGCGCGACGAGGAGGCCCCGCTCCAGGCCATACTCGACGAGCTGATCCGCGACCTGCCGCAGGCCTTGCGTTTTCCGCGCCACACCGCCGCCCACTTCGAGTTTCACGAGGTGGACGGCAGTGCTTTCGAGGCGGCAACGCCTTCCTTCCGCGAAACCCCCTGGATGCAGGAGAGCGACTGCGTCACCCACATTGGAGGGCGTGGCCGGCTTCGCGTCGCGTACCTGCGAGAGCCTCCGCCGTCCGAAGACGAGAACGGCCCGTTCCTTTCTGAAGAGCAAGCGCTTTTGGATTCCTTGGCGGAGATGCTGCGCACCTACCTCGAACGGCGCGAGGCGAAGCGGCGCAACGAGGCGCTGACGCGGGATCTCTCCGCGCAGGTCTCCCGGATCGGCGCGCTTCAGCAAGATCGACGAGGCGATCCTCAAGGCCGCGGACCTGGAGCCCACGCTCGACGTGATCGTGGCCCAGGCGCAACGCGTGCTCGAGGTCGACGCCGCGGACGTGTTCCTGTACGACCCCGTCACCTCGAACCTGCGGTACGGAGCCGGCGCCGGCTTCCGCACGCACCTCCCCCGCGGCACGCCCTTGGCTCTCGGCAGCGGCCTGGCCGGCCAGGCCGCGTTGCATTCCGAACCGCTCGGCGTGCCCGACCTGTCCACGAGCGCCCTGCCGGACGTGCCGAAGGAGCTGGTCGAACAGGAAGGGTTCGTGTCGTACTACGCCGTGCCGCTCATCTCGAAGGGGGAGCTGCAGGGCGTTCTCGGGGCGCATCACCGCTCCCCGCTCGCGATGGAGGAGGCCTGGTGCGACATGGCGGCCGACCTCGGGCGCCAGGCGGCCATCGCGATCGACCACGCCCAGCTGTTCGCCGACCTGCAGCGCTCCAGGGACGAGCTTCAACTGAGCTACGACCGAACCATCGAAGGGTGGGCCCGGGCGTTGGACCTCAAGGACGAGGAAACCGCGGGCCACTCGCAGCGCGTCACCAAACTCACCGTGGATCTCGCTTGGAAGCTCGGCTTCAGCGGCGAGGCCCTGGCCGACGTCCGCCGCGGCGCGCTGCTGCACGACATCGGAAAAATGGGGATTCCCGACGCGATCCTCCTGAAACCCGGCAAACTGGACGCCGAAGAGTGGGAGATCATCAAGCGCCATCCGGTCCACGCCCGCGATTTCCTGGCCGGCGTCCCGTTCCTCGAGCGTGCCCTCGACATTCCCTACGCCCACCACGAGAGGTGGGACGGCAGCGGCTACCCGCGCGGGCTCCTCGGCGAGGACATCCCGCTGCCCGCACGCATCTTCGCCGTGGCGGACGTGTACGACGCCCTGACCAGCGACCGGCCGTACCGTGCCGCGTGGAGTCGCGCACAGGCGTACGAGCACATCGAGCGCGAAGCAGGCGCACACTTCGATCCACGGATCGTCGCGGCCTTCCTCGAGCTCCTGGACGAGCAGCCCAGCACGGCCGACTGAACGTACGTGTCATCGTCGCGCATGTCGCGACAGCAGCCGAAGCCGCGTTCCGCCTCCGGCCGCGCGACGAACCCCAACCTGGAGGTCCACGGTGACACCAACGCCGAGCCATGCATGGAGCACGCGTTTCGCCTCGTCGGTTCTCGCCGCAGCGCCGCCGGTGCGGCGCGCGCGCTGGCCCCGTCACGCTCGTCGGTGGGTGCGCACGATCCCGCTTCTCCTTTTGTGCGCTTGGCCGTTCGGCGCCAGCGCGGGAGCGCAGCAGGTCGGCCTCCAACGCGTCGCGACCGGATTCGAACGTCCGGTGGGCATCGTCACCGATGGAAGCGATGTCGACCGCACCTACGTGCTCGAGCAGACCGGCGCGGTACGCGTGATCGAGAACGGCACGGTCGCGCCCGAGCCGTTCCTCGACCTCCGCGACCACGTCTCCGTCAGCACGGAACGAGGGTTGCTGGGCCTGGCGTTCCACCCGGACTCCCCGGACACCCCCGAGGTGTTCGTGCACTACACCGACGTGAACGGGGACACCATGCTGCAACGCATGCCGGTGGCCGACGGTCGCGCCCAGCTCGCAAAGGCGACCCCCATGCTGCAACTGTCGCAACCGAGCGCCATCCACAACGGCGGGCAGCTGGCGTTCGGGCCGGATGGGTACCTGTACATGGCGCTCGGCGACGGGGGAGCCGGGGGCGACCCCGACGGAAACGGGCAGAATCCGGCCACGTTGCACGGATCCATCCTGCGTTTGGACGTGCGCGAGGTACCCTACGGCGTCCCGCCCGACAACCCCTTCGTGGGCCACGCCAATGCGCGCGACGAAATCTGGGCGTACGGGCTGCGCAACCCGTGGCGCTTCTCGTTCGGGCCCGAGGGCGCATTGTGGATCGCCGACGTCGGACAAGCCTCGGTCGAGGAGGTGAACCGCGAGCCCCCCGGCAGCAGAGGTGGACGCAACTACGGCTGGAACGTGTGGGAGGGCGATACCTGTTTCGGGTGGCCCGGGTGCTCGCCCGAGGGCACCGTCCTCCCCGTGATCGCGTACGACCGCGAACGCGGTTGGGGCCGCGCCGTCACCGGTGGCTACGTCTACGCTGGCGATCGGATCCCCGAGCTGGTGGGGTCGTACCTGTTCGGCGACTTCGTGGGTGGCAAGGTCCTGGTGGCGCGTCCCCAGGGCCTTTTGTCGAGCGTCGACACGCAACGGTGGGAGGCGGAGGTTCTGCTGGACGCCGGGTTCCCGATCTCCAGCTTCGGACGGGAGCCGAACGGCGAGCTGCTGATCGCCGACTATCGAGGCTCAGTGTGGCGGTTGGTGCCGCGCCCGTAGGGACCACGCCCGTAGAGTCGCCCGGGTCCGCTGCCAGCGCGCAACCAGGCGCGGGCCGCCATGCTCACGAGGACGCGCGGCCCGAGACGGGCGCCAGCAAGCGCGCCCGGACGGGCAGCACCGTGATGGCGACCGGCGTTCGGCCCAGCACCTCGCCGTCGGCGTGCACGGGCAAGGGCGGTTCCGCCGCCACGCGTATGCTGCGCGCCTGCCAGGAGGTGCCATCGCGGCTTCGCCCGAGGATCAAGCGCGTCACGTCCCGCAGGGTCCCCCACGCGCCCGGCTCACGCAGGACCGTGACGTCGAGAAGTCCGTCGTCGGGCCGCACACGTGGGCCCAGGACCACGTCGCCGAAGGCGAACGATCCGGCGTTGAACACGCTGATCGTGTGCGCGCGGGTGCGGACGGTGCGGCCGTCCAACGTCAGGGTGACGCGGTGATGTCGCCGGTCGGTCAAGCGCACCAACCCCGCCCGCACGTAGGCGATGAAGCCGAACCTCCGCTTGTCGTGACGGTTGGCGTCGGCGTTCACGTCCGCGTCGTAGCCGGCGCCGAAGAACATGACGAAGCGGTGTCCGAACGGCTCGATCGACGCGACGTCGTGCGCCACCACCCGGCCGTCCAGCGTGGCGTGGAGGGCCGGCCCCGGACGGAACGGGATCCGGAGGGCCCGGGCGAGTCCGTTGCCCGTACCGAGGGGCACGATGGCGATCGCCAGCGGATCGTCGACCTGGACCGAACCTCCCAGCGCGGCGGCTACGGTGCCGTCGCCACCCGCCACGATGAGCAGATCGAACCCCTCGCCCCGCGCTGCGGCCGCCCACCGCTCCGCGTCGCCGAGCCGTTGCGTTCGGCGCACCTCGACGTCGAGTCCGTGGCCGAGCGCCGCCTGTACGATCTCGGCCTCAACGCGCTCGACCTTCCTTCGGCCCGTCGCGGGGTTGACGATGGCCAGCGCGCGGCGAGCCCCGCCGGCACACGCGGTGCCTTCAGGACTCGTCATGCCGGCGGATCGCCACGCGTGCAAGGCGTGATCACCGCGTTCTCCCCATCCCGGCCCAGGGTCGTCGACGGGCCTTCACGCACCCTACACTCGGGCGGTCATGCTGGCCGGACGGGCCGTGGCATCGGGGAGCCCGCCCCGTGGACGTGCGTCCCGTTTCGTTCGGCGTTGCCTGGGGCGTATGCTCGCCGTGCCGGTCCCGGCGGCGGACCGTGAACCTCAGGCCGACGCTGCAAGCGCAGCCAGGCCTCGCGCGCCGGCGCCCACCTGCGACGCGGCCCCGCGCCAGAACCAGAAGGAGGCATCATGAGCAAGCCCGAGCCGTACCTCGCCCTACAACGCGACCACCCGGAACTGATCGAAGCCTACGAACGTTTCGCGTCGGTAGCGCATGAAGCCGGGCCGCTGAACGACCGGGAGCGGCGGTTGGTCAAGCTGGCCATCGCGATCGCGTCCGGGTCCGAGGGCGCGACGCACAGCCATGCCCGCCAGGCGCTGGACGACGGCATCAGCGAGGATGCGTTGCGCCACGTCGCCTTCCTGACCGCCAGCACCATGGGGTTCCCGGTCATGATGCGGGCCCTGACGTGGATCGGAGACGTCACGGACGACGACTGAACCGCCCGCACGTCGGAGGGGCGTACGATGCCCCTCCGGCGCCTCGATCGGCGCCGGTCCACGGAGGCAGGGGCGCCGACCGGCGCTCATGCCACGATGCGGGCCCACCAAGCCACCACCGGCAACCACGCCAGCGCCGCGAGGGTGTGGACCGCCAGGATCGCCGCCATCAGTCGTTCGTCGCCGCGCATGGCGCGCGCCAGGACGTACGACGCGGATGCGGTCGGCATGGCCTGGAACAGCAGCAGCGGCCCGAGCAGCTCCGGGCGAACGCCCAGAAGCGACGCCACCGCCCAGGTCGCCAGCGGCAGCCCCGCGAACTTCAGCGCCATCGACGCCAGCACCTGGCGCCAACCGCTGCGCACGTTCCGGAACCGCAGCGTCGCCCCGACCGACAACAGCCCCGCCGCCAGCGCGGCCTGGCCCAGCATCTGCAGCGACGACGCCAGCGGCCCCAGCGGCACGTCCAACCGGCCCATGATCACGCCCAGCACGGACGCCACGATCAGCGGGTTGGTGACGATGGAGCCCAGCAGCGTCCGCCAGCGCAGCGCCGCCCCCGCGCCGTGCCGCGCCAGCACGCTCACGCACAGCACGTTCACGACCGGCACCGTCAGCGCCACCAGCAGGGCGGTCAGCCCCTCGCTCCCCGGGTAGAGGACCGGTAGCACGATGAAGGCGACGTAGCTGTTGAAGCGGATCGACCCCTGGAACACCGAGGTGAACGCCGGTCCGTCCGCCGCGAGCCGCGTGCGCAGCGCCAGCGCCGCGATCGCGACCAGGCCCAGGCCGCCCCACACGGAAAGCGCGACCGGCCCGCTGCCCGCCAGTCCGCCTTCGGTCGTGGCCAGGCTCACGAAGATCAGCGAGGGGAAGAACACCCAGTAGTTCAACCGGTCCAGGCCCGGCCAGAACGTGTCGGGCAGGAACCGGCTCCGCTTCAGCGCGATGCCCAGAACGATCAGCACGGTGAGGGGGACGAGGGCGCTGGCGACCAGGGACACGGGCCGGATCCTACCCGCTCGCTCGCATGCGACGACGGCGCGGTCCCGCAGGGGCGGCGTTGGCTGGCGCCCCTCACCCCAGGTGGGTGGGCCTGGGCCGAAGGCGGCTTCAGGAGGCCAGCACGAACACCAACCAGGCGGCCAGGTAGGCGACCGTCAGTTGGTGCGCGGCGGACAACAGGGCCCAGCGCGTACCGAACGTCTTGCGGATGGCGGCGAGGGTCGCGACGCAGGGCACGTACAGCAGCGTGAACGTCATCAACGCCAGCGCCCCGGCGGTGGATACGGCCGCCGACAGCCGCGCCCCCAGGGCGCCGTCCGGCGCCTCGGTCGCGAGTGCCGAGCCCCACAGCGCCGTGAGCGTGTCCCGCACGGCGGCCAGAAGGCCCGTGCCGATCGTGGCCAGCCCCGATCCGAGCCCCATCGCTTCGGTGCCCCCTGCGCCCGTGAACGTCAGCGCCAGGCTGCCGATCACCACCTCCTTCGCCACGGCGCCGGGGATCAGCGCCCCCACCACGCGCCAGTCGTTCAGCCCCAGCGGCGCGAAGGCCGGCGCGAGGGTTCGCGCCACGGCCTCGAACACGCTGGTGCCGTTCGGCAGGTTCAGCGTCAGCAGCGCCCACACGATCACGACGGCCACCAGGATCGGGCCGCCCGCGCCGGCCAGGAAGGCGCGCGTCCGAACCCACGCCAGGCGCAGCACCAGGCTGGCGGGCGGCAGGCGGTAGGCCGGCAGCTCCATCGCGGTGCTGCCGGCGTCGCCGGGCAGCAAGCGCCGAAACGCGAACGCCGACGCCACCGCGATCGCGAAGCCGAGCAGGTACAGGCCCGTGACGACCATGCCCGCGTAGGCGGGCACGAACGCGGCCGCCAGCAGTACGAACACCGGCAACCGCGCCCCGCAGGGAATCGAGGGGATGGCCAAGGCCACCCGCAGCCGGTCGCTGCGACGCTCCAGCATGCGCGTGGACTGCACCGCCGGCACGGTGCACCCCAAGGACAGCACCATCGGCAGCACCGCACGCCCCGGCAGGCCGATGGCGCGCATCAGCCCGTCGGCCAGGTACGCCACGCGCGCCAGCACCCCCGCATTCTCGAGGAACCCGAGGATGGCGTACAGCGTGAACAGGACCGGCACGAACGCCACCACCGTGCCGACGCCCTCGACCAGCGCGCCGGCCAGGAAACTCCCCAGCAACGGGGGCAGCGGCAGCGCGACGATCCAGCCCGCCAGCACCGCCTGCACGGTCCCGAGGAACGCCACCCACGGGTCCGACAACGCGAAGGTGGCGTGGAACACGACGCCGAGGCCCGCCACCAGCGCCAGTGGCCCGACCACGGGATGCAACAGCACGCGGTCGATGCGGTCGCTCGGGTCTCGGCCCAGGTTCGCCCCGCTCGTGGCCTGCGTCGCCAACGCGTGCGCCGCCTGGTGGCGCGCCTCCACGACGCTCAGGAAGGCGTCGATGCCGGCCTCCTGGAGCGCGTCCCGCTCGCGCTGTGCGGCCGCCGTCCAGGTGTCGCGATCATGGCCCCGAAGGCGGATGGACGCGTGCCCGCCGTGCCTGCCGGGGGCGGCCGTCGGGGCCACGGGAAGTTCGTCCGCGAGGGCCGCCACCGCGTGCCAGCGGCTCGGCGCGCGTGTGGACAGCCGTTCGGCCGCCGCGTCCAGCGCGGCGGGGTAGCGCACGCGGAAGGGCGACGCGGAGGCGCGCCGCACGGCCGCCACGATGTCGGACGCGCCCGTCCCGAGGTGCGCCCGGACGGCCACGACGGGGACGCCCAAGCGGCGTTGCAGGGTGGCCGCATCCACCCGCGTGCCGCGCGCGGCGGCTCGGTCGGCCAGGTTGAGCGCCACGACCATGGGACGACCGAGTTCGGCCAACTCCAGCGTCAACGTCAGGTCCCGAGCGAGGTTGGTGGCGTCGACGACGTTCACGATGAACGCCTCGGGGTCGGCGTTCAGGGCGGGGAGGAGCACCTCCTCGTCCGGCGCGGTCCCCGCCAGCGTGTAGGCGCCAGGAAGATCGATCATGGTGACCCGACCACAGGGAAGCTGGGCCACCGCGGACGCGACCTCGACCGTGGTGCCGGGCCAGTTGCCGATGTCCAAGCGACTCCCGGCCAGGGCGTTGACGAGGCTCGTCTTGCCCACGTTCGGGGTTCCGACCATGTACCAGCGGGGCGGACATGCGCCCTCTGCCGGTTGGGGGAGGCAGCTGCTGGGGCAGGTGCCCTTGAGGCTACAGCGCGGGCAGGACATCGTCTGGGTCGGGCGTCCCGTCCGGCACGACCAGCACGCCGGCCGCTTCGCAGGTACGGAGCATGAGGTGGACGGAGCCGGCCCGAAGGTGGATCGGCCCCCCGAGGGGCGTACGCCCCAGCACGTGACACGCGATGCTGGGTCGAATGCCCAGCGCCGACAGGCGGCGGGCGACGCGCGGGTTCTCGGGTAGCTGCACGACCGTGCCCCCGGCGCCGCACGCCAGCGCGCTCAGGGGGCAAACGCCGGCGTCGTGGCACGTCTCGCCGCGGCCCTCTACCTCTCTACGGGTACCAACGCACGTGCGGGCCCATTCCATAGTCCGATTGTCAGGCTTGGCGCCCGGCGGCGGGTAGGGACATCCATCTCGGTGCCCGAACCCTTGGCATAGGGCGTGTTCACACATCGGAGCAGGTCCGCGATGAAGACGGAGGCAATGAAGGCGCATAGGCCGGCGGCGCTGCGGCGCATCCCAGCAGCTCGGTCGCCCCTCGTGCGCTACCCTCGAGGCGTCCCACGATGGGGACGGGAGGAATGGATATGAACCGACCGGCAGTCCGCGCCATCCTCGGGATCGTCTTGCTTCTGATCGGGGCCGTGTGGACGTTGCAGGGCGTCGGCGTGTTGGGCGGCAGTCCCATGACGGGAACGCAGTTCTGGACGTGGGCCGGGGGGATATGCATGGTCGTGGGCGCGCTGGTCCTGATCGGACTGGCCAGGCGTTGATCGCCGGCAGGCGGCGCGGGCGGTAGCGCCGGCCCGAAACGCACGGACGTGGCCAGCGACGAGCGTCGTTCCGCCCGGAGCCCGTGCAGGTGCGATACTGACCCGGATGTTGGAGAGGAACGCCCCCGACGAGCCCCATACGCGAGCCACGAGGTGGCAGCGCGTGGCGCGGTATTTGCCGCTGGTGCTGCTCGTGGCCTTCGTGGCCGGGGGAACGGTACTGCTCCTCAACATCTCCCCGGAGGCGCTGGTGGCGCGGGTCGGGCCAGAGAACGCGTACCTGCTCCTGTTCGGACTCGCCTTCGTGAGCGGCCTCAGCCTGTTCGGCGCCACCCCCTACCATTTGGTGGTGGTGACCCTGGCGCTGGGCGGCATGAACCCGTGGCTGCTGGGCCTGACCGCGGCGTCGGCCGTGATGGCGGGCGATTCGGTGTCGTACGCGCTGGGCTATCAGGGGCAGGCGGTCGTGCCGCCGCGGATGCGCTCAGCGGCGCAACGTCTGTACCACTTCCTGCGTCGCTTTCCGCGCCTGGTTCCCGCGTTCTTCTTCGTGTACGGCGCCGTGGCGCCGTTCTCGAACGACCTGGTGGGGGTGACGATGGGCGTGGCGCGCTACCCGTTCGTGCGGGTGATGGTGCCGCTCGCGTTCGGCAACCTGGTGTTCAACATCGCACTGGCGTTCCTGGCCGAGCCTGCCTTGCAGTGGCTGTCGTGACGACCGCCGTGCGCCTCAAGCAGGCGAGACCCGCTGGTACACCTCCACGCGCCACAACGCGCCCGGCTGGGCGAAGCGGCGCCGGAACCCCGCCGCCTCGATGTGACGCCGGATGGCGCCGGGGTCGTGCACGAACACGCGCATGGCCGAGCCCCGCAGCCGCAACGCCAGGTTGATCGCGGCGACGCCCCAGCGGGTCCAGAAGGCCTGGCGCGGGTACACGACGCCGTACAAATCGCGGGTGCGGCCGGTCGACGCCTGAATCAGCCCGGCCATGTCCGGGTCGCAGCACAGCACGCGGTCCAGCGTGGTCACGTCCGCGTCCCCCAGGTCCGGCGCCAGGGCGACGAGGTCGCCGTGATGGAACGAGATTCGCTCGTGCACATTGCGTCGGACGGCCTCCTCTTCGGCCACCTGCAGGTAGGCACGGGAGGCGTCCACCGCGGTGACGGCCCGCGCACCTGCGGCCAATAACAAAAACGCGACGGCCCCGACCCCGCCACCGACGTCCAACAGCTGCACGTTCTCGACGCCCTCGGCGCGGAGGGCGTCCACCAGCCGCCTCGTGGCACGGGAGGGGCCACGGCGGCGAAAGCGGCGCAGGTCGGCGCGCGCCACGCGCGCATCGAACATGGCGTCCTGGCCGTAGCAGCGACCGCAGCTCATGCGTGGCTTCGTACCACGATCCTCGGTGCGTGAACCCCGCGTGGACGACAGCGCGGCTCAGGGCCGTACGGCGTCCCTGAGCGGACGCCTCCGGCGTGCCGCCCGCCCCGGTACACTCGGGCATGGACCACCGACTGTTGGGCCGCACCGGCGTTCGCGTCTCCTCGCTCTGCTTCGGCACCATGTCGTTCGGCACCACGGCCGACGAGGACGCCTCCGCCGCGATGTTCCATGCCTGCCTGGACGCGGGCATCGACATGTTCGACACCGCCAACGTCTACGGCCAGGGCCGCTCGGAACGGATCCTGGGCGGCCTGATCAAAGAGATGCGCGACGACCTGGTGATCGCCAGCAAGGTGTTCGGCCGCATGGGGGAGGGCCCGAACGACCAGGGGCTGTCCCGCCGGCACGTCACCCGCGCGGTCGAGCAGTCGCTGCGGCGCCTCGGCACCGACCGGCTGGACCTGTACTACCTGCACCAGTTCGACCCGGACGTGCCGATCGAGGAAACCCTGCGCGCGCTGGACGACCTGGTGCGTGACGGCCTGATCCTGTACCCCGCCGTCAGCAACTGGGCGGCCTGGCAGATCGCCAAGGCGCTGGGCGCCTCCGCGGCGGAGGGCCTGGCGCGATTCGAGGCGGTCCAACCGATGTACAACCTGGTCAAGCGCCAGGCGGAGGTCGAGATCCTTCCCCTGGCGGCGTCGGAGGGGCTGGCGGTGTTTCCTTACAGCCCCGTCGGCGGAGGATTGCTGAGCGGCAAGTACGGGCCCGACACCCGGCCGGACCGAGGGCGGCTGGTGGAGAGCGACCAGTACGCGCGTCGCTACGGCCGCGACACCGACTACCAGGTGGCCGAACGGTTCACGGCCTACGCCCAGGAGCAGGGCGTGCATCCCGTCACCCTGGCCGTGGCGTGGGTGGGATCGCACCCGGCCGTGACGGCCCCCATCCTGGGCGCGCGTGACACGGAGCAGCTGGCGCCGGCCCTGGCGGCGGCCGAGTTCGAGATGACCGAGCGGATGCGCGACGAGATCTCCGCCCTCACGCCCGAGGTCCCCCCGGCCCACGATCGGCGCGAAGAGGCGCTCTGACGGCCGGGCGCGCCGCGTGCGGCGCGCTGCGCACCGTCAGGGCGGGGCGCGGCGCGATTGGCCATGACGTTCAGTGCATTGACGTCCGTCGATGCGTCACGTACGATCAAGGACAATGCCATCACGCCCACGACCTGGAAGGAACGCGTCATGACCACCCAAGACTTTCTGTCCGCGCTTCGCAACCAGCCCGACGCCTCCCTGCACTTCGTCACCGACGACTGGACCGTCCCGCCCGGCTACCACGTCACCGAGTTCAAGTCGGTCCGCGTGCACTCGGTCGACTGCGGCGGCCGCACCAACGCGTGGAACGAGACCGTGCTGCAGGTCGTGCCCCCGGCCGAGCCCGAAGCGCACGCGATGACGGCGGAGAAGTTCATGGGGATCTACCGCCAGGTCGCGGGCGCCGTCCCGCTCGAACCGGACGCCCCCGTCCGGGTCGAGACGGGCAGGCCCGGGAATGCCGCGATCTCCTACCTGGTCCAAGGCGTGACGCGCGACGCCGCGGGGGGATTGCGCGTTCGCCTCGAGGCCCCGGGCGTGGCCTGCAAGGCGATCGACCGATCGGTCGGCGACCTCCCCGTGGCACAGCCGGCCAGCGCCGGCGGGTGTTGCGGGCCGGCTGCGCCCGAAGGACGGGACCCCGAACAGGACGCGGCCGTCGCCGCCCAGAACTGCTGCTGAACAGGCACGTCGCAGCGGGCGGGATCGGTTCTCAGTCCGCTTTTTCGTAACGCGCGATCGTCTCGGCCGCCGCCCCGATGAAGGCCTCCACGACGGCGCGCTTGGCGTACGCCCGCCGGACCAGCGCCCGGAGCGTGCGACCGGGCCGCGGCGGCGCGAACGGCCGGACGCGCGCCCGTTCGTCCGGTCCCATGGCGGCCACCGCCATGCGCGGCAACAGCGTCAGACCGCCCGCCGTGTCGACCATGCGCCCCAAGGTGCCGAGCGCGCCGCTCTCGATGCGGACGCCGCCCACCATCCCGGCCCCGTCGGCGCCGCACGCTGCCAGCACCTGATCGCGGAAGCAGTGCCCGTCCCTGAGGAGCCAGAGTTCGTCGTGCGGCAACGCGGCCGCGTCCACCGTGTCGAAGCGAAGCAGGGGATGCGCCGGCGCGAGGTAACACACGAACGGCTCGTACCCGAGCACGCGTCCGCTCCACGACGGGTCGTGCTCACGGGTGGCCACCAGCGCCACGTCCAGCGCGCCCTGCCGGAGGAGCTCGGTCAGATCGTGCGTGGGCCGCTCGACCACCTCCATCGTCACCTCCGGCCAGCGTTGACGCACCTGCGGCGCCAGGGCCGGCAGAAGGTAGGGCGCCAGGGTGGGAATGACCCCCAAGCGGATCGGGCCGCGCAGCGCCTCCGCCTCCTGGCGCGCGGTACCGATCAACTCTTCGCGTCCCAGCAGCAACCCGCGCGCTAGGGCGGCGACCCGCGCACCCAACGGCGTGGCCGAGGGGGGCGACGCGGCACGGTCCACCAAGGACGCCCCCAGACGTTCCTCCAAGCGTCGGAGCTGGGTGCTGAGCGTGGGTTGGCTGACGCGGCACGATGCGGCGGCGCGCCCGAAGTGGCCGTGGTCCACCAGCGCCACCAGGTAGCGGAGTTGCTGAAAGGTCACCTCGCCGGCGGGTCGGCCCATAGATGCATACTATCGTATACTGCGCACGTTCGATTGGACCAATGGCGCGCGAGTCGGTAGGCTAGGCACGTACGCCCACGGCCGGACCGGCCCGTGCGGCCCCGATGCCCGGAACCCACGCCGATCCCGACACCCCGGAGGATCCATGTCCAACGACGACGCCCGCGACGATCGCCCCACCCTCACCACCAAGACCGGCGCCCCCATCGCCGACCAGAAGAACAGCCAGACCGCCGGCCCACGCGGCCCACTGCTGATGCAGGACGTCCAACTGCTCGAGCAGATGCAGCACTTCAACCGCGAACGCATCCCAGAACGCGTCGTCCACGCCAAGGGCTCCGGCGCCTACGGCACGTTCACGGTGACGAACGACGTCAGTCGCTACACCAAGGCGGCCTGCCTGCGCGAGGTGGGGAAGACCACCGACGCCTTCGTGCGCTTCTCCACCGTGGCCGGCGAGCGCGGCGCGGCCGACGCCGAGCGGGACGTGCGCGGCTTCAGCGTACGGCTCTACACCGAAGAGGGAAACTGGGACCTGGTCGGCAACAACACGCCGGTGTTCTTCGCGCGCGACCCCCTCAAGTTCGCGTCGTTCATCCACTCGCAGAAGCGCCACCCCCGCACGCACGTGCGGGACATGGACATGCAGTGGGACTTCTGGTCGATGTCGCCCGAGTCGCTGCACCAGGTCACCATCCTGATGAGCGACCGCGGCCTGCCGGCCAGCTACCGGCACCAGAACGGCTACGGCAGCCACACCTACTCGCTGATCAACGACGCCGGTGAGCGCATCTGGGTCAAGTTCCACTGGAAGACCGACCAGGGCGTCCGCAACCTGATGGACGACGAGGCCGCCACCATCGTAGGCGGCGACCGCGAGTCGCACCAACGCGACCTGTACGGCGCGATCGAACGCGGCGATCATCCCTCCTGGACGCTCAAGATCCAGGTCATGACCCAGGAGCAGGCCGACGCCTTCCGCTGGAACCCGTTCGATCTCACCAAGGTGTGGCCGCACGCCGAGTTCCCGCTGATCGAGGTAGGGCGCCTGACCCTGAACCGCAACCCGGTCGACTACTTCGCCGAGGTCGAGCAGGCCGCCTTCAAGCCCAGCGCGCTGGTGCCCGGCATCGGGGCCAGCCCCGACAAGATGCTGCAGGCACGCCTGATGAGCTACGCCGACACGCAGGCCTACCGCTTGGGCGTGAACCACGACAAGCTGGACGTGAACCGCCCCCGCACCGAGGTGAACACCTACACCCGCGACGGCTTGATGGCGCAGCCCAACCCGCACGCGCACCCCAACTACCACCCCAACAGCGTGTCCGGCGCACCGAAGGACGCGCCCGACGAGCGCGACCCCGCCTGGGACCTGGGCCAGGTGGTGGTGGACCGCTGGGACGCCTACCAGGACCAGGACGACTACACGCAGGCCGGCGACCTGTACCGCATGTTCGACGACGCCCACCGCGACCGCGTCGCCGCCCGCACCGCCGAAGGTCTGTCACAGGCCCGCACCGAGGTCCAAGAACGGTGGGTCGCGCACCTCTACCGCGCGGACGAGGACTACGGCCGCCGCGTCGAGCGGGCGCTGGCCGCCGCCGGTACGGCCAGCACGGAGGCGGCACCAGCGGACTGAACCGTACACCTGCCACCCAGGCCGACGAACCGGGACATTCGCCCCTGTCGCCCGGCCCGGGTAGCCGCTATCAATCGCCGCACTCAGGGGACGCGGGCAGCGCCCGCGTCCACCTGATGCAACCCCCTGGCGGGGTGGCCGAGAGGCCGCGACGCGCCAGGGGGTGATTCATGTGCTGCGGTCTCGCATTGCGCCCGTGGGCGCGCACGCGCGAGGTTCGACCCGCGGGGACGTTCGTCCCTGCAGCCTGCCGAGCGGACTCGCTAAGCTACGGGTGGTTCAGGAGGGAGCACCGCAGGCTCGCTCCACCTCCTGATACAAACCCCCCGGAGCGCGTGACCGCCTAGGCCACCGTCAACCCAGGGGGGTTATTTTCGTGTTCCGCGCGCCCGCCTCAGGGAACGGGCTCGAAGCCGTAGGTGGTCGCCCCCTGACCCAGCACCACGCGCGGCGTGCCTTCCTCACCTTCGCGGAGTTGGACCTGCACGCCCAGCAGCGGGGTATCGCCGGTCATGAAGGTGGGCACCTCCTCCTCGGGATCGTGCAACAACCGCGTGCGGAACTCGCCGGCGTCCAGGATCAGGCGCCCCTCCTCGTGGCGAAGCTCGATCTCGCCGAGCGACGGCTCGCGGTACCGGCCGGTGAAGTCCGCGACCGTCGCGGCCTCGACGCGTTCCTCCAGATCGCCGAAGATGTCCTCGAAGCTGCGGCGCAACGAGTCCCGCATGAAGGTCGCTTCCTGATCGAAGTCCTGCGCCTGGTCGAACGCCAGCTCGAACACGCGCGTGCGCACCGCCTGCGTGAAGGCGTTGGCGTTGCCCGCGTTGGCGAGGACGCTGACGCCGAGCCCGGCGCCCGGCAACAGCGCCAGATCCGAGGTGAAGCCGAGCGTGTTGCCGCCATGCGTCGCCAGGCGGAGTCCGTCGTACTCGCCGATGATCCAGCCGAGGCCGTAGCTGGTGTCGGACGAGATCGACACCTGCGGCGTCCACAACCTGTCCAGCGCCTCCTCCGACACGACGCGCCGGCCGTCGGGCGCGACGCCGCGGTTCAGCAACGTGATCAGGTAGCGGCCCATGTCGACGGCGTTGGACCACAGCGCGCCGGCCGGCGCGACCGGCGTGACGAACGCCTCGTCCTCGAGCGGGATCGGCCGGTACACCATCGACGCGTCGAGGGCGTGTGGCATGGCGTGCTGCTGCTCGTCCCGCACCCGATCGAACGAGAACGTCGACGCGGCCAGTCCCATCGGTTCCAGCACGTGACGCCGCATTGCGCGGACGTAGCCGCCGTAGAGATCCCCCTGCGCGGCGCCGGCGGCGGCGGCCGCGGCCGCGTACCCACCGACCGCGACCATCTGGTTGCTGTACTGGAACGCCTCGCCGACCTCGGTGAAGAACTCGAAGTCGGCCAACGACGCGATCACGCCCTCGGCGTCCAGCCCCTCGCCCTGGAAGAACAACTCGTAGTCGCGGCGGGGCACGCCGGTGCAGGCGCACACCAGGTTCTCCACCGTGAGGCTGCGGGTGATCTCCGGGTCGGCCACGGCGAAGTTCGGCAGGACGTCCACGACCGGCGTGTCCCAAGACAGCTCGCCGCGATCGACGAGCACGCCCATCATCATGGTCGTCAGCGTCTTGGTGGTCGACCCGATCATCATCCGCGTCGAGGCGCGCACCTCGCGCCCCTCAGGTCCGGTGGTGCCGAAGCCGCGGGCGTACACGGTCCGCCCGTCCTGCACCACCGACACCGTGGCACCCGGCACGTCGAAGCGCTCCCTGACCTCCTCGACGTACGCCTCCAGCTGCTGCAAGCGTTCCTCGTCCAACGCGCGAACCTGATCCGGCGACAGCGTCTCCTCTTGAATGGCGTGCACCTCGAGGCCGCTCACGGCGATGTTCACCTGCGACGAGCGGCGCTGCATCGCGGCCGTCGGCCCCTCGACCAGTTGCACGTACACCGTGTCCTGGTGCAGGCGTCCCACCGCCAGCGCCGACCGTTCGTCGCCGGGTTCGCTGTAGGTGTGCTGCACGATCCGCTCGTAGCCGCCACGGGCGGGCGGCTCGTCCGTCCGCACGGGCTCACGGTCGAACGCAGGGTCGACGCGCGTCCACGCCTCCGCGATCGCCTCCTCGACCGTGGCGCCCTCGATCGCGAGGGTGTCGACGCGAAGGGTCCCCTCAGGATCGCTCAGCACCACGCGGCCGTCCTCCGTCCGGGCCTCCCAGTTGGTGGGCACCGGCACGCTGAACCGGCCGTCCGGATCCTCCACGCGCTCCGCGTCGCCCGCGTCTTGGCCGCTGGGCCCGGGCGGCTGCGCGCCACTGCCTGCCTGTGCGTCGTCGCGATCGCCTTCTTCGCCTTCGCCTTCACCTTCGGCGCGCGAAAGCGTGAACGGGGCCTCCTGGCCACCCTGCACGAAGGTTCCCTCGATGCGCCCTTCGGTGTGGGTACCGTCGAAGGTCGGATCGCCCTGCACGCCCTCGATGCCGAAGTGCACCTCGGGCCCGTCCACGCGCACCTCGGCAAGCGGTAGATCACGCGCGCCTTGCGCCGGGATGTCGATCGAGCCGCCCCAAGCGCCGTCCTGCATCTGGAGGGTGACCTCGACCTCCAGGGGCGAACCGGGGAGCTCGATGCGTCCCTGCCAGGTGCCGGCCACGTCGCCTTGGGCGTGGCCGCCGCCGAGCAGCGTCACGAGCACCAGCGCGAGCAAAGAACCAACCGAGCGTCGAACATGGTTCATGAAGCGTACTCCCTTCGGAGTGCGAGGTTCAATTGGCACCGAGCGACGTGGCGACGCCGTTCGGCCTCGGGCCGAGCGTCGCTCGGTTCGTAGCATCGCGAACCGTATCACGCGTGGTTCGCTTCCGGTTGGGGATGCGCGGCCGTGGCGCCGCACCGAGGTGGCTCAGCGCGGCGGCAACGAGATCCGCCCGCCGATCACGGCGTGGAGGGCGCCGGTCGCGGCGGGCAAGGTGTTGACGCGGCCGTGCCACGCCTCGTAGCCCATCACCGCGAACGCCAGCGCCTCGCGGTCGCGGCTGTCCCAGCCGCGCGCCTCGAACGGATCGACCGTGGCCACCAGCGGCCGTAGGTGGCGCCGCAGCCGCGCCACCAAATCGGGGTTGCGCGCCCCGCCGCCCGCCAGCAGCACCTCGTCCAACCCGCGCGGCCGGACGTGCGCGCGGTACGCCTCGGCCACCGAGGCGGCCGTGAACTCGCTCGCCGTGGCCAAGGCATCCTCGGTGGGGAGCGCCGCCAGGCCCGTCGCGCCCAGCTCGCCCAGGTGGAACACCTCTCGTCCGGTGGTCTTCGGGGGAAGCAGGCGAAGGTAGGGGTGCGCCATCAGGCGTTCCAGCACCGCGTCGTCGACGCGGCCGGCCGACGCCAACCGCCCGCCCTCGTCGTACGCCAGGCCCGCCTTGGCCGCGGCCAGTTCGTCCAGGAGGCAGTTGGCGGGGCCGGTGTCGAACGCCAGCACCCGGTCCGGGTCGCCGTCCGGTGGCAGCCAGGTCAGGTTGCTGATCCCGCCCAGGTTGTGCACCGCCCGCGCGATGCCGGCCTGGCCGTACAGGAGCAGGTCCCCGAACGGCACCATGGGGGCGCCCTGCCCGCCGGCCGCCAGGTCGGCCTGCCGCAGGTCGGACACGACCGGCAGGCCGCACCGTTCCACCACGCGCGAAGGTTCGCCCAGCTGCAGCGTGGCGGGCGCGTCCCAACCGCGTTCGGGATCGGGCCGCGGAATGTGGTACACGGTCTGGCCCGACATCACCACCAGGTCGTAGGGTTCCTCGTCCTCGCCGGCCGGTCGCGGAGCGGCGTCCTGCATCGAGGCGACCAGGACGGCCACGTGCTCGCCGAGTTCGGCGTGGAGACGCGTCAGCGCGACCACGTCGCCCCCGCCCGGTCGGATGGCGGTGTGCAGGCGGTCGCGCAGGGCGTCGGGGTAGGGAAGAGAGGCGCGCGCCAGCACCTCCCACGCCAAGTGCGCCCCCTCGCGCTGAAGGCGGACGGCGACCGCGTCGGCGCCGTCCATGGAGGTGCCCGACATCACGCCGACGACACGAAGCCCTGCTTCGGACGCAGCGGGGGCGGGCCGAGGCTCGGGGCTGGGGGCCGTGCGGGCGCTCACGCCGCCACCTCCGCGACCGCGCGGTGCAGGTCGCGCCGGATGCGTCCGATCGCCTGGCCCCCTGCGCGGTGCGGGTGGACCCGGTTGGTGAGCAGGACCGCGAAGGTGCCCGCCGCCGGGTCGATCCACAGGCTGGTGCCGGTGAACCCGGTGTGGCCGAAGCCGTGGGGCCCGCGCCAATCCACGGATGGCTCACGGTCGTCGTGCGACAGGCGCGCGCCGCCTGGGCCGCTCAGCACCCACCCCAGGCCGCGCGCCGGCGCGTCCTCGGGCGTGTGCCGCGTGGTCGCCTGGTCCAACAGCTCGGGCGGCGCCAACCGCGCGTCGCGCCGCAGCCAGGCCTGCGCGTACCCGGCCAGGTCATCGGCAGTCCCGAACAGGCCGGCGTGCCCCGCCACGCCGTCCATGACCCAGGCGTTCTCGTCGTGCACCTCGCCCTCCAGAAGGCGCATGCGCCAGCCGCAGTCCTCCGTCGCCGCGACGGGCGCGCCCCGTAGCGGGCCGTACGCCAAGCCGTCCAACCCCAGCGGCGCGGCCAGGTGGGCGTGCACGAACGCGTCCAGGCGCAGCCCGCTGACGCGCTCCACCAGCATCCCCGCCAGCATGAACCCCAAATCGCTGTACCGCACGCGTCCCTGCGGGTGGGGCACCTCGCTCTGCAACACCGCCGCCCGCGCGGTCAGGCGCGAAGGCGCCCGCGCGAACAGCGGCGCCCACGACGGCAGGCCCGCGGTGTGCGTCAGCAACGCGCGCGGCGTCACGTCGGCCAGCGACGGCGACTGGAACCACCCGGCGTTCGAGAAGTACCGGCCCAGACGGTCGTCCAGGCCGACCTCGCCCTCCCCGGCCAGGCGCAGCACCGAGGGGAGGGTGCCGACCACCTTGGTGAGGGAGGCCAGGTCGTAGCGCGTGTCGAATGTGACCGCCGCGCCGCCGCTGCGCCGCACGCCCAGCGCGACCGGCGGGCAGCGATCGCTCGCGGTGCCGGCCACCGCGGTGGCGCCGGGGATCTCGCCGGCCTCGACGGCGGGACGGAGGACCCGTTCGAGGGCCGACGCGTAGGCGTTCATGGCGGCGAAGGTAGCACGGCGCCGCGGCTATGCCGCCCGCGCGCCGGCAGGGTGGCGGTGCCGGCGCCGCGGCTGCCAGCGCTCGGCCACGGGCTTCAGTGTCTCCATCGTCGTTCCTCCGCCAGGTGGACGGCCGCTTCCACGGGCGTTCGTTCGGCGGCGCGGAGTTCGGTGTCGTCCGCGAGATGGCGCGCCATGGCGCGCCGGAGATGCTGCCCCAACCCGGCCGCCGCCCCACCGGTGAGGGCCACGGGCAGCGGGCCACGTCCCAAGCGCTCCATCAGCGTGGCTGCCAGGCGCGCCAGTTCCCGTCCTGCCTCTTCGACGATTCCCAAGGCCTCACGGTCGCCGTGCGTCGCGGCGTGCCGCACGACCGGTACCAATTGCGCGAGCTCGCGACGCCCTCCGCCGTAGATACGCTGACGGATGTCGGGCCAGTCGCGGCTCCCCAGGGCCTGGTAGATGGACTCGGCGAGCATGCCGACCGCGGGCTCGCCGAGGCGATCGGCCTGGCGTAGGACGGCCCGGAGGGCGTGCCGCCCGATCCAGTACCCACCGCCGGCGTCGTCGATCAGGTAGCCGTGCCCGCCGACTCGCACCATGGTGCCCTTCGCATCGACGTGCGCGGCGACGGAGCCGGTTCCGGCGTACACCACGATCCCCTCGCCCGGGGCGAAGGCGCTGTGGTAGGCCAGGATCACATCGTCCATGACGTACACGCGGGTCGGATCCACGCCCAACCCCTCGGCCAGCAGGTCCCGCACCGCCGCGGCGGAGGCATCGTCGCGTGTCAGGCCGGTCACGCCCGCGACGACGGCGCCAAGCGCGACGCGTTCCGGCCGGCCCGTTCCCGCCCGTACCGCCAGCACGTCGTTCACGGCGCGCGACAGGTCGTGCACGAGCGCCCGCACCCCGTCCGGTGTCGCGCCGGGGGACGCCATGAACGCAAGTCCCGACATCGGCCCCAGTGCGCCGTGGCCCCAAGGGCCGGTGTCGCCGTGCAGGATCCAGCGCGTGCTGGAACCGCCCGCGTCGATGCCGAGCACCGGCGCGGCGGCCCCTCGCCTCGTTCGTGGCGAACGCGCTGGCGGCGTCATGCGGCGCGCGGCTCGGGCGCGTACAGGAGATGCGGCCCCACCTCGTGCAAGAAGGCGTGCGCGGCGTCGCTCCAGGCGTAGGGGGCCGTGTCGCGGTCGGCGCCTGCGTCCTCGACGACCGTGCGCCGCCACGCGTCGCTTCCGGTCAACCCATCGACCAGCGGTCCCTGGGTGGGTTCGTGCCGTGGGTTGCCCGCCTCCGGGTCGTGACGCCAGGGCATGTCACCCGCGTCGACCCACGCGAACGCCGCATGGGTGTCGCGAAGGTGACCAAGGACGGCGGTCACGGCCTCGAAGGCACGTACGGCGCGGCGGTCCAGGACGTGGAGATGGACGCCGCCCAGCACGCGTCCGGCGAAGGGACCCGCGTCGGGCACGAAGTCGAGCGGGCGCGCCAGCAGGCCCGGCAAGGCCATCGCATTCACGGCCTCCGCTAAGGGGTAGGCGTCCAACCACGGCGCACCGAGGAGTTGAAACGGAAGCGCGGTGCCGCGCCCTTCGGAGAGGTTGGTGCCTTCCAGAAGCACCAGTCCCGGGTACAACAGCGCCGCCTCCAGGGTCGGCAGTCCGGGAGAGGGCGGAATCCACGGCTCCCGCGGGGGGTCGCCGCGCCGCCAACCGGTCATGGGCACCACCACCGGCACGGCGTGCGCAGGCCCCTGGGTGGCGGCGAACCATGCAGCGAGCTCTCCCAACGTGAGGGCGTGCTGGAAGGGCGTGGGCAGGTACGACAGGAACGACCGCAGGGTGGGGTCCAAGGGGGGACCGGCCACGTAGGCGCCGAGCACGTTGGGACGGTCACAGATCACCACGGTCGTGCCGGCCTCGGCGGCCGCCTCGAGAAGCAGGGCCACCGTGGCGGCGTAGGTGTAACAGCGCACCCCGACCTCCTGCACGTCCACCACCACCGCGTCCAAGGTCGCCAGCATGCCGGGATCGGGTGTGCGACGCGGCCCGTACAGGCTGTGCACGGGAAGGCCCGTCCTTGCGTCGACGCGGTCCGGGACGGGCGTGGCGTCGGTCTCGACGCCGCTCCAGCCGTGCTCGAAGACCAGGAGTGCCCGGAGGTCGACGCCCTTTGCCGCGTGCAGCGCGTCCAGGGTGGGGCGCCCGTCGCCGGTCAGCGACGCCTGGTTCGCCAGCAGGCCCACGCGCGGGCCCGGCAGCCAGCGCAGGGGGTCGGACAGCAGCACGTCGATGCCGAGGCGGAACGCCGGCCGCGTCATCCCTTGACGGCGCCCGCCGTGAGCCCCTCGATGAACTGCCGGGACATGATCAGGTAGATGATCAGCAGGGGGAGGCTGGCCAGCACCATGCCGGAGAACACCAGGCTCCAGTTCGTCATGTGCTGCCCGAAGAAGATCTGCATACCGAGGGGGATGGTCTTCCAGGTGTCGCTCTGGATGAACAACAACGGGAAGAAGAAGTCGTTCCACCACGGCACGATGTTCACGATCACCACCGTCGCCAGGCCCGGTCGCACCAACGGCAGCATGATGCGCCAGAAGATCTGGGTCTCACCCGCCCCGTCGATGCGGCCCGCGTCCTCGAGGTCGCGCGGCAGGTTGCGAAAGAAGATCGACAGGAGGAAGACGGCCATCGGCATGCCCGACGCCGCGTAGGTGAAGATGAGCGAGAACGGCGTGTCCAGCAGGTTCAGGTCGCGCATGAGGATGTAGAGCGGCAGAATGCCTAGGCGAATCGGCACCATGATGCCCGCCAGGAAGAACAGGAACAGGAACGTCTGTAGCCGGAAGGTGTAGCGCGCCAGCGCGTAGGCGGCGGGCGCGGCACAGGCCAGCAGGAGGACCGCGGAGGTGGCCGTCACCATCAGGCTGTTGCGCAGGTAGGTACCGAAGTTGGCCCGGTCCCACACCTCGGCGTAGGTGCCCAGACCCCAGGACTCGGGCAGGCCGAACGGGTTCTGGAACATCTCCGGCGTGCTCTTGAAGGACGAAAACACCATCAGCACGACCGGATACAGGAACAGGCCCGCCAGCGTCGCGAGGAAGGCGTAGATGGCCAGGCGCGTGGCAAGCCGGGAGGTGCGCACCGTCATCCCTCGACCTGGCTGCGCCGGCTGAAGCGAACCCCGAAAAACGAGGTCACGCCGATGATGATCAGCATGAGGACGCCGATGGCGGCAGCAATCCCGATCTGACCGGCCTCGCCGCCCGTGGTGGGATCGCCGAAGGCGGTGCGGTAGAAATACGTCGCCAACAGGTCGGTGGCGTAGTTGGGGCTGCCGGAGGGCCCCTGCATCACGAACACCAGCTCGAAGGCGTTGAAGTCCCAGATGAAGGTCAGGATGGTGACCATCGCGATCGTCGGCATGAGCATCGGCAGCGTGACGAAGCGGAAGTCCTGCCAGGGGTTGGCGCCGTCGATGAGCGCAGCCTCGTGGTACTCGCGGGGAATGCCCTGCAAGCCGGCCAGGTAGACCAGGATGGGGAACCCCAGCCATGCCCAGGCGTTGACGAGGATGATCGTCACCAGCGCCGTGGAGCGGTCGCCCAGCCAGGGGTGCACCCACGCCTCGAGGTTCAGCGCACGCAGGCCCTGCGCGACGGGACCCCAGGTGGGGTTGAGAAGCAGCAGCCACAGAAAGCCCACCACCACCAGCGAGAGCGTATGGGGGAGGAAGTAGGCCGCCTGGAAGACGGCGAAGCCGCGCCACTTGCGGTTGAGCAGGACGGCCACGAACAGCCCCAGGGTGGTCTGGATGGCGAAGGTGAGCAGGAAGAACAGGCCGTTGTGCCAGAGGGCCGACCAGAAGCGCTCGTTGTAGGGCCAACGCGACAGCACGGTCCGGAAGTTGTCCAGGCCGACGAACCCCTCCCGCAGGAAGCCGTCCCAGGAGTAGAGGCTGTAGGTCAACGACGAGGCCAGGGGGTAGGCCATGAACAGGCCGTAGAGCAGCAGGCCGGGCAGCAGGAACACCACGAGGTGCCCGTGCCGGGAGAACCAGCGGCGCAGAGACGTCACGTCAGGAACGATGCGGGGAGCACGGCAAACGTGCGCCTCGTGGCGCGGGCGCTGGGCTCGCGACCACGAGGCGAGGGGTAGGGCCTACTGGAAGTCGAACCACTCGGCGACGCCGCGCTGGATGTCGGTCACCGCCTCGTCGATGCTCTGGTCGCCCGCCATGACGGCCTGAACCTCGTTCTGGAGCAGCGTGCTGCCGCTCGGCTGGCCGAAGCGGAAGGAGGTCAGCATCAGGTAGGGCGTGCCGATCTCGTTCATCATGCTCGCCATCTTGGCCAGCTCCTCGCTGGTCGGTTCCACGCCGGGGACGGCCGAGATCTGCTGCAGCTCGTCGGTGAACATCTGACCGAACTCCTGGCTGGCCTGCCACTCCACGAAGGCGAGCGCCTCCTCCTGGTGCTCGCTGGCGCTGTTCACGCCGTACGAGCCGTCCACGTAGAAGGAGATGCACTTCTCGTCGTCGGCGGCGTCGCCGGGCACCGCGAAGGAGCCGATCTCGAGGTCCGGGTTCATGTCCGCCATCACGCCCAGCTCGTAGGAGCCGCCGACCAGCATGCCGGCCTGCTCGAAGGCGAACAGCGTCTGCATGTCGGTGTAGCCGATGCCGGTGTGGTTCTCGGCGAGGTAGGGCACGAGTTCGACCATGCGCTCGATGCCCGCCGCGAAGCGCGGGTCGGTGAAGTCGGTCTCGCCAGCGGTGATCTCGTCGAAGAAGGCGCTGCAGCCGTAGAAGGTGGGCGCCACGCCGCCGAAGAGGGTCTCGACCGTCCAGGGGTCGCTGGTGCCGTTGGCGAAGGCGTTCACGCCGGACTCCTGGAGCGCCTCGGAGACGGCGATGAGCTCGTCCCAGGTCTGCGGCTCCTCGAGCCCCAGCTCCTCGAACATGGCCTCGTTGTAGAGCACCTGCACGGTCTGCAGTGCGAACGGCACGCCGTAGACGCCGCCGTCGTCACGGTTGGTGGCGCCCAGGAGGATCCCCGGATCGAAGTCGTCGAGCGCCTCGATCTCGCCGTCCAAGCGCACCAAGTGACCGGCCTCGGCCAGCGACTCCAGGCCGCCGTAGGCGCGCAGGTGCGCGATGTCGGGGCCGCCGCCGCCCTGCATGGCGGTGGAGAGGATGGTGTTGTACTCCGTGTTCCGGTACGGCGTGAAGGACACGTCGATGTCGGGGTTGTCGGTCCGGAACGCCTCGATGAACGTCTCGTAGGCGTCGACGTCCTCGGTACGCCAACTCCAGAAGTCGAGCTCCACCTGGGCGAGCGCGGCGCCGAACATGAGCACGGCGAGGGTGAGGGCGAGCGTGCGAAGGGATCGGGGCATGCGGGGACCTCCTGGGGCGTGTCGGCGGTGGTGGGCCCGCCTCGCGATCTGGACGCGAGCGCCGTGGCACGGCGAAGCGGGTCGGGCTGTATGACCGAGGCGAACGTACCTCTACTAGACCAGTTGCGTCAACGGCGCCGGCACGCCTCGCCTTGCCGCCGCTGGTCTATGATTGGTACGTTCGCAGTCGCATCCGCTTCGCAAGGGAGGACGCCCGGCCCCCGCCGGTCGCGTCCGCCCGCCCCAGGAGGAGGACCCAGATGAACACCCTCAAGACATCGTTGCTCACGGCTCTACTGGCGTGCGCCGCCGCCTTCGCGCAGGAGGGCACCTTGGAGCTGGCCGTCGACCAGGCCCCCGTCGGGCTGGACCCGCACGTGGTCACGGCGTTCTCCAGCTTCGCGGTGATCGGCCAGATCTACGACGGCCTGGTCGAGGTCGACGCCGACCTGGCGATCGAGCCCGCCCTGGCGACCTCCTGGGAGGTGTCCGAGGGCGGCCGCGTCTACGACGTGCAGCTGCGCAATGATGTGACCTTCCACAACGGGCGCGCCATGACCGCCGACGACGTGGTGTACTCCTTTGAACGCATCATGGCGGAGGAGACCGGCTCCCCGCAGGCCAGCCGCTTCAGTCAGGTCGAGGACGCGGTAGCGACGGGCGAGCACGAGGTGCGCTTCACGCTGAGTGAGCCGTTCGCGCCGTTCCTCGCCAACCTGGCGAACCTCAGCGTCGTCCCGCGCGAGGTCGTCGAGGAGAACGACGGCCTGCAGCAGGTCGCGGTCGGGACGGGTCCGTTCATGCTGGACGAGATCGTGCCGGACACCTCCGTCCGGCTGGTCGCCAACCCCGACTACTACCGCGCCGGACAGCCCCGCTTGGCGGCCCTGCGCTACAACGTGGTGCCCGAGCCGTCCACCCGCGCCGCCGGCCTCAGGACGGGTGACTACCACCTGCTCCCGGACGTCGATCCCACCTCCGCACAGACGCTGCAGGGCGCGTCCGGTGTGGAGCTGTTGGGCATCCAGGACCTGGCGTACACCCTGCTCGGCATGAACGTCGACCGGGCGCCGTTCGACGACCCGCGCGTGCGCCAGGCGATCAACCTGATCATCGACCGGGACGAGATCGTCGAAGCCGTCTACTTCGGCGAGGCCGAACCGGGCGGCCCCCTCAGCCCCGGCCTGGCCAACTGGGCCCTGCCGACCGACGAGTTCCAGTGCTACGCGAGCGGTGAGGACGCCGCCGCGCGCGCCCAAGACCTGCTGGCCGAGGCGGGGTACGAGGACGGCGCCTCGTTCGAGATCCTCACCTTCGGCACCATCCAGGTCGTCAGCGACGCCGCCCAGGTGCTGCAGGCGCAGTTCGAGGCCGCGGGGCTGGACGTCGACGTCAACGTCGCCGAGTTCGGCACCTTCGTGCAGGACTGGCAGAACAGCGACTTCGACGCCTTCGTGAGCCTGAACGGCGGCAACGTCGACCCCGACGGCTACCTGTACCGCACCTTCCACAGCGACGGCGCCACCAACGTGTTCAATTACCAGAACCAAGGAGTGGACGCGCTGCTGGAGGAGGGCCGCACCACCGTCGGCGAGGACGCCCGCTACGAGGTGTACGCCGAGCTGCAGCGCGAGCTCGCCTGCCAGGGCCCCATCGCGCACATCGCCTATGGAACCCTGTTCACCGGCGTTCGCGAGAACGTCGAAGGGTTCCAGCAGCTCCCCACCCGCGGCCTCCGCTACCTGCGCGAGACGACCCTGAACTGAGCCCTGCGACGCCCCACGCGCGGGCGGGCCGGGCGCCCCATCTCCCGGCCCGCCTTCGGCGCCCCTCGGCCCGACATCCATGACCACGTACGTCGTCCGCCGCCTCCTCGACCTGGTGTTCGTCCTGCTCGGGGTGTCGGTGCTGGTGTTCCTGATGCTGCGCCTGATTCCGGGCGACGCGGTGGACATCATGCTCGGCGCCAACGTCGACATCACCCCCGAGCGCGTCGCCGCGCTCCGCGCGAGCCTCGGGCTGGACCAACCGCTCCACGTGCAGTACCTCGACTGGCTCGGGGGCGTGCTGCGCGGAGACCTGGGTGTGAGCGTGTGGACGGGACGACCCGTCAGCGCCGAGATCATGGCACGCCTGCCGGTCACGCTCGAGATCACCTTCATGGCGTTGGCGTTCGCGCTGCTGGTGTCGTTCCCCCTGGGGACGCTGGCCGCACGGGCCCGCGGCGGCGCCAGCGACACCTTCGTCCGCATCGTGGCGATCGTCGGCCTCACGCTGCCGTCGTTCTGGGTCGGCGTGCTGCTGCTGCTGGCGGTGTCGATGTGGGTTCCCGGTTGGCGCGTGATCGGATACGTGCCGTTCGCGGAGGATCCGCTCGGGAACCTGGGGCGCATGGTGCTGCCGGTGGTGGCGGTGTCGATGCCGATCGTGGCGGGGCTTTCGCGGCTGCTCAGGTCCAGCCTGCTGGAGGTGCTGAGTCAGGACTACATCCGCACCGCCCGCGCCAAGGGCGTGCCGTTCCGGACGCTGTTCCGCAAGCACGCCCTCAGGAACGCCCTCATCCCCGTCGTCACCGTGATCGGCGTGCAGCTGGGGTACCTGTTGTCCGGCGTGGTGGTGATCGAGCAGGTGTTCGCGATCCCGGGCCTGGGTCGCCTGATCATCGGCGCCATCAACGAACGGAACTACCCCCTGGTGCAGGGCATCATCCTGGTGGTCACGGCGGTGTTCGTGCTGGTCAACCTGCTGGTGGACCTGGCGTACGCCTGGATCGACCCGCGCGTGGAGTACGAATGACACGCGCAGCCACGAACGGGCATCGATCGTGACCTTCCTGCGCCGGCTCTACCGCAACCGCGTCGGGTTCATCGGCTTCGTGCTGTCGGTGCTGGTGTTGAGCGCCGCGGCGCTGGCCCCACTGCTGGCCACGCACGGCCCGCATCAGCAGATCGTCGTCGACCGCTTCCAGGGACCCAGCTTGGCGCACCTGCTAGGCACCGACAACTTCGGTCGCGACGTGTTCAGCCGCGTCCTGTTCGGCTACCGCGCCAGCATCGGCGTCGCCTTCGGCGCGGTCGCCATGGCGACCCTTCTGGGCGGCACCATCGGCCTGCTGGCCGCCTTCTACCGAGGCTGGGTCGACCGGATCCTGATGCGAACGATGGACGTGCTGCTGGCGTTCCCGATCATCCTGCTGGCGATCGCCATCCTGGCCGTCCTGGGTCCCAGCCCCGGCAACACCGCCCTGGCGATCGGGACCGTGTACACGCCGATCTTCGCGCGCCTGGCCCGCGGGCCCGCCCTGTCCGTCCTCGCCTGGGACTACGTGGCCGCCGCCCGCGGCCTGGGCGCCTCGAGCCTCCGCATCATCTTCCGCCACGTGGCGCCCAACATCGCGGCCCCCATCATGGTCCAGACCACGCTGTCGCTGTCCACCGCCATCCTGGTCGAAGCCTCGCTGAGCTTCCTGGGGCTGGGCACACAACCGCCCGCCCCCTCGCTGGGCCTGATGCTGTCGGAGAGCCGCAACTACATGCTGATCTCGCCGTGGGTGTCGATCTTTTCCGGTCTCGCGATCCTGTTGGCGTCGCTGGGTTTCAACCTGTTCGGCGACGGCCTGCGCGACCTGTTCGATCCGACGCTGCGGGGCGTGCGGTGACCGAATCGGGGGGCGCCCCTGGCGACGCCGTGAACACCGGCGCGGCGTGGCTCATCGACAAGGCCCGCCCCACGCCGGCCTACCTGCAACTGCACGAACGGATGCAGCACGCCATCCGGCGCGGCGAGTTGGAAGCAGGACGCGCCCTTCCGCCCGAACGGACCCTCGCCACGACCCTGGGCCTGTCGCGCATGACGGTACGCCGGGCCGTCGAGCTGCTCGTCGAGGACGGGCTGGTCGTACGCCGCCAAGGCAGCGGCACCTTCGTCCGGCGTCCCTCCCTCGAACAGACCTTCGACCGCGTGCTGGGCTTCACCGACGAGGCGCACGCCCTCGGCTTCACGCCCGGCACCACCCTGCTGCGCGCCCGCCGTGCCCGCGCCAGCGCCGAGGCGGCGGCCCGCCTGGGCATCCCCTCGGGCGCACACGTCCTGACCGTCACGCGCCTGCGCACCGCCGACGGCGAACCGTTGGCGCTGCAGACCGCCACGCTGGCGCCCGCCTACGCCGACCTGTCCCTCCCGCGGCTGCGCCGAAACGAAAGCCTGTACCGCACGCTTCGGGAGCAGTTCGCCCTGGCGCCGCACCGGGCCCGCCAGTCGGTGTCGGCGCGCCTGCCGACCCGCACCGAACAGGGCCGCCTGGCCTTGGGCCCCACCGACCCGGTGCTGGCCCTGGAGCGGATCACCTACGACGCAGCCGGGCACGCGTTCGAGTTCGTACGCAGCGCGTATCGCGGCGACCGCTACCGGCTGGCGCTGGACCTGGCCCCTCCGGAGGCCCCATCATGAGCACGGAACGCCGCCATCCCGACACCGCCGAGCTGGACGCCTGGCCGCTGGCGCGCAGCCTGGAGGCCCTGGTGGCCGGGCACGAGGGCGGCGTCGCCGCGGTACGCCGCGCCCTCCCCGACCTGACCCGCGCCGCCGAAGGCATCGAGCCGCGGCTGGCGCGCGGCGGCCGCCTCGGCTACGCCGGCGCGGGCACCAGCGGCCGCCTGGCGGTGCTGGACGCCGCCGAACTGGCGCCGACGTTCGGGTTCGACCGGACCGTGGTGCTCCTGGCCGGTGGCGCCGCCGCCATCCGCCGCTCGATGGAGGGGGCCGAGGACGACGAGGATGCAGCCAGGGGCGAGGTGGACGAGGCGGGCCTGGGCGAGGCGGACGTGCTGATCGGCGTGGCGGCGTCCGGCGCGACGCCCTACACCCGCGCCGCGATGCGCCGCGCACGTGAGCTGGGCGCCTTCACCGTCGGCCTGGCCAACGCGCCGGGGGCGCCCTTGCTGCGCGAGGCCGAGGTGGGCGTGCTGCTGGACTCCGGCCCGGAGGTGCTGGCGGGCAGCACCCGCATGGCGGCCGGCACGGCCCAGAAGGCCGCGTTGAACGCGCTGTCCACCGCGGTGCTGGTGCGGTTGGGCGGCGCGTACGGCAACCTGATGGTGGGCATGCGTCCCCTCAACGCCAAGCTGCGCCGCCGCGCCGTGACGATCGTCCGCGAGGCGACCGGCGTGGACGACGAGGCGGCCGCGGCGGCCCTCGCCGTTTGCGATCAGCGGATTCGGGACGCCATCGTGACGCTGCTGGCGGACGTCGAGCCAGCCGAGGCGCGCAGGCGCCTGGCCGCCGCGGGCGAACGCGTGCGGGACGCGATCGCTGGGGGCGCCACCACGGAATGAGCGCCTCAGGGACCCGGGAGCAACGCCCGTCGCGCCCTCACCCGAACACCCACCACGCCAGCACCCCGCCCATCGCGGCGTAGAGCAGCGCGACCGGCAAGGTGCGCCGCAACACCTCGCCCTCGCGCCCGGCCAGGTTCACCGTCGCGCCCGCCGCGATGATGTTGTGCGGGCACACGATGTTGCCGACCGCGGCGCCGAACCCCTGCGCCCCCAGCAGCGGCAGCGCCGGGCGGCCGAGGCGCTCGGCGGTCGCGAACTGAAAATCGGTGAACAGGATGTTGGACGCGGTGGCGGAGCCCGTCACGAACGTGCCCAGCACCCCCACGAACGGCGCGAACAGCGGCCACGCCCCACCCGCCGCGGCGGCCGCGGCGACGGCCAACGCGTCGATCATGCCCGCGTACACCATCACGCGCGAAATCGCCAACATCGCGACCAGCGCCAGCGTCACCGGCGCCAACTGACGGAGCGCACGCCAGGCCGCGCCGGTCACCTCGCCCGTGGCGGCGCGTTGCAACGCGGCCCCCGCCAGGAAGCCCGCCATCAGCATGGTGCCGGGGTGGTAGAGCGGCGCGAACGCGCCGGAGAACACCCCGGACAGCCCCCACGCGACGGTGGCCTCGGACAGTGCGTCGCGGACGCCGGGCAGCAAGCGGGTGATCAACACCAGGCCGATGAGCGCCAGGTACGGCGCACCGGCCCGCAGCAGCCCGCCGGACGGCTGCGCTTCCGCCGCCTCCTCGTCGTGCGTGCCCCTGAGCCGCCGCACGAGCGTCAACGCGGCCACGAACACCGCCCCGCCAACCAGCGATCCCGCCAGGGTCGGCAGTTCGGGCCCCACGAAGCGGGCGATCGCGTAGAACGGCACCAGGAACGCCGCCGCCGCCAGCAGCGTCCAGCCCCAGATCGCCGGGCCGCCGCGAGCGGAGGGGAGCGCGCGCGTCACCAGCAGCATCGCCAGCAGCGGCATCACCCACCCGGCCAGCGCATGGTACGCCGCCGTCGCGGACGCCAGTTCACGCCCCGTGAACGGCGTGACCGCCATCTGGGGCAGGATGGGCGTGCCGACCGCGCCGAACGAGACGCCGACGGCGTGGCCGACCAGCGCGATGGTGACCGCCTCGACCCGGCCGAAGCCCGCCGCCACCAGGAACGGCGCGGCCAGCGCGACGGAGGTCCCGAACCCCGCCGCCCCCTCCACGAACAGCACGAAGAACCACGCCACCAGCAGCGCCCCGATGCGCGGGTCCGGCGAGAGGCGGCCCATCGCCCGCCGCAGCACCTCCAGCGCGCCGGTTCGGGACTGGAGTTCGTGAATGCACAGCGCCGGAAAGATGATCCACAAGATGGTGGCGGCGATGAACATTGCCTCGAGCAGCGCCCCGCCGCTCGCCATGACGGGACCGAGGTCGGGCAGCGTGCGCGTGCCGTAGCCGAACCCCCACCACGCCACCGCCAGCGCGACGGCCAGGCCGGCGGCGCCGGCCCGCGCCGCGGACCACCCCAGTCCCAGCATCGCCACCAGGATGACGACGATCGGCGATGCCGCCAACGAGGCGTCGACCCAGGCCGGCACGTCGCTACGCGCGCTTCTCGGCGTCCACGCGGTACAACGTGCCCTCGCCCGACGCGAAGGCGCTCACGTTGGCCAGGGTCGTGTCGGCGATGGCGTGCAACGCCTCCTCGGTGAAGAACCCCTGATGGCCGGTGATCAGCACGTTGGGAAAGGTCAACAACCGCGAGAACACGTCGTCGCGGATCACCTGGTTGGACAGGTCCTCGAAGAACAGGTCGCCCTCTTCCTCGTACACGTCGAGCCCCAACCGCCCGATGCGTCCACGCTTCAGGCCGTCGATCACCGCGCGCGTGTCCACCAGTTGGCCCCGGCTGGTGTTGATCAGCGTCACGCCCCTCTTCATCTGCCGAATCGCGGCCGCGTCGATCAGGTGGTGCGTCTCGGGCGTCAGGGGGCAATGCAGCGACACGACGTCCGCGCGGGCGAAGAGGTCGTCCTGCGACACGTACTCGGCGATGGCGTCGAGGTCCGGGTTCGGGTACGGGTCCAGCGCCAGCACCTGGCACCCCATCCCGTGCACGATGCGCGCGAAGGTGGCGCCGATCTTGCCGGTCCCCACCACCCCGACCGTCTTGCCGTGCATGTCGAAGCCGATCAGCCCCTCCAACGCGAAGTTGCCTTCGCGCACCCGGTTGTAGGCGCGGTAGATCTTGCGGTTCAGCGCCAGGACGAGGGCCAAGGCATGCTCGGCCACGGCGTGCGGCGAGTAGGCCGGCACGCGGGCGATGGTCATGCCGAGCCGTTCGGCCGCGTGGAGGTCGACGTGGTTGAACCCTGCCGACCGCAGGGCGATCAGTTTGGTGCCCCCCTCCGCCAGGCGCTGCAATACCTCGGCATCGAGCCGGTCGTTCACGAACGCGCAGACCACGGGAAATCCTGCGGCCAGCACGGCGGTATCGAGGTGCAGGCGCGGCTCGAAGAACGTCAGCTCGTGCCCGTGGTGCTGGTTGGCGTGCGCCAGGTGGCGCTGGTCGTACGTCTTGGTGCTGAACACGGCGACCTTCATGGCTGGGACTCCTCCCGTGCAGGCGGCCCCTCGGCGGCGGGCCGCCACGCACCATTCACGCCGATCGCAGACCGACCCGTCAAGGGACGGTGCGATCCGCCGCCGGCCGCGCCGGCCGGGATATCCTGCCCTAGCATGCCAGCGGCACCCGTACGAGAATCACCGACATGAGCGCCCGGCTTTCTTATCGCCCCCGTCCTGCCCGCCTTGATGGTCGGCCCCGATGATCGCGGGGTGGCTCCTCACCCGCAAGCTCCGCGGTTTGCGATCCCAGCAGCTCACCCTGGAACCGCACCGCCCCGGCGCCCTGCCGCGACCGGCGCAAGGCGCGGAGCTGCTGCTGTACGCGCACGTGCCGTTCTGCGAGTTGTTGTGCCCGTATTGCTCGTTCAATCGATTTCCCTACCGCGAGGATGCCGCCCACCGGTACTTCCGGTCGCTCCGGGAGGAAATGCGGATCCTGGCGGACCGCGGGTACCGCTTCTCGTCGATGTACATCGGCGGCGGCACGCCCACGGTCGACGTGGGCGAGCTGGTCGCCACCATCGATCTGGCCCGTGACCTGTTCGACGTCGGCGAGGTATCGACGGAGACGAACCCGAACCACCTGAACGACGCGGTGCTGGGGCCGCTGGAAGGTCGCGTGCAGCGCCTGTCGGTCGGCGTGCAGAGCCTGAACGACGACCTGTTGCGGCAGATGAAGCGGCACGACAAGTACGGCTCGGCCGCGCAGATCCTGGCGGGCCTCGACGCCGCGCGGGGGCGCTTGCCGACCCTCAACGTCGACATGATCTTCAACCTGCCCTCGCTGACGGACGAGATCCTGCAGCGCGACATGGAACTCCTGGTCGACGCCGACCCGGACCAGATCACCTACTACCCGTTGATGGTGTCCCCGTCGGTGGCGCGGCCGCTGGAGCGCGCCCTGGGCCGCGTGGACGACCGGCGCGAGGCGCGACAGTACCGCCTGATCTCGCGGACGCTGGCGGGACGCTACGCCCCCGCCTCGGCCTGGGCCTTCTCGCGCGTGGCCTCCTCGAGCGAGGCCCCGTCCTTGATCGACGAGTACATCGTGGATCACGCGGAGTACGTGGGGGTGGGCAGCGGCTCGTTCAGCTACCTGGGCGGCGAGATCTACGCCAACACCTTCTCGCTCCGCAGCTACCAGGAGGCCATCGAGGAGGGCCGCCTCAGCGTGGACGCCCGCATGCCGCTGAGCCGCCGCGACCGGCGCCGCTACCGCATGATGATCGACCTGTTCGGCCTGCGGTTGGACAAGCGCGCCTTCGCCCGGGACCATGGGGCGCCCGTGGAACGGGCGTTGTGGCTGGAGTACGCCTTCCTGAAGGCCGCCGGCGCCTTCGCACGCGACGACGGCGACGCGCTCGAACTGACCGAGACCGGCCGTTACCTGCTGGTGGTGATGATGCGGGAGTTCTTCATCGGCGTGAACGGCATTCGCGACCTGGCCCGCGCCACCCTGCCGGAGGCCGAGCGTGCCCTGTTCGAGCAGGAGCCGGCGTGCAGCCGTCCCATCGCAGTGCCCCAGGCCGTGCCGGGCTTCGACTGAGCCCCCGCTGACCGCGCGAATCGAGGGCCCCTGTCCGAGGCGGAAGGGGTCCCGATCATGTGGTTCGGAGGGCGCCGTCAGGGTGCGCTCGGAAAACCCGCCGCGCGCCAAGCGCGGAACCCCTCCCGCAGGTTCTGCACGTTGTCGTAGCCGAGGGCCGTCAGGTACGCCTGCGCCCAAAAGCTGCGCGTGCCTTTCGCGCAGTACACCAGGATCGGCGTGTCCAGGTCGGTGGGCAGTCGATGCAGGTTGGCGTCCAGTTCGGTGACCGGCACGTTCACGGCGCCCTCGATGTAGCCGTCGTCGAACTCGTCGACCGTGCGTACATCCAGGAGGAACGGCTCCACTTGGATGATGTACGCGGCCGCTTCTTCGACGCCAAGCTGCAACCAGCCGGACCGGCTGGCCCGTTCGATGACCTCGGCCATCCGTTCCGACGCGGCGGTGGACTCGACCTGGCCTGCGGCGCCGGTCACCAACAGGGGGACGAGCAGGACGATCAGGTTTCGCTTCATGCGTGCTCCCTTCTGCTTCGAGGCCCGTGGGCCCAGTGCCCGTTGCAGTGATCCTGCCCGATCTCGACGACCGAAAGCGGCCCTCAGCGCTGGCACGCGTGCCGGCGGAGCGTTGGCCTCGGCCTGGGGACATTCTTCCGTTGCCGGGAGACCTCTACACAGCCTAGCGTCAATGGCGAGATCGTGAAATGAATCACGACCGTGAGATGGGAGGTTGGGTGTCGATGCGAAGCTTCCACGAACGGCCCGTCAGCCGCCGCCGGTTCCTCGCCGGCTCGGCGTCGGTGGCCACCGCCGCATTGCTGGCGCAGAAGGGCTGGGTCGACGCGCAGCCGTTCTTCGGGCCCGACGGCATCGATGTCGAGGGGCTCGAACGCAACGGCTACCTGGTGCGTCACACCATCTGCCACCAGTGCGGCGCCGGCTGCGGCCTGACCGGACTGGTGAAGAAGGGGATGCCGCCGGGCGAGGATGCCATGCTGATCCTCCCCAACCAACACCCCGACCACCCGCAACGCGGCATGTGCGGGCGCGGCGCCACCGCGCCCTACACGTGGAACAGCCCGCTGCGGCTGCGCAAGCCCCGCAAGCGCGTCGGCGAGCGCGGCGAGGGCCGCTATGAGGAGATCACCTGGGAGCAGGCCTTCGAAGAGATCGGCGCGAAGCTCCGCGAGATCGTCGAACGCGACGGCGCCCGCTCGGTCGTCGTCAGCACCCACGACTACAAGACCGAGGCCAGCCTGCTGGCCTGGGGCCTGGGCTCGCCCAACATGATCACGCAGGCCAGCACCTGCAACACCGCCGGCGTCGTCGGCCGCCGCTGGATGATGGGCAGCGGCTTCGACCACCACGCGGTGATCGACCCCGACTACGACAACCTGCGTTACGTGGTGTTCCCGGGCCGCAGCCTCAACGCCCCGATCGGCGCGGTCCACCGCCTGGCGAAGGCCCGCGAGCACGGCGCCAAGGTCGTCTTCCTCAACCCGGCCCACCCCGACGTGGCCTACGCCGACGCCGAGTGGCTGTCGTGCACGCCCGGCACCGACGCGGCGTTCATGCTGGGCGTCGCCCACGTGCTGATCGACGAGGCACGCTTCGACGAGGACTTCGTCACCCGCTACACCAACCTTCCTCTCCTCATCAAGGACGACGGCCAGCCGCTCACCCAGGCCGACCTGCAGGAGGACGGCGACGAGGGCCTGTTCGCGCTGATGGGCACCGACGGCCAGATCGCCTTCCACCAGGACGAGGACCTCGAGCCCGAGCTGGTCTACGCCGGCACGCTCACGCTTGCCGACGGGAGCGAGGCGACCGTCACCACGGCATGGAACCTGCTGCTGGAGCACCTGGACGACTACGCGCCCGAGCGGGCCGCAGAGATCACCGGCGTCCCCGCCGCGACGATCGCGCGGATCGCCCGCGAGCTGCACACCATGCAGGGCGTCGTCGAGGACACCTGGTACAACACGCGAAACGGCAACGACACCGACGTGATCATGGCGCTCATGACCGTCAACGGTCTGCTCGGAAACCTCGACCGCCTCGGCGGCATGTGCGTCCGCCCCAGCTCCAAGGTCCCCGGCGTGATCGGCAACTCCGGCGGCATGGTCTCGCTGATCACCGGCGACAGCTTCGAGCTCAAGTCCGACGCCCCACGCATCGACAAGGCGGTCTACCCCGAGACGAACGCCACCTTCGACGCGGTGCTCGGCGGCGTGCTCGACGAGGACCCGTACAAGGTGTCGGCGCTGGTGCTGTTCGGCGCGACGATCTTCCACCGCGACCCCAACGTCGCCCGCATCGAGGAGGCGCTCGGGAAGCTGGACCTGATCGTCAATGTCGATATCGTCGACCAGGAGCTGAACGACTGGTCCGACTACGTGCTGCCGGCCGAGATGTTCCTGGAGCGCGACCACCTCACGGGCGTCGGCTGGACCATGACCGCGACCGCGGCGCTGCAGCAGAAGGTCACCGACCCGCCCGAGGGCGCCGACGTCCGCCCGGACGCCTGGATCGCCCTGGAGATGCTGCGCGCCGCCTACCCGCAGAAGGCCGCGATGATGGGTCACGACGAGCGCATGGCCGATGTGGACACCTGGAAGCGCGACTGGTTCCACCACGTCGAGCAACTCCAGATCGAGAAGCTGGCGGAGAACTGGAACCGCGATCCCGACGAGCTGCTCGCCGAGCTCCGCGAGAAGGGCTTCGTCACCTTCCAGGAGCAGCGCTACGGCGGCACGCCGTACAACCGTCCCTTCGCCTCGCCCAGCGGCCGGCTCGAGATCTACGCGTTCCGGCCGGTGCTGCGCGGCTACCGCGAGCGCGGTTTCGCGACCTACTTCGACCCGCCCGCCTACACCATGCCGCGCGGCGATGACGAGTTCTTCCTGGTCAACGGCAAGAGCCCGATCGGTTCGTCCGGCGTCTCCAGCCTCGCCTTCCCGACCCAGTACCTGCTGGACAACCGCGTCTGGATCCACCCCGACGACGCCGCCCGGCTCGGCCTCGCCAGCGACGACGAGATCGAGATCGAGGGCCTCGACACCGGTTGGAAGGCCACCACCACCGTCAACGTCACGCCGCGTGTGCACCCCGGCGCGCTGTTCGTCTACTCCTACTCCGGCGGTCACCGCGGCCGCGGCGTCGCCGAGGACGAACGCTTCGCCCGAAGGGCCCAGGGCATCAACCCGCACTGGTTCTCCAGGGCGACGGTCGACCCGGTCACCGGCGCCAACGCCAACAACGCCTCCGTGCGCATCCGCCGGGCGTGAGCGAGGAGGATTCCTGAAATGAGCACCCGCCTGAAGCGAGGAGAAACGCCCGAACGCCGGCTCGCGCACGTATGGGACGCCAGCAGGTGCATCGCCTGCGGCGCCTGCGTGATGGCCTGCACCTCGACCAACGCCCCCGACATGATGGCGCGCGAGGAGAAGGGCTGGAACTCGCTCGCGTCCAACATCCGCCGCATCGACAGCGTCACAGCCCAGGGCCGCCCCGAGGTGCTGCTGGTGCAGTGCCAGCACTGCGAGAACGCGCCGTGCGTGACCAACTGCCCGTTCGGCGCCGTCTATTACGACAATGACGGCCTGGTCCAACTCGATCCGACCCGCTGCGCCGGCTGCAGCTACTGCGTGACCAGCTGCCCGTACAACGTGCGCTGGTTCCACCCCGACACGCACCTGCCCGAGAAGTGCATGGGCGAGGGCTGCCAGGAGCTGATCGCGAACGGGCTTCCGCCCGCCTGCGTGCAGGCCTGCCCGGCGATGGCCCGCGACTTCGGCGACCTGAACGACCCGGACAGCAGCGTCAGCATCACGCTGAGGACCAAGCGCAGCCGGCGCCTGCTCGAGGACGCCGGTACCGAGCCCAAGTACTTCGTGGTGGAGGGATCCTGATGACACCGGCCGAGCTTCACATGCAGGTCGACATCGCCCACTGGGGCTGGTCGATCGCCTGGTTCCTGTGGTTCGTCGGCATCGCCGGCATGGGATCGGTCGCCTACTACTTCGTACGCCGCCGACCGTTGGCGCTGGTGATCTTCGGATCGCTGGTCGTCGGTCTGCTCCTGGTGGTCAGCCACCTGGGCCGCTGGTGGAACCTGCCGCGCACGCTGTGGCTGATGGTCGTGAACTTCGACTTCAACGTCAGCTCCTGGATGCTGATCGGCATCATGCTGCTGTCGGTGCACCTGCTGGCGACGCTGATCCTGGTGGTCGCCCAGCTGTCGTTCCTCTCCGAGCGCATCGGTTGGCTGGGCTGGACGCGAACGCTGGATGACAGCAACGTCTTCGTGGGCCTATTCGCCGCACTCGGCGTGGCCGTCACCGTCTACAGCGGCTTCCTGATCACCCAGGCCGCCGGCGTGCCACTCTGGAACAGCGCGCTGATCCCGGTACTGTGGGTGATCAGCGGGTCGATCGCCGCCATCGCCGTGCTCGAGCTGATGTACGTCTTCGGCTGGGTGGACGAGCAGGTCTCCGCCTTCGGGGTCCGACTGGGCATGGGGCTCGACGCCGCCAAGCTGCTGGCCGTCCTGTCCTTCCTGTACATCGGCCTCTCGATCGGCAGCGCCGGCGCCCGCCTCGGCGCCCAGGCGATGACCTCAGGCGAGTTTGCCCTGATGACCTGGGGCGGGATCGTCGTGATCGGCATTCTGGTCCCGTTGGCGATCGGCGCGTACACGTTGGTCCGCGGCAAGAACAAGCCGCTCCTCGCGCTGTCCGCGGTCTCGGCGCTGGCGGGGGTGTTCTTCCTGCGGGCGGCGGTGCTGCTGGCCGGGGTGTTCGAGCCCCTGATCTAGCCGCGCCCCCCGCGATCTTCGGCGCGGGCACGCCTTCGGCGTCGCCCGTGCCGCTTTCGTGACGTGCACCGTCGGCGGAGCCCTTCGGGGCCCGAGGTCAATCCTCCACGTCGACGATCACAGCGTCCGGCCACCGCGCCGTCGCCGCCTTTAGCAACGAGGGGCGCACCACCACGCACGCAACCCCGGCCGCGCCCCCGTCGACCGCGTCGATGCCAGCGGTCAGCCCGGCGCTACGGTGGAACTCCAGCGGGCCGAGCTCGTCCACCAGCAGAAGGTCCGGACGTGCCGCGGCGGCGGCCCGGAGCACCTCGTTGCCCCACGCCAGCACGGCGTCGTCGAAGCGCCAGCGCTCCGTGGTCTGGCCGCCCTCGTCGTCACGCCGCAGCGCCGCCAGGCGCCGGCGGGTGTCGGTCGCGAGGTCGACCAGGTCGATGCCGACCTTGTGCCCCTCGCGCAGGACGGCGGGTGAGGAGACCCCCGCCACCCGGGCGCCCCGCGCCCGCACGCGCGCCACCAGCGCCTGGCACCAGCGGCTCTTGCCGGCCCCACGCGCCCCCGTCACGATCAGGCGTTGCGGCTCCGTCTGGGCCGCGTCGAACAGGCGCGCCAACGCCGATCCGGGTCGATCGAGCGCGGCCGGCGTCAGCGCCAGGGCCTCCAAGTCGTCGGGCACCCGGTCGATACGCCGCGGCAGGATGGCCCGCGGCACCCGCCGCCCGTTCACGACCTTGGTGACGACCTCGGTCGGCATGCCGTACGCCTGGGCCAACCGGTCCTCACTGAGGGTGTCCTCCACGCCGCCGGACGCCAGCACGCGGCCGTGACGCAACAGCACCACGCGGTCGGCGAACATCAGCGCCGAATTCGGCGCGTGCGACGACACCACGAACGAAAGCCCCTGCTGGCGCGCCAGGTCGGAGACCACCTCCAGCACGCGGTACTGATTGCGCGGATCCAAATGCGCGTCCGGCTCGTCCATCAGCAGCACGTCGCACTGCTGCGCCAGGCCGCGGGCGACCATCACCAGTTGCCGTTCGCCGCCGCTGAGCTCGGTGTAGGGCCGCTGCGCGAGGTCCGCCAGGCCGACGCGTTCCAGGGCGTGCCGGGTGATGGCGTGATCCTCCGCGCGGGGCCCCGCGAACGTGGACAGGTGCGGCGCCCGGCCCATGAGGACCACGTCGTGCACGCTGTACGCGAAGGTCGCCACGTGCACCTGGGGGATCATGCCGATGCGGCGTGCCCGCCGCGCGGCGTCCAGCGCCTGCACGTCCACGCCGTCCAGCGTGATGCGGCCTCGCGTCGGCCGCTGGACGCCGTTCAAGCAGGACAGCAGGCTGGTTTTTCCGCTGCCGTTGTGCCCCAGCAGGAACAGCACCTCGCCGGGGCCGACGTGCACCGAGACGTCGTGCACCACCGGCACGGCCGGGTCGTAGCCGAAGGTCACGTCGGTGGCGACCAGGCTGGCCACGCTCACCACCCCGTCCGCGTGCGACGCAACAGCAGCACCAGGATCGGGACGCCGATCAGGCCGGTCAGCACCCCCAGCGGCACCTCCGAGGGCAGCAGGGCCCGCGACACGGTGTCGATGATCAGCAGGAACGACGCGCCCAATGCCAGGGACATCGGCACCAGGCGGCGGTGATCGGGCCCCACCACGATGCGGGCCGCGTGCGGTACGACCAGGCCGACCCAGCCGATCACCCCGCCGACGGAGACGGCGATGGCGGTGACCAGGGTGGCCGCGATGATCAGGATCAGCTTCATGCGCTCCGGGCGCATGCCGAGCGCGGAGGCTTCGGCGTCGCCCAGCGACAGCACGTTGAGGCGCCAGCGAACCAGCAGGAACAACACCGCGCCCGCCGCGGTCAGCGCCGCCAGGAGCGGCACGTGCCGCCACCCCACGCCCGTCAGGCCCCCCAGCAACCAGAAGGTGATCGAGGGCAGCGCGTCCAACGGGTCGGCGACGTACTTCAGCAGCGAGGTGAGCGATGCGAAGAACGACCCGATCAGGATGCCCATCAGCGTCAGCACGATCTTGGGGGCGCTGCGGTACAGGCGCGACCCCAGGAACGCCAGCGACACGGCCAGCAGGCCGAACGCGAACGCCGACGCCTGCACCGCCCAGGCGGACCCGCCGAGCAGCAGCACCAGGGCGGCGCCGAAGCCCGCGCCGGAGGTGACCCCCAGCAGGTTGGAGTCGACCAGCGGGTTGGTGAAGATCCCCTGGAACACCACCCCGGTGACGGCCAGCCCCGCCCCGATCAGCAGCGCGGCCAGCACCCGCGGCAGCCGCACGTCCAACACCAGGCGGCGGGCGATCTCGGGCACGTCCGCCGCCACCTCCGGATGAAGCAGCGACGCCAACGAGCGCGCCACGTCCCACGGGCTCACCTGGTACAGGCCCATGCTGAGCGCGATCAGCGCCAGCAGCAGCGGCGACGCCAGGCCGGCCGCGGTGCCCGCCCACCTCCAGGCCTCGAGGGAGGGGAGGCGGCGCCATCCCCTCGGGGCACGTGCGACCGTCGCGGCCTCGTCGGTCTGGCTCAGCGCCGGCAAAGGGACGTGACCTCGTCCGAGGTGAGCGCGTAGTCGTAGAACCGCCGGTAGAAGAACCTCGCCTCCTCGGCGCACGACAGGTCCGTCGCGTCAGGGTGCAGCACCTCGGCCAACCACACCACCGCCAGTACCGAATCGGGCACGGGGGTGTCCCACGGCGCGACCAACTTGGGCACGCGCAGCACGCGCCCCTCGCGCACGGCGGGAAGCAACTGCCACGACGGGTCGTTCGTGATGGCCGCCACCGACGCGCCTCCGTACGGGGGCACCAGGATCAGCTCGGGGTTCCACGCCAGCACCTGCTCGAGGCCCACCTCGGCCCAATGCCCGCGCAGGCCGGCCGTCACCGACACGCCGCCCGCCGCCTGGATCAGGTCGGTCTGGTACATCTGCCCGCTGGCGACGCGGCTGGGATCGGTGCCGGTGAACAGCACGCGCGGCGCGGCGCGCCCCTGCTCGGTGGCCCGCGCGACCCGCGCCAGGACGTCGCGGTAGTAGCGGACCCAGGCGTCGGCCCGCGCGGCCGCGTCGGGCCCCAAGGCGCGCCCGGTCATCCGCATCGCGTCGGCCAGCGCGTCGGGCGACTCGCCGTCGAACGCCAGCACGGGCATGCCGAGCGCCTGGGCGGAGGGGATCCACTCGGCGCGGGCGCTGGACGCCACCAGGTCGGGCGCCAGGGTCGCCAGGAACTCGACGTTGGTGGTGTCGGCGGGCGCGGCGGCGCTCACCTCGGGGAAGTCGGGATCGATGCGCTCCATCGCCGCGGCCCCCTGTGGGTCCCGCGCGCCGAGGTAGCCCGCCGTCACCAGCCGGTCGCCCGCCCCCACCGCGTACACCAGGTAGGTGGACAGGCCGTAGGGGCTGGCGATGCGCCGCACCGGTTGCGGCACGCGCACCGTGCGGCCCGCCTGGTCGCTCACGCTGACCTCGGCGGGCAGGAAGCCGCCCTCGATCAACGCCGCCTGCGCGTCCGGCGACCGGGCGAAGCGCAGGAACGCCGCCGCCTCCGCGTCGTCCGTCCGAGCGCGCAGCGTGACGTCCGGTACGGGCACCACGGTGCGCACCTCGTCCCAGGACGCTCGGCCCGGGGCGAGCACCAGATCGGCTTCGCCCGCGCTGCGCTGCGGCGCTTCGCCGGGATAGGCCGCCGCCAGGGCGTCGAACACGCCGCCGAGCTCGGCCGCGACCGTGATGGTCGGTGCCTGCGCCCACGCCGGCGCGGCCGCGACCCCCAGCCACACGGACAACAACAAGAGCTTCATCGAAACACGCATCATCTACCTCCCGCCCCAGGTTCCGGCACGAGGCGCACGGCGCGCCCCGCCCCGCCATCGGCAAGGGCATGCTATGGCCGTTCCCGTGGGGCGTACACTGGCATATGACCCGCACGCCGGAGGGGAGCCCAGCGGGACCGCAGGGCGGCTGGTGCGGCGCCGTGCTGGCCGGCGGGCGTTCCCGCCGCTTCGGTCGCGACAAGGCGCTGGCGCGCCTGGCGGGCCGGCGCTTGATCGACCTGGCCCTCGCCTCGCACGCGGACGCCGACACGGTGTACGTGGTGCTGGGTGCCCCTGAGCGTGCAGCCGCCCTCGCGCCGTCGCTCCCGGCCCACGTGACCGCCCTGCCTGACGACCGGCCCGGGCTCGGCCCCATGGGCGGGTTGGCCACGGTGCTGGCGCGGCACCCTCGGGACTGGGTGGCGGTGCAGGCGGTGGACCTGCCGCTCCTGCCGCCCGCGTGGTGGCCCCGGCTGGCGGCCTGCCACCGCCGCGGGACGCTCGCGGTGGTGCCGCGCGACGCGGACGGACGCTGGGAACCCCTGGCGGCGCTGTACCACGGGTCACTCGGCGCCGAGCTGGCCGGCATGCTGACGCCCGAAACGCCGACGCGCACGTCGCTCCAGCCCTGGCTGGACGCGGCGATGCGCGAGGGGCGCGTCACCGCCGTCGCGGTCTCGGCGCTGCCGGCCGGCGCGCTCCGCAACGTGAACCGCCCGGCGGACGCCGAAGCCGCGGCCGCGGCGTTGCGTGCGGCGCGGTCACGGCACGAATAGGTCGTCCATGGGGCGTCGCGCGTATCGGAGGCAGGTTGCTAACATGCCCATACGATCAAAAACCGCCGCACGAGGGGTGGCGTCGGCGGAAGTATGGAGAGGTGCAAGGCGATGACCATCTCACGCGAAGCTTCCGAAGCCAAGGAACGCACCCTGCGCCTGCTGTCGTACATCGCGCCGGAACCGAGACCGTTCGCGGTGCGCCTGTGGGACGACAGCACCCTCCCCGCCTCCGGCGACGCCGAGGGCGCACCCCCGGCCACGCTGGTTCTGTCCGACCCGTACGCCCTGGGCCGGGCCCTCCAACCGCCCGTCGACCTGTCCGCGGGCGAAGCGTTCGTGCGCGGCGAGATCGACGTCGAGGGCGACCTGGAGGTCGTGTTCGAGGCGATGGGCGGGCTGCTGGAGGCCGCCGCCGGCGGGGGCATGCTGGAGCGCCTGCGCGCCATGGGCGACGTGGTGGCGTTGCGCCGCCAGGCGTCGCGCCACCCGCCCGAGGGCGCCGCCACGCTGAGCGGCCAGCGGCACAGCCGCAACCGGGACTCCAGTGCCATCCGGCACCACTACGACCTGCCGGTCGACTTCTACCGCTTGTGGCTGGACCGCCGCATGGTGTACTCCTGCGGCTACTTCCCCACCGGCGAGGAAACCCTCGACGAAGCGCAGGAGGCCAAGCTGGACCTGGTGTGCCGCAAGCTGCGCCTCACCCCCGAGCATCACCTGCTGGACATCGGCTGCGGCTGGGGCAGCCTGGTCGGGTACGCCGCCGAGCACTACGGGTCCCGCGCCACCGGCATCACCCTGGCCGAACGCCAGGTGGAGGAGGGGACGCGCCGCCTGAACCAGGCCGGCGTGGCGGACCGCGCGTCGGTCGAGATTCGCGACTACCGCGACGTGGAGGGCACCTTCGACCGCGTCGCCAGCATCGGCATGGCGGAGCACGTCGGGCGTGAGGGCATGCAGGAGTACTTCCAGGCCGCCTGGGACCGACTGGCGCCCGGCGGGCTGATGATGAACCACGCCATCAGCCGCGGCCCCAACGCCTTCGAGGACCGCCGCGACCCGGAGCAACCGTCGTTCATCGACCGCTACGTGTTCCCGGACGGCGAGATCCTGAACCTGACCGAGACGGTCCGCGCCGCCGAAGCGGTCGGCTTCGAAGTGCGCGACGTCGAGGACCTCCGCGAGCACTACGCCGCCACCCTCCGGCATTGGGTCGCCAACCTGGAGGCGTCCTGGGATGAGGCGGTCGCCACCGTCGGCGAGGACCGCGCCCGCATCTGGCGCCTGTTCATGAGCGGCAGCGCCCACAATTTCGCGCGCGGACGGCTGTCCGTCCACCAGACGCTGCTGGGCAAGCCCGACGACCGCGGCCGCGTGGAGGTGCCCCCCTCGCGGGCCGACCTGTACCGGCCGTGACCCGCCGCGCCGGCCGACGTGGCCGCTAGGATCCTCGTCGTCGAGGACGACGCCGACGTCGCCAGCGTGGTGCGCGCCTACCTGGAGCGCGAGGGGTACGCGGTCGAGGTGGCGCACGACGGGCTGGCCGGCCTGCGGGCCGCGCAGGAGCGTACCCCCGCGTTGATCGTGCTGGACTGGATGCTGCCGCACCTGGACGGCCCGTCGTTCCTGGCGCGCCTTCGCCGCGACGCCGCGACACCGGTGATCATGCTCACGGCCCGCATTGAGGAGAGCGACCGCGTGCTGGGCCTGGAGCTCGGCGCGGACGATTACGTGGCCAAACCGTTCAGCCCCCGCGAGTTGGTCGCGCGGGTCAAGGCGGTCCTACGCCGCACCTCCCCGCCGGAAGGCGGCGCACAGGAGACGATCGAACACGCGGGCCTGCACATCGACCCCGCGCGCCGGACCGTGCGCGTCCAGGGACGCCCCGTCGCGCTGACGGCGCTGGAGTTCGACCTGCTGCACGTCCTGGCACGCACGCCGGGCCGCGTGTTCTCGCGAACCGAACTGCTGGACGCGGTGTGGGGCGAGGACTTCATGGGCGTGGACCGCGTCGTGGACGTGCACGTATCGAACCTCAGACACAAACTCGCAGCCGCGGGTGCGGACGGACGGCTGGCCACGGTGCGCGGGGTGGGCTACAAGCTGGAGGAGGAACCCTCATGAACGGCGCGTCCCGCCAAGGGCCGCCCACGCCGGCGCCCAGCCTGTTCTGGCGCCTGTTCCCCTCCTACCTGCTGGTGGTCGCCGTCGGTGCGGTCACCGCCTTCGTCGCGGGGGAGGCGTTCGCCCCGTTCTTCCTGGAGCGCCACATGGGCGCCATGATGGGTGGCATGCACGGCCCGCAGGGCGGGCCGATGACGGAAGGCATGGCGTCGGACCTCGAGGGCGCCTACCGCCGCGCCCTGACCAGCTCCCTGGCGTGGGCCACCGCCGGGTCGGTGGTGGCGGCGGCGCTGGTCGGCCTGTTCGTCACCGGGCGGATCGTGGCGCCCCTTCGCGCCATGACGCGGGCCAGCCGCCGCATCGCCGGCGGCACCTACCAAGATCGCCTCACCGCCGGCATGCCGGGCGAGATCGGCGAGCTGGTGGGCGCGTTCAACAAAATGGCCGCCACCCTGGAATCCACCGAAGCGCAGCGCGTCGCGCTGCTGGCCGACGTGGCGCACGAGTTCCGCACGCCGCTGTCCAACCTGAAGGGGTACGTGGAGGGCCTGGAGGACGGGGTGTTCGCCGCCGACGAAGCCACGCTGGCCGCCTGCCGGCGGCAGGTCGACCGCCTGGGCAGGCTGGTCGACGACCTCAGCGTGTTGTCCCGCGTCGAGACCGGCCAACTGGAGCTGCGGCCCGCCGCGGTGGCGGCCGGCGACCTGCTCGAGCACGCGCGCGAGGCGTTCCAGGCGCGCTTCGAACGCAAGGGGGTGCGCCTGGACGTGGACGCGCCGCCGAGCCCGCTGGTGGCGTGGACGGACGCCGAACGCACGGGGCAGATGCTGGCCAACCTCACCAGCAACGCGCTGCGGCACACGCCGCACGGCGGACGCGTAAGGCTGCGCGCCACCCGCGAGGACGCGCGCAGCGTTCGCTTCGAGGTGGAGGACAGCGGCGCCGGAATCTCGGACGAGGACCTGCCGCACCTGTTCACGCGCTTCTACCGGGGCGACAAGGCACGCGCCCGCGACGGCGGGGAAGGGAGCGGCATCGGGCTGACGCTGGTCAAGGAGCTCGCCCAGCGTCAGGGCGGAGAGGTGGGGGTGCGCAGCACGCCGGGCGAAGGGTCGACCTTCTGGTTCACGTTGCCGCTGGCCGCGCCGCCGGGCCGCGCGTGAGGTGGTGCAACCACGAAATCCACGTCCCGAACAACACCAACGCCGCGGCCTGGTGCGCCACCGCCAGCGACACCGGCACCACCAGCAGCAGCGTGGCGACGCCGAGCAGGTACTGCGCCAGCACCAGCGCGACCATGCCCGCCGCGAACCGTCGCGACCTCGCGTCGGCCCCCGCCCGCCAGGCGTACACCTGCAGCGCGGCCGCGCCGACCAGCAGGACGGTCGCCAGCACGCGGTGGACCCACTGCACCGCCACCGGGTTCTCGACCAGGTTGCGCGCCACCGGGCTCAGCGCGTCCAGGCCGGGCGGGAGCCACCGCCCGCCCATGCGCGGGAAGGTGTTGAACACGTGCCCCGCGTCCAGGCCCGCCGTGAAGGCGCCCCACACCACCTGGGCGGCCAGCACGCCGCCCAACGCCCACACCCCCGCCAGGAGGTAGCGCGGACGCGCCCGGGCCGGCGCCCGCGACGCCGCGCGCGGCGACAGGTCGGCGGCGAACCACAGGCAGGTACCGACGATGGCGAACGCCAACGCCAGGTGGGCGGCCAGGCGGTAGTGACTGACGGAGGGGCGGTCGACCAGGCCGCTCATCACCATGAACCAGCCCATGACGCCCTGCAACGCGCCGAGCGCGAACAGGAGCCCCGCCCGCCGCAGCCAGCGCCGGTTCAGGTAGCCACGCGCCCAGAACCAGGCGAACGGAAGCAGGAACACCACCCCGATCAACCGCGCCACCAGGCGGTGCAGGTACTCCCAGAAGTAGATGAACTTGAACTCGGCCAGGCTCATGCCGGTCCGCAGCTGCTGGTACTCCGGAAACGCCCGGTAGCGGTCGAACGCCTGGCGCCACGCCGCTTCGTTCAGGGGCGGCACGACGCCCATGATCGGGTCCCAATCGACGATCGACAGGCCGGACTGCGTCAGGCGCGTGATACCGCCCACCACGAGGGTCACGAAGGTCAGCGCCGCGCCGCTCCACAGCCACGCCCGCAGGTGCCGGCGCCGGCGCGGCGACAAGGAGCCCTCCTGCGCCGCGGCGACGCCGCGGGGATGCGTGTCGGCCACCCCCTCAATCCTCCCGGGGCGCCGCGCCAGGATCGGCCGCCGGGAACGCCGCCGCGACCTGCTCCGCCACCTCGCGCAGCCAGGCGGCCCGCTGCTCGTGCGTGCTGGTGACGACCGGCGCCAATAGCGTGCGGCGCACGTCCGTGACGCCGCACGGGTCCAGCACGGTGCGCCAGAACGTCACCAGCGGGTCGGACGCCTCGTCGCGGGGACGCATGTTGGCGGTGTGGATCAGCAGCGCCCGGCCCACGCCGAGGAGCCCTTCGACCCGGCCGTCGGGCGTGCGCCGGAACGCGGTCTCCTGGCGCACCACCCGGTCGATCCAGCCCTTCAGGATCGCCGGCGGTTGGTCGAACCACACGGGGTGCACCACGACCAGCCCGCCGGCGTGCCGGAGCTCGTCGCAGTGCCGCTCGACAAGGGGATCGTCCGAGCGGTGCTCGCGCACCTCACGGGCGGTCATGACGGGATCGAACCCTTCGGCTTGCAGGTCGTGGAAGGCCACCTCGTGGCCTGCGCCTCTCAGCGCGGCGGCGGCCGCTTCGGCCAGCGCGTGATTGAAGCTCTCGGGGTTCGGGTGGGCCAGAAGAAGGGAGATGTTCACCGGACTGCCTTTCACGGGGCGCCCCCTTCGGGGCGAGTGTCGCGGGGCCCCGCCTTGACAGGCGCGGCCGGGAGGCTCACGGGACGGTACCGCACGCAGGTCGCGCGCGCTGCTGGCGGACGCCCCGTGCGGCGGCGCCCGGCGGACGGCACCTCCACGCGCCCTCCGGTAGGCTCGAGGCAGGACTGCCCCCGAGCTACGGCGCACGCGAAGGAGATCCCCATGCAGCTACGACGATTCGGAGACACGGAGTTGACGTTGTCCGAACTGTGTTTCGGAACGATGCGCTTCGCCGCCAAGCAGCCAGGCCAGGACGCGCAGAGCCAGCGAGGCATGCGGGCGCTCGAGATGGCCTTGGAGCAGGGCGTGAACGTGGTGCACTCCAGCGAGGAGTACGGCACCCGCTGGGCGGTGGGGGAGGTGCTGGCGCGCCACCCGCAACGGCACGACGTGCGCCACGTGATCAAAGTCAACGAGCCCGACTGGGGCCAGCGCGTGTTCAACAAGCGCGCCTTCCGCCAGAAGATCGAAGGGGCGCTGAAGGAGCTGGGCGCCGAACGCATCGACGTGGTGCAGCACCTGCAACGCGGCGAGGTGGATCCCGCGCTCGGCTACGACGCCCGCGGGGAGCCGCCCCGCCTGGCCGACCTGCCGCTCGTGCTGGAGCCCCTGCAGGAGGTGTTCGACGAGCTGCGGGACGAGGGGTTGGTGAGCTACCTGACGACGTTCCCGTACACCGTGGGCTACGCCAAGGCGGCGATCGACAGCGGCGCATTCGAAGGCGTGGTGGCGTACTTCGACCTGCTCGAGACGGAAATGTTGGACCTGTTCCCCGACATGCGCCAGCGCGGCATGGGCTTCATCGGGATTCGCCCCCTGCTGGCGGGCCTCCTCACCGACCCACGGATCGACCGGGAGGGACTGCCACAGGACGACCCCAAGCGCGAACCGTTGTGGGACCGGGCGTACGATCACCTCAGCGAGGTGCGGGGCCTACTGGCAGAGGAACAGGGCCTCCAGATCGGGTCGTGGACGGACTTCGCGTTGCGGTTCTCGTTGTGCGACCCGCTGATCGCCACCACGGTGGTGAGCATCAACGACCCCGACCGGCTCGCGGAGGCGATCCGCGCCGTGGAAGGCCCCAAGCCCGATCCGGCGTTGGCGCATCGGGTGCACGAGATCACCACCCGCTATCGACGTGAATTCGGCGTCAAGGCCGGATCGGGCGGCGTGCCCAGCTACTGAGCACCGCCGGTTGGCCGGACCGGTGAGCGCGCCGTCCCTGCCGGTCGAAGGCTAGAAGTCGCCGTCGTCCACCTGGAAGACGTGGAAGCCGAGCCGCCGCCACATCTTCACCACGCTGGCGCGGTCCTCCAGCACCACCAGCGTCTCCTCGGGCGTGAGGCCGTGCGCGGCGACCATCTCGGCCTTGACCTCGTCGTCGTGACGCGGGTCGCCGTGCCGCCGCAACACCAACGCGTCGTAGGGGACGTCATGGCGGGCCAGCCACGCCACCGTCTCCGCCCGTGCCAGGTCGCTACGGCCGCTGACGATCACCACCTCGTACCCAGCCCCATGCAGGGTCCGCAACACCACCAGCGTGTTCTCGATCGGGGCGTCTTCGCCGCACGCCAGGTAGAAGCCGTCCCAGTCCGGCTCGGGCCGGTGGATGTAGTGCAGGCGGTGCGTCACGTCGGCAAGGGTGCCGTCCAGGTCCGTCACGACGCGGCGGGGACGCCGGTGGGCCTCCGGATCGCCTGGGCCGTTCACAGGCGAACCACCTCGTGCCCACCGGGCAAGGCCCGCACCTCCACGTCCGGGTGGTCCTCCGCGAACCAGCGCACGTCGTGTTCGCCGCGGAACAGCGCGACGGGCGCGCCGTCAGCGTCGACGGCCAGCTTGGCGGCCCGGGGCGCCGGCACCGGCTCGTGCGACAACCAGCGCACCATGCGGTGCGGCTCGACGTCCATGTCGGTCTCGACGCCGTACTCCTCCAACATGCGGTGCCGGAACACGTCGAACTGCAGCGGTCCGACCGCGCCGAGGATCGGATCGCGGGCCCCCTGCGCGGGGTGGAACACCTGCACCACGCCCTCGTCCCCGAGCTGCTCGAGGCCCTTGCGGAACGCTTTGCGCCGATCCGCGCTGCGCGGCCGCACGGTCGCGAACGACTCCGGTGCGAACCGTGGGAACCGCACGAGCTCCACGTTCGGCCGGGACGACAGCACGTCCCCGATGCGGAACGCGCCCGGCACGATCAAGCCCAGCACGTCACCGGGCCACGCCTCCTCGACGGTGACGCGTTCCTTGCCGAACAGGGCGTGCGCGCGCGCCAGCTTCAACTGCCGGCCGCTGCGGGCGTGCACCACGTGCATGCCGCGTTCGAACCGTCCGGACACGATCCGTACGAAGGCGGTGCGGTCGCGGTGGTTGCGGTCCATGTTGGCCTGCAGCTTGAACACGAACGCCGCGAAGTCGTCGTCGGTCGGCTCCAGCCGCCCCCCGACCACGTCCACGCCGCCGGGCGGGGGCGCCAACTCGAGGAAGCGCCGCAGGAACGGCTCGACCCCGAAGTTGGTCAACACGCTCCCGAAGAACACGGGGGAGATCGTGCCGTCCAGCACCTCCGCCGGGTCGAGTGGGGGCAGCACCTCGTCCACGAACGCGATGTGCTCCTGCAACTGCGCGTGCGCGCGTTCACCGATCAGATCGGCCAGCTTGGGGTCGTCCACCCCCGACGTCGACACCGGCGCGGGCCGCGCGTTGCGGGCCGTCCGCTCGAACAGGTGCACCTGCCGTGTGGGGCGTTCGTACACGCCGCGAAAATCGGGCCCGTCCCCGATCGGCCAGGTGACCGGCGACGCGGACAGGCCCAGGGTGGACTCGATCTCGTCCAGCAGCGCGACGGGGTCGAGGGCGGGGCGATCGAGCTTGTTCACGAACGTGAACACCGGCAGCCCGCGCCGCCGCGCCACCGCGAACAGCTTCTCGGTCTGTTCCTGCACCCCGCGGGCGGCGTCCAACAGCATCACGGCGCTGTCCGCGGCGGTGAGCGTCCGGTAGGTGTCCTCGCTGAAGTCCTGGTGCCCGGGCGTGTCCAGCAGGTTCAGCACGTGCCCCTGGTAGTCGATCCGCATGGCGGCGGAGCTGACGGAGATGCCGCGGCTCCGTTCCATCGACATCCAGTCGCTGGTGACGTGCTTGGTGCCGGCCTTGCCCGCCACCGCGCCGGCCTCGCGGACCGCGCCGGCGTACAGCAGCAGCTTCTCGGTCAGCGTGGTCTTGCCGGCGTCGGGGTGCGAGATGATCGCGAAGGTGCGCCGCCGGGCGATCTCAGCGGTGGACGATGCAGGGGCGGCGCGTTCGTCGGACATGCAGCGACTCCTAAGGGGACAGGGTGGGCGCGGGCTCGGCCGCGCCGTTCGACCGGACAGCCTACCGCGCGGCAACGCCCGGCGGGGGCGTCCGGGATGCGGGGGCGGCGTGCGCGCGGGGGACGTTCGCCACTCCCGACCACGGCGCGGGAGCGGCATACTCCAGGCACACGGGCGTCGAGGCACGGGCTGAACACCGCCACTACGCACCCCCGGGACGGTCCTCCCTCACGACCCCCAGGGACATCGATTCGCGAGGACCTTCACGTAGGAACGGGAGACAGCAGATGGCGCGCCCCTCGACGAATCATCGACCCGCCGCCCTCGGTCTGCTCGCAGGCATCGTGCTCGGAGGTGGGGTGTCGACCGTCCTCTTCTCCGTAACCGGGGACGCGATGGCGTTCGTTCTGGTGGGGATCTGCGCAGCGGCTGGCCTGTTGATCGGCGCCGGTGTCGAGAGCGCACGGCGGAGCCAGGGATCGGAGTGATCGGCCGGTAGGCACCTCAGGTGCTCATTGGGGTACCTGCGGCAGGGACGAGCCCGGGATCCCGGCAATGACGGCAGCTCATGGGGTCCAGCCTACAAGCCTCCGCCGGTCCGCGCGACCGACGCGCGCGCCCCGTCGCAAGGACGGGGCGCGCTTGGCTTGATGCCGTACCGGTGGGTACGGAGCGGGCGGGGTCAGGCCTTGTCGTTGCGCGGCGCCGTGCCGCGTCGGCCGGACGGATCGCGTCCGCGACCGGAACCGCCCCGCCGGTTGCCTCGCGCATGGTTCGAGGAATTGCCGGCGCCTCGAGCCCCGCCGCCACCGCGGTTGCGGCCGGGGCCGTTCCCCGGAGAACCCGTCGGGGCCGCCGGGGTGGCGTGACCGCCGTAGCCGTCGAGGTGGACGCGCTCCAGGCGCGTGCCGAGCGTCCGTTCGATGTCGCGGATCATCTTCTCGTCCTCGTGCGTGACCAGGGTGTACGCCTCGCCGCTTCGTTCCGCGCGGCCGGTACGGCCGATGCGGTGCGTGTAGGCGTCGGCGGTGGTCGGCACGTCGTAGTTGATGACGTGCGACACGCGGGTGACGTCGATCCCGCGGGAGGCGATGTCGGTCGCGACCAGCACGTCATGGCGCCCGTCACGAAAGCCGTCCAACGCCCGTTGACGCTTGTTCTGCGACAGGTTCCCCTGCAAGGAGGTGGCGTTGAAGTCGTCGCGTTCCAGCTGCTCGGCCAGACGCTTGGCGCCGCGCTTGGTGCGCGTGAACACCAGGGCCGAACGCATGTCGTCCGACCCCAGCAGGTGCTTCAACAGGCGGGTCTTGTGCTGCTTCTCGACGGGGTAGAGCGCATGCTCGACCGTCTTGGCCGGCGCGCTGTGCCCGATCTCGACCGTGACGGGGTCGTGCAGGACATCCGCGGCGAGGTGGCGCAGCTCGGCGGGCATGGTGGCGGAGAACAGCAGCCGCTGCGCGCCGCTCGGCACCTGCTTCACGATCGTGCGCACGTCGGGCAGGAACCCCATGTCGAACATGTGGTCCGCTTCGTCGAGGACCAGCACCTCGACCTTGGCGAGGCTGCCGTCGCCGTGGCGCAGGTGGTCCAGCAGGCGACCGGGGCACGCCACGATGATGTCAGCGCCGCCGCGGAGGGCGCGCACCTGGGGAACCTTGCCGACGCCGCCGTACACGGTGGCGCTGCGAAGGCCCGTCTTCTTGCCCAGCGTGGTGATCTCGGCGTGAATCTGTTCCGCCAACTCGCGCGTCGGCGCGACGACCAGCGCGCGGGTACGGCCGCGGGGGCCGTCAATGAGCCGGTTCAGCATGGGCAGTACGAACGCGGCCGTCTTGCCGGTGCCGGTTTGCGCCAAGCCCAGCACGTCCCGTCCGGCGACGGCGGCAGGTACGGTCTGTTCCTGAATGGATGTGGGGGTGACGTACCCCGCGGCGTCGACACCGGCGCGAACGCGGGCGTCCAACTGAAACGTTTCGAATGACATGAGTGCCTCCTGGCTAGCTACCGCACCAGCCAAGTCGCACGCTTTGACTGAGAATTCGATGCAAGCTCGCTGAGCATACACTGTATGTACGGTCTGCGTGTGGCGTGACGCGACGCGGCCCGCGGCGGGCGGGTCGGTGCCGCCCGCCGCGGGGCCTGTGGGCGGCGCAACGTAACGAGCCCCGGCGCACGCCGGGGCTCGTGGTGTCGCAAGGGTAGGGCGCTTAGAAGCGCTGCCGCCCGCCGCCGCCGTTGCCGCCACCGGCACCCTTGCGGGTGACGCTGACGTTCTGGGCCTGGGGGCCCTTCTGGCCCTGTCCCACCGTGAACTCGACCTCGTCGCCTTCATCGAGGCTCTTGAAGCCCTGCCCCTGAATGGCGCTGAAGTGAACGAACAGATCGTCCCCGCCACCCTCTGGTGCGATGAACCCGAAGCCCTTTTCGTTGTTGAACCATTTGACGTTTCCGTTAGCCATGCCCATTCCTTAAACCGCCCGACGCACCGCCACTGCGTGTGCGTGGGCGCAATTGAAGTTGGCGGGACGAATCCCGCGCTGTTCGTCACGAAAAAGGTCGGTGCGACGATCTTCAGTAACGCTGTAGCATACTGTCATGCCGGGGCGGGCGCAAGGCTTTGCGCGACGATCGGTCGCGCCCCGGCAGGGGAGGAGGGGCACGGATGAGGTCCGTCGACGTCGAAGGATTGCGCATCGCGTACCGGACGCAAGGCGAAGGCCCGCCGTTGCTGCTGCTGCACGGCGGCATGGCGGACAGCCGCGCGTGGCGGCGAGAAGCGAATGCTCTCTCGGACGCGTACACGGTCGTGGCGTGGGACGCGCCGGGGTGCGGCCAGTCCTCGGACCCGCCCGCGTCGTTCGGCATGGACGATTACGCCGATTGCCTCGCCGCGTTCGTAGAAGCCGTGGGGTTGGACCGACCCCACGTGTTGGGGTTGTCGTTCGGAGGCGGCCTGGCCCTCGCGCTGTACGGCCGGCACCCCGCCATTCCGCGGTCGCTGCTGCTGGTGTCCGCGTACGCGGGCTGGGGCGGGTCGCTGGCGCCGGAGGAGGTCCGGCGCCGGGTGGCGGCGTTCGAACGGGCGGCCGAGATTCCGCGGGCGCGCATGGCGGAGGAGTTCGTCGCCACGCTGTTCTCGGACGTCGCCACGCCCGAGGCGCTCGAGGAAACCACCAGGATGGTGTCCGAGTACCACGTCGCCGGAGCCCGCATCATGGCGCACGCGTTCGCCGACGCCGACCTCCGGGACGTGCTGCCCCGGGTGCGCGTGCCGACGCTGCTGCTGTACGGCGACGCCGACGTCCGCTCCCCGGCCTTCGTGGCGGACGAACTCGAGGCGGGCATTCCGACCGCGACCCGCGTCACCCTGCCGCGAGTGGGCCACGTCGTGAACATCGAAGCGCCCGAACGCTTCGAACACGAGGTGCGTACGTTCCTGCGTTCCCACCCTGGGTGAGGGGACGGCACCGGGGCACGAGCCGTGCCCAGCCGGTACGCTGAGGGCAACGCAGGGGAGGTTTGGCATGACGACCGTACGCACCGTTCGGATCTCCGAAGGCGACGCGACGTTGGAGGGCGATCTCGCCCTTTTCGAGGACGCTCGAGGCGTGGTGCTCTTCGCGCACGGCAGCGGCAGCAGCCGCCACAGCCCCCGCAACCGGTTCGTGGCCGAGCATCTGAACCAGGCCGGGTTCGCGACGGTGCTGCTGGACCTGCTGACCGAGGACGAAGAACGCGTCGATGCGCGCTCCGGGCAGCACCGCTTCGACATCGACCTTCTGGCGCGCCGGCTGGAGGCCGCCGTGTCGTGGCTGGGCGAAGAGCCGGACACGCGTGCGCTTTCCCTCGGCCTGTTCGGCGCCAGTACCGGTGCGGCGGCAGCGCTGGTGACGGCCGCCCGCCGGCCCGACGCGGTGCGCGCCGTCGTCTCGCGCGGCGGGAGGCCGGACCTGGCCGGCGACGACCTGGGGCGCGTGACCGCGCCGACGTGCCTGATCGTGGGCGGCCTGGACGTCACGGTGTTGGAGCTGAACGAGTCCGCGCAGCGCGCCATGCGCTGCGAGACGCGCCTGGACGTCGTGCCGGGCGCGACCCACCTGTTCGAGGAGCCGGGCGCGCTGGAACACGTCGCCGACCTGGCCCGCGACTGGTTCCTGGCCGAACCTGGCGGTTCACGGCACGCAGGCGACGCCCTGATCTCGGATGTCGCGTAGTCGGCCTTCGGCGATGCCGTCGACGCGGGTGAGGTCCGCCAGGCGCGCGAAGGCGCGCCGCTCCCGTTCCCGCACCAGGTCCTCCGCCCGGCTCGGCCCGATGTGCACGATCTCCGTGAGGCGCGTCGGCGAAGCGTTGTTCACGTCGATGCATGCCGCGCCGGCGCTCTCCTCGGCCAGGGCTGGTGCGTCGGCCCGCCGTTCCGGTTCGACGGTGTAGGTACCGTCGGGCCGCACCTGCACCGTGACGCGGCCGTGCAGGTCGGTGCGGTACACCTCGGCGCCCACGCCCCGGTAGCGACGCAACGCCTCCGCGTGCGGATGGCCGTAGCGGTTGTCCCGCCCGGAACTGATCACGACCACGGCCGGCGTCAGGCGCGCCAGCGCCTGACGCGTATCGCCGTTGCGGCTGCCGTGGTGCGCGGCGCCGTGCACGTCCACGTCGGACAGCAGGTCGCCGTGGCGCGAACCCCACCAGGCCCATTGCGCCGGTTCCGCGTCGCCGACGAGCGTGGCGCGGAACGTCCCGTACGACACCACCAAGCCGACGCTGTTGGCGTTGTGCCCCATGCCTTCGTCCCCGGGGGGCGGCACGACGTGCAGCGTCGCCTCGCCCAGGCCGATGCGCCTGCGTTCGGGGGACAGCAGCGCGACGTCGACGTCGATCGCGGCCTGCAGGGTCCGTTCGAAGGTGGCGGTGGTGTGCGGAAGCCCGTTGTCCAGGTAGTTCGGCGGCCGGAAGGTGCGCAGCACGTCGGCCATCCCGCCGATGTGATCGCTGTGGGCGTGACTGGCGATGAGCAGGTCGATGCGGTCGACCCCCAGGGCCTGCAGGCGTTGCGCGACGTCCGCGCTGGCCGGACCGGCGTCGTACAGGACCACCTGCCCGCTGGGACTGCGGATCAGGACGGACAGGCCCTGCCCGACGTCGAGGAAGGTCAGCTCGAGCGCCGCGGCGAGCGACAGGACGCTCAGCAGGGCGCCCAGCAGCAGGGCCCGGGCCGCACGCATCGTCGGGCCGCGCATCGTCAGAGGTCGAGGTCGCCTTCCGGGGCCTGGCGCAGACGGTCACGCATCGCTGCGGCGTCCGCGCGCCGCCGTTCGGTCGCGTCGCGGTCCAGTCGGAAGGTGACCGACCGTCCGGCATCGTCGGGCAGCCCCGCGGCCGTCGTGACGTCCACCCGCACCACGTCGCCCTCCTGTACGCCGGCGGGCAGCCAGGCGACGGGAAGGTCGGTCGTGCCACCGTCCGCGTCCTCGAGGACCGCCCAGGCGCCGTCGACGATGCGGTCCACCACGTAGGACATGCCGGCTGCGGACGGACCGTCTTGGCTCATGGCGTGGCCTCCTGTCGTCATGTCAGGGCCCGAGACCGGGGGTGCCTGCACGGGTTCGCTGGGCACGCGCGGTTCGCTCGACACGAGTGTACATGCCGACAGGGACAGCGACAACGCGACCCCGCACAGCAGTACGCGCGTCGCCGTACCTGGCGGAAGGATTTCGCCGGCGCGCCGGCCGCGTGGGCCCCCAGGCGGGGACCGCGTGTGGTGGGCGCACGCCGCCGAATCGCGCCTCGTTCGCTTGACGCGTACGAAGACCATGGGGCGAGGCTAGCGACCGGTCGCACGTTCCGGGCGTCCCCGACCCGCATGCGCCGACGACGAAGCGGCGCGGGCCGGAGGCGCCTGGGTGCACGCCGCCCGTGGCCCGGTCGGGAGCGTATCCGTGCGCCGTTCCGCAGGGGCAGACGCCCACGAGGGGCTCGGACCGGGGGCGCGCCGGGGTGAGGGAGGCGCCGATCGAATCACGCACGGTGCGTACTTCTGCATACCGTGCCGTGCGCGGCGAACCCCTAGACTGTCCGGATGCGCAACGATGAGGATCGCTGGTGACCGCGGTGCTGGCCGGCTGGCTGGCCGTGAAGGAGATGGTCCGAAACGTCGGGCGCTTCGCGTCGATCAGCGCCATCATCGCGCTCATCACGGTATTGATCCTGTTCCTGTCCGGCCTCGGCGAGGGCCTTGCGCTCGGCAACCGCCAGTTCGTGGACGGCATCGACGCCGAGTTGCTGGTGTTTCAGCGAACCGCGGACCTGCAGATCGCCGCCAGCCAGTTCGACCGTGGGGCCATCGCGTCGATCCGGCGGGTCGACGGGGTCGAAGCGGTCGGGGCGATCGCCTTCGCGTCGACGGTGGTGGACAGCGTCCTCCGTGCGGGCGCCAGCGGCGCGGCGAGCGAGGGCGCGGCCGGCACGCGCGTTTCGCTGCTCGGCGTCGAGCCCGGCCGGCCCGGAGCGCCGCGCAGCCGCGAGGGCCCCGGCTTCTCGTCGTCCCGGGCGAACGAAGTGGTGCTGGGGCGCCAAGCCGCGATCCGCCTCGAGGCCGGGGTCGGCGACACGGTCACCGTCCGCTCGACCCAGGGAGCCGTCGACGAGCGCTACGAACTGCGCGTGGTGGGGATCGCCGAGGGTCAGCAGTACCAGATCCTGCCGTCGCTGGTGGTCCCGTTGATCACCTTCGATCGCGTCAAGCCCAAGGCCGACGCGGAGGTGGACCCACGCACCCTGGTGTTCAACCTCGTCGCGGTTCGCGCCGAGAACGGCACGTCCCCGGCGGCGTTGGCGGCCCGCATCGAAGACGAAGTGCGATCGGTGAGCGCCGTGGACCGCCGCACGGCCTACGAGAACATCCCTGGCTACTCGGCGCAGAAGAGCACCGTCGAAACCCAGACCGGCTTCACGCTGGTGATCGGGGTTCTGGTGGTCGGCGGATTCTTCCAGATCCAGACGCTCCAGAAGCTCGGCCAGATCGGCATGCTCAAGGCGATCGGGGCGTCCAACGCGCTGGTCGCCGTCGCCACCGTACTGCAGATCGTGTTCACCAACCTGATCGGCGTGGCGTTCGGCGCGCTCGGCACCGCCCTGCTGGCGGCGTCGTTCCCGGCGACCGTGCCGATCGTGTTTCAACCCGGCAACGTTGGACTGGCGGTCGGTGGCCTGTTGGTGATCGGACCCGTGGGCGGCCTGGTCGCGCTGCGCGCGGCCCTGCGCGTGGAACCTCTCACGGCCTTGGGGCTCGGCACGTGAACCCACCCGCTGATTCCACGACCGCTCTTGGCCGGGAGACGCCTCGGCTCCAGGCGCGACGTCCCATACTGACCGCCGAAGGCCTGAGCAAGAGCTACGCGCTGGGACAGCAGACCGTTCATGCCGTGGGCGACGTATCGTTCGAAGTGCACGCGGGCGAGTTCGTGGCCCTGGTGGGTCCCTCCGGGTCCGGCAAGACCTCGCTCGTGGCGATGCTGGCGGGCCTGCTCCGACCCAGCGCCGGCCGGGTTCGCATCGCCGACCGCGACCTCGCCGAACTGAGCGACCGGCAGCTGACCCGCTTCCGTCGAACCAACATCGGCTTCACCTTCCAGGCCAACAACCTGCTTCCCTACCTGGCCGTCCTCGAGAACGTGATGCTGATGCTGTGGCTCAACGGTCGGTTTGCGCCTGCTGGCCGCGCCTGGGCGGTAGACCTGCTCACGCAGCTGGGATTGGGCGACCGGCTGAACAGCCTTCCCGCGCAGCTCTCGGGCGGACAACAGCAGCGCGTGTCGATCGCCCGCGCCCTCATCCACCGGCCGGCGGTGGTGCTGGCCGACGAGCCCACCGCCAGCCTGGACACCGAGCGCGCCTACCAGGTGGTCGAGACCTTCGCCAACCTGGTTCACGACGAGGGCCGCGCCGGGATCATGGTGACCCACGACCTGCGTATGTGCCGCGTCGTCGACCGCGTGATCCTGATGCGCGATGGCGTGCTGGAACGAATCATCGACGATCCCGGCGAGGTCCGCGCCTTCGCGGAAGGTGGGCCGTGAGCGTCGTTCGGCCGGCACCCGCCGTGCGGCACGTCCGTCATGATCGATTCTCAGCCCTCGCCCTGGAGGCCCCATGCGCCTGATCCGACCGTTGTCGTTCGTCCTGATCGGCGCCGCGCTGAGCGCGGCCGCGTTCTGGTGGTTCGCGGGACCGCCCGGGTCGCCGACGGGGCCCGCTGACGCAGAAACGGCACGCTCGGCGTCCGGACCCGCCGATACCGCGGCCGGAACGTCGACGGCGAACGATTCAGGGGCGAGCGAGAACAGCGAAACCTCGCTGCCTGCGAACCTCGCCGGCCTGCCGGATTCCGCCGAGGCCGAGGTCCGTCCGCTCCGCAGCTCGCAGGTGTCGTTCGCCGTTTCCGGCGTGCTGGCAGAGCGGCTGGTAGACGAGGGCGACGACGTCGTTGCAGGTGATGCGTTGCTGCGCCTCGACGACGCGGCCGAACGAGCGCGCCTGCGTGAGGCCGACGCCGCGCTGGCGGCCGCCGACGCCCAAGTGGGGGTCGCGCGCTCGTCCGAGGCGATCGCGCGGAGGCGGGTCACGGCGGCCGAGGCGACCGTGCGCGCGGCGGAAGCGGGACGCGACGCCGCCGACGCTGCGCTGCGGCTGACCGCCACTCAGGCGGAGGCCACCATCACCCAGGCAGAGGCACAGCAGCGGCAAGCCGAGGCGACGGTCGGCGAGGCGCAAGCCGGCGTGGCCGAGGCACGGGCAGCGGTCGAGGAAGCCCAGGCACGGGTCGCGCAGGCCGAGGCCCAGAAGGTACAGGCGGAAGCAGCTCGCGCATCTGCAGCGTTGGCGGTCGAGCAGCGGACATTGCGCGCCCCCTTCGACGGCCGCGTGCTGGCCCTACGTCCGGAGGTGGGGGAGACCGTCGCCGCCGGCGGATCAGGATCCGACGGCGACGGTGCCGTCACGGTCGCCGACCTGAGCGGTTGGCGCGTCGAGACCACCAACCTGACCGAACTGCAGGTGGTGGGCATCGGCGTCGGCGACCGCGTGGAGGTCGAGGTCGACGCCCTGCCAGACCGCTCGTTCATGGGCACGGTGGAGCGCATCGGCTTCCAACCGACGCTGGTCCGCGGCGACGTGACGTACGTCGCCGCCGTGCGCATCGACGATGTCGAGGGCGTCACGGGCACCGACGGCGGGGCCTTGCGTCCCGGCATGACGGCAGTGGTGCGCGACCTGTTTCCCTGACGACCGCCGTGGCCTTCGCCTCGAACCGGGCGCCGCGAAGCCTACACTACGCCGCAAAGGGCGCTTAGGGCGCGATCGTACGCGATCGGGACGTGTTCGCCCCGAACCATCCCGACCCCGTCCTCGATGGACGAACGAGCTTCACGTAGTCCAGACCGTCAGCCTATTCGATCCCGGCAGCACTTCGCGCGAGCCGACCCAGCAGGTTTGCCACGTTCGGGAGCGCACCTGCGTCCGACGCCAAGCCGTGATCCGCGGCCAGGGCGACCGGGTCGCGATAGCTCACGAACACGTCGCCGGCCGCGTCCTCCCAGACCAACATCTTCTGCGGCAGGTCGAGGGCGATGGTGCGGGCCGACTGCATCAGCGGCGTTCCCACCTGCGGGTTGCCGAACACGAACAGCGTGGTGGGGGCCAACGCCAAGTCGGCGTTCGCGGCATTCGCGGCGTGATCGATCGTGGTGACGAGCGTCAATCCCTGTTCCTCGATCGCCGTTTCCAGGCGCGACGTCGTGGCGTCGAAGTCGTGCGTGCTCTCCACCGTGCGTACGGCCTCGCCGTCTTGCGCGTGGACGGTGGAAGCCAGGAGGGCCAGAGCGAGCGTCGCGACCGCGAACGCGAGCCACCTCGCGCGTGTCGCGGCGTTGCGTGGCGTTCGATTCGAAACGGCGTACCTCATGATGTCCTCCGCTTTCCGCCCGCGCACCGGTGCCGCGCCGAGGGACGCGCGCTGCCGGCCCCGATATGGACTGGGCGACACGATAGGCGCTACGTTCCTCGGCTGGTGTCGCGTCCAAGCCAGCGACGACCGCCCCAACACTGGACGGCCCAAGCGAGGGGCAGGGCGCGCGCGCATTCGCAGAGCGCGTGCAGGCCATTACGGACCGCACGCGAATCGTACTAGCGGCTTGGGGTTAGAAGATCGGCAAAGCGCTATGCGTTTCGAGAAGAGCATCTGGATGCCTATTGGCCACGCGAAGCAACATTGCGGCAGCGCCAGTGGGCCGACGGTGACCCTGTTCCCAGTTCTGAAGAGTGCGTAAGCTTACGCCCAGCAAGTCCGCAAACTCGCTTTGGCTCAGGTCCAGTCTCCGCCGGATCTCTTCCGGTTCTGGCGCTCGGTAGCTAGCGATGGGTGTTTCGCGCTCATCACGAATTCGCTGTGCTACTTCTAGCGCCCGCTTGAACCGATCTCGCGTTTCTGCTGCCACGACCACGCTCGTGTTTCTCCCTTCCTTCCGGGTTCTCCTATCGTCTGTGGACCTTGTTCGGCCAGAGTCTTTACATTTCCCCGCTGAGGACCGTCGAAACAATGAAACGCATCGCCGACTTGGACTACATTGCCGAAGTCCAGCGCATCGACGACGCAGACGAGCTGCCCATCGTGCAAGCTGCCGATCTTATCGGCTATTGCATGTTCCGTAGGAAGATGGTCGAGGCCGGCCATATTGCTCCAGACAAACCGCTTGCGCGCATTGTGGGCGCCCGAAACGGCCAAAGCATGACGTCGGCCAATATTGCCCACATCGTGCGACGTCGTTACTCGAATCCTCAAGGGACCTCACTGACTCTGCACTATGCCTTGGCGCGATCACACGTTGCCACGTACGACCCGGCATTCACTGAGCGCAACCTGATCTCCGTAGAGGAGTTTCAGCACCGGTTCAAGATTGCCTTCGACGCAGACGACACCGGCGTTCATGTGCTCACAGAACAAGCGCTCGAGGATCCAAGAATGCCGAAGCCCCCGGACTAAGCCGGGGCCCCGTTTCTTGGACTATACGTAGAGCGCGCGCAATGTACAAGAGGCCGCACGACCTGGAGTCCCCGAACGCGTCCCACAAGCAACACCTCGCCTGGTGCATTGCCTGACGATGGCCGATCACGTGTGCTAGCGGCGAGGCCATGCCTCAGCGATGCATTTCTCCCGGGCGGGGTCAGCAGCGGTCGGCAACGACCGTGAATTGAAGGTCGCCGACGCTCCGACACTACACAATGGAAGAACCGCCCCCGCTGCTGCGAGGGCGGTTCTTCGCTTTCGCCGTCTGTGACGGCTTTCTTCTGGTCGGGGTGACTGGATTTGAACCAGCGACCACTTGACCCCCAGTCAAGTGCGCTACCAGGCTGCGCTACACCCCGTCGCGCTAGGGAAGCATACTCGCGCCGCGTGGCGGCGGTCAAGGCGCGCGGCAGCAGCGCCACGCGCCTCGAGGGCCGTCCGGCCGGGTACGCTTGCGGCATGACCGAGGACGCCCGACCTTCCGGGGGGACGCCCGGCCCCCAAGACGACGCCGACGAGCTCCTCGACGTTCTGGACGAGGCGGGGCGACCGACGGGGCACACGAAGCCCCGCGCGGCGGTGCACCGTGACGGCGACTGGCACCGGGCGTTCCACCTGTGGATCGTCGACGGGGACGACCACGTACTGCTCCAGCGCCGCTCGCCGCACAAGGACCTGGCCGGGGGCAAGCTCGACGTCACGGTCGGCGGGCACCTGCGGGCGGGCGAGTACTGGCCCAACGCCCTGCGCGAGGTGGAGGAGGAGCTCGGCCTGCGGGTGGAGGTGCGCGACATCGACGCGTTGGGGACGTTTCGCGAGGAGCGCGTGTACCAACGCGCCGTCGACCGCGAGTTCCACGAGGTGTTCGTGATGCGGTGCGCGCAGCCGCTCCAGGCGTACCTGTTGAATCCCCGCGAGGTGGACGCGCTGTACGCGGTGCCGATACCGGGGGCCATGGCGTTGTGGCGGGACGGCCGGCCGGTGTTCGCGCGCGGGTGGGATTGCCAGCGTCGGCCCAGCGATGCGTTGCTGCACGAGGGGGACCTGATCGAAGAGGGCCGCGAGGGAACCCTCGCGGCCCTGTCGGAGGTGGCGTCGTGGGCCGGCGTGGACGTGGAGGCCGGCCCGGCGGAGCCCTGAGCAGGAGGGCTCCGCCGAAGCCTCCGGCCGTGACGTGCCCTCAGGCCTCGATCACCGTGGGCACGATCACGGGGTTGCGGCCGGTCGCCTTGCGGAGGTAGCGGCGTACGGGGTAGAAGATGTCGTCCCGGATGTCGTTCAGGCGCTTCTTGTCCTTGATGCCGCGCTTGAGCCCTTCCAGGGCGATCCGCTCGATCTCCTTGGTCATGCCGTTCTGGCCGCCGGCGACGCCGCGGACGATCACGGCGACGGACGGCTTCTTGCCCGCCAGCGCCATGATCACGACCACGCCCTCGTTGGAGAGGGTCTGACGGTCGCGGATGACCGGTTCGCCGATCTCGTCGGTGCTGCGGCCGACCGAGTCGATGTACACGATGCCGGCGTCGACCTGGTCGACGACCTTGAGGTCGTCCTTGCTGAGTTCCAGCACGTCGCCGTTGTGGGGCATCACGATCTTCTTCGGCGCCTGCGGCATGGTCTCCGCCAGCCTGGCGTGGTTCACCTGGTGCCGCGGCTCGCCGTGCCAGGGGATGAAGAAGGTGGGCTTGACCAGGTCCAGGATGATCTTCAGTTCCTCCTGGCTGCCGTGCCCGGACACGTGAACCCCGTAGCGGGGCGGGTACAGCACGTTGACGCCCAGCTCGTAGAGCTGGTTGATGATGCGGTTCACCGCCTCCTCGTTGCCCGGAATGGGGTTGGAGGACATGATGATGGTGTCGTTCTTCTGGATGCTGAGCTTGCGGTGCGTGCCTGACGCCAGCCGCGACAGGGCCGCCATCGGTTGGCCCTGACTGCCGGTGCACAACACCATGATCTTGTCGTCCTGCAGGTCCTTCAGCTCGTCCATGGTGACGAGGGGCCGCTTGGTCTCCAGGTAGCCGAGCTCCTGGGCGATCTCGGTGTTCTTGATCATGCTGCGGCCCTCGACCGCGACGCGCCGGTCGTGCTTCTCGGCGACGCGGATGAAGTTCTGCAGCCGGTGCGTGTGGCTGGAGAACGTGGTGACGATCACGCGGCCGGGGGCGCGGCGGACCAGGTCGTCCGCGGCCATCATCACGTCGCGCTCGCTGGCGGTGAAGCCGAGCCGCTCGCCGTTGGTGGAGTCGGCCAGCATCAACAGCACGCCCTCTTCGCCGGCGGCGGCGATCTTGTGCAGGTGGCTGGTCTTGCCGTCGGCGGGGTGGTGGTCCAGTTTGAAGTCGCCGGTGTGCACGATCCGCCCGAGCGGCGTGTGGATGATCAGTCCGCTGTTGTCGGGGATGGAGTGCGTCATACGGAAGAAGTCGACAGTGAAGAAGTTGCTGACCTTGATGCGGTCGTCGGTGGTGACCTCGCGCAGGTCGACGTCGCTTTCCTTGAGCTTGAACTCGTCGAACTTGCCGCGCAGCAGACCCAACGTCAAACGGGCGCCGTACATGGGGATCTTCTTGGGGAGTTGCTTCAGCATGTACGGCAGGCCGCCGATGTGGTCCTCGTGGCCGTGGGTCAGCACCCAGCCTTTGATCTTGTCGGCGTGCTCGATCACCCAGTCGATCTTGGGGACCAGGATGTCGACGCCGAGCATGTCGGCGTCGGGGAAGGCCAGGCCGCCGTCCACCATCAGGATCTCGTCCTTGTACTGGAAGGCGAACATGTTCTTGCCGATCTCGCCCATCCCGCCGAACGGGATGATGCGGAGGCGCGCTTCTGATTTTTTTGCCATGGGTCGTGTCCTCGAATCTAGCCGGCCGGTCGCCCAGGCGGGATCGCCGCGGGGCTCGGACGGGGGACGGGCATGAGGCCCGGGGTGGATGTCCACGTCGGCCGGCGCCCTCGGTCGGGCCGGGGCGCGGGGCGACGTCGTATGCAATAGGGGGTGGGACGGTGCCTCATGACGTGCGGGCGTGACCGTCCCTTCCTGGGTCGGTGGTCAGCGAGGCCGACCGCCGCGATCGTCGCTGCGCGCGCCACGGGGACCGCCGCGTGCGCCTCCGCCCCCGCCGCCGCGACGCGGCGCACGTGGCGCGACGACACCTTCCAGTTCCGGTCGGACCAGGTCGATCTTGCCACGGTCGTCGATCGCGTTGATCTTGACCTGCAGCGTCTCGCCCTCCGACAGGTGGTCGGTGACGTTCTCGACGCGCCCTTCGGCGATCTGGCTGATGTGCAGCAGGCCGTCGGTGCCGGGGAAGAGCGTCACGAACGCCCCGAAGTCGACGACCTTGGCGACCTTGCCGGTGTAGGTCTTGCCGATCTCCGGCGATTCGGTCAGCTGCTCGATGCGGCGTTGCACCTCGTCGGCGATGGTGCCCTCGTCGGTGTAGATCCGGACCTTGCCGCCCTCTTCGATCTCGATCTTGGCGCCGAGCGCTTCGAGTTCGCGGATCTGCTTGCCGCCCGGACCGATGACCGCCCCGATCTTGTCGCTGGGGATCTGGACGCTGACGATGCGCGGCGCGCGCGGGTTCAGCTCTCCGCGCGGACCGGAAAGGACGTCGTTCATGAGGCCCAGGATGTGCATGCGGCCCTGCCGCGCCTGTTCCAGCGCTTCGTTCATCAGCGCGGAGGTGAGGCCCTGGATCTTGATGTCCATCTGCAGGGCGGTGACGCCGCGCTCCGTGCCGGTGACCTTGAAGTCCATGTCGCCCAGCGCGTCCTCGCTGCCGAGAATGTCGCTGAGGATCGCGTAGCGATCGCCGTCCGCCACCAGGCCCATGGCGATGCCCGCCACCGGAGACTTCAGGGGGACGCCTGCGTCCATCAGCGACAGGCTGGTGGCGCAGACGGTCGCCATCGACGAGGAGCCGTTGGACTCCAGGGTCTCGCCCACGGCGCGGATCACGTAGGGGAATTCGTCCTGGTCCGGCAACTGTCCCGCCACCGCGCGGCGCGCCAGGTTGCCGTGGCCGACCTCGCGCCGCGACACGCCGGCCAACCGCTTGACCTCGCCGGTCGAGAACGGCGGGAAGTTGTAGTGCAGCATGAACTCTTCGCTCTCCTCGAGACCGAGGTCGTCCACCAGGCGGTTGTCGCGACCGGTGCCGAGCGTCGAGACCGAGAGCACCTGCGTCTCGCCGCGGGTGAACACCGCCGAGCCGTGCGCCATCGGCAGCACGCCCGTCTCGATCCAGATCGGCCGGATCTCGTCGGGACGGCGCCCGTCGGTGCGCACGCGGTCGTTCAGCACCATGCGGCGCATCACGGTGGCTTCGGCCGAGCCGAACGCGGCCTTGAGCTGCTCGCGGCGCGCGGCGGCCCCTTCGGCGTCGGGATCTGGAATCATCGCGTCCAGCACCCGGTCGCGCAGCGCCTTGACCGCCTCACCCCGCTCGTGCTTGCCGGGGGTGCGGAGCACCTCGGCCAGGCCGGCCTGCTCCGCGGCGTCGGTGACCGCCTGCACGTCCTCGTCCCCCACATCGACGGCGGGCTGGAACGACTTCTTCTCCTGTCCCAGGTCCTGCCGCATGCGTTCGATCAGCTCCGCGACCGGCTTCAGCTGCTCCTGCGCGAACGCGATCGCGCCGACCATCGTCTCCTCGGGCAGTTCGTTGGCGGCGGCCTCGACCATCAGCACGGCGTCCTTGCTGGCGGCGACGGTGAGCTCCAGGTCGCTCTCCTGCAGCTGCTGAAACGTCGGCGCCATCACGTACTGGCCGTCTAGGTAGGCGACGTGGTGACAGGCGGTCGGTCCGCCCCAGGGGATGTCGCTGAGCGACAGGGCCGCGGACGCGCCGATCGCCCCGAGGGGGCCCGGGTCGTTCTTCTGGTCCGCCGACAGGACGGTGATCACCACCTGCGTCTCGTTGCGCAGCTGCTTGGGGAACATCGGCCGGATCTGCCGGTCGGTGATGCGGGCGTTGAGGGTCGCCTGCGTGCCCGGGCGCCCTTCGCGGCGCAGGAACGAGCCGGGGATCTTGCCGATGGCGTAGTGCTTCTCCTCGTACTCGACGGTGAGCGGAAGGAACGGGATGGGGGAGGGGTCGTCCCGCATGTGGGCGGTGACGAGGACCATGCTGTCGCCGTAGCGGACGGTGACGCTGCCGGACACCTGCGTGGCGTACTTGCCGGTCTCGATGACCAGCTCCTGGCCACCCAGCATGGTGGCGTAGCGTTTCGGTTCGGGGATATTCACATCGACTCCTTCTCCTAGGCGTTCCGGGTTCCGGCCATACGGTGGCCGGCGGTCAAGATAGGGGACGACGCGTGCGGGCGACGCGGGGCGTTCGGCCGTCGCGTCGTCGCTCGCGGGCGCCAAGACATCATGAGGGCACGCGGCGGGACGTCATGACGTCCCGCCGCGCAGGTGCTGCCGAACCGTGCGTGCCGCCCTGGTGCGTGCTCGGGCTGCATACGCTCGAACGCACGCAGGTCAGCGCCGTAGGCCGAGATCCTGGAGGATCGACTTGTACCCGTCGTAGTCGGTCTTCTCGAGGTAGGAGAGCAGGCGCTTGCGCTTGCCGACCATCACCAGCAGCCCCCGGCGGCCGTGGTGGTCCTTCTCGTTGTTCTTCAGGTGTTGCGCCAACTCTTCGATGCGGGCGGTGAGCAGCGCGATCTGGACCTTGGTCGATCCCGTGTCGGTGTCGCTGGCCCCGAACCGCCCGACGATCTCGCGCTTCTTGCTGGCGTCCATTGCCATGTGGGGACTCCCTTCAGATTCGTCGACCCGGCCGGATCAGGGTGAGAGGCTCGATCTCGGCCGCGCCATTCGACCGGGTAGTCTAGCACACCCTATGGATGACGCCGCGTGCCCTGGCGCCGAGCTGACGCGCTTCGTCGAGTCGGTGCTCGCCGCGCCCCTCGCCGAAGCCCGCGCCCTGTCCGAACGCCGCGGCGCGCGGGTGTGGCGCGTACGTGCGCGCTCGGGTGCGGCGGCGGTGCTGAAGGTGCCCGGCGGTCGTGCCGCGTTCCAGCGCGAACGCAGGGCCTACCTGGACTGGGCACCGCACCTGTCGCCGTGGACCGCCCGGCTGTGGGGCGTCCACGACGCCGCCCCCGCCGCGCTGCTGCTGGACGAGCTTCCCGGCGCCCCAGCCGGCGGGGGTACCGGTCACGCCTCGGCGCGCGTCCACCGTCAGGCCGGGGCCTGGCTGGCCCGCCTGCACCGCCTTGGGTTCGAGGACCCCGACGCCACCGCGGTGGACGAGGCGTACGCCCGCCGGGCCGACGCCTGGCTGCGACGGGCGCAGGGGGCGTTGGACCCCACCGCGTCGCGGCGCGTCCGCGCCCGCCTGGACGCTTGGCTGCCCCGCGTGCGCGGGCGGGGGCGCGGGCCGTGCCACCGTGACTTCGGGCCCCGCAACTGGATGGTCGAAGGCGACGCCTTGTCCGGCGTCATCGACTTCGAGCACGCCCGCCCGGACCTGCCCGAGGCCGACCTGGCGCGCCTGGCCGCCTTCACGTGGATGGACCGGCCGGACCTTCGGAATGCCTTCCTCGCCGGCTACCGCGCGGGCGGCGGCCCCGCCCGCACCGCGCCGGCCGACATGGACGGCCCGATGCTGCTGGAGGCCACCGGCACGGTGGTGTGGGCGGCACGGCACGCCGACGCGGCGTTGGAGGCGGCCGGGCGGGCGGCGCTGGCCCGCATCCTGGCCGCCGGCCCGTGAGCAGGGTTCCTGCCGGGTCCGCCCGTGACTGCGCTACCCTCGGCCCATGCGCATGGTACGCAGCGACCTCACCCTCGCCCCCCGCCCGCGCGGGGTGCACCTGATCACCGACGAGATCCTGCGCGGGGTCGACCTGAACGGCGTGAAGGTCGGCCTGCTGCACCTGTTCCTGCGCCACACCTCCGCCGGCTTGACGTTGACGGAGAACGCCTCGCCCGAGGTGCGGCGCGACCTGGACCGCTGGCTGCGCCATGCCGTGCCGGATGGGTGGTCGGGCTTCCGGCACACGCTGGAAGGGCCGGACGACATGCCGGCGCACGTCGGCAGCGCCCTGTTCGGCGTGTCGCTGCTATTGCCCATCGGCGACGGCCGCTTGGCGCTGGGCACCTGGCAGGGGATCGCGCTGGCGGAACTGCGCGAGCACGGCGGCGCGCGGCGCGTCACGGCGACCCTCACCGACCAAGCAGAGGGGGACGCCTGACGCGGCGCGCACCGAGCGCAGGAACGCTCAGGCGTGCCCCTCGAACCAGCCGACGATCTCGTCCAGGCGCCGCATGCGGCGGTCCGGCCGGCCCGAGCGGGACAGTTCGTGCCCCTCGTCGGGGAAGCGCACCAGCTTGGTGTCGGCCCGGCCGAGTCGCTTCAGCGCCGTGAACCACTGCTCGGCCTGCTCGATCGGGCAGCGATGGTCGGCCTCGGCGTGCAGCACCAGCGTCGGCGTCGTCACGTTGGCGACGTGCTTCAGGGGGCTCTGGTCCCACAACCGGCCGAGGTCGGCCCAGGGCGTCCCGGCCACTTCGTACTCGGCGAAGCGGTACCCGATGTCGCTGGTGCCGTAGAACGAAATCCAGTTGCAGATCGAGCGTTGCGTCACGGCGCTGCGGAAGCGGTCGGTCCGACCGACCAGCCAGTTGGTCATGAACCCGCCGTAGCTGCCGCCCGCCAGGTGCACCGGCGCGGCCGGGTCCGCGTGCGCGGACAGCGCCGCGTCGACCACGCCGAGTACGTCGTCGGCGTCCCCGCCTCCGTACGCGCCCAGCACCTGCAGGGCGTGCGCTGCGCCGTAGCTGGCGCTGCCGCGCGGGTTCTGGATCACCACCGTGTAGCCGCGCGCCGCCAACAGGTGATGCTCGAACGAGAAGCCGTACCCAGCGCTGGTGTGCGGCCCGCCGTGCACCTGCACCACGAGGGCGTGGTCGCGTCGCGGTTTGGCCGGCAACAGGCGCCACCACGCCGCGCCGCCCGCGTCCTCCGGCGATACGTACGGCCCCTCGAACGTGGACCGCGCGAAGCGGCGGGCCGCGTCGGCGTTCTCCGCGCTGACGCTCCCGTGCGACCCGTCCGGCTCGATCAGCGTCAGTTCCCCCGGTCGGGTGGGCGTCTCGACCACGCACAGGGTGCGGCCGGCGGCGTGCGCGAACGCGGTGGTGGCGCGCTCGCCCGGAAGGCGTGTGTGCAGCTCGCCGTTCGGTGTCAGCAGGGCGGGCACCGACGCGCCCTCGCGGTGCTGGATCACCATCAGGCCGTCGCCGGTCGCCACGGGCCCGGCCGGGTAGCGGCCGTGCCGGGCGTCGCCCCCTACGGCGGGGGAGACGTCGTGCGCGCCGCTGCACAGCGTGGGCGTGCCGCCCGCCGCCGGCACGCGCCACGCGCCGGTGGGGGAGGCCAGCTGCTCCGGGTCGTTGGGGCCCAGCCAGTACACGGCCGTCCCGTCCGGCGCCACCGCCAGCGAGGCGGGGCGCAGCAGCGGGCCCGTCACCGCGCGGGGGGCCCGCGTCACGTTGCCGCGCGCCCCGACCCCCACCCGCCATAGGCGGGCGTACCAATCGTCGGCCTCCTCGACGCTGTCGGCCGCCAATAGCCACAACGTTCGGCCATCGGGCGCCCACGCCGCGTCGGTGACGCCGTCCGGCAGGTCGGTGAGCACCCGCGTCCGCCCCCGCTCGGGATCGACGAACCAGGCCTGGCGCGCCGGGGCGGTCCGGATCCCCGGAGCGGGCAGGCCGTCCTCCTTGGCGTGCAGCCGCGCCACCGTCCGGGCCACCACCACCTCCCCCTCCGGCGCGGGCGGCGCGTCGGAGCCCAGCACCACCAGGGCGCGGCCGTCCGGGCGCCACGCGAACGCGCCGGCGCCCGAGGCGAGCGTCGTCACCGCGTGCGCCTCGCCGCCGCGCGCCAGGTCCAGGATGTGCACCTGCCGTTCGCCTTCCTCGGCGCGCTTGGCCAGGAAGGCCAGGCGCGTGCCGTCGGGGGAGGGCCGGGGATGGTCGGCGTCGTGCCGCCCGGTGGTGAGGGCGCGCAGCGCGTTCGGTGGATCGTCGCCGGTCAGGTCCACCTCGCACACCTCCGCGTGGTAGCGGGGCGGTCCGTCTTCGCGCACCTGCACGCGCGTGCGAACGCAGAAGCCGCGCTGCCCGTCCGCCGTGAGCCTGGGGTCGGACAGGAACACCAGGTCCTGGAGGTGGTGGGAGGTCAGGCGTGAGAGGCGGGTGGGCATGGGCCGGGCTCCTTCGGGGTCGGGGGGATCGATGGACGCGCGGAGCGCCGGGCGTGGCCCGGGTTCGCGCGGGTCGGGCTGGCGCGTGAAGGGCTCGCGCGTGAAGGGCGGGCGTGCGTCAGGATCGGGCCGGGCCGCGGCCGATCCGTACGGCGTACAGCAGCACGCCCGTCGCGACCGAGGCGTTCAGCGAGGCGACCGTGCCGTGGGTGGGGATGCGGACGAGCTCGTCGCACGACGCTTTGGTGAGGCGGCGCAGGCCGGTCCCCTCCGAGCCGATCACCAGCGCGACCGGGCGGTCCCAGTCCACCTCCTCGGGCCGCGACGCGCCCGCGGCGTCGGCGCCGTACACCCACACCCCGCGCTCCTTCAGCGAACGGAGCAGGTTGGCGAGGTTGGCGACCTGGATCAGCGGCAGGTGGCTGGCGGCGCCGGCGGAGGTCTTGGACACGACCGCGCTGAGGGGCGCGCTGCGGCGCGATTCGGTGACGACGCCGTGTGCGCCCAGCACTTCGGCGCTACGGATGATCGCCCCGTAGTTGCGGGGGTCCTGCACCTGGTCCAACAGCAACAGCAACGGCGGCTCCTGGCGGGCGTCGGCGCGCGCGAAGGCGTCCTCCAGGTCGGCGTAGTGCAGCTCGGGCAGCTCCGCCGCCACCCCCTGGTGCGCCGTCGTGCCCAGCGCCCGGTCCAGCTCGATCCTGGGGACGGTCCGGGTCGCCACGCCGGCCTGCCGCGCGGCCTTGCTCAGTTCGCGCATGCGGCCCGCCTTGACGCCGTCGGCGACGAGGACCTGGTGGACCTCCTGTTGGCGGAGGGCTTCCAGGACCGGGTTGTGCCCGTAGATCCACACGCTCAGGCCTCCGCCGCCTCGTCGGCGCCGGGGCTGCCGGACGCGCCTGCGCCTGCGTCGCCCCGGCCGGCCAACGCCGCCTGGGCCGCCTCGCGGTCCAGCGCCAGTTGCCGCGTGAGGTCGTCCACGCCGTCGAAGCGCCGCTGCCCGCGGAGGCGGGCCAGGAAGTGCACCGTCACCTCCTGGTCGTACAGGTCGCCGGCGAAGTCGAACAGGTTCGCTTCGAGGCTGGGGGCGCCTTCGGGGAAGCTGGGGCGCGGTCCCACGTTGGCCATGCCGTCGTACCGGCCCTGCGGCGTGTCGACCCGGACGGCGAACACGCCGTGCGGCATCGCCTTCCCTTCGGGCACGGCGACGTTGGCGGTCGGCACGCCGATCTCGCGTCCACGCCGGTCGCCCGCCACCACCCGCCCGTGCGCCCGGTAGGGCGCGCCCAGCAGGCGTTCCGCCTCCGTCATGTCGCCCGCCGCCAGCAGGTCGCGGATGCGGGAGCTCTTGATCGGCTCCTCGCCGTCCAGCAGCAGGCGGAACACCTCCATTCGCTCGGGCACGTGCTGCAGGTCGTCCAGCCCGCCCGCCCGGTCTCGGCCGAAGCGGAAGTCCTCGCCCACCACGATGGCGCTCGGGTGGAGGGAGGCCAGCTCGCCCAGGAAGGTGGCCGGGTCGGTGCGGGCGTAGGCGCGGGTGAAGGGGATCATCGCGACCGCCTCCGGCGCGTACGTGCCGAGCAACTGCAGCTTCTCGGCCTCCGACGCGAGGAACGGCACGCCCTGGAACAGGACCTTGCCGGGCGGGAAGAACGTCACCACCGCGGAGGGTCGCCCCTCGTCATGGGCCAGGCGCCGCATGCGGGCCAGCAGCGCGCGGTGCCCCAGGTGCACGCCGTCGAACGCGCCGATGGCCAACACCGGCCGGTCCAAGGCCAGGGCGCGCACCTCGCGCTCCACCCTCACGGGGTCTCCCCACGCCCGGCCAGCAGGTGACGCAGACCCAGCAGCGTCACGGCGCTGGTGGCGGTGCGTCCCGCCGCCACCTCGCGCCAGACCTCACGGGGTTCGCGCCAGACGACGCGCAGCTCCTCGCCCTCGTCGGGTTGGCCGGCCGCCGGCGTCAGCGGGCCCGCCTGGTACAGCACGACCTCCTCGTCCGTGAAGCCGGGACTGACGAACATGCGCGTCACGAAGGTGAGATTCGCGGTGAACTGGGTCTCCTCGCGCAGCTCTCGCTCGGCGGCGCGGGCGGGTTCCTCGCCCGGCTCGATCAGGCCGGCGGGCAACTCCCACGCCTCGCGGCCGATCGCCGGGCGGTCCTGGATCACGCCCAGCACCTCGCCGCTGGGCCGGGTGGCCAGCACCGACACGGCGTTGGCGTGCCGCGCCACCTCGTAGCGGCCGTCCAGTACCTCCAGCGTGACGATCCGGCCGGTCCAGATCGTCTCGCGGTGGCGCTCCGCCTGCGGCCCGCCGACGTCGGGCGCCTCGGGCCCGTCTCCACCGGGACTCATCGCCGGGGCCTCCCGCCGCTCAGTTGTCCCCCTCGGGGTTGTAGCGAAGGAAGGCGGGAATGTCGTAGTTCGCCGGGTCGTAGCCGTGCCCCGCCACCGTCTGCCGCAGTTGCGAGGGGCGCAGCACCTTCATCTGTTCGGGCTGATCGAACCCAGCGGCGATGACCGTGACGCGCACCTCGTCGGCGGCGTCCTCGTCGAAGCTCACGCCGAACAGCACGTTGGGGTCCTCCACCTCGGTCGAGGCGGCGATCTTCTCGACGATCTCGTAGGCGTCGTGCAGGGTCAGCTCCTCGGAGCCGGTCACGTTGATCAGCAGGCTGCGGGCGCCCTCCACCCCGCGCGAGAGGAGCGGGCTCTGCGTGGCGCTGTTGGCGGCCTCTTCCGCCAGCTTCTCGCCGCGCCCCGCGCCGATCCCCATCAGGACCGTACCGGCGTCGGTGAGGAGCGTCTTGACGTCCGCGAAGTCGACGTTGATCACGCCGGAGACGTTGATCACGTCGCTGATGCCGCGCACGCCGTGGTAGAGGACACGGTCGGCCACCCGGAAGGCGTCCTGCAGCTTGACCTTGCGGTCGAGGCTGGACAGGAGGCGTTGGTTCTCGACCACGATCAGCGCGTCGACCTTGTCCTCCAGCTTGCGGAGCCCCTCGTCGGCCTGCCGCATGCGCTTGGGCCCCTCGAACGTGAACGGGGTGGTCACCACCGCGACGGTCAGTGCGCCGATCTCGCGCGCGACCTCGGCCACGATCGGCGCGCTGCCGGTGCCGGTCCCGCCGCCCATGCCGGCGGTGATGAACACCAGGTCGCTGCCGCGAAGCACCTCGCCGATCCGGTCGCGGTCCTCCAGCGCCGCCTGCTCGCCGATCTCGGGGTTCGCGCCCGCCCCCAGGCCCTTGGTGAGGTGGTCGCCGAGTTGGATGCGGGTGTCGGCCAGGCTGGTGGCCAGCACCTGCGCGTCGGTGTTGGCCGACACGAACTCGACGCCCAACAGGCCGGTCTCGATCATGCGGTTCACGGCGTTGTTGCCGCCCCCTCCGAGACCGATCACGCGAATGACGGCGTTGTCGCTTTCGTTCATGGGAGCCTCCAGGCCGGGTCTCGGCGGTGAGAGTCGATCGAACGAGGGGGGCGCCTCGGAATCAGAAGAAGTCCCTGAGGATGTCGCGGACGCGGCGAAGCACGGGGTTTCCCTCGCCCTGCCCGCGACCCGCCGGCGTGGCCGGTGCGTGGGAGGCATGCTGCATGCCGTACCGCACCAACCCTACCGCGGTGGCGTGGGCGGGCCCGGCCACCACGTCGGTGAGTCCGGACACACCGGCCGGACGGCCGGTGCGGACCGGCAGGCGGAACCGTTCGGCCGCGAGCGCCTCGAGGCCCGGCATCAGGCTGGCGCCGCCGGTGAGGACGACGTTGCCGGCGCTGAGCTCGAGGGCGCCCATGCGTTGCTCGATGTTGCGCTTGACGAGGTCGAGGATCTCCATCGCACGTGGCTTGATGACCTGCGCCAGTTCGAAGGTGGAGATGCTGGCGGTGTAACTGGGGTTGGTGACCTCGAGGACCACCTCGCGGTCGGCCAGCTCCGGTTGCGCCACGCCGTGGCGGCGCTTCACGCGCTCGGCCTCGTCGGGGGGGATGCGCAGCAACTGGCTGATGTCCTGCGTGACGTGATCGCCGCCCAACGGGATCACGGCCGAGTGGGCCAGCACGCCCCGCCGGAACACCCCGACGTCGGTGGTGCCGCCGCCGATGTCGATCAACAGCGTGGTGAGGTCCTGTTCGTTGCGGTTCAGCACCGCCAGGCCAGAGGCGAGCCCCTGGATCACCATGCCGTCGACGGCGATGCCGGCGTCCTCGGCGCAGCGCCTGAGGTTGGCCAGCGGCCCTTGCGCCCCGGCCACGATGTGCACGTCCACCTCGAGCCGCACGCCGGACATGCCGACAGGGTCTTTGATGCCGTCGTTGCCGTCGACCACGTACTCCTGTGGAATGACGTGCAGGACGTCCATGTGGCTTTCCAGAGGCACGGCGCGGGCGTTCTCGATGGTGCGCTCCAGGTCGTTTCGGGTGACCTCCTGCCCGCGTCGGATGGCGGCCATCCCGTGGCTCGTGAACGCGCGCAGGTGGTTCCCGGCGACGCCCAGCCAGGCGGACTCGACGGTGACCCCGGCGACCCGCTCGGCAGCGGATATCGACTGGCGCACCGACTCGATGGTGCGCTCCAGGTTCACGACCACACCCTTGCGGATTCCGTCGCTGGCGACGGTTCCCTCGCCGATGACGTCCAGCACGCCGTCGCCCGGCACTTCGCCGATGACCGTGCAGATCTTGGTGGTGCCGATGTCCAGACCCACGATGATGCGTTCGTCACTCATTCGCCTTACTCACTCCCCACGGGTAGACGGCCAACCGTCCCCCTCGGTGGCTCTCGACGGCGGCCCATTGACGTCGCATCGCCGCGAGGTCGGGTGTGAAGAGGACCGTGTCGGAAAGCGTGATCTCGAAGCCTTCCGGCGAGTACTGTACCACCTCCGGTTCCCTGTCCGTGAGGAGGCGAAGCAGCCTCAGCGCCTCCTCGCTGCGATCGCCACCCCACCCCTCCAGGACGGGCAGATCGGCGCGTTCCTCCGGCCTCGCGCCAGGCAGGCGGGTGCCGTCCTTCGCCCACACGTGCGCGTCCTCGCCCGGGCCGCTGCGCGCCAGCGGCTCACGCTCCCACACGCGGATCGCCACCGCGTCGGGCCAATGCCGGATCACCCGCGCCCGACGCACCCACGGGTCGTTCGAAAGGTCCCGCACCCGCCACCGAGTGACCCACAGCAGCGGATCGCCGGGCGCGACGCGCGCCAGTTGCCGGACGGCTTCGGCGTCGTGGTGCGGGCCGCCGATCACCTCGACCCGCTCGATGCTGGGCCAGAACCGCGTGACGATCAAGGCCACCAGCACCACCGACCACAGCACGATCAACACCCGGCGCACCGGCTCACCCCTCCCATCCCCACGAACGCCACTCCAGCTCGAGGGGGACGCCGGCCCGGGCGCGCACCTCGTCCAGCAAGGCGCGCACGTCCTCGGCGCGGGCGCGGCCCAGGTTGACGATGAAGTTGCCGTGTTCGAACGCCACCATGGCGTCCCCCACGCGCAGGCCCTTCAGCCCGGCCGCGTCGATGATGCGTCCGGCGCTGTCGCCGGGGGGGTTCTTGAAGGCGCAGCCGGCCGACTTGATCTTCGGTTGGCCCTCGCGGGCGGCGTCGACGCGCCGCATCGCCTCCGCCACCGCCTCCGGCGTCGAGGGGGTCAGCGTCAGGCGGGCCCGCAGCACCACCGCGCCGCTGGGCAGGTGGGCCCGGCGGTAGGCCGGCCGCAACGCCCCCGCCGGCAGGCGTTCGACGCGACCGTCGATCATGAGCTCGACCTCGCGCAGCACGTCGGACAGTTCGCCGAAGCGGGTGCCGGCGTTCATGGCGACGGCGCCTCCCAGGACCGCCGGCACGCCCAGCAGCCCCTCCAGGCCGGACAGGCCCGCCCGTTGGGCGCGGCGGACCAACCCCGGCAGGGGGGTGGCGGCCCCCAACCAGACGTCGGCCTTCTCGCCGAACGTCCGCACGTCGTCGTAGGCGCGGCCGAGCTTCACCACACGGTCGTCCACGCCCGCATCGGCCACCAGCAGGTTCGAGCCGGCCCCGATCACGCGGAACGGCGCCCGCGTCGCCTCCCGCACCGCCTCGTCCCGGTCGACCTCCCACACCTCGGCGGGGCCGCCGACCCGCAGCGTGGTCAGCCCCGCCAACGGTCGAACGGTGACGCGGGCGCCGGGCACGCCGTGGCGCACCGCGCCCCCGCCGTCGGCGGGGGGCCCGCTTCCGCCGTTCACGGCGACCCTCCCGTGCCGGCCGACACGGCGGCGGGGGTGATTAGGGCCTGCGCCACGCGCCACACGTCGCCGGCGCCGAGCGTGATGACCAGGTCGCCGGGGCGAAGGCTTCCGCCCAGGTAGCGGGTGGCGGCGGGGAGGTCGAGGTGCGTAGCATCGCACCCCGCGTCGTGCAGGCGCGCCACGATGTGCGCGCTGGACACGCCGGGGATGGCCTGCTCGCCGGCGCCGTACACGTCCAGCACCACCACCTCGTCGGCCAGGGCGGCGGCGTCCGCCAATGCACGCCAGTGGCGGGCGGTGCGGACCCAGCGGTGCGGCTGCAGCACGGCCCGCACGCGGCGGCCGGTGGCGCGGGCCGCCTCGAGGGTGGCGCGCACCTCGGTGGGGTGATGCGCGTAATCGTCGATGATCAACGCGCCGCCCACCTCGCCCCACCGTTGCCAGCGTCGGCCGACGCCTTCGAACGAGCCGAGCGCCGACGCCGCGGACGCCAACGGCACGCCGACCCGGTGCGTGGCGGCCAGCGCCGCGGTGGCGTTCAGGGCGTTGTAGCGGCCGGGCACGCGGAGCTGCACCTCGGCCCGTTCTCCGTCCGGGGCCTCCAGGACGAAGCGGCTTCCGGCCGGCTGCAGCGTCAGCTCGCGGATGCGGTAGTCCGCGTCCGCCGCTTCGCCGTACCGCACCCGCGCGGGATGATCCGCCAACAAAGCGTCCAGGACGGGCCAGTCGCCGCAGTACACCAGCACGCGGGCCTGCCGCGCGTAGCGGACGACGGCGGCCTCCAGCTCGTCCAGGCTGGCGTGGTAGGTGCGGCGCTCCCCGTGATCGCCGGCGATGTGGTCGTCCTCCAGGTTGGTGACGACGGCGACGTCGGCGACCAGCTGGGCGAACCCCGCATCGGACTCGTCCACCTCGGCGACGAGGTGCGGCCCCTCGCCGTAGCGCATCACCCCACCGAGCGCCGGCAGCGTCGCGCCCAGCTGCACGGCCGGATCACGCGATTCGGCCAGCAGCACGGTCGCGATCATGCCGCTGGTGGTGCTCTTGCCGTGCGTGCCGGTCACGCCCAACGCCCGGTAGCGGCCGAACATCTCGGCCAGCAGGTCGATGCGGCGGCGCACGGGGATGCCGCGCGCCTGGGCCGCACTGCGCTCGGGGGCGTCGTCCGCGATCGCGGCGCTGGTCACCAGGACGTCGACGCCGTCGAGGTGTCGTGGGTCGTGACCGATCGCGGCGGAAATGCCGAGCGTGCCGAGCTCGTCCAGGGTGGCCGAGGGCTGCCCGTCGCACCCGGACACGACGTGTCCGGCGGCGCGGTAGTGGCGGGCCAGCCCACTCATGCTGATTCCGCCGATGCCCATGAAGTGAAGGTGCGATCTCATGTGGTGTCCTTCCGCCTCGTCGTCGCGGGGCGCGCGGGATCGGCGGCCCCCTCGACGACCGCGAGGAGCCGCGCGGCCGCCCCTCGCGGGGAGCGCCGGCCGATCGCGTCGGCGGCGAGATGGCGCGCCTCGGGGTCGAGCAAAGCCGCCCATGCGACCGACAACGCCTGCGGATCGCCCTGCTCGGCGATCCGTCCCCCGCCGGCGTCGCGCACGGCGCGGGCATTGTGGCGCTGGTGATCCTCGGCTGCGCTGGGGAGGGGCACCATCACCAACGGCACGCCGTGGTACGCCGCCTCCGACAACGTGCCGACCCCGGCCCGCGTGATCGCGAGGTCCGCGGCCGACCACGCGAGGGTAGCATCGGCGAACGGCACCACATGGTAGGCGGCCAGGTCGTCCACGCGGACCGCGACGTCGTCGTGCCCGCGCGGGCCGGCGGCGTGCAGCACGGTCCCTCGCCGTGACGCGTCCAGGGTGCGGTAGGCCTCGGGGGCGTGCGCGTTGAGCCAGGCCGACCCCTGCGATCCGCCCATCACCCAGGTCACCACCCCGCCGGCGGGCAGGCCCAGCGCCTCCCGCGCGGCGGCGGGGTCGTGCCTCGCTTCGCGGACGGGGAAGCCGACGGTGACGATCGCGGGCGCGGCGGCGAGCCGCGGCGCGGCCTCGGGCAGGGCCAGCGCCACGCACGCCGCCCGCCGCGCGAACCAGCGGGTGACGCGTCCGGGGAAGGCGTTCCCCTCGTGCAGGACCAGCGGTGTGCCGGTCCATGCCGCCGCCGCGCACCCCGGGAACGAGGCGAACCCGCCGAACCCCACCACCGCGTCCGGCCGCTGCCGGCGGACCGCCCGCACGGCGTGCCGAACCCCGGCCACGGCGCGCCAGGCCTGGCGCGGGTCGGGCCGTTGCCGGTCCCACTTGCCCGCCGGCACCCCTACGAACGGCACCTTCGCGTCGGCCGCCCAGCCGGCCTCCGGACCGTCCGACGCACCCAACAGCGTCGCCTGGTGGCCGGCGGCCTTCGCCTCGGCCGCCAGCGCCAGGGCGGGGAACACGTGCCCGCCGGTGCCTCCGGCCGCCAGGAGCAGCCTCACGGCTGTCCCTCGGCGGCGTCCTCCGCCTGGCGGGCCTCGCGGTGCGCTGCGTGCAGGAAGCCGAACGCGATCGCGACCGACACCAGGCTGTTCATGCCGTAGCTCACGAACGGCAGCGGAATGCCGGTGACGGGGAACAGACCCGACGCCACCAGCAGGTTCAACGCCGCCTGGCCGCACACGTAGGCCGTGGCACCGGCCGCCAGCAGGCTGCCCGGCCCCGCGCGCGCCGCCGCGATGCGCAGCCCGCGCGACGCGATCAGCAGGTAGGTGACGACGAGCGTGGCCAAGCCCAGCAGCCCCAGCGACCGCCCGATCGACACGGCCACCATGTCGGTCTCGGCTTCGGGCACGGGCACGGGCCGACCCACCCCGATGCCGATCAGCCCGCCGGCCGTCAGGGCCCGCCGTGCCTGGTACGCCTGGTAGCTGCTGTCCCGAACGTCGGCCTGGGCGCCCCACAGGTCCTGGAATCCCCCGATCCGCTCGGAGAGGTACCCGAACTGGCTCAGGTAGGGCCCGCCGACGACCAGCGCGATCAGCGCCGCGGCCACGGAGATCGACGCCAACCGCGTCAGCGTGGTGCCGGCGGCCAACATCACCGCGAACGCCAACGCGAACAGGAACAACGCCGTGCTCACGTCCGGCTCCGCCACGATCAGGCCGGCCGCCAGCCCCACCACCAGCATCGGCCGCCAGATCTGCCAATCGCCGAGGTGGTTGTGAAAGAACGCGGCCAGGTAGCAGGGGACCGCCACCTTCATCAACTCCGAGGGTTGGATCGACACCCCGCCGATCAGCAGCCAGCGACGACTCTCGCTGCCGGCGGGGGAGGAGCCGATGATCAACACCAGGATCAGCAGCAGCAGCGTGCCGCCGTACAGCCAGGGGCTGGCCCCGATCAGGCGGCGCAAGGGAATGCGCGCCACCACGACGGTAATGATCAGCGCGGCCAGCACCCGCACGCCGTGCTCGAACCCCAGCGCGGGCGCGGCCGCGGCGACCCCCAGCACCCCCAGGGCGCCCAGCATCACCTGGGCGGTCAGCAGCAGGCGGTCCACGGGGCCTCCTTCAAAACCTGGTCGACGGCGTCCTCGAAGGCGCGCCCGCGCGCCTGGTAGTCGGCGAACTGGTCGAACGAGGCGGCCAGCGGCGCCAACAGCACCGTCCCGCCGCCGGGATGCAGCCATGCTGCGCCGCGCCGGACGGCCTTCGCCATGGCGGTCGGGCCGTCGGCGTCGTCGATGCGCTCGGTCGGGACGAGGTCGGCGAAGGCGTCGACCAGGGCCGGCCCGGCTTCGCCGATGCCCAGCAGCACCGCGACGCGCTCCCGCACCAGCGGCCGCAACGCCGTGACGTCGGCCCCCTTGTCGCGCCCGCCGGCGATCCAGGCGACCGGCGGCGTGGCCGCTTCGAGCGAGGCGGCCACCGCCAGTTCGCGGGTGGCGATGCTGTCGTTCACGAAGCGGACCCCGCCGCGGGCCGCCACCAGGGCGTGCCGGCCCGGCAGCGGCGTCAGCGTGGGGATGGCGTCGCGGACGGTGGCGGGCGGCACCCCGGCCGCTTCGGCCGCCAGCGCGGCGGCCAGGAGGTTGGCGCGCTGGTGCAGGCCCGGGGCGCGCAGGGCGTCCTCCGGCCCCAGGTCGTGCGGCCCCAGCCACAACCGGCCGCCGGCCAGGCGGGCCCGCGCCTCGGCGCCGCGGACGGAGAACGTGACGACCCGTGCCGGGGTGCCCTCGGCCCAGGCGGCCATGGCAGGATCGTCGGCGTTGAGGATCAGGGTCGAGGACGAACGCAGGTTGTCGGTGATGCGACGTTTGACGGCGTGATAGGCGTCCACGCTGCCGTGGCGGTCCAGGTGGTCGCGCCCCAGGTTGGTGACGACGGCCACGTCGGGCGACAGGGTGGGGCAGCGTTCCAGCTGAAACGAGGAGAGCTCCGCGACCTGCCAGCGACCTGGCGTGGCGACCGCCGCCAGGGCCGGGCCCAGGTTCCCGCCCGCGACGGGGTCCATCCCGGCACGCTGCATGATGGCGTGGGTCCAGCGCGTCACCGTGCCCTTGCCGGCGGTGCCGGTGATGCCCACCATGGGGGCGTCCACCGTGCGGGCGACCCACTCGACCTCGCCGATGGTCTCGGTGCCGCGCGCCCGCAGGGCCCGCAGGTCCGGATGGTCGATCGGCACGCCGGGTGCGGCGATGCACAGGTCCGCCCGCGCGGCGGCGGGCTCGGGGACGCGCACGAAGCCTTCCGCCGCGGCGGCGGCGATGTCCTCGCCGGCGTCGCGCCGGTCCGCGTAGGCCACCTGGTGCCCTTGACGGGCCGCCAGCCGCGCCACCGCCAGGCCGCTCCGTCCCAGTCCGTACACCAGCACCCTCACGGCCCGCCCCTCATGCGGCCCGCGTGAGCACGGCCAGCAGGAGCGCCGCGACGCTCAGCAGCCAGAACCTCGCCACGACGCGCGTCTCGGGCCAGCCGCCCAGTTCGAAGTGGTGATGCAGCGGGCTCATGCGCAGCAGCCGCCGGCCGCCGCTCGACCGGAAGTACGCGACCTGCACCATCACGGAGAGGACCTCGACCACGGGCACGGCCGCCAGGATCGGCAGCCGCCACACGTCGCCGTGCAGGATCGCCAGCCCCGCCAGGGCGGCGCCCAACGCCTCGGACCCCACGCCGCCCATGAACGCCTTGGCGGGATGGGCGTTGAACCACAGGAACCCCAACAGCGCCCCGATCAGCACCACCGCGAACGGATCGCCCCAGAACGCCAGCAGCAGGATCGCGGCGGTGCCGGCCGCCAGGCCGTCGAGGCCGTCCGTGAAGTTGAGCGCGTTGATGGCGCCGACCACCACGAACGCGAAGCCCAGCACGTCCAGCCAGGGAAGGCCGAACATGGTTCGGCCCTGCGTCACCGCCCACACCGCGAACGCCAGCGCGACGCCGGTCTGCGCCGCCAACCGCCACCGCGCCAGCACGCCGGTGGCGGCGTCGATGTGCTCGGACGCCCGGCGCTTTCGGTCCAGCGAGGTGAGGTCGTCCCACAGCCCCAGCGCGCCGCTGGCCAGGACCAGCAGCACCAGCGCGAGCATCGCGCCGCCTGCCTCCGCCAGCGGCGCGTCGCGGCCGGGCACCTGCACCGGCCGGTCCAGATGCCCCATGCCGGCCAGCAACATCACGCTCACCAGGGTGGCGGCCAGGAACGCGACGCCGGCCATGGTGGGCGTGCCCTCCTTGGCGAGGTGCCCCGCGGGCCCGTCCCGGCGCACGGACTTGCCCCAGCCGCGCGTCCGGGACGCCACCAGGAACAGGCCGGTGAGCAGCCAGGAGAGAAGCGCGGCCCCGAGGGCCCAGGCGACCGGCATCACGGTGCCCCCGCCCCCGCCTGCGCGCGCGCCCGGAGCGCCTCGACCAACCGCTCGAAGCGCATGCCGCGGGAGGCCTTGACCAGGACGGTGCCCTGGGTCGGCAACTCGGCGACGGCGGCGAGGGCGTCGTCCATCGACAGCGTCCGCACCGCCGGGTTGCCCTCTTGGAGGGCGCGGGCCTCCGGCCCGACGGCCAGCACCAGGTCCAGCCCGCGCGTGGCCGCGCCCAGGTCGCGGTGGTGGCGCCGGCTCTCCTCGCCCAGTTCGAGCATGTCGCCCAGCAGCGCCACGCGCGGCGGGGGCGCTTGGCGGAGAAGCTCCAGGGCCTGCGCGCCGGAGGCGGGGTTGGCGTTGTAGCTATCGTCCAAGACCGTGAGGCGGCCGAGGCGTAGCAGCTGCAGCCGCCCCGGCTCGAGGGGGGCGTGCGGCAGGCGCCCGGCCGCGTCGTCCTGGGGCACGCCGAGGAGGTCGGCGACGGCGAGGGCGCCCAGCGCGCTCTCCGCCAAGCCGGTCCCCAGCCCGGGGAGCGGCAGCGTGCGCGTCGTCGGGGCGTGCACCGCCAATTCGGGCGCGAAGGGGTCGCCCTGCAGCGTGCCGCGCCACTCGGCGTGGGGCGCGTCCAGGCCGTAGCGGACGGTGCGGGTGCCCAGCGACGCCTCCAGGCGCTGCCAGGCCTCATCGGCCGCCAGGCAGCGCGCGGCGCCGTGCAGCATGACGCTCTTCTCCCGCACCACCGTGGCCGGGTCGCCGAGGCCGTCCAGGTGGCCGGCCGACAGGTTGGTCAGGACCGCCACGTCGGGGCGCACCAGCTGCGTCAGCTCCGCCATCTCGCCCCGTCGGTCGATGCCGAGCTCCAGCACCAGCGGTCGTGCGTCCCCGTCGGCCCACGCGCGCATCAGGCGCCCGGCCAGGGCGTGCGGGGTGTTGAGGTTCCCGTCGGACGCCTCCCCGTCCAGGGCCGCCCGCAGCAGCGCCTTCGCGGTGGTCTTGCCGGCCGAGCCGGTGACCGCCACCACGGGGCACCGTAGGCGCCCGCGGGCCCAGGCCCCCAGGCGCAGCAGGGCGGCGGCGGGGTCGCCGACGTGGATGCCGCGCGGGTGGGGCCGGTCGGACACCACCAGGGCGGCGCCGGCATTCAGGGCCTCGTCGGCGTGGGCGATGCCGTGCCCTTGGGCGCCGGGCAGGGCGAAGAAGGCGTCCCCCGCCCGCACGCGGCCGCTGTGGTGGGTGGCGCCCCGCACCGGCGGCAGCGACGCGGCCGGCGTCGTGCTGCCCAGCAGGGCTGCCAGCGTGCCGGCATCCAGGCCATCGGGGGTGGGGGAGGCAAGGGGGCGCGTCATCACGTCTCTGCCTGCCACGCTACCTCCGGCGCGGCCGCGCGTCCACGCGCCGCGCTGCCGCGTCGGGTCGGCTCACGGGAGCTCGCCGCGGGCGCCCAACAGGCGGTCCGGCCCGGGCACGACGCCCCAGTGCGCCACCACTTCGCTGCCGATGGCGCGGAACAGCGGTGCGGCGACGTAGGTGCTGGTGGCACCCGGGTCGGGCTTCTGCAGCATCACCACCATCACCACGTCGGGATCATCGGCGGGGAACATGCCGGCGAAGGTCAGCGAGTACCAGCCCGCGGGGTAGGTCCCCTGCTCGTTGGACCAGATGTCGGCGGTGCCGGTTTTGCCGGCCACGGACACGCCGGGGATCCGCGAGGCGGCCAGGCCGCTCTCCTCGACGGTGTGGTGCAGCATCTCGCGGACGGTGCGGGCGACCTCGCTGGACAGGACGCGGTAGGGCTCGGCGGTGGCCTCGTCGTCGACCAGGACGGGCGGAACGTACACGCCGTCGTTGGCGAACACGGCGTAGGCGGCCGCCAACTGCAGGGGGGTGGTCGCCATCGACTGGCCGATGGTGACGGAGGCTTGGTCCTGCGGCACCCAGTCGTGCCAGTCGTTCAGGTGGCCGGACCGCGTGAACGCCGAGCGGACCGGCACCTCCTGTCCGAAGCCGTAGTGCGACAGCCAGCCGGAGAGCTCCCGCGGCTCGAACCGCTCGGTGAGGGACAGCATCGCGGTGTTGCTGCTGTAGCGCAGCACGTCGCGCACCACCAACTCGTCGGGGTGGCTGGCGACGTCTTGGAAGGTCTGGTTCCCCACCCGCTTGGCCGGGGGCGCCGGCACCATCTCGTCGGGCTGCAACCGCCCGCTCTGCAGCAGCGCGCCGATCACGAACGGCTTCATCACCGAGCCGGGTTCGTACTCGTGCAGGAACGCCTGGTTGCGAATGGCAGCGCGCCCGTACGTGCTCTGGTGGTTGGGGTCGAAGGTGGGGTAGCTGGCCGCCGCCAGGATGCGACCGGTGCCGACCTCCAGGGTCACCACGCTGCCGTTCTCGGCGCCGCTCTCGGCGACGGCCGCCTCGAGCTGCCGCTCGGCAGCGCCCTGAAGGATCGGGTCCAGCGTGAGGGTCGCGTCCATGCCCGCCTGCAGGCGTGCGTCCAGGCCGTACTCGACGCCTTCCAGTCCGTATCGTCCGTCGGGCTGCACCGCGCCCGAGAAGCCGACGACGTTGGCGGCGAGGGAGCCCTGGGGGTAGCGGCGCGTGGCGACGTCGCCCTCGGCCAACACGGTGCCGTCGGCCGCCAGGATGCGGCCCCGCTCGGGCGCCACGCTGGGGGACCGGGCCAGGCGGGCGAGCCGTGCTGTTGCAAGCCGAAACCGGCCAAGGCCGCCAGCATCGGCACGGCGAACAGCACGAGGAGCAGCGGCCGTCGGGCCAGGCGCAGCTCCGATTCGACGGCGGCGGTCGCGCGTCTCAACGCCATACGGTTCGAACCTCCAAGCCGGTCTCGCTCACGGCGAGCTCGGGGGCGCGCAGCGGCATCACCTGCTCCGCGCGGTCCACTTCGGGGGCGGGGACCATGCCGTGGTCCTGCGCCCAGCGGGCGACGGCCAGGGGGCCGCGCACGGCGGCGGCACGGGCGCGCAGGTCGACGACCTGGACGCGGACCCGTTCGCGCGTTTCGATGAGGGACAGCTCGCGGTCCAGCAGGTGCTGGTTCCACGCGCCCAATCCCGCCAACGCCAACAGCAGCAGCAGGTACGCCGGGATGAAGCGCACGGCCCCCCTGCTCATGACGACACCTTCTCGGCGGTCCGGAGCTTGGCGGCGCGCGCACGCGGATTGTCGGCGATCTCGTCCGCGGCGGCCGTGCGCGGTCGTTTGGTCAGGGGGGTCAGGCGGCTGGAGGTGCGCAGGAAGTGCTTCACGATGCGGTCCTCCAGGCTGTGGAAGGAGAGGACCGCCAACCGCCCGCCGGGCGCCAGCCCCCGCGCGGCGGCCTCGAGCCCTTCCTGAAGGGCGCCGAGTTCGTCGTTGACGTGGATGCGCAGCGCCTGGAACGTGCGGCGGGCGGGGTGCTCGTGGCGGGGTCCCGGCGGGTAGGCCTCCCGCACCACCTCCGCCAGGCGGGCGGTGGTGGTGATCGGCGCCTCCTGGCGGGCGGCCACGATGCCGCGGGCCAGGCGGCGGCTGTGCCGCTCCTCGCCGAAGCGGTACAGAATCGCGGCCAGTTCGGCCTCGTCCGCCTGCGCGATCACGTCCGCCGCGCTGGGCCCTTCGCCCGCCATGCGCATGTCCAGCGGGCCGTCCTGGCGGAACGCGAACCCGCGCCCTGCGTCGTCGAGCTGCATGCTGGATACGCCGAGGTCCATCAGCACGCCGTGCGGCGCGGGGATCTCGGCGGCGTGCAGCAGGTGTTCGAGGTCGCGGAAGTCGCCCCGCACGAACACGAGGTCGGGGTGCGCGATCCGCGCCGCGCGCGTCTCGGCGGAGGGGTCGCGGTCGATCGCCAGCACGGACGCGCCGGCGTCCAGCAACGCCCGGGTGTGCCCGCCCGCGCCGAAGGTGGCGTCCACGATCCACCGATCGGGTGCGGGCGCCAGCGCCTCGAGACAGGCGTCCAGCATCACCGGCACGTGGGCGGCGGCCTCGGTCATCCGATCAACTCCGACAGCAGCTCGGGGGCGGGCGGCTCCTCTTGAACCTTCGCGAGGTTCGCCTGCCAGCGCGTCTCGTTCCATACTTCCAACCGGTTGGGGGCGCCTGCGATCACCACGGCGCCTTGGGCGGCGTCGACGTCGGCGAAGGTGCGCAGGGTGGCGGGCAGCGTGATGCGGCCGGCCCCGTCGAGCTTGGCCTTGGCCGCGCCCGAGTAGAAGAAGCGCACGAACTTGCGCGCCTCCGGATCGGTGAGGGGCAACTCGGTCAGGCGTGCCTCGATGCGGCGCCAGGCGGGGAGCGGGAACACGTACAGGCATCCCTCCATGCCGCGGGTGACGACCATGCCGTCCTCGACGAATTCGCGGAAGGCGGGGGGCACGATTACGCGTCCCTTGTCGTCCACCGCGTATTGGTATTCGCCGAACGGCATCGTTCCCCCTTCGTCCCACCGCGCGGAGGGCGATTGCCGACGTGACCGGGCGCGGCGGGCGCGCCGAGGGGTCGTGGCGGACGGTCTTCCCCCGCGATGCCGCAGTTTAGCACGGATTTCCCACCTATCCCCACGATTTCCCACGTCGAATCGCGTTCGCGCCCGTTTCGAGTGAAATCTCCCACCTCGGCGCCCGGCGGGCCGGCGGCGCACCGTGCGCCGCTGCGCCGCCACGGGCGCGGCACGGCCGCCCGAACGGCGGCCCGCGTCCCGGGGTGGGAGAGGGTGGGAGGGGGTGGGTACGTGGACGGGTCCCATGAGAAGCGGGCGGGGGAACCCCCGCCCGCTGCGCGGGTGGACCGATAAGCCGGGTTCTGTCACCGCCCCGACGGGGCGGGTCCGGTCATCTATCTGGGACGCGCGTCGCCGCGCGCCTCGAGCGGTCTACCTGGAGATGTTGACGGGCCGGGCAAGCCCTTTCTCCCTCTCGGACCTTGCACCGGGTGGGGTTTACCTAGCTGCCCGTGTCGCCACGGGCACTGGTGCGCTCTTACCGCACCGTTTCACCCTTACCGCGCCCGAAGACGCGGCGGTCTGCTTTCTGTTGCACGTGCCGTCGCCTTACGCGCCCAGCGGTTGGCTGGCACCCTGCCCTTCGGTGCCCGGACTTTCCTCGAAGACCTCACGGCCTCCGCGACCGGATGGTCCACACCGCGAACATGAATGCTAGCACGCGCACCCACGCGAAAAGGGCCCCGCGACGACGCGGGGCCCTTCCGTCCTGCACGGCCCATGTCCGGGCCGCAACAGCGAATGCCTACTGGTACGACTCGACCGTGATCTCGCCCTCGACGATGGCGTCACGAATGCCGGCCAGCTGGTCGATCACGCTCTGCGGGATCAGATCCTCGTTGTACTCGTCCAACGCCCAGCCGACGCCGTCCTCGGCCACGCCCAGGCTCTGGAGTGCCGCCCTCGAACGCTGCCGTCGACGACGTCGTACGCCGCGTTCTCGGCCGCCACGTCCACGCGCTTGAGCATGCTGGTCAGCCCGTGGTTCAGCGTGGAGGGATCGTCGTCGGTGTCGCCGCGGAAGTTCTGGTTGCTGTCCACGCCGATGAAGAACAGCGGCTCGGCGTTCTCGCCGCAGTTGGACGCGTACGCGTCGTAGACGGGCACGTCGCGCAACGGCGTGGTACGAACCTCGTCGGACGGTGTGAAACACATGGTCTCGTTCACGAAGTCGATCACGCCGTTCCCGGACGCGCCGGCGGCGGCGTAGATGATGTCCGCGCCCTGGGCGCGCTGCGAGGAGGCCAGTTCCTTGGCGCGGGCGGGGTCGTTCCACGCCGACGGGGTGGTGCCGACGTAGTTGCTGATGATCTCGCAGCTGGGGCAGGCCGCCCGGACGCCCTGCTGGTAGCCGACGTCGAAGTTGCGGATCAACGGGATGTCCATGCCGCCCACGAACCCGACCGTGCCGGTCCGCGTCATCAGGCCCGCCAGGTAGCCGACCAAGAAGCCGCCCTCGTGCTCCTTGAACAGCACGCTGCGGACGTTCTCGGCCTCGACCACGCCGTCGATCAGCACGTAGTTGGTGAACGGGAACTCCTGCGAGACCGACGCGATCGAGTCGGCCTGCGAGAAGCCGGGCGCGACGACGAGTTCCGCGCCTTGCTCCGAAATGTTGCGCAGGCCCTGCGCGGAGGTGTCGGGCGTGCCCTCGAACTCGAGCAGGTCGATCTCCAGGCCCTGCTCTTCCTCGAGGTTCTCGATGCCGCGCACCAGGCCGCGCCAGGTACCTTCGTTGAACGAACCGTCGAACTTGCCGCCGGCGTCGAACACGATGCCGAACACGTAGTCCTGCGCGCCGGCGGTACCGAACGCCAGGGCGGCGGCCAACAAGATGATTCTGCGCATGTGGATGTGCCTCCATCGAACGAGAGAAGTTGGGTTGCGTGCGGTTGTGAGTATACCAGGGGGACAGCCGCGGTGAGGCATCCCTCGTCCCCCGGTGCGAACCCCCAGCGAGGCGCGTCCCCGGCTATACTCGGCCGCGATGAGCACCGATCCCGCCGAGCGCGCCGAGGCGCTGCGCGCCCGCATTCGCGACGCGAACCACCGCTACTTCGTGCTCGACGACCCGGACCTGTCCGACGCCGAGTACGACGCGCTGGTGCGCGAGCTTCGCGCCCTCGAGGAGGCGCACCCGGAGCTGCGGCGCGACGACTCGCCCACGAACGCGGTCGGCGACGCCCCGGCGGCGGAGTTCCGAACCGTTCGGCACGGCGTGCCGCTGTTCTCGCTGGACAACGCCTTCGACGACGCCGAACTGGACGCGTTTCAGGCCCGCATCCGGCGCGCCCTGGGCAGCGACGCGCCGCTGACCTACCTGGCCGAGCTCAAGATCGACGGGCTCTCCGTGAACCTGCGCTTTGATGAGGGGCACCTCGTCTGGGCCGCCACGCGCGGCAACGGCCGCGAGGGCGAGGAGATCACACCCAACGTGCGCAGCGTGCAGGGGATTCCCGACACCGTGCCGGGCGCTCCATCCGAACTGGAGGTGCGGGGCGAAATCTACCTGCCCAAGGACGAGTTCGCCCGCATCAACGCCGCACGGACCGAGGCCGGCGAGCCCCCTTCCGCAACCCCCGCAACGCCGCCGCCGGCACGGTCCGGCACCTCGACCCCTCGGTGGCCGCCTCGCGTCGCCTGGAGGCGTTCTTCTACGGCGTCGGCCGCCCCGAGGCGATCGGGGTCGCCACACAGGGCGAGCTGCTGGACTGGTTGGAGGCGCAGGGCTTTCGCGTCAACCCGCGCCGCGCGCGCTGCCGCGGCATGGACGAGGCCCGCACCCGGATCCGCGCGTGGACCGAGGTGCGCGCCGACCTGCCGTTCGAGGCCGACGGGGTGGTGCTCAAGGTCGACGAGCTGGCGCTTCAGCGCGAGTTGGGGGAGACCAGCCGCGCGCCCCGCTGGGCGATCGCCTGGAAGTTCCCGGTCGAGGAGGCGACGACGACGCTGCAGGCCATCACGGTGCAGGTCGGCCGGACCGGCAAGATCACACCCGTCGCCGAGCTCGATCCCCAGCTGTTGGAAGGCACGGAGGTGTCGCGCGCCACCCTGCACAACCCCGGCTTCGTGCGGGCGTTGGACCTACGCGTCGGCGACCGGGTGGTGGTCCGCAAGGCGGGCGGCGTCATCCCCGAGGTGCGGGGCGTGGTGCGCGAGGCGCGCCCCGTGGGCGCGGAGCCCTGGACCGAGCCGGAGCGCTGCCCCGAGTGCGGCGCCACCCTGGTGCAGGACGGCGCCAACCTCCGCTGCGTGAACCCGTCGTGCCCTGCGCAGCGGCTGGAACGCCTGGCGCACTGGGCCAGCCGGCAGGCGATGGACATCGACGGCCTCGGCGACAAGAGTCTGCGCCTGTTCCTGGATCAGGGCCTGATCGCGGGCGTACCGGACCTGTACGACCTGGACGTGCCCACGCTGAAGGCGCTGGAGGGCTGGGCGGAGGTGTCCGCCCGCAACCTCGTCGCGGCGATCGACGCGACCCGCACCCCGTCCATGGACCGCTTCCTGGTGGGCCTGAGCCTGCCGCAGGTCGGCCCCCGCACCGCCATCGCGCTGGCGCGGCGCTTCGGCACCATGGACGCTCTGCTGGGCGCGGACGTCGCCGCGCTCGAAGCCGTTCCCGACGTCGGAGAAGCCACCGCGCGGCTAATGCGGGACGCCCTCGACAGGCCCGAGATGCGCGCCACCCTCGACGGGCTCCGCCAGCGCGGCGTGTGGCCGGCGGCCGCGGCAGGGGGGGCGCGCTCCGATGCGCTGTCCGGCGTGACGGTGGTACTCACCGGCGCGCTGTCGAGACCCCGCGAGCAGGTCCAGGCCGATCTGGAAGCCATGGGCGCACGCGTCACCTCGTCGGTGAGCCGCAACACCGACCTGGTCGTCGCCGGCGACGATCCAGGCAGCAAGGTGGACAAGGCGCACGCGTACGGCGTGAGCGTGGTGGGCGAAGAGGGACTGCGCACGTTCGTAGGCGAACGCGGCGGTCGCTGGCCCACGCCGGACCCCGCGACCGAGGCGTAGGCGGCGGGCCGGGCCCGCTTGGGACGGACGTCTCGGCGCTGGGCCGCGTCAGAACAGGATGGTGTCCCAACCGAGCTCGTCCATGGGCCGGAACACGTCGGCGTACTCCATCAGGATGCCGGCCGACTGGTTGCGGAACATGGCGATCTCGACCTGCTTGCCGCGCCGCTTGATCGCCTCGACCAACTCGACGTAGTCGCCGTCGCCGGAGACGATCACCGTCTCGTCGTAGGCGTCCTCGTAGGCCAGCCCCAACGCCTCCACGGCGATCGAGACGTCGATGCCCTTCTCGACCAGCGAGCCGTCGTGGCGCCGGTGGAGCCTGCCCAGCCGCACCGTGACGTACGGGATGCGGCGCAGGCTCTCGAAGAAGCGGGTCTGACCATCCCGCAGGTCCTCCCCGTAATCGTCCGTCAGCGGCGCGTTGTAGTAGTAGCACCGCACCAGGTAGCGGTCCCCGCGTAGCTGCTGGATGAGCTCGCCCAGATTCACGCGCGTGTTCTGGAGGTTCTCGCGCATCCCGTTGTACAGGTTGCTGCCGTCGATGAAGATCGCTACGCGCCTTTGCACGTGGTGCACCTCGCAAGCAAGATATAGGACTTCGTTCCGCCCACGGCGGGGAACGCTCGGCGGCGCCCAGCATACCCGCTGCCCGGTGCCACGTCCGGGGGAACGTGCGGCGGCACGAAGCGACCGCCCGCCGGCGTAGAGGCCGACGCGCGGCCACGCGAGCGGCTGCTATCCTCCGGTCATGACCAAGGCTGCGCACGTGGAATCGTTCGACCTGGACCACACCAAGGTCCGTGCCCCCTACGTTCGGCTGGCCGGCCGCAATGCGGGGCCGCGCGGCGACCGGCTCAGCAAGTGGGACCTTCGCCTGGTGCAACCCAACGGGGGCGAAATCCCTACCGCGGCGCTGCACACCATCGAGCACCTGTTGGCGGGCTACCTTCGCGGCGCGCTGGACGGAGGCGACACCGAGGTGGTGGACGCCAGCCCCATGGGCTGCCGGACCGGCTTCTACCTGGTGATGCTGGGCGAGCCGGACGCAGAGCGCGTGCGCGACGCGTTCGAAGAGGCGCTTCGCGGGGTGGCGACGCACGAGGGCGAGATCCCCGGCTGCGCCCCGGAACGCTGCGGCAACTGGCGCGACCACTCGCTGCACGGGGCGCACACCTGGGCACGGGACGTGCTGGCCCAAAAGATCGTGGTGCAGGAGACCATCCCGCTCGCCTGAGGCGGGCGGCCGCCGCGCACCGCGCCGCCGGCCTGCGCCGGTCCACAGGGCTCTCATGAATCCGTATGCCACCATTCGGGCCATGGAGCGCAGGCCGCAGGTCCTCATCGTCGAGGACGAGAAAGAAATCGCGAAGTTCATCGATCTCGAACTCCAGGCCGAGGAGTACGACACGGTGGTGACGTTCGACGGCGTCACCGGCCTCAGCAAGTTCCGCGAGCTGAACCCGGACCTGGTCGTGCTGGACCTCATGCTTCCCGTGTTGGACGGGCTCGAGGTCGCCCGGCGCATTCGCAAGACCAGCAACACCCCCATCATCATCCTCACCGCCAAGGACTCGGTCGACGACAAGGTCGTCGGCCTGGATTCCGGCGCGGACGACTACCTGGTCAAGCCGTTCTCGATCGAGGAGCTGCTGGCGCGCGTCCGCGCGCACCTGAGGCGTGTCAACCCCTCCGTCACCGGCGAGGTGCGCGTGGCCGACCTGGTCATGAACCTCGACGGGCGCGAGGCGTTCCGCGACGGACGCCGCATCGAGTTGTCCGCCAAGGAGTTCGAACTGCTGGAGCTGTTCGCCCGCAACCCCGGCAAGGTGTTCAACCGCTTCGAGATCGAGGAGAAGGTGTGGCCCGAGTACACCGGCGGCAGCAACGTCGTCGACGTGTACGTCGGCTACCTGCGCCGCAAGTTGGAGGCCGACGGGGAGCGCCGCATCATCCACACCGTGCGCGGCGTCGGGTACGTCCTGCGCGAAGAGTGAGGCCGCTCACATGACGCTTAGGCTCAGGCTCACCCTGTTCTACAGCCGCCTTCTTCGTCATCGTCCTGTCGGCCGTGGCGGTCTCCGTCTACCTCCTGACCGAACGCTCCCTCAACGCCTCGCTGGAGGAGCGCGCCCGGCAGGCCCTCACCGACCTGTCCTCCGGCGCGGTGCTCGAAGGGCTCCGCAAGCTGCCCGGCGACGCGTACTACGAGATGGTCATCCTGGGGCGCGAAGGCAACGTGCCGTCCGACCCCGAGGTGGTGCGAAACGGCGTGCCGTACGTGGAGCCGTCCCGGTTCCGCCCCAACCCGACCGACGACGAACTGGTGACGCTGCTCAGCGACGCCGCCCTCACGGAGATGTTGAACACCGGCGGCATGACGGTGGGCGTGCAGCTGCCCTCCGGCGAGTCGCTGCGGGTGCTGGGCGACGTCGGCCGGCTGCGCTTCCCGGCCGAACAGGTCGTCCTGTCCGCGGCCGTGTTCGTGGGCGTTCCAGCCAGCAACGTCGCCGCCACGTTGGACCAGTTGGCGCACGACCTGGGACTGACGGTGGTGCTGGCGTTCGTCGGCTTCGCGGTCGGCGTGTTCCTGCTGTCCCGCCAGGTGCTACGGCCGTTGGAGCGGGTCACCCAGGCCGCCGCCCGCGTGACCGGCCGAGACCTGTCGCAGCGCGTGCCCGTCCCATCCAGCAACGACGAGATGCGCGAGCTGGCCGTGACGCTGAACCACATGCTGGACCGGCTTCAGGAGTCGTTCGAGACGCAACGCCGCTTCACGGCCGACGCCAGCCACGAGCTCAGGACCCCCGTCACCGCCATCGTCGGGCACGCCAACTACTTGATCAGGCGTACCCGTCCCAGCCCGGAGCAGGTCGACAGCCTCACCGTGATCCGGCGCGAAGCGGACCGCATGGGCAAGCTGGTCAGCGACCTGCTGGAGTTGGCCCGGGCCGACGCGGGCTTCCGGATCGCCAAGGAACCGATGAACCTGGTCGAGGTGCTCGAGGCGGTGCACATGGAGGTCGCCCCCGTGGCCGGCGAGGCGAACGTCGTGGTCGACGCGCCCGAACCGGTGGTCGAGGTGCAAGGCGACGCCGGCCGGCTCAAGCAGGTCGTCCTCAACCTGGTGCAGAACGCCCTGAACGCCGGCGCGCACAACGTCCGCATGTCGCTGGAGCAGCAGGCGGACGAGGCGCAGCTGGAGATCCTCGACGACGGCCCCGGCATTCCCGAGGACGCCATCCCGCACCTGTTCGAGCGCTTCTACCGCGTGGGCGGCGCCCGCTCCACCCGCGGCAACGGCTCCGGGCTGGGCCTGGCGATCGTGCGGTGGATCGTTCAGCAGCACGGCGGCGACGTCGAGGTCCGCTCCCGCTCGGGCGAAGGGACCGTGTTCACGGTGCATCTGCCACAGGGAGAGAGCACGACGGACACGCGCGGCGACGGGCACCGACGCACCGGCACGCGCGGCCGTCCGCAGGGCGACACGGGAAACACCCGCACCGGCGCGAACAGCGACGAGGCAGCGCGCGGCCTACCTGCCACCGACGAGGGCACCTGAGGTGACGGCTGCGCGCCACGGGCGTTCCGGCCCTTCCCTGACCTCCCCGCACCTTGGACGTCCACCGGTCGAACACGCCCCCCTCCGACTGTGCGTATGCTCGGGGGCATGAACCTAATTCTTCTCATCGCACTGGTGGTGGCCGTCGGCGGCGTTTTCCTGATCGTTCAGGCCGCCCAGACCGACCGCGCCCCCCTCCGCAGCCTCGGCATCTTCATGATCGCCATCGGCCTGGCCGTTGGCGCCCTCACGCAAGCCTTCGTGATCGTGCCCGCGGGCCACGTCGGGGTGGTGTTCAACGTGTTCGGCGGCGTGCAGGACGACGAACTGGGCGAAGGGTTCCACATCGTGGTCCCGGGCCTGCAACAGGTCACCCAGTACGACATCCGCCAGCACGAGCTGACGCTGGCGACGGAAACCAACGACACGGTCACCGCCCGCTCCCGGGAGGGGCTCGAGATCACCGTCGACGTCACCGTGCTGTTCCAGCCGGAACCGACCAACGTCGCCCGCCTGCACCAGGACATCGGCCCCAGCTACCAGAAGGTGCGCGTGCGACCCGAGGTGCGGACGCAGATCCGCGACGGGATCGGGCAGTACGACGCCGCCGACCTGATCAGCTCGCAACGGACCGACCTGCAGCTCTCGGTCGAGGAAAGCCTGCGCAATGCGCTCAGCAAGGACAACGTGACGATCCTCTCGGTGCTGCTGCGCGACGTGAGCATCCCCGAATCGATCACCACCGCCATCGAGGAGAAGCAGGCGGCCGAGCAGCAGGTCGCGGTGGAGGAGAACCGACGCCGCCAGGCCGAGATCTCAGCGCAGCGGCGCGTCATCGAGGCGGAGGGGGAGCGTGACGCCGCGATCGCCCGCGCCGAAGGGGAGGCCGAGGCGCTGCGCCTGCGCGGCGAGGCGATCCGCGACAACCCCGAGATCATCCGCCTGGAGGTCGCCCAGCGGCTGGCCCCCGGCCTGCAGACGATCATGCTGCCGACCGACAACAACTTTCTGCTGGACGTGCGGAGCCTGACCGGCAGCGGCGCGGCCGGCAACGCGCCCGCGCAGAGCCCCTGAGCCGAGGCCGGCTGATCCGACCCGCTCCCGGCCCCGACGCAGCGGCCGCGTGCCCACGGGCGTGCGGCCGCCTTCCATGGCGCCACGGGGCCGGCTCGGCAGGCTGCGGTAGACTCCCGTCCGTGCCGTGGGCCGCGGACGTGTTGCTTCCCTTGCCGCTGGCGCCGCTTCGGTGGCTGCTGCCGTACGGCCGTCCCCGCGGGGCGGTCGGCGCGCGCATGGTGGTGCCGTGGCAGGGGGCCGTCCGGGCCGGCATCGTGACCGGCCTGGAGGAGGTCGCCGCCGCCCGGGCGATGGAGCTGAAGGAGGCGCTCGACTGGCTAGACGCGGCGCCCCACCTGCCGCCCGCCACCGTGGCGTGGCTCCTGGAGGAGGCCGGTCGCAGCGCGGCCCCGCCGGGGGTGGTGCTGGCCAGCCTGGCCCTGCCCGGCCTGCGCCTGCCGCTCCGGCACCGCGTGCGGACGCTGGACCAGGACGCCCCGGAGGCGGGATCCTGGCAGGACGCCGCCACGCTGGACCCGGAGCGGCGGGACCTGCTAAGGGACCAGGGCCTGTTGGACGAGCGGGTCGAGGTCGCCACCCCGACCCGCACGGTGCTCCGGCCCGGCCGCACCCCGCAGGAAGGCGAGCTGGACGGCGCCTCCCGCGCACGCCAGCGGGCGGCGCTGGCGCAGCTTCGGGCGGACGGCGAGGCGGAGAGCGCCGCCGCGCTCGCCCGCGCCGCGGGGGTGCCCGACGCCTCCGTCCGCGGGCTGGTCGCCCAGGGCGTCGCGACGTACGAGGATCGGCCCGACCCGCCGGCCGCGCCCGCGGCCCCACCGCCGCCGGTCCCCTGGCCGGAGGGGCCGGACGGACCCGACGCACCCAGCGAGGAGGCGTGGATCCGGATCGGCGGGGGCACGCGCGCCGCCAGGCTCCGGGCGCTGCTGCCCGCCCTGCGCGCCGAGCTGGCGGCCGGCCGCAGTCCGGTGCTGCTGGCGCCGGAACGGCGGGTCGCCGAAGAGGCGGCCGGCTGGCTGGCCAACGAGGTGGACACCGTCCTGCCCCGCGCCAGCGACGACGACCGCGTCCGCCTCGCCACCGACGAGATGGCGCGGGACGGCGCGCCCCGCGTGTGGCTGGGCACCTGGCCGACGCTGGGCGTGCCGCTCGCGCGGCCTGGCCGGCTGAGCCTGCTCGAAGCCGGAAACGACGCCTACAAGCTCCGCGGCCACGCCCGCACCTGGGTGCCGGAGGCGGCGGTCTCCTGGGCCGACGCCCACGGCGTCGCCATGGCCTGCCTGGACCCCCTGCTCGGGCCCGAGGCGTCCGCCCTGGGCGGCGGGCAGGGCCGCCGCATCACCCTGGCCCCGCCGCCGGTCCGGTGGCGCACCACCGACCTGGCACGAACCCACGCCTGGCCCCTGTCCGACGACCTGATCCGCGTGTTGCGGCAGGTGCAGGCGCGCGAGCGACAGGCGGTGCTGCTGGTGCCGCGGCGCGGCTATTCGGCGGCGTTGGGCTGCCGGGACTGCGGCGCGGTGGTGATGTGCCCGAACTGCGACCTGGCGCTCCGCTGGCACGCCCACGACGGCCGCCTGCGCTGCCACCAGTGCGGCCACGACCAGGGCGCCCCGGCGCGCTGCCCGTCGTGCGGCGGCGTCGACCTGGACGCCCAGCGCGCCGCGGGCGCCGAGTGGGTGCTGCGCGCGGTGCGGGAGGCGCTCCCGGCGCTGAGCGCCTACCGCTGGGACGCGGACGTGCGGGACGACCTGGCGCCCCTGCAGGGCGGCGCGCCGGGCGTGGTGGTCGGCACCACCGCGCTCCTGCGACTGGCGCCGCTGCCGGTGCTGTCGTTGATCGGCGTGACGCAGATCGACGGCACCCTGCACGCGGACGACTTCCGAGCCGACGAGCGGGCGCTCCGCACCCTGCTGACGCTGGGGGAGGTGGCCGGCCGCCGCGCGCCGTTGGGGCTGATCCAGACCTTCGCCCCCGAGCACCCGGTGCTGGCGGCGCTGGAGGCGGGCGAGGCGGCCGCCATCGAGGCGCAGACCGACGCCATGGACGCGCGCCGACGCCGCTTCGGGTACCCGCCCCACGGCTTCCTGGCGCGGGTCCAGTTCTCGGCCCGCCGGCAGGAGGCCGCATGGGCGGCAGCGCGGACGGCGCGGGATCGACTGGCGCTGGAGGGGGCGACGCCCGAGGAGCTGTTGGGGCCGGCGGCCGCGCCCGTCGCCCGCATGCGGGGTCGCAGCTGGGTCCAACTCCTGCTCCGGACCGATTCGGACGCGCGCCGCCGAACGCTGTTGGCCAGCGGCTTCGACCAAGGTCTGAAGGGCGCCCGCGTCCGCGTCGAGGTCGACCCTCGCGACATCGGGGAGGTCCTGGAGTGACGACGCCCGCCGTCGCCTGGACGCATCCGCCCCCCGCGCTGGACAAAGGCGGAGATGCGTGGCGACTACGACACGCGCGCGGCACGGGGCGTGGTTGGATGCCGTACCCGTGCCGTCGCGGCACGCGAGGGAGGACCGATGCTCACCAACCGACGCGCTCGCTTCGACTACGACCTGCTGGACGGCTACGAAGCCGGCCTGCGCCTCACCGGCAGCGAAGTCAAGTCGTTGCGTCAGGGCGGTGGCAGCATCGCCGAAGCGTACGTGCGGGTCGCGGGCGGCGAGGCATGGCTAGAGAACATGACCATCCCCCTCTACGAGCAGGCGAGCTACAACAACCACGAGCAGAAGCGGCCCCGCAAGCTGCTGTTGAAGAAGCGCGAGATCGCCGAAATCGCGCGTGCCCAGCAGCGAGGCGGCCTGACCTGCGTCCCCACCAAGCTGTACTTCAAGGACGGGTGGGCGAAGGTGAAGATCCACGTGGCCCGCGGGCGCAAGAAGCACGACAAGCGTCGCGCGGAACGCGAGAAGGAAGTTCGGAAGCAGATCGACCGCTACGTCGGGAACTGAGCGGATGAGAACCGTGCTGCGCCTCGCCATTCTGTCGGGTCTCCTTGCGTGGGGCGCGGCGTTCGCTCAGTCCTCGTTGCTCATCGACGGTCGCCCCGCCGGCGAGGTGCGGACCGATCTCGTGCCCGGCAACAGCTACGCGCCGGCCGACCGGCTGGCGGAGGAACTCGGCGCGCGATTGGCCGCCCCCGTCGGGTCGGACACCGTCGCGCTGCTGTTCAGCGGGCACGTCCTCCAACTGGGCGTCGTACCCTTCGGCGACGAGGCCGGCGTCACGGGCGCCGTCCGGCTGGACGGCAGCCCCGTCGGTGACCTGGCCGCCATCCGCGGCGACGACGCGGTGTGGGTGCCGGTCGCGCCGGTGGTGCGGGCGTTCGGTGCCAGCATCTCCTACCTGGCGGAGCGCGACGCCGTGGTCATCGTCACGCCCCGCCCGAGCGTGAACGACGCCACGCTGGAACGCCGCGACGGCTTCGACCTGCTCCGAATCTCCCTGGACGGGCCGGTCGCCTGGCAACGCTTCGACGACGCGGCGGTCGGCGTCACCGAGATCACGTTGCGCCGAGCACGCCTGACGCAGGCCGAGAGCCTGGCCGGCACCTGGATCCGCCGCGCCGACCTGATCCCGGCGGGTCAAGGGGTCCGCGTCCGCATCGACGCGCCCGGTGCGACCCTCGAGGTGACGACCTTGGCGGCCGGCCGCGGCAGCGAGGTGCGCATCCGGGTCCAACCCGCCAGCGACACGCCGGACGAACCACGAGGCGAGACCGATCTGAGCGTGGTGCTCGACCCCGGGCACGGGGCGGGCAGCGGCCTGCCGGGCGAGGGCGAAGCGACCCTGTCGTTGGCGCGCGCGGTGGCCGAACGCCTGGAGCGCGAGGGCGTCTCGGTCCGTCTCACCCGGCAGGCGGCCGGGGACGTGCCGCACGCCCAACGCCTCTCGGCCGCGGCCGACGCCGACCTGTTCCTGTCGCTGCACGCCGCCGACCTCCCCAGCGGCGAGGTGCGCGTGTGGGTGCTGGGCGAGGCCGCCGAAGAGGCGGTGATGCGCGCTGCGATCCGCCGCAACGCGCGCGAAGCGCTGAATGCGGGCGTGGAGGACGAACTGCGCCGCCGCATCCTGCTGGGCCTGGTGCCCGACCTGGAATTGGGCCGCCGCTACGGCCGCGCCATCGCCACGGCGTTGTTCCAGGTCGGCGGCTACCGCGCCGGCGAGGTGGAGGCCGCACCGCTGGCGCTGCTGGAGGGAGCGGCGGGGCGGGGCGTGCTGCTGGAGTTCGCCCTGGACGACCTTCGCGATCCGGACCTGCCGGAGGTGCTGGCGGCCGCCGTGCGCAGCGCCGCCTCGGGGGCGCAGTGAGGTCCGACTCGGACCCCGCCCGGCGCGACGCGCAGGGCGGGCCGACGCCGCCCGGACCCGGCGGCATTCACTGGGCGTCGCCTCAGGTGATCCTGCCGCTCCTGGCCGTCCTGGTGACCGGCGTGACCTTCCTGCGCGCCGAGCCGCCCCGACCCCCGGCCGAGGTGCCGGACCTCCGCGTACCGGCGGAGGCACCGGAAAACCCGCCGCGCACCGAAGCCACGGTCTACGTCCTGGACGAGAACGGAGCGGCGCGCCCCGTCCGCCGGGAGGTGGTCGATGCCGGAGGGGAAGGGGCGCGCCTGCAGGCGCTGGTCGACGCGGTGCGCACGGTGATGGTGGAGGAGGGGACGTGGCCGCCGGACCTCCCGAGTCCGCAGGTGTTCGCCCTCGAGGTGGAACGCCGCCCCGCCGCCGTCCTGGACCTCCCGGCGCACGACGCGCCGCTGGACGTCGCGCAGGAACGACAGATCCTGGGCTCACTGGAGCGCACCCTCCTGGAGCAGGGGATCGAGCGGACCGCCTACCTGCGCGAAGGACGTGCCGGCAGGCCGTGGCCGTCCCACCTGGCCGCCCCCTCCGCCCTGGATTGACGCCCACGCGTGCGCGTCCCGGGATCGCTCAGGGGTACATGCGCGTCAGCATGCGCGGGAACGGCACCACCTCGCGGAGGTGCTGCGCGCCGGTGAACCAGGCGAGGAGCCGCTCCAGGCCCATGCCGAAGCCGCTGTGCGGCACGCTGCCGTGGCGCCGAAGGTCGAGGTACCAGGCGAACGCGTCACGCGGCAACCCGTGGGCCTCGATGCGCGCCTCCAGCAGCGCCGGGTCGTGAATGCGTTCCGAACCGCCGATGATCTCGCCGTACCCTTCCGGCGCGATCAGGTCGGCGCACTTCGAGCGGGTGGGATCATCTGGGTACGGCTCCATGTAGAACGCCTTCGCCTCGGCCGGCCACGCCTCCACGAACACCGGGCGCCCGAAGGCGTCGCCCAGGAGGGTCTCGTGGGGGGCGCCGAAGTCGTCGCCCCAGGCGAGCTCGTGCCCGGCCGCGGCCAGCAGCTCCAGCGCCCGGTCGTAGCTGATGCGGGCGAACCCGCCGCCCGCCGTCGTCTCCAGCGCGGCGGGGTCGCGGCCCAACATGTCGAGCTCGGGGCGTCGCTCCTCCAGCACGCGGCCCGCCAGGTAGGCCACGAACGCCTCCTGCAGCGCGACGTTGCCGTCGTGGTCCAGCCAGGCGACCTCGGGTTCCACCATCCAGAACTCCAGCAGGTGCCGCCGTGTCTTGCTCTTCTCGGCACGGAAGGTCGGCCCGAAGGTGTAGACCTTGCCGAACGCCAACGCGCCCGCCTCCGCGTACAACTGCCCGGACTGCGCCAGGTAGGCGGAGCCTTCGCCGAACAGGTCGATGGAGAACAGGTTGGTGGTGCCCTCGACGGCGGTCGGCATGAACAGGGGCGTGTCGAAGCGAAGGAAGCCCCGCTCGGCGAAGAAGTCGTGGATGGCGCGCTCGATCGTGTCCCGCACCCGCATCATCGCCCACGGTCCCTTGTGGCGAAGGTGCAGGTGCCGATGCTCGAACAGGAAGTCGACGCCGTGCTCCTTGGGGGTGATGGGGTACGCGCCGCCCTCCGCCACGACCTCCAGTCCGTGCACCTGGATCTCGACGCCGCTGGGGGCGCGGCGGTCCTCCGACACCTCGCCGATGACGCGCAGCGCCGACTCCTGCGACAAGCGCCGCGCCTGTTGGAAGGTCGCCTCGTCCACGGCGTCGGCCGGCAGCACCGCCTGCACGAAGCCGCTGCCGTCCCGGAGCTGCAGAAAGGCGATCTTGCCGCTGGAGCGGAGGCCGGTCAGCCACCCCTCCACGCGGACGGGGCGGCCCAGCGAAGCGGGAAGATCTGCGATGGCGGTGGGGGCGTCCATGGCGCGAAGTGTACCAACGCCGCCCCGCAGGCCCGCCCCTCAGCGCCGCCGCGCGCGGACCGCCTCCTCCAACGCCGCAGCCGCGCCACAGGTCTCGGTCGTGCCGAGATGATGCGGGTAGCGCGCCAACATCTCGGCCGGCGCATCGCCCATCACGCGCGGGTGCCCGACGGCGTCCAGCATCGAGGCGTCGCCGAGGCTGTCCCCGACCGCCATCGCGTGGGCCGGGTCGATCTCCAGCCGCTTGCACAACAGCGTGGCGGCGCTGCCCTTGCTGACGCCGGTACGCGTCAGGCTGACGAAGTAGGTGTCCTTCAGCGCGGGGCTGGTGGCGACGCCCGCGTCGACGCCGTCGACCTCGATCTCCAACGCCTCGTCGATGCGGTCGTGCCCGACCACCCACTGGGCCCGCACCACCGGTTCGTCCGCCGCCACCCCCGCGAGGTCCCGCACGATCGCGTTCACCCCGATCATCTTGGCGTGGGCGGTGCTGATCTCGGTGCGACGCTCGACGTAGAGGGCGTCGGGCGTGTACAGCTCGAGCACCAGTCCACGCTCGCGGGCGTGCCGCACCAGGCGCTCCGTCGACCTCTGGCGCAGGGCGCTCACCTGGACGGTGTCGCCGTCGATGTAGATGACCTGCGCCCCGTTCTGGAAGATGTGCGGCGTGTCGGGGTCCAGCTCCCGCGCCACGCGGGCGGCGATCCCGAAGCCGGGCCGGCCGGTGCAGACCGCCAAGCGCACGCCGGCGTTGCGCGCCGCCGCGGCAGCGTCCCACACGCACGGCCGCACCGTCCCGCCCTCGCCGATCAGCGTGCCGTCCAGGTCCAGGAGCACCAGCGGAATCATGCGTCCACCCCCTCGGGCGCATCCTCGTCGTCGCGCTCGGTGACCGCCAGATGCAGCTCTTCGAGTTGCCCCGGTTCCAACGGCGCGGGCGCGCCCGTCAACGGGTCGCCGCCACGTTGGTTCTTCGGGAACGCGATCACGTCACGGAGGCTGTCCTGCCCGGCCAGGATCATCACCAGGCGGTCCAGACCCCACGCGATGCCGCCGTGCGGCGGCGCGCCGTACCGCAACGCGTCGAGGAAGAACCCGAAGCGCGCCTGGACCGCCTCGTCCGTGAACCCCAACGCACGGAACATGCGTCGTTGCACCTCGAGGTCGTGAATACGGAGCGAACCGCCGCCGATCTCGAAGCCGTCCAGCACCAGGTCGTACGCCAACGCCCGAACCCGGCCGGGATCCTCCTCCAGGTGCTCCAGGTCGTCGGGATGCGGGCGCGTGAAGGGATGATGCATGTACGTCCAGTCGCCCGCCTCCTCGTCGCGCTCCAGGAGCGGGAAGTCGTGCACCCAGGCGAACGCCGGCGCCGGATCGTCGGGCAGCAGTCCCAGCCGGTCCCGCAGCGCGGTGCGCACCGCCCCCAACGCCGTGCAGGCGACCTGCCAACGGTCGGCGATCAGCAGCAGCAGGTCGCCCTCCTCGGGCGCCTCCTCCCGCAGGGCGGGAAGCTCGGGCTCCAAGAACTTGGCGATGGGCCCCTTGAAGCCGTCCCCGGCACGCCGCAGCCACGCCATGGCCTTGGCGCCGTGCGTCTTGGCGTGCGCCTCCAGCTCGTCCAGGTGCTTGCGGCTGAGGCGCTCGGCGTGCGCGGCGGGCAGGTGCAGCCCCTTGACGTTCCCGCCCGCCTCCAGCGCGCCGGCGAACCCGCGGAACGCCGTATCGCGGAACGCCGCGTCGAGGGTGCGCAACGGCAGCTCGAAGCGGAGGTCCGGCTTGTCGCTGCCGTAGCGGTCCATCGCCTCACGGTAGGGAAGACGGGGAAAGGGGCGGGCGATCTCCGTCCCGGTCGCGGCGCGGACCACGTGCGCCATCAGGCGTTCGTTCAGTTCGAGCACGTCGTCCACGTCCACGAAACTCATCTCGAGGTCCAGCTGCGTGAAGTCGGGCTGGCGGTCGGCGCGCAGATCCTCGTCGCGGAAGCAACGCGCGATCTGGAAGTAGCGGTCGACCCCGCCCACCATCAGCATCTGCTTGAACAACTGCGGCGATTGCGGCAGGGCGTAGAAGGCGCCAGGCCGGGTGCGGGCGGGCACCACGAAGTCGCGGGCGCCCTCCGGCGTGCTGCGCGTCAACAGCGGCGTCTCGACCTGCACGAACCCTTCGCCGTCCAGAAAGTCCCAGATCGCCTTGATCACGCGGTGCCTGAGCCGCAGTGGCGCCAGGCGTTCCGGGCGGCGCAGGTCCAAGTAGCGGTAGCGCATGCGCAGGTCCTCGGACGTCTCGCCCTCCTGGCCGCCGGCCACCTGGATCGGCGGCGTCTCGGCGCGCGCCAGGATCTCCACCTCTTCGGCGAGAACCTCGATCGCCCCGGTCGCATCGAAGGTGCGCTGATCCTCCGGGCGTTCCCGCACCGCGCCGGTCACCTCGACCACCCACTCGGCCCGCAGACGCTCGGCGCGGGCGAACGCGTCGCCGAGGTTCGGCTCGACCACGACCTGCACGCGACCGCCATGATCGCGTAGCTCGAGGAACACCAGCCCGCCCAGGTCGCGCCGGCGGTGGACCCAGCCCTGCAGCGTGACGTGCGCGCCGGCGTGCTCGCGGCGCAACGCCCCGCACGAATGTGTTCGTCGCATGCTCACTCCTCCCGAACGGCCGCGGCCAGCGCGTCCTGCTCGACTTCGCGCTGGTCCCCGCGGGCCAGGTGCTTCAGGGTCCACGCGCCGCGTTCGCGCTCGCGCTCGCCCCGCAGGGCGGCGTACCGGGCGCCGGCGCGGTCGGCGTCGCGCAGGCCCTTGCCGGGCGCGCGCCGCGCGTAGGCGTGCTCGACGTGCAGCGTGCCGCGGAGCTCCCGCGCCAGCGTGGCGGCCTCGGCCACGGCGGGGTCGTCCATCGGCACCAGGAACAGGTCCGGCCCGGCGGGCGGACCCGGCAGCGCGCCGGCCGCGTCCAGCGCATCCAGAACCCGCTCGACGCCGACCGCCCAGCCGATGCCGGGGGTGGGGGGGCCGCCCAGCGCCGCGACGAGCCCGTCGTAGCGCCCGCCGCCCGCCAAGGCCGACTGCGCGCCGATCCCCTCGGCGTGGATCTCGAAGGCGGTGCGCCGGTAGTAGTCGAGGCCCCGCACGATGTCGGGCGCCAGCTCGTAGGCGATGCCCCAGGCGTCCAGGGTGGCGGCCACGGCGTCGAGGTGCGCCCGGGCCGCGTCGCCCAAGCGGTCCAAGGGCTTGTCCAGGCCGGCCAGCAGCTCCTGGTCGCGTGCCTCCTTGCTGTCCAGCACCCGCATCGGGTTCAGGCGCAGCCGCGCCCGGCTGGCCTCGCTAAGTTCATCCGCCACGGGCGTCAACGCCTCGCGCAGGTAGGCGTTGTACGCCTCGCGATCCTCGGGGTCGCCGACGCTGCCGAGGGCGACGCGCAGGTCGGACAGGCCGAGGGCGGCCAGCAGGTCGTGCAGCAACGCGATCGCCTCCGCGTCGATCAGCGGCCCCGGCAAGCCCAGGAACTCGCAGTTGACCTGGTGGAACTGCCGGTAGCGTCCGCGTTGGACGTTCTCGGCGCGAAACGCCGGCCCCAGGCTCCACAGCTTGACCGGCGTGGGCCGGGTGTGCATGCCGTGGTCGACGAAGGCGCGCAGCACGCCGGCCGTGAACTCGGGCCGCAGGGTCAGGCTGCGCCCGCCCCGGTCCTCGAAGCGGTACATCTCCTTCTGGACCACCAGGTCGGCGGAGTCGCCCACCGACCGGTCGAACACGTCGCTGTGCTCGAACACGGGCGTCACGATCTCGCGCACGCCGGCGCGGCCGAGAACCCGCTCCACCGTGCCGCGCAGGTGGCGCCAGACCGGCTGGCGTTCGGGCAGGACGTCATAGGTGCCTTTCACGGCTCGAACGCGCATCACCCGCAGAGCATACATGCTCGTTGCACACACGCCGGGACCGGCCACGGTCGGCGTGCGGACGGCGGTGCGCCCGGACGGGAGCGCGTACCATGACGGCGCGCGACCCCGTCAGGCACGCGGCCAGCAAGCCACGCCCGCCGGCGGAGCGGAAGGGAGGGCCGCCCCCGTGCGCCTGCGGACGATCGAGAACAACCTGACGCCACTGGTGCTGGCCGCCGCAGCGGCCGGCCTGCTGGTCCCCGCCCTCGGCGTCGCCCTGCGCCCCGCCGTCACCCCGCTGCTGGCGCTGCTGATGTTCTGCGTGAGCCTCACCTTCGACCTGGCCACGTTGCGGCGCGTCCTGACCCGGCCGGGCGTGCAGGCGTTGGCGACGTTCCTGGTGTACGGCCCGATGAGCCTGGCGGGGTTCCTGCTGGGGCGCCTGGCGTTCGGGGTGGGGCCGTTCGCCCTGGGCTTCGCGCTGGTCGGCGCCCTGCCGACCGACGTGTCCTCGCCGCTGCTGGTGCTGATCGCGCGGGGCAACGTCGCGCTGGCCACGGTCCTCAACGCCGTCAACACCGCCCTGGCGCCGGTGCTGGTGCCGGCGATCTTCCTCGCGTACACCGGGGTGGACCTGCAGGTGCCGGTCGCCCCGCTGATCCTCGAGCTGGCGCTGGTGGTGCTGGCGCCGACCGCCTGCGGCGTCGCGCTCCGGACCTGGCGGCCCGGCCGCGTCGCGCCGCTGGAGCCGGTCGCGTCGGCGACGGCGTCGCTGGCCTACCTGGCGCTGGTGCTGGCCGTCGTCGGCCCCAACGCCGGCATGATCCTGGCCCGGCCGGCCATGGTGGCGGGCGCGGTCGGCGTGGCGCTGCTCCTCAACGGAACCGGCTACCTGCTGGGGTGGGCGGCCGGGCGGCGGCTGCCGGCGTCGGCCGACCGGACGGCGCTGCTGTTCACCGTCTCGAAGAAGGAGTTCTCGATCGCGGCGTTCATGGTGTTCGCGTCGGGGCTCCCGCCGGAGGTGGCGTTGCCGGCCGTGGTGTACGCGGTGGTGCAGATGGTGACGTCGCCGCTGGTGGCGACGCGGCTGGCCCGCCGCGCCCGCGAGGCCGGCACGTGAAGCCGGCACGCGAACGGTCGGCCGCGAACGGCCGACCGTCGACACCTGCGTGGGCGTGCGATCCGTTCAGGCGATCAGTTCAGGTCGAGCGGCAAGCCGTTGCTGGTGACACCATTCGCCACCACGCACACGAAACCCGAGCCGACCCCACCGGGATCGCGGAAGGTGATGCGGTTGGCGCTCCAGGTGTCGGCCTGGAGCTCGACGCCGCCGGTGCAGTCGCCGCGTGCGCCGATCACGACGTAGCTGTCGTCGGCCTGGCCGTCCTGCCCGTCCCCGAAGTAGCGGCCGTCGAGGCGGATCGGTTCGCCGTCGTCCTGCGGCAGTTGCACCGAGATCAGGCTCGGGACGACGTGGTTCATGACCGTGGCCTGCGGCGCACAGGCCACCAGGACCCCCGCCACCAGCAACGAACTCAAGGCAAGACGCTTCACATGTGCCTCCTCGGACTGGAGCGTACGCGCGGCCGCACGCGGGCGTCAATGGCATCCCTCACGCCGCGGGCGGCGCTCGGACGCGCGGGGAGGAACGTGGCGCGGCATGCCCCCAAGCGATACGATTCATCCATGATGCGCGTCGTTTGGCGGCTCCGAGCGTTTCTTCGGTCCCGTGGCATCTCGGTCCGTACCTTGGCGAGGGCCATGGGCGGCGAGCGTGAAGAGCCCTTGTCGGCGTCTGATGACCTGCGGTCGTGGCACGACGCCTCGCTGGCACCTCCGCTCGAAGCCGATGCGCACGGGCGGCTCGATCCCGAGGAGCTTGGCGAGCCGTTGCGCTACGACCCTATTCGTGGGTGGGTCGGTGGCGAGGAATCCTGATCCGCCGCGTCGGGGCGACGTACTCCTCGCTTCGTTGCCTCGAAGCAGACCTTCCGGTCACGAGCAGGAGATCCGCAGGCCTGCAGTGGTGGTCGGCCTTCCGGAACTGCTCGGTCGGTCCCGCTTTCCTACCCTCGTGGTCGTGCCTCTGACCACACAGACGGGGCGCTGAGCGCGCGAAGCCCCGCACCCGTATCCGTCGTTGGCCGCAAGGACGGGAAACCTTCGATCCCGGCATGCGCCCAACTTCGACAGCGCGCACCCCTCAACCACCACCAAGAATGACGAAGAGCTACGTCCCCATGGCCGTTGACACGTCGAGGCGGCGACCGGTACGCTCGCGCGTGGTCGCCGAGTTCCAGCTGGGCGGAGAGTTGCCGGAGAGAGGATACGGCATGCTAGTACGCAGATCCCTCGGAACCGTTTTGGTTGTGGTCGTGATGATGCTTGCGGGCTCGGCGGCGTTCGCCCAGGAGTCGGAGCGGACGGTGGTGCGCATAGAGATGGGCGAGTACTACTTCCAGATCGAGGGTCAGGAGCAGAACGAAGCGATCGTCCTGGAAGCAGGACGACCATACGAGTTCGTGTTCGCCAACGTCGGCACGATGGAGCACGAGGTGCTCGTCGGCCGCGACCTCGTCATGGTCGACGGCGCTCCCGACGGCTACGAGACGAACCTGCTCGACGCCGTCGACGTCGATGTCGTCGGCGACGACTGGGAGGTCGGTACCAGCGGCCTGATCGAGATCGAGCTCGAGGAGGGCGAGTCGGTGACGATCCACGTGACCGTGCCTTCCGAGCTGATCGGGACCTGGGAGATTGCCTGCTTCGTGCCCGGCCACTACGAGGCCGGCATGAAGGCACCGTTCGTGATCGAGTGACGCTGCGGCGCTGGAGGCACAGCTAGCGACAGCGGCACGAGCGCCCCGCCGTCCAGCGGGGCGCTCGTCGTGGCGTGGCGCACGCCGCAGGCGCCAGATCGCGTAGCGCTGGCTCGGGTCGCGTAGCGTTGTTCGGTCGGACCTGCGCGGCCGGACCGCTGACGGCGGCTCGGCGTGGCGCGGCCGATGTCGGCTCGGCGGAGCGAAGCTTTCGCGTCGCGGCATCATGATGCTGCATCATGATGCCGACGCCGGCGAAGCGGCCCCGCGGGACGTCGTGGCCCGAACGCGGGCGCGCGCGGGGCGGCACGAGCGAAGTCGTTCGTGTTAACGATTCGATAATGTCTCTTGTCGCTATAGGGTTAACATGCCTCCATGGATTCCGACGCCGGCACCTCGGCCCACGAACTGGCCCTCACGCTGCTGCGCCCGGACCGCAGCGCCTGCAGCGCCCGTGAAGTGCTGGCCGCCCCTGGGCGCCTGGCCGCCGCGCTGACGCTGCTGCGCGCCTTCGGCCCCCGGCTGGAGCGCCGCCGCCGCGACACGCTGGAGCGCGCCCTGGGCGCAGGCGCCGAACCGGAGTCCCTCGCCGCCATCGCGCGGCGCTTCGGCGTCAGCCGTGTCCGGGCCCACACCCTGTTCCGCAGCGGCATCGACGCGCTGGTGCAGCACGCCGCCAGCGGCGAGGTCCAGCTCAGCGCCGCCACCGACCTGCAGGTCCGCCGCGACGACGCCGTCGACACCGCCGTCCGCTGGGCGCGCCTCACGCCCGAACAGCGCCGCATCCGCGCCGTCCGCGCCGCGAACGAACGCGACCCGGGGGCGCTGTGGGAGGTCACGCACTACGTGCTGGCCACCCGCGGCAAGAAGCGCGCCGGCCTCAGCGACCGCACCCGCGCCGCCTACCGCCGCGGCGTGCACGACCTGGTGGCCGCCTGGCCCAGTGAGAACCTGCTGCACCCCTCGCCCGACGCCGGCGCGGTGTGGCTGATCCGCCTGGAGAGCGACGGCGTGCCCCGCACCGTCCGCGGCCGCGAGCTGAGCGGCCCGCTGGCCGCCTCCACCGTCGCGGTGCGCCTGGCGGCCGGCAAGGCGCTCTACCGCGCCCTCCGCCACGTCGGCGCCACCGACGCCGACCCGTTCCGGGACCTGGCCGCCCCCACCGACCCGGCCGCGCCCGAGGACAAGCGCGAGGCCTACAGCGCCGCCGAGGTCGGCCGCCTGCTGCGCGCCGCCGGCCCGATCGACGCCGCCTTCGTGCAGTTGTGCGCCACCGGCGGCCTCCGCAACGCCGAAGCGACGCACCTCACCTGGGGCCAGGTCGATCTGGAACGCGGTCTGCTGGTCGGCGTGGTCGGCAAGGGCGGCCGCATTCGCGACGTGCCCGCCGCCGGCGCCCTGCTGGACGCGTTGCAGGCCATCCGCCCCGAATCGTGCGACCCGGGCGCCCGCGTGCTGGGCTTCGGCCCGGCCCGCGCCCGCATTCGCCTGCGCGACCTCTGCGGCCGCGCCGGCGTGCGCTACACCGGCCGCGAGGTGCACGGCCTCCGCCACACCGCCGGCACCGAAGTGACCCGCCGTTACGGCATCGACGCCGCCGCCGACCTGCTACGCCACGCCAACCTGCAGACCACGCGGCGCTACAGCAAGCGCAGCCGGGCCGAGCGGCGGCGGATCGCGGACGAGTTGGCGGGTGGGTACGCAACGAACGAGGATCCTGCCCGCGAGGAATGACCGGGGCGCGGAGCCCGATGCTCCGGGCGGCCGCGATCGAGCCGATCGTTTGACCGTGGCATGCCCTTGGCATGCAGCCCGGCGACGCGTGGTCGTGACGTGTCGGAGGCCGTCACACGGCCGGTTGCGTACCGCGAACGTAGCCGAGCGCCGCCCATAGGAAAGCATCGCGGTTCGATTCGGTATCCATGGTTCACGCCTACCACGGGCAGGATCGGCAACGCGGGCAAGCCG
>JAXHNB010000009.1:0-226172 GCA_034520945.1 Trueperaceae bacterium | reverse complement strand
ACCACTTTTGCCGCGCCCACGAGGGATTTTGAACTCCTCGGCCGTGCCTGAGGACCCGCGCGACTGCGCTACTGACAGCTATTTGACAACTACGGGACCATCAGCCCGTAGCAGTGACGGTTACTCAGCGCCGGGCCCAACTCTGCGAATGATGGCTCATCGGCTCCGTGCCGTCTGGTCCGCTATACTGCCTGCGTAACTCATGTCCAACGCCTTTTTTGAGCAACCGATCCTGAACCCCCCGTACGAGCGGCCGTCCCGCCACTGGGAGTTGACGGACGAGGGGCAGCCGACGCAGAAGGTTCTGGAGTTTCGGCGGCCGGCACGCTTCTTCACGCCTATTCCGAAGGCGCGCAAGCAGTCGAGCGCCAATGAGGAGCAGCAGGCGCTCGTCTTCGACGAGGGGAAGGGCCTCTCCACCTCGGAGCAGTCGTACGAGGCGACGTCGCAGTACATCAACGACGTGCGGCAGCACGTCGACTCGTGGAGGGACGAGGGATACCCTGGCGTCACGCCCGAGACCGGTCGCCTGCTGTGGCACTGGCGTGATCCGCACGCACTTGGTCGCCGCCCGTTCTTCTGCCAGCTGGAGGCGGTAGAGACGGTCGTCTGGCTCACCGAGATTGCTCCGTCGCTGGGCGCGAGCAGCACCAAGGGCAAGGCGGCGCGAGTGTTCCTTGACCGGCTGAATAACGCCAGCAAGGAGGCGAACCCGGGCTTGGAGCGGCTGGCGCTGAAGCTAGCGACCGGTGCCGGCAAGACCATGGTGATGGCGATGATCGTCGCCTGGCAGGCGATCAACGCCGTGCGGCACCCGCAAAGCTCGCGGTTCACCAAGGGCTTCCTGATCGTCACGCCGGGCATCACGATCCGGGACCGTCTACGCGTCCTTCTGCCCAGCGATCCCCTGAACTACTACCGGCATCAGCGCGTCGTGCCGCCCGATCTGCTGCCCGAGCTGGGCAAGGCGAAGGTCATCATCACCAACTACCACGCCTTCAAGCGCCGCGAGCGGTACGAGATCGCGAAGGGCACGCGGGAGCTGCTGGAGGGTCGGACCGGCGATCCGGTGAACACGGTGGAGAGCGAAGGGCAGATGCTGCGCCGCGTCATGCCTGATCTGATGGGCATGCGCAACGTCCTGGTGCTGAACGACGAGGCGCACCACTGCTATCGCGAGAAACCGAACGTGAACGAGCAGCTCACGGGGGACGATCGCAAGGAGGCCGAGCAGAACGCCGAGACGGCGCGCCTGTGGATCTCGGGTCTCGAGGCGGTGCAACGCAAGCTGGGCGTCCGGCGCGTTCTGGACCTCTCCGCCACACCGTTCTTCTTGCAAGGGTCCGGCTACGCCGAGGGGACGTTGTTCCCGTGGACGATGGTGGACTTTTCGCTGATGGACGCGATCGAGTGCGGAATCGTCAAGCTGCCGCGCGTACCGGTCGCAGACGACATCCCGACGAACGACGTGCCGATGTACCGCGAGCTTTGGACGCACATCCGCAATGACATGCCCAGAAAGCCCCGCGGCAAGCGCGACCTGGACCCGCAGAAGCTTCCGGCGCCGCTGTACACGGCGCTGGAGGCACTGTACGGGCACTATGAGGACACGTTCGAGGCGTGGCTTCAGGAGGGCTTGAAAGTCCCGCCCTGCTTCATCATCGTCTGCAACAACACGGCCACGTCGAAGGCCGTCTACGACTGGATCTCGGGCTACACACGTGAGCACGAGGACGGCACAGAGGAGTTCGTCCCCGGCTGGCTCGAGCTGTTCCACAACCACGACCAGAACCACCAGCCGCTGGCCCGGCCGAACACGTTGCTGATCGACAGCCAGCAACTAGAATCGGACGAGGCGCTGGACAAGAACTTCCGCGAGGCTGCTTCGGACGAGATCGAGCGGTTCCGGCGTGCGGTCGTCGAGCGCAAGAACGACCCGCATGCGGCCGACAACGTAACCGATCAAAACCTGCTGCGTGAGGTGATGAACACGGTCGGAAAGCCGGGCGAGCTGGGCGCCGAGGTCCGCTGCGTGGTGTCGGTGGCGATGCTGACCGAGGGCTGGGACGCAAATACCGTAACGCACGTCCTGGGCGTGCGTGCGTTCGGCAGTCAACTGCTGTGCGAGCAGGTGATCGGCCGCGCGCTGCGGCGTCAGTCGTACGAGTTAAACGAGGATGGTCTGTTCGACGTGGAGTACGCTGACGTGCTGGGCATCCCGTTCGACTTCACTGCAAAGCCGGTGGTCGCGCCACCACAACCCCCACGTGAGACGGTCCGGGTGCACGCTGTCCGGCCCGACCGCGACGCGCTGGAAATCGAGTTCCCGCGCGTGCAGGGGTACCGGGTCGAGATTCCCAACGAGACGCTCCGCGCCGAATTCGACGTAGACAGCACGTTCGCGTTGACACCGGAGCAAGTCGGGGCGACGCGCACCGAGACGGCGGGGATCATCGGCCGGAGCGCACAGCTGGACCTCAGCCACACCGACGCGGTGCGCCCGTCGGAGATCGTCTATCACCTGACGGCGCACCTGCTGGATCGCTGGCGGGACCCGGGCGAGGCGCCCCGCACGCACCTGTTTTCGCAGCTCAAGCGCATCGTGCGGCAGTGGCTAGACCATCACCTGAAGTGCCAGGGCGGGACCTATCCCGCCCAGTTGCTGTACCGCGGCTTGGCGGACCAGGCGTGCGAGCGCATCATGCAAGGCATCATTCGGGCCTCGTACGAGGGCGAGAAGCGCATCCTCGCCATTCCGGACCCGTTTACGCCGACCGGCAGCACCGCCGAGGTGAGCTTCACCACCAGTCGCCGGGATCGTTGGGAGACACGCTCGGACCGCTGCCACGTGAACTGGGTGGTGCTGGACAGCGGCTGGGAGGCCGAGTTCTGCCGGGCGGTTGAGAACCACCCGCGAACCCTCGCCTACGTCAAGAACCACGGCCTAGGCTTCGAGGTGCCCTACCACCACATGGGCGAGCGCCGAGTGTACGTTCCCGACTTCATCGTTCGCCTAGACGACGGTCGCGGCGCCGACGATCCGCTGAACCTGGTGGTCGAGATCAAGGGCTACCGAGGCGAGGACGCCAAGGACAAGGCGACCACCATGCGCGAGCGTTGGGTGCCAGGCGTGAAGGCGCTGGACTCGTTCGGTCGCTGGGCGTTCACCGAGCTCAAGGAGCTGTGGGAGATTGAGTCGGACCTCGCGACCGTGATCGAGAAGGCGGTGGACGAGATGCTCTCGGCCCCGGACCACGATGCGTCGCCCGATGCGGGCGACCGCGTGCGAGCCTAGGAGAGCCATGGCGAAGAAGCGTCGTAGCAAAAGTTCCAAACGCGTCGAGGCGATCCGTCACGACGAGGCGAAGCGCACCAACATCCCTACCGCCGAGTACCAGGCGGTTCTGGACGAGGAGCACGCGCGCGCCAAACCCGTGACGTACGAACAGGGCGAGCCCGCGTTCGTTGAGGAGCGCGAGGCCCGCGATGTCGACCTCGACCCGCAGTTGGTGTGGCGCGGCAAGGACCAGGCGGACTGGTCCGACCTGGTGGTGCAGGCGCCACCCCTGTACATCCAGGAGAAGGTCCACCCGAAGGTTCTGATCGACGACCTGAAGCGGCACGCCAAGAAGCTGGAGGAGGAGCGCGCCAGCGAGGTGCAGCCCGACCTGTTCGCGGACTTCGCGCAGGTTCCCGAGGGCGCCGAGCGGACCGAGTTCTACGAGCACGAGGGCAAGTGGCAGAACCGCATGATTCTCGGCGACAGCCTTCAAGTCATGGCGTGCCTCGCCGAGCGGGAGGGCCTGCGCGGCAAGGTGCAGTGCATCTACATCGACCCTCCGTACGGCATCAAGTTCAACAGCAACTTCCAGTGGTCCACCACCACGCGCGACGTCAAGGATGGCAAGGCCGACCACATCACTCGAGAGCCGGAGCAGGTGAAGGCGTTCCGGGACACATGGCGGGACGGCATCCACTCGTACCTGACGTACCTACGCGATCGGCTCACCGTGGCGCGCGGCCTGTTGACCGAGTCGGGCTCAATCTTCGTGCAGATTGGGGACGAGAACGTGCATCGGGTGCGGGCGCTGATGGATGAGGTTCTTGGCGAACACAACTTCGTTGTCGAGATCCACTTCCAGACGGCGCCATACGCAACATCCAACTACCTACCGTCCGTCACGGATTCGATCTTGTGGTACTCGAGGTCTAGGGAGCCGAAGTATCGCCCCCTATTCAAGCCTAAGACGGAGATCAAGTCCCTTGACCTCTACCGGCAGGCACTTGCGCCAGACGGCCGAACACACACCACGCTATCCAAGGACGAGGTCTCGGCGGGCCCAAGTCAACCGGGCCATCGGCAATATCGCCTCGTCAGCCTCATCTCGCAGGGGAGGGCGTCCCAACCCCAACCGGTTCACTTCGACGGGCAGGAGTACTTGCCGCCTGCTAACAGCCACTGGAAGGTAACCGTACCTGGCATGTATCGCGCGATGCGTTCTGGCCGGGTGCAAGCGACGCGGGCGTCGATTCAGTTCAGGAGTTTCATCGACGACTTTCCAATCTCTATAACCAACAACATCTGGACGGATACGATCACGGGGAGCTTCAACGATCCCAAAGTGTACGTCGTACAGACGAATCCTGAGGTAGTCAAGCGATGCATTCTCATGGCCACAGACCCCGGTGATCTCGTGCTTGATCCGACTTGCGGATCTGGCACTACGGCAAGCGTCGCTGAGCAGTGGGGCCGGCGGTGGATAACGATCGACACATCGCGGGTTGCCCTTGCCCTTGCCCGCGCTCGGATTATGGGTGCACGCTACCCGTACTACCTTCTCGCCGATTCGCCAGAGGGGCGTAGCAGGGAGGCCGAGGCAACTCGCACCGAGCCTCGAAGCGGCCCGACGCGCGGCGACATTCGCCACGGTTTCGTCTACCAGCGCGTGCCTCACATCACGCTTGGTTCGATCGCCAACAACGCGGAGATCGACGTCATCTGGGAACGCTTCCAGGAAGACCTCGAGCCCCTGCGCGAGCGCCTGAACGACGAGGTCGGCGCGTCGTGGAAGGAGTGGGAGATCCCCCGCGAGGCGGAGGACGACTGGAGCGACGCGGCGAAGGCGGCGCACGAGGCCTGGTGGGCCAGGCGAATCGAGCGCCAGAAGGAGATCGACGCCTCGATCGCCGCGAAGGCCGACCACGAGTACCTCTACGATCAGCCGTACGAGGACAAGAACGTCGTGCGCGTCGCCGGACCGTTCACGGTCGAGAGCCTCTCGCCCCACCGCATCGTCGGCGCGGACGAGGACGACCAGGCGCTCGACCCCGCCGCGCGCGTCGACCACGACGAGGACGCGTTCGTCTCCATGATCCTCGACAACCTCAGGGTGGCTGGCGTGCAGCAGTCCTCCAAGGACGACCGCATCGCCTTCAGCAGCCTCACGCCATGGCCAGGCGAGTACGTCGCCGCCGAAGGCCGCTACGTCGAGGGCGACGACGGTCGGGAACGTCGTGCGGGCGTGTTCGTGGGGCCCGAGTTCGGCACCGTCGGCCGCGCCGATCTCGTTGCCGCTGCGCGCGAAGCGGCCGAAGCGGGCTTCGACGTGCTGGTCGCCTGCGCCTTCGGCTACGACGCGCACGCCACCGAAATCACCAAGCTCGGCAAGATGCCCGTGCTCAAGGCGCGCATGAACGCCGACCTGCACATGGGCGGCGACCTCAAGACCACCGACAAGGCCAACCTCTTCGTCCTGTTCGGCGAGCCCGAGCTCAAGATCGAGGACGCGGGCGATGGCCAGATTCGGGTGCAGGTCCTCGGCGTCGACGTGTTCGACCCCACCAGTGGCGAGGTGCGCAGCGACGACGTCGACGGCATCGCCTGCTGGTTCGTCGACACCGACTACGACGAGCAGTCGTTCTTCGTTCGGCAGGCCTACTTCCTCGGCGCGAACGACCCGTACAAGAGTCTCAAGACCACGCTGCGCACCGAGATCGACGAAGACGCCTGGTCGTCCTTGCACAGCGACGTGTCGCGACCGTTCCCCAAGCCCGACAGCGGCCGCATCGCTGTGAAGGTCATCAACCACCTTGGCGACGAGGTGATGAAGGTCGTGCGGGTCGACACGTAGTCGGTCCGCGCCATGTGCCGGGCTCGTCCATGCTTTCTGCAACGCCCGCGAATGGAATGCGGTCTAAGAAAGCCAGAAAGCGTCCTGGACGCTAGATCCGCGGTGGGCTTTCTTAGATCCTCCGTTGAGCGACGCGTTCATTCTGCATCGCCTTCTTGCAGCTTCCACTCTGGAGACGGCCTCGAGCCGGCGTTGAAGATCACGCCGTTCCGGCGCCACTTCGTCAGAAGGTTACCGATCTTGTTCGCCTTCTGATCGTCCGACAAGGCGTCGCTCAGCTTGTCCCAGAGCAAGGCGTCGATGTCCTTCCTTGAGGCCGTTCCGAACTTGCGCAGGTAGTCGGTCACGAGCTTTTGGTAGTGCGCGTCGTCCTGTGCTCGCGTGCGGATGTAGTCCACCTTCGTCGCGGATGCTTTGGCGACGCGAGCCGAAATGTGCAACTTCGGCCGGCGCCCCTCGACCAACCCTCGTTGTCGCAGTTTCCTCGCCATCTGAGCATCGATCGGAAGGCCCTTTTGGACGCGATCGAGCGCCAGCACGTCGGCTAGGGGAAGGTCGGTCTGCTCGATCAGGAGGCGTGTGTAGGCAGGGTCGACGACGCGACCGTGGACCGTAACGCGCACCATGTGCGCCTCGCTCAAGTCGAAGTCGGGTAGCGGCAAATATCGCTCCTTCTGACTCTTGTGCATCTCGTGGATGCCGTAGCCCATGGTGTCGATCATGTTCAGCGCCGCCATCGCCTGGGTCAGGAATGGGTTCCGATAGCGTCGCGGCGTCCTGGTGCCGGGGATGTAGTCGTCCGGCTGCCCCTCGAAGAACTGGCCCTCGTTCTCGAACACGAGGCGATCCGGTTGCTCGGTGACGACGACGCGTCCGTTCCGGGTGAAGTCCTGATGGGCGATGGCGTTGTGCAATGCCTCCAGAACGACCTTGCGGTCGTACTTCGCTTGTTCGATCGGCAGAAGCGCGTTGTCGGGCAGGAGGCGGATCTGGATGTTCCGGATGCGGCGGTACAGCTCGGACGTCGTCAACAAGAACGGAGGGCCGAAGTGCTCGTACGCCCGCTCTTCGCCTTCGAGCCGCCAGGTCAACTGGGCAGGATGCGGTGACAGAAGATGTGCCGACTCGGGCTTGCCGACCAGCAGGACCGCCGCCCGGGTGAGCTGTCCGTCTCGGGTCAGGCGAGCGCGAGCGAGGAACGTCTCCAGCGGCCATCCCGTGACGGTCTCTCGCGGCGTGCGGTTGGCGAGTTTCTTGGCGACGGACTCTCGAGCATGCCGCACGGCCTCGTCGTCCAGGTCTGCGAATGACGCATAAGGCAAGACCTCGTGCGTCCAGTCGCCCGCACCGGCCTGCCCGCGGATCTCATCGAGCTTGTCGATGCCCAGCGCGGCCAGGGTCTCGCCTGCCCTCGCGAAGTAGTGACCGTTCCACGCGATTGGAATGCCGATGGGTGCCGGAGGGATCTCGAACAAAAGCACGCGTCCCGCCGGATCCGAGTGCTCGTAGATCTCCCGGAACGTCGACGCGGGCCCGGTGCCGTCGGCCATCTGTCGCTTGAGCGAGTCAAGGTGACCCCGATCAGGTCGGAACTGCGTGCCGACCACGGACCGAGTCGCGTCGTCGACACCGAAGACGAGCCATGCCCTGCTTGCCCCACGCAGATTCGCCTCGTTGGCGAGAGCCGAGAAGTACCTACCGATGTCCGAGGTCCTGATGTCTCGGTCCGCTCGCTTGAACTCGACGACCTCGTTCTCCCACGCGTCAAGCAACCGAGCAAGGAGTGAAGCGATGCCATCATCGGCCGCGCTCATTCCTGGATTGCCGCCCGTGCCGGTCTCGCTCATCGAGGTCGCTCCTCCTGCCTCGAGACTCGACCAGCATCATGCCACACGCCAACCGCGCCGTTCCGGAGGACGTTCGGTAAACTGCCGCCGTAACCATCGATCCTCGTGACACGTGAAGCAGGTGGAACCGACGTGACCTTCCGCATCGCCGACTCGTTCACCGAAGCGCTCGACCGGCTGACGGCCGACGAGCGAGACGCCGCCAAGGTCACCGCCTTTGACCTTCAGAGAGACCCTGCCAACCCGGGCATGCAGTTCCACCGGGTCGACAAGGCGAAGGATCCGAACTTCTGGTCGGTCCGTGTGAACCGTGATCTCCGAATCATCGTCCACTGCACGAACGAGAGCCTCCTGGCCTGCTATGTCGGTCACCACGACGACGCCTATTCCTGGGCCGAACGCCGGAAGCTCGAGCGCCACCCGCGAACCGGCGCTGCCCAGTTGGTCGTGATCCGGGAGCGGGTCGAGGAAGTCGTCAAGCGTGTTGTCGTGCCCGTCTTCGAGGAGCAGCAAGAAGTGCAGAAGCTCCTCTTCGACGGCATCGAGGACGAAGCTTTGTTGTCGTACGGCGTTCCTCCCGAGTGGCTCGAGGATGTCCGTGCGGTTACGGAGGACACGCTTCCCGATGTCGCGGAGAACCTGCCCACGGAGGCAGCTGAGGCGTTGCTGCAGATCGCCGTAGGCGAGACGCCGACCCCTCCGATCCCTCTGGGCACGGACGTGGATCCGTTCGAGCATCCCGATGCGCAGCGACGCTTCCGGATCGTTGAAGGGGTCGAGGAGCTCAAGGCTGCACTGGACGCGCCTTGGGAACGCTGGATCGTCTTTCTGCATCCCACCCAGCGCGATCTTGTCGAGCGGCGGTTCAACGGACCGGCGCGCGTCGCAGGGTCAGCTGGGACCGGCAAGTCAGTGGTTGCCCTTCATCGGGCCGTGCACTTGGCGCGGCGGGACGACGAGGCTCGGGTTCTTCTCGCCACATTCTCCGATCCGCTGGTCGGCTACCTGCGCGACAAGCTCCGGCTGCTGGTTGCGGACCGCCCTCGGCTAGCCGAACGGATCCGCGTCGACACGCTCGATGGGGTCGCCGACAGGCTTTACCGGGCGCGCATCGCTGGGGATCCGAAGGTAGTCGACGAAGCGACGCTCCGCCGGATGCTCGACGAAGCGTCTCGGGAGGTCGAGGGACCATCCTTCGCGGCAGGGTTCCTGTTCACGGAATGGCGGGACGTCGTCGACGCGTGGCAGCTTCGGGACTGGGAGTCGTATCGCGACGTGGCGCGTGTCGGGCGGCGTGCGCGACTAGCCGAGTCGCGGCGCCAGCGGGCGTGGCAGGTGTTCGCGAAGGTTCGTGAGCGCCTCGCGAAGAACGGGCTGACGACACGCGCGACTCTCTACGACAAGTTGGCCGAGGTCTTCGCGCCAGGAACGCCCGCCCCCTTCGATCACGTGGTGTTGGACGAAGCGCAGGACGCTAGCGTCGCGCAGCTCCGCTTCCTGGGCCGCCTAGCGGGCGATCGGCCCGATGGCCTCTTCTTCGCCGGCGATCTCGGCCAGCGCATATTCCAGGCACCCTTCTCGTGGCGGTCCGTGGGCGTGGACGTGCGCGGCAGGGCACGAACGCTGAAGGTGAACTACCGCACCTCGCAGCAGATCCGGGAGCTGGCCGATCGGCTTCTCGACGATCGTATGGACGATGTGGATGGGGAGACGGAGGTCCGGCGGGGAACCGTGTCGGTGTTCGACGGGCCTGCCCCTGAGGTCCACCGCTTCGAGGACGAGGACCAAGAGGTCGAGTCTGTCGGCGCGTGGCTGAAGGAGCGCCTTGAGGGCGGCGTGGCCACAGCGGCTGTCGGCGTGTTCGTGCGCCGCCAGGAGCAACTCGCCAGAGCGGCGAAGGCGATCGCACATGCCAACGCGTTCTCGGTCGGAATCGGTGATGAAGTAGCCGTGGCCAAGGGGAGCGTCACGGTCGCGACGATGCATCAGGCGAAGGGGCTCGAGTTCCGAGTCGTGGCTGTGATGGCTTGCGACGAAGACGTGATTCCGGATCCTGACCGACTAGCGGGTGCGGCGGACATGTCGGCCATGGAGGAGGCGCACGACCTCGAGCGGCATCTTCTGTACGTCGCGCTCACGCGGGCTAGGGATGAGCTCCTGGTGACAGGAGTAGCACCAGGATCGGAGTACCTCGACGATCTGTAGGGGGCGATCTTGACAGGCCCACCGGGATGCAGGGCCGCGAGGCACTCGATTTGGTGCATTCCAGGTGGTCCGACGGTGCCGACAGGAGCGTCTGTAATGCTGGATCTGCCTGCCTCGGCGGCAGATGACGAGGCGCCATTTTCGTTAGGTAGAGTACGTTTCGAAGACCAAAAAACTCTGTCTCTGTACTATGCGCACCAACGCCCGTGCGGGCCGCTTTGCCATAAGGCGAGTTTAGTGGGCGTGCAAGCGAGCGTGAAGGCGGGGCATGCATCGGGCTCAGGCATGGTCGGCCTCACCCCATGGGCGCGCCGGGCACGCGTTGCGGCTTCCATCATGGGTATTCCAGGCGTTTTCGGCCACCGATTCCACGGGAAAGCGGCCACTGATTCCACGGGATTCCGGCCACCTGTTCCAGGGGATTTCGGCCGCCCTTCCCGGGAGGGGTAGGGCGGGAATCTCGTTGGGCTTACGGTGCTTCCGTGAGGGGAGGCCGTATGCCGAGGAAGAGGTTGTCGATGCGGAAGGTCAGAGAGGTATTGCGCTTGTTGTGGGGCCAGCGTCGGAGCGCGCGGGAGGTGGCCGTAAGCTGCAACCTGGCACGCAGCAGCGTCCGAGAGTACGAGCGGAGGGCCGAAGCTGCGGGCTTGTCATGGCCGCTGCCGGACGTGGACGACGGGACGCTGGAGAACACGCTGTTCCCCCCACGGCCTGGGGCGAAGGAGGTCGAACGGCCGTTGCCGGACTGGGACGCGGCGGACCGGGAGTTGCGGCGGAACAAGCGGGTGACGCGCCTCCTTTTGTGGGAGGAGTACCGCGCAGCGCATCCGCTGGGGTACGCGTACAGCAAGTATTGTGAGGGCCTGCGCACCTGGCGTGACTCGCTGGACGTCTCCATGCGGCAGGTGCATTACGCGGGCGAGAAGGCGTTCGTCGATTACGCCGGGGACACGATTCCCATCGTCGATGCCGCTACGGGCGAGGTTCGCGACGCGCAGGTGTTCGTCGGGGCGTTGGGCGCCAGCCAGTACGCGTACGTGGAGGCCACCTGGACGCAGGCCCTGCCGGACTGGATCGCGTCGCACGTGCGGATGCTCGCCTACTTCAGGGGGTGCCCCGAAATCCTCGTGCCCGACAACCTTAAGGCCGGCGTGAAGAGCCCGCACCTGTTCGAGCCGGAGGTCAACCCGACCTACCTCGAGTTCGCGCGGCACTACGATGTCGCGGTGATTCCCGCCCGCCGCCGCCGGCCCAAGGACAAGGCGGTGGTGGAGTCGGGCGTGCAGGTGGTGGAACGCTGGATTCTGGCGCGCCTCAGGAACCGGACGTTCTTCACGCTTGCGGAAGCGAACGACGCGATCTGGGCGTTGCTGGAGGAGTACAACGAGCGGCCGTTCCAGAAGCGGCCCGGCTCGAGGCGCTCCATGTTCCTGGAGCTCGACCGGCCGGCCTTGCGGCCGCTGCCCGCCGCGCGGTACGTGTTCGCGGAGTGGTCGAAGGTCCGACCGCACATCGATTACCACGTCCAGATCGACAAGCACTTCTACAGTGTCCCCTACCAACTCCGCAAGAAACAGCTCGATGCGCGCGTGACGGCCTCGACGATCGAGGTGTTCCACCGCAACGCGCGGGTGGCGAGCCACGCCCGCTCGTACCAGAAGGGCGGGCACACCACCGTCAAGGAGCACATGCCCAAAGCGCACCAGGAGCACGCCGGCATGACAGAAGAGACCTTATTCGCGTGGGCTGGCCGGATGGGGCCCGCCACCGTCGCGTTCACGGAGGGCGCCATCGCCGCGCGGACGCACCCGCAGCAGGCGTTCCGGTCCTGCGTTGGCACCCTGAACCTCGGCAAGACGTACGGCAACGACCGGCTCGAGAACGCCTGCGCGCGCGCCGTGAAGCTCCGCTCGTACTCCCTCAAGAGCGTCAAGGCGATCCTGAAGAACCGTCTCGACGAGCAACCCCTCGAAACGCCCCAAGCGGCCGCCCCACCGAAAACGCAGCATGAGAACGTCCGCGGCGGCGCGTACTACGCGGCTCCCAGCGAGCCTCGCGAAGAAGAGCAGGAGGGCCAGCCGGCATGCTGACGCACCCCACGCTCGAGAAACTCCGGACCCTGCAGTTGCGCGGCATGGCTGCCGCCCTCGAAGACCAAGCCCGCACGCCCGACATCGAAACCCTCTCCTTCGAAGAACGATTGGGACTGCTGTTGGACCGCGAGGAAACGACCCGCGCCGATCGGCGCCTCAAGACCCGCCTCACCCAAGCGAAACTACGCGTGCCGGCCAGCATCGAGGACATCGACTACCAAGCGAAACGAAACCTGGACAAGAGCGTCCTGCTGAACCTCGCCAACTGCAATTGGATCGAGCGGCACCAGAACCTCGTCATTACCGGCCCCACCGGCGTCGGCAAGACCTACCTCGCCTGCGCCCTCGCGCACAAGGCCTGCCAAGAGGGCCACAAGGCCCTCTACCAACGCCTCCCCAGGCTCCTGCACGACCTGGAGATCGCCAAAGGCGACGGCCGCTACCGAAGCATGCTCGCCAGCCTCCAACGCATCGATCTCATCGCCCTCGACGACTGGGGGGTTACCCCCATGAGCGACACCAACCGGCGGGACCTCCTCGAACTCCTCGACGACCGCTACGCCACCAGAAGCACGCTCATCACCAGCCAACTGCCCGTCGACGCCTGGCACGACTACCTGAACGATCCCACCCTCGCCGACGCCATCCTGGACCGCTTCATCCACAACGCCCACCGACTCGACCTACGCGGCGACAGCATGCGCAAAACCCGCGGCCGATTGACAGACCACCAGGCCACAAGCAACAGTTAACCCACCTGCCCGCCCCCCAGGGAGAGGGCGGCCGCAATCACCCGGAACGGGTGGCCGGATAACCCCGGAATCACCGGCCGGAATCAACCGGAAACGGCGGCCGAATAGCGTGGAATAGCCACATCAAGCGTCACGGTCGTTTGTGCACCTCGCTTCAGGGGAATACGTCATTTCATGAAAGGACGCTGATGATCGAACCTACACAATGAACGATCAGCGGCGCTTGGTCACATACGCGTGGTGGGCGCGGCGCAAGGCCAGGCGGCTTGGCACCTTGTGGATAGTCGCTAAGGAGCGCGACAGTGTGCCCCCCTTAAGTCAATGGCGCCAGGATTCTTCAGGCTGGCGAAGTGCTGCTCGACGCTGGTCTTCTGGCCGTTCTGGCAGTTGGTGGTGACGAGGCTGGATTGGTCACGTACGGAGTAGCCAATCTCGCGGGAAACGTTGACCTGGAGGTGACCGGCGTGGCATGCAGCGCGTTTGCGGATCTCCAGGCGGGACGGTCGCCCACGTGTGGGTCCGACCTGAATCCCAATGCACCGTAGGCTGAGGATGCGACAGAGAAGAAGCTACAGGTTCGCGGCCCAGAATCACCCGTAAGTACCGCAATGCGATAGAAGCGCGAGGTCGCGATCACCTGCGCGCGCGAAGTTTCGGCTGTACCACGGACGTCGCAGGTGATGCTACGCACCTGCTGTCTGTTAGAAGTAACCGAGACGGAGAGCGACAAACTTGGGTGATACGATAAAAACATGTCACGTTATGAGGTAGGCAATCGAAGGAAAGCGGCATGGACTGCTCAAAGCAGGTCACGTCCAGTTACCGAGGTCAGGCTCACCTCCGTGCACTCGGTCGGCGCGCTTATGGAGCTTTCATGCTTGGTGACGCTCGCCTCTAGGTACCCGTCGCTGTCCAGCGCGCTACAGGGAACGGTGCCGGGAAGCGCCGCGCTACGCCTCTGGATAAGGGTTAACGAGTCATGCCAGTGGCGAACGTGGACGAACCCCCCGTCCGACAAGGACCTCTATGCGGAGCGTCACGTACCGTACATGCGGAGGAGCCCGATAGTTTTGGCGCCCGCCGGCATCGAGCCGAGCGCGGCAGGGATTTACGCCATCCGCGATCCCCGCACGCTCGAGGTTGTATACGTTGGAAGGTCCGAGAACGTTGAGCTAAGGGCTCAGAAGCACTTGGGCGTCCCGAGCCACAAGAGGGGCCAGGCCCGCTTACAGGCGTTTGTGCGTAAGCTCCGACGAGAGGGCTTCGAGCCGGTTTTCGAGTTCCTGGAGGTAGTAGGCAGCTTCAGTGCGCGAGCTGCGGAAACCCAGTACATTCGTAGGTTCGAGGAGGCAGGACATCCGTTGCTCAACACGCAACTCATGATCAGAGAAGCGGGGCACGACAGTAAAGCATGATCCCTTCTGCGGGGGTACGCGTGGTCGGAAATGGTGGACAAGTGCTCTAACGCGCTTTATTCATGAGAGGCGTGCTTGGGCGGGTTTGGGGTGGGGTCGGGCGGCGTGATTCCGGGGTAACGGCCCGTCGGTTCGCGTGTCGGGGCCTCGTGGGTGGCGTTGAGGCCGGTTCGGTCGTCGTGAACGAGGTTCACGAGGCCTGAAGGGCCTCGTTGGGGCGTAGGAGGTCCGTTCGGCGCCAGGGGTGGGCGTCGATCGTGGGGTCGAGGTTCGCTGTGGGGCCTTGGGGTCGTTCAGGCGGTGCTGGTGGCTTGCAGGGCTCTGGCGACGTGCCGCCATTCCTGTTGCCAGGGGGCGTCCTGCGGGAGGTGCAGTGTGGTGCGGCGGGCGGAGGTCTTGATCCACCCGCCGAGCTTGATGAGGCGCTCGCGGAGGGTGCCCGCGTACGCCCGGGCGAGGCTCGTGCCGGCCGCGTGCAACCGGAGTTCCTGGTACAAGGCGTACGCGGCGGTGTGCAGCAGCAGGCGGGCTTGGTTGGCGAGGAACCGCGTGCAACTGAGCCGGTCTGCGGCCAGGTGCTCCTGGAGTTCCTTCAGGCGGTTCTCCATGTCGCCGCGCTTCGCGTAAATGCGGCGGTAGATGACCTCCGGGTCGGCGTTGATGTTGGTGATCACGAAGCGGGGGTTGTCCCGCGCCTCCCGGCCGGGATACCAAGTGACTTCGGACTTGTACACGACCGTTCGTTCGTGCGGCCAACTGCGCGCCTGGTATGGGGCGTGCCCGTACCGTCGTTCGCTCTGCCCGCTCGCCGCGCTCGCCTCACGAACTTCGCGCATGCGGGGTTCCGCGAGGCGTTCCAACACCGGGTTCTTTCCGATGCCGACCACGTACTCCACGCCCTGCCCTTCGAGGAAGTCGAACACGTGGGGTGTGGCGAACCCGCCGTCCAACCGCACCCGCAGGCGCGCCTTCGGGAACGCCGCGCGGAGGCGCGCCAGGATGCGGCGCAGCAACCCGGTTGCGCCCAGGGCGGGCGGGGCGTTGCCCTTCCGCAACAGGCTCGTCAGGACGTACTGATCGGCCTCCTGCTCGAACTGCATGGAGGCGACCAACGGCAAGTAGCAGTGCTCCCCGTAAAACCCGTTGAACAACGCGCCCTGCTGCGCGCCGTGCGTGGGGTCGTCGGTGCCGTCCACATCGACCGTGATGCGTTTCGCTCGGCCGTTGCGGCGGGCCCGGTGCCGTTCGATCACGCCCTCGGCCAGGGCCACGCCCATCTCGAACACTTCCCGCCGCGTCACGCCGTTCTCGAACCGTGAAAGCGTCGGTTGCGACGCAAGATCCAACCCGCGCTGAGGGTCACGGTCGACCACCAGCTTGTGCACCGGGTCGCCCCGCAACCGGGCGGCGTCGTTGCCGTCCTCGTACCCGCAGGCGATTCCCACCACCCGCTGGCGAAGCACGTCGCGAAACGAGTGCTGCACGCGTTCCGGGTCCCGCCGGTCCGTCAATACCGACGCCATCGATGCCGTCAAGCCCAACCGGTCGTCCGCGCCGCGAAGCAACACCGCCCCGCCATCGCTGGTGCCGAGCGGCTGATCGAACATCGCGACGACCGGCTTCGTGAACCACCCTTCGAACAAGACAGACTGTTGCGTGCTATCCTCGCGCATTAGAAGGCCTCCAACGTGTAGGAAGTTCGTGCCTCACACCCTTTCTACCACGTTCGAGGCCTTCACGTTTCCAACCCTCACGAATAATTCAGGCTAGAAGCCGTCATGCGCGTGATTGACTCCGGGTCTGACAGAAATGCTCTTGGCGATCAACTGACGCTGCTAGGCGGGCGCTTCGTGGGCCAGTACGAAGGCTTCGTCGCCAACCTCCACAGCGCAGGCGTGGGGCTCGAGGTCTGGTGGTCGAGGCATGGGCAGAAACTGGGGTATGCACGAATCGACCGGGTGTATCTGGATGCGTACAAGGAGGCGGTCTCTCTTGCAGCTGAAGAGCATGCGGAGGTGATCGAGATCGAGGGGCGCCTTGACGCCTGGCATCGCGGCAGACGAACCTTCGGCATCATGGACGATGATGACAACTGGTTCGCAGGAAAGCTTGCGGACTCAATGGATGTCGACAGGATCGAAGTTGGCGCCCGGTGTGTTGCGGCACTGCGCATGATTACGCGAGTAAACTCGTTGACTCTGGACGAGTCGACGGAATACCGGTTGCTCAACATCCAAGTTCTTGAGGCGTAAGGCCGGTTCTGTCGAGCCGTCCAGGTCGCACGCTGCCGTTCGAGGCAGCGAGGTCGAACCGGCTTGGCGCGCAGTCGCGGACGACTCACGGATCGTATTGCCGATGCGGCGAGTCCACGTTGCCGAACATGTGCGCCGGGCATAGCTACGCTGCCCGAAGGACCTCTTCGAATCGATCGGGCTCCGACCAGCGCGTGACGGTGGACACTTGCTCGGCAAGGCGGAACGCTTCGTCGTCCCACACGTCGCTATCGTCGTCGAACAGGGACACGAACTGGAGCGCCTCGGGCCCGATGTGCAGATGGCTCAGGTCCGAGAAGGCGGTGTAGACGTGGGTCACGACTTGGCGCGCTGCTGAGCGGCTTCCCGTGCTGAGGACGTAGACCAAGGAGCTGCGGCTGGGCGCGCGCACGTGGAAGTCCGGCTTCCAGACCGATCCGGAACGGCCGATGATCTTCTCGGCCCGGTCTACGTGAAAGTCCTTCTCCTCGAGGAAGTCGGACACCTCGTCCGTCACCGACACGATCGACCGCGTTCGGAACGTGAACCATAGGTCCGCGATCCGCAGGGCGGCCTGCGCCACGCGCAACACCACGGAAGGCAGGTCTTCGGCGCTCCTGCTTCGAGCGAGCACCATTCCGCGGTACCACTCGACCCCGTGCGTGACGCAGGCATCCCGAAGCAACGCGTCTTGCTTGGGTGAGCGCCGCGGCGACGTGGTCTGCATGCGGAGCCATCGGCTGGTCTCCCCAAGGTCCGTCACCACGGTGATGGAGCCCTCCTCATGCAGGAACAGGTCGATGTTGTCGCCGTCCGGGTACAGGTATGGCGTCCGCACCCGAACGTACTTGCCATGGGTTTCGCAGCGAAATAGGGGCGGCAGCCCGTCCCCCAATGCCTTGCAGGCGGCCTCGGTGATCATGTGAACAGCTCCGTCGGCATGGGCGGAGGCGGCGCCATGCGTCCGTCATGATGCAGCCGGGCCTCCTTACAGAACTGTTCCCATACGCCGACAACGTCGCTTGCTGGTTTGGTGATGTCCGTGGGAGCGTACGCCTCCTTGTCTCGGAGGGATTCGTTCCATCGGTGCTTGTGAACCTCACCCACCTGATCGCACTGGGGGTTGTGATGATCCTTGCCCATGTCCAGCGCGTACACGCGGCCGGTGGTCTGTAAAATGAGCACGAAGGACAAGGCCGGTACCAGCGGGTTGAAGCTTCCTACGATGAACAACGGCCAGCCGACATCGTTGGTGACCTCCACTCGGAAGCCTAGCCACGTCGCACGGTCTTCGCTTTGGCTCCACGCAATGTCACCCTCGACGACCTTCGAGGTGTCACTGAGGAGAACTTCGAATTCCGCGTTGGTCACGCTCGTGCCTCCCGGGTCCTAGCGTGCGGCGTACGGTCACGCCTTTACGTCGCCGCTGAGCAGGTGTCGTCGTCGCCCAACGTAGCCCACGACGGGACCGCTCACCGTCCAGTCGCTGGCAACGTGCCTACGATGCAACAGCACCTCGCCGATACCCGCACATCTAGTGTAGCGAAGAGACGGGACGCCTCGTCACTCGGCTGCGGGGTGAGGAGCGGTATTGAGGCCGTCGCCCGAGCCTGAGGGCGCCCGCGTCGCCGTGAAGGTCAGCAACCATTCGCATGATGATGCGGCCATGAAGGTCGTGCCCATTGCTGCCTGGGCAAGCGGCGCCGACCGAGGGTAGGATCATCTTTTCTGCAATGCTCGAGATCAGACCGCTGGCTAGACAAACAGGATCTTGTCGTGGACGCGAGATCCGCGATCGAGCATATGCAGGTCCATCTTCGAGCCGCCTGCTTTTTTCTGCATCCGACTCATGCGTTACCCACGTGGGTGACTTCCTCGAGCCGGTGTTGTGGATTGCACATGCTCGGCGCTGTCCGACGTCTTGACGTCGCTGCCCGCCCGCTTGAACTCAACGACCTCGTTCTCCCAGCCGTCGATCAGTGCCGCCAACAGGGATGCGTCGTCGAGTTCTGCGATGCCCCCTCCCGTGCTGCTGCGTGTGCCGGTCTCGCTCATCGCGGCACCACCTCCTGATCCGACGCTCGAAGAGCATCATGCCACGCGCCACGCGTCCCGGTTTTGCGGGCGTTCGGTGGTTCGCGCGAGGAATCCCTAAATCCTCGAGAGGTTCGAGACGGGTGGGGTCGAATCGACGGGCCGCATTGCAGACTGGTTCGTCGAAGCGCTCAACCGCCGCCCGGCGGTCGGCCACGCCGTCGCCGCTCCGGCCACCGAAGCGCCCCCTTCGCCACCTATCGCGGTTTATAGCAAGAAGGCGCTATAAAGGGGTATAAACCCCGATAAACGAAGGAGGCGTCGATGGATCCAATCGACAATCCTTTTTCGCCGGGAGCGGGGACCCCGCCCCCCGAGCTCGTCGGTCGGGATCCGATCCTTCGTCAGGCCGAGATCCTGATCGCACGGGTCGCCCGCGGCCGTCCGGACAAGAGCATGCTGCTCACCGGCCTCCGCGGCGTTGGCAAGACGGTCCTATTGAACGAAATCGAGCGGCAGGCGACCGAGGCCGGGGCGCGGACCATCTCTGTAGAAGCGCAGGAGGGACGCCACATCGGACAGCTCCTCGCGCCCAGCCTTCGCAAACTCCTCTTCGACCTCGACCGAGTCGCCGGAGCCGGCAACAAGGCGCGGCGAGATCGTACGCCGAGCGCCTGTTCGCATTCCCCGACGTTGGACCGCTTTCGGAGGATGACGCCGACGTCGCGCTCCTGGAACCGGCGCGAAGGCTGGGCGTCGACATTGCCTCCGATGCGCTGCGTTCCATCCACGCCAAGACGGAAGGCCATCCGTACTTCCTGCAGGAGTGCGGATACCAATCGTGGAACACGGCAGAGGAAAGCCCCATTTCGCGCGACGACGTCGACCTTGCCTCCGAACACGTCGTTCACCGACTCGACCAGAACTTCTTTCGCGTTCGATTGGACCGCCTCACGCCCAAAGAGAAGGTATGCCTTCGCGCCATGGCGCACCTCGGCCGTGGTCCCCACCGCACCGGCGAGGTCGCGGAGGCGCTCGGGCGGAAGACGACGGCCATCAGCACGATTCGCAAGAACTTGATCGACAAGGGGATGATCTACAGTCCCTCGCACGGCGAAATGGCCTTCACAGTGCCGTTGTTCGACGCGTTCATGAAGCGCGTCATGCCTGGTTTCGATCCGGCGTCCAACTGAGTGGACCGTGCGCCGCCCCCCCGTCAACGCTTCGTCAACGCCGTCCTGCTTCACTTGCCCTACCGGCGGGCTGTGGCTGATCCCGTCGTACGCGGGGCCGACGTGCCGCCACGGGGGTGGCCGTTCGCGTGTCGCGTTCGCCTTTGGCCAGGAGGACGACATGCAGCATCTTGCCCGAAGCCCTCATATTGCCCTGGCGGCGGCGTTCCTCGCCGTTGCCTCCGTCGCGTTCGCCCAGATGCCCTCGGAGGAGGCCCTCGTCGCCATGCCGGTGGAGTGGGGGGCGCGCTACAACGCCAACGACCTCGAGGGCGTGTCCATGCTGTACGCGGAAGATGCCGTGGTCATGCCGCCGAACGCCGAGCTCGTCCAAGGTCGAGACAACGTGACCCCGATCCTGGCCGCGTACCAGGAGGCGGGCGCCGTCCGCATCGACGTGCACGCCCTGGAATCCTACGGGATCGAGGGCGGCACCGCCTGGGGCGTCGGTCCGTATCGCCTGTTCGACGGAGACGGCGAGGTCGTCGGCGTCGGAAAGTTCCTGATCATGTACCGGGCCGTAGACGGCACATGGAAGATCACGCGGCACATCTGGAACAGCGACCTGCCGCCCGCAGCGCCCGAGGGGTGAGGTTTCGGTGACGTGAACGCCCGCGGAGCATGGCGTGCCTCAGGGTGCGGGAAGCATCGCTTTCCGCACCTCCGGGAGGGTCAGCTCCGGTGCCGGTTCCGCGTCGGCGCCGAGGGCTTCGGCGCGCCGGCGCGCCTCCTCCCGGACCCACACGGGCGCGAACGGATGGTCGCGGGCGAGGCGCAACAGCGCGGCCGCTTGCGCCGCGTGCCCCTCGCGCTCAGCGAGGGCCGCACGCCCCACCACGGCCTCCATGCCGAACCCCAAGAGGTCGTGCGCTTCGGCCATGTCGTAGGCGCGGGCGTACCACGCGTGCGCGGCGGTCGCATCGTCGTGCGCGGCCGCCAGCGTGCCCTTCAGGGCACGCATCGAGGTTCCCAGCCACACGTCGCCAGTGTCGGTCGTGATCCGAAGTGCCTCGTCACACGCCGCTTCGGCGGCCGCGAGGTCGCCCCGTGCGAACTCGGCGCGCGCGAGCACCTCGAGTAGGTTCGCGGTCGCGGTGCCGTAGCCGACCCGTCGGCTCCGGTCGAGCCCCTCGCAGACCGCATCTGTGGCGCCGCCCGGGTCGCCGGCCAAGAGCCGTAGCAACCCCGTCGTCTGCGCCCCGTACGCGTCAGCGTGCGAGTCGAAGCGCTGGAGGTGGGCGCGCGACGCGCGATCGTGGCGCGCTGCCGTGTCGTGGTCGCCCATGACGGCCGCACCGAGGCAGAGGACGTGATGGTTGATGCCGGCCATCACGCTGAAGACGGCGAGGGCGCCTGGGTCCCGGGTCGCGCCCAGCGCGGCCTCGGCCACCGTTAGGGCCTCGCGGGAGTGATGCAGGATGCTCGCGGCGTCGCCGCGTACCTTGCCGGCCAACGCGATGGCATGGTGCGCCCACCAGCGAGCGGTCGGCACGGCGCGCTCGTCGTGGGGGCGCGTGGCCCGCTCGGCGCTCTCGAGCGCGGCGTACCCGTCCCGCTCTACCCGCCCGGGGTCGCCGGCGCGGAAGACCGAGAAGCCCCGCACCCCAAGGGCGAGCGCACGCACGACGCCGAGGGGTTCATGGTCCGCCGGAATGGACCGCACCACGCGGTCGGCGAGGGCGTGCCCGAAGTGGTAGCGCGACTGAAACTCCGTATACGCCGCCAGGCAGGGGAGGGCCGCTTCGATGCGGGCCCACTCGCCGGCCTCCAGGGCCCACCCCCAGGCCGCTTCGATGTTGGCCTCCTCCTGCCGCATGCGCCGCAACGCGTCCCCCGCAGACTCTCCGCCCATGATTTTCGGGTGCAAGACGTCGAGGAGGTCGAGCACCTCGCGGCCGTGACGTGCGCGCGTTTCGTTCCGCTCGCCGGGATGATCCGCCAGCTTGTCCTCCGTGAACGCGTAGAGGAGCGGGTGCCGGTCGTAGCGACCGTCGTCGGCCACCGCGATCAGCGACGCATCGACCAAACGGGTCAGGCTGGGAAGGGTGACGTTGGCGACGCGGGCGGCCAGGGTGCGCTCGAACCCGCCGCGAAACACCGAGAGACGGCGCAACGCCCCCTGGTCGCGACCATCGAGCAGCGACCAAGAGTGCTCGAACGCGGCGCGAAGCCCCCGGTGTCGGTGAGGGAGGTCACGGTCGCCCTCGTCGAGCAGGCCCGATCCGCGTTCCACCTCGTCGGCAAGGGCGTCTGGAGACAGGACGCGAAGCCACGGTGCGGCCAGCTCGATCGCCAACGGGTTGCCCGCCACCGCGCGGCAGATGCGCGCCACCGCCCCAGCGTCGGTGTCGCCGAGTGCCCCGCCCCGCACGCGCGCGGCGCGAATCCGGAACAGCCGGCCCGCGTCGGTCGCGTAGATCTGTGATGCCTCGGCCACGTCGGGCATCGGCGTGGTGAGGCCACCGACGCGCACCACCCACGCCTCCGAGAGGGCAAGGCGCTCGCGGCTCGTGACGAGGACGTCCAGCGCCGGGCAGTGCCGGACGAGGTATGCGACCAGGTCCGCCGCCTCGCGCACCTGCTCGAAGTTGTCCAGCACCAACAGCATGCACCGCTCGCCGATCGCCTTTGCCAACTGCGCTGCTTCGCGGCCGTTCGCGAGGACGACCACGTCGAGGGTCTGCGCGATGCGGTCGGGCACCGAACGCGCGTCGACGAGGTCCGCCAAGTCGACGGTGAACGCGCCATCGGGGTAGTGGCCCGCGTCGAACAGGCGCCTGGCCACCTCGGAGGCCAGGCGCGTCTTGCCCGTTCCGGCGCCCCCGAGCAGCGTGATCAGCCGCACGTGGGGTTGCACCAAATGCCCCACCAACGTCTCGATCTCGTTTCGGCGACCCACGAATCTGGACGTGCTACGGGGTAGGCGAGAGGGCGGCGACCGTACGGCGTTCCCTTCGACGCTTCCCGTGGTGGCGCCTTGTTCGGCGTCCAGCGGGACTCCGTACTCGCGCGCCAGCGCAGCCACGCGGTCGACCTCGGAGCTTCCCAAGCGCGAGAGAACCTCGTGTAGCGCCGGAAGCTGCTCGGGATCGAACTCCTCCAATGGACCGAGGGAAAGCGCCCGCTCAGCAAGCCTGAGGGCATCGCCCCGTTCGTGCCGCTCCAGCCGCCGGGCGGCCATCGTGACGAGGCGGGCGCGGACGCGCGCGCCGAAGAACGCGCGGGTGCCCAGGACCCACTCCTCGAGCTCGGCAGGCAAACCGTCGTTCTCGAGGCCCTGAAGGAACGGGCCGCGGTAGTCGTCGACGCGGTCGGCGATGCCCCGCTCCAGGTCGTCGAGCAACGCCTGCGCGTCGGTGCGAACCCGCGTGCCGACGCGGGGTCCGTCGTCATGGACCAGGTCGGGGGAGGCGCGCCGCAGTTGCGACAGGGCCACACGCAGGTTCGATGCGGGGTCGTTCGTTGCGCCCCAGAACAACTCCGCGACGTGCCGACGGTCTTTCGACCCTTCGACCGCCAGGTACGCGCACAGGAGCAACGGCTTGCGCCGCGCGACCTCCCCTCCTTCGAGCGCGAGGCCGCCCAGCGTCCGGAGCAGCATGGTGTTCGGAACATAGCACGCGGGTCGTGTCGTCGTCGGATCGCACGAAGGTGTCGCCAGGACGTGGCGCGTAGCCGCCGCGCTACCCTTCTCGTAGCGGCCCACCGTACGTCGGCCTTATGCGCCGCGCTCCATGAGCTCTCGAAAGGAGTCCCAGTGAACTGCATGCGTGCTCGACTCGTCAATGTCTTCGCGATCGCACTCCTGGTACTCGCCGGAGTTGCGCTCGCCCAGGACGCGCCGGTACGCCTCGAACGGACCCCTCGCGCCGAGGTCCCTGCCGATGCGACGACGCGGGTATCGCACGATGTGAGCCAGTGGATCTGCCTGCAGCGCATGCCGAGTTCGACGGTCGTGCCGGTGAACGCGGCCCTCTCCGACCGGGCGGAGGAGACCCGCGCGCCTGCCGCGGAGGACGTCACCGCGTGGTTCGAGCTCGTGGACGTCACGGGGGCGTCCGGTGTCGAGATCGCGCTCGAGGGTGTCGATCAGATCTGGGACGTCACCGAGGTCGGTGCAGGGGGGATGGCCTTCCGGGTGTTCTGCCGCGTGGTGGTGGCGGTGACGCCGCTCGAGGAGGCGGACGCCGAGGCAGGACAGGACCTCACGGCCGAGCTGACGCTCCGCAATCTCGGTGGGTACGCCTTCACCTTGTCGTACCCGCTGCGGGTCGTAGGACGGTAGCGAGCGGAGGTGTCGCGTTCTGCCCCGCCCTCACCGCCCCTCCGCCTCCAGCGCGGCCAGCCGGGACTCCAACTGCGCGATGCGGCGGTCGCGCTGCTGCAACTCGCGGTACAGGCCCTGGATGGCCGCGAGGGCCACGCCGTCCGCGTCGATGGTCGAGATTCGTGCCCGGTCGGCGCCGAGCCCGAACGCCTCGTGGAAGTCCTCCGCCATCGGTCCGACGTGCAGGGCCCGAGCATCGTCTGCCGTGTAACGCCAACTCGTGACCGGGATCGTGGCCAGCGTGCGCAGCACGTCCACGCCGTCGACCGGGCGCACGTCCTCCTTCATGGTGCGACTGGACGGGGGGTTGATCGTCCCGCTGACGCTCAGGTCTCCATCGACCTCCACGTCGCCGTCGAACCTGCCGGCGAGGGCACCCCGGAATCCCATGCCCAGCACGCCTGCGTTCTCCGTGCCTAGGACGCCGGCGGCGTCGCCGTCTCCGTGGCTTCCGTAGACGGCCCAATCGCCGCCGACGTAGCCGAAGGATCCGGTCGCTTCGTTCTCGCCCCACAGGGCGTAGCCGTCGGGGGAGGCGGCGGTGCCGGCCGTGCCGTACGTTTCGCCCGAGGACGCGATCGCCCTCCCATGCACGCCTGTGCCGGAGGTGGATTCGCTCGCGCCGATTACGCCGTGGTTCGTGCCGCTGGTGTGGCCGGCGTAGCCGTAGACGCCGCGGCCCGATTGGAAATGGTTCTGCCCGTAGGCGCCCGTGTCCTCGCTGCCGAAGTAGCCGTGCGACTCGAAGGCGTCGTTCATCCCGAACACGCCGTAGTCGTCGCTGCCGAGGCGCCCCATGTTGCCGCTGCTGTGCTGACCGTAGACGGCGTACGCCTCGAAGCCGAGGTAGCCCCGGGTGCCGTCCACGTGCTCGCCGAGCACCGCGGATCCCGTGGATTCGTTGGCGGCCCGCAGGATCGGGTTCGCGTTCGAGAAACCGTCGATCTGCAGCGGCACCTCCAGCCCGAGCGGCGCGCCTTCGGAGCCGTCTCCCGTGAGGGTCGCGTCGGTCGTGACGGTGGGATCCCCGCCCGACCCACCTGCCCCGCCGGTGTCGTCCGTTTCGCAGCTGACCGAGCCGTCGGCGGCGATGGCCCGAATGGCGGAGCCGGGGTCGCAGGTACCGTCGACCCGCAACTGTCGCTCCGCGACGGCCGCCCCCAGCTCTTGGAAGTTGTGGTTGACGGCTTCGGACGAGATGATCTCGCCCGCCTCGAAGACCCTCAGGTCCAGCTGGGCCGCGACCCACGCGCCGGCCAGGGCCAAGGCGATGCTGACGGTCCCGTACGCGATGCCTCGTTTCATGCGCTCCTCCTCGTCATGGGCGCCATGACGCCACGTCCCACCGGGCCTGGTTCCAGCGGGGCGCGTCGTCTCCGCTGGCGGTGCCCTCGCCGCCACAGGCGGACAGCGCGAGGGCGAGAACCACGGCGGCCAGCACGCCGCCGGGTCTTCCTCGGGGCGGACGCGGTGCGCCAGGGCGCACCGTCCCGAACGGGCGTGCGGGCGCGGTGCGCCTCCCGTACACCGTGCCGTAGACAGCCGATATCCCTCCCTCGAGCTGGATGGAACTCTCGAGTTCGTAGCTACGCACGTCGAAGGGCGGCACCACGAGGTCGAGCCCAAGCCTTCGCATCCACACCTCCGATCGCCGAACCGGCTCCCGCCGGGTCCGACTGCGGCAAGCGTAGGGAACGCGGCGTGAAACGGGCGTCAATCTCTCGGCGCGGACGCGCCCAGCCGGGGCCTCATCGTGAGCGCCCGTCCCCAAGCCCCGTGGACGCGCCGACGGGCCAACTCAGGCGGTGGGGCGGACGTGCGGAGCGGCGGCACCGACCCGCTGCATCATGTCCGAGGGTCGGCGTTCGGGCCGCCACTGCGGGAAGCGCGAGGGATGCAACACGCCGGCCAGGATCTCGAGGGCATCCACCAGGCGGGGGCCCGGCCGGCTGAGGTAGGCGCTGCCATCCATGACGTAGACGTGGTCTTTTTGCACCGCTGGCAGCTCACTCCAGCCCGCCTGGGCGCGCAGCCGCGCCAGGTCGGGTTGTGACGCCGCGATCGACTGGCCGCACGGAGCGATCACCAGCACGTCGGGCGCCGCCGCCACGACGTGCTCCCAGGCGACGGGGGTCGAGCGTGCGCCGAGGCGGCTCAGCGGCTCCCGGCCGCCCGCCAGCGACACCAGCTCCGGCACCCAGTGCCCGCTGCGGAACGGCGGATCGAGCCACTCGAGGACGACGCAGGTGGGGCGCCGCGCGACGTCCTGGGTGGCCTCCCGCACCCGCGCCACGCGTGCCTGCAGGTCGCGGACCAGCGCCTCGCCCCTGGCGCCTCGTTCCAGCGCCTGCGCCACCGTCCGCACGTTCGCGAACACCTCGTCAAGGCGCGTCGGCTCGAGATTCAGCACGCGTGGGCGTCCTGGAAGCTCGCAGGCCAGCGCGGTGACGGAGCCGTGCGCGGGTGCGCACACGTCGCACAGGCGTTGGCTGAGGATCACGTCCGGCGCCAATCTCCGCAGCAGCGCCTCGTCGATGCGGTAGAGGGTGCCATGCTCCGCCAGCCCCTCGCGCACCGCCCGGTCGATACCGGCACCGGAACGGTCCTCGGGCTCGAGGAGGGAGCGGGTGACGCGCGGCAGTTCGCGCACATCGGGCGGATGGTCGCAGTCGTACGACACGCCCGCTAGGTCCTCGAGAGCGCCCAATGCGCAGACGATCTCGGTGGTGGCGGGCAGCAGCCAAACGACGCGCATGGTGGCCTCCTGGCGTCAGCCTACCTGTCGCACCCCCGTTAGCATGCCCGGGGTTGCCCGTTCACGGTATGGCGATACGGGCAACAGAAGGAAAGGGGCCATAATCCGTATGGCGCCTGCCTCTCATGGCTTGCTTGCGCCTGCCGCCCGGAGAACCTCCCGTGGCGAAGAGCAGGTGGGCGCACACTGTTGCCGCAAGCTCGCATCGAACCGGATTGGAGACCCTCATGAACGTACGACATTGGATTGTCGCAATGCTGTTGCTGCCCATCGCTGCGGGCGCGGCGATGGCGCAGAACCCGGATCGTCCTGGAGAGGGCGTCACCGCCCAGCCTGCCGTGGCGACGTGGAACTCCGCGCTTCCGCCGACGGCGGTCGTCCACGTCTTGCTCGAGGAACTCGGATACGACGTGCAGGAGGAGGCGGCGCTTTCGAACCCCATCTTCTACCAGTCGGTCGTGCAGGGCGACGTCGACTACTGGGCGAGCGGCGCGTTCCCCTTGCACGAGGCGCATCTTCCCGAAAACTTCGAGGATCACGCCAGCGTGGTCGGAACGATCGGCGACGACATTACCCTCGAGGGGTACCTGGTGAGCCGTGAGGCGGTGGAAGAGTACGACATCACGTCCCTCGACGACTTCAGGCGTCCCGAGGTGAAGGAGGCGTTCGACGCGAACGGTGACGGGCGTGCGGACCTGGTGGGCTGCCCGCCCGGCTGGGGCTGTCACGTGATCACGAACCACCACATGGACGTCTACGACCTGCGCGATCACGTGAACCTGGTGGAGGCGGCCTATACCGCTTCGTTCGCCGACGCGTTGGCTCGCTACCGCAACGGCGAGCCGGTGGCGTTCTACACCTGGGTGCCCAACTTCACCATCCTCCAGCTGGTGCCCGGCGAGGACGTGATGTGGATCAACGTGCCGGAGATCATTCCGGGCGAGGGGCAGGAGGGCTTCGAAGACGCGATGGTCGCCGAGGACCTGGAGGGCGCCGTGACCAGCCCCATTCGCCTGGGCTTCGTCATCGGAGACTGGAACATCGTTGCCAACGACGCGTTCCTGGCCGAGAACCCGGCTGCTGAGGCCCTGTTCGAGCGCGTTCGCATGTCGATCGAGGACCTCTCCTCGATGACCGCGCGCATCACCCAAGGCGAGAACAGCGACGAGGACATTCGCGCCATGGCGGAGGAGTGGATCGAGGACAACCGCGCGGAGGTCGACGAATGGCTCCAGGCCGCGCGGGACGCGGCGCGCTGAGGGCGCATCTGCGCCGAACTCTCAGGGGGCCGCGCTGCCAAAGCGCGGCCCCGATCGCGCAGTAGGCGATCTCCTGCCGACCCATGCGCGGGGCGCCCCACGCCACCGCGCTACCATGCCCTCGTGACCGGCTCCGATGTGCTCCGACAGGAGGTCGTCTCCCGCGTGCGCGCCGTCGTCCCGAACCTGCAGTGGTTGGCGTTGTTCGGCTCTGTCGCGCGCGGCGACGCGACCGACCGGAGCGACGTGGATGTGGCGATCTTGGCGCCGGGGCCACTGCCGGTGGACGAGCTGCGCCGCCTTCGCACCGAATTGGAGCTCGCCACGTCGAAGGACGTGCACCTGATCGACCTGCGTGCCGCCAGCACGGTGCTGCGAATGCAAGCGGTCAGCTCGGCCGAGGTGCTGTTCGCATCGGGTGATCCGGACGCCGAGGCGTTCCTCGGCTTCGTGTTCTCCGACTACGCGCGTCTCAACGAGGCACGCGAGGGGATCCTCCGCGACATACGCCGGCGGGGGCGCGTCCATGGTGGATGACGTCGTCCTGAACAAGGCCTCGACGATCGAACGTTGCGTCGCCCGCGTCCACGAGGAGTACGGGGACGGCGTGGGGTTCGATGACGACCTGCGCCGGCAGGACGCGCTCGTTCTCAACCTTCTGCAGGCGTGCGAGACCGCGATCGATCTGGCCATGCACGTGGTGCGCGTGCGCCAACTGGGCGTCCCGCAGAGCGGGCGGCACGCCTTCGCGATCTTGGCGGAGGCGGGCGTATTGGAGCCGGCGTCGAGCGAGGACCTGCAGCGAATGGTGGGCTTTCGAAACGTCGCGGTGCGCTGCGATCAAGACCTCGAGATGGAGGTCGTGCACGCCATCGTGAACGAGGAGTTGCCCACCTTCGAGGCGTTCACCTCCGCGTTGCTTCGTCAGGATCGTCGCTGAGGTACGTCGTTCGGTCGACGGCTTCGCGCTGGGCGCGCCGGGCACCGGGCACGAAGCGATCGCATGCTTAGCGGTGTTCTACCCCTGCGCCCCGAACACGTGGATCGTGATCGTCTCGCTGTCGATCAGGTACGGCAGCGTGGCCCAGATCGGGGCGCGCCACAGGCCGAAGGCGTCCTCGACCCGTCGGCCCCGGCAAGGCAGGAGATTCGACTCAGAACACCAGCACCTTGTCCGCCTCGTGCGTCCAGGTGGCCAGCTCCTCCATGGTGCTGCGGTGGACACCGTCCAGGAGCTCGTCCTCGCGGAGGCCGCGCGCGTCCATGCAGGTGCCGCAGGCGCCGACGTCGGCGTTCTTGCGGAGCAGGATTCTCAGCATGCGGGCTAGGTTGTAGTACCCATCCGGCGTCTCCTGCCCCTGCTTGGCGCAGTTCGTGCCGTCGGCCATCAGGAACACCCGGATGGTGGCGCCTTCCCCTTTGGCGAGCTGCAGGGCCAGACGTAGTGCGTTGTAGGACCGTTCGGTGCCGTAGGGCGGGTCGTTGAGGATGAACAGCACGTTCATGGCGTACCTCCGGGGTGACCTTCGGACGGATCTTCGCGGGCGGGAAGGTGCGTTCGTCCCTGCAGGCTCGCGAACGCCAGCACGGCCAGGGGCAGGAAGGCGGCGCCGGTCCAGGCCGTGACGGGGCCGAGGTGCAGCAGGCCGAAGCCGCCGATCAGTGCGCCGGCGGCGTACCCGCCGTCGCGGAAGAAGCGGTACACCCCCAGGGCGGTGGCGCGGGCGTGGGCGGGCACGCGGTCGGCCACGGCGGCGATCAGCACCGGGTACACCATGCTGGTCCCGACGCCCAGTAGTGCCGCGGCGGCAAGGGCCGCGACGTACGCGGGCGCCAGCGCCAGGAGCAGCAGGCCGGCCCCCTGCGTCGCCGTGCCGACCCCTACCAGGAGGCGCCGGCCGACGCGGTCGGAGAGGGGGCCGAACAGGGGCTGTCCGGCGGCCCACAACAGCGGGTACAGGCCGGCGACGGTGCCGATCTGGGCAAGGTCGAAGCCTCGGCCGGCCAGCAGCAGCGGCAGGGACAGCCACACCAGGCCGTCCTTGAGGTTGGTGGCCAGGCCCAGCACGCTGGGGACCCCCACGCCCGGCGTCCAGCGCGGCAGCAACGCCGCGGCCGACGCCGCGCCCGAGGGTGCGGGCGCCGTCTCCGGTGCCCGCCGAGCAAGGACGAGGGCCAGCAGCACGATCGCCATGCCGAGCGCGAACGGCCACGGGCGCAGCCCCGCCTCGGCGGCGATCAGGCCGGTGAGGAACGCGGTCGCGCTGAGCCCGAGGTAGCCGGCGAACTCGTTCATGCCGGCCGCGAAGCCGCGTTTGTGGCCGGGCACGAGGTCGACCATCATGTTCACCGTCATCGACCAGGTGAGCGCCTGGCCGGCGCCGAGGAGGACGTTGGCGAAGACCACCACGCCCCACGTGGGTGCCCACATCAGCAGGGGCGCGACTGGCAGCGACACCCACCAGCCGAGCATGAGCACGCGCCGGCGCCCGCAGCGGTCGGCGGCGGCGCCGGCGAACAGGTTCACCACCGCTTTGGCCACGGAGAACGCCACGATGAAACCGCCGATGGTGGCGCCCGCGCGGAGGCCGAAGTCCTGCTCGGCCAGCAGCGGCACGACCGTGCGTTCCAGGCCCACCATGGCGCCCACGAACAGGTTGATGAGGGCGAGGAGCCAGAAGGCGGACGGGGTGCGCCCGCCCGTCTCGGGTGCGGCTTGGTGGACGCGCGTGGCGCGCGCCTCAGCCGGCGGCACAGCGGTTGCCGCCCGCTTCCAGCTCGCTGGCGTCGGGAGTCAGCTGGCTACGTGCCGGCAATCGGTCACGACCGATGGCGCGGCTCATGCGGGACTCCCTTCGGTGGGCAGGCCCGCCGCACGCCAGTCGGGGAAGCCCTCCTGCAGGCGGGCGGCGGGGATGCCGTGCGCGCGCAGCAGCGCCACGGCCTCGTCGGAGAAGACGCAGTAGGGGCCGCGGCAGTAGGCGACCACCTCCGCGTCATCGGGAAGTTCGTGGATGCGTTCCGGCAATTCATCGACCGGCACCGAGAGGGCGCCGGGGATGTGGCCGGCGTGGTACTCGTCGCTGGGGCGGACGTCCAGCAGAACCGTACCGCCGCGTGCCAGGTGGTCACGGAGTTCGTCCATGGTGAGGGGGGCCGGCTCGCCGCCGCCGGGGTGAAGTTCGTCCAACAAGCGGTCCATGTCGGCCAGGCGCGCCTCGCCGAGCGCGCGCACGGCCTGCCACAGCCGCAGCACGTCGTCGCCGGCCAGGCGGTAGTAGCCGTAGGTACGGTCGCGCCGCACCTCGACCAGCCCGGCGCGCCGCAGTTGCTGCAGGTGCTGGCTGGCATTGGCGACGGACTGGCCGCTCTCCCGCGCCAGCGTCTCGACGCTCTTTTCCGCCTGCGCCAGCAGGTCGACGAGTTCCAGGCGCCGGGCGCTGGCAAGCGCCTTGGGGACGTGGGCCAGGCGTTCGTAGATGCGTCTCTTCAGAGGTTCGGGCACGCCATCATTCACGCATTTAAAAGAACATTTGAATGCACGCGTGTCAAAGGGTTTCCAGGCGCGAGGATGTTGCCTGCCGGCCTCACCCCACGTGACGAAGGAGGTCGTTCCCCCCGCCGGTTACGGGCGCGCCCTCACGGGTACGGAGTTGTTCAGCGCTCCACGGGCAACCCGTCGATCCGTTCCGCCCCCGCGTACACGTTGAACCCGCCGGGCCGCAGGAAGCCGACCAACGTCACGCCGAAGCGCCGGGCCAGGTCGACCGCCAGGCTGGACGGCGCCGAGATGGCGGCGAAGAACGACAGGCGGGCGGCCAACGCCTTCTGCAGCAGTTCAAAGGACGCCCGCCCGCTGACGCACACGATCGCCTCCTGCTGCAGGCCGCCCGCCAGCAGCGCCCAGCCGATCAGCTTGTCCATGGCGTTGTGGCGGCCGACGTCCTCGCGCACGGCCAGCAGCGTGCCGTTCGCGTCGAACAGCGCGGCGGCGTGCAGCCCGCCGGTGGCCTCGAACAGGCCCTGCGCCTCGCGCATGGCGCTCGGAAGGGTGGCCAGCCGTGCCACCGAAACGCGGGGGCCGGCCGGCAGCGGCCCGTCGCAGCGGACTTCGAGGTCGTCCATGTGCGCCTTGCCGCACACGCCGCAGGCGCTGCTCACCGTGAAGTGCCGCTCCATGCGCGCTAGGTCGGGAAGCGCGCCGCCGTGCAGGTGGACGTTCACCACGTTGTAGCGCTGGTCCTCGGCGACGTCGGTGCAGTAGCGGAGGGCGGCGAGGTCGTCGCGGCCAATGATCAGCCCCTCGCCGAACAGGAACCCGGCCGCCAGTTCGAAGTCGTGCCCCGGCGTGCGCATGGTGACGGCGACGCGCTCGCACCGCCCCCCGGCCAGCAGGCGGATCTCCATCGGTTCCTCGCCCGCCACCACGTCGCGGTGCGAGGTCGTCCGGTCCTCACGTACGCGGACGATGCGGACGGGTGTGGCGGGCTTGGCGCGGGGCGTGCCGGCGCGGACGCGCATGGTCACACCCGGCGCGTGGCCGCGTCCACTGGCTCGGCGGCCTCGCCTGCGCCCATCGGCCGGACACGCGCGACGGCCTCCTTGTAGGCGGGGATGTCGGCGGCGTCCGAGCGTGCGCCGGCGTCCAGCAGGACGTTTGCTTCCGGCCAGTGCACCTGGACGGTGCCGGGTGCCAGCTCGGCCGGGGTCGCGCGGCCCAGGAAGGTGCCGTGCTCGGTTTCGACGCGTACCCGGTCGCCAGGGCGCAGGCCCAGGCGCGCCAGGTCCGCCTCGGCCATCAGCACCGCGTCCCGTCCCGCTTGGTTCAGCGAATCGCGGTCCTCGTGGACGATGCTGTTGAACTGCTTGCCGCGGCGCGTGCCGAGCGCGAAGGTGCCGGCCGGCCGCGTACGGGGCGCGACGGGCACCGGGTGGAAGTGGGCGCGGCCGCTCGGGGTGGGGAAGACCCCGCCGGCGCAGAGGTGCGGCCCGCCGTACTGGACCTGGTCGCCCTTGGCGTGGAGGTGCTGGATGCCGTCGTACATCGGCACCACCCGGGCGATCTCCTCGCGGATCTCCGGCGTGCCGGTAAAGCGCAGGGCTTCTGCCCGCTCGGGGCGGGCGCGGGCCACCAGCTCGGCCAGGACCCGCCACTCGGGCCGCGCCCCTTGGACGCGCGGCCCGGGGATCTCGGGGCTGAACACGATGCGGCGTTCGGTGCTGGTCTCGGTGACGCCGCCGGGCATCTCGTAGCGGGTGGTGGCCGGTAGCAGGATCACCGTGTCGGCGGGATCGACCAGCATCTGGCTGCTGGGCACGATGTCCAGGTGCACCCGCAGCGGGATGCGTCCGAACGCGTCGTCGCTGCCGGCGGGATCGGGCATCACCTCGCGGAAGTTGCCGCCGACGGCCAGCAGCACGTCGATGTCGCCGGCGCGGGCGGCGTCCAGCATGGCGGGCGTGGTCAGGCCGGGCCGCGCGGGCACGTCGAAGCCGTACCGTTCGGAGAGCGCATCGGCGGCGCCTGGGCCGACCGGCGTGCCGCCCGGGAACACGGTGGCGTAGGCGCCCATCTCGGCGCCGCCTTGCACGCCGGAGTGGCCGCGGATCGGCATCAGGCCGCAGCCGTCGCGCCCCACGAACCCGCGCGCCAACGCTAGGTCTATGATCGCGCGCACGTTGTCCTCGCCGCCACGGTGTTGCGTGATGCCCATGCCCCACACGAACACTGCCCGCTCGGCGTTGGCGACCATGTCGGCGTAGGCCTCCATCTCGGCGCGGGGCAGGCCGGCCGCCCCCTCCAGGGTCTCCCACGGGGTGGCGGCCAGCATGGCGCGGAGGTCTTCGAACCCTTCGGTGTGCGCTTCGACGAACGCCTCGTCGACCCCGCCGGCGGTGATGAGGGCCTTGAGGGTGCCGTGCAGGAATGCCCGGTCGCCGCCGGGTGCGACCTGCACGAACCGGTCGGTGATCTTGGTGCCGAACAGGGCGCTCTCGACGTCGGACGGCACCCAGTAGGCGTCCATGCCGGGTTCGCGGTAGGGGTTGATGGTGACCACCTTCGTGCCGGCCTTCTTGGCGTGGTAGAGGTACTTCATCACCACCGGTTGGTTCTTGGCGACGTTGGAGCCGAGGAAGGTGATCAGGTCGGTGCCGATCAGGTCGGTGTAGGAGCAGGTGGTCGCCCCCACCCCCAGCGCCGCCTTCAACGCCACCGTGCTGGGCGAGTGGCACACCCGCGCGGCGTTGTCGACGTTGTTGGTGCCGAGGGCGCGCATCGCCTTCTGGGCCACGTAGTACGTCTCGTTCGGGATGCCGCGGCTGGTGAGGTAGAGGAAGGTCCGGTCCGGCTCGCTCGCGCCGAGCCGCTCGGCGATCAGTGCCAGCGCCTCCTCCCAACCGATGCGACGAAAGCCCGCTTCACCCCGGCGGCGGATCATGGGGTGGGGGAGACGGCCCAACGCACGCAGGTCACGTGCGCGCAGCGTGCGGAGCTGCGCCACGTCGGCCAGCCGCGCGGGATCGAGCGCCGGCATGGTGTTCAGGCGCAGCAGCCTCAGCCGCACGTTGCACAGGTGCACCCCGTCGACCGTCCAGTCCTCCAGGCCGCTGGTGCCCAGCGCGCAACCGTCGCAGACGCCGTCGTTCAGGATCCGCCAGGCGTAGCCGGCCCGGTCGCGGTTCTCCCACGCCGCCCGGAACACCTCGGCGAAGTTCTCGGTGTGCGTCAGCGGAACGCGGGTCGCCCAGGTCGCCGGGTCCCAGCCCGCCTGCGGTGGCACGACGGCTCGTTTGGGGCGGCTGCTGAAGATGCCCACGGTGCGCTCCTTCCTGCGGGTACGGGGTCAGCGTACTCGCTTGGGGGTTGGGGCGTCACCTGAGGGGTTTCGGCGTCAGTGCTCGACCGTCACGTCCAGCGTCGGCACGACCGGCCCGCCCTGTTCGGGCTCGTAGGCGCTGATCTTGAGCAGGTCGTCCTCGTTGTCGTCGTGCTGGTCGGCGATGTCGAAGTAGAGGATGAACTGCACGTCCTCGTCCATGGTCTCGCGGTTGTCCCACGCGTCCCGTACGGCGGTCGTCACGTCCACCGTGACGTTGCCGAAGGGATCCGGCGTGTCGGCCAGGTCGTACAGGCCGGGGCGGGGGGTGCTGGTCGGGTAGTCGCTGGCCTCCAGCGTGCCGTACTCGTCGTGCAGCGCCTGCAGCGTGCCGAGATCGTTGTACGGGTCGCCGAACGAATCCTCGAAGAAGACGGTCATCTCGGCCGACTGGACCGACGACAGGTCGTTCGGCAGCGTGGAAAGGTCGAAGTCGAGGTAGCCGCGCACGCCGAAGCCCCCCTCCGTGTCACCGACCAGAACCATGCCACTGCCGTCCTCGAGCGGGTTCACCTTGACGTCTTGGGTCTCACCGTCACTCCACACCTCGCCGCTGTTGGTCTCGTCCATGTGGAAGGTGAAGGTCTCCTCGCTGGGCGTGCAGGAGGGGCTTACGATCGTCGAGGCCGACTGCGTGTCGTTGGTGGCCGTCGACGGTGAGCGGGCCGTCGAAGCAGGGAGTTGGACCCGCTCGCCTTCGCGCTGCCCCGTGGTGGCGACGATCTCCCGTTCTTCGTCGTCGTTCTCGTAGCTCCATTCGATCGAGAAGTCGTCGCCATACGAACTGAAGCCGGTCGCCGCGGCTTCCAGGAACACCTGGTCGCCTTCGTCGTACGAGGCGTCGTCGCCGGGCGCGATCACGTGGACGCCTTGCTGAAGGCCCTCCGCGGAAGCTGTGGCGTCGTGACTCTGCGACAGGTCGGTATTGCTCACCAGCGCGTAGTGTCGGTGTTCGCCGTCACGCGCCTGGTGCTGCACCAGTTGGTTGCCCACTTCGGAGGTGCCGCCGCCGTCGCGGCAGTCCCGCGTGCCGGCGTCCGCATCGTCGAAGAACTTGATCTTGACGGCGGTGTCGTCGGCGTCGACGCTCGCCAGCGCCTCGTACGGGCCGAGCACGAACGACCCGAAGTCGAACCGCACCACGCGGGAGTTCAGCGGGTCCAGGGTGAAGCGGTGGTCGACCGGCGGTGCTTCCTCCGCATCGTAGTCCAAGGTGACCAACTGGTCGACGAAGGTCCCCTCGTACGCACACGCCTGCCCCAGCGTGTCGGGCCCCAGTTGGATCGCCTTCTCGAACGCCTGGTTGCGGACCCAGTCGAGGTAGGCGGCGCTGAGCCCCGAGAGCCCCGGGCCGCCGTAGGTCGAGGTCTCCTTCAGCTCGGCGTCCACGTCGCTGACGTCGCCGCCCTCCTCGAAGAACGGGATCAGGTACCCGAGGCCCTTCTCCTCGCCGACCGGCCGGGCCTGGTTCAGGCGCCTGCCCAGCCACACCCAGAAGTCCTCGGCCTTGTAGTGCTCGTTGTTGTTGGTGCTGGTCAGGGCCTCGTCGACGGCGTGGCGCGCGCCGGCGTCGTGCGGGTCGTTGCCGCGCTTGGAGACCAGCATGAGGTTCACCGACTCCTGGGCGGCCTTGGCGGTGCCCTCTGCCACCCAGGCGCGGCCGAGGCCGTTCATGGTACTCGCTCTGCACGCCGTGGAACGTCTCGTGACGGATGATGTCCTCCACCCACAGCGACGGCGGCGGATCGGGCGTCTTCTTCCAGTTGACGTTAGATCCGTAGCACACGTAGGCGGAGCCCGGCCCGTTCGAGCCCCAGTAGTGCCCGGGGTCGCCGACGTCCTGGATCGCCTGGCTGCAGGCGCGAAGCGTCATCACGTACGCCCCTTCCTGCGCCCACGGCGCGTCCTTGTCGATCGCGACCGACTCGGGCACTTGGTACAGGTTGGGGCTGTCCGTGAACCCGACCGAGGTGAAGTCGTCGTAGGCCTTCTCGAAGAGCGCGGCGCCAGCGTCACGGTCCAACTGGCCGCAGGAGAAACTGACGTTGTCGAAGTCGCTCGGATGGCAGCGCATCTCGAACGTCGGATCGGACTGGCTCGGGTTCAACGCCTCGGCTTTGCTGGGGACGGTGCTCTCCCGCGTCTCGAACGTCTCGTCCCGCACCACCTGAAACACGCGTCCCTCCTCGTTCAGCGAGTGCAGGGTGGTCAACAGCAAGCCCCGCTCTTCGTCGTAGAAGGCGCGCCGGAAGGCCCAGCGGTCGTCGCTGACCCCCTCGCCGTGATCTTCGAGGTCCGGGACGGGATCGCCGTGCCCCTCCTCGCCGGGAAGCAGCATGGCGAGGGCCAGGTCCTCCGGTGGCGCGTCGGCCTCGAAGGGCAGGCCGACCACGAAGGGGTGCTCGGTGTCCGTCACCACGGCCTCGTCGCTGGAGAACCGGTAGGCGTCGCCCACCCGTTCGACCCGCAGCGGCGCGTCGGTGGCGGCGTCAGGGTCGGCGCTTCGGATCGAGACGTCGATGCGCTCGTCCACCGCGTTGGTGGTTGCGCCGAGCGTGGCGCCGTCCTCGCCCTCCACGATCTCCTCGGAACCTAGCGGCACGGTGTCGTCCCCGCCCCCAGGGGCTCCGCCCGTGGGCTCCGTCCCGCACGCGGCCAGCACGGTCGCGGCCAGTGCCCCGGCCACGAGGGCCGTGAGCGGTTGGCGGCCCCGTGTCGAGGCGTTCGGTCCAGCGTGCCGCGGGATAACGCCTCGGGTTCGGTGCGTCGTCGGTCGGCGGTCGGTCGCACGCGTGCGGTCGCACATCGGCGAACCCTCCCTCTGGAGCCGAACTGCACGGCCGTATGCCTCACGTTCGACGGAACGACCTCACCCTAGGGACCGCTCGCGGCCGGCTTCAAGGCTGGGCGACACGTGTGCTGCGCGCGGGGGCCTCGGCTCACGCGTTCATCCCACGTGCTCGGTGCCGGTGGTTGCTCGGCCCGAATGGGCGTGACGCGCCCCTCACCCCCCACCCGGCAACTCGAAGCCGACCTCGGCACCATCCCCGTGATCACGGGCGAAGACACGCCCCCCGTGCAGGGTGACCAGCGTCCGCACGATCGCCAACCCGAGTCCGCTTCCGCCCTCCCGCTGCAGGTCGCGCGGGCGTTCGTGCACGAACCGCTCGAAGATCGCCTCGGGCGGCTCGACGTGGATGCCGCTGCCGGTGTTTCGAACCGAGATGCGGACGACGCCGTCCGCTCGTGCTGCCGCCCGCAGCGTGACCGTGCCCCCTTCGGGCGTGTGGCGGAACGCGTTCTCCAGCAGGTTGTGAAGCACCTGCCGGATCCGGTCCCGGTCGGCGTCGGCAGGCAGGGGCGAATCGGGCAACTCCAGTACCATGTGCAGACCGGCGCGAGCTGAGGACGGCCGGTAGGCGGCGGCCGCCTCGCGCACGGGTTCGCGCAGGTCCAGCGCCTCGGGCGTCAGGCTCAACCGGCCGGCGTCGGCCTGCGACAGGGTGCGCAGGTCGTTCACCAACCGCGTCAACAGGTCCACCTGCCCGCGCAGGGTCGTAACTTCCGCGTCGTCCAGCGCGACCAGTCCATCGGCGGCGGCCTCCAGCCGCATGGACAACGTCGCCAAGGGGTTGCGGAGTTCGTGCGCGACGTCGGCGATCATGGCCTCGCGTTCGTGCTCGAGGCGTTCCAGCGCGGTCGCCATGGCGTCGAAGTCCCGGGCGAGGGCGCGCACCTCGTGCGGCGCGCGCCCTGGGTGCGGCAGGGTCGCCCGGGCGTCCAACCGTCCTTCGGCCAGCCGGGCGGCGGCGCGCGACACCGCCTCGATCGGCCGGGCCAGCCCGCGTGACAGCAGGATCGCCAACGCTGCGGAGATCGTCACGGCCATCAAGGCACCGATGACGACGGCGTTCCGCCGGAGTGCGCGCTGGTCGCGCAGGAGGAGGGCGAGATGCGTAGCGTCGTCCTGAAAGGCCGCTCCGCCCATCCCGGCGCGCGGACCACCGCCGCGTGGAATCAGCGGGGCCGGACGGCTGAACGCTTCCACTCGCGCGCGCAGTCCGTCCGGCAGCCGGGCGTAGGCGGCCCGGTCGGCCAGCGTCAGTGCGGTCGGCACGACCAGCATCGACACCAGCGCGACCAGCAGCATCGCGCCGAGCAGCTGCACCCAGATCCGCTTCACGGTGGGCTCTCGCCGAGGCGATAGCCCACGCCGCGGACCGTTTCGATCATGCCGTCGGTGCCGGCCCGGCGCAGCTTGCGGCGCAGGTGGGCGACGTGCACGTCCACGGCGCGCTCAAGCCCGTCGCCTTCGGGGAGGGCCGCCTCGTAGAGCTCGTCGCGGGTGTGGGCGCGTCCGGGCGCGCGCGCCATGTGCGCCAGGAGCCGGAATTCGCTGGGGGTCAACGGCACGGCGGTCCCGGCGACGCGCGCCTCCACGCGGTACGGATCGACGTGGAGGGGGCCGACGCGCAGCACCTCGGACGCGCTCGCCTTCGGGGCGGGCGTCGCGCGCCGCAGGACCGCATGAACGTGGGCGAGGAGCTTGCGGGCGCTGACGGGCTTGACCAGGTAGTCGTCCGCGCCGAGCCCGAGGCCGTGCAGTTCGTCCGCCTCTTCGGCGCGGGCGGTGAGGACCACGACCGGCACGGTGGCGTCCCGGCGCATGACCTTCAACACCTCGGTTCCGTCCAGGCCCGGCAGGCCGAGGTCCAACAGCACGAGGTCGGGATCGGCGGCCCGCCACAACGCCACGGCACGGTGCCCGTCGGAGGCGTGCTCGGTCCTGAACCCGTCGTGGCGGAGCACCAGTTCGAGGGTGGCGGCCAGGACGGACTCGTCCTCGACCACCAGCACCAGCGCACCCCGCGTCGACGGGGACGAAGGTGCGGGTTCGGCGGCCGGCATGGTCCCTCCCTATCGGAACGGCGACGGTACCTGGACCGCCACGTTCGTACCCCGAGTGTACGGCCCGATCATGTGCGTTTCGCGAAGGCGGGGCCGGTCGGACCGCCCCGCCCGCAGCGCGGGCGCACACGAGTTCGCAACACGCGGTCGGCATCGTGGACGCGAGGCTCCCGAGGGCCAGAAAGGACACCCATCATGTGCGAATCCCTACGTTCTCACCCCACCCCCACGCGGGCACCGCGACGACTCGCGGTCGCCGTGGCCATCCTCGGCCTGCTCGCCGGCGCCACGGCCTGGGCGCAGCCCCCAAGAGGTGCGCAGCCCGACGTGCCGCGGATGCAGGCACGAAGCGCCCACGCGCTCCGCATGCACGCCCCCGAAGCGTCGACCGGGCGCATGGAGATGCGTCAGACGACTCGGCAGCAGCTGCGTGACGACGGCGCCGGCACCATGGCGCTGCGCGACCGGGTCGAGGGGGCGTTCTCGGCGAACCCCTTCGGACTGCGCGCGCTGCCGCTGGGCACCGACGTGCGCGTGTCGCTGTTCGAGGCGGATCCCGCCGACGGCGCGGAACCCGTCGCCACCCTCTCGCTTCGCGTCGGTTCCGACTCCGAGTCCACCTTCCTGGGTCAGCTGGCGGCTGCGCTGGAGGACGCCGCGTTCGCGCGCATCGAAACCTCCGAACGCGTCGTGACCCTCGAGGGTGGCGATGACGCCGTCACGCCGGGCCGCGGCGACTTCGGCGCGCGCGCCGTTCCCTGCCTCGCCTGCCTCGAGGACGGCCAGACCGTCACGGTGGAGGTCTACGAGGCCGAGGACGGCGAGGCGTCGCGCACGCTCTCCTTCACGCAGGGCGTGGACAGTGCGATCGCGTTCGCCGAGGAGCTGCGTCAGGCCGCCGCCGAGGCCGACCACCTGGAGGTGACGTTGCCGGCCACCGAGCGCACGGTCGACCTGTCCGTGCAGGCTGTGGCCGTTCGCGACGGGCCCCGATTCAGCCCGATGATGGGCTGGCGCTGGTAGGACGCGAGTCGAGCGCCGAGCCACGACCGCCACGGGGCGGGACGCAGAGCGTCCCGCCCCGCGTCCGTGCGTCCCAGGCGCAGGGGGCACGCCCAGCGGCGGGGTACGGTGGCCCGAGACCTGAAGACCTGGAGGTACGACATGCAGGACAAGGTTCGCTGGGGGGTGCTCAGCACCGCCAAGATCGCGGTGAGCAAGGTCGTCCCCGCCATGCAGAAGGCCGACAACGTCGACGTGGTGGCCATCGCCTCCCGCGACGAGGCGAAGGCGCGCCGGGCGGCCGACGCGCTGCACGTGCCGCACGCGTTCGGCGACTACGAGGCGCTGCTGGCGTCGGACGAGGTCGACGCCGTCTACAACCCGCTGCCCAACCAGTTGCACGTCTCCTGGTCCAAGCGGGCGCTCGAGGCCGGCAAGCACGTGCTGTGCGAGAAGCCGCTCGGCATGAGCGCCGACGAGGCGGCGGAGCTGCTGGACGCGTCGGAAAAGCACCCGCACCTGAAGGTGATGGAAGGGTTCATGTACCGCTTCCACCCGCAGTGGCAGCAGGCCAAACGCTGGGTGGACGAGGGCGCGATCGGGCGGCTCCGCGTGGTGCACTCGCACTTCTCATACCGCAAGCACGACCCGGACAACATCCGCAACAAGCCCGAGACCGGCGGGGGCGGCCTGATGGACATCGGGTGCTACGACGTCTCGCTGTCGCGCTTCCTGTTCGGGCGGGAGCCCGTGCGGGTCGTCGCCAGCGTGGAGGTCGATCCGACGTTCGGGGTGGACCGCTTGGCCAGCGCGCTGCTGGACTTCGGCGACGGCGACACGGCGACGTTCACCTGCGGCACGCAGCACGAGCCGTACCAACGTGCCCAGGCGTTCGGGACGGACGGGCGCATCGAGCTCGAGATCCCGTTCAACGCCCCGCCCCAGGGCCCGCACCGCCTGTGGCTCGGGCGGGGCGCCGAGACCGTCCAGACCACGTACGACAACGTCGATCAGTACACGCTGCAGGGCGAGGCCTTCTCGAAGGCGGTGCTGGAGGACACGCCGGTGCCGACGCCCCTCCTGGACGGCGTGAACAACATGCGGGTGCTGGACGCCATCCGTGAGAGCGCCGCGCGGGGCGGCTGGGTGTCGCTCGGCGCATGAGCGTTCCCACTCTAGAGGCCATTCGCGAGGCGCAAACGCGCCTGGCGCCGTACCTCCTGCGCACGCCCGTGCACGCGGTCCCGTCTCCGGCCGAGGTGCCAGCGGTCGGTGACGGCACGCTGTTCCTGAAGCTCGAGTTCCTGCAACGAACGGGGACCTTCAAGGCGCGGGGCGCCCTGAACACCCTGCTCACGCTGCCGGAGGAGGCCCGGGCGCGCGGGGTGACGGCGGTGAGTGCCGGCAACCATGCCATCGCCGTCGCGTACGCGGCCGCGGTCACCGGCATCTCGGCGAAGGTGGTGATGCACCGCGCCGCCGATCCGGTGCGGGTGGCGGCCTGCGAACGTCACGGCGCCGAGGTGATCCTGGCCGACGACATCGGGGAGGCGTTCGCGCGCGTGGACGAGATCCGGCAGCAGGAGGGCCGGACCTTCGTGCACCCGTTCGACGGGGAGCGCACCCGCGAGGGCACGGGCACGGTCGGCCTCGAGATCGCCGAGCAGATCGACGCCCCGGACGTGGTGCTGGTCGCGGTCGGCGGGGGCGGTCTGCTGGCCGGCATCGGCGCAGCGATCCGCGCGCTTCATCCCAGCTGCGAGGTCATCGGCGTCGAACCCGAGGGAGCGCCGGGCCTGACGCACAGCCTGGCCCAGGGCGCGCCGCTGGCGCGCGTCGACGTCGATACCGTCGCCGACAGCATGGGCGCGCCGATGCACACGGCCGACACGTTCGAGGCGTGCCGCGTCGTCGTCGACCGGATGGTGCTGGTCAGCGACGACCAGCTGTGCCGGGCCATGGCGGGTGCGTACGACGCCTGGAAGTTCGCGCTGGAGCCCGCGGGTGCGGCGACCCTGGCGGCGGCGGCCGGCCCGCTGCGGTCGGATCTCGAGGGCCGGCGGGTGGTGGCGGTGCTGTGCGGCAGCAACATCGGCGAGGGCCGGTTCATGGAGCTCCTCGCCCGCGGGCGGGCGGCCTGAGGCGCGGTCGTCAGCGGAGCGTGGTGGCGCCGACCGCCGTGGAGGTGCCGGCCCGGAGAACCAGGGCAGCGGCCGCCAACGACGCCGTGACCAGAGCGGCGAGGGCGAGCTCGTACCCGCCCGTCCCGTCGCGCAACGCGCCGACGCCCAGCGGCGCCACGGTCTGCGCCACCGCCACCACGGTGCTGATCCCCCCATTGATGGCGCCGTAGTGGGCGGGTCCGAAGCGGGCGGCGACCAGCCCGGCGCGCGCCAGGGTGCTGGCGCCGTTGGCGAGGCCGAACCCGGTCACGAACGCCCACAGGCCAACCCCGCCCGGGACCAGCCACAGGCAGAGGAGGGCTGCCGCCCGCACCGAGAAGGTGATCGACGTGAGGTGCGCCAGCGGCAGGTGGGCCGTGGCGGGCGCGAACGCGATGCGCCCCACGACCTGCAGCAGCCCGATCGAGCCCGCCGCGGTGGCGACCACGCCCGGGGCGTAGCCGCGCTCCAGGAGCAGCGGCACGGCGTGGGCCGCCACCGCCACGATCGCGATGCGGTCGAGGCCGAAGGCGCCCGACAACCACCAGAACGTGCCGCTCCGCAGGGCCTCCCGGGTGCCGACGCTGGGCTCGGGTGCCGTGTGCTCCGCATCATTCGTGGCGGCGCCTTCGAACGCCTCCCCGTCGCGCGCCGTCGGGGCGCGACGCACCACCAGGGCGTGCAACGGCACGGTGATGCCCACCAGCAGCAGCGCCAACACCCGCAACGCCGCACGCCAGCCCAGACCCTCCACCAAGGCGGTCGCCAACGGCACGAAGATGGTGCTGGCGAGGCCCGCGAAGGTGGTCACCAGCAGCATGGCGCGAATGCGCTGCTGCCGGAACCAGGTCGCGATCACCGTGAATGCGACGTCGTACAGCACGCACGCCATCACCAGGCCAATGGCGGCCTGGATCAGGTACAGCGTCCAGGCCGAGGTGACGAACGACCACGCGAGCAACAGCAGGGCTCCGGCCAGCGAGGCGACGCTCATCAGCCCACGGGCCCCGCGCGCGTCCACCAGACGGCCGACCGGCAGCGCCGCCAGGCCCGAGACCAGCAGCGCCAACGAGAACGCCCCCGACGTCTGGGCGCGCGTCCAGCCCAGCTCGGCCTCCATGGGAAGGGTGAACACGGCGTAGGCGTAGAACAGCACCCCGAAGCCGACCGTCTGGGTGACGGCCAACGCCCACGCGATCCTCCAGCCGCGGGGCGCGCCCGTCCAGGATCGTCGTGCGCGCCGCATCATGACCGCGCCAGCCTACCCGGTGCCCCGGCGGTCGGTGGGCCGGCGCCTTGCGCGACGTCGCCTTCGGCCCCTTCGAACGATTCGCCGCCGTGCGGCGTATGGGCGGCGCCGACGGATCCGTCGCACACGGTCCGAACGCCGCCTTGATCCGTGAAAGGCCGTACCGGGAGGGGCGCGAACCTGTACACTGTGCTGCATACGTGCGTGTACGCGCAGCGCCCCTCCACGACCGTTCGTGCGACGGACGGTAGATCGGGGGGGTCGGCGCGTCCGCGCCGATGGTGGGCCTCGCGGGGGGCCGACGTCGCATGGTCGACTTGGTCGCTGCTGGCGACCCGCCTCGGTCGGCCGTTTCGCAGTGATAGGAGGCGCACGTGATACGTGTCGAGAATCTGGTCAAGGCGTTCGGGGATGAACCCGAACGTGCGCTCGAGCTCATCCGTCAAGGGGTGAGCAGCGAGGACATACGGGCGGACACCGGCCTCATCGTCGGGGTGAGGGACGTCAGTTTCGAGCTCGACGAGGGCGAAGTGTTCGTGATCATGGGCCTGTCGGGTAGCGGCAAGTCCACGCTGTTGCGTTGCATCAACCGGCTGATCGAGCCGACCGCCGGCGAGGTCTACCTCCGGACGAAGGAGGGCGAGATCGAGGTCAGCAGCGTGTCCGATGCCGAGCTGCGCCGCCTGCGCCGCGAGCGGATGAGCATGGTGTTCCAGCGCTTCGGGCTGTTGCCGCACCGCCGCGTGGTCGACAACGTCGCCTACGGGCTCGAGATTCAGGGCGTGGGCGTCGAGAAACGCCGCCAGCGGGCCGAAGAGGTGCTCGAGATCGTCGGTCTCGGTGGGTGGGGCAACGCGTTCCCCTCCGAGCTGTCGGGCGGGATGCAGCAGCGCGTCGGCCTCGCCCGTGCCCTGGCGACCGAGGCGGAAGTGATGTTGATGGACGAGCCGTTCAGCGCCTTGGACCCCCTGATCAAGGTGGAGATGCAGAACGAGCTGCTGCGGATCCAGAACGAGCTGCGGCGCACCATCCTGTTCATCACGCACGATCTCGACGAAGCGCTTCGGATCGGCACGCGCATCGCGCTGATGGAGGCGGGCGAGATCGTGCAGCTGGGCACCCCCGAAGACATCATCGTCAATCCCCGCACCGAGTACGTCGCCGACTTCGTCAAGCACGCCGATCCGACCGGCGTGATGACGGCCCGCACCATCGCGTTGCCGGTGCCGGGCCGGCGCTTCAGCGAGTCCGAGCGGGACGGCGAGGTGCGCTTTTACACGCGTGAGGGCTACCGGAACGTCGCGTACGGGGTGGACGGCGACCATAAGTTCCGTGAGGTGCGCTTGGACGGCAAGGCCTTGCCCACGAAGCCGCTGGACGAGGCGTTGGCCGAGGAGCTTCCCGACATTCGCCACGGGGACGTCTTGCTTCAGGCGCGTCCGGATCACACGTTGCGGGACGTGCTGCAGGGCCGCACCTACTCGGTGTTGCCGGTGGTCGTCGTTGCCGAGGACGGTGAACTGCTCGGCGTGATCAGCGAGAACGAATTGATCCACGGCCTGCTGTACAAGCGGGCCAACGAGGAATCGACCTCGGACGAGAAGGTACAGGAGGGCGCGGCATGAGCATCCTGAACGTGTTCGACAGTTACAGCCTCCCCCTGGACAACTGGATCCAAGCCGCCGTCGATTGGCTGTCCACCAACGCCCGAGGATTCTTCCAGGCGATCAAGTGGCCGGTCGAGCAGGTATTGGAGAACATCGAGATCACCCTGCTGTTCATCCCACCGACGATCATGGTGATCCTGATCGTGCTGCTGGCTTGGAAGGCGGTGGACTGGAAGGTCGCGGCGTTCACGTTCGTCGCGCTGTCCGTTGTGGGCTTCACCGGCATGTGGGACCTGACCATGACCACGCTCGCCATGGTGTTGGCGGCGGTGGTCTTCTGCGTCATCGTGGGGATCCCGTTGGGGATCGCCGCGGCGCGCAGCGACCGCTTCGCGTCGGGGCTGAGGCCCGTTCTGGACGTGATGCAGACCACGCCGGCCTTCGTGTACCTGGTGCCCGTGGTGATGCTGTTCGGGATCGGGACGGTCGCGGGCGTGCTGGCCACCATCATCTTTGCGCTGCCCCCCATCATCCGACTCACCAACCTCGGCATCCGGGGGGTGCAGGAGGACGCGGTGGAGGCAGGTGTCGCCTTCGGCTCCAGCCCGCGGGAGATCCTGTTCAAGATCCAGATGCCCCTGGCCATGCCGACCATCATGGCGGGCCTGAACCAGACGATCATGCTGTCGCTGTCGATGGTCGTGATCGCGGCGCTGATCGGTGCGGGCGGGCTGGGCACGCCGGTGTTCCGCGGCCTGAACTCGCTCAACGTCGGCCAGGCGGCGATCGGCGGCCTCGGCATCGTGCTGTTGGCGATCATTCTGGACCGCATCACCCAGGGCTTCGGCGAGCGGTCTTGACGGGGGCGGCGCCGGCGTGCCGGCGCCCTTTCCCCTCCTAAATGCTTGTCAAGACCTCAGGCTACCTTGGAGCGGCACGCGACCCTTTAGCATTGGGCACGTAGGAAGCGTGCGTACGGTACGCTCACCTTCTGGAAGCCGCATGCTCGTCGCGCAGCCCGACGCTAGGTTCGATCCTCGTGTCGATCCGTGCGCACCGCCTTCCGAGGCGGTCATATGAGAGCGGTCTTTCCGAAACGTCTCATGTATAGAAGGAGGTACGCATAGATGCGTAAACTCGCAATCGCATTGACCGTTACGTTCGGCCTCGCCCTTGGCGGCGCGGTCGCGCAGGACCAGCCCGGTGAGGGCGTCAGCATCCAGCCGGGCATCGCGACCTGGCAGTCCGCCCTGCCGATCGAGGCCATCTTCGCCCAGCTCCTCGGTGAGCTCGGCTACGATGTGCAGGACGCCCAGTCCGTGTCGAACCCGATCTTCTACCAGTCCGTGACGCAGGGCGACGTGGACTACTGGGCCAACGGCTGGTTCCCCCTGCACAACGCCCAGCTGCCCGAGAACTTCGAGGAAAACGCCGCCGTCGTCGGCACCATCGTCGAGCGGGGCGCCCTGCAGGGCTACCTGGTGGACGCCGCATCCATCGAGGAGTACGACATCACCTCGCTCGAGGACTTCAAGCGCGAGGAAGTCAAGGAAGCGTTCGACGCCAACGGCGACGGCAAGGCCGACCTGGTCGGCTGCCCGCCCGGCTGGGGCTGCGAACAGGTCATCAGCCACCACATGGACGCCTACGACCTGCATGATCACGTGAACGTGATCACCGCGTCCTACGCCGCGTCCTTCGCCGACGCGCTGGCCCGCTACCGCAACGACGAGCCGGTGCTGTACTACACCTGGACGCCGAACTTCACCACCGTCCAGCTGGTGCCGGGCGAAGACGTGCGCTGGATCAACGTGCCCGAGATCATCCCCTCCGAAGGCCAGGAAGGCCTCGAGGACGCCATGGTCGCCGAGGGCATGGGCGACACCGCCGTCAGCGACACGCTGCGGTTCGGGTACGTCGCCAACGACATCCGCACCGTCGCGAACCGCGACTTCCTGGAGGCCAACCCGGCCGCGCACGAGCTGCTCGACGCCGTCGAGATTCCGCTTGCCGACATCTCCGAGATGACGGCGCGCATCAGCGAGGGCGAAAGCAGCGATGATGAGGTCGCGGCGATGGCCCAGGAGTGGATCGAGAACAACCGCGCCCAGGTGGACGAGTGGCTGGATCAGGCCCGTGGCGCCGGCGCCAGCATGTGAGCCAACGACACCATCGTGAACGGAGCGGTGCCCCGCACTGCTCCGTCCGCCGACTCGGGCGTGCCGTACGCACGCCCGAGTCGTTCGTGCATGAGGGGGAGGCTTCGGGCGTGTCGGAGCGCACGGGCGACCTGGACGCCTGGCGACGCGCGCGCCGGCGCCTTCTTACGCGCGGTGTGCGCGGCGCCATTGCCATGGGCCTGACCGGACTGGGCGCCACGAGCTTGGCGCGTGACGCGGCCGCCCCGGCCGTCGACGTGCCCGAAGGTGCGTCGCTGCAGGCCGCGATCGACCGTGCCGAGCCCGGCGAGGTGATTCGGGTCGGTGCCGGCACGTTCACCGAGACGGTCGTGATCGAGAAGCCGCTGACGCTGCTGGGTGCCGGCTACGGCCGTACGGTGCTGTCGGCCGACCGGGGCGTTTTCCGCTGGTCCGGGCTGCCCCGGGAACGCTACGTTGTGGGTGCCCTCAATGTGCGCGACACGCGGGACGTGAACATCGTGGGCTTCACGCTCCGAGACGCGCTGGAAGGTGTGTGGATCTCCGCGTCGAGAAACGTGCGGATCCGCGACTGCATGTCGTGCGAGCACGACTCCTCCGGCTACTACCTGTGGGCGTCCCAGGACTGCATCGTGGAACGGTGCGAGGGCAGCACCAGCGCCGTAGGGATCTACCAAGGAAACTCGGTCGACATCACCATTCAGCGCAACGTGTTCCGCCACAACCACGGCGGCCGCGTGCCCCACCTCGACAATGATCGCTACCCCGGCATCGGGATCCTGATGGGCAACGTGTCCCTGGGGTGCATGGTGATCGGCAATGCCCTGATCGACAACGTGGATTGGGGGGTCGGCGTCAGCCTGGGCGTGCGCGACGTGCGCCTTCTCGCCAATGAGATCCGCCGCAACGACGTCGGCGTGTTCGCGGGTGAGCGCAATGTGCGCATGCACGGCAACGCCGTCACCGACAACGCGACGTTCGGCGTCGACGGCGCAGGCACGGAGGTCGACGCGCGCCACAACTGGTGGGGCGCCGAAGACGGCCCGGGCGGCGTCGGGCCTGGCGGCGGCGACGCGGTCACCGACGGCGTTCGCTACCGGCCGTGGCGCGCCACGCCGGCGCCCGTGCCCAGCCACGGCCCGCGCGAGGACCCGCCCGAACCCTGACGAACCACGCCGCGCCCGGCGCCTGGGGGCCGACGCCGTGCGACGCCCGACGCGCGTCAGCGAGGCGCGGAATAGGGCACGGTCACCGAGAACGGCCCATCCACGTACGGCCCCACCTCGTAGGGTGCGTAGTCGAACCGCACGCCGGACGGCGTCAGCGTGAACGGCTCCAGCAGCCACGGGGTGTCGGCCGTCACCTCGCCCTGCACCACCCATGCCGCCTTCTGCGCCAGCAGCGCCTGGTGCACGGACCGGCGCAGCGCCGTCTCGGGGCAGGCACGATCCAGGTGCGCGAGCGCCTCGCACAGGCCGACGTCGCGCCACGCCTCGCCGTCTCGTACGAACGTCGCGAAGGTGAACCAGGTGTTCGGGTGCGCCCCGCCGGCGTAGGCGTGCACGGTGGTGCGGGTGCTGACGAGGGTCCGGGTCAAGGCCGTGATCTCGGTCACGGCCTCGTCGAACCACTGAGCGGCGACACCCATGGGCCGTCCCGCCCGCTCCGTCAGGCCGTCGGTCACGCTCGGGCCTGGATCGGGCGACGCCCGGGCACGAAGCGAGAGGGTGCCCCACGGCTCGGCGTAGAAGAACGGCACCTCGCGCGTGACCTCGAACGAGCCGTCCGTCAGGCGGGCCGCGAAATCGTACCGGGTGGCGACGGCCGACAGCGACAGCGTGCGGGGCGCGCACTCGCCCGCGGGGCGGAACGACGCCTCCGCCGCGCCGAACGGGTCCAGGTCCGTTGCGCCGTGTCGCCGGTCGGCCCGAACCACGACCGTGCCGACGGGGTCGCCCGACGCGTCCCGCGGATCCGCGGCCGTGACGCCCTCGGCTGCGAACGCGTCCAGCCGAACCGCCAGATGCTCGCCGTCCTCCTCCGCGCGACCGATCAGCACCAGGTCGAGGCCCGCCGTGTCCCCGGGGCGGTGGGGCGCGTCGCGCCACGCGCCACGCGCCTCCTGCGTCGCCGGGTCGACGTGCAGTGCCAACATCGCGCCGCCCGGCACCTCGGGGCGCGCCAGGTACCAGGCACCGCCGGCGAAGGTGAGCCCCGATACCGCCAGGAGAAGACCCGCGGCGACGACGGCGCGAACGTGCAACGGATGCGTACGCCAGAACATGCCTCGGAATACCACGCCGCGGCGCGGGGCGCGCGCCCCTCAGCCGCCGATCAGAACCTGGAACACGACCATCGCGATGCCCGCCAGCGTGAGCGCGGTCGCGACCTGCTCCTTGGGGGCGACCTCGATCGCATCGGGCACCAGCTCGGACTGCGCCATCCAGATCATGGCGCCGGCCGCCAGGCCCAGGCCAACGGGCAGCACCGGCTCGAACGTCTGCACGAACAGGAACGCCGGCACCGCCATCAGAGGCTGGGGCAGGCTGGAGAAGATGCTCCACCACGCCGCGCGCCACACCGGTACGCCGCGCGGCACCATGGTGAGGCTGATCGCGAGGCCTTCGGGGACGTTGTGCACCGCGATCGCCAGGCTGATGAACACGCCGAACGACACCGTGGTGCCGAACGAGACACCGACGCCGATCCCCTCCGCGAACGAGTGCGCCGTCATCACGCCCAGGATCAGCAGCGCCTTGCGGGCGGGGGCGCCGTCCAGCTCCGCCACGCTCATCTCGCCCTCGCGGCGCGTCAGGAGGCGCTGGCTGACCACGATCGCGAACAGGCCGAGCAGCATGCCGACCGCCGTGCGGGGCATGGAGATGCCGAGCCCCTCGCGAACCAGCTGGAAGCTCGCGGCCAGCATCAATCCCGCCGCCGCGCCGTTGGCCAGCCCCAACCAGTGGGGAGGCACCTTGCGGAGCGCCAGCAGGGGCAGCGCCCCGAGGCCGGTCGCCACCGCGGTCAGGAGCGCGTACAGGAAGACGATCAGCACCGGGGGCAGATCGGCCATGCCGGTAGCCTACGCCGCCGCGGGCCAGGCTGTCCATGGCGTTTCGACCCGGTCGTACCGGCCGGTGAGCGGGCCGGTGCCCGGGTTTCGGGCGAACTAGCCCTCCTGGTCCACCAGCGCCTCGAACCTGTCCACGTGGCGTTCCAGAACCCCGAACGCCGCCTCGACCGGCTCGGGCGACGCCAGGTCGACACCGGCGCGGCGCATCGCCGTCAGCGGGTCGCTGCGTCCGCCCTCCTTCAGGAAGTCCAGGTAGGCCTCCGCCGCGCCCGCTTCGCCGTCCAGGATGCGGCGCGCGAAGGCGTGCGCACCCGCGATGCCGGTCGCGTACTGGAACACGTAGAAGCGGGCGTACAGGTGGGTGTGGAACTGCGCCCAGGTGATCCCGACCCGCTCGCGGTCCATGTCCACGGACGGGCCGTAGGCCGCTGCGAACAGGTCGGCTAACAGGTTGGAGAGGTCGTCGGCCGACGTCCCCTCCTCGCGGGCGGCGCGCCGGTGCAGCTCGAGCTCGAACCGCATCAGCGTCGGCATGATCAGGAAGTACCGCCCGAAGTTGGCCATGGTCTCGTCGATCAACGCCAGCTCGAAGTCACGGTCGCCGGCGTGCGCACGGAACAGGTGGTCCCGCAGCATCGCCTGCATGAAATTGCTGGCCACCTCGGCCGCGAACAGCGTGTAGCGGGCGTACGGGTAGGGTTGCGCCCGCCAGGACAGGTAGGAGTGCATGGCGTGACCCAGTTCGTGCGCCAGGGTGCTGGTCGAGTGCAGATCATGGGTGTAGCTCATCATCACGTAGGGCGGCGTGCCCGCCCAACCCGTGCTGAACGCGCCCATGCGCTTGCCGGCGTTCGGGGCGCGGTCCACCCAGCGCTCCTCCAGCGCCCCGCGGCGCAACGCCTGCACGTACGCCGGGCCCAGCGGCGCCAGCGCCTCGGCGATCCACGCCACGCCAGTCTCATAGGGCACGTGCGGTGTCGCGGGCGTCGCGGGCGCATCGATGTCCCACGGCCGCAACGTCTCCAGGCCGAGGTGCCGGCGCTTGACGTCGAAGTAGCGATGCCAGACCGGCAGCTGGCGCTGAAAGGTGTCCAGAAGCGCGTCGACCACGCTGCGCGGCACCTCCAGCGGGGTGAGGGCGTGGTCGAGGGCGTCGCCGTGGCCGCGGGTGCGCGCCAGCAGGTTGTTCTGCCGTGCGCCGGTGACCAGCAGGCTGGCCATGGTGCGTTTGCGGGCCAGGTGTGCGTCGGCGTAGTTCGACCAGGCGTCCCGGCGGAGCGCACGGTCCTGGCTTGCCTTCAACGCGTCGACCGTGGACTGCGTGACCTCGTGCGTCCGTCCCTCCGCGTCCCGGGCGGGCGGGACGTCCAGTTCGGCGTTGGCCAGGAGGCCGTGACTGGTGGGCGCGCCCGAGAACGGTGCACGCAGTGCGCCCAGCAGGGCCTCGATCTCGGGGCTGCGCAGGTAGGGCGCGTCTCGCTCCAGGCGTTGCAACCACCGCTCGCGGTCCTGCAGGCGAGGGTCGGCTTGGATCCAGCCGCGCACCCGGTCGAGGCCCAACGCCACCAGTTCCGGCTCTGCGAAGGCGCTCGCTTCGCGCAGCTCGGCGTCCAACGCCTTGACCCGTTCGGCGCGGGCCCGCGCCTCCTCGTCGTACGCGTCGACGTTCGACGCCATGGTGGCATACACCCGTAGGCGGCCCAGCTCGGCGTCGAGGGTTTCGAGCAGCGCCAGCCAGTCGGCCAGCCGGTCGGGCCCGCGGCCCAAGGTGCCCTGGAACGCGCGCAACTCGTCCAGGCGTGCTTCCAGCGCGTCGGCGGCCGCGTCCCAATCGGCGGGTTCGGCGAACAGGGCGGCGTCGTTCCAGCGTTCGGAGGTGGGCACGTCGCTGCGGGCGGGCGGGGTGGTGTCGTGCATGGGGGCTCCTGATGGGGTGGGCGTGGTCCGCGCCTCGGCGCGTGCCGAGGGGACGCGGGCTCATGTACGGCCCCACCGTGTCAACTCAGAAGTAGATCGTACCGGGGGCGGGGTGGGTGACTCAGATGTGGTTCGTACCCTGGGGGGTCAGTCGGCGGCTTCGGCGAGGGGCATGTGGTTGGGGTCTTCGCCTTGGAGATTGTCCAGGGTGCGGCGGAGGTGGAGGGGGTTGGTTTCTCGTTGCTGCTGGGCGAGCTCCGCGGTTGCGTGCGGCAGGAGGGCGTCCTTCTCTTGGAGCCTTTGCAGGGGCGTGCGGGCGGTGTCGTAGCGCTTGGTGACCTTGCTTCCCTGCCGGGTTTTCTCGGTGACCTTGAGGCTGGGGAGGAACAGGTTGGCGTAGGGGTCGAGCACGTCGTAGATGCGGTTCAGCCACTGCAAGCCTGTGGGCGTGTCGATCCGTTCGTACCCGACGATCTCGCGGACGAGTTGCCGGTTCTTCTGTTCCACGTGCGCGTTGTCGTTCTTCCGGTAGGGCCGGCTGCGGTGGTACGCGATGCCTGTCGCCTCGCAGTGACGGATCAGGTGAGCACTGAGGAACTCGCTGCCGTTGTCGCTGTGCAACGCCCACACGCGCGTCGGCCAGGCCCTCAGGACGGCCGTGAGGGCCTCCTGCACGGCGGCTTGGCTCTTGCCCATCACCGCGCGGCGGTGACTCCAGGCGCTGACGACATCGACGACGGACAGCGTGTAGGCGTGGTGACCGCCCGCACGACCCCCGCTGTGCTCCACCAGGTCCACCTCGAGCGCGCCGGGCCGGTGTTCGTTCCAGCGGTAGCGATCGACCGGCACCTGCGACTTCAAAAGCCGACTCGGGTGCTGCCCGGACAGCAGCGGTTTCGGCTTCCGGCGAGGCAACTCCCGCAACCGGCGCGCCAGCGTCGCGCGGCTGATCAGGGCGAGTTCCTCGCGCACCTCGCGCGGCAGTTCGAGCTCGCCGTGCCGCGCGAGGGTCTCAGCGAGCGGCACGAGCTGCGGGTGCAAGCGTTGTGCGCAGCAGTAGTCCAGCGTCTCCCAGAGGACCTCCACGGCCGCCAGGCAGTGCCGGTACGCGCGCGGCCGACCCGTCCGCTTCCCCGACTCGTGGCCTTCCTCGGCTCGCGCTGGTTCATCAGGCTGATCGCGTGCTTCCGGGTGTAGCCCGCCACGTTCACCAGCTCGTCGAGCAGGTCGCTGCGCTCCCTGCGGCCGACCGCCGCCCCATACCGCTTCCGCATGGTCTTCACGTACTCACGTCTGCTGGTCACGGACAACCCACCCGTTTTTTTTCACGACACAACCTCCACGGTCGGAATTACTTATGAGTCATCCAAGACCCCTTCGGTACGATTCTATTTGAGTCAATGCGCCCACGTGACAACGGGGCCGCTGGTGGCGTATCCTATCCATGTTCCGGAACATCTTCGGAGCAAGACGCCGGGTCTTCGCCCGGCACGTGAGCGTCGCCACGCTCCGCGTGGCAAGCAGGTAAGGATACTGAACATGGCAACAGGCAAAGTCAAGTGGTTCAGCAGCGAGAAGGGCTACGGCTTCATCGAGCAGGCTGACGGATCCTCGGACGTATTCGTCCATTTCTCAGCGATCGAGGGATCCGGGTACCGCAACCTCAACGAAGGCGACGAGGTCGAATTCGACGTCGAGCAGGGCCAGAAGGGCCTGCAAGCGTCGAACGTCTCCGTGACGCGCCAAGCCCCCGCTGGCGGCGGCAGCTCTCGTTTCTGAACGAAAGCGCCAGCTGAATCTGCGGGCGTCCGGTTCCGACCGGGCGCCTGTTTTTCGTGCGCCGGCGACCACCGGCCCCACCCACTGGTCGCCCGACACGAACGCGCTGTAGACCCCGAAGTTCCGGTCGGGCGCCCCTACCTCCCCGGCCGAGCGTACGCGGGCGCATACGCCGGCCGGGTCGCGAACGGACGCCGCGCCGACGCCCCTTGCCCCGCCGACCGTACGAGGCCGTAGAGTGCGGGCATGTCCGCACGGAACCCCCTCTTCTATCAGACGCGTGCCGCCCTCCCCACCGTCGATCGCGGCGAGGGCGTGTGGCTGATCGACCAGGACGGTCGTCGCTACCTCGACGGCTGCTCCGGGGCGGTGGTCGCCACCGTAGGGCACGCCCACCCCCATGTGTTGGACGCGATGCGACGCCAGGCCGAGAAGGTCACCTTCGCGTACCGCACCCAGTTCGAGAACGAGCCGGCCCGCACCTTCGCCGCACGCCTGGGCGCGCAGCTCTCCCAAGGCCTGGACCGCGTGTTCTTCGTCTCCGGCGGCTCCGAGGCGGTCGAGACGGCGATCAAGCTGGCCCGCAGCTACCACGCCGCCCGCGGCGACGATCGCCGCTACCGCATCGTGAGCCGTTTCCCCAGCTATCACGGCGCTACCCTCGGCGCGCTGGCGGCGACCGGCTATCGGCCGCTGACCGACGGCTACGCCCCGATGATGGTCGAGCCGAACTACGTCACCGCGCCGACCTGCTATCACTGCCCGTTCGGGCTCGAATGGCCGTCGTGCGGGCTCGCCTGCGCCGAGGACCTGGAGCGCGTCCTGCAATCGCTGGACCCGTCCACCGTCGCCGCCTTCGTGCTGGAACCGATCGGCGGCGCCGCCACCGGCGCGACCGTGCCGCCCGATGACTACTTCGCGAAGATCACCGAGATCGCGCGCCGGCACGGCATTCTGCTGATCTACGACGAGGTCATGACCGGCTCGGCCCGCACCGGCGCGTATTGCGCCTACCAGCACTGGGAGCCGGATGCGCAGCCCGACATCCTGGCGTTGTCGAAGGGGCTGGGTGCGGGCTACACCCCGCTGGGGGCGGTGGTGTGCCGTGACGAGATGGCGGAGACGGTGCTGGACGCCGGCAGTTTCCCGCACGGCTTCTCCTACGCCGGCAACCCGCTGTCGTGCGCCGTGGGGCTGGCCGTCTTCGAGGTGATCGAGCAGGAGGGGCTGATCATTCGCGCCGCCACGGTGGGCGAGGAATTGGGGCGGTCCCTGCGCCACCTGGCCGACCGGCATCCCATGATCGGCGACGTGCGCGGCAAGGGGATGCTGTGGGGCCTGGAGTTCGTCGCCGACCGCACAGGGCGCGCCCCGTTTCCGTTCTCTCAGAACGTGGCGCAACGCGTCACGCTGGCGGCGGCGGAGGAGGGCCTGTTGTTGTACCCGCGCCGGGGTGGCGGCGGGCTGTCGGGCGACCACGTGCTGGTGGCGCCCCCCCTCACCATCGCGGAGCACGAGGTGGAGGAGCTGTTGGCGCGCTTGGACCGCACCCTGGCGCGGGCCGAGGCCGACCTCGGGGTTGCCGCGTGATCACGGCGGCGGCCGAGCAGGCGCAGGCGCAGGCGGAGGCGCTGGCCCGCGAGGTCCCCGATGGCGCTCGGGTCATGGTCTCCGGGTTCGGCGAGCCGGGCACGCCGTTCCTGCTCCTGGACGCCCTGGCGCGCTTCGGCGGGGGGGATCTCACCGTCATCAAGAACGACGCCAACGAGCCCGGCATGGGGGTGGGGCGCCTGCTGGCCGAGGGGCGCATTCGTCGCCTGATCGCGTCGCACATCGGCCTCAACCGCGAGGCGGTGGCCGCCTGGAACGAAGGACGCATCGAGGTGGAGATCCACCCGCAGGGGGTGCTGGCCGAACGCATCCGTTGCGGCGGGGCGGGTCTACCGGCCTTCCTCGGCGACCTGGATCCGGAGTTGCTGCCGGACACGCCGGAGCCGCGCGAGGTCGTGACCTGGCGCGGCCGCACGTTCACGATCGAGCCGGCGATGCGGGCCGACGTGGCCCTGGTCCACGCGCACCGCGGCGATCGCGCCGGCAACCTGAGCTACCGCGCCACGGCTCGCAACTTCGCGCCGCTGATGGCGACGGCCGCCGAGCGGGTGTGGGTCGAGGTGGACGCGTTGTCCGACGAGCCGTTGGATCCCGATCACGTGGTAACCCCCGGCGCGTTCGTGGACGCGGTGATTGCGGTGCCGGAGGGCTTCGACCCCGGCACCAAGGCCGCCCGCATCCGGCGCGGGGAGCGGCCGTGACCCCGCCCGATTCGCGCGCCGCCGCCCGCGCGCGCATCGCCGCCCGCGCCGCGTTGGAGGTCGCGTCCGGCAATGTGGTGAACCTCGGCATCGGGCTGCCGACCGAGGTCGGCGCGCACCTGCCGCAGGACGGTACGGTCCGTGTCCACGCCGAGAACGGCATCCTGGGCATGGGCCCGGCCGCCGCGCCCGGCGCCGAGGACCCCGACCTGATCGACGCCGGCGGCCGGTACGTCACGGTCCTTCCGGGCGCGGCCTACCTGGACAGCGTCACCTCGTTCGCGCTGGTGCGCGGCGGGCGGGTCGGGGTGTGCATCCTCGGCGCGTTCGAGGTGGACGTCCGGGGCGACCTGGCCAACTGGCGCGTGCCCGGCCGCGCCGCGCCCGGCGTCGGCGGGGCGATGGAGCTGGCGCAGAAGGTGCCGCGCGTGATCATCACCACCCTACACACCGACCGGAACGGCGCGCCCAAGCTGGTCGAGCGCTGCACGCTGCCGCGCACCGCCCGGGCCGCGGTGACGCGCATCGTCACGGAGCGGGCGGTGCTGGCGCCCGCCGGCGACCGCTTCCGGCTTCTCGAGCTCGCGCCCGGGATCACGTTGGAGGAGCTCCGGGCCGCCACCGGCGCCGAGGTCGACGCCTCGGAGGTGTGCCCCTGGCGCGGCGCGCGCGCCGAATCTTCAGAGGAAGGAGCGCACGATGGCTGACGCGACACGGGTCGACGAGGCGGCCCTCGCCGACGTGGACCAGGCGGTGGAGGAGCTGCGCGAGGAGCGCACCGCCTTCCTGACCGAGCTGGTGCGCTTCCCCAGCGTGCTGGGGCAGGAGGCCGGCATTCAGCGCCGCATGGCCGACGCGTTCGAAGGCGCCGGCCTGGAGGTGGACGCCTGGGACGCCCGCTGGGACGACCTGCGCGACATGGCGGGCTACTCGCCGGTGGACTGGGCCAGTGAGGAACGCCCGCTGGTGGTGGGCGTGCACCGTGCCCCTTCGCCCGCGGGGCGCTCACTGATCCTGAACGGGCACGTGGACGTGGTGCCGGCCGGGCCCGAGGCGGCGTGGCGCACGCCGCCGTTCGAGCCGGTCGTGCGTGAGGGCCGCATGTACGGTCGCGGCGCGGGCGACATGAAGGCCGGGTTGGCCGCCAACCTGTTCGCCTACCGCGCGCTGCGCCACGCCGGCTTCGCACCCGCCGCCGACGTCACGCTGCAAAGCGTGATCGAGGAGGAATGCAGCGGCAACGGGGCGTTGGCCACGGTCCAGCGCGGCTACCGCGCCGACGCCGCCGTGATTCCCGAGCCGTTCGACCACACGCTTCTGATTGCGCAACTGGGCGTGCTGTGGCTTCGCGTCACCGTGCAGGGCCGGCCGACGCACGTGCTGGAGGCGACCGCCGGCGCGGACGCCATCCAACTGGCCTGGGCGGTCATCGACGACCTGCGCACCCTCGAGGCCGACATGAACCGGCCCGAGGCGCGGCCCGAGGCGTACCGCGACGCGGTGCACCCCATCAACTTCAACGTCGGACGCATCGAGGGGGGTGAGTGGCCCTCCTCCGTGCCGGCCTCCTGCACCTTCGAAATGCGGGTCGGGCTCTACCCGGGCACCTCCGCGGACGAGATGAAGCGCACCGTCACCGAGCGGATCGCCGCGTTCGCGGCCGACCACCCGGTGCTGCGCCACCAGCCGCCCACCCTGGCGTGGGTCGGGTTCCACGCCGAGCCCTACACCATCGCCTGGGACGCGCCGCCGCTGCCGGCGCTGGCGGAGGCGCACCGCCGGACCGTGGGCGGCACGCCCGAGGCGCTGGCCAGCACCGCCACCACCGACGCGCGGATCCTGGGCCATCACGGCATTCCCACCACCTGCTACGGCCCGGAGGCCCGCGCCATCCACGGGCTCGACGAGTCGGTCGACCTGGAGAGCGTGCACCAGGTGACCCGGGTGCTGGCCCGCTTCATGGCCGGCTGGTGTGGCCTGCGGCGCGTGGACGGCGGGGCGGCACCATGAGCGCCGTTCCTCCCCCCGGGTCGCGCGACGCCGTGCTGGTCTCCGCCGTGCGGACCCCCACCGCCAAGGGCCGTCCCGCCCGGCGCGACAAGCCCGGCGGCGCGCTGCACGGCTGGCACCCCGTCGACCTCGCCGCCGAGGCGCTGCGCGCCGCGCTTGCGCGGGCCGGCTACGCCCCGGACGGCCGGGACGCCGCCCTGGACGACGTGCTGGTCGGGTGCGTGGGGCAGGCGGGCGAGCAGTCGTTCAACCTGGCGCGCAACGCGGCGCTTGCGGCGGGGCTGCCCGAAGCGGTGCCGGCCGCCACCCTCGACCGCCAGTGCGGGTCCTCGCAACAGGCGTTGGCGTTCGCCGCGCAGGCGATCCGGGCCGGCGACCAGGACGCGGTGCTGGTCGGCGGCGTCGAGTCGATGTCCCGCGTGCCGATGGGCTCCGCCGCGGCCGGGGCCGACCCCTACGGCCCACGCATCGCGGAACGCTACCCGGGTGGCCTGGTGCCGCAGGGCGTCTCGGCCGAGCTGATCGCCGCCCGCTGGGATTTGGGGCGCGCGGAGCTGGACGCCTGGGCCGCCGGCTCGCACCGGCGGGCGGCGGCCGCGGCCGCGTCGGGCGCCGTCGAGGCAGAGCTTCTCCCCCTGGCGGTGGACCGGGGCGACGGGCCGACCGGCGACATGCTGAGGGGCGACGAGGGCGTCCGCCCCGAGACCACCCCCGAGGCGCTGGCCTCCCTGGAACCCGCCTTCCGAGAGGCGCACTGGGAACGGCGCTTCCCCGAGGCGCAGTGGCGCGTGCACGCCGGCAACGCCTCGCAACTGGCCGACGGCGCGGCGGCCCTGCTCGTCATGTCGCGCGAGCGCGCGCAGGCCGAAGGCCGCACGCCGCTGGCCCGCGTGCGCGCCTCCGTGGCGGTCGGCAGCGATCCGATTCTGAACCTGACCGGCGTGATCCCGGCCACCCGCCGCGTGCTGGCCCGTGCCGGGCTGGACGTCCATGACGTCGACCTGTTCGAGGTGAACGAGGCGTTCGCGCCGGTGGTGCTGGCCTGGCTGGCGGAGACCGGGGCCGACCCCGCGCGTGTGAACGTGCGGGGCGGCGCCATCGCCAACGGGCACCCGCTCGGCGCGTCGGGCGCGAAGCTCAGTACCACGCTGCTGCACGCGTTGAGCGACCGCGGCGGCGCGCTGGGGGTGCAGGTGATGTGCGAGGGCGGCGGGATGGCCAACGCCACCGTGTTCGAGCGGAGTTGAGCCCGGACCCGCTGCCTGCGTTCAGCCACGTACGCGCCGTGCCGCCTCGTGCCAGACCAACCCGGCGGCCAGCAGCCCCGTGCCCACGATCAGCACCGGGGGATCGACGAAGAACGCCAGGGTCAGGCAGGAGGCGAGTCCGGCGATCGACACCCAGCGCGGGAAGCGGCGCATCTCGGGCGGTAGCCGAAGCGCCGCCAGGTTGGTGATCGCGTAGTACACCAGCACGGTGAAGGCGCTGAACGACCAGGTGACGCGCACGTCGCCCAGCAGGGCCAGCCCTGCGATCAAGAGGCCGACCGCGACGACGGCGGGGACGGGGGTGGTGCCGGCCTCGTTCACGCGCCCGAACATGGCCGGCACGTCCCGGCGTCGTCCCATTGCCAGCAGCACACGCGACAGGCCGAGGATCAGGTTGAGCAGCACGCCCACCATGGCGGTGACCGCCCCGATCGCCAGCACCTGCGGCGCGAAGGGCACGCCGAACCCCCGTGCCGCCGTCTCGAGCGGCGCGGTGCGCGCCTCCACCGCGGAGAGCGCGTCGGTGCCGGCGGTGCCGACCCCGACCAACGCCACGGCGGCGTACAGCGCCATCACCACCAGCAGGGCCGCCACCACGGCGCGCGGGATGGTGCGGGCCGGGTCGCGTACCTCCTCCCCGAGGGTGGCGATGCGTCCGTAGCCGGTGTAGGCGACGAACATCAGCGCCGAGGCGTACAGCAGCGCAGGCAGCCCGCCGCGGCCCGGCTCCGGATCGAAGAACGGCACGAAGGCGGCGCCGCCGCGTTCGACCAGGCTCGGCAATCCGGCCAGCACGAAGAACGCCAGGCTGGCGAGCGTGATGGTGACGATGGCGATGTTGGTGGCGTTGGAGCGGCGGATCCCGGCCAGCACGACGGCGGTCAGGGCGGCGATCAGCACCACGGCTAGGGGCACCAGCGGGGCGCGGGCTGCGACCCCGAAGGCGCCCAACACGTAGCCGGCGAAGCCGAGCGCGGCGGTCGCGGCGGAGGCGCTCTTGGCCAGCAGGAACGTCCAGCCGGCGGTGAAGCCGAAGCGGGGGGTCAGGAAGCGGTAGCCGTACTCGTAGGTGCCGCCCGAGACGGGATGGGCGGCGGCCAGCTGGGCGCTGGAGAGGCCGTTGAAGGTCGCGACCATCGCGCCGATCGCGATCGCCAGCACCACGGAGGGGCCGGCGATGCCGGCGGCGACGCCGATCGAGACGAACACGCCGGTGCCGACGATGCTGCCCAGCCCCATCATCACCGCGCCGAAGGTCCCCACCTCGCGCCGCAGCCGGCCCGTTGCCTCGCTGTCCTCAGCCATCATCGTCCGTTCGTTGTTCGTCGCGGATCGTCGCCGGTCCCTCGCCGTGCAGCACCTCGCCGGCGAGATCGTGAAGGTGTGCGCGGGCGGCGTCGAGCGTGCGGGCCCCCTCGGGCGTGAGCCGGTACTCCTTGCGCTGATGACCGCCCACGACGCGCACGTCGCCGCGCAGCAACCCCTCGCGCTCGAGCCCGTGGAGCATCGGGTACAGCGTACCCTCGACCTCCGCGCCGCCCCATGACGTGGCCCACGACCGAGCGTGTGCGCGGGGACGAGCGTCCCTAGCAACCTCGTGAGCCCTGGCACATGCTCGAGGAGATATCTCGTCGAGTGGAAAGGACCATGCTATGGCGGCAGAACACGAACGCAACGACACGACCGGCGACCGTTCGGGGCCAGAGGCCAAGGTCGACCGCAGGGCGTTCTTCGCGAACGCCGCGACGGCTGCGGTGGCCGGCGCGGTGGTGGCAGGGACCCACGCCCAGGCGCAGGACGAGGCCGGGGCGACCTTCGACCCCGCGATGGAGGTCGGCGACGACGACATGGTCACGCGCATGCGTCGCGACGTGCAACGCTCGCTGGACAAGCCGAAGCGTGAGCGTCGCTGGGGGATGGTGATCGATCTCCACCGCTGCGTCGGCTGTTCCGGCTGCGACATCGCCTGCAAGCGCGAGAACAACGTCCCCCACTCGTTCGCATGGTCCAACCACATGCTCGAGACCCGCGGCACGTTCCCCGACACGCAGTGGCGCTACGTCCCGACCATGTGCAACCACTGCGCCGACGCGCCCTGCGTGGCCAACTGCCCGACCACGGCGATGCACAAGACCGAGGATGGGCTCACCATGCACGACGCCGACAAGTGCATCGGCTGCCGCGCCTGCCAGGTCGCCTGCCCCTACGGCGCCATTTACTACAACAAGGGCGAACCGCACGCCGACGTGCTGTACCAAGGCCGCGCAGCGATCGCCGGCGTGACCAGCACGGGCGAGGAGGTCGCCGAAGCGGCCGGCGTGCCGCTTCCCGTCTACAATCCGGGGCGCGAAGCCACGCTGCCCGGCGTTCGCCCCAAGGGCATCGTGGAGAAGTGCACCATGTGCGACCACCGGCTCGTCCAGGGTGACGTTCCGGCGTGCGTCGAGGCGTGCCCCGCCGACGCCAGGATCTTCGGCGATCTCAACGATCCAGACAGTGCCGTATCGCAGGCGCTCGCCACGCACAGCCATCGGGTGCTGAACCCGGAAAAGGGAACCCGTCCCAATGTGTTCTACATCCGTGACTTCTGATCTCGCGACGACCGTGCGCTTCTGCAACGCCGCGCGCGCTCTCGCCCGCGTCTTCGCCCTTCCTGGCGACGATCTGGACGAGCGGGCCGCGCTCTGCCGGCAGGCGGCCGGAGACGACACCGACGCGCTCGCGGTCCGCATGCGGCGGCTCGCCGATCGACTGGCGTCCAGCGAACGCGAGGCGTTCGCCCGGAGCTACGCGCGTTTGTTCCTCGGCCCCTTCGAGGTGCGCGTTCCGCCGTACGCGTCGTGGTTCCTGGAGACCGACCAGGGGATGATGGGGCCGGTCGCGCAGGCAGCTGCCAAAGCCTACGCCGCCGCCGGTCTCGGCCCCGCCGACGGTCCACGCGAGTTGCCCGACCACGTCGCCGTCGAACTGGAGTTCTGTTACCTGCTCGGCTACCGAGGCCTCGAGGAAGGCGACGGTGAAGCGCTGGCGCAGCTCGATGGCTTCTGGCGCGACCAGATGATGCCGTGGTTGCCGGCGTTCGCGGCCGCGGTGGCCGAACACGCCGACCATCCCGCCTTCGCCGCTGCTGCGGAGACGCTTCGTACCCTCATCGAGCACGGACCCGCGAAGGCCTCCGGCCTCGCGATGGAGGGAGCACGCCATGGATCCTGAGATCGTCTTCAACATCCAATCCGGCCCCGCGTGGGACTGGCGCGTCGCCATGGACCTGTACCTGGGCGGTGCCGGCGTCGGCGCCATCCTGTTCGCGGTCCTCGTCAATTATGCGTTCGCGGGGCGGTACCGCCGGCTGACCCGTACGGCGGCCTGGATCGGCCCGGTCCTCGTCGCGATCGGCCTCGTGTTGATCATGGCCAAGATGGGCAGGCCCTTCAACGCGTGGCAGAACTACGTCAATGTCAGTCCCCTGTCGCCGTTGTGGTGGGGCGGAATCTTCCAACCGCTGCTCGTGGGCGTCGGCCTTCTGTACGCCTGGTCCTGGCGTGACGCCGAGGCGAACGTGCGCTGGCGCAATGCGTTGGGCATCGCGCTCGTTCCCCTCACCGTCATCGTCGGGGCGTATCACGGCTTGCTGCTGTCGGTGCTGAACAGCCGGCCCCTGTGGAACACCGGGCCCACCGTCATCGCCGCCCTGCTGGCCTTCGCGACGACCGGTGTCGCCGTCGTGCTGTTGGCCCACCTGGTGCGCATGTGGATCGGCGGCAGGCTGTCCGATCGTGATCACCTCGGGCGCTTCCTCGACGACCTTCGCGTCGTGCGCAACACCTTGCTCACCTTGCTGGTCATGCAGCTCGGCACCGCCTTCGTGTGGTGGTTGGGCCTCCGACTCGGAAGCCTCGACCAGCAACAAGCGCTCGCGGCCGCCAACGAGGCGTACGGCCCCATGTTCTGGTACGGCGGCATCGTCCTGGGGCTGGTCCTACCCCTGCTCCTGGGCGGCACCGAGCTGTTCCTCGGCGAGGCCCGACGCCGTCGCGGCGCCCAGGTCGCGACGATCGCTCTCACCAGCGGCATGATCCTTGTCGGCGGGTACTTCTTCCGTTTGGCGCTGGTCCTGGGCGGGCAGGCCGACCTGCCCGTGAACCTGTTCTTCTGAAGGGGGACGTCATGCGTAGAGACGAACAAAAACCAGCCACACCCCCCGGCATCGACCGCCGGCGGTTCCTGCAGTTCACGGGCGCCGGCTTCCTGGCCGCTGCGGGCGGCGGCCCGCTGCTGAGCGCGTTCAGCCAAAGCCCGGCGCAGGGGACTGCTTCCGCTACCGGCGCCTGGATGGCCTCGACCTGCCAGGGCTGCACCAGCTGGTGCCCCGTGCAGGTGAAGGTGGTCGACGGTCGTGCGGTCAGCGTGCGGGGCAACCCCTACAGCAAGGCCAATCACGGCAAGATCTGCCCGCGCCCCCACATGGCGCTTCAGCAGCTGTACGATCCCGACCGGCTCAAGGTGCCCATGAAGCGCACCAACCCGAACAAGGGGCGCGACGAGGACCCGGGCTTCGTACCGATCAGTTGGGACGAGGCGATCGGAACGATCGCCGACAAGATGATCGAGCTGCGCGACACGGGCGACACCCATCAGTTCGCGGTGTTCCGCGGTCGCTACAGCTACCTGCGCGACATCATCTACAGCGCGGTTCCGAAGATCTTCGGCTCGCCCAACGGCATCAGCCACTCCGCGATCTGCGCCGAAGGCGAGAAGTTCGGCTCCTACTACACGGAAGGGTTCTGGGACTACCGCGATTACGATCTGACCGAGACGCGCTACGTGCTCTGTTGGGGTGCGGATCCGGTGTCCACCAACCGCCAGGTGCCCCACGCCATCAACGTCTGGGGCGATGTGCGCGACCGTGCCACCATCGCGGTGGTCGATCCGCGCCTGTCCGCCACGGCCGCCAAGGCCAACGAGTGGCTGCCCGTGATCCCGGGCGAGGACAGTGCCCTGGCGGTGGCCATGGCCCACGTGATCCTCACCGAAGGGCTCTGGAGCCGCTCGTTCGTCGGCGACTTCGTGGGTGGCGAGGGCGCCTTCAGGAGCGGGCGGACCGTCGACGAGGAGAGCTTCGAGGAGGTCCACACCAACGGCGTGGTGCGCTGGTGGAACCTGGAGCTCAAGGACCGCACCCCGGAGTGGGCCGCGCCCCTCTGCGGGATCCCCGCGGAGCAGATCCGCCGCGTCGCCATCGGCTTCGCGCGCGCCGCCCCCCAGGCCATCAGCTGGGTGTCGCCCGGCGCCGCGATGCAGGTTCGCGGCGGCTACACCGCCATGGCGGCCCACGCCCTCAACGGCCTGGTGGGCGCCGCCGACGCCCGCGGCGGCGTGGTGCAGAAGGCCAAGGTCGTGGCGGACGGCATCCCCGACTTCAGCGCCTACCAGGACGCGTTGGCGCAGGAGAACGCCTCCCGGCCGAAGATCGACCAGCGGGGCACCCTGGAGTTCCCCTCGCTCAAGGGCGGCAAGAGCGGCGGGGGCGTCGTCACCAACCGTGCCGCCGACGGCATCCTCGACGAGGATCCCTACCCGATCCAGGTGCTGATCGGCTACTGGTGCAACTTCGCGTATTCGGCCTCCGGCGCCGGCCGCTGGGAGCGGGCGCTTTCCAAGCTGCCGTTCTTCGCGCACATCACCACGAACGCCTCCGAGATGAGCCACTTCGCCGATATCGTGCTGCCGGCCGCGCAGCAGATGTTCGAGAAGTGGGGCTTCCTCAAGAGCAAGCAGAACCTCTACGGCTACGCCAGCCTGACGCAGCGCATGATCGAGCCGATGTGGGACGTCCGCCAGGACGAGACGGAGATCCCCTGGATGCTGGCCGAGGCGCTGGCGGATCGCGGCTTCGACGACATGCATCGCTACTTCAAGGAGGAGTTCGCCGACCCCGAGACCGGCGCGGCACCGACCGACGGCGCCAGCTTCACGCTCAACGCCCTGAAGCTGCTGACGCGGCCCGCCTGGGACGCCACGCATCCCGACTACGGCCAGTACGGCGACCGGCTCCAAGGCTGGGACGACTTCGTCGACAAGGGCGTCTGGAACAGCCACCGCTTCGAGCCCGGCGAGAAGATCGACAACTTCGCCACGAAGACCGGCAAGTTCGAGTTCTACTCCGAAACCCTCAAGGACGCCTTGACTGCCCACGCCGAACGCCACGACGTCGACGTCGACCGGGTGCTCGAGGCCACGAAGTACGAGGCCCGCGGAGAGCATGCCTTCCTCCCGCACTACGAGCCGGCCTACCGGGAAGGCGATGCGGCGGACTATCCCTACGTCTTCTTCGAGCACCGTAGCCGCCTGAACCGCGAAGGGCGCTCGGCCAACTGCACCTGGTACCAGGCGCACAAGAACGCCGACCCGGGCGACGAGATCTGGGACGACGTCCTGAAGATCAACCCGGTCGACGCGCAAGATCTGGGGCTGGCGAATGGCGACACGGTCTCGGTCGAATCGCCGACCGGCACGCTCACCGCCCACGTCAAGCTCTGGGAAGGCGTCCGCCCCGGAACGGTCGCCAAGTGCTTCGGCCAGGGCCACTGGGCCTACGGCCGCGTCGCCGCGAAGGACTTCGCCAATCGGATCCCGCGCGGCGGGAACAACAATCAGATCCTCCCCGCCGAGTACGATCGCTTGAGCGGATCGACGGCACGGCACGGCGGGCCCACGCGCGTGGCGATCCGTAAAGTCTCCGCCGCCTGAGCGCACGCGTCCGAGACGGAACGTACGTGCCGGCGAGCGCCCCGGACTTCACCGGGCGCTCGCCGGCACGTTTCGGCCCCGCACGCGAGGTCACACCACCAGGTCGAGAACACGGCAGCGCCGCCGGTAGGATCCGGCGGCGCTGCCGTGCGTGGCGCCGCGGGCGCGTCAGCCGGCGGCGAGGAGGTCGGCCAGCTGGCGCGGCGAGGGCACGCGTCCGGCCATGACCAGCTTCTCGTCGCGCACCAGCGCGGGGGTGCTCTGCACGCCGTAGGCGAGGATCGCGGAGAAGTCCTCCACCTTCTCGATGGTGGCGTCGAGGCCCAACTGGTCGACCGCCTTGCGGAGGTTCGTTTCGAGGCGTTGGCAGTTGGCGCATCCGGGTCCGAGCACGATCAACTTCATGCGGTGCCTCCTAGGAGCGTGGGGGCGAGAAGGTTGAGGCCGAGGCCGAGCAGCAGGACGCCGCTGCCGACGACGACGATGAACAGCGCGATCAGGCGCGGCTTGAGCACGCGCCGCAGCAGGACCGTTTCGGGCAGCGACAGCGCGACGACCGCCATCATGAAGGCGAGCAGCGTGCCGAGCGCCAGGCCCTTGGCGTGCAACGCCTCGATCAGCGGGAGCACGCCCGCCACGTTGGCGTAGAGGGGGATGCCCAACAGCACCGCAATCGGCACCGCGAGCGGTTGATCGGGTCCGGCCCAGCTGGCGAACGCCGCCTCGGGCACCCAACCGTGGATGGCGGCGCCCAGTCCGATGCCGACCAGCAGGAACGGCCAGATACGGCGCAGGATGTCGACCACCTCGTCCTTGGCGAACACGAAGCGGTCGCGCCAGGCGAGCCCGCCCGCGGGATCGGCCGCGGTGCCGACGCGGGTCTCGAACACGAACGGTTCGACCCAGCGCTCCAGGTTCATGCGGCCGAGAAGCATGCCCACGGAGATGGCCAGGGTCAGCCCGGCGGCGACATAGATCGCCGCGACCTTCCAGCCGAACAGCCCCAGCAGCAAGGTGATGGTGACCACGTCGACGAGGGGGCTCGCGATCAGGAAGGACAGGGTCACGCCCAGCGGAACACCGGCCGACACGAAACCGATGAACACCGGCACCGCGCTGCACGAGCAGAACGGCGTGGCCACGCCCAGCAGCGCCGCCAGCACGTTGCCGGCGCCCTGGCGGCGTCCACCGAGAAGGGCACGGGTACGCTCCACGCTGACGAAGCTGCGCAGCACCCCGATCGCGAAGATCACGCCGCTGAGAAGAAGCATGATCTTGACGCTGTCGTAGAGGAAAAAGTGGACGGCGTCGCCGAGGCGCGTACCTGCGACGAGGCCGACGGCGCCAAACACCAACCAGTCGAAGAACGGTTCGTTGCCGAGCCACGCCACCAGCCACACGGCGGCGGCGGTCGCCACGATGGCGCCCGCGGGCAACCGCGGCTGGGCGCGCCCGGCCACCCGGTTCATGCGTCCACCTCCCGACGGTCGCAGGCGCACGACGCCTCGATGCGCCCCGCGGCGGGCTTCGGCAGCGCCGCGCACACGGCGGCGAGACCGTCTGGATCGAGTTCGTAGTCGATCCAGCGGCCGCGCCGCGCGCCCCGGATCAACCCCGCTTCGCGCAGCACCTTGAGGTGATGCGACAACAGGTTCGCGGCGACGTCCACCTGCCCTTGGACTTCGCAGGCGCAGCGGGTCCCGGCCGCGAGCACGTGCAGGATGTGGAGCCGCGTGGGGTCGCCGAGCGCCTTGAAGCGTTGCACCGCGCGGGCGGATGGTTCAGCGAGCGTTGATTCAATCATGATTGAACTTTACGCCGCCGGGCCAGGGTCCTGCCCAGGGACGTCCGTCCCCGACGGGCGGAGGCGACCCGGCCATGCACATTCATCGACAGAACGCGATGCGACGCGTAGGCCGTCGCGCTTGCTCAGGCGGGCTTCCGCAGCGTCCACGCCAGCTCGCTGGGCCAGTCGCGCGCCCAGTCGGCCGTCACGAAGAACTGCGTCTCCGGGCCCGCGGCCGCAGGGCGCGGTTCGCGGAGATCCTCCACTGTGAACCCGGTGCGACGGAACAACGCCATCCAGTCGGACAGCGGCAGTGTGAACTCGATGCCGCCCGGATCGATTTCGGCGCCCGTCCAGTCGGTGCGGTGCAGGCCGAAGTAGGGGCGGATCAGGCGTGGCTCCACCACGTCGCCGTTCCAGGGGCTGCACACCGTCGCCAGGGGGTGGTGCCCAAGGAACACCAGCCGACCGCCGGGCGAGAGGATCCGCCACGCCTCGGGGATCCACACGTACGGGTCACACCAGATGGCCGCGCCGTACTCGCTGATGGCGAAGTCGAACGCCTGATCCGTGAACGGCGTGGCCTCGGCGTCGCCGTGCACCAAGGTCAGCGAGAGCTCGTATTGGCGCGCAAGACGCCGGGCGGTGGCCAGTTGCCGTTCCGAGGCGTCGATGCCCGTCACCTCGGCACCGCGCCGGGCCATCCAGGCCGAGACGTAGGCGGTGCCGCACCCCAACTCGACCGCCCGGAGCCCGGTCATGTCGGCCGGAAGCATGGTCAGCTCCTCGTCCGGGACGTTCCAGATGCCCCACGTCGGGCTCGCCTGCGCCCAGCCGCGTTCGCCGCCGGCGACCCAGTTCGGCGCCTGGGCGTCCCAGTGGCGCCGGTTTTCCCGGAGGTGGGCGGAGGGGTCGTGCGGTGGCTCGTCGTGGGACGCCATCGCGGGGGCCTACCTCGCCGGCGCCGAGCCCGCGTCCTCCGCGCCGCCCGCCGCGCTGTCGACCGCACCGCCCACCGGACCCTCCAGCGACCCGTCCAGCGCCCACGCCACCGCTGCCTCGGCGTGCAGGGCGGTGGTGTCGAAGCGGGGTACGTCGCTGAGCTGGCCCAGCTCCAGCATGGTGATCTCGGTGCACCCCTCGATCACCCCCTCCGCGCCGCGCGCCGCCAGGTCGTCCACCATGCGCGCCACCTCGCGCCGGGAGGCGTCGCGCACCTGGCCCAGGCAGAGCTCGCCGAAGATGATGTCGTGCAGCAGGGCACGGTCGTGCGCGTCGGGGACGAGGACTTCGAGGTCGTGCCGGTCTTGCAGGCGTCCCCGGTAGAAGTCCTGCTCCATGGTGAAGCGGGTCCCGAGCAATCCCACGCGGCGGGCGCCGGCCGCGCGGATGCGGGCGGCGGTGGCGTCGGCGATGTGCAGCAGGGGTACCTGCGTAGCGGTCTCGATCGCGCCGGCGACCCGGTGCATGGTGTTGGTGCACAACAAGGTCGCCTCGGCGCCGGCCGCTTCGAGGCGCCGGGCCTCCCCGGCAAGGACCCGCCCGGCCTCGTCCCAATCGCCGGCCGCCTGAAGGGCTTCGATCGGCGCGAAGTCCACGCTCACCATCACGATGCGGGCCGAGTGCAGCCCCCCGAGTCGTGCCCGGACCGCCTCGTTGATGCGCCGGTAGTACAGGGCGGTGCTCTCCCAACTCATGCCGCCCAACAGGCCGAGGGTCTTCATGAGGCCTCCTCCTCGCGCCCGCCGCGGACGCTCGCGAGCGCCTCCGCCTCCCGGAGCATCGCCTCGAACGTGCCGCGCGCCAGGCGGGGCGTGGTGATCAACGGGTCGGCCTCGCCGAACCCGCCGAACCACTGCACCGCGTCCGGACCGTAGTTCACGCCCCGGTCGGGACAGCCGCGGGCGCCCAACGCGTCGGTGTCGTCGCGCCCCAGCCCGCCGCGGGCCACCAGGTACGGCGTACCCTCTGTCGGGAGCAGGCCGCGCCGCTTGGCGGCGGGGCCGATCAGGACCGCCGCCACCTCGGTGCGGTACTGCACGAAGCCGAACGAGGCGGGCTCGTTGCGGTAGGCGTCGTGCGCCCGTTCCAGGCGCTGGCGGTGCTGTCCGATCTCGGCGACGCCCAGGCGGATCGCCAGTAGGTAGTCGACCTCTTCGGAGTCCGCGGCGGGACGCAGCAGCGCCAACGGTCCACCGGCCAACAACGTGCGGGCGCCGCGCTCGTCGGCCGCGCCGCGCGCGGCGAGACCGGCGGCGGCCTGCTCCGCCACGCGCCGCCCGCGATCGGTCAGCCGCAGTTCCGCCTCGGCGCGGCGGTGCGCGGCGGTCGGCTCCAGCAACCCCTCGCCCCGCAGGCCCTGCACCAACCGCGCCGAAACCTCGCGGGCGTGGTCGGACGCCACGATCCACCACGCCCCTTCCTCGAGGCGGAGTACGCCGTCGCGCAACGCACGCAGGGCCAGGGTTTCCTCGGTCGAGAACGCCATCCCTGCCATGCTACGGCCTCGCGGCCGCCCGGCGCACGGGTCGCGGCGACGCAGCCCTCCCTCCTGCCTCGGTACCTCGTCCCCGACGTCGCCCCGGGGGTAGGCTGCGTGGCATGTCGGCGGCGGGGCAGGCGGTCGGCCGCCATGGAGCGGGAGGCGAGGGCATGGAGTTCGGAGGCAACGTCTGGTCCGCGGCGACGGTGCTGCTGTTCGTGATGGACCCGTTCGGCAACGTGCCGTTGGTGCTGAAGCTGTTGGAGCAGGTCGATCCGGCCCGGCGCAGGCGCGTCATCGCGCGGGAGCTGCTGATCGCGCTGGGCGTGCTGCTGGCGTTCCTGTTCACCGGCCAGGCGATCCTCGACTTCCTGGGCCTGCAACGCGAGTCGGTCACCATTGCGGGCGGCATCGTGCTCGGCATCATCGGGCTGCGGCTGATCTTTCCGCGCCCGGAGGGCATCATGGGTCACCAGCCCGAAGGCGAGCCGTTCCTGGTCCCCTTGGCCATCCCATTGATCGCGGGCCCGTCCGCCATGGCGACGGTGATCCTGATGTCCCGCAACGCGCCCGACGAGATGGGGCGGTGGGTGGCGGCCATCGGTCTGGCCTGGGGGATCACGGCGGGCGTGCTGCTGGCCTCCCCCGCGCTGTACCGCCTGTTGCGGGAACGGGGCCTGCAGGCCATCGCCCGTCTGATGGGGATGCTCCTGATCATGATCGCGGTGCAGATGGTGCTGAACGGGCTGGGGTCGGCGCTCTAGCGGGGCGCAGCGAAACGACCCGCTTCACGCGTCCTCCCCGCTCCCGGAGGCGGACCTCGCCCCCCACGGTTCCAGCACCTCGCGCGCGGCGATGCGGCCCTTGGGCGTGAGGCGGAGCTGCTGGCCGTCCCGCTCGACCATGCCCCGGTCGAGAGCGCGGAGCAGCACGCGCTGCGCCCCTTCCGGCGTCCAGCGCAGGTGACGCTGCAGGGCGCCGACCACGTTTTCTTCGCTCGGTCCTTCGTGTTCATGGTTGTAGAGGTGGACACTCAGCGCGCGGGTCTGGTTGGCGAGGCGCTGCGTGCGGCGCGCGACCTCCTGCGCGATGAGGCCGTAGCGCGGCCCGAACAGGAAGGCCAGCATCAGCAACGCACCGGCCACGACCGCCATCATGCCGCCGATCGACACGTTCCAGGCGTTCGCCAGCAGGTAGCCGATCACGCTGGCGAGGATCGATGCCAGCGCGCCATAGGCGATCATGCGCCATAGGCGGTCGGTCAGCAGGTAGCCCGTCGCGGGCGGCACGATGGCGAACGCGATGAACAGCACCGCACCGACGGCGTCGAACGCCGCCACGGCGGTGACGCTGGTCAGCGTCAGCAGGGCGTAGAACAGCGCCCCGGGCAGGAACCCGAGCGAAGTGGCGAGGGCGGGATCGAAGGTCGAGATCTTGAGCTCCTTGTAGAACCCCGTCACGAACGCCAAGTTCACGACGGTGACCACGCTCATCCATGCCAGCGCCACGGGCACCTCGACGCCGCCGATCGGCGTGGTGTTCAGCCACACGAAGCCGATCTCGCCCAGCAGCACGGTGTGCGTGTCGATGTGCACGTCGCGGGCGTACAGGTTGAGGAGCAGCACCCCGACCGAGAACAGCACCGGGAACACCAGCCCGATGGCGGCGTCGCTCTTGACCCGGCGCGTGCGGGTCAACAGTTCGGTCAGGAACACGGTGAGCACCCCCGACAGGGCGGCGCCGACGAGTTGCACGGGTCCGCTCTGTTGTCGGGTGAGGAGCCAAACGATCACGATGCCGAACACGATCGAGTGGCTGATCGCGTCGGTGAGCATGGCGTTCTTGCGCAGCACCAGGAAGGTGCCCAGCAGCGACGCGGCGATGCCCACCAGTGCGCCGGTCGCGATGATGGTGAACGGGACGCTGTTCATCGCGGCGGCGATCAATGTGCCGGCCGCCCGTCGTCCTCGCGTCCAAGGCCGTCCTGCATGCGTTCGGCCTCGCGCCGGCCGGCTTCGGTCAGTTCCCAGTGAATCCCCTCTTCGGGCAGGTGCGGCACGCGGCGGACCAGGCCGTGGGCCTCCAGGCGGGCCAGGATGCCGTCGGTGGCCAGCCCGAAGTAGGCGTTCACCATCCCCTGCTCGACGGGGTAGCGCGGGTCGTCGTGGTGTCCGGACAGGCGGTAGAGGGTGGCGAGGACCCGCTGGCCGCGCAGCTGCAGGCGGTTCCGCCGCCGCCGAACCGCCTCCCAGAGCAGGCCCCGTCGTGGGGCCACCAGCAGCGACACCGCCACCAGGACCGAGATGGCCAGCACCACCAACGGACCCGTCGCCAGGTTGCGCCCGCTGGCGCTGGCCAGGGCGCCCGCCACGCCGCCCGCGGCCCCGAAGACGGCCGCCAGGACCACCATCTGCCCCAGGCGCCGGCTCCACTGCCGGGCCGCCACGGCCGGCGCGATCACCATCGACGCCATCAGCACCACGCCCACCATCTGTAGCCCGATGACGATGGCCAGCGCGATCATCAGCGTCAGCACGGTCTCTAGGGCCCGGACGGGGAGCCCCAGCGAGCCGGCGAACACGGGGTCGAAGGTGACCAGCTCGAACTCCTTCCACAGCGCCGCGACCAGCGCCAGCGCGAGGAGCGTCAGCGTGCCCATCACCCACAGGTCGCTGCGCAGGGTGGCGGCGGCCTGACCGAACAAGAAGGCGTCGAGGCCGCCCTGCGACGCGTCGCGCGTGCCCTGGATGTAGGTCAGCAGGACCACGCCCAGCGCGAAGAACACGCTCAGCGAGATCCCCAGCGCCGCGTCGGTCTTGAGCCGGCTGCGCCGCGTCAGCAGCAGCATCAGCAGCGCTGCCGCGGCGCCGGTCACCAGCGCGCCGGCGAGGATGCTGCCCAGGTGGCGCCCGCCGGCCACGATGAACCCGAGGCAGACGCCGGGGAGGGCGGCGTGCGACAGGGTGTCGCCCAGCAGGCTCTGCTCGCGCAGGACGGCGTACGTGCCCAGCACGCCGCTGCTGACGCCCAGCAGGGCGGCGCCGATGACGACGTTCTGGACGGTGTAGTCGCCCAGCAGCGCGAAGAGCCCGTCCATCAATCCCGCCCCGGCGTGGTGGGCGCGGCCGGCGGGGCCTCCGCCGGGGCGCCGTTCTGGAGAAGCGCGATCTGGCCGCCGTAGGCGGCCCGCAGGTTGTCGGCGGTGTACACCTCCCGGACGGGCCCCTGCGCGATGGTGCGCACGTTGAGCAACAACAGCCAATCGAAGTAGCTGGTCACGGTCTGCAAGTCGTGGTGGACGACGATGACCGTCTTCCCCTCATCGCGCAGGTCGCCCAGGATGTCGACGATGGCGCGTTCGGTGGTGGCGTCGACGCCGGCCATCGGCTCGTCGAGGAAGTACACGTCCGCCTCCTGCACCAGGGCGCGGGCCAGGAAGACGCGCTGCTGCTGTCCGCCCGACAGCTGGCTGATCTGACGGTCGGCGTAGTCCTCGATCCCCACCTGTGCCAGGGCGTGGCGGGCCCGCGCGATGTCGGTGCGGCCGGGGCGGCGGAACCACCCCAGGCGGCCGTAGAGGCCCATGGTGACCACGTCGAGGGCGGTGGTGGGGAAGTCCCAGTCGACCGAGGAGCGTTGGGGGACATAGCCGACGCGGGTGCGCTGCTCGCGGTACGACTTGCCGTGAATGTAGACGTGCCCCGCGGTCGGGCGGACGAGGCCCAGGATGGTCTTGATCAGGGTGCTCTTGCCGGCGCCGTTGGGTCCGACGATCGCGGCCAGCACGCCGGGGGGGACGTCGAGGTCGATGTCCCACAGCACCGGCGTGTGGTGGTAGCTGACGGTGAGATCCTCGACGTGCACCGCCAGGCGGGGTTCGTGAAGATTCTCGCTCATTCGCCCTCGGAGGCGACGTTCCAGCGCTCGGCCCACGCCTGCAGCTCGGGCGGAAGCGGCGGCGGGTCGCCCCCCAGCTCGCGGGTGACGTTCACAGTGTTCTCGTAGATCATCCCGATGTAGGTGCCGGCGGCGGTGCCGGGCTCGCCCATGGCGTCGGAGTACAACTCGGCGCCGATCTGGATCTGGTGGCCGCGGTCCCGGGCGGCGTCGATGACCGCCTGGATGGTGCGCGGGTTGATGGTGGTCTCGATGAAGATGGCGGGGACGTCGCGTTCGGCCACCAGACGGGCCATCTCGCGGATGTCGGCCACCCCGGCCTCCGATTCGGTGCTGATGCCTTGAATGCCCGCCACCTCGAGGGCGTAGGCGCGGCCGAAGTACGCGAAGGCGTCGTGGGCGGTGACCATCAGGCGTTGCCCCTCGGGGATCGTGGCCAGCGCGTCGCCCGCCCAGTCGTGGAGCGCCTGCAGCCGCGCTACGTAGGCGTCGGCGTTCGCGTGCATGGCGTCGGCGCAGTCGGGGGCCAGCTCGGCCACGGCGCCGGCGATGCTCGGCGCGATGCGCGACCATAGCGACGCGTCCATCCACAGGTGCGGGTCGATGCCGTAGACGTCCTGCGTGGTGATCAGCTCGTCGGGGGTGATCGAGGCGGGCGCGACCGCCAGCGTCGGCTTCTGGTCCGAGAACCGCTCCAGCACGGCGCCGAGCTGTCCTTCCAGGGAGTAGCCGGCGTACAGGATCAGTTCGGCGTCACGGAACGCCCGCACGTCCCGGGCGCTGGCCTGGTAGAGGTGCGGGTCCACGCCCGGGCCCATCAGCTGCGTGACCTCCACGCACGCGCCGCCGACGTTCTCGGCGACATCGGCGATCATGCCGACGGTGGCCAGGACCCGAACCGGAGCCTTCTGGGCGGACGCGGCCCCTGGCAGGAGGGCCACGGCGGCGATCGCTGCGGCCAGGATCCCGGCCGGGGCGCGACGCGCCGCGCGGTTGCGGACTCCCTCGGAGAATTTTGTGGCGCGGCTAAACATGAGGGAATGGTATTCGGGGCGGGCCCCCGTGTCAAGCGCACGCACCGCCCACCTGCGGACACCGGCGCGTCCCGGCGTGCCGGTGTCGCAATCGTCCGCACGCCCGGGCGCTTCGCCAGCGCGTACCATGGGGGCATGGCTTCGGACGCACGCCCGTGGTTCATTCCGCAGAGCAACCTCACCGCCCGGCTCAGCGACCAGGAGCGGCGCACCTTCCTGAAGGTGTGCCCCGCCAAGACGTTCTCGAAGGACGACACGCTGTTCCACGAAGGCGACTCTGCCGAGGAGCTTCACGTGATCGCCGAGGGCCGCGTCAAGCTGGTCCGCCTCACCCCCGACGGCCGCGAACGCATCCTGGCCATCCTGGGCCCCGACGACATCGTCGGCGAAGCGTTCCTCCACGACGAAGCGTACTACCGTGCCGACGCGGTGGCGTTGGGAAAGGTCGTCACCTGTCCCATGTCGCGCGCGCAGTTCAAGCAACTCAACCTGCAGTCGCCCGGCTTCACCCTCGCGTTCGCCGAGACGTTGGCGGACGGCCTGTTCCGCTGTCGCGACCAGCTGGCCGGCAGCTACGCCCCCATCAAGGTCCGTGTGGCGGAGGTCCTGCTGGACCAAGCCCGCCGCTTCGGCGGGCGCGTCGACGGCGACCCGGACTGGACCGACCTCGAGACGGAGCTCCGCCACGAGGAGATCGCTTCGCTGGTGAGCGCCACGCGGGTGTCCGTCTCGACCGCCGTCGCCGAGCTGCGGCATCACGGTCTGCTGACGGGTACGCGAGGGCGGTACCGGCTTCACATGCCGGCGCTCGAGGCGTTCACGGTGGAGGACCGGGACGCCGAGGACGACCTGATCGAACCGTGACGCCGGTTTGACGGAAGGCGCGTAGGGCACGCGGTACGCGACCCGCGGCTCAATCCCCTACGGGGTTCGCTCCGCGGCGCCCGGCCGCCAGGAACCGCAGCGGACCCTCCCACAAGCCCGTATCCGTGAAGTCGTTCACGACGAGTGCGGCGCCGTGACGGGTCAGCTCGTCGGCGCTCTGGGTCGTGGCGAGGCCGACCACCCGTACGCCTGCGCCCCGTGCCGAACGGACGCCGCTGGGCGAGTCCTCGAACGCCCAGGCCGCGTCTGGCGCCACCTCCAACCGCGCCAGCATCTCGCGATAGGGGGCCGCATCCGGCTTGGCGGCGCTGGCGTCCTCGGCGGCTCCGACCGCGTCGAACGCCTCCGCCAGGCCCAACGCTTCGAGCATGAACACGGCATTGACGCGGGGCGCATTGGTGACCACGGCCGTGCGCAGGCCCGCGGCGCGCGCCGCCCGCAGCAACGCCCTCGTTCCGGGCAGGGGGGTGAGCCCCGTCGCGAGGGCGCGGAAGCGCGCCTCCTTGGCGTCGGCGAAGGCCAGGGCGTCCTCGGTGCCCAGGTGCGGGAGCAGGTCGGCAATGATCTCGGGATTGTGCCGCCCGGACACGCGGCGGGCGTAGCCTGCTTCGTCGATGGGTACGCCGTGCGCTGCCAGCATCTCGCGCCAGGCGTGGAAGTGCACCGGGTCGGTGTGCACCAGGGTGCCGTCCAGGTCGAACAGCAACGCGCGGACGGGCACGCCCGGCACGCGCGTGCTAGCTTGGGACGCCGCGGCGTCCTTCACGAGGCACCCGTCCAGGCGGCCATATGCACGGCGTGTCTCGTGGCCTCGCGGGCGTCGGCCAGGCGTGGCAGCACCTCGCCCAGGCGCGCGTGCAATCGTAGGGTCGCGTCATCGTCGCCCCGGGTGGGGCCGTCGTTGACGATCGCGATGGGCACGCCGCGCTGGCGGGCGCGCCGCACGAAGCGGTAGCCGCTGAACACCGTCAACGACGAACCGACGACCAGGAGCGCCTCGGCGGCGTCGACCATGGCCCAGCCCCGCGCGACGCGGTCCTTGGGCACGTTCTCGCCGAAGAACACCACGTCCGGCTTCAGGATCCCGCCGCACCTCCGGCAGGCGGGCACCGCGAAGCGCTGCGTCCATGCCTCGGCGATGTCGACGTCGCCGTCGGGTGCGATGCCGGGTGCCTGGGCGGCGAAGTGGGGGTTGAGGGCGTGCAGGCGTTCTTGGAGCCGGTCACGACCGCTCCTTGCGCCGCAGGACAGGCACACGACGGTGGCCAGGCTGCCGTGAAGCTCCAGCACGTGGCGGCTGCCGGACCGCTGGTGGAGGCCGTCGACGTTCTGCGTCAGCACGCCCCGTACGTTGGCGCGACGCTCCAGGCGTGCCAGGGCATCGTGCGCGGGGTTGGGGCGCGCCCGGGCGGTCAGCGGCCACCCGACGACGCTGCGTGCCCAGTAGCGCTGGCGGGCGCGCGCGTCGCGGACGAACGTCTGATACCGCATGGGCTGCCGCGGTCGCCGCGTCGAGCCGCGATAGTCGGGGATTCCCGAATCGGTGCTGATGCCCGCCCCCGACAGGACCAGCGTCTTGTGGCTGCGCAACAAGGTGGCGAGGGCGGCCAGCCCTTGGGGTCCGCGGCGCGAGGAAGCCATGGGGAGAGCGTACGCCCGGCCGCTCCGCCGAAGGGCGTCACCGGCCACGCGTCGTGCCTGCGGCAGGCGGGCGTCGGCGGCCTATGGCGCGGCGTACGCCTCGAACTCCACCAAGCCGGTGTTGCCGCCGGTGGAGGACAGGACTTCCAAACGCAGCGACGACGCGGTGGCCGGCACCTCGAAGCGGTGCAGACCGTCGGCGTTCGGAAGCTCGAAGGGACCGAAGCGCCGTCCGTCGTCCGTGCGGATCTCGAATCGCTCGATGCGGGCGCTGGCGCTCATGGTCCGGGTCCACACCCCTACGCCCGACAGTTCGGTGGCGCCGGGAAGCGCCAGTTCGATCCAGGCTTCATTGCCGTCGCCGGCGGAGGACCACTCGCTGGCGCCGTCGCCGTCGACGGCGTTAGCGGCCGCGAAGGCGTCCGAGTACTGGCTGCTGACGCCTTCCACGCGGAGATCCTCGAGGCGAGGCCCGAAACGGTCCGACGTCTCCGCGACGGGGGTGCGGAACGAATAGGTTCGCGAGGCGAACAGGCGCCCGTCCGGCGCGCTGCCCTGCAACCGGAAGCGGTAGCGGGTGTCCGGCTCCAGGTCGCTTAGAACGATGCGGTGGTCGCGGTGCGCGGCGCCGCCCATGTTTTGATCCAAGGCGAGCCGCCCGAACGAATCGTCGGTTCCGAACACCAGCACGCAGGCCAGGTCGAGGGTGGTCGTGAACGGCAGCACGGCGTGGGTGGACTGCAGGGTGCCGATCTCGATCTCGCCCTCCACGAAGGGCTCCAAGGCATGTACCTCGGGCATGTCTTGGGCGGTGGCCCAGCCGGCGGCCCAGAGGGCGACGGTCGACATCGTGGCGAAGAGCAGCGCGGGGACGCGTCGGGGACGGCGCGCCACACGCGCGGTGCGTCGTGGCGCGGGAGATGGCTCGTGCAAAACGATCATGCCTCGATGGTGACGGGTCGGTGCCCCCGTGTCGGTCGGATACGCGACGGTGGGCGGCAAGGCGCGTCGCCCCTCACGCCAACGTCACGTCCAGCACCAGCATCACCACGAGCCCCAGCATCGTTCCCAGCGTGGCCACGCGTTCGTGCCCGCGCCCGTGCGTTTCGGGGATGATCTCGTCGCTGATCACGTACAGCATGCCGCCCGCCGCGAAGCCCATCGCCCAGGGAAGCAAAGGCGCGGCGAAGGTCACGGCCCAGGCGCCCAACACGGCCAGGGGAATCTCGACCGCCCCGGCGCGAGCCCCGACGAAGGCGGCGTACCACAAGCCGCCCATGCCGGCGTTGCGGGCCGCGACCGCCACGGCGAGTCCCTCGGGAACGTTCTGCAGCCCGATGGCGGTCATCAGCGTCAGGCCGTCGCGGACGTGTCCCGAGCCGAAGCCGACGCCGACGGCCAGGCCCTCGGGCATGTTGTGCAGCGTGATCGCAACGATGAACAGGATCACGGAGGTGACCGCGCCGCTGCCCCCCTCGGCGGCGTCGGCGCGGCGCCGACCGGTCACCAGCACGTGCACGTGCGGCACCCAGGCGTCGGCCCGGTCCAGCGCCAGGACCCCCAACGCCAGGCCGCCCACCACCGGCCACAGCCCACCGGTTTCGATGCCGGGCAGGATCAGGCTGGTGAAGCTGGCCGAGATCATGACGCCCGCGGCGAAGCCGAGCGCTCCGTCCAGCTGACGGGCGCTGGGGTCGCGCCAGGGAACGATCGCCAACGCCCCCACCAGGTTCATGGTCGCGATCACGATGCCGGCCAGAAGCCCCAGCAGGACCGGATGCTCGCCGAAGGTCGCGACGACCCACGCCTCCAGGCCGGTCACGGACCATCCGCCCCGCGGACCATGGCCGCCAGGTCCCGGGACAGGGCGTGATCGAGTCCGCCCACCTGAACGCGAAGCATGCCGCCCCGCGGTTCGCGGGCCACGACGCGGACCCGTGCGCCGGGGGCGATCCCCAGTTCGGCCAGGTGGGCGAGGAGTTCGCGGTCCTGGCTGAGGAGGCGCGCGACATGGAGTTCGCGGCCCTCCTCGACGTCGTGGAGGGGAACGTCGGGCGTGTCGGGCACGGTGCCGTCCGGGCGGGGGATGGGGTCGCCGTGCGGATCGTGGCTGGGATGCCCCAGCAGCGCGTCTAGGCGCTCCGCGAAGCGGTCGCTGATGGCGTGCTCGATCGCTTCGGCCTCGTGGTGAACCTCCTCCCAGCCGTAGCCGAGGTGCTGGATCATGAACGTTTCGACCAGGCGGTGGCGGCGCATCAGCCGCAGTGCTTCACGGCGGCCTCGCTCGGTCAGGGTCGCGCCGCGGTAGGGGCGGTGGTCGATCAGGTCGGCGGCGGCCAGCCGGGCCAGCATCCCGGACACCGAGGCAGGCGTGAAGCCGAGGTGCTGGGCGATGGCGTTGGTGCTGGCGGGCCCGTCGCGGCTCAGCCGGAGGACGGCTTTGAGGTAGTCGCCTGCCGCGTCGCTGACGGGGGGTGCGGGGTCGCGTTTCGTCATGCCTAAACCAATGTACGGGCGAGGGCGAGGACGCGTCAAACGGGTGCGGCGACGCGCCGTGCCCCCGCGCCCTACATGCCGGGGATCTCCGAGTAGCCCGGCGCGCCGTCGAACGCGTACAGGTTTTCCGTTTTGATCACGTCCAGCCCGGCATCCACCAGTCGCGTCAGCAACGCCGTGACCTCGCCCGCCGGCACGGAGCTGCCGTCGGGGGTGACGAAACGGGCGCGCCAGTGGTCGGTCACGAAGGCGTGGGGCGGCGCGTCGGGCCAGACCTTGAGGCCCCGGTTGGTCACGGCGCGAAGCGTGAACGGGCCCGCGTGGCTGCGCAGGAGGTCCGCGAGGACCTCGGGATCGCGGTCGGACGCGCGCCAGTCGACGAACGCGTCGACCCCCTGCAGCGATTTGTTCGCCGCCGGCCTGGGGGTGGCGTGCGGCATGACGGGGGTCGGCCGGCCGGCGTAGCGGGCGGGGGCCAGCCGGCGCGGCTCCCGGCCCAGGCGGTCGATGACGGCCTCGGTGAACCCGACCGTGTTGACGCGGTCCGTGCTGAGGTCGCTCTGGTACACGTCGCCGGTGTGCACGCCGTCCTCGATGGTGGTGAGCCAGGCATTGTGCACGCGTTCCGCCACCTCGCTCAGGCCGAGGTGCTGCAGCATCATCACGCCCGCCAACAGCATGCCGCTGGGGTTGGCGATGCCACGGCCGGCGATGTCGGGCGCAGAGCCGTGAATCGCCTCGAACATGGCGGCGTGCTCGCCCACGTTGGCCGAGGGGGCCAGCCCCACGGAACCGGTGAGCTGGGCGGTCATGTCGCTGAGGATGTCGCCGTACAGGTTCGGCGTGACGACGACGTCGAACGCCTCCGGCGTGTGCGCCAGGCGTGCCGCGCCGATGTCGATGATCATCTGGTCGGCTTCGATCTCCTCGTACTCGGGGGCGACCTCGTCGAACACGCGCGCGAACAGGCCGTCGGTCATCTTCATGATGTTGTCTTTGATCATGGCGGTCACGTGCGTGCGGCCCTGCGCGCGGGCGATCTCGAAGGCGTAGCGGATCAGCCGCTCGGACCCGGGCCGCGACACCAGCTTGAGCGTCTGCACCACCTCGCTGCTCTGGCGGTGCTCGATGCCGGTGTAGAGGTCCTCTTCGTTCTCGCGGACCACCAGGACGTCCATCGCGGGGTGCCGGGTGGCGATGAAGGGGTGGTAGGCCACGGCCGGCCGGACGTTGGCGAATAGCCCGAGACTGCCGCGGAGCATCACGTTCACGCTCTTGTACCCGCCGCCGCGGGGGGTGGTGATGGGCCCCTTGAGGAGGACGCCGCGATCGTGCAGCACCTCCCAGGCGGCGGGATCGACCCCACCGGGCACGCCTTCTTCGTACACGGCCTTGCCGATGCGGACCTCGGCCACGTCCAACGCCGCGCCGGCCGCCTCCAGGATCTGCAGGGTGGCGTGCGCGATCTCGGGTCCGATGCCGTCGCCGTGCGCGACGGCGATGCGCACGGGTCCGGAACCGGCTTGGGGGGTGGTCATGACGCCTCCAAACGCGAGGGATGTTCAGGGTCCAGGGGCGAAGGGCGCCCACGATCGCCCCACGAACATACCGGACCGGCGCGGGGCGGGCGAGGACCCGCGCGGATGATGAACGCGCATGCTACGGTTCCAGCGCGAAGGGCGATGGCGTTCGCCTCTGGACCGCCCGTGCTCGGCTGATGACGCCTACCACGAACCTTCGAGCACCAGGAGGTCGTATGGCCGTACTTCTCGTAATGGTCGGGGGCGCGCTCGGCTCGCTGGCCCGGTACCTGGTGGCCCTGGGCGCGCAGGGGGCGCTGGCCGGAACGGCATGGGCACGGTTCCCCCTGGCGACGCTGCTCGTCAACGTGGCGGGATCGTTCCTGCTCTCGTTTCTGGCCTGGTTCGGCCTCCACGGCACACTGTCCCCCACGGCACGCTTGGCCTTGGGAACGGGGTTCCTGGGGGCGCTGACGACGTTCTCCACCTTCGAGCTGGAAAGCGATCTGTTGCTTCGCGACGGCTTCGGGGGCATGGCGGCCCTGTCGGTCGCAGGCAACCTGATGCTCGGGTACGGCGCCATCCTGTTGGGGCGCGCGTTGGCGCTCCGCCTGACCGGAGGATCTTGACGCGGCGCGTGGGGATGGCGTCCGCGACGCGCAGTCGACGCTGTATGGCGTATCCTCTCTACGTGACATATGCGGACGCCACCCCCGCGTCCACGCACGCAGGTGACCCGTTGCTGCAGGCGCGCGAAGACTTCGACGCCCACGCGTACGAGGCTGCCCTGGAGCGCGCCGCTGTCGTGGCGACGTCCCTCGATGATCCGACCCAGCAACGCGAGGCGCACCGGCTGGCGCTGCAGGCGGCGTTCTACCTCGGCCGCCTGGACGAGGCGCGCCGGCACGGCTACGAGGCGTTACGCATCGCCACGGACGAGCTCGGGTCCGAAGCGCGCGCCAGCGCGCACAACGACCTGGCCGTCACCTTCGGTGTGGACGGCCTGCACGAGTACGCCTTGGAGCACCTGTGGCAGGCGTTGCAGGAGAGCGAACGTGCCGGGCTTCCGGCCGAGGGCGGGCCGCTCAACAACCTCGGCAACGTCTACCTGCAGTTGGAGCGGTACGACGAGGCGGTCGCCATGTTCGACCGGGCGACTCACCGCTTCGAAGAGGTGGGGGACGAGGCCAACGCCACGCTGGCGCGGGCCAACGTCGGTCGCGCGCACGGCCTCGCGAATCGCCCCGCCTTGGCGATTCCGGCGTTGGATGGTGCCTTGGAGGCGTTCGAGCGCCTGGACCGCTTGGATCACGTGGCCGCGACCTGGGCCAAGCTGGGGCGCGCGCACGGCATGGCGGGCGCCGACGAACGGGCCAAGCAGGCGTTCGAGCGTGCCATGGCGCTTCACGAGGCGGGTCACGGAACGCACTACGCCCGCGACACGCGGTTCTGGTACGGCGTATGGGCCCTGGAGCACGGCACGTTGGACGAGGCGCTGACCCACCTCGAGGTGCTCGCGGGCGAGGACGCGGCCAACGACGCGTTCGAGCGTTTCGACGCGCTGGAGCCGCTTTCTCGGGCGTACGAGGCGGTGGGGCGCACCACCGACGCCCTGACGACGTTGCGCCGCCACGTGGCGCTCGACCGTCGCCTGCGCGGTCGCGCGGCCGACGCGGCGGTGCGGGTGCGTCTGCTGGAGCTGGAGCTGGGCTTGCACGGCGATCACGAGGTGGCGCGCATGCGCTCGGTGGAGTTGGAGCGCGCCAACGCCGACCTCCGACTGCAGGCCCGCCGCCTGGAGGAGCTCAGCGTCACCGACCAACTCACAGGCCTGGCCAACCGGCGGGCGTTGGACCAGCGCCTGCGTCAGGAGGTCGCCAACGCCCAGCGGCACGGCCGTCCGTTCGTGCTGGCCTTGCTGGACCTGGACCGGTTCAAGGAGGTCAACGACGTCCACAGTCACGAGGTCGGGGACCGGGTGCTGGCGAGGGTGGCCGCCCTCCTGGTTGGCAACCTGCGCGCCTCGGACGTGGCGGCGCGGTGGGGGGGCGAGGAGTTCGCCCTGTTGCTGCCGGACGCCTCACTGGCGGACGCGACGCATTCGCTGGCGCGGGTTCGGCGCGCCCTGAGCGGCGCGCCCTGGTCGGACCTGGCGCCCGGACTGAATGTCAGCGCCAGCGTCGGCGCGGTCGCATCGGGCGAGGTCGACGATCCCGCCGATCTGCTTCGGGTGGCGGACCGCCGCCTCTACCGCGCCAAGAGCGGCGGACGCGACCGCACCGTCGCGGGCGACTGAAGCCGCGTCGGCGCGCTCAACCCTCCAACCCCACCAGGTCGAGGAACACCGGCACCAGGGTCGGATCGAAATGCCGACCGGCGGAGGCGGACAGGTGCCGGGCGGCCCGCTCGGGCGGCCAGGCGCCCTTGTACGGCCGTGCGTGCGTCAGCGCGTCGAACACGTCGACCAGCGCGAACATGCGGGCCGCCAACGGGATCGCTTCACCCGCCAGGCCGTCCGGGTAGCCCGCGCCGTCCCAACGTTCATGGTGGTGACGCACCAGCGCCCGCGCCGAAGGCGGGAGGAACGGTACGTCGCGGATCATCTCCCACCCGAGCACGGCGTGCGTGCGGATCACCTCGAACTCCCGTTCGCTCAGGGGGCCGGGCTTCAGCAGGATGGCGTCCGGCATGGCCACTTTGCCGACGTCGTGGAGGTAGGCGCCCCACCGCACCCCGCGAACCTCCGCATCGCCCAGGCCCATGCGCCGGGCGAACCGTTCCGCCAGCGCGACCACGCGGTCGGTATGCCCGCCGGTCTCGAAGTCGCGCGCCTCCAACGCCAGACCGAAGGCGCGAAAGGTCGCTTCGCGGGTGGCGGCGACCTCGTCCAGGTAGCGCACGCGGTGCAGCGCGTTCTCCAGGCGCCGCACGAACGACTCCGCCACCTGGATCGACTCGTCGCGCAGCTCCACCTCGCGGTGCAAGGTGGAGAGGCTCACCACGTAGCGCACGACGTCGTCCACCAGCACCGGTACCGCCAGGTGGGTGCCGACCCCCAGGCCGCGGATCTCGGGAAGGCCGTGGGGCGCATCGTCGTAGCCCCGTACGAAGGCGGTGCGACCGCTCGTGACGACCTCGCCGATCAGCCCGACGTCCGGGGATTGCGGTTCGAAGATCCGGGCCTGCAACCGCTCCGGGATGTCGCCGTGCGTCCGGGCCAACTGGACCTGGTCGTCGTGGACCTCGTAGAAGCCGGCCATGTCCGTGCCCAGCAGTTCCGTGAGGCGCGCCAGGCCGGTCGATAGCAGCGTGTCCACGTCGTGCAGCGACTCGATTTCGGCGCCGAACGACGCCAGCAGGCGGTACGCCTCCACCGAACGCGAGAGCGTGCGGTTCAGCGATTCGATCCGTGCCCGCGTGCGGGCCTCTTCCTCGTCGGCCGCCACGTCGCGGCTCACGTCGCGCCAGTTGAAGACGTAGCCCTCGACCGAGGGGTGGTGAAGCAGGTTGGTGACGGTGTTCTCGAGCCACAGCTCGGTGCCGTCGGCGCGGTGGTGGCGGTAGCGGATCGTCTCCGACGCGCCGGGTCTGTCTTTCAGTCGTCGCAGGGTGTCGTGCACGACACGAAGGCTCTCTTCGGGCAGCAGGTCGTCGCGGTTGCGCCCCAGCCACGCCGACGCGTCGTACCCCAGGATGCGCCGCGCGCCTGGCGTCACGTAGGTGACCCGCCAGTCGGCGTCGATCACGGTGGCGACCTCGTGGGCGTTCTCGAGCAGCGCCTGGACGCGGGCGACCTCCCGGTCGCGCGCCCGCTCGGCGGCGCGTCGGTCGCTCACGTCCTGGACGACCACCAACCGGGCCGGACGGCCGTCGAACGTGGTGTCCTGACCGTCGACCTCCACCTCCAGCACCCGGCCGTCGCGGGTCAGGTGGCGCACCTGCTCACGCCGCACGCTGCCGCTGCGGCCCGCTTGCATGGAGGCGGCGAACGACGCGCGGTCCTCCTGGGGCCGCAGGTCCAGCAGCGTCAGGGTCAGGAAGGTGTCGCGGTCGTAGCCGTAGAGGTCCTGCGCCGTCCGGTTCACGTCCAGGATGCGCAGGTCGGCCGGGTCGAAGACCCACATCGGCAGGGGATGGTCCTCGAACAGGCTGCGCGCGTCCCTGTCGCGCGCTGTCGCGTACCCCTCCCGGTCGCCCACGCCGTCAGTCTAGAGGGCCCGCAGCGGGCCGGTCTGTGAACGGTGCCGCGGGCTTCGCGTCGCCTCCGAACCCGATCGCGCGCGTCCCTTCGGACTGAAACGAGAACGGCACCTCGCGCAGGTCGGCCAGCGCGGCACGCACGGCGTCCTGTTGTCCGTCGGGACAGCACGCCAGCACGAACGCGCTGATCTTGCCGCCCGGCAGTTGCGCTTCGGCGCCGGTGGCGCGCACCCGGGCGACGACGTCTTCGACGGAGTCGTCCACGAAGCGGCCGGGCAGGCGCTGCTTGAGGCGCTGCTGCGTCCCGATGGCCCCGGCGACGCGCGGCAGGTCGCCGTCCGCCAGGGCGGTGGCCAGCTCGTCCGTCAAGGCGCGGATTTCGTGCAGGACGGGCAAGGCCTCGTCCATGTGGCTGCCGAGCAGGTCGAGGGACGGTTTGCTGCGGGCGTGATGGCCGGAGTAGAACAGCAGCAACGCCTCGTCCAGCCGCGCCCCCATGCCCTCCGCCAGCTGCAACGGGACCTCGCGCACGCCGCCCCGGCCGTCGTACGCGAGGTGCCGAAGACCGCCCAGCGCGCAGATCGCCGGGTCGTGATACCCGCTGGCGCCTTGCAGCATGTCGACCTCCACCCGGGCCGCGTCGGCCAGCAACGTCCAGGGATCCACCGTCGCGCCCCGCAACCGCGCCAGCGCGTGCAGGATGCCCACGCTGAGTGCGCCGCTGGTACCCAGGCCGCTCTCGCCGGCCAGGTCCACCCGGAAGTCCACGTCCAGCGGCCGGGCTCGTCCATGCCCGTGAGCCGCAGCGCCTCGCGCAACAGGTCGTGCCGCAGCGCACCCGCGCGGGCCGCGCGCTCGTGCGCGTCCTGGTACCGCACGTCGAACGTTCCGTCCAGGTCGTCCTTGACGGTGACGTAGACGTACTTGTCGATGGTCGCGCTCAGCGTCGCCCCGCCGAACCGCTGCGCGTACGCCGCCAGGTCCGTCAGCCCGCCGGCGAGGGGAACGCGCAGCGGCGTACGCGAGACGATCACGCCGGCCCCTCCAGCCCCTCCAACGCGCGCACGCGGTCCACCACGCGCAGCACGTTGGCTTCGGGCGTCGGCGCCGTGCCGCCCAGATGGAGCCACTCCCGCGCCTCGACGTAGCCGACTTCGCGGCCGGCGTCGATCATGCGTTGCAGGTTGGGCAACATGCGGATTTCGCCGTCGGCCCCGCGGTCGCGCATGTCGCGCATCACGTCCGGCGCCATCTTCCAGACGCCCATGTCGGCGCCCGGGCCGCGACCCTGCAGGGCCCGCACGACGCGGCCGTCGCGTACGTCGGTGCGGACGCGCGGGTTCTCCCCGGCGGGGTCGGGGGCAAGCGTGAGGACGGTGTCGGCGCGGTGCGCTGCCAGCTGCGCGAACGACGTGGCCGGGACGTAGGCGTCCGCCAACCAGCACAACAGCGACGAGGCGGGGCGCAGCGCCTCCTGCGCCAGCGCCAGCGCGTGCCCCGTCCCCTCCGGTCGGGCCTGGTCGAGGTAGGCGACCGCGAGCCCGTGGTAGGCGTCCCCGAAGTAGCGGCGGACCTGATCGCCGTGATGGCCAATGACCAGGGTCAGGCGGTCGCGACCGGGCCGCACCGCGCCGCTGCGCAACAGGTTGTGGACCGAGTAGGCGACGAACGGCGTCAGCCCGACCGGGTACATGCACTTCTGCAGATAGCGGCCCAGCGACCCGAAGCGCGTGCCCTGGCCGGCAGCGAGGCAGAGCGCGTCCACCCGATCAGCGTCCCGGCATCAGGCGTCGTACCCGCCCGAGGTGACGCCGCCGCCGGAACCGATCCAGTCGAAATGGAAGCGTTGGCCGCGTGGCCGGTCGACGCGCTCGTAGGTGTGCGCGCCGAAGTAGTCGCGCTGCGCCTGAATGAGGTTGGCCGGGCCGTTGGCCGTGCGGTAGCCGTCGAAGAACGTCAACGCGGCGGACATGGCGGGCACCGGCACGCCGAAGGTGACGGCCCGCGCCACGGTGCGGCGCCAGCCTTCCTGCGCCTGGTGGACCGCGTCCGTGAAGAACGGGGCCAGCAGCAGGTTGTCGAGCCCCTGGTCGCTGCGGAAGGCCTGCGTGATGTCGTTCAGGAAGCGGCTGCGAATGATGCAACCGGCGCGCCACAGCGCGGCGGCCTTGCCGGGATCGAGCGTCCATTCGTGCGTGCGCGACGCCTCGCGCATGAGGGCGATGCCCTGGGCGTAGCCCACGATCTTGCTGGCGTAGAGGGCGTCGTGCAGGTCGTTCAGGAACGCTTCGTCATCGCCGTCGTGCTCGTGCTCGGTGCCGTGCAGCACCGACGAGGCGCGCACCCGCTCCTCCTTGGCCGCCGACAGCGAGCGGGCCGCCACCGCCTCGTCGATCAGGGTGAGGGGAACCCCCTGCTCCAGGGCGTCGATCGCGGTCCAACGGCCGGTGCCCTTCTGGCCGGCGGTGTCGAGGACGGTGTCCAGCACCAGGGCACCGTCCTCGTCGTGCGTGTTCAGGATGTCGGCGGTGATCTCGATCAGGTAGCTGTCCAGCACCCCGTCGTTCCAGGTAGAGAACACCCGCTGCATCGCCTCCGGCGTCATGCCCAGCCCCTCGCGCATCAGGTGGTACGCCTCGGCGATGAGCTGCATGTCGCCGTACTCGATGCCGTTGTGCACCATCTTCACGAAGTGGCCGGCGCCGTCCTCGCCCAGCCAGTCCACGCACGGCTCGCCGTCGGGCGCCTTGGCGGCGATGGCGCGCAGGATGGGCGCGACCTGCTCGTAGGCGTCGCGGTCGCCGCCGGGCATGATGCTGGGCCCGTTGCGCGCCCCTTCCTCCCCGCCGGACACGCCGACGCCGAGGAAGCGGATGCCGCGCGCATTCAACGCCTCGGCCCGGCGGCGCGTGTCCGGGTAGTGGCTGTTGCCGCCGTCCAGCACGATGTCGCCTTCGTCCAGCAGCGGGACCAGCTCGTCGAGGACCATGTCGACCACCTGCCCGGCCTTGACCATCAGCATGATCTTGCGCGGGCGGGCCAATGTGTCGACGAGGTCCTCCAGCGACACGGCGGGGATGACCGGCACGTCCGCGGCACGGCCCTCCACGAACTCGCGGGTGACCGACTCGGTGCGGTTGTACACGGCGACGGAGACGTCGTGGTCGGTCATGTTCAAGACGAGGTTCTGGCCCATCACGGCCAGGCCGATGAGGCCGATGTCGGCGGTCTCGGGGTTGGGGGACGGCATGTCGACCTCCTAGGCCCCGGGCGGCCGGGGCGATCGTGCCTGACGCTACCACGTCCGCGGGTGACGACGTTTCGTGTGGCCGGGCGCGTTGCGTCCGGCGCGGCTCAGGCGCCCTCGCGGGCCCGCCGCAGCGCCTCGGGGGTGGTGGCCCGGCGCCACGCCTCGGCGGCGAAGATCGCCATGCCCACCAGCGTGGCGACGCTGCCCACGATCACCAGCCCGTGCAGCGCTGGCGGGCCCCCCAACCGCCACCACGGCTCCAATGCCAGACGCAGCAGCAGGCCGCCGTGAAACGCCGCGTACGCCCATGCTTCCCGGCGCGGCAAGCGCCGACCGCCGGGCCGCGGCAGCAGCCAGAACGCCACGCCCATCACCAGCGACAAGAAGAAGCCCAAAATGCCTGCGTGCACGTGCACCACGCGGAACGCCCACGTCCAGGGCGGCTCGAACAAAAACGCCACCCCCAGTGCGCCGGTGGCCACGAGGTACGCAGCGGCGGTGCGCACGAACGCGGCCTGAACGCGGCTCACGCCGTGCTCGCCTCAGCCGTCGGCATCGCCGTCCGCGGCGTCGGCGGACGGCTCGGTTTCGTCCCAGCCCAGCGCGCCGGTCGGGCAGGCGGCCATCGCCTCCAACGTCGCGGAGGTGACGGCGATGGGTCGCTCACGTTCGATCTCGGGGGCCAGCAGCTGGCACAGGCGCCCCCGCTGACAGCGCGCCGCGTCGATGCGCATGCGGGTCGGTCGATCCAGGGGAGGCTCGGTACCGTTCATGCCCCTCATCGTGCGTCGCCGCCACGGTCGTCGCCATGACGTGGGTGGAGACGGCGGCGGGGCGCCGGCCTCAGCGGCTCGCGCGGCCCGCCAGCTCGGCCAGCGCCTGCGCGTCGATGCCGGTCACCGTGCGTCCGTCCAGCGTGATCGCGCCCTGCTGCGCCAGCCGCGACAGGTTGCGGCTGGCCAGCTCCGGCACGGTGCCGAGCGCCGCGGCGATGGCGGCGTTGGTGTCGAGCTCGAAGGGAAGACCGCCGTGCGCCCGGTCCAGCAGGTGGCCGGCCAGGCGCTGGACGACCTCCTGGAACGACAGCCGCTCGATGAGGCCCACCAGGCGACGGAGGCGCCTGCCCAGGGTTCGCAGCAGCACGCGTGACAGGCGGGGCCGCGTGTCCAACAGGCGATCGAGCCGGTCCTGCGGCAGGAACACGGTCTCGCTGGCCACCTCCGCCTCGCCGTGGGCCGGGTAGGGACCGCCGTCGAACGAGGGCAATTCGGCGACCGCGTGGTAGGGATGTTCGACCGTGAGCACCAGCGGTCGGCCCGTCTCGGGCGACGCCACCTGGATGCGGATCCGACCCCGGACGACCACGTGAAGGCCCTCGGGGCGGTCGCCGGCGAGGAACAGCGTCTGGCCCGCCTGCTGCTGGCGACGCACGGCGATGTCCGCCAAGGCCGCCAGGTCGTCATGGGCCAGCTCGGCGAAGAGCGGGCAGCGCGCCAGGACCTGCAGGTCGGTCACGACGCCGGGCGCGGGACCTCGCCCTGGGGCGCGTCGGCCAGGTCGTCGACGCGCACGCCCATCAGGATCGTGCGGATCTCGGCCCCAGCCTGGTGGTAGGCGACGTTGAGCCGGCAGTACCCCTTGCGGCGCGTGGTGATGCACTCGGCCTGCGCCTGGCAGGTGTCCATCACGAACGGCCCGGAGATGGCCTCGATCACCTGCAGCAGGGTGGCCTGCCGCGTGCCGGGCACGGGATGCACCCCGCCGTGTCGGCCCATGCGGTTCTCGATCAGGCCGGCCTGCGCCAGCTTGCCCAGGACCTTGGCCATGAACGCCGCCGGCATGGCCAGGTCCTGGGCGATGCGTGCCGCACTCGCCCCCGGGTTCTCGGCGGCGTAGATCAGGGCGTGGAGGGCGTAGCTCTCCTCGCGTCCCAGAAAGGTCCGGAGCGAAGCGTCGATCACATTCACCAATCTAGCAGGGCGAGATTCGGTGCAACGCGGGCGTGTGCACCTGCCCCAAACGATCGCGCCCGTACGCGGTCCTGGCGCGTCGGGCGCGATCGCCTCGGAGAGAGAGAGGGAGAAACCGTCTCGTCGTTCGTCCCGTCCCTACGCTGGTAAGACTACGCGGGGTCGGGTGGGGCCTAGTAGGGACGTTCGTCCCGGGTCGGATCGGGCGTGGGCCGAGGTGGCCTGAGGGGCGTGCCGACCCCCCAGGGGTCGTAGGCGGCCAGGGTCTCCTCGCCGTGCGTGCGCCCGAGGGCGATCAACTCGTCCACGCGGTCGAAGTCGAGGCTGCCGACGTCGTCGGTGGGGTAGCGCACCAAGAGGTCGGCTTCGGCGCCGAGCGACGCCAATCGTGCGTGGCTGAGCAGGGTCGAAGCGCGCATCAGGATCTTCATCATCGAAGGGGCGTGCACCGCCCGGCGCTGGCGCGGCAGCAGCTTCTGGGCGAGGGCCGACCAGCCCGACACGTGATCCCCGAAGCGGTACGCCTCCTCGGTCCCGTGGGCGCCATAGGCGTTGGAGGCGATCAGCGGTCCCTGCCCGAAACGTTGCCGGGCCAGATCGACCGGAAAGGCGTTCATCACGCCGCCGTCGACCAGCACGTCGCCGTCCTCGAGGATGGGCGTGAAGATGCCGGGAATCGCGGTGCTGGCCCGCACGGCACGCCAGAGCGGCCCGTGTTGGTGCACGACGGCCTCGGCCCTGCCCACGCTGGACGAGACGCAGGCGAAGGGCAGGACCATGTCCTCCAGGTGCGCGTCGCCGTACATGCCGTGGCATGCGTCGGTGAGGCCCTTGGAGCGCGACAGGGCGACCAGCGGCAGGGTGGTGTCGATCAGGCGCTTGCGGTCGCCGAAGGTGCGGGCCGAACGTTCCGTGTAGACATAGGTTCCGCTCAGGGCATAGTTTCCGCCCACGATCGCCCCCATGCTGGTGCCCACCACCGCGTCCGCGCGGAGGCGGCGCCCCTCGAGTGCCGCGATCAGACCGATGTGGACGTAGCCACGGGCGCCGCCGCCGGAAAGGACCAGGATGCGGGCGCGGTCGCTCAGGTGTCGCGCCACCCTTCCGTAGTCCTCGGGTTGCGAGGTGCGCAGGTGATGGTGCGCCCGCACGTGCCGCGGCGCCAGCCACGCCGCCGTTCCGGGCTGGACCATGGCCTCGTTCGCGTGCAGCAGGACCAGGTCGGCGGGCACACCGGCGAGCCGGGTGGCGAGGTGCCGCTCGATCGCGGTCGGCGGGCCGGTGGCGTCGCCCCGAGCGACCACCGCGACGCGGTCGGCCTGCCGCAGGCAACGTTCGGTCCAGGGGGAGGCGTGCGGATCGGCCAGGAACACCAGGTGCTCGCACGCCCCCTCCTCGCGTTCCAACCAATCGAGCAGGGCGAGGTCCTCCAGCCGGTCGGCGACGTCGGCGCGGCCGAAGACGCGCGCCAGGCGCCTGCGTTCGACCATCCGCACCTCCCCGTGCGGCGCCAGCGCGTCGCACAACCCCGCCCCCACCTCCGCCAGCGGCAGCGAGGGTTCGGCCGGCACCAGCGCGATCGTTCGGGGTCGGCGGATCCAGCGACGGGTCCGGCGCAGTGAGCGTCGCGCCACGCGTCGCGCCACGAACGCCATCAGCGCAGGGTGGGCCTCGACCTCCTCGCGCGACAGGCGGACCAGCCGGCTGTCGCGAAGGGCGACGCAGCTGGCGGTGCGGGGGGTGCGGGTCAACATGGAGGCCTCCCCCAGCACGTCGCCCGGGGCGATCTCGCCGACGGCGGTGGGCGTGTCGTCGGCGCGGTCCAGGCGAAGGCGCCCGGACGCCAATACGTAGGCGTGATCGGCGGGGTCCCCTTCGGCGAACAGGGTGTCGCCGCGGCGGAGCAGGGTCCACTGCAGCCGTACGGCCAGTTCGCGGACCGACGCCGGGTCGTTCGCGCCGAAGGCGTCACCGAGAATGACGGCCAGGCGCGCGCGGCCCAGGCGCCGTTCGACCTCACGGTCCAGGCGGTCGCGAACCTCGGGCTGGTGCGCGATCCAGGCGGCGACGTCGGCTCCCGTGAGTTGATACAGGATGCACGGTTCGCGGGCGACGACCGTGACCGGTCGTGGCCGGCCGGCCGACAGCGCGGTCTCGCCCACGTGGTCGGGGGCTTCGAGCTGGTCGACCGGCACCCGGCGGTCGTCGCGCGTCAAAAAGACGTCGAGGCGTCCTTGGTTCAGCAGGTACATCCCGTCGGCGGGGTCGCCTTCGCGGAACAACGTCTCGCCGGCAGCGAGCTGGCGCCGGGTGGCGGTCGAGAGCAAGGCCGTCACCGCTTGGCTCGGCACGCCCGCGAACAACGGCAGCGCGTGCAAGGTCGGGTCCGACTCGCCGGCCATGGCGGCTCCTCCGAGGGGCTTAGAATCGTGCGACGAGCGTGGCGCGAGTGTAGCGCCGCGATCCTACGCTCCCGGGTCAGGCGTCACCGGAACGGCCTTACCCCCATCCGTCGCTCATTGCGGGGCGAGCATCCCCTTGCGGCCGTACATCCGTTCGTCGGCCTCCTGCACGAGTTCCGTGAGCGAGTCGCCCGGTGCCCATCGACTGATGCCGACGTCCGCTTCGATCGGGATCCGTCCCACGGAGGTCGCGACCGGTCCCTGCACGGCGTTCCTCAAACGGTCGTCCAGGTCGGGATGGTGGCTCGCGATCAGGAACTCGTCCCCGCCGAACCGCAACACCGGGTCCTGGCGGCGGACGGCGCCCGCCAGTCGGCCGGCGACGGCCGCCAGCACCTCGTCGCCGACGGCATGTCCGTGGCGGTCGTTGACGGACTTGAAGCCGCGAAGGTCGACGAAGGCCAGGTAGAACGCCTCGCCTCGCTGCACGCGTCGCTCCAGGGCCGCCAAGCCGCTGCGACGATCGAGCACGCCGGTGAGCGGGTCGTGGCGGAGCTCCAGACGCTCGCGCACCATGACCGTGCCGAGCGCCGTCATCAGGCCCAGCCCGATGGCGTGCCCCACCGCCCAGGCGATCCAGCCGGGGCCGCGCGGTTCCCCCAGCGCCAACGCGGCCCACGCGCAGGTCGCCAGCAGCACCACCACCAGGCCCGTGCGTTCGCGCACCGCGCCGAACGACAGGCCCGCCACCCAGACGTAGGCGAGGCCCGCCCAGGGATCCGGGTGCGGCGTGACCCGCGTCAGCAGGAACAACAGCCCCAGGTCGGGGACGACCGCCGCCCACTGGAACCAGTGGTCGGGTTCGATGGCCAGGGCCGCCAGCCACGCGAAGGCGACCGCGGAGGTGACCACCAGGACCGCGAAGGTGGCCCAGGGAACCTCGATCCAACCGTTCGCGCCGGCCGCGCCGAGCACCGCGTAGAAGAGGGCGCGCACCAGCGCCCGCGCCCGCCACCGGCTTCGGTCGTCGGGCGACAGCAGCCAGCCCCACCGTTCCAGCGGTCGCGGCGTCACCTTCGGGCCCGAGGGGACACGGCCGTAGGCCTCAGTTGCTCCGCGGGCCGGTCAGGAGGGCCTTGAGCGAGGTGGCCCGTTGCGGCACCAGCACGCGGTCCACCACGTACAGCATGCCGCTGCCAGCGCGCGTGCCCCCCTCGCGCAAGCGCGTGCCGTCCACGCGCACCTCGTCACCTTCGACCCGGAGGGACAGGCGGGTGGCCTCCAGGGTGGTGACCGCGTCCATGCGTCGCAACGCGGCCCGCGGCGCGGCGCCGGCGATGATGTGGTGTCTCAGGATCAGGTCCAGGGCGCCGCGGTCGCGCAACAGGATGCGTCGCACCTCCGGGTCGAGCCGTTCGAAGGCGCGGTCGCTGGGTGCGAACACGGTCAGGCGCATCCCGCCTTCGAGGTCGTCCATCATGCCGCTGTCTTCGAGAAGGTCCGCCAGCACGGTCAGGTCGGGGTGGTCACGGATGGCGCTGGCCAGGTCGTCGGGACCGCTCTGGGCCAGGGCGGGCACGGTCCACGCGAAGGCGAGGGCGAGGCATGCAGTGAGGCTACGCAGGGCGCGCTGAATCATTCGGGATCGTTCCTCCGACGCGCAAGGTAGCAGATTCGGGCCGTGGCGCGTCGGCAGGCCTTGACGCATATACCCCTTGGGGGTATATGCTCGATGGAGTGACTCGAGGCCCCGACGCCGAAAGGAGCCCCATGTTCTTCCAGCACGTCTACGATCCGGACCTCGCCCAAGGCGGTTTCGTGATCGGTTGTCAGCAGAACGGCCACGCCGTGGTGGTCGACCCACGCCGTGACGTCGACACCTACCTCCGCATCGCCGAGGCCAACGGCCTGACCATCGTAGGCGTCACCGAGACGCACATTCACGCCGACTACCTGTCCGGCACCCGCGAACTGGCCGCCCGCACCGGCGCCCGCGTCTGGCTCAGCGACATGGGCGACGCCGACTGGAAGTACGCCTTCGAGGGAAGCCCGTTGCGCGACGGCAGCGAGATCGCCGTCGGAAACGTCGTGCTGCGCGCCGTGCACACCCCTGGCCACACCCCCGAACACCTGTCGTTCCTGGTGATCGACGGCGCCACCAGCGACGAGCCGATGATGATCCTCACCGGCGACTTCGTGTTCGTCGGCGACGTCGGGCGCCCCGATCTGCTGGACGAGGCCGCCGGCGGTGTCGACACGCGCTACCAGGGCGCAAAGGACCTGTTCGCCAGCCTGCGCGACCGTTTCCTCGCCCTTCCCGACCACGTCCAGGTCTGGCCCGGCCACGGCGCCGGCTCCGCCTGCGGCAAGTCGCTGGGCGCGGTCCCCGGCACCACCGTCGGCTACGAGCGCCGCACCGCCTGGTGGGCGGACTTCCTCGCCGCAGACGACGCGGCCGGCTTCACGGGCGCGCTGCTGGAGGGGCAGCCCGACGCCCCCTCGTACTTCGGCCGCATGAAGCGCTGGAACAAGCAGGGCCCCGCCGTGCTGGGCCACCGGGACGCGCCGCGCGAACTGGATGCCGCTGACGTCGCTGAGCGCCTCGCGCGGAACGAAATCCTCTTCCTCGACACCCGCACCATGGCCCAGTGGCACCAGGACGCCGTGAACAACGCCCTGTTCCTGCCCTTCGGCAGCAACTTCGCGACCTACGCCAGCTACGCCATCGACCCCGAGCGCGACGAGCAGGAGATCGTGGTGCTGGCCGCGGACGCGTCGCAGGCCGACGTCATGCGCGACAAGTTGAGCTGGACCGGCATCGACCGCTTCGCCGGCTACGTCACGACGCTGGCGCCGTTCCCGCGCGCCGAGATTCCGCTGATGCCCCCCGCCGAGGTCGAACGACGCGACGACGTGCGCGTCCTCGACGTGCGTACCGCCAGCGAACACGCCGCCGACCACATCGACGGCGCGACCCAACTGCACGCCGGTCGCGTCCGTTGGCACCTGGACGAGCTGCCCCGGGACGGCACGCTGATGGCGCACTGCCAGGGAGGCGGCCGCAGCGCCGTCATCGCCTCGCTGCTGCGCCGTCAGGGACGCAGCGACGCGACCGAGCTCCAGGGCGGCTTCGACGCCTGGCTGGCCCACCGGAGCGCCTCGACCCCTGCCTGAGACGAGGCCACGGCGGGGCGGCGCGCCCGCCCCGCCGCACATTTCGTGGAGGATTCATGACCCCCCCATCCCGGGTGTCCGCCCCGCGTGACACCTACGACGACATCGACGCCTACGAAGCCCTGCGGCGCATCGAAGACGGCGCGACCGTCATCGACGTCCGTGAACCCTCGGAGTACGCGCAGGGACACGTTCCTGGCGCCCTTTTGCTGCCGCTCGGCGAGGTGAGCGCCCGCGCCGAGGAGATCCCCGACGGCGCCGTCCTCGTCTGCGCGACCGGCAACCGATCCGGTCGCGCCTGCGCCTGGTTGGCGCAGCAGGGCAAGACCGGCCTCGCCAATCTCGCGGAGGGGACCCAAGGCTGGATCCAGCATGGCCTCTCCGTCGAGTAGCTCACCCGCCGCGCGCGGGGCCCGCCCTTGGATCGAGCGGCTGCTTCCGATCGTCGGCTGGGCGCGGCACTACGACCGTCGCGACCTGTCCGGCGACCTGATCGCCGGCCTGGTCACGGCCGTGATGCTGGTGCCCCAAGGCATGGCCTACGCCCTGCTGGCCGGCCTGCCGCCGGTGGTCGGGCTGTACGCCAGCGTGGTGCCGCTGCTGGTGTACGCCATGTTCGGGTCCTCGCGGCAGCTGGCGGTGGGGCCGGTGGCGATCGTCTCGCTGCTGACCCTGTCGGGCGTCGGCGCCCTGGCGGAGCCGGGCAGCGCCGAGTTCGTGGCGCTGGCTGCGGCGCTGATGCTGATGGTCGGCCTGATCCAGGCGGTGCTGGGGCTGTTGCGCGCCGGGTTCGTCGTCAACTTCCTGTCCCACGCCGTGATCAGCGGCTTCACCAGCGCGGCCGCCCTGGTGATCGGGCTGAGCCAGGCGAAGCACCTCCTCGGGATTCCGCTCCCGCGCGAAGAGAACGTGTTCGTGTTCCTGTTCGATGCCGCCACGAAGTTGGGCTCGACGCACGGCCTTACGCTGGCGATCGGCGCGGCCTCGATCGGGCTGCTCCTGCTCGGCAAGCGCCTCGCACGGCGCTTCCCGACGCCGCTCGTGGTGGTGATCGCGTCCAGCGTGATCGTGTGGGCCCTGGGTCTGCACGAACGGGGCGTCGCCATCGTGGGCGACGTTCCCGCCGGCCTTCCCCTCCCGGGCGTGCCGGACCTGAGCGGCGGGGCGTTGGGCGCACTGCTGCCCGCTGCGGCGACCATCGCCTTCGTGGGCTTCATGGAGTCCGTCGCCGTCGCCAAGGCCATCGCCGCCAAGCACCGGGCCAAGGTCGACGCCAACCGGGAACTGATCGGCCTGGGCCTCGCCAACGTGGCCGGCGCCTTCTTCCGCGGCTACCCCGTCACCGGCGGGTTCAGCCGTAGCGCCGTCAACGATCAGGCCGGCGCCCGGACGCCCTTGGCGGGCATCGTGACCGCGGTGCTGATCGCCCTCACCCTGCTGTTCCTCACCGATGCGTTCTACTTTTTGCCTCAGGCCGTGTTGGCCGCGATCGTGATGGTGGCGGTGTTCGGGCTGATCGACCTCCAGGAGCCCCGCCACCTGTGGCGCGTCAAGAAGGTCGACGCCCTCACCCTCGCCGTCACCTTCCTGGCCACCCTGTCGCTCGGCGTCGAGACCGGCATCCTCACCGGCGTCGCCTTCTCGCTGCTGGTGTTCGTCGGCCGCAGCGCCTGGCCCCACACCGCCGAACTCGGCTGGTTGCCCAGCGAGGGCGTGTTCCGCAACGTCGACCGCTATCCCCAAGCGCGCACCTGGCCCGAGCTTTACCTCACGCGCCCCGATGCCGCGCTGTACTTCGCGAACATGGCCGCGATGGAGACCCAACTGAACGACGTGGTGGCGGAACGGCCGCAGCTTCGCGCCATCGTGCTGGACTTCGCCGCCGTGAACGACGTCGACGGCGTCGCGCTGGACGTGCTGCGCGACCGGATCGACACCTTCGCAGAGCAGGGGATCGAGGTGCACCTCGCCGGCGTCAAGGGCCCGGTCCGCGACGTGCTGGCGCGGGCAGGCTGGCCCGAACGCTACGGGACCCGCATCGCGCACCTGTCCGTTGCGCACGCGCTCCGGCACCTCGGGATCCCGCTGGACGGGGCCGGGGCGGGCGGAGCGGGCGGCAGCGGGGCGGGCGCACTGGGCACGACCTGAGCGTCGTTGGGGTACCGGCGGCGGTGCGGCGACCGATCGCTTCGACCCGCTGCCTGTCCCCGGCGAGAAGGCCCAACGGACCCGTCGCCGCGGACACCGCTTGCTCGGCGGTCACGAGGACGCCACTGGCCCCTTGGCGAGGGCCGAGGACTGGTCGACGCGAATCCAGCGGATGCAGAGTTCTTGCAGTCGATGCACGGATCGAACGGGGTTTCTTCGCGTCTGAATGATTGGACTATGTAGACGACAACCCACATGAATCGTGTGGGTTTTGTGATAGATTGTCAACCACGATGCCCCGGGGTCATGCATCCTTCCTGCGCAGCCACCCCGTCTTCACGGTGGATGAGTTCGACCGACACCTGAAGTCTCGTGGGGAGCCCGGTCGGCGCACCCGCGAGCGGCTGCTTGACTACTATCAGAACGCGAGGCGCATCGTCCGCGTTCGGCGCGGCCTCTACGTAAGCGTGCCTGACGAGGGCGATACCGACCCCCTCGTGGTGGACCCCTTCTTGGTCGCTTCTCGCGTCACGCCCGACGCCGTGGTGGCGTACCACAGCGCCTTGTCGTTCTTCGACCGAGCGTACAGCGTCCGCAGCGAGGTCACGTACGCCGCCGCCCGGCCGCGCACCCGATTTTCGTTCGCGGGTACCGTGTTTCGCGGTACTCGATTCCCCGTTGCTTTGTTGGAAGCGGGAGAAACGCACTTCGCTGTCAGCACCCGGGAGCGCGACGGGCTTCCGGTGCGCGTTACGAGCCTCGAGCGCACCCTCGTGGACGTTCTCGATCGTCCGAACCTCTCCGGGAGTTGGGAGGAGATCTGGCGCTCGCTCGCCGCCGTGGAGTTCTACGATCTCGACGTCGTGCTCGCCTACGCGCAGCTGCTCGACAACGCCACCACCAGCGCGAAAGTCGGGTACTTCCTCGAGCAGCACGCCGAGGCCCTGATGGTGGACGAAGTGCACCTGACGGCGTTGCGTGCGATGCGCCCAAGCCACGCGCACTACCTGGAGCGCGGCCAGCGCGGCGGCGGCCGCCTGATTCCAGAATGGAACCTCATCGTGCCCGAGGAGATCCTCGGACAGACGTGGGATGCAGTAGGCGAGACGAGAGCGGGAACGCGTCGTCACGCATCCGCTTGAGGCCATGGTCCAGGGCTGCGACGTAATTGCTTACCTCGACCACATCGTCGATCGGGACACCAGGGAGCTCGTGCATCTCGAAGAGGAGAAGGTCGGAGAGACTCGACTGCGTCCCTTCGATCTGGCTGGAGTGGACGGCTTCCTTGCGGACGTACATGTATAGGAACAGCCGCTTGTCCGGCAGAAGCCTCGAAATCGTGTCCAGGCGTCCGAGGGCCAGCGTCGCCCGCTCATGGCGCTCCGCTGCTTCGCCGGTCGGCTCGACGGTCATCCGTGGAGGAAGAGCGTCGGGAATGAATGCCCGGGCGGCTTCGCCGGTGGTCGTGACCGTGTGGTAGGTGCCGGACGGACGGTTCGGTGGCATTCGAGACTCCTAGGCTGCAAGGCAGAGAATCTTCCTAGCGGCGACGACTAGGAAAATTCAGGGGGCGATATTTACCTTACGGGGGCGTGCGGGTCGAGCGCAAACCTCCGTGCGAAACGCTCTAGACCGCGGCCCCGAACGCGACGCCCGGCCCTGGCCAAGATGCGTAGGATGGGGGCATGACGGATGCTTCGCCCGCGGCCGCGCTGGCCGCGCTCCGAGAGGGAAACGACCGCTTCGCCGCAGGACGGGCCGCGCATCCCCGCCAGGACCCCGACCGGCGGGCGGCGTTGCGCGACGGGCAACGCCCCTTCGCCGCCGTGCTGTCGTGCGCCGACTCACGCGTGCCGCCCGAGCTGATCTTCGACCAAGGCCTCGGCGACCTGTTCACCGTCCGCGTGGCGGGCCACGTGCTCGGCGAAGACGCGCGCGCCAGCCTCCACTTCGCGGTCCATGAACTGCGCGTGCCGCTGGTGGTCGTGCTGGGGCACGAACGCTGCGGCGCCGTCGGCCTGGCCGTGGACGCGCTGCGCGACGGCGGTGACGCCTCGGCGCCGCTGGTGCGCGACATCGCGCCCGCCGCCCGCGCGTGCCTGCACGAAGAAGATCCGGTCGAGGAGACGGTGTGGGCGCACGTCCGCGCCACCGCGGGTGCGCTTCGAGAGGACGACGCGTGGGCGGGCCGGATCGCCGAGGGTGCCCTGGCCGTCCACGCCGCGGTGTACCGGCTGGGGGCGGGACGGGTGGAGGACGCCGAGGCCGGCTGACGCCCGCATGCTAGGTTCGGGCGCGTGAGCCGCCCCCGCTTCCGCCCCACGCGGCCACGCCTGCCCGACGTGATCGCGGGCGTCAGCGTGGCGCTGGTGGCCCTGCCCCAAGCCCTCGCGTACGCCGACCTGGCGGGCCTGCCGCCGGTGGCGGGGCTTCACGCCGTGATTCCGGCGCTGCTCGTGGCCGCCCCGTTCCTGTCGGCCCGCGAACTGCAGGTCGGACCGGTCGCCACGACCAGCCTGCTGACCTTCGGGACGCTCTCCGCCCTGGCGGCCCCCTCGACCCCCAGCTGGATCGCGCTGGCCGCCCTGCTGGCCCTGATGGTGGGCCTGATCCGCATCGCCATCGGGCTGCTGGGGTGGGGCCGCGTGGCGTACCTGCTGTCGCGCCCGGTATTGATCGGCTTTCTGAACGCCGCCGCCGTCCTGATCCTGCTATCGCAGATTCCGGCGGTCCTGGGCGTCGCGGGCGGTCGGGGCGTGCTCGGGCCCGCCTGGCAGGCGCTCACCGCGGCATCCACCTGGAATCTGCACGCGATCGCCTACGCGGTGGGCACGGTGCTGATCGTTCAGGCGGCCCGGCGAATCCACCCGCTGGTCCCGGGCGTGCTGATCGCGGCCGGTGCCGCCCTGGCGGTCAGCATCGCGACCGGGTACGGCGGGCCGGTCGTCGGCGCTGTCGGCGACGCCTGGCCCACGCCCCGCCTGGACCTGCCGTGGCAGGCCGCCCCCCGCCTGGCGGTCGGCGCGCTGGTGTTGGCGCTGGTCGGGTTCAGCGAGGCCGCCACCATCGGGCGCGACCTGGCCGCCCGCGCCCGCCGGCCGTGGGACCCCGACCGGGAGTTCGTCGCCCAGGGCGCCGCCAACGTCGCCGCGGGCCTGTTCGGTGGGTTCCCGGTCGGGGCCAGCTTCTCGCGCAGCGCCGTGAACCGGCTGGCCGGCGCCACCTCCCGCTGGAGCGGGTTCGTGACCGGCCTCGCGCTGCTGGCGGCCCTGCCCCTCGTCCCGCTCCTCGATCACCTGCCCGCCGCGGTCCTGGCCGGCGTGATCATTTCGGCGGTCACCTCGCTGTTGCGTCTGGGCGAACTGTTCTCCGTTGCGCGCGACAGCCGCTCGCAAGGCGTGATCGCCATTTCCACCTTCGTGCTGACGCTGGCGTTGGCCCCCCGCATCGACGAGGCGGTGCTGATCGGGGTGCTGCTCGCGATCGGCCAGCACCTCCGCCGCGAGCAGGCCCTCGAGCTCGACGTGACACGCGAGGACGGCGTGCTCCGCGTGGCGCTACGCGGGGTGTTGTGGTACGGCAACGCGCAGCGGCTGGAGGAGGCGATGCCGGGGCTCCTGGCCAAGCACCGCGACGCCGACCGACTGGTGTTCGACCTGGCCGGGTGCGGCCGGGTGGACTGGAGCGGCGCCATGACGATACGGGAGATCCTGGCGGACGCCGCCGAGCTCGAGATGCAGGGACGTCTGGAACGGGTGCCGTTCCACGCCCAACGCTGGTTCCGCACGGTGTGGCGCCACCTGGATTGAGGGCAAGGTTCCTTCGTGCCGAGGGCAGGGTGCGTGGCGCGGTACAACCGGCCCATGGACGAGCTCCGCTTCGGGACCGACGGCTGGCGCGACCGCATCGGGGAGCGCTTCACCACCGACAACGTGCGTCGCGCCGCGCACGCCACCGCCGGCTGGCTCCGTGACGCGGATGGGCGCCGGGTGGTGGTCGCGCACGACACCCGCTTCGCCGGTCCCATGTTCGCCCGAGCGGCCGCCGAGACGTTGGCCGCCCACGGCCTGGAGGTGCACCTGGCCGACGGTCCGCTGCCGACGCCCGTGCTGTCGTTCGCGGTCCGGCACCTCGGTGCCGACGCCGGCGTGATGCTGACCGCCAGCCACAACCCGCCCCTCTGGAACGGCTTCAAGCTCAAGGGCGCCTACGGCGGGACCGCCACCCAAGAGATCTACGCCGAGGTCGCCGCGCGGACGGCACGGACCGAGGTCGGCGCGGCGCCCCCCTATGAGCCAGGCCGGCACGCCCTTCGGCCGCTCGACGTGCGCGAGGCGTACTTCGAGCAGCTGGCAGGCCTCTTGGACCTCGACCTGCTGCGGGACCTCGAGGGGACGCTGGTGCACGACGCCATGGGCGGCACGGCCGGCGGGTGGCTGTCCGGCTTCGCACGCCACGCCGGCCTGACGTTGCGCGTGGAGACGCTGCGCGGCACGCCCGACCCGATGTTCTACGGCGGGCTTCCCGAACCCGTGCCCGCCCAGACGACCGCCTTGCAGGCGCGCATGCAGCGCGGCGACGCCTACCTGGGCACCGCCACCGACGGCGACGGCGACCGCCTGGCCGGCGTGCTGCCCGGCGGGCGCACCCTGAACAGCCACGAGATCTTCGCGCTGCTGCTGGACCAGCGCCACCGCGCCGGCGGGCGTGGCCGCGTCGCCGTGACCTTCACCGTGTCGCGCCTGGTCGAACGCCTGGCTGGGCGGCGCGGCCTCGAGGTGCGCGAAACGCCGGTCGGCTTCAAGTGGCTGGTCGAGGAGATGCGGGCCGGCGGCGTGCTGATCGCCGGCGAGGAGTCCGGCGGCATCGGCGTGCCGGAGCACCTGCCCGAACGCGACGGCATCGCCAACACGCTGTTCCTGCTGCAGGCCTGCGCCGAGGCCGGCGACGCGCCACCCGGCGCGGACGGCGGGGCGCTGGGCGCGCGCCTGGACGCGTTGCAGCGCGAGGCCGACTGGCGGCACGCCTACGACCGAGTCGACCTGCCGCTGGAAGGGGAGGCCGCCAAGGCCCGCCTGCAGGCGGCGCTGGACGCCGACCCGGACCGCTTCGCCGGCCGCGAGGTGACCTCGGTCGAGCGCCTCGACGGCGTCAAACTGAACCTGGCCGGCAAGGCCTGGCTGATGTTCCGCGCCAGCGGCACCGAGCCGGTGTTACGGGTGTACTGCGAGGCGCAGACGCACGAGGAGGTCCGCACCCTGCTGGCCGAGGCGCGGACCTTCGCCGAACACCCGCCCGCCTAGGCGTCCGCACCGTGGACGCCCACCCGTGCGGCGCCTGCAGGAAGGGCCGTCGGCCCGCAGCGCGACCCGGGCTGGGCACCTCCACCTTCCGGCGGACGCATCGCCTCGCCACGAGGCGTAGGGTGCGCGCAAGAGGAGGAACCCCTGCATGAACGAGACCGATTCGACCCGCAACGACAAGTCCCCGTCCCTGCTTCTCCCCGTTCTGCTGATCATCGTGGGCGTGCTGCTCCTGCTCGGCCGCGTCGGGTGGTTCGACTGGAACCTGGTGCTGGCCGCGGTGGACCTGTGGCCGCTGCTGCTGATCGCCGTCGGCGCCGACATCCTGACGCGCGGGCGCTACCGGCTGGCCGTGGTGGTGGCGACCGTGGTGGTCGGCGCGGTGCTGATCCGCGTGCCCGGCGTGTGGCCCAGCACGGGCGGGCCCGCCGAGGTGCACCCCATCAGCCACCCCTTGAACGGCGCGTCCGTGGTGGAACTCGACGTCGATCACGGCGTCGGCGTGCTGTCCCTGGACGCGTTGCCGGCCGGCAACGAGCTCGCCATCGAGGGCGAGGTCGCCACCGCCGCCGGCGAACGGTTGCTGCAGTCGTTCGACGTCAGCGGCGGCACCGCCCGCATCGGGCTGGAAAGCCGCACGCGCGGTCCCAACTTCGGCGCGCGCGGCGGCGACCGGCGCTGGACGCTGGACCTCACCCGCGAGGTGCCGCTGCGGCTGGACCTCGACACCGGCGTCGGCGAGTCCACCCTTACGCTGCGGGCCCTGCAGCTGCAGGCGATCGATCTCGACGCGGGCGTCGGAAGGGTCGACGTGGTCCTGCCCGAACGCGGCGGGTACGCCGGCAGCATCGACGCAGGGGTCGGCGAGGTCGTCGTGCGCGTGCCCCGCAGCGTCGAGGCGCGCTTCGTGGTCTCCACCGGCCTCGGCGGCGCCAGCGTGGACGGCGTGTGGGTCCGCGACGGCAACGTGCACACCACGCCCGGGTACGACCAAGCCGCCGAGGCGGACCGGATCGACGTCCGCGTCCAGGGCGGCGTGGGCGAGGTGCGCGTCCAGCGGGTCGACTGACCGCGGCGCTGCGGTCCCGCGCGCCGGTTTCACGCTCCGGGCGCGCGGTCCGGCCCTGCGCCCGGAGCGACGTTCAGGCGTCGGTGACCAGCAGCACCACCAGCGTGCGCGGTCCGTGCACGCCCGCGACCCGCACCAGCTCGATGTCCGAGGTGGCCGAGGGGCCCGAGATCCACGTCAGCGGTCGCCCCGCCGCCACGCTGTCCTTCGTGCGCGCCACCGCTTCGGGAACGAGTTCGACCAGGAGCGATGCGTGCACCACGCAGAGGTGCACGTCCGGGACCAGGGTGCCCGCGCGAGGCCCCTGGCCCGGTCCGCCGTCCAGAATCAGGGTGCCGGTCTCCGCGATCGCCACCGCGCAGCCGGTGAGGGTCGCGTCCGCGTCCACCAGCTCGGCCGCGTCGGCCACCGGGTCGACGCGCGTCACGTCGGGGACGGCGGCGAGCCACGCCGCCGGCAGCTCGCCGGGCACCACCAGGCGCCGCACGCGCCGCCGGGCCACCTCCTGCGCCACCCTGCCCGGCAGGCCCGCCACGGGGGTGCGCACCACGTCCACGCCGTAATCCACCAGGCGCGCCTCGAAGCGGTCGAGGCGCGCCGCCGGCGCGGTCGCGCCCTGCTGGCGGTACCCGCGCGGCAGCGCGTCTTGCGCCCGGCCGGGATCGTCGTCGCGCACGCCCTCGGTGGCCTCTGCCACGCGCGCCAGGATCTTGCGTCGTGCGTCCTCAGCCATCGTCGCGGCCTCGCGCCGCCCACCAGGTGCGGAACGACTGCCTCGGCACCGGCTTCAGGTCCCGCACGGCGCTCCAGCCCGCCAGCGGACCGGGCAGCCCCCGCAGCACGCCCTGCCGCACGAAGGGCGCCTGCGCCAAGCGCAGCAGCCGTTGCGCCGCGCGGTAGCGGCGGACGTCTTTGAACACGCCCGCCGCTGCCCGCATGGCGGCGTCCTCCCCCGACGCGACGGGAAGAGGGCTGCGCGCCCGCCGCCCCTCGACCACGCGGCGGCGCGATTCGATCAGGATGGAGGGGATGTCGATCTGGACCGGGCATACCTCGTAGCACGCCCCGCATAGGGTGCTGGCGTAGGGCAGGTCGTCGTCGCGCCGCAGGTCGCGGAGCTGCGGGTTGAGGATCGCCCCGATCGGGCCGGGGTAGACCGAGCCGTAGGCGTGCCCACCGACGCGCTGGTACACCGGGCACACGTTCAGGCAGGCGCTGCAACGAATGCAGCGCAGCGTCTCGCGGCCCACCTCGTCGCGCAGCGTCCGGGAACGACCGTTGTCCAGCAGCACCAGGTGGAACGCGCGCGGCCCGTCCCCCTCGCGAACGCCGGTCCAGAAGCTGGTATAGGGGTTCATGCGCTCCGCGGTGCTGCTGCGCGGCAAGAGCTGCAGGAACACCTCCATGTCGCGCCAGCTCGGCACCACCTTCTCGATCCCCATCACGGTGATCAACGTCTCCGGCAGCGTCGTGCACATACGGCCGTTGCCCTCCGACTCGACCACGCACACCGTGCCGGTCTCCGCCACCGCGAAGTTGGCGCCGCTGATCCCCACGCGGGCCTCCAGGAATCGCTCCCGCAAGAAGCGGCGGGCGGTGGCGGCGAGCTCCTCCGGCGCGTCGCTGAGCTGGTCCGGCCTCAGGTCGAAGGCGCGCAGGAAGAGCGCGCGGATCTCGCTGCGGTTCTTGTGGATCGCCGGCACCAGGATATGGCTGGGCTCCTCGCCGGCGAGCTGCACGATCAGCTCGGCCAGGTCGGTCTCGATGGCCGTCACGTCGTCCTCGGCGAGCGCCTCGTTGAGGCCGATCTCGTCGGTGGTCATCGACTTGACCTTGACCGCCTCGCGCGCGCCGGTGTCGCGCACCAGCCCGCGGACGATACGGTTCGCCTCCGCCGCGTCGCGGGCCCAGTGCACCACGCCGCCCGCCTCGGCCACACGCGCCTCCAGGCGCTCCAGGTAGAACCCGAGGTTGCGCAGGGTGTGGTCCTTGACGGCCTTGCCGGCCTGGCGCAGCGCCTCCCAGTCGGGCAGTTCCGCCGTCACCGCATCGCGCTTGCCGCGGATCGTGGTGGTGGCGGTACCCAGGTTGCGCCGCATCTGCGCGTCGCCGAGCGACTCGGTCGCCGCGCGGTGGAACGGCAGCGGGATGCGGGTCGGTCCGCTCACGCCGCCGACCGCTCGCTGGCCAGGACCTGCGCCAGGTGCATCGTGCGCACGCCGGTCCGCAGCCGCTGCAGGCCGCCGCCGATGTGCATGAGGCAGGAGTCGTCGCCGGCGACGACGACCTCCGCGCGGCTGTTCAGCACGTCGCTCACCTTGTCGGCCAGCATCGCCGCCGAGGTGTCCGGCGTTCTTCACCGCGAAGGTGCCGCCGAAGCCGCAACATTCGTCGGCGCGCGGCATGTTCCGTCAGCCGAAGGCCGCTCCACGGCCCGGAGCAGGCGCAGGGGGCGGTCGCCGACCCCGAGCGTGCGGGTGGCGTGGCAGGTGGGATGGAACACCACCTCGTGCGGGAAGGCCGCGCCGACGTCGGTCGTGCCCAGGTCGTCGACGAGGAACTCGCTGAACTCCCGGACGCGCGGGGTCACGGCCGCCACCTCGCGCTCGAGCTCCGCGTCGCCCGTGCGCGCCGCCAGCTGCCCGTAGTGATCCCGCACCAGTGCCACGCAGGAGGCGGACGGCGCGACCACCACCTCGGCGTCGCCGAACGCCTCGACGAAGCGCCGGACCAGCGGCAGGACGTCCTGGTGGTAGCCGGTGTTGACGTGCATCTGCCCGCAGCAGGTCTGCGTTTCGGGAAACGACACGCCTACCCCCAATCGCTCCAGCACCCGCACCACCGCCTTGCCGGTGTCGGGAAACAACGTGTCGACGTAGCAGGGGACGAAGAGGGCGGCGTGGGTCACCGCAGGAACGCCTCGGGCAGGCCACCGTCGACGGGCAGGATCTGGCCCGTGGTCTTCGCGAGGCGATCGCTGGCGAGCAGGTAGACCGCTTCCGCCTGATCGGCCAGTCTGATGGCTTGGCCCGTCAGGGTACGGCGGGCGTAGAAGGCCGCCAGGCGCTCGCGCAGCGCCTCCGTCTCCTCGTGTTCCTCCGCCGGCAGGTCGTACTTGCGGAGCGAAGACAATACGCGCTCGCGCGGGAACATGTTGCTTCCCTCGACGACGGTGGCGGGCGCGACGCCGTTGACACGTACGGTGGGGGCGAGCTCGACGGCGAGCTCGCGCACGAGGTGATTGGCGGCCGCCTTGCTGGTGTCGTACGCCAGCGATCCCTTCTTCGCGACGGTCGCGTTCACAGAGGTGGTGATCACCAGCGACCCGGTCGTGCCCTGCGCCTCCCAGATGGCGCGAGCCTCGTCGGCCACGAGGTAGGCGCCGGTCACGTTGACCGCGAACGAGGCCGCCCACATGCCGTCCGGGACGGTGCCGTCCGCGCCTGGGGAGGCGAACACCCCGGCGGTCACGATCACGGTGTCGATCCCCCCGTAGGCGAGGACGACCTCCTCGAACATCTCCCGGACCCGGGCACGGTCGGTGATGTCGACGCCCAGACCGATGGCGGGTCCGCACCCCGAGATGCCGGTCCCGGCCACGCCGATTCCGACGCCCAGGCGGTCGGTGAGCTGCTTGGCGGTGGCACGGGCCGCGTCCGCATCCAGGTCAGCGCACACGACGTGCGCGCCCTCGTCGGCCAGCCGGTGGGCGGTCGCCTGACCGATGCCGCTGCCGGCGCCGATCACGACGGCCACCCGTCGCGCGAACTCCTTTTCGGCCGGCATGCGCCTCAGCTTGGCCTCCTCGAGCGCCCAGTATTCGATGTCGAACGCCTCCTGCGAGGGCAGGGCCGTGTATTCGCTGACCGACTCCGCCCCGCGCATGACCTCCACGGCGGCATTGTAGAACTCGGCGGTCACGCGCGACTCGCTCTTGCTCTTGCCGAACGCGATCATCCCGATGCCCGGCACGAGGATCACCGTGGGGTTCGGGTCGCGCATCGGCGGGGAGTCCACGCGGGCGTGCGCCTCGTAGTAGGCGCGGTAGTCCTCGCGGTACGCCTCCAGGCCGGCCTCGAGCGCGGCGATCAGGTCGGCCGCGTCGCCGTTCTGCGGGTCCCAGTCCACAAGCAAGGGTTTGATCTTCGTGCGAAGGAAATGGTCCGGGCAGGACGTGCCCAGCGCCGCCAACCGGGGCGCGTCGACGGCGTCGACGAAGCGGAGGATGGCGTCGTCGCTCTGCACCGTTGCAATGAAGCGGCTACGTTGGGACACCATGCCGCGCAGCGCCGGCAACACCTCGCGCAACACGCGTCGGCGCTCGGCCTCGTCCAGCGGGTCATGGCGCTGCCCTCCGAAGGTGGCCGAGCCGCGGTCGTGCGCCTCCAGGTAGCGCGCCGCCCGTTCGATCAGGTCGAGCGAGCGCACGTAGCAGGCGCGATCGTCGTCGTGCCAGTTGATCAGACCGTGCTGCCCCATGACCAGGCCGATGAGGTCCGGCTTGGCCGCCACGGCTTCCGCCATGACCACGCCCAGGTCGAAGCCGGGGCGCTGCCAGGCCACCCAGCCCACCTCGTCGCCGTACACCTCCCGGGTCAGCCGCTCACCGTCCTTGGCGGCGGCCAGGGCGATGACGGCAACCGGGTGCGTGTGATCGACGTGGCGCGCAGGCAGCAGCCCGTGAAGCGGCGTGTCGATCGAACTGGGGCGAGGGTTGAGGTCGAATACGGCGTGGGGGTACATCGAGACCATGCGGTCCTCGGCCTCGGATTTCGGGCCGTTGTCGGGCGCGCGCTCGTACAGGTCCCGCAGCGCCTGCAGGCCCGACATCGTGAGCGACGCGAAGTTCGGCCGGCTCGCCGTTCGCAGGTCGCCGCCCGAACCCTTGACCCAGAGGACGTCCACCGGTTCCCCCGTCACGGGGTCGCGCTCCTCGAGCTTGCTGCTGGTGTTGCCGCCCCCCGTGTTGGTGATCCGCTGGTCGGCGCCGAGCAGGTTCGATCGGTACACGAGCCGGTCGACGGGATCGAGGTCGCGGGCGACGGTGTCGTCCCATCCGTAGTGGACGTGCTGGTACTCGTCGGGGGCGCGGCTGTTCATTTCGTTCCCTTCCCGTGGCGGTCTCGGTTCCGCCTCATGGGTTCGTTCACGCCGACGCTTCGAGACGGGCGTAGCGTGTGGTGGCCTCCTCCCAGCGGTCGTCGCCGCTGGGCTCGTAATATGCCAGCTGCACACTGGCCGCAATGGTACGTCGCGCCGTCGCGAGGTCCGGGAACACCCCTAGGGCCATCATTTGCACCGCCGCGTTGCCCAGCACCGTCGCCTCCGCCGGCCCCGCCACGACGGGAACGCCGGCGGCGTCGGCCGTGAAGCGGTTGAGCAGGGCGTTGCGCGAGCCGCCCCCGACGACGTGGACCACGTCGAAGCGCCGTCCGGTGAGTTCGGCGAGCACGTCGAGCACCCGGCGGTAGGCGAGCGCCAGGCTCTCCAGGACGCAGCGGGTGATCGCCCCGCGATCCTGCGGTATGGGCTCACCGTGCTCGCGGCACAGGCGCGCGATGATCGCGGGGTGGTCGCCGGGCTCGAGGAAGTCGGGGTGGTCGACCGGCACCAGGGATCGCAATGGCGCAGCCTGCTCCGCGAGGCCCACCAGCTCTCCGTACGTCAGTTCCGCGCCCTCTCGGGCCCACGTCTCGCGGCACTGTTGCAGGATCCACAGGCCCATCACGTTCTTCAACAGGCGCGTCGTTCCGGCCACCCCGCCCTCGTTGGTGACATTGGCGCGGAGCGCCGCCTCGTTGCGGACGGGCACCGTCACCTCGGTACCGACCAGGCTCCAGGTGCCGGAGCTCACGTAGGCGACGTCGCCGGACGTGACCGGCAAGCCGGCCACCGCGCTGGCCGTGTCGTGCGTGGCCGGCGCGATCACAGGTACGCCCCGGTAAGTCCCGAGTTGCGTGCCGGGCGGAACGACCTCGGGAAAGAGCGTGTCGGACAGGCCCAGTGCATCCAGCAGGGTCGGGGACCAGCGCCCTTCCACCGCGTCGTAGAGCTGCGTGGTGGTCGCGTTCGTGAACTCGGTCGCGGTGCGGCCCGTGAGCCAATGGTGGAGCAGGTCGGGGATCAGCAGCAGCCGTTCCGCCATCTCGAGCTGGGGGTCGTTCGCCTCCGCCAGGGCGGCGAGCTGGTAGAGCGTGTTGATGGGCAGGAACTGAATGCCGGTTTCCGCGAAGATCGCGGCAGGGTCCAGGCGTGAGGCGACGCGTTCGATCATGCCGCGGGTGCGGGCGTCGCGATAGTGGACCGGATTGCCGAGCAGCTGGCCGCGGCGATCGAGGAGCCCGAAGTCCACGGCCCAGGCGTCGATGCCCAGGGCGTGTGGCGCCGGCCCGCCGCCGTCCGCCAGCGCCGCCTCCAGCCCATCGCGCACGTCCTGCCAAAGGGACAGGACGTCCCAGTGCAGCGTGTCGCCCACGCGCACCGGTCGATTGCGGAAGCGGTGCACCTCGTGGCTGGTGAGGCGCCCGCCTTGCAGCCGCACGGACCAGACGCGCCCCGACTCCGCGCCGAGATCGACCGACAGGACGTGCGCATCGGTCACCGGCATCATCCCCCGCTGGGGTACCCCCCGCCCGCCGTGGCCGTGCCGCGCGCCGCGGCGACCCGCTCCTGGTAGCCGCTGCGGCGATGGGCCGCGATCGGATCGGGGTCGAGCCCGCGCGATTCACGCAGCTCCCGCAGCAGCGGGCGGACGTCGGTCTCGAAGGCGTCGGTGAGGGCACGATGCGCCGCGAGCACGTCGCCGTCGCGTTGCGCCCGGTCCAGAACGCCGAAATCGACGGAGAGGGCCTTGGCGTAGGCGGTCTGACAGTTGAGGATGCTCTGGATCATGGCCTCGACCTTGGGCTCGATGTTGTGGCTCTGATCGATCATGTAGGCCACGGTCTCGTGCCGGCCGGAGCGAATCAGTTTGACGTAGATATCGAACAGCTCGAACGGGTTCTCGCTGCCGACGATCAGGTCGTCGTCGGCGTACTTACGGGCGTTGAAGTGGAAGCCGCCGAGGCGGTCCTCACTCGCCAGGAACGCGACGATGTGCGGAATGTTCGTGCCTTGCGGGTGGTGGCCGGTGTCGACCAGAACCTGTGCGCGGGGACCGCACTTGAGGCTCGTCGCGTAGGCCGCGCCCCAGTCCGCCAGGTCGGTGTGGTAGAAGGCTGGCTCGAAGAACTTGTACTCGATCAGCATCCGCGCACCCTCGGGCAGCATGCGGTAGGTCTCGGCCAGACCCTCCTCCAGGTGCGCCTTGCGCCTCGCCAAGTCGTCCTGCCCGGCATAGTTCGTGCCGTCGGCCAGCCAGATGCTGAGGTCCGAACTGCCCGTCGCGCGCATGATGTCGCAGCACGTACGCATGCGGTCGAGCGCCTTCCGTCGCACCCCATCGTCGGGATGCGTGAGCGAGCCCAACCTGTAGGCGTCGTCCTGGAACAGGTTCGGATTGACCGCGCCGACGCGCACCCCGCGTTCCTCCGCGTAGCGTCCCAGCGCGTCGTAGTCTTCGACGGCGTCCCAGGGAACGTGAATGGCCACGCCCGGCGCCGCGCCGGTCAGGGCGTGCACGTGGGCGGCGTCGTCGATCTTCTCCCACACGGTGCCGGCCGCGCCGGGCCACGGAAAGGTCTTGAAGCGCGTTCCGGAGTTGCCGTAGCCCCAGGAGGGCGTCTCGATCTCGTGGCGCCCGAGTGCGGCGACGATCTCGTCGTGCGTGAGCGCGCGGTCGGTGGGTACGGACGAGCCGGTCCGTGCGTCGGGCGAATCCGTCATGTCGGGTCCCTTTCCGGCGTGGGCGCGCTGGAGCGACGAGGCCCCGGGGGCTCGGGGCGATCGCGGGCGACGTCTTCGAGCTTCGTTGTCCGAAAGGTATCACAACTGCACACGGCTCCCTTCGGCGTGCGCGAGAGCCCGGTCCACGCGCGGGGGTTGCCGGCCGATGGTGGGGGATCGTGTGCTAGTTTGTCGCCATAACCACATCGAGGTTCGGCTTCGGCCCCTTGCAGGAGGTGGCATGAGCGAGAGGACACTGTTGCCGCGGCAACGGCAGGACATGATCCAGGATCTGGTGCGGACGCAGCGTTTCGCCACCGTCCGCGAACTGGCCTCGGCGGTGGGCGTGTCGGCCATGACGGTGCGGCGCGACCTGGAGTCGCTGGCCTCCGACGGCCACGTCCATCGCGTCTATGGCGGCGCCAAGGTGGCGGCGCCCACGCCCAGCGACGCGACCGTGCCCGAGCAGCGCTATGCGGAACGGATGATGGAGAACCGCGACGCCAAGATCCGTCTCGCGCGCCAGGCGGCGCGCGACGTGGCGGACGGCGACACGGTCGCCCTGGACGGTTCCACCACGGCCGTGTACCTCGCGCACCAGCTGCGGGACCGTGCGATCACCGTCGTGACGAACAACCTGCTGATCGTCAATGAGCTCGCCGGCGGGGCCCCGCCGGTGTTCGTTCCGGGCGGCATGGTGCGCGAGACGACGCACACGCTCGTCGGCGAAGGTGCGGTGGCGGGGCTGGAGGCGTTCAACGCCGACGTGGCCTTCTTCTCCTGTACCGGCATCCACGCCGAGGCCGGCCTCAGCGACTCCAACGCGGAGGAAGTGGCGGTCAAGCGGGCGCTGTTCCGGATTGCGAGCCGCCGCGTGGCCCTGATCGACGCGTCGAAGTTCGGCCGCACGTCGCTCCTCAACCTCCTCCCGCTCACGGACGTGGCGTTCATCGTCTCGGACGCGGAGCCCGATGGTTCCCTGCGTCGCGCCGTCGCCTCGGCCGGAGCCGGCCTGCGAGTCGCCGATGCCTGACCTTCTTCGCATGCGCGGCATCGACAAGCGCTTCGGCGGCGTGCATGCCCTTCGGTCCGTCGACTTCACGGTCTATTCCGGAGAGGTTCACGCGCTGCTCGGCGAAAACGGCGCTGGAAAGAGCACGCTCATCAAGATTCTCTCCGGGGTGTACGCGCCCGACGCCGGGGCGATCCACGTCGATGCGCGCGAGGTCCACCTGAGCGCGCCCCGCGACGCTCAGGAACTGGGCATCGCCACCATCTACCAGGAGGGCAGCCTCTATCCGGACCTGTCCGTCCTCGAAAACCTCTTCATGGGTTCTCAACCTCGGACGCGGTTCGGCACGCTCGACTGGACCGAAATGCGACGCCGCGCGCGCGAGGTGTTCGAACGCCTCGACGTCCACATCCCGCTGAAGGCCCGCGGTGGCGCGCTGAGCCGCGCCCAGACCAAACTCGTCGAGATCGCGCGCGCCCTCCTCCGGGACGCCCGCATCATCGTGATGGACGAGCCCACCGCGGCGCTACCCAGCGACGACGTGGAGCGCCTCTTCGGCATTGTGCGCGAACTGCGCGCCGCGGGTGTGGCCGTGGTCTACATCTCACACCGGCTGGAGGAGATCTTCCGGATCGCCGACCGCGTGACCGTGCTCCGAGACGGGGCCCGGATCGGCACCTCCGAGGTGAGCGAGGTGGATCACGACGCCCTCATCCAGATGATGGTCGGCCGCAACCTGGGGGCGCTGTACGCCCACGAGCCGCACCCGCCGGGCAGGGTGCTTCTGGAGGTCCGCGACCTGCGCCGCGCCGGTGTGTTCGACGATGTATCGTTCGATGTTCGGGAGGGCGAGATCGTGGCCATGGCGGGCCTCGTCGGCTCCGGACGCTCCGAAGTCGCCCGCGCGATCTACGGGATCGATGACTACGACGACGGCACCGTGCGCCTCGCGGGCACGCCGCTGCCCACCACGCCGTGGCGGGTGGTCAAGGCAGGTGTGGGGCTCCTCCCCGAGGACCGTACGCTGCAGGGACTGGTCCTGCCGTTCCCGATTCGGCACAACGTGACGTTGCCCATCCTGGACCGCGTCAGCCGCGGCGGCACGCTCGTCGACGCGCGCGAGCGCACGATCGCGGACCGCTTCGTCGAGACGCTGCGCATCCGCACGCCGAGTTCCGACCTCAGCACCGACACCCTCTCCGGCGGCAACCAGCAGAAGGTGGTCCTCGCCAAGTGGCTGGCCGCCGAGCCGAAGCTGTTGATTCTGGACGAACCCACACAGGGCGTCGATGTCGGCGCGAAGACGGAGATCCATGCCCTCATCGATGGCCTCGCCGGCGAGGGCATCGGGGTGCTGCTCATCTCCTCCGATCTCGAGGAGGTGCTCGGCATGGCCGACCGCATTCTGGTGATGCATCGCGGCCGCGTTGCCAAGCAGCTCGACCGTGGCGCCACCGCCGAGGCCGTGATGCGCGCCGCCACCGGCGTCCGTGCACCGGCGACGACCGGGAGCGAGGAGTCAGCCCATGTACGTTGATCGCGGCCGCGAACTGTCCATCGTGGTGTTCCTCGCCGCCATCGCCGCGGTGCTCCTCGTGTTCGCACCGTCCTTCTTCGGCCTGGACAACCTCAACAACGTTCTCGTCAACGCCTCCTACGTGGCGATCGGCGCCCTCGGTCAGATGGCCGTCGTGCTGACCGGGCAGCCCGACATCTCCGTCGGCTCGATCCTGGCGGTGTGCGCGATGACCGCCGGCTCGCTCGCCACGACGGGATTCCCCCTGCCTGCCGTGATCCTCCTGACCGTCCTCATCGGCGTGGCGCTGGGCGTGATCAACGGCCTGTTGGTGACGCAGTTGGGGATCCATTCGATCATCGTCACGCTCGGCACGCTGGGCATTTACCGCGGCGCCATGCTGTACTTCACGGGCGCCGCTTGGGTGTACGACCTTCCCGCCAGCTTTCGGCAGATCGCGCTCGGGGACGTGTTCGGCGTCGACAATCCGATCTGGATCGCCGGGCTGATCCTGGTGGTGTTCGCCTACGTGCTGAGCCGTACGGCCTGGGGCCGGAGCCTCTACGCCGTCGGCTCGAACCCGGAAGCGGCCCGGCTTTCGGGCCTGAACCCCGCCCGGCTGCTCATCGGCGCGTTCGCGCTGAACGGCGCGCTCGTCGCGGTCGCCGCGATGGTTTATGCCTCCCGCTTCGCCACGGTGCAATCGAACATCGGCACGGGCTACGAGTTCCTGGTCATCACGGCGGTCGTCGTGGGCGGGGCTCACATCTTCGGCGGGTCGGGAACGGTCTTCGGGATCGCATTGGGGGCACTCCTGGTAGGCGTCACCGGCACCGTTCTGGTGTTCCTCGAGGTGAGCGCGTTCTGGGAGCAGAGCCTGCACGGCCTGTTCATCCTCCTGGCGGTCGGCTTCGACGTGGTGCGCTCGCGCGTGCGGCGCGGACGCCGAGCGGTGGCGGCGGAGGCGTCGTGACCGCCTTCCTGCATGCAAAACCCGGCTGGGTCCGCAGCCTCCTGGTCGAGGGGATGCTGCTCCTCGTCCTCGGCATCCTCATCATTGTGATGGCGAACCTATCCCCAGCCTTTCTCACGACGCGCAATCTGTTCAACGTCACGCGCTTCATCGCCGAGATCGGCCTGATTTCGCTCGGCATGACGATGGTGATCCTCACCGGGGGGATCGACCTGTCGGTCGGGTCGATGCTCGGCATGTGCGGCATCGTGATGGGCGCGCTGTTCGTGGCCGGTACCCACGTGTGGCTGGCCGCGCTGATCGCGATCGCCCTCGGAGGTCTGGCGGGCTTCATCAACGGTGCCCTCACGGTCGCCACGCGCGTGCATCCGCTCGTGATCACCCTCGCGACGCTCGCGATCTACCGCGGCATCGCGCAGGGCATTGCGCAGGGGGACTCCTATCGCGGCTTCCCGGAGGTGTTCTTCTTCCTGGGGCAGGGATACGTGGGACCGTTCCCCACGCAATTGCTGCTCTTTGCGGTGTTGGCGGCACTGGCCGCGTACGTGCTGGGCCGTACCACGTTCGGGCGCTCCCTCTACGCCTTCGGGCACAACGAGGTCGCCACCCGCTTCGCCGGCATCGCGGTCGATCGCCTGCAGCTGGCCGTCTACACGGCCACGGGCGTTCTCTGTGGTTTGGCCTCGGTGGTGTTCGTGTCGCGCGTCTCGAGCGCGCGCGGCGATTCGGGCACCCTCATGGAGCTCGACGTCATCACGGCGGTGGTGCTCGGCGGCACCGCACTCACCGGCGGCCGGGGCTCGATCCTGGGCACGCTGCTCGGATTGCTGATCATCGGGGTCGTCCGCAACGGCCTGACCCTGGCGTTCGTCCCGCTCGAAGTGCAGGCGGTGTTCGTCGGGCTGATCCTCATCGCCGCGGTCGCGGTGAACCGCCTTCTCCGGCACGCATGAACGCGCGCGCGTCCCCGTGCCGCGCAGAAGGGAGGTGATGCGCGGAGACCGTCCGCATCCCCATCCGCCCCCCGACCTCGAGGGGTCGACCCGCCCAGAATGACCCCCGCACGCCTTCGAACCGAAAGAGGAGATGACCCATGAAACGATTCCTCACTACCCTTGCCGCTCTTACCCTGACCGCCGCGTTCGGCCTCGGCCTCGCCCAGGATGTTCGAATCGCGATGATTCCAAAGCTGGTCGGCATCGACTACTTCGCCGCGACCGAGCAAGGCGCCACCCAGGCCGCCAATGAGCTCGACAATGTCGAGCTGATCCACCGCGGACCCACCACGGCCAGCGTCAACGACCAGATCCAGCTGATCGAGAACTTCATCACCGCTGGTGTGGACGTGATCGCGGTCTCTGCCAACGACCCGCAGGCGATCGCACCCGCCCTGGAGCGGGCCATGGACGAGGGCATCCACGTCGTGACCTTCGACGCCGACGCGAACGCGCGCGACCTGTTCGTCAACCAGGCCACCTTCGAGGGCATCGGCGTGACCATGATCGAAGAGATGGTCGCCCAGATCGGCGAGGACGGCCGCGCCGCAGTCGTGACATCCAGCCTCACCGCACCGAACCAGAACGCCTGGCTCGACGCCATGGAGGCGCACATCGAGGAGAACTACCCCGACTTCGAGATCGTCGACGTCCGCCCCGCCGAGGAGGACCAACAGCGCGCCTTCACGGTCACCCAGGACCTGATGCAGGTCTATCCCGACCTCGAAGGTGTGTTCGGCCTTTCCAGCGTGGCCTTCCCGGGCGCTGCCGAAGCGGTCCAGCAGGCCGATCGCGCGGGCGAGGTCGCCGTGGTGGGCCTCTCCACGCCGCGCCAGATGAAGCCGTTCATGGACGCGGGCGTCATCGAGTCCGTGATCCTGTGGAACCCCATCGACCTCGGCTACCTGGCCGTGTACGCCGGCGAAGCGCTGGCGACCGACGGTCTTGCGCCCGGCAACGAGTTCGACGGGGGCGACCTGGGCACGTTCACGGTGCAGGAGGACGACATCGGCATGTGGGTCCTGCTGGGCGACCCGTTCGTATTCCGGCCCGACAACATCGACGACTTCGACTTCTGAGCCCTGCGTCGCGCGCGACGCGACGCAGGCTTCGGACCGAGCGGGGAGGTGTGCCTCCTCGCTCGTCTTTCTGGAGGCCGGGCTCCGAAGCTGCGTCACCCGGGAGCGTCACTCGAGGTGGAAGATCTCCTCCAACACGAGCATGCCCGTGTCCGGCGCAGCCCCCGGCGGTAGCTCGAAGAATGGCGCCATCTCCGCTTGCCAGCGGTCGTTGACCTCCGTCGTGGCCATCGCCGCCTGGGCCGCCTTCAGCGAAGCAGGGGTCTCGAAGTAGCCGAACAGCGTGCCGTCGGGGGCGAGGAAGAGAGTAGTTGTGCCAGCCCGCCTCTCGCAACGCCTGGAGCATGTCGGGCCAGACCTCCGTGTGGCGCCGACGGTACTCTTCGATCCGATCCTGCTTTACCTTCAACACGAACCCTATGCGTGTCATGGCCCCTCCTCTCGCTGCGCGGAAATGCGTGCGACAGGCATGCTAGCGCAGGGGGTGATCCAACCCCCGCCGCAGGCTCACGCCTCCGCACGAACGACGGCGATCACGACCGAGCACGAGGTCGTGTCTCAGAACGCCCCGGCGTCGGTCGAGTCCAGGTCGTCGACGAGAAACTCGCTGAACTCCCGAACCCGCGGGTCATGGCGGCCACCTCGGGCTCGAGTTCCGCGTCGCCCGTGCGTGCCGTCAGCCACCCGTAGCGATGCCGCACCACCGCCTTGCCCGTGTCGGGAAACAGCGTGTCGACGTAGCACGGCACGAACAGGGCAGCGTTCAAGGCCGGCCTTCGCGTGGTGACGACCGGCCTGCCGGGCCGCGAGGTGGGGGTGCCGCGCACGGGAACATCGTCCCGGCATGGTAGCGCGCCAGCGGGTACCGTGCGATACGCGCCCATGCCCGCGCGGCAACGGCGCGTGAACGGAGGACGCATGCCGCTGGACGACGACGTTCGTGCCTACCTGGAGCAGCTGCACGGCGAGACGCCCCCGGAGCCATGGGAGGTATCCCTCGACGCGGCCCGCGAGGCGATCCGCACGCCGCACCTGGAACGGGCGCAGCGAACCCCCGTCGGCGCGGTGCGGGACGCGAGCGTACCGGGACCCGCGGGTGCGATTCCGGTGCGGATCTACACCCCGGCTGTCCCCGGCCCGCACCCGTGCGTGGTGTGGCTGCATGGCGGCGGCTTCGTGCTTGGCGACCTGGACACGCACGACGAGGCCGCCCGGCGCGCGTGCCGTTCCGCGGAGGCGACCGTGGTGTCGGTCGACTACCGGCGCGCGCCCGAGGCGCCGTTCCCCGCCGCCGTGGAGGACTCGGTCGCGGCCACGCGCGCGGTGCTGGACCGCGCCGACGCCTGGGGCATCGACGCGGACCGTGTGGTCGTGGCCGGCAACAGCGCCGGCGGCAACCTGGCGGCGGTGGTGGCGCGCCGACTCCGCGACGAGGAGGGCCCAGCGCTGGCGGGGCAGGCCCTGATCTATCCGGTCACCGACCTACGCGAAGCGACCTACCCGTCGCGGCGCGAAAACGGCGAAGGCTACGGCCTCACGCAGGAAGCGATGGACTGGTTCGCCCGGCAGTACGTCCGTAGCGCCGAAGAGGCCGCGCATCCCGACGCCTCGCCCCTGTTGGCCCACAGCCTGGCGGACCTGCCCCCCGCCTTCGTGTTGACGGCCGAGTACGACCCGCTGCGCGACGAGGGCGACGCCTACGCCCGCCGCCTGGCGGAGGAGGGCGTCGACGTGCGCCACCTGCAGCTCCATGGCACCGTGCACGGGGTGCTCACCGCCGAGCCGCCGTTTCGCTCGACCCACGCCGCCTGGGACGCGCTGGCCCAGTGGCTTCGGATGCGCTTTCAGGTCGACGCGCCGTCACCCAGCTGAGCCCGCCGCCGCCTCGATCTTGGTCCGCGGGAGGGTGGTGCGCGGGGACCTACGCGAGCGCGCGCGTTTTGGCCCGAAGTGCGCCACATGTGGCGCACCCCTGGACCGCGGCGGGAGGTGCACGGGGCCGATTCGTCCCGTCAGGGACGGTGGAACCCACGACTTGCGCGCCACTCGGCGCATGATGCAGGCGCGCGCACACGCGTAGGGCCGCGTCACACGCGACCCACGCAGCGGTCGACGCGAAGGTCCACGCCCCGCGACGGCGCGCGCGAAGGCCCACGCAGCGGCCCGTCCGCCTGCCCGAGCGGTCCGCGCCGACGCCGGGACGACGCCGCGGCACCCCGGCGCTCCGTACCATTCGGGGGTGCCCACGCCCGACGCGACGCGACCGCAAGCCCCCTTCGAACTCGGCGTGTACTCCTTCGCCGAGCGGACGCCCGATCCGCACACCGGCAGGACCGACACGCCCGGCCAGCGCCTGCGCGACCTGGTGGAGGAGATCGTCCTCGCCGACCAGGTCGGCCTCGACGCCTACGGGTTGGGGGAGCACCACCGCCCCGAGTACGTCAGCTCGGCGCCGGCCGTGACGCTGGCCGCCGCGGCGGCACGCACCTCGCGCATCCGCTTGAGCAGCGCCGTCACCGTGCTCGGCTCCGACGATCCGGTGCGGGTGTTCCAGTCGTTCGCAACGTTGGACCTGCTGTCGGCCGGCCGCGCCGAGATCATGGCCGGCCGCGGCTCGTTCATCGAGTCGTTCCCGCTGTTCGGGTACGACCTGAACGACTACGAGGCGTTGTTCGAGGAGAAACTCGACCTGCTGCTCCAGCTTCGGGAACGGGAGCGGGTGACGTGGCAGGGGCGTCACCGGCCGCCGCTACAGGACGCCGGCATCTACCCGCGGCCGCAGCAGGCGCGGCTGCCGGTGTGGCTCGCCGTCGGCGGCACGCCCGCCTCCGCGGTGCGGGCCGGCACGCTGGGGCTGCCGATGGCGCTGGCGATCATCGGCGGAAGGCCGGAGCGGTTCACGCCTCTGGTCGAGCTGTACCGCGAGGCCGGACGCCGTGCCGGGCACGATCCGGCCAGCTTGAAGCTCGGCGTGAACGGGCACGGATTCCTCGCCGAGACGCACCAGGGGGCGTTGGACGTGTCGTACCCTTCCGCGGCGGCGGTCATGAACCAGATCGGCCGCGAGCGCGGCTGGCCGCCCATGTCTCGCCGCCAGTACGAGCGCGACGCCGAGCCGGACGGGCACCTGCTGCTGGGCGACCCCGACCGCGTGGCCGCCAAGATCCTCCACCAGCACGAGCTGTTCGACCACGATCGCGTGATGATCCAGTTCAGCGTCGGCAGCCTGCCGCACGACCGCATCATGAAGGCGATCGAGGCGTACGGCACGCGCGTCGCGCCGCAGGTGCGGGACGAGGTGGCGCGCCGCGCGGCGTGAGGCTTGCGAGGCGCCCAGGGACGCCCTCGCGTCAGCGCGTGGCGCGCCGAGCTTGCAGGCGCTGCGTGACGACCTTCTCGATCTCGACTACCGCGAACAGCGCCAGGCCCGCCACCGCCACCCAGGCCCATGCCCCCGCACCCAGCGGCGCCGTGCCGAACCAGCGTTGGAACGGCGGCGCATAGGTGAACACCGCCTGCACCACGACCAGCACCGCGACCGACGCCAGGGCGGCCGGGTTGGCGAGGAGGCGGCCGCCCAGCAGCGCCGAGCCCGTTAGGACGCGCACGTTCACCATGTACACCACCTCGCCCGCCACCAGCACGTTCACGGCCAGCGTGCGGGCGTAGTTCACGTCGAAGCCCCGCTGCAAGGCCAGGAAGTACGCCAGCAGGGTCGCCCCGCCAAGCAGAACGGAGACGTACGCGATGCGCCCCACCAGGTAGCGGGACAGGATGGGCGCGTTGCGCGCGCGGGGCGGACGCGCCATCACGTCCGACTCCGCGGGCTCGAAGGCCAGCGCCAGGGCCAGCGTGACCGCCGTCACCATGTTGACCCACAAGATCTGCACGGTCGTGATGGGCAGCGCGGTTACGGCCGCGAGGATGCCCGCGGTGACGACCAGCGCCTCGGCCCCGTTGGTGGGCAGGATGAACAGGATCGCCTTTTTCAGGTTGTCGTAGGTGGTGCGCCCCTCCGCCACGGCCTGCGTGATGGTGGTGAAGTCGTCGTCGCCCAGCACCATCTCCGAGGCGTCCTTGGCGGCCTCGCTGCCCTTGAGGCCCATGGCGATCCCCACGTCCGCGCGCTTCAGCGCCGGCGCGTCGTTCACGCCGTCGCCGGTCATGGCGGCCACCTCGCCGTGACGCTGCAAGGCCTGCAGGATCCGCAGCTTGTGCTCGGGACTGGAGCGGGCGAACACGGTGTGGCGCAGGACCGCCTCGTCCAAGGCCTCGTCGTCCATCTCCTCGAGCTCGGGTCCGGCCAGGACCGCGCCGTCGTCCGGGCCGCGGAGGCCCAACTGCGACGCGATCGCGCCGGCGGTACGGGCGTGGTCGCCGGTGATCATCAGCACGCGAATGCCGGCCCGGTGACACGCCGCGAGCGCCTCCTTCACCCCTTGGCGCGGTGGATCCATCAGCGCCAGCACGCCCAGCAGCGTCAGGCCCGACGCCACGTCGGCGTGCCGCAGCCGGTCCGTTCCCGCCGGGACGGCCTTGGTGGCCACCGCCAGCACCCGGTAGGCCTGCGACGCCAAATCGTCCAGCACGTGCTCCCACCGCTCGCGCTCCAATACCGCATCGCCGAACGCCGTCCGTACGTGGCTGCAGCGGTCCAAGACGCGCTCGGGGGCGCCCTTCACGGCGATGCGAGGACCGTCCTCGTCCGCGATCAGGCTGGCGGCGTACCCCCGCGCCGACTCGAACGGCAGCAGGTCCAACCGAGGCACGGCGTCCAGATGTTCCTGGTCGACACCGAGCTTGTGCGCCAGCGTGAGCACCGCCCCCTCGGTCGGGTCGCCCGACAGGGCCCGGCCGCCGTGCTCGTCGGTGCGGAACTCGGCGACGCTGCACAGCGCGCCAATGCGCGCCAGGAAGCGCAGGTCCGGATCGTCGACGTCGACGTCGGGTTCGCCCTCCCGCGTGACGGCGCCGTGCGGGTCGTACCCCTCGCCCTCGACAGAGAAGGTGGCGTCCGCCGTTCGCACCGCCCGCACCGTCATCTCGTTCCGCGTCAGGGTGCCGGTCTTGTCGGTGCAGATCGTCGTCACGGAGCCCAGCGTCTCCACCGCGGGCAGGCGCCGCACGATCGCCTGGCGTCGGGCCATGCGCTGCACCCCCAACGCCAGCGTGATGGTGATGATGGCCGGCAGGCCTTCCGGGATCGCCGCGACGGCCAGCCCGATGACCATCAGGAACGCCTCGTTCGCTGGGTACCCCCGGACCAGCACGCCGAACGCGAACAGCGCCGCGCTGGCGCCCGTGATCACGTACGCCAGCGTGCGCGAAAAGCGATCGATCATCTCCAGGAACGGGGTGCGCAGCGTCGTCACCCGCGCGACCATCTGTCCGATGCGGCCGACCTCCGTGTCCTGCCCGGTCGCGACCACCAGCCCGCGCCCGGCGCCCGCCGCCACGGTCGTGCCCGAGAACGCCATCGAGCGGCGGTCCCCCAGCGCCGCATCGTCCGCCACCGCTTCGCGGTGCTTGTCGATCGGGACCGACTCGCCGGTGAGGGCCGCCTCCTCCACCCGCAGGTCGTGCGCAGCCACCACCCGCACGTCGGCGGGGACCTTGTCGCCGGGTTCCAGCACCACCACGTCGCCCCGCACCAGCTCCGCCGCGGGGATCTCGCGCCTGCGGCCGTCCCGAAGCACGGTCGCGTCCAGCGCCAGCATGTCGCGCAACGACGCCAGTGCCGCCTCGGCCCGGCCCTCCTGCACGTATCCGATGACGGCGTTGAGCAGCACCACCGCCAGGATCACGCCGGTCTCGATCCAATCGCCGAACGTGGCCGTCAACGCCGCCGCGGCCAGCAGCACGTAGATCAACAGGTTGGCGAACTGCCGCGCGAAGCGCCGCCAGGCGGGCACGGGCGGCTCTTCGGGCAGGACGTTCGGCCCGTCCGTCCCCAGGCGGCGCCGCGCCTCTTCGGTGGTGAGGCCCGACCAGTCGGACCGCAGCGCCGCCAGTGCCTCGTCCACGTCCCACGCGTGCCAGCCGCGGTCCTCGAACGATGCGGCCTCCGTTGTGGCTCCGCTCCTACGCGTCATCACGTTCCTTTCACGAGCCCGGGCGCCCCGACCTCGAGGGGTACCCCAGGGTAGGCGGGCAGGAACTGCGGCGGTAGGGGCATTCCTCTGCCTGACGCGCGCCATGGCGTTGACGTGCGCGCCGTCGCGGAGTAGACTCCTGAACGCTTGGGCGGTTAGCTCAGCGGAAGAGCACTCGCTTCACACGCGAGGGGTCACTGGTTCAAATCCAGTACCGCCCACCATAAGAAGCGGCGTCAGCGACGCGAATCCCCCAACGAGTCACGTTGGGGGATCTTGCGTGGACCTTCCTTGGGGACCTTCCTTGGTTGCAGCTTGGTTGCAGCGAGTAGCCAATGAACGCGGACGAGGGACGTGCGATCTGGCAGTCGGAAGGGTCGCTATCTCGTGTTCTCGACCACCGAGACTGGCGATCGAGAGACGAAAGGCACCCAAGACCGGTCTACAAGACCGCGGTAACTCCAGTCGCTGGTCACGACGTGCGAGGTCATCGATCGTAGGTCGGGCCGGCGTTCGACAGTCCGACGAGAACGATCCGAACCGTGCCGTCACCGCGATGCTGCGCTGCAACGACCAGGTCTGCGCCGGTCGAGCGACACGACGGTTCACGCGACGCTGAGCCGGTCCTCGATCGCGCGAACGGCGCGCTGGAGGCCTGTCCGGTCGCCGTGGAGCACGTAGGCGGTGTTGGCCGCCACGACGAGCGCGTTGAGCTCGAAGGCCAGTTGGGTCGGATCGGCGTCCTCTGGCAGCTGGCCCAGCCGTCGCGCCTCCGTGGCGTACCGCTCCAGGAGGGCGACCCAGGCCTGCTGTTCCTGGGCGATCCGATCACGAACGGAGCCGGGTCTGGCGCTCATCTCGGCAGCGACCGACGCGAAGAAGCACCCGCCTGGGAACACCTGCTTGTCCACGTGGTCGAGGAACCGTGCGCAGAGCTCCCGCAATCGGTCCACCCCCTTCGGTGCCGCCGCTGCCGGACGCACGACGACGCCGATGAAGATTTCTCGTGCCTTGTCGATGGTGGCCAGCTGAAGGTCCTCCTTGGATCCGAAGTGGGCGTACACACCCCCTTTGCTCATGCCGGTCGCTGCAGCGAGACGGCCGATCGAGAGGCCCTCGAGTCCCTCCACCGTGGCCAAGCGCGCTGCCGTCTCGAGGATCCGGCGGCGACTTCGTTGGCCGTCGGCGCGCCATCGTCGCCCGTCGGCGGTGTGGGTTTCGTCCTGGGTCACGGCGCCTCCACGCGTGTCATTGACACGATGATACAAACGATCGTACGCTATAAAAAGAATGAACGATCGTATTGCAAACCCGACCACGACGTCCATCGTCAGACAGCGCCAGGCACCGCTCATCGATCAGTACCGGGAGGATCCGCGAGCTGCGCTGATCCCCAAGCAGGCGCGTACCGTCACCGAGGAGGGTGCGGGCCCGTTCCACGTGGCGGTGTCGGTGGACGGCCCCTACCCCCGGACGGCCTGGGAGCTCGGCATCGACGACAAGATCGGGGGTGACAACGACCTGCCCAATGCGGCCGAGATGCTGCTCGCCGCGCTCGCCGGTTGCTACGAGTCGACGCTGCGGATGGTCGCCGACAAAATGGCGGTGTCGATCGAGTCGCTCGAGGTGATCGCCCGTGGCGACGTCGACGCCCGGGGGTGCCTCGCCATGGACCCGGCCGTCGGCGTGGGGTTCCCGTCGATCGAGATGTCGGTCCACCTCGAGGTCGAGGAAGGCACGGACCCGCGACGTGTCGAGAGGCTGCATGCCGCGGCCGACCGTCTGTGCGTGACCAAGGACACGCTCGAGAACGGCGTGCCCATCACGATCGCTCGTGACCCGTAGGTGATCCAGGGCGGTGTACTTCGGACGCACGCCACCGGGCACATGGGCTGTCGTTGACGACGACGGTCACGTCACGGTGGACCACGCGTTCCCCATGGCGATCCCGTTCACCAGCGCCTCGACGTTGTGGTGGCCGGGGTACGGCATGCGTGTGCTGTGCTAAGCAAGGATGACCCCCTTGCGGACACGTCCGGTCGCACCGGAGGCCAGGTCGAGCGTCGCACCCTTGAACACCTGTGGTCGAAGCGACCCGTTCGCTTTCACGAAGTCCACTCGCCGGTCGACGAGGACCGACCTGGGGTCGGCGTCGAGGTTGCGCAGGTCGACCTCGATCCGTACCCGGCTTCCGATCGCGACAGCGTCCGGCTCCACCGTCCGCTGATCGACGACGATCGGCGTGTCCGCCACGAAGCCGAGCATCTCCAGCGCGCCCGGGTGGCCCTGCTTCACGAGCGTGCGGAGGACGTGCCGCACGAGCGCTAGCTGTGGATCGCCATGAGGTTATGTGTTCCTGGGTGAAGGCGGTGGATCGGCGCCTGGTAGCCGATGCCGCCGTGTTCGCGGCGGAAGTTGTCATCGTGGACGTAACCGGGTACGTTTGCTGCGCGCTGGTGGGAATGGTGCTAGGTGTAGGCGTGAGCGTACGCCCACTCCCTCGTCAGCGTCTGGATGAACCGCTCGGCCTTCCCATTCGTCCTGGGCGTGGACAGCGTCCCGTACGATCTGAAACAGCGATGTGGTCGAGAGGTTCCTGAATGAGATAGGAGCTGTCGACGCCGGTTGGGTCGTGGACGGCGATTTCAATCGGTCATCGCGGCGGTTTCAGCATACGCTTCGCCTGGCGACCTCCATTCGTGCTACCGCCGAGCTCGCGGTCGGGAGGGTGAGCACCTCCTGAACCGCTCAGGGCCTCGTAGAGGCTTCGTGGCCACGCAATTTCTACTGCTAGCCAGGGGTTCCGTCACCGGAAGCGACCGCACGCGGCGCGGTGACACGTCAGCCCCAACCCGCTATCATGGTCACACTGTTGGTCATCCTGGGAGGCTGGCATGGCGGAAGTCACCACCGCAGAAGCCAAGAAGCACCTTAGCGAGCTGCTCAAGCGCGCCCAAATGGGGGAGAGCATCACCATCACCCGCTATGGGAAGGCGGTCGCCACCCTCAATCCACCCAAGCAGGCCGCGCCCGATATGAGCACGTTCCGCGCGCGTCATGGCCGCGTGCGCGGCAGCGCCGTCGACGAGCTCCTGCGCATGCGTGAGGAGGAGAGGTGCTAGCCATCTACCTCGACACCAGCTTCCTGATCCCCTACTACCTTGCCGAAGCGAGCAGCGGACGCGTCGAAGCCGTCCTCCGGGCCGCACCCCCCGGCACCCTTGCCACCAGCGCGTGGACGCTCGTCGAATTCACCAGCGCCCTCGCCCGCCTCGAGCGCATGAAGCAGCTCGAGGGAAGCGCGCACGACGTCGCCAGGGAGCTCGAGGCGCACGCCCACAGGATCTACGCCGTCCTGGAGCCGACCACGGAAGACTACGAGCTCGCACGCGCGCTGCTGCTTCACGACCCCCAGCTCGGCTTGCGAGGTCCCGACGCGCTGCACCTCGCCAATGCCGCGCGCCACGGCGAGACGCTGCACACGCTCGACCGGTCCCTACTCGCCTGCGCCACTGCGCTTGGCGTCCCGGCGACCGATGCCGCTGTGCTACCGCCGAGCTGATTTGCCGGCATCGTGATGCCATGATGCAGCTATGACGAAGATTCGCACCACGCTGACCATCGACGAAGAGGTCTGGAAGGCGGTGAGGGTTCGTGCCGCCCGCACCGGCAAACGCGACAGCGAGATCGTCGAGGCCGCACTGCGTCGGGATCTGGGGTTTGATCTGCTCGAGCGGATTTGGGATCGCAACGAGATGCCCGAGGACGAGGCGATGGAACTTGCTCGTGAGGCGCAAGAAAGCGTGAGGCGTAACGACGGAGCGTGAGGTGCGTCCTGGATGTCAACGTCCTCGTCGCAGCCTTGCTGTCTCGGCAGGGGACGCCTGCGGAGCTCCTGCGACTGTGGTTCGACGGAGCGTTCGAGGTCGTCGTATCGCCGTTGCTGCTGGAGGAGTTGCGGCGCGTCCTGGCGTACCCGAAGATTCGGTCGACACGAAGGCGAGGTCGAAGCGTTCCTGACGCTCCTGAGCGAAGGGGCGAAGGTCGTGGGTGATCCCGTCCAACCGCCGTTGCTGCGTGCGGAGGATCCCGACGACGACCTCGTCGCTCTCGCGGATCACGCTCGGGCCGTCATCGTCTCTGGCGATCGGCATCTACTTGGGATGGCGGGGCAACTGCCGGTCTATCCACCAGCAAACTTCCGTCACCTCGTGAGCACGGGGGAGGGCGGGTAAGGCCCCTCACGCCTCGGCGAACGACAGGGCGTTCCGTTGCCGGACCCTCCGTAGGTCGGCGGTCATGGCGAGGGAGGTGGCGAGGGCCAGTAGGAGCAGCCCCGCGAAGAGGTAGAACGACAGCTCGTAGCTGCCGGCCCGGTCCCGGACGCTAGCGACCACCATCGGTCCCACGATGCCCGCCATCGACCAGGCGGTAAGCAGGAGGCCGTGGATGGCGGCCAGGTGCTTCGTCCCGAACGGGTCGCCGATAAAGGCGGGGAGCGACGCGAACCCACCGCCGTACATCGTCAGCACGGTAAAGAGCAGGACCTGGAACAGGAGCGCGTTCGATGTCAGGAGCAACAGGAGGAAGGCCACCAACTGGACGGCGAAGAAGAGGATGAACCAGCACGCCGCGGCGGCGGTCCTCTTCGAAGATCAGGCCGAGGCGCGCCCACAGTTCCCGGGTGCGCTCGGTGGCGGGGGCCAGGAAGGAAGCACTGCCCTCGTAGAGGGCGTAGTTGCGCTGAATGAAGTCACGCACGTCGATGCCCTCGGTCCACGGGCCGGAGGTGAAGCTGCGCCAGGCGGCGGGCTACGTGGCAGCGGTGACGGGGACGTCGGGGGAGAGGGTGGGCATGCGCGGCACCTCGGTGCATGGCGTGAACGGCGGCGCTCCGGACATCCGAGCGAGTGGGTGGGAGCACCAACGGCCGGGGTCGCGCTCGCTTGAACGACACGATACGCACGCCGGCGCGCCCGGCCCACGGGCGATTGTCCTTTGTTTCACAAGGGTGCGCCTTCTTGGTGCTGGGGACATGTCGGCACCGGAGCGACGACACGGTACGGCTCGGCACCCTTCGTACGCGAGGGGCGACGGGTTCGAATCCAGTACCGCCCATGACGTAATGCATCCGTGCGACGCTCCGCGCACCCCATCGGGAGCCGGTACGCTGACCCCGTGACGCCCCACGCTCGACCCGACCGCCCGCGCACCCTCGGCCCAAATGGCCCGGCCGTCTCGCCGCTCGGCCTCGGCCTGGCGGCGCTGGGCCGCCCTGGTTACATCAACCTCGGCCGTGACGCCGACCTGGGCCGGGAGCGCAGCGTGGCGGCGATGGAGGCGCGGGCGCACCAGGTGTTGGACGAGGCATGGAGGGCCGGGGTGCGCTACTTCGATGCGGCCCGGTCGTACGGCCGGGCGGAGGCGTTCCTGGGTCGTTGGCTCGCGAAGAACGGGATCGCGCCTTCCGCGGTGGTGGTGGGGTCGAAGTGGGGCTACGCCTACACCGCGGACTGGCAAATCGACGCCGACGTGCACGAGGTCAAGGAGCTCTCGCTGCCACGGTTCCGGACGCAGTGGGCCGAGACGCGGCAGCACCTCGGCGACCACCTCGACCTGTACCAGGTGCACTCCCTGACCCTGTCGAGCGGCGCCTTGGAGGACCGCCCGCTGCTGGCGGCCCTGGCCGCCCTCAAGGAGAAGGGCGTGCGCGTGGGCCTGTCCACGAGCGGTCCGGACCAGGCCGAGGTCATCGCCCGGGCGACCGACCTGCAGCTGGACGGCGTCCGCGTGTTCGACGCCGTCCAGTCGACCTGGAACGTCCTCGAGCGATCGGCCGCCGCGGCGCTGGCCGAGGCGCACGCCGCCGGCATGGGCGTGATCGTGAAGGAGGCGCTTGCCAACGGTCGGCTGGCGGCGCGTAGCGACGAGGCCCGCGATGCCGCGGTGACGACCCGCCTGCAGGCGGAGGCGACACGGCTCGAGGTCCCGGTCGACGCGCTCGCCCTAGCCGCGGCGCTCGCCCAGCCGTGGGCGGACGTCGTCCTGAGCGGCGCCGTGACGCCGGACCAGCTGCACTCGAACCTCCGTGCTCTCGAGCTTGTCCTGGACGAACGGGTGTGGGCGACGCTCGATTCGTTGATCGAAGCGCCGGAGGCGTACTGGGCGCGCCGCGCGGGATTGCCCTGGCGTTAGCACGACGGCGTCGCCCCTCGCGACACGGCCGCGACACGGTCGCCATCCTAGCCTTCGCGCATCACGGTCGGCCCGCATGCGCCGCGGAGGATTCCGAGGCGCGCCGAAGCCCGCCGACCGGAAGGAGGCGACGATGCGTGGAACGACGGCAGTCCTCGTGCTTGCGGTCCTGGTGTGGCTTTCCGGCTGCGGAAGCGGCGGCGGCACGACCGGCGGCGGAGGGGTCGATGTCGAGGTGCGTCCCGCCGAGCGGACGCTGGCACCGGGAACGCAGGAGACGTTCGCCGTGACGATCGATCGTGCCGGCGGCGTGGAGGAAGCGGTCGAGCTGCAGCTCGCGTCCGGCGCGGCCGGCATCGAGGGCACGTTCGATCCCGATCCCGTAGACGGCGAGGCCAGCACGCTCACGTTGCGCGTGGGCGACGAGGTTCCGATCGGAACGTACGATCTGAATGTCGAGGCTACGGCTGGGCGCGCCTCGGGCGCGTTCACCCTGCGGCTGGCCGTGGCCGAGGAGGCGCCCCCCACCACCGTCCGCGTCGACCCGGCGCTCGCGCCGCACGTCGAGACGCTCCCGCCGCTCGGCGACGGGCGACCCCGGCCCGTGACGACGCTGACGGATGCGCGCGGGATCCAGGCCGACTTCGTCGCCGACGAGTTGGTGCTCATGAGCGACGATCCGGACGAGCTCGACGACTTCCTCGCGCGCCGCAATGGCGAGCTGTTGCGCAGCCTCGGCCCGGCCGACGGCGGCGTGCCGGGCGGCCCGACGCTGCACCTGGTGCGGGTGGACCCGCAGGCGGCGGGGTTGCGTGCGCAAGCCCTCGTGGACGACCTGGCCGCGATCGACCCCGAGCCGCGCGCCGACCTCGCGTTCGCGAGCCAGGCGGGCCTGGACCTCGTCGCCGTCGCCGCAGCCGAGAGGGCGTCCGGCGTCCAGGTCGGCGTGAACTGGGTGGGGGAGGGCCACACGTTCACCGACGCGCTGTCGGAGGAGGCGCCCACGATGTCCGGCAGCGACGGCCGCTACACCTCCGGAAACGCCTTCGACTGGTCGTACATGGGCGCCTTCGCCGGCTCCCTCGACATCGGCGCGCCCGAGGCATGGTGGGCGCTCGAGGCGTGGGGCCTGCTGGACCAGCGCGTCAAGATCGCCGTTCTGGACGGCGGCTTCTTCCCGAACGACGATTTTCCGCAGGGCTGGGAGTCCGCCTCGGTGGTCCCGGGCCTGCAGGCGACCTTCACCCAGAACGCCGGCTCGTGCGGCGGGGACAATCCCTGTCCGTTCCACGGGACGAACGTCGCGCTCACGGCCGCCGGCGTTCCCGACAACGGCTTCGGGACCGCCGGGAGCGCCGGGCCGATCGCCGACCTCGTGATGATCCACACCACGCCCGACTTCTTCATGGGCAACCTCGCGCTGGCCGAGGCGCTGGCTCGCGGAGCCGACATCGTCAACATGAGCTTCGGCGCGCGCGTGCCTGCCCCGGTGGCTTGGTCGGTCGAGCCGTTCAACGCCAGCACCGCAGCGGCGAGCGCCTCGGGCGCGCTCGTGTTCGCCGCCGCGGGCAACGACGCCCAGGACGTCGACGCCGAGAGCTGCTTCATCTTCTGCTGGGAGGAGGCCTGGCACACCCCCTGCGAGAACGTCGGCGTGACCTGCGTCGGCGGGATCCGGATGGCGTCGCAGTGGCGACACGTGGGCTCGAACTGGGGGGACGAGCAGGTCGACATCTACGCCCCCTTCGTCGTCTTCACGCCCGACGATCCGCAGAACCCCGAGAGCGGCGTCATGGGCGTCACCGGCGGCACGAGCGTCGCCTCGCCGTTCGCGGCCGGCGTCGCCGCCCTGATCTGGGCAGCCGAGCCGAGCCTGGACGCAGGTCAGGTGCTGAGCGTGCTCGTCTCGACCGCGCACCCCAGCAACGACCCGGCCGTCAACCGCTACGTCAACGCGATCGGCGCGGTGAAGAGCCGGCTCGGCAACACCCCGCCCAAGGTGGTCATCCTTCAGCCCGGTCCCGAGGTGACGTACGGCTTCCCCGCGACGTTCGAGGCGACCGCCATCGACCTCGAGGACGGCGAGGACTGCTGCGTAGTTCGCTGGACCTCCGACGTCGACGGCTTCCTCGGAACGGGAAGCGGCGCGCTGAACGCCCTCTCCGCCGGCGTGCACCAGGTCACGGCCAGCGCGACCGACTCGGACGGGGTGACCGGCACCGACACGGTCACCGTCACGGCCCTGAACGACCCGCCGCTGGCCGAGATCGTCTTTCCGACCGAAGGCGAGACCCTCGCCAGCAACAAGACCTGGGTGTTCAACGCCCAGGCGTCCGACGTCAACCAGCTGGGCGTGCCGTGCGAGGCGTTCGCCTGGGAGAGCGACCATCCGGACGACCCGGACCTGGAGGGATGCGAGCCGACCGTCGCCTTCTCGACGCTGGGCGCGCGGACGTGGACCGTTACCGCCACCGACGACCAGGGTGCGACGGGCACGGCCGAGGTCACCATCGACGTGACGCAGGGGCCGGAGTTGTGGGTCAGCATCACCCATCCGGCGCCCGGCGACGTTCTGGCCGTCGGCGACATCGTCGGGCTCGGCGGCGAGATCAGCCAGGTCTTCGAGACGCCGGCCACGTACGAGTGGGCCGTGTCGACGAACCAGGTGGACTACGAGACCGTCGCGAGCGGCGACGTGCTCACGATGATCCCGAGCGGCGAGAAGGGGCTGGGGCAGGAGTTCTGGGAGGTGACGTTCGCGTACGAGGACGACGACGTCTGGATCCGGCTGACCATCGACGCGCCGAACGGGACGAAGTCGGCCGTGATCACGCCGCCGGTCCACGTGGCGCCGGTGCCGAAGTAGAGACACGCCACGCGACGAACGTCGCAGCCCGGTGACGAACCATCATGACCGCCATGCGCCCCCGCCGATCGCGCGGGGGCGCTCGAGGCACGGAGGCGATGTGGGCCGCGGCTCCGCCGGCACGCCCTGCCTACGGCGCGCCGTGGCCGCGCGGCCTGTCCTCTTCGCGCCGGAGCGTTTCCAGCCCCTCCAGGATCAGCTCGAGGCCGAACCCGAACTCGTCGGCGTACGCGTAGCCGGGCTGCAACACGTGCTCCGCCGTCAACTCCCGCAAGTGGGGATAGGCATCGGCGGGCATCGCCTCCAGGATCATGGCCGCCACCTCCTCGCGCTCGTCCGCAGTCTCGAAAGGAAGGGCCTGCTCCTGCAGGGCGAAGCCGTAGATGTAGGCGTCCAGGACGGAGAAGGCGTGCGCGGCCATCGCGACCGAGAAGCCGGCCCCGCGGAGCACGCCGAGGACGGCGTCGTGATGGCGCAGCGTGGCGGGGCCCGGCTGCGTCCGTGACTCCAGCAGCCCAATGGCCCACGGGTGGCGGGACAGGACCTCGCGGACCGAGTGGGCGCGCCGTCGCATGGCTTCGCGCCAGTCGTCGTCCGACCAGGGCAGCGCGACCTCGCTGAACACCGCGTCGACCATGCCGCCCAGGAGGTCTTCCTTGCTTCAAACGTGGTGGTAGAGGGACATCGCCTCGACGCCGAGGTGCCGTGCGAGCTTGCGCATGGTGAGCACGGCGAGGCCCGCCTCGTCGGCGAAGAGGACGGCCGCCTCGATGATCCGCTCGCGGGTGAGCCGTGGCCTGCGCCGTGGGGCCGGCTCGGAGCTCACGAATCGCTCTGGGGCTCGGCGTCGGCATGCTCGCTCATGGCCGTACAGTGTACGGCGCGCCGGGCGCGGGCAGGCCCAGGCTTTTCGGCGGCCGATGGCCGGCGTCCGGCGCCCACCCACGCTGACGACGTGCCATGCTGAGCGACATGCCGGAATCTTCGACGCGCGGTACGCACCAGGCCGTGCCCGATCCCCGCAACCGTGACGTGCTGGTCTGGATCGACGGTGAGCTGGTGCGGCGCGCCGACGCCAAGGTCTCCGTGTTCGACTCCGCCTTCCTGGTCGGTGATGGCGTTTGGGAGGGCCTCCGATTGGTGAACGGGCGCTTCGCGCACCTGGAGCGGCACCTCGATCGGCTGTTCCAGGGCGCCGCCGCGATCGGCCTCGACATCGGCCGCACCCGCGCCGAGCTGCACGACGCCCTACGGGCCACGGTCGAGGCCAACGGCATGCAGGACGGGTGCCACGTCCGCCTGATGGTCAGCCGAGGCGAGAAGAGCACTCCGTCGCAGGACCCCCGGCTGGTGCGAGGTGGCCCTACGATCGTGATCATCGCGGAGCACAAGCGGGCCGACCCCGAGGTGGGGCGCGAGGGGATCCGCCTCGCAACCAGCGCCACCCGGCGCCCCCCGCCCGACACCCTCGATCCGAAGCTGAACTGCCACAGCAAACTGCACGAGGTCGTGGCCCTGGTGCAGGCCCTCCAGGCCGGGGCCGATGAGGCGTTGATGCTGGACGTGCGCGGGTTCGTCGCGACCTGCAACGCCACCAACTTCTTCGTGGTCCGGCAAGGCGAGGTGTGGACCTCGACCGCTCAGTACTGCCTCAACGGCATCACGCGCGCGCTGATATTGGAGATCGCACGCGACCTGAACGTGCCGGCCCGAGAGTGCGACTTCTCCCTCACGGAGGTGTACGACGCCGACGAGGCGTTCGTGACCGGCACCTTCGGCGGCCTCACCCCTGTCACCCACGTGGACGGCCGTCGCATCGGCGGCGCGGTGCCTGGACCGGTCACGCAGCGGCTGGCCGACCGCTACGGTGCGTTGATGATGGCCCAAGGGGGCGCGTGAGCGCCGCCCGACCGGCCCGGCCGGCGGACCAGATCCTTCGCCTGTCGATCTGGTCGGGCCCGCGCAACGTGTCGACCGCCCTGATGTACGCCTTCCGGCAGCGACGGGACACGATCGTGTTCGACGAGCCGCTCTACGGTCCCTACTTGCAGCGGACGCGCGCCCCCCACCCCGACCGCGAGCAGGTGCTGGCCCAGCTCGAGGGTGACGCGGATCGCATCATCCGCGAGGTGCTCCTGGGCGACGCGCCCCTGTGCGGGACCGGCACGCGCGCGTTCGCCGAGACCGGCCGGCCCGGCCGTGTGCCCGAAGGCACCCGCGTGCGGATGTACAAGAACATGGCGCACCACCTGCGGGTCGTGGACCGCGACTTCCTGGACGGCCTCGAGAACGTCCTTCTCACGCGGGACCCGCGCGAGATGCTGCCATCGCTGGCGCGACGCCTGGAGCGCCCCACGCTGGACGACACCGGCCTGCCCGAGCAGGTCGAGCTGCTGGAACGAGGCCGGGCCCGTGGCCGGACGCCGCTGGTGCTCACCGCCCGTCGCTTGTTGGAGGATCCCGAGGGCACGCTGCGCCGACTTTGTGACCGGCTGGCCCTGCCGTACGACCCGGCCATGACCTCGTGGCCGGCGGGGCCGAAGCCCGAGGACGGCGTCTGGGCGCATGCCTGGTACGCGCACGTCCACCGCTCGACCGGCTTCGCGCCGTACCGGCCCAAGCAGGAGCCGCTGCCCGCACGTCTCGAGCCCCTCCTGGACGAGTGCGCACCGCTGTACGCACGCCTGGAGGCGAACGCGCTCTGATCGCGGGAGGCCCGGCAGCCCGGCGCGCCCCGCGTCACGCCGCCGCCGACGCCGGAGGGGCGCGCCTCTCGGGACGCGCTTGACAGCCGTACGGTGTACGAAGAACCGTACAGCGTACGGCCGATGCTGAAAGGACAGGGTGCGCAGGTGAGGAATCACGAGGAAGGCCCGACGGGAGAGACGGCCGCGGGGGCACGCGCTGCCCCCATGCGCGCCGTGACGCACCAGCGGTACGGCGACGCAGGTGTGCTCGAGGTCACCGAGGTGCCCGTGCCCGTGCCGAAGGCGGGGGAGGTCCTGGTACGGGTGTCGGCCGCGTCGCTCAACCCGGCCGACAAGTTCATGATGCTCGGCGCGCCCGCGCCCATCCGGCTGATGATGGGCCTGGCCCGTCCCGCGCCCGGCCATCGCGTGCGCGGGCACGACCTGGCCGGAACGGTCGTATCGGTGGGGGAGGGCGTCACGCGCCTGCAGGTGGGCGCGCAGGTGTTCGGCTCCACAGGTGGCGCCCTGGCCGAGTTCGCTTGCGGCAAGGAAGGCGTGTTCGCCGTTAAGCCGCCGGGCCTCTCCTTCGAGCATGCCGCCGCCATGCCCATGGCCGCCCTCGCGGCGCTCCACGGCCTCCGTGACGCCGCGAAGATCGCCTCTGGACAGCACGTACTGGTCAACGGGGCCTCGGGCGGGATCGGCACCTTCGCGGTCCAGATCGCCAAGGCCTTCGGCGCCGAGGTCACCGGCGTGTGCAGCACGGACAACGTCGAACTGGTGCGCGAGCTGGGGGCCGATCACGTCATCGACTACACGCAGCGGCCCCTCACCGCGAGCGACCGCCGCTACGACGTGATCTTTGACAACGTGGGCAACCACGGCATCGGCGCGCTCCTTCGCCTGCTCACACCCCATGGGACGCTGCTTCCCAACAGCGGCGAAGCTGGACCCGACGGCGGAGCGATCGCAAGGGTGCTCAAGGCGCGGTGGCACGACCTGATCGGCAGGCAGCGCGTCCGCTCGTTCCTGTCCACGACGAACGCCGAGGACCTGGCGCTTCTGGCCGGCATGGTCGAGGACGGCACGGTGACGCCCGTGATCGGCAGGACGTACCCGCTGGAGGAGACGGCCGACGCGATGGCGTACCTGGCCGGCCGGCACGCGCGGGGCAAGGTGGTGATCGCGGTGGCGGCAGCGTAAGGCCGGCATGCACGGACAGGCGTACACTGCAACGGTATGGCTCGCCCCCTCCCCTTCGACGCCGGCGACGACGCCCAGCTACTCTGCGTGGGCACGAGTCTCGACGTGCTGCACGCCCGCCTGGTGGACGCGAGCACCGAGCGTGAATCCTTGAGCCGCCGCGACGCACGGGCCGTACCGGCGGGTCGGACCGCCGTGATCCGGACCGGTATTTCCAGGGAGCTGCCCGTACCTGGCGAGTGGTTCACCCTGAACGTGGAGAAGACCTGGCGCTTCGGCCACACGCCCTACGCCAAGGGGGAGGTGACGCGTTGTTGGCGCGACCTCGACGCCGCCTCCCTGCCGGATCTGCGCGTCGAGGAACACGGCACGTGGACCCTGGAGCGCTGGTTGCAGGACCTGGGGCTCACCACCGACGACCTCGAGCCCGTGTACGACGTCCTCCGGGACGGCCGGGTCCGGCGCGAGGTGGAGCTGCAAGGCGTCCTCCCCGACCTTTTCTCGCCGATGGCGTGGGAGGACGACCCGATCCTCGAGACGATCGCGTGGCGCGAGATGGGCGAAGGATTCGAGAGCGAGAAGCGCCTGTGCGAACTGACGCGCCAGGACCTGCGTTGCCTGGATGCCCACGCCCACCTTGGGAACCAGGCGTTCCCCATGGGCGAGGTCTCGCCACGCTGGTGGGAGCGCGCGAGGCGCCACTACCTGGTTGGCGTGGACCTTGCCGAGCGCGTCCTGCGCGAGGACGACGTCACGCCCAAGGGCTTACTGGATAACCGCCCCTACCTGCGCTGCCTGCACGGCCTGGGGCTCGCCACCTGGGCCCTGGGTGACGCGCAGGAGGGAGGCCGCGTGTTCGAGCGGCTGCTTCGGCGTGACCCGTCGGACGGCGCGGGCGCGCGTTTCCTACTTCAGGCCGTGCGCGACGGGTTGACGTTCGAGGCGTTCCCGGACTGAACGCCCGCACTCGCCCGAACCTCTCGTTGCGAAACCGGGTCACGCGTTCAGAAGCCGTTCGAGCGCCGCACGAGGGGGGAGAACCGTCACGCCACCCACGGACGCGCTGAACAGGTCGCCGAAGTGCCGGCGATCGCCCGTGACCAGCACCTCGGCCTCCGCCTCGACCGCGGCCGCGAGGATGGGCGCGCCCTGCCCCCTCGGGCGAAATGGCCGCCGTGAAGAGAACGTTCGCGTCCAGAAACGCACGCTCCGGCACGGAGCGGCCCTACCGCGCCGGGTCGTCGGTCACGCGGGCTGCCATGCGCTCGCGCAGGCCTTCTGGCAGGGTGTCCTCGTCGAGAAACGCCTGGATCCGCTCGTCGTCGTACAGCTCCAGTGGGTACGCCCCGGCCGGCCGTAGGACGATGGCGCCGTCCCCGGTCACGTCCACGAGCAGGATCTGCTCGCCCTCCATGCCGAGGCGCTGCAACACCGACTTTGGGATCGAAACCTGACCCTTCGGGCCTAGCTTGACCACGTCCATGCACGGAGGGTACAGGATTCCGGCGTGCCGGAATCCGTCGTGAATGATGCGAAGGGCCGGCTCACGCCAGCAGTCGTAGGAGACGATCCTTGAACGCGGCCGCGTCGATGGCCGCGCAGATCGTCACGTTCGGCGGCTTCTCCAAGAGCCCGAGGCGGTCGATCACGAACTGGCCGTAGGACGCGCCGCCCCCGTGTTCCACGTAGGCGTAGGCCTCCAACGCGGCCGTGACCAGGTCCGGGGACAGCGCCACCGCCATCGCGCTCGGGTCGGCCAGGTCCAGGCCCTGCCGGCCCATGCGCGCGTTGATGGCCTGCAGCGACGCGTTGCAGCGCACCGCGAAGCGTCCGCGCGGCCCCACCGCGCGCAGGCGTTCCACGTCGTCCAGGTCCAGGAACGCCTCGCCGGTGCAGACGTCCCAGCCCACCACGGTGGTCGGCACGCCCGAGGCCATCAGGACCTGCGCCGCCTCGGCGTCTGCGAAGAAGTTGTACTCGGCCACGGGCGTCATGTTGCCCGGCCCGAGGCCGGCGCCGCCCATCACGTACATGTGCCGGATCAGGCGTGCCAGTTCGGGCGCCCGCAGCAGCGCGATGGCGACGTTCGTCAGCGGACCCAGCGTGACGACCTCCAGCAACCCCTCGAACGCGTGGGCCTTGCCGATCAACACGTCGACGGCGTGTTCGGGCGCGGGCCGAAGCTGCGGGTCGGGCAGGTTCATGTCGCCCAGGCCGTCCGCGCCGTGGACGAACTCGGTCGTCACCAACGGGCGCAGCATCGGTTTGGCCGCGCCGGCGTGCACGGGCGGCGCGTACGTGTCCGCCGCCTCGACCGCGATCAGGGCGTTGCGGACGCACGTCTCCAGCGGGCAGTTGCCCGCGACCACCGTCACCGCCTCGACGCTCACGGCGGGCTCGCGCAGCGCCATCATCAGGGCGACCGCGTCGTCGGAGGCGGTGTCGGTGTCGATGAGCAGGGGACGCATGTATGGACGCGAGCATGCCATGGGGCGGCGTGGCGCGTGCCGTGACGGCGCCCGCCCGTGGGGGCCGCGTCGACGGCGAACGCCACGCGCGCCCTGCGCAGCACGTGATAGAAGGACCCGATGATCCGCCTCGACGTGGCGTTCACCCCCGGCGCTCGCACCGACGACGTCGCCATCGTCGTCGACGTGCTGCGCATGACCACGACCGCGGCCAGCCTGTTCGCCCGCGGCCTGGCCGAGTTGACGGTGATCGCGGACGAGGCGGCCGCCCGCGCCCGCGCGGAGGCGACCGGCGCGCTGCTTCGGGGGGAGCGGGGCGGGGTGGCGCTGCCGGGTTTCGACGGCGGGAACTCGCCGCTGGAACACGACCGAACGCGACGTGGCCGGTCGCCACGCGATCCTCTGCACTACCAACGGATCGAAGGCCGTCGAACGGGTCGCGAACGCGCGTCACGTGCTGCTGGGCGCCATCGTCAACGCCCACGCCGTCGCGGCGCAGGCGCGAACGCTGGCACGGACGGAGGTCCTGATCGTCTGCGCCGGCACGGACGGCCGGGTGTCCATCGACGACGTGGTGGGGGCGGGCCGGATCGCCTACGTGCTGAGCGAGGGAACGGACCGCTTCGAGGTGTCGGACGCCGCCCAGGTGGCGATGAGGGTCGCGACGCATCCCGAGGGGATCGAGGCCGTCGTGCGCACGGCCCGTCACGCCAGGGGGCTCGCCGGTTTGGGGTTCGACGCGGACATCGCCTACGCGGCACGGCCCGACGTGGTGCAGCAGGTACCGGTCCTTCAGGCGCGGGACCCGGCACGCTTCGTCGTGGCGGGGGACCGACCATGACCGCGCGCCACGGTTGCCAAGACCCGCACGAGCTTGGCACCGATCCCGACGCGCCGCCCGCTCTGATCGAGACGCTGCGCTACGAGGAGGGGTACGCGCGCCTGGAGCGGCACCTCGCCCGGCTTCGGGCTTCGGCGCAGACGCTGGGCCACCGCTACGCCGAGCCCGACGTGCGGCGCGCCCTGGCGGAGGCCGTCCCCGACGCGCCCGGCGTGTGGCGGGTTCGGCTCGAGCTGCGGGCCGACGGCGAGGTGCGCTGCCAAACCCGGCGGTTGGAGGCCGGCCCGCCCGAACCGGTGCCGGTCGCGTTGGCGCGCGAGCGCATCGCAGCCGACGATCCGTGGCGACGGCACAAGACCACGCACCGGCAGGTGTACGACACCGCCACGACCGTGGCCCGGCGCTACGGTTGGGCCGACGTGCTGTTCATGAACCAGCGCGGTCAGGTGGCCGAGGGGGCGATCAGCAACGTGTTCATGACGCGGGGGGCGCACCTGATCACCCCGCCGGTGTCGGCGGGGGCGTTGCCGGGCGTGCTGCGGGCCGACCTGCTGGTGGAGGGCCGCGCCGTCGCGGGCGAGGTGACGCCGGCCGACCTGCGGGACGGCGCGGCGCTGTGGATCGGCAACGCGCTCCGGGGCTTGCGCCGCGCCCGCCTCGTCGCGACGGACGTCGAGGTACGGGAACAGGGAAACGCACGCGAGCGGTGAACCGATGGCAGGTGCCGTCACGCCTCCCGACGACCCGCCCAGGTCCGATGCGCTACCCGCCACCGCCCGCGTCGATGCGGGCGTCCGGCACCAGCCGGCGTGCCTCGGGCAGGTCGTCTTGGTGCACCAGCAGGGCCTGCGCGTAGCCGGGGCTTCCCAGCGCCAAAAACGTCCTGCGGTGGTTCCGCAGGCGGCACCGGACGCCGTTGGCGCGGAGCTTGGTGAACGCGTTCACCGTCGCTGCGGGACGGTGCGCGGGCGACGCCGAGAACTCCACCCACTCGTGGTCGCGGCGCCCGCCCGGCGCGAACGCCAGCACGCCGGTGACCACCAAAAGGACCAGCAGGATCGGGCCGATCCAGGCCTCCATGAGCCTCCTTTCGCCGCACGCGACGAGCGCTCGGTGTTCATCCTGCAGGCTAGCAAGCTACGGCAGCGACGCGCGCATCGTGGCGCCAAAGTTCCGAACACCGTGGGCGAACGTCCGTCTTCCCCGGGCCCGCGATGGAGTACATGGTGCTGGTAGCGTTGCCGCATGCACGAGGCGCAGCCTCGCCTGAGGTGGAATCGGATCCAGACGGCCGCCCGGACGATCGACCCCGTGTTCACCCGCTCGCCGCAGTTCGTGTGCGAACCGCTCAGCGAGGCGCTGGGCGTGCGGACGGCCATCAAGGTCGAGTCGCTGAACCCGATCCGCTCGTTCAAGGGGCGCGGCGCCGACTTCTTCGTGTCGCAACGGGTGGACGACGCCCCGCTGATGTGCGCCAGCGCCGGCAACTTCGGGCAGGCCATGGCGTACGCCTGCCGCGCGCGCGGGGTTCCGCTCACCGTGTACGCCAGTACGAACGCCAACCCACTGAAGATCCGCCGCATGCGCGCCATGGGCGCCGAGGTCGTGCTGCACGGGGAGGACTTCGACGCGGCCAAGCTCGAGGCGAAGCGCGTGGCCGAGCAGCGCGGTGTGCGCTTCGTAGAGGATGGCCTCGACGTCGAGACGGTCGAGGGGGCGGGCACGATGGGCCTGGAGTGGCTTGATTTCCCCGAACCGTTGGACGCGCTCCTGGTCGCGCTCGGCAACGGCGCGATGTTCAACGGCGTCGCGACCGTGCTCGACGCCCGCAGCCCACGCACGCGCATGGTCGCCGTTCAGGCCGCCGGCGCACCCGCCATGATCGAGTCCTGGCGCACGGGCGCGCCGGTCGAGCACGCCTCGGTCGACACCATCGCGGACGGCATCGGCGTGCGCATTCCGGTGCGGCAGGCGCTGCACGACATGCGCGACCTGGTCGACGACGCCGTGCTGGTCAGCGAGGACGCGATCATCGAGGCCATGCGCCTGGTGCACCGGCATGCCGGCGTGGTGATCGAGCCTTCGGGCGCGGTGGGCGTGGCGGCCCTGCTGGAGGAGCCGGAGCGCTTCCGGGGCGGGACGGTGGGAACGATTCTGTGCGGGGGGAACCTCACCGAAGCGCAGACGCGGGATTGGCTGGGGGCGTCGTCAACGTTCGTGTCGTGACGGTCAGGGCCGGTTCGGCGGAAACAGGGTGTGACGCCGCGACTCGTTCGGTGCCGATCATGTCGTACGGTAACGGGATCAGGGCGGTTCGCATCTCGGGCGAGGGAGAGGACGTTGCTGAGGTTGCCCACGGCGGCGCGTAGCCATCAGGGCGCGGGCATCGCGGCGGATGACGAGGCCGGCGCGAGGCGGGCGGCGTGCCGCACGTCACTGGGCCACGCGCGACAAGGATCGCCGCCGTGAGGCTGGCCCGCTTGTCGCTGGCCCTGATCGCCTCGAGCCTGGTCGCTATGGTCGGCCTGGCCACGTTCGGGGCGTGGACGCTGGGTGAGGTGCGCGAGCATCAGCAGGAGCTGGATCAGCTCACGCACCTGCAGGTTCGACTGGACGACCTGTCGGCCGCCAGCGACGCGCTTCTTCTTTCAAGCGCCACCGCATCGGCGTATGAATCGTTCCAGCGCGAAGCCCGCGCGGTTCAGGACGCGCTGGCGCAACGGGCTGACACCGACCCCGCGGCCGAGCAGGCCGTCGGCGCGATCGGCGAGATGCTGGCCCTGGCAGACCGCTACGCGGGTCCGGGCAGCGCATCCCTGGCAGAACGCGAGGGCGGACAGGGGGCGCTCGGCGTTCCGCGCGAGATGGCGGAGGTGATGTCGCGCATGGCGGCGCTCGGCGGCGAACTCGACAGCGCCATGGACGCCATGCTTCGTGCCCATTTCGACATAGAGAACCGCGCCTTGTACGTCGCGGTTCTGGGGTTCTTCGGTGCGGCGCTCGCCTTCGCGCTGCTCAGCCTGGCGGCCTTGGGGTTGCTGCACCGGCGCCTGGGCGCGCCGGTCGGTCGTCTGGCGGCGGTCGTCGACCGGGTCGCGGGGGGCGACGAGGGCGCCCGCGCCGACGTGTCCGGGCACGACGAGGTGGCCCGCCTCGGCGCTGGCCTGAACGCCATGCTGGACCGCCAGGCCGCCACCCATGCCCAGCTGGCCGAACGGGAACGGATGTTGGCCGAGTCCCAGCGCATCGCCCGCATCGGGACCTGGTATCGCAAGCTCGGCACCGACGCGTACGTCTGGACCCGCGAGGCGTACCGCATCTTCGGTCATGCCCCGAACAGCTTCCGGCCGAGCTCCGCTTCCCTGTATGAGCTTGTGCACCGCAGTGATCGCGCCAACGTGGAGGCGCTGCACGCGACCCTCGTCGAGGGCGAGGGCCGCGGCGAGGGAAGGTTCCGCATCGTTCGAGCCGACGGCGAGATCCGGCACGTGCAGCTGTACGGCGAACGCCTGCACGACGAGAACGGTCGACCTATGTCGGTCTCGGGCACCGTACAGGACGTGACCGAACTCGTCGAGGCGCACGATGCGGTAGGCCGCCAAGGGGAGCTGCTCGAGATGGCGGGCCGAATGGCGAGCATTGGCGGCTGGAGCGTCGACCTCGGCACAGGCGAGATCACCTGGTCCGACACCGTCTGCGAGATTCACGACGAGCCACCCGGCACGCGCCCTACGCCCCAGGCAGCACTCGCGTACTACCCGCCTGAGCACCGACCACGGATCTCCCGCGCCATGGAGCGTGCCAGTGCCGAAGGCACGCCGATCCACGAGGAGCTGCAGATCGTGACCGCCAAGAACCGTCGCGTGTGGGTCCGCGTGGTGGGCGAGCCGGTACGCGACACGAACGGCGTGGTCGTCGCCGTTCGAGGGGCGATCCAAGACATCGAGGCGGAGAAGCAGGCCGAGCTGGAGTTGGAGAAACTTGCCCACACCGATCGGACCACGGGGCTGTACTCCCGCGACGGGCTGGTGCGGATGCTTCAGGAGCGTTTGGATGCGGGCGACACGTCTCCGAGCGCCATCTTGGCGTCTCTCGACCTGAGGGAGTTGCGCAACGTCAACGAGGCGCACGGATACGCGGTGGGCGATGCGTTGCTCGGGGCCGTCGGACGGCGCCTACAGGCACGGGCCGGCCCCGGCGGGCTGGTGGCGCGCACGGGCGGCGACGGCTTCGCGGCGCTCGTCCCCTCCGAGGGGCCGCCAGGCGACGTGGTCCGTATGCTCGTCGGGCGCAGCGACGGCATGTTCGCGGACCCATTCCATGTGGCCGGCGTGGAGCTGACCGTCGCGATGCGTGTGGGCTACACGCAGGTGTCGCACCAGTCCCGCGACGCCGAAGCGCTTCTGCGCGAGTCGGAGATCTCGCTCCACGCCGCCAAGCACGGCGTCAACGCCAACGGCCAGGCCTACACCGAGGCGCTTCACGAGGCGACCCGCGCCCGCGTGCGATTGGTCCAGGAGTTGGGCGCGGCCCTCGAACAGGAACAGTTCGTGCTGCATTACCAGCCCCAGGTCGACCTGACGACCGGACGCCTAGTGGCGTGCGAGGCGCTCATCCGCTGGCAGCATCCCGAGCGGGGCCTGGTGCCGCCCGGGATGTTCATCGGCGTGGCCGAGCAAAGCGGACGGATCGGCCCGATGGGGAGCTGGGTTCTCGGCGAGGCGTGCCGGACCCTGCGGAACTGGGAGGACGAAGGGCTGGACCCCGTCCGCCTCGCCATCAACGTCTCGGTCGAGCAGCTTCGCGACGGCGATTTCGTGCGCGACGTTCGAGCCTCCCTCGCCCGACACGAACTCGACCCCGGCGCCCTCATCGTCGAGATCACCGAGTCGGTGTTCGCGTACGAGTCGCGGGAACTCCGCGCCCAGCTTCACGCCCTGCACGAACTCGGCGTGCAGATCGCGCTGGACGACTTCGGAACCGGGTTCTCGTCGCTGGCCTACCTCCGCGACTACCCGTTCGACCGGATCAAGATCGACAGGGCCTTCGTGGGAAGCCTGCCCGAGGATCCCTTCGGCCGCAGCGTGGTGACGTCGGTGCTGGGCCTGGCGACATCGATCGGTGCCCACACGATCGCGGAGGGCATCGAAACGCGGGCGCAGCGCGACGCCCTCTTGAGGCTCGGCTGTTCCGTCGGGCAGGGCTTCTACTTCAGCCGGCCGCTCGAGCAGGCGGCGTTCCGGCGGTTGCTGGTCGCGCGCGAACGGCTTCCGCTGGATCGCCAGCCTTGAAGCTGCCCCGACGACACGCCACTGGGTGCGTGTAGGCTGAGGGCATCGAAGCTGGCACGATATCGCCCGGCCCGTCGCCCCTCCCGTGAGCCGCCGTCGTTCGCTCGCCGTAGTGGTGCTCGCCCTCCTGGTCGTGGCCTCCTTGGCATGGTGGATGTGGGCGCGATGGCATCCCCCCGGGCGCGCGGCCGGGCAGATCACGGTGGACGGCGCTGTGCGCGTGCCGCGCACCCACGCCGTCGGACCGTTCCGACTCCATACCGAGGAGACCGAGGAGACCGAGGCGGGGTTCGTCCTCAGCGTCACGCACCGGGCGGAGCCCGGTCGTCGCCTGTGGGCCAGCCAGTCGGGGAGGGCATTCGTGGCGGCGGCGGACGGCGACGAGACGGTGTCCATGTCGCGTGGACACTTCACGGTGCGGGACGACGTGCAGGTGCGCCTTTCCGAGCAGCACCTCACGCGCATCGAGGCCGGGGGAGAGACGATTACGCTTCGCGGCGAGGTCCGAAGCCCGAACGGCCAGCGGCGCGCGCCCTACCGACTCCAGTTCACCGTGGCTGGTCCGGACCGCCTTCGCTTCGAGCTGCACGTCGACGACGCCGAGATCGACCGAAGCTACCTCAGCTACCACAGCGACCCCGGCGAACGCTTCTTCGGCTTCGGCATGCAGTTCAGCCACCTGGACATGAAGGGCCGCCGCCTGCCCATATTCATCGGCGAGCAGGGGGTCGGGCGCGGGCTGCAGCCCCTCACGCTGGCGGCCGATCTCACCGAAGGAGCGGGCGGATCTTGGCATTCCAGCTACGCCGCCGTGCCGCACTACCTCACCAGCGAGCTTCGCTCGCTGTTCCTGGAGAGCTCGGCCTACGCCGCGTTCGACCTGCGCCGAGACGAGGCGGCGACCATCGAGCTGTTCTCCGGCACCATGCGGGGCCAGATCGTGTACGGCGACACCCCGGCCGCCCTGATCCGCCGTTACACCGCGTATGCCGGGCGCATGCCGCCGCTGCCCGACTGGGTCCACCAGGGCGCCATCCTGGGGGTCCAAGGCGGCCGTGAACGGGTCGACGAGGTGCTGGGGCGTGCGCGTGCGTACGACGTGCCCCTGGCGGCCGTCTGGGTGCAGGACTGGGTCGGGCAGCGGCGCACCCGCTTCGGGGACCGGCTGTGGTGGAACTGGCAGGTGGACCGCGCCCGCTATCCGGGTTGGGAGGCATGGGTGCGCGAGCTACGGAACGATCAGGGCGTGCGGGTGCTGGCCTACCTCGGTCCCATGCTGGCGGACGACGCCGGCCAGCACGTCCACGACCGTGATCTGTTCGCAGAGGCCGAGGCGGCGGACTACTTGGTACGGACGCCCGGCGGCGAGGTCTACCGCCTGGACCAGGGCGATTTCGACGCGGGCCTCGTGGACCTCACCAACCCGGCCGCCTGGGCGTGGCTGAAGGGGATCGTCACCGAAACCCTGCTGGCCAGCGGCGTGTCTGGCTGGATGGCCGACTTCGGGGAGGGGCTGCCCTACGACGCTGTGCTGCACAGCGGCGAGGAGGCCGCGGAGGTCCACGCCCGCTACGCCGAGATGTGGGCGGCCTTCAACCGGGAGGTCATCGAGGATGCCGGCCGTCTGGGCGACGTGGTCGCCTTCCACCGTTCGGGTTCCACGCGGTCGCCGCGCCACGCCACCCTGTTCTGGTTGGGCGATCAGCTGGTCTCGTGGGACGGACACGACGGCATCGAGACCGCTGTCAAGGGTCTGTTGTCCAGCGGGTTCAGCGGCTTTAGCCTGAATCACGGCGACACCGGCGGGTACACCGCCATCACCGACGGGCCGTTCGACTACCGCCGCACGCCCGAGCTGCTTGCGCGCTGGGCGGAACTGAACGCGTTCACCCCGGTGCTTCGCACGCACGAGGGCAACCGGCCGGGCGAGAACCACCAGGTCTACGACACCGCCGACACGCTGCGACACTTCGCCTCGATGGCCCAGCTGTACGCCGCCTGGGCCGGCTACCGCCGCGAGCTGGTGCGGGAGGCCAGCGAGACGGGCCTGCCCGTCGTGCGGCATCCCTTCCTGCACTACCCGCACGATCCGGAGGTGCTGGACCTGACGAGACAGTTCATGGTCGGCCCTGACCTCATGGTGGCGCCCGTCTTGGACGCCGGCCAGGAGGCCGTCTCCCTCTACCTGCCGAAAGGGCGCTGGGTGCACCTGTGGAGCGGGGAGGTGCACGTCGGCGGCGACGGCGACTGGGTCGAGGTGCCGGCGCCGCTCGGGCAGCCGGCCGTGTTCTACCGGGAAGGCGCGGCGGTGGGGGCGAGCCTGCGGGCCGCGGCCGCGCGGTCCACCGAGCGATGACGGCGACGACGCGCACATCTGCGCACGTGGACGCGTCCTCGCCCGTCGCGAGGCGCTGGTACCCTCCCGCATCATGGTTCTCGGCATCGACCTCGGCACCTCCAGCGTCAAGGTGGTGGCCGTCGACGCGAACGGTCGCATCGCGGCGCGTGCCTCGCGGGCCTACGCGCTGGACACGCCCAGGCCCGGCTGGGCGGAGCAGGACCCGGAGTCGTGGTGGACAGCGACGGCGGACGCGGTGCGCGAGGTCGCGAAGGCCGTCGGTTCCGGCGAGGTCCGCGCCGTCGGTTTCTCGGGTCAGATGCACACCCTGGTTCTGTTGGACGACGCGGGACGGCCGACGCGCCCGGCGATCAGCTGGGCGGACGCGCGAAGCGAGGCGGAGGTGCGCAGGTTCGCCGAGCGCGTCGACCGGCGCACGCAGGTCGAAGTGCTGGGCAATCCGGTGGTCACGGGGTTCACGGGCCCGAGCCTGCGTTGGGTCCAGGCACACGAGCCCGACGTGTACGCCGCCTCGACGCGCGTGGCGTTGGCGAAGGACTACCTGCGCCTGCGCATGACGGGCGTGTGGGCGACGGACGTATCCGACGCCTCGGCGACGCTGCTGTTCGATCCCTACCGCCGAGCGTGGGCCACCGGCGTCGTGGAGGTGCTGGGGCTCGACACGAGCATGCTGCCGCCCCTGATCGGGTCGGGCGAGGTGGCGGGCACGCTGCACGCCGAGGCGGCAGAGGCGCTGGGCCTGCCGGCCGGCCTGCCGGTGGTGACGGGGGCCAGCGACCAGGCCGCCGCCGCGTGCGGCTGCGGCCTGGTGGACCCCGGCGCGATGCTGGTCACCATCGGCAGTGGGGGGCAGGTGTTCATGCCGCTGGCGACGCCGGTCGCCGATCCCCGGCTGCGGGTGCACCTGTTCTGCCACGCCGTGCCCGAGCGCTGGCACCTGCTCGGCGCGGTGCAGAATGCGGGGTTGGCGCTCGACTGGGTGCGCCGCGCCTTCGGGTGGGGGTGGGAGGAACTGTACGCGCGTGCCGCGGAGGTGCCGGCGGGCGCCGAAGGCGTCACCTTCCTGCCCTACCTGACGGGCGAGCGAACGCCGCACATGGACCCGCGCGCCCGGGCGTCGTGGGCGGGCCTGGCCCTGTCGCACACGCCGGATCACCTGGCGCGGGCGGCGGTGGAGGGGGTGGTGTTCGCGGTGGCCGAGGCGGTCGCGGCATGCGCCGAAGCGGGCGGTTCCGTCGAGGCGCTGGCGGTCACGGGCGGCGGGGCGGAGCCCGCGCTGACGCGTCAGATCCTGGCGGACGTCACCGGGCGTGCCGTTCGCCGCGCCGACGTGCAGGAGGCCTCCGCGAAGGGCGCCGCCGTGCTGGCGGGGGCGCCCATGCCGCGCTTCGCCAGCCGCGAGGCCGAAGCGCCGGGGCCGACTGCGGAGGCGCACCGGGAGGCCTTGGTACGAGCGCGGGGCGTGTACGCGGGGTGGCGGGCTAACTTCGACTGAACGGCAGCGGGGCGAACGGTGCCCCCTGTGCGGCGGCACGAGGTGTACCTGGGCGCATCCAGTCGTCGATCGATCCGTGGCGGTCCGGGTCGTTCGCGTCCGCGCGCGTGCAAGGCGGTTCTCTGCCGCGTCAGGGACGAATGTACCTTGGGGCGCGCCGCCCGCCTCCCTAGGCTGCGGCCACGGCCCATGGATGCAGGAGCGACGCCGGCGCGGCCAAGATCCGCGACGCGAAGGAGGCCCGCATGAACGTCCAGGTGTTCGGCGCCGGGTGCCCCAGTTGCAACGCGACCGCAGACACCATCCAAGCGGTCGCCGACGAGATGGGCGTCGAGGTGACCATCAAGAAGGTGGAGGACGTGCGGGTCATCGTGTCCTGCGGGATTCTGTCGACGCCCGGCGTGGTGATCGACGGCACGGTCGTCCACGCCGGCGGCCGGCCGCGTCGGGACGACATCGCGAGGTGGCTGGCGGCCCGGTGCTGAGATTGCCTTGCGGGCCAAGCTCGCTGGACGGCGCGTAGACGCGTCGTCCTGCCCGTCTTGGGCGGTCGCGGCCGGGAGGCCGGGACGCGGCATTGCTTGACCGCCGGCGCGATGCGCGGTGATGATGCGGCCGTACCGACCGACCGGTCGGTTGGTACGGGCGCGCGTTGCGAGCGCGGCCCCACTCGGAGATGCGAAGGGATTTCCATCGTGCAGAAGCGACGCCGCGCCCGTCTCCTTGGGCTTTTGTTCGTCGGGGTGCTCATGGCGGCGTTGGACATCGCCATCGTCGGCCCGGCCCTGCCGGCGATCCAGCGCGACTTCGCCGTGGGCGCGCGCGCCACCGCGTGGATCTTCACCGTGTTCGTGCTGTTCTACCTGGTGTCGGCGCCGTTGATGGCCAAGGCGTCGGACCGCTTTGGGCGCCGCCGTGTGTACACGGTCGACGTCGCGCTGTTCGCCGCCGGTTCGCTGGTGGTGGCCTTGTCGCCCACGTACGGCGTGTTGCTGGGCGGGCGCGCCCTTCAGGCGATCGGGGCGGGCGGCATCTTTCCGGTGGCCAGCGCCATCATCGGTGACACCTTCCCCGTCGAGCGGCGGGGCCGCGCCCTCGGCCTCATCGGGGCGGTGTTCGGCCTGGCGTTTTTGCTGGGGCCCGTGCTGGGCGGGTTGCTGCTGCGCTTCGGTTGGCCATGGCTGTTCCTGATCAACCTCCCCGTGGCGGCGGGCCTCATCGTGGCGGCCCAGTGGCTGGTGCCGGACACGCGCCCCGACGCGGTCCGCCCCTTCGACTGGGCGGGCGCGGGGCTCCTGGTGGCCGCCTTGGCGAGTCTGGCGCTGGGCCTGAGCCAGGTGGACGCGGCCCGGTTGCCGGCGACGCTGCTGGACCCAGCCGTGGGCCCGCTCTTTTTGTTGGCCGCGGTGCTGCTGCCCCTGTTCTGGCGCGTCGAACGAGGCGCTGCCGACGCGATCGTGCCGCTGCGCCTGCTGCAGGCGCGACAGGTGCGGTTGGTGGCGCTGTTCGCAGTGGGGGCCGGCCTGAGTGAGGCGGCGGTGGTGTTCCTTCCCTCCCTGGCCGTGACGTCGTTGGGTGTGGCCGAAACGACGGCGTCGTTCATGCTTCTGCCGCTGGTGGTGGTGCTGGCGCTGGGCGCGCCTCTGGCCGGCAGGCTCCTGGACACGCACGGCGCCCGGCGCGTGATCACAGCGGGATTGGCGCTCACCGCGGCCGGCCTGGCGACGTACGGCGGAACCGCCGGCAGTCTCGGCGGGTTCGCGGCAGGGTCCGTGTTGGCCGGAATGGGCCTGGCCGCCCTCCTCGGTGCGCCGCTTCGCTACGTCCTGCTGAGCGAGGCGGCCGCTGGGGACCGCGGCGCGTCGCAGGGCCTGCTGACGATCTTCACCAGCGTCGGGCAGCTCACCGGCAGCGCGCTCGTCGGCGCGGTGGCGGCCTCCAGCGCCGGGGGTCGTGGCTTCGAACATGCCCTGCTGGCATTGGGCGTCATCATGGCGGCCATGATCCTGCCGGCGCTCGCCCTCGACGGCCGCGCCTCCGGCCGGGCCGCGCATTCGGACGCGAACGGGCCATGACGACGGCGCCCGATCGGCCCGACGTGCACGACCGCATCCTGGACGAAGCCACCATCCTGTTCGAGCGTCACGGCTTCCACGGCGTCTCCATGCGGCAGGTGGCCGAAGCCGCGGGGGTGTCGAAGGCGGGCCTCTACTACCACGTGCACGACAAGGAACGCCTGTTCCTGGGCGTCCTGCTGCGGGCCATCGCACGGATCGGCGACCACGTCGACGAAGCGACGGCCGGCGGCGGGCGCGCCCGGGCACAGGTGCGGCGCGTGCTGCGCGCGATCGTGACCCGCATGCGGGGCAGCGAACGGATCATGCGCCTGGCGGAGCAGGACGCGGTCCACCTGAGCGAGGAGGCGCGCGCCCGCATGCTGGCCGCGTACTACGCCCGCTTCGTGGAGCCGATACGTGACGTCCTGCGTCGAGGGGTCGAGCGCGGCGAACTGCGCGAGGTGGACGTGCCCGAGGTCACCTGGTTGCTGTTGGGCCAGGCGTTCGCCGGTCTCTCCGCGCCCCCCGAGCGGGCGGACAGCCTGGTGGACGCCATGGTCGAGGTGTTCTTCGACGGTGTGGCGGCGCGAGCCGACACGCCGCAGTAGCGCGCGGAAGCTCCCGCGCGGCCGTCGACGCCTGCCCGGTCGCCCGCACCTCTCCGCGCACCGCCGCGGACACGAACAGGTTGGCGACGCCTTCCAGTTCGCGTCGCCGCACCGCGCTCAGACCGTGCCCGTGCACCCGGCGGAACACGGCCCTCGAGCCAGCACAACGTCACGTAGGCCGCCAACGCGATCGCGCCGATCGTCGCCACCGCCCACGTCCAGGCCGTGAACAGTTCCAACCACAAAAAGATCGCGAGGAACACGGCCACGTGCTGTCCCTTGCGGACGGATTCGGCCGGCAGGCGAAGCCACGCGCGGGCCAGCGCCGGCAGCAACGCCAGCGCCACCAGGTAGTACGCGAGCACCGCCACGACCGCCGTTGCGTGGGTCATGCGGGCACGGTGCGAACCCGACGCTCGTTTTCGGGGCGTGGCTGGTGGCAGGCGGCGGGCCGCGACCGACGCGAGTGCGAGCCCATGGCGGAAGCATACCGACGGTGTACGAAGTCCCTCGTGGGCGCCCGGAGGCACGATGGTGCGCGAGTTCGGTGCATGTGCGTACTCGCTTCCGAGGAAAATCCCGTATATTCGATCATTCGCGCTCTCGTGCTTGCGCGCTTGCGCGGGATCGCGAATCGAGGAGGGAGGGGACGACAGCGTGGATCGGATCGTGTGGTCGTTCGGCGTCCTGGCGATCGTCGTGGGTGTTGGGACGGCCGTGGTGCGCGCCCAGGGGTCGGCGCCCCTCCGGGAACGCGGGGCGCAGCTCTACCGGCAGCTGTACTGCGGCATGTGCCACACGCTCGGCGCGGCCCAAACGCGCGGGTCGTTCGGACCCGAGCACAACGACATCGGCGCCGTCGCTGCGGCGCGGGTGGCCGACCCCAGCTATCACGGCGACGCTGACGACGCGGCGGGCTACCTGCGCGAGTCGATCACGGCCCCCGCCGCCTACCTGGCGCCGGGCTGGGCGATGTCCAGCCACGCCATGCCGGCCTACGACCTCTCCGAACAGGACCTGGACGCGCTGGTCGCGTTCCTGTTGGCGCAGGCCGCGTCCCCCGGCGCGACACGGCCGCCCGAAGGGAGGTGAGGGTCCACCCGTACCGATCGCCTTCGGCGTGAACGCTCGAGGCGTCCCCACCCGCACCGTTCCGGCATCCGTACGCGCGATTCGCACCTGTCCTGACGTGACGCGGGGTGAGGCGACGGGCCGGCCAGGAGAGAGGGAGTTCATATGCGCACATCGGTGGTAGGTCTGTTCGTGCTCGGTGTCATCGCGTGGTTCGGCACCGCGTTCGCCCAAGAGGTCGTCGCGGAGGGGCTCAACAACCCCATGGGCGTGTTGGCCATGCCGGATGGAAGCGTGTGGGTGGTCGACTCGGGCGTCGGCGGGGACCAGGAGATCGAGACGGTCGACCCCAACACCGGCGAGGCGACCATCGCCACGGTCGGCATGACCTCGCAGGTGGTGCGGATCGGTCCCGACGGCCAGCAGAGCGTGCGCGCCATGCTGCCGTCCGTTCATGTCGGGCAAGAGTTCACCGGTGGTTCGCGCTTGGCGCGCCTCGGCACCCAGGTGTTCGTCACCAGCGGTGGCTGGCTCGGCGAGCTGGGCCCTGACCCCATGCCGATGATGGCCGCCGTGGTCCGCGTCGACGGCGACGAGCCGTCCGTGGTGGCCAGCACCTGGGACATCGAGGCGGCGTCCAACCCCGACGGCTTCGTGCTGGACTCGCACCCCTACGGCATCGTCGGGGGCAGCGACGGCAACCTCTACGTCGCGGACGCGGGCGCCAATACCATCCTGCGCGTCAACCCGCGCACCGGCGCGGTCGAGCTGGTCGCCGTCATGGACGGCGTGCCCTCGCCCATGCCCAACCCCGCGCGCGACGGCGCGCAGGAGACCGACCCCGTCCCCACCGGCATTACCCAGACGCGCGACGGCGGCATGTACGTCGCCAGCCTTCCGGGGTTCCCGTTCCTGCCCGGCTCGGCCGGCGTGCACGCCCTGTCCAGCGACGGGTCGGTGACGAACCTCGCAGGCGGCCTCACCGTACTGACCGACCTGCAGGCCGCGCCGGACGGCACGCTGTACGCCGTGACGCTGGCCGAGTTCACCGAGCAGGGTCCCACGCCCGGCAGCGGTGCGGTGACGCGCGTCGCGCTGGACGGCAGCACGGAGGTCGTGCTGGACGGCCTCATGTTCCCCACCGCCATCGCCTTCGCGCAGAACGGGGATGCCTACCTGAGCGTGAACGGCATCGGGGCCCCCGGCTCGGGAATGCTGGTCCGTTATCCGGGTCTCGGCGTGCGCTGAGCCTCGCCCCCCGGGCTAGGTGCCGGTGCGTGGTGGTTCCACCCGGCACCCGCTCGGCACCCTCACGATCATCGGCGCGCACGATTCACGTGCGCGCCGTTCGCGTGCTTGGGGACATCTGGCCCGCCGTGCGCGCGTGCGTCTACGCGTACCGTGAGGCGTGACCCAACGGCGCGGAATCGACGACGCATCATCCGGGAACGTGGCCGGCGCCCCCCGTGTGGTCGTGATCGGCGGCGGCATCTCCGGCCTGGCCAGCGCGTTCCGTGTACGCCAGGCGCTACCGCACGCCGACGTGACCGTCCTCGAAGGAGAGGCGGAGGCCGGCGGTGCTGCCCGAAGCGACGCCGTCCAGGGCTACGTCGTGGACCGCGGCCCCAACGGCTTCCTGACCAACGTGCCGGACACCGTCGAACTGGCCCACGACCTCGGCCTGGGGGAGGCGCTACAGCCCGCCACCGAGGCGGCGAAGCACCGCATGCTGTACGTGGACCGCGCCCTGAGGGCCCTTCCGCAGGGGGTAGCTGGGTTCGTCCGCAGCGACCTGTTGTCCCTGCCCGCCAAGGCGCGCGTGGCGCTGGAACCGTTCGTGGGGCGGGCTCCGGCCGGCGTCGACGAGACCGTCCATCGCTTTGCCGAGCGCCGCCTGGGGCTCGCCTTCGCCGACGCGTTCATCGCGCCGATGGTGCTGGGCATCACCGCCGGGGATGCGCGCCAGACCAGCCTGGCGGCGCTGTTCCCACGCCTGAAGCGCCTGGAGGACGAGCACGGCGGGTTGGTCCGCGGCATGCTGGCGCGCCGGCGGGCCGCCCGCGCCGAGCGGGCCACGCGCGGCGGTCCGGCCGGCCCGGGCGGGCGCCTCACCAGCTTCCAGGGCGGCGGCATCGAACGGCTGATCCAAGCGTTGCGCGACCGACTCGGCACCGATGTGCGCACCGGTGTGCCCGCCCGCGCCGTTACGACCGGCGAGGAGGGCGCGCGGTATCAGGTCCGGCTCGAGGGCGGCGAACGCGTGCCGGCCGACGTGGTGATCGTGGCCACGCCGGCCTACGCCGCCGCGCAGCTGCTGGAGGGCGTGCTGCCCGAGGCTCGCGACGATCTGGAGGCCATTCCCTACGCCGGGGTGCGCGTGCTGGGGTTGGGCTACGACCGTGCCGACGTGCCGGGCCCGCTGGACGGCTTCGGGTTCCTGGTCCCGCGCGGGCAGGGCGTGCGCATGCTGGGGTGTCTATGGACGTCGACGCTGTTCCCCTGGCAGGCGCCGGAGGGCAAGGTGCTGCTGCGCATCATCGCCGGCGGGGTGCCGGACCCCGAGTTCGTAGCGCTGGACGAGGCGGAGGCGCTGCAAGTGGCCCGCGACGACCTGGCGCGCACCATGAACGTGACGGCGGCGCCCGAGATGGTGCACCACGTCCGCTGGGCGCGGGCCATCCCGCAATACCGGGTGGGACACCAGAGCCGCGTGGCCCGCATCATGGGCGCGGCCGATCAGCGTCCCGGCCTGCTGCTCACCGGCAACGCCTACCACGGGATCGGCGTGAACGACTGCGTTCGTGACGCGGGGCGGGTCGCGGCGCGGGTAACGGCGGAGGTGGGGCGCGCCGGGGACCGGTGACGGGCTCGCCGTCCCCGCCGCGTACGAGGGGGCCGACATGAAGCGTGCGCCGAGGAGCGTCTCGGCGCACGCGGAGATCGGGGTTGGTAGCGCCCCGGCGGTTCCGTTTTCAGTTCAGGGTGAACGGCACCACCAGCACCTCGCCGTTCTGCTCGAAGGGCGGGTCGCTGGCCGGGAAGCGGTAGACGCCGTCCCCGTCGTCGACGTGGACCATGGCGTAGGCGGTGTCGCCCACCATGGGCGCCTGATCACGAGCGATTTCGATGGTCACGTCGTTCGAGGTGCCGGCCGGCAGCGCGTCGCTCGCCCCCAGCACGGGCAGGCCGCGCAGGCTGCCGTCCTCGTTCTGGGCGTGCAGGACGACGAAGCCCGGTTGGGTCAACGTCACGCTGGGGAGGGTGACGGACAGGCCGTCCATGCCCACGGAAAGCTTCCCCTGCCCCGTCGCGACCGACGCCTGGCCCATGGCCGGCATGGACAGCGTCAACGGCGACACGAGCGGCGCGCCGTCCGCCGTCACGGGCACGTCGGGACCGTCCGGGAACTCGTACGCCCCGTCGCCGTCGTCGACGTGCAGCATCGGCACGATCGCCTTGGGGCCGCCTCTGTAGCCGTATTCATCGAGGAGCGCGTCGTCGAGCTCGACGGCGAGGAAGCGCGTGACGCCTGCCTCGACCTGCGCCACGCCGAGCGGGGGCGTGAGGACCGCGTCGCCCTCCCGGTCGAGCGCGTGGACCACCACGAAGCCGTCCTGAGCGGCGACGACGGTGTCGATGGTGACGCGTTGCCCGGCGAGGGTCTGATCGAGGGTGGTCAGCGACGGCAGCACGGTCAGGTCGATGCTCACGACCACGGCCCCCTCGTCGCGGGTGACGGGGACGTCACCGCCGTCCGGGAACTGGTAGGCGCCGTCGCCGTTCGCGTCCACGTGGAGCATCGGGACGACTGTGCCGCCCTGCTCGTAGCTGTACTTCGCGAGCTCGCCTGCGTGGAGCGCGACCTCGACGTCGTCGTGCGCACCCGCTTCGAGGTAGGTCAGGCCCAAGGGGGGCGTCAGCACCAGGTCACCCGACGCGTCGGTGGCGTGCACGACCACGAAGCCGTCCTGGGCCAACGTGACGTGATCCAGGGTGAGCGTGGTGCCGCGGATCTCCTGATCCTGCGCCTCCAACCTCACCTCCTGGGCGAATGCCAAGGCCGGCACGGCGGCCAGCAACAGGGTCAGGGTGCGGATGATGATCGTCTGCATCGTGTGCTCCTTTCCTCCTCGCAGGGCGAGGGACGGACGTGGGGTGAGCGCGTGAGCGCTCCTCGTGGCCGGGTGCCTGTCGAAGGTCCCCAGCGGGGCCTTCACTTCCATGCAATGCGCGTGATCGGCGATCGGATGCATGGCGTGCCGCCACGCCGGGGTGGGCATCCGGTCCGGGCGAGGGCGCATATGCTTTGATAGAAGGCGTGGACGCCGAAGCCGAGCTCATTCAGCGACTACAGCGCGGCGACGACGAGGCCCTCCGGGCGCTGTACGACGCGCTGGGGCGGAACGTCCATGCCCTCGCGCTGCGCATGATGGGCAGCAGAGAGGACGCAGAGGAAGTGGTGCAGGACGTGTTCGTCAAGGTGCATGACGCCGCCGGCCGGTTCGACCCGGCGCGGGGCTCGGCGCGGGCGTGGGTGTACACCATCGCGCGCAACGCGTGCCGCATGCGCCTTCGGGCACGTGGCTCCCGACCGGCGAAGGCCGACGGGCACGATCCGCACGATTCCGGATCCCCCTTGCGCGCCGGGCCCCATGGGGCGGCGCCCACCGACCGCCTCACCGTCCAGCAGGCGTTCGAAGGACTCTCGCGCGACGAAGCCCGCCTGCTGAGCGACGCCTTCTTCGGCGGGTACAGCTACACCGAGATCGCGGACCGGGAGGGCGCGCCGGTCGGCACGATCAAGAGCCGCATCCGCCGCGCCATGCTCAAGGCGCGCGACGTGCTCACAGGGCGTGGCCCCGATGCGGGCGAGGGATCGACGTGAACGAAACGCCCCGCGAATCGCACCCCCTGGATCAGCTGCCCGGCTATCTGCTCGGCGAGTCGTCCCGCGAGGAGGCGGAGGCCGTCGAGGCGCACCTGCGGTCGTGTCGCGCCTGCCGGGAGGAGCGCGACCGGTTGGAGCACGCGTTCGTCGCGTCGGTGGAGGGTCTGCCGGGTCCGCCCCCCTCCGAGGACGCGTGGGCCGGGATCGAGTCGCGTGTATGGGGCCACGCTACGGCGCCGACGACGGACGCTGCGGCGACCGCGCCCGAAAGCGCGCCGCTTGGGCCCTCGACCCGACCGGACGACGAGCTGCGAGGGGCGCCCGCCGAAGAGGCGCAGCCGTTCGGCCGTGCCGCACGCGCCCCCGAAGCGGCTCGGCGGGCGAGGAAAGGCGGGGGTGCGCGCTGGCGTGAACGCGGCTCAAGGCCGTGGGCGTCCGGCTTCGCCGCCGGCCTGGTGCTGGTCGTCGCTGTCGGGGGCTGGGGCCTGTGGCAACGCCAGGAGATGCTCGAGGTGCGGGCCGAGCTGAGGGACGCGCGCGCCCGTGTCGAGCTGCTCGAGACCGAGGTCGGCACGATACGTGCGCGCGCCGACGATCTCGTGGACGACCAGGCGCGGTTGGCGCGCTGGTTGGCCCGCAATGATGTCACCGTGCGCAGGCTGCCGCCCGAGGGCGAAGGCGAGCCGTTCGCGCAGGGCAGCGTCTTGTTTGCGCCGGAGGGGCGCGCCCTGGTCGTGATGCACGCCAGCCCGGGGGAAGGGCGCGACTTCCAAGCCTGGGGCGTGCGCGGCGACGCGGTCACCTCGCTCGGCGTGCTCGAAGGCCGTACCCTCGTGGTCGAGGCGGACACGTTCGACGCCGTGGCCGTGTCGCGGGAGCCCGACGGCGGCAGCGACACCCCCACGGAGGTGCTGGGCGCCGCGCCGGCCGGTTGAGCCGTGGCTCAGCCGGGCGCGCCCTTCGCCCGGCGCAGCGCCTGGATCAGCAGGCGGCTCACCGCGGTGTGGCAGGTGCTGCACGCCCGGTCCGTGCCCAGGTAGGGGGCCAGATCGTCGAACGAGGTGGCGCCGTGGTCGCGGATGGCGCGGCGCACGTCGGCGCTGTCCAGGCGGTGGGTCTCGCACACGTCGTAGCTGGGCACGGGGCGGAGGTCCCAGTGGCCGGGGTCGGCCCGGTACGCCGCGTAGGCCTGGTCCCAGAAGGCGCGTTCGAAGTCGACCATGGCGGCCTCGAAGCCGGCCATGTCCGTGTCCAGGGTGAGGCCCCGCTCGGCCAGGCGCGCCTCTTCGGCCAGGAAGGGCAGCTCGAACGCCTCCACCAGCGTCACCGCGCGGCGTAGCACCGGATCGTCCGCGTCCGCGTCCACGTGATCGTCGAGGTCCCGCAGCGCCTCCGCGGTCCAAGGGGCGTGCGGGTTTTGGATCGTCAGCAGCGGAAGGAGCAGCCCCTTCGCCTCGCGGACCTCGGCGATGGCGGCCTCGATGAAGGCGCGCTGGGTAGCGAACATCAGCAGATCCGCGGCAGTTGTTCTTCGATGGGCATCTCCAGCACGCGGTGGCTGCCGTAGGCGGTCTCCACCAACGCCACGCCCTCGGGCCTCTTGACGATGTCGCCGATGATGGCGGCCTCGCGCCCGTAGGGGTGGGCCTTCATCGCACCCAGGGCGGCCTCCGCCTCCGCGGGGGGAACGATCATCATCACCTTGCCCTCGTTGGCGGCCAGCAGCGGGTCGATGCCCAGCATCTCGCTGTACTGCTCCACCAGCGGGTCGATGGGGACGGCCACGTCGAACACCCGCAGCCCGAACGGCCGGTGCATCACCACCTCGTTCGCGACGGCGGCCAGGCCACCGCGCGTCACGTCCCGCATGAAGCGCACGCCCGGCGCGACCGTTCGCACGGCGTCGATCAGTCCGTTCAAGGGGGCGACGTCGGAGACCAGGTCGACCGCCAGGTCCAATCCTTCGCGGCGCGACATCACCGCGATGCCGTGATCGCCCAGCGTGCCGTTCACCAGCACCTTGTCGCCGGGTCGAACCATATCGGCACCCAGGTGCACGTCGTCCGGCAGGAAGCCGATGCCGGTGGTGTTGACGAAGATCCCGTCGCCGTGCCCGCGGCCCAACACCTTGGTGTCGCCGGCCACGATGGTCACGCCCGCCTCGTCCGCGGTGGCCTTCATCGACTGCACCACCCGCTCCAACTCCCGCATGTCGTAGCCCTCCTCCAGCAGGAAGGCGGCGCTCAGGTAGGCGGGCCTCGCGCCCATCACGGCCAGGTCGTTGATGGTGCCGGCCACCGCCAAGCGGCCGATGTCGCCGCCCGGGAAGACGGCGGGTTTGACGGTGTGAGAGTCGGTCGCGAACGCCAGGCGCCCGCCGAGGTTGTCCAGGATGGCGGCGTCGGTCAGTTCGCGCAGCGGACCGTTCGCGAAGGTGGCGACGAACAGCTGCTCGATCAGTTCCAGCGTGGCCTGCCCGCCCGAGCCGTGGCTGAGGCGCACCGTGTCGTAGCGAGACACCGAGGCGGGGCGTGGCGCGGTGGCCGTGGTGTCAGGCGGGTTCGACATGGAGCCTCTCCTTGTGCATGCCGTACACGTACCAGGCGCGGCAGGTGCCCTCGTGGCTGACCATGCACGGCCCGTACGGGCTGTCGGGGGTGCAGCGCACGCCGAACACGCGGCACTGATCGGGTCGGATCTGGCCCAGCGTCACCTCGGCGCAGCGGCAGCCGGCGGGATGCTCGGTGCCCTCCGTGGAACGCGCCGCCAGCGTGCCGGCGAAGCGATGGGCGGCGCTGTGACGCTGGTACGGCGGGCGAAGCGCGTACCCCGAGGCGGGGATCTCCGCGATGCCGCGCCAGCGGATCGGCACCAGCGCGAACACCTCGTCCAGCTCCCGCTGGGCGCGTTCGTTGCCGTCGTACTTCACCAGCCGCTGATACGGGTTGGCGACGGTGGGCGCGCCGTCACGGATCTGCTCCAGCAGCGACGCGACGGCCGCCATCACGTCGACCGGCTCGAACCCGCCGCAGGCGCAGGCGATGCCGCGCTCGGCCAGCGGCTCGTACACGCGCAGGCCGGTGATCGTCGCGGCGTGGCCCGGCAGGATGAACCCGTCGACGTCGAATCCGTCCAGGTCGGGCAGGATGCGCGTCGCCGGCGGGGTGTAGTAGTTCGCTTCGATGATGGAGAGGTTGTCGGGCGCGCCGCGCGCCAGCATCGCCGCCACCGCCACTACGGTGGTCTCGAACCCGACCGAGAAGAACACCACCTCCGCGTCCGGGGTGCGCTCCGCCAGCCGCGCGGCGTCGAACACGCTGTACACGGCCCGCACGTCGCCGCCCTGGGCGCGCGCGTCCAGCAGGCTCATGCGCACGTCGCCGCGGCGCTCGCCCTGCAGCGGAATGCTGCCGGGGACCGCCAGCATGTCGCCGAAGGAGGCCAGGATCACGCCCGGCGTGAGCGACAGCGCGATCGCGGTGTCGATGTACTCGGTGTCGCACACGCACACCGGACAGCCGGGGCCGGCCAGCACCGTCACGCTGTCCGGCAGCAGGTCGCGCAGGGCGTAGCGTCCGATCTCGTGCTCGTGCGTGCCGCAGATGTGCATCAGCTTGACCGGCCGGCCGATCTGCTCGGCCAGCGTGGCGATGCGCGTGCGAAGGCCGGCGACCAGCGCCGGGTCCTTGTACGTCTCGGGGCGGTACGACCCTGCCGCGTTCTCAAGCACGGGTCTCGGGCTCCAGGTAGCGCTGGATCAGGCGCAGGTTCGCCTTGGCGTCCTCGGGCGCGATCTTGTCGATGGCGAAGCCGGCGTGCACCACGACCCAGTCACCCGCCTGCAAGTCTTCGATCAGGCCGATGAAGCAGTGACGTGCCCCGTCGCCGACGCGAATCAAGCAGCGATCACCGTCCAGCACCTCGACGACTTCGTGTGGAATTCCCAGACACATGGTCACCCTCCTGACATGGCGGCCAGTGCGGACTGACCGAGCGAGATGCCCCCATCGTTGGCCGGAACCGCGCGGTTCCACCAGAGGCTGATGTCCTGACGCGCCAGCCGCGCCGCCGTCCGCTCCAGCAGCAGGCGGTTCTGGAACACCCCGCCGGAGAGCACCACGTGGGCGACCTCGTGTCGGCCACGCAATGTCATCACCGCGTCGAGGATGCCCTGCGCCAGGCTTTCGTGGAAGCGGCGCGCCACCCGCGCCCGCTCCGTTCCGTTCGCGACGTCGTCCATCACCGCCTGCAGCAAGGGGACGTGGTCCCACTGCCGCCCGTCGAACGGCCAGGGGTAGGGCGGCGCCTCCGCACAGCGCCAGGCGGCGGCCTCCAACCAGATCGCCGCCTGCCCCTCGAAGCTCATTGAGCCCGCGAAGCCGGTCAGCGCAGCGACGGTGTCGAACAACCGGCCGACGCTGGTGGTCACCGGCGCTTGCGTGTCTCGTTGGATCAACTGCCGCGAGACATTGACCCGCGCTGCAGGGAAGTCGAACGGCGGGGCCGTCACCCGCTCCAGCGCCTCGTCCCCCAGCGCCTCCAGCCAGCCGACCGCGGCCTGCACGGGCGTGCGCGCCGCGGCGTCGCCCCCCGGCAGGCGGGCGGGCCGCAGGTGCGCCACGCGCGTCAGGCCGGCGTCGAGGCTGCCGTGGAACACCTCGCCGCCCCAGACCGTGCCGTCGTGACCCAGGCCCGCACCGTCGAACGCGAACCCCAGCACCGGCACCTCCCAGGCGCCACGCTCCGCCAGCACGCTGGCGATGTGGGCCTCGTGGTGCTGCACGCCTACGCGGGGGCCGCCCAGCTCCATCGCGAAGCGGGTGCTGGGGTAGGCCGGGTGCAGGTCGTGCGCCACCGGCACCGTGCGCGGGTCGACGCGGTACATGGCGCACAGGTCGTGCACCGTCTCCTGGAACGCCTCGAACGACGCCAGGTCGCCCAGGTCGCCGAGGTGCTGGCTGACGTAGGCGGCGCCGCCCACCGCCAGCGTCACGGCGTTCTTCAACTCGGCGCCCAGCGCCAACGACGGCCGCTCGAAGCGCGTATCGCGCACCACCGGGGCGGGGGCGTACCCCCGCGCGCGCCGCAGCACCGACGCCTGGCCGGCCGCGACCTGCGCCACGCTGTCGTCGACGCGCCGCGCGATCGGCCGCTGGCCGATCAGGAAGGCGTCCGCCAGGCCGGCCAAGCGCGCCAGCGCCTCGTCGTCGCGGTAGGCGATCGGTTCGGAGGAACGGTTCGCGCTGGTCATCACCAGCAACGCGGGCGCGCCGCCGTCGAACAGCAGGTGGTGCACCGGCGTGTAGGGCAGCATCACGCCCAGCGAGGCGTTGTCGGGCGCCAGCCCGTCCGGCAGCGGCACCTCTCCCTTGCGCGCCAGCACGATCGGCCGCGCCGTGGACGCCAGCAGCGCCCGCTCGGCATCATTCAGGACCACCACGCCGTCCAGCGCCGCCAGGTCGCGCGCCATCACCGCGAACGGCTTCTCCTTGCGGAACTTGCGTTCCCGGAGCGCCCGCAGCGCCGCCTCGTCGTGCGCATCGCACGCCAGGTGGTACCCGCCTAGGCCCTTGACCGCCACGATCCGCCCCTCGCGCAGGGCGCGCACCGTCGCCTCCAGCGCCGCCTCGTCCCAGGCGGCCGGCGCCGCCTCTTCCGGGGGCGCCGTGTCTCCCGCGTGAGACGCGTCCGGATTCGGCGAGGCCACGAATCGCAGCCGCGGGCCGCAGCGGGGGCAGGCGACCGGTTGGGCGTGAAAGCGCCGGTCGTTCGGGTCGTGGTACTCCCGCGCGCAGTCGTTGCACATCGTGAAGCCGCGCATGGTGGTGAGGGGACGGTCGTAGGGCAGCGCCTCCACGATCGAGTAGCGCGGGCCGCAATCGGTGCAGTTCACGAACGGGTAGCGGTAGCGGCGGTCGGTGGGGTCGCGCATGTCGCGCAGGCAGGCGTCGCACACGGGCAGGTCGGGCGAGACGTCGGTGGTGACGTCGTCTGCGTCCTCGCTGGGCACGATCACGAAGCCGGGGGGTGCGTCGTCGGTGTGCGGCCCGCGCTCCAGGACCGTCACGGCGTCCACGCGGGCGGCGGGCGGCGCATCGCTGGCGAGGGCGTCCGCGAAGCGCGCCGTCGCCTGAACGTCCCCGCTCACTTCGATGGTGACGCCGCGCGCGTCGTTGCGGACCCAGCCCCGCAGTTGCGCCTCGCGGGCCAGCCGGTACACGAACGGGCGGAAGCCGACGCCCTGCACCGTGCCGGTGACGCGGAGGCGCAGCCGCTCGGCCGGCACGCTCAGCCCCGCTTGCTGCTGCGGCGCTCTCGCAGGAAGTCCAGCCAGGCGTTCATGCCCTCGCCCGTGCGGGCCGAGAGCTCGAACACCTGCGCGGCGGGGGTGACGCGGTGGACGGCGTCCAGCGCCAGGTCGCGGTCGAAGCCGACGGCGTCCGCGATGTCGATCTTGTTGATCACCACCGCGTGCGCATCCTTGAAGATCCGCGGGTACTTCAGGGGCTTGTCCTCGCCCTCCGTGACGGCCAGGAGCACCACCCGCAGGTCCTCGCCGAGGTCCCAGGCGGCGGGACAGACGAGGTTGCCGACGTTCTCGACCACCAGCACGTCCAGGCCGTCCAGGTCGAGCCGCTCGGCGGCCCGCGCCACCATCTCGGCCTCGAGGTGGCACACCGCCCCCGTCGCGATCTGCACCGAGGGCGCCCCGGCCGCATGCAGGCGCGTGGCGTCGTTGTCGGTCTCCAGGTCGCCGACGATGACCGCCACCGACAGCTGGCCGGCCAAGGCGCGCACGGTGCCCTCCAGCAGGGCCGTCTTGCCCGAGCCGGGCGAGGAGACGACGTTCAGCACCAGGCTGCCGGCGAAGGCCTCACGGTTGGCGCGCGCCACGGTGTCGTTGTGCGTCATCAGCGACTTCTGGACCTGCACGACCCGGGGGTCGGGCGCCACGCCGGTGCCGTGAGCGCTGAGGTGGACGTCGCGGACGTTCGGGGTGTCGGCCATCAGGCCACCTCCAAGTGGCTCAGGCGCAGCTCGCGCCCCTGGCGCAGATCCGCCGACGGCGTGTCGCAGTCGGGGCACAGCGCGACGCCGAAGCCATCGTACGCCTCGAATTCGCGCTGGCACGACGCGCAAAACGCGATGGCGGGGAGGTAGGTGACCTCCAGGCGTGCCCCCTCCGCCATGGTGCCCAGGCGTGCCCCCTCGAACGCGAACGTGAGCGCTTCGGGCACCACGGCGGCCAAGGCGCCGATCTCGACGTGGATCACGTCGATGCGCTGCGCGCCGTCCGCCCGCGCGCTGCGTTCGGCGAGATCCAGCATGCTCACGGCCAGCCCGAACTCATGCATGATGCAACACGATCTCCTCGGCGGTGAGGGGACGTTCGGCGCGAAGCTCGGGTCGGACCGTGATCGGCGCGACCCCGTGGCGCGCCAATTCGCGGAGCACCACCTCGGCCCATGCCCCCATCCGGGCCAAAATGGGGGCGCTCAGTGCGACCCCGACCCGTCCCGTTTCGAACTCCAGCGGCGCGACGCCGATGGCGATGATGGTCACGTCCGGCAGATCGCCCAACAGCGCCATGGCGCTCAGCAGGTCCGGCACCTCCCACTCGTGCGAGGAGAGCTTGCCGTAGCCGATCTCGTCGGGCACGTCGTCGCGGCCGAAGCGGTAGATCTTGCCGGGCGGGGCCGCGACGGCGTCGAGCAGGATGACGTGGTGGTGTTCGGCGATCATGCCCAGCAGGTCCCAGCCCAGCGTCCCGCCGTCGACGACGTCGACGCCTTCGGGGAAGGCGTACTTGCGGCGCAGATGGTGCACCAGGTGCACGCCCGCCCCTTCGTCGCCGTAGTACAGGTTGCCGACGCCGAGGACCAGGAGGGGGCGTGCGCCGCTCACCGCTTCGAGCCCTTCGCCTTGCCTTGCGCCTTCCCTTGCGCCTTGGTGTCCTTCGATGTCGCGTTCGTCGTGTCATCGGCCGCGTCCGGGGCCACGTCGGCCTCCGTGGCCCGCTCGACCTCGGTGTCCACCGCCTTGAAGCCCGAGATGATGCCTTCGATCAGCATGTTGCCCGTGCGCAAACTGTTCCACACCGCCATGTAGATGTGAATCAGCGTGAACACGATGAAGAACCACATCGTGAAGTGATGCAGGGCTCGCACGTTGGCCAGGCCGCCCAGTGCGACTTCGATCGGCCGCAGCAGGCCGGCGCCGAAGCTGGCCAGCCCGCCCTGCACGTACGGCGCGGCCAACAGGATGCCGGTGACGCTGATCACCAGCAGCGCCGCGTACAGCAGCGTGTACACCAGGTACTGCAGCGGCCCGTAGTTGCTGTAGGTGAAGTGCGGATGGTCGCGCCGGAGCAGCAGATAGAACGCCAGCTGGTCGCGCCACGCCTTCCAGTTCAGCAGGATCGGCGCCATGCGCAGCTCGGCGCCGAGGCCCAGGCGCCCGTCCCGGCGGATGAACAGGAACTGGTAGATGCGCACCAGCGTGAACGCCAGCAGCAGCCACCCCGCCATCACGTGCAGGCCACGGACCTGCGCCAGGACGAAGTTGCTGCTGGTGTCGGTGACGGGGTTCCGCGCCAGGAACGGATTCGCCAGGTAGAAACCGCTGATCACCAGCCAGATCAACAGGCCGTTGCGGATCCAGTGCGCGGCCCGGATGAAGCGCCCGAAGACGTACATCACCATCCTCGGTCGCCCCGGCCGCTGCACGACCACGGCTTCCGGCCGGGTGCGGCGGGCACGGCTCGCCACGATCACACCTCCACTTCGTGGTGGGCGATCTCCTGGCCGTCGCGGTTCAGGATGTGCACGGCGCAGGCCAGGCAGGGATCGAACGAGTGGACGGTCCGCACCACCTCCAGCGGCCGGGTCGGGTCGGCCATCGGCTGGCCCACCAGCGCCGCCTCATAGGCGCCGCGTTGCTCACGTCCGTCCTTGGGGCTGGCGTTCCAGGTGGAGGGCACGATCGCCTGGTAGTTGTCGACCGCGCCGTCGCGGACGGTCAACCAGTGGCTCAGGCTGCCGCGCGGCGCCTCGCCCATCGCCCAGCCCTCGCCGTCCTGCGCGTCGTAGCGCGCGAAGAAGCGGTCGTCCCCGCCGCCGACGTTGCCGGTCAGCTCCTCGATCAGGCCGGGCAGCCGGTCGCCGACCAACTTCGTCTCGAGCCCGCGGGCGACGGTGCGGCCGACGGTCGAGTACCAGAACTCGAACGGCACGCCCAGGCGCGAGGTGAAGTCGTCCATGCTCTGACGGACGCCTTCGTGGCCGCTGGCGTAGGCGATGATCAGGCGGGCCAGCGGGCCGACCTCGACCGGCGTGCCGTCGTAGCGGGGCGACTTGACCCAGCTGTAGCCGCCCTCGGTCTTGAGGGTGCCATCGTCGTTCAGGCCCTCGTAGGCGGGGTTCGTCTGTCCCTGGAGCGGGTGGAGCGACGCCTCGTCGCCCTCGTAGTCGTACCAGGCGTGCGCGACCTCCTCGCCGATCCGCATCGGGTCGACCGACTGCACCTCGTCCAGGTTTCGGTCCAGCACCAACCCGGCGGGCAGGAAGAACGCTCGGCGGTCCCACGGCTGCTCGTCCAGCGACAGGGCGCCGAAGCTCATGTAGTTGCGCAGGCCGCCGCCGTGCCCTGCCAACGCCTCGTCGCGGTAGCGGTCGGCCAACAGTTCCATGTCCGGCAGGTAGGCGCGGTTCACGAAGTCCATGGCCTGCTTCATCAGGAACTGGTACTCGGCCAGCCGGTGCGCGTCCAACGCGTCACGCACCGAGGTCACGCCGCCCACGATCAGGCTCTGCGGGTGCGGGTTCTTGCCGCCGAAGATGGCGCTGGCTTTGGCGCTGGCCCGCTGCACGGCGAGGTTGTCCAGGTAGTGCGAGGCCAGGACCAGGTTCTCCTCGGGCGTCAGGGCGTACTTCGGGTGCCCCCAGTAGCCGCCCGCGAACGGCCCCAACTGCCCGCTCTGCGCGAACGCGCTCAGGCGCGCCAGCACCTGCCGGTAGTGACTCTCGGAGGCGTTGTACGGGGTTTCGTGGTACTGGTGCGCCACGGCGGTGGCCAGCACCGGGTCGGCGTCCAAGGCGGAGATGACGTCCCACCAGTCCATCGAGTGCAGTTGGTAGAAGTGCGTGGTGTGGTCGTTCACCAGCTGCGCCGCCCAGATGAGGTTGCGCAGCAGGCGGGCGTTCGGCGGAATTTGGACGTCATAGGCCCGCTCGGTCGCCTCCACCCCGCGTTCGTAGTGATGGTAGGTGCACACGCCGCAGATCCGCTGGGCGAACAGGCCGACGTCGCGCGGATCGCGTCCTTTCATGATCGTCTCGAACCCGCGGAAGGCGGTGCTGCTGCTGGCGGCTTCCTCGACCTGCCCGCCGTCGCCGACGTCGATTTCGATGCGCAGGTGCCCCTCGATGCGGGTGATGGGGTCGATCACGTGCTTGCTGGCCACGGCTCACTCCTCCTTCTCGCGAGATGCCTCGCGCCGCTCGCGAACGCCCTTCGCGGCGGTCACGCCCGCGTGGGCCGCGACCCCGACGGCGGCAGCGCCCAGGGCCACGCGGCCGATGGTGTCGGCGTCCGCGTCGGTCCCGAACGGTGCTTGGTACACGCGCCGCGCCAGGGGGACCTCGAAGGGGCTCATCGAATCCCAGAAGTTCGGCTCGCTGCAGCCGATGCAGCCGTGGCCGGCCATGATCGGCCAGGAGGCGCCCTCGTTGTAGCGGACCACGCTGCAGTTGTTGTAGGCCATCGGGCCCTTGCAGCCGACCTTGAACAGGCACAAGCCGCGCTTCATGCCTTCGATGTCGCTCCATCCCTCCACGAACTCGCCGGCGTCGAAGTGGCCGCGCCGTTCGCACTTGTCGTGGATCCGCTGGCTGTACGCCCACAAGGGACGCCCGTACGCGTCCAGCGAGGGCAGCCGCCCGAACATGGCGTACTCCAGGATGGTGCCCACCACGTTGGTGCTGGACACCGGGCAGGCCGGCAGGTTCACGACCGGCTTGCGGACCCCACGGGTGTTCAGGAAGTCGCCCACGCCGAGCGCCGCGGTGGGGTTGGGGTTGGCCGCGGGGATGCCGCCGTAGGACGCGCACGTCCCGGCGGTGATCACGGCGGCCGCGTGCGACGCCACGTGCACGACCTTGTCGGCGCCCGTCTCGCCCGCCGGGCCGATCGTCAGGAACGACCCGTCGGCGGCCACCGGCACTGAGCCTTCGAACACGGCGATGTACTGGCCGTCGTTGCGTTCGATCGCCGCCTCCAGCACGTCCTCGGCCGCCTGGCCCGAGGGGGCCATCAGCACCTCGGCGTACTCCAGGCTCAACAGGTCCAGGATCAGCGTATCGATGCCGGGGTCGGCGTTCCGGATCAGCGCCATGCTGTTGCCGGTGCACGACTGCAACTCCTGCCAGATGACCGGCAATCGCGTGCTCAACTCGGCCGCCCGTGCCACGCGCAGGTCGAAGATGGAGGGAAGCGCCATGGTGGTGGTCATCACGGCCGACAGCTTCAAGAAGTCGCGTCGCGAGATGCCGCGGCGCGCCAGGACGTCCTCCAACGTGACGTCGTTCAGCGGCGCGCGGGCCTCCAACTCGTCGAGGTGCCGGTCGGCCTCGGCGGCCAGCCGTTCGTAGTGCTCGCGTGTGGCGCGGTCGAGCGCCCTGTCGTCGCGGGGGGCTCCTGGGTCCGGATGCGGTCGGCTCATGCGCTCCTCCTTGCGGGTGTGGACCGGTGGCGCGATGCACCGGCAAGCGGGCCCGAGTCCCGGCGCCTCGAGGCAGGCTCGTGTTGGACGGACGTGAAACCCCCTTTTGCGTCACGGTTCAACGGCACGGCCAGGCCCGCGACGCTGCGTGGTTCCGATACCGCAAAATACGGCATGGTTCAGGCAATTCGCCGGGGCATCTGTCCTGTCAGGGGCGCACAAACATGAGTGTACGACTCGGGTATGGTCCGGTCTGGAACCGTGCGCGCCAACCGGTGCGAGCAGGCCTCGCGGGAAGACCGCGGCTCCGCTCAGAAGCCTGAACCTACGGTAGGCAGGACACCGGCGTTTTCGGCCGGTCGTGGCCGCACATCGACCGTTACGTCAACCGCACGCGTCGCAAGGTCATCGCGTTGATCGCGACGATGACGGTGCTGGCACTCATCAGCAGCGCGCCGACGGCGGGGGACAGCGTGATGCCGATGGGGTAGAGCACGCCGGCGGCCAGCGGAAGCGCGACCACGTTGTAGCCGGTCGCCCAGATCAGGTTCTGGATCATCTTGGCGTAGGTGGCGCGGCTGAGCTGCAGGGCCCGCAGCACGTCCTCGGGGTCGTCGTGGACGAGGACCAGGTCCGCGCTTTCGATCGCGACGTTGGTGCCGGCGCCGATGGCGACGCCAAGGTTTGCCTGGAGCAGGGCGGGTGCGTCGTTGATGCCGTCGCCGACGAACGCGGTGGGGCCCGTGCGTTGGAGCTCCTTCACCTTCTCCGACTTGTCCTGCGGCAGGACGCGCGCCGAGTAGCGTTCGATGCCGAGCTCAGCGGCGACGGACGCGGCGACCGCCTCGGCGTCGCCGGTGATCATGACCGGCTCGATGCCGAGCTCTTGGAGGCGCGCCACGGCGCGCTTGGCGCTGGGCCGGACCTGGTCCGCCAACGCGAACAGCGCCAGCGTGCGGCGCTCGTTCATGAGGGCGATCACGCTCTCGCCGCGCCCTTCCGCGCGCTCCAACGCCTCGCGAAGCGACGGGGAGGTCTGGAGTCCCAGTTCGTCGGGCCATTCGGGGCGGCCCATGCGGTAGGTGACACCCTCGACGCGGGCTTCGACGCCCTTGCCGGACTCCACCGTGAAATCGTCGACGGCGGCCGCGTCGCGGCCCGCCCCGGCCTCCATCACCGCCTGGGCGAGGGGATGCTCGCTCTTCGCCTCCAGGCCGAGGGCCAATCGGTACGCCTCGTCCTCGCCGATGTCGTCGGTCTCGACGTGCGTGACGGCGAAGGCGCCCTCGGTCAACGTGCCGGTCTTGTCGAACGCCACGAAGCGGAGGTCGCGCGCCCGCTCGAAGGCGTCGCGGTTGCGGACCAGGATGCCGTTCCGCGCGGACACGCTGGTGGCGTTCACGGTGACCAGCGGAATGGCCAGCCCCAGGGCGTGCGGGCAGGCGATCACCAGCACCGTGACGGCGAGCGTCACCGCGAACGACACGTCGCCGCGCACACCGAGCCAGGTCAGGAAGGTGATGGCGCCGACCGCGACGGCGACGTAGGCCAACCAGCCCGCGGCGCGGTCGGCCAACCCCTGGAAGCGGCTGCGGCTGGTGCGCGCTTCGTCCACCAGGCGCATGACCTGGCTCAGGGTGGTCTCGTCGCCGGTGCGGGTGATCTCGACGTCGAGGGCGCCTTCGCCGTTGACCGCGCCGGCGACCACCTCGCTGCCGGACTCCTTCGTCACCGGCCGGGACTCGCCGGTGAGGAAGGCTTCGTTCACGCTGCTGGTGCCGTCCTGCACCTCGCCGTCGGCGGGGATCTGTTCGCCGGGCCGGACCAGGATGCGATCGCCGAGGCGCAGGCGATCGACGGGCACGTCCTCCACCTGCTGGTCACCCACGTACCGATGCGCCACCGACGGCATCAGCTCGCTCAGTTCGTCCAACGCCCGGCTGGCGTTCTGCACGCTGCGCATCTCGATCCAGTGCCCCAGCAGCATCACGTCGATGAGCGTCGCCAGCTCCCAGAAGAACGGCGTCCCCGGGAACCCCAACGTGACGGCCATCGAGAACAGGTACGCCACGCTGATCGCCAACGCGATCAGGGTCATCATGGCGGGCGCCCGCTCCGCCAGTTCGTGCCGGGCGCCCCGCAGGAACGGCATGCCGCCGTACACGAAGATGGCCGTGGCCAGCACGGGGTTCACCCACGCCGCACCGGGAAACGCCACCGCCTGATAGCCGAACCATGCCTGGAACGCCTCGGAGAGGTAGAGGATCGGCACGCTCAGCACCAGGCTGAACCACAGCCGGTCGCGGAACATGGCCGGGCTGTGCCCCGCGTGCTTGTCGTGGCCGCCTTCCGCGTGACCGCCGTTGCCGTGTTCGTCGTGCGCGTCGTGCATGCGGGCTCCCATCCAGCCGAGACTCCGTTGGCGTCCACCCCTCGGGGGGTGGGGTTAGAGCCCACCATAGATCATCAGACCGCCGGCTGCAACACGTCGTGTCCCGGTCGTGGGGCGTTCGGGCCTTCGGCCGGCCCGCGCCCTGGCGCCGGCGGAGGTCGACATGCGTTGCGGGCCACCTCGATGCCCATGGGCATCAGCGCGCTCAGAATGCCCTCATCTTCGCGGCAAGGGGGCCGAGATGCCGTCAGGGACGCACCGAGGGTTTCGAGATGGGTATTGCGGCAGCCTTGATGCCCATGGGCATCATCGGGCCGTGCACCCGTACGTCCCGCCCCGCCCGCCGTCAGTCGCCTTGCATCAGACCCCGGATCGAACCGTCGGGGGCGACGCGGACGTGCTTCGCGGCCGGGTCGCGGGGCAGCGCCGGCATGGTGACGATGCGGCCGACGAGGGCCACCACGAAGCCCGCGCCGGCGGAGAGGCGCAGGCCGCGTACTTCGAGGGGGAACCCTTCCGCCAGCCCGCCGGCTTTGGGGTCGCCGCTGAACGACAGGTGCGTTTTGGCGACGCAGACCGGCAGGCGGTCGTGGCCCCCGGCACGGAGCAGGGCGAGGTCGTGCTCGGCCCGCTCGGTGTAGGTGACCGCCCCGGCGCCGTAGATGCGGGTCGCGAGGGCGTGCAGCTTCTCGGGCAGGGGCTCGTCGTCGGCGTAGACGAAGTGCGGTTCGGCCGGGCACGACTCGGTCGCGTCCAACAGGGTCATGAGTTGCTGGGCCAGCGCCTCGCCGCCCGCGCCGCCGTCCACGAACGAGGTGACGCGGGCCGAGGGTACTCCGGCCGCTTCGCAGTGGCGTTCCAGCGCCTGAAGGTCCGCTTCGGCGTCGCCCGCGAACACGTTGATCGCCACCAGCACGGGGAGGCGGAAGGCGCGCACATTGGCGAGCTGCCGATCCAGGTGCGCCAGGCCGCGGGCCACGTCGCCGTCGCCGTGCGCGGCCAGGGCGCGAACGGTGGCGACCAGCACGACGGCGCGCGGCCACAGGCCGGATTGGCGCATCTTGATGTCGAGGAACTTCTCGCCCCCCAGGTCGAAGCCGAAGCCTGCTTCGGTGACGACCACGTCGGCGTGGGCAAGGGCCGTGCGGGTCGCGATCACGCTGGAGCAGCCGTGGGCGATGTTGCCGAACGGGCCGGCGTGCACGAAGGCGGGGGCCCCCTCACGCGTCTGGACCAGGTTGGGGTGTAGGGCGTCCCGCAACAGCGCCAACATGGCGTCGACCGCGCCGAGATCGCCAGCGGTGACGACGCTGTCGTCGGGGCGCGTGCCGACCACGACTCGGGCCAAGCGGGCACGGAGGTCGTCCAGCGATTCGGCCAGCGCCAGGATGGCCATGATCTCGCTGGCGGCGGTGATGTCGAAGCGCGTGGTGCGTTCCGTGGGTTTGCCGGCGGAGACCATGATCTTGCGGAGTGCGCGGTCGTTCAGGTCCAGCACCCGCGGCCAGGTGACCCGCTCGGGCGTCAGGCCGCTGGCGCCGCCGAAGTGCAGATCGTTGTCGATCAGGGCCGCCAACAGGTCGTGCGCGGCGGTGACGGCGTGCAGGTCGCCGGTGAAGTGCAGGTTGATGTCCTCGGCCGGCTCCACCTGGGCGGCCCCGCCGCCGGTGCCGCCGCCCTTGATGCCGAACACGGGTCCCAGCGACGGTTCCCGCAGGCAGGCCGCGACGCGCACGCCCGTCCGGCGGAGGCCGTCGGTGAGGCCGACGCTGACGGTGGTCTTGCCCTCGCCGGCCTTGGTGGGGCCGATGGCGCTCACGAGCACCAGCCGGCCGCGTGGCGCCCCGTCCACGCCTTGCGCCAGGGGGACGACCTTGGCCTTGTGATGGCCGAGGGGGAGGAGGCGGGCGGGGTCTAGGCCCAACTCGTGGGCGACGTCGGTAATGGGGCGCAATGATGTGTGCATGATGCCGCGAGCTTACGGGATGCGTCCTGGACGTCGCAGCGTTCGAATGTCCCGGGGGACGTCCCCGCCCGGCGGACGCCCCCCGGGTACCCATGCTCCGGGGCGCGGTAAGGAATCGGGAAGTGGGGCTCGGGCATACTCGGTGACATGGAGCGCAAGCTTCTCGACGAGGTAGGCGCGGCCACGGGAACGTGGGTCGGTCCGGGGCAGGCCTGCGCCGACCTGCCCACCACGTTTCGGCGCCAGGCCCTGTGGTGGCGCGTGGTCCACGCGCTGGCCGAATCGTTCGGGGCGCGAAGCTGCGTGCTGGAACGCCGCCTCGGAGGGTGCGACTGGGTCGCGCACCATCCCGACGGTCCAGCGGATCCGGGTTGGTTCCCGGCGCCACCGAGATCGAAGCGGCCCTGCGCACGGGCTGGGAGGTCCCGCCCATGCGCGACGCGCCGGGCGCTCGAAGGGTTCGCGGCGGCCGCGTCGACGCTCTGGGTGGCGTTCGACCGCGATGCGGCTCGGCGTGACGCCTTGACCGATTCGTTGACGGGGCTCACCAACCGGCGCGGCGCGGAAGTCGAACTGGCGCGCGCCTTGGCTCGGGCAACGCGCAACGACGAGGCCTTGTCCGTATGCATGCTGGATCTCGGTGGGTTCAAGGAGCTCAACGACACCGCCGCCTGAACGCTCAGGCGTGGCCGCGCAGATCCCGCGTACGGTTCGGCTTGGCCGCGTACATCGCGTCGTCCGCGGCCCGCATCAGCGCTTCGCGGTCGGTGCCGTCGTCGGGATAGAACGCCACGCCGAGGCTGGCGTCCACGCGCAACCCGCGCCCATCCAGCACGTAGGGAACCCTGAGTTCATGCGCGAACGCGTCGATGATCCGTTGCGCGTCGTCGGGAGAGGGGAGGTCCGACAGCACCACTGCGAACTCGTCCCCACCGAGGCGGGCGACGGTGTCCTCGGCCCGCACCTGCGTCTGCAGGCGGCGTGCCACCTCGACCAGCAGGTCGTCGCCCACACCGTGGCCGTAGGAGTCGTTGACGGACTTGAAGGCGTTCAGATCGACGTAGACGAGCCCCACCCGCAACGAGCGGCGCTGCGCACGTAAGGTGGCCTGGTCCAGGCGGTCCTGGAACAGCCGGCGGTTCGGCAGGCCCGTCAGCGGGTCGTGGCTCGCCAGGTGACGGTACCGGGCCCGCTCCTCTTCCAGCCAATCCTCGAGCTGCAGGCGCTGCAGCGCGATCCCGACCTGCGCCGCCAACGCTTCGGCGACCTCGATCGCCTCCGCGCCAAACGCGTCTTCGTCGTGGAAGTTGTCCAGATTCATGAACCCGCGCGGCTCGCCCGCCGCGAGGATCGGGACCGACAACGTCATCTTGATGTCGAGCAGGTTGCCGGCGCGGCGAAACACCTCGACCTTCTTCTCCGACAAACGCCCGTGCGTGTCATGGACCTGGATGCGTTCCACGCGCGGCGGATGGCTCCGGCCGATCTCGTCGGGTTCCAGGCGCAACTCGCGCAGCACGTCGAGGTCGAACTCCTCCGCAGCCACGAAACGGTAGTGCCCCGCGTCGTCCCACAACACCATGCTGCCGCCTTCCGCGTCGGGGACCACTTCGATGGTGCGCTTCATGAGTTGCTGGTAGAAGCCCTTGTCCAGGCGGGCGGAGAGCATGTCGTTGGTGATCTCGACCAGGGCGCGGCGGTAGGCGGCCTCGCGCTCAAGGGCCTGGCGATCCCGTATTCGGTCCGTCACGTCGCGGGACGCCAGCACCACGCCTTCGCCGGAGCCGAGCCATTCGAAGGTCGTGTCCAGCCACACGTCGTGGCCATCCCGGTGCGCGCCGCGTGCCTCCAGCGCATGGCCGCCGGGCTCCTGCTGCGCGACGTTCAGGGCTTCGGCCACACGTGGGCGCTCATGGTCGGCGAAGAGGTCCAGGACCGGCGTGCCCGGCAACTCGTCGGGATCGAGTCCCAGGACCGTGCGCACGCTGGGCGTGACGAAGGTGATGCGCCGCTCGGCGTCCGCCATCACCACCAGGTCCTGCAGGGCGTCGGTCATGCGCTGCAGGACCTGTTCGCGCTGACGGAGCCGCTCCTCCTGCGTGCGTCGCTCGGTCACGTTGGTCACGAAACCGTGCCACACCGTGGCACCGTCGTCCAGGCGTTCCGGGTTGGCGTGGGCGCGCAACCACCGGACCTCCCCCTCTGGGAGCGCCACGCGGAACTCGTGCATCCATGGATGCAGGCTGGCAGCCGACTCTTGGATGGAGGCGTGAAAGGCCTCGCGGTCCTCGGGGTGGATGCACGCGAACACCGGTTCGGCGTTCACCTCCACGTCCGCGGGCGACAACCCGAACAGGTCGCGAATGCCGCGGCTGACGTAGGGGAGCCTGGCACGACCGTCGGCCTCGAGACGGAACTGGTAGACCATGCCGGGCACCAGTTCGGTGAGCTTCTCCAGGTCGACCTGTACGGACGTGTGGGTCTCAGCGCCGTCGTCGGAGGTCATGACGGTGCCCCGCGATGCCGTCGCCGCGGCCGGCACGTTCGCATGCGACACGTACGTCGCGTGGGCGGCGGGCAGGCGAAGGAGGGGGACCGCATCATGATGGACTCGAGTCTAGCCGCTTTGCTCCGAATCGTGTGGAAATGGGTATGGCGGCGTGGCGGCAGGTCGAGGGTGCGGAGCGGGCGACGGCCTATAGTGGGGATTCGTCCGAAGTACCTGGGACGAGGAAGCGGAGGGTCGCCATGGCCAAAGTCGAGACGCCCCGGCCCCACGGGGTCCCGTGTTGGTTCGACCTCATGTCTTCCGGCGTAGAACGCGCGGCGTCGTTCTACGCCGATCTGTTCGGATGGACGTACGATGTGAGCGGTCCAGAGATAGGGCACTACCACGTCGCCAAGGTGCGGGGTGCCGCGGCGGCCGGGCTGGGCCAGATCCCTGCCGGGGCCGACATGCCGTCCAGTTGGACGGTCTACCTGATGGCGGACGACGTCGCCGCCATGGCCGACGACGTCCGCGCCAGGGGTGGGTCGGTGATGCAAAAACCCTTCGAGGTGCCGGGCATGGGACACCTGGCGATCGTGCAGGATCCCGCGGGGGCGGTGTTCGGGCTGTGGCAACCGCTGGCGCATCGAGGTGCGGAGGTTGCTCACGAACCCGGCGCGATGGGGTGGTGCGAGGTGAACGTGCCCGACGCCGAGGCGGCGCGGGACTTCTACACGGGGTCGATGGGCGCCCAGGCTCGCCGCCTCGAGGAGGGCGTGCCGACCACCTACTACGTGCTCTCGAAGGACGGCGAGGACGTGGGAGGCATCCTGCAGATGACCGAGGAATGGGCGGGCGTGCCGCCGCACTGGATGCCGTACTTCGAGGTGCGCGACGCCGACGAAGCCGCGAGCACCACCGAAGCGGCCGGCGGGACGGTGTCGGTTCCGCCCTTCGATACGCTTTATGGACGCATTACGGTTCTGAACGACCCGTTCGGGGCCGTGTTCAGCGTGAACGCGACGGGTCGCTAGAGGCGTCGGCGTACGGGTCGATCTCACCACCATCGAACGCGCGTCGAGGCGGCCGACGCGGCGAAGACCCCTGCCGGGTCTCGGGACGGGGGCGGTCTCCTCCTGAGGTCGGAGGACAGGCCCGGTGGCGGCTGCGATGCTGGGTCGCGCGCTAGGCCCCGGTGTCCGGCCGGACGCCCGGCGCGCCACGCACGTCGCGTGCGTGCGACGCAACCCCATCCTCGCGCACAGGAGTCGTTCATCGTGCATCGTTCCCCCAACCGCCTCCCCCTCGATCCGCCGGTACGCTCGTGGGCGCGCCTCCGCGGGGTCTTGCTCGGCGCTGCGTTCGTCGTTGCATCGTTGGCGTTCGGCCAGTCGCCGGGCGCCCCGCTGACGTACGAGGACGCCGTGCGCTTGGCCGACCAATCCCCCGGCGTCCAACGAGCCGAGTTGGCCTTGGCGCAGGCCGAGGCACGCGCGTCGGCGGCCGCTGCGCCCGTCGACGTGACCCTGTCGGGGGGCTTCGATCAACGATTCGGCCGTACGGACCTGCCTGGTGGGGGCAGCGAGGACTCGTCGGGGGGCGACGTCGTGCCGATCCGCGTCGCGGCCCGCTTCGCCGGCACGGCGGCGGGGTCCGGCGCGGATCAGTTGGCGCGGGCGCGCGCCGGCCTCGAGGCCGCCCGGGACGAACTGGCGGCGGCACGGCGGACCGCCCGCATCGAAACCGTGCGGGCGTTCCAGGAGGCGGCGCGCGCCGGGCGTGCCGCCGACCTGGCCGGGCAGGAGGCCGCGTTGGCCGCGCGAGAAACGGCGGCCGCCCGCGAGCGGCGCAGAGCCGGTGCCGCCAGCGATCTCGACGTGCGCGAGGCCGAACTGGCCTTGGCCCGCGCCGAGCAGTCGCTGCGCGCCGCCGAGCGAAAGCACCGACTGGCGCTGCGCGCGCTCCGCACGCAGCTCGGCGCGGATGTGCCCGCGCCCCGCGGGCCGCTGCCGGACCCGCCCCCCCTCCCCCCGCGCGAGGAAGCGGTCGCGCCGGCGGAGCGGCCCGACCTTCGTGCGGCCGCCCGCGACGTGGACGCCGCCGAGCGTGACGCGAACGCGGCGGTTCGGGACGCGCTGCCCGTCGCCAGCCTGAACGTCGCGTTCGCAAGCGGCAGCGACGCCCGCAACCTTCGCGTCGGCGCCTCGCTGGACTCGGCGGAGTTCACCCCCACGCTGGAGGCGTCGTTCGACCCGGACGACGGCCTGCAGGGCCTGGGGCCCGGCGCGTCGAGCCGTAGCTTCGAGATCGGCGTGCAGCTGGAGGTGCCGCTGTCACCCGCGGTGCCGAGCGCATTGTCGGCGGCACGCCTGGGAGAACGACAGGCCCGCGCCCGCGAAGCGTCGGCGCGTGATCAGGCGGCCTTGGCCGTGGACCGGGCCTACGCCGCCGCCGAGGACGCCCTCGAAGGGGCCGAGCTCGCCGCCCGTTCGGCCGAGTTGGCCCGCCTTTCGGCCGAACTGGTGGCCTCGCGCCGCGACGCCGGCAGCGCGTCCGAAGCCGATGCGCGCCGCTCGCAACTGGAGGCGCAGCGGGCCGAGCTCGATGCCGCGCGCGCTCGAGATGAGGCCCGACTCGCCGTCTTTCGCCTGCTCGACGCCTTGGCCGTCGCGCCGGAACGTCTGGAGTGAACATGATGATTTCCCGTCGCCCCCTCGGGCTCGCCCTTCGCCTTCTGTTGATTTTTGCCGTTCTGAGCGCGGCCGCGGCCCAGTCGGGTGCGTCCGACGTCGAACGCGAGGCCGTGCCCGACCCCTTGGACCTGGCGAGCGTCATGAACCTGGCCGTCGAGGCCTCGACCGACGTGCGCACCGCGCGCTTGGACCTCGCCAGCGCCGAGCGGGCGTTGGCGCGGGTCGAATCCGACCCCACCAGTCTGCGCGTCCCGCTGTTGGAGGCGCGCCACGCCGTGGAGGCGGCGCGGGACACGCTCCGCAACGCAGAGGCCGCCGCCCGTGACGGCGCCGGCGACGCCTTCGCCGAGGGGGTCGACGCCGAGGGGCGGGTGGCGGTGGCCGAGACGGCCCGTGATATCGCCCGCACCGAAGCCGAGGCCACCCGCATCCGCCTGGAGGCCGGCGCCGCCACGCAGAGCGACGTGCGGCGCGCCGAGGACGCCGTCCGGGAGACGGAGCGCGACGTGCGAAACGCCGTGCAGGCCCGCGACCTGGCGCAGGATCGCCTGGGCAGCCTCTTGGACGTCACGCAGGCGTTGCCGCCGTTGCGGAACGTGACCGACGTGCCCGACGTGGGTTCGGTCGAGGACGCCCTCGATCGCCTGGAGGAGAACGCCTCCCTGCGATCCGCGCGGCGCTCGGTGGTGCTGGCCGAGGCGCGGCTGGCCGCGACCGACGTGCCGTTCACGACGCCGCCCTCGGAGATCGAGGCGGCGCGCGACCGCCTCGAGACGGCCCGGTTGCGTGCCGACGAGTTGGCCCGCACGTTGGCGTTGTCGATCCGGCAGGCGCACGACGCCGCGCTGGCCGCCGAGGGCAGCCTGGCGAACGCCCGCGAGCAGCGCGCCACCGCCCGGGAGGACGTCGAGGTGCAGGAGGTGCGCTTCGAGGCGGGCAGCATCGCCGCCATCGAACTCGAACGCAGCCGGTTGGACGCGATGCGGAGCGAGAACCAGCTTCGCGCGGCGCGGCACGATCTGCTGGACGCCCTGCGTTCGCTCGAGATGGCGATCCTGGGGGCCGGCTCGTGAGTACGGACGCGAGCGCCGCGCGGCGGCGACGCCGGCGGCGGTGGTTCTGGGGCGTGGGTTTGCTCGTGGTGGCGGGCGCCGCCGTGGCGATCGCGCTGCGGGGCGGCGGGGGGCCCGCCCCCGTCTCGGTGGTGGTCGAGCCGCTCCCGCGGGGGGCGTTTCTGCGGGAGGTCACCGGAAGCGGCGTGGTCGAAGCGGTCCGCGAGCGGGCGTTGGCGTTTCGCAACGCGGGCACGGTGGGCGAGGTGCGGGTCGAGGAGGGCGATCCAGTCTCGGAAGGCGATCCGCTGGTGCGGCTGGACGTGGCCGAGCTGGAGCGCAGCCTGGCCTCGACCCGCGCCTCGCTGGCGTCAGCCCGTGCCGAGCGTGAACGTACGCAGGCGCAGCTTCGTGTGGACAGGCTCGACGCAGCGTCCGCCGTGGCCGAGGCGGAGGACGCTCGCGCCCAGGCCGCCAGCGACCTGCGCGGCCGCGAAGCGGACCTGGACCGCGTGCAGCGGCTGTTCGAGCTGGGTGCCGCCTCGCGCGACGAGCTGCAGGACGCCCGCGACGCCCGCGACGCGGCCGCCCGCAGCCTGCGCCAGGCGGAGCTCGCCCTCGAGTCGGCCCGCACGCGCCTCGACAACCAGCAGTCGCTGGCGGAGGCACAACGCTCCAGCGCCGACGCCAACGTGGCGCAACTGGAGACCGAGGTGGCCAACCTGGAGGCGCGCCTGGCCGACGCCGAGCTGCGCGCACCGTTCGACGGCGTCGTCGCCACGTTGGACGTCGAGGTGGGGGACGCGGTCGGTACGCAACCGGTCGTTACCGTGGCCGACCCCCGTGAACTCCGCGTCCGCGCCACCTTCGACGAGAACCGCGCCAGCGAACTGGCGAATGATCAACCCGCCGAGATCGTCCCCGACGCGAACACGCGGCGGCGCCTGCCCGCGCGCGTGGCGCGCCTGAGCCCCGTCGCCACCCGCGAGGGCGGCGGCGCGCAGGTCGAGGTGATGCTCCAGTTCACCGGCGACGACCCGCAGGCGGGCGGCGCGGTCCGTCCCGGCTACACCGTCACGGCCCGCGTGCGCGTGGCAGAACGGCAAGACGCGCTATTGGTGCCGCTGGAGGCGATCACCGAGCCCGATGACGATCCCGCCTTCGTCTACCGCGTCGATGCCGCCGAAGAGGGCGATCGCGGCACGGCCGAGCGCGTCGAGGTCGCGGTGCTGGACCGCAACGCCACCGTCGCGGCGCTGGACCCCACGGCCTCCCCGCTGGCCGAAGGCGACCCGATCGCGGTGGTGGGCCTCGACATGTTGTCCGACGGGGCGGCCGTCACCTATCCGCAAACCGGGGGAGGGGACCCACGTGGCGGACCGTGAACCGAGCACAAACACGTTCGGCGCGGCCGTCGCCGAACCGGACGCCCCGAGGTCCGAATCGCCCGTCATCGCCGTCCGCGAGCTGCGCAAGACCTACCGCCTGGGCGCCGACGTCGAGGTGCACGCCCTCCGCGGCCTGTCACTGGACGTCATGCCCGGCGACTACGCCGCCATCATGGGCCCCTCCGGGTCCGGCAAGAGCACGCTGCTGCAGATCCTGGGGTGCCTCGACTCGCCCACCTCGGGGTCCTACCGGTTGGCGGGGGAGGAGGTCGGCGACCTGAGCGAGGAAGACCTCTCCGGCATCCGAAACCGCCGCATCGGGTTCGTGTTCCAGGCGTACAACCTGCTCGGTCGCGCCAGCGCGCTGGACAACGTCGCGCTGCCGCTGATGTATCGCGGCGTGCCCGCCCGCGAACGCCGCCGCGTCGCCCGCGACGCTCTGGCGCGCGTAGGGCTGGCCGACCGCGTGGGCCACCGCCCCAACGAGCTGTCCGGCGGCCAGAAGCAGCGCGTCGCCATCGCACGGGCGCTGGCGACCGAACCCGACATCCTGCTGGCCGACGAGCCCACCGGCAACCTCGACACGAAGACCGGCCAGGAGATCCTGGCGCTGTTCGACGCCCTGCACCAGGAGGGCCGCACACTGCTGCTGGTCACGCACGAGCAGGACGTCGCCGAGCACACCGAACGGATCATCCGCATCCGCGACGGCGTGGTGGAGGGCAGCGACACCGTGGAGACGCGTCGCCGCGCAGGCCGGCAGGAGGCGTGACGTGTTCCTCGAGAACCTGAAGACGGCGTTGTCCGCGCTGCTGGAGAACCGCCTCCGCTCGATGCTGACGCTGCTGGGCGTCGTGATCGGGGTGTTCGCGGTCACGGCGACCGTCAGCCTGGGCGAGATCGCCACGGCCGGCATCACCTCGCAGATCCGCGAGTTCGGTGCCCAATCGCTGTTCGTGCAGCGCGACTTTGAGGCGGCCGACCCACGGCGGTTCACCGAAGACGACATCGAGGCCCTCTCGCGCCTCCCGGTCGACATCCTGCGCCAGCAGGGCGTCAACGTCACGGCGGTCGCCGAGGACGCACGGGCCTCGCTACGCCTGAACGGCACCACCCCTAACGCGCCGGAGATCGACCGCTCCATCGAGTTGGCCCGCGGGCGCTACTTCAGCGACGTGGACGCGGCGCGGGGCGCACCGGTGGTGGTGCTCTCCAGCGACGCGGCCCGGGAGCTGTTCGAGGACGAGCCGGACCCCGTCGGCCGCGAGATCCTGATCGAGGCGCGCGGCAACCGCAGCACCTACACCGTGATCGGCGTCAAGGCCCCCATCGGCGGGGCGCTCGGCACCTTCGCCAACGATGTCTCCGGCGACGTGCCGCTGGAGGCGCTGTACCGTGACGTGCCGGGCGTCACGCGTGGCGAGTACGACTTCCTACCGATCACCATCGCGTTGGACCGCGACGCCGGCGCCATCGAGCGGCAGGTGCGCTCGATCCTGGACCGCCGCCGCCCGCCCGATAGCTACCAGATCCAGACCGTGGAGGGCGCCCTGTCGCTGTTCGACACCATCACGCTGATCCTGCAGGCGCTGCTGGGCGGCATCGGCGCCATCAGCCTGCTGGTGGGCGGCATCGGCATTCTGAACATCATGCTGGTGAGCGTCACCGAACGCACCCGCGAGATTGGGCTGCGCAAGGCCCTGGGCGCCGCGCCGCGCGTGATCCTGCAGCAGTTCCTGATCGAAGCGATCGTGCTGACCGTGATCGGCGGAACCATCGGCGTGGCCCTGTCGCTTGGGGTCCTCTGGGCCATCGTGCAGCTGGTGCCGTTCCTGGACGTGTTCGTGATCAACCCCTGGGTGGTCGGCATGGCGTTCCTGGTCAGCGTCGCCACCGGCGTGGTGTTCGGCGTGTGGCCGGCCCGCCGCGCCGCCGCGCTCAGCCCCATCGAGGCGTTGCGGTACGAGTAGGCGTACGGAGCGAGCTCCTGGCGAGGTGGCGCGTGATCGGCACCGGGGGCGCCGCGCCCACCTCGCGGACGGCCTGGGCGTACACTGCGCGGATGATGCCGGTCGCCGCACGCCGCACCGTCCTCGGGGGCGCCAGCCTGGCACTGCTGCTGAGCCTCACGCACGCCACCAACGACGCCTTCACCAACGTGCTTCCGGCCTTCCTGCCCACGCTGCAGGCCCGCTTCGGCCTGGGCGAAGCGGCCCTGGCCGGCTTCGTCGCGCTCATCTCGTTCTCCTCCAACGTGCTGCAGGCCTTCGCCGGCGCCCTGGCCGACCGCTGGGGCCGCCGCCGCGCCGCCGCCCTGGGCCTGATCACTGGCTCGGTGCTGATGAGCTTCCTGGCGGTGGTGCCCACGGTGTGGGCGCTGTTCCTGTTGCTGGCCATCGGCGGGCTCGGCTCCGCCATCTACCACCCCGCCGCCGCCTCGATGGCGCGCAGCGCCGGCTCCCGCAAGGGCTTCGCCGTGGGGTTGTTCACGGCCGGCGGGCCGCTCGGGTCGGCCGCCATGCCGGTGGTGGCGCTGTGGATCCTGCGAACCTACGGCGCGGCGTACGTCCCCTGGCTGGCCGTCGTCGGGGTGGCATTGGGCCTGGCACTGCTGGGTCTGGCGCCGACGCAGGACCGTCCGGAACGCGCGCACCGACCCAAGATCTTCGACCGAGCCCTGTTCCTCGGGCCGGTCGGGCTGTTGGCGGGGGTGGGCATCCTGCGCGCCGTGGCGTTCATCAGCTTCTTGAACGCCATGCCGCTGTTTCTGGTCAACGTGCGCGGCTTCGCGCCGGACGCGCCCATCATCGGCTGGACGTTGGGGGCGTACGGCGTCGCCGCCTCGCTGGGCGTGCTGACGACCGGCGCGCTGGAACACCGGGTGGGCCGCATCCGGCTCATCACCGGCACCATGCTGACGGCGTTCCCGTTGCTGCTCTCGACCCTGCTCCTGCCGGCCGGCTCCGCCGAGTTCTACCTGGTGGTCGCCGCGGCCGGGGCCTTCACCAACGGGGCCATCCCGCTGCTGGTGGTCAGCGCGCAGGACCTCGCCCCCAACGCCGTCGCGACCGCGTCGGGCATGCTGATGGGGTTCACCTGGGGGATCGCGGGGGTGGCGTACATCGCCTTCGGCGCGCTGCAGCAGGCCGTCGGGATCGGCCCGGCGCTGATCGCCGGTTTCGCCTTCCTGTTGCCGGCCGCGGGGTTGGCCTTCGCCGTATTGCGCAGCAACCGGTCGCAGCTTTCGGCCTGAGCCATCGGTCGTGGCGCGCCGCGCGGGCGCACGTTTTTGCTGGCGCAGCCAAAACAATGACGCGGTGGGCACGTTCGCCCACCGCGTCGTCACTCGGACCTGCACGCGACGCTCGGTCACGTGCTGAGAGAAGGCCCGTAAGGCTCAGTCTTCGTCGCCGCCCTGGCCGACGTCGACTTCGCCGTCCGCGTCGACGTCCATGTCGACTTCGACTTCGGCTTTGCCCTCGGCGTCAGGGCTGTTCTCTTCGCCGACCTCGGCGCTGCCTTCGGCTTCGGTCTCCGCTTCGGCTTCCGCCTCGGCGTCCGCGCCGTTGTCGTCGCCGTCTTCTTCGTCTTCGGGCTGGCCGGGCTCGTCCGGACGTTGGCCCTCGTCCTCGGGGCGCTCGTCGGAGGCGCCGGGCGTGTCGGGAAGTTCCACTTCGACGCTGGCGCCGGCGTTCTCTTCACCTTCGACGTCGGTGTCCTTCGTCACGGTCACGGTCGCGCCCGAGGGCGTATCGACGGTTTGGGTGGTCTCGCCCGTCTCCTCGTTCACGTTTACCGAGACGCTGGCGCCGACTTTCGCTTCGGCATCGCCTTCAATTTCCGCGTCGGCCTCGACGTCGGTTTCTTCCTCACCGTCGACGCTGACCGAGCTCTTTGCGGGACCGGCCGGGCCGGAGATCGCCACGTAGGTCACGATGCCGTCCTCGACCATCGTGGTCACGTCGAGCTCTTGCCGCTCGGCAGCGGTCAGGCGCGCCACGATCGACGCCAGGCTCGGCGCCTCGCCGTCGTCGCTGTCGACGTTCACGCGCATGTCGGCGACCGACTCGGCGCCGCCTTCGAGGTCGAAGGTGAACGTGTTGCCACTCTCGGTGGTGAACTCCACGCTCGTCGCCTGCGAAAGCTCGCCGTCCAGGTCAAGGACGTTGCCCTCGCCGTCGTAGAACGTGAGGTTCCCCTCCGCCTCGAGCGTCGACTCAGCGCTGACCTCCTGCGCTGCCGCGAGCGGCAGGAACAAGACCAGCATCACCGTGAACGTAAGTCGCTTGAACATTGTTCGTCTCCTTTCCGGCGCGTGCGGTGCGTCCCTGATGGGCGTCGCCTGCGCCTCCCGCGCCTTCTCCTGGCGCGTTCACCCTTCACCTTGGACGCCGTTGCTTAAGCCTCGCTGAAGTCGAGCCGCCGGCTCGGTGTGGCCCGGCTGGGGCGCGCTTCAGGCGGCCTTCAGGTCGGCACGGTGCACTGGGCTGTGAGCCCAGAGCCCCACGCGCCACGCGGGGGGCCGGCATGATGAGGAAAACTCGAAGGAGGAGCGCCGATGATCGTTCGGCCGAAGACAGTTCGAAGTACGCAGGGGGGGCACGGGTCTTCCGAGGTGGCGCGGCGCCTGGTCCTGGGGGTGCTGGCCTTGGCCTGCACGGCCTGGGTCTTGGCGTTCTCGCCGCCCCTCGGCAGCGAGGTGCTGATCACCGACACCAGCGGCAGTCGGTTCGTCGGGTACGGCACGCTGAGCGAGTCCGGCCTGAACCTGGAACTGTCGGAGGAGCTGGCGGAGTTCCGCGTCGTGGTGGTCACGCCGGAGGGAGCTTCGCAGCCGTACCGGGGTCGGTGGAATGGACAGTCGCTGACGCTCACGGACGCCGGCGGTAGCGAGGTGGACGTGGCCGCCGCGCTGGCGGACGAGGGGCGCATCCTGAGCCTGTCCTGGCCCGACGGTCGCAGGCAGGTGGTCTTGCCGGACGCAATGCCCAGCCAGGCGAGCGACGGGGGTGCTGCCGACGCGGCGCCCGAGGGCGCACCCGACGACGATGCGCCCGGCCGCAGCGCCGACGCGCCGGGGGATCGCCCAGGCGACGGGGCAGGCGACGGCAGCCCACGGCAGGACGACGATCGCCGCCCGCCGCAGGCCGACCCCGAGGACGAAGGCGGAGACGAAGACGGCGCCGGACCCGCCCGCCCCGACCTGCCGGACGAGGTGCCGGATGACGTTCCGGACGAGGCGCCGGACGTCCCCGGTTCGGACGCGCCACAGGACGGCGGCGACGACGAGCCCGCCCAAGACGAGCAAGACGACCAGGACGTCCCGGACGAGCAGAACGACGGGGACGGCGGCGTCGACGTGGGCGTGGATGCGGACGTGGACGTCGGTGGGGAAGACGACGACGAGGATGAAGGCGACGAGGATGCGTCCGGCGAGGACGCAGATCAGGACGACGAAGATGAGGACGACGCTTCCGGATCGGTCGACCTGGACCTGCCGTGACGCGCGGACGGATCCTGTTCATCGAGGACGACGGCGCACTGCGGGACCTCGTCGCCCGCGAGCTGCGGACGCTGGGGTACGAGGTGATCGAGGCCGGCACGGGCGGCGACGGCCTGGGCGAGGCGGCCCTCAAGGCCTTCGACCTGGCCGTGCTGGACCTGAACCTGCCGGACATGGACGGCCTCGAGGTGGCGGAACGGCTTCGCGACGACGAGGTGCCTATCTTGATGCTGACCGCGCGCACCGACGTGGACAGCCGCGTGGCCGGGTTGTACGCCGGCGCCAGCGATTACGTCCCCAAGCCGTTCGACGTGCGTGAACTGGTGGCGCGCGTGCACGTCCGGATGCGCGAGAGTGCCGGCAGCGACGTGCTCGAGTACGGCTCGCTGCGCCTGCAGGTCGAGACTCGTACCCTGCGGGCGGGCGGCCGCGAAGTGGTGCTGCCCGAGCGGGAGGCGGAACTGCTGCGGCTGTTGCTGGCGCACCCCGGCAAGGTGTTCACGCGCGACGAGCTGGAACGGCGCCTCTACGACGGCGAGTTGCCGGAGTCCAACACGGTGCAGGTGTTCGTGTCGCAGGTGCGCAGGAAACTGGCGGACCTGGGCGAGAACGACGTGATCCAGACGGTCCGCGGCAAGGGGTACACGGTCGCATGAGCGCCCCGAAGACCCGCGGTGTGGGAAGGAGGCGCCCCGCGTGCTCCTGAGGGACCGCCTCACCCTGCTGGTGCTGTGCACGCTGGTGGTCACGGTCGCCGCGGTGATTCTCACCACCGACGCCGCCTTCGGCGAGTTGCAACGCCGCGAGTACGCCTCGCTGGCCCAACGCGACCTGGAGCGCGTAGCGTCGGTCGTGGAGGCGGGATCGCCGGGCGAGAGGCTGCTGGGGCCGCGCGACGACTTCATGCTGCAGTTCGTGTCCCGCGACGGCCGGGTGCAGCTGCCGGACCCGACCCAGCCGGCGCTCCCCCTGGCCCAGGAGCCGACCCCCATGGACGCCGAGCGCCTGCAGCAGGTGGAGGAGGGGCCCGTGGACGGTGGCCTCCGCCCCGTGGGTGCTGCCCTCCGGCGTGGAGGCCGGCACCATCCGCATCGCGGTGTCGATGGCGGACGCCGCCGCGGCCCGCGCCACGCTCCGCCGCACCCTGGCCTGGACGGGGGCGGCGTTCGTGCTGCTGGCCGGAGCTTTCGTGGTGCTGTCCGTCCGGCGGACCTTGCGGCCCCTCACCCGTCTGGCGCAGGAGGCGTCGGCGGTGGATCCCGTCGACCCGCACATGGCCCGCTACGACGGGCCGCAGGACGAGGTCGGCATGGTCGCGAGCGGCCTGAACCGCGCCCTGGACGCGATCCGGTCGTACCGGCAGGCGGAACGCGAACGGTTGGCGGACGTGGCGCACGAGTTGGCCGCGCCGCTCACCGTGGTGACGGGGCACCTGAGCCATCTGGCCCGCCGGTGGTCCGACGCTGCCACCCCCGAGGAACGCGAGCGCCTCCGCGCCGCCGAGGCCGCCTCCGACGAGTTGTTGCACGCCTCGAAGGACCTGCTGACGTTGGCGCGCGGTGACCTGGACGCCGAGCTTTCGTGGGAGGTGGTGGACCTGGGCCAGCTGGCGCGCCAGGTCACCGCTGCCTATCCCGGCGTTCACCTCGAGGGCGTGCCCCTGGTGGACGGGTCGCAGGACGCGGACGACGCGGACCTGCGGGTGGTCGTGGATCCCGTCCGGATGCGCCAGGTGCTTCGCAACCTGGTGCGCAACGCCGTCCGCGCGGCCGGCCGGCCACAGGGCGTGACCGTGCGCGTGGGGACGCCCGAGGACGGCCCGCCTGAAGCAGACGACGGCAAAAGCCTGCCGGGCGAGACGCTCCGCCTCGAGGTGGAGGACGACGGGCCCGGCCTGCGCCCGGAAGAGCGCGAGGCCATCTTCGGTCGCTACGTCACCGGCTCCGGCGGCACCGGGTTGGGCTTGGCCGTCGTCCGTCGCCTGACCACGCTGCTCGGCGGGACCATCGCGGTCCGGTCCGAGCCCGGGCACGGCGCCACCTTCGTGGTGACGTTGCCGACCTTCGCCGCCAGCGTCGAGGCACCCGAGTCGGGAGGCGAAACGGCCGTGGCTGGAAAGGAGGTGAGATGATGCAAGGAGATGAGGGTTTTCCCCGCGAACGTCGCATGATCGTGCGGGGGAGCGAGACGCGCGAGGTGCCGTCCAGCGTCCGTGTGCGCCGACAGGCCACACGGACCGCGGCTCGCGGCCAACCCTGGGCCGCGACGGGAGCACGTCCGGCCTGTGCGTTTGGGCACGAGTGCGTGGGTCAAGTGCGTCCGTGCCAATGCGAACTCGCTCACAAGAAGCCCTCATGGAGTGGCATTTTCGTTGACAGGGACGTGTCCGCGTGCGATAGTCGCAGGCGGATGTTGGCGCTTGTGTGGACTGGCGCGGAAGGAGGTGCGGGACAGCGGTCTGGCAACCGTCAGCAGTCTTGGCGCGGGTGACGTGCCCGGGGCTCGGAAGCAGAGGAAACTCGGACCACTCGCGTTTCCGACCAGCGGGACTGATCATTCGTGACCATCCGTTCTCTACACGCAGGACCCGTGCGTGGCTCGCAACCTTTCTCGTCTTGCTCCATGAGGGGGTTGCCCGTATCGTGGTACCCTAGGGCGCCACGCCTACGTGGTGGCTTCGGCCGCGCGCCGACATCGCGACGGAGGAGCTAGACGACCGCTCAGGTCAAGGGAGGGTTCGCACTTGAAAGCCATGACACAAACGTGGTCGCAAAAAACCCAAAGCAGGAGGAAGCAATGAATATGCTCAAGTATCTGTTGCTGCTCGTAGCGTCGGCCATGATTCTGGCCGCCTGCGGGACCAGCGACGACGGGGACAACGGAGGCAACGGCCCTGACACGGGCACCCTCGTGGTCAACGTGTCGGATGCCAACACCGGTAACCCCGTCGACGCCCAAATCGTCGTCACGGACTCCGAGGGCAACGAGCTCGGAAGCCAATCCAACGCTAGTACGTTCACCATTCCCGACGTGGCCGCAGGCACGTACGCCGTCGAGGCGACAGCGGATGGGTATCTCGACGGTGGCCAACAGAGTGTCACGGTGTCTGCAGGCGATGAGACGGTCGTCAACGTCACGCTCGTGGCTGAGAGCGAAGGTGTCGCAAACGTCGACTCTCTCGAGTTGAGCTTCGCGGATGTCGACGGCAATGCCTACGACACAGTGGACGAGGTCAATGACGTCAAGGATGCGACTCTTGTCGCCGCGCAGACCGAAGAGATGGTCGGCGTGTCCGTGCTCGTCTTGGACGAGAACGGCGATCCCGTGACCAACGCTCCGGTCACCGTGAGCATTACGGGCGACTTCAGCGACGCGCTCGCGATCTACTCGGGGCAGCCGACGGCCGGGCTTTCGGCCTCCGCGACCCAGACCTTCCAGGGCCTCGTCACGGACGATGCGGGGATGGCGCACTTCGTCATCGAGGCGACGAACGCGGACATTTCGTGGCAGGAGATCCTGAACGCCTTTGAGGACGACGAGTTCCAGGCCGAGCCGACCAAGCTGATCGTGAGCGCCGTCGGTGGTGACAATGTCGCGAAGCGCGTCGAGTTCAAGACGTTCTTCCTGAACATGTCGCACTTGTGGCTCGGCGAGATGTTCCCGCTGGAGCAGATCGACGAGGAAGAGTCCTCCCCGGACTACGTGCTCGTCGGCTCCGAAAGTTGGGTCGATGAGACCCAGGGCCCGGAGGCCGAGTACGAAGACTTCGAGCCCGAACTCCAGTACACCGACCAGAGGCTCGGGGCCGACTTTGGCACGATCATCAACATTTGGGATCCGCAAGGCGACAATGCCCACCACTTCGGTACGTTCGCGCTGCAGAAGCAGCCGTCCGAAGGGCCGTTCGCTGTTGGGGACACGCTCGATTGCGACATCGAGTTCGACGATGAAGGCGAGTTGACCTTCCTCCCGGAAGGCTGCTGGCAGGAATTCCTGTTCAACGGCGCAACCCCAGGCAATACCCCAGACGCCACGGTCCTGGGTCTGAATGGTGGATCGGGGTTGCAAAGCGTCATCGCGGATTACGGATACGCGTGGGACTTCCCGGGCTTCCCTGGTTACATGAGGTACGAGCTGTCCGGCGAGAACGACGATGTCGTTTCGTGGAACGAGACGAGGTGCGACGCCTTGAGTGACGACGGCTCCGTCTGCATCGATGACGTTGCATCCGGCACGCAGACTGGCGTGTCGTTGGTCCCCGACGACGATGTTTCACTCGAGGACCTGCCCATCGAAGTGGACGTCGAGGCGACGTACGTAGCGGTGTTCCCGTACGGCAACGAGCTGTACACCTTCGAGCTCAAGGACTACACCTTCACGAAGGAATGGGTCGGTGGCTTCCTCACGCTCGACAAGGAAGTTGACAACCACGTTCTGACGTGGGCTGGCCCTGACGTCACGCTCGATGCGGCGAACGCGTCGACGGCATCGGTTGATCCGTGGACGTCTACCGTGCATGTGACGGTGTCGAACGACAGTGGCAGCGACATCTACAACGTGACCATTCGGGACGCCGTGCCGGCCGAGCTTGGCGTCGTCGAGAGCACCATCAGCAATGGCGGCACCTACGATTCCCAAAACCACGTGGTCACGTGGGACTTCAACTCTTCGCCGGCCTTGCAGGACGTGCTCCAGGATGAACAGGTCGAGCTCGAGTTCGACGTGTACGCACGTCAGAAGCCGGGGTACTGCTGGGACAGCACCGACAGCGCCAACTTCGACGTCCAGCCCGACGACCCTGCGGACTGCTACGCCGATCCGTACGCGGTGACCAACGGACGCGCCTCTGGGAGCGTCACGGCAGCGGGCTTCTTCGAGCCCGACGACGTGAGCGGCTCGCAGCCCGTGTTCGAGTATCGCCCCGAGGACGACGAGTCCGACATCTGGGTGGTGCGCCCGATCTTCGAGATCACCAAGGAGCGGGTCAGTCAGAGCGTAATGGAGCGCGGCGCTTCGGCGACGTACGAGCTGTCGATCACGAATGTGGATCGTTCCGACGACGACGGCGAAGCGTACGAGCTCCTGCGCGAGCTGTACCCGTGGGAGTTCGGAGACGACACGCAAGGCGACGGTCATCAAGCCCCCGGCTACGAGTTGAGGAACAACGCGTACGCGCAAGGGCTCGAGGTCACGGACGCCTGGGAGGTCGGACTCGACTTCACCAACGGTACGCCGTTCACGGCGAACGGTGACACGCTCGGTACCATCGACACCTCGAACGCTGGCACCGACAAGGAAGTCAGCTGGAGCGTGGCAGAGCTCGATGCTGGTGTGACCGGCGTGGCGCAGTTGACCCTCACGGGCAATCTGCTGAGCGACGACGGTGAGGGCAACGCGCTCAACAACAGCGACACCGACTACGACCCGTCCGATCCGTTGGAAGACAACATCGTCACGAGCGGTGCAGGCACGTTCAACGCTTGGAACAACTGCTTGTACCTCGGTGCGGATCAGTTGAACCAGCCCGGTAAAGCGGACGTTGGCGACACGTGGTACGCGACGGTGTCGAACGCACCGTGGACCCAGAGTCAGATCACGACCGATTCTGACGCTGAGTGGCTCCAGGAGAGCGTCGATGCGACAAGCAGCTCCGACTTCCGCTTCGGTGGGAGTGTCGAGGGGCTCGCGTTGCCGGATGTCTGCGATCCGGTCGCCGTCGTGCCGCCCTCGGGCGAGCCGTCGATGAACCTGTCGACGAATGGAGAGGCACCGGACAGCGATCCGGGCGATCCGCAGAACGAGAACGTCAATGTCGACGACGTCTACTACTACCGGTTCACGTCTCAGAACGTGGGCGATCAGCCTGCGCAGGACGTCGTGATCGAGGTTGAAGATCTTGGTGGCTCCTCGCCTGACCAGATGGGATTCACGGGCACAGCAGACCTCTACGTGAGTTCCGACGGTGGAGTTAGCGATCCGTGGTCGTCGCCTGCCGGCGTTGGGGCGACCCTTGCCGGAAACGTGGTTACGTTCGACGCCATTGACGTGAGCCCCGGTGAGTGGATCCGGGTAGTCATCGAAGCGGAAGCGCTTGACACCGGTGAGTTCGACGTGGACGCTGAGTTGACGTACGGGAATCCCGGGACGCAGAGCGTACCGGTCGGGCCCGTCTCAGAGACGACGGTCATCAACCCATAAGCCCCTAGGCCAGGAAATCCTGGATGCGGTGCCACCCTACGGGGTGGCACCGTTTTTGTGATGATGGCTTGCTGCGAAAATCGAAGGGGTGCGAGGGAAGGAGGCTGGTAGCCTCGGCGTGGCAGGGTGGAAGCATTGGCGTACGATGGTGCCGCAGAGGAGGGAAACCGGGTGCTTGGCGCGAGGCGCAGCAGGGTGTGGGTCGGTGCATGGCTGATGGTCGGCTTCATGGTGATGCACGCGGTCGCGGTGGATCCAAGACCCATGTTCGGTTTCATTGGGCAAGGAAGTTTCTATGTCACGCCGAAGTTGGTTAGCTTGACCGTGGGGGTGCTCTGCGCGGTCATCGCTATAGGGCTGGGTGGAGTCGGGGTCGCGGTGCGGGGCGGAACGCGGGCGTATTCGCGAGAGCGTGTCGTGGGAGTCGCGATCCTTGCTGCGTTGGGGTTTGCAGCGTCGGCAGTGCTTGCTACTGAGACACCAACACGCATTGGTTTTTTTGGATTCGATTTCAGGTTCGACGGCGCATTTCTGTTCCTGACCTGCTTGTTGATCTCGGGTGCAATGGCGCGCTTGTCGTTCCTGTCCGAGCGGGCCGCCTACCTGGGGATCGCCGCGTACGCGGGGGCGGCGGTGCTGGTCGGAGGGATTGCGGTCGCGCAGGCTGGGGGATTCGACGTGTGGGCCTGGCTGGGTGTGGACGGACTCGGTGCGCGCCCGCCAAGGTCGACGCTGGGCAACTCAGGATTCGTGTCTGTACTCGCCGCGACGGCGGCGATACTGGTGGTAAACCTGTTGGTGGAGCCGAAGACGCGGGGCGGTCCCTGGCGCGGCATTGCGTTGCTGGCCACGAGCGTGTATCTGTGGTACGCGGCAATTCGTGCTGGGAGCGTGGCTGCGGAGGCGGCGTTGTACGGGGTGTTCGTGGTGTGGTTGGTGGCGGTGGTTGTGAGGCTGGTGCCCGGTTGGGGGCGTCGGTACGCTGTGGGTGGCGTCGTTGGCGTTGTGATGGCGTTCGCGCTCGGACTCGTGGCAAGCCCGTACCTTCAAGAGCGAGCGGCCTCCGTGGGCGGCGCTGTCATCGAGAACAGCGGGCAACGAAGCTGGGAGGTTAGGCGGACCTTCATGGGCGTCGCGTCGAGGGCGATCGCGCAGCAGCCCCTGCGGCCGTACGGGGTGGGCTCTTTCACCATCATGGTGTGGCGCAGCGCGAATGAAGCAGAGACCGCGCGCCTGATGCGCATGGAGATTCCCGAGGGCGCGATGGGGTCGGCCGAACGCATACAGAATGTGCTCATGTACCGTGATCCCGTCAGCGGTGAAGAAGTCAGGCGGCCCGTCATTCACGACAAGGTCCACAACTACCTCTTGGACCTTTGGATCGCGTATGGTGTCGTCCCGACGGCCCTGCTCGTCGTTCTGCTCGTGTCGTTGTTCGTGCGAATGGTGCGGGCCGCGACCCCCGTCACGTGGGGCGTCGCGTCAGCCTTGCTCGTCTACGCCATCTGGGCGCAAGCGTGGTTTTTCTCCATCGCTATGGAGCCACTGGTCTTTGCCCTCTTGGGTGTCGGTTGGGGGGAGGCGGAACGCGTCCTACGCTCGACGAGGAGTATCTGAACGGACGGGCGGTGCGTACGGGTTCAAGCAGGTCGTGGGCAGTTTCGCGCACATGGACCGGGTCCGAGAACACCTCGTGGGCGCCGCTCGACGTACGCGACTCGGATCCGGCCGCGACGCCGGACACGTCTACGACCAGCATGTTCGCGGAACCGAAGATTCCCTGACCGAGGTGAACGTCGTGGCCCTTTGCTTCGAGAGCGTTCCGTAATGAGCGAGGATAGTCGAGCTCGAGCTGCAGGGTGTTACGTACTCGGTACGGATACGTGGAGGCCGGGAAGGCAGTCGACACGAATCGTGGGCGATCGATCGCGTCTTGCGGCGTCGTGCCGAACGCGTGCACCGAGAGGAATTGCTGCAGCTGCCCCTGGGGTTGGGTGTCCACGCCCGTGTTGCCGCCTAGCACGTACGGTCGGCCCGTGTGGAGCACCATGTAGGGGTTCGACGTGTGCCTGACCTTGAATCCCGGTGTCAAGCGGTTCGGATCGCCTTCCTCCAGTGCCAGGAACCGCATGCGGTTGTTGATGTGGACGCCGGTGTCCCCAACCACGAGGAACTGCGCGCCCAGACTGGTGGTGACCGCCGCCGCGTTGCCCTCGGCGTCGAGCACGTGAAAGGTCGTAGTGCCCGTGGGCAGGTCGGGCGGGGGGATACTTTCGGGCTCGAGGCCAGGAGCGATCGGCCACTCGAGTACGTCGTCCAACGCGATGCGTGCACGTTGCCGTTCGGCGTGCGCCTGGGACAGGAGTTGCTCGGTGGGCAAGTCGACACGCTCGGGATCGCCGACGTAGGCGTTCCGGTCCGCGAAGGCCAACTTCAGCGCCTCGACCTGCAGGTGCACAGCGTCGGGATCGTCGGGGTCCATTGCCGCCAGATCGAAGCCGTTCAGGATGTTCAGCGCCAGCAACATGGTGATGCCCTGGCTGTTGGGTGGGTTCTGGAACACCTCGACGTCCTCGTACTGGATGGAGATCGGCTCGACGATCTCCGCCGCGAACGAGGCGAAGTCGTCCGTGGTCAGGTACCCACCGCCGGCGTCCGAGGCCGCCACGATGGCGTCGGCTACCGGCCCGCGGTACACGTGATCCCGAGCGGCCTGTAACCTGGCCGAGCGTCCCTGGTCTGCGGCCGCGTCGAACGCGGCGACAATCGCTTCCAATGTCTGTGCCAAGGCGCGTTGGTACACGGTGTCGCCCACGTTCAGGAGCTCGCCCTCCGGTGCGTAGATCGCCGCGGAGGGCGGGTGAGACAGGACCAAATTCCGGTCGCGCCGCAGCCACGCCACCAACTCGGGGCTGGCGGGATGGCCCTCCCGCGCCAACTGGATGGCGGGTGCGAGCACCTCGCCCAACGGCAGTCGACCGTATCGCGCCAGCCACAACATCCAACCGTCCCACGCGCCCGGCACGATCGCCTGGTGCATGCCCGCGTCCAGGACGCGCGACTCGTAGTCGGCCACCGACGCACCGCTGCCGACGGGACCGACCCCGTCGAGGCTGGTGACGTTTCCCGTCTCCGCGTCGTAGTACAGGGCCCACGTCCCGCCGCCCAGCACGCTCGAGAACCATGGCTCGACCACGCTCAAGGCGGTCGCGACGGCGACCGCGGCGTCGGCGGCGGACCCGCCCGTCTCCAGAACGCGGATGCCGGCTTCCGTCGCGGCATAGTGGGCAGAGGTGATCGCGTACGTACCCTCGTGTTGCCACGAAGCTCCGTTCGTGAGGTCGCACGCCACGCCGATTACCAGCAAGAGCCCCGCGAGCAGCAGCGTGCGTATCGCGCGATCGAGGGATCGGCATACGCCGCGCAGCCGAGCACGATGGCGATACTCGATCATGCACCCACTATACGCCCTATACGAGCGGTGAGAGATGGTGGCCCGGCGGAACGCGTTCTCTTCGCGGGCGCATGCCATACTGGCCCCTCATGCTCGCCTTCCTCGGTCGGCGCCTGCTCCTGACCCTCCCCACCCTCCTCGGCGTCGCGGTGGTGGTCTTCGCGCTGATGCGGTCCATACCAGGTGACGTGGTGACCAACCTGGTGGGGCTGGAAGGCAACGTCTCGCAGGAGCGGATCGAAGAGCTCCGGCGCATGTTCGGCCTGGACCTCCCCGTGCACGAGCAGTTCGCCGCGTGGCTCGGTGCCGCGGTGCAGGGCGACCTCGGCAATTCGCTCCGCACGGGACGTTCGATCTCCGGCGACCTGATGATCCGGTTCCCCATCACGCTGGAACTGACGGTGCTGAGCCTGCTGATCGCCGTGGCGATCGCGGTACCGCTGGGCGTGACGGCGGCGCTGCACCGCGGCCGCTGGCCCGACGCGTTCGCATCCGTATTCGCGCTGCTGGGCCTGTCGATCCCCGGGTTCTTCCTGGGGATCCTGCTGATTCTCTTGTTCTCGCTGCGGCTGGGGTGGTTGCCCCCGGCCGGCTATGTGCCGTTCGCCGAGGCCCCGCTCGACAACCTGCGGCACATGGTGCTGCCGGCGCTGTCGCTGGGGTTGATCCTGGCGGCCGCCACGGCGCGGATCGTGCGGTCGTCCCTGCTGGAGACGCTGGGCCGGGACTACGTGCGGACCGCTCGGGCCAAGGGCCTGCGTGAGGGGACGGTGACGTACCGCCACGCCTTGCGGACCGCGCTGATTCCGGTGGTGACGGTGGTGGGCCTGCAGTTCGGGCAGCTGCTCGGCGGCGCGGTGATCATCGAGCAGGTGTTCAGCCTGCCCGGCGTCGGCCGGTACGCGCTGGACGGGATCAACCTGCGCGACTACCCGGTGGTGCAAGGCGCGGTGTTGCTGATCGCCGCGGCGTTCGTGGTGGTGAACCTGCTCGTCGACGTGCTGTACGCCCTGATCGATCCGCGGGTGCGCTATGGCTGACGCGCACGCAGTCGGCGCCCGTGAAGGCCGTGGCGGGGAGGCCGTCCGCAAGCTGTTGCTGGGGACCGGTGGCCTCGGGTTGCTCGTGGTGCTGGTCGCGACGGTCGCCGCGCTTGCGGCGCCCTGGGTGGCGCCGTACGACCCGATCGCGCTGGAGCCGGGCGCCCGCTTGCAGGGCCCCTCGCCGGAGCACTGGCTGGGCACGGATCAGTACGGCCGCGACACGCTGTCGCGCATCGTGTACGGCGGCCGCAGTTCGCTGTCGGTCGCCTTCGCCGCCACGGGCTTCGCGCTGCTGGTCGGCGGCGTGCTGGGGGTGCTGGCGGGCTTCTACCGCGGCGCCATGGACATGGTGATCATGCGGATCACCGACGTGCTGCTGTCGTTCCCGGCCATCCTGCTGGCCATCGCGCTGTTGGCGTTTCTCGGCAGCGGGTTCGTGAACCTGGTGCTGGCCATCGGGGTGGTGTACGTCGGGCCGTTCGCGCGGGTGGCGCGCGGGGCGGTGATGACGGTCCGCGAGGAGCAGTTCGTGGAGGCGTCGCGCGCCCTGGGGAGCCGCGACCTCCGCATCGTGCTGGGCGCCATCCTGCCCGGTGCCGCGGCGCCGCTGCTGATCGAGACTACGCTCAGGCTGGCGTACGCCATCCTGGCGGAAGCGTCGCTGTCGTTCCTGGGCTTGGGCACGCAACCGCCCACGCCGAGCTGGGGGATGATGATCGCCGAAGGGCGGCGGTTCCTCGCCTTGAGCCCCTGGGCGACCGTCGCGCCCGGCCTGGCGATCATGGCGGTGGTGCTGGGCTTCAACCTGTTCGGGGACGGGCTGCGGGACGTGCTCGATCCGCGCGTGCTGCGCAAGCGGGGGTGAGGGCGGCAGTGTGAGCGCCCATGCTGCGCCAAGGACGCACGCAACGGACGCCGCCACCCCGCGAGCGGCACCTGCCCTTTCGCCGCCGCCGCCCGTCGCGTATCCTCGGCCATACGTCTCTCGACCCCGGAGGTCCCGTATGATCCGTCGTTCGCTCTTCGTTCTCGTCCTGGCGCTCCTGGCGCCGCTGGCCCTGGCCCAACCGCAGTCCGGCGGCACGCTGACCGTCGGCATGCAGGCCGACCCGGTCGGCCTGGACCCGCACATCACCAACGCCACCTCCACCCGCAACATGCTGGAGAACGTCTACGACACGCTCGTGGCGTTCGATTCCAGCCTCCAGATCGTGCCGGGATTGGCCGAGTCGTGGGAAGCTTCCGACGACGGCCTCACCTGGACCTTCACGCTGCGTGAGGGCGTCACCTTCCACGACGGCACGCCCCTCACCGCCAGCGACGTGGCGTTCTCGCTGAACCGGATCACCGATCCCGACATCGCTTCGCCCCGCGCGGACGACTTCGCGGTGATCGACAGCATCGACACGCCCGATGACCGCACGGTGGTGCTGAACCTGAGCGAGCCGTTCAGCCCGCTGCTGTCCAAGCTGGCGCACACCCTCAACGTGGTGGTCAGCGAAGCGACGGTCGAGGAGCACGGCGACCTGCAGGAGGTCGTCAATGGCACAGGTCCCTTCGCGTTCGTGGAGTACCTGCCGCAGACGCGGATGGTGCTGGAGCGCAACCCCGACTTCTGGGGCACGGACGCGGACGGAACCGCGCTGCCGTACCTGGACGGGATCACCTTCGAGTTCTACCCCGACCCGACCTCGCGCAGCACGGCGATCCAGACCGGCAGCGCCGACATGGTCGAGTACGTGCCCGCCGCGGACGTCGAGACGCTGGAGGCCGACCCCAACGTCGAGGTGGTCGGCGGCCTGTCCGCCAACTTCCGCTCCATCTACTTCAACGTCGAGCGTGAGCCGTTCGACGACGTGAACGTGCGGCGCGCCATCTCCTACGCCGTCGACGAGCAGGCGGTCGTCGACCTGGCGCTGTTCGGCACCGGCGGGGTGCCCGCCACCGGCACCACCATCCCCTCGCAGAACTACTACGGCATCGAGGACGACCGCTACGTCGGCCGCGACCTGGAGGCCGCCCGCGAGGCGCTTGCGGCGTCCGACCACCCGGACGGCTTTTCGTTCGAGCTGTACGTGACCAGCACCTACGACTTCCTGCGCACGCCCGCCGAGGTGATCCAGTCCAACCTGGCGGAGATCGGGATCGACGCCGAGATCGTGGCGGAGGACTGGAGCGTGTACCTGCCCAAGGTGCTGGAAGGTGACTACGCCGCCACCATCCTGGGCGAGTCCGGTCAGAGCGACCCCGACGACTTCCTGTTCAACGTGTTTTACACCGACAACGGCGGCAACCTCGGGAATTACAGCAACCCCGAGCTGGACGCGCTGCTGGAGGAGGGCCGGCGCGTGTCCGATCAGGAGGCGCGGCGCGAGATCTACGCCCAGGCACAGGAACTGATCCTCGACGAGGCGCCGCACACCTTCCTGTTCCACTCCTCGCAGTACGAGGCGCTGCGGCCCGAGGTGCGCGGCTTCGAGCACTTCCCCAACACCAGTTACCTCGGTCTGCGCACCACCTGGCTGGACCGCTGATCCGTCGCTAGGCGCGCCCCGTGCGGCGCCTTCCACGAGGTGGGTCTCGAACGGGGGCGGGCCGGTCGCACGGTTCGCCCCCTCGTCGTGGCCAGGAGGATCCGCCATGGGCGGCCGCGCGGGCACCGGCTGCGTGACCCCCCTCCGAACGCGTATGCTGTGGACGTCTACACACGCCTATCTCGCATCCAGGAGGTGCTGGAATGAAGACCCCCAGATGGCTTCGTCGTTCGTTCGGGTTCGCGGCCCTGCTCGCGCTCGTGGTGGCGCTGGCGGCCTGCGGGCCCAGCGAACGTGAACAGGAGCTGGCGTCCGAGAACGAGCAGCTGAGCGAACAGGTCGGCTCCCTCGAAGAGGAGCTCTCCACGGCCGAAACCCGCGCGGAAGAGGCTCAGACCGAGGCCGAGGAGGCCACGTCCCAGCTCGAAGAGCTTCAGACCCGCGTCGACGAGCTCGAGGGGGAGCGCGACGCGATGTCTGACACCGTCGACGCGCTGCAGGAGGAGAACGCCGACCTCGAGAACGCGCTCGCATCCACCGATCAGGAGCTGTCGGACGCCTCGACGCGGGCGCAGGAACTGGAAGCCTCCCTCGAAGAGGCACGCGCCGAGCGGGACGAGCTGGCGGCCGAACTGGAAGCGACCGCCGCCGCGCGCACCAGCGCCGAGGAGCTCACGGAACGGGCTCAAGCCCGTGCGCAAGAGGCGCAAGCCCGCCTGAGCGAGCTCGAGGACGAGATCGACACCCTGCGCGAGGAGCGCGACGCGCTCGAGGAACGGCTGGACTCGCTCACGGAGGAGCGCGACGCACTCTCAGACGAGCTTCGCGCTTCCGAGGAGGCGTTGGGCGCGGCGCAGGACGCGTTGTCCACGGTGGAGTCGCAGTTGGCGCGTGCGTTGAATTCGCGGGAGCGTGCCGAGGTGCGCGAGGCGGAGCTGCGTGCCCAGTTGTCGGAGGCGCAGGCAGAGCGGGACGAGCTGGAGGCGCGTTTGGCGCGTGCCACCAACGCCCGCGAGACCGCCGCCGAGCGCGCCGACGCCGCCGAGGTCGAGGCGCAGCAGGCACAGGAGGAGCTGAGCGATACGCAGGCAGACCTGGCGGAGCTTCGCGAGGAACGCGATGCGTTGCAGGAGCGACTGGAACGTGCCGCCAATGCGCGGGACTCGGCCGTGGCCCGCGGCGATCAGCTTCGCAGCGAGTTGGCGTCGGTGCAGGACGCGTTGTCGACGGTGGAGTCGCAGTTGGCGCGTGCCACCAACGCCCGCGAGACCGCCGCGGAGCGTGCCGACGCCGCCGAGGCCCGTGCCCAGGAGGCAGAGGCCCAACTCGAAGAGGTGATCGCCCGGGCCGAGGAGGCCGAAGCCGAAGCCGAAGAGGCACAGGCCCGCGTCGAGGAGCTCGAAGCAGCGCGCGAAGAGAGCTCGACCGCGTTGACCATCGCCGAGGTCGAACGCGACGCTGCCCTCGCCAACGTCCGCACGTTGCAAAGCGCCGTCGACGAGGCCAGGGCCGAACTGGAGGCGGCCAACGCCGAGCTCGAGGCCACCAACGCCGAGCTGGCGGAGGCCCGCCAGACGGTCAGCGAGCAACAGGAGGAGCTCGAGGCGCTGCGAGGCCGGATCGAAGAGCTGGAATCCGAACGCGAAGCGACCGACGCCCAGCTTCGCGACGCCGAGGCCGCCCAGGCCCAGGCCGCCGAGCAACGCGACGAAGTCGAAGCGCAACTCGCCAGCGTGCGCGAGGAGCGGGACGCGATCGCGGACGAGCGCGACGCTGCGATGGAGGAGTTGGACGCGGTCCAGTCGGAGATGACCTCTCTCGAGGAGTCCCTCGCGGCGCGCGAGGCCGCCCTCGCGGAACGGGAAGAGACGCTCGCGGCGCGGGAGACCGAACTGAGCGAGCTCGAGGCGAACGTGGCCGAGCACGACGCCTCACTGGCCGACGTGCGCAGCACATTGGACGAGGTACGGAGCGAACGCGACGCCATGTCATCCGAGCTGGCTCAGGTCCGGGACGAACGCGATGCGCTCCAGCAGTCGCTCGCCCAGCGCGAGGAGGCACTTGCCGCACGGGAGTCCGACCTGGCCGACGCCGAGGAGATGCTGGCCGAGCGCGAAGACGCGTTGGCCCAGGCCCGGCAGAGCCAGGAGGCCCGCGCGCAGGAAGAGGCCGAGGCTGAGGAGGCGTTGCAGCAGGTTCGTGCCGAGCGGGATTCGCTCGAGGCGCAGGTGGCGTCGCTGTCGGAGGAGCGTGACACGCTGGCGGCCGACCTGAGCGCTTCGGAGGAGGCGTTGGCGTCGGCCCAGGCCGAATTGACGGGCTTGCAGGAGACCCTGTCGGCCCGCGAAGCGGAGCTTGCCGAGGCGCAGGCGGCGCGGGACGAGTTGGAGGCGCGCTTGGCGCGTGCCACCAACGCCCGCGAGACCGCCGAGGCGCGTGCCGACGCTGCCGAGGCGGAGGCGCAGGAGGCGCAGGAGCAGGTGAGCGCGAAGGAAGCGGAGCTGGCCGAGCTTCGTGAAGTGCGGGACGACCTGCAGAGTCGTTTGGAACGGGCATCGAACGCGCGGGATTCTGCGGAGGCGCGGGGCGATCAGCTTCGGTCCGAGTTGGCAGCGGCCGAGGCGTCGTTGTCCACGGTCGAGTCGCAGTTGGCGCGTGCGTTGAACGCGCGGGAGCGCACGGAAGCGCGTGAGGCGGACTTGCAGGCGCAGCTGACCGAAGCGCGTGAGGCCGAGGCGGAACGCGCGGAGGAGCTGGCCCAGACCGAGGCAGCGTTGCAGGAGGTTCGTGCCGAGCGGGATTCGCTGCAAGACGACCTGTCGGCGATGTCGGCAGAGCGCAACGCACTCGCGTCCGACCTCGAAGCTGCCCAGGAGGAGCTGTCCTCGGTGCGGGCCGAGATGGCGACCCTCGAAGAGACGCTGGCCACGCGCGAGGCCGAGGTGGCCGAGCGTGAGCAGGCCCTCGAAGCGCGTGAAGCCGAGATGGCCGAGCTCGAAGAGAGCCTCGCAACGCGCGAAGCCTCCCTCGAAGACGTACAGGGCACGCTCGAGGAGGTCCGCGCCGAACGGGACGCGCTGGCGTCCGAACTCGAGCAGGTGCGAAGCGAACGGGACGCGCTTCAGGCCGACCTCGCCGAGCTCGCCGAAGCGCGCGACGCCCTGCAGGCCGACCTGGCCGCGGTGCGCGACGAGCGCGACGCCGCGCAGGCGGACCTGTCCGCCGTCACGGACGAACGCGATCAGCTCCAAGAGGAGCTGACCACCGTCACGGCGGAACGCGACGAGCTTCAGAGCGAGCTGAACACGGTGCGCGCTGAGCGGGAGCAGACCGAAGAGCAACTCGAGTCCACCGCTTCCCAGTTGGAGACGGCCCAGGGCCGCGCGTCGACGCTGACCGAGCGCCTCGAGGAGGTGCTGGAGGAGCAATCCGGACTTGCCGAGACGACGCAGGCGCAACGCGACGAGCTGGCCCAGATCCGCAGCGAGCTGCAGCAGACCCAGAACGAGGTCGCCCGCCTCAGCGGCGCCCGCGGCATCTACACGGTCCAGGAGGGTGACAGCCTCTCCAGCATCGCCACGTTCTTCTACCGCAACGGCAACCTCTGGCCCGAGATCCTGGAGGCCAACGCGAACCTGATCGAAGAGCCGGACCTGATCTTCGACGGCATGGTCCTGATCATTCCCTCGCTGGAGGACGAGCAAGAGGACGAGACGGTCGCCGAGGAGGACGCCGCCTGAGCCCGAACGGCTGACGCGTGCGCCGGTCCAACCCGACGGCCCCTTCGCCGACCCGTGCGAAGGGGCCGGTTCATGGGGTGCCGCCCGACGCACGCCCTGCGCTTGCGCACGTCTTGGCCGCCGGCTGGGCGCACGCGCCACGCGCCGCCCCGTGCGGCGTACCATCGAGACACCATGAACGCCATCCTCGTCGACGCCCCGAACGCCCCCTTGACGTATCGCGACGCGCCCGACCCCGAACCGCCGCCGCACGGGGCCGTGATCGAAGTGCGGGCCACCGGCGTGTGTAGGAGCGACTGGCACGCCTGGGTCGGGCACGACCCCAGCGTGTCGTTCCCGCACGTGCCGGGACACGAGTTCGCGGGGGTGGTGCGAAGCGTCGGGGCGGAGGTTCAGGCGTTCCACGGCGGCGAGCGGGTGACGGCGCCGTTCTGCTGCGGCTGCGGCCGGTGCGCCACCTGCCGCTCGGGGCATCAGAACCTGTGCGACGTCGAATACCAGCCCGGGTTCGACGGCTGGGGCAGCTTCGCGCAGTACGTGGCGGTCCCGTGGGCCGACGTCAACCTGGTGTCGTTGCCGGAGGCCGTCTCGTTCGAGGTCGCCGCCGCCCTGGGGTGCCGCTTCATGACGGCGTACGGCGGCCTGGTCGACAAGGCGCGACTGGCGCCCGGCGAGGCGCTGGCGGTGTACGGCTGCGGCGGGGTGGGCCTCTCAGCGGTGATGGTCGGCGTCGCGGTCGGCGCGCGGGTGGTCGCCGTGGACGTGCGGGAGGAAGCGTTGGCGCTGGCCCGCACCTTCGGCGCGGCCACGTGCGTGAACGCCCGCGACGAGGACCCCATCGGCGCCGTCCGCGACGCCAGCGACGGCGGGGCGCACGTCGCGATCGACGCGCTGGGCAGCGCCGACACCTGCGCGCAGGCGGTCCGGTCGGTGCGCAGGCGCGGCCGTCACCTGCAGTTGGGCTTGCTGCTGGGCGACGAGGCCGCCCCGCCCGTCCCCATGTTCGAGGTGATCCGCCGCGAGCTCACCCTGCTGGGCAGCCACGGGATGCAGGCCTGGCGCTACGCCGACATGCTCCGCTTCATCGAAACCCGGCAGGTTCCGGTGGAGGCGCTGATCCGCGCCCGCCGGCCGTTGCGCGAGGCGCACCCGGCGATGGAGGGCATGGGGTCGTTCGCGGCGGAGGGCGTGACGTTGCTGATCCCGTAGCGCCCCGAGTGGCGCGGCCGACGCTGCGAGCGACGCCGAGGGGCGCCGAATGGCGGCCGAGGATGCGACAATCATGCATGCGCCTCTGCAGCTTTCATACGCCGGGCGGCCCGCGTGCGGGCGTGGTCGTACCCGAAGGCCGGGTGTCGTTGCGTACCCTGAACCGGACGGCCGGCACGCTGTGGCCCATCACCGTCGACGACCTCCTCGCCAGCGGCCGCCTGGGGGAGCTGCGGGCCTGGCTCGACGCCCACGAGGACGCCGTACGGGAGGCCGAGCGGCTCGGCGACGACGTCCGGCCCGCCCCGCTGCTGCTGCACCCCCCCAAGATCCTCGGCGTGGGGCTGAACTACCAGGCGCACGCCGGCGACCTGGGCGAGGAACGCCCCAGCGAACCCGCCACCTTCATGAAGCCGGCCACCACGATCGTTGGCCCCGGCGACGAGATCGTGATCCCCCGCGCCAGCCAGCGCACCACCGGCGAGGCCGAACTGGCGCTGGTGATCGGGCGGCGCTGCCGAGACGTGCCTGCGGCGGATGCGCCCTCGGTCGTGGCCGGGCTGGTGGCGGTGATCGACATGACGGCGGAGGACATCCTGCAGCGCAACCCGCGCTTCCTGACCCGCGCCAAGTCGTTCGACACCTTCCTGTCGGTCGGGGCCGAGATGGTCAGCGTGGACGAAGTGCCCGACATCACGAAGGTGGAGGTCGCCACCCTGCACGGATCGCGCGAGCACCGGCGCGACACGGTCGCGCACATGCGTTTCGGCCCCTGGGAGCTGGTGTCGTTCTTCTCGCACGTCTCCACCCTCGAACCGGGCGACATGATCTCGACCGGCACGCCCGGCGCCGCGGTCCTGGCGGACGGCGACACCATAGGCTGCGTCGTGACCGGCGTGGGCGAGGTCCACAATCCCGTGCGGGCCGAAGGGGCGCGGGCGTGACGCACGCGCCGCATCCGTGACCCGAACGGAGCGAATCGAGGCCGACCTGGCGGTCATTGGCGGCGGCATCGTCGGCCTGGCGACCGCCCGCGCCGTACGGGCCCGCTGGCCGCAGTTGCGGCTGGTGCTGCTGGAGAAGGAGGACCAGCTGGCCCGCCACCAGACGGGCCACAACAGCGGGGTGGTGCACGCCGGGTTGTACTACCGGCCCGGCTCGCTCAAGGCGCGCCTGTGCATGCAGGGCGGCCGCATGCTGCGCGCGTTCTGCCGCGCGCACGACCTGCCCTACCAGGCGTGCGGCAAGGTGGTGACCGCCACCCGCGAAGCGGACCTGCCACGCCTGGAGGCGTTGCATCAGCGGGCCGTGCAGAACGGCGTCCCCGACGTCCGGCGTATCGACGGAGGCGAACTGCGCCGGCTGGAGCCGCACGCCGCCGGCCTGGCCGCCATTCACTCGCCGCACACCGCGATTACCGACTTCACCGCCGTCAGCCGCGCCCTGGCGCACGACCTCGACGCAGACGGCGTCCGCATCCTCACCGGCGCGCCCGTCCGTGCTGTGGACCGCGACGCGGCCGGCCTCCGCCTCGACACCCCGCGCGGCGAGGTGCGCACCGCCCGCCTGGTGGGCTGCGCCGGGCTGCACGCCGATCGCTTCGCCCGCCTGGCCGGCGTGGACCCCGGCGTGCGGATCGTGCCGTTCCGCGGGGAGTACGTGATGCTCCGGCCCGACGCCGCCGCCCGCGTGCGGGGTCTGATCTACCCCGTGCCGGACCCGGACCTGCCGTTCCTGGGCGTGCACGTCACCCGCACCGTGCACGGCGAGGTAGAGGCCGGTCCGAACGCGGTGCTGGCCTTCGCGCGGGAGGGCTACCGTTGGCGCGACGTGAACGGCTTCGATCTGGCGCACACGTTGGCGTATCCGGGTTTCTGGCGCTTGGCGGCGCGGTACGGCGGGACGGGGGCGTACGAGGTGGCGCGCTCGCTGAACCGCCGCGCGTTCGTGCGTTCGCTGCAACGGCTGATGCCCGACCTTCGCGCCGACGAGGTGCGGACGGGCGGGGCGGGCGTGCGGGCGCAGGCGGTGGACGGCCACGGCCGGCTGGTGGACGACTTCCACGTGGTGCGCACCGCCGACGCGCTGCACGTCCTCAACGCGCCGTCGCCCGCTGCGACGGCGTCGCTGGCGATCGGGGAGCACCTCGCGGGGCAACTCGCGCCGCTGCTGTCGTGACGAGGTGGCTCGGAGCGCAGCTGGGTCAGTGCACCACGCCGAGCCCGAAGGTGAGGTGCACGCTCGGCAGGGTGGTGCGCGAGGTGCCGCCCGCGATGCGCTGCGTCACGTCGGCGTAGCTGAACTTGGTCTCCATGCCGGTGGTGAGCCATGGCGTGAGGAAGACGCGGACCTGCGCCGCGGCCTGCCCGCCGAAGCCCGCCACTTCGTACCCGGTCCAGGTGCCGTGGATGTCGTGCCCCAGTCCCTCGCCGCGAATGGTGGAGGCCGGCTTGGTGATGACCGGTCCCGCACCGACCCGGCCGACCACCTGCACCCGCCCGCGCGGGAAGGCGTCGTCCCGCGCCACGGGGTGCACCAGCGAGGCGTTCGCCAGCACGTAGACCACGCCGTCCGACAGCTCGAAGTGCTGCACCACGCCGCCGGGATCATGGCCGGAGCGGTAGTACGCCTTGTCGTGCAGCACCTCGAGTTCGACACCCAGGCGGGTGTCCTGCACCGGCGAGAGCGGCGTCAGGTACCCGGCGCGAACCATGTAGTAGTTCTCGGTCAGCAGCGCCAGCGACTCGAAGTGGTTCCAGGGGCGCGTCTCGTAGCGAACCCCCGTGATCACGGTGTCGGGGTGGCCCTCCTGGCGGAGTTCGAGCGTGGTGGGCAGGGTGGACGACGAGCCGGTGTAGATCTCCACCGACCATTGCGCGGCGGCGCTGCCGGCGCATGCCCACAGGAGCGCCAGCAGGACCGGGACGACGAGCCGGCTTCTACATGTCGAACGCATGTCGCATGGTACCGCCGTGGGGGCGGGATTTTCCGCACGGCGGTACGACGGCCGCGGGGTGCGATCCGGCCGGGTCCTGCGACCCCTCAGCGCGCGTTCCCCTCGGTGCCCGAGGGGCCCGCCTCGTCGGCCGCCCGTTCCTCGCGAATCCAGTCGTCCAGCTGGCGCACGACCATGGCGAACGCGCTCGGCGCGATCGCGACGACGCCGTTCTCGTCCGCCAGCAGCACGTCGCCCGGGTTCACGTGCGTTCGGCCCACATGCAGTGCCACGTCCACCTCGCCCGGGTCGTCCGCGTCGCTGCGATGCGGCGCGACGCCCGAGGCGACGATCCCGAGCGACGAGGCCCGCAGGGTGGGCACGTCCCGGACGCGGCCCACCACCACGACGCCGGCGGCGCCGGCGGTACGCGCCGCGGCGTTCAGGCGGCCGCCCCACACCGCCGGTTCGCCGCTCGAGTGCAGCAGGAGCACGTGGCCGTCGCACGGCTCGCGCACGGCGCGCCGGACGGCCGCGAGCGCGCCGCCGGGGGCGCGAACCGTCTTGGCTACGCCAGCGAAGGTGGCGGGCCCGAAGCGCACCCCGCCGGTCTCCGGCACGGGTCGGGCGGCCCCGTGGTCGCACAGCAGGCACGCCAGGTCGCCTTCGCCGAGGCGTTCACGGAGGCGGTCCGCCACCTCGGTCGCCGACACGTCTCCTGTGCCGCCGGCCTTCGCCGCGGCGCCGCGGTCCGTCACGTGGACGGTCCGTTCTCTTCGCCCGCGGCCGCGCGCTTCACGTCCGGCGACCGCGCCAGGCCGTCCCACAGCCGCGCCCACGCCTGCAGGCCGGCCGCGAACCGTTCGGGGCGGTAGAACTCGTTGGGGGCGTGAATGTCCTCATCAGAGGTGCTGAACGAGAAGAACAGCGTGTCGACCCCGAGCGCCTCTCGGAAGGTGGTCAGGATCGGCACGCTGCCGCCCATGCCGACCCGCACCGGCGCCCGACCGAACACGTGCTCCAGGACCTCTTCGGCCACCCGCAAGGCGGGATGGTCCGGCGTCATGGCGTACGCCCGAGCGCCCGTCTCGTCCAGCGTCACCTGCACCCGCACGCTGGGCGGGGCGGCCGCCTCGAGGTGCTGCCTGACCCGTGCCAGCACCGTTTCGGGCTCTTGGTTCGGCACCAGGCGGCAGGTGATCTTCGCCGAAGCCTCCCGAGGGAGGACGGTTTTGATGCCGGGCCCTTGGTAGCCGCCCGCGACGCCGTTCAGCTCCAGGGTGGGGCGGAGCCAGCGCCGGGCCAGCGTGCCGAAGCCCACCTCGCCGTAGGGGGCGGGTGCGCCGACCTCCCGCAGATAGTCGTCGTCGTCGAACGGCAGCGCCTCGACGGCGGCCAGGCTGTCCGCGTCCGGCGGCAGGACGTCGTCGTAGAAGCCTGCCACCGCGACGCGGCCGTCGGCGTCGTGAAGGCCGGACAGCAGATCCACCAGCGCGTGCAGAGGGTTGTGCACCGCGCCGCCGTGCCGCCCGGAGTGCAGGTCCTTGCCTGGCCCCTCGACCTGCACTTCGAGGGCCGTAAGGCCGCGGGCGCGGGTGGTGAGGCTGGGCAGGTCGGCGCGCCACATGCCCCCGTCGGCGGAGAGGGCCACGTCGCAGGCGAGGTCATCGGCGCGCTTCCGGACCAGCCCAGGAAGGCTGGGGCTGCCGATCTCCTCCTCCGCTTCGAACAAGAAGCGCAGGTTCACGGGCGGGGCGCCGCGTTGGAAGAACGCCTCCGCGACCAGGATCGGGATCAGCATCGACGCCTTGTCGTCGGACACGCCCCGCGCGTACCAACGCCCGTCACGCTCGGTCAGTTCGAACGGGGGGGAGTGCCACGCCTCCAGCGGGTCGGGGGGTTGCACGTCCAAATGCCCGTACACCAGCACGGTGGGGGCGTCCTCCGCGCCGTCCCAGCGTCCCAGCACGGCCGGGTGGTGGCCGGTGTGGACGACCTCGACCGCGATGTCGCCGGCCGCGCGGAGGCGGTCGGCCACCCACTGCGCCCCGCGTTCCACGTCGCCGGCGTGGTCTGGGTCGGTGGAGACGGTGGGGATGGCGATGAAGGTGGCCAGCTCGGCGCGATACGCCTCCAGGTTCGCCTGCAGCTCGCCCAGGACCGCGTCCAGGTCGTGCGTCACAGGCGTCCTCCGTCGATCGCGAGCGTCTGGCCGGTGACCCAGCCGGCCAGGTCCGACGCCAGGAACAGCGCGCCGTGCGCGATATCGTCCGCCGAGCCGAGCCGCCGAAGGGCCAGGCTCTGCAGCAGCCGGGCCTGCCCCTCCTCGCCGTACGACTGCCACTGCGCCTCGGTGGTGGGGTTCGAGCGCACGAACCCCGGCGCCACGCAGTTGACCGTGACGCCGTGCGGTCCCAGTTCGTGCGCCAGTTGCCGGGTGAGCCCGATCAGGCCGGCCTTGGCGGAGGCGTACGCCTGGATGCCGGTCAGGCTCACCCCGAGGCCGGCGCCGCTCGAGACGTTCACGATCCGGCCGCTGCCGGCCTGCTTGAAGTGCGGCGTGGCGGCGGCGCTGGTGTGGAAGGCGCCGTCCAGGTTGGCGGCGAAGATGGCGCGCCAGTCCTCGCTGGACACCTCCTCGACCGGTCGTCCGACCTGCCCCAACACCCCGCCGGCGTCGTTGACCAGCACGTCCAGCCGGCCGTGCCGGGCCGCGGCGTCGTCCACCCAGGAGGTGACCGCATTACGGTCGGTGACGTCCACGCGGGCGACCTCGAGCGGTGTGCCCGCCTCGCGCGCCTGCCGCTGCGTCTCGGCCAGTTCGCCCTCATTGACGTCGGACGCGAACACGTGCGCGCCCAGGCGGGCGAAGGCCAGCGCGATGGCGCGGCCGATGCCGTGCGCGGCGCCGGTGACCAGGGCGGTCCGCCCGTCGAAGCGGATGTTCATGGCGCCTGCGCTCATGCGGGGTCCGATTGCGGGGAGAGGGCCATCAGCGTCGCCCAGTCCTGCGGGCGGCGCCCCGTCTCGACGTCGTGCACCAGGTCGACCATGCGGCGCGTGGTGGGGACGGGGATGCCGTGCGCCTCCGCCCGCTCCAGGATGGGGCCGAACTGCGCGTCCACCTCGGTCTTGCGCTTGCGGACGGCCAGGTCGCGCCACACGCCGCTGTGCGTCTTGGCGGAGCCGCGGTTGTGCGCCTCCATCGCCCGATACGACGCGTCGCGGGCCGCGTCGCTGCCGGACGGCCCGAACGCGGCGGGGTCGAAGCCGTTGAAGCCGCGCGGCGTCACGCCCTCGGCGGCCGCCACGGCCAGCACCTCGCGGGCCAGTGCGTCCAGGATCGGTCGTGCCTCGCGGGCGGCCAGCACGTCGGCGATGCTGTCATTGGTGAGCGCGCTGGCGAACAACATCGCGCCGTAGCCCATCTTGCCCCACAGGTAGGACCAGATATCACGGGTGGCTTCCGCGCCGGGCTCGAAGGTGCGCATCAGCTCCAGCAGCCAGTCCAGACGTTCGCTGGCGCGGCCGTCCAGTTCGCCGACCACCACCGCGCCGCGCCCGCCGAAGTGGATCACGCCGGGCTCCAGGTAGTCGGCGCCGAAGTTGACGAAGGCGCCGAGGGTGCGTTCGTGGCCGACGTGCTCGGCGATCACGAACTCGTTCAGGCCGTTCTGCACCGAGACCACGAAGCCGTCCTCGGCCAGGTGGGGCGTCAGCGCGCGCACGGCCGCCTCGGTGTGGAGGGCCTTGGTGCACAACAGGATCGCGTCCCATTCGCCCGTGACCTCGTTTGGCAGGAGGGCGCGGGCGGGCACCGTGAAGTCATCGACGGGGCCGGTGACGTGCAGCCCGTGGGCGCGAATGGCGGCGACGTGGTCTTCGTCCACGTCCACGAAGGTCAGCTCGCGTCCGGCGCGGAGGGCGTAGGCGCCCAACGTGCCCCCGATCGCGCCGGCGCCCCAGATCAGCGTGCGCACGGCGCGGCCCCCCTGCGGTGGTCGTGAGCGCTCATGCGCCCCACGGCCCTTCGATCGCCGCGCGCGTCTCCTCGACGCCGACGGCCCAGACCGCGTCCATCGTCTCGTCCGGCTTGGCGTACACGCCGCCCATGTTGCCGTCGCCCATGTAGTCGCGGACCTGGGCGGGGGACAACATCCGCAGTACGTCCACGTCGATCATCGGTTTCTGCCCCTCTGGCGGCACGGCGTGCGCCAGGCGCGTCCACGGAAACGTCTCCATCCAGGAGGCGTGCGACGCGACCGGATCGATCTCCTTGATCTTGGCCATGGTCCGGGGCGCGCTCCACCAGTCGTGCCACTTCACCGTCACCTCGGGGTGGTCCATCATCCATTCCTGCAGCAACCCGCGGCAGCCGGCGTTGCCGCCGTGGCCGTTGACGAAGATGATGCGGCGGAAACCCTGGCCGGCCAGGCCGTCCATCAGGTCGCGCAGCAGGTGCAGGTAGGTCTCCATCCGCAGGGTGAGCGTGCCGGGATAGCCCGTCTGGTAGGGGGTGAGCCCGTAGGGCACACCCGGAAACACGGGCACGCCGAGCGGCTCGGCGGCGTCGCGCGCCACGCGCTGCGAGAGAAGGTTGTCGACCCCCAGGCTCAGGTAGGCGTGTTGCTCCAGGCTGCCGAGCGGGACGACGGCGCGGTCGTCCCGCTCCAGGTAGGTCTCCATGTCGAACCAGGTCATGTCGTGGGCGTGCATGCGTCGTCTCCTACTCGTCTACTCGTCAAAGCGCGGGCGCGTCGCGGGCACCGCGTCCTGGGGGGTGGTGGGTGCGGGCGGGGCGACGTCCGCGGTGCGTTGTGGGCGGGCCAGCGTGGCGACCAGGGGGGCGACGTGCTCGTCCAGCCACACGGGATCGGGCACGTGACGGTACTCGAAGCTGGGCACCTGTGGGGGGAGGTGCCGGGCGGCCTCCTCGGTGCCGGTGGCGTAGATCACCAGATCGCTGGCCTGCAGCAGGGCGTCCAGGTCGTCCGCGCCCTGCACCGTGCCGTGAATCTCCCGCACGTGCTGGGCGAAGCCACGCACGCCCTTGAGAAACGTGGGCAGGAACTCCGGCACGGCCGAGACCAGCCCGACGCGGGTGAAGGGGGAGAGCTCGGCCAGGCGGGTGCGGACCCGGGCGCTGGGGATGAACCGGACGACGCCGATCGGCGGCCTCTCACCCACCAACCGCTCCAGGTCGGCGCGGCGGTGGGGGAAGGTCAACAGCAGGTCGGCCCCCTGCAGCGGCTGCGTGGCGGCGCCGCGTTCGCCCTGCAGCTCGTCGAACAACACGGCGTCGACGCGGCAGTTCGGCCCCAGCGCGCGCTGCACGTCGCGGGCGTAGTCCCACGTTGCTTCGGCGTAGATGCCGACGAAGCGGACCCGCAGCGCCGCCGCCGGCGGGGGCGTGTCCTGCCGCAGGCGGAGCGAGACCATGCCGGCCAACTCGTCGCGGGACACGCCGCGCCCGTCGGCGACCCGGATCAGGTCGTCCACGGCGCGATGCAGCGCCGGCAGGTGGGAGCTCGCCGTCCCGGGACGGTCCAGCTTGGTCGCCACGAAGGTGCCGCGCCCGGGGACGGTCTCGATCAGGTCGCGCTCGCGCAGGGTACGGAACACGTGCGACACGGTCACGGGGGACACGGCGAGTTGCTCGGCCAGTTCCCGTACGGAGGGCAGCTGACTGCCGGGCGGCAGCCGGCCCGACGACACGCCGTACTCGATCTGGCCCACCAACTGCGCGTGGATCGACACGGGAAGCTCCCGGTCGAGGGTCAGGAACAGCGGCGGGGGTCTGGGCACCGAATCCATACGCGTTATGCATGACTGTAACAGGGCGCGGCCCCTTCGGTCAAAGCACGCCGGCTCCACGGCGTGATTGACGCTGCAACTTCATGACCGTTACACTTGCGCCTAACACCTGCCGACGCGGATCGTCCGGAGCCGAGGTCGGGGGTGGGTCCGTTCTCCGTGCGCTCGTCGGTCCCGTCGTGGCCCGGCGGCCGAGTCCGAACCTCGAGGAGGCTCCATGAAGCGTGGCTTCGCAACCTTCGCAATGCTGGTCCTACTGGCGACGCCGATGGCGTTGGCCCAGGACGACCAGGAACTCGTCATCGTCCGTCCGTCCGATCCCGTCTCGCTGGACGCGCAGCAAGAGACCACCGCGCCCGGCGCCTGGGTGTTCGGCAACGTCATCGAGCCGTTGATCACCCTCAACGCCGACATGGAGGTCGAGGGGCGCCTGGCGACCGACTGGGAGTTCGTCTCCGACCGTCGGCTGCGCTTCACCCTGCGCGAGGGCGTGACCTTCCACGACGGCACCCCCTTCAACGCCGACGCCGTCAAGTTCACCTGGGATCGCGCCCTGTTCGCCGACCCGCCCGGCCGTTGGGCCAGCCTGGCCGGCCCCATCGAAGCGGTCGAGGTCGTCGACGAGTACACCGTCGACATCGTCGCCGAGCGTGCCTACGGCCCGCTGCTGCTGGTCAGCACCATGGTGTACACCGGTGTGGTCAGTCCGACGGCGGTCGAAAAGCACGGCGACGCCTACGGCCGCAATCCCGTGGGGACGGGCCCGTTCGAGTTCGTCGAGTGGCAGACCAACGAACAGGTGGTTCTGGAAGCCAACGACGACTACTGGCGCGGCCGGCCCGAGCTGGACCGGGTGGTGTTCCGCACCGTGCCCGAGAACGGCGCCCGCACCTTGGCGCTGCGCTCCGGCGAGGCCGACATGCTGCTCAAGCCCAGCCCTTCGGATCTGCCGTCGTTCGAGGACGACCCCGACTTCGACGTGCTGAAGGCCACGGGCCTGCGGGTGTTCTACCTGGGCTTCAACCTGGAGCGCGAGCCGATGGACGAGCTCCTGGTGCGCCAGGCCATCGCGCACGCCATCGACGTGCCCGGCATCGTCGACAACCTGCTGGAGGGCGCCGCGACGGTGCCGACCAGCGTGATCTCGCCCGGCGTGCTGGGCTACACCGACATGAACCTCGATGAGCGCTACCCCTACGACCCCGAACGGGCCCGCGAGCTGCTCCAGGAGGCCGGCTTCGAGATGAACGCCGACGGCGTGATGGAGCGCGACGGCGAGGAACTGGTGCTCGAAATGCTGCCCGCCGCCGGCCGCTACCTGCAGGACCAGGAGATCGCCGAGGTGCTCCAGGAGTTCCTGCGCCAGGTCGGGATCGAGGTCGAGCTGGACGTGTTCGAGTGGGCCACCACCTTCACGCAGCTGCGGGAAGGCTCGCTGGCGTACGACATGTTCACCTTCGGGTGGCTCACCACCACCGCCGACGCCGACTACACGATGTTCTCGAACTTCCACAGCGACGAAGTGCCGCCGGAGAGCTGGAACAGCTGGCGCTACGCCAACGAGCGCGTCGACGAGCTGCTCGAGGAGGCCCGCGCCGAGACCGACGTCGAGACGCGCGAGGAGCTCTACGCCGAGGTGCAGGAGATCCTGGCCGAGGACGTGCCCTCCGTGCCGATCTACAACACCATCGAGGTGGCGGTGGTCGGCTCGGACGTGAACGGCTTCGTGCCGCACCCCATCGAGTACAACCTCGACCTGTACCCCGTCAGTATCGAGTAGGAGGGACCGTGTCGCTGGAGGGGCCTCGCGCCCCTCCAGCCCCTTCCGACCATGTTCGTCTATGTGATCCGCCGAATCTTGATGGCCGTGCCGATCCTGCTCGGGGTCGTGCTGGTCGTACTTCTCACCATGGAGATCGTGCCGGGCGATCCCGTCGCCCTGATGCTGGGCGAGTTCGCCACCCCCGAGGCGATTCAGAGCACCCGCAATGAGCTCGGCCTGAACCAGCCGTTGCACGTTCGCTACGTGCAGTACATCGCCGACGTCGTTCGGGGCGACCTCGGCACCTCGATCAAGGACGGTCGGCCGGTCGCGGTGATGATCGGCGAGACCCTGCCGGCCACGGCGCAGCTGGCCGGCGCCGCGGTGCTGCTGGCCGTGTTCGTCGGCGTGCCCCTCGGCGTGGCCTCGGCCGCACGTCCGCAAAGCTGGGTGGACAACCTGGTCCGGGTGGTGTCGCTGGCCGGCCTATCGATGCCGGTGTTCTGGACCGGCCTGGTGTTCATCGTGGTGTTCAGCGTCAACCTGGGGTGGTTCCCCGTGGCGGGCCGGGGCAGTTTCCGGCACCTGGTGCTGCCGGCTGTCACGCTGGCGTTGCCGTCCGTCGCCATCCTGGCGCGCATGACCCGCGCCAGCCTGTTGGAGGTGCTGCAGGAGGACTACGTCCGCACCGCGCGCAGCAAAGGGGTGTCGCGCCGCAGCATGTTGTACAAGCACGCACTGCGCAACGCCATCATCCCCGTCGTCACCGCCCTCGGCCTCCAGTTGGGCCAGATGCTGGGCGGCGCGGTGCTGACCGAGACCGTGTTCTCGTGGCCCGGCCTTGGGCGCCTGACGGTGTTCGCGATCTTCAACCGCGATTTCATCCTGGTGCAGGGGGTGGTGCTGGTGCTGGCCACGACCTACGTCAGCGTGAACCTGCTGGTGGACGTGAGCTACGGCCTGTTCGACCCGAGGGTGAGCTACTCGTGATTCGGCCGGGTATCGGGATCGTTTCCGCCGCGGAGCTCGCACGGTGAGCGCTCCGGCCGCGCAAACGGTGCAGCGGCGCCCCTCCCGCGGGGTATGGACGCGCTTTCGCCGCAACGGCCTGGCCATGGTGGGGCTGGTCATCGTGGCGCTTCTGGTGCTGGTGGCCGTGTTCGCACCCTGGCTGGCGCCGCAGGATCCCGCCGCGCAGAGCCTGTTCGAACGTCGCGCCGCGCCCGGCGACGGCTTCATCCTGGGCGCGGACGCCTTCGGACGGGACATCCTGTCCCGCCTCATCTTCGGGGCGCGCGTCACGCTGATCGTTAGCGTCACCTCCGTCGGGTTCGGCGTGCTGGTCGGCGGGCTGCTGGGCACCATCGCCGGGTACGTGGGCGGGGTGCTGGACAACGTGATCATGCGCGCGATGGACGTGCTTCTGGCGTTCCCCTACCTGCTGCTGGCCATCATCATCGTCACGGCGTTGGGGCCCGGCATGGACAACACCATCATCGCGATCGGCATCTGGACGGTGCCCGCCTTCGCACGCATCGCGCGCGGCGCGGTGGCGGGCATCCGCGAGCGCGACTACATCAACGCCGCCCGGGCGTTGGGCGCGCGCGGCCCGCGCATCGTTCGTCGGCACGTGGTGCCCAACTTCCTGGCGACCCTGCTGGTGTACGCCAGCCTCTACCTCGCCTACGCCATCCTGATGGAGGCGGCCCTGTCCTTCCTGGGGCTGGGCGTGCAGCCGCCGACACCGTCCTGGGCCGGCATGATCGCGGCCGGCCGCGACTACATCACCAGCGCGCCGCACATCGCCACCATCCCCGGCATCGCCATCGCGCTGGCGGTCGTGGGGTTCAACCTGCTTGGTGACGGCCTTCGCGACGCCATGGACGTGCGCAGCGGCGACTGAGCGGCCGCGGGGCGGCCACGCTCCGTATACTCGGATATGTCGGCCACGCGGCCTGCGGCAAGGGAGCGCCTGCGCGTGCGGGCGGACCGGGTCGAGTTGCGTGCGGACCACGCCGTCATCGCGACCTTCACGGGCGTGCGCGCCCTGCTGCTGTGCGCCGTGGCATCGTTCGGTCCCACCTCGCGCGCCCGGATGGCGGCATGGCTGTGGCCCGACGCCGATGCGGCCCGGGCACGCAGCAACCTGCGTCAGGTCGTACGGCGCGTGAACCTGGCGGGCGCGTTGCTGCACGGCGATCCGTTGACGTTGCCGGCCGACCTGCCCGTCGCCTTTCCGTGGCACGACGGGGAGCATGCAGGGCCCGAGGGCGCCGGCGACCCGTTCGAGCTTCCCGACCCGGGTGAGCGGACCGAACTGGCGGAGCGGTTCGCCGCCGAGGCGGAACGCCGCCGCGGCCTCCACGCCGAACGTCACGCCCAGGCCGTCGAGGCCGCCCTCCGCGAAGGGCGCACCGCAGACGCGCTGACGTCGGCCCGGCGCTGGCTGGCCGCCGACCCGCATGCGGTGCCGGCCCACCTTGCGCGCATGCGTGCCCATCACGCCGAGGGTGACCCCCACGGGCTCTTGGACGCCTACGCGACGCTTCGCAACATGATGGCGCACGCCTTCGACGCCGAACCGCCCGACGAGGCGCGGGCGTTGGCGCGTCGGGCCGCGGCGACCATCGCCCGCCCGGCGGGCGGGATCGGTGGGTACGGCGCCCCTGGGGGGACGGTGGTGCGCCGCGCCGAGGCGGGCGGCTGGCTGGCGGAGGCCGCGACCCTGCTCCGCGCCGAAGTAGAGATGGAGGTCCGTCCCGTGCCTCGCGGGCGACGCCTGATCGACGTCGCCTGGTTGGAGCACCAGCGCGGCCGTCACGACGCCGCCGCGCGTGCCGCGCGTGAGGGACTCGCATCGTTGGACGGCATGCCCGCCGCCAGCGAGGGGTGGTTCGTGCTGGGATCCATCGCCCTGCACGACGGCCGGAACGACGACGCCGCACGCGACTGGCGTCGCGCGGTGGCGGCGATCGACGCGAGCGCCGATCCGGCGGGTGCGCGGACGTTGCGGCTCGACCTGGCCATGGTCGCGGACGCCCTCGGGCAGGCGAAGGAAGCACGCGCGCACTACCTCGCCGCCCACGCGCTGATGGTGCGCGACGGCGACCTGCGCGGGCAAGCGATCGTGCTGAACAACCTGGCGCACCAGCACCTCCAGCAGGGCAACGCAGGTGAGGCATGCACCTTGGCGCGCGCCGCCATCGCCCTGGCGCGCCGCGGAGAGGACCGGCAGGTGGAGGGCCACGCCCTGGACACGCTGGCGCGGGCGACGCTGGCGGCGGGCGACGCCGCCCCGGCGCGCAGCCTCGCCGCGCAGGCGTTCGCCGTCGGGCGGGAAGGTGGCCACGTGCTGCTGCAGGTGGAGGCGTTGACGACCGTGGCCGAGGCGCAACGGTGCACGGCCGGGCCCGAGGCCGCACGTCCCCTGGCGCGCGAAGCGTTGCGGCTGGCGCGGGCGTCCGGCACGCTGCCGGGCGCGTTCCGGGCCGCGCTGGCCGTGGCGCGCGCGATCGGGCGCGGGCATACGGACGCCGAAGCCATGGTCGCGGCGGTGCGCGACGACGACCGCGCCGCGGCCGCCCTTCGCCGCGAAGCCGCCGCCCTGTCCGCGGCGTGGGCTGTTCGCCGCGCCGCCCGCGCGTCCGCCCCGGCCGCGGGCTTCGAGCAGCAGGTCGACGGCTGGCTGGCTGGCGACCCGGAGGGGTGAGGGCCCGCCGTGGGCGGAGCCCGTCACGGTGGCGTCACGCCTGCTGCGACACGATTCGACGGGAAGGGAGGCTCGAAATGGCCAAGATGTTGCGGTGCCGAGACGTAGGGTTCGACTGCGACGCCGAGGTGCGTGCCGACACGCAGGAGGAGGTGCTGGCGCAGGTCGCCACGCACGCCCGGGACGTCCACGGGATCGAGGAGGTGCCGGACGAGGTCGTCGCCCAGGCGATCGCCGCGATTCGTAGCGACGATCGCTAGTCGCACCTTCCCCGGGCGGGGCGTTTCGGTGCACGCGGGGCATGGACCGGAACGCCCCGCGCCATCTTGACGTGGCTTCCCTCGCGGCCGATACTCGCGGTACGCACCGACCGATCGCCAGCCGCCGCGAGCCCGACCTGGGCCCGCGACGACCGGGACGGCTCGGTGCCGCCGGGGCCCCGTGCTGCGTGCGGGGATCACCGGACCGCCCTCGCAGCGAAGGAGGAAGCCACATGACGTCACGATTCCCCCGCTCCGCCCTGGCCGCGTTCCTCACGGCCATGCTCGTCCTCGGCGCCGCCGCCGCCCAGGTCGAGCTCCGCATGACCTGGTACGACGACGGCAACGAAGGCCAGGTGATGCGCGAACTCCTGGATCGCTTCGAAGCCGAGAACCCCGACGTCGAGGTGGTGATGGACACGGTGCCCTACAACAGCGGGATCCTGCAGTCGCTGCCGCTGCAGCTCGCCTCCGGCGAGGGGCCCGACCTGGCGCGCGTCACCGACCTGGGTGGGCTGTCCGAGTACTACCTGGACCTCCGGCCGCTGGTCGACGATCCTGCCTACTGGGAAGACTCCTTCGGACCGTTCCTGGATTGGATGCGACCGGACGGATCGGACGCCATCCCCGGCTTCATGACCCAGTTGACCGTCACCGGGCCGTACGTGAACGCCACCCTGTTCCGGCAAGCCGGCGTCGACATGCCCGGCGAGGGCGCCACCTGGCAGGACTGGGCCGAGGCGAGCCGCGAAGTGGCCGAGGCCACCGGCACGCCGTTCGCGATGGCGATGGACCGCACGATGCACCGCATGGCCGGCCCCGCGATCAGCATGGGCGCGCAGCTGTTCGACGAGAACGGTGACCCCGACCTTACCGACGAGGGGTTCCGGCGCATGGCCGAGCTGATGGTCGAGTGGCACGAGGACGGCACCATGATCCCCGACGTGTGGATCGGCTCCGGTGGCGGCTACGCGGCCGGCAACGAGCAGTTCGTCAACGCACAGGTGGTGTTCTACATGTCCGGCAGTTGGCAGATCGGGCAGTTCGCCGACCTGATCGGGGACGCCTTCGACTGGCAGGCCGTGCCGAACCCCTGCGGGCCGGCCGCCTGCACCGGCATGCCCGGCGGCGCCGCCCTGGTCGGATTCGACGACACGGAGCACCCCGAGGAGGTCGCCCGCCTGCTGGACTTCCTGGCGCAGGAGGAGATCCTGGCGGAGTTCTACGGCCGCAGCCTGTTCATCCCCGGCCACCTGGGACTGGCGGAATCGGGCGTGGACTTCGACACCGAGCTCGAAGCGACCCGTGAGGCGCTCTCGGTGTTCGCGGCCGAGGTGCCCGACCTGCATCCGATCGCGTACCAGCTGCAGGGCTACGAGTTCAACCGCGTCGTCTACGACGCCGTTCCCGACCGCCTCACCCAGGTGTTCGTGGGCGAGTTGACGCTGGACGAGGCCATCGCCCGCATGCAGTCCGACATCGACGATCAGATCGAGGCGGCCGAGTAGGACCGGCCTTCGCGCGGCGGGAGGGCGGGGCGACGCGCTCCGCGCCCCCGCCGCGCGGTGAACGATCGGGCGCGCCCGATCGAATTCGACGCCCCGTGCCCGTGCTGGAAGGGAGCGCATGAGTCACGACCCGCCGCCACGACCCGGGACCGGGCCGGGGTCGGCGCTGGGACGCATGGCGTTCGGCGCCTTCTCGCTGGTGATGTCGCTGCTGGGGTTGGTTCTCGAGCCCCTGCAGCGCCTGACCGGCGTGCGGCGCATGGCGTGGGTGTTCCTGCTGCCCAATTTGCTGATCTTCGGCATCTTCATCTTGTTCCCGATGGCGATGAACTTCTATTACGCCATGACCAGCGGCACCAGTCTGTATCCGCAGGATCGCCCCTTCGTCGGGGCGGAGAACTTCACGACGTTGTACGACTGTGGCAATTACCTCGATCCCAACACCTGCCGCGAGGATCGCTTCTGGCGCGCGGTGTGGAACACGGGCACGTTCGTGATCTTGCAGGTCGGCGGCATGGTGCTGTTGTCGCTGCTCACCGCGCTGGTGCTGAACGGCCGCATCGTGGCGCGCGGGTTCTTCCGCAGCGTGTTCTTCTACCCCGTACTGCTGTCGCCGGTGGTGGTGGCGTTGATCTGGAAGTGGATCCTGCAGCGCGACGGGTTGCTGAACGCGTTGTTGGTGGGCGTGGGCCTGGATCCGATTCAGTTCATGCTGCACGCCGACTGGGCCATGTTCTGGGTGATCGTGGTCACCATCTGGGCCAACATGGGGTTCTACACCCTGATCCTCCTGGCGGGTCTGCAGTCGATTCCGACCGAGCTGTACGACGCCGGCGCCATCGACGGCACCTCGCGCTGGCAGCGCCTGTGGTACATCACGCTGCCGCTGCTGATGCCCAACGTGATGGTGGTGCTGGTCCTCGCCCTGATCCGGGCGGTGCAGATGTTCGACGAGGTGTTCGTGCTGACCGGCGGGGGGCCCGGCAGCGCAACCCTATTCCTGGTGCAGTACATCTACGAGGTCGGCTTCGCCAGTCAGATCCAACGCTTCGGCCTGGCGGCCGGCGCGTCCGTCACGTTGGGCGTGGCGTTGTTGATCATCACCCTGATCCAGTTGCGGCTCGGCCGCGGAAGCGAGCGCCACCTTGCCTGACCCGTTCCGCCTGAGTGCCCTCCGGGCGTTGTTCACGCGCCGGCGCCGGCCCGGTCGTTGGGACCTGACCGACGTGCTGTCCTACGCCTACCTCGCCGCCGGCGTCATCGTCATGTTCGGCCCCGTGGTGTGGCTGGTGGCGTCGTCGTTCAAGACCCAGGCGGGCCTGCTGGAGTTCCCGCCCACCTTCCTGCCGTACACCCAGCAGAGCGCCAGTGTCCCCGGCTACGACGAGCCCCTTCCGCTGTACGACGTGCGCATGGAGGACGGCTCGGTACAGCGCCTGGCGCAGGTGCGACGCATCGGCCTCGAGGCGACCATGGTCGATCCCGACGCGCCGGATGAAACCGTCTCCGTTCCCACCGACCGGCGCGAGCAGGTCCGCACGCTACGGCTGGCGACCGAGAACTACACCGTCCCGCTGGAGCGGTTCAACTTCCTGACCTACCTCCGCAACAGCGTGATCGTCACCGTCACCGCCACGCTCATCACCCTGCTGATCAACAGCATGGCGGCGTTCGCGTTGAGCAAGTACCGCTTCCGGGGGCGCAGCATCGTGTTCCTGTTGATCATCGGCACGCTGATGATCCCGGTCAGCGTGATCCTGGTGCCCATCTACTTGGTCATCAACCAGGTCGGCTGGGTGAACAACCTATGGGGCGTGATCATTCCCGGCGCGGCGACGCCGACCGGTGTGTTCCTGCTGCGGCAGTACATGTTGACCATTCCCGACCAGTTGCTGGACGCCGGACGCATCGACGGGGCGTCCGAGTGGCGGCTGTACTGGCAGATCGTGCTGCCCCTCGCCGCCCCCGCCCTGGCGGTCCTGGCGATCTTCTCGGTGATGTGGCGCTGGAACGACTTCCTATGGCCGCTGATCGTGCTGACCCGCAGCGAGCTGTTCACCCTTCAGGTGGGCCTGAACGCCTTCCAGGGCCAGTTGAACGTGCAGTGGCACTACGTGCTGGCAATGACCGTGCTGACCTTGTTGCCGGTCACCCTGGTGTTCGCGTTCCTGCAGCGCTTCATCACCACCGGCATCGCCAGTAGCGGGGTGAAGGAGTAGGAGGTTCGTCGCGGCAGCGCGAGGCGCCTTCGTGGTAGGTACGGCCCATGGACACCGAGCCCGAGGCGCGTACCCCGCGACGCTTGCCGGACACGCCGCTGGCGCGACGGTTGCTGGAACGTCGCGAAGCCATCCACAAGGTCGTGGCGGCCCACGGAGGTACGGACGTGCGTGTATTCGGGAGCGTGGCACGCGGCGACGGGGGGCCGGACAGCGACCTGGACCTGCTCGTCGATCTGCCCGCCCGCACCGGCATCTTCACGCTCGGACGGATCGCGCGTGACGTCGAGAGGATCGTCGGCGTCGAGGCCGACGTGGTGCCACTCGCGGCCGTGCGCTCCGAGATTCGCCAGCGCGTGTTGGACGAGGCGGTGCCCCTGTGACGCCGGCGCTCGTCACGGCTCGACGGCCGCCGCCGCTTGCTTCCCGT
>JAXHNB010000008.1:0-207124 GCA_034520945.1 Trueperaceae bacterium | reverse complement strand
ACGGTGGCTTTCACGTCCATGGATGGCCTCGGCCAGAAGTAGCTCAGGTACCGCGCGCGCCAGCCGGTGACCGGCTTTCCGTACGGCTCGCGCCGGTAGCGCGGCTGGAACGGCTCCGCCTCGATGTCGTGCGCCAACTGCCGGACGAGTTCGGCGCGCGCTTCTTCGTCGACCGCGGCACGGGCGCGTCGCCAGTCCTCCTCCGTCCGCGAGCGTCCGGGGCGGGTACGGGGGGCGCGCTCCGCTACGGCGCCGGTTTGCGCGGCGCCCTTTGACCTGCGGAGGAAGGCCGGCGCTTGCTCAGACCGTCTGGCGGCGGCGGGTTGCGGCGATTCGCCGTCCCGCGCGCGATCCCAGCGCCGGTAGCGTCCGTTGCCGAGGCTGTACAGGAACGCGTGCCGTTGGAGGCTTGGATAGTGATGCCCAGACGAGTGGTTGACGCTGAGGCCGATCAGGTAGGTCCCGATGGTGCCACGTGTCCACGTCGCACCCGGGTGGTGTGCGTAGACCCGCTGCACGACTTCGTTCGTCGTCAGGATCGTGCCGTCGTCCGGAAACACGTCATGGATCGCCTCGCGGCACGTCATGCTCGATCCCAGTGTTCCACGAAACTGGGAACGGCGGGCTGTGGGCACGGCCAGGGGCGCGTAGGACGCAGAGCGGACACGAGCGACCCGAAAGCCGCCCCGTGGCCGTTACGCGCGGACCCGCGTCGAGCCGTCAGTTCTCTGAGCCCGGCCGCACCATCGCGCTCGTGTCCACGCCGAAGTCTTGCAGGGTGTCGTAGAGGGCCTGGAGGGCGTAGGTCGGGTTGTGGACGTAGATGCCCGGGTCCTTCTGGACGTACTGGAAGTTGTAGGCGCCGCGAAGCAGTTTGGGCGTCCATTGCCTGGTAGCGGTTCGGGTAGGCGGCTTCGCCGGCGTCCACCTCGCCGTTTCCGTTCGTGTCCACGAAGAAGTAGGGGTAGGAGCTCTCGTCGTAGACGATGGGCGTACCGACCGTATCTCGGGCGTAGTCCAGCAGCGCGCCGTACAAGGTCTCCTGCATGGTGCGGATCTCGTGCGCGATCCCTTCGCCCGTGTCTCCGTCCCCGTCGAAGTCCGCTTGACGCTCCCGGATCGTGTCGAGCGCGCCGACGGTTCCGGCGTCGTGGCACTCGTTGCAGCCGTCCGCTTGGATCTCTTGCGTGTGGGGGGTGTGGCACTCGGTGCACTGCGTCGGGCCGCGGTCGGGCCCTTGCCGGTGCTCGTACAGCCCGGCGTAGGTCGCGTCCGGGTACTCGTACATGCCCTGCGCTTCCGATCCGAAGCGCGTGGCCGCGGCTGCGAAGTAGTGCGGGTTGATGAACGAGAGCTGCTCGCTGATCTGATCGTCGTCGAGGCCTTCGGTGGCGTCCACGATGCTCCGGCCCGATTCCCGGCCTTGGTGGCAACTGGCGCAGAGGTTGCTGTCGGTGGCCTCGAAGGCGTGCACGGCGCCGCTCGGGAATGCGACCTCTTCGGGCTCGTAGACGCTGAACGTGTCGAGATCGGTGTGGCAGGTCTTGCACTGGAGGCCGTTCGCGAGCGGCTGTGACGCGGTGACTCCCTCGCGGAGGAAGAACGGCAGACCTTCTCCGCTGTGGCACTTGCTGCACGATCCGGGTACGGCACCGTCCTCGTCCCAATGCCGGAACGCGTCGTCGCTGCCCCGGAAGTGGGGGGCGTCGTCGCGCTGAATCCCCTGGAAGGGATCCTGCTGCGCCTGCACCAGGCGCGCCAGGGCCGCGCGATCGCCGTCGAAAATGGTGCTCGAGGGCGCGCTCGCCAGCAGGCCGCTGCCCGGGGCGCGCGCGGTCTCCTCCTGCTCCTCCTGTTGCGTGCCATCCAGCGCCTCGCCGAGGTCGACGATGGAATCGTGCATGAGTTGGATCACGTACTTGGCGTTGTGCGCGTAGGCGCCGGGGTCCTTGGCGACGAGTTGATAGTTGAACACGGCCCGCACCAGGCGCGGCGTCCAGGCTTGATACCGGTTGGGATAGCTCGCCTCGTCTTCGTCGAGCTGGGCGTTTTCGTTCTGATCAGTGAAGAAGTACGGGTAGGCCTGGCCGCTGTACACGACCGGCGTGCCGGCCACCTCGCCGGCGTAGCGCCGAATCTGGTCGAGCAACAGGGCCTTGACGCCCTGGACCTCGTGATAGATCCCTTCCTTGACGTTGCCGTCGCCGTCGTAGTCGACCTCGGAACCCAACGTGCGGATCCTTCGCACGTCGGCCGGCTCGTTGACGTCTTCGTGGCAGCCCTGACAACTCGACACGTCGATGCGGGTCGAATGCGAGTCGTGGCATTCAGTGCAGGTCGCGTAGCCGTCCACGTGCTCGAACGCCACGTCGTAGCTGCGATCCTCGTAGTGGACGCCGCCCCTTGCCTCGGCGCCGTACTGCGTGGCTGCGGCGACGAGGTAGTGGGGTTGCATGAACCCGAGCTCCTCGCTCACGGCGTCGGGGTCGTCGACGCCAGCCTCCTCGATCGCTGCCGCCACGTCGTCTCCGCTGTCGCGCCCTTGGTGGCACCCCATGCAGACCGCTTCGTTGCCAAGGCCGCCGATCTCCACGCCCGAGGGCATCGTGACCGCGTCCAGGTTCACCGTGGCATCGTTGTGGCACGCCACGCACGTGATCACGCTCGGCGTGGCGTCGGACTCGACGCTGCCCACGGCACTGCCGTCGGCGCCGACGAGATCGCGATAGCCCTCACTGGTGTGACAGCCGGCGCAGTTCTCCGGCACCGCACCTTCGTCGTCCCAATGGCGGAACGACTCGGACAGGAACGCGGCATGCCCCGACGCGTCCCATTCCTCCAGGAACGGAACCTCCAAGACGTGCGGGCTCTCGACCTGCTGCGCGCCCTGCGCCAGAACGGCGTCGAAGGAGGGTGCCTGCCAGGCGACGAGTCCCGCCGCGGCCAGCACCACGATCGAGGTCACGATGATTCTCGGTGCGCGTTTCACGGTCTACCCCTCTCGTACCTGGCGAACGAGCTGTCGTGCGTGCCGCCCTCCGCGTCGGTTTCAGCCTCTCCGCGCTTCGATGGCTTGGGCGTCCATGGCAGCCCTTCCAGGGTCAGCAGGGGGATGAGCCCGACGAAGCCGACATGCGTGTGGGCGAGCGCCGCCATCACGGGGCGGTAGCCGTCCATCGCCGCCGCGAACCCGCTGAGCGTGAACACGGAGACTTGCGCTCCCGCCGCGTTGTAGAACAGGTGCAACACGGTGCCGACGAGCCCGGTGAGGACGCTGACGATCATCCAGAGGATCAACGGATAGACCACCCAGCGACTCAGCGTGAAGAACGCCAGCATCGTCAGCGGGAAGCCGACGACCGAAACCCACAGCGGGATTCGCGCGCTCCAGTGCAGTACGTCGGTCGCGTAGTGCTCGATCACCCAGTGGTCGACGCCATAGAACACGAAGCCGCCGGCGGCGATCAGCAGGAAGATGGCGCGGAGGAGCTCGAGGAACCGCCGCTTCTGCGACTCGGCCTCGACGATCGCCCGGATCATGAGGACCCCGAACCGGACGCCGTGGGAACCACGAACGCGTGCAGCGGCCGATGCGAAAGGGTCATCGCGCCCTCCAAATGGCGAGCAGGCCGGTCACGCCCATGTGCGTGTACGCCATCGCGGCCATCGTCGGTCGCCACCCCGCGACGGCCTTCATCGTTTCCTCGAACGTCCATTCGATGTCCCCGGCGAAGTTCCAGATGATGTGGTAATAGCTGCCCACCAGGCCCGTGACGATCGACACCCACATGGTGAGCACGAACAGGAACCGCACGATCGGCGTGGTCCGGTCGAACAACACGTACAGCGTGAGCAGCAAGCCCGGGATGGACACGAGGAACGGGATCCTGGACCTCCAGGCCTCCGTCCAATGGTCGAGGAGGAACAACTCGACGGGGTACATGACCCAACCGATGAGCACGAGCAGCAGCATGACCACGCGGATGATCTCGATCGCGCGGTCCGTCCACGTCTCGCTGGTACGCATCGCAGCGATCATGGTTTCCACCGGCGGCGGCGCTGCGCGCTGGCTGCCGCCTCGTTTCGAATCGAACGGTACTGCCTTCGTGATGGGTTCACGGTGACTTCCTCACTGGCCTCGGATGCGCGGGCGTAGGGACCTCAGTGCATATTCGACGCGAGCAGATGAAGTATTGTTGCACGATCGTCCGGGCCATTGTCAAGCGCGTCAGCTGCCGTTTTCGACGAAGAATTCCGCGGTTTCGGCCAACGGTGACGGCGGTCGTTGCCGCCCCCGCATACGCGACGACGGACGCAGGTCGCCCCCTGTCGCATGCAAAAGGTAGCGTTGGGCGTGTTGCCTTACGGCATCGCCCGTCGCCCCGCCGTGGCCGATCCGCCCCGGTGCCGTGCTCGTCTCGTCAGACGGCGCGCAGTAGTGTGCCGTACTCGTCACTGCAGGCCCAATCGAGGCCACACTAGGGAGGGAACATGAGGCGCAACCGCAACGACGTCGGCCCCGCATGAAGCGCCGCGAGCGGCCCCGATGAACGTCACCTTCGGCTTGTGGGCGGATGGTGGCGCATGGCCTCCGCACGGCGGTGCCGGCAGCGGCTCGCTCGGCGAACCCGTGGTGGGACCGGCCGGCTTGCTCGAGCTGCTGGAGACGGTCCTGGGGCGGAGCGCGCCGCACGTCGCCGCCGTCGAACGCACCGCCACCTGGCAGGCGAAGCTCGAGGCGAGCGACGACGGCGGTCGGTTCTGGTCGCGTTCCCTCGAGGCCGACGGGTGGGCCACCGCACGTCTGCTGCTGCAGTGGCGCGACGAACTGGTCGCGGCCGGTTGGGACGCCCGCCTGGAGTACCGGGAGCAACGGCTGGCGCACCTGTCCGATGCCGAGCGCGCGGGACCGACACTGCCCGCGGGCCCGCAAGACCGCCTCCAGAACGTCGAACGCGCCCTGCGGGAGGAGGCGCCCGTCTCCGACGCCATCGCGCAGGTGCGGCTCGTCGAGCGTCGCGGCGACCTTCCGCCCTCCTGGCGGCGGGTGCTGGCCGCCCTGGAAGCCGCCGGCGTGCCCGTCAATGCGATCGAACCCGCGCCCGCCGCCGACGCCGGCACATCGCTGGGACGCGTGCAGCGGTGGCTCCAGCACGGCGACGAGGCGGCGCTGGACGGGGAGGCGGACGGAACGGTCGAGATCGCGACCTCCAGCAGCGCACTGCTGGGCGGCGAGCTGGTGGCGCAGTGGCTGCAGGCGTCCCCCACGCGCGACGACACCGTGCTTCTCACGCCCGACGGGTCCGGAGGTGTGCTCGACCGGGCCATGCTGCGGCGGGCGCGCCCCCGCCTCGGTACCGGCGGTCGCTCCACCTATCGCGGCAGCCTGCAGGTCCTTCTGCTCGCCTTCCAGATCGCGTGGCGTCCCCTGGACGTGCGGGCGTTGATGGACCTGCTGGTGCTGGAGGACGGGCCGTTGCCGCCGCGCGCCGCGCACCGCCTGGCCGGCGCGCTCGAGCAGGCGCCGGGCGTCGCGTCCCTCGAGTGGCACGAAGCGTGGCAGCGCCTGGAAGCGCGCGAGCTCGAGCGCGCCGAACACGAAGGCGATACGCGTCAGGCACGTAGCCGCCTCGAGGCGTGGCGCGCATGGGTCGAGCCGGAAAGCGCCGACCCGGACGAGGGCATGCCCGCGGGCGCCGCCACCGCGATCTGCGACCGCGTCGAGGCCTGGGCCTGGGCGCGGCATCACGCCACATTCGAGGCGCTCTACCCCGCAACGGCGCGCGCCGCATCCGACGTCCGCGCGGCCCTGCGGGCGCTGGACCGGACGCACTACCCCAAGCGACTCCTGGACCGCGTGATCGATCAGGCCCTGGCCGAGGGCGAAGGGGATCCCGACGTGCTCGCGGAGGCCGGCTCCCCCCACGCGGTGACGCATCCGGGCGCCATCTGGGGCCCTGCAGGCGCCGTGGTGTGGTGGGACTGGCGGAACATGGACGAGCGTCCCCGAACGCACGCCCTGGAGCGAGGCGGAGCGCCGTGAGCTTCGCGCCGCGGGCGCCGAACCCGACGACGAGGACCGCGCCGCGCGCGCGCTCAGCGCGGCCTGGGAGCGCGCGGTGCTGCAGGCCCGAGGGCGGCTGGTCCTCCTCCCCGTCGGCCTCGAAGCCGGCGGCGAGGAAGCGACGCACCCCCTCGCGCACCGACTCGCGCCGGCACTGAAGCGCCTCGCGGTCCGCACCACCCTTGAGTGGGCGCTCTCCGGGCCGCGCCTCCGCCTCGGCGGGGCCGACCTGCCGCGCGAAGCGATCGAGCGGCGGCCGCTGCCGCAGGCCACCCGCCACTGGCCGGCGCCAGGTGCGCTGCCCGCGAAGCTCGCGGGGCGCACCGAGTCCGCGACCTCGCTGACCCGCCTCTTCCAGTGCCAACTCAAGTGGTCGCTGCACGACCTGGCGCGCCTGCGTCCCGCGCGTGGGCGGGCCATTCCCGACACCCACCAGCTGCTGGGTACCCTCGCGCACGCGCTGTCGAAGGAGCTGTTCGAAGCGGGCCCGCCGCCCGAGCCGGAAGTGGCGGCGACACGGGCGAGCGAACTCCTCGAATCGCTGATCGAGCAGCGCGCCGTTCCGCTGCTGCAGCCGGCGCACGCGGTGGACCTGATGGACGCGCGGCTGCGCCTGCCGCGCGCCATGGGGAGCTTGGCGCGGTTGCTGCGCGAGAACGCCCTCGAGGTCGTCGCCACCGAACTGTACGACCAAGCACAACCCGCCGAAGGCCCGCCGCTGCAGGGCGCCATCGACCTGTTGGCCCATGATCCCGCCGGGGACCGCGTGGTGGTGGACCTGAAGTGGACGCGCAGCCGCACCTACCGCCGCGACGAGCTGCGCGAGGGACGCGCCGTGCAGCTGGCGGTCTACGGCGTGATGACCTCGCCTGACAGGCCCCGCGGCGGGTACTTCCTGCTGCGCGACGGCGAGTTCCTCACGCCCCGAGGCAAGGGCCTCGCCGGCACGCAGGTGCCGGTGCCGTACGACCTGCGCGAGACGTGGCAGCACGTGGTGACGACGTGGCGGACCTGGACGACCCTGGCCGAGCGAGGCGAGCTGCATGCGACCGGCGTCGACGACGAGGAGCAGGCACCGCTCGAAGGGCTGCCCCTGGTGCTGGAGCCGCGCTGCGACTGGTGCGATTTCGCGACCATCTGCCGGCTGCGGGGCAGTGCGTGAGCGCCACCGGGATCCCACAAGCACCGAACCCGGTGACGACGATCATTGCGTCCGCCGGGACCGGCAAGACGCACACGCTGGTCGAGCGCATCCGCGCGGCCATCCTTCACGAGGGGGTCCGCCCCGGCGCGGTCCTCGCCACCACCTTCACCAACCGCGCCGCCGACGAGCTGGCCGGACGGATCCGCACCCGGCTCATCGAAGCGGGCCACCCGGAGTTGGCGACGCAGATGCTGACGGCCCGCATCGGCACCGTCAACGCCGTCGCCGGCGCGTTGGTGGCGGAGTTCGCCCTCGAGCTCGGCCGCTCCCCCAGCAGCGAGGTGCTCGCCGAGGACCGCGTGGGCCCCACCTTCGCGGAGGCCACCGGCCCGCTGATGTACCGCCATGCGGAGACCCTCGCCCCGCTGGCGGAACGATTCGAGATCCCCAACCAGGCGTACGCTTCGTTCGCGGGCGGCACGCCGGGGTGGCGCGACCAGGTGCACGACATCGTGGACACCGCCCGCGCCAACGGCATCGGCCCCGACGAGCTGCCGGCGTCGGCGGAGCACTCGGTACGCACGCTGCTGGCGCTCGCTGCCGGAGCCCGCCCACGGTGATCTCGACACCGAACTCGAGCAGGCCGTCCGCGACTGCCATCGCAGGCTCACGCCCGAGGTTCGCGCTGCGGTTGCCGCAAGGGCACGAAGACCGGCGTACCGACCTGGTCGACGAATGTGCATGGCGCGCCTCGATCGCCGCGCCCCCTCACGCTGGATCGCCACTGGGCGCGCCTCGCGAAGATCGACCCGGCCAAGATCCGACGCCGAATGGTTCGACGAGGTGACCCGCGTCGCGGGGCAGCACCCGCGCCACCCGCGCCTGCGCCGCGACCTCGAGGCGTACGTGCGGGCCGTGTTCGCCTGCGCCCGCGACTGCATGGCGGCGTTCCACGACCACAAGACGGAGCGAGGGCTCCTCGACTTCGTCGACCAGGAGGCGCTCGCGCTGCAGGTCGTGAACGACCCCGCCAACCACGCCCGGCTGCGCGAAGCGATTCATGCGGTGTTCGTCGACGAGTTCCAGGACTCCAGCCCCATCCAGCTCGCGCTGTTCGCGGCGCTGGCCCGCGTGGCGAGGCAGAGCGTCTGGGTGGGCGACCCCAAGCAGTCGATCTACGCCTTCCGCGATGCCGCCCCGGAACTCACGCTGCGTGCGGCCCGCGGCATTACCGAGCGAAGCGGGGGCCAGCGGGCGTTCCTCGCCGTGAGCTACCGCGCGCGCCCGCCCCTGACGGAGTTCGTGAACGCGGCGTTCGGGCCGAGCTTCGCCACCGCCGGCTTCGCCCGCGAGGAGGTGGCGTTCGACGCCTGTCACCGCCCCGAGCCCGAGGGGGCCGCGCCCGCCTTCGCCTGCTGGGAGGTGGGCGGGCGCAACGCCGAGCTGCGGACGGCGCACCTCGCCGCCCACGTGGCGGAGGTCGTGCGCCATGCGGGGGCCTGGCCGATCGAAGCGGGCGGCGGCCGAGCGGCGCGGGGCGGGGACGTGGCCGTGCTGTGCCGCACGAACACCGCGGTCGGCGCCCTGGCGTCGGCGCTGGCGGCGCGCGGCGTGCGCGTATCGGTCGAGCGGGGCGGGCTGATGCACCAGCCCGAGGTCGAGCTGGCCCTCGCGGCGCTCCGCTGGGTGGCGGACCGCGCGGACACGCTCGCCGCCGCCGAGCTGGCCCGCCTGGCCGGCGAGGACGGCGCCTGGCTCGAGGTCGCCTTCGCGGAGGACGTGCCGTTGGCGCTCGGCGCGTGCGTGGACTTCGCAGAGGCGTTGGAGGAGCTGCGCGCCCGGACGCCCTCCCTCACCCCCGCCGAGGCGTTGGACGCGGTATTGAACGTCGAGGGGCTGCTCGCGGTCGTACGCGCTTGGCACGACGCCGAGGCGCGCCTCGCGAACCTCGAAGCGCTCCGCGCCGTGGCCGAGGAGTACCAGTCGACGGAACACGCCATGCGCCGCGCGGTGACGCTCCAGGGCCTCTGCAACTGGCTTATGGACGCCGGCGACGCGTCCCAGCCGAAGAACGCCCATCCGGACGCCGTCCACCTTCTCACGTACCACGGCGCCAAGGGCCTGCAATGGCCGATCGTGGTGCTCACCGACCTGGAGGCCAAACCGAAGGCGAACCCGTTCGGCGTCGATGCCGAGGGCCCGGCGGAGCCGGACCCGACCGATCCCCTGGCGGACCGCGTGGTGCGCTTCTGGCCGTGGCCGTACGGCCCGCAGAAGAAGGACGTTGGCCTCGACCAGGCCGCAGCCGCGTCGCCCCAGGGCCAACGCGCGACCCACGACGAGCTGCTCGAACGCCGCCGGCTGCTGTACGTGGGGATGACGCGCGCGCAGGACTACCTGGTGTTGGCACGCGACGAGCGCAAGAAGCAGACCTGGCTGGACGAACTGCAGGATGCGGACGGCGAACCGCTCGTCCGCATCGACGATGACGCGCTCATTGTCGGCGGGCAGCGCTTCGCGACGCGACCCGAGCCTCAGGCCGAGGAGGAACGGACCGAACCTGCGGGGCCGAGCGACGAGTTCGGTCCTCCCCCGTCGCCACGGGAGGTGCACCGGCCCAAATCCCTCACGCCGAGCGCGGTGCAGGCCCCGCACGCGCCCACGATCGTGGAGACGGTGCGCCTCGGCGACCGCATCCCTCTTGCCGGCAGGCCCGACATGCAGGCGCTCGGCGAGGCGTGTCACCGCTTCTTCGCCTGGGACCGTGCGATCCGGTCGCACGAGGCGCGGCTGGCGCGCGCCCACGCCACGCTGGACGCGTGGAGCGTCACCAGCATCGCGCCCGGCGACCTGGTCGGCACCTCGGACCGGTTGCGCGCGTTCCTCGCCCAGCGCTACCCGAACGCGTCCCTGCAGCACGAGGTGCCCGTGTTCGCCCGCGTCGACGGACAGTTGGTGTCCGGCCGCCTGGACCTGGTCGTGGACACCGGCGACGCGATCGCGATCGTGGACCACAAGAGCCTGCCCCTGTGGCTGGAGGGCGAGGAGGTGCGGCTGCGGGCGTTCGCCGCGCAGATCGACCTCTACCGCCGCGCGGTCGCCGCCGCCACGAATACACGTTGCACCGAGGCGTGGTTGCACCAACCGATCACGGGGGCGATGTCGCGGGTGGAGCTCGGGCCGGTGGATGACGGCGACGCTGCGGTGGAGGCGGGTTGAGCCCCACAGCTGCCGCAACACTGCGCAGGATGCGCGACAAGCAACGGTTCTGAGCGCTCGCGTGCGACATGAGTGCGTGTTGCGAGCCACCACGGGCAGAAACTAGGCCATCAACCTCGGGTCCCACACAAGATCGTGCACCTGACCGACGTCGACCTGCGTTTTATACGTCTCGTGCTGCGGGTTGACGAGAAGATTCATGTATGTGAGCTCGAACCGCTCCGCGGGCGGCACCACTACGCTGGGAACGGCCAGCACCGGCGTCTCCGCCCGCTCCAGCCACTCGTCGCCGATCAGCTGGGTCGAGCGCGGCTCTGGTCGCGCATTCCAATCGTCTGGCAGACTATCCGGGTCCAGGACGGCCAAAGCCTCTTCGGGAACGCGCACCCGGTGGTAGATATAGCGGAGCGCGAGCAGGCTCTCCGCATCGGCGTGCACCAGTAGCTCCAGCATGGCCAACGTGAGGTTGCCGGCCACGTATGCGACCGGACGCCCAGGACTGTTCCAGCGACCACCGACCTTGAACGCACCAGTTCCGCTCATCGTCGTGGCCTTGTATTTCGCCTTGCTGATGCGATAGGTCGTGAGGCGGCTCAGCTCACGATCCCGTGCTCCATGCGACCGAGGAGCTTGATGACGTAGTCGCTGCCCTCGGGGGTGCGGGCGAACGCCAGCGGTGTCGCGCCACCCAGGGCCAGCTTCGGTCCGAGCAACCACCTGCGGCCGGCGTCCTCATCGCCCTCGAAGAAGTCCCTGGCCGCGTCCACGGTCTTCGCGACGCGGTAGACGCGGCTCGACGCCTCGGGCGAGAGCGGTCGGCCCCGACGCTTGCGGTCGTGATGCGTACTGGCCGTGAGGTCGAGCACCTCGAGGATGCGCCCCTCGGCCAGACCGAGCGCCTCCGCCAGGCGCGTCACGCTGTCGGTCGGCAGGCCGCCGTGGATGCGTTCCGCTACCTCGAACTCGTCTTTCCCCTCGAGGCCGAGGAGCCGCGCGCCGGGCAAGGGGTCGGGGCGGTGCGTCGGGACGAACGTCGCTGAAGCCACTTGGCCCTCCAATTCCAGAGTGTTGCTACCTCAGAATAGCATGGCATGGGCCGGCGCGTCTGACGCGGACGCCGTGTGCGTGTCGGCCGTTCGGGAGATGCATCGCCGTAGGGCATAAAGCATGCTCGCCTGGCGGCGCACCCTCGCCGTCGATGTCGGGTCGGCGCCTGCGAGGGCGCGCACGGCACGATCTCAACGGTACGATCGCGGCGTGCCGTTTCGACGACATCGCCCACCACGGCGCTGCCGCGATCCGCGACTGCTCCTCGCCGTGCTCGTGGCCTTCACGGCCAGCGTCCTGCTCCTGGTCGCCTGCGCTCCATCCGTCAGCCCGAACGACACCGGCGCCGGCACCGACCCGGCGGCCGCGCGACGCGAACCCCAAGCGATCCGGTCCTCGCCCGGCTGTTCGCTGTCCCGGCCGGCCTGGCCCCCCGAGCAGGTGGTGGTGGACGGCCGCGAACGCCCGGTCCTGGCGCGCGTGCCGACCGGCGGGGACGGCCCTCCGCGGGACCTGGTGATCGTGTTCCACGGGCGCACCAACGACGCTGCACGCGTGCGGCGCTACGTGGACCTCGATCGGGCGCTGCCGGAAGCGGTGATCGTCTACCCGCGCGCCCTGCCGGCCCGTGCAGGTACGTTTGCGTGGCGCAATCCAGGCGATCCGCCGGGGCGCCTGCGCGACTTCGCGCTGGTGGAGGCGATCGTCGAGACCTTCGGCGGCGCCACCTGCATCGACCTGGAGCGCGTGTTCGTCGTCGGCCACTCCCTCGGCGCCTCGTTCGCCAACGACGTCGCCTGCCGCCTCGGCCAGCGCATCCGGGCCGTCGCGTCGGTGGCGGGCGGGCTCCAGGGACGCGACTGCGTCGGCGGGGCCGCCGCGATGATCCTCCATCATCCCGACGATCGCCTGGTGCCCTTCAGCGTCGGCGAGCGCGTGCGCGACGCCTTTCGTGCCGCCAACGGCCTCCACGCCACACCGGCCGTGCCGACCCGGCATCCGGCGCTGGCCGCGTTGCGTTGCGTCCGATTCGGCGAGCACGACGCCGAGAACCCCGTGACCTGGTGTCCGCACGACGACGCCACCGGGCCGGGCGGACGTCACTACCCGCACACCTGGCCCGACGGCACGGCCGCGGCGATCCGCGCGTTCTTCGCGACGCTGCCGTGACGCGGCGGGGGAGCATCGCTTCACGCGCCCCGAATGCCCGACTCTTCAGCTGCCGGGGCCGTCCAGACAGTCCCGACGGCTCAGCCGATCGCGTACTCCCGACGCGGCTTAGCGTTTAAGGGCTGGATGTCTACGATCGAATCGTGGACCGCAATGTTGACGAGGACGACGGGTTGCTCGGTCCGCCTCGAGCGGTAGAGGCTCAGGTTGTGACGGAAGAGTTCGTCGTCTCCTTCGGGGAGGAGGATGACATCGGTGCCGTTCGGAAACTCACGCCGGAGTTCTTCGTTCTTCATCAGCAGACGCGTGAAGAGCATCGTCCACCAGATGTTCCGCTGCGTGACGTCTCCGCGGCCATCGGGCAGCGTCGGGCGGGAACGGCCGTGCATGGGGTCGCCTCCTCAAGATGAGGTTATAGCAAGGCGCTTCAGGGAACGTGAAATCGGCCCTACCCTTTCGGTAGGAGCGTAGGCGCTTCACGCATCTCGTAGGCGGAACTCCGTCACGTATCTCGTCACGTGCTCCATGAAGTGCGTCGTCGCCCAGGCGACAGCTTGGTCCGGGTCGTCAGAGTGGAAGATGGGCTCGTGTCGTGCATGGTGTTTGCCGTCTGGCCGGTATCGATCGCGGTGCACGAAGCCGCCGAAGTTGTCGATGCTGGCGACCCTTCGCCAGTCGTCGTGCGCCCACTCGAGTTCCAGCGCAATCGAGAACGTCTCGGTCCGGTGGTTTGCAAACCATAGTTGCACGCGAATCCGAAGTCCGTGTCCAATGACAAACACGTATTCGTGGTCGCATGGTGGACTCCCATCCATTGCGGCTCGAAGAGTACGTTCTTTGTGTCGCGCGTCGCTGAGGTTGCCAGCACGAAGATGGCTTCGTCACGGCCTGAGATCACGCTTCACAGGGGATTGCCGCAATGTTCGACCCGGCCTTGTAGGCTCTGCCGCACCTCGTGACGCCTCGAGTAGACGCCTGGCCATGGATTCGAACCTCACATTCCCTACGTATTAGAGCGGCTCGCCCGGTTCGCCTGGATCGCAGCCAACATCTACGGCGCAGCGGCGAAGGAATTAATGCTCGGTAGCGGCAGTCACCCGCCGTCCTCGCCCCCATCGTCCTCGTCGCTCAGCGCCCCGGCGCCCGCCATCGCGGCCCTCCGACCGCTGAAGCTCGTCCACACCACCGATCGCACGCGCCGGTCGACGCCCGCAGCGGCTGCTATGCCTCCCTGGAGCGGGGTCGCGCTGGCTGGTACGACAACGCGCACGGCCCGTGCTTGACTCACCACGCCCGTAACCAGACGGGGTACGCCGCGCAACGGGTCCGTACGTGTGAATGAACGACCGTACCTGCTCCGCGGCGTCGCCCAACAGGGCGCCGAGAACTCAACGCCCGTACTTGCGCACGATCCCGTCCGAACCGCCAGCGACCGGTCCCGCGAGGTCCCCGCCAGAGGCGCCGGCCACGAGGATCTGATCCGTGCCGTCGACGGCCACACCCACGGCCCCCTCCTCGGCCGCCGTGCCGAACTGCCGGGTCCAGACCTCCTGACCGTCCCCGTCGAGCTTGCGGACGAAGACGTCCCTGTCGCCCGCGTGGGTCCCTCCAAGGCCGCCCTCGGTGACGCCGACGACGATCACGCGTCCGGCGCTGTCGGCCGCCACCTGGCCGGGTGAGTCGAACGCATCGGTCCCGAACTGCCGCGTCCAGAGCGTCGCACCGTCCGGATCCAACTTGCGGACGAACGCGTCGCGGCCCCCCGGGTCGCTGGCACCGACCATCCCGTCGGTCGCACCGGACACCAGCACGTACCCGTCTTCATCGACCGCCACTCCGCCGCCATAGTCGGAGGTGCCGCTCCCGAACTGCCGCGTCCAGAGCGTCGCGCCGTCCGCGTCCAGCTTCCGAACGAAGGCGTCGTCCTTGCCGGTGTTCGGCCCGGCCAGGGCGCCGCGCGTCTCGCCAGCCGCAACAATGGCGTTGCCGGCATCCACCGCGACGCTGACCACCTCGTCCGTATCGGTCGTGCCGAACTGGCGGGTCCAGACGACCTCGCCCGTCGCGTCGAGCTTGCGGACCAGCGCGTCGGTTTGGCCGACATGACCCTCCACGTCGCCCTCGACCTGACCGCCCACGAGAACGGCGTCGCTCCCATCGACGGCCACTCCGCCCCGCGAGACGCGGTCCTCGCCGGGGCTCCCGAACTGGTGCGTCCACAGCGCGTCCCCTTGGCTGTTCAGCTTGCGGACGTACACGTCCGCCCCGTTCGCCGGGGCGCCGCCCATCGGCCCCGCCGTGGTTCCCGCGACCAGGGCGGCGTTCTCGCTGTCGGCCGCGACCGCTACGGCCTCGTCGTACGCGTCCGTACCGACCCGGCGCGTCCACCGTACCGCCCCTTCGGGCAGCACCTCGACGGTGACGGCGTCGCTGGCCGTGGGCTCGTCCACGCTCGTGGCGGTCACGGTGGCGACGCCCTCGGCCACCGCGGTCACCCGCCCATCCTCGTTGACCGTCGCCACGGACGCGTCGTCGCTACGCCACGTGACCTCGTCGGACACACCGCCGGACGCGTCGACCGTCGCCGTGAGCGCGCGTTCTTCGCCCACCACGAGCACGAAAGCGTCCGGGGAGATCGTCACGGTGGCGCCACCGGACGGGCCGCAGCTGGCCAGAATCGTCATCATTGCGCCCAAGAGGGCCATGGGCACGGTGCGCCGAAAGACCGTTCGAACGCTCCTCTCCTACGATGCGGAAGCGGTGCGAACTGCTTCGGTTCATGCGAATATCGGGCGCACCGTACCACGCGTCCCCACGCCGGTCCGGCGCCTTGGCTCACGACCGTGCAGGCGTCGCCATCACGCGGTGTCGTCCTGCGCCGCGCACGCGCGAACCGCGTGCGCGTAGCATGTCCGGATGTCGACGCCATCGCCGGCGTCCGCTCGCCTGCAGGGCCGCATCCTCGGCATCGACGTCGCCCGCGCGCTCGCCATCGTCGGCATGCTGGCGGTGCACGTGGGACCCACCGACGCCCAGGGCGTGCTGGGACGCCTCTACGCTCTTCCGCACGGGCGTGCGTCCGTGTTGTTCGTGGTGGTCGCGGGGGTCGGCGTGACGCTGCTGGCGTCGTCGCGGCGGCGCGCACTCAGCGATGTCCGCCGGGAGCTGGCGTGGCGGTCCGCCGTGCTTCTGGCCGCCGGTTTGGCCTTGCAGTCACTGGATCACGGGGTTCTGGTCATCCTGCAGACGTATGCGCCGCTGTTCCTGGTCGGCGCCTTCGCGGTGGGTTGGTCCGACGTCGCACTTCTGGTTGCGGCGGCCGCCATGAGCCTCGCGGGGCCGGCGCTGTTCGTGGCGGGGCACGCCCTCGCGCCGGCCAGGTACGATCGCGCCGCCGTGCGCCTGACGGACGGCGTGGCCGAAATCGCGCACGGGATCGTGCTCTCCGGCGCCTACCCGTTGGTGGTGTGGGTGGCGCCCCTGCTGTTCGGGATGTGGCTGGGTCGCCGCGACCTCGGTACGCGTGCCACGCAGCTCGCGCTGGTCGCGTCCGGTGCGGTCGTGGCCGTGGGCGCTTGGCTTCTGCCCAGGGGGGCGCGGGTCGCCTTCGGCGCCGACGCGCTGCAGGGGTGGGGGCGGGTTCTGGACGCGACGCCGCACGCTCAGACGCCCGCCTGGTTGTGGACGGCGGCCGGCTCCGCGGCGTTCGTGCTGGGCGCCTCGCTGCTGGCGGCGCGCGCCTGGCCTCGAGCGACGTGGTCCCTTGCTGCGACAGGCCAGGTGGCGCTCACCGTGTACGTCGGCCACCTTCTGGCGCTGCACGTTTGGAGCGACATGCTACGCGCCGACACCGTGGCAGGTGGCGCGGCCTCCCTGGTCGCGCTGACGGTGCTCGCGGCGACCGTCGCCAGCGCGTGGCGCCGCCGGTGGCAGCGGGGTCCCTTGGAAGCCGTGCTGCGGTGGCCGACCGGCGGCGGCGCCGCCCCGACGCGACGGCGCTGACGTGCCGCCTGAGACGTAAGCAGGCCAGCGTCCCGGAGGCGCGCCAAAGCTCAGGGCGAGGTGCTCGGTTTGACCCCTCGTCCGCGAGCTGGACGAGGTCGCCCGCATGCTGGTCCTCACGGGCCGGCGCGGCGTACGCGGTCCGCTCCCGACGTCAGCGCATGTACGCGCTCACGACCCCGTGCCCTTGCCCGGAGAGAGGGGAGGCCAAGGTGCCGGAGACCTGGGTGGCCACGAGGATCCAGTCCTTGCCGTCCACGGCCACCCCCGTGGCCACCTCCTCGACCTCGCTGCCGAACTGGCGACGCCAGACCTCCTCACCCTCGGCGTCCATCTTGCGGACGAACCCGTCCTCGCCGCCCGCGTGGCCGGCGAGGTCGCCTTGGGTGCCGCCCACGACGATCACGTGCTCCTCGGAGTCCGTCGCGACGCCCCCGGCGACCTCGGATGCCGCCGTGCCGAACTGCCGCGTCCAAAGGTGCGTCCCCTCCGGATGCAGCCTGCGAACGAACACGTCGCTGCCCCCCGCATGGGACGCGCCCAACGTCCCTTCCGTGCTGCCTGTGAGCAGAACGTGCCCGTTCGGGTCCACGGCAATTCCGCTCACGTACTCGTTGGCGGGGGTGCCGAACTGGCGGGTCCACAACGTCGTGCCGTCCGGGTCGAGCCTTCGCACCCACAAGTCCCAGCCGCCGGCACTCGGCCCCGCGAGGGCGCCGTTGGTGTCGCCAGCGACGAAAACGTGCCCTGTCGCGTCCACGGCCACACCCCAAACGCCGTCGAAGGTCCCACTGCCGAACTGCCGGGTCCACAGCGTCGTGCCGTCCGCGTCGAACTTTCGGACGTAGACGTCGGTCTGGCCGGCGTTCACGGCCGCCACGTCACCACGTGTCTCACCGGCCACCACGACCGCGTCCTCACGGCCCACGGCCACGCTCCGCACGTTGTCGGCGTCCGAGGTTCCGAACTGGCGGGTCCAGACGACCTCGCCCGTCGCGTCGAGCTTGCGTAGCAGCGCATCTTGGCCGCCCACGTGCGTGCCCACGGGCCCCCCGACCGTGGCCCCGACCAGCACCGCGTTCTCTCCGTCGGTGGCGAGACCGGCTCGGGCGACCTCGTCCTCGTGGGACGTACCAAACTGGTGCGTCCACACCTCGTCGCCACCGGCGTCGAGCTTGCGCACGTACGCGTCGAGGGCGGCCTCGCCCCCTCCCCCGCCTCCGAGCGCGCCCGCCGTGGCGTCCCCCATATCGCCCGCCGTGGCACCCCCCACGAGAACGTCATCCGCACCATCCACCGCGATCGCGCCAATCTCGTCGACCATGTGCGTTTCGACGAGCTTCGTCCAGCGCAACGCTCCCTCGACGAACACCTCGACACGGACGTCGTCGGCGATGCTGGGGTCGGCGACGCTGGTGGCGGTCACGGTGGCGGAGCCCTCCGCAACCGCCGACACGTGCCCCGCCTCGTTGACCGTCGCGACGGAGGCGTCGTCGCTGCTCCACGTCACCTCTTCAGAGGCGTTGCCGGCCGCGTCGACGGTCGCGTCGAGCTGGTGGTGCTCGCCGACGACGAGCTCTACCTCGTCCGGCTCCACGATCACGGCCGACACGCCGGACGGCCCGGACGGCCCGGACGGGCCGCAACCGACCGCCAGCAGGACCGGCAGGATCACGAAGATGGCGAACCCGGTGCGCTGCATGATCATGGCAATACTCCTCTCCTCCGCTGCGGAAGCAAGGGGCACGGCGGAACCCTGCGTAGGTGCCTAACCGTACCAAGCGGCCCTGGCGGCGTGGCCGTTGGGGCCCCTGGCATCGCGGTGGATGCAGGTGTGCTCGACCGGAGGCGTATCGTGCACGAGACCGCCGCGACCATCAGCCTCCACGTGCCATACCCGGGGAACGACCTGAAGCGTTATCAGGTCGAGCTGGTGCTCGACACGCTGACGCAGGAGGGCCTGACATGTAAGGACATGATGGAGCACAAGGGGTACCTCGGCTCGGTGCACTACAGCGCGGAGGACCACGTGTTCTACGGCAAGGTCGCGTACGTGCGGAGCCTGATCACCTTCGAGGGAACCGACGTCGCGTCCCTCGAGAAGGCGTTCGTCGAGGCGGTTGACGACTACCTCGAGACATGCCACGAGCTTGGAAAGGAACCGGAAACGCCGTTCAAGGGGACGTTCAACGTTCGAACCGGCCAAGAGCGTCATCGTCGAGCATCCGTCTACGCGCTCACCCACGACAAGTCCCTGAACCAGGTGGTGAACGAGGCGCTCGACGTCTACCGCGGCCAGGACGACGGTGAAGGTGTCGCTTGCTGACACCTGGGCGCTCCGAGGAGCCCGGTGCTCGAGGCGCAGTGCTTACCCATCCATCGGCGATCCCCCGCCGTCCTCGCCCCCATCGTCCTCGTCGCTCAGCGCCCCGGCGCCGGCCATCGCGGCCTTCCGTCCGCTGAAGCTCGTCCGCACGGACCTCACGCGCCGGTCGACGCCCGCGGCTGCGCCGCGCGCGCTTCCGGCGATGCGTGCACCGAAGCCACTGACGGCCCGACCCGTGGAACCCGTCGCCGTGCGTACCGAGCTGGTCGCGTGCACCGCGGTGACGGTGGCGAAACGGCCGGCGTGGCGTGCGCCCCTGCCCACGCTACGCCCCCCGCTGGCGACGGCCCCGCCGACACCGACCGCGGCGTCACCCGCCGAGCGCACGGCAGCGCTACCGAACGCCCGTGCGATGCGCGCGGAACCGCCGGTGACGGTGCGCAACACCAGGCTGCTGGCCCGCGCCACGGCACTCTTCCACACCGATTGGCGGTCCGGCTGGGAGGTGGCGCGCGAGTAGGCGATGGCCACCATCGCCACGCGCAACGTGAGGAACGCGTTCAGGGAACCCTGGAAGATCGCGTTGGATATCTGCCCGGACACCGCCGCCACGCCGGGCGTCGAAGTGATGGTCTGCCCGAAGGTGCTGGCCAAGACGGGCTTGAGGTGGTCGGTGAGGTCCACGTCCTCCAGGCGCGAGGCCACGAAGGCGGTGGCGAGGACGTTGGCGTAGAGGTAGCCCACGTGCCGCCAGGAGGGCCGCCGCTGAAACACGTGGGCGATGCGCCACACCATGCGCGCCTGCGTCGCCGCGACGATCAGCGTGTCCAACGAGCCGTACTGCGACACCGCGGTGCCCAGGAACACGCGCGTGGCGGTCTTCTTCGCCTCGATTTCGGCCTGGCGCTGCAGCTCGGCGAGGGCGCGGTTCAGGTCGGCCTCGCCTTGCAACGCGTACCCCTCGAGCCGCGGGTTGCGCTTGCAGGCGTCGAGGTACTGCCGCACGAACGCGTCGTGCTCGGGACCGGACGCCTCCGCCGGCGGTTTGAGGGGCGGCTCCAGGCGTGCGTACGCCAGCGCCGGAACCGCCACGAACCACGCGAGCAGGCCTAGCAGGACCACACCTAGTGCGGCGCCGAACCAAGGGTGGATCGCGCCCGCCAGGCTGGCGAGCTGGCCGACCTGGGCGAGGACGAAGACCGCGAACAAGAGCGTGATGGCCAGGACGGCGAAACGGATCGGCCGGTACGGGAGTGCCACGTGGTTCCTCCTATCGATTGCGTCGCTACGATCATACGACGGGGGAACCACGGCAGGTGAACCTCGATCGTGCGCTCCCTCGGGGCGGCAGTCCCGCTAGGGTGTGTCCGTCGAAGCGCTCGCCAATGGAGATCCCCCAACCCCTTGGACTGGCTACGCTCAACGACCCAGGGCTACCCCTCCAGACCAAATGGGGCAGCCACGGCACGCCCAATGTGCCATGATGGTGCAACAGCGGCACCGGGCGAACGGGATTGCAGATGCAAGCAGCGTGACGCTGGTGACGGGTGGTGGTCGAGGGGTGAAGGAAGCGTGGCGTTTCAAGGTAATCCTTATCGTCCTGGCGCTAACGCTGGTGATCTTTGGTGGCTGGCGCCTGTTGGACCCTATTGGTTTCTACGCTTTCAGCGGCCTGGAGTTGTCCAATGACGCTGGACCGTTGAGTGAGGTGAGGGGGGCTGGCGGGATCATCATGGTCTCCGGGCTCGTCGTTGCTTTGGGAGCATTCCGACATGCTTGGTCCCGCACCTCCATCGTGCTCGCGGCTGTGGTCTTCTTGTCGTTGGGGCTGGCACGTGTATTGGGGCTTGTCCTCGACGGCTTTCCGGGCGCGGGCGCCATCCAGGGGATGATTATCGAGCTGGCCTTGGGAGGCCTGGCTCTTTTTGCGTTCTTCACGTATGGGGGCGCGGGCGCTAAGCCCGGACGAGAAGGCTAACTTCGCGCCAGAGGGCGACTGGAATCGCTACCGCCCATCGGACGATCCAGGCACCGGTGCCAAGCAAGTACGTGATGAACGCCGGTAGATTCTTTCTTGCTGGTGACGCAACCCTCGCCATCCGCATGCCGCTCCCGGCCGACGAGACCTCGACGCTGGGCTCGCTGCCGCGAGAAGTCATCCAACACCTCGGCTTGCATCTTCCAGTGCAGCCTTTGGAGCGGAGTGGCGAGTTCGCGGGCACCGGCGAGGCCGCTGTGGGCACTGCCGTGGACGAGGCCGTCGCGGCCATCATTACGCATTCCATTGGGCGATCGAGGAGTCCGTCCCACCCACCGCTCGCGGCGCCGTGAGCGCGGCCGAGGTATGCACCGAGATCACCATGCCGGGCCTAGGCGAGCCGACGGGATTACCGCGTTTCGAACCCCTCGAATTCTACGCGGGGGCGGCCGTGGGTCGCGCGATGCGCGAGGCGTCCTGACACCACGCCACGCCGCGCCATGCCGGCCAGAACGTCGTCTTGGACCGCCGTTCGGTCACTTGGTAGCGCCCGCGGCCGCTGCTAGCCTAAAGAAGCATCTTGTGTGCTGCCGCTCCGACCTCGTGGAATGGATTCGTCATGCGTCACTTCCTCTTCGCCTTCCTCGCCGCCACCCTCGTCGCTACGGTCGGTGTTGCGTCTGCGCAGGAGAACGCCCTCGCCCGCGTCGCGTCCGACGTCCGCATCACGGCCTTCTCGACCTGCCTGGAGGCGGTGGAGAACGTCGGAGAGGACGTGGTCGCGTATCTGTACGAGGAGAGCGAGCCCGGTGAGCGCATGCTCGTCTGCCTCTCCACGAGCCAGGACACCCGCTGGCGCGGCCTCGTTTCCGAGCTTCCCGGCTGGACGGCCGAGACCTCGGAAGACGACCTCCTGACCGGCACCTGGCAGGACCCCGCAACCGACCCACCGACGAACTACCGGGCGGTCGCCGTCGGCAGTCAACTCGGCCGTGACCTTGTCGCAGTGGTCGCAGACCGCTTCGCCCCCGTCGCGCACGTCGAGCCGTTCGCCTACGCCCAAGCGGTCGGCGACGCCGTCCAAAGGCACATCCAGCGAACCCGCTCCGAACCGGCGAGCGACTGCACCGCCGGCTACAACCCGGGATCCGGATTCGCCGCCCACGCACCCAACCAACCACTTGCGTCGTGCACGGTGAAAGCCAGCATCGAATTCGACGACGACGAAATGTCGTACGAGTACGAGATCCTCTACGAGGACGCGGACGGCGCGTCCAACGCGCGGTCTGGCGCCGGCTTCGTGAGAGGCGACCCTTGAGCGCGAACCATCGTTCGCGTCAGTTGCTAAGCCCGCGCACTCCTGCTCGCCCGTCGAGCACGCCTTTGTAGTTCACGATCCAGAGCGCGCCCTGTACGTCTAGGTCGAAGTTCAATTCGGCCAGGGCACGTTGCAGGTCGGCCTCGTGATGCAACGCGTACCCTTCGAGTTGCGGGTTGCGCTTGGAGGCTTCGAGGTACTGAAGCGCGAACGCGTCGTGCTCTGAACCGGACGCTTCCGTGTGCGGCCAGATGGACGGTTGCAAGGGCGGTTGCGCCGTGCACGGAGCGGCCCAAACCCAGAATCAGCGCCACGGTCTTTACGTGACCCATATATGGGACGAGTGTCTCATCTATGGGACGCGTGTGGTATGCTCGAGACATGGATCTGTCGGCCCCGTATCGCGCCATTCTTTCGAAGGACGAGGGCGCCGTACTCAGCGCTCTGGCCGGAACGAACGCGTCATTGACCGGGCGCGAGGTTGCGCGGCGCGCGGACAGCGCGCGCAGCACGGTGGCGCGTATCCTTGGAAGGCTCGCCGAGCACGGCGTCGTGCGGGCCGACCAGGCCGGCGCGGCGCGGCTCTATTCCCTGAACCGTGAACACCTGATCGCTGAATCGATCCTCGCGTTGGTACGGCTCCGTGGCCACCTCGTGGAACGGCTCGTCGCCGAGCTCCAAAGCTGGGATCCTCCTGCGCGCCACGCCTCCTTGTTCGGTTCCGCTGCCCGAGGCGACGGTGACACCCGCAGCGACATCGACATTCTCGTCGTGCGCCCCGACGATGTCGACGAAGAGCATCTGCGGTGGCGGCAGCAGGTGGACGCCCTCCCCGCCCGCATCGAGGACTGGACCGGCAACCACGCGAGCATCGCCGAGGTGCCCGAAGGCGACCTGCCACGCCTCGCGCGGGAACGACGCCACGTTGCGACCGAACTCCGGCGCGACGCCATCACCTTGGTGGGACCAGGGGCACGTGAGGTGCTCGGGAAGTCCGCCGCGTGAGTGCCCGCAAGGAACCGCGCGCGCAGGCGAACCGGCCTTACGCCGCCCGCGACGTCAACCCCCGCTTCTCCGCCTGTTCCCGCAGCGCACGGCCGTAGGCCTGTCGCGTCGCGTCGTCGTACAGCACCACTTCGATGCGCTTGGGGCCGCCGTCCTGCGCCAGGGCGTCCAGGAGTTCGCTGAGCGCGACCTGGGCGGCCGAGGCGACGGGGTAGCCGTTGGTACCGGTACCGATGGCGGGGAACGCCACCCGCTCGAAGCGCATCTGGCCGGCGAGGTGCAGGGCCGCACGGTGGCAGTCGCGAAGGGTGTTCAGGGCGCGGTCGCTGCCGTCGTAGGTGGGCACGGCGGTGTGCAGCACGTAGGAGGCGGGCAGGTTCCAGCCTTTGGTGACGACGGCGTGGCCGAGGTCGACGTGGCCGATGGCGCGGCACTCGCGGGTGAGTTCCATGCCGCCGCGGCGGTGGACCGCGCCGTCGACGGAGGCGCCGGTGCCGTGCAGCTTGGGGTTGGTGGGGTTCACGATGGCGTCGCCGGCCCATTCGGTGATGTCGCCGGTGCGGAGGCGAAGCACGCCGGTGGTGCCGTCGGAGCGCTGCAGTTCGATCCGTCGCCAGGCGGTGGCCGAGGCCGGCTTCGCGCGGCGCGACGTCTTGGGCGAATCCGCCGGCGTGGAGGACCGATGCGCCTCCGCACCCTGCGCTGAGGTGTCCCGGCTGGGCGCCTCGCGCCCTTCGCGCTGGGCGCGGCGGAACGCCAGGCCCTCGACCTTGGTGGCGAAGTGCGGTGTCGCTTCGAACGCCTCGCGGTCGAAGCCCTTGCGCCGCACTTCGCGGTCGTGCGACATGCGCTTGCGTGCAACGGCGGTGTCGCGCGCCTCGAGCGCTTCGTGGACGCGTCGCAATGCCGCGCGTTCACGCTGGATCTCCGGCGTGTCCGGGGCGGCGGCCAGGTCGCGTTCGATCGCGTCGACCTCGGCGCGGGCGGTGGCCTCGTCGCCTTGGGTGAGGGCCTCCATGGCGCGTTGGCGGCGGCGGGCGGCGGTGAGGGCCGCTACCGCGGCGGCGACCTCGGGGTCGGCCTGGCGCGCATCGTAGTCGGCGCGGGTGACGACGGGGACGCGGACGGGCACGTCGGCGCTTTGGCGGGCGCCCTCCGCGTCGTGCCAGGTGAGCCGGAGCTGGCCGAGGTCGGTCTCGGTCCCGGGTTCGGCCGCGGCGACGTCGAGCTGCGCCACCATGGTCAACGGCAGGCCGTCGACCAGGTCGGGCAGCACCAGGGCGTCGCCGTCCCGCACGAAGTCGTTGAGCACGTCGGCGACGTCGGCGTGGCGTCCCTCGAAGGTGGCACGCACGCCGCGGGCGAGGGTGGCGTCGATGCCGATCAGTTCGGCGGCCATGATCCCTTCGAGGTCGGCGGGCGTCTCGGCGTAGGCGAAGCGGCCGCCGCCCGCCTCGGCAATGCCGCTCAGCAGGTCCTCGGCGAAGCTGCGGCCCAAGCCGACGGTGCTGGTGACGATGCCGTGCGCTTGCAGCTGGGCCACGTCCCGCATGATCGCGGCAGGATCGGTGACGCCGACGTTGGCGAGCCCGTCGGTCAACAGCACCACGCGGGCGGCGCGGGCGGGATCGACGTGGTCGGCCAGCTGCTCGGCGCCCTCCACCCAGCCGGCGTGCAGGGCGGTCGTGCCGCGCGTGTCGATGCGGTCGATGGCGGCATGGAGCTGCTCGCGGCGATCGACGGCGGCGAGGGGCTGCACCACCTCGACCTCGGACTCGTACGCGACGATCGCCACGCGGTCGCCGTCCTCCAGCAGGTCGACGGCGTCGTGGGCGGCGCGGCGCGCCGCCGCCAGCGAATCACCCCTCATGGAACCGGAACGATCGAGGACGAGCGCCAGGTCGATGGGGGTCCGGGGGCGATCGTGCTGGGTCGCGTCGGCCCGGACGCGGAGCAGGGCGGGCACGCGGCCGCCATCGGCGGGGACGGCCCCGGCCAGGAGTCGTGCGTCGATGTGGACGGTGGCGTCGCTGCGGGGGTCTGCGGTGTGGCTCATCGTTCCCTCCCTTGGGCGTAACGGACGATCTCGCGGACGACGTGGTCCAGCAGGCGTTGGCGGGCGTCGAGGGACGTGGGCAGGCGCACGTCGTCGCGGACGTGCAGCTCGACGCCGTCGAGGAGCTGCACGCGCTCCCAGCCTTCGACGGTGCCGGCGTCGGGCGCCGAGGCGGGGTCGGGCGCCGCGCGATGCTGCGCGGCGCCGACGTTCGACGAACCGGCGGTCCCAGCGGTTCGAAAGGCCCGGCCGGCCGGCGTGCGCGGCGTAGCTTCGCCGCCGAGCGAGGCGCGCCTGCGGATCGCGGCGAGGGCGGCCCGGGCCCGGGACGGGGCGTCCTCTCCGGGCGGGGCGGGTTCGGTGGACGCGCCGGCAAAGGGGTCGAGGTGGCCTTCGGCGATGGCACGCAGTTCGTCGCGGTTCTTGGCGCGCAGGGTGTCGCCGACGTAGGTGGACGACACGCCGTCGGCCAGCAGGCGCCGCAGGGCCAGCAGTTGCAGGAGGTGGTCGACGGTGTAGACCGCGTGACGGCCGTCCTTGAGGGCGGGGTCCAGCAGGCCTTCGGATACGTAGTGGCGAATCAGGCGGGGGTTCACCTCCGGTTTCACCCGTGCATCGACCGGGTCGTCAGGGATCAGCGCAGGCAGGTGATCGTTGGCAACGTCGGCCAGTTCGTCGAGGTCGAAGCTGGGCCGCCGTTGCAGGAGGGCGTCGAGGGTGGGCATGGCACGATCATAGTCTTGACAGGAGATCTTGTCAATACCAACATACTAGCCAGTTCGAGGGGCCGAGGCCCCGTGCGCGTTTCGTGAGTGCCACACCGCTACGGTGCGACGAACGCGGTCGCAACCATCGCGGACGATCGATGCAGTGAAGGGAGACGACGACATGGCCAAGCCCCGCTACAACCTCCACACCGGCCGCTATGAGATGGCGGAGGACCACTGGACCCTGCAATACAACGTCCACACCGGCCAGTACGCGTACGCCCCGCCCGGCGCCAGCCCGTCCTACAACATGCACACCGGCAGCTACGAGCTCCAACCAGACGGCACGAAGCCCCGCTACGACCTGCACGGAGGCTCCTACCAGCGCTCGAAGGACGACTGGACCCTGCAATACAACGTCCACACCGGCGAGTACGAGTACGCCCCGCCCGACGACGAGTGACCCCGTCTTCCCTGGCACGAGAGGACCCGCGATGATCCACGCCACCTCCCACACGCACCCCATCCGGGTCGACTTCGTGCCCACGGACCCCCTGCCCGGGCGCCTGGGCCTGACCCTGGCGCCGGGCAAGAAGGCCACCAGCAGCGTGTCACGCGTCCGCTGGGACCGCGACCTGGACACCGACCTGCAGGACCTGCGCCAGCGCTTCGGCACCGACGTGCTGGTCTCCCTGATGCGCCCCTACGAGCACGACCTGCTGGAGATCCCCGACCTGTTCCCCCGCGCCGAAGCGCACAGCATGCGCGTCCGCCCCTTCCCCATCGACGACGTCTCCGTGCCCGACGCCCGGTCCGCCGACGCGTTCGGCCAGCTGATCGACGAGCTGCACGCCGAGCTCGAAGCCGGCCGCACGCTCACCGTGCACTGTCGCGGCGGGCTGGGGCGCAGCGGCCTGGTCGCCGCCTGCCTGCTGGTGCGGGCCGGCCTCGACGCCGCCACCGCCGTCCGCCGCGTCCGCAAGCACCGGCCCGGCGCGATCGAAACGCGCGGGCAGGAGGCGTACGTGGGGGCGTACGCCGACTGGCTGACGACGGCCCCCGGCGCGACCCCGGAAACCTGACGCACCCGCGTCCTGGACCCGCCAGCACGCGCGCGTTCCCATCACCTCCCGAAAGGAGTGTCACATGCCCCAGCTCGACTCCCGCACCAGCCCCATCGAGGTCCACTTCGTCCCCTCCAGCGAGCTACCCCTCAAGGGGCGCGTCGGTTTCACGCTTGCCCCGGGTCGCAAGGGGCCCGGCACCGCGGGCAAGCACGACCGCGACCTCGACGCCGACATGGACCGCCTGCGTCGGGAGTACGGCGTTACCTTGCCGCTGGAGGTCGGGACTCCTCATCCCGCCAAGCAATCCCACCGTCGGCATCAAGCTCGATCCACAATCCACCAGCGACATGCGCCGCACCACAATCCACGGACCGCGCACATCCAATCAAGGTCCTAGACAGGTTACGCACTGAATACCTCGAGATGCCAGAGTAGCGACGTCTCCCTTGCTGCGGCGATTGCCCCAATAGCGATCTTGAAGTCCCGATGAGCCCAAATAGCCCGCGGCTGGCTTGTCCAGATAACGCGCAGCACAGGATCACGGACCGCATTGCTACGCTTGTACTCCTCTGACACGTACTTGTTCGAGGCTAGGAAGTAAGCAAGCCATACTAGTCGGTACGTCGCCTCGCCCTCGTTCTGCCTCAAAGCTTCGAACTCGCCCTTGAGGTAGCTGACAACCGCATCGCGTCGCGCCCTGCCGACAGGCGATTTGATGAGGGCCTCCACGATAGCAAGTGCTTTAGGGTAGGCCTTTGGTCGAAGCTTCGCAAGCAAAAGCAGAAGGCTGACGACGCGCTGAACGTCTCGCCGATTTAGCCGTAGTCGGAGCGTTCCGTCTCGACGAACGAGATCCGCAAGAAAACGATCTACTACGCCTGTACCTGGAACGTGCCGGTCAATCTCAAGCACGCCCTTGAAGACAGCCTCAAAGCGCTTGATGTCGTACCAAGACTTGGGGTGCGGATTAAGCTGGTCGTACCGTGTCCGCCACACACGAAATAAGCCATCGGGCAGTGCAGAAATCCGCGTCTTGCCATCGTTAAGCTGCAGCCGGAACTCTCGCAGAGCAGCCTGAAGGAGTTTGGTGACCTTCATGGCCACTTCACGCGTACGGCAGAGAATTCTATAGTCGTCCTTGAAGCGCACTGCGAGGACTTGAGTCGATCCAAGGCCTTCGGCCCGCATACTGCTAGTAAGGTACCTGTCAACTCCAGCCAACACGATCTCGGCTACTAGATCGCTGATCGCGGGCCCAGTTGGGATGCCGTTGGTGCAATCGTCATTCGCCTTCTGCACGAGCTGGTCAAGAAGATTGCCATACAACGTCAGGTTCTTCCTATTCGCTCTTGCCCTCTTCTTTCCGTGCACGGCCCATGCAATTGAATGCGTATAGATCGAGGAGTAGAAGTTGGCCACATCGGCGTTCACCAACCACCCGTACCGATACGCCTCAGCAGCAAGGTCTTTCTCGGCCATCTCAATCCATTCGTAGATCATTCGGCCACTCCGCAGCCGCCCAAGCGCACCCTTCTGCTTGCCGTCTACAGGAATCGGAAAGCTGTATGAATACACGAGTGAAAAGTTCGGAAAGAGATGCGCTACGATCGATGACCAGTAGTTGGCCACCACCCGTGCCATGTCTGCATGGAGCTCAGGGTGCACGAACCCAAACGTTCGATCCGTGTGATCCGTTTTTGGGAAGTGAATAGACTGGGGTTGTTCGACACCTCCGATAAGGCGTCTATGGTACTCGTCATAGCGGTAATAGCCACCCGAATGAAAATCCGGCGCCTTCTTGACCACGAACGTGGGCGGGAGAACGTACGGCTCAGGGTAGTAGCCCTGTGTTACAAGCCACTCGAAGACTTCCTTAGCCGGCAACGCCTTGGCCAATCGGCGGGTCTCGAGCCAGTGCCGGCGTGGCGTCGGCACTGTCATCGCCACACCGATGAGAAGACTCTCTTAGGGACCCCTTCCATACCTTCCATTAGCCGACACCAAGCGCCTTAAACACCGCATCCACCGGATCGCTGTAGAAGCTCGTCTGGAACTTCGCGAACAACTCGCCAGGAATCGTGTGGATATCGCCTGCGTTGGCTGTAGGCAGCAGAACGCGCTTTGCCCCGCAGTCGAAGGCAACCTGCAATGCGCTGGCGAGATTTTCGACCGGTGTGATGGTTCCCCCGATCGTCATGTCGCCGAGGACCGCCATCTGGCTCTGCGTTGCTCTCCCCATGGAGGCGCCGGCCAAGGCGATCAAAACCGGCAAGGCGATCTGGTCCGGGTTGCCCGAGCCTTGGACGTCGGTTAGCGAGAGCAGGTAGTCGTGGCTGCCCGTGCTGATGCTGCCACTGATCCGACCACTGTTGGCCTTGAAGTAATTGAAGGCAACATTGATGGGGTCGCGGACGGCGCTTTCTGCCGCACCGCCCATCCTTTGTAGTTTGCCGTTGCCAGCGACGGCCTGTAGCTCGATCCGGTAGAGCCCGATCATGTCGTGATCGCCGTGGCTGATGGCGTAGCCATGGCCCGCGGGCAGGGGGTCATTGTCGATCAATTTGCCGGAGCTCTGCTCCTTGATCGACACGAACTCCTCCTGGAGGGTCTCGCGGTCAATGTAGGAGAAGTGGACGTCGTAGAACTCCATACCGCCTAGCTTCTTCAGTTGTTCCTTGACGCGACGGCGCGCCTGGAGCGCATAGCGGAGGACCTCCTCAACCTCGTCCTTGCCATACTCGCCGTTGGGGTATAGCAGCTTCAGTAGACCGCTCGCCGTACGCCGGACACCTTGAACGTCGCGCTGCTTGAGGTTGTTGCCCAGCTGAAAATGCTTGTCGATCGCGTCAGCGTAGCTGTGCTTCCGCATTTCTCGCAGCCATTCAGCTAGGAAGTCGACGATGAAGCCAAAGCGAGTCGTGAAGTTCTCCGGCCCGAGCTTCGGGATCTCCCAGCCGGGAATGTAGGCGTGGAAGCGATCAATGAATGCCGTGTCGATCATCGCCTCGGGAAACGGTGCGAAGAGGTGACTCGTCTTGACTAGGCTCTCCACGCTCTGGTTGATGTTCCCCACGAAGACCATGCTTGCCTGGGCTGTGATCTGCGCCTTGCCGCGCGAGAAGGACCCGCTGGACATGTAGTCCTTCATGATCTGAACGCCATCGTTGTCCTTGAAGTTGATTCCGGCGACCTCGTCGAAAGCAACCACGTCCCACATACCCACGAGGCCCACCTGACGGCGCGTCATGTTGTAGAAGAGATTGGCGACCGTTGTCTGCCCGCCGGACACGAGAACCGTGTTGGGACTGATTTCCTTGTAGAGGTGGCTCTTGCCAGTGCTTCGGGGCCCAAGCTCAACGCAGTTGTAGTTGTTCTCGACAAGTGGCACGATCCGGGCCAGGAGGTGCCACTTCGCCTCCTCGTCCAGCGTCGTCGGTTCTAGGCCGGTGGATCGGAGGAGCAGGTCGATCCACTCGTCCTTGGTAAACCACTTGCGGCCCAGGAACACCTCGTCCATGTTCAGATGAGGCATTTGGACAGGCTTCAGGGTCTCGAGCACGAAAGGGCTGGGCTTGTGACTGGCGTCGTACTCGAGGGTAATAATGCACCAGATTCCGCCGCCAAGGAGCTTCTCGAACTCCTTGACGTACTCAGATGCGACCGTGACGCCCTGGATCCCCAGATTGAGCAGTGAGGCTTCGTACTCATCGCGCTTGTCATTCAGTGTGACCGTGACGCGGTCGATGATGCGGAATCGGCCCTTTTCCCTGATGCGGCTCTTCACCTTCTCGGACTCGTCAGGTCGGACGTAGTTCTCGGACAGGATCGCCTTGACGCGCTTGACGCCTTCCTCGATCGCCTCGGGGTCATCCGTGGCGCAATACGTGCCCAGCAGGTACTCGAGCACATAGACCGGCACGTTTGCGCCTTCCTTAAGGCGTGTCGTGAGGTCCTTGCGCACCACACGCCCTGGGAAGTGGTCGTTGAGCTTGGTGTCGAGGTCTGCAGGCGTCGGCGTGGCGTCCATCAGAAGTCTCCGAAGTCGTCGGAAATGGCGATGTCGATAACCCACTGCTCGCGGTGGATTTCGACGTCATCGTCGGTATCCGTTATGACCAGATAGTACGGGCGCTCGGGGGAAGTATCGGTCACACCGATCTTCAGACGGGCGCTGAACTCGCGCTCGGTCGCCTGGGGCGCGTCCTTGTCCAGTAGCAGCGGTACAAGGTTCGTCACGGGTTCATCGTCGTCATCGACGATCTGCACACTGATGGCGCGGGGTTTCACGCGGGCACCCACGGGGGCCTGCTGCACCAGACGGATGGTGAACGCGTTGTTGGTAATCCGCTTCGCCGTTGCGTTGACCTGAACCCCCACTTTGCTGCTGGGGGCAGCGCCGCCCTTCTCGGACCGCTTGTGCCGGTACGTGATGATCGGTAGGCAGACCTCTTGCAAGCTTGCGCCACCGTGCACGTACTGCGCACCGGGCCCTTGGATCGCGAAGCGTTGCGCACCACGTGGCACGACTACCTCGAGATTGCCCTTGCCGAGGTAGGGGGCTTTGAAGCGCAGGGTGCCTTCGCGGTCTTGGATGTCCGCCCCGATCGCGTACCGACGATTCAGTTCCTGCACGTCCCCGACCGGCTTGGGAACCTTTTCGTGTTCGGCAAGCTCGCGGCGCTGGTACAGGAAGCCGTGGTCGCTGGTCACCAGGACGTGGGTGCCGTTGAGTTGATTGACGATGGTCCGAATGGCCCGGTCCAGCGTGGTCACCGCCCGTTCGCACGCCGCGAAGGTTTGCCTCTCGCTTGCGTACTTGTCCCCGGCTGCATCGATCTCGTTCTGGTAGATGTAGACGAGCCGAGCGTCGCGTATGGCTGCCCTCGCCTCTTCTCGCGACATCGCCAGCAAAGCGTCAATGTCGAGGAGGGTCGACGAGTAGCCCGATGCCGCGAGAACGTCCGCGCGCTGCGCGCGACCCTGGGTGGACATGCCGTCGATCCGTACCGAGTTGTCGGACTCCCAGGACAGCTTGGCGCCGGGCAGGAGAGCCGCCATGCCTAGCTTGGTCACGCTGGGCAAGAGCGCCGATTGCGTGTTCAGCGTAGGCTCGCCACGGAGGCTCTCGCGCATCCTCGTGACAAGGTCGTGTGCCACTTCGTAGCGGAGCGCGTCGCTGATGAGGACGAATACGCGGTCGCGGTCGTTCCGGTCAAGCATAGGCTGGACACGATTGTGGAAGAACCAGCGCTGCGACGAAACGCCACCCGCGGGCCATGCGCTGTGTGCGCCCAGCACTGCAGCCCACTTCGCGCTCAAGGGTTCCAGGAAAGCTCCGTGATAGTGCTTATCGACATGGTCCCCAAGGACGTTGAGGGACTCGCCCACCTGATCCGAAGCCACGACGAAGCGTCGATAGGCGCGATCAGCACGATACCCAGTGTTCGCGTACCACGACCATGCGTCGTCCACCGACGACAGTGGCGGAAGCGGCTGCGACACGAAGTCTGCAAGATCGGCACCCGCCTCCAGGGCGTCGTAGTGATTGGCGAAGCGGCCGTGCCAGTGCCGAACCCTGCGGGAGTTGATCCACTGGCGAACGTCCGTGACAGGGCGCCCGCCCGTGACGAGCGCGTCGGCCGCTGCTTGGATGACGAGTCTGTCAAAGATGGGGAACGTGTCCGCGTGCTGGATGGCGTCGGTGTCCACCCCCGCGATATGGTCCGCAACGTCGAGCTGTGCCTCCATCTCGCGACTGATCGTGTCCCAGGCGGCGCCTTCGTTTGCGTTCTGCAGCCAGTTCTGCACGAACACGAACGCCTTGGCCGAGGGGCGAATCACCTTCTTCGCCACGGCCTTCGGCGTCGCGTCACCCATCGATTCCGCCAGGTGGGTGAATGCAAGCGAGATCCAGAGATCGCGAAGCGAAGGGCTATCAGCACGATATCCGACAGCTTCTCGGATGATGGTCCAGAAACGTTCGGCTCCGACGTACTTCACGATCTCTTGGAAGGTCGTATTCTCGTCTTCGTCGAGGCTCTCAGCAAGGACCGCGCGTAGGAGCCTCGCCGTGTCCACGGGCGCCACGCCAGCAAGGACGCAACACATTCCAACGGCGAGATCGGCGCGCGTGGCGGACGCGTCCAACCCCACGTTGTGCAGAGCCTGAACGCGCTTCTTGTTGCCGAAAAAGGGAAGCGCCTCCCGAACGAAGTCGACCAGGCTTCGGTCTGTGAAGCCGAACTGACGAACCAGCATCGCGGCACGATCTGCCGTGAACGCTTCGGCCTGGACTTCCAGATCGAGGAGCCAGTTCTGCTCGTCACGAGGTCGTGGTTGTTGGAGGTAGACAAGGAACGAGGCCTCGGGTGCCTCTTCAAGCAGCAGGACCTTCGTTCCGAACAGCGCGTCGTTCACCTTGAGCAGGCCCATACCCTCCGGTAGTGCCAACTCGTGTACGGCCTCGCTGAACTCGCCGTCAGGATCGCGCCAGAACACAAGGACGCGCTGGTTGGGGAATCGATGCCGGTGGTCCTCGACGACAGCGTGCAGGTTGGCCTGCAGCTGTTCGACGTCCATGGAGCTCACGGCTGCCTCCTGTGGCCGCTACCGATCATGTTGTGGACTCTTGCTTCAAGAGGTCTCGCTTCCATTGGCTGGCCTTCAGAAGTTGTTTCAGGGGTAGGTCGCTGCCTTGGTAGAGGAGGTCAGCGAGGAGGGTGTAGTTGTAGGCGACACCGTCATCCAGGTCGAGGGAAATGCGTTGGTCGGCGTGGTGCTGCAGGGCTTCTTGGTACGCCTGGAGTTCCTCATGCTGCGCGCGCAGCCTGGCGACGAGCTTCTCGGCACGATTCTTCGCACTCGCACTCGTCGCGTGTTCCGCTTGGTACTCGGCATCCCGAATGGCGGCCTGCAGTTTCGCGTCGAGCGGGAGGGCGTAATCGCTCCTAAGCCGCGCGAGCGTGTCGGGCGTGTAGCGGTGCAAGTACACGAGCGCATGGAAGCCGCCGTGCTTCCCACTGGTGAACAACCAGTAGATGGGTCGCTTGCTGTACTGGCGGTTGTGGTCCTTGATGAACTCGGTCAGGAAGTAGCGACGCATCCGCTCGTGCGGCGTTTCACTGGCGCGCATCGTCAAGGCGTCCGCAATCCAGCGGAGGTTCTCCTGCACGTGCTCCGGACCGAACGCCGCTTCAAGCCATGAAGTGAAGCGGGTGACGATGTCGTCCTCGAAGTACGGCTCGTCCGTCATTGGCAATATGCCGTTGGCGTCGGGCAGGTAAGAACCCTCGAAGTCGCTCAAATTGAATACCCCACCTGCGAACTGGAGGCCGGGGCCACTCAGGGTGTAGCGGCCCATCATGCAACCAACGGCGTAACTGATGAGGCTCCGCACGTCCCCATCCCAATCCGCACGACGGATGGTGACCTCATCCTCGTCCACTTCGGGACTCAACTCGTCTTGCAGGCCGTACGCGTCAATCCAGTACCGGTTGTTCTCCTCCTCAAGCCGCTTCAACTCGCAGAACGCCTTGTCCGCCTCCACTCGCCACGCTTCGAACGCATCCGCGACGCGCATCTTGCCCTGTCGTACAATAGGGTGTTCCTGAAAATCATGCGATACCTCGCTCAGCCCATCGTCCGAGGCGACAAGATCCTCGCACTGGCGTTGGAGGTCCACCGCAAGCTCGTGCGCCAGCACGACTTCCCGAGCGGCCGGTAAGGCTCCCACAACACCAACTGTGAGGTTGATTGTCGGCCCTTGAGCTTCGATGAAGTAGCGTGCAACAACGCTGTTCAAGAAGGCGAGCATGGCGCGAAGCTGCCCATCTCGACCGAATGCGGATGGAGCGGCATCATTGAACCCCCACCCAGGCGGGCGATGACGGAAGGAGTTGACTCCAGAAGTAACCTTTCCCCAGGAAACTGCGGCTCGATAGAAGTACTGCGTGTTCTGGGGGCGCGATTTCAATGATCCATTGGGATTCCTTAGGTTCCTGATTTCCTGGCCATTGTTTTGCCACTTCATGACGTAACGTGGTTCCGCACGCCACTTACGATAGCCTCCCGCCTTGTCCGTCAATAGCCACGTTGCATCGAAGTTCGGGCCGACACCCACAGAATTCAGATCCGGCTCCCAGATGAAGCGAATGAACCGATCATCCTGCCGGGTCCCCACACCCTCTCGCATTTCTGCGATGTCATCTAGCCTTCCCAGCGAGAACGCATCCAATCCGGTAGGTGTAAGCCAGTACGCCAGCGCGGCACCAGGCACAAGGCTGAAATCTGAGTTCCTGCGCCAGTAAGCTAGCTCGATCGCCCCTGCATTTCGAACGTTGCGAACGGGGAAGCTTATTGGTCCATCCGCTTCCTGATCAAGGTCCTGACTGCGAATCCAGGTGAAGGACGCTAGTTGCGAAGGTGGTCCGCCGGGACGAAATATGAAGGCACACGTGCCGAAAGCAATTCGCATAACCATGTTGCCCATATGCACCATGGACAACAGCGGGCTTTCTGACAGAAGATCTCGCCGAAGCGCCTCAAAACCACTCAAGAACATCCAAGCATGCATCGTGACCATACTGACCAGCCCATAGGCATTTGCCAGCTCGCGATTGCGCTCGATGAACACGGCGAAGAGGTCGGCCTTGGACATCGGGTAGTGGGTTCTGGTGTAGTCCTTGAGGGTCCTGCTGAAGGCCTTGCTGCCCATATAGGGCGGGTTCGTAATGACGGCATGGTACTTGCTTGCGAGGAGCCTGGCCTGCTGGAGGAGGTGCTGGAGTCCGGGGGCGAGGCTGCTGGTTTCCAGGTGGCCTGCTTGGGTGTAGGCGTCCAGTTCGCCTTGTAGGTCGTCGAGGTCCACATTGTCGGATGGCGCGATGAGGCTGCCCAGCTCGTCGGCATGCCTAAACGCGTCGACGAGGGGCTCCCACTTGGCCTTGGTGAGGTGGTTCGTGTCGGGAAGCGTGATGCCGCGGGTGTGCTCGATCGCGTGAACGTGCAGGGGTTGCGGCTCGGTCTGAACGCTCTTGGTATGTTCGCGAGCTTTCATGGTGACCGCGAAGTTCGCGAGTTGCGCTGCTCGCAAGTCGATGTCCAAGCCGTGCAGATTGTGCTCGAGAATCAAGCCCGGAATGTCGTGAGTGGCGTAGCCGGCCTCTTGGTAAATGCGGAAAAGCAGGTCGAACGCGTACACGAGAATGTGGCCACTCCCGCACGCCGGATCCATCACAGTAATGTCCTGCGGTTGCAGAGGCGCGCCCGCGGGTCGATCGGGCATGGACGCTAGACCCTGCGCCTCCTCCTCACCCTCGCCCTGGCCGTCGCTGGGCGCGTCGTTGGGGTCGAGGTAGTACGGCATGTGCTCACGCAGGCTGGAGTTGGGGTGCGACTCGAGCCACAAGCGACCTACACTGTTCTCCACCATGTAGCGAACAATCCAGTGGGGCGTGAACAACTGCGTGGCGGGAGGAATGTCACGAGGCGTGTAGGTGCCCTTCTTCGCAAACACCTCGTCCTTCCGGTCAGCAATGTAGAACTGGTACAGCCAACCGATCACCTCAATTTGGCGCCAGTCCTCCTCCGGAACGTCCGTCACGATTCGCCGCACGATCGTGCCCGGCATCAACAACCGATCCGGGAGGAACAACTCCGCGATGTCCTGCCGGGGGTTGAACAGGAACGGCAGCCACGACCCGAGGGACCGGCAGTACGCATTCAACACGCCTTGGTACGTTGCGTCCTGACCCTGACGCTGCCACGCTTGCAGCATGTCGATCGTCACGCCCGGTAGTTGCCCAGCCGATGCAAGACTGTTTGCGCCTTGTAGCAACGCAGGTTCAGTCACGCCTTCTTGTGGGTGACTCAAGGCGCGCACACCGTACTCGTTCACTTCCAAGTAGCGCAGGGCCGTGAAGCGGTTGAACCACGTGAACGCCATCTCGTCCAATATCGCGTCCAACGCGTCGGCGTATGTGGCGCCCGCCCGCATGCGCTCATCAAGCTCGGCCCGAACCTGCCGGTAGAGACCAGCCTGGTGCGCACCGAACGTGAACCCCGCGACACTCATCCCGCCCGACACGAACGAGGGCTCCTCAAGCTCCTTCGCGCCAAGCCCCAAAGCGCGAGCCTTCACGCGCATCTGCTCCCGCAACCAAAGCCGCGCCCACGAGGCAAACCGCTTCAACGCACCCCGATCCATCAAACTACGCCTCCTGGACGTTCTTGAACTGAGGGCGACTCCCGCAACGAAACCGCAACAACCGGGCGTGCATCGCCACTGACGTACCTATCGAACATGAATCCGCTTTCCCGCCTCGAGAACCTTCAGCATCGCCTCGCGGAGCGTATCCACGTAGGCCTCGACGTCTTCTGTCGATGTGAGGATTTCATTCGTCGCTATCTTGGCTGGATGGAAGGGCTCCAGTGGGCGCGGTTTCGGTGCAGGTTCCACAGCCTCGCCCACCGGATCAGCCTCGTCATCGTCAGGCATCGGCGGTTGGTAGGCGTAGATCGCCTGCTCCGCGGCCTGCGCCTTGTTCGACAGTTGCGCGCTTAGCGCAAGCACAGCTTCGACGGTCTTCGCGCCCTTCAGTTGTTCAGCGTGCAACTCGAGAGGCCGCAGCATTTCAGCTGCCGCATCGTCAGGAACTCCTGCTGCTGTCGCGAGGCTTCGGAGCGAAGCCACCTTCTCGTCAAGGTCGGTCTTGACCTTTGAACGCTGGGCATCCACCAAGGATGCAAGGGCCTGCTCGAGGGTCACGACCAGGGGAACTGCCTTAGGGATCTCCCTGGCAGGGTCGGGCGAATCCACGATTGACCGCAATGTGTCCCGGGCCGCGACCGCATCTTCGTCGCTTAGGGTGGCGAGATCGTGCTCACGCTCGCGGAGCAGTCGCCGCGCGTCCTCAAACACCTTCCGCTGTTGTGCCGAGTCGAAGAAGTTGTGAATCCGGTGCGCCTCAGCAACGACAGACTCAAGAACGTCCGCAGATTCGTGGAGCTTGTCGAAGAAAGACGCCAAGTCGCGTGGTTTCAAAACGTCCTGCAGCACCTCCGACGCCTTGGACAACTGCTCTTCGTAGGGGTAGCCCCCCTGCCGCGCCACCGCAAGATCCTTCCCAACATCCTCGCGGATCACTTCGAGGCGGTGCCGGATGTCGTCCGCAAGCTTCTTCTCGTCGGCACTAGGCATTGGATTGTCGAGGGCGTGAATGAGGAACCGTGTGGCCGTTGCCTTCGCTTCCGGATCGATGGCATGCGGAACGCGGACCCGCAGGTTGGCCCGCTGTTGGGTCGAGATCAGCGAATCGACCAGTTTGTCTTCCTTCGGGTCGACGACGGCGTCGTACCGTAGGAGTTCTGCCTTGCGCTGCACCAAGAGCTCGGCCAGCACGCCCAGTACGTCGTAGGCCGACCATCCGTAGGGACGCCCCGTGAACTCCGTGACAAGGTCCTTGCCTGTCGGAAGCGAATGAGCGTCGGTGCGTGCCTTGAGCCAGGTGTACATCGCCCCCTGGGCGAGCTCGTTCGGCACCTTGCCTTGGGCGTCTGGCTGCACGTCTGAGACGCCACCTTGCAGCACCTTGTGGATGGCCTCGCTGTTGGGGTACGGGTGGGTGACGTAGTGTCGGTTGGTATAGATCGCCTCAACCAGCTTCTTCAGTGCAGACGTCAGGCGGTCCTTTGTGTTCGAGCCCAGCTTCTCGAGCCTCTGACCGTAGGCGAACACGTCGGCTTCTCTGAGCAGCCCGTCGATGGCAGAGCGTACACGGACTTGCCGCTCGCGGTTCTGCCGTTGGTGCGTATGAAGAATGTTGAGAAGGCTGGTCTTGCTGGCCTTTCCTAGCTTCTGGTTCAGGTAGTGCTTGGTGCGCACATAGAGCTGCAGCTCATCGAACGCCTCGCGGCTGCCCTCGTCGGGAAGCCGCACCAGAACGGTGTTCCCACCCGACTGCATCATCGCGGCCGAGTCGTCGAAGACGGAGGTGTATTCCTCGCCGCCGAGCGGCGTGACGATGTGGAGCCTCAGGTCGTCGTTCTGTTGACCTACGACCTGGCCGTCCAGGATCCGCGTATACGGGTAGTCGTGTTGCGCGTCGTAGCGCACCTTCTTGACGTCAAAAAGCTCCTCCCAGACCAACGTCTGCAACTCGCTTTCGACGCTACCCGCGGGGACGGAGAACGCCTTAATCTCGCGCGTGACGTCCTGCTCTTCGTTCGTCAAGAACTCGTAGGTGTCGCCTGTGCGCTGAACCAACGTTTGCTTCTCGAGCCGAGCGAGCGCTGCCTTGACCTTGTCCGTAAGAGCGACCCGGTCGCGCTCAATGTGGTCAATCTCGAGCGTGACCAGGTTGTCGACCGTGCCCGGCATTTCTTTTACGTACTTGATCATGAAGAGCGTCTTGAGCAGCTCTGCGTCGAAGGGCTCCAGTTCCGGGTTCTTCGTGGCATTACGAATGATCAACCGGATGTTGCCGTCGAGGACTCCTTCGACCGAGGAGTAGAACAGGTGGAACGGCGCAAGCGAACCGAGCTCCGTTGTCTGCAACGTCCGGGCCGCGCTCTGGAACGCATCGAGCATGGACCGCTCACCCTGCGCAAGGTTCTTACCCGTTGCCCCGAACAGCCGGATCTGCGTAAACACATTCTGGAGCAACCCGAACTGATACGGCACGAACGGGTAGGCAGCCACAAAGCTGGCGGGGCCACTGTAGGACGGCATATGCGCGGTCTTGTCCTTGCTGAACCGGATCTGTGTCTTCAGCGCCTGCGCATGCTGCTCGTACAAGGCCTCAAGGGGCGTGATGACCTCCTCGCGCTTCTCGAGCAGGCGAAGCTTAATGACCTCGTCAGTATTCGCGCTCGACAAGGAGATCCTTGTCTTGAAGCGGCCTTGGATCTTCGAGAAGTCGTCACCCCGCACGCGTTGTTGCGTGACGGCGTCAATATCTTCCTGAGACGTAACCATGAGCCATGCACGACCGGCGCAGTGGATGCCCAGCTCCTCGGCAACGGTTTGCAGATTCAGCATGAGCTGCCCGTTCGTGCCGATGTACTGCCCGATCTCGTCAATCATGAAAATCGCTTGGTGGTTCGGTCCCTGCTCATCGAGCCAGGTGCGTAGGCCTTTGGCGAAGGCCTCGTTGCTCACGAACGACGATCCGTCGGCCCGATCAACGGCGGCCTGGGCAGCAGATTGGTCGATCCCCATGGCCTGCTGCAACGCTGCAACGATTTCGGATTGGTGGAAGTCCCAGTACTGCCGGTCGTCGATCCAGCGATTCCCCGTGTGCTGCTCGTAGGCCTTCTTAAATCCGTCGTAGACGCCTTGTTGGTCCAGTTGTCGCTCGAAATTAGCGACCGAGGGCCCGTAGGCGAAGTACCCGCGGTGCTCATCGACCACGCGTTGCAACGTAGCGACGATCGGCTCGGGGGTACCCGCATCCGTCGCCATGGCCTTCGCATCAATGTTGAACAGGATCACGTCCTTGGGCGCTCCGGCCGCACGCTCGATGGCCCCCCGAAGCGATGGATCGTCGATCTTCGGTAGGAAGATCTCAAGCGCTGACCCTGACGGCACCTTCCGGTTCCCAAGGAGGTAAGCAAACATCTTCAGTAGGTGCGACTTGCCCGAGCCAAAGAAACCGCTAATCCACACGCCGATCGCGTCCGTCGGGTTCTGGAGGGCGTCCTTATAGAAGTCAAAGAACTTGTCCAGGTACCCATTGACCTCTTCGGTGATGACGTACTCGCTCAGTTCGTGCTCGATCGCCGCGTCGTCAAGCTGACCAACTTTGATCACGCCGTTGATCGGCCTTTCGATGTCCTTCTTGTAGAGGTTCATCATTGTTGCTAGTCCACCTGTTCCACAAGGACGAATGCGCGGTAGTGATTCTCGTCATCCAAACGCTCAAAGAGCCGAAACGCCGTGCCATCGTACGAACCCGGGTAGAGAAGCACCAGGGGTACGTCCTCGACGTCGGAGTGGAGATTGTTCAGAAGTTGATGTGCCCGGACAAGGGGGTAGGCTCCGCCCACGCCCGAGATGAGAATCACATCGTGCGGCTGCTCTCGGCGTCGTTCCTGCAGGCGCGCGGCCAAGGCCTGGGCATGAAGCATCTTGCGCACGGCCTTCGCGAGTGCTGGCGTGCCCTTGTCCCTCTCCAAATCCAACGCTTGTTCGAGGTGACCCGATTCACGAAGGATCGCGATCATCTCCTGGAAGACATCGAAGACGAACGCCTGCAACCCCTTGTCTGCAAGCCTCTGGACAAGTCTAGGAACGTACCCCTCGACCACCGACGCTGCCTCCGGTGGATAGGCAAAGACGTGGAAGTTGACCTCGTTCCCGATGCCCTTGCTCTCATACAAGTCGTGGCGCGCAAGCACGTCGGGCAGCCGCTCCAGACGTGCACCCAACTCCGCCACGCTCATGCCGCCCCTCCTTGGTCAAGCAGCAGCGTCAGGTAGCTCGCGCGGCCGGCGGCATCAAGCTCGTTGCGCAGTTCCGGCGAAACCCAGGAAGTGCGTATGACATGGCGATCTCGCGCCTTGCGCTCCAACAACCCCGCGTCTGTCAAGACGCGCAACATGTTCGAGACTGCCTTCTGCTTGGTGCTTGTGGACCATGCATGTACATCCGGTTGCTGTGAGGCCACGCGTTGCATGAACACTGCAACGTCGGTTTCCGTCACGACGTCGTCAGCAAGGCGCGCCTTGGGCACGATGACATCGGCGATGAATTCACGAAGTAGGCGGTGTTGCAGCAGGATGACGTAGAGCGTCGCTTGGCGCCGCGTATCAGGGTCTGACGAAGCAAGAACGTCTAACAACTGTCCCGACGCGCCGTCGAGCCTGGCGAGGACAGCATTGACTGTGCTCCTGCGGCTCGACTCGGATGTTAGCTGGAAGAGATTCTCGTCGGTTGCTCGACGGCGCACGTCCTGCTCGCTCACTCCATCTCCAAGCAAGTGTGCGGTTTCAGACGTCTCTCGCCCGAGGAAGCCCTGATTGGTGTAGGCCGCGTAATCGTCGCGAACCGGCGGGTGCTGCGAAGTCGGCATGCACCACAAGTGTACCGTGGGCATGTCACTGAGGAATGACTGTGCTCGATTATTGTTGATGCGGATCACGATCAGGGCGTTCAATCACCGCACCGAATTCAATCAAGCACCTTCACATCTCGTACCGCGTTCTTAGCAACCTCCGACAACCCGACCGCATCCCGATTCGGTAGCACCTCGATCGGTCGGTGCGACGCCAGGTCAATGATGATCGTGCCGTAATCGTGTCCACGCCGGAAGACGAAGTCGTCCACCCCGATCCTGACGGCGGGCACGACTGGCGGGTCGAGCCGCTTGCTGCGCCGAAACAGAGTACTCGCGCTCGCACAGAAGTCCAGCAGCCGCGACCGGTGCGCGGCTAGGAGGAGAAAGGTCCACGCTGCTCTCGGATTTCTGCCGGGCGACAAGCTCACTGGTCCCAATGCATGCCGATGTAGGCGACCGTCTCCTGGGAGTCCAGCGCGCGCGTAGCGTTTCCGGATCGAGCGTAGAACATGGTGTCCTTTCCGGGCATCTTGGCGAAGACGGGTTCTGGCGCCCGCTCCACGTCTAGGATGCAGACTTCGCGCCCCTCGGCGCTTTCGAACCACACCTTGACGAGATGGGCGTACTCGGTCCCGAGAGCCTCCACCAGCAGCGTGACGAGTCGCTGCTCGAAGCGATCCCGCGTGCCACCCAACGAGGCCACGTCTTTGTCGATGCCGTAGATCGAGCCGTCGTCCTCTACACCGATGACCAGCGTTCCACCCTCCGTGTTCAGGAAGGCTGCGACGGACTTGACGACAGACTGGTGAAGGGCCTTGTTGACCTGCGACTGCCGCACGTCCCACTGGAACGTCGTCTTGAACTCGACCTGTGCACTTTCGCCCTGTTCGATGATGGTGCTCAGAGGGACGGGACCCTGTGGCAGGCCCTCCGAAACGAGCCCCTTCATGTAGGCGTTGATCGCCTCCGCCATCAGGCGGCGCCGCTCAGCGAGAAAGTCCTCGAATCGGTCCAAGCTCCAGAGCTCCTGCGCTTTCGGCACGTACTGACTCGCGAGCGCGCCCGGGTAGGCCTGCTCGATCTTCGGCAGATACTCGGCCGGAGGTTTGTTGGACAGGTCAAGGTTCGTGTCGGCGGTCAGGAATGCGCGGTTGGCGATCTCGTTCACCATCTTGCCGTGCATGTGATTCTCGGCTTCGTAACCGTGCTTATGAAGAACGTCCTTGGGAAAAATGTGGTGACGATGGATTCTGTAGCTCGAGCCATGCGGCTTCCCGAGTGGAATACCGTTGAACCAATCCACAGCGCCCCTCGCCTTGGCGACGATGTGCGCGGCCTTGAAGAGCGGGTGACTCACGCCCCGGCCCTCGAAATCGCTCGGCATTACGTCGATGCGTCCGCGCTGATCGACGATTTGCTCGCGCAGGCTGTCCCAAGGATCGTCTTCGCGCACGATGATGGCGATGTCCTTCTCCAGCCGCTGGTCGGTCTGCGCCGTATAGCGCGCCTTGATTAGCGCGGCGTACAACCAGTGGATTGCATTCCGTTCGGCCTTGAGGCTCGGAAACTTGCCATCGTGAACCGTCAGGTAAACGATCAACGGAACCAGCGCGTTCGAGGTACTGAGGTCCTCGGTCGAGTGGATGAACGCCTTGTGGGGCAGGAAGTTCACGAGGTAGTCGAGGATCTTCGACAGGCGCTTCCATCCCGCCTTGAGTTCCTCCTCGCTGGCGGTGTGAATGGTCTCGAACAGGCCCCGCCGCTTGACGCTGGCCGTGAGGGCGCGCGTCATGAATGTCAGGTCGAAGTCGAAGTGCCGATCGGCCAGCTCGCGGCTCTTTTCCTTTATGACCCGACGAGCCTGCGCCCACTTCCCGGTCACGTGCGTAAGGGCCAACTCCGCATCGCTGAGCTTCGTACCCTGGCTATTCACCAGGTCGAAGATGTCGATCGCCTCGGTCAGCGAGGCCGTCACAGGCACCGTCTGGATCGGGAGATCGTGTTGCACGATGCCCCGTAGTCGCTCGAGGTTATGGCTTAGCGAGCTGGCGAGGTCGAAGGCGCGCTCGGGGTCCTCGGCGAGTGTCTTGGCGATCTCGAACGCCAAGCTTTGCGACCCTTTCCCATCGAAGCAATCGACCACCCGTTGCCAGCGAGGGTTGTCCCGCATCCGCGACGATTGGTAGTAGTGGAACTCCTGCGTCTCCACGTTGTAGTAGAGATCGCGTGGGTTGCTATGTATGTCGTGCTGGCGGTAGTACGGCGGGATGTCGCCCGTGACCAGCATGAAGAGCGTGGTGAGGCGCTGCTGGCCGTCGAGTATCACCCGGATGGTGCCGAGGTGCTCGGGCAGTTCGGTCATGTTCTTGAGCTCGGGAGGATCCGTCGTCTTCCAGAACAGGAGGCCACCGACCGGGTAGCGCTTGATCAGCGAGGCCATCAGTTGCTTCGCTTGCTCCCGTGTCCAAACGTACTCGCGCTGAAACTCGGGGAGAACGAGATTGCTGGTTCGGATGTCGTTGATCAGCTCGTCGATTCGCATGTACGGCGCCCTTCCTGCAGTGTTCGGCTCGAGGTGGCTGACCAGGTGCCGGGCAGTCTATTCCGCCAGCTTCCGACGGAATGTGCGCGATTCGTCGGCAGATCCGCGCACATTGTTACACGGGTGCCGAGGAGCGCAACTTGCATGCAGTCGTTGAGACTTGCTCCGATAGCATTCATTGACGACGGTGGCAACCGGTGGTTCGGCGCCACCTTCACTTCCCCCACGACAACCCCTCCAAGAACGGACTCGGCGCCTCCTGGCCGTGCATCACCACCAACGCCCGCATGCCACGACTGCAAGCCACGAACAGCGTGCGGGCGTCGCGTTGCCGGTGCTCGGGCCGTTCCTCGTCCGGCACGCCCTCCACTTCGCGCGGCAGCACGCCCTCGTCGATGCCGAACGCCACCACGATGGGAAACTCCAGGCCCTTCGCGGACTGAAGCGTCAGCACCTTCACCGCCGGGTGGTCCAGGCCCGCCTCGCCGTCGCGGCCGGGCTCGGCCGGAATGCCACGCTCGTTCAGCTCGAACAGCACCTCGTCCTCCAAGCGCTTGCGCGGCGTCAGCACCGCCGCCATCCCCAACGGCATGCGTCGCTCGCGGCAGATGCTCCGCAGGACGTCGATCAGGTCCCCATATGCCGCGTCCGGCTCACCCATCCGCGTCTCGACCACGCGCGGCGCCGGCCCCTCCCGCCGGCCCGGCGTCGGGAAGTCCTGCACGTCCAGCCCAAGGTTGGACGCCAGGTCGCGGACGCCGCGGTTCACCTGCCGCGTCATGCGGTAGTCGCGCGTCAACCGTACGGACCGCCCGCGGATCTCCAACGCGTCGTCGACCGCCTGTCAGGTGAAGCCGCTGGCGTAGATGCTCTGCCCCGCGTCGGCGGTCAGATAGATCTGCGCCGGGTCCTTCGCCAGTGCGGCCAGGAACCGAAGCGAGACCGGCGTCAGGTCCTGCACCTCATCCGCGACCACCACGTCGAACGCGGGGTCGGCACGGTCCAGCGCACGCTTGCGGGCTTCGTGCCAGGTGACGTGCCCGTCCCGGTGCAGGCCCTCCCGGAACGCGGTGTAGACCCGCCACACCAAGGCTCGTTCCTCGGCCGCCAACGGGAAGCGCCGCCCCCGCCGGTCGGCGCGCAGGTAGTCATCGAGCGTCTCGATGCCCCAGGCGCCGATCACCTGCTCGAACTCCTCGTGCAGGTACCGGGCGCCCAACTCCTGCAGCAACGCGCTCGGCTACCCCTGCAAAAGACCGTCGCTCCGGCGTCGCGCCTCGGCCGTGCTCACGGCGGTCCGCTGATCGGGCGCGCGCGTGCGGGCCAGGTGATCGACGGTGGCGACCTCGAGCTTGGCGTCGTCCACGCCGCGTTCCCTCAGCACGCGACGCAACATCTCGTCGGCGTACGCCGCCAGCGTCCGGGTAAAGGTCGCGAACAGGATCCGTGCGCCCGACCGCTCGCGCGCCGCGCGCAGCACGCGGTGCAACGCCACGATCGTCTTGCCCGTCCCGGGACCGCCCCGCACCAGCATCGGGCCGTTCGAGTCCCGCTGCACCAACGCCTCCTGTTCGGGGTCCAACTGCAGCAGCAGGTGCGTGAGGTCGCCCTTGGCGTAGCGGTGCAGCTCCTCCTCGCCCTGCACCAGGTAGTTGGCGTCGTCGCTCAACTGCCCCACGTCGCGCGGGTACAGCTTCTCCACCACCCGCGCCGCCACGCAAGGCGGCACCTGCACGTCCAACAGATCCTCCGTCGTGCGGCAGGCCGACAGGACCTCGTGATGCTGCGCGGGGATGTGCCAGCGGCGCAACACCCCCGGCGTGAGCTCCAGCGGGAGCCGCTCGCCCTCCTCCACCGTCGCGCCGGCCGCGAACGCCTCGTCCCACGCGTCCGCCTCATCCGCCGCCGCTTCCGCCTCCCGCGCCGCCTCCGCCGCGAGATGCGCCCGCGGCACCAACGTCCAGTACGTCCCGGACCCGTCCGCCGAGGCCACCTTGGTCGGCGAGTAGGTGGTATCGGTGCGCCGCGCGACGCGTAGCACCTCCACCGGCTCGCCCTTTCGGAACAGGATGCGCCAATCGCGCACCCGCAAACGCCATACCCCCTTCCACCCCTTCACCGGCTCGATGTTCAGGTCCGACCGCGCCGGGTTCTTGGCCAACCGGTCCAGGTCCGCGAACACGCGCGGCTGGTCGCTGGGGGGTAGCTCCATCAACTCATCCCAGGCGGAGGCTTTCACGGCGAGGAGGTTCATGGTAAGCGGGGCGCGGCCCCACTCGCTCCGAGTGCCTTAATAATTGCAGATACCCTATCTTGTATGCTACCGTCTCCGTATGTCCATATATAGCCTACAATTAGCCCAAGACGATGCGCAGACAGATGACATGGATTTCCATGTCCTTGCGCTTGACGGGGGTGGGTTCAAAGGGCTCTTCTCGGCTGCGGTTCTTGCCGCGCTCGAAGAGGACGTTCAGACTCGGCTCACGGACCATTTCGACCTGATTGCGGGCACGTCGACCGGCGGAATCATCGCGCTCGCCTTGGGCAACGGTATGCGACCTCGTGAGCTTGTGGACTTCTTTGTCGAGGAGGGACCGAGAATCTTCGAGAACGGTGGGCGTCGAACGAAGACCGTTCGTCATTGCCTTCGAGCGAAGTACGATCAAGGCAACCTCCGAAGGGCGCTAGGAATTGCGCTTGGCAACGCCCTCCTGGGTGACAGCGACAAGCGCCTCGTAGTACCGGCATTCAACCTCGACAACGACCAGGTCTACCTCTTTAAGACTCCACACCACCCCACCCTCCGCCGCGATTGGCACGTTCCGATGTGGCAGGTAGGCCTTGCCACGAGCGCAGCCCCCACTTACTTCCCTGCTAGCACCCACGTGGACGGCATACGCCACGTGGACGGAGGACTGTGGGCCAACAACCCGATTCTAGTGGGACTCGCCGAAGCGGTTGCATTCTGTGGTGCGCCCCTCGACCGCATACGGATTCTCACCGTTGGGACAACGACACCCGTGGGACATCGGCCGAGTTCCCTTGATGCTGGAGGGCGTCTCAGGTGGGCTGGACACGCCACCGACCTAATCATGAAGGCGCAAAGTCAGAGCGCGACCGAGATTGCGCGCCACCTCCTGCCAACGGGCGCCATCCTGCGCTTAGACCCTGTTGTTCGGGACAACGAGTTCGAGCTCGACAGCGTGTCGACGAAGAAATTGATCGCGCGTGGGCGCTTGGAAAGTAGGCCGCTAATGCGAGAAGCCGCCGACCTCTTCAAACACAAGGCTGAATCGTATGAGCCAATCTACCCGCGTAACGGGGAGGTACCAGCGTGAGGACGCTACGCGCGAAGCCTTGGCGTCGCTTGCTGCCGTGGGGCCGCTGGCCAGACCCCTCATGCACGAAACAGTGCTCGCGCAAGCGAAGGCCGTACCGAGGAGCGAATGAGAGTGACATACGATCCCCTGAGCATATCGAAAGCAAGTCCCTTGCCTTCTTGTGGGCGCCACTTCAAATGCGCACCCGCCGTACTTCCGATGCCCTTCCCGAAGGAGGTGCCAAGTGAGCGCAGGTGAATTTTCCATGCCCAGGACCCCGCTCGATGCCTTGGCCGACTTACTGGACATTCCGAACACCGCATACGAGAGCGCCTCCTCCCGCTACCGAGATCTCGGCACGTGGCTACAGGAGCCAATACGCTCTACCAGCTCTCGCTACCATCCTGACGTTTCCCCGCAGGGCTCGTTTCGGCTTGGAACAGTGACGCGACCCTGGAAGCGCGATGACTACGACCTTGACCTCACCTGCGTACTCCACGGCGACATTGACCATAGCAGCTGGACCCAAGAACAAGTGAAGGAGATGGTCGGCGCCGACCTGGACGCCTACCGGCGCGAGCGGAGGATCAGCGAGCAACTCAAAGAGAAGCACCGCTGCTGGCGGCTGATCTACCAGGACGACCTGGCGTTTCACATGGACGTCGTGCCCGCCATTCCGCAAGCCCAACCCGTACGATCCCACCTCCAGAACTTGATGGTGACGGCTGGCGCGCCCGAGCCACTCGCTCAGGACGTGGCGCGTCTGACTGTCGTGATTACCGACGACCGGCACCCCCACTACCACTCAGTTTGTGATGATTGGTTCACAAGCAACCCGGAAGGTTACGCGCGGTGGTTCGAGGCGCGCATGCGACAGGCCGAAACGTACCTCCAGTGGAAGGCGCTGAGAGAACAGGTGAAAAGCGTGGACAAGCTTCCCACCCACCTGTGGAAGACGCCGCTCCAGCGCGTCGTTCAGATCCTAAAGCGGCACCGAGACGTCATGTTCGAGCGCAACTCGGACACACAGCCGGCCTCCATCATCATCACCACGTTGGCGGCACGAGCGTACGCAGGCGAGGCGAACCTGCACCAAGCGATGGCGAACATCCTATCCAAGATCGAGGAGCATGTGGCCACGGTCCCTCCGCGCGTGCCGAACCCCGTAAACCCAGAGGAAGACTTCGCTGACAGGTGGAGTACACGGGAAGGACGCAGACTCGAACTGGAGCGGAAGTTTCGACTGTGGCTTCATCAGGCCAGGACCGACTTCGATCTGTTCACATACGCCCCGACCGTTGATGCCATGGTCGAGCAGGCCGAAGCGAAGTTTGGAGTGAAGATCGATAAACAGATTTTTGGGAATGCTGGTGGCTCGGCGGCCACGCACCAACAAGCCAGCGCAGTTCACCATATTCGCGGCAGCAGCTCGCCCAAACCTTGGCGCAGGTGACCGAAGCCAACGACATTGGCCTCAGTCGCTTCCTCCGTACGTACCCACGTATGGCAATCAGGCCAGTACACCGACCTGGGCTCACGCTGGTAGGCCACTTCGACTTCGTGGCGCTCGCGGACGACGGCGCGCGAATGTCCGAGACGTTCCGGCTCAAGATTCGAGTACCTGACAACTTCCCCCGTGACCTACCCATCACCTTCGAGACGGGCGGAAGGATTCCCGCAACGGGTGAGTACCACGTCAACAGCGATGGCTCGCTGTGCCTTGGCTCGCCCCTTCGCCTACTGTGCGAACTGGACCGACAGCCGACTCTGTCAGGCTACGCGGCGAACTGCCTCGTTCCGTACCTGTTCGCTACCTCGGTGAAACTGAAGAATGGTGGCCCATTCGCATTCGGTGAGCTGCCTCATGGGACAGCGGGCGCCCTCAACGACTATGCAGACATGATGGGACTGGACGACGGCGAGCAAGCGTGGAGGGCTCTCAAGTACCTCGGCATGAAGAAGCGCAGAGCAAACAAGCTCCCTTGCCCATGCGGCTGTGGCCAACGCCTCGGCGCGTGCCGCTTCAACGCGCGGTTACGGCAGTTTCGTCGTATTGCGAGCAGGCGTTGCTTCAGGGGCCTCCTCCGCGAACTAGAACCTCAACGGTAGATTCGAAAGCGCATATGGCCGGCCATCCGCACCGCGCGTACCCAGAGAAGGGAGTGACCGGCAAAGCGGTCCACGCGGCGGCACCGTCGGGTCACAACATTGGGTCAACACCAGTTTGGCTAATGGGGCACGTTTGAGCTTCTGGCTGATCGACCCGAGAAACGCGTCCTCCATGAATTGGGTCGAGCTACCGACGTAGAGCTGCACTGATGCGGACCTCCACACTCAGCCTGACATGCCCACGGATCAGAGGTCCGTGTACTTGTCCGCACGGCCCCGTGCCGCCCCCACGGGGTACTTCCGCTCGTTCTTCACCATCTTGCGCTCGAACGCATCGGCCAGATCCACGCCCACGTCATGTGCGAGGAGGAGGGTCCAGTACAGTACGTCCGCGAGTTCGTCGCCGACGTCCTCCTTGCGGCCCTGCACGTGGACCTGGAGCCGCTCGCCCTCGTACCAGCGGAAATGCTCCGCCAGCTCGCCCGCCTCGCTCAGGAGCGACAGCACCTCGTCCTTGAGGCCGTGGAACTGCGCCCAGTCGCGGGCCTCACGGAAGGCGAGGATTTGGGCGGTCAGGTCGTGGATCGAGGCATCGCCGGGGTCGGGCATGGGGCATGGTACCGCCCGGTCTCGGTTGGTCTTCCCGTACGCGGGCGCGTCCCCTGCCGCCGATGTTCCGGCGCCGGGCGTGACCACCCCGTCCGATGCCCCCGTGCCCTCGGCCATTGCCGGCACCATCTTGGGAGGCGTCGCAGTACCGGATGTCAGCCGCCGCCGCGTGCGACATGCTGACCCTGCCTGACGAGGCACCGCTCGGATGAAAAGGCACGCGCATTCATGCGGGGACCGTGCCGCCACCCTCCGAGCCCCGGCCGACCGGCGCGTCGCACCTGGATGGGTATGCGGGGCGCTGGCCGGACGGTTTTGGGTGGGTGCCCAGCCAGAGCGCATCGAGCGCCTGCGCATCGTGTCCTTGACGATGCGAACGGGCCTACCGCCGCGGTCGCTCTCGGCGTACGAATCGTCGCTCCAGACACGCCAAATGGCGTGCGCAACATGCCTCGCACCGGACGACTCTGGGCCCCGGCGTGACGCCGACGCGACGGCCGGCCCGAGCACACCCGCCCGCCTCGAACCCGTTTTCGTTGTGCCACGCCAGGAACGACCGCTTCGGCCGCTCATGCTACGACGGCAGGTTCGTAGAACCCAGAGAGTCCATGTAGGCACCGACAACGATTCATAACGCTGGACATTATAAACGCGACGCGTTATGCTTGGGACGTGATCGCGTCGTTCGCCGACGCCGAAACCGAACGCCTCTTTCACGGCATTCACTCTCGGCGCCTCCCCACCGACATTCAACGACGCGCCCACAAGAAGCTGCTACTGTTGCACGCCGCCACCAACCTCGATGACCTTCGTAGCCCACCTAGCAACCGACTCGAAGCACTCAGGGGCAAGAGGCAGGGCCAGCACAGTATTCGCATCAACGACCAATGGCGTGTCTGCTTTCGCTGGGACGACGGCAATGCGCACGACGTGACGATCAACGACTACCATTGACCTTCCTTGCCTATGTCCAGGAGGAACCATGAGCCCAAATCGCACGACCCCACGAGACATCCCACCCGTCCATCCCGGCGAAATCCTCAAGGACGAGTTCCTCGACGAGTACGGTCTCTCCCAGTACGAACTCGCCAAGCGGATCGGCGTGCCCGCCCCACGCGTCAACGCCATCGTCCTCGGCAAGCGACGCATCTCTGCCGACAGCGCCCTCAGGCTCGGCCGCTTCTTCGGCACCAGCCCCGAGTTCTGGCTCAACCTCCAGAACCACTACGACCTGACCCTCGCCAAGGACGCAGCAGGCGAAGAAATCGAACGCGGCATCCCGCTGGGCGCCGGCCAGGCCAACCTACGCGCCGACGATGCGAAGGGCGCCCACTGAGCCACGCGTGCCTGACTGCCGCTTCACGGCGCACGACTCCGAGCGGTTCACCCGCACGCGGAACGACGGGACGGCGAGTACTCCAGGGAACGGAGCGAACCATGCCACACAGGTGGAAGGACGTCCGCGGCGAAACCGTACAGAGCCAGGGCCTCAGCGAACGCCGCATACAGCAGTACAAGAAGGACGCCCTCGCCAGGGTCCGCGCACACCGGCTCGCCGAGATTCGCAGGCGCTAGGGCCTCGACCAGGCCGGTCTGGCCGAACGGCTCTTCCTCTCCCCCTTCCGGATCTCCAGAATCGAACCAAGCGACTTCGACCCAACGGGCACGCTCCCTGCCAACGTCTTTCGCCCTACCGCGACCTCGCCCCTCACGGCTTTCGTCTCGCTTCCCCTAGGCTGCTGCCGAACGCGTGACGCCAGTGGTTCGGCATTCTGCAATGCTTGTGATGCCCACTCGGGCAGGTTGAACGGCGCTTCGCACGCTGAGCGGGGACAATGCGCGGAGCGTCGTTGCCGTGGGCCCCGGCCGCAATAGCCGGCACGACGAGGCGGCGTTCTACAGCTCCTCGAAATCGTCCTGATCGATGCGCTTCAGTTCGTACCTGTGCAGCGGGGTAACGCCCGAGCCGTACGCGATCATCGACTCGGCCAACGGTTCGCCGTCCACCGGCACGATGTTGCCGATCGGCCACCGCTTCGTTCAGGACGCCCGTACGCCACTCCCCACAATCCGACGTCACCCCCAGCAACGCGCACACGAACGCCTGATCGTTCGAGATAGGCGTGCGCGTGCCCGCCGTGCCGCGCTTACAAACTTGTGCTACGCCGCGTTTGCACGAACGAGAACTCATGCACGGCAGGTCGGGCCATTCTCAGGCCTTGCGTGACGCCGATGCCGAACTCCGCGGGGGCGTTCGCGATTGCGGCGCGAGCTCGCGGAGAGCGCGTCCGTGGCCGAGATCGACGACGGTCGCGCGATCGGGATCGCGTTCGCGTCCGAGGTCGATATTCCCGCCGATCAGGACGAGATCATCGACCGCCTCTACGACCGGCAGCAGGCCGCGGTCTTCGTCGGACCCGTCGACAACCATGGCGCTGCGTCGCTCCAAAGCTTCGAAGGGAGCGACTTCGACACGACCGTGGAGATCACCTTGCACGACGACGCGGCGATCGGGACGGTCACCTACGTTGACGCATGGCCCACGCCGTAGCGGCGGGTCCCATCCTCGGCGCGGATGTCTACGTGCTCAGCTCCGGCGTACATGACGAGCGTTGCGGCAAGCTCACGAAAGGCCACGCCCACATCACCGTCGAGCGGCACCCCCAGCCGGCGAACGACGATCTCCCCTGCCCGCGCCGGCGCGAACGTATGCTCGGTCGGGTACACCAGTGCGGCTTCCTCGCAGCCTAGTGCCGCAGCATAGGCGACGACCTGTTGAACATCGGCAGCACTGGGCGCGTCGTGATCCTTGTACTTGGTGTCCAGCACGATGAGCGGCCGCCCCGACCACGCTTCCTGCAGCACGAGGTCGACATCGAAGACGACACGCCCAGCAGGATCGAGACGCTCGCGGACATGCCGCGCGACACGCAAGCCGCGCGGGAGCGCCTCCTCCAGGCCGCGCGCCACGCACGTCTCGAAGAGGCTCGGCATGTCCACCAGGAACGGGGTCGTCACGTAGGTCCCCTCCTGGACCATCGGTCCGCTGTGCCCGAGGAGGAACCGGCACAATCTGTGCAACCGCAGGTAGTCCCTGCGAAGGCGATGGTACGGCCCGCGGACGGCGTCTTGGGCTGCCACGGGAACCAGCGACACATCGGTCGAGAGGGCGCGCAGCGCCTTCCGAACCGACGCTCGCGTTTCGCTGCGTAGGAGTGGCGACCGGACGACGCGCGCGAGCGTCGCCAAGAGAACCTGATTGTCATGGTGGTCGACGGACGGCTCTTGGAAGCTCACGTCAAAGACGGTATGTGCGCCGCTACGGACATGCCGCCGAACGTCGAGCCTTCCCCGCAGGTACGGGAGGCGGTCGTCGCGTGAGACGTACGCCTTCAAAAGGCCCCGACGTAGGCGTCGCCGGACGCCTGTGGCGAGCGCAGCGATGAGCCGGTCGAAGAGATCATCGACCGACGCGACCGAGACCTGCCCGGCGAGCTCTCGCACGGATACGTCTTGGGCCACCTCGATCATCCTAAGCAGGTTGGCGATCGGCACTTTCGGCACGACGCGTACGCCGCCTCCATCTCGAAGTGGAAACGCACCCACGACGCCACGACTGGTGATCCGCCACGCCCCACCCGTTCGGGGCGACGGGAACTCGATGTCCAGACCCGCCCCCGTACGGGCGTAGCGATTCCACAACTCCTCGCCAGCACCGAGTGGGAACTCCGGGATGTCGAGCGTCTCGTGCTCAGCGAGCTGCAACCAACCGTTGGTCACGCGAGGTCCAGACGCACGGCCAGCGCCTCCCAAACGAACTCGCCGAGCGGATCCGCCTCATCGAAGAAGAGCTCCTCGAGGTAGGGCTCGATCTCCATGCGCCAGATGTCCGGGAGATGCATGGGCAGATCCTCCACGAGGAAGTAGCTGATCCCAAGGGCGAGGTGCGGATCGTCGATGCGCCTATGCAGGCGCGCCAGCTCGTCGGTAAGCCGGTCGGCCAACCGTTCTCCGGCCTTGCCACGATGCCAGTTCCGCAGGAGTTCCAAATCGGGCTGTAGCCGCAGGAAGGCGAAACGCCGCCGGAGCGCGTGGTCGACGAGGGCTACGGAACGATCCGCCGTGTTCATGGTGCCCAGGATGCGGACGTTCTTCGGCACGGACAGCTTCTTGCCGCCAGCCGCCAACGCGACGGTCTCGTCACGGTATTCGAGCAGATACATCAGCTCACCGAAGACGCGGGCCAGATCGGCGCGGTTGATCTCGTCCAGGATCAGAACACTCACGCCACGGCGCCCCCGCGCTTCCCGAACGAATCGCAGGAAGCCTCCCGGCGCCAGCACGTAGGAAAGGTTCCCGCTTGCGTCGATCTCGGGCCGGAGGCCCTGGATGAAGTCCTCGTAGGCGGTGGCGGCGTGGAACTGCAAGACCTGAACGAAGCCGTCCGTACCGGCCACCAAGTGCTTGGCGAGCTCCTTGGCTACGTACGTCTTGCCGGTCCCGGGAGGCCCATAGAGGATCGCCTGGCCTTTGCGATGGATCGAACGAATCCAGCGTTCGAGCATGTCGTTCGGCAGGCCGGTCGCCTCGACCACGTCTTGAACGTCGTAGCCGGGCTGACGATCCTCGCTTGGGGGAACGTCACCTGACAGGAGAAACCCCAGGGCTTCCCACTCGGGTGCCTCGACGACGAATACGGAGCGACTCGGTGCTTGCAGGACCTCGAGGCCCGACAGCGCATGGTCCTCGGCGACGTCTCGGCTCGGAATCGGCTCGGCCAACGCGCCCGTGATCCGAACGTCGACCGTGCGGGAACCCTCCGGGTCGTCTGGATCCTCTTGCGGGGAGGAGAGCACCTCGCCCAACCCATGCAGGCCGTCGTCGTCCCCCGATTGCCAGAGCACCAGCACGTCGCCCTTCTCCAGATCGGCATTGCCTTCGTGTTCTCCGACGGGCAACGAGACCCGGTCGCCGGTAGCACCGTCGCCGACGAACTCGCGAAGGCGCGCCTTGCTCGATGGGACCTTCAAGAGCCGGACGCGCTGCGCCGGCGAATCGCCGATGCCTTCGGGGTCGGCCTGAAGAAGCCGAAGGAGCGCGTCGGGCTCGAGGTCCAGGACCGTGACGACCGCCCAGTACCGTTGGGGAGGAATTTTCGTCTGGTAGCGCTCGTCCCATCGGACCCGAACTGTGTGACGGTACTCGCCCCGATCGTCGCGCCACCCGTAGGCCGGCTGGATCACCTCGCCGATACCCAGGACCTCGCCGATTCCTCGGTTCGCGACCACCAGATCGCCAGGTTTCAGCTCCCGCAGCGTCCAGACCTCGCGAGCCTTCTTCGTCGAAGCCGGTAGGCTTCCGCCATACGGGTAGCGCTCCCGGAACGCCGTCCGGAATGCGTCGAAGTCCGCGTAGGCGCGGAGATCCCCGACATCGTCCCAGCCCACGGCGGCGATGCCCGCCTCGACGAACTCCTGCCACAGGACCCCTCCGCGACCTGGGGCGATCTTGACGACACGGACGTCGCCGCTGCGCAAGCGATCGGTGATCGGCCCGGGGGGAAGCACCCTCCGCGCCTCGTCCACCTCGTCCGTGCGGGCCTCGACGCCCTGCTTCACCCAAGCTACGAGGTCCTGTAGGTGCTCGGGTACGCCTTCGAGAACCTCCGTGAGGAGTGCCCCCGCGAGGCCGTCAGGCACGACGTAGGTCGAGTTCGCTTCGTGGGACCCTGACGCGACTCGGCCACCCGCCTCCGAAGGTAGCGGCACAGCGGCCGGATCCACATCGATGCTCGTCGGGAATCCTCGTACGCGCACATCGAAGGCATGCGACGCAGTCTGTCCGGGCTCACGGCCCGGTTCCCATGCATCACCAGCCGTGGTCGCACCAAGCACCAGCGCCGCGGAGAGGGCCTTGCGACCGTCCAACTGCAGGAGAACGTCCCCCCGGCGAATCGCCGGAGCCACTGTGGCATTGAACGAGTCGTCCGCCACCGACGTCGGAACGAGCCGATGCTGGCGCGACTCGCGTTCCTGTCCCCAAGAGGTGTCGGACGGCGTCACGTGTAGCCGTGCCGACTCCTGATCTGGAAGGCCCTCACGCAGCAGGCTTGCGAGGAGAGCCTCGTCGTAGTAGCCCTCCGCCATCCAAGGAACGTGGGCACGTCTATACGGACTGCCGGACCAACCGCTGAAGCGACGGCGTGCCACGTGCGCGGCCTGCTGCAGAGCGCCGAACAGCTCCTCGCTCCGCGTCTCGCGAAGGTCCTCGAGATCCTCGTACGGCACGTACGCCAGAACGACCGGCGGCTCAGTGGTGTCGTTGGCGAAGGGATTCGAAGCCCTCCAGTCTGCAAGGCCGTGGTCCTGCCGGAAGAGAAGACCGATCTCGCTCGGGCCTTGCCGGTCACTGAGCAGACTTACGACCAGCCAGTTGCCTACGTTGACGTGCAGCTTGTCCCGAAAGACCGTCGTCGCCAACCTAGGATCGTGCGGGCCCCGAATCCCGATCTCCTCCAGGAGAGCCGTCACGATCGGGCGAACCTTCATCGCCATGTCCTCCGTGGCGAACACGCGATCGAACGGCTTTGCGAGGGCTCGATGCTGTTTGGTTTCCATATTGGGTTCTGCGTACCACAGCAAGTGACGTGACGATGGCCGCCGATCCCGTCAGGATGTGGGTTCAAGCGCCGGCCTATCTGCAAGCACCACGAACCGCACTTCCATAAGCAATTCGTCTCGGCGGGCGCTGCGTGGCCCCTCCTCGGTGAACCACCGGGACGTGATCTCTGTCCACGCGAGCTACGTTGCCGTCACCGACGCGCGCGCGACACGCTCCATGGCACGTTCCCCGTCCCACGACACGTGTGTCGTGCCTGGTCGTCGACGAACGTGAGCTCTCGCCGCAGCGCATCATGCGGCGTCATGGATTTCGGCAAGTCAGGGCGGAGCCTCGACCGGAGGGCAGGCCGCTCCAGGTGCAAGACGATCCGAACGCGCTGCGTGTCACACAACAGCGCCCTGCCTGCGGCCGAATCGTCGGCGCCACCCCGGTGCATCAGCACTACCAGGCGGGCGAGAGCGTCACGCACCTTCTTGCCAACTTCAATCTCGAGGTCCATCGTTTTCGGCCCGTTCGTGCACATGGCCCGCACCCACTCAGGCGGAACCTTACTGGGTTCGGTCGTTCCAAATCCTCGCAAACACGCTTTCGCCCGGGACCGTCTCGACCGTTCCAGACCGAACCTCGTTCAAACGTTTCTGCGCCACCAACGCCCATTTCTCGTCGATCCTGGATTCAGGTGGATTGAGACTCCGCAAGAGCGAATCGACAATGAGCGCCCGTTCTTCTACAGGAAGGGCTCCTGCTTCATCGATCAGATCCTTGATTTTCATGTGGAACCTCTCATCGAACGTCCTGTGCTGCCGAATGAAGGGGTTGGGTGGAATGAGGTCAATGCCCATCATGCCGGACGTCGTTTGCTGGGCCGGTGGGTTAGACGGCATGACGCGTTCGGTTACGCTGCCTGAGCGGTGAATTTGACACCGAGAGTCCTTTCGCTCCCATCACGGCGCGGTGGATGCCTCACCTCTAGTTCGATGCTTCTGCGGCGGCCTCGCCTTCGTTGGACTGCCAATCACCGAGACTCCCCGCCTCTCCATGCCGAAGGCGAGTCGCAATACGCATTCGACCGCGCCAATCGTCGAGATCAGACAGCCAGGCCGTGAGCTCCCGCATCTGGAAGACCGTGTACATTGAAGTAGGCTACCAATAGGCTACAGACGTTCAAGGCGACCGCTTCGGTTTCGATGCGTGGCCCACCGATCACCACGGCAAGCATGAAGCTACGCTGGCTTCAAGCTCCGCGAACGTCGTGGAAGTACTTCATCCAACTTGTGCGGGTGCCGAGCCGGACCATCGCGTCGAACTTCTTCGCCTTCGACACCGTCCGCGGGTAGGCGGGCAGGTACCGCGGCGGAAGCGCCGACAGCGACGTCGGGGCTCACATCGCCACCACATCGAGCGCCGCGCTCAAACGTCGCGAAGGCAGGACCTCCACGACGCGCGACAGCTCCGCGATCGTCACCTTGCGCTGGCGTAGCGCGTCGTGAAAGGCCTCCAGGGCGACCTCGGCCCCCACCAGACGCTCGAAACGGAAGCAGTCGGCGACGGTGCGGGCGGGGGAGGTGATCCGGGCCGCGACGCCTTCGAAGCGCGTTTCCCGAACGCCGAAGGTCCAGGCAGGCCCGCTGAAGCGCACCGTGCGGAGCCGGAGTTCAGGGAGGCGGGGCACGCGAGCCTTGTGTCGGATCGCGAGCCATACGTCGGCCGGAGATTGAGTGCCGATCTCGTAGACGCGCAGCGCCGTGAGCAGGCAAACCACGCTGTTCGGCACCCTCGCGCAGGCCATGGCGAGCGAGTCGTTCTCGGTCGCTTCGGCGTCGGCGATTCGGTACAGGCCGCGGGCGACGCGCTCGACCCGCCCGGATCGCAACAGAGCCGGCAATTGGTTGCGCGTCAAGCCCGCCTCGGGGAGCTGCGAAGGACGGAAGAACGCGGTGATGCCGACGTCCCGCAAGGCGGCCACGGGATCGCGCGCGGCGGACACGGGCGTGCCTGCGGAAGACGCGTGACGCAATATGTCGGCATCTCGGTGCGACATGCCGACATTTTGCTTTAGTTTCACGGGTAGCGTCAAGGGCGCGGCCACCCAATAGGCCGCCACATCCAAGCACGACCCATCCAAACTCACCAGCCGCCAACCGCGATAGAACGTGCCCACCGTCTCCGACATAGCCAGCGGCACCGCCACCGCCCGATACAGCATCTCCAGCGGCTCCACCCCCAGGCGCTGCCGCGCCCGCGCGATCGCCGCCTTCCCCGGCACCTCCCATGACTCCCCCCACGACGACGATCACGCCAACCCCTTGGTCAATTGCCGCATGACCTCCTCGTACGACGCGTCCGAAAACAACGCCATCGTTGGACCCTTCTATGTAGAGGCCGCTTCGAGAAAAGCTAGTGCGGCGAAGGCGCGGGGCGGGAGCAGCTTACATTCGGTATCGCGATGCTTGCTCTGGCCGACACGCTCGCTCCGCGCGGGGCGACGGACGCGGCCTGACGGTCGTCCCTGGCCTGGAGCGCTAATGCGTATCAGCCCCCACGAGCCCCGGACGGCCCCGCGCCCGCACGCCCGCCCACGTCGACGGCGGCGCGCGCCAACCGCGCCGCGCCGAGGGCGGGATCCCAGCGCCCTGGCCTTACCGTCAGCTCGGCCTCGCGGCAGGCCTCGAGGAAGGCGTCACGGACGTGGGCGTTGTTGCTCAGCACGCTGCCGGAGTACGCGACCTCCATGAGGTGGGAGCGCGTCGCGGCGGTTCGCGCCAGCCGCGCCAAGTGCGCGCCCGCCTCGCGCAGCAGCGCCTCCGCTTGTGGCGCGCCGGCTTCGGCGCGCTCGGCGACGCGCAGCGCGAAGGCGGCGTGCCGGTCCGGCGTCGCCGCCTCGCCGTACAGGTAGCGCAGCAGGGCGTCGTGCAGGTCGGCGGCCGGCGCGTCCAGGGACGTTCCGGCGACGCGCGCCAGGTCGTCCGTGAAAGGATCGTCGCACCCCTCGTCCAGGGCATGCAGCGCGGAGGTGATGGCCGTGCGGGCGATCCAATAGGCGCTGCCCTCGTCGCCGAAGGTGGAGCCCCAGCCGCCGACGCGAACGCGGTTGCCCTCCGGGTCGATGGCCAGGCACTGGCTGCCGGTGCCGGCCACCACGATCGCGCCGGGACCGAGCCCGAAGGCCGCGGCGTGGGCGACGCGCGCGTCGGTGTCGACGGTGGCGGCCGGCACCCCCAGGCGCTCGGCCCACCCCGCGGCGACGGCGTCGGGGGCGGAATCCATGAGGCCGGCGAGGCCGATCGCGACGTGCAGGACGGGACCCGGCGCCTGAGCACGCAGATCGGCGACGGCGGCCTCCAGGCGGGTGCGTCCCTCCGCATCGCCGACGGCGCGGGGGTTGGCGCCCTGCCGCAGGCTACGCGCCAACACCCGCCCGTCCAGGGTCATGGCCACGCCGCGCGTGTGGGTGCCGCCCGCGTCGAGGCCCAGCACCAGGGGCGCCGCCTCGACGCCCGTCACAGCGGCTTCACCCGGGCGCGCCACGCCGCCAGGCGCTCGGCGGGCATCGCCTCGCCGTCCGTGAGGTTGGCACTTGCGAAGACGTCGGGCCGGGCGCCCCGCTCGAAGAGCAGCTGCGTGGCGCGGGCGGTCACCGCGTTCAACAGGAACGCACCCAAGACGGTGCTGACCGGCGCGACGGTGGGCAGCCCTGGGCCCAGCGGGACGGCCGCGTCGCCGTAGGGGGCGCCGGTGTCCACGACCAGGTCGGCGACGTCGCTCAGCTTCTCGCCGCTGGGGTGGCGCGAGGCGACGCGGCGGCCGTGCTCGACGCTGGTGAGGGCTACCACGAAGGCCCCGGCCTCGCGTGCGGCCTGGGCGGCCTCGACCGGGAAGGCGTTGCGCCCGGAGTTGGAGGCCACGACGAACACGTCGCGTTCACCGAGGGGCAGGTCGGCCAGCGCGGCGCGGGCAAGGCCGGCCAACCGCTCCAGCCGGGTGCTGCGCACCGCCCCCTCGTGCAGCATCAGCGCGGGCACCAACACGGGGTGCACGGCGGCGAGCCCGCCGGCGCGGTAGAAGGGTTCCTCCGCCATCATGTGCGCGTGGCCGCTGCCGGTGAGATAGAGGAGGCCCCCCGCTTCGACCGCGTCGGCGATGCAGTCCGCGAACCGTTCCAGGGTGTCGCGGCGCTCGCGGAGCGCGCCGTCGAGGCGCTCAACCACGGCGGTGTGGTAGGCGTCGAGCGCGTTCAAGACGGCCTCCATCCCAGGATGGCGGCGTCGCCCTCGTCGGCCAGCCAGCGCCAGCCGAGGTGCTGGTAGAAGCCCACGGCGCGCGTGTTGCGGCGCGCCACCCCCAGGTGCACGCCGGGACTGTCGGCCTCTACCAGCGAGGCGAGGACGGCCTCGATCATGGCGCGCCCCAGGCCGCGTCCCCGCGCGGGCGGCAACAGGTCGACGTGCAGGTGCGACGGGTGAGAGGCGAGGCGGTCCGTGGGCGTGCGCTCGGGCGCGTATAGCAGCCGCACCAGCTCCGCGTCCCGCTCGGGCCGCGGCGCGTCGGGCGGGTACATGGCGCGAAGCGGCGGCCACCAGCGCGCTTCGCAGCGCCGCTCGAAGTCCGCCGTGTCGCGGGCGCCCAGGGCGTAGCCAAGGACGGCGTCGCCGTCGCGAAGCACGAAGGCGTGCCGCGCCTCCAGGCCCAGGTAGGGCCCCACGAACACGTGCCCCAGCAGATTCGGGTCGGCGTGCAGGCCGGTGGCGTCCTCGCCGGCGTCGCCGGTGGCGAGGCACACCCGGTAGGCGCCGGGAAGGTCGGCGGGGTCGACGCGGTCGATCCTCACCGCCGCACGCACCCGTCGGCGTCCAGCGGCAGGATCCCCTGTAGGGCATCCACGATGCCGGTGCGGTAGGTGTTCGGGAGGGCGTCGGGCCGGCAGAAGGGCCCGCCCGGGTGGCGCGCGTAGCTCGCCAACACCTCGGCCTCCTCCTTGAGGTCCCACACGTAGCTGTACAGGGCGTAGGCGAGGTCGCGATCGCGGAGCTCGGTGACGCGGCGGTGGACGGCGACCAGCTGACGGGCGCGCTCGGCCAGGAGGTCGCGATCCTCCGCGCCGCCGCCGTCCGCCGCCACGCGGGCGGCGGCGGCGAGGTGGGCTTGGGCGGCCGGGCCGTGCCGGAACGGCAGGTGCAGGTAGTCCACGAGCAGCCCCACCTCCTCGCGGTCGGCGTGCCCGCCGTGCGTCGCGAAGCGCGGCAACCAGGCGTCGATCGCGCGCGCCAGCGCCGCCTCGATATCGTCCTCGCCGCGCAGCCAAGCGGCGGTGGTGTGCAACGGCACGGCGTTCGCCTCGGCCTCCACGTTGGGGTTGGTGATCACGCCGCGCAGTTCTCCGCGTAGCGCGGGGCCGCGGCCCAGGTAGGGCCCCAGGTAGACGCGGCGGTGGTCGTAGTCGTTGGCGTGGAGGTTGTCCCACAGTACGGGCGCGCGCCCCAGCACCCGGGCGATGCGCCGCGTGGCGTCGCTCGGGACGGTCTCGGAGACGATTTCGGGGCCCGTCCAGTACACGTCGACGCGCGCGTCCAGCGCCGCCCCCAGGTCGTGGAGGTAGGGGCTCGCCTCCACCGACGGGTCGGCGAAGCGGTCGCAGTACTCGGTGGGACAGAGGAGCAGCGGCACGTCGCGGGGCGCGAGGAAGCCGGCGACCTCGTTGGCGACGTCGGCGTGCGCCGCGCCGAACGACGCGAACGCCGCGCGGTCCGCACCCGTCAGCCCAGCGGGGATGTCGTCGAACAGCAGCGTCACGGCGCCGACGCCGAGCTCCAGCACCTGCTCCAGCTTGGCGCGCAGCGCGCGCCGGTCGTCCGTGTCCGCGTAGCGCACGTCCAGGCCGGGGGCGATGGCGTAGTGCAGCGCCACGCCGTGCCGCGCGGCGGCGTCGGCCAGCGCGCCCAGATCGCGCGCCTCGTCGGCGTCGTAGCGCTCGCGCCAGGCGGCGCGCACCTTCACATCGTCCTTGGGGCCGTAGACGTACGTGTTCATGCCCCACGCGCCCATGCGGGCCAACAGGTCGTGGCGCTGGGTGGGGGTCCAGGGTCGTCCGTAGAAGCCTTCGATCACGCCGCGGTAGGCGAGGGTCACGGGCACCTCCGTTCGGGTCAGTCCAGGGAGCCGACGGTGAGGCCGGCGATGATCTGGCGCTGAAAGATGAAGTAGAAGATCAGCACCGGCACGGTGGCGATGCTGAGGGCGGCGAACACCAGTTTGTAGTCGACGCTGTGGTAGCCGTAGAAGGCCATCAGGCCCGCGGGTAGCGTGCGCATCGTCTCCTCCTGGATGAACAGCAGGGCGAAGAGGAGTTCGTTCCACAGGTTCACGGCGTTGAGGATCACCATGGTCACCAGCGCCGGTCGCACCAGCGGCAGCATCACGTGCCAGAAGGTGGTCCACAGTCCGGCGCCGTCGATGCGGGCGGCGTCCTCGAGCTCGCCGGGAAGGGTGCGGTAGAACGAGCGCAGCATGAAAATGGTCAGCGCCAACGGCCAACTGGCGTAGGGCAGGATCAGCGCCCAGTAGGTGTTGAGGAGCCCCAGGTCGCGCAGTAGCGAGAACAGCGGGATGATCACCGTCTGCGGCGGTAGCAACAGGCCGATCAGGAACAGGTAGAAGAGCGCGTCGCGGCCCGGGAAGCGCAGGCGCGCGAAGGCGTAGGCGGCGAGCGCCGCGAGCGACACCACGATCAGGACGGCGCTGCCGGTGACGAGCAGGCTGTTCAGGTAGAGGCGTCCCAGGTCGCCGGTGGTCCACGCCACCCACCAGTTGCCCCAGTCCGGGTCCTGGGGCAGGCCGAAGGGCCGCGCGAAGATCTCCTGGTTGCTTTTCAGGCTGGAGTACAGCATCCACGCCAGCGGGAAGGCCATCCCCGCCACCACGGTCAGCACCACCCAACCGTGCAGCAGCCGTCCGGGGTCGAGGCGCGGGCGCCGCTCAGTACTCGACACGCTCACCTCGCTGACTGATGCGCAGGTAGATCACGGACAGCACGCCGACGATAGCGGCCATGAGCACGGTGAGGGCGATGCCGTAGCCGAAGCGGCCGCGGTCGAACGCCTGCTTCACGATCCAGGTGGTGGGGATTTCGGTGGCGTTGAAGGGGCCACCGTTGGTCATGGCGAAGAACAGGTCGAAGGCGGCAAAGCCGCCGGTGACGCACAGCAGCACCGTGACGACGGTCGTCTCACGCAGCAGCGGGAGGGTGATGCGAAGGAACTGCGTGATGGGACCCGCACCGTCGAGGCGCGCGGCCTCGTATAGCGTGGCGGGGATGCGGCGCAGCGCGGCGAGGTAGATGATCATGTAGAACCCGGCGTACTTCCAGCCGCTGACCACGGTCACGGCGGCCAGCGCGGTCCTCGGATCCGAAAGCCAGGCGCGCGTCAGCTCGCCCAGGCCGACTACCTCCAGGGCGCCGTTGAGGAGCCCGAAGCGCAGGTCGTAGACGAACGCCCACAGGAGGCCGGCGGCGACCATGGACAGCACCATCGGCGAGAAGAACAGCACGCGCGCCAGCGGGAAGCCGCGCCGATCGGAGTTCAGGAGCGTGGCCATCACCAGGCCGAAGGCGACCTCGACGACCAACGTGCCGACGATGTAGAGGCCCACGTTGAGATAGGAACGAAGATAGATCCCGTCGCTAAGCGCGCGCGCGTAGTTGGCGAGGCCCACCCACTCGGGCGGGCTGATGCCGTCCCAGCGGGTGAAACCGTAGTACAGGCTGGACCCCAGAGGGAGCAGCACGAAGGCGCCGAACAGCAGGAGTGCGGGCGCGATGAACAGGTACGGGGCCCAGCGATTGGCGCCGTCCGGGGGGCGGAGCGGCGGTCGCCGCTCCGCCCCCCGGATGGCGCTCAGTCACGCTCGTCCCGGAGCGGCTGCAGCTGGTCGTCGATCCACGCCAGGGCGCCCTCGGCGTCGTTGGTGCCACTGGCGACGCGCGCTGCGCCCTCGTAGAACACGTCCGCCACCTCGACGGCGTACCCCGTGTCGGGCGGAGGCACCAGGGCCTCGGCCGTCTCGAACAGCTCGGCCAGGTCCTGGGTGTGCGGGTCGAGGTCGGCGATCTCCATGGCGCCGCGCACGGGGCTGAACTGGCCGGCTTCGGCCCAAACGCGCTGACCCTCCAACGAGGCGGAGAAGAACCGCAGGAAGGCGATGGCTTCCTCGAAGTGCTCGGTATCCGCGCTGACCTCGAAACCGGTCGCCAGGCCGATCACGCTGTTGGCGGCGCCGGCGCCACCTTCGATCTCGGGCGTATTGAAGACGTCGTAGCGGAAGCCCTCGGGCGCGTTCTCCCCGGCGATCGGCACCAGCCAGCTGCCGATGGGGTGCATGGCGCCGGCGCCCTGGAAGAAGGCGTTCATTGCCGGGTCGGCGCCCAGGCTGGTGAGGTCGGCGTTGAAGCCCCCGGCGTCGGCGAGCTCCTCCAGCAACCCGAAGGCACGCACGAACGGCTCCTGCTGGAACGGCGCCTCCAAACGCATGGCGCGATCGAAGGTCTCCATTCCGACGACGCGGGTCGTCAGGTGCCCGGCCCAATTGCCGAGCGGCCATAGCTCGGAGTTGCCGACCATCAGGGGCGTCACTCCGGCGTCGGCGAGGGTGCGGACTACCTCGACGAACTCGTCCCACGTTTGGGGTTCCTCGAGGCCGTGCTGCTCGAACAGGTCGACGTTGTACCAAATGGCGGTGGTGACGTCGAGGGAGTTGGGGATCATGTAGACGCCCCCGTCCACCATGGTGCCGGCGGCGGGGCTCCAGGCGGCGTCGACGAACCAGTCGCCGAAGCCCCCGGCGTCGAGCGCCTCGGTGAGGTCGGCCGCGAAGCCTTGCTCGGCGTCGCGTTGCACCAACGCACCGCCCCACTGGAAGAAGATGTCGGGCGGGTCGTTGCTCTGCAGCATCGTGATGAGGCCGGCGTCCTCGTAGAGGTCGTCGTCCTGCACCACCTGGTCGACGGTGATGTCCGGGTGCACGGCTTCGAATGCCTCCACGATGGCGTCGAAGGCAGCGCGGTCGGCGCCGCCGGTCATGGCGTGGGCGATGGTCAGTTCCGTCTGGGCGGCGGCGCTAGTCAGCAACAGTGCGAGCAACAGCAGGGCGGCTCGGCGGGCGGCGTTCACGATCATGGGTACCTCCGGGGGGCGCGAGGGTTTCGTTCGGTCGGGGTCCGTGCGGAAGCGGCGTCGGGGCGTCACATGGCGACCTCCTTCTTCCTTCGGGGAGCGGCGATCAGCGCGCCCGCGTCGACCGCGGCGTCCAGCGCCGCCAGCGCCATGCCGTGCGCGCCGGCGGTGGGCGGCAGCTCGGCCCAGCGGACCTGTAGGCGGTCCGCGAGCGACCGCAGCAAGCGGCCCCGCAAGCGGCGTGCGAGCGCGCCCGGCAGCGTCCCGCCCGAGGCACGGACGTCACCCCCGAGCACCACCGTGGTGGCGCCGGTCACGGCGATCGCGCCGTCCAGCGCGGCGCACAGGTGGTCGGCGAGTTCCTCCACCAGGCGGCGGCCCAGCGGGTCGCCCTCGGCGGTGGCGGCGAGCAGCGCGTGCAGTCCGTCCCCGGGCTGCCACTCGCCGGTGGGGTCGTCGTCCCGTAGGCTACGGGCGCGCGCCAGCAGCGCGCGGTGCGTCGCGACCGTCTCCAGGCAGCCGCGCCTTCCGCAGCTGCACGGCGCCCCGTCGTTCACGACCGGGACGTGGCCGATCTCGCCGCAGATGCCGGTCGCGGTGCGGAGCGCCGCATCGCCGGCGAAGATGCCGCTGCCCACGCCGTCGCGGCCCAGGAACAGGTACAGCAGGTCCGGCGCGTCCCTCCCCGCGCCGAAGCGGTGCTCCGCGGAAGCGAAGGCCCGCGACACGTCGTCCACGACGATCGGAACGTCGAAGTGCTCGGCGAGCACGGTGCGTACGGGCACGGCGTCCGCCTCGTGACCGGCGACGTGCCAGCCGCCGTCGGCCGACACGACGTCGTGCAGGGCGGCGCCGACGCCGACCAGCGGCGGCGCGCTCGCGTCGTACCGCGCGGCCGCCGCGATTCGTTCCGCCAACCGGTGGACGGCGTCGATCGTGACGCCCGGCGCGTCATTCGGTTCCTCCCAGGTGTCCAGGGGGCGCCCCGCAACGTCGCACGTCAGCACGGCGAGCCGGTCACGGGCCACCTGTACGCCGACGGTGCGACCGGCATCGGGATGCAGGTCCAAGCGTTCGGTCGGTCGACCTGGGCCCTCACTGCCGCGCCCGCTCCGCGTGCGGAGCACGCCGCGCCGCACCAGATCGGCCGTGACCCGTGACACCAGGCTGGGGCTCATACCGGTCGCATCGGCGATGTCCTGGCGCGTGGTGGCCTCGCCGCGGTGGACGAGGCGCACGACGCGCCGGGCGTGCTGGGCCCGAGCGGGACCGAGGGGGGTCGACACCATGATTATTGCCAGAATGCAACTAATTCGCGTGGGATGTCAAGGCCGCGCATTGACTCAAATAGAATCGTACGGAAGGGGTCTTGGATGACTCATAAGTAATTCCGACCGTGGAGGTTGTCTTCGGTGACGCCAGCGAGCATGTCGGCCAGCCGCACGTCCCGTCTCCTCACCGACCTGACGACCAACGATCCGCCCTCGAGCGTCATCTCAACGGCGGCGCCCGGTTCCAAGCCGCCCTCGACCGCGAAGGAACGAGAGATCCGCACGGCCAGGCTGTTGCCCCGCTTCTCGACGCGCGTTCGCATGTCGCCCCCTTCCGGTTCGAATCTACGAGGACGATACGCCCAGGGCGGCGCAGATACGAGCCTTCGGCCAGCCCCCCATGCGTGATGCCTTCGCCGGACGCGCGGCGCGCCGGTAGGCGCGATGAGCCGTACGCCCAGAGGCATCCCCAGCCAACGGACGGGTTCGTAATCGTGATTCGAGTTACCACCCCTTCCGTAATCGTTTTCGAAGGTACATAATCGTTCCATGACGTCTCGCCGCGATTCGCGTCCGATCGGGCACGCGTGGCTCCTCGAAGCCCTGGATCTGCGCGTGCCCGAGCCGCGAACCCTCAGCTACGTTCGCGGAAGAGGCACGCGACGCACGGAGGTCGTCGGCTCGCGGACCTTCGAGTACTACCCGTCCTCCTACGCGCTGGACGACGTGCCCACGGCGCACCTGAAGTTCGCGCTTCGCCACGAGCCTGTCGACCTCGGCGTGCTCGTGGCCGCGATGAAACGCATCGCTCCGAACGATCTCGCCGCCTGGCACGACACCGAGCCGACCGGCAAGTACTTCCGCAAGGCGTGGTTCCTGTACGAGAGGTTCACGGGCCGAACCGTGAACGTACCGGACGCCGACATGGGGAACTACGTGCCGTTCCTCGATCCTGATCGCCACATCGTCGGCGCAAGGCGCGACAGTCGACGCCACCGGGTGATCGACAACCTCCTCGGCGGACCTGCCCTCTGCCCCGTCGTACGCAAGACGCCCGAGCTCGTCGCCTGGATGAACCGCGACCTCGACCGCTTCGCACGCCGCATCGTCGAAGCGTACGACCCGACCGACCTGATGCGCGCCGTGGCGTACCTGTACAACAAGGAGACGAGGTCGTCCTTCGCGATCGAACAGGAAACACCCTCCCGACACCGTACGGAGCGGTTCGTGCAGGCCCTCCAACGGGCATTCGACTTCGATGCCGCCGACATGGGCGCGTTGGTCTCACTGCAGGGCGAAATCGTCGATCCGCGCTACGCCGCGGACGGCTGGCGCGACGCGCAGACGTTCATCGGCGCCACGGTGTCGGGATTCCGAGAGGAAGTGCACTACGTCTGCCCCCGCCCCGAGGACGTTCCCGGCCTCATGCAGGGATGGTCCGAACTGTATCGGCGCACCCTGGAATCGGGCGTGCACCCCGTCGTCGCAGCAGCGGTCGCGTCGTTCGCCTTCGTCCTGATTCACCCGTTCGAGGACGGCAACGGACGGCTTCACCGCTTCCTGATCCACAACGTCCTGGCCCGGCGCGAGTTCGGCCCGAAGGACGTGATCCTTCCCGTATCCGCCGCGATCCTCCGTGACCGCCGGACCTACGACCAAGTCCTCGAGGACGTGTCGGGCCCCATCACCGACCTGGCGTCCTGGTCGTGGACGCCCGAGCGGGGGATCGCTGTCGAGGACCAGACAATCGATCTCTACCGCTACTTCGACGCGACGGCGATGGCCGAGTTCCTGTTCGGACGCCTGGCCGATACGGTCGAGCACGACTTGCGCGAGGAGTTGACCTTCCTCACGGTCATGGGCCGCGCCATGGCCTCGGCACGCGAGGTGGTGGACATGCCCGACCGGCGCCTGTCCCTGTTCGTCCGCCTGGTGCTGCAGAACGGCGGACGCCTGGCGGCGCGAAAACGGTCCCTCTTCGACGAACTGACGGCCGACGAAATCGCGACGATGGAGGCAGCGATCCGGGCGGCGCGCGACAGCGTTCCCGGGAGGCCGAGCTTCGACGTGTGACGCCTGGCACATGCGCCCACCGGCCGCCCCACGCGCTCCGACGCCATCTCGGCTTCATTCTGGACGCGTTTTGGGTGCCGGAAGCCCGCGACGGCGGGCGTGAGCTTGCACGTTGAACCTTTGACCGGCAACGGATTCGAGCGCGGGCGCAGGTGACTTCGACGCACCCCATTACTCGGCTCGCCCTGCAGCGTCGCGTCACGTAGGTATGGACGCCGGCCGGCGTCGTGCACATGGCCTCCACGTCGCTGACAGGTAGCCGCCCTGCGCACGAGCAAGTCCGGGACTCGACCAGGTACTCGAAGAGGTGAGCCCTCATGCCCCAAGAACGAGCCGCCGACCCAAGGCCCCTCGCCACTTCCGAGACGCACCCGATCCGCGTGGACGCCATCCCCGTGGGCGGCGTCCCAGGACGCCGCGACCTGGACGTCGACCGCCACGCCTTCGGCGAGCTGATCGACGACCTGCACACCGAGCTGACGTCGGGCAGAAACGTCACGGTCCACTGCAACGGCGGCCTGGGCCGATCCGGATTGGCCGCCGCCTGCCTGCTGGTCCGAGCGGGTCGGATCGTTCCCGAACACGCCGCACCCCCACGCCCCGAGGACCAGCGACCTGGACTCGTAAGCGCGTGCGATGGCCAGGGCCCGGCCGATCCGCCGCTCGAGCAAATCCCCGGCTTCCGGCTGCCCGAGCGCGGGCGCGAACGGCGCCGCGCAGGTGATCAGGTCGAGGAGCCACGGCCCGGCGAGCGTCGCCCCGTCGTCCCGGCGGAACACGGGGACGCGCGCCGTCGAGGAAGCCGCCGCCCGGCTCGATCCCGTTGGCGAAGTTCAGGGCGAGGGGGCGCCTGCCCTGGTCGACGAGCCTGCGGGCCGCACCGAGCGTGGTCTCGTTCATCACCTCGACCACCAACTCGGGTACTGACGCCACCGGCGGATCCGGCAGCGTCGCGTCCGGCGGCAGGCTTCGCTTCGACGATCGTGGTGTGACGATCCTCGCGCTGAACGAGCGGCTGCACGAAGCGGCGTAGGCAGAGCGGTCGGACCGTTGGCGGTGCGGCCATGTCGGCCCCCGATTCCTCGACCTCGGGCTGAAGCGGGGGGGGCGTCGTGGGCGTCGTGGCCCTCCTGCTCGGCGCGATCGGATCGTCGGCGGCGTCGGCCGCATGGGACGTGGGCGTTCCGGATGGAGATCGCCGCGCTCGTCCTCGCGGGCACCGGCGGGGGCTCCTTGGCGTTGGTCAGCTGGCTCGTGTTGGCGGTTGGGGCTTCGGTGGTGCAGATTCGGCACGCGCTTTGGTGGCGCTTTCGGCGTCAGTCGGCGTCAGGAAGGTGGCGCGAGGCTTCCGCGCTTGTCGCGCCGAGCGGCCGCCAGACGTACGTCTACTTGCTAGAATGTACGTACGAGGAGGCCGCCATGAAGTCGAAACTCACGCTGCGCCTCGACGACGACGTGGTCCGTCGCGCCAAGCGCTACGCGAAGGACCACGGCACCTCCCTGTCGCGAATGGTCGAGGGCTACTTCGATGCGATCGGCCGCGACGAGGACGGAGCGCCGGCACGGCTTACCCCGCGCGTCCATCGGCTTCTCGGTGCGCTCGAGCGAGCGGACGTCGATGAGCACGACTACAAAGATCACCTGATCGAGAAGCACTCGTGACGATTCTGATCGACACGAACGTCGTCCTGGACGTGCTCCTCGCGCGAGCGCCATTCGCGGGGCCCGCGGCTGCGCTGTTCTCGCTGGTCGACGACGGCCACGTGCACGGCCTACTCGGCGCCACGACGATCACCACGGTCTTTTACCTCACGGCCCGGGCCCGAGGATCCCGCGTCGCTCGTCGCCTGGTCGACGACCTTCTCGCCATGTTCGCCATCGCACCGGTCGACCAGCACGTCCTGCGCAGCGCTCTCGTTCTGGACGCCGAAGACTACGAGGACGCCGTCCTGCACGAAGCTGGTACCAACGCTGGGGCGTCGGTGGTCGTGACCCGGGACGAGACGGGCTTCGCCTCCCTCGACCTGCCGACGTTCACGCCCGACGAGTTCCTCGCCTGGTTCAGCGCGCCTTGAGCGCCACGCGGCGATAAAGCGGCCATCGGTACCACCGCCTGGTGCAAGCTGCATCGCGCAAGGCGCTTTCAGCTACGCGCCGTCGTTGCAACGAGCCGTCTCCTATGCCGGCGCCCAGGGACGAATCTTGTCCAGTTCCCCGGCGAGGCGTTCGTGCGCCACCTCGGTGTCATGTGCTACTTGCGCACGCAACCAGTATCCCTCTGACAGACCGAAGAACCGGCAGAGGCGCAGATCGGCGGCCTCTACATCCCATCTGTAAAAAGTTCGTTGGTCGTGCGTAACGCGAGGTTTTCGGTACGCGTGAGGCCATCGATCCTCCAGGATGGGAAGTCTCAAACGAGCCCATTCAGGAACGGAGCGATCGATGGCCAAGACTCAGGATACGCAACTTCAGGGCGGAGCGCGTGAGGCGCTGATCAACGACCCGGATTTCCTGCGCGACATCGTGCAGGGCGTGCTGCAACGGCTCCTGGAAGAGGAGATGGCGCAGCACCTTGGCGCCGCGCCGCACGAGCGGACGGACGCCCGCAAGGGCTACCGCAACGGGTACAAGCCCCGGCAGTTGAAAACCCGCGTCGGCAGGCTCGACCTGCTCATCCCCCAGGACCGCGACGGGACGTTCAAGACGGAATTGTTCGATCGGTACCAGCGCAGCGAGAAGGCGCTGGTGCTCAGCCTGATGGAGATGTACGTCGAGGGGGTCTCGACGAGGAAGGTCAAGGACGTCACGGAGCAGCTCTGTGGCACGTCGTTCAGCAAGAGCCAGGTCAGCCGCCTCGCCGGCGGCCTCGACGCCGACCTGGAGGCGTGGCGCACGCGGCCGTTGGGTGACGTGACCTACCCGTACCTGGTGGTCGACGCGAGGTACGAGCACGTCCGTGTCGCCGGGCAGGTGGTCAGCCAGGGCGTGCTGATCGTGATGGGCGTCCGGAGTGATGGTCGCCGGGACTTGCTGGCCGTGAAGGTGTGCGACACGGAAAGTCAAGCGACGTACGACGAGTTGTTCACGGACTTGAAGAACCGCGGCCTCACGGGCGTTCAGCTTGTCACCAGCGACGAGCACCGCGGACTCGTCGCCGCCATCCGCAAGCACTTCCAAGGTGCCGCGTGGCAGCGTTGCCAAGTGCACTTCCAGAGAAATTCTCTTGGCAAGGTCGGGCGGAAGCACCGCAAGGCCCTCACGGGCGACCTGAAGGCCGTATTCGCCGCCCCGAGCAAGGCCTGGGCTATGGAGGCCGCCCGCGAGGTCGTGGAGCGCTGGAGCGCCTCTCATCCGGCCGTGGCCGACTGGATCGACGAATCGATCGAGGACACCCTGGCGTGCTTCGCGTTCCCCGAACCCCACCGGCGGCGGATCCGCACCACCAACGCGCTGGAACGCTTCAACCAAGAAATCAAGCGCAGGAGCAATGTCGTGCGGATCTTTCCCAACCCCGACGCTTGCCTACGCCTGGCCACCGCCCTCGCGGCCGAACAGAGCGAGGAATGGCTCTCCGGCCGCCGTTACCTCGACATGACCCTCCTCGATGAGCCCGCGGCGCCGGGTCCGGCCGATCGGCCGGACCCGGCGGAAGAAGACAAGGAGGCCCAAGATATGGCAGCGTAGGGCGTAGACGAAGCCCCCACCTGGGGGAAGTTACAGAAAGGGCGGGACGCCACTCGCAGATCCGTGTCGGCCGTGATGCTGCGCCGCCCGGCGACGATCTCGCTGATCCGGGTGGACGGTACGCCGACTTCCTTCGCCAGGCGGTACTGCGAAATGCCCAAAGGCTTCAAGAACTCTTCGAGCAGGATCTCGCCGGGCGTCACGGGCGCCAGCTTGGTCGCCATGGCCATCCTCCTAGTGGTAGTCCAGGGTCTCGACTTCGCTGGGCCCCGCAGCGGTCCAGACGAAACAGATCCGGTACTGGTCGTTGATGCGGATGCTGAACTGCCCCATGCGGTCGCCCCTCAGCGCCTCGAGTCGGCTTCCGGGCGGAACCCTCAGGTCACCAAGCCGCCCCGCGATCTCGATTTCGGCGCCCGGCTCCAACCCGGCCGCGGCCGCGAGGTGTCTACCAGAGCGATACGACGGCGTCGTCTGACCTCGCCGTCCATTCTCCGTCGAAGCCAAGGCATTCCAGTCGTGCTCGGAGTACCCGCTGCAACTCCACGTAGCAATCCTCGAGCTTCTTCATTCGGAACGACCCCTCAAGGAGCGTCTCCCCGATGATTCGCACGAACGTCGCGCCGGAAGAAGGCAGTACGTACGGGTAGCCCGGTCCCTCGGTGCGTTGTTGTGCTCGCGCGACTCGCCGTCGAATATTCTTCTTCCGATGGGTGAATACAATGCTTGCCGCTCCTCTGCTGAGACCTTGCTCTCGCACCCGATCACTGTTGCCGAGGGGACGTCACCTGGGGCTCGCAGCCCTCCGATCTCACACGGTCAGCCTTGCCACGGAACAGCGATGCATGCGCAGCGATCCCGATGTCGTCGCAGCCTACGCGCGCGACACGCTCCAAGGCACGTTCGCCATCCCGCGAGATGTGACCCGCGCCTGGTTGTCGACGAACTTGAGCTCTCTCCGGAGAGCATCATGCAGCGTCTTTGGATCCATTAGGTCGGGGCGGAGCCTCGACGGGACGGCAGGACGCTCGAGATGCAAGACGATCCGAAGGTGCTGCGCCTCACACAACAGCTTCTTGGCCACGGCAGGATAGTCGGCGCCACCCCGGTGCATCAGCACCACGAGACCGGCGAGGGAGTCGCGCATCTTCTTGCTGACCTCATCCACGAGTCCCATCGTCTTCTGTCGGCGCCAATCCTTGTAGTCCTTGACCTCGATGACCCACAAGGATCCTTGCGGTGCATCCAACGCGACAATGTCGACCGCTTTCGAGCCGCCGCCGAACCCGCCCAAGTGCTTTCTGACGTAGCTCAACGCGTCGTACTTCAGTACGATCCAGTCGTCTGGAAAGGCGAAGATGAGTTGGCCCTCCCGGACTTGCGGAGTCATGACACCGGCAGATCCAGGTAACGATCCGTCTGGTCGATGTCGGCTTCGAGCGACGCAATCGGTTCGACGTCGTCGGCCGACGACCCGACATCCAGTCCGACCGTACCGTCCTCATTCAGCGACATGGCGGCGAACTTCGCTGCCGCCGGCTTTCCTGCCTTCCTGAGCAGGATGTCGAACTCCCGCAACAGGAACAAGCTGTGCGTCGCGACGAACACCTGGGCACTCGAGTTCGCAAGCTGAAGAATGATGCGGGCCAGCGACGAGAGCATCCGTGGATTCAGGTTCGCCTCGGGTTCATCCCAGAAGAGGACCCCCGAGTCCGCGATTGCGCCATTGCGCAGCAGGTACGTAAGCGTCGCGACCTTGCGAATGCCCTCCGCTACCAGTGGCATCTCGATCGGCCCCTGGCCACGGAACTCGGGTTCGAACATGAACGACTGGTTGTCGGCTTGCTGCACCGAGCCATGCATGAGCTGCTCGAGCGCACCCAGAATCGATCCGACCTCCTTCTTCGGTCGTCCCCGCAATGGCGGTGCCTCGAGGGCCCGAGCCAGGTCCCGATAGGTCGCGTCGAAGTCGAGTTCTCGCTTCTCGTACGCGCTCGCGAAGCCGCGCACGTTCGAGATCATCTCTTGCGCTGGGAGAAAGATGGGGCCGTTTTCGATGGGCCGAGGCGGACTGCCTTCGAGATCGACCTTGACCGTGCTGTTGTTCGCGAAGCTGAAGTCCACGCTCTGACCGTCTGTGAGCTCGATCACTACGCGACACGTGCGGCGCCCCTGCCTCCGCGACACCAGGCGACCCAAGGACTCCGGGCGGAACGTGGCATCCAACTTCTCCGCGAGTCGCCGCTGCCAACCGTCCTTCGTCCACGGCGCTGTCGCGTCGTTCGCCTCGGCAAGCACCGCGAGCACGGCATAGGCAAGCTTCATCAGGTGGCTCTTGCCGGTACCGTTGTCGCCGATCAAGACGTTCAACCCTCGAGAAGGGGCGAACGAGGCATCGGCAAACACGGTGAAGTTCTCGAGCTGGATCTCACGGATCATGAGTTGAGGCCAGGCATACCATGCCATCGGTCGATGACGGCACCCGGCACCCTCGCGCAGCCGCCAGCCCGCCACCGTACTCGCCCGCGAAGGTCCGTAACCGTTCTCGAAGCCGAACCCCGTCTCGTAATCGTTCTCCGAGCGCCGTAACCGTTTTCCGAGCGGCGGTGGCACCACCCTCACCGCCTCGCACTCGCTACGATGAGGCTCGATGACGAGGCGCGCATGAAGACCCCCGGCCGCAACGAGCCCTGCCCCTGCGGCAGCGGCAAGAAGTACAAGCACTGCTGCCTGCACCGCCCCGGTGGCATTCCGCGCGTCCCGGACGACGTTCCACCGCCCGGCGCACAACAAGCCGACTGGGACGACACCGGCGAGGCGGGCGCGGCCGCCTCATTCTTCGACCAGCTGCGCGACGCCATGAAGGACCACGAGTTCACCAGCCTGGCCGAGGCGCAGGACTTCGCCCAGTCGTTCACCACGCGCCACAACCAGGACCCGGCGCCCGGCTTCGACGGCCTCTCCCCCGAGCAGATGCAGGCGCTGCTGTACGCCCCGACCACCAGCCCCGAGGTCCTCCACGTCGCCGAGACCCTGACGACGCCCCCGCGCGCGCCGCTGCTGGCCTGGTTCCACCTGATCGCCGACGCCCTGGGCCAGAACGGCGTGCCCGCCACGCAGAAGGGCAACCTACCGCTGAAGCTCTGCCGCGACGCCCTCCGCGCCGCGCAGGGCGACCCGGACTACGGCCCCGCCCCGTTCGAACTGGACCCGGACAGGATCCGCAGCGAGGAGGACACCTTCCTCCTGCACGACACCCGCGTGGTCGCGCGCGTGGCCGGGCTGCTGCGCCTCCACCGCAAGCGCTGGACCCTCACGCGCCGCGCCCGCCAGGCCCTCGCCGCCGGCGACGACGCCGCGCTGTACCTGCGGCTCTTCGATGCGCTGACCTCCCGCGTCGACTGGCGCTACCACACCCGCTACCACGAGCTGGACATGCTCCAGCGCACCTGGCCGTTCCTGATCCGCCTGCTGCAACGCTACGGCGACGCGCGCAGGCCGGCGGCGTTCTACGTCGGGGCGCTGCTGGAGGCGTTCCCCGGCTTCGAAGACGAGACGATCGCAGGCATCGATCCGTGGACGTTGCAGTTCGAAGACCCGGTCGAGACCGCCCTCGAACGCATGCGATCCACGGTGACGTTCCTGGCGCTGGAGCGCTTCGCCCGCCCCCTCGGGCTGGTCACGCTGGAACCCGACGGGCGCGACCCCATCCGTCCGTGGCGCAGCAACTGGATCGTGCAGGCCACGCCGCTGGCGCGCGAGGTGGTGCGCTTCGAGGTGTGAAGGAGCAGTGCCCCGCGGGCGCGTCCGCTTCGGCCGATTCGGCGAGGAGCGTCACGGCAGCGGACGTCTGGACGTAGAGGTTCACCGGTCGTCGCGCAGATCGTCGAGGATCGTTCGCGTCGCCTCCTTCGCAGGGTAGCGGGTCAGGGTCGAGAAGCCAGCCCGAACGGTAGCGGGCCGAACGTCTGCGCCCCAATCACCGCTGCGGCCTGCGAGCGCGTCCCGCGCGGCCGCGACGGCGGCGGCTGCGGTCGGTGGGGCGTCCGTGTCGGTCGCGTCGCCGGAACTGCCGGACGTCTCCGCACCGGACGCCTCGAGCGTCGCCTCGAGGAACGCCCACTCGCTGGCGATCAGTTCCGTCGCGCGCCCAGGCGCGATCGCGCCGGCGACGCACCAGAACCTGGCCGCCCCCGCCCGATCGCCGCGGCGGGCGGCGACGGCGGCAACGACCCGCAACGCGTCGGGGAGGCGGCCGAGCAGGCCCGCCTCCCCCCATCGCGCGAGGCAGGTGTCGAGGTGCGAGGCGGCCGCCTCCAGATCGTCCTCGGCCAGGAACGACAGCGCCAGATGGAGGCGGACGAGGGCCGTCAGGTCGACGTACCCGAACGCGTCGAGCCGGTCGCGGGCCCGCTCGAGCTCGGACCATGCGGCACGGGTGTCGCCCAGGTGCCCGCTTCAAACGGCCCCGGTGGAGGTGCGCGAGGCCCATGACCTTGAGGCTGTCGTGCCGTTCCGCCATGGCGAGCCCCTGCGCCAGCAGGTCGTGCGCGCGACCAGAATCGCCCGCGTGCATGGCCATCTTGCCCGCGTGCGTCAGCAGGAACATCCGTTCCGCCGGAAACGCCTCCTCGCTCACCAGCCCCAAGGCTCGATCCAGGAGGCCCGACGCCGTGTCCCTGTCCCCCCGTCGTGAGTGCGCGACCGACAGGTCGTTGAGGCAGCGGACCTCGCACGACACGTCGCCGATCGCGCGTGCTCGGCGCAGTCCCTCCTCCAGCAGGGGCCGCGTTCCCTCGTCCTCCCCTTCGGCGCTGCCCAGGACCGCCGCCAACCGGAACATGTCGGCCTCCCACGGGCTGCCCGGCGGAAAGGGGAGCTCGCGTACGCGATCGACCCACGCGCGACCTTCGCGCGAGCGCCCGCTCGCCATCCAGGAGCAGAGCAGCGCCGACGCGGCGCGCGCGGCGAGCTCGGCGTCGCCGGACGCGACCGCGTCCTCGAGCACGGCGCTCAGGTCGGCATGGGCCGCCACCGCGTCGTGGGCCAGGGGCGCGGACATCGTGCGCTCGAACCGATCGACCTTCCCCTCGATCCAGGACCCGAACCAGTCCACGTGGCGCTCGCGGGCGCGCCGCTCGAGCTCGGGGCGCTCGGCCAACTTCTCCCGCGCGAAGCTGCGCAGCAGCGGGTGGCGTTCGTAGCGACCATCATTGCCCAGACGCAACAACGAGCGGTCCACCAGCGTAGCCAGCGAATGGACGTTGGCGCCTGCCACGGCTTCGGCCGCGTCGCGCCCGAAGGGGCCGCGGAACACCGCCAGCGCCGCGAACACCTCGGCCTCGCTCGGTTCCAGGCTCTGCCAGGAGACCTCGAAGGCGGCACGGACGCTGCTGTGCCGATCCCTGTCGTCGTGCGGCGTGCGGCCCAGCAGGTCGATCCCCTTCTCCAGCTCGCGCGCCAGGTCGCCCAACGGCAGGGCCCGCACCCACGCGGCCGCCAACTCCAGCGCCAGCGGCAACCCGCCGACCAGACGGCAGATCCGCAGCACGGCCGACGAGGTGTCCTCATTCAGCACGAAGCTTGGCTCGATCCGGGCCGCGGCGTCCGCGAACAGTCGCACCGCGTCCGCGGCCCGGACCTCCTCGGGAGACGCGCCCTCGTCCGGCAGCTCGAGCCCCGCCAGGGGTGCCACCCACTCGCCCGGCACCTCCAGGCGCCGGCGCGAGGTGACCAGCAGCGTCACGCCCGCGCACGCGTTCAGCAGCTCGGTCAGCCAGGTGGCCGCCGCCAGCGCGCCGTCCATGTCGTCGAGCACCAGCAACGCCTCGGCGCCGGCCAACGCCTCCTTCACCGCATCCTCCGCCGCCTCGTCCCCCTCCAGGGACAGGTTCAAGCCCCGCGCGACGGCGGTCGCCACGTCCTGCGCCGTCCGCGCCACGGCCAGATCCACGAGGTGGGCGCCGTCGCGGTAGCGCCCGGCCGCCTCCTGCGCCAGCTGCCGCGCCAGGCGCGTCTTGCCCACCCCGCCGGGTCCGGTGAGGGTCAGCAGGCGGCAGTCGTCGCGCGCCAGTCGTTGCGCCAACTCGCGACGCTCGGACCCACGACCGACGAACGGCGTCAGCGCCGCCGCCGCATCCGGCATCTCGTTCGAGGACACGAAGACGGGCGGCCTGTCGAGCTCCGCGATCACCTGCTCCGTCGCGTCCGACGGCGCGGCGTCCAGCTCCTCCCGGAGCCTGGCGCGCAGCGACGCGGCCAGTCGAAGCGCCTCGTCGCGTCGGCCCGCCGCGGCCCGCGCGGCGATGGCGTGACGCGCCACCTCCTCGTCGAACGGGTCCTCCCTCAACAGTGCGTCCAGGGCGTCGATCACCTCGGCGTCCCCGTCCGGCCGCGCGGCGACGCAGGCCAGGGCCGCCCGCCGGTGCTCGGCCCTGAGGCGCTCGCGCTGCTCCGCGATCCAGCCGCCGAGCTCGCCGACGCCGTCCCAGGCGGCGTCGCCGAAGAAGGTCCCGCCGTAGATGCGTAGCGCCTCGCCCCAGTCCTCGCGGGCCAGCGCCGCTCGAAACGCGGCGACGTCGTGAGGAACGTCCCAGCGGAGCCGCTCCGGTTCGGCCTCCAGCCCCTGGGCGTACGCCTCACGTTGGGTCCGGCTCAGCAGGCCACGCAGGTTGGTCCGCGCCCGGGACGAGCGCACGTCCGGCCAGAACAGCCACGCCAGGCGGTCCCGCTCGACCCACCCGTCAGCGCAGGCGAGGTAGCCCAGCAGGCCCAGGCGCTTGTCGGCCGGCGGGGCCATCCACCGGCCGCCGACCTGCACCTGGACCTCGCCGAGCAGTCGCAACCGAACGTTCACGTCCCCTCCCACCGTAGCGGACACGTGCGGCCACGTCACGCCCACGTCGCACCGGCATCACGGCGCGGTTCCTACGGTCGCGATGCGGCGCCGACGAGCGGCGCTCGCGGAAGGAGGCGAAACGCCATGCACGACTCGCAGAAAGGAATCGCCATGACCCTTCGCACCCTCGTCCCCACGCTCCTGCTGGCCCTCGCCGCCACGTGCCTGGCCCAGGTGGGCCACCCCCTGGTGCTCGTGGGGGACACCTCGGCGGCCGAGAACGCGTCCCCGGTGCTCGAGATCGTCACCCGCGGGCACACCTTCGACCTGTCCGCCGATGAAATCGCATCCGGCTGGACCACCATCCGGCTCCGCAACGAATCGGACGAACCGCACTTCGCCCTCTTCGGCCTCATGCCCGAAGGCCGAGGCATGGAGGACAGCGTCCGCGAGGTCGTGCCCGTGTTCCAGGACGCGATGGACCTCATCATGGCGGGCGACGTCGAGGAGGGCTTCGCCGCGCTCGGCGGCCTCCCCGAGTGGTACGGCAATGTGGTCTACAGCGGCGGACCGGGGATGGTCTCGCCCGGCGGCACGACCGAAGTGGTCGCGTTCCTGGAGCCGGGCACCTACGTGATCGAGTGCTACGTCAAGACCGAGGACGGCGTGTTCCACAGTGTGCGGGGAATGATCGACGAAATCACCGTCGCGGACGTCCCGCACGCCGGCGAGCCGCCCGCCGCCGACCTGGTGGTCAGCTTGAGCAACCCCCAACCCGACGACGGCAGCGCGCCCGAGAGCGGCATCGAGGTAGAGGGAACGCCCGCCCCGGGCCCGCAGGTCGTCGAGGTGCGCTTCACGAGCGAGGACCCACCGCTGCTGGCCAACGACCTGCACCTGGTCCGGCTGGCAGGCGGCGAGGACGTGGCCGACGTGGCGGCCTGGATGGACTGGAGCAACCCAGGCGGCCTGAAAACGCCCGCGCCGGCGACGTTCCTTGGCGGCACGCACGAGATGCCGCAGGGTCAGTCGGCCTACCTGAGCGTGGACCTGCAGCCGGGCCGCTACGCCTGGGTGTCGGAACGCGCCGCGGACGCGCCCCTGTACCAGGTCTTCGAGGTGCGGTAGCGGGCGGTGCGTCACGCCCGCCCTCCCACCTCCGGCAGGCTTCGGCCGACGAAGGCGCCGATCAGGCCCATGCCGGCCAGGAACGCGAGCGCGACCTCGGCGCCGAAGACGGCGAGGCCGGCGTTCACGGCTCCCACCACGAGCAGGAGAAGGCCCATCGCCGTGTTGGAGACCGCCACGTACTCGGTCACCTGGTCGCCCTCCCCCATGTCGATGACGTAGGTCTTGCGTGCCACACGGACCCCGGTATGGACGAGCGCCAGCAGGAAGTAGCCGAGGCTGTAGAGCCAGACGGACTCGCCCAGCCCCGGAACGATCGACAGCGCCAGCAGGACGATGATCGAGAGGGACGCCATCAACGCTCCGAGCGTCATCAGCCGCCGGCTCGATCGGTCGGCGAGCCGGCCGAAGAACCGACCTCCGATCATGCGCGCGGCCCCCTGGGCGATCACGAAAAGCCCGAGGCCGCTCAGGCGTGCCTCGCCGTCCGCGGCCGCGAGGGCGATCAGGAAGGGAGGACTGAGTGCCGAGACGAGCAGCAGCGTCCTCATCTGGACGAACCTGCGGAACGGAGCGTCGGTGGCGAGCAGCTGCCACGACCGACGCCACCAGCCTTCATCGTCGGCGTCGGTTTCTGCCGTCCCCCCGGTCGGTTCCTTCACCCCCGCATACACCAGCAGGGCCGCTACCCACGCCAGGGCGGCGCCACCGAGCAGGAACGCCAGAATCGCGACGTTCATTTGGTCCCCGGCGAGAAGGCGGATCCCCAACCCGATCGTGACGGCGGCGACGCCCGATACGAGCGTGGAGACGCCGTTGATCTGGCCACGCTGGCCCTTCGGGATGGTGCGTGCCATGACGTCCTTGGAGGCGATCGAGGTCAGGGCCCTGCCCAGGGCGAAAAGCGCCAAGGCGACGAGGATCGCGACGCCGGCGCCGATCCCCTCGAGCGTCGCCGCGACGAGGGCCATCGCGACGGTCGCCGTAGCCTGCACGGCAGCGCCCGCGACCCATACCCACTTTCGTCGGCTCCACCGCTGGATCCAGGGGGACAGTACCGCCTGAGGCAGAAGCGATCCGGACTCCCGGATCGGAACGAGCAGCCCGATCAGTCCGACGGGTGCCCCGAGCGCGGTCAGCAGCCAGGGCAGGACGGTCGCGGCGTTGACGACCTGATCGCCGACGTTCTGCAGGCCCGACGCGCCGATGATGCGCAGTCCGTTCGTGGATACGTCCCGTTCGGCCTCGTCGGCTGCCCTACCCGCGTGCCCCGTCGATACGAGACGCACGTAGATCCGTTGGGCGAGTGAACTCAAGCTCGTGGCCCTCCCCAGACATCCACGCCGATGAGGAACGCAGGCGTCGGTCGCGGAGACCGACGCCTCGGTCAGTGGTCGTGCCCTTCGGCCGCGTCCCCCTCCTCTTTCGTGGCGTGCACGGTGCCGTGCGGGTGCTCCGGCGGAGCGTAGATCGAGTAGATCTTCAGGGGCGTGTCCCCCACGTTGGTGATGTTGTGCCACGTGTCGGCGGGCACGAGCACGACCTCGTCGTCGCCGATCTCCTGGTCGAAGTCCAGGTGGTCCTTCGTGTCGCCCATCTGGACCCGACCGCGGCCCCGTTCGATCCGCAGGAACTGGTCGAGCTCCGTGTGCACCTCGAGGCCGATCTCTCCGCCGACGGGGATGCTCATGAGCGTCAGCTGGAGGTTCTTGCCGGTCCAGAGCGCCGTGCGGTAGTTCCCGTTCTGGATGGTCGCCTCTTCGATGTCGACCGTGTAGGGGCGGGGGCCGAAGTCCTTCAGCTCGAGCTGTGCCATGGTTCCTCCTTCACGCGAAAACGCTGCGGACGGCGGCTGGCCATCCGAGAGCACCATCATGGTGCTTTATGACCACTATAATGGATAGAGGAGAATTTCTCCACGATCATGGATACGGGAGGACACGATGAAGATCGGCAGCCGCATACGGCAGCTCCGTACCGATCAGCGGCTCTCGCTCGAGGCGCTCGCGGAACGCAGCGGCTGCAGCCGCAGCATGCTGAGCGAAATCGAACGAGACGCCAAGAGTCCTACCCTGAGAACCCTCAGCCAGCTGGCCTCGGGACTGGGCGTGAGCATCAGCGAGCTCGTTGCGGAGGAGGCCCGGGAGCCGACCGTCGACCGCCAGGCCGAGCGAACCGTGGAGCGCGACCCGGAGACGGGCGTCGAGTTCGAGGTCCTCGCCCCGGACTGGCGTACCGAGGGCGTCGGCATCCTCCTGGTGCGCCTACCGCGCGGCCAGAGCACCGGTCCGCTGAGCCCCCACCCGCTCGGGATGCGCGAGCACGTCTACGTCCTCGCCGGCAACCTCGAGGCCCGGACCGACGATCACGCGTGCACCTTGGGACCGGGCGACGCGATGAGCGTCGAGGCGAAGCAGAACCACGAGATGCGCGCGTCGGGCGAGGAGGGCTGCACGTTCCTGGTGACGACGAAGGGCCCCCGACCCGAGTTCCTCAGGTACCGATCGTTCCTCTAGGAGCGTGCTTCACGCCCCCGCGCCACCGGGCGAGGCACGGAAGGGACGGCGGCGAAGACGCCGCCCAACACCACGACCGACAGGCCACACACCAACCATCGGGATCTACGACGAGCAAGGACGCAGCTACGAAGCCTGCGTCCTCATCGCCATGATCGTCATCTGGCCCCAATGAAGGGTCCCAAACGGACCCTAGCCCCGTCGCTCGCTTCCGAACCGCTCCCGAAACGCCTGTGCCGCGCCCGACCCGATCGGGTCGCCGTGCCCGAACACCGCGACCTCGAAGTCCAGTCCCGCCAGCCTCCGGAGCGTCGCCTGCCCGTCCTCGGTGTTCTCGTAGAACGGCGGCGGGCCCAGCTTGGAGCGATTGCGTCGCGGCGTCGCCCGCGATCAGCACCCCGCCATGCTCGCGCCACAGCAGCGCGATCTGGCCGGCGCTGTGGCCCGGGGCGTGCACGACCTCGAGCGGAACCGTGGCGTCGAGGGTCGCACCGTCCTCCACCTCCACGTCGACGTCCGCGGCGTCCGCGGTGAACATCGGCACGTATCGGCCCACCAGCCCGACCACCCGGCCCAGCCAGGTGCCTTCCGGACCGATCCGGCGTAGCGAGACGCCTTCGCGGATGGCGCGCGCGTCGACGGGGTGGGCGTAGACCCGCGCCCCGGTGCGCTCGCGAAGCGCCCGCAGGCCGCCGGTGTGGTCCACGTGCAGGTGCGTGATCACGATCGTGGTGACGTCCTCGGCGCCGCAGCCGAATTGCGCGAGCGCGGCCAACACCTGCTCGTGCCGGCCCGGCATCCCGGTGTCGATCAGCGTGACCGAATCGCTTCCGAGCAAGGCGTAGGCGTTGACGTACCCGAGCGGAATCCGAACGAGCCCGGGAACGACTTCGGATGCGGCCATCACTGCCTCCTCAAGAATCGGAACGAACGCCCGCGCCGAGGCAGCGCGTCGTCACTGCGCGGCCTCGAGCCTGGCCAGGCGCAGGCGAGGGTCGAGGCTCACCCGTTCCCGCCGCACCTCGGACACCTCGCGCATGCGCGGGTGGAGAGGGTTCAGGATCACGTTCCGGTCGTGCGGCATGACCAGCGACGGAACACGCAGCGCGAGGCTGCGACCTTCGCGCGCCCAGGCGGTGCCGAAGTCACGGCTGGCGCGTTCACGGGCGTCGTCGGCCGCGTCGCGGAGGAGTTGCACGATCTGCGCCATGCCGACGTCCTCGACCGCGTCGTCGGGCAACTCGGCGACCTGCAAGGTCTTCTCGCCAAAGTCGGCCGGATTCATGTGAACGAGGATCTCGAGGAGCGCGAGGCTCGGGTTGGCGGCGGCATACGCCACGCGCGTACCCTTGTGGTGCCAACGAGCCGGGCCGTGCATCGCCCCTTCCCCGTCGAACGGATCGAAGCCGTCCACGCGTGCCCATGGTCGTTCATGGTCGAAAATGCGGTACGCCCGCATTCAGTACATTCCGTACTCGATCTTGGTCAGGGTTTCCCGAACCCGCTCGTAGCCCTCGATGCTGTCGAGGTGATCGATCGGCCTGAGGCCGTCCAGGGAGGCGACCTGCGTGACGAGCCAACGTCGGGCCTTCCCTTCGTCGCCCATGACGCGGCACGCCTCGTGCAAGGTGTAGGCCAGCATCTCGGTCTTCATGCTCTCGGCTTCGTCCAGCACGCCCTTCTCCGCGCGTCGCTTCAGGGTCTTGGTACTGACGCCGAGGAAGCTCGCGAGCCCGGCTTGGTCCAAACCGGCGCGCTGGGCCAACCGTCCAAGCGAACCGAAGGTCACGACGCGGTAGGACGGCGCCGCCGACGCGCTTGCACTCGCGAACCGCACCTCCATCACGCCAGGCGCCTGGCCGGCCCGATGCGCGCCATGCTTCTCGCCCGGATCGCCCGACCGGTCGGACCGGGCGGGCCGCACCGGTTCCCTCTTCTGCTTTTGGGTCACGGGCATGCGCTCCTCCTAGGTGGGGGCCACCATGTCCATCATAGCAGACAGTCTGTCCAGGTGCCCTGCGCGAGATGCCGGAGCGGGACGATGGCGCACGGGCGTGCCTGCGTCACTTCCCGTCGCGCGCGTGCCGCATACTCGAACCATGCGACCCTACACGCTGCTCGCACTCGTCACACCGTCGTCACCGCTCCTCACCTTCCCGAAAACCATTCTCGTCTTGCTTTTCGCGTTGGCGTCAGTGAGCGTCGCTTTCGCCCAGGACCCCATCGTCACCGAGTACCAAGGCGACGGCATCCGCAACACGCGACCGTTCACCGTGGACGCCGGCTGGGAGATCCAGTGGACCGCTCAAGGCGACGTGTTCCAGCTCTACCTGCACGACGCCAGCGGCGAGCTGGTGGGAGTCGCAGCGAACCAGTCCGGCCCGGGCAGCGGCGCCTCGTACCAAGCCGCGGCCGGACGCTACTACCTGCAAGTCAACGCCATCGGCACCTGGACGATTCGGATCGTAGACCTCGAAGACGATGCCGCCACGGGGCCCGCCACCTCGGACGCGCCGATCGAGTACACGGGGTCGGGCGCAGCCAACACGCGCCCGTTCGAGACCGCTGGCGCGTGGGAGCTGCAGTGGTCCGCGGGCGGTGACCTCTTCCAGGTGTACCTCTACACCGAGGACGGCGACCTGGTGGACGTCGCCGCCAACCAGTCCGGACCGGGTCCCGGAGCGTCGTACCAACCGCGTGGCGGTCGGTACTACCTGCAGGTCAACGCGCTGGGACCGTGGACCATCCGCGTGGTCCCGCTGCCGTAGGCAGGCAGAACCTACGCGTCGACGGAAGGTCAGAAATGTGGTAGTCATCGTCCACGATTCCCACGTTTCTACGTTTCGTTGCTCGTTCAGGGAACCCCCGCGCCCGGACGCCCTCGACGCGCGGCCTCCGCGCGCCGGTCGAGCAGAAGCTCGTCCGCGAGGGAACCATCGACGCCGCCGAACCGGGCTCGAAGGCGGTCGAACACCGGCCGCCGCGGTTCGATGACGCGTCTGCCGTCGTCGACGCGGGCAAGGAGCTCGTCACCGGGTCGCAGGCCCAATTCTTGGCGCAGCTGGGCCGGAACGACGATTCGCCGCTGATTGCCAAGCCGTAACGGTACGGGAAATGACGTCCGTCGCTGGCCTCCTAGCTGAGCGGAGCGGTGAGGGATGGTTCGTCTTCGTCACGGGCCACGAAGCTTACGTGTACGTCGTAGCCGAGCGCATCGGCAACCCGGCGAAGCGTGTCGATCTGGAGGTTCGCCCCCTCCTTCTCGACTTGCTGAATCCAACTCCGCGAAACGCCGAGACGCTCCGCGACATCCGCGAGCGAAAGGCCCGCCGTCGAACGCGCAGAGCGCAAGAGGCGCGACAGGGACCGTTCGGCCCGCGCGGCCTCGAAGCGACGCTGCACGTCGTACGCGTCGTAGCGCCGAGTGGACGCGGGCGCATCGGTGGAGCGGACCACGACACCCGTCTCGACTTCCTCCTCCGAGAAGTGTGCGATCAGGTCCTTCAACTCTGGGGTGACCTCGTCGACATCCGGAGCAGGCTTCTTGCGCTTGGCACTCATGGGGTCCCTCCTCAGGGTACGAACCATATCTGAGTCACCCACCCCGCGCGAACTTGGCACCGGGACGTCCCGCGGATGCCTCCAGCAGAGACGCCGACGAGCACGAACGGCCTCCACTATGAAAGATTTTCCGCGCATGCTTTAATAGTGGAATGCCGAATGAAACGGGCCCTTCACAGCGATCCCCCAACCGCCGACTGGGCACGTACGCCACGCGCACCGTCACCGGCGAGAAGGTACACGCCTACGTGCCACCGCCCCTCCCCATCGACCCTCCGATCGAGCTCACCGGGCAGCGTCTGGGGACGCTGGAAGCGGCCAATCGCGCCCTCGGGCGCCTCGACGGGATCGACACGCTCCTGCCCGACACGACCCTCTTCCTGTACATGTACGTCCGCAAGGAGGCGCTTCTCTCCTCGCAGATCGAAGGTACGCAATCGTCGCTCTCCGACCTCTTGCTCTACGAAATCGACGAGATGCCGGGCGTTCCCCTGGACGACGTGGCCGAGGTGTCCAACTACGTGCGCGCCCTCACGCATGGGCTCCGGCGCATCCGCGAGGACGGCTTCCCGCTCTCGTCCCGCCTCCTGCGCGAGATGCACGCGCTTCTGCTTGCAGGCGGCCGGGGAGCCGCGAAAGCGCCCGGCGCGTTTCGACGCTCCCAGAACTGGCTCGGCGGAACGCGGCCGGGCAACGCCACCTTCGTGCCGCCGCCACACGAAATGGTGCCCGACCTCATGAGCGACCTCGAGCGCTTCCTGCACGACGAGACGACGTACACACCGCCCCTTCTGAAGGCTGCCGTAGCTCACGTCCAGTTCGAGAGCATCCATCCGTTCCCAGGTGGCAACGGCCGCCTCGGTCGTCTGCTGATCACCTTGTCCCTGTGTAGCGACACCGTGCTGCAGGAACCGAGCCTGTATTTGAGCCTCTACTTCAAGCGAAATCGCGACGCCTACTACCACCTGCTACAGCGCGTCCGTACCGAAGGCGCGTGGGAAGCGTGGCTCGACTTCTTCCTGGAGGGCGTACGCGAGACGGGGCAGCAGGCGCATGCCACCGCCCGCGCATTGGTTCGGCTGTTCGACGAAGACCGCTCGCGCGTGGAGACGCTCGGACGCACGGCCAACACGGGGCTCCGGCTCCACGACCATCTCAAGCGCCACCCCTACACGTCGATCCGCGGTGCGGCGGATGCGCTCGGCCTCACCTTTCCGACCGTGAGGCAGCGCATGGACGACCTCGCGAACCTCGGCATCGTCACGGAAGTGACGGGCAAAGCGCGGGACAGGATCTGGCGCTACCGACGGTACGTCGCGATGCTTGCCGAAGGCACGGAGCCGTTGTAGAAGGACCAACCGTCGAACGCGGCGTCGGTGGAGCGGGCCACGACACCCGTCTCGACTTCGTCCTTCGCACCGCCACTAACGCGCGAACATCTGCTGCAGTACGGCGATCACCTGGTCCTGCACGCCCTCGTCCAGAGAGCCGAGCGACTCCACCACACGTTCCTTGTCGACCGTGCGGAGCTGGTCCAGGACGATCACGGCCTCCCGCCCGCGGAAACGGACGGGGACCCTCGTCGGATACGCCTTTCCACCCGTCGTCATCGGGGCGACGAGGACCGTCCGGACGTGCCGGTTCATCTCGTTCGGAGAGACGATCAGGCACGGTCGCGTCTTACGAATCTCGGACCCCCGGGTCGGGTCCAGCGTGACGAGGTGCACCTCGAACCGATTCACCACATCCATTCTTCGTCATCGAAGCGCGTACCGTCCGGCGCATCGAGGAGTTGATCGTCTCCCCTCTCGGCCATGGCCTGGAACGCCTCGTCCCAACCCTGGCGCGCATGGGCAGGTCGAATCATCAGAGCGTCGCCCTCCTGCACCAGCTCGACCTCCCCGCTGAGCCCGGCCTGCTCCAGCAGCGGCTTGGGAATCCGAATGCCTTGCGAATTGCCGATTCTGACGATGCGCGTTCTCATCACGCCTCCGTACGCACAATGTAATCACCACGCCCATCGGCGTCAATGCCTGATGCGCCAGAAGGACTTCGATCTGCTGGCCCCCGACCCACGCCACCGACGCCATCGTGCATGATGGCCGGAATCCGCGACGACTAGCGGCCGACGGCGGCGCCGGTCAAGGCTTCGAAGGGAGATCCACGCATGGACATCACCGTCAACGTCTGGGCCGTCCTGGTCGCAACGGTCGTGTACTTCGCGCTCGTCGGCATCGGCATCGGGTTCGCGCTGATGTCGGTGACGTTCATGTACGAGAGTCGCACGCCCGCGCTGTTCCTGATCGACGGCGGGTACCACGTGCTGGCGCTCGTCGTGGCCGGCGCCATCCTGGGGGCGTGGCCGCCGGCCTGAAGGCGACCTGACGAACGGTCGCGCAGGAGGTACGACGCGAATCGCAACCCGCGCCCGAACCCGTCGTCACGCGATCGGGGCGATGAACTCCTCGTCGCTGAACTCCTCGTCGCTGACCGCTTCGAGCCATTCGACCGACACGCCGTTCTGTTCCTCGTGCACCGCGACGTGCTCCATTGCGGTCGTGGCGGTGGCGCCGTGCCAATGCTTTTCGCCCGGTGCGAACCACACCACGTCGCCGGGCCGCACCTCTTCGACGGGCCCGCCTTCGCGTTGCACGCGACCCATGCCCGACACGATCAGCAGGGTTTGGCCCAGCGGGTGCGTGTGCCATGCGGTCCTGGCGCTCGGTTCGAACGTCACGCGCACGCCCGCCACACGGGCCGGGGGCCGCGCGGGAAACAGCGGATCGAGTCGCACCGCTCCCGTGAACCACTCGCTCGGACCTTGCTTCGAGGGTCGCGTACCGACGCGTACGATCTCCATGCCTGACCTCCTCGATTCCCCTCAGCCTAATGGTGGCGGCGCGCTGGTCCGGGGTCTTCGTCGGTCCACCCGCCGTCGACCACACATCTGGCTCTGGAGCGGGGCGTTGCTCACCACCGCGATGGTAACCCTCGGCGGTGCGACCCGTTTCACGCAGTCGGGTCCGTCGATCGTCGAATGGTCGCCTTCATGGGCGTCGTTTTGTCGCTGAGCGAGGCCGCCTGGAGCCGGACGGTGCTAGCCCGCATGGCGGTCCAGGTGGTGCGGGGCGTCGTAATGGCACCGGGCGTCCCCGTCGCACGCGGCGGTGGATGCGCCAAGCAAAGGCGTAGCGTGCGCGCCGAGGGCTTGACCCTCCACCGAGGTGGAGGGTCTACCGTTCGGGCATGACCACCATAGAACTCCTCTACTTCGGCGGCTGCCCCTCATGGGAACACGCGTGGAATGAGCTCGGCCGCGCCCTCGCCCACACCGGCGTCGACGCGACCGTCCGCCTGCGGAATATCGAGAACCTCCCCCACGCGGAGCGCACCGGCTTCGCCGGCTCCCCGACCCTTCGCATCGACGGGGTCGACCTGGAAGGCTACGACGGACCTTCCGTCATGGCCTGCCGCCGCTACCAGGACAACGACGGGCGCGGCTGGCCGTCCGCCGCCCTCTTGCAAGAACGGTTGAACGCCGCGAAGAGCGACGTCGCGGCATGAGCGAACGCGCGTTCGACCTCCTCGTCATCGGCGCAGGCATGGCCGGCCTGGCCGCCGCACGCAAGGCGGCGTCCGCCGGCAAGCGGGTCGCCATCGCCGACGTGCGGCCCTACGGCGGCACGTGCGCCCTGCGCGGCTGCGACCCGAAGAAGGTCCTGGTCGGTGCCGCCGACATCGTGGACGCGCAGCGAAGAATGAGCGATCACGGCGTCAGCGGCGAGACCCACCTCGACTGGTCGGCGCTGATGGCGTTCAAGCGAACCTTTACCGAGCCGCTCCCCGACAGGCTGGAAGCCAGCCTTCGCGACGTGGGCGTCACCACCCTGCACGGCCCGACGCGCTTCGTCGATCCAGGCGCGGTGGAGATCGAAACCGAGCGCGTCACGGCCGAACGGTTCCTGATCGCCACCGGCGCCCGCCCGCGACCCCTCGCCATCCCCGGCGCGGACCTGGTCGCCACCAGCACCGAGTTCCTCGACCTCGAGGTACTCCCCGAGCGGATCGTGTTCATCGGTGGCGGGTACGTCTCGCTCGAGTTCGCGCACATCGCCGCCCGGGCCGGGGCGCACGTCACCATCCTGCACCGGGGGGAGCGGCCGCTGCCGCGGTTCGACCCCGATCACGTCGACCTGCTCGTGGACGCCACCCGTGGCCTCGGCATCGACGTTCGGCTGGAGACCGAGGTCGCATCCGTGCACGAGCAACGACGACGCACGCGTCGTACGCACCCACGAACGGCGACACGCTGGAGGCCGACCTGGTCGTGCACGGGGCCGGTCGGGTGCCCGACCTGGCCGATCTGGACCTCCCCAGCGGCGGGATCGACGAAAGCCCCCACGGAGGCGTCCAGGTGAACGAGTACCTGCAGAGCACCCGCAACCCCCGCGCGTACGCCGCGGGAGATGCGGCCGCCACCTCCGGCCCGCCCCTGACGCCCATCGCCGTACATGAAGCGATCATTGCCGCGACCAACCTGCTGCGCGGCAACCAGAAACGCCCCGACTACGCCGGCACGCCCAGCGTGGTCTTCACCCTGCCCCGGCTCGCCTACGCCGGGCGGAGCGAGTCGGAGGCAGCGAGCGAAGGGCTCGCGTTCGAGGTCGAGTCCCGTGACACCAGCGGTTGGTTCTCCGCCCGCCGGACCCGGCACCAGGTCGGGGCGTCGAAGGTGCTGGTCGAGAAGGAGTCGCAGCGGATCCTCGGCGCCCACCTCCTGGGTCCGGACGCGGACGAGACGATCGGCATCTTCGCGCTCGCCATCCGGCACGGCCTGACGGCGCGGGACCTGAAGACCAGCATCCTGGTGCACCCCTCGGCCGCATCGGACGTCGCTACCATGGTGTGACGCGCGCCGCGAGTCAGGCGACGGGCGCGCGGGCGACGCTGCGGCATCATGCGGGCATGCTACGGATCGGCGAACTCGCAGCCGCGACGGGCGAGGCGGTCCGGACGCTGCGCTACTGGGAAGACGAAGGTCTCCTCACGGCCGAACGGAGCGCGTCCGGCTATCGCCTCTTCTCCCAAGAGATGGTGGCGCGCGCCTCGTTCCTGCGTGAGGCACAGGCGCTGGGTCTTCGTCTGCACGAGATCCGCGACCTCCTCGCGTTGCGTTCGGGCGGCGTTCCGCCGTGCGAGCACGTGCGTGGCCGCCTCCGGGAGCACCTCGCGGACGTTCGCGCGCGCCTCCGGAACCTTCGCGCGCTCGAAGGCGAACTCCAGGAGCGCCTGGCCTGGGCGGAAGCCAACCCCGAACCCGAGTGCACGGACGGGTGCGTGTACCTGACGCCGCACGCGTAAGGAATCCGTTCGCGATGCGTGGTAGCACGTGCGGGACATGAGCGGCGCGCCAACGCTAACGTGCCCGCACCGGGTGCGCCTGGGCCAGCCGTCCCCGCGTCTCCTCCGCCGCCGCCCGCACCAGCGCCCGCGTGACCAGCGCCGGCGGCGGGCCGCCGGCGAAGGCGCCCGCGATCGCGTACAACGTCCGGGGCGAGAAGCGCGCCTCGTTCGCGATCGCGTAGACCGGGTCCCAACGCTCGGGCGCCAGCTTGGCCTTGAAGTGCTCGAGCCCCGCGAAGTTGTAGAAGCGCTGCCCGTACGCCCGCACCAGCCGCAGGGTCAGGGCCAGCCAGCGGGGCGGGGTGTCGCGCGGCAGCTCGGCCCGCTGCGCCAGCGGCACCAGCCCCAACGTCAGGTAGCCCGAGCCCTCCTCGGCGGCCGCGCGCATCATCGCGTCGATGAGCGACTCGGCCGTGCCGTTGGGGGCGGCGGCGGTGCGCACCACCTGCTCGACCAGCCAGCCCGCCCGCGTCGGCACCGGCGAGGCGACCAGGAAGCCGACCGGCCGCTCGCCCACGCTCGCGACCAGCAGGTGGCGGTCACGCAGCGAACGCAGCGTGTCCACCTCGGTCAGGAAGTGCAGCCTGGGCAGCGCCTTGCGAGCCAGCCAGTCGGCCTGCAGCTCGCGCAGCTCCGCCAGCTGCGCGGTGGAGGGGTCGCGCCAGGCGTCGACCCGCAGGCCCTTGTTGCGCGCCCGCGACAGCTGCGAGCGGACGCTCGTGTGCGTGCGCACCACCTCGCGCCAACGGCGGGGGTCCCAGACCGGCAGGCCGCCCAGCAGCACACGGTCGTGGTCGGGAGCGTCCTCGAAGGCCGAGGTGAGCCGCGCCTCGGCCGCGAACCAGCACACCGCATCGCCATGGCGGCGGGCCTCGACCTCGAACGCCGCCGCGGCCTCCGCCACGTCCGCCTCCCGCGCCACCGGCGCTCCCGCCGCCACCCGCACGCCCGCGTGCCGCACGTACCCGACCGCCGCGTCGTGATCCGGCGCCAGCCAGTGCGAGAAACCCGGCGCGAGCAGCTGGTACGCGCTGGCGTTCCAGCCCAACCGCAGCACCCGCTCGCGCACGATCGCCGTGCGTCGCGCGCCCGGCGACGGCCCCCACCGGCGCACCGGAACCGGCGAAGTCGCCAGGTCGGGCCGGCGCGTGGACACGAGCCCGTGGCGGGTGCCGCCCAGATCCGGCGGCCATGGGGTCCGTGGGAACGGACTCGCTCACGCGCCTAGCGTACCGGTGCCCGTGGCCGCGCCGCGTGCCGTTCGGTCGTAGGATGGGTCGAGACGCGTCGGGCCGATTCTTGGCTCCGACGCACGAGGAGGCGTCCCAACATGAGCCGAGCCTTCGTCAAGGACGACGCCGACAACGAACGCGTGATGGTGCCCCAGCGGGCCCTGCTGCCCGATGGGACGCCCAACCTGGTCACGCCGCGTGGCCTGGCCCTGCTGCAACGCGAGCGCGAAACGCTCGAGGACGAGCTTCTGCAGGTGCAGGGCGATGCGGACGAGACGCCCGAGCGGGCCCGGCAGCTGACGGTGGTGCGCGAGCGGATCGACGACCTCGAGGCGCGGCTGGCGAGCGCCCGCCTGGTACAGGTACCGCCGGACGCGACCGGCGAGGTGGCCTTCGGCGCGGACGTCACCACCCGTAGCGACGGGGGCGAGGAGCTTTGCTTCCGCATCGTGGGCGTCGACGAGGCCGACCCGCTCGAGGGCCTGGTCGCCTTCGTCGCCCCCACCGCGGCGGCCGTGCTGGGCCGCAAGGTGGGCGAACGCGTCACCGTCGACGCAGGCCGCGGCCGCGAGGACCTCGAGATCGTGGCGGTCGCGTACCCGGACGACTGAAGGGGACCGCGACGTCGAACGGCGATCGGTTCAGCGCGACCGGCGGACGTAGCGCCGAAACAGGTAGCCCGGCCGGGGCCGTTCCTCGGCCAAACGCCACGCAGCAGGGTCCCAGTCGGGGAACCAACGGTCCCCGTCGTAACGGCCAGGCACGATCGACAGGTGCATTTCGTCGCACAGCGGAAGCGCCTGCTCGTACACGCTTGCGCCGCCGGCGATCCACGGCGCCAGGTCCAGCCGCCGCGCGGCGCGCAGGGCCGCTTCGAGGTCGCCGGCAGGCAGCGCCCCGTGCGGGGCGCTGTCCCGGCGCGTCAGCACGATCGGGCGGGCGTCTCTCAGGTCCGCGCCGAAGATCTCGAAGCTGCGCCGGCCCATGATCACCGCGCCGCCGCGAACGCTGTCCAGGAAGTGCCGATACTCGTCCGGGACGTTCCACGGCATGCCATCGCCTCGACCGATCACACGGTCGCGCGTCATCGCCGCGATCAGGCGCACCGGGTCGATCATGCGCCCTCTCCGCCGTCCAACGACGCCCGGCAGGCCCGCAGGGCGCCGTCGAGGAATGCCCGCACCCGCTCGCCTCGGCGCGCGACGTCGTCACGGGCCAACTCGGCGAGCATCAGGACGGCCCCGACCCATCCCTCGGTCGACCACCGTCCCTCGGAAAGCTCCGGCAGGCTGGCGGAGGCGGGGTACGGCCAGGGCGTGACGTACAGGTACGGCTCCCGCACGCCCTCGTCACCGGGCGTCATGCCGACGCCGATGCTTCGCGGCTCCTGGCCGGCGTGGCCAATCCCACCGTCAACATCGTCGAGGACCGCGATATCGAAGTGATGCGGCCACACCCGGATGGGCGACGGACGGACGAGCTCCGGGCGAAGCCGCTCGAGGGTCGCCGCCGAGTCGGCGTAGAGCCGGCACAAGGCGTGCAGCGCGGGGACGTCGCGATCGAACGGGGCGCCCCGGACCACGGCGTGGTCGGGAAGCTCAGCCTCCAGCCTCCGGAACGGCCCGGGACCGGCCGCCGCCTCCAGCAGCGCCGCGAACCGTTCGTACGCGTCCTGCAGCGTGCGGCCCTCGAGCGCGAGCGTTCCCGCCGAGCGGCCATCGCTCCGCTCCAGCGCCACCTCGAGCGTGTCGATCCTCAACGCTGCTCGCCACCCGAGCTCGGGGTCGCCCTCGCTGACGAAGCGACAACCTTGGAACGAGAACGCCGTCTCGCTCTGATCCTCCCTGGGCGCGAACCGGCTGGCGTGCAGGGCGGCGGGAACCTGCAGGGCGTGGTGCAACTGAACGCGCGCCTCCCGGAGCCGCCCGATGTCCACGTCCTCGATCCAGCCCCAGGGCTCCTGCGTGGCTTCGTTCGACATGATCCCCCTCCAATCCTCGGGCGAGCCCCTCACACCAACGCCGGGTCGGTGCGGACCTCGACCAGGGCAGGCCCGGCGACGGCGAGCGCCGCCTCGAGCGCGGGCTCCAGTTCGCCCGGACGGTCCACACGTACGCCGAAGGCGCCGCACGAGCGCGCGAAGGCCGCGAAGTCAGGGTTGACCAGGTCCGTCTGCCATACATCCCAGCCGCCTGCGCGCTGCTCCTTGGCGATCTTGCCGAGCTGGTCGTCGACCAGCACCACGTGCGTCACGTCCATACCGTGCCGGACGAGGGTGGTGAGCTCGGCGAGGTACTGGCCCAGCCCCCCGTCGCCGGAGATGGACACCACCTTGCGTCCGGACCATGGGCCCGGCTCCTGCGTCGCGGCCCAGGCGCCCATCGCCGCCGGCAGCGCGAAGCCGATCGATCCGAGGTAGCCGGACATGAGCACGGTCTGTCCGGAGGTTTCGAAGTACCGGCCGAAGCTGTAGGTGTTGTTGCCGACGTCGACCGGCATCACCGCGTCGTGCGGCACGTGCCGCTGTAGAGCCTCGAACAGCACGGCGCTCGGGAGCCCGCGGCCGCGATCGTCTCCGCGGCGTCGTTCCTTCTCGGTACGCCACAGGCGCCAGCGCTCCGCCAACTCCTGGCGCTGCGACGGGTCCGGCGCCTCGTCGCCGAGGCCGGCCAGCAGCTCGCCGGCCACCGGGCCGATGTCGCCCCACAGGGGAACATCGACGGCGTGGAACTTCGCCAGCGTCATCCGGTCGCGGTCCACCTGGATGGTGGGCGTCTTGGCGCTGATGCCGGTGTGGGTCGAGAACGACGCGCCGAACACCAACAGCAGGTCCGCCTCGTTCATGAACCAGGACGCAACCGGCGTGCCCGACCGGCCCAGCACGCCGGCGGCCAGCGGGTGGTCGTCGGCGATCTGCCCCTTGGCCTTGAAGGTGGTCAGGACCGGCGCTCCGAGGCGCTCGGCCAGCGCGGTCACGGCCGACATGTCGGATCGTGCGCCGTGACCCACCACGATCACGGGCCGCCGTGCCGACGCCAGCATCGCCTGAGCCTGCGCCAACGGGGCTTCGGGCGCCCGGATGCCGGGCTCCGCCAGGCGCCCCTCGGGGCTCGCGGCCTCTTCGTCGCTGGGCCCGCCCGCCACCTCGTCGGGGAACACCAGGTGGGCAACGCCCCTCTCCAGCACTGCGCTCTTGCATGCGCGCGCCATCAGCTCGACGTGCCTCGAGTCGGGGAGCACCGTCGCGCTCCAGGCCGCGACGCCTCCGTAGGCCGCCCGCAGGTCTACCTCTTGGAAGTCGCCCGTGCCGAGCACCTGCGTCGCCACCTGCCCGGTCAGGGCCAGCACCGGACTGCGGTCGACGTGCGCATCCCAGAGTCCCGTCAGCAGGTTGGTCGCCCCGGGACCCGCGATCGCCAAGCAGGCGGCGGGCGTCCCCGTCAGCTTTCCGTAGGCCGACGCCGCGAAGGCGGCTGCCCCCTCGTGCCGGATCGCGACGTAGCGCAGCGGGCCGTCGTCCGCGGCGCGCCGCACGGCGTCGGCGACGTTCAGGTTGGAGTGCCCCACCATCCCGAACACCCAGCGCACGCCCCAGCGCGCCATCGTCTCGACCATCGCGTCGGAGACGGTGCGAGCGCGCTCAGCCTCGGCCGGCAGACCGACGTAGACGCCGTCGTCTCGCTCCTCGACGGGAAACGTCGCGACGCCGTCGTCGAACCCTCCCGGCGGGCGACCGCTGGTCGGGTGAAAGTCCCAGCCGTGCCAGGGACAGCGCAGCCAGCCGTTCTCGATCGAGCCCTCGGCCAGAGGACCGCCCTGATGTGGGCAGCGACCGTCGAGCGCACCGTAGCGGCCCTCGTGGCGGGTCAAACACAGCTGCCGGTGACCGCAGGTCACGCCCGCCACCCGGCCCTCACCGAGCTGGTCCGATTCGAGCGCCTTGTGCCAGGTCAGCTCGTCGTTGGGGTTGGGATCGTCGCCTCGGGACTCCATGCGGCCAGCATCTCCTTCGCGGTGCGGTCCGGTCGGTCCCTTGCTTGACGCCCGCGAGGGCAACGTGTCGCTGCTGGCCAAACCTACAACGGCGCCATGCCGGCCTGGCCCCAGCGCCGCTCGAGCGGCGGCCGTGGTCTACGATGCCTGCATGAACGAACGGGATCTTCGCTACCCGATCGGCCGCCGTCCCGACCTCGACCCCAGCGACGAAGCCGTTCGTCGCGACGCGATCGCCAGCATCGCGGGCCACCCCGCCAAACTGCGCGCCGTGGTCTCCGGCCTGAGCGTCGCCCAGCTGGACACGCCCTACCGCGACGGCGGCTGGACCGCACGGCAGGTCGTGCACCACCTCGCCGACAGCCACCTCCACGCCTACCTGCGCTGTACTTGGGCGCTGACCGAGGACGGGCCGACCATCAAGGGGTACGACCCTGCCGTCTGGGCCGACATTCCCGACGCGCGCTCCGGCCCGGTCGAGCCGTCCCTGACGCTGCTCGACGGCCTGCACCAGCGCTGGGTCGCCCGGTTCGCCTCGCTGGACGCCGGGGATTTCGAGCGGGCGTGGACCCATCCGACCCAGGGGCGACGCATTACCATCGGCGACACCCTGCTGACCTACGCCTGGCACGGCGACCACCACCTTGCCCACATCGAGGTTGCGAAGCACAGGCACGACGGCTGACGGCCGCGGCCCGCGGCGGCCGTGCCGATCGCGACGATCGCGTACGCCATGCGGGCAGCCATCCTACGGACGTTGCAGGCCATGCCACCATAAGCGTATGACGCGTGAAACGATGGACTTCACGACGTGGCGCTGATCGAAGCCGAGGGCCTTGCGAAGCGCGTGGAGGAGCGTTGGTTGTGGCGTGGGCTCGACATCGCGCTCGCACCGGGGGAACGATTGGCCGTGCGTGGGCCGTCCGGGGCCGGCAAGACCCTGTTGCTGCGGGCCTTGGCGGGACTCGAGCCGCTCGAGGAGGGCGTGATCCGGTACCGGGACCGTGAGCTCGTCGGCACCACGATGCCGAGCTACCGCGCACAGGTCGTGTACCTCGCCCAGCGGCCCGCTGCCGTAGCGGGCACCGTGGAGGACGCCCTTCGCCTGCCGTTTCGGTTTCGCGTCCATCACGGCCGGCCATTCCCGCGCGACGCGATCCTCGCCGACCTGGCGGCATTGGGGCGCGACGAGACGTTCCTGCGCAGGCCCGCCGAACGGCTCTCGGGCGGCGAAGCGCAACTCGTCGCCCTGCTGCGCGCATTCGCGATCGCGCCGCAGGTGCTGCTGTTGGACGAACCCGCGGCATCGTTGGACGAGGAGGCCAGCGACGCGCTCGAGGCCCTCGTCGGGGCCTGGCTGCACGCGGATCGCTCGCGCGCGGTGATGTGGACGAGTCACCACGCGGCCCAACTCGCGCGGGTCACCGACCGAAGCGTGTGGATCGGCGCGGCCGCGTGAGCGAGGCCGCCTACCTTCCCATCCACGCCTGGCAGCTCGGCCTGGCGGCGCTGCTGATTCTGGTGAACGTCGGGCTCTCGGTGGCGCTGCGCCTGGGATTGCAACGGAGTCTGGTGGTGGCCTCGCTTCGCATGTCGGCGCAGTTGCTGCTGGTCGGGTTCGTGCTGGAGTGGGTGTTTCAGCTCGACGATCCCGTGCCGGTCCTCGCCGTCGCCGTGGTGATGACGACGCTCGCCAGCGTCTCGGCCGTGAACCGGACGTCGCGGCGGTTCCCCGGCGTCTACTGGGACAGCCTCCTCTCCACCACCACCGCAGCGTTCGTGGTCACCGGCCTCTCCGCGGTCGGCATCCTGCGTGTGCGGCCGTGGTACGAGGCGCAGTACCTGGTGCCGTTGCTGGGCATGGTGCTGGGCAACATCCTGAACGGGATCTCCTTGGCGCTGGACCGGTTCACCGAAGGCGTCGTCACGCGGCGCGACGAGATCGAGCTCTACCTCTCCCTCGGCGCTACGCGCTGGGAGGCCGCGCACACGCTGGTGGCCGAGGCGATGCGGGTGGGCATGATCCCGACCATCAACGCCATGATGGTGATGGGCGTGGTCAGCCTGCCCGGCATGATGACCGGCCAGATCCTGGCCGGCGCCGCCCCCGCCGACGCCGTGCGCTACCAGATCGTGATCGTGTTCATGATCGCCTCGGCCGCGGCGTTGGGCGCCCTGGGCGTCACGTTGCTGGCCTACCGCCGCCTGTTCAGTGCCTCCCACCGACTCCGCAGCGACCGCTTGACCCTGCGCAACGATGGCGCAGGGTAGCGGCCGAACGCGATCACCTCTATGCCGCCGTCCGCATGTCGCCACACGCCAGCGACCATCCCGTCCACCAGCACGCTCGGCAACACGTCGCCGTTCCGGCGGATCACGTGCGGGCGGTAGTCTTCGGGGATCACGCGGCTCCGGTCCGCGTAGGCCAGCAGCACCGAATCCCACATCCCCAGCAGCCGCGGCGGCGCGGGGGCATCCTCGCCCGGCAGCGGCGCGCCCGGCACGTCGTACAGCGTCGCACCGCCCGGCCCCTCCATCGTCACCAGCGTGTCGCCCAGGGTCTCGAAGGCGGGACGGACCTCGGCCTGCCGCAGCAGCGCGAACTGCGCGAAGTCCCGCCGCGACGCGGGGCCGAACGCCGCCAGGTAGCGGAGGATCGACCGCCGCGTCGCCTCCTCCGCGTCGATGCTTCGCTCCGGGTCAGGACGCGCAACGAACGCCGGCGGTCGGCAGAACGATCAGGGCGTCCGCATCGTCGATCGACAGGCCGGTCGTGCGGAGTCGCGTACCCGGCTCACCGCGCGCCCTCAAGAGGACCGCACGTCAAAGACCGGTAGAACGCTATCGAAAAATGGTAGATATCTACCATGGGCTTGAACATCAAGAACCATGACGCCCACCGCCTGGCGCGCGAGCTCGCCGACATGACGGGCGAATCGCTCACCGCCGCCGTGACCGAAGCGCTGCGTCAACGCTTGGAGCGCGAGCGCCATACACGGCGCCCAGTGCTCGCGGACGAGCTCCTCGACATCGGCCGCGACTGCGCTGCGCACCTGCGCGAGCCGTACGCCAGTACCGACCACGCGACCCTGCTCTACGACGACGCCGGCCTGCCCCGGTGACGGGCGTCCGCCGGCCATGGTGATCGACACCTCGGCGCTCGTCGCCATCCTGCGTGCCGAGCCCGATGCGGCGACCTTCGCTCGGGCGATCGCCGCCGCCGACGTTCGACGCCTGTCGGTCGCGTCGTACGTCGAGACCGGCGCCGTCATCGACGGCTCGCGCGATCCGATCGCCAGCCGCCGGCTCGACGAACTGCTCCACACTGCGCGCGTACGCATCGAACCCGTCACGGTCGAGCAAGGAGCGGAAGCGCGCGCCGCCTACCGCGACTTCGGCAAGGGAAGCGGACATCCTGCCCGACTGAATTTCGGCGACTGCTTCGCCTACGCACTCGCGCAAGCCGTGAGTGAGCCGCTCCTGTTCAAGGGCAGCGACTTCGGTCATACGGACGTGGCGTCGGCGCTGTAGGGCCGCGCTCGCGTAAGGCGCAGTCAGGGCTTCGTCATGGCCTTCGCCGAACGTGAGGCGTGAGCACGTCACATCGGCCCTGCCTGGACCGCGCCGGCACGCGTTCCGCTACGATCGCGCCATGCCAACCATGACCGTCACCTACATTCGCGACTTCCTCGACCCGGAAGGCAGGCTTCCCGAAGACATTCCCGGCCCGGCGCGAACGCTCGCCCGGTTCCAAGGCGCGATCGTCGAGTGGGTGACGATCTGGGAACTGTACGCCCCGAACCCGACCAACGTCGCGTGCCGCCGCAAGCCAGGCCACAGGCCGTGCCCCGGCACCATCATCGCCTCGCCAGACGAAGACGGAAACGCAATCCTCTGGATCTGTCCCGAGTGCGAGGACCAGGGCCGGATCAGCGGTTGGCAGGGAACGCTGTGGGACCGCCGCGACGAAGCGTTCCGCGAGGGATCCGACGAGGTGCACGTCACCGGCCCCTGAACGACGCGCGAGACCCTACGCGTACCCCTGCGCCCGGTCGTCCTCGAAGCCCGCCTCCGTCAGGGCCGCGAGCTCCTCGAACAGCGCGGCAGCGCTTCGGCGGCATGATACGCGGCCGACCGGCGTGCGTCGGGGACTCGCCAAGCGGATCGGCGTGCCTGACCCGTGCGTCGACACCACCGTTCTCGGCAATGGGCGCAACTGCGTCGATCTTCTCACGAAGGTCGTGTACCCTTCTTAAGGAGGTACACATATGATCCGCACGCGACTTTACACGTGTTTGCTCATTGCGGTTGCCGTCTTGATGGCGTCGTCGGCTGCCTACGCGAGTTATGGACTCTACGTCGGCAAGAACCTCACCGAGAATGGCACCGTTTTCCTCGGGGGTAGCGGCGACGAGGTTTCGGGCCACTGGCTGGAGATCGTGCCGCGCCAGACGCACGAGCCGGGCGAGACGATCCGGGTTGGGGTCACCGAGGAAGCCCGGTACCCGGGGGAATTCACGGAGATCCCGCAGGTCGAGACGACGTTCAAGTACATCACCTCGAACTACTCCGACTTCGCCGGATTCCCGCCCCCGCTGACCAACGGGGGGCTGAACGAGCACCAGGTCGCCGGTAGGGACATCTGGTCGCCCTCGCGCAACGAACTCAGGGAGATGACCCCTGACCCGCAGCGCGGTCCGCAGTACAGCGACCTGGCGCGCATCGCCATGGAACGCGCGACCACCGCGCGGGAAGCCGTCGAGATCGTCGGCGCGGTGATCGACGAGCACGGCTTCTCGACCTACGGGGGCAACTCGCACCTGTTTGCTGACTCCAACGAGGGGTGGGTCATGATCCAGTACGCCGGCGGTCAGGGCTTGTGGGTCGCCGAGCGTCTCGGGCCGGACGAGGTGCGGATGTCGTACCCCGCGTACCTGAACCCCATTCCGCGCGATCACATCGATTTCGACGCCATGCAGGTCGAGGGGGGCGAGGACGCCCAGTTCCTGGCGTCCGACAACTTCATCCCCTTCGCGGTCGAGCAGGGCTGGTACGACCCCGAGGCCGGTGAGGCCTTCGACCCGCAGCAGGTCTACGCCGCGAACGCCACGCCCTCGAGCACCGTCCAGGACTTCGAGGCACGCCTGCGCGAGCTCGCCCCCGTCACGCTGCGGGAGTTCATGGCCGTCGTGCGGGATCCCGCCGTGTCCAGCGACACCAACGGGTACGGGCAGGTGGCGGAGCTTCGCGACGATCTGGAACACGCTGAACTGGCCCGCCTGTGGGTCGCGCCGACCGGTTCGGTGACGGCGCCGTTCGTTCCTTGGCACATCGGCGCGACGGACGTGCCGCCGGAGTTCGGGAAGCATCGCTACCTCTACCGGGACGCCGGCTCCGAGTTCCTGAACGCCGAATACCAGTTGCAGGAGGCCACCCCCTTCGCGTACCGGACCTTCAAGCGCCTGATGTACTACACCTGTTCCGACCCAGGGCGCTTCCTTCCGGACGTGACGGAGACGCTCGAAAGCTACGAAAACGGTTGGATCGAGGATCTGGTGAGCGTCGAGGCCATCGCCACGCGCCTGCTGGACGCTGGTGACGACGATCTGGCTGGCGAGTACCTGACGTACTACAGCAACACCGAAGCCCGCAACGCGCTCCGCATGGGTGAAGCGCTCGTCGACGGCTTGGACGCGCGAATCCAGGCCTTCTACGACATTCCCCGACCGGAGGGGGACATCAACGCCGGCCCCAGCGTGAACTGCCAGCCCGGCGGCAAGGTCGACCTGGCTCGCCGTGGGCCCCTCGCCGAGCAGGCCGCCGCCCTCGCGGAACGCACCGACGACCCGGCCGTGACGACCACCGCGGACGCGTACGCCCCGGGCGAACCCATCGAAGTCCTCTACGCGAATGGGCAAGGCAACCCCAGGGACTGGCTCGGGGTCGCGAACGTAGATGCGCCGATGGAGAGCTTCGAAGACTGGCAGTACGTCGCCGGTCCGACGGGCTACGCGCAATTCGTCGCGCCGTCGGAGCCGGGGGCGTACGAGATCCGGTTCTTCTGGGACGACGGCTACGAACTGGGCGCACGAACCACGATCACGGTAGAGGAGGGCGACGCCGAGGGTCCATGAACTGACTGCGACCGGCTTCATGCCGTATTCGCTCGTTCCCCCTACGAACGTGTGCCTCGGCTCGTGCACACGAACCTGGCACCGATTCGAGCCCCCACGCGCTCCAGCGTGGGGGCTCTGCACGTTGCGGACCGATCGCCACGGTCGGCATCCGACTCGCCCCTTCTAGGCTGCGACCCAACAACCGGCCCCAGCGCGTCCGGCTTTTGCGATGCTGGTGATGCCCACTCGGGCAGGTCGAACGGCGCTTCGCACGCAATGTGTGGAGAACCTGTGGAACGCCACTATCTGGTGGCTCAGTACATCCCGTGCTCGATCTTGGCGAGGGTGTTCTTGACGCGCTCGTACCCTTCGAGGCTGGTGAGATGCTCGATGGGACGCCGACCGCCGAGGCTGACGATCTGCGTATGCAGCCAGCGGCGCGCCTCCTCCTCGCTACCGAGCACGCGGGTCGCGTCGTCCAGGATGCGACCGAGCATACCGTCCTCGTAGCTTTCGTCCCCGTGCGGTTCGTTGCTCGCACCAGACCAAGCGTACGTACGAGCGTCGTCGTCGGGCATGTTTCCATCCTCTCATACGCTCGCACCCGCCCCTCAGCACGTCTACCCACCCGCCACGATCTGCACCAGGTTGCCGCAGGTGTCGTCGAACACCGCCATCGTCACCTCACCCATCGTCACCGGCGCTTGCGTGAACAGCACCCCGCGCTCCTGCAGCCGCTCGTACTCCGCCTGCACGTCGTCCACCGCGAAGGACGCAGCGGGAATCCCGTCGCGCACCAACGCCTGCTTGAACGGCGGCACCGCCGGGTGGCCCGACGGTTCCAACAACAGTTGCGGCCCCTCCGGCGCCTCCGAAGAGGTCACGGTGAGCCAACGGTCCTCCCCCATGGGAATGTCGTGCTTGGGCGCGAACCCCAGCACGTCCCGATAGAACGCCAGGGCCTTCTCCTGATCGTCGACGAAGACGCTCGTGATGTAGATGCGCATGTCGTCCGTCCCTTCGAATCTGCGGACCGGGATCCGCAAGCGCGGTGCGGCTCCGCCTGTGGCGGGTTCGCGGTTCAGGGCTCGTCCAACCAGCGACCCAAGAGCCCACGGAGCGGCGCCGGATCGAGGGAGTGAAACTCGTAGCGGCCCTCCGTCCGCGTGCGCACGAGGCCGGCGTCCTCGAGCACCTCGAGGTGTTGGGAGACCGCCTGGCGCGTGAGGTTCACGCCGTGAACCATCGTGAGGCGGCTGCACAACTCGAACAGCGTCTGCTCGTCGGGCACGCGTAGCGCACCGAGGATGGCGCGCCGCGCCGGCGCCGCCAGCGCGTGGAACGGATCCCCCACGCCGGCATCACGCCCGCGTCACGCCCAAGCCCCTACGGTTCGGGCGGAGGAGGGATGCCATGAACCATACCCCTTCGATCCTGCTCATTCTGGCGGGGGCGCTCGCCATCGTCGCGCTTACCCAAGCTCCCCACCCAGCGGTGCTCGCGAACGACCTGCGCGTCGTGCTGCACGACGGACAGGTTCAGGTCCAGGAGATCGCCGCCTGGATGCACTGGAACCGTCCCCACGGCCGAGCCGAACGGCCCTCCACCTCACTTCACTGCAGCAGGAAGGCGACTCCGCGCAAAAGCACCGCCTACGCGGGCGTCGAGGTTGCGCCCCTCCCCTCACCGCCCCCTACGACCCCACCGCCGCGTACGCCTTTGCGGGCCGCCGGCCCCCGAACAGCACCCGCCGGGCCACGCCGGGACGCAGCACGCTGGGCGGCGCCGCCAGCATCCCCATCACGTTCAGGAACGCCTGCCCCACCGCCGGATCGCGATGCGCCGCGGGCAACAAGCGGGCCATGTAGGCACTGGTGAGCCGCCACCGAAGCGAACGGGGTCCCGCCGCCTGCGGGTGTTGCAGGTCGTCGTCCACCGCCTGCGCCCAGGCGTTGTCGGCGATCGGCCGCGCTGCGCGGTAGAAGGTCTTGCCGATCCGAGCCGTGCCCGCGCGCTCCAGCGCGCCGGCCAGCGCCTCCGCCTCGAGCGTGGCCACGCTCATGCCCTGCCCGTAGGTGGGGTTGAACGCGCACATGGCATCGCCCAGCACCACGAAGCCGGGCGGGTGTCCGCGCAGACGGTCGTAGCCGCGCCGCACGTTGGCGGGGAAGCTGGCGGTGGTGGCCTCGCCCAGCGGCTCTTCGCGCGCGGCGATGGCGTGCACGTCGCCGCACCACAAGGAGCGGGCGTAGGCGCGGAAATCGCTCAACGCGGTGGGGGGTTGCTCGCCGAACATGCCACTGAGCGTCACGATCCAGCGGTCGCCCTCCACGGCCAGCGCGACGGCCCCGCGCCCCTCGCCGGGCAGCGCGCCGATGAGCACGTTGCGCACGCCGTCGGGCCGGCCCGGCGGGCGCCGGAACATGCGGGTGGCGTAGCGCACGTCGATGCGGACGCTCTCCTCGTGCGGCGCCTCGTAACCGAGCTCCTCCAGCCAGCGCGGCGCGCGGGAGCCGCGCCCGGTGGCGTCCACCACCAGGTCGGCGGGCAGCGTCTCCTCGGCCGCCGCCTCGCCCTTCGGCCGGACGCGGACGCCCGTCACCGCCCCGTTCGAGCCCGACGCGATCAACCCGCGCGCCTCGCGTCCGCCGAGGATCTCCACGTTCGTCAGCGCCCGCACGCGCTCGCGGACCACGCCCTCGATCAACGGGCGGGTCGCGCCGATCAGCACGAAGTCGGGGTGGAGGCCCTGCACGTTCAGGCGCCCACCGCCGATGTGGATGGCGAAGTCGCCGGCCCGGTTCAGGATCTGCGCGCCGGCGGCCGCCAACTCGTCGGTGACGCCGGGCAAGAGCCGCTCCAGGGCGGCACGGCCTGCGGGCACCAGCAGGTGGATGTGCTTCCCCTGCGGCACGCCCTTGCGGGCCTCGTCCACCCGCGACAGCGCGTCGCGGTCCAGCACGGTGACGTGCCCGGCACGGGGGGCGAGGGCCGCGGCCGCGGTCCGGCTGGCCAGGCCTGCGCCGAGCACGACCGCCCGTTCTGCGCGGGGGCGCGGGTTGCGGGACGTCTGCTGCGCACGTGTGTTCCGTATAGCCTCTTGCATGGTCTTCCCTCTCCTTGGGCGCGACGTCGGCGTCGTACGCACCTACGCTAGGGGGTCCGCCATGCGCGGCGCATCGGGGTGACCACGCAGGTCCGACCGGTGGGCGTGGGGGTTTCTACGTAGTCTGGGTTCGGACCAGGCCGTGCTCGAAGGAATAGGCAGTAGCCTCCGAACGCGAACCCACATCGAGCTTCGCGAACACGTTGGCGAGGTGCCGCTCGATGGTGCGTACGCTCAGGTCGAGTTGACCGGCGATCCGCTTGTTCGAATGACCGGCCGCCACCAGGCGGAGCACCTCGAGCTCGCGCGCGGTCAGGCCGTGCCTGGGCGCACTCACCGCCTCGTCGGCCTGGTCGAGCCGCGCCAGGTCGGGCGCGGCGCCGAGGCGGCGGTAGGACGCCCACGCGGCGTCCAGTTCCAGCGCGGCGGTTTCGGTGTCGCCGAGCGACGCGCAGGCGCGTCCCACAAGTTCGCGCGTGCGGGCCGCCTCGTACGGCGCCTCCTGCGCCTGCCAGCCACGCCAGGCGGCGCGCAACGAGGCCAGCGCGTCGGCGGCGTCGCCCCGCGCCAACGCCACCGCGCCGCGGGCGTGGGCGGTGACGAGGCCGAACGCGCCACACCGTGCTTGCCTTGGCCGGCGCGTAGCAGCGCGAGGCCCGGCTGCGGGTCACGGCCGGCGCGTGCCGCCTCCTCGTAGGCGGCCTCCGCTTCGCCATAGCGGCCTCGCAATCGCAACAGATCGGCCTGCACGTAGTGCGCAGCGGCCACGTCCGCCGGGTCGCCGTCCTGGCGGCAGAGTGCCTCGGCGCGTCGCGCCTCCTCGTAGGCGTCCGTCCATGCACCGCTTTGCTGCAGCACCTCGGCGCGGTGCACCAGACACGTGCCGGCGAACGGCACCAGGCCGGGTTGCCCCTCGCACCAGTCGTGCAGCGCGGCCGTCCAGGCGCGCGCCCGGTCCAGGGCGTACACCTCGCGGCAGGCGGAGATGACGGAGCAGTACACGATGCCGGTGACGAACGGCAGCAGCGTCTCTCCTGTCACCGCCACCATCGCCTCGTCCAGCAGCGCCAGTCCCTCCCTCACGCACGCCATGCGCACGTGCGCCAAGCCCTGCGCGTGCAGGGCGAACGCATGCAGGTCGGCGTTCCCGAGCTCGTCCGCCACCGCGGTGGCGCGCTGGGCCAGCGCCAGTGCCTCTTCGTGCGCCCCTTCGCCCAACCGCATCTGCACCTGCGGGATCAGCAGCCACCCTTCGGTCACGCAACGCTCCGGCACCTGCGCGACCAGCCGCTCCGCCCGCGCCAACCAGCCCGAGCCGCGCGCCGCCTCGCCGTGATCCATCAGGTCTAGGCCCAACCAGAACGCGCACCAGGCCGCCTCCGCGTACACGCCTGCCTCGCGGTGCAGGGCGCACGCCCGCTCGAGGAACGCGGCGAAGCGATCGCACCGCCCCGTGAGGTGAGAGGCGACCGCGAGGCGCCACAGGTCCTCGCCGCCCAGGCCACCGGCGCGGTCGGCCTGCTCCAGGCACCGGCAGGCCTCGGGCCAGTCCGCGCGGGCGTACGCGTCACGGCCGCCTTCAAGGGCGTCCAAAACCACCGTCCCCCCTTCCGCTCCGCACCCACGTACGCGGGGGCCGTCTCGCGTGCCTCAGCATAGGCCGCCGTAGGTTGCCCGGTCGGCGCCCGCGTCGCGTCCCGCCTCGACGCGCGACGCACGGCTTGCGTGGCAACGGAATCTCTCCGCCCTACGCGTCCGCGTGTCGTGCCTCCATCGCCTCCGCGTGCGCTGTGCGCCCGGCGGCATCCCGGAGTGGTCCCGACGTTCTTCGGCAACCCGTTCTACACCTTCCTGCTACGGCAGTTCCTGATGCAGATCCCCAGCGAGATCTGCGAGGCGGCCCGCATCGACGGTGCAAATGAGCTACGGATCATGTGGCACGTCTGCCTGCAGTTCCAATCGTCCACCCACGACTCGCAGTGCGACCTGCTCATGGCCACCTCGACGCTGGTGGAGCTGCCGCACCTGGCGATCTTCTTCCTCCAGCGCTTCTTCATCAGCGGCATCACACCGGGGAGCGTGAAGTAGGAGGGCGCAAGGCCGCGCGTCGTGCCACCCCGACGCGGCAGGTGCCGACCACCGCGACGCCGCAGAATGGTCGACGGGAACGCGTCCGACCTCGACGCCGTGATGCATGTGCATGCACTTGCATGCTTTTGCGCTATGCTCGTGTTCACCATGGGAGGAAAGGAGGTTGCTGCTGGCGGCGTACGGCCTGGCCGAAACCAGGTCGTGCACTGGGTGATGGTCCTCGGACGAGAGGGAGAGAGAGCATGGTACGTGCCCGTGCAAAGGCGTTCGCATGCATCCTGGCCGCGTTCTTCGCCACCTGGGTCGTGGCGCAGACGCCGATCGAAGAAGGCTTCGTTTCCGTCGGCGACGACGTCCGTCTGTTCTACGTCAAGTACGGCTCCGGCGCCCCCGACCTCATCGTGTCGAACCACCTTTACGCGGCCCGCCCACTGGCCACGTTGGCCGAGGGGCGCACGGTGGTGTTCTACGACACGCGCGGTAGGGGCTTTTCGACCCCGATCCACGACGCGGCGCTGCTCGGCATGGAGCACGAGATCGCCGATTTCGGCCGCGTGCAGGATCACTTCGGGGTAGAGCGCGTCAGCGTGCTGGGCTGGTCGCTCTGGGGCGCCTTCGCGCAAAGGTATGCAGTGCGCAATCCGGATCGCGTCGCCAGCGTGATCGCGCTCAGCCCCATCGAGCCGGCGGCCGAGCCCTTCGGCGCCATGGAGATGCTCAGCCCGGGCCCGGACTTCGACGCCGTGGAGGCGTACCTTGCCTCGACCGCCGAAGACATCGACCCATTCGACCTCTGCGTCGGCATCGCCGACATCATCAATGCCTCGCAGGTGGCCGACGATTCCGTGCTCGACGTGCTGAACGCCAAGGCCTGCGCGCTTCCCAACGAGTACGACGCCAACATCGAGTTCACGCTCGGCACCATCTTCGGATCGATGGGCGACTGGGACTGGCTCGAGGAGTTCCGGGCGATCGACGTACCGCTGTTGATCGTGCACGGCGACCAGGACACGATCGTTCCCGAAGGGATCGCCGCGAACGCCGAGGCCGCCCAGAACGCCCGCGTCGTCGAGGTCGCGCAGGCGGGGCACATGGGCTTCATCGAACGGCCCGCTGCGTACGCAGACGCCATCGACGCGTTCCTCGACGAGCTGCCGTAGCCACGGTGGCGGCTTCGGGCAGCGCGCCGTATACCACGGGCGCGCTGCCCACTCGATGAGCCGGGCCGCGGAGCGAAACTTCATCACGGGAGGCTCGAATGGATGAACCTCCCCCGTCCATGGCATACACCTGACGGGACATGAACGCTGCTTCGTCGACAGCGAGGAAGGCGACGACGGACGCGACGTCCTCCGGGATCCCGGGACGACCGACGGGATGGATGCGCCCAACCTTGCGCTGGAACGCGTCCGGGTCGCCCATTGGCCCCTCGAAATCGGTGTTCAGGTCCGTGTCGATCCAACCTTGCGCCAGGGCGCATCCGATACCTGAACGCCCACCCGTCGCCAGTGCGACATCGCCGGCGAGGGGGCACGTGGGTCGCCATCGCATGTTCCACCGATTCGTCGAGGGGCATCGATATTGCTCGTGACCGCGGCGGCCAATCGCACATTGCATGCTACGGTCTGACCCACGAACGGGTCAGAAAAGGGGCCGCACATGGATCGCCAAACCATCGGCCTGGCCGAAGCCAAGGCCCGCCTCAGCGAACTGACCGAACGCGCCGAACACGGGGAAGAGATCGTGATCACCAAGCGTGGCAGGCCCGTGGCGGTCCTGACCCCCGTGCGCACGACACGCCGGCCCCTGGACGTCGCCGCAGCACGCGCGTTGGTGCGAAGGTTGCCGCACCAGCCGGAGTCCAGCAGCGAACTCGTGCGCCGCATGCGCGACGAGGAACGCTATTGACGAACGACCTGGACACGAGCGCTCTGCTGGCAGCAAGTACCCCCGAAGTTCGGACGGCACCCGTTCATGCGTGGCTCGACGCTAACCCAACGGAGGCGCCCTGCACCACCTAGGCATCGACATCGGCGGGAGCTCCGTCAAACTGGCCCTGCTGGACGCTGCACCGTCCGTCCGCTGGACGCGCGTGCACGACGTGGCCGACCAGCCGGACCCGGATCGCAACCGCCGCGAACGGCTCCAGCTGATCGCGGCGGCGATTGGCGAGCTGCGCGACGCCGGTGCCGTCCCGAGCGTCGGCATCGCCACGCCCGGCATCGTCGACGCCGCGCATCGCGCCGTGGTGTCGCTGCCCGGCAAGCTGGCCGGGCTGGAAGGGATCGACTGGACCGCAGCGCTGCGCGACGCGCTGCCCGCCGGCACGGACGCACCGCGCGTGCACGCGCTGAACGACGCCCACGCCGCCGTCCTCGGCGAGGCACGCCTCGGCGCGGGCCGCGGGGCGCGCGACATCGCGATGCTCACCCTCGGCACGGGCGTTGGGGGCGGCGTGATGCTGAACGGTCAGCTGTTCGAGGGCCGCAACCGCCGCGCGGGGCACCTGGGACACATCAGCCTGGATCCCGACGGGCCGCCCAGCGTGTTTCCCACCCCCGGCACGCTGGAGTGGCACCTTGGCGCCGCCTACCTGGCCGACCGAACCGGCGGGCGCTACGCGTCGAACGAAGCCCTGCTGGCGGACGTGCGCACCGGCCAACCTGCCGCCACCGCCGAGTGGGGCCGCATGGTGCGGGCCCTGGCCGCAGGGATCGCCTCGATCGTGAACGTGTTCGACCCCGAACGTGTGATCCTGGGCGGTGGGCTGGCGGCGGCGGGCGACGTCTTGTTCGCGCCGCTCACCACCGAGTTGGACGAGGTCGAATGGCGCCCCGGCGGCCTGGCGGTCCCGGTCGTGCCCGCCGAGCTCGGCCGGCACTCGGGTAGCATCGGCGCGGCCCTCTTCGGCCGGGAACGGAGCGAGGCATGAACTTCTGGCTAGCGAGCGCGAACCCCGCCACCGTCGAGACCCACATGCGGCTGGGCATATGGCGCGGCGTGATCACCAACCCCGCCGTCGTGGCCGCGGAGAAGCGGGACCCGGCGGCGCTGTTCCGTGACCTGATCGGCGTCGCCGGGCACGCCTGGTACCAACTGCGCGACGCCTCGCGCGAGGAGATGCTGGACGAGGCCGAGCGCATGCTGGCGATCGACCCCCGCCGCGTCGGCATCAAGGTGCCCGCCACGCCGAGCGGCCTGGGCGTGATCCGCACCCTGCACGACCAAGACATCGAGCCGATGGCGACCGTCGTCCCCACCGCCACCTGGCTGACCTTCGCCGTGGCCGCCGGCGCGCGGATGGTGGCGCCGTACGGCGGCATGCTGCAACGCGCCGGCCTCGCCTCCAAGCAGGACGAGGTGCGCCGCATGCAGGACCTCCTCGACGCGCAGGAGAGCGACGTGCAGCTCTGCCCCGGCATCTACGACGCCACCGAGATCCCCACCTACGCCCGCATGGGCGTCGGCGCATGCTTCGTGTGGGCGCGCGACGTGGAGCGATTCCTGACCCAACCGCTGGTGGACGAAGCGTGCGCCGGCTTCGCGGAGGACTGGAAGGTGATCGAGGCGGCGCGGCACGAGGCGGGTAGCGACTGAGTTACCATCCCACCGTGCATTTGCACGTGCCCGGCGTGCCGGCGAACTGTTCGCGGGCCGGGGCCCCGAATGAGAAGTGCCCGCCCTCGCGGCGAGGGCGGGGGGTGGATCACGGGCATACCGATTGGTTTCACGGACTCACGGAAGTGGGGACGTGCCCGTCCAAGAGGCGGGAGGGTCGGTCAGGACCCAAGTGATCATGGACCGAGCGTTCGCACCTGATGCCGGTCGATGGGCAGCTCCATGCCACCCGGCAGACCGAGCCAGATGTAGCCCGTCCCCACGTTCTCCGCCGCGATCTCCGACAGCGCGAAGGTCGGGCCTTCGGCACCCTCGGGCGTGTAGGCGGTGTCGGGCGAGGCGGAAAACACGACCTCGCCGGCACGTTCGAGCTCGAACTCGACGTTCACGTCGCCGTCGGCGGCCTTCGTGAACGAGTGCCGGAAGGTATACCAGCCGGCCTCGCCGACACGGTGTTCTCCGCCGGTCAGTTCATTGTCACCGACGACGATGTCTCCGTCACCGCCGTCCAGGGGAACCACCTGATAGCGAAGGCTGCTGGCCCAGTTGCCGAAGTCCCCCTCCGGGTCGTCGTCCCTCGGGGGGCCCGGCTCGTCGCGCACGTCGAGCTTGCTGAAGGAGGTCCAGTAGGTGAACTCGAGGTCCTGCGCTGGATCCAAGAAGATGTCCAGCTCGACCGCGAACCCACCTTCCGGGAACGACGTGGAGTAGGCTGCGCCATACGAGTACGGACCGTTGGGTGGGAAATCTAGCTCCTGGTAGTACGCGTTGCAGGGCCCGCCGATCGCCACGGCGTAGGCGTCGCCCGAACTAGGCTCGACAGGGCCGTCGGCGGAGGAGCGGTGGTCGATGGTGCCACACCAGCCTCCTCCGCCCGCCACGTCGTCGCCGATCCAGCCGTCGACGTTTTGCTCGAAGTCTTGGTGCCAGGACGGGAATCCGTCCCCGCCCGAGCCGGAAGCGAGGGCACTTCCCATGGCCAGCGCCAGCGCACCCAGTAGAAGCGCAACGAAGGCGGCGGGCGGCAACCACCCGCCGTTCGAGTCGTGGCGGCGGATGTCACGTGGGCTCGAGCGGCGTTTTTCCAAACGTTCGGGAAGGCGGTTTCGTATGGTCATGGCTGACCTCTCAATCTCCGGATCGGCGTTCGGTGGGGAAATCGTGGACCGTACCACCTCCCTTCTCGACCGCGCGGCGCGTGCCGCGGCCGCTGGGCCGTGCGGGGTTGCGTGACCACTGCCCCCCTGGTCGACTGGGTCGAGCCAACCAGTAGGCAACGCATGCCCGCACAGTCGTTCGTTTCTATTCCCACGCATTATGCGCGGTGCGCACCTGTGTCTGTCAAGTGGCGGTCACGGTTCGGTCGGACCCGCCAGAGCACTGCATGATCGTCCCTGTGAACGGCCGCCATGATTGCGCCCCTGGCGTCGCCGACGTTCGAGGCGCGTTCGACGAGCGCAATCCACCCACGTTCTCGCGACCTCCCCGCCAAACCGCGTGAGACTGTTCCTCAGCGATCCACCAGCAGCGGCAGCGGGTCCAGCGCCTCCCACCCGCACGGCTCGCCGTCCGACCAGCTCTCGTAGACGCCCAGGTGCAGGTGGGGCGGCGTGGCGGCGGCGTTGCCCGTCTTGCCGACGTACCCGATCACGGTGTCCGGCGTCACGCGCTGTCCTTCGCGGATGTCGGCGTATTCGGACAGGTGCGCGTAGTAGTAGCGCCGTGCGCCGTCGCCGATCACGGTCACGGTCTTGCCGCCCAGCGCGCGTTCGCCGATGCGCCACACGTACCCCTCCGTGGCGCTGCGCACCGGTCTACCCTCGGGCGCGAAGATGTCCTGCCCCTCGTGGACGCGGTTGCCGGCGCGTGCGCCGCCCCAGGTGTCGGCGATCTGGGATACGCGGGTGCCCTCGACCGGGTTGAGCAGCTCCGTGTCCGGCGCGCTGCCGACGGCCTCGACGTAGGCGGGAAACACCCGCCGGTACTCGGCGCGACGGGCGCGTTCCTCGGCAGATAGTGCCGCGACGCGGCGTGCGCGCGCCTCGTCGTCGATCTCGCGCTCGGGGCAGATCCACGGCACCGTCTCCACGCCGTCGGGCAAGGCTTGCGCGTGGGCGGGCGGTGCGAGCGCCAGGAGGAGCATCGTCGCCAAACAGCTGAAGGCGAGAAGCAGCGCCAGGCGGAGATGCGGACCCGCGATGTCTCGTAGGCCCGTGCCGGTTCGATTCGCATGCATCGCAGCCTGTAGCTTCGGCATCAGCCTCAGTGTACGTGCCTCCGCGTGCGCCGTTCGTGTCCGTGACACGCGCGTCGCCTGGCGACACGCACGAAGTCGTGTGACCCCTATTGACACGAAATGTGGATCCGCTTAACATCAATACCTCGCGCCCCGAAGCGCCGAGAGGAGGAGGTCGACGTGCCCCGCGTCTACGACATGACCCACCGCGCCCGCCGTACCGAGCGCACCGCCGAGCGCATCGCCGCCAGCGCCGAGGCGCTGCTGGCCGCTCACCCCATCGGCGAGGTCACGCTGCAGGCCATCGCCGACGGCGCCGGCGTGAGCGTACAGACGGTGCTGCGCCACATGGGCTCGCGCGACGGCTGCATCGACGCCGTCGGCCACCGCGTCGCCGCCCGCGTCGAGGCGCAGCGAAGCCGCAGCGCGCCCGGCGACGTCGACGCGGCCATCGGTGACCTCCTCGAACACTACGAGGCGGAAGGTCGGCTGGTGCTGAACCTGCTCGCCCAAGAGCGCAGCGGCGAGGCGCTGGCACAGCGCGCCGCCCAGCAGGGGCGCGAGGTGCACCGGGCGTGGGTCCAGCGCACCTTCGCCCCGCGCCTCCCCGACCGCGAGCGCGGCACGATCGACGCCCTCGTGGCCGCCACCGACCTCTACCTGTGGAAGTTGCTGCGCCTGGACCTGGGACGGTCGCCAGCGCAGGCCCGCAGCGTGATGACGCGCCTGGTCCGGGGCGTGCTGGAGGCACCATGCCCCGAGTCCTGATCTACACCTCCCCCGCCCGCGGGCACCTCTACCCGATGATGGACGTGGCCGTGGCGCTACGCGAAGCCGGCCACCACGTGACGGTCCAAACGCTGGCCGCCGAACGCGAGCGCGTCGAGGGCGAAGGCCTGCAGCACCGCCCGATCGCCCCGGCCATCGAAGCCACGACCTTGGAGGACTACCGCGCCTCCAGCCCACTGAAGCAGGTCCAGGCCGCCTTCCGCTGCTGGCTGGCGCGAGCACCGCACGAGGTCGACGACCTGCGCGCCGCCAGCGCCGAGATCGCGCCCGACCTGCTGATCATCGACGCCAACACCTGGGGCGCCGCAGCGTTCGCCGAGGCGCAGGGGCGCCCCTGGGCGATGTTCCTGCCGTACGCCCTGCCCGTCCCCTCGCCCGACACGCCCGCGTTCGGTCCCGGCTTCGCGCCGCCCCGACACGCGTTGCACCGCCTTCGCGACCGCGCCGTCTGGCGCGCCATGCTGGGCGCGGTCCGCGGGTCCACCCGCGGCCTGAACCAGCTCCGCGCCGAGCTCGGCGTCCCACCGCTGCGCCGCCACTTCGAGCTATTCGACCGCGCCGACCTGCTGCTCTACCGCACCGCCGAGCCGTTCGAGTACCGGCGCAGCAACTGGCCGGCGAATCTCCACGCGATCGGCCCGGGCCTATGGGCCCCACCCGGCGAGGCCCCCGCCTGGCTCCACGAGCTTCCCCGCCCACGCGTTCTGGTAAGCGTGTCGACGGAGCTGCAGGACGATGGCGCGATCGTCGCCACCGCGCTCGAGGCACTCGCCGACGAACCCGGCAGCGTGATCGTCACCACCTCCGCCCTGGACCCGTCCACGTTCCAGCCGCCGCACGACCGGGTTCGCATCACCCGCTTCCTGCCACACGCCGCGGTGATCCCCGAGGTCGACGCCGTCGTGACGCACGGCGGCATGGGCACCGTGCAGCGCGCCCTCGCCGCCGGCGTGCCGGTGTGCGTCGTGCCCTGGGGACGCGACCAGAGCGAGTCCGCCCGCCGCGCCGAGCACTGCGGCGCAGGCGTGATGGTCCCGAAGGCCAAGCTCACGCCCGAACGCCTGCGCGCGGCCGTGCGTGACGCCCGCTCACGCAAGCCCGCGGCGGAACGGGTCGCGGAGGCCTTCAGGGCGGCCGGCGGGGCCCAGCGGGCGGTGCGGCTGTTGGAGGGTTTGGTCAGCGACCGCGGCGTGGACCCCCATCGGCCGGCGCGGACCGACGGCCACGCCTCCGCCCACGGCGTTCGAAACCTCGTTCACGACGTGGTCGAGTAGCTTGTCGCACGGCGCGGGAAGCCGTGCGAACGGATCAAGCGGGCGCCCATTGGTCCCAACGCCTCATGGCAGCAGGTCCAACGCCGCCCGCAACCCGTCCTCCACCCGTTGCAGCGCAGCCAAGGAGAGCATCCCCACCGGTTGACCTACCTTGCTGCGGTCGATGGTCGTGACCTGGTGGCACAGCGCCACGGAAGTACGGCGTAGGCCGCTCTCCCCGGCCTCGATCCGTACCGAAGACCCTTGATTGCGAAGCTGCCGTTGTGACGTGCTCATGGGGACGACGATCAAGCTGTTCCACCTCGGGTGCACGTTGAACACATCGTGGGACACGATCACGGCCGGACGGTGCCCACGCTGCTCACTTCCGGTCCTCGGGTGAAGATTCACCCAATGAACCTCGCCCCGCCTCAAGGGTCGTTCTCGAGCCACGAGTCGACGCCCGCATCCTCCCAGGCCGGATCCACGTCCGCGTCGGTCCCCGCCATCTCATCGGCGTATGCGCGGAGTTCCTGAGCGACCTGTTCCCGCTTGCGAAGGCGAATCCACTCCTCGATCGCCTCACGAGCAAGGGTCGTAGCGGGCGTTCGAAGGCGGTTCGACTGCTCCTTCAGGGCCGAATGAAGCTCCGGCGGCAGCGGAACATGCAGATTCTTCTTCGAAGTTGCCGGCATGAGCCAACCTCCTCTGCCACCAATCATGGCACGCAGAGTGCCACCGTCACGTCACCGAGACGGGCATGAAGGGTCGGCGCTGAATTACGACGAAGACCAGCCATCCCCGTTGGGAGGGCGCGCCACGGGAAACAGGACGTCCTCCGCGTACCGCTCGCTCCACGCCGCACCGAACGCCCGCGCCAGCATGGCGCTGCCCGGATCGTCGCGTCGGTGCGCGTCGCAGTAGCGGCGCTGCGCCTCCCAGGTCGCGACCGGGTCGCCGGCCGGCTCGGCGTCACGGCAGGTGCCGACGTAGGCGCCGAGCGCGTCCCGGTAGGCGTGCACGATCCCGTCGATCGACACCGTGCCTGCCGGTCGCGAGAAGATCGCATGGGGCGAGAACCATGCGGCCGCCCAGGCGGGGAGCTCGCCCCCCTCCGGCAAGTCGCGATGGCGCTCGCGCACGTCCGCCAGGGGCGCCAGGTGACGCCCGTCCGGCGCGACCGGAATCCAATCGATCGCGACGACAGTGACGGTCCCGCCGATCTCGACGATCTCGGCACCGAACATCGGCAGGTCATAGCTCGGGTCGGGCAGCGTCAGCACCGACAGGACGCGGCTGCGAGGTGGCGCGTCGAGGCGGGCGCAGCGTGCCCAGGCGAGGACGGGTCCGCGCCACGCTTCGGTCCGCATGGTGGCCGAGGCCGACCCGAGGCGGCCGTGGCGTTCCGACAGTTCGTCTGGAAGCGACGCCGGCGCCGAAGCCTGCAGCGAGGCGAACGCCTCGGCCGTATCGCCCCGAAGCTCAGCGAGCCACGACATCGAGCACGTGCACGTCGTACGCGTCGGGGTCGATTCGGACCTTCTCGTCCTGAAGGGCGAGGCGAGCGTGCGCGTCGCGAAACGCGTCGCTCCTTTTGTAGCGGTCGTACGCGGCGCGGTCCCGGAAGCGCACCTGCACCCAGAACGACGCCGGATCGTCCTGGTCGCGCAGAACCTCCATGCCGAGGAAGCCGTCGGCGCGATCGACGTGGCCCACGCGTTCGCGGTACTGCCGTTCGACCGCGTCGGGATCGCCCGCGACGATGCGGATGCGCGACACCACCATGATCACGTGTCCGCCTCCGCGTCGTCCTCGCCGGCGAAGGCATGCACGCGATTCCTTCCGGCCCTCTTGGCTCGGTACAGGGCCCGGTCGGCCCGCCGGAGCAGCCCGTGCAGGTCGTCGCCGCTGCGGCGGGCCGCCACGCCGAAGCTGGCGGTCAGCCCTCGAGGCACGCTCGAAAGCTCGACGTCGCGCACGCCCGCGCACAGCCGTTCCGCCAAGGCGACGGCGTCGTCGAGCGCCGTATCGGGCAGCACCGCGATGAACTCGTCGCCGCCCATCCGGCCGACGACGTCGTAGGCCCGACTCTCGGTCCGGAACACGTCGGCCACGGCCTTGAGGGCATCGTCGCCAGCCGCGTGACCGAAGGTGTCGTTGACCGCTTTGAACGTATCGATGTCGAAGGCCACCACCGTGAGCGGTACGTCACGGCGCTCGGCGCGGGCGATCTCGTCGCCCATTCGCTCCATCAGGAACCTGCGGTTGCGCAGGCCGGTCAGCTCGTCCGTCGTCGACTCGTGCTCGAGAAGGTCGCGCTGGCGTTTCAGTTCGCGCTGGGCCCGAATCAGCTCGCGGTGCGTCTGAGAGAGCTCCTCGTTGAGTTCGAGCATCTCTTCGAACATGGTGCGGTACTCGGCCACGTCATGCTCGGCGAGCACGATGACGACGGTGTCGAATCGCAGCGCCACGCCGTTCACCGAGTGGCTTCGGCCGCGTTCGTCCAGCACCGTCAGGATTCCGCGGAACGTCGCGGCCTTCTCGTCGGGCTCGGCGTCGCGAAGGTCCGCGAACGTCGGTTGGACGAATCGCGACGCCAAGCGCTCGTCGGGCGAGGTGTCGTCCCCCCGTCCGAGCAGGGCGTCGAAACCCCGGTTCGTGCGCACGACGCGACTCTCGTCGTCGAGGACGCCGAACACCACCGCCGAGAACGGCTCGAGCAGCGCGAGCCATCGTTCCTCCCCGAGGTACGGGACCAGGTCTGCCGCCGTCGATACATCCTGTCGGCGCGTCACGTCATCCGGCGGCATCGACCGCCTCCCTGGCATCGGCGGCCCAAGCGTCGGCGCCGAGCGCGCGCCACGCGTCGCGCATCTCGCGCAACGGAAGGCCCCCGACCAGGATCTGCGGCGCCTGGGGGCCGAATTCGTGCCGGACGCGCTCGATGACGTCCGCCATCCGCTCCAGGTCGTTCGGCATGGTAGCGGCGAGGCCGAGGAGTTCCGGTCGAACCGCGTCGACATGCGTCAACAGGTCACGAACGGGGACGTCCGCGCCCAAGTAGTCGGCGTCCCAGCCGTGAAGCGAGAAGGTGTCCGCGATCATCCGCAACCCCATCGAATGGCGGTTCCCCTCCACCGCCGCGAAGACGGCCCGCCGCTCGCCCAGCGACGCGTCCGTGCTGGCCACCGCGAATGCGCGCGTCAACAGCAACGACGCCTTGCTGGTCGCCAGGTGTTCGAGCGCGACCGAGATCTCGCCCTGTTGCCACAGAAGCCCGACCTGGTACATTGCCGGCTCGATCATGCCGACCGCGACGTCTTCGTAGCTGCGCCCCTCCACGAGCTCGGCTTCGAGGCGGCGCCACAGTTGCGGGGACGGCTCGCGGATCAGTTCCTGCGCAAACGAGGCCGGCGCGACCAACGCACGCGACACGGCAGGGCCCAGCACATCCTCGTCGTTGGCATCATGCAGCGCCGCGATCCCTGCCTCGAGGGCTGCCGCGAGGGCGCGCTCGCGGTCACGCACCAGCACGGGCTCGGACCGGACCTCCTCGCCGAGAACCTCGAGGGTGGCCTCGAGCATATCGGCGTCCATGCCGTACCCCGCCAGCAACTGACGCGACCACCGCACGTAACTCCGGAAGTAGTCGCTCGAATCGTTTCGGACGGCCGCCAGCAGGTACCCGGCGTGAAAGCGAACGTCCTCTTCGCAACGAGCCCGGCCCGCGTCTCCGTACCGATCCGTCAGTGAGGGAAAGCGTTCGTAGAGACGTGCCGTCGTGCGTTGCGCGACGGCGGCGACGGCAGCTCGGCGATCGGCACTGGAACTCATCGGAACCACCCACCTATCGTCCCTCACTGTACAACGGTGTCCGACGTGACGCCGTTGCGATGGCACCTTCCCGCAGCCGGCCCAGGGAGCGCTCGATCTGCTCGTCACGCCCGGTCGTGCTCCTCCCGCACGGCGTAACCGAACGAACGACGGCGACCTGGCGCCGCTATGTTCACGGCGCCAGGTCGCGCATCCGTTTCGGGGTCGACGCGGGCGGTCAGGCCGCTTCGTTCAAGCGCAAGTACCAACGCCGGAACTCGTGGTACTTGCTTGGATCGTCCGCCCGGATCTCGTCCATCGTCTTGGGTGCGCCGACGATGGCGGGGTCGCCCGGATTCCAGTCGGCGGGCGTGCTCATGCCCTGCTCGTCGCTGAAGCGGAGGGCGTCGAGGAAGCGCAGGATCTCGGGGATGCTGCGACCGACGCTGAGCGGGTAGTACAGCATCCCGCGCAGGATCCCCTCGGGATCGATCAGGAACACCGCGCGCACCGCCGCGGTCTGCGACGCGCCGGGATGGATCATCCCGAAGGCGTGCGCGACCTTCATATCCAGGTCGGCGATCACCGGGAAGGGCACTTCGACGCCGGACATCTCCTCGAGATCGCGCAACCAGGCGAGGTGCGCGTGCACCGAGTCGATCGACAGGCCGATCAGCTGCGTGTCGCGCTGACTGAAGTCGTCGGCATGATGGGCGAAGGCCATGAACTCCGTCGAGCACACCGGGGTGAAGTCGGCCGGGTGGCTGAACAGCACCACCCACTTACCTCGGTAGTCGGTCAAAGAGAGTTGGCCCTGCGTGGTCTGCGCCGTGAAAGCAGGCGCGGGCTCGTTCAGGCGGGGCAGGCCTGCAACGTTCGTGGTGGGGGCTTCGCTGATTTCGGACATGGTCGTCCTCCTTGGGGGCGCTCGCTTGCGCCCGAACGATACCCCCCTAGGGTATATGTGGGGCGCAACGGTGTCAATAGCTCGGAATCATTCCGATCTTCTGACCGACCGAGCAGACCATGACGCTGGGGCCAGAGGAGGCGCCGATGTGCCGCGCCCCAAAGGTTGGGCGAACCTACGATCTGATGTCGCCTGCGCCACCGAACGAAGGGGATCCGACACGTGCGACGCCGACCTGATTCATAATGCCCCATGCCGTGGGGCGGTAAACCGCACCGAATCCGCTTCCTCACCTGGGCACGCGTCGAGCGGATGGACGCGGCACGCCCGTGACCGAACCCGCCAGCCATGTCCTGGTCCTGGACGACGACGAGCTCGTCGGCGCGACGATCGGCATGATCGTCGAGGACGCGGGCTACCCCGTCCAGGTGACGTCGCGATTCGAGGCGTTCTGGGACGCGTTGCGGACATCGGACGCCAGCCACGTCGTTCTGGACCTCGACATGCCTGGCACGGACGGGATCGAGGTTCTGCGGCGGTTGGCCGACCACGGCTACGCGGGCTCCGTGATTCTGTCGAGTGGGCTAGAACGCCGAGTTCTCGAGGCGGCGCGGCAAAGCGCCGTGGAACACGGCTTGCGCCTCGCAGGCACGCTGCCAAAGCCGTTCGAGGCCCGGGCGTTGCACGCGTTGCTCGCCGTCCACGCGGGCGCCACGAGCGGCGGCGCCACGGAGGCGCAGGTGCGCGGCCGCCCCGACGTGGCGGCCCTTCGCGCCTCGCTGGAATCGAGGCAGATCGGCGTGGCGTACCAGCCGAAGATCGCCTGCGCCGGAGGGGCCGTGCTGGGATTCGAGGCCCTGGCGCGATGGCACCACCCGACCCTCGGCGTGGTACCGCCCGACGTCTTCGTGCCGCTGGCCGAGCGCGAGGGTCTGATCGACGCCTTGAGCGACCACGTGTTCGGCACGGCGCTGGCTTGGCTGGCACGCACGGACCCGAACGGCACCACGCACGTCGCGTTGAACCTATCGGCGCGGTCCCTCACGGACGCCACGATCGTCGACCGGTTGGAACGTCTCTGCGCCACGCATCGGATCGCCCTGGCCCGGGTCGTGCTGGAGTTGACGGAGACCGCCACGCCGGACGACGAGGTGGAGGCGTTGGCGATCCTCACCCGCTTGCGCATCAAGGGCGTCGGACTGGCGATCGACGACTTCGGAACGGGCCACTCCACCTTGACGCAACTGGCGCGACAGCCGTTCTCCGAGCTGAAGATCGACCGCCGCTTCGTCATGAACGCGGCCACCTCGCGCGAGTCGCGAACCATCGTCCGCGCGACCGTCAGCCTGGCGCACGGGCTCGGTCTGCGCGTGACCGCCGAAGGGGTCGAGGACGCCGAGGTATTCGCGTACCTGACCGAGTTGGGCTGCGATGCCGCTCAGGGGTACCACTTGGCCCCTCCCATGTACGAGGAAGACCTCCACGCCTGGCTCGAGCGAAGGGACACCGATGCGCCGAACGTCGACGCCTGAGGTCGCCCAGGGCCGCGCCGACCGAGCCGACGCGTCGCACGCGGTCCCCGATCCCACGACCGCGCTGGCCCGCTGGCGCACCCAGGCATTGCAGGGCGTGCTCACCACCACGGCCCTCGTCGCCGCCGTCGCATACGTCCCCGGCACGTACGCAGCCGCCTCCGACGGCGTGTGGACGATCGTCGTGCTCAACACGCTCGGGTGGGCCGCCGTGGGCATCTTGGCATCGTGGCGTGCCCTTCCCTACCGCACGCGGGCCGTCACCTTCCTGGCCTTGTGGTTCGCGTTTTCGGCAGCGCTCACCGCCCTGGCCGGCCCCATCGGCGCAGGGCTCGCCTGGATGCTGGCGCTCCCCGTACTGGCCGCCCTGCTGTTCGGGAGGCCCGGCGCATGGGCGGCGGTCGGCGGGCTCGCGGTGCTCGCGGTCGCCTACGGTGTTGCCCTGCAAACGGGCGTCACGACGCGCCCTCCGGGCGTCCCGGGTCAGCCATACACGCTGCCGACCTGGGCGGCAGGCGCCGGAAGCGTGACATTCCTGGCGGTGCTGTTGTCCTCAGCGATCCTCCATGTGTTCGGCGGGCTTCGGCGCCACGCGGAAGAACTACATGACGCGACGCATCGCCTGCAGGCGTCGCTGGAGGAACGACAGCGCCTGGAACGCGAGCTCGTGGCGGCAGGAAAGGCTCGCGCCGTGGCCACGCTGGCGAGCGGGGTGGCGCACGACCTCAACAACCTCCTGGTGCCGATGCTGGCGGCAGGCACGGCAGCCCGGGACAGCGCCGATCCGGGGAGCACGCAACGCCAGCGCTTGAACCTGGTCGTGACGGCGGCCGAACGCGCTCGCGAGCTCTCGCGCCGCATGGTCGCCTTCGGTCGCGATAACGCCGAGCGTGCACCTGTCGCGGTCGACCCGCTCGTGCAGGAGGTCGCGGCGTTGCTCCGACCGTCCCAGCCGCACGGGGTGCATGTACATGTCGTCCTGAACGCCGAAGGGGCATGTGTGCATGCGACCGAAGGGGAGCTACACCAGGTGTTGATGAATCTGGCAACCAACGCCATGCGCGCGCTGCCAGGCGATCGCGGCAGCGTCACCATCGCGACGCACGCAAGCGACGAGGCCGCATCGATCGAGGTCCAGGACGAGGGGGTCGGCATCCCGGCCGAAGACCTCGAGCGGGTGTTCGAACCGTACGCGACCGGGTCGCACGCTCGGGCCGGCACGGGCCTAGGTTTGGCGATCGTGCGCCACGTCATCGACAGCCTAGGCGGTCAGGTGTGGCTAACCTCCACGCCTGGCGTACGAACCGTCGCAACGGTTCAGCTCCCGCGCGTCCCGCCACCAAGCGAGGCGCGCCCACGCAACGGCGTCGGCGACGCCACCCATGGCGCCACGCCCGGGGGGAGGTAGCGAACCGGCCGTGCAGGCGCAGGCACGCCTGCCGGCCTGCCAACCCACGCTTCCGTGCTCAGCCGACCCGTCCAACGCTCACTCCCCGTACGCCTCCGCCGCCTTGCGCAGGTCGCCTTGCACCCGCGCCCGGACCGATGCCGGCGCCAGCACCTCGATGGCGGGCCCCCACCCGAGCAGGAAGCCGCTGAGCTCGTGCGTGCCGCCGCCGCGTGCGAGGTTGGCGTTCAGCTCCACCTTCACGCCGCCGTCGGCGTAGGTGTCAATGATGCGCAGGTAGCGGTCGCGCCGCTCGCGCTCTCGGAACCACGGCGCCACGTACGGCGCGGCGCGTAGAAGCACCCGCACCGGCTCGCCCACCACCACCCCCCAGGCGCCGGACAGGTGCGCGTGCGGATCGAAACCGACCGGAATCCGGTACGCGTCCTCCAGCAGGCGCGCCTGGCGCATGCGCGCCAGCTTGTACGTCCGGATCTCCTGGGCGTTGACCCGCTCGTACGCCACCACGTACGGGTCCAGGTTGCGGCGGTTCACCTCGTAGTAGTAGATCTCCAACTCGCAGGTGCGCGTCCGGCCACTGGAGAACGAGTCGTACCGGCAGCGCAGCACCCTCCCCTGGAACCATGCCTGCGCCACCAGGTCCAGGTTGCGGTCGTCCGGCGCCGGCTCCAACCGCTCCACGCTGTCGATCAGGGTCGAGCGCGCCGGTTCCGGCAGGTACCGCGCCAGCTTCTCCAGCGCCGCCTGGTAGTGCCGCTCCCCGATGCCGGTATGCACCAGCAAGCGCGTGGCGCTGTGCACCGCCAACGCCTCCACCTCGTTCAACCCGCCGCCGGGCACCGGTAGCGCGTAGCGGTGGTCTTCTTCCTGCAACGCGTGGCCCATCTCCCGCACCGCCTCGAGGTCGCGTTCGATGGTGCGGCGCGTCACGCCGAAGCGCTGCGCCAGCTCCCCCACCCCGCGCGGGCGGCGCTGCAGGAGGTCCACCAACTCGGTGAGGCGCTGCGCCTTGCGGGTGGTGCGGGTCATGAGCGCCACCGAGCGTTCACAACCGCAACCGCACCGGCCGCCACGCCAGCAGCTGCAGCAGCGCGAACAACTCCAGCGCGAACGGGGGGTACCCCAGGTACCCCAACGCGGGCATCTCGAACAGGTGCGCGAACTCCACCCCTGGCGTGTGGTACGTCCATTTCGGGAAGCTGAAGAAGTTCCAAAACTCCCAGAAGAAGCCGGTGATCAACGCGCCCAACCCGAGCGACACCACCGGACGCCAGTCGCCGCGCCGCAACCAATCCAGCAGCAACGGCCTGCCGAGCGCCGCGTTCAGCGGCTCCAGCAGCAGGTACCCCGCACCCCACACCAACGGGTAGAACCACGTCGGCCACGCCAGCACCAGCACCAGCATCGCCGCGCCGATGCCGGTGAACGCAAGCAGCACGCCCCGCGTCGGCGCGATCCGCGGACCCCGTCCCAGCCGCTCGACCCACCCGAAGCTCCGAACCAGCTCCGCCGTGCCGAGCACCGCCGGAATCACCGTCGAGAACGACAGCGAAGACAGCAGCGCGTACGCGACCGGCCCCACCTGATCCGCGCCGACGTACGCCCAGTTGCCGGTCCGGGCGTTCACTGCCTCGAAGGCCCACCACGCCACCACCGAGATCGCGAACAACATCGCGTACCCGCGCACGCCGTGGCGCACCAACAGCGAATCGCCTCGCCGCCGCAGCACCAGCCCGTCCACCGCCAGCGCGTACCCCAGCCACAACGGGAAGAACAGGTACATCGTCGGCGTACCGGGCAGGAACCAATTCAGCGGCCAGAAGAGAGCGATCAGCGCGAGGCCCAGCCACAGGTGGTGGCCGGCCCCGAGAAAGGTCCGGGTACGGGCGGCGAGGGTCATGGGCTGATCCTGCCATGCGTGGGGTGGGTTCTGCGGGTACGACCTCGGCCCAACGCAATCCAAAGGGGTCCTCCGCGACCCGCGGCGCGCAAGCCGCGAGCACCTCCCCAGACAACGGCCCGTCGCACGAAACTCGCATACGCTGGCCTTGTGCGGCGAAAAGAACCCCTGAAGAGCGTGACGTTCAGCGCTGAAAAGGAGCTGATCGACGCGGCGAGGGCACGTGCCCGGGCAGAGAGGACGACGCTGAACGAAGCGTTTCGACGCTGGCTGGCCGAGTACGCGTGCCGGGAGCCCCGAGCCGATCGGGCGAAGGCGACCATCGAACACATCCAACGCGACGCGCGCACAGGGGGTAGGCGTTTCACGCGCGACGAGATAACCGAGCGCTGACTTTGTCGACTCGAACGACTTTATATATTTGTTTCATCACGCCGATGTCTTCGAGCATCAACACGCCAGCCAGTGGTGGGTACGTCGCCACGCCATCTCCGGACCGAGCAGCAGGGCACGTGAGCCAAGCGCGAAGCATCACGGGCACGTACGGCAACGACAGCGCACAGCGCGCGTACCGAGTTGGCCACGCCGACTAGGGAATTTCGCTCGAGGACGACCCCCGCGCCACCTACGCCCGCCGGTGTATCACACGTGATACAATGCGGCATGAGCAAGCATGACGTCACCATTCGCGATGTCCGCAACCACGGCCGCGAGGTCATCGAACGCGTCCTCGCCGGCGAACATCTCACGGTCACGCGGGCTGGACGTCCCGTGGCTGAACTCCGCCCGGTCCCACGTCCGGCCCTGCCGGCAGATGAGCTCCTCCTCCGCTGGCAGCATCTACCCTCGTTCGATGCCCGTCGTCTGCGTAGCGACATCGACGAGATCATGGACCCGCTTCTCTAAGTGGAAGGACGCGCGACGCGAGGGCTCCTGGACACGAATGCGCTCATTCTATTGCCCCGCTCGAAGGACGCCTCGCGTCTACCTCACGAACCGCTGATTTCGACCATCACCTTGGCAGAGTTGACCGTCGGGCCTCTGGTGGCAACGACCGACGACGAACGCGCGGCGCGTCAAGCCCACCTGCAACAGGCCGAGGCCGACTTCGACCCTCTTCCGTTCGACGAGCCGGCTGCACGCGCGTTCGGCACCGTCGCTACGTCGCTCCGGCGCTCGGGCAGGAAGGCACGCGCTCGTGCCTTCGACGCCATGATCGCGGCCATCGCGCTCGCTCACGGACTCCCGCTCTACACCGCGAACCCGGACGATTTCGCAGGGATCGACGGACTCGAGGTGGTAGCCGTGCCCATGCCTGACGGGTAGCCAAAGCACCCTGCATGCCCGCCCTGTTTCGACCGCCGTTGCTCGTCTGCACCGCACGACCCAGACGGTCCGATCTGTAGCCAAGGGCTTCGCGCCGGGCCGTGCTTCCACAGCAGCCCTGGGCCGAGGCCTCATTCGCGTACGAGGCACCTCGCGATGGCTTCGACATCGAGATTCCCCTGAGACGCCTCCATGACGAGCTCGAACGCCTCATCATCACTGAGGTCGACCCCGAACCCGTTCAGATCCAAGAACACCACGGTCGCGAGCCACGCCAGGCGCTTGTTCCCGTCCACCAGAGCGTGATTCCGAACGATCGAGTGGAGCAGCGCCGCCGCCTTCGCGGCAAGCGTCGTGTACGCATCGACGCCGAACGCGCTGGACCTTGGCCGCGCGCACGCCGCATCCAACAGCCCGAGGTCCCGCACCGGCCCGGCGGCGAGGGCCCGCGTCAGCGCCAACAGGTCTTCGACGTCCAGGTACGTACCTGGGCTCACGCAGAGCCGAGACGATCCAGCACGTCGCGCCAGCGGTCGATCAGGCGGTCGGCCGCTGCGTCCACGCGCTCACGATGCCCCGCGCGCTCCAATCTCTCGAGCACGGCACGGCGGATGACTTCTTGCCGTGACGAACCTTCCTTCTTGCTCAACACGTCGAGGGCGTGCTCGAGCTCCTCGTCGGTCCTGAGCGTCAGCGCCATGGCCGCATGGTATCAGATTGATACCCGTGCGCGGCGTCCGTGTCCGGTCGACGCATCCAGAGGGCGCGAGGCGTCACTCCCCGTCGCATCATCCTCGTAGCGTAGGTGTCGACGCGGCCCCGCGGCGCAACGGGCGGGCCGTGCGCGACCCCGGGCGCCCCGTCTGGCGCAAGGGGCGCGGGCGTGCCGGCCCATCCCCTTCCACCTCCGGAACGCACCGCGGGGATCGCGTCGAATGCCTCCGGTCAGTCCCCCTGCGGCGTGCCGTGCTCCAGGATCAAGCCGACGGCCGTGCGGTTGGGAAACCCTTTCCAGTAGGTGTGCTCGTCGGTGAATTCGCCGTCGTCGTCGACCGACCAGACGCCGTCCGCGGCGCGTTCGACCAGGTCGAGGTAGGGCGCCATGTCCGCGTCGGCCTTCAGGTGCTGAGCGAGGAACGCGGTGGCGAAGTGCTGCGCGACGTTGTTCATGCGGACGGTGTCCCAGACCGCGTCGCCGTAGTGGTCGAACGTGCCCGTCTCCCACGCTTCGCGGGGGGCGGGGATCGGCGCGGCGGCGTTGTGGTTGGCGTTCTGGAAGGTGAGCAGGTACCGATCGGCGTTCACGGCGCCCTCGAAGATGGCGCGCGTGCCGTTCTCGTAGCCCGCGACGTCGTCGACGCTGCCGGCCATGAACAGCACGGGCGTGTCGATGCCGGCCAGGCCCTCGGCGTTCCAGAACCCCGCGTTCATGCCCCACGGCGCGATGGCGATGGCCGCCACCACGCGCGGGTCCTGCCGCGCCTCGAACGACTCGGTTCCGGCCTGGTGATGGGCCAGGACGCCGTTCGGTGGGGAGAACCCGAACTGCGTGCTCGCTTCGGTGTAGCCGCCGCCGATCACGTTGACGGCGCCATACGCACCCATCGAGTAGCCCACGATGGCGGTCGTGCTGGCGTCGACCAGGCCGGACAGGAAGCCCTCGTCGGGGGCCGAGAACCGTTCCATCTCGTCCAGAACGAACAGCTGATCGAGGGGCCGGTTGTACAGCGTGCTGGCGAACGCGGCTTGGTCGGAATACATGCTGTCGGTGTGATCGATCGCGGCGACGACGTACCCCTTGCTGGCCAGGTTCTCGCTCAGGTGGGACAGCAGGAAGCGGTTGCCGGGGTAGCCGTGCGACACGATCACCAGCGGGTAGGGGGCGTCGCCAGCGTTCGGCGTCGCGTCACGCACGGCGCGGCCCGTAAGGTCGGCCTGCGTGCTGCCGTCGCGGGTCGTGACCGTGTACGTCGTGCCTGCCTCGGTCCCGTCCTCCAGCGTAGCGGGGTACCAGACCTCCAGCGTCAACGGACGGTCGTAGCGGGGAATCTCCTCCCCCTCGGTCGCTGCCAGGATGTCGAGCCGGTCCTCGTCCACGACGTTCATCGTGCGCACGCCCACGTCGTGGGGGCCGTAGGCGGCCAGCTCGGGCGCGTCCGGCCGTTGCACGTCGATGCGGTTGGACGGCTGCGCCAGGGCGGTGGCGGCGAGAAACGAGAGTGTCGCGAGGAGCGTGACGAGTGTACGCATGGGGCACCTTTCTTCGTTCGATAGAGAACTCAGATGGATCGGGCGGTCCGTCTCACCATACCCACGCCAGCGAAGCGCCCGGTACCAGGACCGGGCGCTTCGGGGACGCAGACGCCATCGCGGAAGCTCGACGCGCGGACGGGATGGATGCCCGCGGCGAGGCCATGGCGCAACTCGGTCAGTTCTGGGCGTCGGGCACGCCGCCGGGATCGCCGAGACCGGGGAAGGTCAGCACGTTGCGAATGTTGGCGTGGGTGCGACCGTCTTCGAGCATTGCGGGGGCCGAGACGCCCTGCGCCAGGCCCGTGCCCCACTCGGGGTGCGAGATCTCGCAGCGGAACATCATGCCGTCCATCCCCATCACGATCGGGGAGCCGGACTGGTAGTGGATCACGATCGGGTCGTCGCCGGGAACGTCGATGTTGTAGTCGCCGTAGACGAACATGGCGCCCTGCGGCACGTGGGTGCCTTCGAACTCGCCGCCCAGCGTACGTCCTTCCGGATCCGTGACGGACAGGTTCCAACCGCCGTCCCGCACCACCCAGCCTTCGCTCGGGACCGGCGATTCGGACGACACGTAGGCGCGATACTCGTTGCGCGGATCGAGCATGAAGTCCGTCATCATCAGACCGTCGTCGCCTTCGGGATTCAGGCCGAAGCGCGTCTCGAAGAACGCCAGCGCGTCGGCCCGGTCCTGCGCGATCTCGGCGTCGGAGCGACCCATGATCTCGCGGTGGAAGGTATCGCCGTCGGGCGCGTCGAAACCGGGATCGTCGGCGTCGTACACGCCGGTCGCCATGTAGACGAGCGTGACGTCGAAGCCGTCCGGCGGCTGCTGCGCGTCCAGACCTTGCGCCGACGCGAGCGAGGCACTGGCCAGCATCACCAGGCTGAGGGTAAGGAGGAGGGTGCGCACGAGGGGACGTGCGTATGCTACGTTTATCATCGTCTACGTTCCTTTCAGCGGTTCGTGACGTGGCCCACGTGCTACCTGCCCGGAGTCCGTGGGCCTTCGACTGTCGATCTCGAAATGTGTCGGGCCTTTCGTCACCTCCTTCGTCGTTTCGAATGTTCCTGAAGCATGCCACCCCTGGATCGCGGCTGGCGGTCCGATACTTGACCGGCCAGGATTCAGGGACCAGACGCGCCTGCGCTCACAGCCCCATGGTCTGAATCAGGTGCCGGGCCAGCCGGTCGATGTCGCGCCGGCCCTCCAGCCGAAGCCCCATCTGGCGCGCCACGTCGCCGAACGCCGCGCGCATGGTGGCCAGGTCGGTCGGGGTAGTGTCGTAGCCCTCCCACGGCCCGTCCAGCCGGCGCGACGCGACGTCACGGGTGATCTCCTCCAGCGCGCCCGCGATGGCGGCCATCTTGGAATGGTCCAACCGGTCGGGCGTGTCGCTGGGCTCGTGGTAGTGCGCCCAGTGCCCACAGGAGAGGAACAGGTACGGCACCCGGTTCAGGCGGAACACGTGGTGGTCGGACATGTCGCCCACGTAGGCGTTCAGCGCCGTCACGAACCGCGCCCCCTCCGGCGCGGACAGGCCGTTCATCGTTTGCTGCAGGCCGGGATCGCTCTCCATCCCCGTCACGAACACCAGGTCCTCCACGCCCGGCAGCGGAAGCGCGTGCCCCACCAGGTCCATCACCAGCGCGGCGTGCACCGGTCCCGTCGCCTGCCGCTCGTAGAAGTGGACGGAGCCCATCCGCTCGGTCTGGAAGAAGGGAGGTTCCTCCGCGTCGAACAGGGCGATCACCACGTCCCGCGCTGCGGGCTCGGCCACCAGGCGCGCGGCGACCTCCAACGCGATCGCGACCGCCGCCGCGTTGTCGTCCGCCCCGGGCCAGTCGCCAGCCGTGTCGTAGTGCGCTGCGATCAGGACCGGCGGTGCCTCCCGGTCACGACCGGACGCGACACCGACCAGGTTGGCGAAGGCATGACCCCCTGCACCGTACGGCAACGCAAAGGCGTCGCCGTACGGTGCCAGTCCGATGCCCGCAAGGCGGCCGGACAGCAGCCCTTGTGCGACGTCGTGACCGGGCGTCCCGACGCGCCGACCTTCGGGCTGGGCCAACCGTTCCACCTCGTGGCGCAAGCGTTGCGCGTCGAACCCTTCGGTCGGTTCGGCGGCCATCGTGTCTCCCCTCGCGCGCCGCATCGTCCCTACCGCCCTGTAGCGGGCCCGCTCACCGCCCGCCCGGCGCAGCGCACCGTTCAGCGTACCCGGCACGCTACACTGCCTTCATGGCGAGCAGTGATCCCGCCGACATCACGGAACAGGTCACGGACGTCCTTCGTCGCGATCCGGACATCCTGGTGGCGTACCTGTTCGGTTCGGCCGCACAGGGGGGCATGACGCCTGACAGCGACGTCGACGTCGGCGTGCTCGCGAGCGGCCCGCTCGAAACCGAGCAACGCACGCGCCTCGTGCGGGAGATCGCGGCGGCAACAGGGCACCCCCTCGATCTCGTCGACCTTCGCACCGCCGGCGTACCCCTCCTGCAGGCCGCGTTGAGCAAGGGGCGCCCCCTGATCTGCCGGGACCGCCGCACACGGGATCAGCTGATCACCAAGATGCTCGCGGACGTCGAAGACTTCCTGCCGCTCCGGCGCCGCTTGCTGGAAGCGCGACGAAACCGATGGATCCGCTGATCCTGGGTGACGAGCACCAGTTGCCTGCAGAGCAACACCTTGGCGACCCCACAGCACGAATGCGCACATCACTCAGTCGTGAGCTCGTAGCCACCATTCTTTAGTTTCCTCGGTGCGCAAGCGCATGGACCGTGTCGCGGGTGTCCTGGTAGAGACGCCGGAACAGCGGGTGGTCTTGGTCGTACCGGGCGGCCGCGTCGGGCTGAGGGTGAACGGTGGTGCCGCCGCGCACCCAGCTGTTCAGGTCGGTGCGGTCGAGGGTGCCGGACGCCAGGCCGGCCAGGAACGCGTCGCCGTAACTGGCGCCGATGGTGCGTTCGGGCACGTGTTGCGTGCGACCGGTGACGTCGCTAACGATCTGCGGCCAGAGGCCGCCCTGCACGCCGCCGCCGACGGCGACCAACCGCTCGATCGGTGCGCCCAGCTCTTCGAACACCTCCAGGTTGTGCCGAATGCCGTGCGCGACGCCCTCCAGCGCGGCACGGAACACGTGCGGCCGCCCGTGCGCCAGCGTCAAGCCCGCCAGCACCCCCCGCGCGTTCGGGTCGTTGATGGGCGTACGCTCGCCACTGAAGTACGGCAGCATCAACAACCCCTCGCTGCCGGGAGGGACGCCCGCCGCCGCATCGAACAACGCCTGGTACGCCCCCTCGCTAGGAAGGTCCTTCGCGAAGGCGTCCCGGATCCAGCGCGTCAGGCTCCCCGTCGTCGCCATGCCCGCCGCCAGCGCGTACTGCCCGTCGAACGCACCGCCCGTCATCCACACCCGTGGGTCCGCCAACGGGCGTTCCAACACCAGAATGAAGAACGCCGTACTGCCGTACATGATCATCAGGTCGCCCGGCGCCGCCACCCCCACGCTCAACGCCTCGCTCAGGGCGTCCACCGCGCCGACCGCGACCGGCGTGCCGGCCGCCAGGCCTGTCTCGTCCGCAGCCGCCTGCGTTACGACGCCGGCCCGCTCGTCGCTCCACGCCAAGTTCGGAAGCATCGAGGTGGGCGCCACGTGCTCGGCGTATCGCTCGCTCCACGCCATGCGCTCCATGTCGATCAACGGCATCCAATGACTGGCGGTGTGGCGGTCCATCACGTGCTCACCGGTAAGGCGGAACACCAGGTACGACGACGCGGTCGTCAGGCGTGCCGTGCGGGCCCACACCTCGGGCTCGTGCCGCTTGAGCCACACGATCTTCGGCCCGATCGCCTGACTGGTGAACGCCGTCTTCGAGAACGAAAGCACCTCCTCCGCGCCGATGGCGTCCGTCAACTCCGCGATCTCCGCCTGCGCGCGGGTGTCCACCCCGTACAAGATGGCCGGCCGCAACGGGCGGTCCGCCTCGTCCAACGCAAGCAGGCACGGCCCGATCGCGCTCACCGCCACCCCCACCACGTCGGACCCTCGGTACCGCTCCCCGTCCAACAGGCGCCGGCACAGGGCCACCACGTCGTGCCACCACACCCCCTCCGCATCGTGCTCCGCCCAGCCCGCCTTCGGGACGTCCATGCCGTGCTCCACCATCTCCTGCCGCACCACTTCGCCCGCCGGCGTGACCAGCACGCCCTTCGAGGAGTACGTGCCCACGTCGATGCCCAACAACAGCCCTTCGCTCACGGCTGCACCTCCCCGCAAGCGTGCACCCTCATGCCCATCGCACCGAACGCGGCCGCCTTCGCGCCGGCCGCCCGGAACGCCGCAGCGCGATCCGGCGCATACGCCACCTGCACGTGGTTCGCCTTGTGCTGCGCCATCAACTGATCCCGCGACACGCCGTACAACACCGCGTTCATGATCGGCCACTCCGGCGTGGTCGCCTCCCGGCGGCGCCGAACCTCCTCCGCCGGCAACGCCACGGACCGGCCCAACCCCACGTCGGCATGCAACGCACCGTCCATGACGTACACGCGACTCCACACGATCTCGCCCGGCTTCGACACGCCGGACAAGGTGCTCCCCCCCATCGGGAAGTACACCGCCGGCTGACGGTTGCCCTCCGCTTCCGCGTACCCGCCCGCCAAGTGCGACGCCGGCACCGACCCGGAAATCTCGAACACCCACACGAACGCCTCCAACGAACCCCCCGCGAAATGCTCCCCCCACCGGACGTCATGCAACGTCGTGCTCGGATCCAACCCCAACGACGACCACACCCGATTCGTGACCAACGCATCCACCGCCGCGCCCTCGTCCACCTCGTTGAAATGCGGGATCGCTTCGCCATCACGGATCACGACGCCCCCCTCGCCCCGCACCGGCGGACGGTCCGGATCGTTCAACAACCCCTCCACCAGATCGCTGGCCGGCGTCATCTCCTTCAAACCCTGCTGGTACTGAATCCCGATCGCATCACACCCGAAGCGCTCCGCCATCCGTGCCGCCGCCACGTACATCTTGCACTGCTCGTGGATCTGCCCATCGGTCAGGTGCTTCGCGGGGTCGGGACCGGTATGGAACGTCATGCCGCGCTCGTCCAACCACGCCCGCACCGCCGCGGCCTCCTCGTCTTCGACCTTGCGCATCTCCGCCACCAACGCCGACTGCGACAAGCGCTCCTTGTAGACCCCCATCCCGTTCAGCACCTCGTCGTCCAAGATGGCGTTGTACATGCCCATGCACCCCTCATCGAACACGCCCAGGATCGCCATCCGCTCCGCGAGACCCTCCGCCACGCTCGTTCCGACGGCGCGCGCCGCCTCATCGACGCCGTCCACGTCGAACGGCCGCACGTGCGACACATCATGCCGCACGCGCTCCCCCGCCAACCAACGCCGCAGGCCGTCCTGGAAGAACGCATCATCGAACGACGCGCTCCACAACGACTCGTACGGAACGCCCGCCTTCGATAGCGATCCGTTCAGGTTCAACAACCCCACCAACCCCGGCCACTGCCCACTCCAATTCGCCACCGTCAAGATCGGCCCCCGATGACGACGCAACCCCGGCAACACATGATGCGAATACTGCCACACCGCCGTCGCCACGATCACCGGCGCCTCCCGCGGCACGCCCCCAAACACGTCCATCCCCATCCGCTGCGACGACACGAAGCCATGGCCGGTGCGCTCGTCCACGGCGAAAGCGCGCCGCAACGACCGACCCTCGCGCGCCACGGCCTCCGTAAGCCGCTCCTCCAGGGCCCGTTGCGCAGGCCACCCCTCCTCATTCGCAGCGGGACGCAGGTCCCCACTGGCGACCAAATACACGTCCTGACTCATGTTCGGTGAACTCCTTTCAAGACGCACTCAACGCCACAACGTACGACCCAACTGCTCATGTCGTCACGACGTCGTGGCCAGGGCAACCGCTTCATCGATCGCATCGTGCATTGCTTCACGTACGCGCGGAAGTGGATCGCGGACCGTTCCCACGTCTACACCGCGACGCTGGAGCGCCGTCTTGAACGCATCGAGATGCCCTCCGTTGCCGAGCAATGAAGCAATATGAACGATCCTACGCTGCTGACGGCGTGCTTCGTCCAGCCTTCCCGTACGCCACGCGTCGTACAGACGAACGAACGCTTCGGGCGCCACGTTGGCGTTCCCGCTTACGGCCCCGACGGCGCCCATCGCGAGGCCCGCAAGCACGAGTCCGTCGCTCCCGACGAAGACGTCCGTACCCTCGTCCTCGAGGTAGGCGCCGAGTCGACCCACGTTGGCCTCGCTGTGCTTGAGGCCACGCACATTGGGTGCCGCCGCGCGAAGGCGCTGCAGCAGAGGCGCTCCAACGACATTCAACGTCGACTGCGGAATGTTGTAGAGGTAGATGGGCGTATCGTCCGGAAGCGCGCGGATCACCGCCAGGAAGTACGCCTCGAGCGCCTCCTCGGGCAGAACGTAGTAGTACGGCGTGACGATGCTTACGGCGTCAGCACCGACCGCACGGCACTCCCTTGCGAGCATCGTCGCTTCGGCCGTACGAATGTGCCCGACCTGGGCGATCACGGGGCGTCGGCCATTCACGACATCGACGACACGCTCGACCACTTCGATTCGCTCGCGTGACGTCATCAGAGGTGCTTCGCCGGTCGTGCCACCGGGGTGTACACCATGCACGCCCGCATTCAGCAGGAACTCGACATAATCGTCGATGAGATCGAGCCTGAGCGAGGTGTCAGCCGCGAACGGCGTCAACAGGGCCGGGTAGATGCCGGAGAGTCGCATCATGCGTACATCTCGCCCTCGTCGAGCGAGCCGGGCGACCAAACCACATGGACGATCTCGGTGCGCTGGCGTGTGTAGAGGAGCTGAATGAATCCCTGGGTATCGAGAATCGCGTAGGGGTACGAGAGTTCGCCGTCATCCACGGTCTCGATGTCCAGCGGTTCGCTCCAGGAGCGACCGTCGTCGTGCGAGACCTGGAAGGCGAGCCGCTCCCTTCCCATGGTCGCTGGGTTGCCTATCAGCATGAGCGCGCCTCCTTGCGTGCGTAGGGCTTCCACGCCTGCGTTGGGGTTGGGCAGTTCGGTCGGGCGCGACGCCGTCCAGCTGTACCCGCCGTCGACGGACAACGCGTGGAACACCCGACCGGTTCGGCCCCGTGAATACATGTCGAGGCACCCGTCGCTTCGAGCGACGATCGCCGGCTGGAGCGTGCGACCCCGCGACGTCGTATCGCCGTGGAGACGCCATATCCCATCACGTTCACGAACGAGCACCATGGAGCACCATTGACCCTCGTCGTAGACCGGAAGCAGCAACCGTCCATCGACCTCGATCGGTCGCGTCTTGGTCATGAGTCCACGCCTCTCGTGCACCCGGTTGGCGTTGCCCCAACTTCGACCTCCGTCGCGGGACGTGGCCTGGACGACGTACGCGTCAGTCCATCCTTCCCCCATCACCACGACGAAAAAGAGATGTACGATGCCCTCACTGTCCATGTACAAGACGGGATTGCCAACGGCGATCCCTGGGTAGTCGATGGGCGTGGCAATGGGACCCCAAGCCCCATCACGGAAGCGCGACGTCACGATGATCGAGTCGGGGGACGTTTCGTACGAGAACGCGTAGCACGCGGCAAGGAGTTCCCCTCCACCCACATCCGTGATCGTGGCGCAATGCACGCTCCGCGGCGTTAGCTCGTCGAACAGGGTGCTCACGTGGGTCGGACGCATCACTTGAACTCTGCGCTGGACATGGTGATCCCTGAAATGATGCGCCGCTGCAGCACCAAGTAGACCAGCAGTACAGGGAGCGATGCCAGCGCTGCGCCAGCCATCAAGATGCCGTACTGAATGTCGTACGAACCCTGCAATGCTCGCAGGCCGATTGGAATCGTGTACATGTCTTCGCGCCCAAGCGCAATGATGGACCAGAAGAACTCGTTCCAGGTGAATACGAATTGATAGATGCCAAGCGCAGCGAGTGCCGGTAGCGAAATGGGCAACACGATCCGCCACAGGATGCCGAACGTGGTGCAGCCATCGATTCGAGCTGCCTCTTCGAGCTCACGTGGAATGTTGATGAAGAATTGGCGCAGAAGGAACACCCCCACCGGCATCGCAGCAATCGGCAGCATCACGGCCACCCGCGTATTCAGGAGTTCTAGGTCGTTCATGATGAAGTACAGCGGGATCGCGTTAACTTGCCAGGGGATCAGCATCGAGGCGATCATCACGAAGAACACGATGTTGCGGCCGCGCCAACGGATGCGGGCGAAGGAGTAGGCCGCCGGAATCGACAGCACCAACGACAATGCGGTCGCCCCGCCCGCGATGAGGGTGCTGTTCAGGACCCAGCGAAGGAACGGCCACTCTGAGAACACCTCGCGGAAATGCTTGAGCGTCCACTCCGGCGACCACCAGGTCGGGGGTCGCTGGAAGATGTAGGCCTCTGGCTTGAACGCTGTGTCGAACATCCACCAAACTGGGACGAGCCAGGCGATCACCCCAACGATGTAGAGCGCGCTCCAGCCGTAGGTGGACCAGCGACGTCGTGGCACGCCTACCCCTCCCTACGTTCGAACTCTGACTCTAGGCCGAGGAATCGCGTCGCGATCAAGGACACGATCAGGATCAGTACGAACAAGACGAATCCAACGGCTGCCGCTCGCCCCATGTCGAGATACTGAAAGCCCAAGCGGTACAGGTACAGCGCAAGGACTTCCGACGCGCGACCTGGTCCCCCTTCCGTCATGATCAGCACTTGCCCCAATACGCGGAAGCCTGAAATGGACGTCAACACGACCGCAAACAGAATCGACGGCTTGATGAGGGGGAGCATGATTCGGGTGAAGCGCGTCCAGGCATTCGCGCCGTCGAGCTCGGCCATTTCCAGGATGTTCTTGGGGATGTCCTGAAGCGCCGCACGGAAGATCACGACGCGATAGCCCGACAACCACCACCCCGTGGCGATGGCGATGACGGGGATCGCCCAAAACGGATCGTTCAGGAACGCCGGGGCATCCCATCCAATCCGTTCCAGGAAGGCGATGAGTATTCCGTAGTCGGTATCGACGAGCCACGCCCATACCAAACTGATGATCGACACGTTCAACAAATAGGGAAGGAACAAGCCTGCCTCGACCAGATTCTTGCCAGGGAAATCTCGACCGTGAAGCAAGACCGCAAACAGGAGGCCGAGCCCGACGATCAGCGGAATGCTGATGAGCGCAAACTCGAACGTGTTCCGAACGGAGTTCCAGAAGCGCGCCTCGCCAAACAGTCGCAGGTAGTTCGCAAATCCCACGAACTCGGAACCGCGGAGTGGGTCCCAGCGCCAGAGGCTTATGTAGAAGCCGTAGACCACGGGCCAAACCAGAAACGCCAGCCATATGATGGCGAAGGGAAGGATGTATAGGATGCCGACGAACTCTCGACTCTTCAGCAAGCGTTTCACGGGCGATGGTCCTTTCGCGCTGCAGGAGTCGGGGACGGACATGCCCCCGACTCCGCTCGCGGCGGTCGATCTCAGTTGCCGAGAATGGTATTGACGCCCGACTCGGCCCGGTCAAGAGCCTCCTGGCACGTAATGCTGCCGTTGTAGGCTTGTTGAATGTTGACGGTGATGGGCTCTTCGAGCTCGGATGCGCGCTCGTGCGTGATGGGATAGTGGACGGCGCCCTGCTCGGCCATCTCGGCGAACGTTCCGAGTGACTTCTGCCAGGTATCCGATTCCCGCAGGGCTTCACTTGCGCGAGCCTGGCTGTGGGCGGGAATGTGCCCACCATAGATGCCCCAGGTGTCGCTGTTCTCCGTGATCCAGCGAATGGCCTCGGCCGCCGCGACGTACGTTTCCGTGGACGTGCCGTCGGGCTGTTGGGGGATCACCAGATTGTGGCTGTTTCCCCACGTCCGGAGCTCATCGAAGAACACGGGCATCTTGGCGAACCCATAGTTCAATCCAGCTTCTTCGGCCGTCCAGTAGTACCAGTTGCCTGCCACGAGCATGCCGAGGTCGCCCGCGCTGAACTGCGCAAAGCCATCACCCGAGGGAATGTTCCAACCCCGCTCACCGACCATGTCCGCCAGGTATTCGCAAGCCTGAAGCCCAGCGTCGTTGTTGAAGGTCGCTTCGCTATGGTCAGCGTCGAACAGTTCTCCGCCTTGCTGCCAGTACAGGTAGTACCATGCGCGGCGCAGTTTCCGCGGTAGCGCATCTTCGGCAGGATGGAAACCATACGCGTCCGTGTTCGCGACGATTGCGTCGGCGGCGGCCTCGAACTCTTCGCGCGTTTGGGGTGGGCTCTCGGGGTCCAGTCCCGCTTCGGCGAAGATGTCCTTGTTGTACCAAAGGCCAAACATGTGCGTGTCCAGGGGTACCAAGTAGCGCTGCCCCTCATACGTACCGGCGTCCCAGAGGTTGGCGATGTAGTCATCCGGATCGATGCCGGCCGCCGTCAGGAGGTTCCCCGCAGGGCCGTCGACGAGGGGGGTGAGGGCGGGGGCCATCTGCGGAAGCAACGTGGTGTGAACGACACCGATGTGCGGGGCGTTGTCGGCCACGACGGCGTTGTAAAGCTGAGCGTAGTAGTCCGACCACTGTCCCTGCGTCAGCTCGATTTGAACGTCGTCGTGGACCTCGTTGAACTCGTCGACGATGCGAACCATTGCCTGCGCGTCGCCACTATGGAACAGCGTATTCATCCGAAGAACGGTTTGCGCGAGTACGCTTCCACCGATGACGAGCACGAGGGTAACGAGTAGGAATCTTAGGTGCTTCACTTGAACTCCTTTGCTTCGGGATTCGTGGCGTGCCCGGGTCGACGTACCTGACTGGCTGATCACTCTGCGCTTCCTTGCCACCACCTCCTCTCCGAAGCCATGCGCTTCCTCCAACCGATCGCTGCGTCCAGCTGGACGCAAACCGAGCGCAAGCCGCGACAGGAGGGGCACCCGTACGTCACGGGCGACCTCCATGACCGGCAAACTGCAATTTGCGACCCACGTCCACAGCGGTCGCGTGCACGATTTGCGCCAACTGCGGAATTCGGTCTTCGTCGATCTCGTCGCTAGACCCGCTGATGCTCACTGCGGCCACGACCTGTCCGAAACGTGAGAGAACGGGCGACGCCACGCATCGAATCCCGTGTTCACGCTCCTCGTGGTCCGTTGCGTACCCCCGAGCATGCGTTTCCTCGATCTCGCGTTCAAGCTCTTCGCGGCGACAAAGCGTATTGGACGTGAGCCTGGGGAAGGGGGCACGGGACAGGTAATCCCGTTGATCCTCGACGGGCAGGAAGGCGAGGATCGCCTTACCGATTCCCGTGCAATACAGGGGCGCTCTCCGCCCTTGCGACGAGAAGTTGATCCTCCGGTGCGGGGGATACATCGCCTCGACGTACAGCACTTCACGCTGATAGGGGATGGCCAGATAGACGATCTGCTGGGTCTCCCCCAACAACCGTTCTAGCAGTGGGAACGCGAGGTCACGTACCTGTAGCCGCGACGAGGACAAGTACCCCATTTCCATACAGCGAAGCCCGAGCCGATACCGTCCGCTCCCGTCCTCCGCGCGTGCCACGAGATCGAACTCTGCGAGTGTCGCCAAGACCGTGCTCACGCTGCTCTTCGCGATGCCGAGGCGACGTGACAGGGCGTTGACGGTCCATTCGGGCGTATCCTCGTCGAACTCGGCAAGGACGCGCATGGCACGCACGACAGCCTTGTTGAGTTTGGGCTCGGCACGCGTCGCTTTCTCGATGACCGCGGCCAGCGGGCCGTCCTTCTCCTTCTCCCGTCGATGCTCTTGCGACATGTGGTCTCCGTTCGGTCTACGAACATGACAAGACGACGTATGAGAGGCCTAATCTCTTGCTCGTGTTCTCTAACACAGAACACCGTTCTCAAGCAACGATGGCTCAATGTTGCATAGCGAACAACGTTCGTCAAGGCATTGAACGAAGCGGCACGGATCGCGCCGCGCATTGCTGGAGGCGAGCGACGAAGAAGATCCACGCATGCATACGCTCCTGAAGCGGCTCCCCTTGGAGTTCCTCCGCCCCACATGCCCCACGGAACACCCCCGCCGCCCCGCGCATCCTTGTTCGAACGCAAGCGGGACCTTCGTCATATAGGCCCGCATCGATACGTCGCGGTATGCTCACGCCATGACCACCTCGACCGTCCTTTCCGCCCTGGCCGATCCCACCCGCTTCGCGATCTTGGAGTTTCTCGCCGCTCCGGTCCAGTCGCAGTGCCGCCATGATGATGGCGTGTGTGGTTGTGACTTGGAGGCGTTCTTGGGGTTGTCGCAGCCGACGGTGAGTCATCACATGAAGCGGTTGGTGGAGGCGGGCGTGGTGCGTGCCGCGCGTGAGGGCAGGTGGGTGCACTACGAACTCGACGCGGAGGCGTTGCGGGTGTTGGCGGGCACGTTCGAGCGGTTCGCCCGCGCGGCGGACGCCCGCGCGGGCGAGGGGGTGACGGCGTGACACGGCGCTTGTCGGTACTGGACCGGTTCCTGACGCTGTGGATCTTCACGGCGATGGGCTTGGGCGTGCTGTTGGGGTGGTCCGTGCCGGCGTTCGGGCGGGCGTTGGAAGCGCTCAGCGTGGGCAGTACGAACATTCCGATCGCGATCGGGTTGATCGTGATGATGTACCCGCCACTGGCGAAGGTCCGGTACAGGGCGTTGCCGCGGGTGTTCCGCAACTGGCGGGTGTTGGGGTTGTCACTGATTCAGAACTGGCTGATCGGGCCCGTCCTGATGTTCGTCCTGGCGGTGGTGTTCCTCCGGGGGCACCCGGAGTACATGGTGGGGTTGATCCTGATCGGGTTGGCGCGCTGCATCGCGATGGTGCTGGTGTGGAACGACCTGGCGGAGGGCGACAACGAGTACGCGGCGGGCCTGGTGGCGTTCAACAGCGTGTTCCAGATTTTGTTCTTCGGGGCGTACGCGTACGTGTTCATCACCGTCCTGCCGGCCTGGTTGGGGTTGCAGGGCAGCATCGTGGACGTCACCTTCATCGAGATCGCGCAAGCCGTGCTGATCTACTTGGGCGTGCCGTTCGCGGCGGGCATCCTCAGTCGCGTGATCCTGATCCCGCGCATGGGGCGCGATTGGTACGATCGCGTGTTCCTGCCGCGCATCGGGCCGCTCACGCTGGTGGCGTTGTTGTTCACGATCGTGATGATGTTCAGCCTGAAGGGCGAGACGATCGTGCAAATCCCGCTCGACGTGATCACCATCGCGGTGCCGTTGTTCTTGTACTTCGTGATCATGTTCCTGATCAGTTTCGCGATGGGCCGCCTGATCGGCGCGGACTACGCGAAGACCACGACATTGTCGTTCACGGCGGCCAGCAACAATTTCGAACTGGCGTTGGCCGTCGCGATCAGCGTGTTCGGCCTGGGGTCCGGCGTCGCGTTCGCCGCCGTCATCGGTCCCCTCGTCGAAGTGCCCGTCCTGATCGGCCTGGTGCACGTCGCCCTGTGGTTGCGCCGCCGCGCCTTCCCGCCCACCGCGACGACGCCGGAGCCCGAGCGCGCCACGCCGTAAGGCTCCTGGTGCGGCGCACGCACGTCAGCGGCCGGCGTCGATCACCGCTATCGCCTCGATCTCCACCAGGATGTCGATGGCGAGCTCCCCACCCAGGGTGGTCCGCGCCGGCTTCGGGTCCGGAAAGAACGCGCTGTACACCTCGTTCATGGCGGCAAAGTCACGCTTGACGTGCGGCAGCACGACCAGCGTCTTCACGACGTCCGCCCGCGTCGCGCCCGCCGCCTGCAACTGCGCCTCCATGTTCTCCAGCACCTGCTTCGTCTGCGTACGCACCTCGTCGCCCGCTACCTTCCCATCCGGACCCACCGGCACCTGGCCGGACACGTAGACGGTGTCGCCCACCCGCAGGGCGGGCGTCAACGGGGCAGCGGCGCTCCCGAACGGTTCCTTGCGTCGCGTCATCGCTCACGCTCCTCTCGCGCGCCATCCAGCCTACGCTGATGGCGGATCTTGCGTCCTTGCAGGGTACCCCCGCGGGCCGGGCCTGCACCGGCCACCGAGAGTGCGCCACTCCGAACCGGGGCGGCGCGTACGAGGCCGAGGGCGAACCCGTCGTGGCACGCGTACCGATCACGTTCCACCGCACGGCCATGTAGCCCGCCTGCCCGCCCGCCTCGTCTACCATGACCCCATGCTTCCGCCCTGGCTGGTCGTCGCGCTGTACGCCCTTGGCGCAGGTGCCGCTATACCGGCCGGCGCGGCGTTGGCAATGAACGAGCACATCCGCCCGCAGTGGCTGGAGAACGAGCTTCGCCACGGCGTGATCGCCTTCGGGGCGGGGGCCCTTCTGGCCGCCGTGGCGTTGGTGCTGGTCCCCGAGGGCCTGAACGTGCTGCCGTTGTGGGGAAGCGCGTCGGCGTTCCTCGCCGGCGGCACCGGGTTCATGGCGTTGGACGTGGCGCTGGCGCGCCGGGGCGCCCGCAAGGCGCAGACGGTCGCGATGCTGGCCGACTTCCTGCCGGAGGCCGCCGCCCTGGGCGCCATCGCGGCCAGCGGCGCGGGCGGCGGGCCGGCGTTGGCCCTGCTGATCGCACTGCAAAACCTCCCGGAGGGCTTCAACGCCTACCGGGAGGCCCACGACGCTTCGGGCGCGTCGCGACCCCCGTTCGCCCCGTTCCTGGGCTTCGCCGCCCTGGGCGCGGTCGCCGGACTGGCGGGCTACTTCCTGCTGGCGCCCTTCACGGCCGCGACCGGCGTCGTGATGCTGGTCGCGGCGGGCGGCATTCTCTACCTGACGTTTCAGGATTTGGCGCCGCAGGCACGCTTGGAGCAGCACTGGCTCCCCGCGTTGGGCGGCGTGCTGGGGTTCCTGGTCGGCATGGTGGGGCACGAACTGCTCCGCATGGCGTGACGCCCGGCCACCGGGCGCGACACGCCCGTTCGGGGGCCCAAGCGCGCGTTACGCCCCCGAGCGAATGTCGTCGAGCAACGCCTCGCGGAAGCGAACGCCGCTGAACTGCGTCTCGCACCCCTCCCCGACCGGCGACTGGCACGAAACCCCGATGCGGGTCTCGGCTCCCGCCTCCAGCGCGAAGTGGCGCACCAGGTCCCACCGCACCCCGTCCGTCGAGGCGTGAAACGCGATCTCCCGCGTGCGCACCGCGACGCGAAGCCAAACGGCGTCCCCCTCCACGCGCCAGGCGTTGGCGTCGTCCGAGGAGCCGCGCGTGACGACGGACACCACCGTCGGAAACGTCGGGGCGCGCTCCAGGCACAACTTCGCCCAGCTTCGTTTCCCTTGGTAGACCAACAACGCGCCCGCGTCGAAGGCGTCCCAGAACCTCACCTGCACGCGCGCCGACAGCAGGCAGGGCGCCGTGACCGGGAAGGTCGCCCTGGGGCTCGTGGCGATCGCGCGCTCGCCCTCGGGGCTATGGAACAGGTCGGACTTCGGTGGGGCGGTGACGGCGAAGGCATCGTCGCCGAGCACCTCGAACGCGGCGGGGGGCACCTCCCACGTCATCGCCGACGGCACGGCCGGCAGGGTCAGGTCGCGCGGCTGCATGCGCCCATCTCTCCCCCACCGGCCACGCCCGACTGGCTCGCACGTCTCACGGCTACGCCCCCGGCTCCTGCAGCCGGAACGACATCGGCCGCGTGAACGGACCGAACCCCAGGCGCGACAGCGACACGCCGCGGCCGGAGTCCTTCACGCCGGTCCAGGCCAGCAGCGGGTCCAGGTAATCGCAACGATTCGCGTAGCAGGTGCCGGTCTCCAGCCGGCCACCGATCCGGAGGGCCGCGTCCAGGTCGCGCGTCCACACGCTGGCGGTCAGCCCGTAGCGGCTGTCGTTCATGGCTTGGATGGCGACCTGATCACTGTCGACCGGCGAAACGGTAACGACGGGGCCGAAGGTCTCCTCGCGCATCACGCGCATGCCCGGGTGCACGCCGGTCAGCACCTGCGGCGCCAGGTAGGGCGTGCCCCGCTTCGCAGCCGGAAACTCGCCTGGGTCCAACAATGCCCGCGCGCCCTGCGCGACGGCCTCGTCCACGTGCGCGCGGGCCAGCTCGGCGCCGGAGGTTCGGGCCATGGGACCCAGCGTGGTGGCGGGGTCGCGCGGGTCGCCCAACCGCAGGGCGCGAGCCTCCGACACCAGACGTTCGACGAAGGGGTCGTACACGTCACGGTGGACGTAGATCCGTTCGATCCCGCAGCAGGACTGGCCGCTGTTGAAGAACGCCCCGTCGGCCAGATTGGCGGCGGCGTGCGCCAGGTCCGCGTCGGCACGGACGTAGCCGGGGTCCTTGCCGCCCAGCTCGAGGCCGACCTCGATGAACCGTTCGGCCGCGGCCCGTTTGACGGCGCGGCCGCCCTCGACCGAGCCGGTGAAGTGCACGTACCCGACGCGTTCGTCCTGCACCACCTCGGCCACGGCGTCGTGGCTCAGGTGCAGCGCCTGCAGCACGCCGGATGGCAGCCCGGCCGCCGCGAAGGCGGCCTCCATCCGTTCGGCCGCCAGCGGCGTCTGGTCCGAGTGCTTGAGGAGCACCGCATTGCCGGCCAGCAAAGCCGGCACGACCGCGTTCACCGCCGTCAGGAACGGGAAGTTCCACGGCGCCAGCACCAGCACCACCCCCACCGGCACGGCGCGCAATCGCCGGTGCGGCTGCCCGGACGGCGTGTCCTCCCGCCCGGCGCCCGCGGCCAGGGCCTCGTGGACGGGGGTGCCGCCTTGCCAACGCACCGCCTGGTCGGCCAGCGCTTGGGGGGCGAGGTCGGCCATCCCGAGCGCCCGCTCGGCGTAGCCGCCGCGGATCTCGCCAGGCCCGGCAGCGACGGGGCGGCCCATCTGCCAGGCCAGCTCCAGCGCGATGTCGTCGGCCTGCTCGTTCATGTGCTCCACCATGCGGCGCACCACGGCGATGCGGTCGTTCAGGGGGGTGTCGCGCCAGGCCGGTTGCGCCCGCTCGGCCGCGACCAGTGCTCGATCGATCTCGGACGGTCCGGCCAGGTCCCGCCGCACGTACACCGAGCCGTCGATGGGGCTGATCGTCTCCAGACGGCGCGTCATTCCGGCGTCACGTACGCGGCGGTGAGACCGCCGTCCACGGTGAGTTCGCTGCCGGTGACGTAGGAGGAGGCGTCGTCGGCCAGGTACAGCGCCGCCTCGGCCATCTCGCGTGCCTCGCCGAAACGGCCCATCGGTACGTGCACCAAGCGACGCTGGCGCTTCTCCTCGGTGTCGAGGACCTTCATCAGCAGCTCGGTGCGGAGCGGACCGGGGCACAGCGCGTTGACGCGGATGTTCTCGCGGGCGTGCACCACCGCCAGTTCACGGGTGAGGGCCAGCACCGCGCCCTTGCTGGCGGTGTAGGCGATCTGCGGGGTGGCGGCGCCGCGCAGCGCCACGAACGACGCGGTGTTGATGATCGATCCGCCGCCCGCCCGCCGCAGCGCCGGCACGCCGTACTTGCAGCCAAAGTACACCCCCTTGGCGTTCACGGCCATGGTGACGTCCCACACCTCCTCCTCGGTGCTCACGGCATCATTGTCGCGGCCGTCCATGATGCCGGCGTTGTTGAACAGCACGTCCAGGTGGCCGAAGCGGTCCTCCGCGAAGGCGATCATCGCTTCGCAGTCCGCCGCCTGCGACACGTCGGCGTGGACGAAGTCGGCCTGGCCGCCGGCCGCCTCGACGTCGGCGACGGTGGCGCGGCCGGCGTCGTCCTGCACGTCGGCGACCACCACCGCGGCCCCTTCGCCCGCGAAGCGGAGCGCCGTCTCGCGCCCGATGCCGCTGCCGGCCCCGGTGATGAGGGCGACCTTGTCGGCCAGCCGCCCTTCGGCGTTCGCGTTCATGACTTCACCATTCCCCTCCACGGTCACGGGGCCTCTCGTTCTACCGGGCCCTATGCGCCGTGATTCAAATGCGCTCGAAGTAGCGCTGTCGCTCCCAGTCGGTCACGCTGGCGTCGAAGGCCGCCTGCTCGGTCCGGAAGAAGTGCACGTAGTGGTCCACCACCTCGTCCCCGAACGCGGCGCGCGCGAAGTCGCTGCCTTCGAACAGGTCGGTGGCCTCCCGCAGGCTCGTCGGCAGGAGCGGCAGCTCGGTGGCGCCGTACACGTCGCCGTCGAAGGCGGCGGGCGGTTCGAGTTCCCGTTCGATGCCGTCCAGGCCGGACGCCAGCGCCGCGGCGTACGCCAGGTGCGGGTTCACGTCGGCGCCGGGGATGCGGCACTCGATCCGCAGGCTGGGGCCATGCCCCACCACGCGGAACCCGCCGGTGCGGTTGTCGAAGCTCCAGGCGGCCCGCGTTGGCGCCCACGAGGCGGTCTCGAAGCGCTTGTAGGCGTTCACGGTGGGGGCGTAGAACACCATCGTTTCGTGCACGTGCGCCATCCAGCCGGCCAGGAAGTGCCGGAACAGGTCGCTGCCGTGATCCCGGCCGTCCTCCGAGTCGGGCGTCCAGCCGGCGAAGGCGTTGGCGCCCCCGTGCCACAGGCTGAGGTGCAGGTGGCAGGAGGAACCGGCCTGCCCCGCGTGCGGCTTCGCCATGAAGGTGACGCTCACCCCGACGCGATCGGCGACCTCCTTGAGGCACTGCTTGAACAGGGCGTGCCGATCGGCCATCGCCGACACCTCGGCGTGCCGCACGTTGACCTCGTGCTGCCCCAGGCCCCACTCGCCCTTGGAACTCTCGACGGGAATGCCGGACGCCCGCAGGTGCCGCCGCGCCTCGGCGGTGAACCCCTCCTCGCGCGTGCCCTGCAGCAGGTGGTAGTCCTCCAGGTACCAACCCACCGGCTGCAGATCGGCGTGCCCCTGCAATGATGCCTGCCGGTAGTCCTCCTCGTAGAGGTAGTACTCCAGTTCCGAGGCGGCCTCCGCCTGGAAGCCGCGCTGAACCAATCGCTCGACCTGTCCCGCGAGGATCGAGCGGGGCGCCACCGTCGTTGGTTCCCCGCTTTGGGTATTCAGTACGTCGCACATGACGATGGCGCTACGGTCCAGCCAACTGGCGTGCCGCAGGGTGGCGAGGTCCGGGCGCAGCTTCACGTCGCCGTACCCGGTGTGCCAGTTGGCGAAGTCGTAGCCCTGCACCGGCTCCATCTCCATGTCGGCCGTCAGCAGGTAGTCGCACACGTGTGTGCCGGACGCGGCGGCGGAGTACACGAAGTACTCCGCGTCCAGGCGCTTGCCCAGCAGCCTTCCGTACGGCCCGGAGAACGCCACCAGCACGGTATCGATCGTGCCCGCCGCGACCGCTTCGGTCAGGGCGTCCAGGTCGAGCATCCCCCGCTCCGCGGTCACGACGCGCCCTCGACCGGGCGGTGGTGGGTCGGGACGGCCCAACGGCGGGGCACCTCGCCGTGCATCGGTCGTCGCGGGCGTACGCGGGTGCATGGGTCCTGGAGCATGTCGGATGCTACCGCGACCCGGCGAGGCGTGCGGGCGTACGAGGCCGAGGGCGAACCCGTCGTGGCACGCGTACCGATCACGTTCCACCGCACGGCCATGTAGCCCGCTGGCCGGCCCGCCTCGTCTACCATGACCCCATGCTTCCGCCCTGGCTGGTCGTCGCGCTGTACGCCCTTGGCGCAGGTGCCGCTATACCGGCCGGCGCGGCGTTGGCAATGAACGAGCACATCCGCCCGCAGTGGCTGGAGAACGAGCTTCGCCACGGCGTGATCGCCTTCGGGGCGGGGGCGCTGCTGGCCGCCGTGGCGTTGGTGCTGGTCCCCGAGGGCCTGAACGCGCTGCCGTTGTGGGGAAGCGCGTCGGCGTTCCTCGCCGGCGGCACCGGGTTCATGGCGTTGGACGTGGCGCTGGCGCGCCGCGGCGCCCGCAAGGCGCAGACGGTCGCGATGCTGGCCGACTTTCTGCCGGAGGCCGCCGCCCTGGGCGCCATCGCGGCCAGCGGCGCGGGCGGCGGGCCGGCGTTGGCCCTGCTGATCGCACTGCAGAACCTCCCGGAGGGCTTCAACGCCTACCGGGAGGCCCACGACGCTTCGGGCGCGTCGCGACCTCGGTTCGCCCCGTTCCTGGGCTTCGCCGCCCTGGGCGCGGTCGCCGGACTGGCGGGCTACTTCCTGCTGGCGCCCTTCACGGCCGCGACCGGCGTCGTGATGCTGGTCGCGGCGGGCGGCATTCTCTACCTGACGTTTCAGGACCTGGCGCCGCAGGCACGCTTGGAGCGGCACTGGCTCCCCGCGTTGGGCGGCGTGCTGGGGTTCCTGGTCGGCATGGTGGGGCACGAACTGCTCCGCATGGCGTGACGCTCGGCCGCCAGGCTCGACGACCGCTCGGGGCCAAAGCGCGTGCTACGCCCCCGAGCGAATGTCGTCGAGCAACGCCTCGCGGAAGCGAACGCCGCTGAACTGCGTCTCGCACCCCTCCCCGACCGGCGACTGGCACGAAACCCCGATGCGGGTCTCGGCCCCCGCCTCCAGCGCGAAGTGGCGCACCAGGTCCCACCGCACCCCGTCCGTCGAGGCGTGAAACGCGATCTCGCACGTGCGCACCGCGACGCGAAGCCAGACGGCGTCCCCCTCCACGCGCCAGGCGTTGGCGTCGTCCGAGGAGCCGCGCGTGACGACGGACACCACCGTCGGAAACGTCGGGGCGCGCTCCAGGCACAACTTCGCCCAGCTTCGTTTCCCTTGGTAGACCAACAACGCGCCCGCGTCGAAGGCGTCCCGGAACCCCACCCGCACGCGCGCCGACAGCAGGCAGGGCGCCGTGACCGGGAAGGTCGCCCTGGGGCTCGTCGCGACCGCGCGCTCGCCCTCGGGGCTATGGAACAGGTCGGACTTCGGTGGGGCGGTGACGGCGAAGGCATCGTCGCCGAGCACCTCGAACGCGGCGGGGGGCACCTCCCACGTCATCGCCGACGGCACGGCCGGCAGGGTCAGGTCGCGCGGCTGCATGCGCCCATCTCTCCCCCACCGGCCACGCCCGACTGGCTCGCACGTCTCACGGCTACGCCCCCGGCTCCTGCAGCCGGAACGACATCGGCCGCGTGAACGGACCGAACCCCAGGCGCGACAGCGACACGCCGCGGCCGGAGTCCTTCACGCCGGTCCAGGCCAGCAGCGGGTCCAGGTAATCGCAACGATTCGCGTAGCAGGTGCCGGTCTCCAGCCGGCCGCCGATCCGGAGGGCCGCGTCCAGGTCGCGCGTCCACACGCTGGCGGTCAGCCCGTAGCGGCTGTCGTTCATGGCTTGGATGGCGGCCTGATCACTGTCGACCGGCGAAACGGTAACGACGGGGCCGAAGGTCTCCTCGCGCATCACGCGCATGCCCGGGTGCACGCCGGTCAGCACCTGCGGCGCCAGGTAGGGCGTGCCCCGCTTCGCAGCCGGAAACTCGCCTGGGTCCAACAATGCCCGCGCGCCCTGCGCGACGGCCTCGTCCACGTGCGCGCGGGCCAGCTCGGCGCCGGAGGTTCGGGCCATGGGACCCAGCGTGGTGGCGGGGTCGCGCGGGTCGCCCAACCGCAGGGCGCGAGCCTCCGACACCAGACGTTCGACGAAGGGGTCGTACACGTCACGGTGGACGTAGATCCGTTCGATCCCGCAGCAGGACTGGCCGCTGTTGAAGAACGCCCCGTCGGCCAGATTGGCGGCGGCGTGCGCCAGGTCCGCGTCGGCACGGACGTAGCCGGGGTCCTTGCCGCCCAGCTCGAGGCCGACCTCGATGAACCGTTCGGCCGCGGCCCGTTTGACGGCGCGGCCGCCCTCGACCGAGCCGGTGAAGTGCACGTAGCCGACGCGTTCGTCCTGCACCACCTCGGCCACGGCGTCGTGGCTCAGGTGCAGCGCCTGCAACACACCGGATGGCAGCCCGGCCGCCGCGAAGGCGGCCTCGATCCGTTCGGCCGCCAGCGGCGTCTGGTCCGAGTGCTTGAGGAGCACCGCATTGCCGGCCAGCAGGGCCGGCACGACCGCGTTCACCGCCGTCAGGAACGGAAAGTTCCACGGCGCCAGCACCAGCACCACCCCCACCGGCACGGCGCGCAATCGCCGGTGCGGCTGCCCGGACGGCGTGTCCTCCCGCCCGGCGCCCGCGGCCAGGGCCTCGTGGACGGGGGTGCCGCCTTGCCAACGCACCGCCTGGTCGGCCAGCGCTTGGGGGGCGAGGTCGGCCATCCCGAGCGCCCGCTCGGCGTAGCCGCCGCGGATCTCGCCAGGCCCGGCAGCGACGGGGCGGCCCATCTGCCAGGCCAGCTCCAGCGCGATGTCGTCGGCCTGCTCGTTCATGTGCTCCACCATGCGGCGCACCACGGCGATGCGGTCGTTCAGGGGGGTGTCGCGCCAGGCCGGTTGCGCCCGCTCGGCCGCGACCAGTGCTCGATCGATCTCGGACGGTCCGGCCAGGTCCCGCCGCACGTACACCGAGCCGTCGATGGGGCTGATCGTCTCCAGACGGCGCGTCATTCCGGCGTCACGTACGCGGCGGTGAGACCGCCGTCCACGGTGAGTTCGCTGCCGGTGACGTAGGAGGAGGCGTCGTCGGCCAGGTACAGCGCCGCCTCGGCCATCTCGCGTGCCTCGCCGAAACGGCCCATCGGTACGTGCACCAAGCGACGCTGGCGCTTCTCCTCGGTGTCGAGGACCTTCATCAGCAGCTCGGTGCGGAGCGGACCGGGGCACAGCGCGTTGACGCGGATGTTCTCGCGGGCGTGCACCACCGCCAGCTCGCGGGTCAGGGCCAGCACCGCGCCCTTGCTGGCGGTGTAGGCGATCTGCGGGGTGGCGGCGCCGCGCAGCGCCACGAACGACGCGGTGTTGATGATCGATCCGCCGCCCGCCCGCCGCAGGGCCGGCACGCCGTACTTGCAGCCGAAGTACACCCCCTTGGCGTTCACGGCCATGGTGACGTCCCACACCTCCTCGTCGGTAGCGACGGCGTCGTCGTCGCGGCCGTCCATGATGCCGGCGTTGTTGAACAGCACGTCCAGGCGGCCGAAGCGGTCCTCCGCGAAGGCGATCATCGCTTCGCAGTCCGCCGCCTGCGACACGTCGGCGTGGACGAAGTCGGCCTGGCCGCCGGCCGCCTCGACGTCGGCGACGGTGGCGCGGCCGGCGTCGTCCTGCACGTCGGCGACCACCACCGCGGCCCCTTCGCCCGCGAAGCGGAGCGCCGTCTCGCGCCCGATGCCGCTGCCGGCCCCGGTGATGAGGGCGACCTTGTCGGCCAGCCGCCCTTCGGCGTTCGCGTTCATGACTTCACCATTCCCCTCCACGGTCACGGGGCCTCTCGTTCTACCGGGCCCTATGCGCCGTGATTCAAATGCGCTCGAAGTAGCGCTGTCGCTCCCAGTCGGTCACGCTGGCGTCGAAGGCCGCCTGCTCGGTCCGGAAGAAGTGCACGTAGTGGTCCACCACGCCATCTCCGAACGCGGCGCGCGCGAAGTCGCTGGCTTCGAACAGGTCGGTGGCCTCCCGCAGGCTCGTCGGCAGGAGCGGCAGCTCGGTGGCGCCGTACACGTCGCCGTCGAAGGCGGCGGGCGGTTCGAGTTCCCGTTCGATGCCGTCCAGGCCGGACGCCAGCGCCGCGGCGTACGCCAGGTGCGGGTTCACGTCGGCGCCGGGGATGCGGCACTCGATCCGCAGGCTGGGGCCATGCCCCACCACGCGGAACCCGCCGGTGCGGTTGTCGAAGCTCCAGGCGGCCCGCGTTGGCGCCCACGAAGCGGTCTCGAAGCGCTTGTAGGCGTTCACGGTGGGGGCGTAGAACACCATCGTTTCGTGCACGTGCGCCATCCAGCCGGCCAGGAAGTGCCGGAACAGGTCGCTGCCGTGATCCCGGCCGTCCTCCGAGTCGGGCGTCCAGCCGGCGAAGGCGTTGGCGCCCCCGTGCCACAGGCTGAGGTGCAGGTGGCAGGAGGAACCGGCCTGCCCCGCGTGCGGCTTCGCCATGAAGGTGACGCTCACCCCGACGCGATCGGCGACCTCCTTGAGGCACTGCTTGAACAGGGCGTGCCGATCGGCCATCGCCGACACCTCGGCGTGCCGCACGTTGACCTCGTGCTGCCCCAGGCCCCACTCGCCCTTGGAACTCTCGACGGGAATGCCGGACGCCCGCAGGTGCCGCCGCGCCTCGGCGGTGAACCCCTCCTCGCGCGTGCCCTGCAGCAGGTGGTAGTCCTCCAGGTACCAACCCACCGGCTGCAGATCGGCGTGCCCCTGCAATGATGCCTGCCGGTAGTCCTCCTCGTAGAGGTAGTACTCCAGTTCCGAGGCGGCCTCCGCCTGGAAGCCGCGCTGGGCCAATCGCTCGACCTGTCCCGCGAGGATCGAGCGGGGCGCCACCGTCGTTGGTTCCCCGCTTTGGGTATTCAGTACGTCGCACATGACGATGGCGCTACGGTCCAGCCAACTGGCGTGCCGCAGGGTGGCGAGGTCCGGGCGCAGCTTCACGTCGCCGTACCCGGTGTGCCAGTTGGCGAAGTCGTAGCCCTGCACCGGCTCCATCTCCATGTCGGCGGTCAGCAGGTAGTCGCACACGTGTGTGCCGGACGCGGCGGCGGAGTACACGAAGTACTCCGCGTCCAGGCGCTTGCCCAGCAGCCTTCCGTACGGCCCGGAGAACGCCACCAGCACGGTATCGATCGTGCCCGCCGCGACCGCTTCGGTCAGGGCGTCCAGGTCGAGCATCCCCCGTTCCGCGGTCACGACGCGCCCTCGACCGGGCGGTGGTGGGTCAGGGCGGCCCAACTGCGGGGCACCTCGCCGTGCATCGGTCGTCGCGGGCGTACGCGGGTGCATGGGTCCTGGAGCATGTCGGATGCTACCGCGGCCCGGGGAGGCGTGCAGCCCCGCTGCGATAGGAATCGTCCTCGACCTCGTCGCTACGTGCACGAAGCCTCATCCCACCGTGCGGTCCACGACGCGCCCCCTCCGCCTCCTCGCGAGGCCGCGAGTCCCGGGCTGGCCGCAGCACCGTGCGCCGGACCCATGCGTCCGGCGCACGAAGAGGCCTACGCTCGCCGAGGCCGCGTGAACGGTCGCTCTCACTCGCTCCAGGCTTCGTACGCCTCCAGGAAGATGCTGTCGTCGACGAACTCGCTGGGGTCGACGAAGTTCTCGAGCGCACCGATGTCGACGAAGACCTGCTCGACCTGCCCGATCCACTCGACGACGGTCCCGTCCTGCCAGCGTTCGTTCCACCCGTCGTTGTCGAAGGTGCGAAGCAACTCGAACCCGTCCTGCAGGTCCTCGACGGTGAGTTCGGGATAATGGTTTCCTGCAGGGCGGCGACGCACGGCGTCGGTGTCGCTTTCGAGCATGTCGTTGGCTTCGATCCACGCGCGCGGTGATGCGAACCAGGACGTCGCGGTTGTTCTCGTAGTAGCGCTGGTTGGCGATCCAGCCTCGATGATGGCCGCATCCGGATAGTACTCCCCGGCGCGGTGGTCAGCAGCTCGGCGTCGGGGGCGTTCGCCTCGATCTGCGTGTTGAACGGCCACCATGTCGCCACCGCGGGGACGCCGCCGTTCACGAAGGTGCTCACCGCGGCGGCCATGTCCATGTTGACGACGTTGGCGCCATTGGGGTCAAGACCGTTCTGCTGCAGCGCCGTGGCCAGCATCACGTGCGCGGTGGTGCCTTGGGTGGTCGAGATATCTGTACCCACCAGGTCTTCGACGCTTTCGATGCCGCTATCGCCCTGCACGTAGATCATGGCCGTACCGGCCTCGATGTTGTTCGTCAGGAACACCGTTCCCACCCCGCCGGAGGAAGTTGGAGATCACGGCGCCCATGATGGCCACGTCGACGCTTCCGCCCGAGAGAGCTTGGGAAGCGGGATGCCCGAATTGAACTGAATGGGCTCCACGTTCAAGCCCTGTTCCTCGAACAGGCCGTTGTCGATGGCCGTCCAGAACTGACCGTCCACGGCGAGGGTGTGCAGGTACCCCACCCGGTACGGTGTCCATATCCTGAGCATGGGCCGCCGACACCACGAGGCCCAACGCCAACATGCAACCAATCATCATCTTGCGCATTCTCGATCCCTCCTGAACTTGTCGGTCCGCGGCGTGCGCCGCGGAGAACACCGGCCGTGAAGCGGCTCCCAACCTCACGTTTGGCCGTGTTCGGGCGATGGCTTCGTGCCCTGATTGCGCTAACATCGAGCACCCTAGCACGCGGCACCATCGATGACAAAGCCTTGGCGACGCGCCTCGCGAACTGCGCGCCCCACGCGGCAGCGTGACGTCGCGGCGTCGCAGCCCGCGGCAAGGCGCCTCGTCGACAGGTCGGACGCCATGGAGTACGGTCACGACAGCGCTAACATGAAGGGGCCGCAACGGCTTCGTGTGGCCCCGATCCCAGAGACGAAGGGCTGCGCATGCCGGCTCCCATGCGCATTCTTCGAAGCCGCTACAGGCCCCGACGGGTGAGGAGACGTATCGCTCGTCGATCGCAACGGGCCAGGCCCTGGCAGACGGCGGCGACGGTACGCCCGAGCGCACCGACGGGTACCCGGCCTTGGCGTCGCCAGCCTGCAGGGCCACACGCGCGCGCCACGCCCGTTCGCACGGGCTCCGGTCGCCACACGCAAAGAACGTCGTGCAGACCGAAGGGAGGCACCAACGTGGCAGACCAGGAACGACCACAGGTGAGCAGGCGCGGATCGGGTTCGCGATCCCTTCGGCCCTGTTCAACCTCGTGCCGTTCGCCGTGGTGATCCTGCTGTGGCAGGGTCTGACCATGGCGGGACTCGGTAAGCCAATCGCTTCTCCCTCCCCGCTCGACGTGGCGAACGCCGGGCTCCGATTGGCCTCCACGGGCGAGATTTGGCCGCACATCATCGCGAGCACGCTGCGTGTGCTCCTCGGCGTCGTGATCGGCGTGATCCTCGCAATCCCCGCCGGTTTCATCTTGGGTTGGTTCCCGTCCGTGCGACGCTTCTTCGATCCTCTCGCAAACTTCCTTCGCGCACTCCCACCGATCGCCCTGGTGCCGCTTGTGGTCGTCTACGTGGGCATTGGCGAGAGTGGACGTCTGTTCGTGCTGATCTACGCCTCGTTCTTCCCTGCCACGATCGTGATCTACGAGGGCATCACCTCGATCGAAGCGATCTACATCAAGGCGGCCCAAGTCCTCGGCGCCAACCGCCGCGAACTGTTTCAGTACGTACTGTTCCCACTCTCCATCCCGCACATCCTCACCGCGTTCCGCGTCGCACTCGGCGTGGCCTGGGCCACCTTGGTCGCGGCCGAGCTCGTCGCCGCCCGCACCGGGCTGGGCGCCATGATTCAGAACGCCAGCAACTTCTTTCAGATTCCCACCATCTTCCTGGGCATCATCCTCATCGGGCTGGTGGCGTTGACGATGGACGCCGGGGTGCGGCGCCTCAGCGCCCGCTTCGTGGCGTGGCGGGAAGGCATTTGACCGTGGCCGAGCGTAGCAAAGCGAACAACGCCAGCATCGAGCTCCGCAACGTCTCCAAGTCCTTGGAGACCGACGCCGGGCCGCTTTCCGTCATCGACGACCTCTCGTTCGCCGTCGAGGAAGGGCAAGCCGTGGCCGTGGTCGGCCCGAGCGGCTCCGGCAAAACGACGCTGCTCAACCTCCTGTCCGGATTGTGGCTTCCGACCTCTGGCAACGTGCTGGTCGGGGGTGCACCGGTTCGCGGTCCCGACCCCGAACGCGGGGTGGTGTTTCAACAGTACGCGGTGTTCCCCTACATGACGGTGCAACAAAACGTGATGTTCGGCCTCCGGCTACGGGCCGACTTCAAGCCCTCCGGGGAACGTGCCCACATCGCCCAGCGCTACATCGATCTCATGGGCCTCACGGGCTTCGAGAACGCATATCCCAAGGCGCTGTCGGGAGGCATGAAGCAACGCGTCGCGATCGCGCGCGCCTACGCCGTGAATCCCAAAATCTTGCTGATGGACGAGCCCTTCGCCGCCTTGGACGCCCAGACGCGGGGCTTCATGCAGGAGTTGGTGTTGCGCATCCTGGCGGAGGAACGCAAGACGGTCGTGTTCGTGATGCACTCCGTTGAAGAGGCCATCTTCGTGTCCAACCGCATCGTGGTGGTGACCGCCCGGCCGCAAAGGTCTACGAGATCGTGGACGTCCCCTTCCCCTTCCCCCGCGAGGCCGAGACGAAGACCACCGAGGAGTTTACCCGAATCCCGACGGCACGTCGAATCGCTGGTGATGCAACAGTACGTGCCCGAGTGATGAGCAGAGCCGGCGCAGCAGCAAGGCACGATCGACGCCGATGGGTCACGATGACTAGGTTCATGACAGCGCTGTCAACCGCATCGCATGACGTGCCGCCTGACCCGTCCCCGCAAGGCGGGGCCGAAGGGAGACCGACATGAACGTGGATCTCGAGTACGGAGACGGGGTCTTCCCTCACTCTTCCCAACGGGACGCCGATCGTCCGTCCGGGGCGCTGTTCGAAGAGCCCGCGCCGCTGGAAGATCCCGTCTAGGCCACGCGAAACGCCTTGGCGAACCCATTGGGCCGCAAGCCGATCCGCTCGCTGGTCGACGGCCGCTCCAAGGTCGTGATCGGCTTTCCGGACCGCGTGAAGGGTGGTTTCCACGAGACCTCGCACCGCCGCGTCGCGATCCCGTTGATCTTGGAGGAACTCGAGCGGGCCGGGGTCAAGGACGAGAACATCAAGCTCGTGTGCGGGATCGGGCTGCACCGAATGAACACCCCGGAAGAGTTCGCGAGCTACTTGGGTGACGACCTCGTGAAACGGTTTCGGACCCGCCCGCCTCGTCAACCACGACGCCGAGGATCCCGCCGGGATGGTGGTCCTCGGCCAGACGGAGCACGGCGACCATGTGGACTTCAATCGCGACGCGTTCGAAGCCGACCTCACCATCATGCTGGGCCACACCATGGGGAATCCCGTACGGGGGTACAGCGGCGGCTACAAGATGCCGTGTACGGGGTTCACGAGTTGGCGCTCCATCAGGTGTCATCACACGCCGGCAACGATGTACCGGGACGATCTTCGTGCCCGTCGGCGACCGAGTCGCACTTCCGGCATCAACTCAGGTCCATCGGCCGCAAGATCGAGTCCGAAATGAACAAGGACTTCTTCCTCGTCGATGCCGTACTGAACGGCCGATCCGAGCAGATGCAGGTCGTGGCGGGCGCCCCCGACGAGGTCGAACGGTCCACGTGGCCGAAGGCGTCCACCCGTACCGACGTGACCGTGGACGGCCCCAAGCGCAACGTCCTGGTGCTCGGCATTCCCGGGCGTTTCACTACGGGCCCGGCATGGGCGTCCGAACCCCATCCTGATGCTGCAAGGGATGGGCTCGTGGGTCGCGCGGACCGCCGGGGCGCTGGAAGACGACTTCGTGATCATCGCGCACGACCGATCTGCGACGGGTGGTTCAACCATGCGTGGTTCCCCGCCTATGAAGCGATCTACGACAAGCTTCAGGACCTGAATGGTGCGCACCAGCTGACCGCGTTCGAGGAGGAGTTCGCACCAACCCGGAGTGGGTCCACAAGTAGCCGGCGCGAGTACGCCTACCACCCGTTTCATGGCTTCTCGATGGCCTACATGGGAAGCCTGGCAACGCGCAACGCGCTCGGCACCTACGTGGTCGGAGCCAAGAAGCCAGGCTACGCCCGCGGCATGGGATGCACGCCGGCGGACTCGTTCGAGGACGCGTTGGCACGCGCGGAGCGCTTGCTCCGGAGCGAACCGAGAATGCCCGTGGTGCCAGCCGTGTCCAAACCCGCCGTCCACGTGACCGGCGGCCGGAGGTTGAGTCGATGACGGTGACCGACGGCCCAACCGAGAAGTCGACGGACACGGGCAGTCCCACGTCGGCGTGGTCGGCCTCGGTCGCGATGGGCTCGGCCATCGCGGCTACGCTGCAGCGGCATCATCCCGTGCTCGGGTGGGACGTTCGCCACGTGGAGGTCGACGGCGTCGAGAACGTCGGCGATCCCACCGAGCTGTTCGCGCGCAGCGAAGTGGTGATTCGTCGCTTCCCTCCGCGGCCGAGACGCGCTCGATCCTGCTGAGCGAACCGAACCAGCGATCGTTCGCGACGTCCCAGGCCGTATTCGTGGATGCCAGCACCTCGGCACCGAACGAGTTGCGAAGCATTGCCGCGGAGCTCGGCGACGCGGGCGCGCGGGTCGTCGACGCCCCCATCCTGGGACGCCCCGAAAGCTGTGGCTCCTGGACCATGCCCATCGGCGGGGAAAGGCCGGCGTTCGACCGCGCCCGCCCCGTGCTCGAGGAGATCGCGCCGAGCTTGCATCATGTCGGCGCCCTCGGGGCCGGACACACCATCAAACTGCTGAACAACATGATGTTCGCAGCCATCAACGTGATCACGGCCGAAGCAATCGGATCGTGCGACTACCTCGACGTCGATCCGGCAAGGTTCGTCGACATCGTGGCCGGCAGCTCTGCTGCGACCGTGAGCCCACTGTTTCGCTCGCTGGCCCCGCGCATGCTCGGACAGGACCTCGAAACCGTGTTCACGGTCCAGTTGTTGGACAAGGACCTGCGTTTGGCCGTTGAGATGTGCCAGCAGGCGGGGGTACCCCTCATCGCAGCGCCGGCCCTGCAGAAGGCGACGCGCGACGCCCTGGAGCGCGGCCTGGCCGAACCGACAGCGCCGAACTCGTACAGCTGTACCGACACGACGGCACATGCGGCCAGGCGCCGTTCAGCTGCCTGCGGGCACGGCGCAAAAGAGAATGGAGGTGACTCGTGTCGACCGTGGTCATAACCGGCGTAGCGGGCTGCATCGGCAGCTGGATCGGCGAAGAGACTTCTGAGCGAAGGCCATCGCATCGTCGGCGTGGACGTGAAACCGGACCTTCCGAACGCGACCTTGTTGGGGATCGAGGGCAGCGCTGAACGTGCACACCGTGGACGTAACGGACACGCAACGGTTTCGAGACGTGCTTCGCCTAGAAGCGCCCGACGCCGTCATCCACCTCGCTTCGCTCCTGAATGCCGACGTGCAAGCGACACCCACTGCAGTGCGTCGACGTCAACGTGAAGAGCTTCATGACCGTGCTCGAGACCGCGCGGGAGCAGGCCTTCAACGTTGCGCTATGCGTCCAGCGCCTGGGTCTCGAACGCTGCCCCGAGCGAGGGACCCATGACTGAAACGCACCCGGTGGACCCTCAGAGCCTCTACGGCGTGTTCAAGGCAGCCAACGAACGCATGGCCCGCACGTATGCGCGCGACTACGGGGTGCGGGTCAACGGATTGCGGCCCTACATCGTGTACGGTCCTGGACGCGAGGAAGGGTTGACGGCGGACATCAACCTGGCGCTGCTGGCTGCCGCAAGAGGCGAACGGTACCGGATCGGCTTTGGAGGCGACGTGGCGCTTCATCACGCCGAGGACGTCGCAGCGCTGTTCACGAAGTTGGCGCTCGCTCCAAGCGATACCGGCCAGGTGTACAACGTCCGCGGGACGGTCCTGCCCATGCCGGATGTGGTACGTGCGATCGAACAGGCTACCGGCACGCATGGTTTGGTCGAGGTCACGGACGAGCCGTTGCCGATTGCCGCCGATTTGAGCGATGACGCCGTACAGCGCGATTATGGGCCTTTCGCCTACCACGCGTTGGTCGAGGGCTTTCGTGAAACGCTGGATGTGTATTCGCGTGCGGGTGCGCACGGTCAGGCCCGGCGCCCGAGACGCAAGGCCCGTGGGCGAATCCGTCGGAGGCACCATGGATCTCTGCGGAGCGGCCCGAGCTAGGACGTACGCTGCGCTCGAACGAAAAAGCGACGCGCCGTGAGCGATGCTCACGCGCAGCGACGCCGTGGGCACGGCCGCGCCACCTTGGCCGACGTGGCACGCCGAGCCGGGGTGTCCACGATCACGGTTTCCCGGCGATCCGAACCCCGGAGCTTGTGGCTCGAGCCACCCGCGCGAAGGTCCACGAGGCGATCGCCGAAATCGGATACATTCCGAATCCTCGGTGGCAGGGAACCTGGCAACGAGCGAAAGCAAGACGGTTGCCGCCATCGTCCCGACTCTCGCGAACTCGATCTTCGCGGAGATGCTGCAAGGCATGATGGAGGTCCTCGACGGTGCCGGTTATCAGCTGATCCTGGGTAGCAACAGCTACGATCCGCTCGAGGAAGAGAAGTTGGTCCGGGCGTTCCTGGCCAGACAGGTCGAAGGCATGATCCTCACGGGCGCCAACCGCTCGCCGGGCACGGCACGACTCCTGCAACGCGCCGCGATTCCCGTCGTCGAAACCTGGTCACTGTTGGGCTCTCCGTCCGTAGGAAGCGTCGGCTTCTCGAACTACCAAGCGGCCTACGCCATGGTGCAGCACCTTCACACGCGCGGCTACCGCCGGCTCGGCTTCGTCTCCGCCCCGATCGGCGACAACGATCGTGCCGCCGAACGGCGACGGGGCTTCGTGGATGCGGTACGCGAGTTGAACCACGAGCGCCGGAGCGATGCCATGCTTACCAGCGTGTTCAGTCTTCGGGCCGGTGCGGACGCGCTCGACACTATTCTGCAGCGAAGGCCCGACACGGACGCCATCTTTTTCGCGAACGACACGCTTGCAGCCGGCGCCATACTCCAAGCGAACCGAAGAACCCTCCAGATCCCTCGAGGAGGTCGCCATCGCAGGCTTCGACGACCTCGAGATCGCGAGTCAGGTTCTGCCAGGCCTCACCACGGTGCGAATCCATCGGCGCGCGCTCGGCACCAAGGCCGCCGAAATGGTGCTCGACAGCCTGGCGGACGGAAACGGTGGAGCGCGCCGGGTGGACCTCGGATTCGAGCTGGTGGCCAGAGATAGCACGTGACGACCGCGCGCCCCTGCCCGAGTTGACCTCGTCTGACAAAGCCTCCGGCACGCACTAGCATCGATGTTAGCGCTAGCATGGTGCAACTCGGCTTCGCTTGGGACGTAGGCGACGCCACGTGCCTACCTCATAAGGCGGCGTGAGCCAACGTGACCAAGGACGAACGTGGGTGTCGCATCGAACGCTGGGTCGAATACCCGGACCCCCGGTCCTCCGTGCCATGCGCAACGCTCACCGGAGCCGTACGGGTCAGACCCATGCATCGCGGGCACCCCACATGAAAGGAGACCTCCATGACCCTCCTACTGGAATCGCGCACCGCCCGAACCGTCTCGGCAAGCGTGGTCGCCATCGCTGCGTCCGTACTGTTTCCGTTCCCTGATCCACCTTCTTCCCGCTGCGGAAGGCGTGCGGTTGGGCTCCACGCTCCTGCCGATCTTCTGGGCACCGCTCATCGCCTTGTTCGTGTTCGGCTCCGTGCCGGCCTTCGCCGCAGCGGCCCTGGCTCCCATCGTCAACAATCTCGTTACGGGCCTACCCCCCACGCCCGCACTGTCAATGATCACGGTCGAGTTGGTCGTGTTCGTCGTGCTGGTGCTGTTTTCGATGCGGTGGATGCCTCGCAACCCGCTCGTCGCCCCGGCTTGCTATGCCGTCGCCCATACCTTGGTCACCGTGGCCTTCTGGCTGAGCTCGGGCGCTCCCGAGAGCGCCTGGGGGTTGCTCGGATCATCGTTTCAGACGGCGCTGCCCGGCATCGTCATGCTGTTCCTCGTGAACCTTGCCGCGATGATCCTGCAACGCGAAGAAGGCAAGCCCTGATGGCCGCCGGGCGGAACGCATCGACGGCCACCGCGATCGCTTCCGCCCTGACGTAGCAGACGGGTCCGCGTCCAGTCCCCGAGACGGCGGTCCTATCCCCCCAGGCTCGCCGCGATCAGGATCTGCCCCAGGTAGTACGCCGGCAGGCCGGCGAGCTTGTTGGCGAACATCGATCGGCCGAACCGTTCACGCGCGACCGCGACGTCCGATCCCGCGACCAGCACCGCGCCGGCCCCCAACCACGTGGCCCCGTGGGCGACGGCCGCAGCCGCGCCCGTCGCCACCATGGCCGCCAGCGTGATCACGTACGCGCCTACGGCCACGCGCAACGCCGCTGGGATCCGGCGACGCAGCACCCACCAGACGCCCCCCATCCCCAGCGCCGCCAGCACCGTCGTCACGCCCAGCGTGGCGCCGCCGACGCCGTACATGCCGAACGCGACCGTGTAGGCGCCGTGCGCCACCATGAAGCAGGCCAACCCCACGAAGAAGCCCGTCGGGCCTCGCACGCTCAGCGCCACGTCGCCCGCGGCCGACAAGACCAACGCGGCGAACGCCACGCGGCTCCAGGGGGCCTCCATCGCGCCGACTGCGAGTGCCACGCCGAGGAATCCGAGTGACGCCACGGTCTTCGTGATGGCGTACGCCCCTGGCCGCTCGAGGCGGACGAACGTGAGTGCGAGGGCGACGCTCGTTGCCGTCACGGCGGCGAACGCCAGTGCAAGTGGGTTGGACATGCAGGGACCTCCCGGGGTGGCCATCAAGGTCAGGTGGAGGCTACCTGTTCACCGCTCCCCCTCTGCCCGCAGCGCCGCCAGTACCCTCGCCAGCTCCGGCTTCCCTTCCGGCGCGTCCGCATCGCGCAGCGGCGACAGGCGCCGGTACGTTTCGGCAGCGGCGAGGTGAAATTCGGGTTGCACCCCTTCGGCGTCGAACGCGGCTGCGATCTGGTGCATCTCGCCCTCGAAGCGCCAGGCCTTCCACGCCGAGCGCTGCACCTTCGCCTCTGCATCCGCCAGGAAGCCCGGTTCGTACGCCTCCCATTGGGTACGGAGCGCCTCTCGCACCCCGGCCGCCTCGGCGTACGCCAGCATGGCCGCTCTCAACGCCGTCGATCCCTTGGTCCACGCCGCGAAGGCGACCTTCAAGGCGGAGGCGTCGCCCGGACGGTCGCTGACGATCGAGGTCTCGAACGGGCCCGCCGCGAACCACGCCGCCACCCGTGGTGCTTCGGCGCCGGCGAGGTGCAGCCAGGTGGTCCCCGGTCGGGTCGGTGGCCCCCCGATGATGCCGCCGTCCACGAACGTGCCGCCTGCTGCCGTGACAGCGTCGCCCACGGCCCGCGCCGAGGCGGGTGCGACCGCGGCGGCGTCGAGATACAGGCCCCGGAACCCGGCGCCGAGCACCCGGTCCACCACGTCCTGTGCGGCGTGCGGCGGGCAGACCGACACGACCGCGTCGCAGCGTACGGCCAGGGCGTCGATCGAGCCGGCGTCCACCAGCCCGGCCGCGTCGGCCCGGTCGAGCGTGGCAGGGGACCGTCCCTCGGACGCCCAGAGCACTTCGTGGCCCGCCGCGCGGAGCGCCGCGCCGACGGCCGCGCCCATGGCGCCCGGGTGCAGCAGGCCGATGCGAAGGCCGCCAACACGGGCTTTACTGTCGCTCGGTTCGCTCACGGGGTGCCCTCGTCCAGGATCGCGGTCACCTCGGCCACCTGGCTCTGGCTGAGCTCCCACGCCCCGGCCTGCACGTTGCGCCCAACCTGCGCCGGCGTCATCGCGCCCGCGATCACGCTGGCCACCGCCGGACGGGCCAACAGGTACGCGAACGCCAAATCGATCAGCTCGTAGCCCTGAGATTCCGCGAACGCGCTCAGGCGCTCCACCAGGTCGAGGGTCTCGCCCGTGAGCTTCGCCTCCCACCGTTCGTTGCCCCGCACGCGCGTTCCCTCCGGCCAGGGCCGGCCCTTGCGGTACTTGCCGGTGAGGATGCCGCTCAACAGCGGAAAGTACGGCAGGAACGCCACGTCCAGGTGCTCGCAGGCGGGCAGCACCCCCTGTTCCGCCTCTCGGCGCAGCATGCTGTACTCGTTCTGGACGCTCACGAACCGGGGCCCGCCCAGGCCGTGCGCGGCCCGTTCGGCCTCTTCGAGCTGCTGGGCGCTGAAGTTGGAGCAGCCGATCTCGCGCACCATGCCGGCCCGCATGGCGTCGCCCAGCGCGCCGAGCGTCTCCGCGACGGGAACGTTCGGGTCGGGACGGTGCAGCTGGTACAGGTCCACGTGATCGGTACGCAGCCGTGCCAGGCTTTCCTCCAGTGCGGCGCGGACCGTCTCGGGCCGGCCGTCACCGGTCCCGTTTTCACGGCGGCCCATGCCGAACTTGGTCGCCAGCACCACCCGGTCGCGGCGGCCACGCAGGACCTCGCCCAGGAACGTTTCGCTGAGGCCGTCGCCGTAGACGTCGGCGGTGTCCAGGAGGTTGACCCCCGCATCGAGGGCGGCGTCGACGACGTCCTTCGTGGCGTCCTGATCGAGGCGGCGACCGAAGTTGTTGCAACCGAGCCCGACGGTCGACACGCTGAGCGATCCAAGGGTGCGCATGCGCATGAGGTCCTCCTTGGGGTACGACCCGGCCTCGCGACCGGCGTCGCTGTCGTGACGCCAGGGTAGCGCGAACGGGGCGAGGCGGCTCGGCCCGTTCGGCTTCATCGCGCTCAGGAATGGCCGTGCTAGCTTGACCGAGACGTAGCGCAGGGCCACGCGCGTTCGCGAGGCATCGTATGCATGCGCGACACGTACGACCCGAAGGTCCGACCCCGAGGAGGCATCCCATGATCAGCCGATACGTTCGAGGTTCGATGGTTCTGGTGGCCACGGCGCTGCTCGTGTCGGCCTGCGCGCCCAGCACGTCGGAACCCACGCCCGCGCGGACGCTTCGGGCGTTCCATACCTTCGTGGGTCCGCACGTGTCGCCGCCGCCCGAGTTCGGCGCCTACGCCATCGTCGCCTTTCCCCAACGAGCCCAGCCCGACACCCGAGCGCGCTACCAGATGCTGTGCGAAGCGTTCCTCGCGACGCGGCCCGACGGACCCGACACCTCCATGACGGCCGCCGCCGAGGATCGCATGGTCACGGTCTGGCCAGTAGCCAGCGACCGGCGCGCCGCAGAGCTTCGTGATCGTAGCGACCCCGCCGCGGCCTGCCGCGTCGCGACGCGCGACGTACCACCTGCCGAGCGGCTTCTCGGCGATCCGGCAAGCGAACACGCGGAACCTCGGACATCGCGAACCGCGGGCCGTTCCTGCTGGCGTGGGCGCCGGCCTCCGAGAAGGGACGCCCGGCCGCCCGCGTCGTGCGGGCCGACCTGTCGCGCGTCCGCACGGAACGCGAGGCGCGGCAGGTCTTCGAAGCATGGCGCGACGACATCGAGACCCGACCGGAACTGTGGCGTGGCGGTTGGTCATTGACGCAGTTGCAGCCGCACCGTCGACGGCTGGGTCGAGATCGGCGGACGGCCGGTGTTGGCCTTCACGGGGCAGTGACGCCGGGGTGCACGCACGTGATCGCAGCGGACGAGGACCGGATCACGGCTCCAGACCCAGCGCCTCGCGGGCATGGCGGCCCTAGTCGGGCGTCGAACCGTCCACGTCGGTGAAGCCGTACGGGCCGTAGAGCTTCCAGGTCGCGGTAGCGGTACCCGTCGCGATCCATGGTGCGGGGGTCGGCCGCCAACGCGGCGACGACACGACCGATGTAGCGTGGCGTCTCGACCACGAGGAGACCGAGCCGCCCTCCAACCGCTCCGCGTACGCGGAGGGAGACGCGGCCCGGTCACCCGTCTCGGCCAACGCCCGCCGCATCTCGGGCGGGGCACCGAGCTGCCGCCAGTGCTCGTAGGCGATGCCGGCGTCCTGCAACGCGGCGGTTAGGGCGCGCTTCGAGAAGCCCTTCTTGCGGCTCCGCGCGGCGTTGCGGACGTCGACCAGCAGCGTCACGCCTTGGGTGCGAAGTCGATCGACGAACGCCTCCGGGCTCGCGCCCTGATAGCCGATGGTGTAGAGCGTGCCCATCTCGTCCGTCACCCTCGCATGCCCCCGCCGAAATCCCCTGATGCCCCGCCATCATTCACGCTTACGACGTCCGGCGCCGCACGTCCTCGCGCGACGCCAGCGCGGTCGCGACCGCGGCGTCGATCTCCATGGCGCGCCCCTCGTCGGCCGCGGCCGCGTACGCTTCGTCTCCGAGGTTCGTACGGCACCGGGCGACGCACGCCGCATGGTCGGTGCGATCGGCAGCATCGAGTTGGACGGCGTGGGTTCGAATCAAGCCCTCCGCGGTCCCGAGGAGGCGGGCGGCCAGCACGTACGCGCCGTCGTCGCAGAGCACGGCGGCCAACCCCGCGAAGCAGTACGCCAGGCCGATCTCGTCCCCGAGGTGATGCTTCAGGGCGATGCTCTCCAAGAGCAGCGCGGCGGCCTCCTCCACCTTCCCCTCCCGGTGCGCCACGAACCCGAGATTGCCGAGCGTGATGGCGGCCCCACGCTGGTTTCCCAGCGTTCGGTGCAGGGCGAGGCCCTCCCGGTACAGGCCTTCCGCCCGCGCGTGGTCGGACTGCAGGCGGGCCACCTCGCCCAGGTTGTTCAGCACGTAGGCGACGCCGGTCCGGTCATCCGCGCGCGCGGCACGACGCCAGCGCCTCCTGGTACAAGCGCCTCCGCACGTGCCAAGTCGCCAGCCTCCATCGCCAAGGCCCCCAGGTGGTTCAGCGCGCTGGACACGCCGTCCTCATCGTCCGCTTCCCGCCAACGCTCCAGCGCCGCCTGAATCCGCGAGGCGGCGCCCTCGCGGTCGCCGCGCAGGTACAGCAGGCGGCCGTACGCGTCCAACGCGCGCCCCTCGACCTCGGAAGGCGCGTCGTGGGCGCGACCCAGGCTGGCCTCGAGCCACTCGCAGCCTTCGATCAGGTGCCCCCGGATCTCCCAGAACCGCCCCAGCGCCCCCGCCAAGCGGAGCGCCAGCGCGGGATCGTGGGCCACGCCCCAACGCAGCGCCTCCCGTAGGTTCTCGTGGTCCGCCTCCAGCGCATCGAGGTCGGCCACGCCGCGCGTCGTGCGCAGCTTGCTGCCGGCCTCCTCTGCCACCGCCACGAAGTAGCGGGCGTGACGCCTGCAGGCGGTGTACTCTTCCTCGTACTGCGCCAGCTTCTCGCGCACGTACTGGTACAGCAGCGGGTGCCGCTGGTAGCGCCCGTCGTCCTGCAGTTGCAGCAGCGACTTGTCCACCAACGCGGCCAGAATCGGGGTCGACGCCTGCGCCACCGCGCTGGCGGCGTCGCGCGTGAATCCCCCGCGGAACACCGACAAGGCCGCGTACGCGCGCTGCTCCTCGTGCGTCAACATGCGCCAGGAGCTCTCGAACACGGCGCGGATGCTGTGGTGCCGGTCCGAGGCGTGGCGTCGCTGCAGAAAGTCGAGGTTGGCGGCGACCTCGTCCGCGATCGCCTCGGCCGTGGCACTCCGCATCCAGGCCGCCGCCAGTTCGAGGCCCAACGGAAGCCCCTGCACCAACTGGCAGATGCGAAGCACGTGCGGACGATCCGCCTCCGTCAACGCGTAGCCGTCCCGTACCTGCTCGACGCGGGTGAGGAACAGGCGCACCGCGTCGTACCCCTGCGCCCGCGACAGCGGTACATCGCCGGGCGGCACGCTGAGGCCCGGCACGTCGTAGATCCACTCCTCGGGCACGCCCAAGCGCTCCCGCGACGTCACCAGGATCGACAGGGCCGGACAGTGGCCGAGCAGCTCGGAGGTGAGCCCCGCCCCCTCGGTGAGGTGCTCGTAGTCGTCCAGCACCAGCAGCATGCCCGTGTCGCCGATGTGCCCTGCGATCCGCTCCAGAAGGTCTTCGGTCCCACCGGTCGCGCAGCCGAGCGTGTCAGCGATCGCCGCAGGAATGTCGCTCGAGTCGGCAAGGCCGTCGAGGCGGACGAAGTGCGCCCGCCCCTCCCACGCGTCGTGGACCTGCCACGCGATCCGGGACTTGCCTACGCCGCCGAGGCCAACGAGGGAGAGCATGCGGCAGCCCGGGCTGGACAGCATCGCCATCACCTCGAGCAGTTCGACGTCTCGGCCGACGAAGGCGTTCGTCGGCGCCACCGCCGCCGCGACTGCGTGCGCGCCCTCGGGATCGTCCCGGCGCGACGACGCCGGGGCCGACGCCGCCTCTCGCATCGACGCGGACAGGCGTTGCGTGGCCAGCGCAGGCTCCAGGCCGAGCTCCTCCCCCAGGTGCTGGGCGAACCCCTGGTAGGCGTCGAGGGCCCGCGGCCGCTGCCCGGCACCAGCCAGGACCGTCATGTAGGCGCGCAGCGCCTCTTCGTCCAACGGGTCGGCCCGAAGCAGCGTCGCCAGGCGCGGAATCGCCTTCGCACGGGACGTGTCCGTCGTCGCCTGCCCGGCCTCCTCCAACAATAGGGCCCGCCAACGGTTGTGCAGCGTGGCGCGTTCGAGCTCGAGCCAGGCGGCGAACTCGGGGGCGTCGTCGGCGGTCATGCCCTCCAGCAATGGTCCCTGGTACGCCTCCAGCGCCTGCGCCCCGTCTCCTTCGTCGAGCGCCGCACGGAACGCGCCGAGGTCCGTGTCGACGGCCCAGCGCACGCGGGCGCGTTCGACCTGAAGCCCGCTCAGCCACGTGAAACCCCGCACGCGCCGCAGCAACTGACGGAGACGGTCGCGCGACGCCGTCGTCGGCACGTCGGGCCAGAACAGGGCGGCCAGGCGCTCGCGGGACACCCAGGCGCCGGCGTGCGCCAGAAACGCCAGCAGGTACCAGCGCTTGTCCGAAGCGAACGCCAGCCCACCCTCTCCCGCATGCACCGTGCCGCGACCGAACAACTCCACGTACGGACCCTGCGTCGACACGACTCATTGTAGGCCGGACGTGCGTCGTCCAACGGGACTGGGGCGCGCCACGTCCACGACACGGTTCGCGACACGCGCGGCGACACGTAGGCGACACGTAGGCGACACGCCCACCCCCTACCGTGCATACCACCACGTTCGCAGCGTGGAGATGGAGGGATGCATGTACCGAATCGCCGTCCGATCGCTCCTGCCGCTCGCGCTGTTCCTCGCCGCGTGCACCACGCCGCCGAGGGGGCTCGACCCTGAACTTCGCCGCCGCTTTCGGCTGGGGCGGGCATGCCGACACCTATCTGACCTTCTCGGAGTTCTTCGCCAGCGATCACACGCTGGTGGCCCGCTTCATGCCCCAGCACCCCAGAGCCTACGCCGGGCCGATCCTGGCCGAGAACGGTGGTGGGACATTCTTCGTGGGCCAGGAGTCGCACACCAAGACCGACCCCCGCCTGGTCCTGGCCGTCGGCAGCGAACGACGAAGCTACGTGGTCGACATGACCGCGGAGACGTGGCATCACCTGGCGGTGGCCCGGAGCGGGAACATCTTCCAGGCGTACCTGGACGGGCAACCGCTCGCCCCCGCCGTGCAGGTGTCGCCGGGCGACCCGAACCTGCCGGCCGGTGACGCGACGCTGCGGCTGGCGCGACGCAGCGGCGGCAAGAGCTTCGCGTTCGACGGGGGCGAGCGCATACCCCAGTTCTACGGGCTGGTCGACGACGTCGCGTTGTTCGACCGTGCGCTGGCTGGCGGCGAGATCGACGCGCTCGAGGAACGATCATCTTCGGCTCAGCCCGACCTTGCTGGGGAGCCCCTGGAACCTCGCGGCCGCCTGGACCTTCGACAGCGCCACGCCGAGCGGAACCGACCTGCCGCCCGCCTTCGCGCGGCCCGTCACCTTTCACACCCCGGCGGACGACGGCGTCACCTACGAAGGCGTCGGCGCACACCTGCCCGCCCAGAAGGTCCCGGCCTCGCAGGCGCGCGACGCCGCGACCGACGCCGCCTTCCTCTTGCCCCCCTTTCACCGCAGCACCTACACGCTTCCCTTCCAGCCGGGTCAGGCGTGGGAGATCTGGTTCGGCAACGAGACGCTCAACTCCCACTTCGGCTACGCCGCGTTCACCTGGGACGTGCGCTTGGCCACTAGCTCGGGCGACTCGCATCTCGAATCCGCGGAGCCGAGCAGCTGCGACCAACCCCTCCTCGCGATCGCGTCCGGCGCCGTGACCAGCGTGGACGATGACAATTACGACCCGACCGAGAAGGACCGCGCCAACGCCGTGCGCTTCCAGGCCGCGCCTGAAGAGCACGTCAGCTACCTGCACATCCGCGACGGTTCCAGCAGCGACGAGGGGCTCGCCGCAGGTGACCCCGTCGCCTCGGGTCAGCTGGTGGCCAAGGTCGGCACGCGGCAGACCGACAACTGCCACCTCCACTTCGGCGTGCGCAGCGAGACCGTGACCATCCCCGTCGCGTTCCGCGACTACGAAACCTCCGACGATCAGGGACAGACCTGGTATCACGTGGACCGCGGCGTGCCTGGGCACGGCCAGTGGGTTCGCAACCTCGGCGACAACGCCGCGCCGACCATACAGATCGTGGCGCCGGCCGACGGTGCCGACTTCTGGTACGGAGGCCTCGGCGAACCGTTCGAAGCCGTCGTCAGCGACCCCGAAGACGGCGGCGCCTGCTGCGGCGTCCGCTGGACCTCGGATATCGACGGGTTCCTCGGGACCGGCACGCAGACCAACCTGGCCCTCTCGCCCGGCACGCACCTGATCACCGCCCAAGCCCAGGACACGCAGGGCGCCACCGCCAGCGACAGCATCACCGTGACCGCCGAGAACGTCGCACCGACCGTCACCGTCGTCGCCCCCGAGGCGAACGCGACCCTATACCGCGACACGCCCTACGTGCTGGGCGCCGACGTGAACGACGTCAACGAACCCCTCGCCGACCTGTGCAGCGCGACCGAATGGAGCAGCAGCGCAAGCGACCCGGTTCTGCAGGGCTGCGCCCCGCAGGCGACGTTCACCAGCAACGGGCCGCGCACGCTCACCGTCACGGTCAGCGACGAGCACGGCCTCACCGGCACCGCCACCGTCGACGTGCAGGTGGTCGATCCTCCGCCCACGGGTCCGCCTCAGCGTGACCATCCTCCAACCCAACGACGGCGCCGGCCTCGACGCCGAAACGAGCCACGCGCTGGAGGGCACCGCGACCGATCCCGACGGCGGCACGCCGCTGTCGTACGCCTGGTACGTCACCACCTTCGGCGGCAGCGACCACGCCATCGGCACCGGCGCCACCCTCGCCTGGACGCCCTCCGACCACGTGCCGTTCACCTGCGGAGGCACGCAGGTCGACCTGCGCCTGGAGGTCACCGACCCGAACGGCGAGGTAGGGCAGGACGAAATCGGCGTGTACGTCGCCTACCCGCCCTGTTGACGCCACGACAGTCCGTGCCACGCCGCAGCGGTCACGAACGCAGCGCGGACTCGTCGAACGTGCCAAGGAGGAATCGATCCCATGATCCAACCTGACGAACTCCTGCGCGCCTCGCGCTACCGTATGGAGCGCCTGCAGCGCGAGGCCGCCACCCACGACGCACTGGCGGCAGCCCGCGCCAGCTCAACGCGCAAAACCACGCGGCACGCCTGGGGCTCCGCTCGCGAATCGCGATGCTCCTGCGCGCGCTGGCGGAACGCCTGGAAGCCCGCCCGCCCGTGCGCCCGACCTGACAAGTCCCCGACCCAGCGACGGGTCGGACCGTAGGCGACGCGCCACCCCCGGCCCCGGCCGGGGGTGCTCCCATGGCCGCCTCGCGTAGCCCCCTTGCGCCCGGCACCCCCGCCGTGTAGAGTCGTCTATACAAGCTCAGCGAGGCTCGGAGGGGAAATGGACGGCGAGGACGGCCCCATGTACGCCCGTATCGAACGCGACCTTCGTCGTGCCATCGGCACCGGCGCCTTGCCGCTGGGGGCGCGCCTGCCCAGCGAGGACGAGCTGCACCGCCAGTACGGCGTGTCCCGCATGACGGCGCGACAGGCCGTGGAGCGCCTGGCCGACGCGGGCCTGGTGGTCCGCCGCCAGGGGGCCGGCAGCTTCGTCGCGAACACCAAGGTCGAGCGCGCCACGGGGCGCCTGCAGAGCTTCCACGAGGACGCGGCCGCCCGCGGCCTGGCGCCCGCCACGCGCGTGCTGAGCCACGCCGTCGACGCGGCCGGTCCGGAGGACGCCGCCCTCCTCGGCATCTCCGAGACCGACCGCGTCCTGCGCGTACGGCGCCTGCGCTTCCACGGCGAGGATCCCATCGGCATCAACGCCGTGCTGGTGGCGCCCCCGTTCGTCGAGGCGCTCACCCATCTCGACTTCACCGGCTCGTTCTACCGCGGCGCCGAAGCCACGCTCGGCGTGGGCATCGCCACCGCCGAGACGGCCATCGAGGCCGTCGCCGCCGACGCCGAGACCGCGAGCCTGCTCACGCTGCCGCCCGGCGCCCCCCTGCTACGCACCACGCGGGTGACCTACCTGAGCGACAGCCGCCTGCTGGGCGCGACCCGGACCACCTACCGGGGCGACCGCTACTACCTGGCCCTCACCATCCACCGAACGGAGCCCGCCATGTCGGGATGACGGACCCCCACCCAGGCCACACCGCACGCGCGCCGCCCCGCCACGCCCCGCCTCCGACCCCGCACGCACCGATATCGCTCCTCGCGAAAGGATGAACCCATGACCCCACTTCGAACCCTGCTGCGCGGCCTCGCGCTCCTGGCGCTCCTCGGCCTCACCGCCACCGCCTTCGCCCAGGAGGACTGCCCGCGCGGCGAACTGGACGAACGCTACTGCGACCGCGACGGCGACATGCTGGCCGACCCGCCCACGGACGAGAGCGACTTCCTGGATCCCAGCACGCTGATCTTCACCTACGCCCCCACCGAGGATCCCGCCGTCTACCAGGACGCCTTCGGCGAGTTCATGGACTACCTCTCCGAACGGACCGGCCGCTCCGTGCAGTACTTCCCCGTCCGCAGCTACGCCGCCCAGATCGAAGCGATGCGCGCCGGGCGTCTTCACGTCAGCGGCTTCTCCGCCGGCGCGGTGCAGGACGCCGTCAACAGCGCAGGCTTCCACCCCATGGCGATGATGGCCGCCGATGACGGCAGCTTCGGCTACGAGATGGAGATCATCGTGCCCGCCGGCAGCGACATCCAGAGCCTCGAAGACCTCGAAGGACGCCAGGTAGCGCTGGTGTCGCCGACCTCGAACTCGGGCTACAAGGCCCCCACGGCGCTTCTGTACGACGAACTCGGCCTGCTGCCCGACGAAGGCTACGCAACCACCTTCTCCGGTGGGCACGACAACAGCATCCTCGGCGTCGCCAACCAGGACTACGAGTCGGCCGCCATCGCCAGCAGCGTGATGGACCGGATGATCGACCGCGACGTGCTGTCCGACGACGACATCGAGATCATCTACACCTCGCAGACCTTCCCCAGCACCGGCTACGGCGCGGTGCACAGCCTCGAACCCGAGTTGATGGAGCAGGTGCGCGAGGCGTTCCTGTCCTTCGACTGGACCGGCACCGCGCTCGACGAGGAGTTCGACGACGTGGACACGTTCATCGAGATCTCCTACGCCGACGACTGGGACGTGCTGCGCCGCATCGCCGCCGCCTCCGCCGCCCTGGAGGAGTGACCGCGCCGCGCCGCGCCGGCCGCCCCGTCCGCGCCTCGTTCCAGGCGCTCATCGAGGTTCCAGACGCGGCGCGCTGATCGCGCTTCGATTCGATCGGCGCCGGGTCCGCGCGCGCACCCGGCGCCCCTCAGGACGGGAGGAACGCCATCCTCGAGATCGAAGGACTCGTCAAACGCTACGGCCGCGGCGAGACCGCCCTGCGAGGGATCGACCTGCACGTGCCCTCGGGCCAGGTCATGGCCCTCATCGGCCCCTCGGGCTCCGGCAAGAGCACCCTCATCCGCTGCGTGAACCGCCTGGTCGAGCCGACGCAAGGCACCATCCGCCTGGGTGAACTGGAACTCACCAACCTCTCCAAGAGCCAGCTGCGCCGCGCTCGCCGGCGCATCGGCATGATCTTTCAGGAGCACGCCCTGGTCGATCGCCTCACGGTGATGGAGAACGTGCTGTCGGGTCAGCTGGGCAGCATCGGATTCTGGCGCTCGTGGTTCCGGCGCTTCCCGCGCGAGACGGTCGCGCACGCCTTCGAACTGCTGCAGCGCGTGGGGATCGAGGAGCAGCTCGACAAGCGCGCCGATCAACTCTCGGGCGGGCAACGCCAGCGCGTCGGCATCGCCCGCGCGCTGCTGCAGCGACCCGACATGCTGCTCATCGACGAACCCACCGCCAGCCTCGACCCCAAGACGTCGCGGCAGGTGATGCGGTTGCTGCTGGAGTTGGCCGCCGAACACGACCTGGCCGCCATCATCAACATTCACGACGTCGCCCTCGCCACCCAGTTCGTGCGGCGCATCGTCGGCCTCCGTGAGGGCCTGATCGTGTTCGACGGCCCGCCCGAGGCACTGGACGAGTCCGTGCTGACCGAGATCTACGGCGAGGAGGACTGGACGGCCCCCGCCCGCGGCGCCGAGCACACCGACGAGCACGAGGCCGAGGCGCAGGACGAAGGACTCCCCGCCGGGACGCCACCGGGCACGCAGGGGACGCCATGAGCACCGCCCGCAACGACCCCGCCCACGGCATCTGGCGGCCCCCACCGCTGGTGCCGCGTCGCTGGCTTCGCTATTTTTTGTACGCCGTCGCCGTGGCCTACGCCATCGCCGCAGCCGGCACGGTGGAGGTCGACGTCCTCCGCATGGTGCGCGGCCTGGACCGGGTCCAGACGCTCCTCGTCGGATTTCTGCAGCCGGACTTCGTCTCCCGCTGGACGTTCATTCAGGAAGGCATCCTGGAGAGCATCGCCATGACCGTCGCCGCGACGATCTTCGGCATCATGCTGAGCGTGCCGTTCGCGTTCGGCGCGGCCCGGAACGTGGCGCCGCTGCCGGTGTACCTGGCGTGCCGCGCGTTCATCTCCATCTCGCGCTCGTTCCAGGAGATCGTGATCGCCATCGTGTTCGTGGTGATGGTGGGCTTCGGCCCGTTCGCCGGCGTGCTGACGCTGGCGTTCGCCACCATCGGCTTCCTCGGGAAGCTCCTCGCGGAGGACATCGAGGACACCGACCCGCAGCAGCTCGAAGCGATGCGCGCCTCGGGGGCGGGCTGGCTCCAGCAGATGAGCTTTGCGATCGTGCCGCAGATCATGCCGCGCTTCGTCGGCCTCTCCGTGTACCGCCTGGACATCAACTTCCGCGAGTCGTCCGTGATCGGCATCGTCGGCGCGGGCGGGATCGGAGGGGCGCTGAACACCTCCGTCGCCCGCTACGAGTACGGCACCACCGCCGCCATCATCCTGGTCATCGTCGTCCTGGTGCTGATCACCGAGTACGCCTCGGGACTGATCCGAAAGCGGGTGCAGTGACGTGCCGGTGATCACGCGCGGCGAGCGGCTCGATTGGCGCAAGCGCACCTCGCGCCAGGCGATGTTGGCCTGGCTGGGTTGGATCGCGGGCGCGTTCGTGTTCTTCGTGTGCTTCCGCTACATCTCCGGGCAGACCACCTGGTTCTTCGTCACCGACGCGCCGGCGCAGGCCGCGGACCTGGTGGGGCGCATGTTCCCCCCACGCTGGGCGTACGCCGAGGCGCTATGGCGCCCGCTGTGGGACACCATCAACATCGCCACGCTGGGCACGGTGATCGCGTTGTTCCTGAGCGTGCCCGTCGCGTTCCTCGCCGCGCGCAACACCACGCCGCACCCCGCGTTCCGCGCGGTGGCGTTGTTCGTGATCGTGTTCTCCCGCTCGGTGAACTCGCTGATCTGGGCGTTGCTGCTGGTCTCCGTCATCGGGCCGGGCGTCCTGGCCGGCATCATCGCGATCGGCCTGCGCTCCGTCGGGTTCTGCAGCAAGCTGCTCTTCGAAGCGATCGAAGAGACCAATCCGCGGCCCCTGGAGGCGCTCGCATCGACCGGCGCGTCCAACGGTCAGGTGGTGTCGTACGGCATCGTGCCCCAGGTCGCGCCCGCCTTCGCCGGCATCAGCGTGTACCGCTGGGACATCAACATTCGCGAGTCCACCGTCGTCGGCCTGGTCGGCGCGGGCGGCATCGGGATTCAGCTCGACGCCAGCATCGGGCGGCTGGCCTGGGACCAGGTCACCGTCATCTTCATCATGATCGTGGTGCTGGTGATCGGCGCGGAGTGGGTCTCCGCCAAGGTGCGCGAGGCGATTCGGTGAGCGACGACGCCTCGACGCCAGCGCCGGCCACCCACGCCCCGCTGGCCCGTACGAAGGCGATCCTCTTCGACCTGGACGGCTGCCTGTGGTTCGGCGACACGGCCGCCGACGGCGCGGCCGAACTTCTGGAAGACGTCCGCGCGTCCGGACGGCGCGTCGGCTTCGTCAGCAACGTCAGCAGCACCCGCGCGGCCGACGTGACCGCCAAACTGCGCCGCCTCGGGTTCACCGCCAGCCCCGAGGAGGTGATCGTGCCCCTCGACCTGCTGGCCGACCACCCGCTGCTGGCCGGACGGCCGCGCACCCTGGTCGTCGGCAACGCCGCCGTGCGCGCCGCCGTCGCCGAAGCCACGAAGGTGACGCATGATCCGAACGAAGCCGAGCTGGTCGTGCTGGCCCGCGACCGGGCCTTCGACTACGGCACCCTGTCGGACGCGCTGCAGCCGCTGTTGCGCGGGGCGCCGCTGTTGGCCCTGAACGTCGACGCGCGCGTGCCCGCCGACGGGGGACGCATCGAACCCGGCGCGGGCGCCCTGGCCGCGTCGCTCGAGACCGCCGCCGGGATCCGGGCCGAGGTGGTCGGCAAACCCTCGCGGTCGTTCTTCCGCGCCGCCCTGCGGCGCTTCGGCGTCGACGCCGCGGACGCGGCCATCGTGGGCGACACGTTGGACGCCGACATCGCCGGCGGAGCGGCGGCGGGCATGATCACCGTCCACGTAGGCACGAATCACGGCTCGGCCCACCGCACGCCGCCGGTACCGGACCACGCCGCCGCGGACGTGCGCGGCGTGCGGGCGTTGCTCGGCGATCTGGTGGCCCGTGAGGGCGCCTGAGCAGGACGGCCTGGGCCAGGGTCACGGCTCGTCGGCGGCCCCCATGCGCTGCAGGTCGTACGGTCCGGTGCTGGACAGGAGACGCGCGACCTCCGCCGCGCCCCGCGGCGGGGCGAACAGGTCGCCGTGTGCGTAATCGCAGCGCACGGCCCGCACGGCGGCCAGCTCGGCCCCCGTCTCGACCCCCTCCGCGACCACCCGAAGGCCGAGCGTGTGCGCCAGGTCGACCACGTGCTGCGCGACGGCCATCGTCACGCCGCCCTCCGTCCCTTCGGTCAGCGCCGCGACACAGGACCGGTCGAGCTTGAGCGCATCGATGGGCAATCGCCGTAGGTAGTTCAGGGACGAGACGCCCGTCCCGAAGTCGTCCAGCGCCAAGGCCACGCCCAGGCGTCGCAGGTCCCGCAGGATCCCGATGGCACGGTCGACGTCACGGATCAGCGTCGCCTCCGTGACCTCCAGCTCCAGGGCGTGCGGGGGCAGGCCCGACGCGCGCAGCGCCCGGCGAACCGTGTCCACGAAATCAGGATCGAAGAACTGCGTCCCCGAGACGTTCACGGCGACGCGGAGGCGCGTGTCGCCGCCGCTACGCCACGCGACCGCCTGGCGGCACGCCCCCTCGAGCGCCCAGGTTCCGATCGGCACGATCATGCGCATCGCCTCCGCCACCGGAAGGAACGCGCTGGGTGGCAGCAGGCCGCGCCGCGGGTGGCGCCATCGCAACAGGGCTTCGAACGCGCCGGTCCGACCGCTGGACAGCGAGACCTGCGGTTGGAAGTGCAGCTCCAGTTCCCCTGCGTCCAGCGCCTGGCGAAGCTCGACCCGAAGCGTCTCGGCGTCCCCGGGCAGATCGTCCTGGTGCGACTCCGCCAGGCGAAAGCCGTTCCGACCTTCGTGCTTGACGCGGTACAGCGCGGCGTCTGCCGCCCGCATCAGGTCTTCCAGGTCGCGACCGTCTTCGGGGCTCATGGCCACGCCGATGCTGGCCGTCACCCGCACCTGCGTGCCGTCGACCTCGTAGGGGGCCTGCAACGACGTCACCAACTGGTCCGCCAAGTGCGCAGCGTGGGCCGTGTCCGGCAGGTCCGGCAGCACAAGGACGAACTCGTCCCCCCCGACCCGCGCGATCAGATCGCTGCGCCGGAGCACGGTGCGGAACCGGTCGACGACGATCCTCAGCACGTCGTCCCCGACGGCATGCCCGAAGGTGTCGTTGATCGCCTTGAACCCGTCCAGGTCGACGAAGAACACGCCCGCCCGCCGGCCTGCGTCGCTCAGTACGTCCTCGACCTCCTCGACCAGCGCGCGTCGGTTCAGCGCCCCGGTCAAACCGTCGCGCCGGGCACGAACGTTCGACTCACGCTCGCGGACCTGCAAACGGCGCTTCAGGTCGTGCGCGTACCCGGTCAAGCCGCCCACGAAGAACACCGCGACGGTCGGCACCATGACCTCCCACCCGTTGGTCGCATCCGACCATTCGACCGACCCGAACAGGTAGGCGTTGAGTGCCGTGGCGACCAGCGCGGCGGTCAGCCCCGCCCCGAACCCGCCGACCCACCCCGTGAGGGCGACCGGCACCAGCACCAACACCGCCTCCCCTCCGCTGCCGCCGGTCAGTTCGTGCAGCGGGGCGAACGCGAACGCGTAGGCGACCCAGACGACGATGGTGGCGAACCAGTTCAGAGGCATTGCTTCCTTCCTCGTTTCGTACCCCCGCTTCGAGGCGTTCTCCGGGGGTGGAGGGTGCGCGGGTCCGCCTCACGCTGCGAGGCTACCGAGAGCGTGTCACATGCGCGAGCGTCCAGCGCTCGTGCTCGTGAAAGTACACTACGAGCACGCCGCCAACGAAACGCTTACCCGGCCTGGGAGGCCAGCGGTACGAGGCTCGTGAGCCGGTCGCGTCCACGATCCCCCGGCCTTCCGCCGGGTAGGGTCGACACGATGGCGAGCGCAGGCATGGGACGACCGGCAAGGCGCGCGACGTGCACGCGGGTGCTCGTCGTCGCGTTCGTGGGTGGCGGCCTGGCCCTCGCGGGCGACTTCGTCCACATCACCGCCGCGCAGCTCTTCCTGGCCGGCCTGACGATGAGCCTGCCGGGGTTCGTACTGACAGCGCCGATCCTGTGGTGGGCGCTGCGGGGCCGCGTCGGGATCTGGGTCGCGCTGCTGGTGATCTGGCTGGCGGTCGCGCCGTGGACGACGCTGCTACTGATCGACGCAATCAGCCCCGGCATCCTGGGGCAACGGCACGCCTACAGCGAGCTGGGGTACGCGCTCCGCATCTGGCTGCCCGGCACGGTGGCGCAACCCGTCGTGGCCGCCCTGCTCGGGGGCCTGGTACGTGGCGCCGCATCGCTGCTTCGCAACCGCCTCTGACGTAGGCCCCTCCGCCGCGCCGACGTCCGAACCGGAACGCGCGTGGCGGGCCCCACGACCTCGTGGGTTCGGCCAAACCTACGAACGCGGGTTGAGGATCCGGTGCATGTCCAGCGGCAGCGGCTCGGGCCGGTGCCGGCGCAGCAGGACGTGCACCTGCCCGCGATGGTGCGTCTGGTGGTTGAACATGTGCGCCGCGGCCAACGGGGCCGGATCCTCCATCGTGCGGCCTTGGCTATCGACCGAGCGCACCACCGCCACGAGGAACGACGCGTCGAGGTCCGCGAAGTACGATTCGATCTCGGTGTCCATGGCGTCACGCGCCTCGCGCAGCGGTGCCAGCTGGGTGTAGGTGGGTAGGTGAAGCCCCGTGGCGTCCGCCTCGGTTCCGCGCAGGCGGGCCATCCAAACGCGGTCCGCGGCCAGAACGTGCTCCAGGATCGCCAGGATGCTTCCCAGAGCCGCGTCCGTCGGCTGCGTCAAAACATCGTCGGGCACCTCGGCGCAGGCGTCGTACAGGCGTGCATTCACGCGCGCGTTGTAGCGTGCCGATCGTTGCAGGTGGTCCAGCGTGCCCGTGGGTGGTGCGTCGGCCATCACCCGATCACCAGGTACGCGCCGGGCGGCACCTGACGCTCCAGTTCGGAACACGGGCCGGACGGCGCCTGTCGGCCGGGCGGCACGCCGGGCCGCCAGATCCGGCACGCTCCGGACGGCGGGTAGTGGCCGGGCGGAATGTGGACCGGCCGTCCCTGTGCACGCCGTACCTGAATCCCCTGCCGCGGCCGCGCCTCGGGAACACGCACGACCTCGTAGCCGCTGGACGACGCCGCCGTGACGCGAACGCCCGCCTCGGTCCGCACCTCCGCCTCGAGGTACGGTGCGCACGCCGCCACCAGCGCGACGAGGGCCGCACCCAAGACCATGCCGACGAGGATGCGCCGCCAGGTCGCCGCGCGACCGTCGACGCGAGCCGTCCGTGTACCCATCACCGCGCCGCCCGCCGCCCCTCCAGGTCCAACAGCACCGAGTGCACCGTGTAGAACGCCACGTACGCCAACGAGCCGTACGCCAGGGCGAAGCGTCCCGCGCCGGGCTCGAGGAACAACGCCACCATGCAGGCCACGCCCCACACGGTGCCGAGCACCAGGTGAAGCGTTCGGCTCCGCTTCAAGCGGCTCACGTACAAGAACCGCACGCCCGTGAACGCCAGCAACGCCAACGCCACGATCAGGGCGGTGTTGAACCACGCGGGAAGGTCGAACAGGAACAGGTAGAACACCACCACGTTCCAGTACGAGGGAAACCCGACGAAGAACCCCTCGTCCGCCATCTTGGAGCTGGTGCGCGAGAACCCGTACGCGGAACTGAACGCGATGAGCGTCGCGAAGGCGGTGACGGGCTCCACCAGAAGGCCCACGTGCATCATGAACAACAGGGGGAGGAACACGTACGACGTGAAGTCCACCACGTTGTCCAGCAGCACGCCGTCGATGCGCCGCGCAACGACGGCGATCCGAAACTTGCGGGCCAGCGCGCCGTCGGTGGCGTCGATCACCAAGGTGACGGCCATCGCGACCAGCGCCCAGGCGTAGCGCTCGTCCAGGATCCACTGCACCGCCAGCACCACGAACAGCAGGGTGGAGGCGGTGTACAGGTGGATCAGGTAGCCACGGATCTTGGCGGCCTTCATCTTGGAAACACCCCGCGAGGCCGCACCGGGCCGGTGGGATTCCGTCCCGGTCCCGGCACGGCAGCCCCTGGCGGATGGTGCATGGGGTCATGGACGGAAACGAGGAAGGAACGAGGCATGGCCGACGTTATCGCAACGGCGACGCGAACGTGTCGGGGCTGGCGCCGCCGGTACGTGCCAAGCCATGGCCCCGGCGTCGGCTCCGCGGCGCTCGAAGGGCGGGGTAACGGCCGCACCACGTTGCCCCATCACTTGCATTCGGTAAGTACCAAGGTGCATGGTCGTCTCGAAGGCTTCAGCAAGGTGGCCACCGAAGCGCGGTGGCCGCGGAGAGAGAGGAGGCCCCCATGCCAGGTTCGAATCGAACCGCTACGACCGTCCGTTCTGCGCTGGGTGGCAAGGCCGTGCGCTTCGCCGCAGCGCTTCTTGCCGTGCCCGCCCTGGCGTTCGCGCTGGGCATCGCCGGCCACGCCGTGGCGCAGGACGCCCCCACCGCCCGCGTCGAGGTGGCCGAGCATTCTGCCCTGGGCGAACACCTGGTGGACGGGGACGGCCGCACCCTGTACCTGTTCGCGGACACCGATCTGCTGGACGACGAGACCGAAACCGTCCGCGAGGGCGTCCGCGACGCCTCACCACGCTGCGACACGAGCTGCACCTCCGCGTGGCCGCAACTCCGCAGCGGCGACGATCCCCGCGCAGGCCCCGGCGTAGAAGAGGATCTGCTGTACGCCGCGGGCGAGGGGATGGCGCGGCAGGCGGTGTACAACGGTTGGCCGCTCTACCGCTTCGCCGGCGACGCCGAAGCCGGCGACGCGCTGGGGCAGGGCATCGCACCGCCCGACCGCCAGGCGTTCGGGGGCACCTGGTACGCCGTGGCCCCGAACGGCACGCCCATCGAAGCCAGCCTGCCCGCGGACGATGCCGGCGGCGAGGACGAAGGCGCCGGCGAGAGAGAAGGCGAAGATGACGATGAAAACGAGGACGGCGGCGGTGGCTACTACTAGCGCGATGGACCTCGCCCGCCTCGCGACCGGCGCGGCCGCCTAAAGGGCGGGTCGCGGCAGCGACGTCGTGAATCGCCGCACCTTCTTGCGCACCACACTGGCGGGCGCCGCCTGGTGGACCACGGGGGTCGGGACGTCCTGGGCCGCGCCCGACGCCGTGTTCCGAGGGCTGGGTGGCGCTCGGGCCCGTCCGCGCGTGGTGGCGGGCACCGTCTCACGCACCGGACGCTACGCGGCGTTCGGGCGCCCCGCCGAACGCGCTTTGCGCCTGTGGGCGGAGCGTCGCAACGCCGCGGGTGGCGTGGGCGGACGCCCGGTGCTCTTGCGCTTGGAGGACGACGGCAGCGACGCGGAGGTGGTGCGTCGCCGCTACCCCTCCCTGGCGCACGAGGCGGACGTCCTGCTCGCCCCCTACGGCAGCGCCCTCACCCGCGACGCCATCCCGGCGGCGGAGCAGGTCGGCGTTCCCTGCCTCGCCCCCACCGCCGGCGACAAGGGGTTGTGGGCGGGCGGCCTGCGCTGGACCGTGCAGGTGCTGAACCCGGTCGGCACCACCTTGCATTCCACCCTGGCGCTGGCCGAACGGGCCGGCGTGCGAGGCGTCTCCTTCCTGCACCGCGACGATCCGTTCTCGCGCGCCGTGATCGACGGCGCGGCCGACCACGCCACCCAGCTGGGCATGAACGTCGCGGCACGCGAATCCTTCGGCCGCGAACGCGACGCGCGACGCGCCGTCGTCGGCCTGCCCGGCGACATGATCGTCGGAACGGGGTTCCGCCCCGGCGGCCAGGGCTCCGGCTTTCTGGACGACGCCCTGCTGCTGGCCGACGCCCTCGAGGTGGCAGGCGTGCGGCCGCGGCTCACGAGCTTGGCGATCGGCGCGGCCGATCCAGCCTTCGCACGGCAGGTGGGCGCAGGCGCTGAGGGCGTGCTAGGCACCACCGGCTGGCGGCCCTACCTTCCCACGCCCGGCACCGACCGCTTCCTCCGCGCCTACCAGCACCGTTGGGGCGAAGCGCCCGACACGCACGCAGCCCAGGCGTACGCCGCCATGCAACTCTACGGGCGCGCCGTCGAAAGCGGCGACAGCGTGGACGCGCCCCCCACCCACCCCGACCCGGAGCGCGGCCGGACCGCCGAGCGGGCCCGCGTCCGCGACGCCCTGTTCGCCCTGGAGACCGAGACGGTTTTCGGCCGCTACCGCGTGGACGATCACGGCCGGCAGGTCGGCAAAACCAACGCCGTCCTGCAATGGCAAGCAGGGACCCCCGTGGTGGTCGCGCCGGACCGCTACCGCACGGGCCGCCTTCACGCCGCGGGTCCGCCCCGCGAGCACACCGAGGCCTCATCGATCCGTACCGAGTCGCACGCACCGCGAGCCTGACGGGAGGTCGACCCCATGCCAACCCTTCATCGTCGTTCGTTCCTCAAACGCGCCCTCGGCGTCGGCGCGGCCGCCGTGCTGGGCGGACGCCTGACATTCGCGGCCCAGCACGCGGGCGCCCCGTTACGGGTCGGCGCCTCGCTTCCCCTGTCCGGTCCGGGCCTGTTCGAGGAGGATGGCCTGCACCAACTCCTCGCCTACCGCTTTTGGCAGGACGAGGTCAACGCCGAAGGCGGCCTGTTGGGAAGGCCCGTGGAGTTGATCGTCTACGACGACGCCAACGAAGTCGAAGAGGCCGTCGCCTCCTACCGCCGTCTCCTAGACGAGGACGGCGTCGAATTGCTGCTCGGCAATTACGGCAGCGGCCTGGCGGGCGCCACGATCGAGGTGGTGGAGGAGGCGCGCATGCCGTGCGTATTCCCGATGGCCTGGCAACCGAGCCTGTGGACGCAGGGGCACCGCTGGGCCGCGCCGCTGCTGCCGCTGGCCAGCGCCGTGACCGAGCCGCTAGTGGACTACCTCGCGTCCGAGGGACTGGAACGGGTGGCGATCGTGTGGGCCAACAATGACTACGCCCGCGACCTGGCGGACGGGCTGCGGGAGGCGGTGCGCGCGCGGGGCCTGACGCCGGTGTACGAGCAGGAGTACGGCGGGATGGTCGACGTGGACCGCGCGCTCCGCCAGGCGGCGGCGGAAGAGCCCGACGTGCTGGCCGGCGGCAACCTGGGCGAGCAGATCCCCGAGCTGCTGGACGCCCTCGGCGGGCCAGGGGTCAGCTTCCCGCGCTACGCCTGGTTCGAACTGGACGAACCCGCCTTGCTTCCGCACCGCGACGCGCTGGAAGGCATGGACGGCTTTGGGCTGTGGTTGCCCTCCATGCCGTACCCCGGCGCACGCCGCTTCGTGAACGACTTCACGCTTCGGTGGGAGCCCGAGTACCCCGGCAAGCCCATCGCGCGCATGTTGGACCATCATTCCTCGGCCGGCTACGCCGCAGCGCAGGTGACCCAACGCGCCGTCGAGCAGGCGGGCACGCTGGAGCCGGCCGCGGTGCGCGACGCGCTGTTCGCCCTGGACACCACCACCGTGTTCGGCGACTTCCGCCTGGACGAGCGCGGGGTGCAGGTCGGCAAGACCGTGCCCGTGATCGGCTACCGCCAAGGCCTGCGCACGACGCTGTGGCCGGAGAGGCTCACCGCCGTGGGCGCCGCCGCCTCGTAACGGCCCGGCCCGCTCAGCCGGCCGGCGCCATCAGCCGCAGCCACGCCCGCACGCAGGCGGGATCGAATGCGCTGCCCGACCCCTCCTCGATGTGGCGAAGGGCCTCGCCCTCTTCGAGCGGGCGGCGGTAGGAACGCTCGGACGTCATCGCGTCGAACACGTCGGCTACGGACAACACCCGCGCCAAGCGCGGGATCGCCTCCCCGGCGAGCCCGTCGGGATAGCCGGCCCCGTCCCACCGTTCATGGTGATGGCGGATGATGCCAAGCTCGCGGTCGTGCACGCCGAGCTCGCGTCCGATGCGGGCTCCCACCTCGGGATGGCGCCGGATCACCGTGAACTCCTCCTCACTGAGGGCGCCCGGCTTGTTCAGGATCGCGTCGGGGATCTCGATCTTGCCGACGTCGTGAATCACGCCGGCCTGCGCCAACGCGCGTAGGTCGTCGGCACCCAGCCCCATCGCCCGCCCCAGGCGGACGGCATTGGCCGCCACACGCTGCATGTGCCCGCCGGTGTAGCGGTCCTTCGCTTCCGTGGCCACCACCAGGGCACGGACCTCGGGCCGCATGCCGTACGCCAAGCGCCGTTCCGCGTCGTCGCTCAGGAGCGCCCCGAGCCCGGCACGCAACGTGCCGCGCCGCATCTGCCGCGCCACCGTGATCAGCATGGTGCCCACCGCGACGAGCAGGACCAGGTGGTACAGCCACCAACTCAACTGGAACACCTCGCCCATCACCATGATGAGCTGCGTCACCGCCAGCCAACCGACCACGTACAGCATCACCAGGTGCAAGGCCGAGCGCGACAGGCGGTAGCCCTCCAGGAAGCGCGCGCCAGCGGCCAGCAACAGGACCCACAGCAGCGCGGTCACGAACCACCGGAGGGGACTCTCGTCGATCGGCAGGTACCCGAACGCGCCGGGCCAGGCGAGCCCCAGGCCGATGGCCGCCAGCACCACGGCGGTCCACGCCACCAGCAACCGCGTGAGGCCCGGCCCCTCTACCCTCGGCAACCGGTACGCCCCCGCGAACATCCATGCGCCCAGCGACAGGACCGAGAGCTGCGCCGCGGGACCGGCGACCTCCGCGGTCCGTACCAGGAAGCCGGGGGTGGACAGGCCGTGCAAGGCGAAGAAGCCGGCCAGGCCCGCCAGCCCGGCGCCCAGGTACACCACGCGGGCGTCCCGCGCCCGGCCGCCCGCCACCGCCACGGCCAGCGCCAACAGCAACGCCAGCAACGACGTGGCCGACACCAGCCAGAAGTGGAACGCCGGGGCGGCCAACGACGGATCGATCGACGGGTTCGCGTACAGCACGAGGAACGCCGCCAGCGCCAACGCCGACGTCACGACCGGCCCCGCCAGGATGCGCACCACCTGCATGACCTCGAGCATAGCCGCTTCGGCGCGGCGGGCCTGCAGGCCGGCCTGCAGGCCGCCCGCTCAGGAGGCGGTCGTCACCGCCGCCCGCCGGAAGGCACGCCACGCGGCCGCGCCGAGAAGTCCCGTCCATGCCACTCACATCCACCGGTACCCTGAACCCTTCCACGGTGGGAGGGTCGAGCGGTGTGGTGCGAAGGCGAGGGGCGACGCGGCCAGTCGACGGCTAGCTCACTGCAGCACGGACGTCGTCGGCCACACGTAGGCGGTGCCCCAACTCTCCTTGGCCTGCCGCGTGACGCGGTCCACCTCGCCTTGGCCCACGGCGGCCGTGTCGCCCAAGTCGTTGGGGTTGTAGTGGTAGGCGTACAGGCGGCTGACGAAGTGCTCGAACGGCAGCGACGACTCCCCTGGCCGCTCGCCGTGCCCGTGCACGGTCGGCTCGACCCCCATGCCCCAGTCCTGCCGCCCTTCGGCGTTGGGGTTCAGGAAGTAGGCGCGCATCTCGCCCCCCGGCTCCGGCGCGGCGACGCGCAGCAGTGAGACGGCGTGGAACCCCAGCAGGTCCGCGCTGGCGGAGGTGATGAACAGGCCGACCGGACTGGGGTAGGCCAGGTCGTGCCCGCCGTTGTAGCCGGGGTGGTGGGAGGCGTAGAAGGTCCGCACGAACGCGTCGTAGTTCTGGATGCTCTGCGTGATGGGATCGAACGCGGAGAAGAACCCCGTGGGGATCCAATGCCCGTACAGCGCCGGGTTGACCCACTTGTGCGGGTCGTCGGCGCGCAACCCGGCCAGCTTCATCATGTGGTTGTACAACCGGTCGAGGTGCGGCACCAGCACGGTGGAAACGGCGTCCAGGCTGTAGTCGATCTCGGTCGCCAGGCCGGCCGAGAGCGTGCTGGAGTCCAGCGTGTGGCTCTCGAAGCGCATCTCCAGGCGGTTGCTCTGCGCGACCGTGATCACCATGTCCAGCAGCTTTCCGGGCGCGTACTGGCTCCAAAGGCTGATCCCGCGCGCGCTTTGGCAGGTGGGGCTCCAGCCCTGGCTCACCCCCAAGGGCTGCCCCAACACGCTTAGCGCGTCGGCCAACAGGAGGTGCCGGGCGGGCAGGTCGCCGGGAGCCGAGTGGCACACGTCGGCCGCGACCTCGGGGTGGACGTCGAGGGTCGACAGGCGGCTGAGCGCCTGACGCACCGGAGCCCGCGCGAACAGGCCGGCGTTCAACGCCTCCGACAGGCCCAGCACGGCCTGTTCCGTGACCGGGTGAATGGCCGCGTCGATGATCTCGACGATCAGGCCGTGATGGTCCGCCAACTGTTGCCGGCCGCCGTCGGACAGCTGCAGGGCGCTGGCCACCAGCTCGGGGTGCTCCCGCACCTGCCGCAGCAGGACGGCATGGTGCGCGCTCACCAAGCCGGTGGCGAGCATCGAACGGCCCAGCGCCCACGCCTCACCTTGGACGACGTCCTCCTCGGCGGCTGCCAGCACCTCGCCGTACGCGCCGTGATCCGGCAGCTCGCGACTCAGCGCCGTGGGGCCGTCGATCGCGTCCATGTACCGCAACAGCACCTGGTCGTCCGGATCGTCGCGATCCAAGGGGAACTGACGACGGGCGAACGCGATCATGGTCCGCGCACGCTGCGTCACGATCGGCCGCTGGTGCATGATCATGTCGACCTCGCGGCTCAACCGTCGTTGCACGCTGTCCAACGGCACGTGCTGCAACACCAGGTCGAACAGCACCCGTGTCTTGTCCACGACGGCCTGGGGGTCGTGGCGCTCCGCCTCGCTCCCGGAGGGGAACACCAAGTCCAGGTTGAGGACCATCACCTCCTCCAGGAAGGCCGTGGCGCGTTCTACGTCGACCTCCCGGTGGTGAACCTTGCCGGTCGCCAACGCCAACATGCGCAGCTCGCTTAGAAGCTCCATGAGGGTCGTCTCGCCGCCGGCCCGCAACGTGCCGGCCACCAGGCTGGGCACCAGGCGGTCGGGACGCTCCCAGGGGCCGTCTTCGAACATGCCCGCCTCGATCAAGGCCGGGACCCGCGCGTAGAGGTGCGAGGCGCCGTCGACATCGCGAAGCAAGCCTTCGCTGTTGGCCAACACCTTCGGACGGTACAGGGGCTTGGCGACGCCGGTGGCGCCTGCCAGCGCCTCCAGCGCACGATCGAAGCGCTCCAGCGCTCGCGGATTCATGGGCACGCCGCGGCGGTCCGGACGGCGGTCGGGCGCAGAGGGAGCCCAACCGGATGCTTCATCGTCACGTCGTCCTCGATTGCCCTCACGCGTAGAAGTCGACGCCTTCGTAGTGCGTCAACAGGTCCTTCATGCGGCCGGTGTCCTCGCCCTTGAGGAACACCGTGCCGTAGTGGTTGCCGTACCCCTCGCGTTCGCTGCCGACCTTGTGGGCGCTGGGCTCGAACAGGGTGTGATCCTCGAAGTAGGGGTCCTCTTCGAGCTCGGCGGGCACCTGCAACCGGCTGACGTAGCCGGGCTTGGGGTAGACCATCAGACAGCCCGCCACGGTGTCGGGCACGTAGTCCGGGGCGGGGAACGCCGCCGCCAGTTCGTCTTCGCTGGTGGCGGGGTCGCTGCACAAAATGTGCGCCTGGTAGGGGTCGAAGCCGTACACCTTGTTCATCAACTCGAACATGTGGCCGCCGGGAATGCGGTTGGCGACCTCCCCGAAACTGACCTCGTCGTCCTCGGTGAGGAACCACTCGGGGTGGATCAGGCCGTACTCGATGCCGAACCCCTTCACCAGGCGCTGCATGGCGCGCTCGATGATCGGCCGCTTGGACGCCAGCTCCGGCGAGGCGGGAATGAAGTTCGAGTGGCCCAGCTTGACGTACTCCGTCACGTTCAGGAAGCGGATCTTGCCGTCGTGGATGAACGCCTCGCACGAGAACTCCCGCCCGGCCAGGTGGCTCTCCACCAGGCTCGGGAAGTCGGCCTCGGTCAGTTTGTCGTCGATGTCCTGCTTGGTCCGGAGCAGGCGATGCCCGACCGTACCCATCGCCGCGAACGGCTTGAGGTGCACCCAGGCGTCCAGGTCGCCCGGCGTGTTGGCGTTGGCCTGGTTGACGCGGTCCATGAACGCCCGCACCCCCGCCTTGTCGGTCACCTCTTCGAACAGGCCGACCCGTAGGCCCGAGAGGAGCGCCTTGCGCTTCATGATGGCCTTGTTGCGGAACAGGAACGAGCGGTTGTGCACCTTGGGGTCGTCCCGGTAGAGGGCGTTGAGGGCGCCCGCCCACTCCACCGTCTCCTCGTACAGGGGAACGGCGACCTTGGCGCCGAACGGTTCCAGCCGCTCGTGCAGCGTGAGCGAGTTCATCTCTTCGTTCCACTCGGCGAAGTCCCACGCCACGAACGGGATGCCGTGCTTGTCGGCGTAGTCCTGAAAATCGGCGAAGCTCACCACCACGAACGGTTTTCCGAGCTTCTGGGCGGCTTCGATGGCGGGCAGGCTCCAACCGAGCAATGCGACGGCATGAGACATGAGTCGAACTCCTTTCGACCAAAGGGCCGAGGATGACGCAAGACGAAGCGTGAGGGACGAACGTGCGGCCCTCTGGGGGCCGGCGTATGGCGTCAGACTACCACGGGGCCCCAACAGCGCCCGTTCCGAGCTGGTGCTAGCCTGTCGCGCATGACCGCATCCGTGGCGCCCCGCAGCTCGGTTCGGCACTCGTCCCGCATCACGCTCAGCCAGTCGGCCGTGAAGACCAACGTGGAGTTCATCCGCCGCAAGGTCGGCCCCCATGCGGTGATTTCCTCGGTCGTGAAAGCGAACGCGTTCGGGCACGGCATCGCCCAGTTCGTGCCGATGGCGGAGCGTGCCGGCATCCGGCACTTCTCGGTGGCGTCCAGCTTCGAAGCGGAGGAGGTCCGGGCGGTCAGCCGCGACGACACCCGCATCATGATCATGGGCATCCTCTATTCCGAGGACCTGCCCTGGGTGATCGAGAACGGCATCGAGTTCTTCGTGTTCGACCTGCCCCGCCTGCAGGACGCCGCGAGAGTCGCCGCGGAGGTCGGCACGCCCGCCGTGATCCACCTGGAGGTGGAGACCGGCGGGAACCGCACCGGGTTGCCCTTCGATCGCCTCGACGAGGCGCTGAGCTACCTCAAGGCCCAGCGCCAGCACCTTCGCTTCGAAGGGATGTGCACGCACTTCGCCGGGATCGAGACGCTGGCCAACCAGTTCCGGATCGTCAAGCAGCTGCAACGCTTCGAGGCCGCCTACGCGCGCGCCAAGAAGGCGAAGGTGCTGCCTGCCAAGCGGCACGCGGCCTGCTCCGCCGCCGCGCTGGCGTTCCCCGACACGGTGATGGACATGGTGCGCGTCGGCACCGCCCAGTACGGGTTCTGGCCCAGTCCGGACATCTACAACATGCACCTGATGCAGGTCGGCAAGTCCAGCGACAACCCCATGCAGCGCGTGCTGTCGTGGGAGACCGACGTCATGCACATCAAGGAGGTGCCCAAGGACGACTTCATCGGCTACGGCACCAGCTACCAGGCCCCGCGCGACATGACCGTCGCCGTCCTGCCGATCGGGTACGCCAACGGCTACCCGCGCGCCCTCTCCAACCGCGGGCACGTCCTGATCCGAGGCAAGAAGGCGCCGGTGATCGGACTGATCAACATGAACGTGTTCATGGTGGACGTCTCCCGCATCCCCGGTGTCCAGGTCGGCGACACGGCGGTGCTGGTGGGCCGGCAGAAGAACAACGCCATCACGCTGCAGTCGTTCTCCGACTTCGCGCACGCCATGAACAACGAGTTCGTCAGTCGCCTGCCGGCGGCCATTCCACGGACCCGCGTCAAGTAGCTGCGCACATCCACGAGGAGGACCCATGAAACTCGGCATCATCTCCGACGTCCACGATTCGGTGCGCAACCTGCGGGCCGCACTGAGCGGCCTGCAGCAGGTCGACGCGCTGCTGGTCGCGGGCGACCTGTGTTCTCCCTTCATGTTGCCGATCCTGGCCGAGGGGTACGAGGCGGGCCCGATCCACGTGGTGTTCGGCAACAACGACGGCGATCGCTTCCGCATGGAGCGCGTGGCGCGCTCGTACGCTCACCTCGAGCTGCACGGCGAGGCGTTCGAAGGGACGTTCGACGGGCTGGCCGTCGCGATGAACCACTTCCCCGCCCTGGCGCGCACCATGGACACGGCGCGGTACGCCGCGGTGGTGTACGGCCACGACCACCGCTACCGCGTGGAACGCAGCGACGGCGGTTGGTGGCTCGACCCCGGCTCGCTGCTGGGGTACGACCCCAAGGCCCGCGCGGAGGTGCCGCCCACCTTCCTGGTGCTGGACCTCAGCGCCGACCGCGTCGACGGCTACCAACTCAGCCGTGCAGACGTGGCGGAACGGATCGAGGTGACGCCCTACCGGCCGTGAACGACGCGCAGTGCCCGGGGGGCGTGCCGGCTACGCGGACGGCCGTGGCGGGCGGCCGTACGAAAGGGTGCGCCACAGCCACTCCACCGGTCCGTAGCGGAACCGCCGCGTCCAGGCGACGCTCAACGGAACCTGCAGCGCGAACACGACCAGGGCGATCACCAGGCTCCACGCCGCGCCGATCTGCCCGTACAGGCCGAGGCCGTAGCCGTACGCCAACGTGGTGACCACCAGCGACTGCAACAGGTAGTTGCTGAGCGCCAACCGGCCGACCGCGGCCAAGGGGCGCAGGCGGGCCTGCCAACGTGGGTCGCGCAGCGCCAACGTCAGCGTCGCGGCGTACGCCAACGACAGGGCCGGCGCGCCCAGCACGAACCCGGTGGTCGACACCAGTCCCGCCAGGGTCGGCTCCATCGAAACGGTGGTGCCGGTGGCCATCCAGGTGGCCGTGCCCAGCACGCCCACCAGGCCGCCCCACACTCTGACGCCCCGCAACAGCGGCAGGTGTGCGCCCGGATCGTGCAGCACGCCGCGGCGACCGACGACCATGCCGATCAGGAACATCGCGGCCACCACGAACAGCATGCCGCCCACCGTCACGCCGATCGTGGCGAAGCTCCAGTCCGCCACGCGCTGCATCACCATCGCGCCGAAGTCGGTCGCGCCGTAGGTCTGGTAGGCAACGTCCGCATCGACGCGCGCATCGGCCACGGACGCCTCGATGCCCGCCCTCCACGCCTCGGCGCCCTCCGGGGTGGTCTGGGCCAACTGGCCCAGACCGAACAGGCCGGCGTTCAGCGCGATCGGAACCAGCACCGCCCCGCCGGCCAGCCGCAGCAACCGCGGCACGGGGGCCGCGCGTAGCGGCAGCACCGCCATGCCCAGCACGGCGTAGTACACCAGGATGTCCCCCCACCACAGCAGCAGCACGTGCGCTGCGCCGATCCCCAGCAGCGTGCCCATCCGCCGCAGGAAGAACGGCACGAACGGCGCGCCCCGCGACGCGGCGCGCTGCATCTGGATCGCCATCCCGACGCCGAACAATAGCGAGAACAGCGTGAAGAACTTGCCCTCCGCCAGCGCCTCGACCAGCAGACGCGCGACGCGGTCGAGGCCCCCGTCGGGCCCCGCCCCCAGCGCCTCCAGATGCACCGGATGCATCATCAACGGCACGTTCACCAGCAGGATCCCCAGCAGGGCGAAGCCGCGCAGCACGTCCAAGGTGACGATTCGCCTGGAGGCCGCCACCGGCCCGAACGCGCGCGGGGGCGGCTCGGGATGTTCCGGCGCGCGGGACTCTCCAGCGCCAGGGCCGGACGCAGCGCGAAGGGGCGTCGAGAGGTCGGACCTCGTGGGGTCGGGCATGCGCGGCCTCCCTGGGGCGCGGCGTCGGGGCGGCCCATGACCGCCCCCCGGGAACCATATCGCGGTCCTTTCTGGCACGCGCCGCAGGCCGACGCGTTGACAGCCCGCTGGCGGGTGGCTATTCTCGCTGAACGCCAAACGAACCGTGTACAACGGTCTTTCCCAGCCCGAAGGGAGTGCTCATGCCTAGGCCGATGCTCGTCTTGCCGTACCCTCCGCCGCCGGTGGCACGGCCGTGACCACGCCACTCCCGGTGGCGCTGATCGGGGCCGGCCGCATGGGCGGCGTGCACGCCCGCCTGTTGGGCCGCATTCCCGAATGCCGCGTCGTCGCGGTGGTGGACGGCGACCTGGGGCGCGCCCGCGAGGTGGCGGAACCCCTCGGCGCGCAGCCCCTCCGCGACGCCGCCGAACTCGGCGACAGCCGCGAGGTTCCGGCCGTGGTGGTGAGCACCCCCGTGGCCACGCACGCCCCGTTGGCGTTGCAGGCGATCGAGGCCGGCCGCGCCCTGTTCGTCGAGAAGCCCCTCGCCGACACCCTCCGCGCGGCGCGTGAGGTGGCCCAGGCCGCCCGTCGCCACGGCGCGCCGGTCCAGGTCGGCTACCAACGCCGCTACGACGCGCCGTACGTCGAGGCCCGGCGGCGCATCGACGCCGGCGAACTCGGCCGGTTGGAGGGCTTCCGGGGGATCGGGCGCGATCCCGCGCCACCCCCGCTGGACTACCTGATCGGGAGCGGCGACCTGCTGGTCGACATGGGGGGACACGACCTGGACAGCGCCCGATTTCTGGTCGGCGAGGTGGCGCGGGTGCACGCGATCGGAGGCGCGCTGGCGCTGCCGGAACTGGCCGAGCACGGCCTGTGCGACACGGCGGTCGCGACGCTCCAGTTCGAGAACGGCGCCGTCGGCACGCTGGAGGTCGGCCTGCGCACCGCGTACGGCTACGAGATCCGCGCCGAGGTGCTGGGCGAGCACGGCCGCCTGCACGTCGAGGTGGACCGGCGTCCCGCCCTGACGCGCTACGACGCCGGCGGCGGACGCTTCGACCGCCCGCGCGATTTCCTGGAACGCTTCGAAAGCGCGTACCAGGCGGAACTCGCAGCCTTCGTCCGCGGCGTAAGGCGCGGCGAACCGCTCACGCCCGACGCCGACGACGCCTGCAAGAGCCTGCGATTGGCCTTGGCCGCGCAGTACGCGCTGGATCACGACCGGCCCGTGGAGGTAGCGTCGTTCGAGGACGACACGCGCGAGGATTCCACCCCGTAGCCATAGGGGCGGCTCAGGGCGTTCCCCACGAGGGAGAGAGCCGCCCGGGGCGCCCCCTCGTTCCGCGGCCTGGAGCGGTGCCGCAGCGCGATCCCGGCACGACGACCGGATGCGTCGCCATACGCCCTACTCCACCTCGATCCGCTCCACCGGCCCGAAGTCGTCGAGCGGCAGGTCGAAGCTCTGCTCGTCCCCCAGGACCAGGATCACCAGGTCCTTGGGGTCGTAGACGTTCCGGACCGCCTCGCGCGCCTCTTCGGGTGTGAGCGAGCGCAAGCGGTCCAGGTGACGCTCGAAGTAGTCCGCCGGCAGGCCCAACAGTTCCACGCGGGCGGTCCGCTCGGTCCGCGCGGCGACCGAGGTGTCACGGAACAGCGACTGGTTCACCAGCGTCTCCACGCTGCGAGCCAGCTCGTCGGGCGAAGGGCCCTCCCGGTGCATGCGGCGCAGTTCGTCCAGCAGCAGTTGCAGCGTCTGCGCGGTGGCGTCGGCGCGGGTGAAGGCGTAGGCGAGGAACACGCCGGGTACCTCGAACCCCTGCGTCAGCACGGAACCGGTCGCGTACGCCAGCCCACGGCGGCTGCGGATCTCCTGGAACAGGCGGCTGGTGAACCCGCCCGCGCCAAGGACGTGATTGGCCGCCGTGAACGCCGTGTACGGCGCGTCGTAGGCCGGCATGGCCGGCGTGCCGACGATGAGGACCGACTGCTGCACGTCCTTCTGCGCCAGGTACACCTTGGCTTCGGGGTCTGGGTCGAACGTGGGTAGCTCCGGGGGCGGCTCGGCCTGGTGGGTCCAGTCGCCGAACACCCGTTCGAGGCGCGCCAGCATCTGATCGGCGTCGAAGTCGCCCGTCACCGCCAGCACCGTCGACGAAGGGGCGTAGTACGCCTGGTGGAAGGCGCGTAGGTCCTCGCGCGTGATGTTCTGAATGGTGGCCTCGGTCGGGTAGGCGCCGGCCGGGTGGCCTTCGGCCACGCGCGCTTGGAACTCGCGCACCGCCAACTGCACCGGCTGGTCCGCCACCCGGCGGATCGACTCCAACTGGCGCTGCCGCTGCACCTCCACCCGCTCTGGGGCGAAGTCGGGCGCGACCAGCACGTCCCGCCAGATCGGCAGCACCTCGTCCACGTTGTCCTGCAGCGCCGAGAACGACACCGACGCCAAGGCGTCATCGGCGCTGGCCTCGACCTGCGCCCCCAGGAACTCCAGTTCCTCGTTCAGTTCGTCCGGGGCGCGTCCGCCCGCGCCCCCCTCGCGAAGCAGGTTGGCGGTGAAGGCGGACAGGCCGGTCTTGTCGGGCGGGTCGAACAGCGCCGGGGCGTCCACGTACGCGGTGCCCTGCACCAGCGGCAGCTCGGGATCCTCCGCCAGATACACCACCAGGCCGTTGTCCAGCACCTCCCGGCGTGGCTCCAGCGGCTCGAAATCGACGGGGTCGAACGACATTGCGCTGGGGTGCGGCCAGTCGGCCGGCTGCGCCCACGCGGCGGCGGCCAAGATCCAGGCCGCGACGACCGTCCCCGTCACGAGGCCGCGCCCCGCGCCACGGACACGTCGTCCCTGCCAAGCGTTCGAACTCATTGCGACCCCTCCTCGTCCTGCGTTTCGGGGGGTCTGAGCACCCCGATCGTGCGGTGTTCGGGAACGAAGGTGCGCGCCGCGACCTCCTGGATCTCCTCGGCCGTGATGGAGGCGTAGACGTCCAGGTCCTCGAACAGGCGTTCCCAACCGCCCGCGAAGTGCTCGTGGCTGGCCAACTGCGACGCCAGTCGGGCGTTGTCGCGCAGCGCCCGCACGCTGTCGGCCCGCACCTGGTTCTTGACCTTCTGCAGCTCGCGTTCGCTGACGCCTTCCTGCGCCAGGCGGTCCAACTCCTCCTGCAGCGCCGACACCAGCTCGTCAGGCCCGTGCGGCGCGCGGGGCTGGCCGTAGAACAGGAACATATTCTCGTCCCGGATGCCCGGGAAGGCGCTGCTGGTGGTCACGCTCAACGCGCTCTGATCGCCCAGCACCATCCGCTGGTACAACCGCGAGGTGCGCCCCTGCGACATCAGCGCGTCGATCAGGTCCAGCACGTACGCGTCCCGCGCAGGATAGGTCGGCTTCGGGTACCCCACCGCCACCTGCGGCTGCGCGTCGAAGCGGACCGTCACGCGGCGCGGCTCCTCGGGCCGATCCGGCTCGGGCAGCCAGGTGCGCAGCGTCTCGCGCTGCGGCACCTCGCCGAAGTAGCGGCGCAGCACCGGCAGGTCGCGCTCCGGGTCGACGTCGCCGACCAGCACCAGCACCGCCCGGTCGGGCGCGTAGTAGCTCTGGTAGAACGCCTTCGCCTTGGTGGCGGTGTAGCCCGCGATCTCTTCGGGCGCGCCGATCAGCGGACGGCCGTAGGGGTGCTCCGGGAACGCCTCGGCCAGGAACGCCTCGAACAACACCCCCTGCGGGTCGTCCTCGCTGCGCTGCCGCCGCTCCTCGCGCACCACGTCCCGTTCGGCGTAGAACGACCGGAACACCGTGTTGGCCATCACGTCGGCGTAGATGCGTGCGTACAGCTCCAGCCGGTTGGCCGGCAGCGACACCACGTAGCGCGTCACGTCGTAGCCGGTGGAGGCGTTCAGGCCCACCGCGCCGTTGACGCTGAGCACCTGGTCCAGCACGTCGTCGCGCGCCAACGCCCGCGCCCGCTGCCGGGCCGCGTCGAACGCCTCCTGCAGGCGTGCCACGCGCGCCGCGTCCCCCTCTCGGCGGGCGTGCCGCAGCGCCAGAGCCAGCACCTCGATCTCCGCCAGCGCGGTGGCCTCCGCCTCGGCGTCCTCGGGCCCAAGCGTGCGGGTGCCCTTGAACGCCATGTGCTCGACCATGTGCGCGATGCCGCCCAGCCCGCCCGGTTCGTCGATGCCGCCCACATCGAACGCCAACTCGAAGCTGATCACCGGCGCGGCCGGCCGTTCCACCAGCAGGATGCGCAGGCCGTTGTCCAGGGTCGCGGTGGTGACCCGCTCCGCCAGGTCCTGCGCGCGGGCGCCGAACGGCGCAATGGTTACGAGGAGCGCGAGCGCCACGCCGACGGCCAGCGTGCGAACCGGACCGGGCGCGTGCGCGCGCGCCGAACGCAAATAGATGTCCATACCGCGAATCATGGCACACGCGCCGGGCGGCGTGCGCCGCCGGCCCACACGGCCGGGCCCTGCAAGCCAGCCTTCGGTGCGACGCCGGACGTCGCGCTAGCGTGAGACCCGAGCACGGCCCGCGGCAGCGCCCGGCCGCGATGACGCGGCGCGGGCGCCTGCCCCGAAGGGAGGCCGCCATGCCACGCAACGTCACCCGCAAGCTGATCGACGACCACCTGGTCTCGGGCGACGCCGAACCGGGCCGCGAGATCGGCCTGCGCATCGACCAGACCCTCACGCAGGACGCCACCGGCACGCTGGTGATGCTGGAGTTCGAAGCGCTGAACCTGCCCCGCGTCCGCACCCAGGTGTCCGCGCAGTACGTGGACCACAACCTGCTGCAGACCGACTTCAAGAACCCCGACGACCACCTGTTCCTGCGCAGCGCCGCCCGCAAGTTCGGCGTGCACTACTCCCGCCCCGGCAACGGCGTATCCCACCCCGTCCACATGGAACGCTTCGGCCTGCCCGGCACCACCCTGGTGGGGTCGGACTCGCACACGCCCGCCGCAGGCAGCCTGGGCATGCTGGCGATCGGCGCCGGCGGGCTGGAGGTCGCCCTGGCGATGGCGGGCGAACCGCTGTACCTGAAGATGCCCGAGGTGCTGGGCGTCCGCCTGGAGGGCCAACTGCCCGACTGGGTGTCCGCCAAGGACGTGGTGCTGGAGATGCTGCGCCGCTACGACGTGGACGGCGCCAAGGGGATGGTGATCGAGTACTACGGCCCCGGCCTGGCGCATTTGGACGCCATGGACCGGCACGTGATCGCCAACATGGGCACCGAAATGGGCGCCACCAGCACGGTGTTCCCCGCCGACGAGGCGGTCCGCGCCTTCCTGGCCGGGCAGGACCGCGCCGGCGACGACCGCGAGCTGACCGCCGACGAGGGCGCCGCCTTCGATCACCACGACGAGATCGACCTGAGCGCGCTGGAGCCGCTGATCGCGCTGCCCTCCTCGCCCGGCAAGGTGGTGCCGGTCCGCGAGGTGGCCGGCGAGCCGCTGTATCAGACCTACCTGGGCTCCTCCGCCAACCCCGGCTTCCGCGACTTCGCCGTGCCCGCCATGATGGTGGACGGCCGCCGCACCGACCCGGGCGTGTCGTTCGACGTGAACCCCACCTCGCGGCAGATCCTGGCCAACCTGGCCGAGCACGGCTACCTCGCCAAGCTCGTCCACGCCGGCGCGCGCCTACACCAGGCCGGCTGCAACGGCTGCATCGGCATGGGCCAGGCGCCCGCCACCGGCCACAACAGCCTCCGCACCGTGCCCCGCAACTTCCCCGGCCGCAGCGGGACGCAGGAGGACCGTGTGTTCCTGTGCAGCCCCGAGACCGCCACCGCCTCGGCGCTGCGGGGCGTCATCACCGACCCCCGCGACCTGGACATGCCCTACCCGGCCTACCGCCCACCCGAGCGGTTCACGCTGGACACGGAGATGATCGAGGCGCCCGCCCCGCCCGAGGAGGCCCGCGGCCTCGAGGTCGTCAAGGGTCCCAACATCCAGCCGCTGCCGGAGTTCGAGGGCCTGCCCGACACGCTGGAGCTGGAGGTGGCGCTGGCCGTCGGCGACGACGTCTCGACCGACGAGATCATGCCGGCCGGCGCCGAGGTGCTGCCGTTCCGGTCCAACGTGCCCGAGATCTCCCGCTTCGTGTACCGCGCCGTGGACCCGACCTTCCCGGACCGCGCCGCCGAGCTGCGCGACCGGGACGGCGGCTCGATCATCGTGGGGGGCCAGAACTACGGCCAGGGCTCCAGCCGCGAGCACGCCGCCATCGCGCCGCGCTACCTGGGCGTCCGCGTGGTGATCGCGGAAAGCTTCGCGCGGATCCACTGGCAGAACCTCGCCAACTTCGGCGTGCTGGCCCTCACCTTCGACGCGCCCGACGACCGCGACCGCCTCGAGGCCGGCACGCGCCTGCGCCTCGAAGGGCTACACGACGCGTTGGAGCACGGCACCCCGATCGAAGCACGCATCGTCGGCGAGGACCGCCCCGTCACGCTGACGCATCAGCTGAGCGAACGGCAGGTCGCCATGCTGCGGGCGGGCAGCCTGATCGCGGACCTGCGGGCGCGGTTGGAGAACTGAGGCGCGGCCGGAACCACGGATCGCACGGACCGCACGGGCGACGCCGTCCCATGCGATTTTTCGATGCGCGGCGATCGGTCGGGCGAACGTCGCCGATCGTACCGACGTCGCTGCGACCGAGCGGCATGCTGCCAACCACCCTGCGCACGGGCAATCGCCCCATTGGAGCCCCTCATGCCCTACATCCGCGTCATCGACGAACATGAGGCGAACAGCCGCCTGGCCGAGTCCTACGCTCGCCTGCAAGGCTCTCGCGGCAAGCTGGCCGCGATCCATACCATCCACTCCCTGAACCCCCGCGCGCTGGACGCCCACATGGAGCTGTACATGACGCTGTTGTTCGGGCGTTCGCGGCTGTCACGAGAGGTGCGGGAATCGATCGCCATCGTGGTGTCGCGCGAGAACGGCTGCGACTACTGCGATCAACACCACGGCCAGGCGCTCCTGGCGTACTGGAAGGACGAGGACCGCCTGGCCCGGCTGCGCCGCGATCCACGCGAGGCCGAGCTGGACGCACGTACGCTGGCGATCCTCGACCACGCCGTCGCGCTGACGCGCGACCCGGCCGGGATCACCGAGGCGGACGTGGACGCCCTCCGCGGGCATGGGCTCGAGGACGACCAGATCCTGGACCTCACCATGATCACGGCCTACTTCAACTTCGTGAACCGCATCGCTTCGGGGCTGGGCGTGGAGAGCGATGCAGCGGAGGTGGCCGGCTACCAGTACTGAGGCGGGCGCGACGCACCGCGTGAACGTACCGGCCACCTCGCTCAGCGTGCCCGTCAGCGTACGGCGGGTGTATCCTCGCCGCCATGGCGGAATCCAAGAGCACCACCCGCGTGCGTGACGCCCTGCGCCAGCACGGCCTGGACGACGCCGTCCGTGAGATGCCGGACTCCACCCGCACCGCCACCGACGCCGCCGCGGCGGTAGGCTGCGAGGTCGCCCAGATCGTCAAGTCGCTCCTGTTCGTCACCGAGCACGGTGAGGCCACGCTGGTGCTGACCAGCGGCCGCAACCGCGTCGACGCCGCCCGCCTGGCCGAAGAGCTCGGGAGCCAGCGAGGTGCGCATGGCCGACCCGGCGACGGTGCGGAGCGTCACCGGCTTCTCCATCGGCGGGGTGGCGCCGGTCGGCCTGGCGTCGGAGGTGCCGGTGCTGCTGGACGAGGACCTGATGGCGTTCGAGCAGGTGTGGGCCGCCGCCGGCACGGCGCGGGCGGTGTTCCCCGTCGCGCCGGACGACCTGAAGCGCATCACCGGCGCCCGTGCGGTCCGGGTGACGAGCACCTCGTGAGTCAGTCGCCCCACGAGGCCCCGCGTCGGTCGTGGCGGCGCTTCGTTTTGCGGCTGGTCCACCTCAACGTGGGGCTGATGGCGTTCGGGTTCTCGATCGCGCTGATGCTGGCCGCCGGCGTGGGCCTGGGGCCGTGGGACGTGTTCCACCAGGGCGCCGCCCAGCACCTGCCGATCACCATCGGCCAGGTGATGGTGGCGGCCGGCCTGGCCTTGCTGTTGGTGAGCATGCTGCTGGCCGGCGTGCGGCCCGGATTGGGGACGGTGCTCAACATGGCATTGATCGGGCCGTGGGTGGACCTGTTCTTGGCGCAGCCGTTCCTGCCGCGGGGCGAGGGATGGCTGGACGGCGGCGCGATCTTCGCGACCGGCCTGGTCATGAACGGCCTCGCCACCGGCCTCTACATCACCGCCGGCCTCGGCGCAGGGCCGCGCGACGGCTTCGCCTTGGCGTTGGCGCAACGGCTGAACACCCGGGTTCGGCGGGCCCGCACCGGCGTCGAGGCGTGCGTGCTGCTCACGGGGTGGCTGCTGGGCGGCACGGTGGGGCTGGGCACGCTGGCGTTCGCGCTGGCGATCGGCCCGTTGATGCAGTGGGGGCTTCGCATCATGTCGGGATTCGAACGGCGGTACGGCCTGGCTGGCACGCCCGGCGTGCCGGCCGCACCCCCCGTCCACGACGCCGGTTCGTAGTGCGACACCGCGCCGGGGACCTCGTGTCGTCGCGATACAGCGCAAGCGACCCAGCGACGACCATCGTCGGGTTCGGCGGATTCTGACGCCCGCCACGTCGGGCGTCGCGCGCGCCCTCAGTCCGGTGCCGGCTCGTCCAATACGAATCGGAGCCGCTGCCGGTCGGGGACCGAGGCTGCCAGGTCGGTAGCGCCCAGGTCGGGGAACAGGGGCAGTTCGTAGCCGAGCCAGTACATGCGTCCCGTCGGTCCATCCCGGCCGAGACCCAGCAGGTGATCCACCGTCGGGTGCGACGCGTCGACGGGAAGCGGGCCGGGGTACATCTCGGTATCCGTCGGCCCCGGGGCGAGGAGGTTGATCTTGACGTTCCGGTCGCGGTTCTCGAGCGCGGCGGCCACGACGAACCCGTTCAGCGCCATCTTGGCGCCGTACTGCAGCGCCCAACCACCGCTCGGAACGAGGGTCGCCTCTCCCCCGACCACGACGATCCGGCGCAGCTGATTGCGTAGGGGACCGATCCGTGCCGCGCGATCAGGTCGCGCAGGAAGTCCCGCCACGCCTCGAGGTCGGACAGGTCGAGCGCGTGCGCTTCGACGTCGGAAAGCTCGGCGAACGCTTCGCGCATGCGGTCCAGACGCCGCGCGACGGTCACCACGCGGTACGACGCGGCCAAGTGGCGCACCAGCGACGCGCCGATGCCGCTGCTGCCGCCAGTGACGAGGATCAGGGGTCGCTGCATGCGCCATGGTACGCCGTGGGATTGGCACCTGAGGCGCAGGGAGCGCTGCGCGCGCCAACGCGATCGATCACGTCGCCCCGTCCAGCTGCCGCCGCAACGCACCTGAATCCAGCACCTCCCACACCTCCACGACGCGGCCGGCGTCGAAGCGCAGTACGAACATGTGATCGACGGCGATCGCCCGGCCGCTGGCCGGCCGCTCGCTCCACGTGCCCAAGTGCGTGCCGGTGAGCGTCGCCCGGATCGCGACGCGGTCGCCTTGCGCCAGCACGTCGTGCAGCTCGAAACGCAGATCGGGAAACCCGTCGCGCCAGCGTCCCACGATCCACCGAAGATCGTCCAGGCGCATCTCGCGCGCGGTGCCGTGCACGTGGAACGTGAACGTCGGCGCGAACGCGTCCGCCAAGCCCTCGAACGCGCCCCGGTTCCAGCCGTCCTCGAAGATCGCGACCGAGATCGCGCGCGGATCGGGCGTTGCCATGATGCCTCCTTCCCCGTCGATGACGACGATACGACGCGCGTGCGGCCTTCGAGGGCCTATCCTCGGACCCGTGCCGATTCGTGACGACCTGGTATTGCGCACCATCCGACAGATCTCGCAGATCCTGGCGTACCTGATGGGCCAGCGGGACCAGGCGACGTTCGAGCGCCTCATCCGCGAACTGGACCAGGTCTACCGCGACCAGCTGGGCGTCCCCCGCTCGCTGATGCACGACCTGGACGGCGAGAGCCTGATCGAGATCCTCTCCAGCACCGGCCGCTTGGACTGTGAGCGCGCCTTCCTGCTGTCCGAACTGCTGCGGGCCGAAGCGATCGGCATGGCGGCGCGGGACCGCCCGGTCCCGCCGGAGCTGCGGGTCAAGGCGTTGAACCTGGCGCTGGCCGCGGCGGCGGAGGGGTCGGACATCGAGGAGCTACCTGAGCGCATCAATGAACACCAAGAGGCGCTGGACGGCGTCGACCTGCCGGAACCGACGTTGTGGCGGCTGTTCGACTACCGGGTGCAGCGCGGTGGGTACGCCGGGGCGGAGGACCTGTTGTTCGAGGCGCTGGACCGCTTCGGCGCCGGTCCGACGGCGCGCGACCGCGGGCGCGCCTTCTACCGCGACCTGCGCTCGCAGCGCGACGGCGCGCTACGGGAGGGCGGGCTTCCGCGCGAGGAGCTCGAGGAGGGCGCGGCGGCGCTGGAGGCGCGGCTGCGGGCGGTCGGGGAGGCCGAGGGGCATTGAAAAGGCGGCGGAGCCATGATGGCTCCGCCGCCTCCAGAATCGACCTGTCCGTCAGTTCAGTACCGGAACGACCCACCCAGGGAGACGGTCGGGTACACCTGATCGTAGTCGCTCCCTGCGATCGGCGCCTCGAAGTAGTAGTCGACCATGACTTCGGCGAACACGCCGAACCGGCCGGTGGTCCATTCGGCACCGACCAGGCCGCCCGCGAACGGTCCGCTCGAGCCCTGGCTGTCGCCGAAGGCATCGGCCTGGAAACCAGCGCCCACGCCGGCGTACGCGTTGTAGGGCTGATGGCCGATGCGGTAGGTGGCGTGCGCCGCGCCCGCAATCGTCCCGTCCGTGATCGGGCTCTGGCGGCCGTAATCGACGGTAGCGCGGAACCCGATCGGGCCCACGAGTTCATCGAAGCCGGCCACGAAGCGCACAGGGAAGCGATCGTTGAGCTCGCTCACGCCGCCGACGCGGAGGTAGTTCCGCCGCACCGCGCGCTCCCGGGGCATCGCCTCGGGTGGTTCGGGCTCCTCGACTTCGGGCTCCTCGACCTCGGGCTCCTCGAGCTCCTCGGGCTCCATCAGTCGCCCGGGCTCTCCCTGAGGACCGGGCGGGCCCTCAGGACCGCGCGGGCCCTCGGGACCTTCAGCACCAGGCGGGCCTTCGGGACCAGCGGGACCTTCGGCACCTTGCGGGCCGCGCGGACCCTCGGGGCCTTCAGGACCCATCGGGCCTTCGGGACCCGCAGGACCTTCGGGACCCATCGGGCCTTCGGGACCCGCGGGGCCTTCCGGACCCTGGGGACCGCGCGGGCCCTCAGGACCCGGCGTTTGTTCGAGCGTAGCCAAGTCATCCTGTAGCGACGCGACCTCGTCGCGCAACGCCGCGACCTCGGCCTCGAGGGCGTCGATGCGAGCCAGCTCGTCCATGGCGTCCTCGAGCGCCTCGACGCGGCCCTCCAGGCTGCCCATGTCGCCTGCCAGCTCGTCGATGGCGTTGCGGAGCGCCTCGAGATCGCTTTCGGTCATGGCGCGCATGGCCTGGATGTCCTCGTCCAAGACATCCAGCAATCTGTCCACGACCAGAGCCGCCTGGTAGCGGGTGAAGGACTGGTCTCCGCGGAAGGTGCCGTCAGGGAAGCCGATCACGATGCCCAGGTCGGCGATGCGGGTCACCGCATCCTCGGCCCAATGGTTGGAGGGAACATCGTCGAAGGGCGACTGAGCATGGCTCATGCCCAACATCCCGACGACGAGTAACCCGAATAGTGCTGTTCTCATGCTGTCCTCTTTCTCCCCAGGTATTGGGGGGTCACGCGACGTGCATTCGTACGAGTCGTTAGTGTACAGCGCCGAACATGAAGCATGGTGAGCATGAGCAACGCCGACCTAGACCACGCGGCGCCCACCGACGCAAACGCGGTACACTGCGCACCGCACGCGCCCGTAGCTCAGGTGGATAGAGCAGGGGACTCCTAAGCCTCGTGTCGCAGGTTCGACTCCTGCCGGGCGCACCA
>JAXHNB010000007.1:0-12691 GCA_034520945.1 Trueperaceae bacterium | reverse complement strand
CCCGGCCCCGCCCCACGGCGACGTGGAAGATCCGCATCCCCGCTCGGCGCGAGCGGGGATGCCCTCGTTGGGCCACGCCGGTTTCTCCACGGGCACAGCGCGAGGTTGACAGGCCGCCGCGGTGTCGATACACTCTTTGCTGCTTGTCATGCAGGCTTCGTGGGGCCGTGGCGCAGTTGGGAGCGCGTCTGAATGGCATTCAGAAGGTCAGGGGTTCGAATCCCCTCGGCTCCACCACAAGATTCAGCGTCTTTGACGTAAAGAAGGGCCTCGGCTTCCGGTCGGGGCTCCGCCCTTGTTGCTTTTTTCGACTCATCTGCAGCGTATCTGCTGGCCACTTCCACCCTGCTGCCGATTCGTGCAGTCCGCCAGCTCGGCGGCCGCGCAGTACGACCCGGTGAGGTCGAACGGTTGAAGGGTCCGCATGATCTCCTCGCCAATCCTCACGACATCGACCTTCCTGCGCCCAGTGGCACGCAGGACAGGCCGCACCCAGAACCGTATTGGGAATCCTCGTGGTCACCGGCGGCGATTTCTCATGGCCATCAGTGGAGAATCATCTGGCCGTCCATGGGGCGGATTCCATGGCCGTCGGTAGGAGTGGTCCTATGGCCGGCTAGGATGAGGGAATCATGGTCACCGACGAGATGATCGACAGGTGGCTCGACAGCCCGGAAGGCGAGCGGCTCGAGTTCAAAGAAGCTCGCCGCTCATTCGATGTTCGCAAGGTGGAGGAGTACCTGGCGGCGCTCGCCAACGAAGGCGGAGGGCATTTGGTTCTTGGTGTGAGCGACGCGGTTCCGCGCAGGATCGTTGGCACGGAGGCCTTGCAGGACCACCAGACCCAAACTCACGAGCTCACGCGTAAGCTTGGACTTCGGATCACGTTCAGCGAGTTTCGCCGGTCCGGGGGGCGTGTTCTCGTCGCTAGCGTGGGCCCACGGCACGTCGGACAACCTGTCGCGTGCAGGGGGCGGTACCTTATGCGGGCGGGCGAGAGTCTCGTTGCCATGACCAACGACCAGCTTCAAGCGATCTTCGCGGAGCAGGTTTCGGACCCGTCTGCACTTCCCGTCTCGGGCGCTGCGAGGAGAGATCTCGATCCCGCCGCGATCGACGCGTTCCGTGAGCTGTGGGCGACGAATTTGGCGCGGCGGGTCGGACCTACGCGCGCGGCGGAGATTCACGGGCTCGCACAGGAAGAGGTCGTGGAGCGTGCTGGCCTCGTGCACGGCAATGAAGTCACCATCGCTGCCTTGGTGCTTCTAGGCTCCGAGGCGGCCCTCCGTCGCTTCCTGCCGAGCAATGAGGTCGTTTACGAGTACCGCGATCGGCCAGGTGAGATACAGGCGCGCATTCGGAGGAATGTACGCAAAGCGTTTGTGCTTGCGCACGAGGAGTTGTGGCAATTCGTCGAAGCTCGCAACCCCGTGACCGAGATTCCGGCTGGCATGCTGCGTACCAGCGTGCCGGCCTTTGGCGAGGAGTCCGTTCGCGAGGCGATCATGAACGCTGTGGCTCATCGGGACTATCGGCGTCCGGAGTCGGTGTTCGTACGGCATGACGCCCAGCGCCTCGTGATTGAGAGCCCGGGGGGATTTCCACCAACGGTGACGCCTGACAACGTGTTGGATAGACAGGTTCCGCGGAACCGATCGATCTCCGAGTCGCTCGAGCGTGCAGGGTTCGTTGAGCGTTCAGGTCAGGGAGCCGACATCATGTTTCGTGAGGCCGTGCGTGACGCGAAACCGTTGCCGTCGTTCGAGGGGACTGACGATATGCGGGTCGTGCTGACGCTTTCAAGCATGATCCGGGATCCCGAATTGGTACGCGCCATGGATGCCATTTCCCGCGAGGACCTCGAGGTGTTCGACGTCCGGGACTTTCTGGTTATCGACCACGTGGCGCGTGAAGGCGAAGTACCCAGGCATCTATGGTCACGGGTGGATCGTCTCGTCGAAATTGGTGTGTTGGAGAGCCGGTCGCGGGGAAGACACGTGTTGTCAAGGAGGCTCTATGCGGCGGCGGGGCGCACAGGGGCGTACACGCGCGCTACGGGGCTTGATCGTCAGGCTCAGCTCGAACTCGCATATCAGCACCTCCGCCAGGCGAAGGGTGATGGCGCGCCAATCCGCGAGTTCATGGAGATCTTTCCGGACATGACGCGTTTTCAGGTGTTCGGACTGCTCGACGAGCTGCGTAGGGACGGTCGTGCGCACGTCCGCGGGAAGCGGCGACGTGCACGCTGGTATGCGGGAAAGGGGGCTTAGCCTCAAGTCACACGCAAAGATCCACAAAGCAGCCACAAAGTAGCCACAAACCTTTCTCAAAAGGGCGCGCAAGACGTGTTCGATTCCGTGGAAGGCGGCGCAGTCGGGGCAGGAAGCTCGTTGCGCGACTGCGACGAACGTTCGTGGCTTGCGGGTGGGGTCGAGGTGCCCGCCGGACGTCACAGCGCCGAAATGCTCCACTGCCGCCGTGAGCACGCTGGGCTGGTGCTCGAGAATGCGAACGAATGACGATGCCGCCCCGCCTCAGCCGCGCATGCCCCATGTCGCTTCCTGCGTGCGTTCATCGAGGTCGGTTGCTTTGTGCCCATCGACGCTCCAGCGACGTCACGCATCCCGCGTCGGCTTGCGAAGCACCGTCACCATGAGTCGTCTTCGCGGCACGAACCCGAGGCTCCGGTAGAGCTCGATCGCGGCGTGGTTGCTGCGCGGCACGTGCAGGAACGGCGTCTCTCCCTCCTCGACACGACTCGTCGCCAACGCGTGCACGAGGGCACGCCCGTAGCCCCGCCGCCGGTGCGACGGCCTGGTGCACACGGCCGTGATCTCGCGAAATCCCTCGAGGTGCGCCCGTTCGCCCGCCATCGCGACCAGGCGTCCATCCTCGCGTACGCCCAGGAATCGCCCGAGGGAGATCGCGCCCGACAGGAACGGCCCTGGGCGTGTAGCTCGGAGGCGACCGGCCGAGCGTCGGTCCAGAAAACGTCGACCGAATCTCCTTCGTCCACGAGGTTCGTCAGTGTTTCGAACGCAGCCGCGCTGTTCGAAAAGACACCGGCCTGCGTCGCCAAGCCCGGCAGGTAGCGCCGGGCGAGCCCATCCCCCACCGACAGGTCCCGCTGCGGACCGTCCAGGGCGCTCCAGAACGGATTGTCGAGAGGATGCATGGTCGCTCCCTTGCGTGCGATGGGCTTTCTGGAACGGCGCTGGCCGTCCCTGGACATGGTTCGGGTCGCGGGGAAGCAGATCGCGGGCTTGCTGAACCACGACATGGACGCTGGCCTCTACCGTTTCGGGTGGGGTCGTGGTGTGCGTCCTTGGCGAGCAGGCGCGTGGCGTGGGCGCCGGGCCATGCCCGCCTACTCCATCGGTTCGACGTCCTGCAGGAACGGAGGCAACGCCTTGGCGTCGTCGGGCACCTCGTCCCACGACACGCGGCCGGCGCTGACGATGGCGTCGGGCGCCAGCGCGGGATCGTTGAGAACCATGGCGGCGGTGCCATCGACGGCCATCGGCCTAGGTCCGTGATCGACGCTACGCCGGGGCTGGTGGGTTCGCCGACCACGATGCGCATCACCATGCCGAAGAGCTCGTGGGGGCCGCACCACACGTCGTGCACGCCGGGGGTGTCGAAGGTGTACGACCCCGACTCGCCTACCTGGATCACGGGCGAGGAGAACGGTGGGACGCCCTCGGGGACGCGCAGGGGCTTCCCTTGCGCGGGATGGTAGGCGGTGACGGTGTGGTGGGGCGTGGTGGTGACGAAGCGGACCGTGTCGCCGGGCTGCACGTGGAGGTTTGCGGGCTCGAAGAAGTAGAACTCCGGGAAGGCGCGGCCCTCCGCCTCACGAATGAGCAGCTGTACCTCGTGCGTTCGTCGGGCGCCGGGTCGCGCTCCGCCGTCAGAGAAGCGCGTCGCTCACCCGCACGCTTCGCCCTCCGCCCGCGCCACGATCTCCACGAACACGTCGAAGGCGTCGGCCACGTCGATCACGCCGAGGGTGCTTTCCGGTTCGATGCCGTGCTCGGTCATGTGGGTCGTCAGGCTCGCGCGGAAGCGCCAGGTGCCGTCGACGTTTCGAGACACGCGCACGGGGACGCGCGCATCGCGCGCCTCCCCGTGGAGTGTGAAGGCGCCGTCCACCATTAGTTCGCCGTCCTCTCCCGGCGTCACCGCGTGCGAGGTGAACGAGATCTCGGGGTAGGCGACGGCGTCCAGGAACGCCGGGCCCAGCATCTGCGACTGCAGGTCCTGGCGCGTGTCCGTCCCTGGGCGCGACGACAGACCGGACGCCTCCATGGCGGCGTCGGTGTCCAGCACGAGCGCGCGCGTGGGCACCGTGACCTGGATGCTGGAGGCGGCCGGGTCGTCCTGCGCGTAGCAGAGCCGTCCCGACCATTCGGTGGCGAGGATGGCGTGGTCGTGCCCCAGAAAGCCGAGGGCGCCGGCGCGGCCGGTGACGGCGTAGACGGAGGAGCGTTCGCGGTCGATCTCGAAACGCATCGCTTGCGCGTTGGCGTGAGGCGCCACCAGGCCGAGGGCGAGCAGCGACAGCGCACATGCGGTGATCGGGTGGGCGTGCATTCGCATAGGGCCTCCTCGTCCTCATCCTAGGGGGAGCGCCGCTGGCCTCGCGTGAGCCACGGGAGCGGACGTCCGGTCTCGAGCCCGTACGTTTGCCATACGCCGTGCGGGCGTGGGCGCATGATGCGAACGAGCCGCCATGGGGCTACGGGAAGCGGAGGCTGGCGGCGCGCCGTGGGCCGCGTCAAGGACGCGACCGACACGGCGCGCGCCTCGACCTATGCTTCGGTGCGAAACGTTGCGCAACGTAAGGAGGATCGTGTCGAATCAGCGAGCTAGCAAGCGACGAGGAAAGAACGCGCCAGGCCGGGGCCGGCGGACCCGGTGGCTGGCGGGTGGTGCCGCGGGGCTCCTCTTCGCCGCCATCGCGGGCTTCTGGGCGATCGGGCTGTCCGGGGGCGAGGGCGGACCGACCGACTTCGCGATGGTCGCCTACCAAGGACAGGACGTATTGGGCGGCGACGAGCCCGACTTCCGCGACGTGGTGGGGCAGGGCACGCCGTTGGTTCTGAACTTCTGGGCGGCGTCGTGTCCGCCCTGCCGCGAGGAGATGCCCGGCTTCCAGCGGGTGCACGACGAGATGGGGGACGACTTCATCATGCTGGGCGTCGACATCGGCCCGTTCGTGCGCCTTGGCACGCACGAGGGGGCGCGGGCGTTCCTGGCGGAGTACGGGATCGACTACCCGGCCGCCTACGCCGTCAGCGCCGACGTCGTGCAGGACTACGAGGTGCGGGGCATGCCGACGACCGTGTTCTTCGACGGCGACGGTCGAATGGTGAACAAGCACACCGGCTACATGCCCGAGGCGCAGCTTCGCCGCGAGCTGGAAGGCCTGCTGGCCTCGGCGGAGTGACCGGGTGTCTCCGATGCTCGTGAAGCGTGTAGGGGGGATCGCCGGGCTGGTGGTGGCAGCCCTGGGTGCGGCCGTCGTAGGCGCGATGCTGACGCCCGGCAACGTCGGCGCGGTAAATCAAGGGGTCGAGGCGCTCTCCGCCGGCTCGAGCGGGGTGTTGGACCGCATCGCCTCGCTGCTGCCGTTCGGCTTCGCGTTCGGGGCCGGCATGGTGTCGGCCGTCAACCCCTGCGGGTTCGCGATGCTGCCCGCCTACCTCGGCCTGTACCTGCGGGGCGACGCCGGCCCGAACGCCTCGCTCGCGGGGCGCATGGGCCGCGCCGTGCTCGTCGGGCTGATCGTCACACTGGGTTTCGTGCTGCTGTTCGGATTGGCCGGCTTCGCGCTGGGGATCGGAACGCGTTCGCTGGCTGGGGTGTTCCCCTGGCTGGGCCTGGCCACCGGCGTGCTACTCACCGTCGTAGGGGCGTGGCTGTGGTTCGGCGGCTCGCTCTACACCCACGTCGGCGAGCGGATGTCCCAGGGCGTGGCGGGCCTGGACGGACGCGGGCTGCGGGGCTACTTCGCCTTCGGCCTGGCGTACGGCCTGGCGTCGCTGAGCTGCACGCTGCCGGTGTTCCTGGCCGTCGTCGGCAGCAGCCTGACGCTGGCCAGCCTGCCGGAGATGGGCCTGCAACTGGTGGCGTACGGCCTGGGCATGGGCTTCGTGATCACGGTGCTGACGGTCAGCCTGGCGGCGTTCCGCCAGGCGCTGGTCGACCGGGCCAAACGCGCGGTTCGCTACGTCACGCCCATCAGTGCTGCCCTCATGCTGGTTGCCGGCGCCTACATCGTGTACTACTGGCTGACGATCGGTGGCCTGCGGTTGGTCGGGTAGCGCTCGCCCCCCGCGTGGCCCGCGCAACGCACTGGGCGCGCTAGGCTATGCGCATGTCCGATCCCGCCACGGTGCTGCTCGAAGAGATCGTTGCAGGTTTGCGCGCCCAGAAGGAGCTCGCAGAGCGTGCGCTGCTGCAGCTCGACCCCCATGAGTGGCACGCGCGCCTGAGTGATCACGGCAACTCGGTCGCCGTGCTGGTGCGGCACATGGCCGGCAACATGCGCTCGCGCTGGCGTGACTTCCTGCACAGCGACGGCGAGAAGGCGGACCGCGACCGCGACGGCGAGTTCGAGCTCGGGGACGAGTCGCCGGAGACGCTGTGGCGCCAGTGGGAGGAGGGGTGGCGCACCGCCTTCGACGCAGTCGAGGCGCTGACGCCCGCGGACCTGACCCGCACCGTCACCGTGCGCGGCCGGCCGCAACCGGCCGCGCGGGCGCTGATCCGGCAGTTGGACCACTACGGGCAGCACGTGGGGCAGATCCTGTTCCTCGCCAAGCACCTGCGCAGGGCGTCGTGGCAGCCGCTCTCGATCCAGGCGCGCCGCGCCCGCGACGCCGCCTCCGACGGGCGCTGAGGGTTCGAACGTCACGCGTGCCCGTCGTGCGCGTCCCTGTGACCTGGCGAACGATGACGATGAGCCGCTGAGCCTAAGGTAGGCACGTCGTGCAGCCTCGTTGTGTTCGTCTCTCCTGGTTCAGCGCGGTCTCGGTCCGCTTCCTGTTCCTCGTGCTCGTCTCAGGCCTTCCGCAGCTGGCGGTCGCGCTGGAGGACGGCACCGGAAAGGTGGAGCAGCAGGAGATCCGCGCCGTATGGCGCGTGCTGTTCTTCGACCGCGGGCCGACGCCTGCGGGCCCCTCGATCGTCGCGACGCCCGTCGCCCTTCAGGCGGGGGCCGTGGCCGGACATGCGTCCGCGTTTCAGCGCTGGGAACGCGACCGGGCCTGCTCGGCGCGGCGCGTCGTGGACGGAACCACCGAACCAGGTGCGCTCGGACCCTCCAAGCGCGTGATGACCGAGCTCCGTACGCGAGCAAGGCACGACTCGAACTACGTCTGACGCCGTTCCGTCTCCCGACGATTCGAAGGCGCCCGCGCACGTCGGGCGCATGGTAGCGTGCCCGCATCCCGCGGGCAGGAAGGAATGACTTCGCATGACGCAACAATCCACTACAGCCACCGTACCGACCTGGGTCAAGTTGGCCGTCGCCGTTCTCCTCGTCCTGTCGCTCTGGGCCTTGTTCTCGGCCCGTTCGGCCACCTCGACGGCGAACGACAACCAACAACGCCTGCAGGTGCCCGAGATCCAACTCAGCCTCGTTCCCGGCGCCCCCGAACGGTTCCCGGACGCGTTCGAGGAGGCCGTGGGCGATGCGGGCGCCGAGGAGTTGGACGTAGACGCCCTGAACTGGGTGACCGTCCTGGTTCGGAACGCCGGGGGCGCCGACGCCGAGGACGTGATCCTCGAAGGTCGGATGCTGGGGGCCGACAGCGTCGAAGCCATCGGGGAGACGTCCAGTTTCCAGGACTTCGAAGTCGCGGTGGAGGAAGGCGCGTTGCAGATGACGCTCAACGACGTCGACGCCGGCGAGACCGGGCGCGTGTTCCTCGGCTTCCCCAATGACGCGCTGCCCGAGGAGGTCGTCGCGAACTGGGCGGCGAATTACCAGCTCGCCATCGATCGCGTGATCGCGCGGGAGGAAGACGGGGACGAACCGATGGTCACGCTGTTCGGCGCCGCCATGTAGCGCCGAGCCGCCGCACGCCTTCGCCGTACCCGCGATGGGCCCGATCGACGCGTCGGGCCCATCGCTGGTACGTAACGAGGCCTACGCTGCTCCGCAGCGTGCGAGACGTGGTTCGCTGCCGACCACGAAGTGCGCCACGGCGTAGGTGCCGGGCGCGACCGGGTGGCCGTTCGGCGCGTCGATGTTGGTGGCATGCATGGCCGAGGCCGGGGGCCTCACGCCGGGGGCACGTGGCCGCCGGGATCCTTCTCGCCGGCCATCACCGCGAGCGCCAGGGTGTTTCCCGGCGGGGCCAGGGGGCACACCCAGTCCGGGTGGTAGGCGCACGACGGGTTGTAGGCGTAGTTGAAGTCCAGCACCAGCGTGCCGGCCTGGCTGCCCAGGTCGGCGTGCTTGATGGTGTCCAGGAGGTAGCGCCCCCCGCCGTAGCTCTCGCTGCCGGAGGTGGCGTCGCGAAAGGGCACGAACAGCCCGCCGCCGTACCCGCTCAGCCAGTACGCGTCCAGCGCGTGACGCTCCCCGGTCAGCTCGAAGGTCAGCCGCGCTACCCGCGCCAGCCGCAGCCGGCCGTCCCGGCCCGCGTCCACCTCCAAGACGGTGCGGTCCACCTCCCCGTCCCAGACGGCAGTGGTGCGCCAACTCGGGTCGAACGGATGGTAGGGCAGTCCCCGGAAGCCTGGGCGCTGCGCCGCGCTCAGCGGCGAGGCGGGATGCGTGGCGAACAGCCGGTCCTTCTCCCGACGGAACGCGGTACAGCGGGCGTCGGGCGGGCGTGCGTCGTCGCGGACCCGCGCGTACATCGCCGCCACCTCCCGGCGGTAGTCCAGTAGGTCGAGCTCGTCCACGCGTCCTCCTCGGCGTTGGTCCCGCACTGGCGAGTCGATCGGCGGCCGTGCGCCGCCCACCAGGTTCCCGCCGACCCGCGACGCCTCCATCATCGCCCAGCTGCGGCCGTACGTGAACGCTTCGCCGCCGCCCAGGCGGTCGCCCCATGATGTACCCCCTGGTCAAGGGCGGTGCGCATGTTGCATCCTTGGGAGAAGGCCCAGAGGGGTACCGTCCAGGCGTGCGCGGGGCGTGGCACGCCCCTCGCGCCTTCCTACCAGCCCCGAAGGGAGAGAAGCGATGCGCGTGAACCGAATCCTCGCCGCAATATCCGCGGCCACCCTGCTCGCAGGCGTCGCCCACACGCAGGACGGCGTCATGGGCCCTTCGAGAGCCACGGTATCCGTGGCGGAGAGCGAAGCCTACGGCACGCACCTCGTGAACGAGGGCGGCGTCCCGCTCTTCCTGTTCGTCGTCGAAGACGAAGCCGAAGCCGCCAGCGGGCCCATGACGCGGGGCGTGCGTGAGCGAGCGGGATCTTGCACGGGAGGCTGCCGCGAGGCGTGGTGGCCGCTCACGGCCGACGGCGTCGAGGCGACCGAAGGGGTCGACGGCGACCGGCTCTACGTGGCCGACGGGGACGTACGAACGCACGTCTTGTACGACGGCTGGCCGCTCTACGAACCCGCGCCGGGGTCGGAGTTCGCCGACGCGCCGTACAGCGCACACGGCTTGGAGGCCCACGGGGGGCGCTGGTACCTGGTTGCCAGCGGAGGCGGGCCGGTTCGTTCCGACACCGCGGAGCGGTGACCAGGCAGGCGCGCCTTCGCTGCACCGGGCCGTACCAGGTGTCGTACGGGACCGGCACGGCCGGCATCGCGAGGGCTCGCTCGCGGAGGCGCTCCGCCCCGGTGTGCTGATGAGACACGGTACGCTAGGCCGGCCACGGCGAGCTCCGCGAGGGGCACGCGAAGGATCGTGTCATGCCCCAGACGATTGCGCCCTACCCCTTCCACCTGATGGCCAAGCCTACGGGCGCGATCTGCAACCTCGCGTGCGACTACTGCTACTTCCTGTCCAAGGAGGCGCTCTACCCCGGCTCGTCGTTTCGGATGTCCGACGAGGTGCTCGAGGCCTTCGTGCGCGGGACCCTCGAGGCCCAGCCGGGGCCCGAGGTGACGTTTGCGTGGCAAGGGGGCGAACCGACGCTGATCGGCTTGGATTTCTTCGAACGGGCCGTCGCGTTGCAGCGGCACTACCGCCGGCCCGGCGTGCGCGTCCACAACGCCGTACAGACCAACGGCACCCGCCTGGACGACGCCTGGTCACGGTTCTTCCGCCGGCACGACTTCCTGGTAGGGATCTCCCTGGACGGTCCCCGCGAGCTGCACGACGCCTACCGGGTCGACAAGCGGGGCGGAGGCACCTTCGATCGGGTCATGGAGGGCCTCGCGGTGCTGCGACGCCACGCTGTCGACGTCAACGTGTTGACCACCGTCCATGCGGCCAATGCGCCCCGACCCCTGGACGTGTACCGCTTCCTCCGCGACGAGGCGGGGGCTCGCTTCGTCCAGTTCATCCCCATCGTCGAACGGCGCGACCCTGACGGGTTCCAGCGCGGGGAGAGGCTCAGCGATCGCTCCGTCGGGGCCCGCGTCTACGGGCGATTCCTGACCGCGGTGTTCGACGCTTGGGTGCGCAGGGACGTGGGGCGGGTGTTCGTGCAGCTGTTCGACGAGACCCTTGCCAAGCACGCCGGCGAGCGCGGCAGCCTGTGCGTGTTTCAGGAGACCTGCGGCGACGCGCTGGCGCTAGAGCACAACGGCGACGTCTACGCCTGCGACCCCTACGTCGAGTTCGACCACCTGCGTGGCAATCTCCTCCGGGACCGCCTGGAGGATCTCGTCGCGTCCCCGGCCCAGCACGCCTTCGGCCGCGCCAAGCGTGATGCGTTGCCCGCCGCCTGCCGGTCGTGCGAGGTGTGCTGGCTGTGCCGCGGCGGCTGCCCCAAGGACCGTGTGGCCCGTACGCGGGACGGCCATCCGGGCCTGAATCACCTGTGCGAGGGCTACCGCCGTTTCTTCACGCACACCGAGCCCAACATGCGCTTCATGGCGAACGAACTGCGAAACGGGCGGCCGCCGGCGAACGTGATGCACGCTGTCCGGGTGTCCGACGCGCAGTCCGGAACGGGGCGTCGGTTCGTCGGCACGGCGGCGCGGACCGATGCAGACGTGCGACGTGTGGACGGCCCCGCGATCGCGGGTGGCGTGAGCCGGAACGCGCCCTGTCCCTGCGGCAGCGGACGCAAGCGCAAGCACTGCTGCGGTTCGTGAGCGGCGCGCGGCTCGATCGGGACCGGGCCGCAGCAACGCGCGCACGCCCATGCTGATTTCGGCCGCCCTGATGGTGCACGCGGTGCGGCAGGCCTTCCTGCCGGTGTACCTGGAGTCCCTGGCGTTCTCGGGTACGCGGATCGGCATGGTCGTGGTGGGCGTCGGTTCGGGCATCACCCAGCCGCTGTCGTTGGCGGTGGTCAGTGATCACGTGCCCCGCCGCATGCTGGGCTTCGCGCTCGGCTTTCGCATGACCGGCAACCGCGCCGCGCAGTTGGTCGCGCCGGTCGCGCGCCGTAGGGCGAAGCCCCTGTTTTGCACACGACCCGACGTAGCACGACCTTCCGTCCTCGGCGCGAATCGGTGCGTACGCGCTGGGGGCGCAGGGTGTGCGCAGGAACGGCGACGCCGGCGTCAGCCGTCCCGCGCCAAGCGGAAGCCCATGTGCCCGGTGCTGCTGTCGGGGGTGTTGTAGGTCCGCGCCGCGACGCGGTAGCGGTTGCAGTACGAGGCGTGGCACAGGTACGAGCCGCCCTTGATGACGCGTCCCGGCCCCTCGCCCGGGCCGCGCGGGTCGTCCAACGGGCCGGGCCCGTGCTGCACGCCGAACCAGTCGGCGCACCACTCCCAGGCGTTCCCGGTCATGTTGGAGAGGCCGTGGCCGTTCGGCTCGAACGCATCCACCGGCGCGGTGCCCGCGTAGCCGTCCTCGGCGGTGTCGACCTCGGGGAAGGTGCCCTGCCACACGTTGCAGCGGTGGCGGCCGTTCGGGTGTGAGTTCATCGCCCCACGGGAACAACGCCTGATGCAGGCCGCCGCGCGCGGCGTACTCCCATTCCGCTTCGCTCGGCAGGCGCTTTCCCTCCCACGCGGCGAAGGCGACGGCGTCGTTCCAGGACACGTGCACCACCGGGTGGTCCAGGCGGTCCTCCACGCCGCTGCCCGGCCCCTCGGGCGCGTGCCAGGCGGCGCCGAACACCTGCCGCCACCACGGGGCGGGCGGGGCGCCGCGGGTGGGGCCGGCGTCCTCGGGCACGAAGGCGTGGAACACGAACGACCAGCCGAACCGTTCCGCCTCCGTCCGGTAGCCGGTGTCTTCCACGAAGGCGGCGAAGCGGCGGTTGGTGACCGCGTAGCGGTCGATCCAGAACGCCTTCACGCGGACGCGTCGCACCGGGCCTTCGCCGTCGGCAGGGAAGGTCGGCGCGTCCGTGCCCATCTGGAAGATGGCGGACGGCAGGCGCCGCATGTCGGCCGTGTCCGTGTCCTGGGCCGGCCTACCTCGGGGGGGCGTGGCCACAGTGGCGTCCTGTCGCTCGGCCGGCGCGCCGGGGCGGGACACCGCGCAGCAGGCGCCGTGGTCGTGACCGGGAGAGGATCCGTCTGCCATGTCGTTCATGTTCGCACCGTGCGTTTCAGCGCATCACGCCCCACACGATCACACCGAGCACGACCC
>JAXHNB010000006.1:0-986676 GCA_034520945.1 Trueperaceae bacterium | reverse complement strand
ATTCCCACCCGCGGCGACGCGCCGGATCGACAGCCGGCGCATCGCGCCCCGACCGTAGCCACGAACGCCGTCCCGCGCCTACAATGAGGGCAAGGAGGTGACCCATGCTGGTGCGTGAGTTCATGCAGCGCAACCCCGTCACCGTCGCGCCTCACACGCCGTTGATGGAGGCGGAGTGGCGCATGGAGGAGCGTGGCTTCCGTCACCTTCCCGTGGTGGACGTCGACGACCGCCTATTGGGCCTCGTGAGTGAGCGGGACCTGCGTGCCGCCACGCCGTCCGAGGCGCCCAACGTGTCGCGCCAAGAGCTCGCCTACCTGCTGAGTCGTCTCACCGTGCAGGAGGTGATGAGCGCGCCGGTGTTGACCGCACGCCCGGAGGAACCGGTCGAGGCGGCCGCCATCCGCATGCGCGAGAACAAGATCGGCGCCCTTCCCGTCGTCGAGGACGACCGCCTGATCGGCATCGTCACCACCACCGACATGCTGGAGGGCCTGGTGCAGATGTTGAAGGCGCAACGCGCCGCCGCCCCCGAGTGAGTGCCAGGCTGGCGCCTCACGCGCTTCACCTCCGCTCGGGGTAGGACCGGCGCATGCCGATTCGAGCCATCCGCGCCGCGCTGGCGTTGCTCCTTCTCGCCGGCGCGACCGCCCCTGCCCAGCAAGACCCGTCCGCCGCTTCGCTTCGCGTCACGGTGATCGTGTCCGACCTGGGCGCCGCGGCGGCGCGGGGGCGGCTGGAACGCACCGTCGCGGAAGCCTGGGCGGTCCGACAACGGCAGCGCGGCGGCATTTTTGGCCAAGAGGTGCGCGTGGAGGTCCGCAGCGACGCGAGCGATCCGACCCGTGCCTCGCGCCTGGTGCAGGAGGCGGCGGACGCGGGCGCACACGCGGTGGTGTGCTGCAGCACGTCCCGCGCCAGCGACGTCGCGGCGCGCGTCGCCGCCGAGGAGCGGATCCTGCTGCTGTCCCCCGCCAGCGCCGGCAGCGCGGCCGGCGAAGGCTGGCAGGTGGGGCTGGCCCCGTCGCGCCGCGCCTCCCTGCGAGCGATGGTGCGCGACCTGTACGCCCGGGGGCTGCGCTCGATCGGCCTGTTCACGCTGGAGGGGGCCTACGGCGACGCCGTGCGCGACGACCTTCAGGGCCTGATCGGGACCGAGACGCTGCGCCTGGTAGAGGACGCGCGGTTCGCGCCGGGGGCGGAGCCGCTCACCGCCGAGGCGTTGTGGTTGGCCACGCGCGTGCCCGGCGCCGTGGTGGTGTGGGCCACGCGCGACGACACCGTTCGCGCGGTCGACGCGCTGCGGCGGCGCGGGTGGACCGGGCCGGTGTACCTGCCGACGGCCCTGACCGATCCGTTGGCCGGCGGCCTCCCGTCCGGACTGCGCGGCGAGGTGCGGGTCCCGCTCTCCCCCGCCTCGCTTCCCGCTTCGGTGCCTGCAGGCGATCCCCGCGCCTCGTGGCAGGCCGACGCCCGCGCGTTGGGGGACGGCCGCCTGGAGGCCCGCAGCCACGACGCGGCGGGCGCGGTGATGCACGACGCGCTGGCCTTGCTGGCGATGGCGTTCGAGCGGACCGCCACCTACGGCGTGGCACCCAGCGACGTGGCGCGCTACCGGACGGCGTTGCGGGACGGGCTGGTGTCGATGTCGGCGACGCCGTTGGCGGCCGGCACCTACCATCCGGGCGAGCCCGCCGCGGCCACCGCCGAGGGGCTGGTGATGGCCCGCCTGGAAGGGGGCCGATTGGTGCCCATGGAGTAGCGGGACGTCCCGAGGTCTCGTGCAAGGGACCGCCGTGCGGCGTCGCTGACACCGCCGGGACGGGCAGACACCGGGAACGCCGAGCGGCGCGCTATGCTTGGGGCAATGATCTCCTCACTGCAACGCATCCAGGACGAGTTCGAGGAGCTCGAGCGCGCGCTGGCCGACCCGGCGTTGCTGGCCGACACGTCCCGCTACCGGGAGGTGTCGCAACGCTACGGCGATCTAAGACCGATCGTCGAGGTGGCCCGGCGCTATCGCGCGCTCTTGACCTCGATCGAACAGGCTCGTGAACTCGAGGACGATCCCGAGTTCACGGACGTCGCGCGCGAGGAGCTGGCGCGCTTGGAGCCCGAACGGGAGGCCGTCGAAGCGGAGCTTCGCACGCTCCTCATGCCCCGCGACCCCTACGACGACAAGGACGTCATCATCGAGATTCGCGCCGCCGCAGGCGGCGACGAGGCGTCGCTGTTCGCCCGCGAACTGCTGGAGGCGTACCGCCGCTACGCCGAGCGGCACGGCTTCACCGTCGACCTGCTCGACAGTTCGTCCACCGAGGTCGGGGGGTTGTCCAAGGTGTCGTTCGAGGTCCACGGCCGTGGCGCGTACGCGTTCTACAAGTTCGAGTCCGGCGTGCACCGCGTGCAGCGCGTCCCCGAGACCGAAACGCAGGGCCGCATCCACACCAGCACCGTCACGGTCGCGGTGCTGCCCAAGGCGGAAGACGTCGACGTCGACCTCTCGCCCTCGGACTACCGCGTGGACGTGTTTCGCGCGTCGGGTCCCGGCGGACAGTCGGTGAACACCACCGACTCGGCGGTGCGGATCACCTACGCGCCCGGCACCGATGACGAGATCGTCGTCACCTGCCAGGACGGCAAAAGCCAGCACAAGAACAAGGAGAAGGCGCTCACCGTCCTGCGGGCCCGTCTGCTGGAGCGCGAGCGGGTCCGCGCGCAACGCGAAGCACGCGAGGCGCGGCTGGTGCAGATCGGCACCGGCGACCGCTCCGAGAAGGTCCGAACCTACAACGTGCCGCAGTCGCGCGTGACGGACCACCGAATCGGCTTCACCACCCATAACCTGCAGCAGGTGCTGGCGGGCGACCTGGACGAGGTGATCGAGGCGCTCGCCGCGGAGGAACGCGCCGAACGCCTCGCACGAACGGCCGCGAACGATCGTTCGCCGGTCGTAGGCGCCGGTGGCTCGGCGTGAGTTCGTCGTTGCCGCGGCGATCCTGCTCGATGCGCAGGGGCGGGTGCTGCTCGTCGGCAACGACTGGCAAGGACACGGACACGTCCGCTACACGCTGCCCGGCGGCGTGGTGGAACGCTTCGAATCCACCCTGGACGCCTTGAGCCGCGAGGTGGTCGAGGAGACCGGCCTGTACATCACGCGCATCGAGCATTTGGCGTACGCCGTGCACGTCGAGGATCGGCGCCGCAACGACCGTGCCATCAGCTTCGCGTTCGTCGCCGCGTACGAGGGGTTGTTGAACCCGCGCGACCCGGACGGGTTCATCGTCGAGGCCAAGTTCGTGCCGGTCGAGGAGATCGAGCGGACCATCCCGATTCCGCCGTTGCGCGAACCCCTGGCCGCCTACCTGCGGGACCGGACGCCCGGGCGCTTCTATAGCTACGCGGGCTGGGACGGGCGCGGCATGCGGGTGGTGGGGGGCAACCAGCTCGTCTTCGATGCGGCTGCGGCCACGCCCGACGCGGACGGGCAGCTCTGAGCGTGCGCGAGCGCCCTGCTAGCATGCAGCCCATGAAGGACGCGTACGACGTGCCGGTCGAGACCGCCTCCGCGCGCCTGGAGGCGTTCGGCCATGCGTGGGCCGACGCGCACGCCGGCGCGGCGGAGCCGGTTCTCCTGGGCCAGGCGCACGGGCGCGTCCTGGCCCAGGACGTGCGGGCGCGCGACGCGCACCCCAACGTGGACGACGCCGCGCTGGACGGGATCGCCTGCCGCGTGGCGGACACGCGGGACGCCAGCGAGGCGTCGCCGGCGACGCTGCGCCTGATCGGGACGTCCCACGCCGGCCGGCCGTTCGACGGGCGGCTCAGCGCGGGCGAAGCGATCCGAATCATGACCGGCGCCGCCGTCCCAGAGGGCGCGGACGGCATCGTGCCCGTCGAGACGCTCCGCGAAGAGGGCGAGGTGGTGAAGGTGTTCGCCCCGGCGCGTGCGGAGGCGATCCGCGCTGCCGGGCAGGACCTCGAGGCCGGCGCGGTGGGCTTGCCGGCGGGGCGGCGGATCGACGCGGCGGCGCTCGGGCTGGCCGCCACCATGGGCCACGACACGGTGCAGGTTCGACCCACCCCCCGCGTGGCGATCCTGCCGACCGGCGACGAGTTGGTGACGCCGGGCGGAACCCTGGCGCCGGGCGAGGTGTACGACGGCAACGGCCCGGCATTGGAGGCCCTGGCTCGGGTGGCGGGCGCACGGCCGACGCTCCTGCCCCGCGTCGGGGACCGGGGCGGCGCCCTGGAGGAGGCCGTCGACGCCGCCCTCACCGGCGCGAATCCACCCGATCTGTTCATTAGCTGCGGCGGCATCTCCGCGGGACGCGCCGACCTGGTGCGTGACCTGTTGGAGAGGGAGGGCGAGCTGGTGTTCCGCCGCGTCCGCCTCAAGCCGGGGGGGCCCGCCACCTTCGCCCACCTGCGGGACGTGGCCTGGCTGGCGCTGCCCGGCAACCCGGTGTCGGCGCTCGTCACCTTCGTGGTCCTGGCGCGCGCCTGGATCGACCGGGCGTCCGGTCGTGAGGGGCCGTTGCCCTTTCACACCCGCATCCCCGCCGACGCCGGCGAACCGCTGGCCGCGGCGGGCGGCAAGACCACGTTGGCGCGCGTCACCCTCGCCCGCGAGGCGGGACGCTTGACCGCGCGCAGCGCCGGACCGCAGAACTCCGGCGTGCTGCGCACCCTGACGCAGGCCAACGCGCTGGCGATCCTCCCGCCCCATGCTCGCCTGGAGGTGGGCGACCCGGTCGACGTCGTCCCCCTGGCGCCGCACTTCGGGTGATGACCGACCCCAGCGAACCCGCCGCGGTCACGGGCCACGCCGCGCCGCGCGACGTCGCCCCCCTTCCCCGCGAGGCGTACCGCGCCCACGCCGACGTCCTGGCGCGCCGCCTGCTCGGCTGCGTGCTGGTCGTGCCGCACGACGGCGGGGAGCCGCTGCGGGCCCGTATCACCGAGACGGAGGCCTACCTCGGCGAGGAGGACCGGGCCTGTCACGCCAACCGGGGGCGCACCAAACGGACGGAGAGCCTGTACGGTCCCCCCGGCACGGCATACGTGTACCTGGTCTACGGCATGCACGAGCTGTTCAACGTGGTGGCCTCGGAACCGGGCGACCCCCACGCCGTGCTGGTGCGCGCGGTCCGACCGCTGAACTTCGACGCCCGTACGCGCGGCCCAGGCCTGTTGACGCGTGCCCTGGGGATCGACCGCCGCTACGACCGGAGCGACCTGACGCACGGCCCCATCCGCATCGAGCCCGGCCCGGCACCGGCGCGGGTGCGGGTGGGACCGCGCATCGGCGTCGCCTACGCGAAGGACTGGGCCGACGCGCCGTTGCGCTTCGGCGACGGCGACGACGCCTGGGTGTCCAAGCCGTTCCCGGCCGCCGCCCCCTGAACGACCCCACCGCGCGCACCGTAGGCGGGCGGCCCCTCGCGTCGTCCCGGCGCCGCGCGACGCCGGGCAGCCGGGCGAAGCTGCCGAGAGGGAGCGAGGAACCTCGATGACGATGACACCCCACGGCATTCATCACCTGACCGCCGTCTCGGCCGACATTCGGCAGAACGTGCGCTTCTACACGGACGTGCTGGGCATGCGCCTGGTCAAGCGCAGCGTGAACCAGGATCAGGTGTCCGCGTACCACCTGTTCTACGCCGATGGGGCCGGCTCGCCCGGCACTGACCTCACGTTCTTCGACTTCGAGGCGCCGCCGGAACGCCGGGGCTCTCGGGTGATCACCCGCACCGGCCTGCGCGTGCGGGACGAGGAAACGCTGCGCTACTGGGACGAACGACTCCGTACCCACGGCGTACGCACGGCCGATCCGAGCGAGCGGGACGGCCGGGCCGTCCTCGACTTCGAGGATCCGGAGGGGCAACGCCTCTCCCTCACCGTCGACGACGGGGCGGGCGACCCGCCCGTGCCGTGGGGGGACGCGCCGGTCCCCGAAGGGCGCCAGATTCGCGGGCTCGGCCCCATCCGCGCCACCGTGCCGGAGGCCGCGCCGACCGAAACGGTGCTGGAACGGGTGCTGGGCATGCGCCACCTGCGCAGCTACGAAGAGGACGGGCGCGAGGTGCGCGTGCACGCCATGGGCGACGCCGCCGGCCCGCACGCCGAACTGCACCTCGACATCGCCCCGGACCTGCCGCCGGCCCGCCCCGGCGCCGGCGGGGTGCATCACGTCGCGTTCCGCGTCCCGGACCACGCCTACCAGGATTGGGCCGACCGGCTGTCCCGCATGAACGTTCCCAACAGCGGGCCGGTCGACCGGTTCTGGTTCCGCAGCCTGTACTTCCGGGAACCGAACGGCATCCTGTTCGAGTTGGCCACCGACGGTCCCGGCTTCGCCGTGGACGAGGACGTGGAGCACCTGGGCGAACGCGTGGTGCTCCCACCGTTCCTGGAGCCGCAACGCGACCGCATCCTGGCCGGGCTGAAGCCGCTCGACTGAAGCCGACCGGCAGGTCAGTCGGGCGGGTACTCGTCGCGCGGAGCGGTCGCGCCCTCCCGCACCCCCGGCACGAACGGCTCGACGTGCACCGTCGACACCAGGTTCGGCAGGGCGCGGCGAATCTCGTCCTCCACGCGCTCCACCAACGCATGGGCGTCGGCGACCGGCATGGTGGGCGCCACGAACACGTCCACCTCCATGAACCGGGCGCGCCCGGCCCGGCGGCTCCGCAGGCGGTGATACCCCAGGATCTCGGGATGGCCCTCCAACGCACCGATCACGCGGGCCTCCTCGTCGGGCGGCAACCGCTCGTCCATCAACTGGCTGACGGACCGCTGCAGCACCCGCACCCCCTGCACGGCGATGTGCGCCGCCACCACCAGCGCGATCAGCGGGTCCAAGCGGAGCACGCCGGTTACGCCCACCGCGGCGACGCCAATGATCACCCCCACCGAGGTCAGCACGTCGGTGCCGAGGTGACGGGCGTTGGTGCGAAGCGCGACCGAGCGCAGGCGGCGCCCCTCCCGCCACAACCACGCCCCCAGGCCGGCGTTCAATGCCGCGGACGCGGCCGCCACGCCGAGGCCCACCTGCATGCGACCGAGCGGTTGCGGGTCGATCAGGCGCCCGACCGCCGTCCCCGCGATCAGCAGCGCCGCGCCGAGGATCAGCGCCGCCTCGAACGCACTGGACAGGTCCTCCACCTTCTCGTGACCGTAGGGGTGCTCATAGTCGGGCGGCGTGCGGGCCAACCGCAACGCCAACAGCAGCGTGAACCCGGCGACCACGTTCACCGTCGACTCCGCAGCGTCGGACGCCAACCCCACCGACCCGGTCGCCAGCCAGGCGATCACCTTCAGGGCCAGCACCACCACGGCGCCGACCAGACTCAGGCGCGCCGCCCGCAGGCGCGCACGATCATGGTCGGGCCGCGTCACCTCAGCCGCTCCGGCGCTCCCCGCCCTCGTCCTCGTCCTCGTCCTCGTCCTCGTTCGCGTCCGTGTCGTCCGAATCTTCCTCGGCGGCGTCGTCCCCCAGCGCTTCGGCCGCTCCCCGGCCGCCCACCTCCATGTCGCCGGACGCCAGCAGCCGGTCCAGCTCCTCGCCCTGGTAGTCGGTGACGGTGTCGGCGATGAGCCTCAGCGCCCGGTCGGTGTCGGCTTCGGGCACCAGCACGACGGTCGTCCCGACGCGCGAGGCGCCCAGGTGGCTGAACACGTCGTCGACCGGATCGGCACCGCGCACGACCGCGATGATGCCCTCCTCCTCCAGGATGGCGGCCACCATCTCCGCCAGCGGTTCCGCCGGCGCGACGTCGACCACCGTCCAGCGGTCGCCGTTCAGCGTGATCACCGCGCCACGCAGGCCGTCCGGGGTCACGGCGCCCCCAACAGGTCCAACGCCAGCCGCTCGTACGCGTCCGTGGCGACCTCCAACGCGTCCAGGCGGACGCTCTCCCGGCTGGTGTGCGCCACCTCCTCCTCGCCCGGGCCGAAGCCCAGCACCACCGCCCCGCTCTCCGCCAGGAACGGCGCGTCGGTCGCGAACCACCACGTTCCCTCCTCGAACGGCACGCCGTGATCACTCAGGATGCGGCGCAGCGAATCACGTCCCCGCGCCACCCACGGGCTGTCCTCGGGCACCAGGTAGGCCGGGTTGATGCGCGGGAAGGTCCGGGCGACCACGCCGTTCTCGCTGACCGCGTTCTCTTCCGTCAGCTTCAGGGTGGCGTCCGGGTCCAGCGCCTGCAGGCGCGCCATGACCTCGTCCGGCGGATCGCCCGGCAGGTTGCGGTAATCGACCGTCACCACCGCCTCGCCGGGCACGACGTTGGCGCCGTCCTCGGGAAACGAACGCAGGCGCGTCGGCGTCGCCGACGACGCGCCCAACGGCCCCCCTTCGGGCAACGAAAGCGCCTCCAGCTTGGCCAACCAGTGCGCCGCGCGGTACAGGGCGTTGCGCCCGAGTTCCGCCTTGGCGGCGTGCGCGATGCGGCCCGGCAGGTGCACGTCCACCTCGACCCGCCCGCGGTGCCCCAGCTTGTACGCCAGTTTGCTGGGCTCGCCCAGGATCACCACGTCCGGCGAGGTGGTCTCCCCCAGCCAGCGCGCGCCCAGCCCCCCGACCTCCTCCTGCACCACGCCCGCCACGGTGAGGGTGCCGCGGAACCCCCGCTCGGCCGCGGCGGCCGCGGCCACGGTCATGCACGCCAGGCTGCTCTTCATGTCCGAGGTGCCCCGTCCCCACAGGCGGCCGTCCGCGATCTCGCCCGACAACGGCGGGTACGGCCACGCCGATTCGTCCCCGACCGGCACGGTATCCAGGTGACCGTTCAGCATCACCGAAGGCCCCTCGCCCCGCTCGTACACGCCGATGGCGTTGCCGGCCTCGTCCAGCCAGGCCCGGTCGAACCCGAAGCGGTGGAAGGCGCCCAACAAGACCTGCGCCGCGGGACCTTCGGCGCCGGAGGGGCTCTCGGCACGGACCAGCGCCCGCGCAAGATCGGTGGTGGGGCTCACTGCGTCCATGGCGCCATGCTACCTGCTCTTGGTGCGAATTCACGGACGCGTCCCCGGACGCGCCCGGTATCCTCACGGCATGGACGCCGCACCAGGGCCGGCGGCACCCACGTCCCCCACCTGGACGTGCGGTGCCTGCGGCTACCCCAACGAAGCCGGCGCGACCTGCGATCGCTGCGGGGTGGCCCGACGCTGGCTGGAGAACCCCCCGCTGGACGTCCCACCCCAGCCCGGCTGGTTCGAGCGCCCCTCGGCGTGGCTGGCGCTGCTCCACGGCGGGCTGGCGCTGTTGGGCGCCACGTTGTTGCTCCGCCCCGACGTCGCGCCCTGGCTCTCCATGGTCGCCCCCGCCCAGGCGATCCAGGTGGCCCTGTCGCTCGGCGCGACCCTGGCGGCCGTGAATCAGGCCGCGACCGAACGCACCTTCCACGAGGTCGCGCTGGAGATCCCCGAGCGCGCCCCCGCCGGGCAGGAGATCACCGCCGATGCGCGCGTGGTGCCCTACGTGCGCACCCGCGGCGTGAACGTGACGCTGGAACTGCTCGAGAACACCTACCACCGCCGACAGGGGCGTCGCGGCGAAACGCAGATCCAGACGCGCACGCGCAGCCTGGCGAAACACCGCATGGTGCGCGGCACCACCCTTCCGGGCCGGCGCGCCAGCCTGTTCGAGGCAGGGTTCATCGCACCGTTCCCCGCGGCGGGCCTGCGGGACGTGATGGCGGAGCTGCAGGCGTCGCTGTTCGGTGCGCTCGCCTGGTTGGTGCCGGGGTTCGGGCACATGGCCCGGAACCTCCGCGAGCACGGCGGCATCTGGGTGCGACTCACGGTGCGGGTGGGGCCGTTCTACCGTCGCGTGGACCGGCGCGTGGTGGTGTACGCGTTGGCGGGCGAGGACGTGCACATCGGGTGAACCGGCGTGCGCTCACGCGCAGCGTCCACCCTGCCTCTGCGTGGTAGCCGCAGCCCTGGGTCAACCGGGCTGGCCGGGCCAGAAGGCGTAACGCCGCAGGTCCACACGGCCGTCCCTCACCTCGACCCCCTCGCGCCGCAGCAGGGCCTCCTGCAGCTCCCCGGCACCGACGCGGTAGGTGCTGATCCCCCCGCGGGCGTTGATGACGCGTTGCCAGGGGAAGTTCGGATCCTGCCGCGCCAGGCCCCGTAGCGCCGCCCCCACCTGCCGGGCGGCGCCCGGCCGTCCCGCCCATAGGGCGACCTGGCCGTAGGTGGTGACGCGGCCAGGGCGGCACCGAGCGGACCACCGCGCCGACGGCGTCGCGGAAGGAACGCACGGTGGGAACTTCAGGACCGCCTGCACCACGTTGCACGCCTCAGCGTACCCGCGCCGTGGCGCCTCCCGCCGTCGAACGACGCGCGGATCCTATTCAAGCCGCTCGGAGGGGAAGGGGGGCAGTTGCCGCAGGAGCCACCGGAAGTCCTCTTCGGCCAGGGGGAAGTTGTAGAAGTAGTCCTGGCCGTAGACGCAACTAAAGTCGAGGAGGGTGTCGCGGACCTCGGGCAGTTCGATTCCTTCGACGACCGTGTCAGCACCGAGCGTCTCGGCCACCGCGTCGATGGCCCGAACGATGGCTTCGGCGTGGGTGTCGTGCGGAAAATCGCGGGTGAAGGTCCGGTCGATGTTGATCTCGATTCTGCCGATCGCGGCCATCGGGGCCATGGCCTCACACGGCGGCCGGCGGAAGCCCGTGGCGCGCACCACCACATACCGCCCGCCTCCCCGCACACACGGGATGTTATAAAGTTCCGCAAGCGCGCATGCCGCCGCCATGACGAGAGGAGCATTGGCATGGGGAAAACGCTCATCATCGCTTTGGTGGTGGCCGCCACCGTAATTGCCTGTGGACCGACGGGGGCTGGGCCGGGGGGCGACGCCGGCACACCTTCGAACTGCGAGGTGTCGGCATCGGCGTCGAACGTCGCCGCGGGCTCGCTCGCCGTGCTCCGCGGGATTCCCGAAACGGCCATGGACATCCGGGCTCGTCACGGCGGCGACGAGGTCGCCGTCGCCACCCTTCCCGGTGGCGAGTTGGCCGTGCTGACGCCGTTCCCCGATCCGGATGACCTCTTCGCGAGCGGTACGGTCACCCTCGCGATCGAGATCGACGGCAATCCGTGTGACTCCCTTGTCCTGCAAGCGTCGGGGCTCCCCCTTCCCGACGCGCCCGGCGTGGCCGGCGGCTTCCGGCGCACGGTTGAGGACGCGGTCGAAGCGGTGGACGATGCGCTTCGCGTTGCCGGCCTTACCCGTACGTCGACGGCGTCACGGAACGAACGCACGGTGGGGGCGTCGGGCGCGCCATGACGCTCGGGCATGTCTGAGCCTACCCGCGGCGTGGCGTCTCGCACCTCCGCGGCGGTATCCTCGCCGCATGCCCGAACGCGGCGTCCCCCAACGAACTCACCGCGAAGCGCCATGAACCCCACCTGGGAGCCCGGCATCCGCCTGGCGGCGTGGGCGTTCCTGCTGGGGGTCTTGCTGATCGCCGCGTCCGCCGCGCCCGCCGTGCGGGCCCGCTGGCCGGGCGCGATGGGGCTCGGCTTCCTGGTGGCGGTGGCCAGCTTCGTGCTGGTGTTGGCGTCCTGGGTGGTGCCCCGTCTGTTCGGAGCTGGCGGGACCCCGTGACGGTCCAGAAGGCCCGCGTACGTCCCACGGCCTTCCCCGCAGCGCGAAGCCGCTGGTATCCTCGTGCGTCGTCCCGGACGGCGCGGCCGACCGGAATTCGGCTTCGAGGAGGTGTCGCGTGCGAGCCCACGTGATCACGTACGGTTGCCAGATGAACGAGTACGACACGCACACGATCCACTCGGAGCTGGTCTCCGGAGGGCACCAACTGGTGGACCACCCGGACGACGCCGACCTGCTGCTGATCAACACCTGCGCGGTGCGGGGCAAGCCGGTCGAGAAGGTCGTGTCGCTGCTCGGCCAACTGCGCAAGGAGAAGCGGGCCGGGCCGCGAGCTGACGATCGGCATGATGGGCTGCCTGGCGCAACTGGAAGAGGGGCAGGACATCGCGTCGCGCTTCGACGTCGACATCCTGCTGGGGCCGGGCGCCATCACCGACATCCTCCCGGCCATCGACGCGACCTGCGGCGGCGAGGAGCACTACCGCAGCCTGCGCTTCAAGGACGACCTGGACACGCTGGTTCCGCCCGCCCCCGACGCGCTGACGGGGTTCCTGACCATCATGCGCGGCTGCGACCATCACTGCACCTACTGCATCGTGCCCACCACCCGCGGTCCCGAGGTGTCGCGTCCGGTGGACGCCATCCTCCGCGAGGCCGAGGCGATGCGCGACGCCGGCGTGCAGGAGGTCATGCTGCTGGGCCAGAACGTCAACAGCTACGGCCTGAAGGACCCCGAGCTGCCCAGCTTCGCGGAGCTCCTGCGCCAGGTCGCCCAGATCGGCATTCCGCGCGTGAAGTTCACCACCAGCCACCCGATGAACTTCACCCGCGACCTGATCGACGTGATCGCCGAGGAACCCAACGTCTGCAACTACATTCATTTGCCGGTGCAGTCCGGCAGCGACCGGGTGTTGAAGCGCATGGCGCGTGAGTACCGCCGCGAGCGCTACCTCGACATCGTGCGCGAGATCCGCGCCAAGGTCGATGACGTGGTGATCAGCACCGACATCATCGTCGGCTTCCCCGGCGAGCGCGAAGAGGACTTCGAGGAGACGCTCACCCTGTTCGACGAGGCCGCGTACGAGCACGCCTACACCTTCATCTACTCCGCGCGACCCGGCACGCCCAGCGCGGAGCACTTCCAGGACATGCCGCGCGAGATCAAGGTCGAACGCCTGCAGCGCCTGATCGACAAGCAGAAGCGCTACGCCCACCAGGCCAACCAGCGTTGGGTCGGGCGCGAGGGGCGCGTGCTGATCCGCGAGGTCCAGGGCGAGGGCGACTACGCGGTCGGGCACTCCGACCAGAACCACACCGTCCTGGTCCCCAAGGATCAGGTGCGGCGCTTGGGCCTGCACGACGTGCGCGTCGAGCACGCCACCCCGCACACGCTGTACGGCTCCGTCGTCGGCGCCGAGGCCGCCGCCGTACCGCTGGTGATGGCGTCGTGACGTCGGGCGACGGTCTCGAGGGCAACGCTGCGGGCGGCGCGGGGCCGGAACGGGACTGGTGCGCCACCGCCTTCGTGGCGTGGCGCGGCCGACTCTTGCTGCACCGGCACGCCAAGCTGGACCGTTGGCTTCCCCCCGGCGGGCATGTGGAGCCCGGCGAGCTCCCCGACGACGCCGCCGTCCGAGAGGTGCTCGAAGAGACCGGCGTCCACGTCGTGCTCAGCGGCGAGACCGCCATCGACGCCCCTGGGCCGCGCCAATTGCGCCGCCCGCGTGGGGTACAGCTCGAGCTCATCCGGCCCGGTCACGAACACATCGACCTGATCTACCTGGCGCGGCCTCTGGAGCCGTACGACGGGCACCTGCCCCGCGCCGACGAGGACCCCAGCCTCGGCTGGTACGGCCCCGACGACCTCGCCCGGCTGGAGCTGGAGCCGGAGATGCAAGCGTGGTGCACCTTGGCGCTCCGGGAGGCGTCCGGCGGCAGAACGTCGCCGCTTGACAACCGGGCGGTCGCTCGGGAGACTTGAGGTGCTCGCCTGCGGGCGAGCCTCGTCGGGGCGTAGCGCAGCCTGGTAGCGCACCTGCTTTGGGAGCAGGGGGTCGCAGGTTCGAATCCTGCCGCCCCGACCATCATTTTATTCGTCTAGGACGCCGTTTCTGCGCATCGAAGGCGCAGGACGTATCGGCGGATGGACCGCATTGGTGTGTCGATGGTGTGTCGGCTTCGTCTTCCGCAGTCGATGGGATTGCCCAATGTGACCATGCTGGAAACGGCGTAGCCCGTGCCTGCTACCTGTGGGAGACCTTGTGGTCCTCCCCCGGCAAGGTGGACCGGGCTTGGGCGCCTTGGGCCATGCGGGCGCCGTCCTGCGAGCGTACTGGGTTTCCCACTTTACTGGGGTGAGCACCCCCAGGGTGCAGTGACGCCGGCGCTGGTTGAGCGGGATCCCTACACGTACCCTGACCGATAGGCAGCGATTGGGCAGGCCAAGGGCAGGACGCGCGTGCATGCCGCACCGCGCGTGTGTCACCATTTCGAACCATGAGCCTAGAAGAGAAGGTGGACTCGCTCCGAGACCTTGCCGACTACATCGAGTACCAAGCGGCCGATATCAACCCAGACAACGCTAGTGAGATCCGAGACGCTGTCGCGGAGCTCAGGCACCTCCAGGCCAATACGCAGCGTATGCGCGCTGCTCTCGAAGCCATAAGCGTCCATGCTGACGCGCAGGATAGTCGCGAGGGCAGGCCAACACCTGCTCGCATTGCCCTAAAGGCGCTTTCGAGTGAATGACGGCTAGGCAAGCCGTATGACTACCTGCGTACCTGGCTACCGGGTATATCCCACGACCTGGGGGCCGTAAGGTAGTCTGATAGGCATCTCATTCAGGTTCGTGGATCCGCAAGCCGCTTCGACTAGGGCGTGTTCACACTGCAGACCTACTCGGCAGCGTGAACACGCCCTAGTTGGGGGGCGTTCGCTCTGCCAGGTCGTCCCATGCGTCGAGGGTCTTCCCGAAGCGTGCCATCCAATCCTCGGTCATCGAGACGTCGGCGTGCATGTACGTATCGGCCGTCTGCTGAATCGTTGAATGGCCCATGAGGTCAGACACGCCCTTGAGCGGCGTCCCCGTTGCAAGGTGGAGCGTGGCAAACGTGTGGCGGAGCACGTACATTGTCACGGTCTTCGTAATGCCCGCGCGCGTCGCTGTCCGCTTCAAGTCCCGGCGCGTGAACGTCCACGGGCGCAACGGGCGACCTTCCGATGTCGTGAACACGAGGCCAGTGGCATCAAGCCCGTGGCTCCTCTGCCATTCGCGATGTGCAAGCAGCCGATCGCGCAGCCCATCAAGCATGGGGATTGTCCGCCGGCTCCGAGGAGTCTTTGGATCTGTGAAGACCGGCTCGCCCGCGGACCCCCGCGTAACGCTTTGCACTGCTCGGATGGACTTTCGCGCCAGATCGACATCTTCCCATTTCAAAGCCATGGCCTCCCCCGGTCGAAGGCCCGTGTCGATCAGCAGGTGGTACAGGCCACCGTAGAAGCTGCTGTTGCATGCTTTTAGGAATCGCCGACGCTCGTCCGGTGAAAGCGGTGTCGGGCGTTTCGGATTGTATGGAGGTAAGGTCGCCTCCCTTGCCGGGTTGTGGGCCAACCAGCCCCAGCGAATCGCCAGCGCCAACGCCTGTGACAGCGCGGAGTGAGCCTGGCGAACCGTGCGCCCACCCAGCGGCTCGCCGGAGATGCCGTACGGACCTTCGGGCTGGGGTAGCTCGCCAGACAGCATGAGCCCAATGAGCCAATCGACGTCTCTCAACGACAAGTCGACGATCTTGGTCATCCCGAGACTGGGAAGCACATACCGCTGCAGAGCCTCGCGGTAGCCACCCAGAGTACGAGGTCCCACATCGCGCACCTTGTGCCGCAGCCATTCGTCAGCGAGCTCGGCCAACGTGATCTGGGTGCGCGGGGCGAGGCTGCCACCATTCTTCTCCCGAAGGAGATCGATCAGCGCAGCCTCGGCATCGCGCTTCGTCCCGCGGACGGTCTTGGTCACGTACCGCTTGCGTCCTCCGGGATCACGTCCCAAGTACACGCGCACCTGCCAGCGCTTCGGATCTGTCTCATGACGGAGCAGCTGGCCGCTACGACTCCCCGAGCCACGGTCGACACGGATGTAGCGACTCACGACGTCACCCTCCTGCCCCTGTCATGTAAATGGCCGGGGGTGGGACGTCCCCTATGCACCCCTCCACCGAACGACGCCACGGAAGACGGTTCGTCGCGCACCTCTTTGAACTGGCCACGTTCCGTTGTGACAACCAAACTTCTCACCATTGCGCCACCATCTCCTTGATCCGAATACGCTCTCGCCACTTCGCGTACGTCTGCGTCGTCGCCAGGTTCGAATGCCGAAGGTGCTGCTGCGCCGCCTCCAACCCCTGCTCCGTCGCAACCCTGGTCCCGCAGTAGTGGCGTAGGGCGTGAAGCCCCTTGCCGCGCCCCAGTCCAGCGCGCACAGCCAGGCGCTGAATCCGCGGGTACGCCCGCTGCGTGCTCCGGAAGGGCATGACGAAGCCGCGCTGGCGGCGAGTGGCCGCGATCGCGTTCAACGCATCGACCGTCGTCCCGCTGAGGTGGACGACGCCTGCCTTGCCGCCCTTGCCGCGTGATACTCGCAACACAGCGTCGTCAAGATCGACGTCGCCCCAAGCGAGGGCGACGATCTCACTGACGCGGAGGCCGGCGTGGGCGCCGAGAAGCACCAGAACGCGGTCCGTGGGCTCTGCGACGGCCAACAGGCGGCTGACCTCCTCGCCAGTGTAGGGCTGCCGCTTGTCCCACGCCGCTGTAGGATCGCGTAGCAAGACGACATCCTCGAAGGGCCGGAGTTCCGTCGCCCCCGCCCACCGAAGGGCCTTGTAGAGCGCTCGCGCGGCCGCGATCTTCACCCGCACCGTGCCGGGCGCCAAGCGCTCGCCAAGGTGGGTGACATACAGGTCCGCCGCATCTCTAGTCGGCCGCAGGAGATTCTCGCCCTGCCACGCAACAACGAGATCTAGTAGGCCACGCCTGTAATTGCGCAGCGTGTGAGCGCTGATGCGGACTCCGGCGCCCCCCTTCGTGACCAAGTGAGCCTCGACGAGGCCCCACAATTCCGCGACGTCGCGTGCGTTGGCAGCGGCAGCAGCGCGGCGCTTCAGGTCGCCATCACTCAGACCCGCCCAGTCACGAGCGCGTAGAGCGAGCGTTCCCAACTGACGATCCAAGACACTGCCTACGGCGTCTCCGCCGACCGCCGCTCGCGAACTAGAGATTCCGGCGCTATTCTCACGCATGAGGGGTCCTGCCTCTCCCCCGCGTCGTCGGTTACCAGGCCTGGCGCGGGGTCAACTTTTGAGAGCGGTACGTCCCGCCTCCTATGTGACTATACATGTTGTGACATGGGGTGCCTAGGAATGTTGGCGACGATTGCCTCATTCGCCTGGGACACAGCTCTCAGTACTCGTTCAAATGCTTCCGAAGCGCATCCGCAACGATCTCGGACATTGAAGCGTCTTCCAGAACGGACTGCACCTTCAAGCGCTTGTGAAGATCGGCAGGAATCACCACGTTGAGCTGTTTTCCCTCGCCCTTTTCCAGACGCGAACGAAGACTCGAATCCTCGTGATCATCTTGCCGCTTAGGCGCCACGGTCGCATAATCGCATGCCTGCACAGCTGATGCTCCTGCCTAGGTCTCGCTGGCCGCGAAAACGGTGTGTTGAACCTTGCTGTGCGTGCCGACGACCACGTCGAGAACGTTGCGGATGCACTGGAACGCCACTAGCGCAGGTGCACACGTGTCATCGTGGACGCGCGCGCCGAAGGAGGCAGCAATGAGTGAGCAGGATCAGAATTCGAGGCAACTGCTTTCGAGGCGACTGCTTGAAGCTGCCAAAATGGGTAACGACGACACCATCCGCGATCTTATTAGTGCGGGGGCGGATGTGAAGGCTCGCGATCCCCAAACGCAATACACGGTCCTTATGCACGCAGCGGAGACGAATCCAAACCCAGAAGTACTGGAGATCCTCCTTGAAGCAGGCGCGGATCCCAACGATTCGACAGCCCCAGCAATGTCGGGGTACAAGCGCGGGTTCTCGGCACTGCACTGTGCAGCGGCAAATACGGGAAATTCCCATGGAGTCCAAGCGCTCCTTGACGCTGGTGCAAATCCAACTGCGGTAAATGAAGGCGGCCAAACTGCTCTGTACTTTGCGTACACAGCAGACGCCGTGCAATCTCTCGTGCATGCCAATGCGGGCCTCGGTAGGCCGAAACCTGCAACCACGCCCTATCACACCTTAATTGCGGCGAGCGCTATCGGAACGCAGGGCTTGCAGGTAACAGACCTTTCCCCAGCAATCAGGGAGCTCGCGGTATCCGGCATTGATCCCTGCAGCTACGATTCAAACGGATTCACACCACTCATGTTGGTTGCCGGTGTCGGATTTGGTAATCTGAATGTGCTGCAAGCGATCGTAGACCTCAGCAAGCAATGTGGACTTGAGCTTCGGAACGATCAAGGTCAAACCGCGTTGCACGTCGCTGCGACTTCGATGCCCGGAGACGACCACAATTTGTCTGTCATTGGTTCTCTATTGCTCGCAGGCGCAGATGTATCGGCAAGGGGCTCGCATGGCATTACGCCGCTTGAAATGGCAAAGTACGATAGGCGGCTGGCTGAATCCATGGTCCGCGAGGAACCAACCGTAGAGCAAAAGAATCGGCTGAAGCACGCCCGCGCCATTGAAGGTGTTCTTAAGGCGAGTACCGCAACGCAAGGAGTTCAAGCCGCGCAATCCGCAAGGAATAGCAGCAGTTGCCTGACTTCAGCTGTGATGTGGGCGGTGATGCTGTCGTTCGGAGCGTCGTTGGCCCGGCAACTGTAAGCAGCAGGACCAGACCTTGCGTTACGGCAAGGCGGCCCAGTGTGCTCCCGATAGCCAGCCAGCTAGGGCGAAGCTCAGCCAGCCCTTCCCGTCTCGGACCTACAAGAAGCAGTCACATGGTCCACGCGGCAGCGGGAACTCCAATTACTTGAGCTGGCCCCAGCAATATGGGCACCACCATCGCTGCTTGGCGGACTCGGCGCATTGCAGAGTGATACTGCCGATCCAGAAAGCCATAGACGGCTGCGCCAACTGCATGCGATCTTGGGTAGAAACCGGCGACCGATTTCACACACGCCTGGCTTGGGGTGCCAAAACGATGGCCATCAAGAAGTCCCAACTCTACAGTTCCCTCTGGCAAAGCTGCGACGAGCTGCGCGGCGGCATGGACGCCTCGCAGTACAAGGACTACATCCTGACCCTTCTGTTCATGAAGTACGTCTCCGACAAGCGGGACTCGCTGATCGAAGTCCCGGAAGGAGGCAGCTTCCAGGACATGGTCGCCCTCAAGGGCGACAAGGAGATCGGCGACAAGATCAACAAGATCATCGGCCGGCTCGCCGAAGCCAACGACCTCAAGGGCGTCATCGACCAAGCCGACTTTAACGACGAAACCAAACTCGGCGCCGGCAAAGACATGCAAGACCGCCTCTCCAAGCTCGTGTCCATCTTCGACCAACTCGACCTCGGCGCAAACCGCACGGATGGAGACGACCTCCTAGGCGACGCCTACGAATACCTCATGCGCCACTTCGCCACCGAAGCCGGCAAAAGCAAGGGCCAGTTCTACACGCCCGCGGAAGTCTCCCGCGTGATCGCCCAAGTGGTCGGCGTCGGCCCACACACCCGCCAAGACCACACCCTCTACGACCCCACCTGCGGATCGGGCTCGCTCCTACTGCGCGCAGCCAACGAAGCGTCCAAGGGCATGAGCATCTACGGCCAAGAAAACGACAACGCCACCTGGGCGCTGGCGAAGATGAACATGATTCTCCACGACTACCCGACGGCTGAACTATGGCGAGGCAACACCCTCTCGGCGCCGTACTTCAAGAACCCGAACGGCAGCCTCAAGGCCTTCGACTTCGCTGTCGCGAACCCACCCTTCTCCGCCAAGTCATGGACCAACGGCCTGGACCCAGCCAACGAGGAGTTCAACCGCTTCGAGTACGGCATTCCCCCGGCCAAGAACGGCGACTACGCCTTCCTCCTGCACCTCATCAAGTCCCTAAAATCCACGGGCAAAGGCGCCATCATCCTGCCCCACGGCGTACTGTTCCGCGGCCACAAAGAGGCCGACATCCGCCGCAACCTGGTCCAACGCGGGCTGATCAAAGGCATCATCGGGCTGCCACCCAACCTGTTCTACGGTACCGGCATCCCCGCCTGCATCCTCGTCATCGACAAGGAACACGCCAGCAACCGCCAGGATCCGGAAACCGGCGGCATCTTCATGATCGACGCCAGCCACGAATTCATGAAGGACGGCAATAAGAACCGCCTACGCTCCCGCGACATCCACAAGATCGTCGACACGTTCAACCACCAGCGCGAAGTGCCACGCTATTCCCGCATGGTGCCGCCCGCCGAAATCGCCAGTGACGCCAACGACTACAACCTCAACATCCCACGCTACATCGACACCAGCGAACCCGAAGACCTGCACGACCTGTACGCCCACCTGAACGGCGGCATCCCCAAGCACGACGTGGACGCGCTCCAGCCCTACTGGACTGTACTGCCCGGCCTACGAGACGCGCTCTTCCAGGACAACGGCCGGCACGGCTACCTTGAGCCACGCGTAGCGACTCAGCAGGTGAAACCCACGGTGCTGGCGCATCCCGCCTTCAAGGCCTTCGCGGACACCGTCACCCAGGTCATCGATCAGTGGCAAACCGCCCACAGAGCGGCCTTGCTGGCCCTGGAGCAGGACAACAAGCCACGAGAGGTGATCCACGCGCTATCCCAAGACCTGCTCCAGCGCTTCACTGACGTACCCCTGCTGGACCGCTACGCCGTCTACCAACGGTTGATGGACTACTGGGCCGAGGTCATGCAAGACGATGTCTACCTCATCGCCGCCGACGGCTGGCAGGAAGCAGCCCGGCCCCGCGGCGTAATCGAGAACAAGGAACGCAAGATCAAGGAAGAGCCCGACCTCACCATCGGCAACGGCAAGAAAGCCCGGAAGTACAAGCTGGACCTGATCCCGCCCGAGCTGGTCATCGCCCGCTACTTCGCAAGCGAACAGGCCCAAATCGAAGAACTCCAAGCCGCGCACGAGACCGCCACCCGCGAGCTGGAGGAGTTCATTGAAGAACAGGACGGCGAAGAGGACCTACTGAGCGAAATCAAGAACGACAAGGGCAACGTGACCAAAACAGAGATCCCAAAGCGTCTCAAAGCCCTCGATGGGGAGCTGGACAGTGACGACGAAATCACCGCCCTCAAGCAGTGCAAGAAGCTGCTGGACGCCGAAGCCAGCGCCAAGAAGGCCATGAAGCAAGCCGAGGCCGAGCTCAACCAGACTGTGCTGGCACGCTACGGCGAACTGACCGAGGACGAGATCAAGACCCTGACCGTGGATGACAAGTGGTTGGAAGACATCCGCGCCGCTATAGACGCCGAGGTTGAACGCATAACCAACCAGCTCGCAGGGCGTGTGCGGGAACTCGAAGAACGCTACGTGGAACCGCTGCCCGCCATCGAGCACGAAGTCGAAGAGCTAGCCAGAAGGGTAGCTGGCCACTTGGAGAAGATGGAAGTGCGGGCGGATGTCGGAACGTAGTCAAGCATTGGAAGCCGTGCGGGGCACTGCCGCTGCGTATCATATGCGTGCGTCAGAAAGCGCGCAAAGCGAGGTTTCGCCGGGCTATACGCGAACCGAGGTTGGGACTATTCCAGAGGATTGGGAGGTGAAGACGTTGTCCCAAACCTCGGAATTTGACTGGGGAAATACGTCTATCACGAAAGCGGCTTATCGAGATCATGGATACCAGGCGTTTAGCGCGTCTGGGCCGGACGGATACGTAAGTTGGTACGACCACGATGCGACTGCGGTGATTGTAAGTGCGATTGGAGCCAAATGCGGTAGGACATGGCTAGCCAGCGGCAAGTGGACGGCCATAAAGAACACCATCTGGATTAGGCCAGTTGTAGGCGAGATGGATGTCAAGTTTCTATTCATTGCGACTGGAGAACCAGGAATATGGCCGAAGAGTGGCCAAGCGCAACCATTCATATCCTTGGGTGGGATCAAGACGGTTAGACTTCCGGTTCCGCCGCTCCGCGAACAACGCGCCATCGCCACCACCCTGTCGGATGCGGACGCGCTGATCGAATCCCTCGACCGCCTGATCGCCAAGAAGCGCGCCATAAAACAGGCCACCATGCAACAACTCCTCACCGGCCAGACCCGCCTACCGGGTTTTACGGGCGAGTGGAAGACAAAGCGGTTGGCGAACGTTGCTGAGATTGACCCCGAGAACCTTGGTGAAAACACTCCTCCGCATTACACGTTCCATTACATTTCGCTGGAAGACGTAGAAGAAGGTAAGCTCCGCGGCTGGTCCACCGAGCGATTCCGTTCTGCCCCCGTACGGGCAAGACGAATCCTCCGTCGTGATGACATCATGGTATCCACAGTACGGCCGAACCTAAAATCACACCTTCTATTCGATGGGCAGTTGCAAAATGCCATATGTTCAACGGGTTTCACCGTTGTGAGGTCTGATCCAAGTCATGCGCATCCAGGCTTCATCTATTCCCACTTCTTTGGCAGCACAGCTAATCAACAAATCAACAAGATCATTGCCGGTTCTAACTACCCGGCTATTGGTAGCCGCGACGTCAAGAACCTTGAACTTCCCATGCCTGATCTGGAAGAACAAGCCGCGATCGCTGAAGTGCTTACCGACATGGATGCTGAAATCGAGGCTCTAGAACGTCGCCGCGACAAGACGCGCCAGATCAAGCAGGGCATGATGCAGCAGTTGTTGACCGGGAGGACCCGCTTGGTAAAGCCGGAGGTAGCGGCGTGACGACGAGCAGCCCGCGCCCCACCTCGATTCGCATCTTCCTCGCTGATGGGGTGCCCGACGGGCTGCGCATCGTAGAGAAGTCGAACTGGACCGGCCGGGCCGTGGTGGCCAGCCGGTCGCAGCTCGACCGGGCCCTGGTGCGCGACGAGCTGGGCCAACCTGGCGTGTACGTCCTGACCGGCCCAGGCGAAGCGGCAACGCCCCAAGTGTACGTGGGCGAGGCAGACGTGCTCCGTGAACGGATCAAGCAGCACGTCGCGAGCAAGGAGTTCTGGACGCGGCTGGTGGCATTTACGAGCACGAATGAAGGCTTGAACAAGGCTCACGTTCGTTACCTGGAATCGCGCCTCGTCGGCCTGGCCAGGGACGCGAACCAATGGAAGGTCGCAAACGGCACGCAACCCGCATCGCCGCCCTTGTCCGAGGCCGACCGAGCCGACGCCGAGTGGTTTCTTGAGGAAATGATGCTGATCTTCCCCGTCCTCGGCATCGACGCATTCTCCGCAGCCGCGAGCCAGGCACGGGCCCCTGGTCCCGACACAACTGACGACTCCGCTGAGCTGCGGCTCGCTGAACGAGGGGCCGAGGCGAAGGGCACGGAAGTGGCCGAGGGCTTCGTCGTCATGAAGGGCGCTCGCGCCCGCACGAGCGAAACCAAGTCCATCCACAACTACTTGCGGGAGCTAAGGGCTGAACTCCAAGACCGCGACGTACTCGTGACGGATGGCGACAGCCTCTTGTTTGCGCAAGACTACCGGTTCACGTCGCCCTCCACGGCCGCGGGCGTCCTCGTAGGCGGAAACGCCAACGGTCGGCGCGCCTGGAAAGACGCCCGGGGACGCACCCTGAAGGAACTACAACAAGCGCGCGCAGAATCACCAGAATGAGCACCGTCGGGCAACGCGAATACCGCACGCAGCAACAAGCCCTACGGTTCTTCCAAGACCGACTCGGCTATCAGTACCTCGGCAACTGGAAGGATCGCGAGGACAACCGCAACATCGAGAAGGGCCTCCTCCGTGACTGGTTGCAACGGCAAGGCCACGATGAGCGCATCCTTGAAAAGGCGCTGCGAGAACTGGATCAAGCCGCCGCAATCTCGGGCAGCAAGACCCTGTACGACGCCAATCGCGAGGTCTACAGCCTGCTGCGCTACGGCGTGAAGGTCAAGCCCTCCATCGAACAACAGCACGTCACGATATGGCTGATCGACTGGAACAACCCGGACAACAACGATTTCGCGATCGCCGAGGAAGTCACCATCGAGGGGACGCACACCAAACGACCCGACCTCGTGCTGTACGTCAACGGCATCGCACTGGGCGTCCTGGAACTCAAGCGCTCCACGGTAGCCGTCGCCGAAGGCGTCCGGCAAACCCTCGGGAACCAGAAGCAAGAGTTCATCCAGGAGTTCTTCTCGACCACGCAGCTCCTGATGGCGGGAAATAGCACCGAAGGTCTCCGCTACGGCGTGATCGAAACCCCAGAGAAGTACTGGCTGCAGTGGAAGGAACCCTCGAACGTCGAGGACCTGCTGGAACGCGGACTGGATCACCTCGTCCGCAAGGACCGCCTCCTAGAGGTCATTCACGACTACATCGTCTTCGACGCGGGCACAAAGAAAACCTGCCGGCACAATCAGTACTTCGGGGTGAAAGCTGCCCAAGAACACGTACGCCGCCGCGAAGGCGGCATCATCTGGCACACGCAAGGAAGCGGCAAGTCCCTCACCATGGTGTGGCTCGCCAAGTGGATCCGCGAACACGTGCCCGACGGGCGTGTCCTGATCATCACCGACCGCAACGAACTCGACCAGCAGATCGAAACGGTCTTCAAGGGCGTCGACGAACACATCCACCGCACCAAGAGCGGCACCGACCTGATCAACGTTCTCAACGACAACGAAGAGTGGCTGATTGCCTCACTCATCCACAAGTTCGGCGCCTCCGAAGAAGGCGACGTAGACACCTTCATCCAAGACCTGCAAAGCCACCTGCCCAAAGGGTTCCGCGCCAAGGGCACTATGTTCGTCTTCGTCGACGAATGCCACCGCACCCAATCCGGCAAGCTCCACGAAGCCATGAAAGCCCTCCTCCCCGGCGCCACGCTGATTGGGTTCACCGGCACCCCGCTCCTCAAGACCGACAAACGCAAGAGCATCGAGACGTTCGGACCCTACATCCACACCTACAAGTACGACGAAGCCGTCCACGACGGCGTCGTGCTGGACCTACGCTACGAAGCGCGCGACATCGACCAGCACATCACCTCCCAGGACAAGATCGACCAGTGGTTCGACGTCAAGACGCAAGGCCTCAACGACTACGCCCGCGCCCAACTCAAACAACGCTGGGGCACCCTCCAAAAGGTCCTAAGTTCCCGCGACCGGCTCGAAAAGATCGTCTCCGACATCCTCTGGGACATGGCGACCCGCGACCGCCTCCTGAGTGGGCACGGCAACGCCATGCTCGTAGCAGGCAGCATCTACGCCGCCTGCCGCCTCTTCGACATGTTCCAACAGACCGACCTCAAAGGCAAATGCGCCATCGTCACCTCCTACGTGCCCTCCACCGCGCACATCAAAGGGGAAGAAACCGGCGAAGGGGAAACCGAGAAGCTACACCAGTACGAGATCTACCAACGCATGCTCGCCGAACACTTCGACGAGCCACCCGACACGGCCGTCCACAAGGTCGACACGTTCGAACGGGACGTCAAGCACCGCTTCATCCACGAGCCCGGCCAGATGAAACTGCTGATCGTCGTCGACAAACTCCTCACAGGCTTCGACGCCCCACCCGCCACCTACCTCTACATCGACAAACACATGCGCGACCACGGCCTATTCCAAGCCATCTGCCGCGTCAACCGCCTCCACACCGAAGACAAGGAAGTCGGCTACATCGTCGACTACAAAGACCTCTTCAAGTCCCTAGAGAAATCCCTGCAGGACTACACCGGTGAAGCATTCGACGGCTTCGACGCCGAAGACGTCGAAGGCCTCCTCGAAGACCGCCTTCAACAAGGACGCGAGCGGCTAGAGGAAGCCCGCGAAGCCGTCAAGGCCCTATGCGAACCCGTCGAACCCCCCACGACACAGCCGCCTACCTCCGCTACTTCTGCGCCACCGACAGCGGCAACGCGGAGCAACTCAAGGACAACGAACCCAAACGCGTCGCGCTCTACAAACACGTCGCGACCTTCGTGCGCGCCTACGCCAACCTCGCCAACGAACTGCAGCAAGCAGGCTACAGCGAAGACGAAGCGCGAACGCTCAAGAACGAGGTCACGCACTACGAAAACGCCCGCCAAGAGGTCAAACTCGCCAGCGGCGACTACGTCGACATGAAAATCTTCGAACCCGCCATGCGGCACCTCCTCGACACGTACATCCGCGCCGAAGAAACCGAAACGCTATCCCGCTTCGACGACCACACCCTCGTTGACCTCATCCTGCAACAAGGCCCAGGCGCGATCGACACCCTCCCCGACGGCATCAAACGAAATGAAGACGCCGTCGCCTCCACCATCGAGAACAACGTCCGCAAACTCATCATCGACGAATCCGCCGTCAACCCCAAGTACTACGAGCGCATGTCCGAACTCCTCGACGCCCTCATCCAACAACGCAAGCAACGCGCCCTCAACTACAAGGAATACCTCGCCAAGATCGTGGAGCTCGCCAAGCACGCAAAACAACCCCACACCAGCACGGCGTACCCCGACCGCATCGCCACGCCCGCCCTGCAAGCGCTCTACGACAACCTCGACGGCAACGAACCCATCGCGCTAGCCGTCGACCAGGCCATCCGCGACAACAGGCTCGACGGATGGCGCAGCAACCGCTTCAAGCAACGCAAACTCCGCAACGCCATCAAGACGGCTCTCGGGCCCCACACCGACCGAACCGACGAGATCTTCGAGATCGTGACCAACCAACGTGAGTACTGACCGACGACACATCGAGATTCGCGGCATCCCCGTGGAGATCGTCCAGAAGGACATCAAGAACCTCCACGTGGGCGTCTACCCACCCGACGGCAGGGTCCGCGTCGCCGCCCCCCTCCGCCTCGACCACGACGGCATCCGCCTCGCCATCATTTCACGCCTACGCTGGATCAAACGCCAGCGCACAGCGTTCCAAACGCAAGCACGCCAATCCCAACGCGACATGGTCACCGGCGAAAGCCACTACCTGTTCGGCCAACGCTACCGGCTCTCCGTCACCCACCACGAGGGACCACCCTCCATTGCGATCCGCGGGAACACCACCCTCCACCTACGCGTTAGGCCCGACACCGACCCCTCCAAACGACGCGAGATCCTCAACCGCTGGTACCGAAACCACCTACGCGAACGCATCCCCGACCTCATCGCCACCTGGGAACCCACCATTGGCGTCCAGCCAGCCCACTGGGGCATCAAACGCATGAAGACCAAATGGGGCAGCTGCAACCCCGACGCCCAACGGATCTGGCTGAACCTCGAACTCGCCAAGAAGCCACCAGCCTGCCTCGAATACGTACTCGTACACGAGATGGTCCACCTCCGAGAACGCCACCACGGCCCCCGCTTCGTCGCCATCATGGACGAAGTCATGCCCCACTGGCGCCTACGCCGCGACGAACTCAACCAAGGCCCACTGGCGCACGAGAACTGGGAGTACTGACGTGAACGCCCCCTCGCCACTCGGCACGCTCAGTGTCGAGCACGCGCAGGACGCGCGACCCCAGTGCGTAGCGGCACGAGCGCCACGGCATGGTGAATCGCTCTATGTACGCAAGCGGCGTGCATACCACGCCTCAACAAGCCTCACCGCTTCGCGTTCATGCAACGGTAGCAGCTCGAAATGATGTGAAATGAAGCCCCTGACCAGCGGCATCACGTCTTGCAGCGTCCTGTGTTCACACAGGCAGTCAAGACAGGCTTCCACCCAAGCCAGTCGAGAGATTGCTGGCCGACCTACGACAAAAACGTCCTTCAAGAGCCGCACGAGGACGCCGGTGGCATATCGAGCACTCACACGTGGTTGCGCCAACGCAGAAAGAAGGCATCGGACGTCCTCTGTGACCACATAACCGCTCTCGTTCATGGCTCGTTGCAAGGTTTCGAAGGTAATCCACGGTACTTGAACGTTCATGCGGGCCAACTCGATTGCGATCGCATGGTAGTCGAAGCCCGCGAGTTGTTGTTTGCGCTGTAGGACACCCAGTAGTACCAGACTACTCACATTGCTGACTTGGAACAGGTTCTCGGCCCACGCACGGAGCTTCCGATCATCGGACACCAGAGGCAAGCCACGTTCCTGAGCGGCCAGGACGCTACCATACGCACTGTCCGACCACAGCGTTGACAACGCTTCTAGCTCATTAGCCGGACGACGCGTCAGCGCGCGGACTGGAACGATCCGGCAGCGCGAGGTAACAAACTCAAGCAGTTCCTCTCGCAGGCGCCGCCTTGCATGCAGATCTTGCTGGTCTGAATCATGCATCACCAACCGACCATCGTGCATTGTTAACGTCCCCGCCTGCTGCTCCTCTTGACGGAAGTCTTGGAGTTCTTGTCGGAGCAAGTCGACGGTGGCTTGTGGGACATACAAGGGCCCAAGTGTTCGAGCGAACGCCTCACCGAGCCCAAGCCAGTGCAACAGCATTAAGGACGTGAGTTCGACCACGGCTCCGGGATGTGCCACGAGAGCCTCTCCTGAGCTTAGCTCCGAAGGCGCATGAGTAGTGGAATCGAGTGCGAGCGCCCTGTCAGCAATGAAGGCTTCGCACACTGCGAAGTACGATTGCCGTGTGGCGTTTGCGACGCTACCAACTGTGAGAAGTACGTCCGAGCGGTAGTTCTCAAGCGCGCGCGTCACAACGTCGTTTCGCTGAACGACATGCTCCAGCACACCACCCAACGGATTAAGGCTATCTAGGTCGGCAGTGTACTTCTGTAGGCTCTTGTCCTCAGGAAAGCGGCTTCGGTAGTCTGTGATTACATCCTGGAAGGCCCGAACGAATTTGTCTTGGATCTCTACGAGAACTGCGGTAGAGCCATCGGCTTCACCGTTCGGAAGATAGACCTCGTCACCAACGGCAAGCCCAAGGAGCGCTTTCGAGGCTGGGTGATCCGGACCAAATTCGCTCCCCAAGAGATAGGGCTTTGGGTCCGAAAGTATGCTGACCCAGCGTGCACCAAGGTCCATCTGCAATCGTACAGCCGTCCCAACCTCGACGACCTTTGGGTCACGGATGCGGCCCTCACGCTCCGCCGCGAAAAACACAGCCAAATAGAGATGGTGAACTTCAGGATCGGTGAAGCGCTCTCGGAGGGCGGCATACGCATATGGCAGCGCGAGATCTTGGCGCCCTGAAACGTTCAGGACCGATATCGCACGTAGCAATGCCCGCCCCTCAAGCGATCCCATTTCCATACGACTAACGACTCTGACGGCCGCCTCGAAATTCCCTAACCGGACATGAATGATCGCAACATCAACTTCGAACGCTTGAGCCGGATAATCCCTTGCCAACGCCTCGAACTGCGATCGTGCCGATGCCAAGTCCCCTTCAAAGATGGCTAATCTGGCCCGGACCTCACGCACCGTCGCCGTCTGAGGCACACCCAGCCGCGTGAGGTCGTCAATGGCCTGGTGAATGGCAGGGAACTCCCTCGCCTCGTAGAGGCACCACACGTACATATCCCAGTCGCGTTCACTATTCGTGCGCTGTGCTAGCCCTTGCGCAATCTCCGCTGCACGCCTGACCTCGCCCCTGGCGGCCAACAACCCTGCAAATGCACGCTCAATACGCATGCGAGTGTTTCCGGTCGCTCGTGCTAGAGCCGTGTCAAACGCTTGTATCGCACCTTCGAAATTGCCACACCGAGCTTGGAGTTCTCCAAGGTAAGCCCAAGCAACGGCGGACACACCACAACGACGCAGCTCAGCATCGAGGAATCCAACAGCTGCATCATTACCTTCTAATTCGGCAATTAGCACCGCTCGGGTGGCGGCAATTAAGTCGCGCTCCTCACTGCCATTTGGCGAGTCGCGCTCCAAGGGCGCCAACCACCCAGCAGCTTTGTCAGTCCTTCCTTGCGAAACCAGAAGTTCGCAGTAAGCGAGTACCACAGGCAGATCTCGCTGTTCCGTAGGCAACTGCAAGAAGGCCCCCTCTGCTGCGCCTTCGCGGTCAGCCGAGAGGTACGCCACGAAGAGATTGTGGAGCGTCGGGGGATCGTTCGGACGCATTGCCAGCAATCGCTCCCAGTCTGAAATGGCCTGGTCCCGCCGTCCAAGCGCACTTAGTGCCAGCCCCCGTAGCGACAGGGCTTGCACCCGAGACTCTAGAGGTAGTGGCGCCGAGTCAGGCTCCAAGACAGAATCTAGGATGGCCAGAGCATTGCGCAGCCTACTGAGGTGGGCTTCTGGAATGGCATCTGATGGGGGGTGATCCGCTCTATAGACCTCAATCAACGGCCCAAGAAGCGCATGGGCATGGGCAACCCCCAATCGCGGACTCTCGCAAGCATCGACTTGGTAACCGCTTAGCTTCGCTTCGACGCGGTCGTATTCCCTCTTGGATAATTCGACATAACACAGCGCGACAAGCAGTTCAGGCTTCTCCAAACTCGCCTTGTCCCACAACTGTGTTGCTTCGGCGTCTCGCCCTTGTGCTTCAAGGGTGTGAGCCAACGTCGCCAACGCAACGTCGTGATCGGGGTCTTTCCGAAGCGCCATTTCGACGTACGCGCTTGCGCCTGCCGGATTATCCCTGATGAGCTCGGCGTAGGCGCGATGGGCTAGGGCGCGTGCGGAATCATTCTCGTGCTCGAAGGCCCTGACAAACGCCTCAGCAGCATGTTCAAGACAGTCGTTGTGGAGGTAGACAGCTCCCAAGTTCGTGTCCAGACGAAACCGTAGCGTCGCTGGAAGGTCAATTCCCTTCTCCTCCACCTCCTTCTGGATGTCACTCAACATCTCTTGGGCAGAGTCTAGGTGCCCACGCGTCAGCATGCGTTTCACTACGTCGAGACGAACCTGCCACTCCTCGTAGCCAGGAATCGGGCCACCATGTTGCTCATCGGTGCCGAGAAGCTTAGGTAACGTACGGCGCTCAAGATCTTCAAACTTAGCATCGACATGTTGCATCACAGCCACGGTTCCAGGCCCGTACAACTCCCTCTTGAGTTCCTCAAGGAAGTAACGCAACACCGCTGCGGCCTCTTCCTCCGTACTGCGATTTTCGCCGCTATCGAAGCCAGATTCCTCGACGAAGCTTCCTACGGCAACTCGCGGCAAGTCTACGGGTTCACCCCGGCGAGCCCGCTCCAGAAGTACCTCGAACGCCCTCGATTGCCCCCACTGCTGTACTTGGTCAGCCACACCGTCGTATTTGTCAACAAAGTGCTTTCCAGTGGTCTGCGCCGCACGTTCCACAGGCCCAGCGCCCGCGGCCCTTCGGATGAAGCTAGATGCCTCTGCCTTTGCAATTTCCACCAGTAGCGATCCAATGACCCATGCTGCTGCAAGCGCTCCTGGTTCTGGCACGCACTTAGTCTCGCATGCCGCTCCTACACATCAGGCCATGCTATTTGGCGGTAGAGCACCAAACACCAATGCTTGAGTCACCTTGTTTGTGAAGGGCGTCGAGCTGTCACTTCTTGAACACTGATCCAATCACTGTCGTTTTGCCCAGCTAGGTCGTGTGTCTCCAGGTTGTGACAACACGTCTTGTCGCCACTCCCGCGGCACTGTCGGCGATGTCGCGACGGTGTAGCCAGGCGCAACCGGCAGTAACGACGCTTCCGGTGCCTTACAGTTCGGCAGCACCGCCACTCGCGCCTTCCCTCTGTGGGCCGAGCGAAAGAGTTGCCCACGTCGGCAGGGCGAGGTGGTGAAGCTGAGGCCAATGCAGACGCCCACCGACCATTTGGTTGTCCGATGCCGGTTTCCGGCTTGTGGCCATCTGGACCTATCCGGCACCGATGGCTTCATCCTCATCAACCGATTGGGGGGCTCTCGGTGGTCGCACGTCATAGTCCACGCGAACGTGCGAGAAGGCGACCTGCAGGCCCTGCTTGATTACACGCCCGACAGGCATGCACGCGTGAATGTCGGCGCCCGGCCGCCCTCCGTGCTGAATGACGAGGTGCACCTTGTAAGCTTCATCGAGCCAGCGCTCCTTCTCAAGAACCTGGGCGGGGACCCGGTCGTACATGTCCTCCAGCAAACGGGGATTCGTGGCGGCAAGGCTCACTTGGTGCCCGTCGGCACGGCCTGGAGGTAGGGCGAGAACGGGTCCGAATTTGTGGGCGATCCGCTCACCTTGGCGATTGACGATGGCGAAGTAGCGGACGACGACGGGATAATTCCCAAGGTTCGCGACCATCCGGAGCCGGAGGCTGCCGTCACTGGTCAGATCGACGTCCTTCCACGAGAGGGCGAGCCTACGATCCAGCTCCCGCGCACGAGCGTCGGAGAAGACTTGCGCCAAAGCTACGCTGGCCAGGCCCAGCGTGCCCGCTGCTACCAACGCATTCCCTACGTCGGGCTTCTGTATCGCCAGCGCGACAATCGCGACAAGGAAGAGAGCCAGAGCGATCGATCCGACGGCAAGTACTGGCCTTGACATGTACTCAACGCTAGCAGGTTGAAAGCCGTACGGTTTGGGCGGGTACGGGACCCGCGTAGCAGTCCGATGCCGTTCCAAAGCCCCCCGAAAGCCACCGTGAAGCCCTCGTACACGACAGGCTCGAAACGCCGCGTGGATGGACGGCCGTGGACACGTGGAGGGGGGCGCAGGCCCGTCTGAGCGCCCTTCGACGCACACGGAGGAGGGTTCCGGCTCGACGATCCACTTAACGCGGATAAATCGTGAGTCTTGAAAGCGTGAAGGCCTCGAACGTGGTAGAAAGCGTGTGAGGCACAAACTTTCTACACGTTGGAGGCCTTCTAGTGAGCGAGGATAGCACGCGACAGCCTGTCTTGTTCGAAGGGTGGTTCACGAAGCCGCTGGTCGCCATGTTCGATCAGCCGCTCGGCACGAGTGATGGGGGCGCGGTCCTGCTTCGTGGCGCGGACGATCGGCTGGACTTGACGACCTCGATGGCGTCGGTCCTGGTGGACCGGCGAAACCCGGAACGCGTGCAGCACCCTCTTCGGGACGTGGTCCGCCAGCGGGTGGTGGGGATCGCGTGCGGGTACGAGGACGGCAACGACGCCGATCGCCTGCGGGACGACCCTATGCACAAGCTGGTGTTGGACCGGGACCCCGAGGGCGGGCGGGACCTCGCGTCGCAACCGACCCTGTCGCGCTTCGAGAACGACGTGACCCGGCGCGAAGTGTTCGAGATGGGCGTCGCGCTCGCCGAGTGCGTGATCGAGCGGCACCGCACGCGCCGGCGGGGCCGGGCGAAACGCATCACGGTCGACCTGGACGGCACCGACGACCCCACGCACGGCACCCAGCAGGGCGCACTGTTCAACGGCTTCTACGGCGGGCACTGCTACCTGCCGCTGGTCGCCGCCATGCAGTTCGAGCAGAAAGCGGACCAGTACGTCCTGACCAGCCTCCTACGCAATGGCAACGCCCACGCCGCCCACGGCGCGATCCCCCTGCTGCGGCGCATCCTGGTGCGCCTCCGCGATGCGTTCCCGAAGGCGCGCTTGCGGGTGCGGTTGGACGGCGGGTTCGCCACGCCCGAGATCTTCTCGTTCCTCGAAGAAGAAGGCGTGGAGTTCGTAGTGGCGCCGGCCAAGAACGCGGTGCTGGAACGCCTCGCGGAACCCCTCCTAGAAGAAGCCCGCCAGGCCAGCCGGGCGAGCGGGCAGAGCAAACGCCGGTACGGGCACGCCCCCTACCAGGCGCGCAGCTGGCCGCACAAGAGAAAGGTCGCGTACAAGGCGGAGGTCACCCGGTACCCCGGACGGGAGGCGCGCGACAACCCCCGCTTCATCATCACCAACATCAGCGCCGACCCGGAGACCGTCTACCGCCGCATCTACGCCAAGCGCGGCGACGTCGAGAACCGCCTCAAAGAACTCCAGGAGCACCTCGCCGCAGGCCGGCTCAGCTGCACGCGGTTCCTCGCCAACCAAGCCCGCCTGCTGGTCCACACCGCCGCGTACGCCCTCTACCAGGAACTCCGGCTGCACGCGACCGGCACCGGCCTCGCCCGCGCGTACGCGGGCACCCTCCGCGAACGCCTCATCAAGCTCGGCGCGTGGATCAAGACCTCCACCCGCCGCATCGTGCTGCACCTCCCCCGCGACGCGCCCTGGCGGCGCGAATGGGCCCGCGTGGCAAGCTCCCTCCAGGCCACCACCACCGCCTGACCCACGCCAAGGCGGACCAAGACCCCCGCCGTGTGTCCCGTCGACGCCGAACTCCGGCGGCGAGCGGACCCCCTACACCCCAACCGGCCCTTCGACACCAAAAATTCGCCGTTCACGACGCCCGAACTGCCCTCAACGCCTCCAACGAGACCCCACCGCGCCCACCGACAAGCCCCCACCCCGGAATCACGACGCCCAACCCCCCCGCCCCCCCGAAACCCCCTAAGCACGCCTCTCATGAATAAATCGCGCTAGTGCCTGGAGGGGATTCTGTGATTCGGCCCGAGGGGCTCGTTCATTTGGCGTCGCGCCAGTTGTGGATCAGGGCTTGGAAGAGGCCGCTGGTGCCGCCAACGACAACGTCGGGAATCACCGAGTCGGAGGGGGTGCCCGGGTAGGTCGTCAGGTAGCTTGCCGACCAGAGCGTCGGAGCCACGAGCACTCCGCCGAGTGGGTTGGCTAAAGGGAGCATCTGAACTACTTCGAGTCTCATGGCAACGCCTTGAGGCTCGACCTCGATGATGGCGTAGATCCAGCCGTCGGCGTCGGAACAGTCGACCAGCGGGAATCCGCGATCGCGTGCGACGGCTGCGAACTCGGATTTGACGGCGGATTCTACGAAATCCTGATGCCGATCCCAATGGATGCGCGTCTCAACGCAGTAGAAGGAGATCGCTTGGAGGTTCTCGTTGCGAAGACTCGACAGGTCGTCCGCGTGGGCGGGGGCCAACAGCAGGCTGGCGAGGCTGGTGAGGATGAGGCTGCGTAGGCGGATCATGGCTCGATCATACGGGGCTCGCGAGGGGCGCCGGCACGCTGTCACTTCTCACTAGCTTTGCTCAGGTCCTTTCGCGAGCTTGACTCAGGTGTTGCTCGGTTCAGGTTGTACGTTGGCGGGGTTGGGTTTGTCTAGCCGGGATAATTCATGAGTCTTGAAGGAGTGAAGGCCTCCAACGTGGTAGAAAGGGTGTGAGGCACGAACTTTCTACACGTTGGAGGCCTTCTAATGAGCGAGGATAGCACGCGACAGTCGGTTCTGTTCGAGGGGTGGTTCACCAAGCCGGTCGTCGCCCGGTTCGATCACCCGGTGAGTACCAGCGACGGGGGCGCGGTCTTGTTGCGCGGCGCGGACGATCGGCTGGGCTTGACGAACGCGATGGCGTCGGTCCTGGTGGACCGGCGAAACCCGGAACGCGTGCAGCACCCTCTTCGGGACGTGGTCCGCCAGCGGGTGGTGGGGATCGCGTGCGGGTACGAGGACGGCAACGACGCCGATCGCCTGCGGGACGACCCTATGCACAAGCTGGTGTTGGACCGGGACCCCGAGGGCGGGCGGGACCTCGCGTCGCAACCGACCCTGTCGCGCTTCGAGAACGACGTGACCCGGCGCGAAGTGTTCGAGATGGGCGTCGCGCTCGCCGAGTGCGTGATCGAGCGGCACCGCACGCGCCGGCGGGGCCGGGCGAAACGCATCACGATCGACCTGGACGGCACCGACGACCCCACGCACGGCACCCAGCAGGGCGCACTGTTCAACGGCTTCTACGGCGGGCACTGCTACCTGCCGCTGGTCGCCGCCATCCAGTTCCAGCAGGAGGCCGATCAGTACGTCCTGACCAGCCTCCTACGCAATGGCAACGCCCACGCCGCCCACAGCGCGATCGGTCTTGATGGGGTGGAGAACGTCAAGTACCTGGCGGCTAGGGCGTGTTCACACTGCGGAGTAGGTCCACAATGAAGACGAGGGTGATGAAGGCGCTGAACATGAGGTCGGTCTTGTCGTAGCGGGTGAAGACGCGCCTGAAGCGTTTGATGCGGCCGAACAGGCGCTCGATCTCGTTGCGGCGCTTGTACAGCTCCGTGTCGTACGCCCTGGGGTCCCGGCGCGTCTGCAGGGGCGGCACGACCGGATCGAAGCCGAGGGACTGCGCCAACCATCGTGTCTCGTTGCCCTCATAGGCGCGATCCATGATCAGCGGGAGTTGCATGTTGTCCAGGCCGATCTCCTGCAGCAGGTCGCGTCCGGGTGGCGCGTCGTGCGCTTGGCCGGGCGTCAACGCGAAGCCGAGGACCTACCCCCGGCCCGCGGCAGCCAGATGAAGCTTGCTGCCCCGCCCGCCGCGGCTGCATCCAATGGCTTGCGGCCCCCCTTGTTCAGCGCGCCCGTCCCGTCGGGGTACACCTTGATGTTGGTGCTGTCGATGGCGACCACCTCGATCTTCACCTTCAAGATGTTCAACAACTGGAGTTCCTCGAACACCCTGTCCAACACGCCGTTGTCCGCCCATCTCCTCATGCGGGTGTAGACCGTGTGCCACCGGCCGTACTTCTTGGGCAATCAACGCCAAGTGCACCCGTTCACGGCGACGTAGAGAATCGCGTTCAGGAACGTCATGTTGTCGATCCAGACATTGCCACGCTGTTTGGGCAACAGGTGCTCGACCAGCGCGAACTGCTCCTCCGAAAGCTGCATACCGCATCACAACACCTAGTGTGAACAGGGCCTAGCCGAACCAGCATGTCCGAGAAGCTGAGGTCTCCTCGATCCAGTAGGTAGAGCCCATTTCGCACCTGCACGAAACGGAATTGGACTCCTCTTAGACTCTCAAGGACGCTGTCGCTCGTCATCATCTCACGCGATCGTGGCGCATTTCTCGCACGCCCCGTGCTGGGGATGGGCAATTGCTTGGAGCAAGCCGGCATGAGTTCGGCCCCTGCTGGGTACACCGCCTCGCAATGCCGCAACGATAGGCGCCACTTTCCCGCTGCCGCGGCGCGGCGCAGATGAACACGTCAGGAGAGCAAGCCAGCCGATCAACGCATTCGGTGCTCGGCCACTCAACGCAGAGTCAAGCGATTGGGGCGTCCGAGCAGCATGGACAGGCGGTCGGTCCCGTCACTGGCGCAGGAGAGATGCAACACCGTAGATCATCACGCCAACGCCAAGCAGGAGAGGCACCCATCCCCATGCCATCCCAACGCTGCCGAACAACGCGCTGGAGAGACCAAAAACGTCTTCCTGCTGCATCGACTGGATCTCTCCTTCGAGACGGATCATCTCCCACGACAGCCGTACGAAGCGATACCCGAGGGTGCTCGCCAAGGCGGCCAAGGGAATCACCGCGAGAGCCGTCCGCCGAGTCGCGACGAGCCCTGCAACCAGCACGCATGCCGCGAACAGTACGAGCGCAGTGAAGCTCGATCCATCGACGAAGCTAAACGTCACCCCCAACGGCCCCCGAATGACCGGAGCGAACAGCCCCAGCACCGTTACGCCAGCAGCCACAACAACGATGCGCTGCTCCCGGTTCATCGGTGGAATTGTGATGGTAAGACCACCGGACTGCGGAGATGGCTCAGTCGTACGTGCTCGGTCGACTTGCGCAATCCAACGTCCTACAGCGCCCACGCCGCTACCAGACGACGAATCGGGCGCGGCCTCACCTCTTTCGTGCAAGGGCTCGGGAATCTCTGCCTTCTCACCTGGAGCAACCGTGTAGCGACCCTCTGTAGCGATTCTTCGCGTGCCTTGACCAACAGATCCCGATTCAAGCGCCACGATCCTAGACGCGATCCCTACGGCCGCGAAAGCATCTTGCATGCGCTCGGCACCTTCGCGCGATGGCGCTGTCATCGCCGGCACGTCCGGACTACTAGCCAGTGCTCGCTCGACTTCAACTACGTCGACATCAAGAAGTTCCGCAATCTGCCCCGCTACCTCCGAGTGGGCTGCAGGAACAGCGGCAAGCAACTTGATGCCAAAGCGGTCGTCCATAACAACTAACCTTTCTACAAAACGCGAGCCTGAACTGAGTGTATACCGTAGCCAGCCTGAGTTCCTCGCTGCGCGTGCACAAGGAATCGCAGCCGGCGACTTCGATCGCAGTAGTCGAACGTCCGGCTACGGGCTACCAGAATGCGTCTTACCCCACCTTTCCCAGAAAGCGGACCACTTAGCAATGAGCCGCCGCCGAAGCCTCCGCCCCGCATTCTTCGAAGCTAAGCAGCACCGGATTGAATCGTCCGCCCGATCTCAAAGGCACAGCTCAAGCCGGACGCCTGAATTAATGTACGGCACGGGCCAATTCACGCTGACGCATGATGGGTAGCTCGTCACCAGCAATGGCCCAGCCAGAGATCATCGTCTAGCGATTCGACGTGACGCTTGTCGCATCACGCAACTGGGGTCGCGCGAACATCATCATCCCCGTTCTACGGCGGGTCGCTGACGTAAACAGCCTCCTGATCAGTCTGGCGCTCCACAATCAGAAGTCCTACGGAACGGCCGTTCGGGTCTTGTAGGACGCCAGAACCGCCATTGAGGTCACGCAGATGGTGTTTGCCTACGGGTTCACGCAGCCGAAGGGAGGGCCGCGAAGTACCTGAGAGGTAGCATCAGGTTCAGGACGTCCAGGACGGCTTTCTCATTCGAGTTGGGCTTGTTGGTTTTCGCGATGAAGCCGGTTTGGATGGTGTGCAGCGGCGTCGACAACGAATGACGAATCCGTTTGAGCTGGAACTACGTCCGTCCGAACCTGGTTCTCCAGCACACGGAACACGAGAAAGGCGGGCCAGCAAAGCGTGTGCGCGCGAATCCGCTCACAATGCCAGTGCTAGACGGGCCGCCTGTCGACGGCGCGCTTCAAGTCCCTGTGGGCGCGTCCCACCTCGTGCAGTGGCTTATGCCCCAGCGCCATGGCCTCTGCGCTCCAGTGCCGGGCGCCAATAGCAACGAGGAACTGCCCTTCCAGCATCGCTTCGCGATCAATCCTTCCCCGTGAACACTTAGGATCCCGGTCTCATTGTGGCGGACGTACCGCCCGAAGGTCGGGTGGGCCCGCAGGTTGCACGCCATGCCATCTTGGAGTGTGCCGCACCTTGGAACTTGAAGAGGTTGGCAAAGCGCAGCTCGGTGTCCCACCGGACGTCATTCCGCTTGAGCTGCTCTCGCTCCACTAGCTGGGGATCGTACACGATCATGAACCTGCAAGACACCACGCGCGCCTCGTGGGGCGTGACTTGCTTAGTGCGCAGGGCGTCCTGGAAGCCCTTGAATCGGCGAGACCTCCGCAGGGCCTCCAGAAGTACCCCGTCCGGCCCGAGCCTGCGTTTCTGACCGAGGGTGAACGCGTCCTCGGCGCCCTGAAGCGTCCTGCGCTTGGCGGAACTGTTGATGGCGGTCTCGGCGACGACGAACGCTCGGTCCAGCAACCAGTCGTTCACGTCGCGCTTGTCACCTTCGACTTCGACGCCAAAATCGGCGGCGCTACTTGAAGAAATCCGGCAGCCCCAGCGCCTTCAGGGGATGACGCGGCCACGCGCCGCACCCAGTCTCGTCACCACTCCATTGGCGCTCGGGTCCACGCCGACCAGTGAATGCCAGCGTGTTCACAAAGCGCACCGCGTGGCCAGATGCGCCAAGAGCTCGCTTGACCGCCTAAACGATGGCCACGGACGGAAATATGGGGGGTACGCAACGCACGCCGTGTCTTACCGACGCGGAGGAACGTGTTCGCCTGCGCATGGTGGCCCTGCCGACTGTACGACCAAGGTCGCTCGAACTTGCTGCAACGCAGTCAACGGGCGTTTCGCCACGCCACAACCGGTGTGCATATCCATCGCGCGGTCCGCTAACGATATTGACCGTGATTGGGCCCTATGACAGTACTTCATCCAACGTGCATAGCGCGGATCGGATTATCCGAATCGGCGACAGCTCGTTGAGCCCTTGAAGGTTAGAGCAATAGAGCAAAAGGTCTCCCTAGGAGAGGCACGAAGCCTTCCCCCGCCTTCTGCTCTCTTGCGACGTTTCGGATCAAAGCAATGATCCGACATTTGGCGAATCAGCTCGCGTCGCCCCATCGGCCGTCGCAACTGAGCCCAGCAGACATGCAGGTGCTGCTGATCGGCTGGTTCAGGCCCCTACAGGCCCCTGCAGCTGGTCCAGCCTTCCGGCCTTCAGCCCCGGCTTCGTGCAGTCCCCGTTCTAGCCGGGCCCCTCAGACCGATCGAAGCATCGCCAATCATGGGCGCCATAGCGCTCGATCATGACGTGTGGCCTCGTTCGGATCCTTGGTTCCGGAGCTCGCCCAAGAGCGCGCGCCCCGCACTCGCCGAAACGGTGACCGGAATTACCCGTGACCTCTACGACGAGTGAGATCAAGTTACACCATTCCCGAGGATCCCCGCAAACACCATCATCAGAGCGTCATGATCATGACAAATCGACGCTACCTAGTTATAGCACCCTGGGCACGACTCTCGAAGGCCTTCATGGCCCCCTGTGGACACCACACGGGACGCCAAAAGGCGCCCTCCCCGAAGCTGCCCGGCCGTGGCTTGCGAGCTGGACCAATTGCGGATGCCCACTGAGGCGCCCAACCCCGTAAATCGAGCACGACCAAGTGGTGTGCCCGCTTGTCCAGGAATCATGGCTTGTTGGTGTGGGGCTTGTGCCATCCACGGTCTGGACGCGCACAACGCACGAATCCCAGGTTGCATCGAGCCGACAGCGCGCCTGAACCAGCGTACGCATGGAAGAGCATGGCAAGGGTTCCAACCCGCGACCCCTCCTCCTCCTCCTCCTCCGCCGGACGCGCGGCTCCACGTCAAGCAAAGCAGTCCTCCCAGGCGCATGCTGGTCCACAAAATGCCGACTCCGCAGCTGGCGACCACTAATGATGACCGCGGCACCCACATGGCGCACCGAGTTGGCACGGCCAGGCGTTCACTCAAGCAACTGTCGCGCATCGCCGAGGCTAGCGCAATACGGTGCAGAGTGAACGTTCTAATTCCCGGCGCACACACACTGCGCTACTCTAAACAGTAACGGACAATGGGCACTAAGTCAGTACGCCAGAGCGGTCGGACGGTGTAGTTGCGAATGAACGATCTCAACCACGATCAAGGCCCGAGCAGTGACAACAAGATGCTAGACCAGGCACGCGAAATCATCGCCTATTCTGCCGCAGGGCGAGCCGTCATCGCGACGATTCTCCATGCGGGCCTGGAGTCAATCGAAGTGACCGAGTCACACAGCGAAGTCCGTGTCAACACGATTGCAGCCAAGCTTACGACGTTGTGGGGGCACCCGCCCGCCAGCGCTACCATTACAAACCAGGAGGTACCTACCTTCGTCAACAACGGTGCTAACAGCGCTACCCCCGCGGACTTCACCGCCGTAATCACACTTCACGCGATACGTGGGGAAGCTATGACAGGCATCGCTGGTACCGTAGCCGAAGACTTCGCGAGACGGTCGCTTTCGTGGCCTGAGGCCGAGCCCGAACTAGAACCTAGCGTCATCGAATTGCTGAACCTTCTTGATGGCACCGATTCGGAGCGGAATACCATCCTCGAAAGCTGGTCTGAGGAAACCGAGCAACTCTTGCGAGAGCACTGGGCAAGCGTGGAAGCGGTTGCTGCGGCCCTAAGGCACCGTTCAACTCTCACGAATGATGACGTTGAGGCACTAATCGGCGACACCGATGGCACGGACGTCACGCGAGCCACTGAAGCCACTGAGCCAGTACAACAAGTCCACGACGATGCGTTCGCCGCAACCAACCATGCAGACAAGATCGAACGTGTCTCCGTGATGCTTAGGGAACTACGAATGGAGCAAGAACGCCTCGCCAAGCGCTTTCATGAATTGACGCATTCCGAGAATCCAGACCCTGCCGCGGTAGCCGAGACCGTCGCGAATCTGCAAGCGACACGAAAGCGGGCGACTACCGCGCGAGCAATGGTCGAAGCCTTGCCTGACGAAATGCGCGACGAGATTCTACAACGCGCTAACCCGGATGGAAGCCCATAAGCCTCCTGTCGGCAGGGAAGGTAGCCGCTCGCCTCGAAGGGCACCCCCGGATAAATCGTCAAGAAGCAACAGTTGCCTTGACCGCTTCGGCACTGCCCGGCGATGACCAGGCTTTCAGCAGCGACGGAAGCGGGGGGCCGTCCACAACAAGCTCCGTTTGACCACTGGAGGCGACCCCCGGCCTCATAGAGTTCCATCCCGGCGAAGGAATGCGCCGCTCGGCCGGGAGGTGCCAAACCCAATGCGGCCAAACAACATGAAACTCCCACTGATCATCGACCAAGAGTATGGCGCCCGCGAGGCCCAATGCTTGGCACGACGGGCGAGGTGATTGGCGGGTAGCTCTCCCTGCAGACGCAATGCGCCCCCTTGGGATTGCGACACCGCGCTATCCAAGCGATCGAACGAGAGCGAACGACTCTTCGGCCGGACCAAGCACATTGGGCACGTCCTCACTTACGCTCAGAGGACGCATCTCGTGCCATTCAGCGCTTACAGCGCCTTGTCTTGCACTGCCGACCCTCTCCGTAGTGGTAGGTCATACGTCGTCAACGCAACGACGCGTTCAAGACGATCCCGCCCTCCCGGGTCCCGGCCACGCGAGTCTGGCGTTCCGCAGTCGCAATGATAGTTCGGCGGCCTTAGAAACCACACCAGCCGACATCCGCTTCAACCAGCCGGCACGATACACGCGGCCAATCATCGTGTCGCGTCGACGCGTCTCAAGCTTTCCCCTGAGCCAAAGAACACGATGCTCTCCTCGACCAGTTCCGTGTCCGTGATTCGAAGCTCTCGATGATCCACGACGGACTCAAGCGATGCGATCAGGATCACCGTCTCGGGCAATGCGAGGTTTGTGACTGAATTCGTGAAGTCGCGTGTACCGAAGTGAATCGCGTACCCTACGTAGGCAACGTCCGTGCCTTGCAGCGGCGAAACGAAGGCGCGTAGTTCCGGAACCGCGGACTCGTACACGATCCGCAACAATCTGTCTCGCTCATTCGTGCTGAACGTATTGAAGCTGCTGCCCAAGCCGATGCCCGGAAAGAACATCCCTGCCTGACCCTCGTGCTGAAAGAAACGAACGACAGGTTCGCTGGCGTGAGTGATGCGAACGCGATGGCCCCCAAAAAATGACCGGAAGTCCAACAAGATTTCCCGCACGTGTGGCTCGAATGCCTGGACGAAGGCTGCCTCGCTAGGCCGCGCGTATTCGAAGCGTCGTTCCAAACCGTGAATGTGTTCCGAGGCCTCCTCAACGGTGGACGAGCCGCTGCCGTCTGGGAACGCCTGAATCCACGTGACCGAGGCAAGGCTGATGTGTTCCATCAAGCCCTGGATCTCGGGTAGGTCCGTATAGGTAAGGAACTCGCCGGCTACCGCCGGGTTCCTTATTGTCCCCTCCGGTTGCCGTCCTTGCAGCACCTGGAGCATGACAACGATCGCCGTGACGACGAGCCCGACTCCGATCACTGCCATCCAAGGAGCCCGCGACGCACGTGGGGGCACTGACTCCTCGGGCCGCGTACGATCGGTCTTTACGTGGCCCCGCGGACGTCCAAGCTTCACGCCCGGTGCTACCTCTTCCCGGTCATCTCGCTCGTCAGGCCTATCAGGCAACATTAACCCCGGTCCAAACCATGGTTTCGACCAAACGAGCATGTACACGTGATCAACACGCAGCAGCTCCTGTCACACCCAACGCTCCAGCCTCGCGGCATACCCTTCGTTCGCATGTATGCTTAGCCTACTACGAACCCTCGATTCGGGTAATCACATTGCCGCTACGCCCATATGAACAGTGCAGCAAAACAGATCTCCATTATTGATGCTGTCCAGTCTAGCTTGTTGGTATAGGCGCAACTCCATTCTGTTCTCAGGCGACCGCCCACGGAATCTCGTCTCGGCTTTGGCGTCCCTCGCGCCGGAGAGCGGCCATTCACCGTTGAGCGCTCCTCCACGTGCGAACTAGAGAAGCTGCAATACCTTTGGGCGGTGCCTGTTCGCCTTGCCGTGTCGGCTAGCATATGCGTGCACATCCCTCGTCAAGAAGCTCTACAAGCCAGTCACCATGATGCATTGCCCACCCAATGACACATCGTCAGCGCTCACAGGTCTCCCGTCACTCATGCCGGTTGATTTCCGAAGGAGGCGTGACCTCAAAATCTTCAACCACTCCGAGGCGCGAACAACTCCGAAGGAGGGATCTCCCACGCACCACGCTGTGAGCGGAAGAATTCGGCCACCAGGCCGGACAAGTAATGACCGAACCCGAACGTGACGCTGTCACCGGGACGAGGCACGGGGCGAATCTGGCGAACCCCACGCGACCGAATCCGCAAGCTTCTCCAGGACTGTAGCTACACCAGCGATCGCGCCGTCCCTCGACCCGTAGAGAAGGTACGTTGGCTACGGCCAATCACGCCTCCCTCAGTCCATGCCAGCACCTCGGACTGAACCCGACTCGAAGAACGATATGCACCCACGATCGGTACCATTGCGCCACGCCCGACCGTGACGCCCACGCAAGCGCCGACCCCTTGGCCCGAAGTCCCAATTCCAACACAACGGCCGGTACGACCCCAAAATCGCCGAAATCATATGAGATCGTGCCGCAAGCAAAATTCCCAGGCTGGGGTGGAAGGAGCCCAAGAATGGGCACCAAGAAAGACCGGGACCACGTACGAATCGAGCACGGACGATACGACGTCAACGGCTACAGCTGGCTCCGACCCGCCGACCCACGCTCCATCGTCTTCACCAGCGCCACCTCCCCAGAACTCACGTACATCACCAAGCGTAAGGACGGCACGCCCCGAGAGCGCGCCCCGCGTCGACGAAGCCCAAGGCATACTCGACATTCAGTACCCCGTCGACGACCTACAGACGTTCGACCACAAGAACCGACGCGCCCACCGCTTCTACTTCGACCCGAATCGCCTACTCCTCACGCTCGACCCCGGCCAGCAAAGCGAACCGATCGACGTCGCCACAACCCGCCAGCACATCGGTATACGCCACTGGTGGATCTGCCCCCACTGCCAACACAACAAGAGCCTGCTCTACTACTTCGACGCAAGACACCTCGGCGCCCTCAACCGCGAAGAGAGTGTCCTCGCCTGCAGGGACTGCCTCGGCCTCACCTACCGATCACGCGCCCACCACCGCACCCCGGCACAAGACCGACGCGACGCAGCCCGCGGCAACCCCGACGCCGCAGCCCGCCTGCAACTACGCCGGGAGAAGCACGCCGCCAAGACCGGCGCGCGACGTCGCCGCAACAGCACGACACTCCGCAAACTCCTCGACAAGATGCGCGGCCTGACCGCACGCCGACGGTAATCCCCGCCGCCAAGCTCAACGGCACCCCCCGCCCAACGTCCCGTACCCCCGCAGCGGGCCGAAACGCGGCATGGCGACGTTCAAGCGGCCACACGCGACGCCCCCAACCAACGTCCGAACCCGCGCGTCAGGCCGTGCCCCCGGCAGCCGGGCCACGACCTCTTCGACCGCCTCCCCCGTCACACCCAGGTGCTCGCAAGCGATCAGCAACGAATCTGCGTTCTCCGCGCCGCCAGGTACGCCCAACAGTGCATCCAGTCGGCGTGCCACCAAACCCGTGTACTCGCCGAGGTAGTGACGCGCGGCGAGCTCGGCGAGGCGATCATCCCTCGTGGGCGTCACGCTGCATTCCCCCGAACTGCGGTACGGGCCGCGTTCAGGGCGTGAATCGGCGCGACCTCGTGCCGATCAAGGAGACGGAGGGCCACCGCGACGGCCACGGGTTCCGTAAGGATCGTCGACCCCCACCAGACCGGCGCGCCGTTCAGGTTGGTGGCAGCCCAATGCCGCACCTCCTCTTGCGGTCGACCGTCGCGGTCTTCGACCTCACGCGCAGCTTCGGGAGATCCGTAGAGAGTACCGACCGATCATCGCCATCCCCCCGAGATTGCCGCGATGGCCAACCCGCCAGGCCCGCTGGCCGCCACATGTCAACGGGCCCCGTGTGGGGTGGAGGGCCTGTAAGGGGGTGATGGGTGAGATCAGATCACGGTGTTACGGCCCGCCCACGCGCCCCATCGAAACACCGCAGGCGAATCCTCTGAAGGGGCGCGCGAGCGTACCTGTCGCATGCGTCGAGCGCAAGGAAGGCACGTTGCTGCAGCGGGCCCGTGCACGATCACGCGCGCGCCGCACGAGGGGCACTCGTGAATAGTCGGGATCACGACTCCGCCTCCGCGAGAACGCCGAGGTGCTCGGCCTGATTGTTAACCGCACCATGCTGCTCGCTATCCGCATTTAGGTACATGCGTGCCCATGAGCGGCTCCCTTCAGGCATAGCAAGATTGCCCGAATGCATGGACTTCAGTGGGCCAATCATCCGCACCACCAGCATTGCCCGAACCATGGACCGAGTGGATACCGGTCCAAAGGCTCGCCACTGCGGTCCACCGGATCCACCCCCGTTCGTGGCGCATCGACCTCGTGGGCTCCGCACATGCGGGGCGACGTCCGCTCCGACCCCGGAGGCCGACATTTCTCGATTGGATATAGCAGCGCGAGTTTTCACGTGGTCATCGCTTTCTCGCGCCCTAGAAGTGACACGGGCTGCCGTTTGAAAGCGCATGTACACAACTTCCCTATGCTCCTCCACTTTGTGCTTTCTCTTCGGGTGATGGATAGAAACGTCAGCCAACCCAAGCGGGTGCCAGGTATTCACGTCCTCGACGCGCCATCCTGTGGCCGACGTTTCTCGAACGGGCGTGGCCGGTGGCCCCAGCAACGATACGCGGCTCATCCCATTTCCTTTCGGATACGAACGCCCTTCCAACCGCGCGTGCCGGCCTTGCCGTGCCTGACCTTCTCGATCCCGTATCGGTGCGAGTTCGCTTGCAGCCATCGGCCGAGCGACTTCGTACTCTGGCGGTGTTCACCGTTCTCGTAGGCCCAGTCCTGGTAGTTGCGGCCGAGGTCCTCCGTCGGCGTGAACGAATCGCCGTCGAAATCGAGGCGCTCCTCGGCCCACGGCGCGAATGGATCCTGCTCCCGCCAGAACTTTGCGGTTCGCTGCCGGACGATCTCGGGCGCTTCAGGGTCCTGCTCGCCCGCCCGATGCCACGCCATTGAACCGACCACGGCCCATGCCAGAACCGCCGCACGGGCGTCTGCGTCATGCTTGAGTTGCATTCGGACGCGTTTCACTGGGTTGGAGGGCTTCACGGCAAAAGGCACCGTTACGAGGCGCTTGCGCATGCCGTCATCGCTCCAGTCGACCTGCGGCTCGTGATTGCTGTGCATGACGAGCGTGTGCCCAGGCGTAAAGGTAACACCCGTCCGTGCGTACGGCGCACGCGCTGTGATGGGGTCCTGGCCGGTGATGCGCTTCACGAGTTCGGAATCCAGCCGCCCACCGTTCGGTAACTCAGCGGAGACGACGAAGCGCCTGCCGCGCAAAGCGATCAGGTCGGCGCGAGCCCTGCCGGCGACCTCTCCATGCCGACCCACGACAAGCGTGCTCGGCTCAACGCTGACGGCGTATGCACCCAGCACGGCAGCGAGCGCATCGGCGGTCGTGCTCTTCACCGTGCCGCTCGGACCAGTCCACACGTACGCTCGCTTCGCGCCACGACCGGTCAGCGCTTGGCCGGCAACGCTCCGGAGGTACTCGGCCCGGTCGTCCTGGCCAAGGACATCGAGCAAGGCGTGAAGGGCGGGATGCTCAGCATCGGGCTCGAAGCGGACTGGCGCAACACGGGTGAACAGCGCATTCCGATCGTGCGGGTGCAGCCTTCCCGTCCGCAAGTCAAGCATGCCGTTCTCCACATTGAGCATCCATGCCTCGGCGTCGAGGGCATCCACGAGCGTGTGGATACGGGCGTCGGTGCGGGCCAGCTCAACCATGGCACGCAGGCGCGGCAAGGATTCGCTCGTCAGAACGTGCTTACGTAGATCACGTCGCCGATTGCCCTCCGCATGAAGCTCTGCAGCAGCTCCTGTTGAGCGGAGGGTGTCAATCGCGTGTTGCTGTACAAGTTCGCTCGGGTCGGGCTGCCAATGCGTCCCAGTCCACAGATGCCAACCAAGCCCGGGTACATACCGGACCCGACCGCCAACCTGGTGCACGAACCGTTCGGCATTGCCGGCATCCGTATCCGCGTAATCCACCAACGCCCGATCCGCTTCACGTGTCGATTGGTGCGCAGCGGTGGGATTCGCTCCCGATCGCCCTCCACCGCCGAGCGATTCACGCGACCCGACGAGGGGCCCCCGTCCCGTGTAGCCATCGCCTGGTTCGTGCCGCGCGAACGCTACATCAAGGGTCATCGCCCCGTACGTCGTGGCGCCGCGTGGCTCGTCCCACTTTGAGCGCATGAGGCCTGAGGCGCGAAACAGACGGTCCGTCTGAACGCGATCGTAGTTCGTCCACCAGGCCAGGTGCGACGCAAGCGCCTCGTCAGCCTCACTCTGTGACGGGTACCGATTGCCCTCGCCCCACAGGAGAGGCCTACCCTCCCACAACGAACGGACCGCGTCGCCGTTCTTGCTGCGCCACATGGCCTCAAGAACCTCGCGGTCATCGTGCCTGACAGCTACCCCACGCGGCGCGCTGCGGGGCGCTTTCTGGCGCTCTGTGAGGTCGATGTACCGGGCGTGGACCGCTTCGACCTGCACCTGACGAGGCTCGATGCCGAAACTCATTCCGGCCCCCCCGATCTCGACCACGTCTCCGGTGAAGGTAAAGAACCGGCCCGACTCGTACATCTCGACTCTGCCGCGCCGGCGACCGTGCAGTTCCGCGAGGCTGGCGCATATCAGGACGTGGATGCCCTTGCCGCTGGGCGACACCTCGGTGTAGCTGTTGAGGGTCTCCACGATGTCGCGCGCTTCGTCGAACAGCTCGCCCGTGTCGGGGTCGCGGCCGTGGTCGATGTCAACGCCCATAATGTCGTCCTCAGGCCGGAACATGATGCCAAGGCCCCAACCCGGGCGAAGGGCAGCGGCCGCTTCGTCAAGCGTGGTCCACGTGTCGGGATTGTCCGACGCGGCACGCCGCTGGCGATCGGGCTGGTACGGGACTTTCGTCCACCTGCCGCTCCGCTCTTCGTAGTGCCAAAGCACCCACACGCGAGCTTCACGGATCTCCGGTGGAACGGCCTGCCAGTTCGGCGGATCGATCTCAGGCACGTGGCGGCCGTACTGGTCAGATTTCCTATCGCCGCTGGGTCGCTCAGCCGCGGTAGCAGCACGCCCCACCCCACGCTTGTCGTTAGCGGCTGACGTCATCACAACGGCTCGCGGACGACGGGGCACTGAGGCCGTGTTCACTCGCCTCCGTGACGTCCTCCCCGGTCGTGCCTTCCGGAGCCTCCCTACGAGCGCGCCTAGGAGGCATCGCCCTCGGCCGATGCGCGCAGATCCAAAGTCGCCCCATGCTCGGACCGCGACCGCGCTGCGGACCGCGCCCATTCCTGGAGCACCACCAGGTCGATCATCACGCGGCGCCCGACGCGCACAACGCCAGGGAGCGTAGGGGGAGATCGGCGAGCCATCTCGTAGAGCGACGACAAGGGCACATCAATGAGCTCGCGCACACGAGGATCGCGAAGAGGCACGATGTAGACAGCCTGTTTTTCTGCTATTCTCATTGGGGTTCCTTTGTGAACCACCGAGCCTCATGGCCCGGGCTAGGGAGCGGCCGCATTTACTCTTGCCGGAGAGCGGCCGCTCTGCCTTCACTTGTGTGTACGCGACTTCAACTGCCCGTACGGAAACAATTCTACCAAACCACGCCGCGCAAGTCCATACGCGTTTGCGTCTCTGACGGGCTTTTTTATACCATGATCGATTCCAGCGTCCCGTTTCAGTGGACGTGAATGGCGTGCGCGTGGCTTGACACATATCGAAGTATCCTGGTTTCGACGGAGGGTTGGTCATTCCGTGAGAGGCATGCGATTCAAGGACCACTGCACGTTCCTCACCGTCCCCGCCCGCGGTGGAGCCGCTTTGCCGCGCCTCCTGGCCCAGCCCAGTCTTCGCACGTGTGGCCCTCCATAGAGGGGTCGGTTCTGCTTGTGGCCTGGTCCCGAGAGAGGATCTCCTTTTGGTGGGTCATCTGGTGTGTCGCTCCACGCGAACCGGATCTCAACTGGCCATACGGGGCACACGTAGACCAGGCCTCAACCTCTCAGAAATGCTGTGGGGCTCGACCCTACGAGATCACCCCATAGCCCAGCGACATTCGTGGGCGTGCTTTGGGAGCAGGGGGTCGCAGGTTCGAATCCTGCCGCCCCGACCACTTCACGAGTCCCCGCGGATCCACCTCCGCGCCCTCATGGCCCGGCCGAGGGCGCCTGCAGTGCCGACGTCACCACGTCGGCCAGCCCGCGCTCCCGGCCGCGTTCCATCGCATCGACCAGTGCCTTGGGCGTGAGTTCGTTCCGCACGTCGTGCAGCAACCGGTGCGTGCGACGGCGATCGATCTGGCTGGTGGCCGGGTGGCGCAACACCAGGCTCAGCAGGCCGGCGGCGTCCGCTGGCCGTCCCTGCTGGGCGCGCAGCTCGGCCAGCGAGACGACCGACGCCAACACGTCCGGCATGTCGCGAATCTCCCACGACAACCGCATCGCCTCCTCGGCGTACGCAGCGGCGCGACCCAGCGCGCCCGACGCCACGGACAAGCGGCTGAGGCCCGCCAAGGCACGGGCCCGGAGCGACGGATCGCCGGTATCGCCCGCTTGGCGCAGGGCCTCGTGATGCTTGGCTTCGGCCTCCTGCAGATCGCCCTGCTCGAACGCGATCAGGCCCAGGTTCAGGGTCAGGTACGGAAGGATGCCGTGAAATGAGATGCGCTCCGCGCGGGCGATGCTGTCCACGACCAGATCGCGCGCCTTCGCTGGACGATCGGTGAGGAGGCAGAGCTCGCCCAGGTTGTTCAGGTTGCGGATGACGTGCAGCTGGTTGCCTCCCTCCCGGCTCCGTTCCAGCGCTTCTCCGTAGGTGCGTTCGGCGCTGACGTAGTCGCCCAACTCCTGCTCGATCATGGCGACGTCACCCAGGAACACCACGGTGGATTGCGGATCGTCGTGTGCCTGGGCGACGTCCAGCGCCTTGTCCCAGTACACCTTCGCCTCCGCGGACCGTCCGGAGCGCCAGGCGACGCGCGCCAGCGTGTCCAATCCCCGTAGCGTGCCCTGCGCGTCCCGGTCCGGCTGCAGCGACGCCAACCCCCGGTGCGCCAGCCGGGCGGCCTCCTCGTACCGGCCCAACTCCTGAAGCAGTCTGGCCTGCGCGGTGTACACGCTTCCCAGGACCGACCGGTCCACCGCTTCGTCGTCGCCGGTGCGCCCCACCGCCGCATCGAGGAAGTCGATGCCCTCCTGCCACCGACCGCGGATCTTGAAGAACCAGGCCAACGGGTCGATCATGCGACGGACCCGATCGAAGCGCCGCTGGTCGATCGTCCAGTGCCACGCCGCCCGCAGGTTCTCGAGCTCCTCGTCGATGACGTCGAGCATCTCGCCCTGTTCGCCCGCGTGCACCTCCGCGCCGTACGCGTCCAACAGGCGCACGTGGTAGGCCGCGTGGCGTTCGCACACCTCGTGTGCACGGTCGCCGCCCTCTTGCAACTTCCCCTCGGTGTACTGGTACAGCAGCGGGTGCCGGTCGAACCTGCCCGTCGCGTCCACGCGCAGCAACGACTTGTCGACCAGCGAGGCGAGGATCGGGATGGTGGCGCCCGCCACCTCGCCGGCGGCGCGGCGGCGAAAACCGCCCTGGAAGCAGGCGAGCTCCCGGAGCACCTGCTGCTCGTCGTGCGCCAGGAGCCGCCAGGAGTGCTCGAACGCAGCGCGGAGGCTCTGATGTCGTTCGGCGACGTCCCGACTGGGCGTGATCAGCAGGTCCAGGTCGCGTTCGAGTTCCTCGGCGATCTCGCGGCTGGTCATGGCCTTCGCCCACACCGCCGCCAGTTCCAACCCGAGAGGCAGGCCCTCCACCAGGCGGCAGATCCTGATCACGTGGGGGACTTCGTCCGCCGTGAATTCGTAGTCCGGCCGCGCCCGCTGCGCCCGCCGCACGAACAGCCGCACCGCGTCGAACCCGTACGCCTCGTCCTCCCCCACGTCGTCGTCGGCCGGGAACGGCAGGCCCGTGACGCGGTAGATGTGCTCGCCTTCCAGGTTCAGTCGCTCGCGCGAGGTCACCAGCACCGTCAGCTCGGGACAGGCCCGCACCAGCGACGACACCTCCACCGCAGCGTCCATCAGGTGCTCGAAGTTGTCCAGCACCAGCAGCGCCGGCGCCTCGCCGAGTCGGCTCGCGAGCGAACGATGCACGTCCTGGGTGCGATGCACGTCGACGTCGAGCGCCGCCGCGATGGTGGCGGGCACGGCCTCGGGCGAACGCACGTACTCGAGCGGCACCCCGATCACGCCCCCTGGGAATGCGCCCAACGTGAGTTGCTCCTGCGCCACTTGGCGCGCCAGGCGCGTCTTGCCGACCCCCGCCACGCCGACCAGCGTCAGGACCCTGCACTCCGGACGGGACAGCTGCGTCGCCACCTCGGTCATGTCAAGGTCGCGCCCCACGTATCCCGTGTCCCGACCGCCCAGCGCGTCCAGGTTGTGCGACGTTCCCGGCCCGCCCCCTCCGATCGACGCCTGCACACGCGCGCGGGCCGCGTCGACACTGTCGACGAGCGACAAGCCGAACTCCTCGGCCTCGCGGCGCACCCGCGCCGTCTTGAGGCTCTCCCCCGCCAGCAGGAGCGTGTGCAGGCGGGCCAGGGTCTCCGGTTCGGGCGCGGTCGAGGCCAGCTCGAACGCCTTCTCGGCCGACCGCGCGGCAGCCGTGAAGCGACGCCGGGCCGCCTCACGCTCCGCCGAGTCCAGCATGGCGTCCTGCGCCAGCCCCGCCAGGTACTCCCGCGTCCTCCAAATCCACTCCTCCAACTCGACGCCCACATGGCGCGGGTGCACCCCCGCCAGGAACGGCCCGTGATACGCCCCAAGAGCCTCTTCGATCTGGCGGTGCTCCAGCAACGACAGGAACTGCGCCGCGTCGGAGGTGACATCGGTCCACACCCGCCGCCCGTCGGCCTGCACCGCGCCCGACGCACCCTGCCGCAACCGGCTCAATGCGACGGTGAGGCTGTTCATGGCGTCCCGCCGTCCCGGCCAGAACAGGGAGGCGACGAACCGTCGCTCCTGTGGGCCTTCCAGCGCCAGGTACGCCAGCAGCAGCAGCGGTTTCGGGCGCGTGAACTCAGCCCCCTCCAGCTCGAGGGTGCCGAGCGTACGGAGTCGCATATAGATGCAACTCTAGCGCTCACGTATGGGACATGATGTTCCCGCGCGGCGGCGCACGGCTGGATCGCGGATCCCGGCCTCCGGCCCGCACGCGATACCGAGCAGGTCATGCCGCCGGACCCGCCGCTGGCGTGCGCGCCCACGCCGTGCTACATTCTTCGCGAGCGCAGGCCGACCCTGGCACCGTTCCGGTCGCGCGCCCCCCGGTGCGGGAGTAGCTCAGTTGGTAGAGCGTCAGCCTTCCAAGCTGAATGTCGCGGGTTCGAATCCCGTCTCCCGCTCCACTCCTCTTCTGCACCAGTAGCTCAGGGGATAGAGCAGCCGCCTTCTAAGCGGTAGGTCGAGGGTTCGAATCCTTCCTGGTGCACCACGGGTTCACCTGGCGGGACCCCGCCCTCCACCAGCGAGGCGGCCAGGTCGCCCGGGACCTTGCCAGAGGCCGCGCGTCTGGTACACTTTCTGGCGCGTGCGCGGTGGGTGTAGCTCAGGGGTTAGAGCACCGGATTGTGGTTCCGGGGGCCATGGGTTCAAATCCCATCATCCACCCCACCTATTTTCGTACCGGACGGGCGCCGAGGTGCCTCTTCGCGGGCCGTCGCCAAGAGCTTCCGCGGGCCGTTCGGCCGCGCGCCAGCGTGGACCGCGCGCGAGGATGGCGGAATTGGTAGACGCGCCAGACTTAGGATCTGGTGGCTTTGTCCGTGCGGGTTCAAGTCCCGCTCCTCGCACCACCATCGGCAAGCGCGAGCTTGCCGATCGTTTTGGCACGCCGGTGCCCCCACGCCCGGAATGGAGACCGCCATGGAGACCGTCCTCAAGGACAAGCAACCCGTCAAGGCCACCCTCGGCGTCACGATCGACGCCTCGCAGGTGGACGCCACCTTCGACCAGGTGCTGGACCGCTACGCGCGCCAGGTCAAGGTGCCCGGCTTTCGGCCCGGAAAGGTGCCGCGCGGCGTGCTGATCCGCAAGATCGGTGAGGACGCGTTGCGCCAGGAGGTCCGCGAGGTGCTGATCGACGAGGTGTACCCCGAGGCGGTCCGCGAGCACGACCTGGCGCCCGTGCACGCCCACGTGCACGGCGAGGAACCCATCCGTGGCGAGGCGTACGAGTTCGAGCTGCACCTCGACCTGTACCCGGAGTTCTCGCTTCCGGACCTGTCGGAGATCGTGCTGGACACCGAGGCGGAGCCGGTCACGGACGCGCAGATCGACGAGACGGTCGAGAACCTGAGGCGTGAGCACGCCACCCTGGTGCCGGTCGACCGCAAGGCGGAGCCGGGCGATCAGGTCCTGATCACCACGTTGGACGAGAACGACGAACCGCGCGAAGAGGGCAACGTGATGCCGCTCGACCTGGAACGGGTCGGCGACGAGTTGGCGGAACAGCTCGTGGGGCACGGCATCGGCGAAACGCTCACCCTGACGGTCGAGGATCCCTCCCAGCGCGACCAGGAGGGCGCCGAGGGCACCTCCACCATGCGGGTCCGGATCGAGGACGTCAAGGAGAAGGACAAGCCGGACGCGGACGACGCCTTCGCGGCGACGCTCGGACTCGAGTCCTGGTCCGAGGTCCTGGACGCCATCCGCGGCAGCCTGGAGCGCGAAACCCAGGAACGCGCCGACGAGCAGCGGCGCGAAGAGTTCGTCGACAAGCTGATGGAACAGGCCGACCCGCCGCTTCCCGATCATTTGGTGCGGCGCCGCCAGGGTCAGTTGTTGGAGGAGCTCGCCGATGATCTGCGCCAGAAGGGCATGGAGTTGGACGCCTACCTGCAGCGCCTCGAAGCCGACGACAAGCGCGAAGAATTCGACGCCGAGCTGAAGAGTAGCGCCGAAAAGGGCGTGCGCCGAGACCTGGTGCTGGAGAAGCTGCTGGAGGAACGCCCGGCCGAGGTCTCCGACGCCGAGTTCGACGAAGCGGTCCGCCAGATGGCGGCGAGGGCCGGCAAGGACGCCGAGACCTTCCGGCGCGAGCGCGGCGACACCTGGTTGCGCAACTACCGGTTCCTGCTGCGGCGCGACAAGGCCCTCCGCGCGGCGGTGGCCGAGCGGGCCGAGACGTCGTCCCCCAGCGCTTCCGACGAAGCGGGCACGACGCCCGGCAGCGACACGCCACCCGACGACGCCGAGGCGAATCCGGCCGAGTGACGCCCCGCGCCGGGGCGCCGTGTGCGCCTTCCCTGCCGCCTGCAGCGCACGTCGGGCCGCCGCGGCGCTCTGGTAGCATGCCGCCATGCCGCTGGTTCCGTACGTCATCGAACAGACCGGTCGCGGGGAACGGACCTACGACGTATACAGCCGCCTCCTCAAGGAGCGGATCATCTTCCTCGGATCCCCGATCGACTCGGAGATCGCCAACGTGGTGGTCGCCCAGTTGTTGTTGCTGGAATCGCAGTCGTCGGAACAGCCCATCAACCTGTTCCTGAACTGTCCCGGCGGCGAGGTGTACGCGGGACTGGCGATCTACGACGTGATGCAGTACGTCCGGGCGCCCGTGCACACCAACTGCGTGGGGGTGGCGATGTCGATGGGTTCGGTGATCCTGGCGGCAGGCGAGGCCGGCCACCGGGTGGCCCTCCCCCACAGCCGGATCATGATTCACGCCGGGTCGGCGGGATTCCCGCGCAGCAGCCTGCCGGACCTGGAGGTGCAGGCCCGCGAGTACGCCGAGATTCGCGGCATCATGGAGGAGATCTACGAGCGTCACACCCACCACCCGCGCGAGCAGCTGCGCCGCGACATGGAGCGCGACAACTTCATGTCCCCCGAGGCGGCCCAGCGCTACGGTCTGATCGACCGCGTGATCGAGCCGCGCGAGCAGGCGCCGGCCCGCACCGGAGGCTGACGTGGCGCCGACGTGCGGCTTCTGCGGCCGCGGCCACGGCGAGGTGCGTCGCCTGATCGCCGCCGAGGACGGCGCGACGCACATCTGCGACGACTGCGTCGCCCGGATCGACGAGGTGCTGAGTCACGCCGATGCCCCCGGCCGCGAGGCGGAACCGGCGGAACCGGCGGAACCCGAACCCCCCCAGCCCGCGCTGCGGGTCCCGACCCCGCGCGAGATCAAGGCCGACCTCGAGCAGTGGGTGATCGAGCAGGAGGACGCCAAGCGGACGCTGTCGGTCGCGGTGTACAACCACTACAAGCGGCTGCAGCATCCCAGTGCCGAGCTGCAGAAGGCCAACGTGATGATGGTGGGGCCCACCGGCACCGGCAAGACCCTGTTGGCGCAGACGCTGGCGCGATCCCTGGACGTGCCGTTCGCGATCGCCGACGCCACCACCTTGACCGAAGCCGGCTACGTCGGCGACGACGTCGAGAACATCGTGCTGCGCCTGTTGCAGGTGGCGGACCACGACGTCGCCCGCGCCGAGCGCGGGATCTTGTACCTCGACGAGGTCGACAAGATCGCCCGCAAGTCGGAAGGCACCTCCATCACGCGGGACGTGTCCGGCGAGGGCGTCCAGCAGGCGCTCCTGAAGTTGATCGAGGGCACCACCGCGCACGTGCCGCCGCAGGGCGGCCGCAAGCACCCGCACCAGGAGCTGATCCCGGTCCGCACGCACGGCATCCTGTTCCTGTGCGGCGGGGCGTTCGAGGGTCTGGACGACATCGTCCGCAACCGCGTCGACGTCAGCCGCGTCGGGTTCCAGACCGGCGACGAGGAGGCCGTCGCGCACGCCGACGTGATGCCGGAGGACCTGATGAAGTACGGGCTGATCCCGGAACTGATCGGGCGCCTGCCGGTGACCGTGCGACTGCACGAACTCAGCGTGAACGCGTTGGTGAACGTGCTGACGCAGCCGCGCGGCGCGCTGGTGCGCGAGTATCAGCAGTTGTTCTCGCTCGGCGGGGTGTCGCTGGAGTTCTCGCGCGAGGCGCTGTTCGAGGTCGCGCGCCAGGCCCAAGCCCGCGGCACCGGCGCGCGGGCCTTGCGCTCGATTCTCGAGCGGACGCTGAACGAGGCGATGTTCGAAGTGCCCGGCTCCGACGTGACGGCCGTACGGGTCGAGCGCGACGACGTGCTGGACCCCTCGGGGCTGCTGAAGCGCGTGGAGCGACGCAAGACGGCCTGAGCCGAGCCCGGGCGGACCTCCACGAGCCGTGCTCGCGCGGGACCGCCGCCGTTCAGGACACCGCTGCGGGCGCACCGAGCGCCCGCAGCCGCCCGACCACCTCAGCGACGCGGGCGGCGGCCTCGTGCACCTCCGCCTCGGTCGTGTCCGGCGCCACACTGAAGCGCAGGCTGGCGCGCGCCTTCGCCGCCGGGAGACCCATGGCCAACAGCACGTGGCTGGGCTCGACGCTGCCCGCGGCGCAGGCGGAGCCGGCGCTGACCTCGACCCCGGCGTCGTCCAGCGCCATCAGCAACGTCTCCCCGTCCACGCCCGCCACGTGCAGGTTCAGGTGCTTGGGGCCGCGGGGGCCCGTCCCGTTGGGTTCGATCCCCGGCGTGGCGTGAAGCAGGGACGCCAGCAGGTCGCGCCGTGCGGCGCACGTCCGGCCGCGGGCCTCCGCCTCGCGTCCGGCCGCCTCGGCCGCCGCGCCGAAGCCGACCAAAGCCGCCACGGGATGCGTGCCGGCCCGCATGCCTCGCTCCTGTTCGCCGCCCAGCTGCTGCGGCACCACCGTCGTCCCCGCACGGATCCACAACGCCCCGACGCCTTGCGGACCGCCGATCTTGTGCGACGAGATCGTCACCAGGTCCGCCCCCAGCGCGTGCACGTCCAGCGGCGTGACCCCGAAGGCCTGGGCCGCGTCGCACAGGAACACCGCCCCGGCCCGGTGCGCCGCTTCGGCCAGCGCCGGCACGTCGGCCAGCCCTCCGGTCTCGTTGTTGGTGTGCATGGCGGCGACCAGCCCGACCGGACCCTCCAGCGACGCCAACACGGCACGCAGGGCGTCCACCGACATGGCACCGTTGGCCGCCGGCGGCACGCTCCGTACCGGGCGCCCGCCGAGGCCCTCCCGTTCGGCGGGTCGCAGCACGGCGGCGTGTTCGGTCGCGCCGTAGGCCAGCGCGGCCTGTGGGTCCGCAGCATCCAGCGCGCCCCGCACGGCCAAGCCGTCCGCCTCCGTGGCACCGGAGGTGAACACGATCTTCGACGGGTGCGCACCCACGGCCCCCGCGACGCGTTCGCGCGCCGTTTCCACCGCGGCGCGGGCGCGCTGGCCGCTACGGTGGACGGAGCTGGCGCTGGCGGCCACCCCCCACCATGACTGCATCGCCGCCAACGCCGCCTCCGCGAGGGGGGTGGTGGCGGCGTGATCCAGGTAGATCCGCCCGTGCGTCACGTGGACAGCGAGAAGCGATCCGGCAGCGGTTCGAGGTTCAACAGTTGGCGCTCCTGCACCAGGTCGGCCAGCGTCTTGGCGCGCAGGACCTCGCGCACGGCGTGGTCCACCTGGCGCCACAACGACTCGGTGCTGCAGGCGCCGACGCGGCTGCAGGTGTCCTCGTCGTCGATACAGGTGACGGGCGCGACGGAACCTTCGAGGAGCTCGACGATTTCCAGCGCCGTCACGTCGGCGGGGGCGCGCGCCAGGCGGTACCCGCCATGGGCCCCGCGGACGCTGTCGACCAGCCCGGCACGGCGCAGCACCGCGAAGATCTGCTCGAGGTACTGGTGCGACAGGTCCTGCCGCTCCGCCACCGTCTTCAGGCTGGTGGGACGCTCGCCGCTGAGCGCCACCTCGACGAGCGCCCGCATCCCGTACTGTGCTTTGGTCGAGACCCACATGGGCGTCGCCTCCGTCCGTTTCACCTGCACGATATCCCGGCCCGGTGAGGCGGTCAACGCCGCCGTGAACGTGCTCAACGCCCAGCGGGCGGCAGCACCTCCAGCGGATCCACCGCCGACGCGCCCAGGCGCGTCTCGAAGTGCAGGTGCGGGCCGGTCGAGGCGCCGGTGGAGCCGACGCGCCCGAGCTCGGCGCCGCGGGCCACCCTCTGTCCCACGCGAACGCCGAGGCGCTGCAGGTGCGCGTAGCGCGTCTCGAACCCGTCCGTGTGCCGCACGTAGACGGCGTACCCGTAGGCCCCCGCCCAGCCGGCGCGCACCACCTCGCCCGCGCGGGCGGCCAGCACCGGCGTGCCGGGCGCGGCCGCCAGGTCCAGGCCCTGATGGTAGCGGTTGCCGAGGACGGAGAGGTTCCGCCAACCGAAGCGGCTGGTGATGCGCGGTGAACCCGCCAAAGGCCACGCGAAGCCCTCCTCGGGCGGGTCGAGCTGTTGCCGCCCCAGCACTTCGGGCAGCGCCGCCAAGGCGGCCTGTCGCAGCTCGGCGTGCGTCGCCGCCGTCGAGGCGTCCCCCTGGTCCTGGGGCTCGCCCTCGGCACCGCCCATCCCGTTCGCGGGGGCGACGCCGGCCGCACCGAGGGGCACCACCAACGGCTGTCCCACCTTCAGCCGGTAGGGCGGCTCCAGCCCGTTCCGTTCGGCCAGGGTGCCCGGCGAGACCCCCGTACGCCCGGCCACCAGCACGAGGTCCTCGCCGTCCCGCACCCAGGTGACGGCGCCGTCGGCGGGCGGGATGCGCACGGTGCGCCCCGCCGGATCGTCACGCTCGGGGTTGGCGGCCCGTAACACCTGCTCCGCGCGGCCGGTCGCGTCCGCCATGGTGGCCCAGGTGGCGTCGCCTGGGGCACGCGCCTGACGCCAACCGTCCGGGCCCGGCAGACGCAGGACCGAACCGACCCGCAGCAGGTCGCCGCTGAGGTCGTTCAGTTCCCGCAGCGTCGCCACGTCGGTGTCGTAGCGCACCGCCAGGTCGTACAGGGTGTCGCCCGGGCGCACCACGTGCTCGCCCTGAGCGGCGGCCACGGAGACGATCAGGCAGCCGGCGAGGCTTCCGGCCAGCACGATCCGGCGCAGCACCCGACCCGTCCAGGCGCGCATGCCACACCGCGCGGGCGAAGGGGCCGGTGCCGGCGGGCCGCCATGCGCCACCGGCCTTCGCTCAGCCCTGGCCCAGGGTGGAGAGGAACTCTTCGTTGGTCTTGGTGCGCGACAGGCGCGACAGCAGCATCTCCATCGCCTCGGAGGCGTCCATGTCGCTGATCACCTTCCGCAAGAGCCACATCTTGGCCAGGCTGGACTCGTCCAGCAGCAGGTCCTCCCGCCGCGTGCCCGACTTGAGGATGTCGATGGCCGGGAAGATGCGGCGCTCCTCGAGGCGGCGGCTGAGGTGCAGCTCCATGTTGCCGGTGCCCTTGAACTCCTCGAAGATCACGTCGTCCATGCGGGAGCCGGTCTCGACCAACGCGGTCGCCAGGATGGAGAGGCTGCCCCCACCGCGGATGTTGCGGGCGGCGCCGAGGAAGCGCTTGGGCCAGTGCAGCGCGCTGCTGTCCAGGCCGCCCGACAGGGTGCGACCCGTCGGGGGCGTCACCAGGTTGTTGGCGCGCGCCAGGCGGGTGATCGAGTCGAGCAGGATCACCACGTTGCCGCCCTCTTCGACGATGCGGCGCGAGCGTTCGTGCACGAATTCGGCGACGCGGATGTGGTTGGTGGGCGGCTCGTCGAAGGTGGAGGCGACCACTTCGACGCCGTCGACGGACTCGCGGAAGTCGGTGACCTCCTCCGGCCGTTCGTCGACCAGCAGCACGATCACCTTCACGTCGGTTTCGTTGGTGACGACCGAGTGCGCGATGGTCTTGAGCAGGGTGGTCTTGCCGCCCTTGGGGGGCGCCACGATGAGCCCGCGCTGACCCCGGCCGATCGGCGCCAGCAGGTCGATCACGCGGGCCGACAACTCATTCGGGGTGGTCTCGAGCTTGATGCGCTCCTCGGGGAAGGTCGGCACCAGGTCGTCGAAGCGGGGCCGCTTGGACGCTTGGAACGGGTCGACGCCGTTCACCGCCTCCACGCGGATCAGGGTGCCGTACCGCTCGTTCTTGCGGGGGGCCCGGGACTTGCCCATGATGAAGTCGCCGGTCCGCAGGCGGAACTGCTTGATGAGGCCGGCCGACACGATCACCTTGCGGGTGTCGTTCTGCAACAGGGAGTCCTGCAGGAACCCGTAGCCGTCGCTGGAGATCTCCAGGTAGCCGTTGACCAGCTTCAGCCCCTCGGACTCCGACAGTCGCGCCAGGATGGCGACGGCCAGGTCGTCCTTCTCCATGGCACGGTAGTCGTCGAGCCCTACCTCTTTGGCCAGCAGGTGCAGCTCGGGCAGAATCTTGGCCTGCAGGTCCCGGTAGTTGACACGCAGGTTCCCGCGCGAACGGCGCGAGCGACGGCGACTGCCACCCTGAGGCTCGTCCTCGCCCTCGCTGCCCTCGTCCTCGTCACGTTCGGAGGCCGACGCGGCCGCGTCATCCCCCTCGTCCCTCCGGTCCGCGTCGTCGGACGAACGGCCGGACTCGCCGTCGTCCTCTCCGCCCGTGTCCGCCTCCTCCGCGTCGCGCTTCTTCTTGCGGCCGCGGCGGGCCTCCTTGCGCGGTGCCGTGTCCTCGCCGGCCGAAGCGTCGGCTTCGCCGGACGCCGTGGCCTCGCCGATGGAGGCGGCGTCCGCCGCTTCGCTGCTTTCGTCCGCCTTCTTCTTGCGGGGGCGCCCACGCTTCTTCGGCGCGGATGCGGCCTCGCCCCCCTCGCTGCCCTCGCTGCTCGTGGCGGAACCGTCGCTGGTGTCTACGGTTTCGTCCGCGTTCTTGCGCGGGCGTCCGCGCCGCTTCTTGGGCGCGTCCGCGTCCGAGGCCTCGGGCTGCTCGTCGGCGTCCTGCTTCTTGGTACGTGGGCTCATCTCGGCTCCGTTCCAGACACGACGGATATTCGCGAAGCGTCTTGGTCTGGGGTATCAGGTCACGCGTGCGGACCGGCGGACCGGTGCGCCGCTAGGCCTGAACGCGACACGGGGTACGTGCATGCGCGCGGCGCGATCAGGTTGTGGTCGGGGCGCACCGGCGTATTGACGCGCTTACGGACCGGCTGCTAGCGTCGAGTATACGCGGGTCGCGGGGCACGATGCAACCTTTTCGGTTCACCGGAGCGCGGCCCGAGTTCAGGCGACGACGGGAACACGTTCGACGGAAGCGAACCACGCCCAGCGAGCCGGGAACGGTGCGAGCCCGGCGGTGGCCACCGGCGGATATCCTCCCCGAGCCGCTCCCCGAACGCCGGCGGAGGCCGGTCAGTAGACGGAGCCGCGTGGCGCACGTCATCGCGCCGGGTCCTCGCGCCGCTCCCGCGGCGGTGCGGGCGACCGAGAGGCTGCGGTCGTAGGGGCCGAGGCGACGTTCGGGTGGTACCACGCTCCACGGGGCGTCCCGACGCACGCGCGTCCGGACGCCCCGTTCTGCGTGGGCCCGGGCCGGAGGAGGCGAGGCGAAGAGATGTTCGACGAGGTACCGAACGATCCCGACTTTCCCGCGTTGGAGCGCGAGGTGATCGAACGCTGGCGCGAACGCGACGTGTTCGGCGCATCGCTGCGCAAACCAGCACCGAAGGGGCCTTGGGTGTTCTACGAGGGCCCCCCGACCGCCAACGGCAAACCCGGCGTGCACCACGTCATCAGCCGCGCGTTCAAGGATCTGTTTCCGCGCTTCCGCACCATGCAGGGCTACCACGTGGAGCGCAAGGGCGGCTGGGACACGCACGGCCTCCCGGTCGAGATCGCCATCGAGCAGCGCCTGGGGTTCACCAGCAAGCAGCAGATCGAGGAATACGGCATCGAGGCGTTCAACCGGCTGTGCCGCGAGTACGTGTTCGAGAACATCCAGGACTGGACCGCCATGACGGAGCGGATCGCGTTCTGGCTGGACCTCGAAAACGCGTACGTCACCTACGACAACGACTACATCGAGTCCTGCTGGTGGATCTTCGAGAACCTCTACCAGCGCGGCCTGCTGCAGGAGGACTACAAGACCACCTGGCACAGCCCCAGCAGCAACACCACCCTCGCCTCGCACGAGGTCTCGTTGGGCTACGAGGAGGACGTCGAGGACCCCTCGGTCTACCCCGCCTTTCCCGCTGACGAGGAAGAGCTGCGGGCCCGCGACCTGCTGCCGAGCGGGCTAACGACGCCCGTGCGACTGCTGGCCTGGACCACCACCCCCTGGACGCTGCCGGCCAACACGGGCCTGGCGGTCGCTGCCGACGCCACCTATGCGCTGGTCCACGCGCCCGCGCGCCGCGGCGGGTCGGAGATGGACACGGCGTTCATCCTGGCCCAAGACCGGGTGGCGGACGTGTTCGGGGACGATCCGCACGACACGCTCACCACCTTCGCGGGACGCGCGCTGGAGGGGCTTCCCTACCGGCCGATCCTGCGTGGCCGCGCCGAGGCGACGGACGACGCGGCGCGCGGCCACCGCGTGGTGCTGGATCCCTCGGTGAGTTTGGAGGACGGCACAGGCGTGCTGCACCTGGCACCCGCCTACGGCGACCTGGAGCAGGGCCGCACCCACGGCCTGCCCACCCTGTTCAGCGTCTCCCTCACCGGCGAGGTGCTCCCGGAGGTCGCCCCCCTCGACCATTCCGACGGGACGCCGGGCCCCTACGCCGGGCGCTGGTTCAAGGAGGCCGACGGCGCCATTGCGGACGACCTGATCGCGCGCGGCCTGATGTACCGGCGGGACGTGATCCGCCACGCCTACCCCTTCAACTGGCGTGACGGCAAACCGCTCATGAACGTCGCCAAGAAGAGTTGGTACATCCGCACGACCGCCCTCAAGGACCGGCTGCTGGCGAACAACGACCGGGTCGACTGGGTTCCGGACCACATCCGGACCGGCCGCTTCGGCAACTGGCTCGAGGGCAACGTCGACTGGGCGATCAGCCGCGAACGGTACTGGGGCTGTCCCCTGCCGATCTGGGAGGCGGAGGACGGCAGCGAACGGATCTGCGTCGGATCCGTCGCGCAGCTCGAATCCTTGACCGGCCGGGACCTGTCCGGCCTGGACCTGCACCGCCCGTACGTGGACGAGGTGACCTTCGACAAAAATGGCAAGAGGTTCACGCGCGTCCCCTACACCGTGGACGTGTGGTTCGAGTCCGGCGCCATGCCCTACGCGCAGCACCACTACCTCGGAAACGCGACCGAGCCCGACGACCGGCGCGCGTTCGAACGCGCCTTCCCCGCCGACTACATCTGCGAAGCGATCGACCAGACCCGCGGCTGGTTCTACAGCCTGCACGCGTTGGGGACGCTGCTCACCGACGACGGCGCGGGCGAGCGGCCGGCGGGACCGCTGGCGCACCTCGCCCCGAACACCAGCGCGTTTCGCAACGTGATCGTGCTGGGCCACATCGTCGACGAGAACGGCGAGAAGATGTCGAAGTCGAAGGGCAACGTGGTCGACCCGTGGACCGTCCTGAACGCGCAGGGCTCCGACGCGCTGCGCTGGTACATGTACAGCGCCAGCCCGCCAGAGGCGACCAAGCGGTTCAGCCCCGGCCTGGTCGAAGCGTCGCAGCGCGATTTCATGATGACGCTGTGGAACGTGTACGGCTTCTTCGTGATGTACGCCAACCTGGACCGGCCGGACCTGAGCGCCCGCCCGCGCGCCGCGGAACGCCCCGAGATGGACCGCTGGCTGGTCAGCCGCGCGCACGCGCTGGTGCGCGACGTGACCGAGCGACTGGAGGCCTTCGACGCCACCGGCGCCAGCCGCCAGGTTCGCGACTTCGTGGTGGACGACCTGTCCAACTGGTACGTGCGGCGCAACCGCAAGCGCTTCTGGAAGTCGCGTGACGCCGCCGATCAGGTCAGTGCCTACCAAGCCCTGCACGAAGCGTTGGTCACGGTCGCCAAGCTCATCGCGCCGATGGCGCCGTTCCTGGCCGAGCTCCTGTACCGCAACCTGGTCGTGAACCTCGATCTCGAAGCGCCGGCCTCGGTGCACTTGGCCGACTGGCCCCTGGCCGACGAGGCCGTCATCGACGACGCGTTGATGCGCGACATGCGCGCCTTGATCCGCGTGGTGGAACTGGGCCGCGCCGCCCGCGCCCAATCGGGCGTCAAGATTCGTCAACCGCTTCCCGCGGTGCTGGTGCGGGTGCGCAGCGAGGCGGAGGCCGAAGGCGTGCGCCGCCTCGAGGGGCAGTTGCTGGAGGAGCTGAACGTCAAGGAGGCCCGCTACCTGAGCGTGAACGACGCCTTCGTGGACTACGACGTCAAGCCGAACCTGCCGCGGTTGGGCCGGCGCCTGGGTCCCAAGATCCCCGCACTCCGCGAGGCACTGGCGCAGCGCGACCCCCGTCAGCTCGCGAAGGAGGTCTCGGAGGGACGTTCGGTCCGCTTCGAGTTGGACGGCGACACGGTGGAGCTCGAAGCCGAGGCGTTCCTGTTGGACGCCCGCAGCCCCGAGGGGTTCGCGGCGGTCGAGGACCGCGGCTACCTGGCGGCGCTGGACACCACCCTCACCGACGCCTTGCGGCGCGAGGGGATGGCGCGCGACGCGGTCCGCCTGGTTCAGAACGCCCGCAAGAAGGCGGGCTTCGCGGTGTCCGACCGGATCCGCCTCTCCTGGGCCAGCGACGCCCCAGAGGTCGTGGCGGCGTTGCAGGAGCACCAGGCCACCGTGCAGGAGGAGACGCTGGCACGCGTCATGACGCGCCACGACACCGGCGCGCGGCCCGAGGGCGAGCACCGGGAGACGGGCACGCTGGACGGCGCGAACGGCACCACGCTGGAGGTCGTCCTCTCCCGCGAGGCGGAGTGAGGGCTGGCGTGTACGGGGCGAGCCCGTGGTAGAAGAACGGAGGCCCGGCCCGCCCTCGCGCGGCGGGAACGGCGCGCCCCACGCGACCTGGCTGCGCGGGGCGACCGCGGCCACGGCACATGGAAGGAGAGGCATGGGCGCAGGCGAGGATCACATCCTGACCATCGAGGCCCTGACCAAGGACTTCGGGGGGCTCCGCGCCGTGGACCGCTGCAACGTCACGGTGCAGCGCGGCACCATCACCGGCCTGATCGGCCCGAACGGGGCCGGCAAGACCACCCTGTTCAGCCTGGTGTCGGGCTTTATCACGCCCGACGAGGGGCGCGTCACGTTCGACGGCGTCGACATCACCGGCTGGCCCCCGCATCGCGTGTTCCGCCAGGGCCTGTGCCGCACCTTCCAGATCCCGCGGGAGCACGGCAGCATGACCGTCCTGGAGAACCTACTGCTGGTCCCCAAAGGACAGATGGGTGAACGCCTGTGGAACCCCCTGCTGCGTCCCGGAGCCGTCCGCCGCCAGGAGCGGGCCAATCGCGACAAGGCCATGGACGTGCTTTCGTTCCTGCAGCTCGAACCGTTGGCGCACGAGTACGCGCAGTCCCTGTCCGGTGGGCAGAAAAAGCTGCTGGAGATGGCACGAACGCTGATGGCGGATCCTGCGTTGGTCCTCCTGGACGAACCCGCCGCCGGCGTGAACCCTACGCTCATGTCCGAGATCCGGGGGCGCATCGAGCTACTGGCCCGGGAACGCGGCATCACGTTTTTGCTGATCGAGCACGACATGCAACTCGTCATGGACCTGTGCGACCCGGTGATCGTGATGAACCAGGGGCGGGAGTTGGCCGTCGGCCCGCCCGCCGAGGTGCGCCGCGATCCACGGGTCCTGGAGGCCTACCTGGGAGGGCAGCATGGCGCTGCTTGAGGTCGAGGGCGTCACCAGCGGCTACGGCTCGATGGAGGTGCTCCGCGACGTGTCGCTGGAGGTCCGCACCGGCGAGATCGTGTCCATCATCGGCCCCAACGGCGCCGGCAAGTCGACCGCGATGAAACTCGTGTTCGGGCTGTTGAAGCCGTGGGAGGGACGCGTCCGGTTCCAGGACGAGGACGTCTCGGGCCTGCCCCCCAACAAGCTGGTGCAGCGCGGCCTGGCGTACGTGCCGCAGGTGGCCAACATCTTTCGCACCCTGACGGTCGAAGAGAACCTGGAAATGGGGGCGTTCACGGTGTCGGGACCACTGGAGCCACGCAAGGAACGCGTGTACGAACTGTTTCCCAAGCTTCATGAGCGGCGCCGCCAACGGGCCGGGCAGATGTCCGGCGGCGAACGTCAGATGGTGGCGATGGGCCGCGCGCTGATGCTGGAACCGACGTTGTTGATGCTCGACGAACCGTCCGCCGGCCTGGCGCCACTGCTGGTGGATCACATCTTCGAGCGGATCAAGGACGTGAACGAGGCGGGGATCGCCATCCTGATGGTGGAGCAGAACGCCCGCAAGTCGCTGCAGTTGGCCGACCGCGGCTACGTCCTGGCCGCCGGCCGCAACGAACTGGACGGCCCCGGCCCGCGCCTGTTGAACGACCCGGACGTGGGTCGGCTGTACCTGGGAGGCTGAGCATGGAGAACGCCACACTCGCCGCCGGGCGTGAACGCAGGATCGCAGCATGGTTTCGCGGCCGCTCGAGCCTGCTCGCCCTCCTGGGCGGAATTCTGCTCCTCACCGCGATCCTGGCGGCGGTCCAGGGCGTCGACGCCACGCGCTTCGCGTCGCTGGTGGTGCGGGGCCTGATGCTGGGCGGCATCCTGGCCCTGGGCGCCATCGGGCTGTCGCTGATCTTCGGCGTCCTGAACCTTCCGCACTTCGCGCACGGCGATCTGATGACGTTGGGGGCGTACCTGACGCTGACGCTGGTGGCCGTCTTCCCCCACTCCGCGCCGCTGAGGCCGTTCTCGTTCGGGCTGGAGTTCGTGGTGGCGCTGGTGCTGATCGCGCCCCTCATCGGGCTGCTGACCTCGCAGCTGGACCGGTTCGTCTACCGGCCGTTGCGGGAACGGGGCAATCCCCCCATCTACCTGGCGATGGCGTCTCTGGCGCTGGCGTTCGGGATCCGCAGCCTGGTCTACCTGGCATGGGGCTCCGACTTCCGGTTCTTCTACACCGGCCGTACGCGCCCGGCGTTCGAGCTGTTCGCCGGCATTCGCGTCCGGCCCGATCAGCTGTTCATCGTCGGGCTGGCGCTGGTGCTGATCCTGGGCGTGTACCTCGTGCTGGACAAGACCAAGATGGGCAAGGCGATGCGGGCCACCGCCGACAACGCCGAGTTGGCCCGCGTCGCCGGCATCGACACCGACCGCGTGGTGATGTTCACCTGGATGCTGGGCGGAAGCCTGGCCGCGATCGGCGGGTCGATGTACGGGCTCGACGCGCAGATGCGCCCCGAGATGGGGTGGTGGTTGCTGCTGCCGTTGTTCGCGTCCGTCATTCTGGGCACGATCGGCAATCCCTACGGGGCGCTGGCCGGCGCGATGATCATCGGGGTGGTGTGGCAGGTATCCACCGCCTTCCTCGACCCGGCCTACGGTCCCGCCGTCGCCTTCGTGCTGATGATCCTGGTGCTGCTGGTTCGCCCCGAAGGGTTGTTCGGGGTGCCTGGGAGGCGAGCATGACCGCCGAGACGTGGGTCAAGGGCCTGCTGCTGGGCGTGCCCTTGGCGCTGCTGCTGGCGCAGCTGCTGCGCGGCTGGGGTCTCTGGAGGCTGCTGGCGCTGCCGGCCGGGGCGGCCGCCGGTGTGGCGATCACCGCGTGGGGCCCGGGCGGACTGACCTCCTACCTGGTGTCGTTCACGCTGATGGGATCGATCTACGCCGTGCTCACCCTGGGCCTCAACGTGCAGTGGGGGTACACGGGCCTGTTCAACATCGGGGTGGCGGCGTTCTTCGCGATGGGGGCGTTCACGACCGCCCTGGTGACCACGGTCCCGCCGACCGGCCCCATGGCGGCGTTCAGCCAGCAGGCGTTCGGGTTGGGCGCCCCGTTCTTGGTCGGCGTCGTGGCCGCGGGCGTGACGTCGGGATTGTTGGCGTGGTTGGTGGGCCGGCCGACCCTGAAGCTTCGTGACGACTACCTGGCGATCGCCACCATCGGGATCGCCGAGGTGGTGCGGTTGTTCTTCCAGAACGAACGGTGGTTGGCCAACGGTCCGCAACCGCTGCGCGGCATCCCTCAGCCGCTGGCGTGCCTGACGGGTGACGGCTGCGCCTGGCTGCCGTCCGTGGTGAACGACGCGTTCGTAGCCCTCGGACCCCGCGACTACCCGTACGTGTACCTTGCCGTGGCGGCGTTGGTCCTGGCGGTGGTGTACCTGCTGCTGGAGCGGATGATCGAATCGCCGTGGGGCCGCGTGCTGCGCGCCGTGCGTGAGGAGGAGAGCTCTGCGCGCATGTACGGCAAGGACGCCGCCAGCTTCAAGGTGCAGGCGTTCGTAGTCGGTGCCGTCGTGATGGGCGTGGGCGGGGCCCTGTACGCGCACTACATGGCGTCGATCGATTACAGCCACTTCGATCCGTTGTACGCGACGTTCCTGATCTGGGTGATGCTGATGCTGGGGGGCAGCGGCAACAACCGCGGCGCCATCCTGGGCGCCTTCGTGGTGTGGGGGATCTGGAGCGGCACCGCCTCCTTGGTGGACGCGCTGCGCCCGGCGCTGGAGTTCATCTCGCCCGAGCTTCCCGGCCGTGCCCCCTACCTACGCTTCCTGTTCATCTCGGTGTTGCTGCTGGCGATCCTCCACCTGCGCCCTCAGGGCATGATCGGGGAGCGACGCCGCGTGGAGTGAAGGGAACGACCCCGCGACCCAAGGACGCGCCCGAAAACACGAGTGGGGCCCCGCGATGCGGGGCCCCACCCATTCGATCGGTGCTGGGCCGAGGCGTTACTCGGCCGGGATCTGATCGGCGGTGCGGACTTCGATGGTGGGGATGCCGCCACCCATGTAGCGCCACACCTCCACCGGGGTGATCACGTCGCCGGCCTCGTCGAAGTCGACGTTGCTGGCGGCGCCGCTGTAGTCGATCTCGACGCCGTTCTGCATCAGGCTGAACGCGACGTCGAACTCGCCGACGCTGACCACTTCGCCTTCGCCGTCGCCGACGCGGCGCACGGCGTCACGCAGGTTGGGCCCGTTCACGTCGGTGCCCTCGACGTGCAGCAGGGCGACCGCCAGGCCGAGCACGGAGGTGGCGTCGTAGGCGGCGTCCATGAAGGGCAGGGGCGGCGTTTCGCCGTACATGTCCTCGTAGGCGGCCGTGAAGCGCTGGAAGCCGGGCCGCTCGGGGTCCGATCCGGGCGCCGTGCCCCAGGAGCCTTCCAGCACGTCGGCCCCGACCGCTTCGATGATGTCCTGCGACTTGGAGCCGTCCACGAACTGGAAGTTGGTGAAGTCGAACAGGTCGCGTGCCTCCTGCAGGTACACCGTGGCCTGGCCCGGGTAGCTGACCACGATCAGCACGTCCGGGTCGCCGTCCAGGGCCGACTCCAGGATGCCGGAGTAGGTCGGCTGGGGCTCCTCGGGGTGCGCCACCTCGGCCAGGACCTCGCCACCGCGGGCCTCGAACGCCTCGGTGAAGGCGTTGGACAGCCCCTGGCCGTACGGGTTGTTGACGTAGATGGTGGAGGCGGTGTCGTACGCCTCGGTGCCCTCCAGCTCGCCCCGGGCGATCTGTGCGGCGACGATGCCCTGCAGCGCGTCGGAGGCGACGGTGCGGAAGATGAAGTCGTCGTCCTCGAGGAAGCTGATCAGCGGCGAGGTCGACGCAGGAGAGATCTGCACGGTCTCGGTGGGGATGGTGACGGCTTCGGCCACGTTGGTGGAGACGCCGCTGGAGAGGGCGCCCATGATGCCGGGCACGCCGTCGATGTCGACCAGCTTGCGCGCACGGTCCACGCCGGTGGACGGGCTGGTGGCGGAATCCTCGTGGACGAGCTCGACGATGGGGCCACCGAACACCGACTCCGCCGCTTCGTTCATCTGTGTCAAGGCCATGTCGGCGGCGTTCTGGTGCGCTGCCCCGAACTCGGCCAGCGCCCCCGTGAAGCTCAGGAGCGTGCCGATCGGAACCACGTCGGGCGCGTCCTGCGCCGTGACGGTTCCCATCAGGAATGCGAACGCGAAGGGAATGGCGAGCAACTTTTTCATGTGGCCTCCTCGATCTGCGAGACGGGGGTACGCGACGTTCGCGACCCATGGCTCCCCTATTTGGCTAGGGTGTGCGCATCCTAGCCCGTCTCCGTGCGCGTCGTCAACGCGCCCGAAGCCCGAGATTCCGTCCAGCACGCGACTCGGCGCTGGTGGCCATCATCGTGCGCGCCATGGGCGGCGGGCGTGCGAACGACGTTCCCAGGCCCATTTGTCCCACGGCGCGCCGAGCAGCATGCGATAGGATGTTGTCGCACGTCGTGAACGTACACAGGTTCGAAGGAGGCAGCTCATGAAGATCGGCATCAACGGATTCGGCCGCATCGGCCGTCAGATCTTTCGCATCGCCCACGAGCGGGGTCTGGACGTGGCGTTGGTCAACGACCTGACCGACAACGAGACGCTGGCTCAGCTGCTCAAGTACGACTCCAACTACGGCAAGTTCGACGGGACGGTGTCGTTCGACGACGACCACCTGATCATCGATGGCAAGAAGATCCGCGTCACCGCCATCAAGGATCCCGCCGAGTTGCCGTGGCGCGACGTCGGCGTGGACGTGGTGGTGGAGTCCACCGGCATCTTCACCAAGCGCGCGCAGGCCGCCAAGCACCTCGACGCGGGCGCCCGCAAGGTGCTGATCAGCGCGCCGTCGCCCGACAGCGACCTCGACATCTTGGTCGGCGTGAACGAGAACAGCTACGACCCCTCGAAGCACGACGTGGTGTCCAACGCCAGTTGCACCACCAACAGCCTGGCCCCCGTCATGAAGGTCGTCGATGAGGCGTTCGGCGTGGAACAGGCCTTCATGACGACGGTGCACAGCTACACCAACGACCAGCTGCTTCTCGATGGGCCCCACAAGGACCTTCGGCGCGCCCGCAACGCCGCCACCAACATCATTCCCACCTCCACCGGCGCCGCCAAGGTGGTCGGCAAGGTCCTGCCGCAGCTCGACGGCATCTTCGACGGCACGGCCCTGCGCGTCCCCACGCCCACCGGCTCGATCAGCGACGTCACCGCCCTGCTGAAGCGGGAGGCAACCGTCGATCAGGTCAACGACGCCATGCGGACCGCCGCCGAAGGCCCCATGAAGGGCATCATCGAGTACAGCACCGAACCGCTGGTGCGCGCCGACATCGTCGGCAACCCGCACTCCTCGATCTTCGATTCGCAACTGACGAAGGTCAACGGCCGCCTCGCCAAGTTCTTCGCCTGGTACGACAACGAGTGGGGGTTCAGCGCCCGCATGGTGGACGTGCTGGAGCTGATGGGCGGGCGCGACTGAGTCGGACCGCCCCACCCGGAGGGACAACGCGGAAACGCCGACCCCACCGGTCGGCCCTCCGCAGGTCCGCTTCGGCCATGTGCAGGTACGCGCCGTTTCACACCGGGAGGTGCCCATGATCCCCACCCTTCAGGACCTGGACATCGACGGACGACGGGTCCTGGTACGCGTCGACTTCAACGTTCCCGTACACGACGGCGTCGTAGGGGACGACACCCGCATCCGCGCCACGCTGCCCACCCTGCGCGAGCTGGTGGACGGCGGCGCCACGCTGTTCCTGATGAGCCACCTGGGCCGCCCCAAAGGGCCCCAAGACGACGCTCGCATGGGGCCCGTGGCCGAGCGACTGACGGAGCTTCTGGGCCACGAGGTGCGCTACCTGGCCTGCGACGGTCCCGCCAGCGACGAGCAGCGCGCCTTCATCGCCGACGCGCCGGGCGGCTCGGTCACCATGCTCGAGAACACCCGCTTCGACCCACGCGAAACGAAGAACGACCCCGAGTTGGCGCGGGTGCTGGCCGGCTACGCGGCGTGCTACGTGAACGACGCCTTCGGTGCGGCCCACCGGGCGCACGCCTCGACCGAGGGGGTCGCGCGGCACCTGCCCGGCGCGGTGGGGCGGCTGATGGAACGCGAGATCGACGTGCTCGGCCGCTTGATCACCGACCCCGAACGCCCGTTCAAGGTGATCCTCGGCGGCGCCAAGGTCAGCGACAAGATCGGCGTGATCGAGAACCTGCTCACCACCGTGGACGAGCTGTTCGTCGGGGGCGCCATGGCGTACACCTTCTTCGCGGCGCGCGGCGGCCGCGTGGGCGATTCGCTGGTCGAACGCGACCGCCTGGAGCAGGCGTCCGCGCTGATGCAGCAGGCGAGCGACGCCGGTGTGTCGTTGCACCTGCCGTCCGATTCGGTGTGCGCGCGCGAGGTCGCGGCGGACGCCGGCGCGGAGGTGTTCCCCTCCGACGCGATCCCCGACGGCTTCAAGGGTCTGGACGCCGGCCCCAGCGCGGTGGCGCGCTGGCGAGAGGCGTTGCAGGGTGCCCGCACGGTGTTCTGGAACGGTCCGCTGGGCGTGTTCGAGGTGCCCCCCTTCGACGCCGCCACGCGGGCCATGGCCAAGAACGTCGCCCACCTCGATGCGTTCACCGTCGTCGGGGGCGGCGATTCGGTCGCCGCCCTGGCCGCCACGGGCCTGTCCGACCGGATCGATCACGTCAGCACCGGCGGGGGCGCGTCGCTCGAGTTTTTGGAGGGAACCGACCTGCCCGGCATCGCGGTCCTGCGCCGCTGAGGCGCCGGCGCACCCCGGCGCCTCCCCCTATCCCGCGTTCGCGTCGTCCTCCAGGGCGCGCAGCAGGGCGGGGACGATCTCGTGCACGTCTCCGACCGCCCCCACGTCGCAGTGCTTGAAGATCGGGGCGTCCTCGTCCTTGTTGATCGCAATGACGGTGCGGCTGCGGTTCATGCCGGACAGGTGCTGCACCGCACCGGAAACGCCCAGCGCCAGGTACAGGCTGGGCGCGACCGTCTTGCCGGTCTGCCCGATCTGCTCCCCATAGGGACGCCAGCCGGCATCGACCACCGCCCGCGTCGCGCCGATGGCGCCCCCCAGGCGCGACGCCAACGGTTCCAGCAACGACGTGAACGACGACGCGTCGCCCAGGCCGCGCCCACCGGCGATCACCACGTCGGCCTCCTCCAGCGGGATCGCCGCGACGGCGGCCGTGTCGCCGCCCTCGACCTCGACGCGAGCATCCGACGCCTCGAACGCGACCGGCAGCGTCCGCACCTCCCCCTGGACGCCGGCGGGCTCGGCCGGCTCGAAGGCCCCCGGGTCGACCGTGACCACCGCCGGCTGCGCCTCCGCCCGGAGCGACTCGGTGACGCGCTGCAGTTGCGTCAATCGCGTCGCGATGATCATGCCGTCCTCCACACCCAACGAGGTCGCTTCCTCCAGAAACGCCCCGCCGGCGCGCAGGGCGACGCGGGGCGCGACCGCGGCGCCCGTACGGCTGGCGGACGCGATCAGCACCGACGCGCCGCTGGCCTCGAGGGCGTGCGTCCATGCGCGCGCCCGGCCCTCTTGGTTGTCCACCTCCAGGTCGACCGCGTGCACGACCGGCAGGTAGGCGGCCGCGGCCTCGGCGGCGTCGCGGCCGAACACCAGACCCTGCGGCTGGCCGCCCCCCGCGGCCGTCAGTGCGCGGGCCGCCGCGATCGCCTGCAGCGCACCGCGGGTCGGGGTTCCGGCGGTCACCTCGACCACGACGAGCGGCGTCACGCCGTTTGCGTTCATGCCAGCTCCTTCTGCAACGCCCGCGCGAGTTCGGCGGCGACCTCGCCGGCGTCGCCGTCCAGCATCCGCCGAGCACGCTCCCGGCGCTCCACCGTGCGTCCCGTCACGGCCATCCGTGCGGCGATCTCCCCGGCCGGCTCCCGCGCGAGCTCCTTGCGCTTGGCCTTCATGATGTTCGGCAGGGTCGGGTAGCGCGGTTCGTTCAGGCCCTGTTGGGTGGACACCACCGCGGGCAAGGAGGCGCGCAACCGCTCCGTGCCCACGTCGGCGTCGTGCACCGTGTGCAGGTCGCTCCCCTCCAGGCGCAGCTCGGTCGTCCAGTCCGACAACGGCCACCCCAGCGCCTCGGCCAACGCCGGCGCCAACGCCGCGCTGTCCCAGTCCGCCTGGCGGCCGCCCACCAACACCAGATCGGCGTTTTCGTCGCGAACCGCGTCGGCCAGCCGCACGGCCGTGCTCAGCGGGTCGAGGTCCCCCTGATGGGTCAACAGGCGCGCCCGGTCCGCCCCCATCGCCAATGCGGTCCGCAACGCCTCCTCCGTCCGTTCCGGTCCCAGCGCCAGGGCCACGATCTCCGCGTCCAGGCCGTCGTCGCGCATGCGCAGCGCCTGCTCGACGCCGTACTCGTCCATCCCGTCGATCACCCAGGCCGCGCCGGAGAGCGCCACCTGGCCGTCCTCGACGCGGACGCGCGCCTCGGCGTCCGGCACCTGCCGGATCACGGTCACGATCTTCATCACTGCCTCCCTCTACGTCAGGTCGGCGTCCCGCGTCACCTTGCGCGAGATCACCAGCCGTTGGATTTCGTTGGTGCCTTCGTAGATCTGGTTCAGTTTGACGTCCCGCATCAGCTTGCCGACGGGGAACTCGTCGACGTACCCGTACCCGCCCAGCACGTTCACCGCCTCGCTGGCGGACCGGAACGCCATGTCGCTGGCGTACGCCTTGGCGATCGCGGCCTCGTGCCCGCAGGAGAGACCGGCGTCGGCGCGCCAGGCGGCCTCCCAGGTCATGGCGCGCGCGGTGCGGAGGCCGATCTCCATCTCGGCCAGCTTGAACGCGACCGCCTGGAACGACGCGATCGGCTTGCCGAACGCGGTGCGCTGATTGGCGTAGCGCGCCGCCTCGTCCCGCGCCCGCCGCGCGACACCGATCGCCCCCGCGGCGACCGGGATGCGCGTCTGGTCCAGCGTAGCCAGGGCGATGCGCATGCCCTCGCCGACGTCGCCCAGCAGGTTGTCTCGCGGCACGCGCACGCCGTCCAGGACCATCTCGTAGGTGGGGCTGGCCCGCTGGCCGAGCTTGCCGTCGATCTTGCGCCAGGACAGGCCGTCCGCGTCTCGGGGCACCACCACCGCCAGGCTGGCGGGTGCGCCGCCACCCGGACGCGCGCTGGCGAACACCACCGTGTAGTCGGCCAGCGCCCCGTTGCTGATCCACATCTTGGTGCCGTGCAGCACCAGCGCGTCGCCGTCCTCGACGGCCCGCGTCCGCATGGCGGCCGCGTCGCTGCCGTTGTCCGGCTCGGACAGGGCGAAGGCCGCCAGGCGCGGCGTTCCATCGGTCAGCGGCGCCAGGAAGCGCCGGCGTTGCGCCTCGGTGCCGAACAGCAGCACGGGCGTGACGCCGAGATCGGAGGCCATCAGGATCGTGTACGTGCCCATGCAGCCCCAGGCGATCTCCTCGCCGACCAGCACCTCGTCCAACACCCCGAGGCCGACCCCGCCGCAGTCCGCGGGGACCCGCAGGTTGAGCAGCCCCAGCTCGGCAGCCTTCGCCACCACCGCCTCGGGGTAGGTCTCAAAGCGATCGTGCTGCGCCGCGACCGGCGCGACGTGATCGATCGCGAAGCGTCGGGCCAACGCCCGCATCTGTTCCTGCTCGGACGTCGGGCGGAAGTCGATCACGCCTCGTCGTACCTCTCCAGGTCCCGGTAGACCTGCCGTGCGATCACGATGCGCTGAATCTCGCTGCTCCCTTCGTAGATGCGCGTCACGCGGGCGTCGCGGAGGTAGCGTTCGACCGGATGATCGCGGGTGTACCCGGCCCCGCCGAGCACCTGCACGGCGGCGTCGGTCACGAACGCGGCCGCCTCCGAGGCGTACAGCTTGGCCATCGACGCCTCGCGCGTGACGCGGAACCCCCGGCCCGCGAGCCACGCGGCGCGCCACGTCAGCAGGCGGGCCGCCTCGATGCGGGTCGCCATGTCCGCCAGCGGAAACGATACCCCCTGGTACTCGCGGATTTTTCGGCCGAAGGCGTGTCGCACGTCGGCGTGATCGCGCGCTGCCTCGAACGCCGCCCGGGCGATGCCGACCGACTGCGCCGCGATGCCGATCCGGCCCCCGTCCAACGAGCTCATCGCCAGCACGAACCCGTCCCCCTCGTCCCCCAACCGGTCGGCGTCCGGAACGTACACGTCGTCCAGCGCCATGGTGCAGGTGACCGCCGCATGCTGCCCCATCTTTCGCTCCGGCGCGCCGAACGAGACGCCCTCGGTGCCAGCGGGCAGCAAGAAGCAGCTCATCCCGCGCGCGCCCGCGTCGGGATCGGTCTTGGCCAGCACCAGGTACAGGTCGGCGTGGCCGCCCCCGCTCACCCACGCCTTGCTGCCGCGCAACCGGTAGCCGTCACCATCACGCACGGCGCGGGTCCGGATCGCGGCCGCATCGGAGCCTGCGTCGGCCTCGGACAGACAGAACGCCCCCAGCCAACTGCCGCGCGCCAACGCGGGGAGGTAGCGGTCCCGCTGATCATCGGTGCCGTAGGACAACAGCATCTTCTGGGGAAGCCCGTTGGTGACCGCCATCAGGGTGGCGTGCGATGCGTCCGCGACGGCGATCTCCTCCAACAGGACCACGTAGGCGAGCTCGTCGAGCCCGGCACCGCCGTACCGTTCGGGGGTCGTCACGCCGAGGAGCCCCAACGCCCCCATCTCGCGAAGGGTGTCGCGAGGGAAGGCGTGCGTCTCGTCCAGTTCGGCCGCGACGGGTGCAATGCGTTCGCGCGCGAACTTGCGCACGTGCCGTCGCATCACCTCGAGCTCGGCCGGCAGCTCGAAGTTCACGACGTGACCCCACGGGCGCGCATGGCGCGGAGTCTACCACCGCGCCCCGCCGCGTTCCGCCGACGTCCGGGCGCGCCTGGTGCGCCGATCGGGGACCGAGCCGAATGCGACGGGTATCGTGCCGGCATGACCGCACACGAGTTGCTTCGCCGCATGCCGGAGGTGCTGGACCGGGCGGCGGCCGAGGGCGTGGACGCCACCATCCAGTACGACGTGTCCTCCCCGGTGCATCACGTCCTCCAGGAGGGCGAGCTCACCATCCACGAAGGACCGGCGCAGGCGCCCGACCTGGTGGTTCGCATGGCGGACGACGACCTGGTCGCGTTGTTCCGCGGGGAGCTGAACCCCATGACGGCGTTCATGACCGGCCGCATCGTGGTGAAGGGGGACATGACCTTGGCCCAACGGCTGGTCGGGCTGGTCGACCGGAAGCGGCTGGCCGAGCTCACCTGAAGCGACGACACGCCCCGGCGGCGCGCCGTGGCCGCGCCGCCGGCCGAGTCAGGTCCGGTTCCGTTCGGCGCGCCAGGCCCGCCGAAACGCCCGCGCCAGCTCGGGGGCGTCGGTGAGCGTGCCGTTCCCCTCTACGCGAACCCGAAGCTTCGGGGCGCCCACCACGTCGCCGCGTCGCGCCAGGTGGCGGGCGGCGGTGCCCACCGCGGCGTCCGCGGCGGTGTCCATGGTGGGAAAGGTCTCGCGAAACCGCGCCCCGGCGGGATCCTCCAGGACCCACGACAGTTCGATCCGGCCGCCCCTGCGGCGCACGAACAACTGCTGTACCCGCCGTTCGGTGTCCATGGCCTCCTCGTCGCCCCCCGCCGCCCGTGTCGCGGGGCACTCACCCCTCGGGCGCGTCCAAACCGAACGCGGCATGGACCGCCTTGAGGGCGTCCTCCGCGTGCCGCACCGGAAGGACCGCCGAGACGCGCACTTCACTGGTGGCGATCATCTCGATGTTGGCCCCCACGGAGGCGATGGCGTCGAACATGGTCCCGGCCACGCCCGGCGTGGAACCGACCGCGACCCCCACGATGGACAGCTTGGCGACGTCGGGGTTGGCTTCGGCGCGCCCGCCCAGTTCCTCCAGAACCGGCGCGACGGCCTCCATGGCGTCCGGCACGGCGTCCTCCGCCACGGTGAACGCCATCTGCTGTCGGCTGGTCCCGTCGCCGGGGACACCTTGGATGATCATGTCCACGGGCACGTTGGCACGGCCCAAGGCCGTGAACACGCGCGCGGCCACGCCGGGCGCGTCGGGCACGTCCAGAAGGTCGATGCGTGCGTGGTGCAGGTCCAGGGCGACGCCGGTGACGGGTCGATCGGTGATCATGCGTTCCTCCGAACGGGGAAGCGTCCGCACCAGGGTGCCGGGCGCGAAGCCGAAGGCGTTCCGAACGTGGATGCGGATGCCGTAGCGGCGGGCGTACCACACGCTGCGCGGGTGCAGGACGCGCGCCCCGAGGACGGCGAGCTCCAGCATCTCGTCGTAGTCGATCTCGGCCAGGCAGGTCGCGGTCGGCACCAGGTGCGGATCGGTGGTGAAGATGCCGTCGGTGTCGGTGTAGATCTCGCACTCGGGCGTGCCGAGCGCCGCCGCGAGCGCCACGGCGGTAGTGTCCGACCCGCCCCGGCCCAGCGTGGTCACGTCGCCGGCGGCGTTCACGCCTTGGAACCCCGCCACCACCACCACCGGTACCTGGGCCAGCGCGCCCTGCAGCCGCGCCGGATCCAGTTCCAGAATGCGCGCCTCGCCGTGGAGATCGCTGGTTCGAAACCCCGCCTGCGCGCCGCTGAACGAGCGCGCCTTCACCCCGAGGCCCTGCAGCGCCAGGCACAACAGGGCGCTGGACACCTGCTCGCCGGTCGCCATCAGGGCGTCCAACTCGCGACGCTCGGGCCGGTCCACCAGGTTCCGCGCCATCCCGACCAGCTGATCGGTCGTCCGTCCCATCGCAGAAACGGTCACGGCGATCCGCTCGCCGCGAGCCACGTGCCGAGCGATCCGTCCCGCCACCTTGCGGATCCGATCTAGGTCGCCGACGCTGGTCCCGCCGAACTTGAACACGCGGAGCGTCGTCTGAGAAAGGGGTCCTGGGGCGGCAGCCGGGCGGTCCATGAGGGGCGAGGATACCCCAGGCGGGGTGGCATTGGTCCCGGGCGACCCGCCCCGGCACGTGAAACAATGAACGCATGGACCGTGTCGACCCTTCTCCCCTGTGCGTAGCGATCGTCGGGGCGGGCCCCTCGGGCCTGTTCGCCGCCGACGCCCTGCTCAAGACGCGTGAGGACGTGCGTGTCGATGTCTTCGATCGCCTTCCCACCCCCTACGGACTGGTGCGCTACGGCGTGGCTCCGGACCACCACCGCATCAAGAGCGTCACCAAGACGTTCGAACGGACCTGCCGAGATCCGCGCGTCCGCTACTTCGGCAACGTCGCGTTCGGCGAGGACATCACGCTCAGCGATCTTCGCAAGCACGCGCACGCCGTCATCCTCGCCGTCGGCGCGAACAGCGACCGCTCGCTCGGGGTCGACGGCGAAGAGCTCGAGGGGAGCATGTCCGCCACGGAGTTCGTCGCCTGGTACAACGGGCACCCCGACTACGTCGACCTCGAGCCGCCGCTTCGCGCCCGTTCGGTCGCCGTGGTGGGTGTCGGGAACGTCGCCGTCGACGTCGCCCGGATCCTGGCGAAGAGCGTGGACGCGCTACGCAGCACCGACATCGCCGATCACGCGCTAGAGGCGCTGGCCGAAAGCAAGGTGGAGGACATCCACATGTTGGGGCGGCGCGGCCCAGCCCAGGCGAAGTGGACCACCAAGGAGCTTCGAGAACTCGGCCAGATCCCGAACGCCGACGTGGTGGTCGACCCGGCCGAGCTCGAGCTGGACGCGGCCTCCGCCGCCCAGGTCGAGGAGGACGCGCCCACCAAGAAGAACATGTCGGTGCTGCGCGACTTCGCGACCCATGAACCCGAGGGGCGGCCCCGCCGGCTTCACCTCCACTTCTTCGTCTCGCCCGTGGAGCTTCGTGGCCAGAACGGCCGCGTGCGCGAGGTGGTGTTGGCGCGCAACCGGCTGGAGGAACGCGAGGGCGGGTACCTCGCCGCCGTCGACACCGGGGCGCGCGAGACGCTCCCCGCGTCGTGGGTCCTGCGCTCGGTCGGATACCGCGGCGAGGCGCTGCCGGACCTGCCGTTCGACGCGCGCCGCGGCGTGGTGCCGAACGACGCCGGCCGGGTGTTGGACGAAAACGGGCAGGCGGTGCCGGGAACGTACGTCGCCGGATGGATCAAGCGTGGTCCGACCGGCGTGATCGGAACGAACAAGGCCGACGCCATGGAGACCGTCCGCGCGCTGCTGGCCGATCCGCCCCTCGCGCCGGAAGACGTCTCCGACGAGGCCATCCCCTCGCTCCTCGCTTCGCGTGGCGTGGAGGCGGTCGACTTCGACGGTTGGTTGGCCCTGGATCGCTGGGAGACCCGCGCCGGCGAACCGGCCGGACGCCCGCGCGTCAAGGTCGTGAACGTCGACGAGATGTTGCAGCGCGCACGCGCCGACGACTGAGGGCGACATGGGCACCGCACGCGGTGGCGGCCCGGCCGGACGGTCGGGCCGCCACCGGTTTGGGCCGTTCTTGGAAGAACGAAACTCCGCACGCCTGGCACGTTCATCGTGCACGATACGCAGGTTCAACAGCCATTTCCTAGCCAACGACGCCTCTATTCGTGCAGATGTGGGCTTGCATATTGCACACTGCGCACGTATCATCGTGCAGCGGCCGCGACCTTTCCCAGCGGGAGGCCGCGCCCCAATCCCGCGCGAACCGGAGGGCCGACCATGACCACCCGCCACGAAATCAAGCGGAGCCTCGACCAGGAAAACGTCAGCTTCCTACGTCTGCAGTTCACCGACATCCTCGGCCACAACAAGAACGTCGAGGTTCCGACCTCGCAGTTCGAGAAGGCGCTCGACGGCGAATTGATGTTCGACGGCTCGTCGATCCAGGGGTTCTCCCGGATCGAAGAGTCGGACATGCTCCTGAAGCCGGACTACGACACCTTCGTGATCCTTCCCGAGATCGTGGAGGGGACAGGGCGCGGCAAGGTGGCGCGCCTGATCTGCGACGTCGCGTTGCCGGACGGCACCCCCTTCGAGGGCGACCCGCGCTACGCCCTGCGGCGCCAGATCGACGCCCTCCGCACGGCCGGCTTCGACGACATGTCCGCCGGGCCCGAGCCGGAGTTCTTCCTGTTCACCAGGGACGAACACGGCGCCCCCACCACCGCCACGCACGACGCGGCGGGGTACTTCGACCTCGCACCGCTGGACCGCGGCGAGGAGGCGCGCCGCGACATGGTCAACGCGCTGGTCGAGATGGGTTTCGAGATCGAGGCCGCCCACCACGAGGTCGCCCCCGGTCAGCACGAGATCGACTTCAAGTACGCCGGCGCCCTGCAGACGGCGGACAACATCGCGACCTTCCGCTACGTGGTCAAGAAGATCGCCCTCAACCACGGCCTCCACGCCACCTTCATGCCCAAGCCGGTGGCGGGCATCAACGGATCGGGGATGCACACGCACCTGTCGCTGTTCAAGAACGGCAAGAACGCCTTCTACGACCCGAAGGCGGACCTGCAGCTCAGCAGCACGGCGCTCGCCTGGATCGCAGGCCTGTTGACGCACGCCGCCGGCATGGTGGCCATCACCAACCCCACCGTGAACAGCTACAAGCGGCTCACGCCCGGCTACGAGGCGCCCACCAACATCGCCTGGTCGGCCGCCAACCGCAGCGCCATGGTCCGCATCCCGGCGCGGCGTGGCATGTCGACGCGCTCCGAGCTGCGCATGCCCGATCCCACCTGCAATCCGTACCTGGCGCTCGCCGTGATGGCGGCCGCCGGCCGCGACGGCATCGAGCGGAAGCTGCCGCCGCCCCCCCACATCCAACGCAACATCTTCGACATGAGCGTGCGGGACCGCCGGCGTCACAAGATCAAGGAGCTGCCGCCCACCCTGCGCGAAGCGCTCGTCGCGCTGGACAAAGACAAGCAGATGCGCGACGCCCTCGGCGAGCACATCGCGCAGCACTTCCTGGCCGCCAAGAACGCGGAGTTCGAGGAGTACCGCATCGAGGTGCACCGCTGGGAGTTGGACGCCTACCTCAGCACGTACTGAGCCCCGAATCCAGCACCTGCCTTCGTGCGCCCCGCCGACGCTGCGGGGCGCACGCGTTCACACCCCGCTGCCGTCCGGGTCCCTTCGCTCGGTCTCGAACGACGCGGGCGCCAGCAACGCGTCGAAGCGGTAGGCGCTCTGCGTCTCCGCCTCCACCAATGCGTCGGCCCAGGCGACGATCCGCGGCGTGGTCGCCCCTTCCAGCGCCCGCGCCGAGAGCCACGCCGCGGCCCACGCGCGATAGCCTTCACGCCGGAACCAACGCGTCCCCCCGTACTCGTGCACGCCCAGCACCTCCTGCAACGACCGATCCTCGCCCAACGCACGCAACGCCGCTGCGACCTCGGTGCGATCGAGTCGCCGCGGCGCCACCGCCGCGGCGCGCCCGGCCCCAGGAAGCGTCCGCAGCCACAGGGTGGCCCACGCCTGCGGCCCCACCCACGTCGCCGTCGCCAACTCGTCGCGCAGCACGCGGTCCAGACGCAGTGCCCGGACCGCCGCCCGCGGCGCCTCGAAGCCCGACGCGATCGCCCACGCCCGTCGCCACGCGCTTCCGGGCGGCGCGTCGCCACGACCGACCCGCGCCGAGGAGCGAAACGCCGCTGCGGCCGAGAAGGCGGGCGGATCCTCGCGCTGGGCCAGGGCTCGCGCGAACGCCTCCGCCGCGTCCAAGGCCGCCGGCGGGACGGCGTCCGCACGGTCCGCCACCGCACGCCCCACCTCGGCCGAGAACGCCTCGTCCTGCCGTACCCAAGCCAGGAATGCCCGGTGCACGGGGGCCAACTCCATGTCGCGCAGCGCCTCCTCCAGGCTCGGCACGCCACGATCCCCGATCCGATCCCACAGGCGAGCCCACCGCCCGTCCGTGTCGCGCACCTCCTGCACGTCCAGCAACACACGGTGCTGATACGCGTCCAGCGCGACCTCCATACCGTCGTGCAGCCAATGGTCGGCCCGGGCGAGGTGCTCGCGCCCGGTCGGGTGCGCGCGATACCGAACGAAGCGGTCCGGACCGCCCTGGAGGCCGAGCGCCTCGCCGAGGGTCTCGGTCACCTCCTCCTGACCGCCCGGCCGGACGAACGGCACGCTGCGCCGTACCCGGCCGCGCGCCTCCGCGTACCGGTTGTGGTAGAGCACCAGGTGCGCCGGGCCACCGGGCGCGCGGTTCGCGTACGCGAACACGTCGGGCAGCGGCCCGTGCGCGCCCTCCACCTCGAACAGGCGGAAGTGGGTCGTGCCCGCGAACGCCTCGCGGCGCGCCAACAGCGGCGCGATCTCGCGCAGGTGACGCGCCACCATCTCCTCGCGCGGCGATTCGTCGAGCTTCGCGCGGCGGTACTCCATGCCGTACTTCTCGCGCAGACCCTCGACCTGGCCGTGCCCGAACATCGGCAGGCCCGGCAGGGTCGCCATCAACGCCGTCACCCCGAACGCCTTGTCGCCGTCCCCGAACTGTTCGACGGCGGTTTCCTCGTCCGGGTTGTTCATGAAGTTGACGAAGCGGCCCAGGATCTGCGGATCGAACGTCAACACCTTACGGAGGTGCGTCTGGTACGACTCGTTCGCCTCGCGCGCCAACATGTTCATGAACGCGCTGTTGTACACGCGGTGCATGCCCAGCGAGCGGACGAAGTACCCCTCCATCATCCAGAACGCCTCGGCCAACAGCAGCGTGTCCGGCGCCTCGGCCGCGACACGGTCCACGACCTCGCGCCAGAACTCGCGCGGCATGCTGCGCTCGAAGGCCTCGTCGTCCATCGCGCCGTACGCGCTCCGCGAGGGGATCGCGCCCCCGCCGCCAGGCGGCGGGTACCACAAGCGGCGCACGTGCCGCTTCGCCAGCGTCATCGCCGCATCGAACCGGATGATCGGGAACCGGCGCGCGACCTCGAGGACGGTCTGCGTCACCGCCTCGCGCACCTCGGGCTTCAGGTAGTCCAGCTGCGCGGTGTCGTTCCACGGCATCGAGGTGCCGTCGTTGCCGTGATAGACGTAACGGCGCTGACCACTGGCGGTGTCCGCGCGCTCGAACACCACCGCCGCGTCACTGCCGTCCCAATACCCGTCCTCGATCCGGACCTCCATCCGAGGATCATCGGACAGGTCCGGGCCGGTGAAGCGGTAGCCCGGATAGGGCGGCTCCGGCAGGCTCAGGAACCACTCGGGGTGCTCCGCCACCCAGCGCGCGTCCACCCCGACGTGATTCGGCACCATGTCGGCCGCCAAGCGAATGCCGTGCCGCTGCGCGGCATCGCGCAGCGCCCGCCACGCCTCCTCACCGCCGAGATCGTCCGACACGCGATAGTCGTACAATGCGTACGCGCTGGCGACGGCGTCCGCCTGCCCCCGGCGCCGCTTGATGCGTGCGGACGCCTCGCTCCGCTGCCACAGGCCGATCAGCCACAGCCCGCTGAAGCCGCGACGCGCGAGCTCCGCCAACGCCTCGTCCGGCACCTCGTCCAGACGCCCGATGTCCCGCCCCGTCCGGCGCGACAACTGGTCCAACCAGACGTAGGCGTTCTTGGCCACCAGCACCAGCGTGCCCATCCAGTCGGCGTCGGGGCTGAACGCCACCGGTGCCTCGTCGATCTCCTCCGACCGGAACACCGGCGCCGGACCGGGCGGCCCGGGCGTCCCCCGTTCGCGTCGCTCCGCCAGCAGGTCCTCGCCCTGCGTGATGCGCCTCAGCAACCCTTCGAACGCCACGCCGAGCCAGCGGCCCCAGTGATCCCGTACGTACCCCAGCTGCCCTTCCAGCGAGGTGGGGCTGGTTTGCATCGGCGCCCGCAGCACCGACAACAGGTCCTCGCCGGTGGCCTCGTCGCCCCCCGGGCCGGGCAATCCCTGCACGGCCTCCTCGAGCGACGCGGCGCAGGCAGCGTCGTCGTCCGAAACGTCCCCATCGTCGATCAGATCCCGCAGTCGTTCCAGGGCGGGGTTCTCGTTGGCGAGGCGTACCGCGAGCCGCTCTTCGAGCGCCACCAACCGGTTGGGGACGTCCTCCTGGGTCCCGGACAACCACGCCTCCGGGCCGACCTCCCCCGCCGCCACCTCCGCGGTCGGGAACGCCTCCACGAACGACAGGCGCGCACGGTCCAGGCGCTCCTGCCCGAGCGCGTCCACCAGGCGCGACTCCACCGACGCCAACCAGGCAGGGTCGCGCTCACGGCGGTAGGCGTCCAGCATCAGGTGCACCGCCTCGTCCAGCAGGCCGGCCGCGAACACCTCGGCGCCCGACACGCCCGACTCGGGAAAGCGTCGCGCCTCGCGCACCTCGTTCACGCGGGCCGCCACCCGTTCCGACGCGGCCGGATCGGCGACCAACACACGGCCGCGAAGGTCGACGACCTCTCCCTGCAGGCCGTACCTGCGGCGCGCATCGCCGCGCACGTGGAACGCGCGCCGGAGCCGAACGCCTGGGGGCAGCGGATAGCGGGTCATCTTCGCTCCTGCTCATGCGAGTGCGTACCAGAACCCCGAAGCGGAACCGCCGCACGAAATGGCGGGTCCGCCTGGGTGGGCGTGGGCGACGTGCTGGAACGGTACCATGCAGGCCGGCGACGCTCCGGTACACTCTGCCTCATCGATCCCGATGCCGACCGTCCGCCTGGAGGCCCGTTGAGACCCCACGACCGTCCCCGACCCACCCGCACGGCGCGCGTCGTGCCATGGCGCCGACCGCGAAGGCGCGTGCTGGCGGTGGTCCTCGCCGTCATACTGGTGGCCTGCTCGGACGAAGCGCCGCTTCCCGGCGAGGCCCTGCGATTCGCCACCCGGTCCCTGCCGGACGGCGTCATCAACGAGCGCTATCAACGGGACGTCGTGGCCACCGGGGGGCTGCGCCCGCACACCTACCGGCTGGAGGACGGCACGCTCCCCCCCGGGCTGGCCCTGCAGGGCGGAACGCTGCTGGGCACCCCGACGTCCGAGGGGCGCTTCGAGTTCACCGTCGCGGTATCCGACGCCAACCTCGCCTCGACGTTCCAGGAGTTCACGCTCACCGTCCGCGACGTACCGGTGCCCCGGCTGACGCTGGACCTTCCCGACACCGAAGTGCGCGACACGGTCACCCTGCGGGTCCGCGTCGAAGACGCCCGCGACCTCCGGGCCGCGCGCGTACGCCTGTCGTGGGAGCTGAAGGGCGTCCGCTTGGCCGAGGAGGGCGTCCGCGCCGCGCGCGATAATGTCACCGTGTTCTCCGAGGCCCGCGAGGACGGCCTGGCGATGGACCTCGCCGCGTTGGGCGAGCCCCTGAACGGCAGCGCGACCTTGGCCACGGTCGCGTTGGAGATCGACGAAGCGGTGCGGCTGGGGATGGAGGTGCGCGCCGAGGTGCTGTACGCCGGGCGTCACCACTACCTGAGCCGCTTCGAAGGGACACGTCCGGGCCAGGACGCGAGGCCCGACGACGCCGACGAGGCCGACGGGAACGGCGACGACGAGAACGGTTCGGACGAGAACGGTTCGGACGACGGTGACGACGGCGGCGAGTCGGAAGACCCACCGAACCCGCCCGAGGACGATGCCGAGGAGAACGGAGGAGGGCCATGAGCGCGGCGAACAATCGCCCGCAGCGTACGCCAGGGCCACGTCGGCCCCTCGCGGTCGCCGTGGCCGCCGCCTTAGCCCTGGCGCTGGCGGGGACCTCGGTGCACGCCACCAGCGTGCTCGACCGGGCCCTCGCCGCCATGCTCGAGCTCGCCGATCTGGGCATCTACGGCCAGATCGCGGACGTGCGCGAGGTGCAGCAAGACGGCGTCACGCGCACCGAGGTGGACCTGGAGGTCGAGCGGGTCCTGCTCGGCGAGCTCGAGGACCAAGACGCGCCCGTCACGCTGAGCTTCCTGGGCAGCGCCAGCGGCGAAGGCACCCCCTGGATCGAGGACGTGCCCCGGCCCGAGGCGGGCGACCGGGTGCTGGCGTTTACGTACGACGACGAGGGCTTGGCCAGCCCCGCGGTCGGGGTGTGGCAAGGCTGGTGGACGTTGCGCTCCGAAGGGCTCGTCGACGCCCGCGGCCGCGTGCTGACGCCCAGCCCGGAGGGTCTACGGCGCGACGGGGAGGGCGGCGACCTGGACGAGGTGTTGAACGCATTGGCCGAGGGGACCACCGCCGCACCCGAGCAGGGCGATGCCGCACCCGACGCCGAGGCGGAGGCGGACCCGGACGTAGCGGACGCCGACGCGGACGCCGACGCGGACGCCGAGGCAGCGAACGAGGACGCAGACCCGGCGGACGAGGCGTCCGAGCAGGCCGAAGCGGCGGTGTCGGACGAGGCCGAAGCGGGCCCGGAGCCCGACGCCGAGACCGAAGCCGAGACCGACGCCGAGACCGACGCCGAAGCCGAAGCGGTGGTCGTCCGCCTGCGCCCTCCGGAGGACGACGCCCTTCGCTCGGTGCTGGAGGGCGCTGCGGAGCGGTGGACGACGGCGGGCGCCCCCATGCGGGTGACGTTCGCGGACGAGGCGCGCGACGTGATCCGGATCGGCCCGGCCGAGCTCTTCTCTGCCGGCGCGCTGTCGTTGTCCAGGCGAGCACAGGACGGGGCGGGCATCGAGGTCCTGCTGCGTCCAGGCTCGGGCGGCCGGCGCGACGACGTGGTGGCCTACGAACTCGGCCGCCTGGCGGGGGCGCCCCGACGCGCGGAGGGGCTGCTCTCGGGCACGTTCCCCGCAACGCCCGAAGACGGGCCCGGGCAGGACGACGTCGACGCGCTCCGGGAGGCCAGCGGCCGTACGCCCGGCGACCTCGACGGGGACGGCGTGGTCGATTTGTACGATCTGGCGCGCCTGGCCGAACGCTACGGCCAGTCCGGCACGCGAATGCCGGAGGACCTGGACGGCTCGGGCACCGTCGACGACGCCGACATCCGGATCCTGCGCGAGGGGTACGAGTTCCTCCCCCCTGCCCGGGAGGCGCCGCCGAACGTTCAGGAAGGGGAGTGAACGGCGGTTCGGACGACGCTCAGGGCGTGAACGCCTCGACCTCCCGCGCGAACGACAGGTCCTTCTCGGTGATGCCGCCCGCGTCGTGGGTGACGAGTTCCAGCGTCACCTTGGCGTAGGCGTTGTAGATCTCGGGGTGGTGCCCTCGTGATTCGGCCAGGAGTCCGACCCGCACCAGGAACGACAGTGCGGCGGGAAACCCGTCGAAACGCAGCTCGCGTCGCAGCTTGCCATCGTGAAGGGACCAGGACGGCAACTCCTGAAGGGCTCGTTCGATGCGGTCTTGGGACAGCGGTTCAGACATGCGCACCTCCTGGCCCGTAGCCTGACACGGCGCCGAGCGAGCGCGTGGCGTCAGGACGGCATGGAATCAGGCCGAGGCGTCGTGGGCCGCGCGAACGCGGGTGCCGGGCAGGTACGCCGCCACGAGCTGCTGCTCGCCGAACACGCAGGCGATGGTGCCTGCCCCCATCTGCTCCACCAGGTGCTCACGGAACGAGCCGATCACTTGGCCGGGAAGCATCGCCACCAGATGGTCACCGCCCTTGGCGCCGAACGTTCGCACCGTGACGGTGCGCCCCCCGACGGTGACGTCGACCGGCTCGCCGGAAAAGGGCGCGACCGTCGGCTCCTCCGCAGCGGGATCCTGGGAGATCAGCATGGCAAGTGCTTCGGGGAGCTGCTCGGGCCGCGCTGCCAACGCCAGCATGGCGCGCTGCACGAACCCCTGGAGCCATCCGAGCTCGGCCTCGCCCCCGACCGCCCGCACCGAACCGGCCACCAAGCGCTCCATCGCCTGGTGACGGTCGGGCGCCTTGACCACGATCTGACCGGCACGTCGCACCGCCTCCGCGACCACCCCGACCGGTTCCGCCGCGGCGCCCGGCGCCAGCAACCGCAGCGCCGCCAGCCGCATCTCCGCCTGGGGCGACGTCAACACGAACAGGGCGGTCGCCGCCTCCGCCACGCGCGCCACCAACGACCCCCCCGTGTCCCGTGCGCGCACGTGCACGTAGTCGCCCTCGACGAACGTCTCGAGCTCGTAGCCGTTCATCGACGTGACGCGGTCGCCGTCCAACGGCACCTCGCGATCCTCCAGGAACAGGTGCCGATCGCGACCTTCGACCGTCACCGCCAACGTCCGGCCCAGGAACGCCAGGCGCACAGGTCCGGCCAAGCGCAGCGTCAGGGTGCGGGCGTCGGCGGGAATCTCCTTGCGGCGAAGCGCGTCGGAGACAGCGAACAGCACGCCACCCGTCAGCTGAGGCTCCTCGGCGTCGCCGCCGACCGACCTGGGCAGCAACCGCGCCAGCCGGACGAAGAACGCCTCCGCCAACTCGGTGAAGCGCATGGTGTCCCGGCGAAGCATGGTGCGCTGTTCCCGTTCCAGCTCCTGCCGTTCGCGAATGCGACGCTCCAGCTCCTGCCGCCGTGCCTGACGCTGCCATTCGGGCAGGCGTTCCCGACCCAAATCGCGGAGCGCGGTCCGCAGGTCGGACGCCGAAGGACCGGGCGTGTCGACCGGCGACCGCTTGCCGGCGTAGGGGTCCTTGGCCACTTCGAGCGCCAAGCGGCGCATGTAGTCGAACGACTGCCGCCGCTCGATCTGGGGCGCGGGGTTCCCGTCGCGCAGGTACAGGATCGCTTCGACCAGTTCCCGGGCGACGACGCTGAGGCTGTCCACGTTGGTGAGGTCGAGAAGCGGATCGCCTCGCTGGGGGATGGGCTCGGTGACGCGAAACTGGCGCAGGTTGGCGTCCCGGGCGAAATCGGGGGACTGCCGGTGCCGTTCGAAGTTGCGCAGCGTCGCGAACATCAGGCGGGCCGTGGCGCGTTCGCGCTCGGCACGCCATGCGGCCGCGACCCCGTCGGCGAAGCGGGACACCTCCCGCCCGAACACGCGCGCAGCCAGGCGCTGCAGCGCCTCCTGCTCTCGCTTGTCCTCGGGACTCGCTGGCGGTGCGCGCTCCGGCCCCGCCAGCAGCGGCGCGTCGTCCTCTCCGAAGTCGACGAGGGGCGTGTCCTCCGCCTGACGGGCCGTCCCGCCGACCCCTCGCACCGGGTTCTCGTCGAGCACCAGATCGTCGAACGCCAAGGACCGTTCGCTTCCCGTCATGGCCGGCGGTGCAGACCCCCCGCGACGCCCCTCCAACTCCCGGCTCAACGACCGGAAGCGCTGCTTGTCGTCCGGATCCATGCCGTCGACCCGCCTGCTCAGGCGCGCGTGAAGTTCCCACACCGACGCCACGCCGCCCCGCACGGGGCGCTGCCGCCGAAGGTCGTCCATCTTGTACTCGAGCAGCTCGAGTGCGATCCGAGTGCCGTCATCCGTCACGTCCACCAAGTATACGGTCCCGACGCTGCGGATCGCGGGACGCTTCGCACACTCGCCGGGCGCGTTCGCCGCCCGCTTGACGGTCTCGCAGGGCTGGGAGATGATGAAACCTCTAGGGCGGTCGATCGCCTGCGGAGGTCTCCTGAATGCCCCACATCATCACCGAACCGTGCATCGGCACAAAGGACGCGTCGTGCGTCGACGTGTGCCCGGTCGAGTGCATTTACGAAGCCGAAGACCAGTTCTACATTCACCCCGAGGAGTGCATCGACTGCGGGGCGTGCATCCCCGCCTGCCCGGTGAGCGCGATCTACACCGAGGAGGACGTCCCCCCCGAGTGGGAGTCGTTCATCCAGAAGAACTACGAGCTCTCGGGGCTCTAGCTCCGCGTTGCTAGCCTTGTCGCGACGGCCCGTTGTCGCGGCGACGTGCCGTGCTCGCGGTCCCTCCACCGTGGGTGCCGCGGGCCAGGCCGTCCAGTACGTCACGTAACACCCCCACGGACGCGTCGAACTCGCGTAGGTCCAGGCGTTCGTGCGGCGTGTGGTCCAACGCTGCGTCGCCGGGTCCGTACGCCACCATGGGCACGGGCCACGCGTCCGCCACCACGTTCATGTCGGCGGTCCCGGTCTTGACCGAGGTGCGCGCGCGACCGCCGGCCGCGCGTATCGCGCGCCGGAACGCCCTCACCAACGGCGTGTCCCGAGGCCCGCGTACGGCCGGGACGGACTCGCCCCGCTCCACGCGCACGCCACCCGGACGCTCGCTGGCCTCGATCCGCGCCCAGGCCGCGTCGGGCGGGAGGGCCGGTGGCAAGCGAATGCCGACGCGCGCGCGGCAGGCGTCGCGCATCCCGTCCGAGCCGCCGACGATGTCGAGCAACGCCACCTGCACGCGGTCGAACGCGCCCGGCGCGGCGGGCACGTCCTCCTCGGACGAAAGGCGCGCCCGAATGCGATGATACGCCTCGACGACACGGTCGCTCGCGTTGGCCTCCGGTCCGGCGCTGTGCGCCCCCGGGCGTTCGCAGGTCAGCTCGACGCCGAGCCGGCCCTTGTAGCCCAATGTCACCCCGTCCCACCCGGACGGTTCGCACACGATCAGCAGGTCGGGCGCCGGCAGCGTGGCCGCGGCGTGGCGCGCTCCGACGCTGCCGGGCGCCTCCTCCCCCACGGCGCCCACCACGCGGACCGTCAATGCGCTGCGGGCCGCATCGCCTAGCTTCGCGGCGGCGGCCAACGCGGCACAGAGGGGTCCCTTGGCGTCCACCGCACCCCGGCCGTGCAGCACGCCGTCCACGACCTCCACGGGGATCTGGCCGGGCACGGTGTCGACGTGCCCCAGGAACGTGACGGCGACCGCGCCCTCCCCCTGCCGGGCGACGAGGTTGCCGGCGTCGTCGACCCACAGGGCAGCGAACGCGCCGGCGAGCTCGGAGGCCAGCAACGCCACCCCCTCCTGCTCTTCGCCGGAGAGGGTGGGCGTGGCGACGAAGCGGGTCAACAGGTCGTGCGTCGCGACCCCCTACGCCGTTCCGGCGCTGTCGGCCAGCGCCCCGCGCAACGCCTCCAGCGCCTCGTCGACCTCACCACGCGTGATCACCAGCGGCGGCACCAGCCGCAGGACCGTGGGGCCGGCGTTGATCGCCAGCACGCCGCGCGCGCGCAATGCGTCCAACAACGGCGCGACCTTCTCCTTCAGCTCGACGCCGAGCATGAGGCCCATGCCACGCACCTCGCGAATGCGCGGCTCCTCGCCTGCGAGCCGGTCCAGCCCGTCGCGGAAATGTTCCCCCACCTCGCGCACGTGCGCCAGCAGGCCGCCCTTCAGCGCGTTCACGACGGCCAGCCCCGCTGCGGACGCCAGGGGATTGCCACCGAACGTCGTCCCGTGCCCGCCCTTGGGCATGCTGCGGGCCACCTCTTCGGACATCAGCAGCGCCCCGATCGGCACGCCGCCCCCCAGGCCTTTGGCCATGGTGACGGCGTCCGCCTCGACCCCGAAATGCTCGTGCGCCAGGAAGCGCCCGGTCCGGCCCGCCCCCGACTGGATCTCGTCGAAGATCAGCAGCGCGCCGCGTTCGCGCGTCACGCGCCGCGCGGCCTGCACCACCTGCTCGTCGGCGGGATGGATGCCGCCCTCGCCCTGCACCGGCTCCATCAGCACGGCGGCCGTCTCGTCGCCCACGGCCTCCTCCAGGGCGGCCGCGTCTCCGTAGGGAACGAAGTCGACCTGGGTGGCCAGCGGTTCGAACGGCTCGCGGTACGCCTTGGTCCAGGTGAGCGGCAACGCCCCCAGCGTCCGGCCGGAGAACCCCCGCTTGAACGCCACGAACCGCGTCCGGCCGGTGGCGGTGCGGGCCCACTTGATGGCCGCCTCGTTGGCTTCGGAGCCGGAGCTGCACAGGAACGCGCGCGCCAGCGGCGCGGGCGCCAGTTCGAACAGCGCCTCCAGGAAGTCGGTCCGTACGTCGTTGGCGAGATTCTGCGGGGAGACGGTCAGCCGGCCCGCCTGCTCGCAGATGGCGCGCGTCAGGTCGGGGTGGGCGTGCCCGAGCGAGGCGACGGCGATGCCGGCCATCAGGTCCAGGTAGGTGTTCCCATCCGCGTCGTAGAGCCGGACGCCTTCGCCGCGGACGAACGCCGCGGACGGCGACCACAGGCCCGAGTTGCGACGCGCGTCGCGTTCCAGGATCGAAGCGGTGCGAGAAGCGTGGGGCTCTTCGAAGCTCATGAGGCCTCCTCGGGCGAGGGGGGCGCACCCGGCGCGCCAGGGCCGGGGGCGGGGGGGCGGGGACCACGCGACACGACCGTGCCGTGGCCTCTCAGCGCGGCACGGACGGGCGCGTCGAGGCGCGCGTCGGCCAGCACGGCGCGGTGCACACCGCCGGCGACGGCGTCGGTCGCGGCGAGCACCTTGCGCTTCATCCTCCCACGTGCGAAGCCCGCGGCCTCCGAGGCGGCGTCCGCATCGACCCACGGCACGCAGGTGGTCTCATCCGCGGGGTCGCGCAACAGACCGGGCACGTTGGAGAGCACCACCAGCGCCTCCGCGCCCAGCGCCTGCGCCACCGCGGCGGCCGCGCGGTCGCCGTCCACGTTGATCGCGCCCTCGGCGCTCCATCCCGGCGGCGACAGCACCGGCAGGTACGCCTCCGCCAGCAGCAGGCGCAGCAATTGCGCGTTCACGCGCTCGACCGTGCCGGTCCAGTCACCCCGCAACAGCTTGGTCTTGCCGTTCTCGACGGCGCGGACCGTCGACTTGCGGCGCCCCTCGAACAGCCGTCCGTCGATGCCGGACAGGCCGACGGCGTTCACGCCCGCGAGTTGCAGGCGTTCCACGATGGCCTTGTTGGCCCGCCCGCAGTACACCATTTCGAAGATCTCGAGCGTGTGGCGGTCGGTGAACCGGCTCTCGTGCCCGCTGGGGCTGGTGACGAAGCGCGGCGGGTGCCCGAGCGCCTCGGCGACCCGGTTCGTCTCATCGCTGGCGCCGTGCAGCATCACGACCTCGCGCCCCTCGTTCCACATGGCGGCCACGTCGTCGCACACGGCGCCGACATCGATGCCGCTGCCCCCGCCGACCTTGACGACGATCACGGGTGCAATCCCGGGAACGCCAGGCCCAGCGTCTCGTCCCAACCCATGGCCAGGTTCAAGGCCTGCAGCGCCTGGCCGGCGGTGCCCTTGACCAGGTTGTCGATCGCGCTCATCACCACCACCCGCCCCGTCGCCGCGTCCAGCTCGAAGCCGACGTCGCACCAGTTGGTGCCGTCCAGGATCTTCGGGTCGGGCACACGGTGAATGCCGCGCCGAGCCTGGACGATCCGCACGAACGGCGCATCCTCGTAGGCGTCCTGAAACGCGGCCAGCACGTCCCGCTCGGAGGTTCCGTCCGGGATGAAGCCGTGTACCGCCGCGAGAACGCCGCGGACGCGCTCGATGGCCGTCGCGCTCAGGTGGACGTTCACGCCCCCGCCCAGCACCTGTTCGATCTCGCGCTGGTGACGGTGTCCGGTCGGCGCGTAGGTGCGGACCGCACCGGCGCGCTCGGGGTGATGCCCGGCCGGCCCGGACTTGGCTCCGGCAGCGGACGACCCGATCTTGGCGTCGATGATCACGTCGCGTCGCGCCAGCAAGCCGTGGCGCACCAACGGCCAGGTGGCCAGCGCGCCGGCGGTGGCCAGGCACCCAGCGCCGGCGATGCGGGTCGCGCCGGGCAGCGCCTCGCGGCTCAACTCCGGCACGCCGTACACGAAGCTCCCCAGCAGGTTTGGGCGCGGGTGGGGACGTCCGTAGGCGTGCTGGTAGGCCTCGGGGTCGCGAAGACGCATGTCGGACGACAGGTCGATCAGGCGGGGCGCCAGGGCGGCGAATTCGTCCACGCGCTCCACGAACGCCCCGTGGGGAAGGGCCGACACGAGGACGTCGGCCTCCTCTAACCCCGCCGACCGCACGAAACGCGCGCGGGTGACGGAACGGAGGTTGGGGTGCACCATGGACACGGGCCGCCCGGCCTGCCGCTCGCTGGTCACCTGCGTCACCTCGAGGTCGGGGTGGAACAGCGCCAAGCGCAGGAACTCGCCGCCGGCGTAGCCGGATCCCCCCGCGATCGCGACCCGAAGCGGCGCTGCGGCACTCACGCCGCGACCTCGTCCCGAATCCACGCCGCGATGCGCGCCGGCAGGTCCACGCCGGTCGGCTCGATCGAATTGCGGAACTCCATGGTGTGATTCACCTCCACCACCAGCAGGCCCCGGGACGACTCGACCAGGTCGACGGCCAACGCGCCCCCACCGACCGCGCGGGCGGCGCCTTGGGCCACACGGGCCAGCGCATCGTCGACCTCGCGGCCGCGAGCTTGGGCGCCCCGGGCCGTATTGGTGATCCAGTGATCGCTCTCGCGCGTGATGGCCGCCACCACGCGGTCGCCGAGCACGAAGGCCCGGATGTCGCGCCCCGGCTTGTCGACGTGCTCCTGCACGTAGAACACCTGATGCGACGGCCCCCCCAACACGCGCTTGTGCTCCAGCACCGCATCGACGGCGTCGGCATCGGACAGCCGCGACACCATCCGCCCCCAACTGCCCACCACCGGCTTGATCACCACGGGCCACCCGAACGCGTCGCACAAGGCGAGCACCGCCTCCCGGCCGAAGGCGACGCCGCTTCGCGGTTGCGGCACGCCCGCGGCCTTCAGCGCGGCGCTGGTGGCGGCCTTGTCGCCGCAGGTCTCGACCACCTTCGCGGCGTTCACCACCGGCAGGCCCTCCGCCTCGAACATGCGGGCGATCGCCAAGGTGCGCGCCTGCGACAGCGTGCGAAGCAGCACCACGTCGGCGCGGGCCATCGCCGCGTCGCTGCGCCAGGCCAGATCGTTGGCGTACAGGCGCGACACGGAGAGGCCCGCGCCGTCCAGCGCATCGAACAGGAGGCGTTCCTCCGGCCGGAGGCGGTCGTACACCACGGCGACGGTGCGCGGACCCCCGTCGCCGCCGGCCGTCACTCGCCCCAGTCCTCGACCTCGTCGGGGGCGACCTCGAAGTGCAGCGGGTCCAGCGACACCACTTCGAGCTCGACCCCTTCGTCGCTGACGACCAGTTCGCCGAGTTCGAGCGAGCGGGGATCGATGTCCAACGTTCCGTAGGGGGTGGCGAGTTGTTGCATCATGCTTCGTCCTTTCCGCCGGTCCGGGGCCGGCACGCCGCGTACCGCGCCCGGCACGCTGCATTTCGATTCGTAAGATTGCTGCTGCGAAGGGGGACGGCCGCGCTGCGGCCTTCGGTGCCCCCAATGGCACGAACGCGATGGTACGCCTTCGGCGTGAGCGGCGTCAACCCCGTCCCTGACGCACATATAAGGGATTCGATTCGTCGGTGGTCGGGCGGCGTCGGCCGCACGAACCACCCCCGCCCTGCGCATGCACCCAGCGGGGATGCCGGCCGACCACGCACAACGCTTTCGAGTCGAAACCGTACCGTCCGCGACGGGGGGCGCGATATCGTCGGGGCCGTGCCGGACCGTGCCCCCCCACCGCCCCACGCCATCGCGCAGGCGGGCTCCGAGCTGATCGCCTGGTTCGAGGCGAACGCGCGCCCGCTGCCATGGCGCCGGGACCGGCGCCCCTACGCGGCCTGGGTCGCCGAAATCATGCTGCAACAGACGCGGGCCGCCACCGCCGCGGCGTACTACCCGAGCTGGATGGCACGCTTCCCCGACGTGACGTCCCTGGCCGCCGCGGAGGAAGCCGAGGTGCTCCGGTACTGGGAGGGCCTCGGCTACTACCGGCGCGCCCGCATGCTGCATCGCGCCGCCCGCCGCATCGTCTTCGATCACGGCGGCGTGTTTCCAAGATCCGAAGAGGGATGGCGGGCCTTGCCTGGCGTCGGTCCCTACACCGCCGCCGCCGTCTGCGCGATGGCGTTCGACGCGCCGACGGTCGCCGTCGACGGCAACGTGCGCCGCGTCGGCGCCCGCCTGCTGGCCCAGGAAGCCCCTCGGGACGCCGATCTTCGGCGCGAGCTGGCGACCCTCCTCCCCCGGACGCGTTCCGGCCGAGGGGCGGAGGCGCTGATCGAGCTGGGCGCGACCGTGTGCGGCCCGAGCACACCGGCCTGCGGGCGTTGCCCCCTGGCGGCCATCTGCCGGGGACACGCCAGCGGCACGCCCGAGGCGTATCCAACCCCTCGCGCACGCGCCGCCGTGCCGACGCGCCGCCGCTTCGCGCGGCTGCACCTCGACGGCGGGCACCTGTACCTGGTCCGGCGTTCCGCCGACGGGCTGCTCGGGGGCCTGTGGGGCCCCCCACAGCAGGACCTCGAACCGGACGGGCGGCGCCTGGCGACGGTACGCCATGTGTACAGCCACTTCCGGCTGGAGCTGGTTCCCGTCGTGGTGCACGCACCGCCCGACCCCGCGCAGCGCGACGGCGGCGACCGGTCCGACCGGTGCGCCTGGGTCCACCCGCGCGACCTGCAAGACCTGCCCATGTCCCGCGTCGACAGGGCCGTCATCCAGCGCTTGCGCGAGGAACGGCTGCTAGCCTCTGAGACATGACCCTGCGCGTGCGCTTCGCCGAGACCGACCAGATGGGCGTGGCCCACCACGGCGCCTACGTGGTGTGGATGGAGGTCGCGCGGGTGGAGTGGATGCGCACGTTGGGCCTGTCGTACGCGGCCCTCGAGGCGTCGGGCGTGTCGATGGCGGTGTCGCGGATCGACGTCCGCTACCGCCACGCCGCGCACTTCGACGATCTGGTGCGGATCGACTGTGCCATGACGCGCCTGCGAAGCCGCTACGCCCGCTTCGAATACGACATCCGCCTCGAGGACGACACGCCCGTCGCGTCCGCCCTCAGCGAGCACGTGCCGACAGACCGGCGTGGACGCGCGGTCCGGCTTCCGGTCGCGTGGTCGGACGCGCTGGCTCCGCACGCGGCGGAGGGACCACGCGACGCCCCCTGAGGGCGTGCCCGCGTATACTTCCTGCCAACGCGGCGCGCAGGCGCGCCGGCCTGCGAGGTGAGCAGCGTGCAAGAACTCGAAACCCGCCCCCGACCCGTCCAGGAGGCGCCGAACGCCAAGATCCGCGGTGCTGCCCTGACCTACGACGACGTGCTGCTGGTTCCGGCGCACTCCCGGGTGCTGCCCAAGGAGGTGCGCGTGGCCGGTCGCCTCTCGCGGAACGTGCCGCTCGAGGTGCCGCTGGTGTCCGCCGCGATGGACACCGTCACCGAGACCCGCATGGCGATCGCCTTGGCGCGCCACGGCGGCATCGGCGTGCTTCACAAGCGTATGAACGTCGCGGACCAGGCCGAGATGGTCAGTCGCGTGAAGCGCAGCGAGTCCGGCATGATCACCGACCCGTTCACGCTGCCGCGCGACGCGCGCGTGGGAGACGCCGAGCGCCTGATGTCCGACTACCGCATCAGCGGCGTTCCGATCATCGAGCACGACGGCACGCTGGTGGGGATCCTCACCAACCGCGATCTTCGCTTCGAGGACGACATGAGCCGCGGGGTCGAGGAACTGATGACGCGCGACGGCCTCGTCACGGTGCCGGAGGGAACCACCCTCGAGGCGGCGCGCGACATCCTCAAGCGCCACAAGGTCGAGAAGCTGCTGGTGGTGGACACGGACCGCAAACTGCGCGGTCTGATCACCATCAAGGACATCATCAAGGCGTACGAGTACCCGAGCGCCGCCAAGGACACGTTCGGCCGCCTACGGGTGGCCGCGGCGGTCGGCGCGTCACGCGACCTGCACGATCGCGCCGACGCGCTGGTCGAGGCCGGCGTGGACGCGCTGGTGCTCGACAGCGCGCACGGGCACGCCCAGGGCGTACTCGACGCGCTGGACATGCTCAAGCAGCGCCACCACGTCGACGTGGTGGCGGGCAACGTGGCCACCGAAGGCGCCGCGCGCGCATTGATCGAGCGCGGCGCCGACGGCGTGAAGGTCGGCGTCGGGCCCGGCTCGATCTGCACCACGCGCGTGGTGACGGGGGTCGGCATGCCCCAGCTCAGCGCCGTCCTGGAGATCGCCGAGGTGACACGCACGGCGGACGTGCCGCTGATCGCGGACGGCGGCGTGAAGCAGACCGGCGACGTCGCGAAGGCGCTCGCGGCGGGCGCGGACGCCGTCATGGTCGGCTCGATGCTGGCCGGCACCGCGGAGGCGCCGGGCGAGGACATCCTTCGGGACGGCCGCCGCTACAAGGCGTACCGCGGCATGGGCAGCCTGGGGGCCATGGAGGGCGGAAACGCAGACCGCTACTTCCAGGAGGACGCGCCCAAGCTGGTCCCCGAGGGCATCGAGGGGATGGTCCCCCACAAGGGTCCCGTCGGCGACGTCATCCAGCAGATCGAGGGCGGGCTGCGGAGCGCGATGGGCTACGTCGGCGCGCCCGACTTGGGTGCGCTGTGGTCGCAGGCGCAGTTCGTCACCATCACTCAAGCCAGCCTGATCGAAGGGCACCCGCACGACGTGACGGTCACGAAGGACGCCCCCAACTACCAGCGTCGCTGACGCCCGCGCCTGCGCCCCTCACCCGTCCGGCGGCGGGTCGTGCGGGTCGACCGTGACCCCCTGGGCCCCTTCGGGCTCGAGGCCGCGGAGCCGCGCCATCATGGGCGCCACGCCGAACCACGCGAAGAACGAGAACGGCGACGCCACCCGCTCCTGCGGCTGGTCCTGCGGCAAAAGGTGCGTCCGCAGACGGGCGAACTGCCTCGTCGTGACGCGGTCGCGTCGGCTCAGGGCGTCGGCCGTCTTGTTCCGAAGGCGCGTCACGGTGTGGTCCAGCACGCCCCGGCCGCGCCGAACCGGCCCGTGCAGGGTGGGGTCGATCGCCTCGACGTCGTGCAACATCGTGGCCATCTCCTCCTCCAGCCGGGCATGAGCCGAGGCGAACCGCTGGTGGTGCCCATGGAGCGTCAGCAGGCGCGCACGCAGCGCCTCGTCCGGGTCCGACATGAAGCGCTGCGCGGTGAGGCCGTGCCGGTCCAACAGCCGCACCACCGGCGGCGTGAGCACCGTGGCCTCCGCCCGTGGCCACACCGTCGGCATGGCCACCTCGTGGTGCTGGTACACGCCCCGCAACTGGGCGAAGTAGCGCAACTCGCCCGGACCCACCACCACCGCCGCGGTGGGCAGCGCCGCATCCTGCACGATCGGCCGTAGGCCCGCCGCCGGGGTGATCGCGGCGGGATCGTCCGCCAGGCGCGCCTCGAGGTCGGCCGCCGTCCAGCGGACCTCCGGGTGCCCGTCGGGATGGAACCGCCGCCCGTCGAAGCGCAACGACTGACGCGGGCCCCCCTCCTGCTGCACGAAAAGATTGGTGGCGTCCTCCCCGCGTCCGAGCTGCGGCTTGATCCCCTCCGCACGGAGCGCCTCCCCCGCACGACGGATGGACGCCGTGCTGGCGCGCGGATCGCGCAACTCCGCACCCAGCACCGGTGCGAATCGGCGCGCCATCTCGGGGCGCACCGGATCCAGCACCACCAGTCCGTCGTCGCCCAGCAGTCGGGACAACATGCGCGCGAACACGTCCGCCACGCTGTCGGCCGACGCGCACGCCTCGCGAACCAGCGTACGTGCCGCGTCGGCGCCCGCCCCGGCCACGCCCAGCGCATCCAGACCCTGGACCAGCGACTCCGTCCAGCCAGGCTGCCAGGCCGTGCGGCCCGAGGGCAGATCGGGCGGGAACGGCAGCGACAGGCGCTGCCATTCCTCGCCTGCGTCCATCAGCCAGGCGTGATCGATTTCGGCGCTGTCATGATCCTGAGACGCCACCCAGAACACCGGCACCACGGGGCGTCGGGGGGCGTCCAGGCGTTGCGCCAGGCGAACGGCCGTGATCGCCTTGCTGAGCGTGTACATCGGGCCCAGCAGCAGGCCGGCCTGCTGCCCGGTCACGATCGCCCGCGCGCCCGGCTCCCGCAGGCGATCGATCGCGGCAAGCTGGGCAGGACGGTCGCCCCGAGCCCGTGCCTGCACCCGCAAGGCCTCGGCGAGGCCCGCCGGATCGTCGACGGGCGGACGGTTCAGGCCGGCCGCCAGGTCGCCGGCGGGCCTTCCGTAGAAGGCGTTCAACGCCCCAGCGCGGTACCGATCCAGGAACGAGGGGTGCGCCTCCGTGGCGGAATCGATCACGCCGGAGCGTACCGCGACGGCCCGTCGCGCACCTGTCGCCCGGAACGCCCGGTTCCGCGTTCAGGCGCCCACTTGGGCGCCCGCCTCCGCCGCGGCGGGCATGTCCCGGCTCGCGACCACGGTGCCGTCCGGTCCGTCGAGCACCACCTGGCCCATCTGGACGGGGGCGTGCAGCGTGACCCCATGAAGCGCGTCACACAAGGCCGCCACCCGGTCCTTCGGGATCGGATCGGTCGTCCGGACGGGCAGTCGCGGCCACGCGCCCCCCTTCACATGGACCGTGGTGGCGACGGACCGCACCGGTTGGGTGTGCTCCTGAAGAGCGAACTGCTTGCCGCGCTTGCAGGAGAAGCCGCGAACCTCCACGATCTCGCCGTCCTCGTCCTCGTCGACCTCGAGGCGGCACCCCAGCGGGCACCCGATGCATAGGTACTCCGTGGTCTCTCTCACCGTGCACCTCCTTCGCGGGGCAGGACGTCGATCTTGAGCGTGTCGCCGTGGAAGTTCTCCAGGAAGCGGGGGCGTACCTTCAGCGTCACCATCTCCCCGGGGACGGCGTAGCGGAGCGGCTTGGCATGCACGTCGCCCAGATGCAACGTACACGCCTCGAACGGTTTCGAGACCCGCATGTACACCGTGTGCTCGCGATCAGTGGAAATGGTGTGCGGCACGCAATAGCGCACGTTCTCGCCGGGCACCAGGCGCACGTTGTCGCTGCGGGGTCGCTCCCCGCTGGCGAACGCGCCGGCGCTTCGACCGGCCAGCAACGCTTCCTGGCTCACGAAGTCGACCAGGTCGTGGACGTGCACCACGTTGCCGCACGCGAACAGGCCGTCGCGGGAGGTCTCCATGGCGCTGGTCACGATCGGGCCGCCGGTGACGGGGTCCAGACGGACCCGGAGGTGCCGGGACAGTTCGTTCTCGGGGATCAGGCCGATCGACACCAGCAGCGTGTCGCACGGAACGTCCCACGCCCTCTCCGGGATCACGTTCAGGTTGGCGTCCACCGGCGCAACGGTGACCTTCTCCACCCGCTCCCGGCCGTGGATCCTCGCCACGGTCGTCGACAGGTGCAACGGAATGTCGAAGTCGTACAGGCACTGCACGATGTTGCGGTTCAGGCCGTTGGCGTGGGGCAGCAGCTCGAACACGCCCATCACCTCGGCGCCCTCCAGCACCATCCGTCGCGCCATGATGAGTCCGATGTCGCCGGAGCCGAGGATCACCACGCGCTTGCCGGGAAGGTACCCCGCCATGTTGACGAGCTTCTGGGCGAAGCCGGCCGTCATCACGCCTGCGGGCCGGTCACCGGGGATGCGGACGGCGCCCCGCGTCCGTTCGCGCGCGCCCATCGCGAGCACCGCAGCGCGCCCCTCGACCGTGCGTACCCCGTGCTCGGGCGACATCAAGCGCACCCGCCGGTCTGCGTCGACGTCCAGCACGTACGCATCGGTGAGTACGTCCACGTCGTGCTCCAGAACCTGCTCGAAGAAGCGCTGGGCGTACTCGGGCCCCGTCAATTCCTCCTTGAACCAGTGCGCGCCGAAGCCGTGGTGGATGCACTGCGTGAGGATGCCGCCCGCTTCGCGCTCCCGGTCGACGATCAACACGCGCTCCGCGCCCCCGTCCTTGGCGCCCAGGGCGGCGGCCATGCCGGCCGGCCCTCCGCCGACGACCACCACGTCGTAGGCGGCGTCTAGATGACGCGGGACCTCGCTAATCATGATCGGCCTCCATCCGGTCCCGTGCGATCCACGACCCGCCGCCCCGCTTGGTGATGGCGGGCAACGGTACGCCCTGGCGCTGTGACAACAACGTCAGGCACCGCAGCGTGCAGAATCCGCCCTGGCAGCGGCCCATGCCGGCCCGTGTGCGGAACTTCAGTCCGTCCAGCGTGTGCGCGCCCCGATCGATCGCCTCGAGGATCTCTCCCTCGGTCACGAGCTCGCAGCGACACGCGATGCGGGCGAAGTGGGGATCGCGCTCGGCAAGCGCCTCCTGTTCGGCCGGCGGGAGCGCGGCGAACCGCACCGGAGGGTCCAGGACCGGCTCGAAGGCCTCGTTCGGGCGCGTCTCCAACCCTTGCTCACGAAGCAGGTCCACCACCATGTCGGCGATGACCGGCGCCGCCGTCAGGCCCGGCGACTGGATGCCGGCGGCGTTCACGAAGCCCGGCACGGAGGTCGCGCCGATGATGAAATCCTCGTGCTCGGCGACGGCCCGCAAGCCGGCGAACTCCGCGATGCAGTCCCGCTCGCTGATGCCGGGGGCCAGCCGGCGGACCTGCTCGAACACCTCCTCGCCTCCTGCAGCGGTGGTGGTCAGGTCCTCCTTGTCCGTCCAGTGCGCCGTGGGGCCCACCATCAACGTGCCGTCGTAGGTGGGGATGATCAGGATCCCCTTCGACGTCGGCGACGGACACGGAAACACCAAGCGTTTCACGAACCCGAGCAGCCGCTTGTCCAGCAGGTACTCCTCGCCCTTGCGCGCGCGCAACGTGAAGCCGCCCGCGCCGGCCATGTCGGCGATCCGGTCCGCGTACAGACCGGCCGCGTTGACCACGAAGCGCGTGTCGATGGTGCGGCGGCTCGTCGTGACCCGAACCCCGTCGCCAGAGGCGTCGATGGCCGTCACCGGATCGTCCAGGGACAGCTCCACGCCGTTGGCGCGTGCGTTCTCGGCCATCGCGAAGCACGCCTCGTAGGGATTGACGACGCCGGCGGTGGGCGCGTACAGCGCGGCGATGATCTCTTCGGAGAGGTTCGGCTCCTCGCGCCGCACGCGGGCGGCGTCCCACCGTTCGAGCCCATGCACGCCCTTCGCTTCGCCGCGCGCCTGGAGTTCGTCCAGCGTGGCGAGGTCCGCCTCGTCGAAGGCGACGGTGAGCTCGCCGATGCGTTCGAACGAGAAGCCCAACTCCTGGGACAACGCGTCCCAGGCCTGGTTGCCGGCCCATTCGAGGCGCCCCTTCAGGGTGGCGGGATCGCCGTGGTGACCGGCATGGATGATGCCGCTGTTCGCCTTGCTGGTTCCGTAGCCGACCTCGCATTCCTTGTCGACCAGCACCGTGGCGAGCCGATAGCGGGCGAGTTCGCGCGCGATGGCGCAGCCGACGACCCCGCCTCCGATGATGGTCACGTCGTAGCGCATGCCTACCCCCGTTTCGTTCGCGGAGCCGGTCCATCCGCGCTGATCGTCCCAGCATGGCGCAGGACCCCCCCGCCCGACCAGGGACGAACGTCGTGTCGCGTGCCGCCGAGGGCCGCACGGGGGCGCCAGAGGGCGGGCGCGTGCTATCCTCCCGCCCGTGTCCGAGCCTGCTCCGGCCCCTTCCAGCGCAGCCACGACCCCCGTCGTGAACGTCGACCTGCTGCCCGCGCGCGCCGACCTCGAGGGCGCGTCGCCGTACACGGACGTCGTGATCGTCGTGGACGTCCTGCGGACCACCACCACCGTGCCGGTCCTGTTCGATCAGGGGCTGGCGGCGGTGCGGCTCTCCCCCAGCCTCCGTGTGGCGCGTCGGGCCGCCGCGGCACGGGGCGACCTGCTGGTCGGCGAACGCCGCGGCGTGCCGCCCGAAGGGTTCAACTACGGCAATTCGCCGGTCACGCTCGCGCAATGCGACCTCTCGGGCCACGACGCGATCATGGTGTCCGAGAACGCCCCGGAGGCCCTCACCTACCTGTCCGATGCGCGCGCGGTGGCGTTGGGATCGATGGTGAACCTCGACGCCGTCTGCGATTGGGCGATCGCGAAGGTGCGCACCCGCGTCGACCTGGTGTGCTGCGGCTTCAGCGGAGAGCCCGACCTGGACGACCTGGTCACGGCGGGCCTGCTGGCGGACGGCATGATGCGACGGCACGCCGCGTTGCGGCCGACCGGCGCGACGCGCCTGGCCCTCTCCGCCGTCCAGAGCTACGCCGACCCGCTCACCGCACTGTGGGCGTCGCGTGCTGCGGCCTATCTGCGCGGTCTGGGACTGGAACGCGACATCGGCTTCGCCGCCGACCTCGACCGTTCACGGACCGTGCCGCGCATGGACGACCCGGAACGGGTGCACGGGGGCGTCCTGTACCCGTTCCGGCCCGCGTCCTGCCATGGCGGGTGACGCCCAGACGAGCGAAGCGCCCGAGGACGGTCCGCGCGCCCGCGTCCTGGGGCACCCGCTGGACCTGGTCGATTTAAACGAAGCCTCGAATCGCCTTCTGCGGCTGAGCCGCGCAGGGCGTTTTTCCCGCGCGGTCACCCTGAATCCGGAACTCGTGGTGCGCGCCCGCGCCGACGAGGCGCTGGCGCGCGCGATCGACACGGCCGATCTGTGCGTGGCCGACGGCGTCGGCATGGTGTGGGCGGCCCGCCGCGGCGGCGTGCGCATCCCGGGCCGGGTGCCGGGCGTCGACCTGGTGGAGGGCACGCTCCGGCGCGGCGCGGACGCGCTCCGCGTGTACTTCCTGGGCGGGCGCCCCGGCGTCGCGGAGGCCGCCGCCCAGGTAGCGGTCGGGCGCTACGGCGTCCGCGTCGCCGGCGTGCGCGACGGCTACTTCGCACCAGAGGAAGCAGCCACCGTCGCCGAGGCGGTGGGCGCCAGCCGCGCCAACCTGGTGCTGGCCGGTCTGGGCGAACGACAAGAGACGTTCCTCGCCGCGCACGAGCATGCGCTCGGGGCCTGTGCCGCGATCGGCGTGGGCGGCACCTTGGACGTGCTGGCCGGCACCGCGCACCGCACGCCGGCGTGGACGCGGCGCGCGGGGCTGGAGTGGGCGTGGCGGGTGGGGCTCGACCCCAAGCGGTGGCACCGCGCCCCTCGCCTGGTTCGCTTCGTGAGGCTCGTGTTGGGCGCATCCGCCGGTCGGTCCCGCTGAAGACGCGGCGCGACGCGCCCCAAGCGGCGTCGCGCACCCGACATCCGCACGCGGCCCAGACACATAGATTCGCCATGTACGCACATCAACGCTCTCGCGACGCGGTACCTCCATCCCATGGGGCGCTTCAGCGTCCGATGTACGGTGCTAGGACGCCGCACCCGGGAGCAACCTGCGATTCGGAGGTGACGCTTCATGTCTGTACGCCTGTTCAGGTCCCTCGTCACGATGCTGAGCGTGGCGCTCGTCGCGCTGGGCAGCGCGTCGTTCGCCCAAGAGGACGACCAACTGTCGATCGCGTTCGACGCCTCGGACCTCACGACCGCCGATCCCCACTTCGCCGCCGCCACGCAGGACCGCGCCGTGGCGGACATGGTGTTCAACGGCCTGGTGCGGTACCGCCCGGGCGACATCACGACCTTCGAACCCGACCTCGCCGTCGCCTGGGACGTCTCCAGTGATGGGCTCACCTGGACGTTCCACCTGCGCGAGGGGGTGCAGTGCCACCCGTGGAACGGCAACGACGGCTACGAGCTGACCTCCCAGGACGTCGTCTACTCGCTGCGCAAGGCGGCCGATCCCGATACCTCGGCCTATGCCGGCGAGTACCAAGGGATGAGTTTTGAAGCAACCGGCCCGTACACGGTCGAGATCAGCGTGCCCCAGCCCGTGTCCGAATCGTTGATGCTGCCGAAGGTCGCGGACTACTCCGGCGGCTTCGTGGTGTGCCAGCAGGCGGCCGAGGACCTCGGCCAGGAAGCGTTCGCGTCGAACCCGGTCGGGACGGGCCCGTTCATGTTCAGCAACTACGTGCCGCAACAGGAGACCCGCCTCACCGCGAACGAGGCGTACTTCCGCGGTGAGCCCAAACTCGACGGCGTCACCGTGCGCTACATGCCCAGCGTCTCCTCGCGCGAGGCCGGCCTGGAAACGGGTGAACTGGACGTGATCGAAGGGCCGCCCGAACAACCGTGGGTCGAATCGATGCAGGACCGCGAGGTGGGCGAAGTGATGGTCTTCGGTCCCGGCGAGACGGCCACCCTGCACTTCGACACCAGCACCGAACCGCTGGGGCAGCTGGAGGTACGGCGGGCGCTGGCACGCTGCATCGACCGCAGCTTGGTGCGCGCCACCGTCGGCGAGACCGTCACCGACCCGCTCGTATCGCCGGTTCCGCCGCTTCTGGCGGGCGGCATGACCGAAGAGGAGGTCGGCGCGGAAGGTCTGCTGTACCCGCTCGACCGTGAGGCGGCCAGCCAAGCCCTCGCCGACGCCGGCGCCGAGGGATTCACCACCGAGGTCGTGGTATCGGAACGCGCCTCCTACCTGGCGCCGATGCAGAACCTGCAATCGCAGTTGACGCAGTGCGGGGTGCAGCTCGACCTTCGCGTGGTCGACCACTCCACCATGCACACCTTGATCCGCGAGGACGCCAACCAGATCGTGCTGTACATCGCGTGGCGCCCGAACGCGGACGTGTTCCTGACGCGCTTCTATCACAGCGATTCGGCCGTGGTGACGGGCGACAGCCCCGACACCAACTTCTCGCACCTCGGCGAGACCGACCTGAACGGCGACGGCGACGTGGAGTCGATCGACGCCATCATCGAACGGGCCCGCGGCGAGCTCGACGCCGACGCGCAGGCCGACGCCTGGCGGGAGGCCCAGCTCGACATCCTGGACTGGGCGGTGGCCTACCCGCTGTACATCAAGAAGCTGGTGTTCGCGCGGAACACGAACGTCGACTTCGGCTACGAGATCGACTCGACCCTGGCGCTGTACCCGCAGATCAACGAGCAGACCTCGCTGCAGTAAGGCGCACGCCAGACGCTGACGCTCGGGGAGGGTGGTTTGCGCCCTCCCCTACCTAGCCGCCACGCCACGCATTCCGCGGAGCATTCTTCGTGTTCACCTTCGCCCTCCGCAGGCTCGCCATCGCCGTCCCCACCCTGTTGGTGGTGCTGACGCTGGTGTTCATGGTGGTGCGCGTCGCCCCGGGCGATCCCGCCCGGGCGGTGCTCGGCGACTACGCCTCCCAAGCCGCGGTCGAGGCGCTACGGGAACGCATGGGCCTCGACCAACCGCTGTACGCGCAGTACGCCGATTTCCTCAAAGGCCTGGCCACCGGCGACCTGGGCAACTCCATGATCTCCGGCGTGCCCGTCGCCCGCCAGATCGGCAACGCGCTGCCGTACACGGTCCAGTTGACGCTGTCGGGCATCGTGCTGGGCTTGGTCGTCGGCATCCCGCTCGGCATCTTCACCGCCTTGCGGCGCAACACCGCGGCCGATTACCTCGTCCGAACCCTGTCGCTGGTCGGGTTGTCGTTCCCGAGTTTCTTTCTCGGCATCCTGCTGATCCTGTTGTTCTCGGTCCGGCTCGGGTTGCTGCCGGCCGTGGGCGGCGGCGACTTGCAGGACCCCGTGAGCGCCCTGCGACACCTGGTGCTGCCCGCCGTCACGCTGGGCCTGATCATGACCGCCTACGTGACGCGCCTGACGCGCTCGTCCGTTCTGAACGTTCTCGGCGAGGACTACATCAGAACGGCGCGCTCGAAGGGGCTGCAGCAACGTTCGGTGGTGTACAAGCACGTCCTGCGCAACGCCTTCGTGCCCATCATTTCGATCGCGGGCATCTACTCGATCGTGCTCACCGGTGGCTCGCTGGTGGTCGAGGTGGTGTTCTCGCGGCCCGGCCTGGGACGGTTGCTGGTCGGCGCGATGCTGCAGCGTGACTACATCACCCTGCAGTCCGTGATGGTGATCTACGCCGTGTTCGTCGTCTTCGTCAACCTGGTCACGGACCTCGCCTACGCCGTGGCCGACCCGAACATCCGCTACGACTAGGCTCCCTGGAGGACCGCCGTGTCGACCGCCAACGCTCCCCAGCCCAGCCAGAACCGCACCTGGCGCGCCTTCCGCCGCAACCGCCTGGCGGGCGTCGGGGCCGTGATGGTGGCCCTGATGGTGACGCTGGCGCTGGCGGCGCCGTGGATCGCCCCGTACGATCCGCTGCAGCAAGGCATCGCCAGCCGCTTCACCGACCCGGGCGGCACGCACCTCCTCGGCTCCGACTTCTTCGGGCGCGACGTCCTCAGTCGCGTGCTGCACGGCGCGCGCGTCTCGTTGTTGGTCGGCATCGCCTCGGTGGCGATCGGCATGGTGCTCGGCGTCGTGCTCGGCATGGTCGCCGGCTACCTGCGCGGCCGCGTCGAGACGCTGATCATGCGCGCCACCGACGTGATGATGTCGTTCCCCGACGAGGTGTTCGGCATCATGGTGATGGTCGCGATCGGCACCGGCCTGACCAACCTGATCGTGGCGATCGGCCTGCTGATGACGCCGCGCTTCATTCGGCTCAGCCACGGCCCGACCCTGGCGCTGTCCGAGCGCGAGTTCATCACCGCCGCGCAGTCGATGGGGGCGCGGCGCTGGCGCATCCTGCTTCGGCACGTGCTGCCCAACATCGCGGGCGAACTGCTGGTGATGGGCTCGCTGTGGATGGGCACCGCGATTCGGCTGGAGGCCAACCTGAGCTTCCTAGGGCTCGGCGTCTCCCCGCCCACGCCGACCTGGGGCAACATGATCCGAACCGGCCTGGACTACCTGACCAGCGCCTGGTGGGTGGCGGTGTTCCCCGGCATCGCGATCCTGTTGGCGGTGCTGGCCTTCAACCTGCTGGGCGACGGCTTCCGCGACATCGCCGACCCGCACCTGGCGACCTGACGTCGCAACGTCCGACTCGGCGCCCGCGTCGGGACATCGTCCCCGCGCCCACGGCCCGGCCGCCGGCCGGCCGCGTAGGCTAGGGCCGTGACGCCCCCCGACCCGGCCCCCACCCCACCCCGCACCAGCCGCACGATTCGGCGCACGCCGTTCTACTACGGCTGGGTGGTGCTGGCCACCGGCACGTTCGGCATGTTCATGACGCTGCCGGGACAGACGGCCGGCATCTCCGTGTTCCTGGACGCCATCATCGCGGACCTCGCCGTCTCGCGGACGCAGGTGTCGCTCCTGTACGCCATCGCCACCCTGGCAGGCGCCTCGTCGCTCACCTTCGTCGGTCGCGCCATCGACCGGTTCGGCGCGCGAATCGGGATCGGCGTGGTCGGCGTGACCTTCGCCCTCGCCTGCATGGGCATGGCGCTGGTGGTGGGGCCCCTCACGCTCCTGCTGGGGTTCACCTTGATCCGCCTGCTGGGGCAGGGATCGCTTCAGCTGGTGAGCTTGCACGCCGTGAATCAGTGGTTCGTGCGGCGCCGTGGCCTGGCCGTCGGCACCGCCGGTCTCGGCATCGCGCTCGGCACGGCCGCGTTCCCCCCGCTGATCGAGCTGCTGTTGTCGTGGGGCACCTGGCGAAGCGCCTACCTGATCCTGGGGGCGCTGGTGCTGGTCACGCTGGTGCCGGTGGGCGTAGGCCTGTTCCGGTCCAATCCGGAGACGTTCGGCCTGCGGCCCGACGGTGACGCCGGCGACCCCGAGGCGGCCGAAGCCGTCGACGAACCCGCGCTCACCGCACGCGCCGCCGCCCGCACCATGACCTTTTGGCTGTACGTGGCGGGTGGGTTCGCCATGTCGGCGCTCGGGACCGGGTTGGTGTTCCACCACTACGCCATCATGGCCGGCAACGGACTGGCGCGCACCGAAGCGGCGACGATGTTCGTAGCGTTCGGCGTGATCATGGCCAGCGCCAACCTGGCGTCGGGCTACCTGATGGACCGGGTCGCCCCCCGCTTCCTGCTCAGCGCCGACCAGCTCCTGTTGCTGGCCTCGTTGCTCGGCGCGGCGTTCGTCGCCACCCCGACGCAGGTCCTGCTGTACGGGGCGTTCCTGGGGAGCGCCCAGGGCATGCACGCCGCGTTGCAGGCGGGGGTGTACGCCCACTACTTCGGCCGCAGGCACTACGGTGCCATCAAGGGCGTGGCCACCACCGTCTCCATCGCGGGCACCGCGTTCGGACCGTGGGTGTTCGCGCTCGGGTTCGACCTAGCCGGCGGTCACGCCGCCACGCTCATCCTCTCCGCCGCGCTGCCGGCGGCCGTCGCCTTGGCCGCGCCGTTCCTGCGGCCGGCACGAACCATGGCGTAGGCACGCCGGAACGCTCAGGCCAAGCCAGCACGCACGGCATCGACGAACTGCCGGGCGGTCCGGCCCGAGTACCCGTTCCCGTGCCGCGCGAACCGATCCGCCCGCCCCTCCAGGTCATCCGCGTCCACCCCCTCGACCGCGACCAGGTGCTGCACGATGTCGAGGTAGCGCCGGCGGTCGGCGTCCGGAAACGTGACCAGCAACCCGAACCGGTCGGCCAGCGCCAAGCGCTCATGATGCGTGTCCCACCCGTGCACGTCGTCGTCCAGCGGGTCGGGCCTGTCCCGCAGGCGCTCCTGGACCAAATGGCGACGATTGCTGGTCGCGATCAACCGCACGTTGTCCGGCTGCGCCTCGATGCCGCCCTCCAGAAGGCTCTTCAGCGGGTGATAGCGGTCGTCGCCCGCGTCGAACGACAGGTCGTCCACGAACACCAGGAATCGTTCCGGCCGATCCTGGAGCTGCTGTACGACGGTGCCGAGGTCCCGCAGCGCATGCGCCGGGAGCGCCACCAGCCGAAGCCCCTCCGGCGCGAACCGGCTCAGCAGGCCGCGCACCACCGTCGACTTGCCGCTGCCCCGCGGCCCGTACAACAGCGCGTGCATGGCCGGCTCCCCGCGTAGGAATGCCTCCGTGTTGGCGGTCAGCTTGGCGAGCTGCGCGTCCAGGCCGTGCAGGCCACCGGGGTCCACCGGGTCGGGCCGCCGCACGCCCAAGAGCCGTTCGCCGTCCCATTGATACGCCCGGTGGCGGCCCAGCGGTCCGCCTCCGGTTTCCAGGCGCACGCGGCACACCTCCGCCACGACCGCGTCGTCCGTCGCTTCGCCGCGCAACGACGACGCGATGTCACCGAGGAGCGGCGCGGCCGGGGGCGCCAATGCCCGCAGCGGCACGCGATCGTGGGCACCGGTGCGCGATACCGCCCGCGTGGCCTCGCGCAGCGTGCCGACGTCGTGAGCCAGCGCGCGCCGCACGCCGTCGGCAACCCGGGCGCGGGCCCAGGCGGACGACGCGCCATACACCAGGGCGTCGGCCACCGCCACGTAGGCGTCCTCCGCACCCACGTCCACGCAGGCCCGCAGCACGGCGGCATACGCCGCGTGCGCCTCGGCGCCGCCTCGGGACGCGCGCTGCAACGCGTCCCACCAGGGCACGTCGCCTTCGAGCAGGTACAGCACGCTCACCCTGCAGGCACCTCCACGGCGTCCCGCGCGGCCAGCCAGGCCTCGACCGCCGCCTCGCCCGCCCCGATCGCCACGGGCGAGCGGTGGAAGTCCCACCAGGCGACGGGGGGCGCCACGATCACCAGGTCTGCGCCCTCGGGCGCGCGGGGGTCGTGCCGGTAGCTCCGAAGCGAGAGCGACAACCCGACGAACAGGCGGCTCCACGGGTTCCGGCCGCGCACGCGCCCCGCGCGGTCGTGCAGCGTGCGGCCGAGGCCGCTGGCGTCCAGTCGCCGCAAGACCCGCAGCGTCTTCGACCCCGACAGGTCCAATCCGGTGTGGATGCCGACCATGCGAGCGGGCTCGAGCGCGGCCAACGCGGCGAACGGGACCGGCTCGGCGAACCCGCCGTCGACCAGGTGCCGGCCGTCCCGCTCCACCGGTGCGAACAGCCCGGGCAGGGCGCACGATGCGCGCACCGCCTCGGCGACCGAGCCGCTCCGCAGGGCCACCGTGTGCCCCCGAAGCAGGTCGGTGGCGGCGATGACGAGCGGTCGTTCCGTGTCCTCGATGCGCGCACCGAAGAAGATCTTGCGGTCCAGCCAGCGGGTGAACCGCTCGCCGTGCACCAGCGCGGCGCGGTGCAGGCCGAAGTCGAACGCTTGCGCCCACAACTCCATCACGTTCTGCCGGCGCACGACGCGTTCGATCTCGAGCGCGGGGGCCCCCAGGGCATACATGGCGGCAATGATCGCACCCGAGCTGGTCCCGGCCAAGGCCTCGGGGGGCTCGCCGGCCGCCTCGAGCGCCTTGAGCGCGCCGATGTGGGCCATGCCGCGTGCCGTCCCACCCCCCAACGCCAGCCCGGGTCCCGAAGGCGTCATCGCTGCCATGATCCGCCATCCTACGACGAATGGGGCCCCGACTGGCCGGTGGTACCATGCCTCGGATGGAGGCCATCTACCAGTCGGCACGGCCGGCCACATTCAAAGAGGTCGTGGGGCAGGAGCACGTGAAGGACGTCCTTCTCGCGGCGTTGCGCCGTGAGAGGACGTCGCACGCCTACCTCTTCTCCGGCCCCCGGGGCGTGGGCAAGACCACCAGCGCGCGCCTTCTGGCGATGGCCCTCAACTGCGCGGCGGACGATCCCGAAGCGCGGCCGTGCGGGCACTGCGAGAGCTGCACCATGATCCGCGCCGCGAGGCATCCAGACGTCACCGAGCTGGACGCGGCCAGCAACAACTCCGTCGAGGACGTCCGCGAACTGCGGGAGCGCGTTCGCTTGGCCTCCCTGCACGGCGGGTGGCGGGTCTGGATCCTCGACGAGGCGCACATGCTGTCCACTCCGGCCGCCAACGCGCTCCTCAAGACGTTGGAGGAGCCCCCGCCCGGCCTGGTGTTCGTTCTGGCCACGACGGAACCAGAAAAGCTGCCGCCGACGGTGCTGTCTCGGTGCCAGCATTTCCGCTTCCGTCGCCTGTCGGTCCCGGAGATCACCGGCAAGCTGGCCGGCCTCTGCGACGGGGCCGGCGTGGAGGCGGAGCCCGAGGCGTTGGCCCTCGTCGCCCGCGCCGCGGACGGCGCGATGCGGGACGCCGAGTCGCTGCTGGAACGACTGTTGGCCTCCGGGGAGCCGATTCGCCGCTTCGACGCCGAGCGCGCCCTGGGCCTTCCCCCACGGGAGCGACTGGAGGCGCTCGCCCGCGCCGTCGCGTCGGCCGACCTCGCCCCGTTGTTGGACGAGGCGACCGCGCTGTACCGCGACGGCTTCTCGCCCCGCACGGTGGCGGAGCAGGTCGCCCGCACCCTGCGCGACGCGTTGGTCGCCGACGTCACGGGCGAGGAGGGGGCGTTCCTCGTGCCGCTGGACCGAGACGGCCTGCTGCGCACGCTGCACCAGTTCGACGACGAGCTCGAACGCTTCCAGCGCCACGGCGACCTGTACGCGCTGGAGGCCGCGCTGCTCAAGGCCAGCAACGCGGCGGCCGGCAATCTGCCCGCCCCCTTCGTCGCCGAAGCCGTCGCGAAGGGCACCACCGCGGGCGGCGCAGGCGACGCGCGCGACGACACAGGGCGCGCCGCACGGCCGCCCGCGGCCTCGACCGCGGCCCCTGCCGGCGCGGCGCCGGCAGCGGCCCCCCCAGCACACCCACCGGCGCCGGCGAGCGCCGACGCGGCGGCCGCCACGCCGTCCGCATCCGCGGACCCATCGCCCCAGGCCCCCACGGACCCGCCAGCCACCGAGGTGGCGGACGCCCCGGCCGAGGCCCCGGCGGAGGAGGATCGTGCCGCGCCCCCTGCGGCCAGCGCCGACAAGCTCAGCTGGCATCAGGTCAAGTCCAAGGCCGGCGCCCAGCTCAAGGCGTTCCTGCAACCGGCCGACGACCACGTCGCGGACGGCGTCGTCCGCTTGCGCTACGGCGAGAAGCACCGCTTCCACTTCTCGCAGCTGGTGCGCCGGCAGGACGAGTTGGCCGCGCTGATCGAAGAGGTGGGGGGGCCGGGCTGGTCGATCGAGATCGAAGGGCCAGACGAGACGATCCGAAAAAAAGCCTGACGGGGCGGCAGGGCTCAGGGCCCGCCGCCCCGCCGCCCACGCCGGAACCGCCCACGCCGGTACCACCGAAGACGACCGAAGCGAAACCGGAGGCGTCGTCGGCGCCGGCACAGAAGGCGGCGCAGGCTTGGGCCGCACCGCAGGACGATGCGCCCTCTGCCACCGCCCGCGCCCCGGCCCCGTCGGGCCCCCCAGCCGACGCCGTCACCAGCTACGAAGACCTGCCTGCCGACCTGTTCTCCGAGGCTGCGCCGTCGGACGCAGCGTTATCGGACGCAGCGCCGTCGGACGAGGCGCCGTCGGACGAGGCGCCGTCGACCCCGCCGCCGAACGAGCCGGCCGCTCCTCCGGCCCCGGCTCCGCCGGAAGAGCGCCCCGCGGGCGCGGCCGTGGAGCCCGGGGCGCCCGCGGCCGCCCCAGAGGCCGGAGCCACCGCCACAGCGGACGATCCGTTCGAGATGGTGCAACGGCTGTTCCCCGGCCGGATGGTGGCCCTGGATCCCGGCTCGTCGCCCAGCGAGGACGACGCAGCGACCGACACGGCGACCGTCGCGACGGAGCCCACGGCAGCGGCCGAGGCGGATGCCGACGCCGAAGACGCAACGGGCGCAGCGCCGGCCGCCGACCCCGAGGCGTGACCGCCGGGGGACGCGACGGCGGCGTCGGACCGGGTACAGTGGCCGGGATGAACATCCAGAAGCTCATGAAGGAAGCGCAAAAGGCGCAAGAGAAGATGTCGCAGGCCCAGGAACGACTGGCCGAGATGACGGTCGAGGGGAGCGCGGGCGGGGGCCTCGTCACCGTGACCGCCACCGGGGCGGGCGACGTCACCAAGGTGCACATCGATCCCAGCGCGATCGATCCCGAGGACGCCGAACTGCTCGAGGATCTGGTCGCCGCCGCCGTCGCGGACGCGCAGCGCAAGGCCAAGGAGCTCCAGCAGGAGGAGATGGGCGGCGCCATGGGGGACATGGGCGGTCTCGGCGGCATGGGCGGCATGGGCGGTCTGCCCGGCCAGTTCTGACCCGAAGGTGAGCTTCCCGCCGGCCCTGACCACCCTGATCCGTGAATTGGGAAGGCTCCCCGGCATCGGGCCGAAGAGCGCGCAGCGCTTGGCGTTCCACCTGTTCAACCGACCCAGCGAGGAGATCGAGGCGCTGGCGTCGGCGATCCGCGACGCCGAAGCGTCGCTGGCGCGGTGCCCGGTCTGCTTCAACGTGATGACGAAGGGACAGGATCGGTGCCACGTGTGTGACGATCCGAACCGAGACGCCAGCCTCGTGTGCGTGGTGGAACACCCGGCGGACCTGCTGGCCATCGAGCGTTCCGGCGAGTACCGCGGCATGTACCACGTGCTGCACGGCGCGCTGTCGCCCATGAACGGCATCGGCCCCGAGCAGCTCACACTCGCCGCGCTGTTCGATCGCCTGACGCACGGCGCCGCCGAGGAGGTCATCCTGGCCACCTCCACCACGGTGGAGGGCGAAGCGACCGCGATGTACCTGGCGCGCTCGCTGGGCGAACGCGACGTGCCCGTGTCGCGCATCGCGTACGGTCTGCCGGTCGGGGGCGATCTGGAGTACGCCGACGAGGTGACCTTGGGGCGCGCCATCACGCATCGACGCCGGCTCTGAACCGTAAGCGCACGACCCCACGGACCGTGGCGACGTCTTGACTTCAGGCCGGGCGTCCATATAATGGCGGCGCGAACCGGAAGGGACCGCATGGCACCTACGACCAACGCATCTTCGGGACGAAGCCTCGTCATCGTGGAGTCGCCCACCAAAGCTCGGACCATCCGCCGCTACCTGCCCAGCAGGTACGAGGTGATGGCCAGCATGGGCCACGTGCGCGACCTGCCCGCCTCGGCGAACGACATCCCCGACCGGTACCGTGGCGAGAGCTGGGCCCGTCTGGGCATGCGCGTCGACAACGACTTCGAGCCGTTGTACGTGGTCACGAAACCGGACGTGGTGCGCGACCTCAAGAAGGCCCTCCGCAACGTGGACGAGTTGGTCATCGCGACGGACGAGGACCGCGAGGGCGAATCGATCGGGTGGCACCTGCTGGAGCTCCTGAAGCCCGACGTGCCCGTGAAGCGCATGGTGTTCCACGAGATCACCGAGGAGGCGATCGAGAACGCGCTGGCGGACACGCGCGACATCGACCGCAGCCTGGTCGAGGCGCAGGAGACCCGCCGCCTGTTGGACCGGCTGGTGGGCTACACCATCAGCCCGCTGCTGTGGCGCAAGATCGCCCCCCGCCTTTCGGCGGGGCGCGTTCAGTCGGTGGCGGTGCGCATCCTGGTGCAGCGGGAGAAGGAGCGCCTGGCGTTCGTGCCGGCGTCGTACTGGGGTATCGACGCGACACTGCGCGGCGCCGAGGGGGCCGCCCGGCCGTTCGGCGCGACCCTCACGCACCTGGACGGGATCCGCCTGGCGGCCGGGAAGGACTTCGATCCCGACACCGGCAGGCTGGCACCCGGGCTGGAGGAGGGCCGCGACCTCGTCCTGCTCGGCGGCGACACGGCCACGCGGTTGGCGGACGCGGCAGCTGAGGCGCCGTTCACGGTCCGCAGCGTGGAGGAGAAGGAGCAGACGCGGCACCCTTCGGCCCCGTTCACGACGTCGACCCTTCAACAGGAGTCCAGCCGCAAGCTGGGCCTGTCGGCGCGCGACACCATGAGCGTCGCACAGGGGCTGTACGAGCGCGGGCTGATCACCTACATGCGAACCGACTCGACGCACCTCTCGGGCGAGGCGATCCACGCCAGCCGGGCACGCATCGAGGCGCTCTACGGCAGCGACTACCTGTCCACCCGCCCGCGGCAGTACCGCAGCAAGTCGCGCGGGACCCAGGAAGCGCACGAGGCCATCCGCCCCGCGGGCACCACGATGCGGACCGCCGACGAGCATGCCTTGAGGGGCCGCGAACGCGCTCTGTACGACCTGATCTGGAAGCGCACGGTCGCCACCCAGATGGCCGAGGCGAAACTGAAGTTCGTCACGGCGCGTATCGAGACGGAGGCGGAAGGCCGCACCCTGTCGCTACGCGCCAGCGGGCGGACGGTGCTCTTCCCGGGCTTCTTCCGCGCCTACGTGGAGGGCAGCGACGACCCCGACGCCGCGCTCGACGACCGCGACCAGCCGCTCCCCCCGCTGCAGGAACGCCAGGCGCTGGTGGCGGAGGCGCTGACCCCCAGTGGGCACGAGACCCGTCCACCCGCCAGGTTCACCGAGGCGTCGCTCGTCAAGACGCTGGAGCAGGAAGGGATCGGCCGTCCGAGCACCTACGCCAGCATCATCGACACCATCGTGCGCCGGGGGTACGTGCGCAAGAACGGTTCGCAGTTGGTGCCGACCTTCACGGCGTTCGCGACCAACAACCTGCTCGAGGAGCAGTTCGCGCAGCTCGTGGACACCGAGTTCACCGCCGAGATGGAGGCCAAGCTCGACGAGATCGCCGCCGGCACGCTCGAGGCGATCCCCTACCTGCGCGGCTTCTACGGCGGCGACGAGGGCATCGAAGCACGGGTGGCGCGTGGCATCGACGGCATCGATCCCAAGGAGATCAGCACCATTCGCGCGGCGCGCTGGGACCCGTACGTGATTCGCGTAGGACGATACGGCCCGTACGTCGAGGCGCACGTGGACGGCGAGCGCATCACCACCTCCGTGCCCGCCGAATGGCCCCCTGCGGACGTGACCAAGGAGCAGCTCGACGAGCTGATCGCGCGGGAACGACAGGGGGACGTGGAGCTCGGCACCCATGAGGACGGCCCCGTGATGCTCCTCAAGAACGGGCCGTACGGCCCCTACCTGCAGTTGGGTCCCAGTGATCAGGAGGGCAAGCCCAAACGCGTGTCGCTGCCACCGGGCGTCGAGCCCGCCGAGGTGGACGCGTCCCTCGCGCGCCGCCTGCTGGACCTCCCTCGCCCCGTCGGCGCCCACCCGGAGACCGGAAAGGCGATCCATGCCGGCATCGGCCGCTACGGGCCGTACGTCCGGCACGAACGCACCTACGCCTCGCTCGAAGAGGGCGACGACGTGCTCGAGATCGAGCCCGAACGCGCCGCGCAGCTGCTGGCCGCCAAACGGTCCCGCGGACGCCGCGAGCCGCTCGCCACGCTGGGCACGCACCCCGAGAGCGACGCACCCGTCGAGCTCCACGACGGTCGCTTCGGCCCGTACGTCAAGCACGGCAAGACCAACGCCTCGTTGCGCAAGGACCAGAAGCCGGACGAGATGACGTTGGAGACGGCGCTCGAACTGCTGGCCGCCCGCGAAGCACGCAAGGCCAGCGGCAAGGGACGCGGCGCCTCGCGCGGCAAGGGGACGGCCAAGGCACAGGGCTCGAGCCGAGACCGCGGCAGCACCACCGCGTCCAGCAAGAAGGCGGCCGGCAAGAAGGCGGCCGGCACCAAGACCGCGGGCAAGAAGGCGAGCGGCAAGAAGGCGAGCGGCAAGAAGGCGACGGGCACCAAGAAGGCCGCCACGCCCAAGGCCTCCCCCCAGCAGCTGGCCGAACACCTCGACCTGCTCGACGCGCCGGACCGGGAGGTGGTCGTGCGCAAGGAGGGCATGAACGGGCACGGCGCGGCGTCCACCCAGGCGGTCGCGAACGAGCTCGGCCTCCAAGAGGACGAGGTGGCGACGCGGCACAAGCGAGGCATGTTCAAGCTCCGCATGGCCCACGGCAAGGCGCGACGCCAGGCCGAGGGCTGAGATGCGCACGCCCCGCCACGGCCGCGGGCGTGGCCGAGGCGGCCGTAGGCGGCCGGGCGCCCGGCGCGCCCCGCGATAGGCCATGGCCAGCAGCCGCTACCGCGTGCGCGACGGCATCGTCCTCAGGCGCACGCCCCTTCCCTCCGGCGACGTGGTGGTCACCTTGCTCTCCGAGGACGGGAAGTGGCGGGCCATCGTCCGGAAGGGCCGTCTGCCCGGCGGCAATCCCGGTCGGCTGTCGCTGTTCCACGACGTCACCGTGCAGGCCTACCGCAGGCGAGACGACGACCTGGCCGTGGTGACGCAGGTGCGTTTGAACGGCGCTTTGCCGCGCCTGTCCGACCCCGACGTGTACCCGTACGCCCACGCGCTGGCCGAGCTCGCCGACCGGCTGGCCGTGGAGGTGCACCTGGGCGAACCGCTGCACGCCTGGCTGGCCAGCGGCCTTCGCGGTCTGAACGCCGACGGAGATCCCGAACGCGTCGCCCTGGTGCACGCTTGGATGATGCTGCGCGTCGCGGGCCTCGGGCCCGCCGTGGCCGCCGGTCCGGAGGGAAGCGCCGAGGGGCCGGCACGCTTCGATGTCGCGGGCGGCACGCTCACGCGGGACGGCGAGGGCATCGCCCTGTCGCCCCAAGGGGCCTACGGGCTGCGACGCCTGGCCACGGGTCGCGCACGTGACGTCCTGAACGAGCCCCTCGTCGACCGCGCGTTGCAGTGGCGCCTGCTGGCCCGCTACGTGGGCTGGCACGTCGAGCAGCTCCGCAGCCTGCAGGCCGTCACCGCCATGCGGGCCGAGGCGGGCGCCGACGCCGAACGCGACGCCCCGGAGAACGCGTGATCGTGGACGCGGTCGCCGCGCTCGCCGCGGGGTACCTGATCGGCAGCATCCCGGTCGCCGCCTGGATCGCGCGGGGACGGGGGCGTGACGTGTTTCAGCTCGGCTCGGGCAACATGGGCGCGATGAACGTCGCGCGCAACCTGGGGTGGGGCGCCGGCGTGCTGGTCCTGATCGGCGACGCCGGCAAGGGGGCCGGCGCCGTCCTCCTCGGGAGCGCCATGGCGCAGTGGGCCGGGACGGTCGATCCGCTGCCGACGTCGCTGGCGGCCGGGACCGGCGCGGTCCTGGGGCACGCCTGGTCGTGCTTCGCGGGACTCCGCGGCGGCAAGGCGCTGGCGACGCTGTTCGGGATGTTCCTGCCCGTCGCGCCCCTCGCCGCCGGCTATGGACTGGCGGTCCTGGTCGCGCTCGTGCTGCTGTTGCGACGCGCCACGCTCGCCGCGGTGATCGCGCTGCTCGCGTTTCCCTTCGTGACCGGCACCGCGGTGACGAACGCCGGCTGGGTGCCCGACCGGGCGTTCGCCGTCGCCACGGCGGCCGCCGCCGGCGCGTCGATCTCGATCGTGAAGCACCTGCTGGCGGCCCGCCGTCCACCCCCAGGGGCAACGGCGCCCGACGACACGCCGCGCTGACGGCGCGGGCCGGCCTACTGCCACCGCTCGAACGCGGGCGACGCTTCGCCGAGAAGCCAGGGGCGCACCTCGCCCACCAAGTACAGGCTTCCGGCCACCAACACGCCCGCGGCGGACCCAGCGCCGTGCGCCGCCCACATCGCTGCCGTCACCGCCTCGCGGGGATCCTGGTAGTGCCCGGCCACGGGAATCCCACATGCGGCCGCCTCGGCCGCGACCTCCGCCGCCGACAGGGCGCGCGGGCTGAGGCGCGCCCGGGTCGCATGCAGCTGCGTGACGTGGGGTGCCAGGGCCCCTAGGACCCCGCGGACGTCCTTGTCGCTGGACGCGCCGAACACCAGCTCCGGCCTCGACGACAGCGCCTCCAGCGTGCTCGCCAGGGCGCGGGCGGCGTCGGGATTGTGCGCCCCGTCCAGCAGGAGGCGAACGGCCGGCAGGTCGGGTCGGGCCGGCGCGATCCGTTCGAGCCGGCCGGGCCACGTGGCCGACGCCGCGCCGGCGCGGACGGCGTCCCAGCCGACCCCCAGCTCGCGGGCCCCGAGCGCGGCCAGCGCAAGATTCTCGCCCTGGTGCCGCCCCAGCCAGGGGCTGCGAAGGGTCGCCCCCTCCCCGCCCTGGGCGACGTCGACCTCCAATCCCTCCCAGCCGCGAAGCCGAATCGACACCTCCACCTCGGGGTCGTGAAGGCTGCGGAGCGGTGCGCCCAGGCTCCGCGCCCGGGCGCGGAGGGCGTCCAGCGCGTCGCCCCGTGCGGACGTCCAGGCGGGACGGCCGCTGCGCAGGATCCCCGCCTTCTCTCCGGCCACCTCCGCCACGGTGTCGCCCAAGCGTTCGGTGTGGTCCAGCCCCACCGAGGTGATCAGGGACGCCACCGGTTCCAGCGCGTTGGTGGCATCCCAACGCCCGCCCATGCCGACCTCCGCCACGACCGTCCGGCATCCCGCCCGGGCGAACGCCTGGCAGGCCATGGCCGTCAGCGCCTCGAAGAACGTCGCCCCGGTGGCCTCCACGTGCGGTCGAATCCGAGCCGCAGCCGCTTCGAACGCGGCGGGGGACATGGGCACGCCGTCCACCACCACACGCTCGCCGGGCTCGCTCAGGTGGGGGCTGACGAACCGTCCGGTGCGGACGCCCGCCTGCCGCAGCATCTCCGCCAACGCCGCGGTGGTCGCGCCCTTGCCGTTGGTGCCAGCGACCAGGACGGCGTCGAAGCGTGCCTCGGGGTTCCCCAACCGCGCGAGCAGCGCCCGAACACCGTCCAGGCCAGGCGTGATCCCGAAGCGTTGCCGCGCGAACAACCAGCGGGTGGCGGGACCCGGCGCCGAAGCCGTCACGTGCGACGATCCGCGTCCCGCAGCCACGCCGCCTCGACGTCGCCGCCGGGGCGTTCGTGCCGCGCCACCAGCTCCGCCACCCGGGGCGACCCCCCCGCCTCGCGAATCCATCGGGCCCCGTCGCGGGCATGATGGGCCGCGACCTGCCACGCGCCGCGCAGCCCGCCGCTCGCTTCCCCCTCCCGCGCAGGCCGCCAGCGTACGAGGTGCGTCGCGACCCGCTCGATCACACGGTAGCGCCGGCCGCTCTTGCCGACGTCGTGCAGCAGCGCCGCGCGCACGACCTCCGCGCCGGCCCGGGGGTGACGGGCCAGCACCGCCCGGGCGACCTGCACGGCATGGTCGCGGTCGCGCGGGTCCATGCGCCGGTACAGGGCCGCTTCCGGCCCAGGAAGCCACGCCTCGGCCCACACGTCGTCCGGTCGCGCCCACGCCGGGTGCAGACCCCGCACGGTGCGCCGCCCCGCGTTCACCACCCACACCCACGGCTTCACGCCCCCGAGCATATCGCCGACGCGTGCGACGGGCCGTGGCAGACCCCGAGCTGGGCTATGCTGACGTCCACGTCATGATGGTGCCGAACGAGTTTTCCCCCTGCCGACGCCCCGCCTACCTCGCCCTCTTCGCGACGCTATGGGCCTTGCTGTTCGGGCTTGGGGCCGCCCAGATCCCAGCGGACGGCCTCGACCCGGCGGCGATGCCGGACGATGCCGTGGTGGGCACCACCGGCAGCGACCCTGAAGCGTTGGCCGACCGGGCGGTCGAGATGTGGCTGGCGTTGGAGCCCACCTCCTTCTCCGACCTCGCAGGCTTGGAGACGGAGGCGCTCTGCCGCGAGTTGCCGGCCCTGTTCGCCGCCCCGCCCCCGCCCAGCGGCACCGAGGTGGACCTGAGCGACCGGCGCGCCCGGGAGACCGACGATCCGGACCGTCGCCGCTACACCTACGCCGCCGAGATCCCCCCCGACCGCCTCGACGTCGTCGAAGTGATCCTGATGCAGGACGGGGACGACTGGCGCGTCGAGCGGGTCGGCTTCCAGATGGAGACCTCCACCGGTCGCGACTGGCTCCAGACGCGCGAAGCCGGCATCGGCTTCATCCTGTTCTCGCTGCTGATCGTTGGCGCCTTGGCACGCCCCACGCCGATCCGGCGCTGGCTCCTCGGCGGACGCGACGCCCTGCGCGCGCACCCCCGCGTGGTGCGATGGACGTTCGTGCTGGGGTGGGCCGTCGTCGCGCTCGGGCTGTTCGCAGGGAGCCAGTTGCCCGACAGCTGCGAACAGGCGGTGGTGAGCGTCCTGAGCGACACCCTGGAGCAGGTGGGGGCCACGCAGGCGCTCGCCAGCGGCGACCTCGCCCGCACCGCGCTGGTGATCTTCTACCAGAACTTCGTGGTGGTGACCTTCACGGCCCTGTTCGGCAGTGCGCTGTTGCTGGGCGTGCCGGTGTACCTGCTGGCCGGCGTGTCGTTCCTGGCTCAGTCCACGGCGTTCGGGTTGTTGGGGCTCGGTGGGTTCCCCGAGATCGTGGCGATCCTCGTCCTGTTCGTGATCGAGTTCACCGCCTACTTCCTGGTGGTGACGGGCGGCGGCATGCTGGTCGCCACCCTCGCCCAACGCGGCTTCGGCGGCATCGGCGACGGGTACCGCAAGTTGGTCTCCATGCTGCCGTTGGCGGGGCTGCTGCTGCTGTTGGGCGCCTGGTACGAAGCGGTGGTGCTGCTCGGTTTCTGATCCGCCCCCCGCGCCTCACGCCCTCGCGCCGCGCGACGCGGACCCAGCGGGACGCACCCACCCGCGCGCTAGGCGTCGGACGCCCACGCCGCGCGAATGGCGGGCGCCACGCCGCACAGGGTCCGTACCTCCGCGAACTGGGGGGCGCCGGGACCGACGACCCACAGCGGCACGTCCGCGCGCGTGTGACGGCCGTGCCGAAGATCCTCCAGGTTTCCGTGATCGCTGGTGATCACCACACTCACGTCGCGCGGCCGCGCCGACAGCACCCCCGCCAAGAACGCGTCCAAGCGGGCGATCAGCGTCGCGGCCGCCGCCGCGTCGGCGCGATGGCCCACCCGGTCGGTCGTCCACACGTCGAAGAACGTCAGCAGCGACGCCCCCGCCAGCCGCGCCAGGCGGCCCCCCGCCGCCGCGGCCGCCTCCGGCCCAGCCGCAGGCGCATCCGGGGACACCACGCCGCGTGACGCGAACGCCGCCCCGTCCAGGTCGGGCGCGACGGCCCGACCGGCACGGTAGGCGTCGAGGTCGGCCAGCGGCACGCCGGCCTCACGGGCGGCGTGCGCCGGCGCGTTCAGCCGCAGCCGTCCCGCCGCCAACGCCTGGAAGAAGTCGGGCGGGTAGGCGTTGGCGTGCTGGGCACCGCGGGCCGCCGCCCAGTCGAACAGGTTCCCCTCCGCCAGGAATCGCTTCAGGGTCGGGCCGGGCCACGGCCCGTAGTGCCCCGCCATGGCCTCGGCGGCGTCGCGGCCGGTCAGCAGGGCGCTCTGTCCGGTGGCGGATTGCGGCAGGCCGGCCCGGCCCAACGTCGCGTCCAGCGTCCGGCTCGCCAGGTCGTCATCGTGTCGCGGCGTGCCGTCCCATCCGGCGAGGGCGCGACCGACGAGCCCGTCCAGCGTCGGGGTGGGCGTCGCCGCGAACGGGTTCTCCGCCGGGTCGTCGCCGCCGACCCCGACGCCGTCGAGGAACACGAACAGGACGCGTGACACGCCGGCGGGCGGCCGTTCAGGCGCCGACGCCCATGGCGTCCTTGGCGCGCGCCAGCGTGCGGGCAGCGTGGGCGCGGGCCCGCTCCGCCCCCTTCGCCAGCACGGCGTCCAGCGACGCGGGGTCGGCCATGTAGCCGTCGAACTGCGCGCGAATCGGACGGAGCGTGTCGAGGATCGCCTCGACCACGGCCTTCTTGAGGTCGCCGTAGCCCTTGCCTTCGAAGCTGGCGGAGATCTCGTCCATGTCGCCCCCGCGCAGGCTGTGCAGCACCCCCAGCAGGTTGCGAACGCCCGGACCCGCCTGCTCGTAGCGGAACTCGCGTCCCGAGTCCGTGACGGCGCTCATCACCGTCTTGCGAATGCGCGCCTCGTCATCCAGCAGGTGTACCGCGTGACGGTCGCGCTCCCACGACAGCGACTTCGACATCTTGACCTCCGGGTCGTCGAAGCCCATCACGCGCGCGCCCGCCTTCGGGACGACCGCCTTGGGCAGGCGGAACGTCTCCCCGAACATGTGGTTGAAGCGGGTCCCGATGTCGCGCGTCAACTCCACGTGCTGCACCTGATCCTCGCCGACGGGCACCTCGTCGGTGTCGTACAACAAGATGTCCGCCGCCTGCAGCACTGGGTAGTTCAGCAACGCCGCCGACACCGACGCCCGCCCGTCGCTCTTCGACTTGAACTGCGTCATGCGTTGCAGCCACCCGAGCGGGGTGGTGCAGTTCAACAGCCAGGTGAGCTCGGCGTGCTCCCGGACGTGCGACTGCACGAACACGATGCTCTCCTCCGGATCGATGCCGCACGCCAGGTACAACGCCGCGACCTCCCGGCTCTTCGCCCGCAACCCCTTCGCGTCCAGGTTCTCGGGCACCGTCAACGCGTGCAGGTCCACCACGCAGAACACGTTCTCGCGCTCGTGCTGCCGCTCGGCCCACTGGCGCAACGCGCCGAGGTAGGTTCCGAGGTGAAGGTCGCCCGTGGGCTGCACGCCCGAAAACACGCGAGGCCGTGCCTTGCCGTCCCCGCTGCCCGTAATGGTCGAGTCCATGAGGACGCAGGATAGCACTGCCGGACCGCAGGGCCGTCTCGCCGGTCCCGCGCTCAGGGACGCGCCGTGCCCACCCAGGCCAGCGGGTCGCTGGGCACCCCGTCGACGCGCATCTCCCAGTGCAGGTGCGGACCGGTCGACAGGCCGGTGCTGCCGACCTCACCGATCACCTGGCCACGCTGCACGAACGACCCCTCCTCCACCCCGATGCGTGACTGGTGGTAGAAGCGGCTGGTGACGCCGGCGCCGTGGTCGATCACCGTCAGGCCGCCCTTGATCGGGAACATGTCGGCCAACGTCACCACCCCGTCGTTGGGCGACATGATCGGCGTGCCGGTCGGGGCCGCGATGTCTTCGCCGAGGTGAAAGCTTACCGGCCCGCCCGGCACGTACCGCCTGGGACGGGCGAAACCGGAGGTACCGCGACCCTCGATCGGCAGCACGAACGGCGCACGCCAGCGCGGCGGTTCGCCCGGGTCCGCGCGCGCCGAGGCGAGCGCGGCCGCCTCCCGCCCGCGGCCCTCGGGCGTGATCACCGCCAGCACCTCCTCGGCGATGGTCAGCGTCTCGACCGTCCGGCCCAACGGGTCGTACGGCACGTCCTGCGCCGCGCTCGTGGCTCGGCCCAGCCCGTCGCGCCACGAGGCCCGCACGGACAGCGATCCGGCGTCGGTCGCCAGCGGCACCGCGCCCAGCGCCCACGCGCCCCCTTCCATGGGGTGAAGGTCGAGCGACGTACCGTCCACGCTCAGCCGCACGTCCGTACGCTCCCCGTACGGCGGCGAGAAGCGCAGCCGAACCGTGAACGGGTCGCCGGGCCTCAGGCCCTCGGGCATCTCTAGGCGACCCTCGGGCACCACCACGCCGAACACGTCGTGACCGGCGGTCGTCTCGTTGCCCGCCGCATCCTGCGCGACGATGCGGATCCGGTGTCGACCGGGGGCGGCCTCCAGCGGCACCGACACCGCCTGCTCGACGGCCTCGGTGCGGGTGCCTGCGTACTGCACGACGTACCGCGCCGGCTCGTCGGCGCTGACGTCCAGCGTGAACGTCGTTCCGGCCGCGACCCGCTCGGGCGCCTCCACCCACAGCGACGGGGGCGTGGTGTCGCGAAGCGCCTGCCCGAGACCCAGACCGACGAGCAGCAGCAGGACGACACCGCCGCCCACCAATGCCGCATGCAGGCGGCGCGCCCGCGTCACTCGCCCAACGACTCCGCTTCCAGCGCCGACATGCTGGTCACGAACGGCAGGTTTCGGTAGCGGTGCTCGACGTCCAGCCCGTAGCCGTACACGAACGCGTCGGCGATCTCGAACCCCAGGTAGTCGACCGGCACCTCCACCCGCCGCCGCGACGGCTTGCTGAGGAGGCTGGCGACCTTCACGGACTTCGGGCCACGACCCTCCAGGTACTGCAGCAGGTACCGCATGGTGAGACCCGTATCGACGATGTCCTCCACCAGCACCACGTGCCGGCCCTTCAGGCTCAGGTCCAGGTCCTTCACCAGCCGCACCTCACCCGACGACTCGGTCCGGCTGCCGTAACTCGACACCGACAGGAAGTCCACCGTGAGCGGCAGCTCGATGGCGCGCACCAGGTCCGCCATGAACAAGAACGCGCCGTTCAGGACGCAGATCAGGTGCAATTCACGGCCGGCGTGATCGCGCGCGATCTCGCGCCCCAACGCGGCGACCCGCGCCTGGATCTCCTCCCCGGAGATCTGCACCTGGCCGTGCCCGAGCGAGAAGGTCGACTCAGCCATCACGGTCCCTCCGTGGCGCGGTCGCGGCGGCGTAGGACATGGTCGGAATCATACCCGAGGCGTAGGCGTTCCTCCTCGCTCGCTTCGCGCCAGGCGCCCTCCGGCAACCGCCCCAACGTCAGGCCGCCGACCCGCGTGCGCTGTAGCCGCACGACGGGGAACCCGACCTCCGACAACATGCGTCGCACCTGCCGCTTGCGCCCCTCGTGCAGCTCGACCACCGCCCCGCCCGGGGCGGCCCACGCTTCGTCGGCCCGCGCGGGGCCGTCCTCCAGCCGTACGCCTTGACGCAGGGCACGCAGGGCGCTGGGCGCTACCGTGCCCGGCTCGCACCAGGCACGGTAGCGCTTGCGGTGTTCGAAGCTGGGATGCGCCAACCGCTGGGTCAACGCCCCGTCGTTGGTCAACAGGAGCAGCCCCTCGCTGTCGGCGTCCAGCCGCCCCACCGTGTGCAGGCCGGGGAGGCGCGGGACCAGCTCCATCACCGTCGGCCGGCCCTGCGGGTCGTGCGCGGTGCTCACCACGCCACGCGGCTTGTGGAGAAGCAGAACGACGGGTCGGTCTGCGTCCGGCACGACGCGGCCGTCCACTCGAACCTCGGCGCCGGGCGGCACGCGCGCGCCCAACGAGGCGACCGCGCCGCCGATCGTGACGCGCCCCGCCTCGATCAGCGCCTCCGCCTTCCGCCTGGAGGCGGCCGCGCCGCTGCGTGCCAGCACCTTCTGCAGCCGTTCCCCGCGCGTCATGGCGTGAGCGTACCGTGACGCCGACGCAGGTATCCTCTTCGCATGCTCACCCCGTTGCACGAACGCTACGCCGATCTGCTGCTCGACTACTGCACCGCCGTCCGACCCGGCGAGGTCGTGTCGCTGAACGTCCAAACCCCCGCCACCGACCTGGCCCGCGCCCTGGTTCGTGGCGTGCTGAGCCGCGAAGCGACGCCCCGTCTGCATCTCGCCTACCCGGAACTGCGCGAGGACCTCGTCGCCTGCGCCTCGGAGCGGTACCTGGACGCCCGCCCCGAGCTGGAGCTGGCCGAACTGGAGCGCACGGACGCCTGGATCCGCGTCTCCGCCCCCAGCAACAGCCGCGCCCTGCAGCAGGCCGACGCGGAGCGCATCGGCCGCCTGGAACGACGCATGCGACCCGTCCAGGACTACCGCCTGGAGCACACCCGCTGGGTGGGAACCCTGTATCCCACCGCGTCGGGCGCACAGGATGCGGGCATGAGCCTGGATGACTACCAGCGCTTCGTGTTCGGTGCCATGCACCTCTTCGACGAGGATCCGGCCGCGGCGTGGCGTGCCCTGCAGCGCGAACAGGAACGCATGATCGAGCGCCTGCGCCGGGCGGACGAGGTCCGTATCCGTGCCGGCGGCACCGACCTGTCACTCCGCGTCGCGGGTCGAGGGTGGGTGAACAGCGCCGGCCACCGCAACATGCCCTCGGGCGAGGTGTTTACCGGCCCGCTGGAGGACAGCGCGGAGGGCGTGATCCGCTTCGACGTGCCCAGCTTCGTGGGCGGCTCCGAGGTGCGTGGTGTGACCCTACGCTTCGCACGCGGCGAGGTGGTCGAGGCCACGGCCGAGGCGGGCCAGGCGTTGCTGGACGAGCGATTGGCCCGCGACCCGGGCGCGCGCCGCCTGGGCGAGCTCGGCATCGGCACCAACCGCGAGATCGACCGGCCGACCGGCAGCACCCTGTTCGACGAGAAGATCGGCGGAACGGTGCACCTAGCGCTGGGCCGCAGCTACGCCGAGACCGGCGGGGTGAACCAGAGCGAGATTCACTGGGACCTGGTCCGCGATCTCCGCCGGGGCGGCGAGATCCTCCTCGACGGCGAACCGTTCCAGCGCGACGGGACCTTCGTCGGCCTGGACTGAGCTACCGGCTCAACGCGCCGTCCACCCCAGGTCGATGGTGTGGACGCTCCCGGTGATGCCCCACGCCGCCTCGCTGGCCAACCAGCGCACCGACGCCGCCACGTCACGGGGCGTCAGCATCCGCTTGATGGCGGCCTGCTCGAGAAACACCTTCTCCTCCACCTCGGCCGGCGCGATCCCGCGCGTGCGTGCCTGATCCTCGATCTGCGCCTCGACCAGCGGCGTCCGCACGTAGGCCGGGCACACCGCGTTCGAGGTCACGCCGTGCGGCCCACCCTCCAACGCCGCCACGCGCATGTGCCCCAACAGCGCATGCTTCGCGGTGACGTACCCGACCTTGAACGGGCTGGCGACCGTGCTGTGCACGCTGCCGATGTGGATCACGCGGCCGTGCCCGCTGCGCACCAGGTACGGCCACGCCCGTTTGGTGAGGTGGAACGGCGCCGACACCATCAACGCCAGCATCGCGTCCCACACCTCGTCCGCGAAGTCGTCGATCGCCGCCAGATGTTGGAAGCCGGCCACGTTGACCAGCACGTCGACCCCGCCGAGCCGTTCGACCGCCTGGTCCACCGCACCACGGCAGGCGGCCGGGTCGGTCAGGTCGGCATGCACGAACGCCGCTCCCGAGGCGCGCGCGGCCTCGCGCCCTCCGGCTTCGTCGACGTCCACGCTGGCGACGGGATATCCCACCTCGCGGAGCGTTTCGACGCAGGCGCGGCCGATGCCGCTGGCGCCGCCGGTAACCAGTGCAGTTCGTGTCACGGCCCTCCTCCTTTCCCGACGCGGACGAGCCTACCGTGCGCCCGCCATGCGGCGTGGATGGCGACGCGGCGGGCGGTGACCGTCTCGTTGACAGCCGGCGGTAGCGGCGGTATCATCCGTGTCCGTCGCATCGTGCCGGGCTCAAACCCGGAGCGGTACGCGACGCCGCCGGCCGAAGTGGCGGAATTGGTAGACGCGCATGATTCAGGGTCATGTGACCGCAAGGTCGTGTGGGTTCAAGTCCCACCTTCGGCACCACCAACGCGCCCCCGCCCGCCGGCGGGGGCGCGTCGACGTGCGGCCCGGTCGCTCGGCCCCGTGCCGCCGTACTCAGCCGCCCAGACGCTCCAGCGCGCCCAACCCGCGGAGCACGTCACGTGTGTCCCGCAGCAGGGCCAACCGGTTGGCCTGCACGGTTCGATCGTCGACCATCACCAGGACGTCGTCCAAGAAGCGATCCAGCGGCTCCTTCAGCGCGAGCACGCGATTCAGGCCCTCGCCGGGATCCGGCCGGCGGTCGGGGCCCGCGCCCAACTTCCACGGCGCCAGCTGCCGACGAAGGTCCTCCAGCAATGCCTGCACCCCCGCGCGGGCCGGTGCGAGCGCCTCGTACAGGGGCGCCTCCTCCGGCGCTTCGAAGCGACTCGGCTCCACGACAGCGTTCTCGTCGGCCTTCTCCGCCAGGTTGGCGGCACGCTTGTACAGCGTCATCAACTCGGCGAACGCTTCGGTCCCCGCCAGCGCCCTCAGCAAGTGGGCACGCCGGGCGGCCAGGATGACCGGCGGCTCCCCCGCGGTGGCGGCGCGCACGGTGGTCACGCCGATCCCCTCCTCCGCGAGGAGCGAGGCCACGCGGTCCCACACGAACCCGGCGACGTCGTCGACGACGGCCTCGCCCGGCGAGACGGGACCGTCCACGTAGCCCCGTTCCGCGCCGCGCAGCAGGTCTCGCAACGGCAGCGCCCAATCCCGGGTGGCGCAGATCCGCGCCAGCGCCGCCGCGCTGCGACGCAGCCCGTACGGGTCGGTCGAGCCGCTGGGACGCTTGCCCAACGCGAAGAAGCCCAACAACGTGTCCGCCCGGTCGCTGGCGGCAAGGATGGCGCCCGGTTCTTCCAGGGGGAGCGCCCCGTCGGGCACCAAGGGGCGCACGCCGTCCTCCAGGGTGCGGGCGACGGTGTCGGGCAACCCCTCCGCCTCGGCGTAACGTCGGGCCATGATCCCCTCGAGTTCCGGGAACTCGCCCACCATCTCGGTCGTCAGGTCGGCGCGGAACAAGGGCAGTGCCTTCTCCAGCGCCGTGCGCACCTCGTCCGGCGCGCCCAGCGCCTCGGCCAACCGCGGCGCGCTGTCACGCACGCGGGTCACCTTGTCCGCCATCGAGCCGAGGCCCTTCTGGAACGCGATCCCGGAGAGGTCCCAGGCGTGCTGCGCCAACGTCTTGGTTCGGTCCGCGTTCCAAAAGAAGCGCGCATCGTAGAGGCGGCCGTCCAGGACGCCCTCGTAGCCGGCACGGACCACCGCGGGATCGGGCACCGCCGTGTTGCTGACGCCGACGAAACGCGCGGCCAACGCGCCGTCCTCGCCCCGCAACGGCACGAAGCGTTGGTGGTGGATCATCACCGTGGCCAGCACTTCGTCGGGCAGGGCCAGGTAGGCGGTGTCGAACCGGCCCACGATCGCGGTGGGCGCCTCCACGAGGCCGACCACCTCGTCCAGGAGCGATGCGTCCCACACCGGGTCCAGCGCGTACTCAGCGGCGGCGTCCGCGACGGCACGGACGGTGGCCTGGTGCCGCTCGTCGGGATCGGCCAGGACGTGGGCGGCGCGGAGGACGTCCAGGTAGTCGTCGGCGCCCACGATCTCGTGCGGGCCCGGCGCCAGGAAGCGGTGCCCCCAGCTGGTGCCGCCGGCCCGCACACCGGCCGCCTCGACCGGGAGCACCTCGCCGTCCAGACGCGCCAGCAACCAACGCACGGGGCGCACGAACGGCGTGTCGACCTCGCCCCAGCGCATCTTGCGCGGCGCGGGCAGGGCCGCGACCAGGCCGCCCAGCAGCGAGGGCAGGACGTCTCGAACCGGTTCCCCTCCGCGCTCGATGCGGGCGAACGCGTACGGACCCTTGTCGGTCTCCTCCACCACCAGCGCCCCCGGGTCCACGCCCAGCCCACGCGCGAACCCGCTGGCGGCCTTGCTGGGCCGGCCGCCCTCGTCGAAGGCGACGCGGGCGCTGGGGCCGCGGCGCGACTCGGTTCGACGCTCGGTCTCGGCGGAGACGTCGTCGATCCGAATCGTCAAACGCCGTGGCGTGGCGTACCCGTGAACGGCGCCGTGGCTCAGGTGCACCTCGGCCAGCCGCGATTGCACCAAGCGCACCAGCTCCCCTCGGCCCTGCCGCACGTACCAGCTCGGCAGTTCCTCGGTGCCGATTTCGAACAGCACGGTCGCCATCAGGCGGCCGCCTCCTCGGACGAGGGCGCCAGGTAGGCCTTGGCGGTCGCCTCGGCCAGGCGCCGAACGCGTTGGACGTAGCCCTGCCGCTCGGTCTGCGAAAGCACGCCGCGCGCGTCCAACAGATTGAAGGCGTGCGACGCCTTGAGCACGAAGTCGTAGCCGGGGTACACCATGCCCTCCAGCGTCAGGCGGCGGGCCTCCGCCTCGTAGCGGTCGAACAGCAGACGCTGCAGGTCCGGATCGCTCTCCTCGAAGTTGTAGCGGCAGTGCTGCACCTCGAAGTCGCGCCGGAGGTCGCCCATGCTCACGCCGGGCGCGACCTGCAGGTCGAAGGAGTGCCGGACGCCCTGGAGGTACATGGCGATCCGTTCGAGCCCGTAGGTGAGCTCGACCGACACCGGCCGGCAGTCGTGGCCGCCCACCTGCTGGAAGTAGGTGAACTGCGTGATCTCCATGCCGTCCATCCACACCTCCCAGCCGAGCCCCCAGGCACCCAGCGTGGGCGACTCCCAGTCGTCCTCCACGAAACGAACGTCGTGCGCAGCCGCGTCGATGCCGAGCGCCTTCAGCGAGGCGAGGTACACGTCCTGTACGTCGGCGGGACTGGGTTTGAGGACGACCTGGTACTGATAGAAGAACTGGAAGCGGTAGGGATTGTCACCGTAGCGCCCGTCGGTCGGCCGGCGGCTGGGGGCGATGCCGGCGACGCGCCACGGCGCCTCGCCCAGTGCCCGCAAGAAGGTGGTCGGGTAGAAGGTGCCCGCGCCGACCTCACCGTCGTGCGGGGGGGCGAGGACGCACCCCTGCTCCGCCCAGAATCGGTCGAGGGTAAGGGTGATATCCTGGAACAGCATGAGGACTCCCGAGTGAGTGCGGATACGTGCCCAAGGGGTGCGCGGGCGCTCCATCCCCCCGCGCGTGGATGGGGCTGGACGGCCGGTTCCCCGGCGTTGCATGAAGGGAACGTAATCGACGTCCTTCCTGGCCCATGCACGAGCGCGTACTATAGCACCATGGAGACGCGGAACGCGACGCGACGCCGCAGCCGACGCAGGTCCGGCGGAATCGGGGGATTCACTTGAACCGCTACGACGACCGCGCCCGCTTGGTGTTCCACTTTGCCCGTGAGGAGGGCTCCAAGCTCGGTCACGCCATGATCGGCCCCGAGCACCTGTTGCTGGGCCTGATGCGCGAGGGCGGGACCGCCTCCAAGGTGCTCTCCGAGTTCGGCGCGACCCTGGAGGGCTTCCGCGGCCAGGTCGAGGAGATGGTCGGCCGGGGCGACGGCCTGCCCCGCAACGAGACGGCCGCGATCACGCCGCGCGCCCGCCGCGTCATGGAGTTGGCCGGCAGCGAAGCGCGCAGCCTCGGCAGCAACGTCATCGCGACCGAACACATCCTGCTCGGCATCATCCGCGAAGGCGACGGCGTGGCGTACCGCATCCTGCAGCAGCTCACGCGTGACGTGGACACGGTACGTTGGCGCATTCTGGCGGCCACCGACCCCAAGCAGCAGCCGGAAGAGGCCAACACGCCCTTCTTGGACGAGTACGCGCGGGACCTCACCAAGGAGGCGCGCGAGGGCCGCTTGGATCCCGTCATCGGACGCACCGAGGAGATCCGCCGCGTGATCCAGATTCTCTCGCGCCGGACCAAGAACAACCCGGTGCTGATCGGCGAGCCGGGCGTCGGCAAGACCGCCATCGTGGAGGGGCTGGCGCAACAGGTGATCGACGGCCGCGTGCCGCCCAACCTGGCGTCGTGCCGCGTGCTGTCGATCGATCTCTCCAACGTGGTGGCCGGCACCAAATACCGCGGCGAGTTCGAGGAGCGCCTGCGGCAGGTGATCGAGGAGCTTCGGGGCGCCAAGGTGATCGCCTTCATCGACGAGCTGCACACCCTCGTCGGGGCCGGCGGCGCGGAGGGGACGCTGGACGCGGCCAACATTCTCAAGCCGCCGCTCTCGCGGGGCGAGGTCCAGGTGATCGGCGCCACCACCACCGGCGAGTATCACCGCTACATCGAGAAGGACGCCGCACTGGAGCGCCGCTTCCAGCCGGTGATCGTGCTGGAGCCGTCGCCCGAGGAGTCGCTCGAGATCCTGCGCGGCCTGCGGGAGCGCTACGAGCACCACCACGGCGTCACCATCCCGCCGGCCATCCTGGAGTTGTCGGTCCGCTTCGGCGAACGGGGCCTGCCGGGCCGGAACTTCCCCGACAAAGCGATCGACCTGATCGACGAGGCGGCGGCCCGCACCCGGTTGAACAAATCGCTGGGGTTCGCCGTGCACGAATCCGAGGACGGCACGCCGGTGGTGAGCCGCGAGGACATCGAGTCCGTCGTGAACTCCTGGGGTGGCGTGTACGTCGACGAGACCGACATCGGCAAGCTCGCCAACATCGAGCAGCACCTGCGTCAGGCCGTGATCGGGCAGGACAAGGCGATCGGGGCCCTGGCCTCGGCCTTGCGCCGCGCCCGGGTCGGCTTGGGCGGCCGCGCCCGCGTGTCGGCGTCGTTCCTGTTCGTCGGGCCCTCGGGCGTCGGCAAGACCTTCCTCGCCAAGCAGCTCGCGGTCGAGCTGTTCGGTAGCGAACGCGCCCTGGTCCGGCTCGACATGAGCGAGTACCAGGAGGCGCACGCCACCAGCAAGCTCATCGGCTCTCCGCCCGGATACGTCGGGCACGAGCAGGGCGGCCGCCTCACCGAGGCGGTGCGGCGTCAACCGTTCAGCGTGGTGCTTCTCGACGAGATCGAGAAGGCGCATCCGGACATCTACAACACCTTTTTGCAGGTTCTGGACGACGGACGCTTGACCGACGGCCTGGGCCGCACGGTCGACTTCCGCCGGGTGATCCTGATCATGACCAGCAACACCGGCTTCAATACCGGGCCCAACGTCGGCTTCCAGGACGACAACAAGGTCGTGGACGCCGAGGCGCCCCTCAAGGCGCTGTTCGCGCCGGAGTTCCTGGACCGGCTGGACGAGGTGATCGCCTTCGAGACCTTCGACGAGGCCGCGATCCTGCACATCACGGGTCAGATGCTGGAGGAGATTCGCGAGGAGCTGGCGAGCCGCGACATCGACGTCACCTTCGCGAACGAAGTCGCCGAGTGGTTGGTGCGCCGCGTGCCGGCCGGCCAGAGCGCACGCCCGTTGCGGGCCGTCCTGCGCGAGCACATCGAGGACCCGCTTTCGCTGGAGTTGCTGCGCGGCGGCAGCGAAGAGCCGATCGTGGTCACGGTCGAGAACGACGAGTTGGTGTTCGCGCGGCCCGTGCCGGTGGTCTGAGGATTCCGCCCCGGCCGCGCCCGTCCCTCCGCGCCCGCCTCGGATAGGATGGCGCCATGCGAGGAGGCGAGCGCCGATGCCGAAGGCCGTGAGCGATCACGTGTGCGACGCCTGCGGCGCCCGGTCGGCCACCCCGATGGGGCGCTGCCCATCGTGTGGCGCCTGGGGCTCCATGCGGCCCGCCCCCCGGCCGGGGCGGTCAGGCGCCGGAGGAACCCACGATCGTCGCCCCGTCGAAGTCCGCACCTTGAACGAGGTCGAGGATGCCGCCGCCCACCGGGTCTCCTCCGGCGTCGCGGAGGTCGACCGCGTCCTGGGGGGCGGCTGGGTGCACGGCGCGGCGCTTCTGCTGGCGGGCGAACCGGGCATCGGCAAGTCGACCCTGCTGCTGCAGCTGGCGCACCATGCGCACCTGGCCGGCCGCCGCACGCTGTACGTCGCGGGCGAGGAATCGGCATCGCAGATCAAGGCGCGGGCCGACCGGTTGGGGCTCGGCCACGGGCTCTCGCTCACGCGTGAGACGCACGCCCCCACGCTGGGTGACCACCTCCTGGCCGACGCGCCCGACCTCGCCATCGTCGACAGCATTCAGACGCTTCGCCTGAGCGAGGACGCCGCCCCCGGCAGCGTGACGCAGGTGCGGGACGGCACCGCCGTGCTGGCGCGCGCCGCCAAGGAATGCGGCACCACCCTGGTGGCGATCGGTCACGTCACCAAACAGGGGTCATTCGCCGGCCCCAAGGTGGTCGAGCACATGGTGGACGCCACCCTCGCCCTGGAATCCGCCGCGGGCTACCGCGTGCTGCGGGCACTGAAGAACCGCTTCGGCCCCGCCGGCGAGGTGGGGGTCTTCGAGATGCGAAACGAGGGACTCACGGCCGTCGCCAACCCTTCGGCGGCCTTCCTGGCAGAACGGCCGAAGGGCGTGCCCGGCTCCGTCGTCGTGGCCGCCTTGGAGGGCCAGCGCCCATTGTTGCTCGAGGTGCAAGCGCTGGCCTCCAAAAGCCCGTACGCCAGCCCCAAGCGCGTCGTCCAGGGCCTCGACGCGCGCCGCGTCGACGTGGTGCTGGCCGTCCTCGAGCGACGCCTGGAGCTGCCCCTCGGCGGGCTGGACGTGTTCGTCAACGTCGCCGGCGGCCTCCGCCTCACCGACCCCGGCGCCGACCTGGCGGTGGCGCTGGCGGTGTGGTCGGCCGTCACCAACCGGCCCCTTCCCGAAGGGACGGCGGTGGTCGGCGAGGTCGGCCTGGCCGGCGAGATTCGAGGCGTGGCGCAACTGCCGCGCCGCGTGGCGGAGGCGCAGCGCGTCGGCTTCGACACCGTCATCGGGCCGCGCCACGCCGACCTTCCCGGCGGGGGAAGCCCCGACCTGGCCGCTGCGATTCGCCGCGCCCACGGACCCGTCCCGGCGGGTACGTCCTGATGCGCGTGCCGTCTGGGACGCGCCTGCGCGCCGGCATGGCCGGACCGACGGTGGCGTTGGTGCGCGCGGCGCTGACGGCGGGCATGGCGGCCGTGGGCGCGTGGGTGGCCGCCGCACTGCTGGCCCGCGGCGCGCTGGTGGGGCCGAACAACCTCCTCTACCTGTCCCTCCTGGGCGGCCTGGTGGGATGGCTGCTGAGCGGGCGCGTGGCCCGTGCGGTGGAACGCAAGGTCGGCACCTGGGCCAACCGGTTGGCGCGCATCCCTCCGGAAACGGTGCTGGCCGCGGGCACCGGCGCCACGGTGGCGCTGGTGATCACGGTGCTCCTCAACAACGTGCTGGCCAACGTCCCCGGCTTCACCTGGTACTGGTCGCTGCTGATCGCCGGCCTGCTGGTGGCGTCCAGCGCCGCCTTCTTCGTGTCGAACCGTCGCCTGCTGCCGTTCGCGAGCACCGACCGCCGGCCCGGCGCCCCGCACGAGGCCGGCCGCCTCAAGCTGATCGACACCAGCGCCATCATCGACGGCCGCCTGGTGGACGTCGCCGAAGCACACTTCGTGGAGGGGCGCATCCTGATCCCCGCCTTCGTGCTGGGCGAGTTGCAGCACATCGCCGACGACGCCGACACGTTGCGCCGCAAGCGCGGCCGGCGCGGCCTGGAGGTGCTCGAACGCCTGGCGGAGGTCCCCGACGTCCGCACCGAGGTGATTCACGACGACGTGCCCGACGCCAAGGAGATCGACGACAAACTGGTCCGCCTGTGCCGCGCGCGCGGCGCCGACCTGATCACCACCGACTACAACCTGAACCAGGTGGCCCAACTGCAGGGCGTGCGGGTGATGAACCTGCACCGGCTGGCCAACGCCGTGAAGGCCACCTACCTGCCGGGCGAGACGCTCTCCCTCTCCGTGGTGCGGACCGGGCGGGAACCGGGGCAGGGGCTCGCCTACCTCGAGGACGGCACCATGGTGGTGATCGAGGACGCGGCCGACCGCGTCGGCGCCAACGTGGACGCCGTCGTCACCAGCAGCCTGCAGACCCACATGGGCCGCATGATCTTCGCGCGGATCGACGAGGGCGCGCCGGCAGGCAATACGTCCGCTTGACCCTTACCCCGCGCGCGCGTATTCTGCTCGGTGCCGCGCAGACGCTGGGCGCATGCGGGCAGGCGCGGGGCCTTAGCTCAGCTGGGAGAGCATCCGCTTTGCAAGCGGAAGGTCGCCGGTTCGAGCCCGGCAGGCTCCACCACGTGAGAGACGCACGCTCCTCGACAGGGGGCGTGCGCCTTCGTAGGTGATGGCGCAGGCGGCGCCCCCGCGCCCGTGCACGCCCCGGATCCGGGGGTCGCCCCATCCCCCAGCAGGGTGGGCCCCGTCGGTCGGCCCGAGCCAGGGGCGCGAAAGGGGGTACGAATGTCCCCGCAGCCCGCCGGAAATCGCTGTGGTATCTTCGCACCGTTCTGCACCGCGGCTGTGCGCCGCTCCCCCAACGTTCCGGAGGGTCGTCGCGCCCTCGTGCCATCACGTCAGGAGGTCAGCAGCCTTGCTCGTCAGGCGTCCACCGTTTCGTAGCCCGAATCCCGCGTGCGAGGTACCGTCCCGTACAGCCCGCGAAGGACCGATCTGATGCCCCAGTACTTCCCGCCCAACGCGAACGCGTTCGCGAAATGGCTGGTGGTCGGCGGCGGCGTGTTCGTGGTGCTGTTGATGGTGGTGCTCGCCTTCTACGCACGCACCACCGTCAACGCCGTCGGCGTGCCCGTCGCGCAACCGGTGGACTTCCGACACGACCTCCATGCGGGCCAACTCGGTCTGGACTGCCGCTACTGCCACACCTCGGTCGAGACCTCCTCCGTGGCCGGCATTCCGCCGACCGAGACCTGCATGACCTGCCATTCGCAGATCCGCGTGGGCACGCCGGCCCTGGAAGCCGTCCAGGCGAGCTGGGACCAGGAGCGCCCCATCGAGTGGAACCGGGTGCACGACCTGGCGGACTTCGCGTACTTCGATCACAGCGCCCACCTCGCGAGCGGCGTCGGGTGCAGCACCTGTCACGGCCGCGTCGACCAGATGGCCGGCATCTGGAAGGAAGAACCGATGACGATGGGGTGGTGTCTGGAGTGCCACCGCGCCCCAGAGAAGTTCGTTCGTCCCCGTAGCGAGGTGTTCGACATGGCCTACACGCCCCCGGCCGACCAAGCGGAGCTCGGACGAGAGCTTGTCGCGGCCTACCACATCAACGAAGAGAAGCTTCCGCAGTGTTCGACGTGCCACCGATGAGCGACGCCCAGAACCACACCCCCACCCTGCAGGAGATCCGCGACCGCCTCCAGAACACCAAAGGGCGCGCGTTCTGGCGTGGCCTGGACGAGGTGGCCGACACCGACGCGTTCCAGGCGTTCATGGCGGAGGAGTTTCCCCGCCAGGCCGCGCCGCTCGAGGCGTCGCTGAAGCGTCGCGACTTCCTCAAACTGCTGGGCGCCTCCCTGGCGCTGGCGGGCCTGTCCGCGTGCGCACGGCCGCCGCTGCCGCACGAGAAGATCGTGCCCTACGTGCGCCAGCCCGAAGAGGTGGTTCCCGGCCGCCCGCTGCACTACGCGACCGCCATCACCGACGGCGGGTACGCCGAAGGGCTGCTGGCCGAGAGTCACCAGGGCCGCCCCACCAAGGTGGAGGGCAACCCCGACCACCCGGCCAGCCTCGGCGCGACCACCGCCGTCACGCAAGCCACCGTGCTGACCCTCTACGACCCGGACCGCTCGCAGGCCATCAGCGAGGATGGCGCGGCGCGCACCTGGGCGGACCTGGCGGAGGCGTTCTCCGACCTCGGCGACGGCTCGGGCGTCCGGCTCCTCACCGAAACCGTCACCTCGCCGACGCTGGCGCGGCAGATCACGGAGCTGCAACGGGCCCATCCGGAGCTTCGTTGGCATCAGTACGACCCACAGCACGCCGACGGGGCCGTCCTCGGCGCGCGCGCGGCGTACGGCCGCGACGTGCAGGTGGTGCCCGACTTCGGCGCCGCCGACGTGGTGTTCTCCCTGGACGCGGACTTCATGAACCGGGGGCCGGGCCGCTTGGCCCACGCGCGCGCATTCGCGCGGCGGCGGCGCGTTCGCACCGCCGAGGACACCATGAACCGGTTGTACATGGCCGAGACCACGCCGTCCCCGACCGGATCGCTGGCGGACCACCGCCTGCGCCTGGCGCCCGCCGAGATCGCGGGGCTGGCGGCGGTCGTGGCCCGGCGTCTCGGCGTCGACGGTCCCGAGGCCGAACTGAGCGGCGAGGTGGACCCCGCCCTGGTCGACGCGCTGGTCGAGGACCTCGAGGCCAACCGCGGCCGGTCGCTGGTGGTCGCCGGGCAGGATCAGCCAGCGGAAGTGCACGCGCTGGCGCTCGCCATGAACGAAGCGCTGGACGCCGTGGGGCGCACGGTGTCACTGCGCGAGCCGGTCGAGATGCGCCCGGAAAGCCACGCGGAATCGCTGGGGGAGCTGGTGGACGCCATGAACGCCGGCGAGGTCGAGCGGCTGGTGATCCTGGGCGCGAACCCCGTGTACACCGCACCGGCGGCGCTGGATTTCGCCGCCGCGCTGCGCCGCGTGGGCACCAGCCTTCACATGGGCCTGTACCGCGACGAGACGGGATCCGCCACCACCTGGCACGTGCCCGAGGCGCACCACCTGGAGACCTGGAGCGACGCCCGCGCCTTCGACGGCACCGCCAACGTGATGCAGCCGCTGATCCAGCCGTTCTACGGCGGACGCGCGCCGCACGAGCTGCTCTCCCTCCTCTCGGGTGCGCCCGACGCCAGCGCGCACGACCTGGTGCGCGAAACCTGGCGCCAGCGCGTCGACGGCGACTTCGAGGGCTTCTGGCGCGACACCGTGCACCGCGGGACCGTGCGTGACAGCGCCGCGTCCGAGGTCGACGCGTCGCTCGGCAGCCTGGACCTGTCCCTGCCACCCCGCTCGGACGAGCTCACGCTGGTGCTGCGGCCCGACCCGAGCCTGGGCGACGGCCGCTGGTCCAACAACGGCTGGCTGCAGGAGCTCCCCAAGCCGTTCACCAAGCTGACCTGGGACAATGCCGCCCTGCTGAGCGCCGCCACCGCCGAGTCGCTGGGCGTCCGCAACGAGGACCTGCTGGACCTGGAGGTCGAAGGGCGCAGCGTCACGGCCCCGGTGTGGATCCTGCCGGGTCAGGCGGACGGGGTGGTCGTGCTGCACCTCGGCTACGGGCGTGAGGCGGCCGGCCGCGTCGGCGACGGTGTCGGCGTGGACGCCTACCGCCTGATGGGGCGCACGCCGGGCCCCGCGCCGGTGCGCGCCGCCAAGGCGCGCGGTCGTCAGGAACTGGCCTCGACGCAGTTGCACGCAGCGTTGGACGGCACCGCCGAACGACGGCACATCGTGCGTCACGGCACGCTGCAGGACCTGCAGGCCGAGCCGGACCACCCGAGCTTCGTGCATCCGGTCGAGCACCACGAGAGCGACCTGCGCAATGATTACGTGTACGAGTCGTACGCCTGGGGCATGGTGATCGACATGTCGGTCTGCACCGGCTGCAACGCCTGCGTGACCGCCTGCCAGGCCGAGAACAACGTGCCGATCGTCGGCAAGGACCAGGTACGCATCGGCCGCGAGATGCACTGGATCCGGGTGGACGGGTACTTCGCCGGCGGTGTGGACGACCCGGACTTCTACCACATGCCGATGGCGTGCCAGCACTGCGAACGCGCCCCCTGCGAGCCGGTCTGCCCCGTCGGCGCGACCGTGCACGACAGCGAAGGCCTGAACGTGATGGTGTACAACCGGTGCGTGGGCACGCGCTACTGCTCCAACAACTGCCCGTACAAGGTACGGCGCTTCAACTACCTGCAGTACGCGGAGTTGGAGGGGAACGCGACCGAGCTCAGCCTGGCCAACAACCCCGACGTCACCGTGCGCAGCCGTGGCGTGATGGAGAAGTGCACCTACTGCACGCAGCGCATCTCGCGGGCGCGGGTGGACGCCAACGCCGAGGATCGCGCCATTCGCGACGGCGAGATCGTGACCGCCTGCCAGGCGGCCTGCCCCAGCGAGGCGATCGTGTTCGGCGACACCAACGACCCCGAGAGCCGCGTCACCGCCACCAAACGCTCCGTGCTGAACTACGCCGTGTTGGAGGAGCTCAACACGGTACCGCGAACCACCTACCTGGCGCACGTGCGGAACCCCCATCCCGCGCTCGCGGGCGACGATTCGGGGGTGGCGTGATGGCGGTCCGTGGAGGGCGAGCCCCCGGCGAGACGCAGCGCGTCATCGGGCCCGCGCAGGACGCGGGGCGGATCGACGATTCGGTCAACGCGCCGGTCCTGATCGGCCTCGGGCGGACGCCCCGCTGGTGGTGGATCGGCTTCGGCATCTCGCTGGCGCTGCTGGGCCTGTACCTGGTATCGATCGTGGTGCTGATTACCCGCGGCACCGGCGTGTGGGGCAACAACATGCCCGTCGCCTGGGGGATGCCGATCATCAACTTCGTGTGGTGGATCGGCATTGGGCACGCCGGGACATTGATCTCGGCGGCGCTGTTGCTGTTCCGGCAGCCGTGGCGAACCTCGATCAACCGCTTCGCGGAGGCGATGACGATCTTCGCCGTGGTGTGCGCGGGGCTGTACCCCATTCTGCACCTGGGCCGTCCGTGGGTGTTCTACTGGCTTCTTCCCTACCCCAACACCATGGGCTTGTGGCCCCAGTTCCGCAGCCCCCTGGATTGGGACCTGTTCGCGATCGGCACCTACGCCTCGGTGTCGATCCTGTTCTGGTACATCGGGCTGGTGCCGGACCTCGCCACGTTGCGTGATCAGAGCCGGACCCGCTTCCAGAAGTTGTTGTACGGAACGCTGTGCCTCGGCTGGAACGGCTCCGCCAAAGCTTGGCAGCGCTACCAGCGCGCCTACCTGCTGTTGGCCGCGCTGTCGTTCCCGCTGGTGCTGTCGGTGCACTCCACGATCGCCATGGACTTCGCCGTGAGCCAGCTTCCGGGCTGGAACAACACCGTGATGCCGCCCTACTTCGTGGCGGGCGCCGTGTTCGCCGGCTTCGCCATGGTGCTGTTGCTGGCGGTGCCGTTGCGTCGTGCCTTCGGGCTGGAGAACCTGATCACGATGCGGCACCTGGACAACAGTGCCAAGCTGATGCTGGCGACCGGCATGATCGTGGTGTACGGCTACGTGATCGAGATCTTCAACGCCTGGTACTCGGGGGTCGAGTTCGAGCGCTTCATGGCCTACAACCGCGTGCTCGGCGCGGATCACGGCTGGGCGTTCTGGCTGCTGATCGCCTGCAACTTCGTGGCGATCCAACCGTTGTGGTTCCGGCGCGTCCGCCAGAGCCCGTTGGCGTTGTTCGCGATCAGCATCATCGTTTCGATCGGCATGTGGCTGGAGCGGTTCGTGATCGTCGCGGTGACGTTGACGAAGGACTTTCTGCCGTCCAGCTGGGGCGACTACGTCAGCACCTTCTGGGACTGGAGCCTGTACATCGGTTCGTTCGGCCTGTTCCTGACGTTGTTCTTCCTGTTCATCCGCCTGCTCCCCTCCATCGCGACCTCGGAGATGAAGGAGCTGGCGCATCACGACGCGCACCACGGCTCCGACCCGTACGAAACGGTCCGGCAGGACTACTTCGCCGAGGAGGCACGCACGTGAGCAACGCAAACGCTGCGCACACGACGAGCACCGAAGCGAACGGCGACCTCTACGGGCTGGTGGCCGAGTTCGCGGAGGTCGAGGCGCTCGAGACGGCTGCGGACAGGGCCCGCGAGGTCGGCTACCAGACCATGGACGCGTACACGCCGTACCCGGTGGAAGGGCTGGACGAGAAGCTCGGCATGAAACCGACGAGGCTCGGCTGGGTCGTGCTGGCCGCCGGCATCGCCGGCGCCGTCGGCGGGTTCTTCATGCAGTGGTACTCGAACGCGATCTTCTATCCGCTCAACATCGGCGGCACCCCCCTCAACGCCTGGCCTCAGTTCATCGTGATCACCTTCGAGTGCACGGTGCTGCTGTCCGCGTTCACGGCGGGGCTGTTCATGCTGGGCCGCAACGGGCTGCCCCGCCCCTACCATCCGATCTTCAACACGCCCAACTTCGAGGCGGCGACGCGGGACCGGTTCTTCCTCTGCATCGAGGCCCGCGACCCCCGCTTCGATGAGGCATCGACCCGCACGTTCCTGGAGGGGCTCGGCCCCGTACGTGTGTCGGGAGTGGAGCGCTAAGTGACGACCCCGTTCGCGACCCCTCACCCCAAGCGCAGGCTCTGGCCCCTGGCGCTGTTGGCCCTGGTGCTGACCCTCACCGCCTGCGGGCGCAACATGTACGACAATCCCCGCGCCGACACGTTCGAGCGCAGCGCGTTCTTCGAGGACGGGGCGGCGGCACGCCCGCTTCCCGGCGGCACCATTTCCCGGGAGCGAGGTGGGCTCGACCCCGTCTACCTCACCGGCCAGGACGACCAGGGCGCGGTGAGCGAGCTGCCCGTCGAGGTGTCGGCCGACCTGCTGCGCCGCGGGCAGGAACGCTACAACATCTACTGCGCCCCCTGCCACGGCTACAGCGGCGAAGGTGACGGCATGATCGTCCAGCGGGGCTTCCCCCAGCCGACGTCGTTCCATGAGCAGCGTTTGTTGGACGCCCCGGTAGGGTACTACTTCAACGCCATCACCAACGGGTTCGGCCGTATGTACTCCTACGCCTCGCGGGTGCCCGTCGAGGACCGCTGGGCGATCGCTGGTTACGTCAAGGCGTTGCAACTGAGCCAGAACGCCACCCTCGACGACGTGCCGAACGACGTGCTAGACACGGTCCTGGACGCCGAAGGGGCGGTGCGGTGATGGAACGCGTGCACTTCCGGCGCGGCCCGACCGTGGCCCTGCTGCTCGGCGCGGTCGGCCTGATCGGCGGCGTCCTGACCGGCCTCGGCAGCGGTTTCTACGAGTCGTACCTACTCTCCTACCTGTTCTGGGTCGGCCTCAGTCTCGGGTGCCTGATCCTGTTGGTCGTCGGGCACCTGGCGGGCGGCTCCTGGGCCGCCGTGATTCAGCGCCCGCTGGAGGCCGGGGTCTCGCTCATGCCCGTGATGGCGCTGGCGTTCCTGCCGGTCCTGTTCGGCATGAACGTGCTGTACGTCTGGACGGACGCGCAGGTGGTGGCGGACAGTCCCTTGCTGGATGCGAAGTCGGCGTACCTGAACACGACGTTCTTCGTGGTGCGCGCCGCGGTGTACTTCGGACTCTGGATCCTGGCTGCCTGGTGGTACCTGCGTGGCTCGGCTCGCCAGGACCGCGACGCGGATCAGAGCGCCCGCATCGGGTACCGGTTGAAGCACATGAGCGGCCCGTGGGTGGTCCTCTACATCGTGACCATGACCTTCGCGGGCGTGGACTGGGCCATGTCGCTGACGCCGCTGTGGTGGTCGGGCATCTACAGCGTCATCCTGATGGCGTCCCAGGCCATCACCGCGATCGCCTTCGTGATCCTGGTGATGGTGCTCCTGGCCGGCCGCAGCGAAACGATCGACGGGCTCCTGACCGCCAAGCGCCTGCAGGACCTGGGCAACTACCTGATGGCGTTCGTGTTGTTCTGGGCGTACGTGTCGTTCTCGCAGCTGATCATCATCTGGTCCGGCAACGTCATCGAGACCAACCCGTGGTACGTGGTGCGGTTCGATCCGGCCTGGGCGAGCGTCGCAGGCTTCCTGCTCCTGTTCGGCTTCCTCGCGCCGTTCCTGGTGCTGTTCTCGCGCTGGGTCAAGCGCAAGCGCACGGCCCTGGCCGCCGTGGCCGCGTGGGCCATCCTGATGCAGCTGATCAACCTGATCTGGTTCGTGGTCCCCACCTACGAACGGGCGGGGACGCAGCTCACCGTGCCAGACGTACTGCTCCTGCTCGGGATCGGCGGAGTGTGGTTGTTCTTCTATTTCCGCCGACTCGGCGCCAACCCGGTCCTTCCGCACAACGATCCGCGCTTGAAGGGGGCCGACCCGCATGCCTGACCGCAATGACAGCGCTCTGTTCACCACGGCGCAGGTTCGTTTCGCCTTCGCGGCCAGCGCGATCGGCATGGTCGGCCTGCTGGTGCTGCTGCTGGTCCTCGCCACGTCGCGACCTCAAGGGGCCCTACGGCCCGCCGCCGACCAGCAGCATCGCGACACCGTCACCGCCGCCGCTGAAAAGCTGGACGGGTACGAGGTCGTCGGCGACACGCGTGCCCGCATCGACATCGATCACGCCATCGATCTCGTCGCCGAACGGGGTGTGGACCTCGAACTCACCCACGTCGGCACGGAGCTGGACGGCGCGGCCGCCGACGCTGAAGAGGGAGAGGACGGGCCCGCCGCGGACGCGTCCGAGGCGGACGGCGCGGCGGTCTACGCCGCCAACTGCGCGGCCTGCCATCAGGCTTCCGGTGCTGGCGTGCCCGGCGCCTTTCCGCCGCTGGCGAACGGGCACGCCCCCGAGGTGCTGGCCGCTGACGGTGGGCGCGCCTACCTGATTCGTGCGGTCGTGTTCGGGGTCCAGGGCTCCATCGAGGTGCAAGGCCAAACCTACGCCGGGCTGATGCCGAGCTGGCAGCAGCTTTCCGACGCCGAGATCGCGGCCGTGCTGAACCACGTGCTGACCGACTGGGGCAACGAGGCCGAGCTTCCTGGCGAATTCGAGCCGATCCGCGCCGACGAGGTAGCGGCGGCCGCCGAGGAGGGGCTGGCCCCCACGGAGGTGCTGGAGCTCCGGCCCGAGCTCGACTAGGATGCCCCACGTCGCGATCACGCGCCGACTGCCGGAGGGCGGCCTGGAGCCGCTCCGCTCGGCCGGGTACCGCTGCGAGGTGCACGACGCCGACGAGGCCCCGTCGCGCGGCGAGTTGCTGGCGCTGGTGGCGGGGGCCGACGCGGTGATTACGCTCCTGTCCGACCGCGTCGACGACGCGTTCCTGGACGCCGCGGGGCCACAGCTGCAGGTGGTGGCCAACTACGCGGTGGGCCTGGACAATGTCGACCTGGACGCCTGTACGCGCCGGGGCGTGGCCGTGGCGCACACCCCCGGCGTGTTGACCGAGGCGACGGCGGACCTGGCGTTCGCCCTCCTGTTGGCGGTCGCGCGGCGGGTAGTGGAGGGGCATCGCCTGGCGTCCTCCGACCGTTGGACCGGCTGGCAGCCCCTGCAACTGTTGGGCACGTCGCTGCACGGGCGCACGTTCGGCGTGATCGGGCTGGGCCGGATCGGCGAAGCGACGGCACGCCGGGCGCGTGCCTTCGGCATGGAGATCGTGTACGCGGGCCGGTCGGACGCGCCACGCGCCGAGGACGTGCTGGGCGCCCGCCGCCTGGAGATCGACGCCTTGCTGGGCGCCTCCGACGTCGTCAGTCTGCACTGCCCGTTGACCGACGACACGCGTCACATGATCGACGGCGCGGCCTTGGCACGCATGAAGCGAAGCGCGATCCTGATCAACACCGCGCGGGGCGAGATCGTCGACGAAGCGGCCCTGGTCGAGGCATTGCAGGCCGGCCGGCTACGGGGGGCCGGCCTGGACGTCTTCGAGCACGAGCCGTCGATCCATCCGGGCTTGACCGACCTGCCGAACGCGGTCCTGACGCCGCACCTCGGGTCGGCGACCGTGGACGTTCGGACCGAGATGGCGCGCGTCGCGGCAGACGCCGTGGTCGCGGTGCTGGAGGGGCGGGACGCGCCGCAGCTGGCGCGGCGCCCGTAGGGGCCCGCCACCCACCGACGGCGGCCGTTCCCGCCTTGCGTCAGATGTCCAGGTCGGCCAGGTGCGCGTTGCCTTCGATGAACTCGCGACGGGGCGGCACCTCGCTCCCCATCAGCATCTCGAGCGTCTCGGAGGCGTGCAGCACGTCCTCGATCCCCACGCGCCGCAGCACGCGCGTCTCGGGGTTCATGGTGGTCTCCCAGAGCTGTTCGGGGTTCATCTCGCCGAGCCCCTTGAAGCGCTGCACCTCGTAGCGCTGCCCTTCGTGCTCGCGGTGGTAGCGGTTCAGGGCGGCCTCGTCGAACAGGTAGATCAGGTCCTTCTTGCGCCCCTCCCGGATCCCGTACAGCGGGGGTTGCGCGATGTACAGGTAGCCGGCATCGATCAGGGGCCGCATGTAGCGATAGAAGAAGGTCAGCAACAGCGTGCGGATGTGACTGCCGTCCACATCGGCGTCCGTCATGATGATGATCCGGTGGTAGCGGACGTCCTCGAGGCTGAAGTGCTGGTTCTCGTCCCCGGTGCCTTCGAGCCCCGCCCCCAGCGCCGCGATCATCGCGCGGATCTCCGAGTTCTTGAGGATCTTGCCGATCTGGGCCTTCTCGACGTTCAGGATCTTGCCCCGTAGGGGCAGGATCGCCTGGAAGCGGCGCTCGCGTCCCTGCTTGGCGCTGCCGCCGGCCGAGTCGCCCTCGACGATGTAGATCTCGCTCAGGGCGGGGTCGCCGCTGCTGCAGTCCGCCAGCTTCCCGGGCAGTTCGTCGTTGTCCAGCGGGTTGGCGCGCCGCACCAGGTCGCGGGCCTTGCGGGCCGCCTCGCGCGCCTTGGCCGCCTGTGCCGCCTTCTCGACGATGGCCTTGGCGGTCCGCGGGTTCTCCTCGAGGATCTCGGCGAACTTCTCGTACACCACCGACTGCACCCCCGACTGCGCTTCGGGGTTCAGCAGCTTCACCTTCGCCTGCGACTCGAACTGCGGATCGCCCAGCTTGACGCTGATCACGCAGTGGACGCCTTCGAGGAAGTCCTCGCCGGTCGGTGCGGGGTCGCCCTTGCGGATCAGGTTCTTGCTCTTGGCGTAGTTGTTCAGCACGCGGGTGTAGGCGGTCTTGAAGCCCGTGAGGTGCGTCCCGCCGTCCCGGTTGGTGATCATGTTGGCGTAGGTGACGATGGTCTGCCCGAAGCCGGTGGTGTGGACCAGACCCACCTCGACCTCGATCTCCTCGATGGAACCGTCCGCTTCGGCCTTCGTCTTGGCCGAGATGTGAACGGCCTTGTCGTACAGCCGTCCGGCCTCACCGGCCAAGGTCTCGGCGTAGGCGGCCACCCCGCCCTCCTCGTGGAACACCTCGCGCTTCTCTTCCGGGCCACGCTGGTCCGACAGCTCGATACGCACGCCGCCCGTGAGGAAGGCGAGCTCGCGCAAGCGCCGGCGGACGCGCCCGTAGTCGAAGCCGTCGGCGTCCTTGAAGATGGCGGCGTCGGGCTTGAAGGTGACGGTGGAGCCGCGCTCGTCCGAAGTCGCGTCACCGATCACGTGGACCGGCTCCACGACGTCGCCGTGCTCGAAGCGAATGCGGTGACGGCGGCCGTTCTGCACCACTTCGGCCTCGAGGTAGTCCGACAACGCGTTGACGACCGACGACCCCACGCCGTGCAGACCGCCCGAGACCTTGTACGCGGCGGAGTCGAACTTGCCGCCGGCGTGCAACTCGGTGAAAATCACCTCGATGGCGGGGCGTCCCTCCTTGCGCATGATCTCGACCGGGATCCCCCGGCCGTTGTCGCGGACGCGCGCGCCGTGATCGGGCAGCAGCGTCACCTCGACGGTGTCGGCATGCCCGGCGAGGGCCTCGTCGACGGCGTTGTCGATGATCTCGGTCAGCAGCTGGTGATAGCCGTCCGTGCCCGTCCCGCCCTGGACGTACATGGCGGGGCGCTTGCGAACGCCCTCGAGGCCCCTGAGGACCTTGATGCTCTCAGCGTTGTAGTCGCTCAAGTGGACCCTCCTGCGCAGGCGACGCGGGCCGCCCTACGTCGAACCGTGGTGTCGTGACGAGCGGGGGCGGGCGGGCCCTGCAGGCCGCCCGCGAACCCCGTCATCATACCCCGCCGGCGCCCCCTGCGTCAAACCACGAATCCCGTCCAGGAGGGGACGAATGCCGCGCGTACCCCCACTCCGATCGAGGGTGCCGCGGCGTCAGTCGCGGATCTCTCCGTCGCCGTCGACCAGGTACTTCGTCGTCACCAACTGCGCCAACCCCATCGGCCCACGCGCATGCAACTTTTGCGTACTGATGCCGATTTCCGCCCCAAAGCCGAACACGAACCCATCGGTGAAGCGCGTCGAGGCGTTGACGTACACCGCCGCAGCGTCCACGCGCGCCTGAAAGCGCCGTGCCGCCGCCCGGTCCTGCGTCACGATCGCCTCGCTGTGCCCGGTCCCGTGGCGCGCCACGTGCGCCAGCGCGTCCTCCATGCCGCCGACGACGCGCACCGCCAGCACAAGGTCGAGGAACTCCTCGTCCCAGTCCTCGTCCGTCGCTTCCGCGACGTCGACCAGGGCGCGCGTGCGCGCACAGCCGCGAACCTCGACCCCGTCGGCCTGCAGGGCGGGCAGCAGCCGCGGCAGGAACGACGCCGCCACGGCCTCGTCCACCAGAAGCGTCTCCGCGGCGTTGCACACCCCCGGACGCTGCACCTTGGCGTTGTGGGCGATCCGCAACGCCTTGTCCAAATCGGCCGCCTCGTGCACGTAGACGTGGCAGTTGCCGACCCCCGTCTCGATCACCGGGACCTGCGCCGTCCGCGTCACGTAGTCGATCAACGACGCCCCGCCGCGCGGGATCACCAGGTCGACCTGGCCCCGCGCCGCCAGCAGCGTCCCCACCAGTTCCCGGTCGGGGCTGTCGATCAACTGCACCGCGTCTTGCGGCAGCCCGGCGGCGTCTAGGCCGCGACGCATCGCGTCCACCAACGCCCGGTTGCTGGCCAGCGCCGACGCGCTTCCGCGAAGCACACAGGCGCTTCCCGCCTTCAACGCCAAGCTGGCCGCATCGACGGTGACGTTGGGCCGCGACTCGTACACGATGCCGATCACGCCGAACGGCACCGTCACCTCACGCACGTCGGGACCGGCGTCGAGGCGCCAGCCAGCCCGCACGCGGTGCAGCGGATCGGGCAGGGCCGCCACCTGCTCGCAGGCGCGGGCGATCCCCTCGACCCGTTCGGCGTCCAGCTGCAGACGGTCGATCCGCGCCTCGGGCGTGCCGCGACGCCGCTCCGCCGCGACGTCCGACGCGTTGGCGCGGAGGATCTCGTCGCGGGCGTCGCGCAACGCGGCGGCGATCCGTGACAGCCCCGCGTCCCGCGGGCCGTCCGCCAGGTGCGCCTGCGCCTCTCGTGCGCGAGCCAACGTGTTCGAAAGGTCGACGTCCTGGACGGCTTGGGTCATGCCCGAATCATAGCGCACGGGCGGTACGCTGAGCCGTTCGAGGCGTGACCACACTGCGTGGCGCCGCCGTCGAAGGAAGAGGAGGCCCCATGTCCGACCCGTTTCCCCGAACCGCCATCGTGACCGGCGCCAGCGGCGACATCGGCCGGGTGGTGGCCGACGCCTTCCGCGCCCGCGGCTGCCGGCTGGTGCTTCCCGTCCGCGCCGACCCTGGTGCGCTACGCCAGGCGTTCCCGGAGGACGAGGTGGTGACGGCCGACCTGCGAGATCCCGCCGCCTGCCGCGAGGTCGCTGCGCGCGCGGAGCAGACGTTCGGCCAGGTGGACGCCTTGGTCAACATGGCCGGAGGGTTCGCCATGCACGAGGCGGTATCGTTCGAACCGGCGCAGCTCGACGACCAGCTCGACCTGAACCTCCGCACCGCCGTGAACATGACCACGGCCGTCCTGCCCGGCATGCTGGATCGCGGCGCCGGCGCCGTCCTGGGCACCTCCGCCGGCGTGGCCGCCACCGGCGGGGCGCGCCTGGTCGGCTACGCCGCCGCCAAGGCCGCGCTGGAGGGGTACCTGCGCTCGGTCCGCGCCGAGTTGGAGCCGAAGGGCCTGTCCGTGTCCCTGCTGATCCCCGGCGGCGTCGTCGACACGCCCGGCAATCGCGAGGCGATGCCGAACGCGGACCCGAGCAGCTGGATCGATCCCGGCGCGCTGGCCGAGGCGGCATGGTTCCTGAGCGGACGCCGGCCGGGCGGCCGCGTGCCCGAACTGCGCGTGGGCGCGTGAGGCCGGGCCGGGGCCGCCGGGCTCAGGCGCGGTAGGTGAACCGGCCCCCCACCGCGGTGAACCCCACCGCGAGATCGTCCGGCAACGCGCGGGTGGGGTCGGCCGTCATCGCCACCAGGTCGGCGTCCGCCCCGCGTCTGAGCACCCCCGACGTGCCCTCGCGCTGGATCGCGGCGGCGGCGCCTCGCGTGTACGCCCAAACCGCCTCCTCGGGCGTGACGGCGTGCTGCGGTGCGATCACCAGGTCGTGCATGCCACGGCGCGTCACGGCGGCCCGCAAGGAGTCGATCACGTCGGGGGGCGCGACCGGCGTGTCGCTCCCGAACGCCACGCGCGCCCCGGCATCCAGGAGACCGCGCACCGGGTAGGCGCGGTCCTCGCGATCGGCCAACCGTTCCCGGATGGTGGGCGCGTCGAAGGTCAGGTGGAGGGGCTGCATCGACGCCACCAGGCCGAGGCGCCCGATGCGCGCGACGTCGCCTAAGCGTACGTGCTGGGCGTGCTCGATCCTCGGACGCAACCCCGCTGCGCGCCAGAGGGCGGCCGTATCGTCCAGCACGTCGACCAAGGCGCCGACGGCGGCGTCCCCGATCGCATGCGCGACCGGCGTCAGCCCCGCCCGGATCGCCAACGGAACGCGTTCACGTAGCGCCTCCGGACCGTCCAAGATGATGCCCGTCGAATCGGTGCCGCCGTAGGGGGCATCCATCCAGGCGGACAGGCTGCCCAGGGCCCCGTCGACGAAGAACTTCGCCCCCCCGACCGTGAAGCGACGTCCGCCCTGCCCCGTGGCCACGCCGATCGCGCGGGCCTCCTCGATGCGTTCCTGCGGGAGGCAGGCCCACACCCGCACGGGGAAGTCCTCGCAGCTGGCGAGCGCCGCCAGCGCCCGCCAGTGGCTGGCCGGTTCGTACGCCATGTGGTGCACGGTGGTGACGCCGAGCGAGGCCAGGTGCCGACCGCCCGCCCGCAAGGCCTCCTCGAACGCGGCGGGCATGGGCTCGGGCATGGCGCCGGCGACACGGTCGACCGCCCGTTCCAGGAGGAGCCCGCTGGGCGTGCCGTCGGCTCGCCGTTCGAAGGTGCCGCCCGCGGGGTCGGGCGTGTCGGCCCCCACCGTCGCCTCCTGCAGCGCCCGGGCGTTGGCCAGCCCACTGTGGTGATCCTGCGAGCGTAGCAGCACGGGATGGTCGGGCGCGGCCTCGTCCAGCGCCGCCCGGTCGGGGGACCGCGTGCCCCACCGTTGCAGCGCGAAGCCGTTGCCCACGATCCATCGACCAAGAGGAAGCTCCGCCGCGCGGGCGCGGACGCGTGCCACCGCCTCCGCCAGGCTCCGGGTGCCCCCCAGCGGCACCTGCGTCAGCGAGAAGCCGTGCATGGTGAGGTGCACGTGCGCGTCGTGGAACCCCGGGAGCAGCGTCCGGCCGGCGAGGTCCACGCGTTCAGCGTCCCGCCCTGCGGCGGCCAGGACCTCGTCGTGGCCGCCGACCGCCAGAATCCGGCCCCCACGTACCGCCAGCGCCGAGGCCGTCGGGCGTTCCTCGTCCAGGGTGACCACGTGCCCGTTCACGAACACGCGGTCGCGCAGGGGATCGAAGCTCGGATCCACCTCGCTGGCCGGCCTGGGGGCGGTGGGACTCACTGCGATCTGCGTCCGACCGTGCGGCCCGGCGTCGCCACCTGGGTGGTCAGCTGCACGATCCGTTCGTAGTCGTCCGGTTGCTGTGGGTCGTCCAGAGCGGCACGGTTGCGCCGGACCGCGCCGCACCGGCGGCAGCGATGCACCAGGGTCCAGTCGCCCTTGCCACCCGGTTCGACCCCGATCGGTTCCAGCACGCCACCGCAGTCGCTGCCGCGATCGCCGGGACCTACGTCGACGTGCAGCGAATGGAGACAGTGCGGGCAGTGGTTGCGCACCGAGCCGTTGGCCAACGGCCGCACCCCCGCGCCGCATTCGACGCAGGTGAACCCCTGGTTGGCCCCGCGAACGGTGAACCGCTTCATGGCCGCAAAGTCTACCCTTCCCTGGCCCGCGGCTACGTCCAGGGCCCCGTCCCCGCGTCGTCGCCCCCGGCCAGGCGCGCGACCTTGCGAAGGTACGCCTCGGGATCGGTCTTGCGGCGCAGGCCCGCAGGCGTCATGGTTCGGACCGTGCCGAAGATCGGCCGCTCGGGCCACGGTCGATCGTGCAGCCCGTAGCACCACGCCACATTGGCGACCCCGTTCGGGTCACGACCGTCGAGGAACCAGCGGTCGTTCAGCGCCAGGGTGCGGGCGAAGCCCTCCTCGGGCGTCCGGCTCCACGCCAGGATCCGCTTGCCCCAGTACATCCGCATATGCCCGTGCATGTAACCCGTGGCGCGCATCTCGCTCATGGCGGCATTCCAGTACGGGTCGTCCGTTTCGGCATTCTCCAAGGCAACGTCGTCCGGCAATGCGGGGCGCGCATCGCCCCGATGCGCGTCCAACGTCGCGCGTGCCCATCGTGGAAGGGACGCGTACCGGTCGTAGTCGTCCTCCGCGTGGAGCACGAAGTTCACGGCCAGTTCCCGCCGGGTGATCAGCTGCTCCAGGAACGCCTCCAACGTCGCGCCCTCAGGCGCAGCCTCGCGGGCCCACAGGGCCACCGTGACCGGCGACACGTGCCCGTACCGCAGCGCGGCCGACAACCCCGACGGGCCCTCACGAGAGGGCTGGTTGCGGTCTTCGGCGTAGCGAGCCAAGCGCTCGCGGACGAAATGACGCAGGGCCCGCTTGGCCGCCTTGGTGCCGGATTGGGCGTCCCGGACGGGGGGCACGGGGCCTTGGACGCCCCACCGCGCCAGCGTGCCGGCGACGTCGCGCGGATCGAACGAGGCGTGCGGATCCTCGAGCGTCAGATCCGGCTCGCGCCGCGCCGCCGGGGTGGGCGCCAGTTCGTGCAGAAACCGCGGCACCTGCCGCCAAATCTTGGGGCGAAACGTACGGGCGGCGTACGCGCGCCCGTCGTCGGCCGCATCGGCAGGAACGACGACGTCCGCTTCGACGCGCTCCACCCGCACCGGCGACGCGGCCGCCACACGGCGGCACCAGGCACGCTGGTGCCGGAGGTACCCCCGATCGCACACCACCATGGCGGCGTCGCGCGCCAACCTTAGGACCACGTCGGGCGGATCGCCGAAACGCGGCGCGAACGCCACGCCCCGCCTCCTGAGACCGGTGGCCACGTCGGCCAGGCCCGCCACCATGTACGCCGCGTGGCGTGGGTTCAGGTCCGGTTCCGCGTGGCTCAGCGCCACGGTCACGAGGACCGGCAGGCCCAGGGCGTTGGCGGTCCGGATCGCGTGTTCCAACGCCGGGTTGTCCTCCGCTCGCTGCGCGCGCTCCACCCAATACAGGACGTACGCTCCGTCGCTGCGAACGGGGGCTTCGTTGGATCGCGCCACGCGTTCGGGGTCGATGATCACAGTGGCCATGGGCCGAGCATACGGGACGCGCGCCGGCCGCCCCGCACGCGCCGCGCGTGCGCTGCGCGGCCGTCCGGACGCGGGCGCCCGGCGTATTCTCGGCGGCGATGGACGAATGCGTCCGCCTGCGCGACGTTCGACTGGTCCGCGGCCCTCACGAGGTCGCGGCGGGCGTCACCTGGACCCTCGCCGCAGGCGAGCGCTGGGCTCTGTGGGGCCCGAACGGCGCCGGCAAGTCGACGCTGCTGGCGCTGCTGGAGGGCCGGATCGCCCCGGCGGACGGCACCGTCCGCAGGGCGCCGGGGCTGCGGATCGTCACCGTCCCGCAGGTGCCGAGCTTCGCGCCAGGGCAGACGGTGTGGGAGGCGGCGTGTGCCGGCCTGCGCCCCCTTCGGGCGGCAGAGGCGCAGGTCCGGGCCGAGGAGCGCAGGCTGGCGCAGGGCCGCGGCGACCTCGAGGCGTATGCGGCGTTGCAGGAACGCTTCGAGCAGGAGGGCGGTTGGGAGGCGGAGCCGAGGCTGCGGCGCGAGCTGGCGATTCTCCTTCCGCACCCCCGTCTCCACCTGCCGGTGGAACGGCTCTCCACGGGCGAACGCAGGCGTCTGGCCCTGGCGTCGGCGCTGGCGCAGCGCGCCGACCTGCTGCTGTTGGACGAGCCGACCAACGCGCTGGATCTCCCGGCCCGGCGCTGGTTGACGGACCGACTCGGTCGCAGCCGGACGGCCATGATCATTGCGGGGCACGATCGCGCGCTCCTAGGTGCGGCATCCACGCACAGCGCTCGCCTGCAGGACGGTCGGCTCGAGCCGGTCGCGCTCCCGTTCGACCGCGACCGCGACCGTCGCGGGGTGCAGCGACGCCGGGCGGAACGCCGCGCCCATCAGGCCGCCCGCGAGGCGGCCCGCCTGGGGGCGTCCGCGGAACGCGCGCGGCGGTGGGGCTCCCCCGCCCAACGAGGCTCGGCGCGGACGCTGGCGCGGCGCGCCGCCGAGGTCGCGTGGGCGGCACCGGACCCGGAACCGTCCACGGTCCACGCGTGGAGGTTGTCGGACAGCGAGGCGCGCCGCGGCCCCGTGGCGTGGGCGCGGCACCTGTCCGCGCCGGGCGCGTTCGAGGACCTGTCCGTGACGCTCGAAGCGGGCGACAAGGTGGCGCTGATCGGCGCCAACGGGAGCGGGAAGTCGTCGCTGCTTCAGATGCTGGCCGGGGTTCGTCCCTCGGCACGGCCCGACGCCGAAGCCGCCACGCGGGCCGGGGTGACGATGCACCTGTGGGACGCCGCGGGGCGCGGGCTGGACGATGCGCCCTTGGAGACGCAGCTGGACAGGTGGGTGCCACGCCCCCGCATCCCGCAACTGCTGGCGCTGGTGGGGCTGACGCCGGCGCAGGCGCGCAGCGAACCGGCGACGCTCTCGGGCGGGGAGCGCGCGCGGGCCGCGGTGGCGCTGCTGGTGGCGCGCGAACCCGACGTGGTGCTGCTGGACGAACCGGAGGCGGACCTCGACCTTCCCGCTCTGGACCTGTTGGAGCAGGCACTCAGCGACGCGCGCGTGACGGTGCTGCTGGCCACCCACGACGTACGGCTGGCCGAGGCGGTCTGTCCCGATGCGTGGAGCCTCGAAGAGGGCGCGCTCATCGCGTGGCGCGGCGGGGTGCACGGCTGGGGTGTCGGGCGCAAGCGGCAGGAAGGGCCGACCGAGATCGCCACGGCCGCCCACGATCCCGGTCCCCCCGACCCGGAGGCGTCGCTGCACGCCCTCGAGGACGAGGACGCCGCGCTGAGCGCGCTGCTGGAGGACCCGACACGCCTCAGCGACCGGGAGCGTACGCGGCTGGAGGCGCGGCGACACGCCCTGATGGAAGCCCGCATGCGGGCGTACGACGCGCGACTTCCAGCCCCCGCGCCACGGCATCGTGCGCTGGAGCCGCCCCTGTGCCTGGAGGCGGATCGCAACGACCAGGGCGGGCTGACGTTCACGGCCGACTGGCCGACCCTGCCGCGCGTGCGCGTGACGGGCGGCGTGGCGCACCTCACGCTCCCGGACCCGCCGAACGGCTGCTGGGCGCCGTGGGCGCGGGTCCGGGCGCTTCGCGCCGCGCTGCGCGTGGTGTTCGAAGCGTTGGCGCCCGAGGCCGTGCAGACGCCGGCCCGCGGGCCGGAGGCACCGGCGCCGTTCGACGCCCTAACCGGCGGGTGGTGGGTGGTGCACCGCGCCGACTGGGAGGCGCGATACGGCCTGACGAGGGCGCGTTGAGGGGGGACCGGCCGTCCAGGCTGGCGCTCGTCGGGATCGCCGCCTGGGCCGGCGCGGCGGCCGTCGCCTGGCGCGACGGCGCGGCGGAGGCGTGGGCCGTGCGCGTGTACCCCGGGTGGACGCAGCTGCTGGTCCCGCTGAGCGAACGCGGCGCCGTCCCCTGGACGCCGCTGCTGGCGCTGGTGCTCCTGGGGATGGCGTGGGCGAGCGTGCGGGGGGCCGGAGGCTGGATCCACAGCGTCACGCGCCTGGCGGGGCTGGCGCTGCTGGTGGCGGCGTCGTTCCAGGCCTCGTGGGGCCTTCACGGCGCGGCGAGTGGACCCGCCACGCGTCTGCTGGACGGGGCGCCGCCTTACCAGGAGTCCGCCGACCTGGTGCAGCTCGAGGAACGCCTGCGCGAGGTCCTAACCGCCACGGCCCCCAGCGGCGCGTTCGACGTCGCAGGCGCCGCCGACGCCGTACGGGCGGAGTTGGCCGCGCTGGCCCCCGGCGTACGCCTGCCCGCGCGGGTCAAGCACCCTCCGCGCGGCATGCTGGCCGCGCTGGGGACGGCCGGCGTGATTTCGCCCTGGACGCTGGAGGTGCACGTCGAACCGACGCTTCCCCCCTGGTCGTACCAGTCGGTCCACGCGCACGAGCTGGCGCACCTGGCCGGGCACGACAACGAGGCGCTGACCGAGTTCGCCGGCTTGTTGGCCGGGCTGCGCGCGGCCCATCCCCACGCCCGCTACGCGGCGGCGTTGCGCGCCTGGGCATCGCTGCCCGCGGCGGTTCGGGCGCCCCACCCCGGGCCGGCGCGGGCGATGCAGGACCTGAACGCCCAGCGCGAGCACGCGGCCGCAGCGCGACGCGACGGAATGGCGCGCGCCCTGTGGTGGGCGTACGACCGCTGGCTGCGCCTGCGAGGCCAGCCACGGGGCATCGAGGGGTACGCAGACGGCGTCCGTATGCTGGCACGCGCCTCCCGCGCAGGCGCGTGGTGAACGAAGGCAGGGCCTCGGGCAGCGCCCGCTCGGGTCAATCCCGACGCGCCTGCCGGGCCGCGCCGAGGTTGCGCGCCAGCATCGCGTCCGGGTTCGGATCGCGTCCCAGGAAGCCGCGCATCAGGGCGTCGGGCGGGGCGCCGTTGCCCCGGGAGAGGACCTGGTCGCGGAAGGCGGCGCCCACCTCAGGATCGTACAGGCCGGCCTCGCGGAAGCGGTCGAACGCGTCGGCCTCCAGCATCTCGCTCCACATGTAGCCGTAGTAGCCGGCCGCGTAGCCCCCCGCGAAGATGTGCGCGAACGACGGGAGGAACCCTTCGGGCACGGCGTCCGGACGGATCTGGAACGGCGCCATGACGCGCGTGCCGAAGGCGACGGGATCCTCGTCGCCCGCCGGATCGAAGTCGATGTGCAGCGCCAGGTCCACCGTGCCGAAGCTCAGCTGCCTGGCCATGTGGTACGCCGCACCGCAGGCGCGCGCCTGCCGCAGGCGCTGGATCACCTCCTCGTCCAGCGGCCTGCCGTCGTCGACGTGCCGGGCGATGCGATGCAGGGACGGCGCTTCGTACAGCCAGTTCTCCATCAGGTGGCTGGGCACCTCGACGAAGTCCCATGGGACGTTGGTGCCGGCCCGCTCGCGCACCTCGACGGTGGACGACAGGTGGTGCAGCAGGTGGCCGAACTCGTGGAACACGGTGCGCGCTTCGCCGTGGGTGAGCAACGCCGGCCGGTCGCCGTCAGCGGGGGTGAGGTTGCCGCACATCGCGGCGAGGTGGGGCTCGAAGCCGTCGCCGTCCGGCCCGCCCGTCTGCAGGCCGATCAGCCACGCCCCGTCCCGCTTGCCGGGGCGGGGCGCCCAGTCGGTATAGAAGGCCCCGACCCAGGTTCCGTCCTCCCGGTACACCTCGAAGTAGTCCACGTCCTCGTGCCACGCCGTGTCGGTCCAGGCCTGCTCGATGCGAAGCCCGTACAGCTCGTACGCCAGCTCGAACGCCGCCGACTGGACGCGGTCCAGCGGGAACCAGGGGCGCAGCGCCTCCTGCTCGACGTCGAACCGCTCGCTGCGGAGCCTCTCGAAGGCGTAGCGGACATCCCACGGTTGCAGACGTTCGATCCCCAGCCGCTCACGGGCGAACGCCTCCAGGTCCCGGACTTCGTCCCGCAAGTGCGGCTCCACCCGGGCGAAGGTATCGCGTTCGAAGCGGACCGCGGTGGCGCCATCACCCGCCATACGATCCTCGGTGACGAGGTCCGCCCAGTGCTGATAGCCGAGGAGCTCGGCCAGCGACCGCCGCAGCGCAAGGATGCGCGGAACCACGGCGCGGTTGTCGCGTCCTTCGCCCGTACCGCGCTGCTGGGCGGCCTGGTACATCTCCTGGCGCAACGCCCGGTCGTCGGCGTGATCCAGCACGGCCAGGTAGGACGGCTGGTGCAGCGTGAAGCGCCAGCCCTCCTCGCCTGCCTCCTCGGCCGCCTGCCGTGCCCGCTCCCGCGCGGAGGGCGGGATACCGCGCAGGCGTCCTTCGTCGCGGACGTCCAAGGCGTAGGCCGACACCCCGTCCAACACGTTGTTCTGGAAGGTGTTGCTCCACGTCGCCAGCTCGCTCTTGATCGCCTCGACCCGGGCCCGTCCCGCCTCGTCCAGGCCCGCCCCCGCCCGCCGCATCTCGTCCAGCGTGAGGCGCAGGTGCCGCGCCTTCTCGGGCGGCAGCGCCGCCGCCTCCTCCGTCTCGGAATAGGCGTGCAGGACGCGGTACACCCTAGGGTCGCTGGCCACGCGGGCCCCGAACGCGGTCAGCTCGGGCAGCGCCTCGCTCCAGGCCTCCCGCATGGCCGCGTCCTGCCGGACGGCGTTCAGGTGCGACACGGTCGACACCACCCGGTCCAACCACGCGCCGGTACGATCCAATCGGCCCAGCAGATCGTCGTACCGGTAGGGGGGTCGTGCCGCCGCGACCGCCTCGTAGGCCCGTTCGGCCTCGGCCAGGGCGTACCGCAACGCCGGCGCCACGTGCTCGGCGCCGACTTCGGCGAACGGAATGGGGAAGGTCGCCCGCAGGATGGGGTTGCGTTGGGGGTCTGCAGCACTCGACTGGCTCGACATGACGCCCATGCTACCCGTGCCCCCCGGTACGGCGACGTGCCGGCGGTCAATCCCCGGAGGGGACGGGCGCGACCACGTAGTCGGCCGGCACGGCCTGACCATACAGGTACCCCTGCACTTCGTCGCACTCGAGCTCGCGGAGCGCGCTGCGCTGCGCGTCGGTCTCGACCCCTTCGGCCACCACGGTGAGGCCGAGGCTCCTGCCGATCGACACGATGGCGCGCACCATCTCCCGGTCGCCACGCGATCCGGCCACCAGCCGATCCACGAAGCGCTTGTCGATCTTGAGGCCGTCCAACGGCAGCCGTTGGAGTTGCGCCAGCGACGCCGTGGCTACGCCGAAATCGTCCAAGCTGATCCGCACCCCTCGCTCGCGCAACGCCGCCAGCACGCCGACGTTTCGTTCGAACACGTCCATGGGGGTCCCCTCGGTCAATTCGAGCTCCAGCAGGGCGGGATTCAGGTCGTGCCGCTCCAACTCTTGGTGGACCCATGCCTCGAAATCGGGGTGCTCCAGCGTCTGACGCCCCACGTTGACCGCCACGCGGTACGGACGCCCCGCGGCCCGCCAGGCGGCCGCCTGCCCCAACGCCCGCGGCAGCACCCACCGGAACAACGCCGGGTCGAGGCCCGCCACCTGCAACGAACCGAGGAAGGCGCGTGGCTTGAGCAGGCCATCGGCGGGATGCAGCCACCGCACCAGCGCCTCCACCCCGGACACGGTGCCGTGGCGCAGATCGACGCGCTGCTGGTAATGGAGCACCAGCTGATCGTCGCGGATGGCGGTGCGAAGGTCGCGTTCGCTGCGCTCCCGGTCCCGCATGCGGGCGTGATCGCTCGCGCCGGCGCACGCCCACCCGCCGGGCTCGTCACGCTTGGCGCGTTCGAGGGCGACCTCGGCCTCCTGCTGCAGCTGCTCGTAGGCGGCGCCGGGATCGAACTCTCGGCTCCGCGGCAGCGGGTCGGCATCCCCCCCGATGCGGCGAACGCCGACGGTGGCGGACGGACGCATCACGCCCCCCCGCCAGGGCACCTCGGCCGACACGGCGTCCCGGACCCGGAGCAGGCGCGGCACGACGTGCTCGGGGTCATCGACGTTGGTCCACAGCAGCCCGAAGCGGTCGCCCTGCAACCGGGCCAAGGTGTCGGCCGGGCCTGTGACGCGCCGGAGGCGGTTGGCCACCTCCTGCAACAACCGGTCGCCGTGCGCACGCCCCAAGGTGTCGTTCACGAACGAGAAGGCGTCCATGTCGATCACCGCCAGCGCGGCCCCGTGCCCGCCGCTCCGCGTGGCGGCCAGCGCCTGCTCGGCGCGGTCCCGGAAGCGTCGCTCGTTGGGCAGCCCGGTCAGCGCGTCGATGTTGTCGATGTGCCACAGTTCGCCGCGCGAGCGTCGCTCGGCCGTCACGTCGCGCACCAGCGCATGCACGGCCACAGCGTGCGCTTCGGGGTTGCTCCAGCTGCGTTGACCGTGGTCCTCGACCCACCGCACCCGGCCGTCGCGGGTGACGATTCGGTAGCGCAGGCGGTGGCTTCGTTCGGCGCGCCGCAACACCTGCGCCTCGCGGAACGCCGCGCGGTCCTCGTCGTGCACCCAGCTTCCCAGCGGCGCATCCATCAGCTCCGAGGCGGGCACGCCGGTAATATGAAGGCAGGCTTCGCCGACCCACAGCAATTGCGGCTGGGCGTCGGGCCGCAACAGGACGCTGTAGCCGAAAAACCCGCCCTGACCGTGGCGGCCCATGCGCTCCCCGGCATCGACGACGCCGAGGGCGTGCATGCGGTCGCTCACGTCGCGTTGCACGCTGACCAGGTGGGTGACGTTGCCCCGCTCGTCGCGCAGGGGATAGTGGTGCTGCTCGTTCCAGAACAAACTGCCGTCGCGGCGGTAGTTGCGAACCACCACGGTGCAGGGCCGCCCCTCGGCGAGGGCGGCCCGCAGTTGACGCAGGCCCTCCTGGTCGGTGTCGTCCCGCTGCAGGAACGCCAGATCGCGTCCGAGCACCTCGTCGATCTCGTAGCCGCTGAACTGCGCGAACGCCTCGCTGGCGTACACGATGCTCTGCCCGACCTGACGAAGGTCCGACACCGTGTAGCAGTCGTCCCCGAACAGCTGACGCACGAGCGCCAACAGCTCGTCCGATTGCTCCTGCCCCCGCTTCTGCGGCGTGCCGTGCTCCATGAATCTCACGTGTCGGGCCGGTGGAACCTGGCGCCCGGCCTCCCAACCGATGATGGCGCCCCGGTCCACACGCGTGCTCCCGATCCCCTTCCGCATACGAGGATACGTGCAGAGGCGCGGCCGAAACGTGACGAATTCCCTTCGAAGCCACCGTGAACGTCCGCGGAGGGAGCCCCGCGGCGGTCCTTCATCGTGGCGCAGCGCTCGTCACGAAATTCTTACGCGGCCGTGCCGACCTGCCATGCCGGTGCGGCCTCGGCGAGCCAGGCGTCGCGGTAGGCGCGAAACCGGGTCTCCACCTCCCGGGTACCCGGTCCCGGGCGGCCATCGCCGATGGTGCGATCGCCGACGCGGACGACGGGCATGATCCCTTTGGTGGTGCTGGTCATGAACGCCTCGGGCGCCGCGTACAGCTCCTCCAGCGACACGTCGCGTTCGTCCACGCGCGCCTGGTCCTGCAGGGCCCGCATCACGTGCAAGCGCGTGATGCCGCGCAGCACGCCGCGCCCCGGCGTGGCGAAGCGGCCGTCCCCGCACGCCACGAACAGGTTGCTTCGCGTCGCCTCGAGGGCCCGGGTCCCGTCGTGGTACAGCACGTCCATCGCGCCGGCCTCCCGCATCGCGTCCCGCAACCGCACGGCCGTGAAGTAGTTGGTGGTCTTCGCCGCCGGCAGGTCGCGCTCGAAGCGGTGGGGAAGCAGCGCCACCCCGTCCTCGTAGGCGGAGGCGGGGTAGGAAGGCGGATCCACGGCCAGCACCAGCGTGCGGGGGGTCCCGGGCTCGAACCCGCCCACCGGGTCGCCGCCGGTCAGGAACAGCTGAAACGCGTAGCGGCCGGCACCGTTGGCCTGGATCAGCTCGCGAAGGTGCGCGCGCAGCTCGGCCGGCGTCGGGCGGGGGGCCAGCCCCATCAGTTCGGCGCTGGCATCGAAGCGGGCCAGATGATCGTCGACGAACAGGGGTACGCCGTCCTCCACGCGTAGGAAGTCGAACGCGCCGTAGCCGCGACGCAACGTGAGGTCGGTGACGGGAAGGGTCGCTTGGTCGGCGGGTACCGGTCGGAGGTCGACGCCGAACGTTCGTGGCTCGGTGCTCATGGCCTCGACTGTACCGCGCGGTGGGACCGGTGACACCGCGCCTATACCCCCACTGGGTATGATCGCCGACAGAGGTCGGGAATGCGCGGGTGCTAGCATGCGCGCAGTCGAGAAGGAGGCCACATGGCACGAAAAACGATCGACACGGACGTAACCATCATCGGAGGCGGCCCCGCCGGACTGACCGCCGGCATCTACGCGGGACGGGGTCAGCTGGACACGGTCATCCTCGAGAAGGGGCTCCCCGGCGGGCAGATCGCACAAACCGACGAGGTCGAGAACTACCCCGGCTTCGACGAGTCGGTGACCGGTCCGGAGTTGTCACAACGCATGACGCGTCAAGCGGAGAAATTCGGGGCGCGCCTGGTCATGGAAGAGGTCGAAGCGCTCTCGGGCAACGCCGACGACGGCTTCTTGGTGCGCGGCTACGAAGCCGACTATCGCGCCCGCGCCGTGATCCTGGCGACCGGGGCCAACCCGCGGCGCCTGGGCGTGCCGGGCGAGGACACCTTCTACGGGCGCGGCGTATCGACCTGCGCCACGTGCGACGGCTTCTTCTACCGCGGCAAGAAGGTCGTCGTCGTGGGCGGCGGGGACGCCGCAGTGGAGGAGGGTGCCTTCCTCACCAAGTTCGCCGACGCCGTGACGGTGGTCCACCGTCGCGACCAGCTCCGCGCCAACAAGGGCCTCCAGGAACGCGCCTTCGCGAACCCCAAGATGGAATGGGTATGGAACACGGTCGTGGAGGAAATCCTCGGCGATGACGGCATCGTGACCGGCGTCCGAACCCGCGACGTCCTCAGCGGCGAGACCGGGACGATCCCCGCCGACGGGGTGTTCGTGTACATCGGGCACGAACCGAACACCGGCTTCCTCGAGGGCGTGGTCCGCTTGCGGGACAGCGGATACGTGGACGTCATCGACGAGATCTACACCTCGGTGCCCGGCATCTTCGCCGCAGGAGACATCGCGGACGAGATCTACCGGCAGCTCGGGACCTCCGTCGGCGCCGGTACGCGGGCCGCGATGGCCGCCGAGCGGTGGCTGGCGCAGCGGGAGCCGATCGGGGCCGTCGCGGCGGACTGAGGGGCGCGAACGCCCCGCACGGCAACGCCCGCCTCAGCGCAGAACCAAACGGACCAACTCGGTCCCCCCCGCCACCTCGAGAATCAACAGGTCGCGCAGGCCGGCCTTCGGCGTGCCCACCAAGGCTCGCCACGAGGTGCCGCGCGTTTCGATCATCGTCCACGGCCCGTCCGCTTCGGCGTACCAACCGTCCCCGGTGACGCCGTCGGCGCCTGGGCCGCCCGGCCCGTCGGGCGTGGGCGGGCCGTCAGGGACGTCGTCGGCAGGAGCGTCGTCGGCCGGGTGCGGGTCGGCCGATGGCTCCTCGGCCACCTCATCTTCGGACGCGGGCTGCGTCGCCGCTCGTTCCACCAGCACCTCCAGGGGCGCCGGCGGCGCCGGCGGCGCCTCACCGATCCACGCCGCCGCGTCGCGGCTGGACGCGGACGCGTCGGGCGCCAGCACGCCGCGTTCCACCGTCTCGCCGCCGACGGCGCGATACGCGATCAGGTGCCGCTCGCCAGACGCACCGCGCACCGCTTCGCGCAACGCGTCGAACGCCATGTCGGCGCGCTCGGCGATCAGCCGCAGGCGCTGCCGGAACAGGGCGTCGCGGACCTCGTCCGGATCGTCGACGTCGGCCTCGCCGTCCAACGGCACGCGCGCCACCTCCAGACGCCCGTCCTCGGTGGGCTCCGCCCACCACGCCAAAAAGGACGCGCGGGTACCCAGCAGGTGATAGCGAGCCTCCCCCTCGCGCGGACCGACCCGCACCGCCAGCCCATCCTCGGCCCACGACAGCAAAACCGCACGCGCATCGTTCGTGAGCCGCATCACCGCCGTCGGCGCCAAGGGAAGGATCCCCGCAGGAATGGCCTCGGCCAGCGCCGGCCTAGGCGTGCCGCCGGCGCGATCCCCCATCGCCTGGGCGTACCGGTCGGCGCTGCGCCGGTCCCCGAACGCGCCCACGCGAATCCGGAACACCGTCCCCGCGGCGCCTTCGGCGCGTACCACGTACGCGGGGAACCCCTCCCGCAACAGGGCGCCGGACTGCTCGATGGCGGCCTCGGCGCCGCTCAGCGCCGCGACCTGCACGGTGTACGCGATGGTGCCTTGCGCGACCGACGCACCGCCCCACGCCGCCGCCAAGCACGCGAGGCACGCGACCAGGCCGCGGACGCCCGGTCGTTCCCGCATCAGAAGTCCTTGCGTTCGAACAGCACGACCGCCACCGCGGCGAACGCAGCCGCGTACAGCGCGATCAGCGCCACCACCCAGCCCACGCCGGCCGCCGGGTCGGTATAGGCCGACAACTGGCGCGACAACAGGTACGGCTCCAGGCCCGGAAACACCACCAACAACTGCATCACGATCAGGACCGACAGCGTGGCGAGCGCGCCGCTGGCCGCGCTCATGGTCACCACCGTCGCCAACACCGCCAGCAAGGCGATCGGCACCAGGCTCACCGCCGCCAACGCATACGCCGCCAGGATCTCGCCCACCGCCGCCTGCACGCTCATGGCGCCCGCACCGGCCAGTCCCCCCTCGCCGAGGCCCGTTCCACCCACGAACGACCCGAACCCATACGGTGTGCCCGCCACCAACGACGCCAACAAAAAGAACGCCATCGCCAGGAACGGGTACACGCTCAACACCAGCAGCTTCGCGAGCAACCACTGCGACCGCGTGACCGGCCGCAGGAGCACCGTGGGCAGCGTGCCGTGCATCTTCTCCATCCCCACCAACTCGGCCGCCGTGATCGCGATCAACAGCGGCATCAGAAACTCCATCGAGGACAGCAGGCTCAGCGCGGGCACCTGAAAGCCGGACACGAGGTAGAAGCCGTACACCTCGTAGATGCCGGGCGCGTACGACCACAGCAGCGGGAACACCACCAGCAGGACCAGGCTGGCACGCACGCTCGTCAAGCGGAACAGCTTGGAGGCCTCCATGCGAAGCAGTGCGCTCACGCGGGCCCCCCCGGCGCGGCCGGCTCTACCGCCTCCTGCGGCGCGGACCTCTCTCCGCTCCTGCGGGCGCGCTCGGCGTTCACGCGCTCCCGGTAGTACGCCCGCAGGTCGAACACGTCCTCGTTCAACGCGGTCAATCCTCCGCCGTGCTCTACCAGCAGCGGCGCGACCTTCGGAAGCGAGTCGGCGTGATCCAGTTGGAACACCACCTGGCCGGCCCGTAGGAACGTCTCCTCCACCCACGGTTGCGTGGCCAAGGCGGTACGCGCCGCCTGCGGATCGGGCACGCGGGCTCGGTAGCGGTCGCGACGCTGGTCGAGGTCGACCTCGTCGATGAGAGCGCCCTCCTCCATGATCCCCACGCGATTGCAGTACGCCGCCACCTCGTCCAGGTGGTGCGTCGACAGCAACACGGCCGAGCCACGCCCCGCGGCGTTGCGCAGGACACGGTGCACCAGGTGCAGCGACAGCGGATCCATCCCGCTGGCGGGCTCGTCCAGGATCAGCACGTCCGGACGGGTGAGCAACGCGCCCGCGACGCCCAAGCGCTGCCGCATGCCGAGGCTGTACACCCCGACCTTGCGCTCGGCGGCGTGCCCCAACTCCATCAGTTCGAGTAGCTCCTCGATACGCGCGTCGGCGACGCCGCCTGCCAGGCGGGCGTGGAGACGCAGATTGGCCCGTCCCGTCAGGTAGGGGTAGAACGCGGCGGGGGCCTCGACCACGGCCCCCAACCGCCTGCGCACTTCGGGGTGCTGGTGCGGGTTTTTGCCCAACATCGACACGCGCCCGGAACTCGGAAACGCCAACCCGGACACCAGACGGATCACGGTGGTCTTGCCGGCGCCGTTCGGGCCGACCAAGGCATACACCTCGCCGGGCGATACGCGAAAGGTGAGGTCGCGAATGATCGGCCTGCGGCCATACCGCTTGGACAACGCCTCGGTCTCGATCGAGGGTGCCGGAGCGGTCTCGGCGGCGTGCTGGCTCATGTTCGACCTCCCCGCGCAGTGTACGCACGTGAATGCCCCTCGGTCATGGGAAAGTTCATGCAGCCGCCCCCGCCACGGCGACGGCGTGCCTCATCCCTCGGACGCCGACGCGGCCTCCACGACCGAGGCGGCGCCCCGCTCGCTGGCGGCCAGCACCACGTCCAACACCCGCTCCACCGACCGCTCCACGGCGCGGTCCAGGTCGGTGACGTCCAGCACCGCCACGCCCGCGTCCTCGGCGCGTTCGACCAGATAGTCCTGCAGCATACGAATCTCGGTAAAGTGCTGCAGGTAGGGCTCCTTGGGCCGTCGCTTGCCGGTCTTTCCCTCGCGACGATCGAAGCGGGACCGGTGCACCTCCTCGTCCTCGATGCGGAGCATCAACTCCACGGTGATCGCCCCCTCGACGGGACGGGGACTGATCCCCGGCACGATGTGAATCCCCTCGAGGACGGTCGAAGTGGCCTCGTCCACGTTTCGGGCGGCCACGGCTTCGAGCGCCGTCCCCAACTGCAGGACCTGCGCCTGGAACCCGCGCACCACCCGGCGTTGCTTCGGTTGGGCGTGGTCCCGCTCGCCGGGAAGGAGCTCGGCCAGCCATGCCGTGTAGCTCGAGGCGTGCAGGACCGGCGACAAATCCGCGCTGACCAGCGACCGAAGCGCCTGACGGATCGAATCGCTGGACACCACCCGTGCGATCCCCAAGCGGTACGCCAACTCGGCGGCCAGCTCCGACTTGCCGACGCCGGCCGTGCCGCCGATCTGCACCACGATCGGTTTCTCGGGCCGCCGAACCGTCCGCATCAAGTCGTAGCGACGCGCGAACTCCTCCCCCGCCTCCTCCACCAACAGACGATGCACCCAGCGCCGCACGTCGTCCCGGCGGACGGTGGGGCCGCCCTCGCGCCACAACCCTTCCTCGACCCGCTTGGCGAGATGGTGCGACATTTCGGGCCCGAGTCCGATCGCGGTGAGCGAGCGGGCCAGAACGCCACGCGAGAACGGCAGGGAGGGGCCGTCCTCCTCCAGCACCATCAGGTCCGACGGCCGGTCCAACGTCGCCTCGTACCGCAAGCGGGTCTCGCGTCCGTAGCGCGCCTCCAGCGCCAGGGCGATCCGTTGCGGCAGTTCGCCTTCGCGGATCCGCTCGATCCCCTCGGCACGAATCCCCTGTTCGACCTGCTGCGCCAACGCCCAGGCCCCCTTGAACCCCAGACCGATCTTCTCGAGCGAGTCGATCAGCGCACCCCGCGTGAACTCGGTCGGCTCGCCGGTCCGGCGTTCCAGGATGATCGGCACGAACGGGGGCGTCTGGGCGCGCCAGTGTTTGGCGGCCTCCTCGCCCACGCGCGCGCGGACGCGCTCCGCCACCTGGTCGCGCACCTCGTCCAACCGCACCGTCCGCCGGCCGCTGGCGCGCAGCTCCGTCTCCACCTCCTCCGCGATTTGGAGGGCGTCGTCGGTGAGCACGCCCGCGGCCTGCAGCCCCTCCACGATCTGACCCGGCGAGAACGGGATCTTGCGCCGGCCGACCCGTACTCGCAGCTCGCCCATCGTCATGGCCGGCCCCCCGCCACGACCTCGGAGCCCAGCCGGGTGATCAGGTCGTGGAGCACGTTTCCCGTGAACCCCCAGATGTCGCGCTCCTCCCAGCGGTAGCGGTGCAACGTCTGCACCTGGCCCCGCAAGGTGCGGCGCAGGGTGGTGGGGCGGATCGCGATCAACTCGTCCAGCGGCGCCGTGAACGCCTCCTCGACCTCGCTGGGCTGCAGGCGGAGCCGACTCGGAACGGGAAGCACCGCCACCACGGGGGTGGCGAGGTACCCAGCGGGCGAGGGGAGCACACGCAGGCATCCCAACAGCGCCGAGGGCGAAACGTCGAGCCCCACCTCCTCCCACGCCTCCCGCCGGGCGGCCTCTTCGGGCGTCTCGCCCGCTTCCACCGCGCCGCCCGGGAAGGCGATCTGCCCGGCGTGATGCGACAACGTCCGGCTTCGGACCGTGAATAGCAGGCGCGGGCCGTCCGCCCCCCACAGGATCGGGACCAGCACCCCCGCTCGGCGGAAGCCGCCCGGAAGCGCCGGGGAGGTGGCCGGCTCCGACCCCAGGACGCGGCGCATGCGGTCCATAGCTTCTTGGCTCACGTGCCGGCGTCCCGCACGCGCGCTTCGACGGCGTCGCGAAGCAACAGCTCGGGATCGTGTCCGTCCCGCGCGGCCGCCGCCGCCAAGGCCAACAGCGCCTCCGCGTACCCCTCGGCGTCCAGGGGGCCGCCCACGGCCGCCGCGGGCTCGTCGCGCCACCCGAGCGCGGTGGCCAGCCGGCCCGCCCGCGACAGGGCGGGCAGCGAGCGGGGCACCCGCGCGGCGGGGTCGTCGTCCGCCGCGTCGCCCCGCTCGGCGGCCTTCACGGCCGCCCAGGTGGCCTCCACGGCGGCCGCGTCCTCCGCCACCGCGTCCGAAAAGACGTGCGGGTGGCGCCGAATCAGCTTTTCCGTGATGGCCTGCTCGACCGCGGCGTAGTCCCAGCGTCCCGCCTCTTCGGCGATGACGGCATGGAACGCCACGTGGAGGAGCACGTCGCCGAGCTCGTCCACCACCTCGGCGTCGCGCCCACCGGCGAGGGCGTCGACCGCTTCCGCCGCCTCCTCCAAAAGGTGGGGGCGAAGCGTCTGGTGCGTCTGTTCCCGGTCCCACGGGCACCCATCCGGCGCCCGCAAGGCGCGGAGCGTGTCCAGCAGTCGATCCATCCTGTGATGCTAGCAGGCCGCGGCGAACCGGCGCGTTCCCCGCCCAGGGTCCTCACGGGAGCCGTACCAGTGCCCAGTGCCGTCCCGTCCTGCGCCCGTCGCGGCGATGGGAGTAGAACCGCGACGCGTCCGACACGGTGCACCACCCCCCGTTCCGGAGGCGGGCCGTGGGAATCCCCGACGCGGCGAGCGCTTCGGCCACGGCGCCCGGCATGTCGTAGCGGTACCGGCCCGTCACCTCCGGGTCGGGGCGAGCGTGGGCCGCGTCGAAGCCGGCCGCCGCGAAGGCGTCGACCACCTCGGGGCCCACCTGGTAGCGCGCACCCGACACGGCCGGTCCGATCGCGGCCCAGAGGAGGGCGGGATCGGTCCCGAAGCGACGCGTCATCGACCGCACGGTCGCCCCCACCACCCCGTGCACCGCCCCGCGCCACCCGGCGTGGACCGCGCCTACCGCCGGCGCGACGGGGTCGTACAGGAGTACGGGGACGCAGTCGGCGTACGACACGCTCAGCGTCCAGGCCGGGTCGTCGGTGACGATCGCGTCGGCCTCGACCTCGGGCGTGGCGTCACGGGCGCTCACGACCGTGGCGCCGTGCACCTGATGCACCTGCGCCACGCGCGCCGGATCGAGCCCGAGCGCCTCCCGCACACGCCGACGGTTCTCGTGCACCGCCTCCGGTGCGTCGCCCGTGGACAGGCCCAGGTTCAGCGTGCGGTACGGACCGCCGCTCACGCCGCCGCTCCGGGTGGTGAACGCGTGCACCGCGCCGAAGTCGGGGACCCGCAGCAGGCCGGGGTGCGCAGGCGGCGCCACGTCAGTAGTTGCGCGCGCCGGCCTCGACGCCGGCGTGGGCGCAGAACCATTCGGTCACGGCGTGGATCGCTCCGCGCACGACGGGCGTGACGATCGGGTCTCCGAACGAGCCCAGACGTACGATGTGGCGCCGGTCGGCGCGGCGCTGCACCACCACCAGCAGTTGTTGGTCCAGCATCTCCTCGGTGACCGTCACGCGCACCAGCCATCGGGCGTCTCCGCCGTCCCCGCCCAGGCTGCGCGTCAACTCGTGGAGGACGACGTGCCCCCCCGCATACGGGACGACCTGCTTCTCGAAGGCGAGATCCTCGCGGGGGCTTCCGGTCAGAAACGCGTGCGGCATGATGGACGGCCTTTCGATCGGCGGGGTGCTGGGGGGCGGCGCGTCGTTGCGGCGAAGCACCAGGTAGTACAGCGGCTTGCCGTGGTCGCGCCACTTGAGGGCGTACTTGGTCTCGAACACGTCGGGCGGCGGGTCGGCCTCGAAGGGGTCGAACCATCCGCTCCGCTCGGCCTCGCTGCGCGAGAAGGCCAGGTAGTCGGCATGGTCGGTGGCGAGCCGGATCTCGCCGCCGGCCACCAAGCGCTCGGCGGCGACGTCCAGGAACGGCCCCCGCAGCAGGCGCTTGTCGGCGTGCCGCGACTTGGGCCAGGGATCGGGGAAGTTGACGGTGATCGTTTCCAGCGCGGCGGGCGCGAACAACTGCCGTACGGCGACCTGCGCCTTGGCCTTGAGCAGTCGCACGTTGCCGGCGCGGGCCCGTGCGACCTTGCGGAGGGCCCGGCGTACGCTGACGCCCGACACTTCCAAGCCCACGAAGTCCTCTTCGGGTCGCGCCAGGGCACGGCGCACCGTGTAGCGGCCGTCGCCGAATCCGATCTCGAGGTGCAGGGGGGCATGCCGGCCGAACCAGGACGTCCAGGGGGCCGGGAACGGCGCGCGCTTCCAGGGCACGAACGTGCGCAGGCCCGCGTCCGCATCGACCGTGGGGCGCAGCTCGTCCGGTACCGACGACGCGTCCGCCCGGGTAGGCCGCGTCATGCCTCCTCCTCGAGGGGCCGTACCAACAAAGGCTGATCGACCTTCAGGCCGGTGCGGAGCAGCACCGCGTGCGCCAGCAGCAGGTAGGGGCCGACGTCCTCGCGCGCCTGGAGGCGGAACCGGTCCACCACGCCGGACTCGCGCTTGGCGAGGAGGTGCTGCGGCATCCGGCCCATGGCACGCCGCCACGCCTCCACGATCCCGACGTCGGCCACGGCGGTGTCGTGAAGGAGCGCTTCCGGCGTGGGCCGCACCACCAGGCGCGCCGTGCGAGGCCGCCGCTTGCGGGCCAGCAGCACGCCGGCCGCGACCAAGCGGGCCACGATCCGGGCCGTCTCGTCCTGCGTCTGGCCCGCGCGATCGGCGATCCGGGCCAGGCTGCGGCGCCCATCCACGGCCTCCATCACCGCCTGCTCCGGGGCGCCCAGCGTCAACGCGTGGGGCGCCTCGCCGCGATCGGCGTGCTCGGGCACGAGATCGGTCTCGATCTCGGTCGCCTCTTCGCCCGTGTCGCGCCGCGCCTCGTCCAGGCGACGCACCGCCTCGAGCACCAGATTCTGGGTGCCCTTGCGGACGCTCACGCGCGGCGCGGGCAGGCCCGAGCGGAACTCGAACGCGCCCCGCTCGTCCTGGAACAGCGCGTACACCGCCTCGTCCCCTTCGAGCTGGCCGAACTCTGCGTGCCGCACCTCGCCCCGTTCGAAGTAGACCCGGGCGTGACCCAGCGGATGGTCGACCGACAACCGACCGCTCCGGCCTGCCCCTGAGAGGAGTTGGAACAGATCCGCGAGGGAGAACAGGCCCAGGGTTCCCGTCATGTCGAGCAGCGAGCATACCAGGCGCGGGGCGAACCGCCCGTGGAGGGGCGCGCGCGTAGGCCGCACCGCCGATTCGCACGTCCCTCTGCTATGCTTCGCGGGTGCCGGTCCGCCTCGCGCGAAGCCTGATCCGAGAGATGAGCGGGCTGTTCGTGCTCGGTGTCGCGGCCGTATGCCTGTTGCTTTCCATCGACCTTCTCAGCGTGCTGGCCCGCTTCCTCGTCGAACAACAGGCGGGCGTGTCGGCGGTGCTGCGCTTGCTCGCGTCCAAGGTTCCCTGGTTCTTGCACCTGGCGATGCCGGTGGCCGCCGTGTTCGCGGTGCTGGTCAGCGGCGGGCGGATGGCGCGCGACTCCGAACTCAAGGCCGCGCAGGCCGGGGGGATTCCCCCGCGTGCGTTGTTGGTGCCGGCGCTGGCGTGGGGCTTGGCGGTCAGCGCCGTGGCGGTGGTGAACAACGGCATGGTGGAACCCCGCGCCGAGCGCGCCTATCAGGCGATCATCGACGACTTCCTGTACGGACGCCCACCGGTCGCCTCGGAACGGGACGTGTCGTACCTCATCGACGACACCATCTTTCACGCCGCGCGCGTGCGGGCGGACCGCGACGATCCCGAACTCGCCGCGCTGTCCGGTGTTCTCGTCCGCCTGGAGGACGGGACGGTGCTCACGGCGCACAACGGCACCTGGGACGCCGGCGCCTCGGCGTGGACGCTGGGCCCGGGCTGGCGCATGCCGCCGGAGGGCGATCCCGAGCGCCGTGACCGGACCGAGTTGGCGTTCGCCCTGCGGGCCGCCCCCTCCGACACGCTGGTTCGCGCCGACACGTTGCCGCTGGGCGAACTGCGAAGGCGCATCAGTGATCGCCTCGCGGCAGGCGCCGAAGCCTTGGCGCTACGCTTCGACTTCCACCGGCGTCTGGCGGACGCCGCCAGCGCCGCGGTGTTCACGCTCATCGCGGGGGCGCTGGCGTTGCGCGTGCGGGGCCGTGCCGCGGGCGTGGCGTGGACGATCGTGCTGGTCGCCGGGTTCTGGGCCGCATGGACGTTCGCGGCGGCGTTGTTCGACCAGGGGGTGATCGGCCCGGTCGTGGCCGCCTGGTCCACGCCGGCGGCCGTCACGACCATCGGCGCCGTCCTGGCGCTGCGGAGCGACCTGACGTGACGCGCCTGGGACGAAGCCTGCTGCGCGAGATCGCCCCGCTGTACGCCGCGGGGCTGTCCGTGCTGCTGCTCTTGTTGTTGGTCAACTTCCTGCTGGGCGTCCTGGCCGACGCGTTGGCGCGCGGGGCCCCGGTCGGCCTGGTAGCCCGCTTCTTGCTGTTCAAGCTGCCCGGGGCCGCCTCGGCCGGTCTGACGTTGGCGCTGTTGTTCGCCTCGTTGTTGGCGCTGGCCCGCATGTCCGCCGACCGCGAACTGCGCGCTGCGATGGCGCTCGGCATCACGCCCGGCGCCTTCCTGCGGCCGTTGCTGGTGGCGGGGGCGTCGGTGACGCTGATCGCGGCCGCCAACAACGAGCTGGTCGTCCCCTGGGCCGAAACGCGCGCCCTCGAGACGCAGAAGGAGATCCTGCTCCAGGCGCCCGAAGCGTTCCTCCAGGAGGGCGCGTTCTTCACGGACGCGCGGGGGCGCAGCCTATTCCTGTCGCGCCTCCGTGCCGGGGGCGCGGCCGAGGGGATCGTGATCATCGCGCCCGATGGCCTGGGCGGGCCCCGTGAGGTGATCGAGGCCCAGCGTGGGCGCCTGGACGAGGAGGCCGGCGCCTGGCGGTTGGAGGACCTCCGGATCCGCGTCTTCGACGCGGGCAGGCCATCGCTGGACATGCGAGCAGCGTCGGGCACGGTGCCGGTACGGGACCTGACGGCCGCCACCACCTCGCGGCCCGACCTGGTCACGCTGCCGCTCCCGAACCTCCTGCAGCGGATCGGGGCCGAGCGCACCAGCCCGGCCGCGTGGACCGCGCTGCACCGCAAGGCGGCCGAACCCCTCGCCGCCGTGGCGTTCGCCGTGTTCGCGCTGGCCGTCGCCATGGCGGGCCTGCGCCGCAACGCTTCGCTGGGGATGGTGTCGGTGCTGCTCCTCACCTTCGCGTACTACGCCACCTGGAGCGTAGCCAAGCTGTTGGGCGCCCAAGGCACCGTGCCGGCCTGGATCGCCGGCTGGGCGCCGGTCTCGCTGTACTTCCTGGCCGGCGCGGTCCTGTTGGGGGCGGCATGGCGCAGGTGAGCCGGAACGCCCGCGGGGATGCGGTGGCGCGCCTTCTGCTGGCGCTGCTCCTGACCGTCGTCGCGGCGGCGTGGGCCGAGACGGTGACCATCCGAACCGGCAATGATCCCGACGCCCGCCTCGAGATCCGCACCGTGGTCCTCCCGGGCGGCACCGAACAGGAGTTGTACGTGGTCACCGCCGAACGGGTGGAGATCGAGACCGAGGACCAGGTGGTGACCGCCTCTCGCATCGAGTTCGATCCCGACGCCGGCGTGGTGCGCATCGTCGGGGAAGGGCAGGTGGTGCGGGAGGGCGAAACGTTGCGCGGCCGCGACCTGGTGGTCGAACTCGACACCGGCCGCTTGGACGGGGACGACATGGTCGTCATCACCGACGCGATCGAGGTCCGCGGGGAGCGCGCCAGCAGGGCCGAGGGACGCATCCAGGTCCTGGCCGGCGCGTTCAGCCCGTGCGCGCGCTGCGACCAAGAGGTCGAGGACTACGGTTTTCGGGCCGAGCGCATCGAGATCCTCCCCGGGGATCGCCTCATCGCCTGGAACGCCACCTTCCTGATCCGCGCTTCGCCGGTGTTCGACCTGCCGCTGCTGGTGCTGCCCCTGGCCGAACCGGCACGGACACCCCGCGTGTCCCTGAAGTCCGGCGACGCGAGCTCGCAGGCCGAACTTCGGGTGGACTGGCCCTACGTCGCGGGCCCCAACGCGTTCGGCACCGTCACCTACCGCGTGCTGGCGGACGTCGACCCCAGCGCGGGCGGCGCCCTGGACGGCGGGCTGCTGGGGGGCGCGGTGCAAAGGGCGTACCTCGCGGCCAGCATCGACCACCGCTTCTACGACGAACGGGGGGCGGGCCGGCTGCAGGCCTCGTTCGACCCACCGCTGGTGGAACGGGAGAACCGAGAGGCACAGGAGGAACGCATTCGGTTCGAAGCGCGCTACCAGACGGACCCGCAAGCCGGCACGCCCGAGATCGACCTGCGCCTGGCCCGCGACGACGCCGCCCGCGACCGCCTGGTGGAAGGTGAACTCGAGCTCGGCGCGGAAGGGGCAGGCGTCCGCACGGAGCTGGAGAGCCGCGTGTCGTTCCCGCTGCGCGAAGACGCCGCCACGCGGCCCAGTTGGGACGGTCGGAGCACACCGCGAAGTACCTTCCTGCGGGCGCGCTTCCGGCCGCTCGACCTCGAATGGCTGCGGGCGGGATCGCTGCGCGTCCGCGGGCTGGAGCTCGACGTCGGGGTGTTCGAGGACCAACCCGACCCCACCAACCGGAGCGCCGCCTCCGCGGCGTTGGTGACCGCCGGCCGCGTACGCGAGGCGCACGACGTGGAACTGACCGCCACCTCCGTGGCCGGTGTCGAGGTGTCGGGACGGTCGAACTTCGTCGGCCACTACTACGATACGGGGGAGCGGCTGATCGACTGGGACACGCGCCTAGAGGCGGTGCGGCGCTTCGGGGACGCCGGCCGTGTCACGTTCACCGCGCGTCGCGACGCCAACGAGGGCGAAACGCCGTTCTCGTTCGACCGGATCTCGTTGCGGACGAGGACGGAGCTCGAGGCGCGCTTGGACCTGACGCCCTTCGACGGGCTTCGCCTGGACGCGCGCGGCGGGTACGTCGTGGAGGACGACCGCCGGCCCGACGCGCTCGGCTTCGGGCCGGTCGAGGCGACGCTCACCGCGTTCACGAACCTCCGACCGCTCGACGCACGCCTGGCCTATGAGGGCGATCCGCGCGTGCCCGACGCCGGCACCCTCGAGGCCGAGCTCGGCGCACGCCTTCCCAGCGACCGCTGGCAGCTCAGCGCCAATGTTTCCGGCCTGGCCGACCTGGACGCCGACGTGCCGGAGGACGCGGGCGGGGACCAGAGCCGTGTGGACGGCTCGCTGGCCATGGGGCTGCGGGACCGGCTGGTGTTGCAGGCGTCGTCCGGCTACGTCTGGAACCCGGACGAGGACGACGCGGGACCGTTCGAGCCGCTGGACCTGTCCCTCACCGCAGGAACGCTTCAGGAGGGGGACGGCCTGCCGGGACTGGAGGCCACCTGGTCGCTGGACCTCGACAGCGGCGAGACCCGCTCGGCGGGGTACCGGTTCACCACCGACCTGGGGCCGCTCCGCGCAGAGCTCGACCAGCAGTTCGGCCGCGCGGGAGGGCCCCCGGGCGATCACCTCGCACGGCTGGCCTGGCCCGGCGTGGCGGCGCTCGAGGTGGAAGGGGTCGAACTTCTGCCCGGCGCGACGCTGGGGCTGGCCGCGGACCCAGGCGCGGCCCGCGACGTGGCGTTCCGGGTGGTCGACGCCACCGAGTCGGAGGATCTCGGCTTCCGCGCCGAACTGCGGCTGCGCCGCAGCCCGGGCGAGGACGGCGGCCTCGTCTCGCGCGACACCACCTTCGAGGCGCGCGCACGGTTGGCCGAGAGGCGGCTGGCGGACGGCGCCGTGCGCCTGGCGCTGGACGGCTTCGTCGACGTCGCCGTCGCGGACGCCGCACTGGACGTCAGCTACCTGCGGCGGGCCAACCTCGAGCTGGGCCTGGATCTGGGTCGGAGGGTCGGGCTGCAGGGCACCTTCGGGTATCGTGGCCGCGTGTCCGGAACCGATGCCGAGCTGGTCAGCGGCCGCCTCTCGTTCGAGGAGGCCTCGCTGGTGGTACGAGCGACGAACGAGTTGGTCGTGGGTGCCACCCTGGACGACACCTGGGAACTGGTGGCCGATGCGCCCGGAAACGACGCCATCGATCCCCGCCCGACCCTGTTCGCGACGTGGGACCGCTGTTGTTGGGCACTGTACGGCAGCTGGAACACCCGAAGCGGCGAGGTGATCCTGACGCTGGGCGCACCCGGCCAAGCGGAGGGGCCACAACTCGCCTGGGAGGACGGTCCGGTCGTGCCCGCCCCGTTCGGTGAGGGGCCATGAACGGCTTCGCGCTCCCGCGCCGCTGGACGTCCGCGTCGAGGGCGGCGTGGGCCGTCCTCGCCCTGGCGGCGCTGGCCTCGGCCTGCACCGGCACCTCGGAGGAGGGCGATCCCGTGCTGCTGGTCGTGGCGGATGGCGCCTCGCTGGCGTTGGTGCAGGACTCGTTCGGCCTGGGCGAGCGTGGCAGCGACCGTACCCTTCAGTGGCTCGGCAACGCCCATACCTTCGCGTCGGCCGGTCCTGAGGGCGTGCGCGACCTGGCGGCCGCCCGCACGACCGGGCCCGCCGCCTCGGCGGTTCGCCTGTTCGCGCTGGTGCGGACGACCGATGGCGACGACGTGGTGCGAACGTTCGACGCGTCCGACGTCGATCCGGACGATCCCAGCACCCTGTCGCCTCTCGGCGGCGCCACCGACCTGTCCGGCGTGGTGCAGGCCGACGGGTCGTTCGGGGAGCCGCTGTGCAGCCGCGCGCTGGACGTCAGCGCGGACGGATCGTGGCTCGCCTTGCTGCACGACCCCTCCGCCTGCGACCTGGATGGATTTCCCCGCATCGTGCTGATCGACGTGCCCGCCCAGGAGGTGGCCTTCGCCACGTCCGCCTCCGCCCCCGTCGCCCCGGTGGCGCCGGTGTTCGCAGCGGACGACGCGGGGATCTGGTACCTCGATCCCGGCGACACCAACGCGCGCGCCCGCTTCGAGCCGCTCCCCGAGAACGGGGGGGACGCACGGGAGCTCTCCCTGCCGAACGTGACGGACCCTGTCGGCATGGCCCGGGGCGGCCTGGGCCTGGTCGTCGCCTCGGCCACGACCGTGGCCAGCTTCGATCCCGGCAGCGAAGACGACCCGACGGTGGCCGACTCGGCGGACGACCTCACCGACGTGATCGACACGCGCCCCGTCCCCACGGCCGCGATCCTCGCCATCAGCGACGCCGAGGCGGTGCTGCACCCCAACGTAGCGGCCGACGCGGACGCCTTCGTCCGCGAGTCGCTGGCGGTGAGCGCCCCGGCGGCAGCCACCCTCGACCCCAACGTGTTCGCCTTCCTGGTCGCGCCCGGCGCGATCTCGGTGCTGGATCTTCTCGGCGTCACGCCGGAGGACGACGGCCTGAACGAACGGCGCTTCTCGGTGCCGGAATTGGACGCGCCGCAGGCGGTGACGTGGATCTTCGGCCGGCGCGCCACGCCTTGAAGGCGGGCCCGCGCTGCCCGGAGGCCGGGCGCTGAACGACCGTCAATCGTCGCCGTCGTCGTCGCTCCGTTGGCCTTCGAGTTCGGCGGCCATGCGCCGCACCAGCGAGCGTGTCGCGGTGTCGTGCGCGAACCGCAACGCGCTGTGCACGGCCCGCGCCCCGCTGCTGCCGTGGCCGATGAACGCCGGCGCCCCGACGCCCAACAGCGGCTGCGCCCCGTAGCTGGCCGGATCGACCTTGTCGGCGACCGCGCGAAGCGCGGGCCGCGCCAGCCAACCGCCCAGGCGACCCCGGAGCGAAGCCCGCAACTCGTCACGCATGGAGGCGAACAGCATTTTCGCCTCTCCCTCGGCGAGCTTCAGCATCACGTTGCCGGTGAACCCGTCGGTGACGATCACCGGTACCGCGCCGCTGAACAGGTCGTTCCCCTCGACGTTGCCGTGAAACCGGATGCCGGGTGTCGACGCCAGCAACGGGTGGGTGGCGCGCACCAGTTCATTGCCCTTGCTGGCTTCCTCCCCGATCGACATCAGGCCGACCGCGGGGTCGGCGTGTCCGAACACGACCCGCGCGTACACGCTGCCCATCACCGCGAACTGCTGCAGCATGGCGGGCCGGCAATCGGCGTTGGCGCCCACGTCCAGCAGCGTGACGAACCCCGTGCGGGCCGGCACGTGCGCCACGATGGCCGGGCGCTCGACGCCCTTCAGGCGGCCGAGCCGGAACAGCGCCGCCGCCATGGTCGCACCCGAATGACCCATCGAGACCAGGGCGGAGGCGCGTCCCGAGGCGACCTCGTCGGCCGCGACGGCGATGCTGGCACGCTTGCGTCGGCGCACCTCGACCGCGCGCTCGTCCATGCCGATCACGTCCGGCGCGTGGACGACGGGAAGCTCGACCTCGTACGTCCGCAGGGCCATGTGCAGCCGTTCCTCGTCGCCGACGAGCATGACGGGGACGCCGGCCCGGTAGGCCCGGACCGCCCCCTCCACCATCGCGTCGGGGGCGCGATCTCCACCCATGGCGTCCAGAGCGACGGGCAAGTCCATGGTCGCCGAGTATATCGGCACGTCGCGCGTCCGCTCGGTCCAGTAGACTCGTGCGCGTGGACGTGCGCAGCTTCGAAGCCCCGGCCGGCGAGCGCCTCGACGTCGCCATCTCCCAGGCCCTGACCCTGTCGCGAACCGTGGCGAAGGACCTGGTGGACGACGGCATGGTCACGCTGGACGGGCGACCCATCGGCAAGCCGGCCACCAAACTGCGGGGCGGCGAGATCGTCTCGTTGATCCTCCCCCCGCCCCGGCCGATGCTGGTCGAGGCCGAGGACCTTCCCGTCGCGATCATCTTCGAGGACGAGGATCTGGCCGCCATCGACAAACCGCCGGATCTGGTCGCGCACCCCACCGCGACCGTTCGGACCGGCACGGTCGTGAACGCCCTCCTGGGCCGCATGGCGTTGTCGAAGGAGACGATCTACGACCCCCACCGCGATGATTACCGCCCGGGCATCGTGCACCGTCTGGACAAGGACACCTCCGGCGTGATGGTGGTGGCCAAGCACGACGAGGCGCACCGCAAGCTGGCCGCCGCGTTCAAGAAGCGCCTCACCGTCAAGGAGTACGTCGCCATCGGGGTCGGCTCCCTGGACGACCAGGTCGAGTTGGACGCGCCCATCGGCCGGCATCCCGTCCAACGCCAACGCATGAGCGTCGGCGGCAGCGCCGAGAAGGCCGCCAAGACGTCGTTCCGGGTGCTGGCGCGCGCCCCGGGGCACGTCCTGGTGAAGGCCACGCCGCGTTCGGGCCGCACGCACCAGATCCGCGTCCACATGAAGCACCTGGGCGTGCCGATCCTCGGCGACGTCCTGTACGGCCGTCCCAGCGCCCACATCGGCAGGCAGGCGCTGCACGCCTTCCGCCTCACGCTGCCGCACCCGCGTGACGATCGGGCCATCAGCTTCGAAGCGCCCGTCCCGCCCGAAATGGTGGCCGCCTGGCTGGCACTGGGCGGCAGTTGGCCCCCGCAGGGCGAGCCGAGCTTCTGACGTGGTGCCGGCGTGGCTGCTGCCGGTGCTGCTGGCCGCGCTCAGCGTGGCGTTGGTGGCCGCCGCCGTGTCGGCCGCGCCGCCCGCACCTTCGCGTTGGCGGGCGACCAGGTCTGGTTGGACGCGCAGATCGTAAGGTGGCACCCCGCCGCCAACCTGGTGGGGCTGCACACCGCCTACCGCCTGGAGCGGATCGGCGGCCGCTACCGCACGTTGGACGACGAACGGACCGCCCCGCGCACGGTGGCCGCCTTGAGACCCGATCGGCCCGTCCCGCGATCTGTTCGCGTGGATCCGTGATCGTCCATGGCTTTCGCCGCTGGTGGACGCCAGCTACGGCTCGGCCAGCTACGTCGCCGCCGACGCCCCTGCCATCGTCCACGTCCGAGTGTCCACCAGCGGCCTGTTGATCCGCCCGGGCCCCGATGAGTGACCCGCCCCGTCGGCGCCGTTCCGCGCACCGCAGCGTCGCCTGCGCGCGCAGGGGGTATCCTTGCCGGCATGCAACCTGACGATGCAACCAACCATGGGGCGGGCCCGGGGCGCGTCGGTCCCGCGGACTACGGCACGATGTTCGACCTGCACGGACGAACGGTCCTGGTCGTCGGCGCCGGCAGCGGCATCGGCGAGGCCTCGGCCGAGGGCGTGGCCGCGTTCGGTGCCAAGGTGGCGTGCGCCGACCTGAACGTGGACGCGGCCGAAGCCACCGCCGCACGGATTCGGGAGACCGGCGGTACGGCCGATGCCTACGGCATCGACCTCACCGACGCGAGCAGCGTCGAACGCGTCCTGGACCGCCTGGAGGTCATCGACGCCCTGGTGACCACGCCGGCCGTGAACGTACGAAAGCCCCTCCTGGACCTCACGCCCGAGGAGTTCGACAAGGTCGTCTCGCTGAACCTGAAGGGCAACTTCACCATCATGACCGCCGTGGCCCGCCGCATGAACGCGCGCGGCAGCGGCAGCATCGTGACGTTCAGCAGCATCCGCAGCCAGGTGGTGGAGCCCGGACAGGGCGTGTACGCCGCCACCAAGGCCGGGACGCTGCAGATGGCCCGCGCACTGGCGGCGGAGTTGGGCCCCAACAACATCCGCGTCAACGCCATCGCGCCGGGCGTGGTCGAGACACCCCTCACCGCCCCCATCAAGGAGCAGCCGGACTGGTACCGCGCCTACGCAGAGAAGAGCGCGCTGCAACGCTGGTCGCAGCCCCGCGAACTGGTCGGCGCCGTCGTCTACCTGTGCAGCGACGCATCGACCTTCGTCACCGGTTCGCTGCTCGTCGTCGACGGTGGCTGGCTCGCCGTGGACGGTCGCTTCACGCCCCCGCTGCCGTGACGTCGACGCCCGCTTACACCCTCGCCACCCACGGCACCACGCGACGCCGTCCAGCAACGAGGACCTCGTGAACGACCTGGACACCGCAGCCCGTCGTGCCGCCCAGGCCGTCGACGCCGAGCGTGCCGTGGAGCTGGCGCGACGCCTGGTCCGCATCCGCAGCGTCGTCGACCCCTCAACTGGCACCACCGAGGCCGAGGCCGCCGCGTTTCTGATCGACGAGCTCCGCGACATGGGGCTGGACCCCGTGATCGAGGAGGTCGCGCCCGGCCGGCCGAACGTGATCTGCGACTGGCGTGGATCGTCGTTCGACCCCGAACGGGACCGCACGCTGATGTTCGAGGGCCACACCGACGTGGTGACGGAAGGCGATCCCACACGGTGGGCGATCCCACCGTTCGAGGGCCTGGTGCAAGGCGGCGCCCTTCACGGCCGTGGCAGTGCCGACATGAAGGCCGGTGTGGCGTGCGCCATCGCCGCACTGGACGCCGTGAGGCGCACCGCGCCGGATCTCGCGGGCCGGGTACGCCTGGGCTTCGTCGTCGACGAGGAGGGGATGATGATCGGCATCAAGTCGTTCATCGCGGGCGGCTGGGCCGACGACGTCGACGGCGCCATCGTGTGCGAACCCGAAGAGAACGAGCTGTGCCTGTTCCAGAAGGGCGCCATGCGCCTGCATGTACGGGTGCACGGCGTCATGTCGCACGGCGCGATGCCGTACGCCGGCGCGAACCCCGTGCGCGCCCTGTCCAGGCTGGTGCTCGCCCTCGAGGCGCTGGAGGCGGAAGAGCAGGCGCGCCTGGGCGAACACCCGCACCTCGGCCTCCCATGGATCACGCCGACCGTGACGCGCGCCCCCGCCGACGGCGAAGCGCAGTTGAACGTGATGCCGGGCGAGGCCTACCTGGCCGTCGATGTTCGCACCGTGCCGGGCCAGGATCACGATGTGCTGCTGCACCTCATCGAGACGTGCGCCGCAGCCGAAGCGGCGCGGGACGACCGCCTGTCCATCGAGGTCGAACGCTTCGAGTCACGCCCCTGGACCGAAACGCCCAGCGACGATCCCCTCGTTCATGCCATGGCGCGCGCCTACCCCTGGACCGTCGGGGGCGACGCTCGCTACGGCGGGGTGCCCGGCGCGACCGACGGCACCTTTTTGCGCGCCACCGCCGACGTCCCGATCGTCACCGTGGGCCCCGGCGACCGCACCATCCCCCACCAGCGCGACGAGTTCGTCCGCACGGACGAACTGGTGACGGCCGCCCGCCTTTACGCCGCAGCCGCCGTCTTGTACCTTGGCGCTACCGACGCTTCGCCTAAGCGGCCGTCGGCCGCGTCCGAACACGACCTTGGGAGGTCCTCATGATCCGACAGTCCCGTCTCTTCGTCCTGCTGTTCGCCCTGGCCCTGGCGCTCGCGACCGCAGCCACCGCCCAGGATGCGCCCGAACCAACCTACGGTGGCGAAGTGGTCGTCGCCCTCACCGCCGACCCGCCCGGCTGGGACCCGACCGCGTCCACGTCGCAGGAGATTCCCCGCGTCGTGTACCACAACGTGTTCGAGGGTCTCGTCCGCTTCGACCGGAACGGCGACATCGTGCCGGCGCTGGCGGAAGACTGGAGCACCAGCGAGGACGGCACCAAAGTGACGTTCGTGGTGCGCGAAGGCGTTCAGTTCCACGACGGGACGCCGCTCACGCTGGACGACGTGGTCGCCAAGTTCGAGCGGGCGTGGGATCCGGACTCGGGCCACACGCATCCCGAGTACTACCAGACGATCCAGAACATCACCACCGACGAAGGCGCGAACACGGTCACCTTCCACCTCGAACAGCCCAGCAACAGCTTCCTGTACGACCTCGCCCGGCCGGACTCGATCATCTACCCTGCGGGCAGCAGCGACACGCAGCGGAGCCAGCCGGTCGGCACCGGCCCGTTCGAGTTCGTGTCGTATCGCGAAGGATCGGCCGTTCGCCTCGAGGCGTTCGATGACTACTACCTGGACGGCGTGCCGTACCTCGACGCGGTCACCTTCCGCATCATCGGGGACCCCAACACGCGCTTCGCGGCCCTGCAGGCGGGCGACGTGGACATGATCGGCACGGCCCTGAATCCCGAGCAGTACACGCAACTCGACGCCCATCCCGACCTGAAAGGCACGGAAGGGACGGGCACGACCGAGATCACCATGGCGCTCAACAACGCGCGCGAACCCCTCTCGGATCTGCGCGTGCGGCAGGCCATCACGCACGCGATCGACAAGGACGCGATCGTCGAGGGCGCCATGTTCGGCCTCGGCACGGTCATCGGCACGCACATGAGCCCCGCCGAGCCGTACTACATCGACCTGAGCGACACCTACCCCTACGACCCCGAACGGGCCCGCGAACTGCTGGCCGAAGCCGGATACCCCGACGGCTTCACCGTGTCGTTCGAGCTTCCCGAGCCGTACAACATCGAGCGTCGCAGCGGTCAGGTGATCGCGCAGCAGCTGGCGGAGGTCGGCATCGACGTGGACCTCAGTGTCGTCGAGTGGGGAACGTGGATCCAGCGCATCTTCCTCGGTGCCGACTACGACATGACGATCATCGGGCACTCGGAACCCCGTGACATCAATGTGTACGCCGACCCCGACTACTACTACCAGTACGACAATCCCGAAGTCGGGGAGCTCCTTGAGCGCGCCGAGACAACCCCCACGCAGGAGGACGAGATCGCCGCCTACCAGGAGATCGCCCGCATCATCGCGGAGGACGCCGTGAACGTGTGGATCTTCAGCCCGCCCTACCTCGTCGCGGCCCAGGAAGACGTGTACGGATTCTGGACCGACCAACCCACGCCCGCCGTCGACATGACGGAGGTCTACCGGGCCCGCTGAGGCGGACACCGGTACGGGGACGGCATCGCACCCGGTGCCGTCCCCGCTGCATGTATGGGACCGTACGTCCTGCGCCGCTTCGCGACAGCCCTCGTCACCATTCTGCTGGCGTCGCTGTTGGTGTTCTCGGCCCTGTTGGCCGTGCCCGGCGACCCTGCCGAAATCATTCTCGGCATCAACACCAGTCCCGAAGCGCTGGCTGCGCTTCGCTCACAGCTGGGCCTGGACGTGCCCGCCCCGCAGCGCTACCTCTCGTGGCTCGGCGGCATCCTGCAGGGCGACTTCGGACGGTCGATCAACTTCGATCGTCCGGTCTCCACCTTGATCGCCGACCGATTGGGCGTGTCCGTCCCGCTGGCGCTGGGTGCTGCGTTCGTCGCCTGCGCGATCTCGCTGCCCCTCGGCATCCTGGCGGCCCTGCGTCGCGGCACGTGGCTGGACCCGCTGGTCGTCTCGTTGGCCCAGGTGGGGGCCGCTGTGCCGTCGTTCTGGCTCGGCCTGATGTTCATCCTGTTGTTCGCGGTGCAATGGGGTTGGGTGCCAGCCGGGGGCTTCACGCCCTGGTCGGACGACCCCCTGGCCAGCATCCGTAGCCTGCTCCTCCCGATCTTCGCCCTCGGCCTGGGACAGGCGGCGGTGATGACCCGCATGACGCGCGCCGCCATGCTCGAAGCGTTGGGCCAAGACTACGTCCGTACCGCCCGCGCCAAGGGCCTCCGGCCCCGCCGTGTGATCGGCGGGCACGCGCTACGCAATGCCCTCGTGACGCTGGTGACGATCCTGGGCCTGAGCCTCACCAACGTCTTCATCGGCTCCATCATCATCGAACAGGTGTTCGCCCTGCCCGGCCTGGGCCGTCTGGCCCTCACGGCGATCGGCACCCGCGACTTCCCCTTGCTGCAAGGCGAGATCCTGGTGTACGCCACGACGATCGTGATGCTCGGGTTTCTCGTCGACGTGTCTTACGGCTTCCTCGACCCACGGATCCGGTACGACTGATGATGTCCGCGGCCCCCACCCGAGGGCGCGCCCTCCCGGGCGGCACCAGCTTGAAGCTCGGCGTGCTTCTGATCGGAACCGTCGTGGCTGGCGCACTTCTGAGCTTCGTGTGGACCCCCTACCCGCCGAACGCACTGGACTTCGCGGCCCAACTCGAGGGGCCCTCTCTGGCGCATCCCCTCGGCACGGACGAGTTCGGCCGCGACCTGTTGAGTCGCGTCCTCGTCGGTGCGCGAGGGACGCTGTACGTCGGATTCCTTGCCGTCGGCATCGGACTGGCCCTCGGGGGACTGGCCGGCACGCTGGCCGGGTGGTTGGGCGGGTGGATCGACGAAGTCACGATGCGCCTCGTCGACGTTCTGTACGCGTTCCCAGCCATCCTCATGGCGTTGCTTCTCGCCGCCGTGTACGAACCCGGCACGCTCACCGCCATGACCGCCATCGGATTGGCGACCGTGCCGATCTTCGCTCGGATCGCGCGCGCCTCGGTCCTGACCCTCAAGCACGCCGACTTCGTCGAGGCAGGCCGGGCGCTCGGCGCCGGCAACCGCCGCCTGCTGCTTCGTCACGTGGTCCCGGGGGCGCTATCCCCGCTCGTGGTCCAGGCCAGCCTCAGCCTGGCCGTCGCCGTGCTGGCCGAAGCGGCGCTCAGTTTCCTCGGGCTCGGCACGCCGCCCGACGTCCCGAGCTGGGGCAACATGCTGCGCGAAGCGCAGAGCTTCATGTCGCTCAACCCGTACCCCGCGCTCGTCCCAGGCTTGGCGATCGTATTCACAGTGCTGGGGTGGAGCCTTCTGGGCGACGGCCTGCGTGACCTTCTGGACCCACGGATACGCTGAGATCCTCGGCGCGAGCCGCTCACCGATCGCATCGACCCCGACCCGCCGCAACCTCCATGCAACCGTCGCTGGCTCACACTCGCGACATGCGGGGAAATCCAATGTATGGAGGAAATCGGCCATGTCGGAACAGTCCCTCCCGGTTCACGTCCACTCGTCCCACCCCACGTTCATCAGCCTGATCCAGGAGGTGATGGACCGCCCCGACGTGGAGCCCTCCATGGCGAGCGACCCCAACGTCGCACACGTGTTGCTGGACTTCCCTCTCACGTGGTCCATGTACCAGCTCGAACGTCTCGACAGCATCGATCGCGCCCGCACCCTCATCGTCACTCAGGCCATCCACCCCGCGTACCTCGACTGCCTCGCGAGCTATCACGTGAGCGGCGTGGTGACGTCCACCGATGGGCGCGGCCTCGTCGCCGCCCTCTACGCCGCCGCGGCCGCGCAACGCAGCTACCACTACAAGTCTCCCCTGACCTTCATGGAACTCCGCGTCGTCCGCCTGCTCCTGATGGGCTTCGACACCAAGCGCGCCGCACGCGACCTCGGCGTCTCGTTCAAGACCGTCAACGCCCACGTCTCGAATGCGCTGTGCAAACTCGGGCACGACAATCGCGCCCAACTGGTCGTCCACATGATGGGCGCCGAGCCGTTCCCGTCCGAAGCGGCCTGACGCTCGCACCGCGGTCACCTACGCCCCCCCCGACGCTTCGCTCGCTACAACCCCCACTCCCCACGAATCCGGCGTACCCGTGCACGCACCAACGGGTACGTCGGATCGCTCTTGGGGAACAGCTCCGCCGCACGCTCCCACAGTTCCAGGTCGTCCGGCCACTTCCGCGCGAGACGCAATACGAGTTCGCCCTCGTTGGCGTGCAGAGCGGCCTGCCGCAATGCCTCGTCGATCCGCTCCCGCGCCCGCTGAATGCCCGGCGCCTCGGATTCCGGCAGCAAGGGCCCCTTGTACAACTCGAGCGCTTCACGCAATCGCCCCGCGCGGAGGTGCGCCTCGATGTCGGTTAGGTCGGAAGTGAGTTGCTCAGCTAGACGGTACGGTGCCGAGTCAATTCCAACGACCTTTCGGCAACGCGAGACTATGGCCTTCAAAGAGCTTAGGCTTCCCGCATCACCGTACAATTCGAGCAATAAAGCCTCTCCGGTAAGCCCTTCCGGATTCAGCAAAAGTAGGGTCAAGAGCTCGGCATAACGCCTCGACAGACGCTCGGGATGACCCTCCTTCAGGAGGCTTCTGTCATTGAGTACGAGTAGGTGCCTTTCAGCTGGTCGCGCAATACCGATTAGCGAGCGTAGCGTGTCAATAGGCGCACCAGGCGGTCCCAAAAGCACCCAACCTGAACGCCCTAAGCTACCAAATACGTCTCTGTGGGCGCTAAGCGTTGCTTCGGCACCGGCCAGATTACCGGACCGATATTGAATCGACGATCGTGCAATTAGATACTCAGCCCTGAGGACAGCGTCCTCTTGAACACTTTCATGTTCCAGAAGTGCGCGCTCTTCCGGAAACGCACCCTCTGGGTACGATGCTTCGATGACCGTTCGGACTACGTTTAGCCTGGCCTGTTGCGTGGAATCAGGAGGCGCGACCGCCTCCAACGCTACATTCAGGCAAACCTTAGCTTCGTCAAGCCTGCCTGCATGCAAAAGACCACGTACCGCCAACTGAGTCGCATATCCTGGTAATCGGTCAAAATACTGTGCATAAATCCGGCGATACCAGAATAGTGCCGTTTCTGCGTTGCCTTCTACGACATTGTAGTCACCAATTGTCGTAACTAAGCCTTCCAACGTTGGTGGAAGCGAATCGTCACTCGGCGTGATCTTGACCCAGCGCAAGAGTTCTTGACCTTCTTGAAGCTCGCCTACCAAAAGAGATGCGTAAGCAACAAGATTTGTACACGATAGCCTCAGCAATTCCTCGCGTATTCCTCGACGGTAGAGTTCCGCCATCCCCCATCTTCCCCAATACAGTGCTCGCCGATGGTCACCGAGACTCACGTAGCACGACCCGATGCTATTGGCTAACTGTATGGCCCTGTGGTACCGATGGGATTGACGGTAGCCCTCGAAAGCTTCCCTAAGGAGACTTATGCCACGGGCAGCCTCTCCGTTGTGCGCCCACAAGAAGCCCAACGACGCCAGCGTTTCGGGTACTCTTAGCCGGTCCACTGCCTGGACAGCCATGGTCACAGCGTTCGGAGGGCGCGCCACTGACGCATATGACGCCGCCAACGTGGGTGCCTGGTGGCGCTTTAGGAATCTCTCAACACGCCGCTCTACTTCGTTCAGGCGACCCAGTGCCACATACGCTTGAAATAGCCAATACATGGCGTTCGCGTGTTCAGGGTTCTGACTTACGAGTTTTCGCACATGGGGTAATAGGCGCCCTGGTTCGCCTCTCGCAAAGTACGCATCAGCCGACTCTGTGAGGATGTGCAGTGCAGTCTTGTCATCGCGGACCGTCGCAAGTTCAAACGCATCAATCCAACGTTCTTCCTGAATAAGAACTTCCAACTGCTGATTCTTCGTTAAGGGCGACCGCTGACTTGACACGACACCATGTGGTGAAGGTCGCGGCGGCGGACGATGCCCCGTAGCAAGGTTGATCGTCGCAAGCACCTCTTCATACGCAAGCCCTTCCTCGGTGCCCTTCATCGACAATTCGCGTGCAATGTGCTCTGGCACATCTACACCGTGCAACAGACTAGGTACCTCATCTGGCCGCACAGCAAGATCGGACTCATAAAGGACACGGACATCGTCCGACTGAAGCAACTGCGACCAGGGGCCTTCATCCTCGTGCCCGTTCGCAATGATCATCAAAGCGCCATCGGACATTCGTGCGAGTCGAATAACGTGCTCAATGAACCAGGCGTGGCCCTGTGCGTTACTAACCACAAGTGTAATAGGTCCAAATTCATCCTGTAGGCCAACCAGGTAACCGAGGGCATAATGATACGGCATCCCAAGTCCAAATAGATTCGTGCCTGTAGAACGCTGCATTGCATAGCTGAGTCGATTTCCAATGGCAATTGGACCGTCGTTAGCCTCAAGCTCAATCCACAGGACGCCTGGCGACAAGGCCATGGCATGGAACAGGTAGTTGGTACCGAATCTTGGCCGGCTCTGAACTAAATATGGGCTCACCCCAACGCGAAGCTGCGTCATCTGTCGTGCAAACCACGAGGACCCGAACGCACCTTCCGCCTTCATTTCTCTGGGACCTCAATACCTCGCACAGTTCACTCCCAGATCGCTATAGTTGACTTGCAGTAAAACCTGTGGCGCAAGTTGCTTCCCCGGAACATCGCTTCCTCGATTTCTTGGCCCTACCTACATGGAACCGTCCGAGTGCAGCCAGAGAGTGTATAGCACGTCCATACTACGCTGCAACTGTGAGCCCTGACGCAACTCTTGGCGTCATTACCAAAAAACGCCCGCGGTCAAGCATGCGCTGACCGCGGGCAGACACAGAAGTGTATGGCTTAGCGTTGCGAGACGTGCACCCCTGCGAGCACCAACAACGGAAGGTTGACGAGTGCAAACAGAGCCGCGACGGTGAAAATCCGCTTTCCAGTGTTCTTCATTTTCCCATCCTCTTCCCGCACCCAACTGGGTGCCAAAAACACGCTATCCGAGGCCTCCCAACCTCAATTGGACAGCGCTGTTGGAGCCTCCCAGCTCCAACTACTCGAGCGCAAACGCACTCACTCTGATCAGGCCTTGCTTGGGGTGTGGTTCAAGCCTCCTCCAAGCTCCCGATCTCTTCCGAACGCCGACAACAACAAGCTGCCGGGAAAACCCTCGCTAGCCTGGCCTCCCAACCAGCCACCAGCGATTGGATACAAGTTAGCATGCGGCGTGCAAGGGGTCAAGCGGGGTTTTTCACGACCTGTTGCAAGCAAGGAGTGCGCACAAAACACAGTCGCCGAGTTCCGAGCCGAAGATCTGCTTCACGGTCTAAACGAGACTCAAAGCAGGGGTAGGCGTCCATTGTGCAGTAGGGTATGCACCGGTGACAGACCTTAAGGATGCCCTTGATCAAGTTGCTTTGAGCTTTCCCGAAGCGTCCTTGGAGAGCGTTGTGCAAGCCTGGGTCTATTTAGAGGATTTCACCAAAGGGATCAACGCCTACCATGACATCTCCAACCCCACGGCCGACGACGATCGATGGTTAGGGGTGTGCCACTTCCAGCTCGTTCAAGATGATGAGGCGCAGGAGGCCTTTGAGCGAGCCATTGCGAAGGGGCAACAAGCTGCACGCGTCAATCTGGCTCACCTACTTCGTATGACGAACAATGCGGAACGTGCTTCAGACGAACTGCAGCAGGTTGACTTCGCTCGTCTAACGAGCTACGACCAGGTATTTTTCATGCGGGTTAAGAGTATCCACGAAGAGACTAATGGAGACATTCGTGAGGCATTGCGGTTCGCGGAAGAAGCGTGGCGACGCCTGCAAGGCCTACCGGAGTTCGAACTTCTGGCCCCCTCCATCTTGGCGCAGTTGGGGATTCTTCACGGTCGGGTCGGCCGTACCCAGCGGGCACTCTGGTTCCTCGAACGAGGGATGCAATTGACAACCGGGCTCCAACACCTTAAGTCTCGTATGCGTTGGGCGACCGTACTTGTCGCACAAGGGCGGCTCCGAGAAGCCTCGGAGGCGCTGACCGAGCTTGATTCGGATTCTGTCCCTCAAGCGATGCGCGTCGAAGGTAAGTGGCTACAGGGAGAAATCGCATGGATTCAAGGGCACAGCCAACGTGCGGTCCGTCACTACCGCTTGGCCATCGATATGGCGCAAAAGACACAAGTCGTCTACGAAGAGTTCTTGTCGCAGCTTGCGCTAGCGACCCTACTTTCGACTTCTGACAACGACGAAGCATTGCACTGCCTAAACCGAGGGCAGTCTTTAATTGGTGATATGTCGGATCGCCTTGCCTATCGCTTTAGGGAGATCCTCGTGTTCCGTAAACGCGGGCTGTACACGAATGTGCATGCAATTCGGGAGCTGGAGCAAACGGCCACGGCATTCAGCGATATGGGGCTCCTGCAAGAATACGGTCAAGTCCTCTTGCATGTATGTGACCTAAAGAAGCAGTTAGAAGACCCTTCGTACGAAGCTGACATGGACACGCTCCGCGCACTTGCCAAGACTCTGCAGAACGCTCGATTCCTCGACAAGGAAATGAACGTCGCGGACGCAATACCAGCGGACTTCCTTCAATAGTTCTTTGATGCCGAGAGACCTGCAGCCCCCTGTAAGAATTGTGTAAGAACGCCCCCCTAAACTAGAGTCGTGGATTCGAGGTGAACCTCCCCTTGTAAATCGCCTCGCTCCCATTCTCTTCCGAATGTCGAGTCCCGCGCCTCCCACGCGGGGCTCGAACCTTTTCTTGAGGCGCGCGCAGGGTCGAGGGCCGCGTTCTACGAGACGGCCAAGGCGGCTCGGGCAGCTGCGAGGTGGCGGCGCGGCGCAGCACGAGGGCGCAGGTCGAGGGGGCGCCGTGTTCCAGCAGCCCGGCAGCCCGGGCCCTTGGAATGGGTGCGGTGAGCGGGTCGTTCGGGCGCGCGGGGTGGAGGAAGTTTACCCGCGTGCGACAGGCTTTGGTGGCAGGCACGATCGTGCCATGACGGGCTCCGCCCCCCACCGCCAAGTTGCGGGAAGGGGTGCGGGTATGCTTTAATGGACACTTGCGCAAGCATCCCACGCTAGGAGGAACCCCGTTTCATGGAAGATCAGAAGAACCCGGCCGCGGACAACCCTGCCCCGGCCACCGACCACGCCCCGGAGGAAAACACGAGCCAGGCCCCATCTGCTGTCGCTGCGCAGGGTACAAGCGCCGCAGAGGCGAACGATTCCACTACGTCCAACGGCTCCTCCGATGCGAACACCGATGCAACCCCCGCCCCCTCCGATGTCGAACGGGACATCGAATCCGAACCTGAAGCGGATTCCGAACCCCCGCCCACGTCGGTGCCCGAACACGAAATGACCATGGAAGAGGTGATGGCCGCCAGCGACGAACAGCTGGCGCGCAAGCCCGTGCATCGCGGCATGATCACGACGGGCTCCATCATCATGCTCGCCCAGGACGGCATCATCGTCGACGTCGGCGCCAAGATCGAAGGGCTTCTTCCGTACAATCAGCTTTTCGAGTTCGATGCCGACGCGTCCGAAGCGGCCAAGTACTTCAAGCCAGGCGACGAGATTCAGGTGTACGTCGTTCGGGCGGACATTCCGAACAACACCATCATCCTGTCCAAGAAGCGGGCCGATCAGGAGCGCGCTTGGAACCTTCTGCAGGAGATCTTCGACGCACAGAAGCCTGTCGAGGTCGAGATCGTAGAGAAGGTCAAAGGCGGCCTCGTCGCGAATCTGGGGATTCGTGCCTTCCTGCCCGCCAGCCAGGTGGACGTCCGCCGGGTCAACGACCTGGGCCCGTTCGTCGGGCAGCGGATGCGTGTCAAGATCATCGAGCTGAACCGGCGTCGCAATCGCGTCATCATCTCGCGCCGGGCGATCCTCGAGGACGAGATCAAGGAACAGAAGGCCGAGACGCTGCAGAAGCTCGAGCCTGGTGTCCGCATGGACGGAGAGGTCGTCGAGATCACCGATTTCGGTGCGTTCGTCAACCTCGGCGGGATCGACGGCCTCGTGCACAGGAGCGAACTGACGCACGGCCGCTTCAACCACCCGCGCGACGTCGTCAAGGTAGGAGACAAGGTCAAGGTCGAGGTGCTCGACATGGACCTCGAGCGCGAGCGCATCAACCTGTCCATGAAGTCGCTCGTCACCAATCCCTGGGAAGACGTCCTGTCTCGCTATCAGATCGGGGAGAAGGTGTCTGGCCGCGTCACCAACCTGACGCAGTTCGGCGCCTTCGTCGAGATCGAGCCCGGCCTCGAAGGCCTGATTCACGTCAGCGAGATGAGCTGGACCAAGCGCGTCCGACACCCCAAGGAGGTGTTGTCGGAGGGCGACGAGGTCGACGTGATGACCCTCAAGATCGACACCAACCAGCAGCGCATCTCGCTCGGTCTGCGGCAGACCCAGCCGGATCCGTGGAGCTCGCTGCCGGATCGCTATCCCCCCGGCACCGAGTTGACCGGTCCGATCACGGGCATCACCGAGTTCGGCGTGTTCATGGAGATCGAGGAAGGCATCGAAGGTCTCGTGCACATCAGCGAGCTGGCGCACGAGCACATCGAGAACATCCCCGACCACTTCCAAAAGGGCGACGAGATCACTGCGGTGATTCTCAACATCGACCCTATCGAGCAACGCGCCAGCCTGTCCCGCAAGCGCCTGCTCCCCTACACGGCGACCAGCCTGGACAGCATGCCGACCGGCGCCCCCGCGGCGCGCGGCGGGCAGCGCAAAGGCCGCCGTGGCGGCCGGCGTAGCGCCGAGATCGACTACGACTACAGTTACGCGGAGACCGGCAACCAGTCCCGCAACACCACCAAGCTCGGTGACGTCTACGCGGACCTGTTCGCCCAGTTCGGGCTCGGCGAGAGTCAGGAAGGCGAAGCGCAGGCGACCAAAGAGGACGAGCATGTCCCGAGCGCCGCCGTAGAAGCGTCGCCGGCCGACGAGGCCGAAGCCGAAGCGCCCATCGACGCGGAAGCCGCCGAACGTGCGCCTACGGCCGACGCCGACAGCGCCGACGAGCAGCCCGCCGAACAGGCACCCGAAGCGACGTCGTACGCGGCAGAAACCGGGGCCGAGCACACCGCGGACGCCAGCGAGGTCACAGCAGCCGGCGCGGCCGCCGAAGCGGACGATGCGGCGCGGTCCCACGCGCCCCACGCAGCGGCCGAAGCCACGGACGCCCCCGAGGCCCCGACCCGCGAAGGCGGTGAGGCCGCAGCTGGCCCGGCCGAAGGCGACGAAGCCGAGGGCGAAGGCGACGTCGACGCCGCGGAAGCTGCCGCCATGCTGAACTCGGCCTTCCGGGACGGCAAGCGACCCAAGCAGGAATCAGAGGACGAGTAAGCCCGGCCGACCCGGTTCGTACCGGCTCGCGCCGACCCTGACCCTGCACGCGAAGGCCCCCGCCGTATGGCGGGGGCCTCTTCGTGCCGCCCTGGCTGGATGCGCTCACATGCGCCGTAGGCGGTCGATCCGTTCACTGATGGGCGGGTGGGTCGACAGGAGGCCCACGGCGCTGGCGCGCGCGGCAGGGTTGGCGATGAACAGGTGCCGCACCCCGTTACTGACCTTCAACGGCGTGCCGCTGTAGTCGCGGAGCTTCTCCAACGCCCGCGCCAGTCCCTCGGGGTTGCGGGTGATGTACGCACCGGTGGCGTCGGCCAGGTACTCGCGGCGGCGGCTCACGGCAAAGCGTAGAAGCGTAGCCAGGATGGGGGCCACGATCAACACCACCAGCAACGCGACGCCTACCAGTGCCTGGCCCTTCCCGCCGCCCCCGGAGCGGCGACGCCCGAAGAACATCCAGCGCCACACCAGGTCACGCAGGATCATCAGCGCCCCGACCGTGGCCGCCAGCAACGACATGAACCGAATGTCGTAGTTGCGGACGTGCGCCATCTCGTGGGCGATCACGCCCTCCAACTCCTCCCGCCCAAGCAGGTCCAGCAACCCCGTCGTCACCGCGATCGACGCGTGTTCCGGATCGCGTCCGGTTGCGAACGCGTTCGGCGCGGGATCGTCGATCACGAACGTCCTAGGCATGGGGACGCCCGCACCGATCGACACGGCTTCGCTCACGTTCACCAGGTAGCGGTGCTCCTCGCGCGTCGCCCGACGAGCCCCCGTCGACGCCAGCACCATCCGGTCGCCGTAACGCCACGCCACGAAGCTCTGGATCACCGCCACGGCGACGGCGATGCCCACGAACCAGATCGCCCCCGACGCGTCGAACGCGAGGGCCAGCAGGTAGCCGACCCCGCCCAGAAGCACGATCATTGCGAGGAACAACAGCCACGACGCGCGGGCGTTGGCGGCCTTCGTGTCCAGCAGACTGATGCGCCGACCGGTCGTGCGGTCGGTGATGACGTCCGGGACGCGAGGCGTACCAGGCGACGCCACGGCGGCGCTCAGGAGAACGACACGCTAGGCGCCTCGCGTTCCGTGTCGGGGATCTCGAGGAACACGTGCTCCTTCTTGCCCATCGGACCCGCCAAGAACACGCCCGGCACGGTCTCGATCGCGTTGTTGTACTGCAGCACGGCGTCGTTGAAGAACTGCCGGGCGTACGCAATCTTGTTCTCGATGGAGGACAACTCCTCCTGCAACACGCGGAAGTTCTCGTCGGCCTTCAGGTCGGGGTAGTCCTCGCTGACGGCGAAGAGCTTCCCGAGCGCCTGGCTCATCATGTTCGCCGCGCCGGCGCCCTCGTCGGGGTTCCGCGCGTTCATCATCGCCTGCCGAGAGTGGGCGACCTCCTCGAACACCGACTGCTCGTGCGTGGCGTACCCCTTCACCGTCTCGACCAGGTTCGGCACCAGGTCGTTGCGGCGCTTGAGTTGCACGTCGATCTGGCTCCACGCGTTCTCGTACCGATTCTCGAGCGTGATGATGCGGTTGTAGATCCAGATGACCGAGCCGACCAGTAGCACCAGGACCACGAGCGTGACGATGAATCCCATCCGTACCTCCTGGCGGTCAGTTTAGAACAGCAACACGCACGCCACGCTCACTCGGGCCCGCGAGCGCGAATCACGCCCCCGCCCAGCAACCGTTCGCCGTCGTACAGCACCACCGACTGGCCCACCGTCACCGCGAAGCGGGGCGCATCGAAATGAACACGCACGCCGTCCCCGGTGCGTTCCAGCCGGGCGGGCGCCGGCGTCTGCCGGTAGCGCACCTGCGCCTGCACGCGCGCCGGGAGCTCGTCCTCGTGGCACAGGAAATTCACCCGGTCGGCGGTGAGGGACGACCACTCGCACATCTCACGCGGCCCGACCACGACCGTGTTCGTGTCGACCTCCAGGTCCACGACGAAGCGGGGCTCGTGCGACTTGAACAGGCCCAGCCCACGCTTCTGTCCGACGGTGTAGAACTGGACCCCCTGGTGCTCTCCCACCACTTCGCGCCCGCGGGAGGCGTCCACGACGGCCCCCGGTCGCGCGTCGGTATGCCGAGCCAGATGGTCCCTAACCGTATCGGCCACGAAGCACAACCCCGACGAGCTCTTCTTGTACGCCGTCGCGAAGCCATGCTCAGACGCGATGCGACGCACCTCCGCCTTGGTCAGGTCGCCGAGCGGAAACAACAACATCGGCAGTACCTCCCGTGGGAGGGCCCACAGGAAGTAGGTCTGGTCCTTGTCGTCGTCCCGGCCACGGTGCAGCTCGACGCCGCTGGGCCCGTCCACGCGCCGCACGAAATGACCCGTCGCCATGAACGAGGCGCCCAACGCGCGTGCGCGCCGCACGAAATCGCCGAACTTGATCTCGCGATTGCACCACACGCACGGATTCGGCGTCTCTCCCCGAACGTAGCTCGGCACGAAGGGATCCACCACGATCTCGTCGAAGCGCTCCCGCTCGTCCAGCAGGTAGAACGGCACGTCCAGCGCGTCCGCCACCCGGCGCGCGTCGTAGGCGGCCTGCGGGCTGCAGCACGCATCGAAGGCGCCGGCCTCGCGGTCGTCCGGCCAGAAGCGCATCATCGACCCCACCACCTCGAACCCGCGCTGATGGAGCAGCAGCGTCGCGACCGACGAGTCGACGCCGCCCGACATGGCCGCCAGGACCTTGGGCGCGGACGTCTCTCCCCCGCCCGCGTCGGGGCGGGCGGACCGGCTCGGATCGTGCACGGGGACCGTCGGTTCCACGACCGCGCATGCTACCCGGTCCCGTAGCCGCACGTCAGTCGCCCAGAACGCGGGCGCGCGCGATTCCGGCCGGGTGCCCTACGGTATGCTTCGCCTCGGGAGGTCGTGCGTTGAGGGTCCTACGGATCGCCCAGGTCGTGTTGCTGGCCCTGCTGATCGGCTATGGCGTGGTGTTTCACAACGCCAACCCGCAGCCGCTGGCCCTGCCGGGACTGCTTCCGCTGCCGGCGTCTCTGGTGATCCTATTGGCCGTGCTGATCGCTTTCCTGTCGGGCCGGGTGCCCCCTTCGATTCGCGGCTGGCGGCAGCGCCGCGAGCTGGCCCGCCTGAAGCGCCGCATCACCGACCTCGAACAGCACGTCCCGAGCTACGACCGTGACGTCTCGGCCCCCGTCATTCCCGACCGGGCGGCCGCCCCCGAACCCGAAGAGCCGCGCGACACCGAACGATCTCGCCGGTGAGCGAGCGAACCGTGCCGCCCCGGGCACGACACGACGCCGTGTCCGCGACGGACCCTTCCGGCACTGACCCGCTGGACGGCGAGGCCGTTCGGTGGTCCACCCGACCGCCCGCCCCCCCGCTCGCCGTGCGGGACTTGGTCGCGCGCTTGGGAATTCCTCCGCTGTTGGCGTCCGTGCTGCACGCCCGCGGGGTGACGCCCGAGGACGCCGACGCCTCCCTGGCCCCACGACTGGAACCGTTCACGTTGGCGTCGGGGACGGACGCCGCCGCACGCCTGCAAGCCGCACTGGAAGACGGCGAGCGGATCCTGGTGCACGGAGATTACGACGCCGACGGCATCACCGGTACGGCGATCCTGACGCGTGGCCTGCAGGCGCTCGGGGGGCAGGTGACGCCGTTCGTTCCCAACCGGCTCACCCACGGGTACGGGATCGATGCTGGACTGGTCGAGCAGCACGCCGCCCGCTGCGACCTGTTCGTCACCGTCGACTGCGGCGTCACCAATCTGGACGAGGTCGCTGCGCTCCGGGCTCGGGGGGTCGACGTGATCGTGACCGATCACCATACGCCCGGCGACGCGCTGCCGGACGCGCTCGTGGTGCACCCTTCGCTGGCGCCGGACGCCACGCCCGGACGGCCCGAACCGACCGGGGCCGGCGTGGCGTACCACCTCCTGTGGGCGCTCCACCGTCGCTTGGGCGAGGCCCCGCCGCTGCAGTTCGCCGACATCGCGGCGATCGGCACCGTCGCCGACGTCGCGCCGTTGCTGGGCCCCAATCGCGCCTTGGTGCGCGAGGGCCTTGCGCGCCTCCCGTCCTCCGCCTGGCCGGGCGTGCGCGCCATGCTCGCCACGGCGCGCCTCCACGGTGAGGTCACCGCCAGGGACATCGCCTTCGTGTTGGCGCCGCGCCTGAACGCCGCCGGCCGGCTGGGCGAGCCCGAGAACGGCTTGGATCTGCTTCTCACCGACGCGCCGCATCGCGCCGAACGCTTGGCGATCTACCTCGACGCCCGCAACGACGAACGCAAGCGCATTCAGGACGACATGTTCGATCAGGCTGCTGCCCGGGTCGACCCCGAGGCCCCGGCCGTGGTGGTGGCCGACGACGATTGGCATCCGGGCATCATGGGCGTCGTTGCCAGCAAACTGTTGGAGCGCTTCCATCGGCCCGTGTTCATCATGGCTGGGGAGCAGGGCAGCGTGCGCAGCACGCCCGGGATTTCGGCAGTCGGGGCGTTGCGGGCCGCCGCCAGCGAACTGCGACGCTACGGGGGGCACCCCGCCGCGGCCGGCTTCACCCTCGATCCCGCTCGACGGGAGGCGTTCCGGCAGCGCATCCTGGCGCACGTCGCGTCGTTTCCACCGCCGGAACGCGAGGTCACGGCCGACGCGCTGTTGGCCCCCGAACAGGTCGAAGAGGACCTGTGGCGGGCCCTGGCCCTGCTCGAACCGTACGGCGAGGGACACCCCGCCCCGACGTTCGCCCTGTGCGACGACCTCTCCGCGGCACGAGCGGTGGGACGCGACGCGCGTCACCTTCAACTCCGTGTCGGCGACGTGAAGGGCGTGGCGTGGAACCTCGGCGGGTGGGCCGGACGCCTTCCGCGCGGCGGCGCGGTCCAGGCGGTGGTCACCCTCCGTGAGAACGTGTGGCAGGAACGCCGCACCCTGGAGTTCATGGCCGAGGCGATCCGGCCGGGGCGGGCGCTGCGCGTGCGGGCACGCGAGGGCGCGAGCGAAGCTGGCGCCGGCTCGCCGCCGGTACGGCGCGGCCGCCCGCCGCGGCCGGACGCGGGCCGGCTGCTGGAGGAGCTGCCGTTGGGCGACGATCCGCTTCGTGCGCACGAAGCGATGGCCCACCTCCTCACGGAGGGCACGCCGTTGTGGTTCGACCTGAACGTCGACGCGCAGGCCAGGATCGGGCGTGCCGCCCGCGGGTACCCCAACGTGAGCCAGGTCCGCCGCGCCTTCGTCGCCCTCCGCGGCGGCAAGGCGCCCCCGCTGCCGCCGGACGCGGCCGTGCTGGCGCGACGCGTCCTGCGCGAGCTCGGGCTCCTCGACGCGCGGGACCGGGTGCGCCGGGCCGAGCGGCGCCAACCGTACGCGTCCGAGACCCTGGTCGAGGGCCTGATGCAGCGCTACCGGCTCGAGACCTTCCTGAACGCCTACCGGCACCTGGACGAGGCAGGCTTCGCCGAGACCACGCGCACGCTGTACGGGGCGGAGGCCGGCTGAGCCGCCGGCGGCGTGCGATACTCGCGGCATGCACGCGTCCGCCGATTCCGCCACCGACGCGCCGCCACCTAGCCAGGACGCACTCCGGGACGTGGAACGCGCCTTGCGCCAACAGGTTCGGGGCGAGGTTCGCTTCGACGCGCGCGCCCGCACGCTGTACGCGACGGACGCAAGCCCGTACGAGATCATGCCGTTCGGCGCGGTGCTCCCGCTGGACCGCGACGACCTCGTCGCCACGGTCCGGATCTGCGCCGAACACCGTGTGCCCCTGCTGATGCGAGGCGGCGGCACCAGCCTGGCGGGCCAGGCCGTCGCCCGCGCCGTCGTGGTGGACGTCAGCAAGCATCTCACCGGCATTCTCGCGGTGGACCCGGAAGGGCGGACCGCTCGCGTGGAGCCGGGCGTGATCCGGGACGCGCTGAATCGTCACCTCGCACCGCACGGCCTGCAGTTCACACCGGACGTCAGCACCACCAACCGGGCCAACGTCGGCGGCATGGTCGCCAACGATTCGGCCGGCACGCATTCGATCAAGTACGGCAAGACCTCGGACCAGGTGGTCGCCATGACCGTCGCCCTGGCGAACGGGACGGTGGCGCGGCTGGAGGCTTGGGACGACGAGACCGTCCGGGCGCAGGCGGGGCGTGACGACCTGCTGGGGCGCGCCACCCAAACGGTGTTGCGGATCACCGACGAGCTGGCTGACGAGATCCGCGACCGCTACCCCAAGGTGATGCGGCGGGTCGGTGGCTACGCCTTGGACCGGCTCGTGGACGGACGGCCGTTCGATCTGGCGCAACTGGTGACGGGGTCCGAAGGCACCCTCGCCGTCATCCTCGACGTCACGGTGAAGCTGGATCCGCTCCCCGCCACCAACGTGCTGGCGATGGCGCACTTCGCGACCCTTCGGGAGGCGCTGGAGGCGGTCCCCGATCATCAACCGGCACGGGCCGTCGGCCGTCGAGTTGCTGGACCGTGGCCTGTTCGAGATCGGCCTCGAGAACCCGCGCTTGGCGCCGCTTCTGGGGTGGCTCGACGGCATGCCCGAGGCGGTCTTGATGGTGGAGTTCGACGGCCAAAGCGACGCGGATCTCCAGCGCGCGTTGGCGGCCATGCGGGCGGACGCCGGGTTCGACGCGCGCTGCTACCACCTCCACGAAGCCTGGGGCGAACGCGACAAGAACCAGATCCTGCAGTTCCGAAAGGACGGGCTGGGGATCTACGCCACCGTGCCGGGGCCCGACAAGCCGACGCCGTTCATCGAGGACGCCGCCATCCCGGCCGAGCACCTCGCCGAGTACATCCCGGCCGTCCAGGAGACCTGCCGCGCCCTGGGGGTCCGCACGGTGTTCTACGGGCACGCCTCGGTGGGCGTGATCCACACCCGGCCTCTGCTGGACCTCAAGACGGCGGAGGGGGTGGCGCTGTACCAACGGATCTCCGACGAGGTGTTCGAACTGGTGCGTTCCTACGGCGGCTCCTGGTCCGGCGAGCACGGGGACGGCCTGATCCGCAGCCAGAAGAACCGCGAGATGTTCGGCGAACGCATCTACCAGGCCTTTCGCGAGGTGAAGGCCGCCTTCGATCCCGACGGCATCCTGAACCCCGGCAAGGTCGTCGACGCACCGCCGATGACGCAGGATCTCCGCTACGGGCCCGATTACCCCGAGGTCGCGCTGGACACGGTGTTCGACTTCTCGCATCAGGACGGCTTCCTGGGCGCGGCCGAGGCCTGCACGGGGGTAGGCACCTGCCGCAAGATGGACGTCGGCACCATGTGCCCCAGCTACATGGCGACACGGGACGAGGACCACTCGACCCGCGGACGCGCCAACGTGCTGCGCGACGCGCTGAACGGCCGCATGCCGGGGGGGTTGGCCTCGCAAGACGTGTACGACACGCTGGATTTGTGCCTGGAGTGCAAGGCCTGCAAGGCGGAGTGCCCCAGCAACGTGGACATGGCCAAGCTGAAGTACGAGTTCTTGCAGCAGTACCACGACACGCACGGCGTCCCGCTGGCCACGCGCCTGATCGGGAACGTGGCCCGCGTCGCGCCCATCGGGCGGGCGCTGGCCCCGCTGGCCAACGCCCTGCTGCCGCGTCCCAGCGTGCGGTGGTTGCTGGAGAAGGTCGCCGGCGTGGACCGGCGTCGGACGCTGCCGGCGTACGCCGGGGAGAGCTTCGCCCGTTGGTTCGACCGCCGCCCGGCGTCCGGGGGCGGGGCCGACCCGGGGGAGGCACGGCCTCGCGTGGCGCTGTTCGCCGACACCTGGACGGCGTACCACGCGCCGGGACCGGGCCGCGCCGCCGTCCGGGTGCTCGAGGCGCTGGGGTACCGGGTCGAGCGCGTGCCCAGCGGGTGCTGCGGCCGGCCGCTGATCAGCAAGGGTCTGCTGCGGGACGCCCGGACCGCCGCGGCCCACAACCTCGCCCGGATCATGCCGTACGTCCGCCACGGCGTCCCGGTGGTAGGGCTCGAGCCGTCCTGCGTCACGGTGTTCCGCGACGACTACCGCGACCTGGTGCCGGGCGAGGAGGCGGAGGCGGCGGCGCATCACGTGCAGATGATCGAGGAGTTCCTCGCCAAGGCGTGGACGCAGGGCGGGTTCAGGCCCGAAGAGGTGTTCGAACGGCGGGACGAGCCGGTGATGGTGCACGGGCACTGCCAGCAGAAGGCGGTGATCGGCACCGCCGCCAGCCGGGCGGTGCTGGAATGGGTCTCCAGCGACGTGCGTGAGCTCGACGCCGGGTGCTGCGGCATGGCCGGAAGCTTCGGGTACGGCCACCACGACCTGTCCATGCAGATCGGCGAGCGGCGGCTGTTCCCCGCCGTCCGTGCGCACCCGGGCACGACCGTCGCCAGCGGGTTCAGTTGCCGTCACCAGATCGCGGACGGCGTCGGGGAGACGCCCCGACACCTGATCGAGGTGCTGGCCGACGCCCTTGCCGAGCGCGCGACGGATCCGGCGGTCAGCTCACCGGGACGCGCGGAATCACGGCGGGAAGCCGGCTGACGAATTCGTTGTTCAGAGCGTTCGTGAACTCGGCGAACGACCGGACCGAGACCGCTTGCCGACCCTGCCGGCCGACCAGCACCACCTCGTCGCCTACGCGCACGTCGGGGACATGGGAGACGTCGACCATCATCACGTTCATGTTGACCATGCCCACCACCGGCGCCCGCTTGCCGCGGATCAGCACCTCGCCGAAGTTGGACAGGCTGCGGGGATACCCGTCGGCGTAGCCGACGGGCAGCACCGCGACGAGCATGTCGCGTGGCGCCTGGTAGCTGGTGCCGTACCCGACGAAGTCGTCCCGGGCGACGGGCTTCAGGTGCATCACGTCGGTCTTCCAGGTCAGGACGCGTTTGAGGGGGTTGTCCCGCTTCTTGCCCACCTGTTGCAGGTGCAGGTGGTAGACGTCGGGGCCCGGCCAGAAGCCGTACTGCGCCGTGCCGATGCGCACCAGGTCCATCACCGTCTCGGGAAAGGCCAAGGCCGCCCCGGAACAGGCCGTGTGCCGCAAGCGCGGCACGATGCCGCGACGCTCACTGGTACGGCACGCCTCGTCGAAGCGTGCCAATTGCTTCTGGACGCGAAACTGATTCGCCAGGCTCTCGATCCCCGCGAAGTGCGTGCACAGACCTTCGAATCTCAACGCGCCAGGGTGGGTCGCCAGCAGGTCGAGCGCCGCGCCGAACGCCTCTTCGGGCAGGCCGGTCCGGTTGCCGCCCGTCTCGACCTCCAGGTGCACCCGGGCGGGCCGTCCCACCTCCTGCGCGACCCGCAGCGCCGTCTGCAGGCGCACGAAGTCGAACACGAAGAACTCGATGTCGTTGGCGATGGCCCAGAACAGATCCTCGGGATACAAGATGCCCATGATCATGACCCTCGCGTCGGTGCGGCGCACGCGCAGCACCTCCTTCGCCTCCGAGCTGGACGCGACCGAGAAGTGTCGGATGCCCGAGCGTTCCGCCATGCGCACGAACGGCGCGATCCCGTGGCCGAACGCGTTCGCCTTGACCACCGAGCTGATGATCGGCTCCGGCCCCACCTTGCGGCGCACGAAGCGAAGATTCTTGGTCAGGGCCGACTGGCTGAGGGTGATCCGCGACGAGTGCCGAACCGTGGAGGAATCTTCGCCGACTCGCGTCATGCGGCGTAGGCTAGCACCGCCGCGCGTGCCGGAGAACCCCCGCACAGCGCCGCAATCCGCAGCCTGGGCCGGGGTTCTCCAGCGGGGCCTCACATCGCGTCGGGCGCCTCGATGCCGAGGAGGTCCAGCACCTCGCGCAGACCGGCCGCGACCGCGCTCACCAGCGCCAGCCGCGCCCCGCGCAGGCCGGGCGCGGCCCGCACGACGGAGGTGTCGGGACGCCCGTCAGGACCGCGGTGATTGTAGTAGCCATTCCAGGCGGTGGCCAGGTCCAACGCGTACTGCGCCACCAGGTGGGGGGCCAGCTCGCGGGCGGCCTGCGCCCGCACGTGGGGCAGGCGCGCCAACTCGCGTGCCAGGCGGACCTCGAGGGGTCCCATGGCCGCGAAATCGGCCGCTTCGTCCGCGACGCCCTGCGCCCGGGCGGTGCGAAGGATGCTGGCGGCGCGCGCGTGCGCGTACTGGACGTAGGGGGCGCTGTCGCCCTGCAGGCTCAGGGCCTGCTCCCAGCGAAAGTCGATCACCCGGCGTGCCTCGCTCTTCGACATCGCAAAGCGAAGGGCGCCCAAACCGACCTGCCGGGCGACCTCGTCCACGTTCGGCAGCTCGGGGTTCTTCTCCATCACGACGACACGCGCGCGCCGTGCGGCCTCGACCATCACCTCGTCGATCGCCAGGGTGATCCCCTTGCGCCCGCTCATGGCGCGGCCCTCGAGGGTGACCACCTCGTAGGCGAGGTGCTTGCTGTTCCGGTACGCCTCGCGCCCCTCCTCGGTTCCCGACAACGCCAGGGCGGTACGGACCAGCGTCTGGGGGTGGCTCTGCCGCACGTCGATGACGTTCACGATCTCCTGGGCATGGGCGAAGCGGCGCCCGCCGGGGGCGGGGTCGCCCTGGGGGGCGCTGGTCCACAGGGTCGCGCCGATCGGTTGCTCGGCGAACGGGGCGTAGTCCAGCCCCTCGAAGAGGCCCGCCTTCCAGAACTGGTACCCGATGTCCTTCGCGACGTACATGGCGCTGCCGTCGCTACGGACCAGCACCACCTGGGGCTCCTCCAGCCCGGGAATGAACTCGGAGACGTCCATCACGAGCGCGCCGGCGTACTTGCCCTCCCTCGGCCGCGACACGTAGGGGCTGGCTTCGAGCACCTCCAGGCCTCGCGCCAGGAAGCCGGCGGCGACGACGTCCGACTCCCACACCAGCAGGTCGTACGAAGCCCCCAGCGCCCAGAACGTCTCCAGTTGGGCCCGGACCACCTCGGCGACGCGCTCGCGCATCTCGCCGGCCTCGAGGCGGGCCATCATCTCGCTCACGCCGGGCTCGATCTCGTCGGCATGCGCCTCGCGCGCTTCGCCGAGACGCACGTACAGGCGTCCGTACCAGTGGTCCAACTTCTCCTGGCCGTCCCACGGCTCGTCGAACCATTCGGCGGCGAACATGCTCTCCGCCGCCTGACGGCCGGTGTCGTCGACGTAGTTCTGCACCTCCACCTCGTAGCCGTCGGCGCGCAGGATGCGGGCCACCGCGTCGCCCAGCACGATGTTGCGGAGGTGGCCGACGTGCGCCTCCTTGTTGGGGTTGACGCTGGTGTGCTCGACCACCACCTTGAGCCCGCGCTCAGGCGGCGCCGGCGGGCCCGCCGCCACGTCGCGCACGAACACCGCCGGATCGAGGAACACGTTGATGTAGGGGCCGACCGCCTCGGCGCGCAGCACGCCGGCCGGCGGGTCGAACGCCGCGACGAGGTCGGCGGCAATCTGCGCGGGATTGCGCCGCAGGCTGCGCGCCAGCGTGAAGGCGACGGGCGTGCCGTAGTCGCCGGGCTTGTCGGCTGGAACCTCTTGGATCGGGATCTCGGGCGCTTCGGCCCCGATCCGGTCGAGGGCCCGGCGGAAGGCGTGGTGGAGGGCGTCGCGGACGTCGTTCATCGCTCGGAAGGGTAGCACGGGCGTCGCGGCCGTCGCCCAGTGGAACCGCTCAGCGCGCTATCATGAAAGGCCGTACGCACGGCAGCCGCCGTGGCGCCGGCCGTCCCGCGTTGGGACGGCGGCACGTGTTCTGGACACTGCATGGCACCCCCTCGCCCAGGTACACTTGACACGTGCTGACTCAGATTTACCGCACCCCCCGACTCAACTACGCGCGTCCTCGGGATCCTGCATGGGCACCGACCCGCCCCGAATCGCCAAGAACAAGAAAAGGAGCCGACCATGGCTGAGCAAACCGGCACCCCCCGCTTCGACGCACCGGTCCCGGTGTGCCCGGTCCGAGGCTCGGTCCTCTACCCCAGCATGGTCATGCCGATCGACGCCGGACGCGCGGTCAGCATCCGCGCCATCAATGCGGCGCTGGACCGCGACCGCACCATCGTCATCGCCAGCCAACACGACCGTGAGGTCGAGGAGCCCGCGCCCGACGACCTGTACAAGATCGGGACCGTGTGCACCATCATGCGGATGAAGAAGAACCCCGACGGCAGCATCCAGATGCTGGTCCGCGCCGTCGGCCGGGTCAAGATCGATGCCTACCGGGCCGCCGGCGGCCTCATCGAGGCCGATCTGTCGCCGTACGAGGTCGAGGACGGCGATTCCACCGTCGTGGCCGCCTCGTTCCGGGAGTTGAAGGAGAAGTTCGGCGAGCTCCTCGAGTCCGGCAACCGCGGGATCCAGAGCGAAGTGGCGCAGTTCATCCTCAACCTCGAGGATGCCGGCCAGTTCGCCGACTACGTCGCCTACCACCTCGACTTCCGGCTGGAGGACAAGCAGGCCGTGCTCGAGGCGCCCAGCGTCACGGAACGGCTCCGCAAGGTCCTGGTGCTGATCGACACCGAGATCGAGCTGCAGGAGACCCAGCGGCGGCTGCAGCGCGAGGTCAAGGAGGAGATCGACCGAAACCAGCGCGAGTACTTCCTCCGCGAGCAGATCAAGGCGCTGCAGAAGGAACTCTCGGGCAACGACGACGACGAGGACGAGGTCGAGATGTTCCGCGAGAAGCTCGAAGCGGCCGAGCTTCCCGAGAACGTCATGAAGGAGGCCCAGCGGGAGCTGAACCGCCTGGCCCGCATGCATCCCGACAGCGCCGAGGCCTCGGTGATCCGCACCTACCTGACGACCCTGTCCGAGTTGCCATGGAACCACCGCTCCGAGGACGTCCTCGACATCGCCGCCGCCGCCAAGACCCTGGAAGAGGACCACTACGGCCTCGACAAGGTCAAGGACCGCGTGCTGGAGTACCTGGCCGTCCGCACCCTCAAGGCCAAGCGGGCCCAAGAGGGCACCCTGGACGAGGCCGAGGTGAACAAGGGACCGATCCTGCTGTTCGTCGGGCCGCCGGGCGTCGGCAAGACCTCGATCGCCAAGTCGGTCGCCAAGGCCCTGGGACGGGAGTACGTCCGCATCAGCCTGGGCGGCGCGCGCGACGAGTCCGACATCCGTGGCCACCGCCGTACCTACATCGGCTCGATGCCGGGCCGCATCATCCAGGGCATCCGCACCGCCGGCACCAAGAATCCGGTGTTCCTGCTGGACGAGGTCGACAAGCTGGGCATCTCGTACCAGGGCGATCCGTCCTCGGCGCTGCTGGAGGTGCTGGACCCGGCACAGAACCAGAACTTCGTCGACCACTACCTCGGCGTCGAGTTCGACCTCTCCGAAGTGCTGTTCGTCGCGACCGCCAACTACGCCCACCAGATCCCCGAAGCGCTGATGGACCGCATGGAAATGATCGAGTTCTCCAGCTACATCGAGCACGAGAAGCTCGAGATCGCCAAGCGCTACCTGCTGCCGCGGCAGCTGCAGGAGAACGGCCTGGAGCCCAAGCAGCTCCAGATCAGCGACGGCGCCATCTCGCGCGTCATCACCAGCTACACGCGCGAGGCGGGCGTGCGGACCCTCGAGCGCACCCTGGGCACGCTGTGCCGCAAGGCCGCGCGCCGCATCGCCGAAGGCGACGCCAAGCGCGTGCGCATCACCGAGCGCAGCCTGGAGGGCTACCTGGGCGCCGAACGCTTCACGCCCGAATCCGAGGCGGAAGAGGACCTCGTCGGCGTCGCCACCGGCATGTATTTCACGCCGGTCGGGGGCGACATCCTGTTCGTCGAGACCAGCATCACCTCAGGCAAGAGCGGCCTGGTGCTCACCGGGCAACTGGGCGAGGTGATGAAGGAATCCGCCCGCGCGGCCCTCACCTACGCCAAGAGCAACACCGAACGGTTCGGCATCCCCCAGAAGCTGCTGGATGACAACGAGATCCACATCCACGTCCCCGCGGGCGCGACGCCGAAGGAGGGCCCCTCCGCCGGTACCGCGCTGGCCACCAGCCTGATCAGCGCCCTCACCAGCATTCCCGTGCGCAGGGACGTCGCCATGACCGGCGAAGTCACGTTGCGCGGCCGCGTCCTGCCGATCGGCGGCCTCAAGGAGAAGATCCTCGGCGCCAAGCGGGCCGGCATCAAACACGTGCTGTACCCGGAACGAAACGCGGCCGACGTCAAGGACCTCGACGCCTACCTCACGCGCGGCGTGCAGCTGCACGCCGTCGCCTCGCTGGACGACGTCCTCGATTACGCCCTCGTCGGGGGCCTGGCCGCGCTGGAATCGCAGGGGGGCGGCAACCGCAGCAAGCCCGCGCAACGCAAGAAGAAGGGCGCTTCGGCGCCCGCCGCGCAGGCCTGAGCACCGCGCCTTTCGCCGCCAGTCCGCGCCTGCGCGGACCGGCGGCCTCCCGGCCCTGCGGTATCCTTTGCTCATGCGCATCCCCTTGATCGCCGGAAACTGGAAGATGTACAAGACGCCGGGCGAGGCGCTCGACTGGCTCGGCACCTTCCTGTCGCACCTGGAGCCGGACGTCACGGACCGCACCGACCTCCTGCTGTGCGTGCCCGCCACGCACATCGCCAGCCTGGCCGCCCGCGCGAAGGGCGGCCCCGTCGCGATCGGCGGACAGGACCTCTCGCCCTTCGACGAAGGGGCGTACACGGGTGACCTGTCGGGGGCGATGCTGCGCGACGCCGGCGCCAACTTCGTGATCGTGGGCCACTCCGAACGACGCGCCTACCACGGTGAGACCGACGAGGTCGTGCGGGACAAGCTCGCGGCCGCACGCCGCCACGACCTCATCCCCATCCTCTGCGTCGGCGAAGCCGAAGCCGAACGGGACGCGGGCCGAGCCGAAACGGTGGTCCTGGACCAGCTGCGCACGGCGTTGGACGGCGTGACGCTCACCGGCGCGACCGAACTGGTCGTCGCGTACGAGCCCGTCTGGGCGATCGGCACCGGTCGCACCGCCACGGCAGAGGACGCGCAATCGATGTCGGCCGCCATCCGCGCCGAGTTGGGCAGGCTTCTGCCGGGGTTCGAGGACGGCATCCGCATCCTGTACGGCGGAAGCATGAAGCCGTCCAACGCCGCTGAGCTGTTGCGTCAACCGGACGTGGACGGCGGCTTGATCGGCAGCGCCAGCCTGAAGGTCGACGACCTGCACGCGATCGCGGAGGCCGCACGGTGACCGATCGACTCTCGCGCGTGCGGGCCGCCATGGAGGAACGCTCCCTGGCTGCGATGCTGGTGACCGGCCCGGCCAACGTGCGCTGGCTCTCCGGCTTCACGTCGCCCGCCGACGCGCGCGTACTGATCACCCGAACCGACGTGTGGCTGCTCACCGACGGACGCTACGTGGCGCAAGCCGAGCAGGAATCCCGCCTGCCCGCGATCATCGAGCGTGACTGGATGGGCGTGGTGGCCGAGCGGGTCCGGAGCGGCCCCCTCGGGGTGGAGGCCGAACATCTGACGCTGGCCGCCGCCGCCCGCCTGGCTGGCCGCGTCGGCGAAGAACCGGTGCGGACCGAAGGGCTGGTGACGGAGCTCCGCCTCGTCAAGGACGACGCGGAGGTCGACGCCATCCGGCGTGCCGCGGCGCTGACCGACCGCGCGTATCAGCACGTGCTCACCGTGGTCCGCCCCGGCCTGCGCGAAGTCGACGTCGCCCTGGAGATCGAACGCTTCGTCCGCTCCGAAGGCGGCGACGGCATGGCGTTCGACGTGATCGTGGCCAGCGGCGCACGCAGCGCGATGCCGCACGGCCTGGCATCGCACAAGGACATCCGGGCGGGCGAGCTGATCACCATCGACATGGGCGCGCGCCTGGACGGCTACTGCGCCGACATGACGCGGACCTTCGGGGTGGGTGAGGTGTCGGATGCCCACCAGGCCCTGTTCGACCACGTGCTCGAAGCTCAGGCCCTCGCGCTGGACGCCGTCCGGCCCGGCGTCAGCGGCCAGGAACTCGACGGGATCGCCCGGGAGGTGCTACGCCGGCACGGCTTGGGCGACGCGTTCGTGCACGGCCTGGGGCACGGCGTCGGCCTCGACGTCCACGAGGGGCCCTCGCTGGGACCCAACGGCGAGGACGTCCTGGCGCCGGGTATGGTGATCACCGTCGAACCTGGCGCCTACCGCCCCGGCGACGCGGGCGTCCGCGTCGAAGATCTCGTCGTCGTGACGGACGACGGCCACGAAGTACTGTCCCGAAGCCCGAAGGGATGGCGGGCTTTGGACGTCGCCCAAGGCGCCTGAACGCCGGGCGGCGCCCCGCGGTTCGTACCGGCACCGCCGCCGGTCGCGACCCGTACACCCCCTCCCTGCAAGCACGCCCGACGCTCGCCGATTCCGCCCGAAAGAGGTGACCATGACCGTTCGCACCACGACCGCATTCGTTTCGACCGTTCTCGCCCTCCTGCTCCTGTTGAGCGCGTGCGTCGATCCGGGCCGGGTCGACGCGTTGGAGTCGCAGCGCGACGAACTGCAAGCGCGCGTCGACACGCTCGAATCGGAACGCGACGAGGCCCAAGAGGCCCGCGCCGCCACCGAGGAGCAACTCGAGGGCGTTCAGGCCGAACTCGAGGAGCTCGAAGCCACGGCCGAAGAGCGCAGCGCCACCATCGAGACGCTCCGGGACGAGAACGCCTCGCTTCGGGACGAGATCGCTTCGCTCGAGTCGGTCGTCGCCTCGTTGCGCGAGGGGCGTGAGGGCGACCTGGCCACGCAGCTGTCGCTGCTCGAACAACAGATCGCCCGTGCCAGCCGCGATCTGACCACCCTCGAGGCCCGCCGCGACGAGATCCTGGAGCGCCTGGACGAGGACGAGGAAAGCGCTGCCTCCGACATGGCCGATCCGGACGGCGAGGGCGAAGCCGACGCGGCCGACGCGGACGACGCGGGCGAGACCCCCGGGGCGCCGGGCATGCCCGATGACGCCGATGACGCCGATGACGCCGGGGCGGACGGCGAAGACGGTGCCGGTGACGCCGGCGCACCCCAAGGGGACGGGGACGACGAAGACGGCGAACCGGCCGGTGAGATGCCTGGCGAGCGCAACGACGTCGACGACGCGGACGCCGACGAGGGCCAGGAGGACGCTGACGCCGACGCGGACGCCGACGCGGGTCAGGAAAACGCTGACGCCAACGGCGACGCGGGTCAGGAAAACGCTGATGCCGACGCCGGCGCGGGTCAGGAGGATGCCGACGCCGACGCGGACGAAGGCATGACGCCCGAACCCGAAGCGGACGCCAATGGCGACGACGTCGACGGCGGCGAGAACGGCGACGGAAACGGGGCCGAGGACGAAGCCGACGCCGACGCGGACGCCTCCAGCGACGACGCCGCGGATCCCGACGCCGAGCGGGACCAGGACTAGGCGCGCACCGGCCGTGCCCCTCGATGGGAACGCCCGCGTCCCCTGGGTCGTCAAGTACGGCGGGAACGCCATGGGCGACCCGGCCACGCGCCGGGCGTTCGCCGCCGCGCTGGCGGCCCTCGCCGCCCAGCAGGGGCCGGGCGTGGTGGTGCACGGGGGCGGCCCCTACATCCAGGCGGGCTTGGACGAGGCACGGATCGAATCGAGCTTCGAAGGCGGCCGGCGCGTGACCGGTGACGATGCGATCGGCATCGTCGAGAACGTGCTCAGCGTGCTCGGCAAGCACCTGGCGGGCGAGATCGGCGACGCCGTCGCGCTGACGGGGCGCGACGCCCGGGTCTTGGAAGCCGAGGTGGCCGATCCGGCCTTGGGACGGGTGGGGCGCATCACCGCGGTGCGGACCGAGCTTCTGGTGGGCCTGGCGGCGCTCGGCATGGTGCCCGTGCTGGCCTGCCTGGCGGTGGACGAGGCGGGCGCCCCGCTGAACGTGAACGCCGACGACGTGGCCGGGGCGGTCGCGGGGGCCTTGGCGGCGCCGGTCGCGTTTCTGACCAACGTGCCCGGCGTGCTGGACGACCCGAGCGATCCCACCACGCTGGTTCGCGAGCTCCGCGAGGACGACGTCCGCGCGCGCATCGCCGACGGACGGATCGCCGGCGGCATGATCCCCAAGGTCGAGTCCGCACTGAACGCATTGGCCTGGGGCGCGCCCGAGGCGCTCATCGCCGACGGACGGGCGCCCGATCGGCTGAGGGACGCACTCTCGGGGCGACAGGGGACCCGCTTTCTGCGCTGATTGGGCTCCTCGCACCGGGCGCCCCGCGGGCTGAGCGGCATGGTTCGCGCCCAGCGCGCAATCGTTCGCACCCCCCGCTCGTGACGTTTGCTACACTACCGAGCGATGCGCGTGCGTGGCTTTTTCTTCTTCATCATGTTCGGCGCGGCCTCGTGGGTCATGGCAGATGCGGTCACCGTCCAGGCGGGCGACAGCCTCTGGGCGATCGCCTCGCGCCACGGCACCACCGTCGACGAGCTCATGGCCGCCAACGACCTCGCCTCTACGCAGTTGTCGCCCGGCGACACGCTCGTCCTCCCTGGGACCGTATCGGGCCCGCCCAGCCGGTGGACCGTGCAGGCCGGCGATACCCTCTACGACATCGCGCAGGCGACGGGAACGTCGGTCGACGATTTGATCGCCTGGAACGACCTGGGGGACGTCACCATTCGTCCGGGGCAGGAGCTGGTCCTCCACCCCGGCGCGGCAGCGCCCCAGGTCGCGACGGTGGAGATCGGGCCGGGCGACACCCTGTGGGAGATCGCGCAGGCGCACGAGGTCACGGTCGACGACCTGGCCACCGCCAACGATTTGGCCCCGTCCGCGACCCTCCAACCTGGACAGGTGCTGGAGGTGCCGGGCACGCAGGCCTTGGCCCAGGCGGACGACACCGGTGACCAAGGCGGGTACGCCGCGCCGGTGATCACGGTCGACGCCGGTGATAGCTTGTGGGAGATCGCCCGCCGCTACGACACGACCGTCGCCGCCTTGATGGCGGCGAACGATTTGTCGGGCTCCACGCTGCGACCCGGCCAGTCGCTGCGCATCGTCAACGAGCGCGCCACCGGCTCGCCCGAGACGGCGGCCGATCCGGCTGATGCGTCAGCCGCCCCGGGTGACGCTGAGGCGACGGCGATGCTGTGGCCGCTTCAGGGACCCCTCACCTCGCGCTTCGGTTGGCGTCAATTGAGCGTCGGCGGCACGCACAGTCATTACGGCATCGACATCGACGGTGACACGGGCGACCCGATCGTCTCCGCGACGCCGGGCGTCGTCACCTTCTCGGGGTGGATGGGCGGCTTCGGCCAGTTGGTCATCATCGAGCAGGGAGGGGTGGAGTACTACTACGCCCACAGCTCTCAACGGCTGGTGAACGAGGGTCAACGGGTCGCCGGCGGGGACCTGATCGCTCGGGTCGGCACCACGGGGCGCGTCACGGGATCGCACCTCCACTTCGAGGTGCGCGTGGATGGGTCGCCGATCGATCCACTCCCGCTGCTCGAAGTGGGCCGTCTCCCCTCCACGCAGGCCGCCGCGCGCTGACACCGCCCACCGTGCGACTGGTCGTCATCGGCGACATTCACGCCCAAGAGGACAAGCTCTGGCGCATGCTGGACGAGTCGGGCCTCCGCGATGAAGGTGGCGCCCCCACGCCGGAGCTTCTCGACGGAACGACTCGCCTGGTCCTCCTCGGCGACTTGGTCCACGCCAAGAGCCGCGCCATCTACGCTCAGTTGGCCGGTGTCACGACCTACGACGAGTACGACCCGGGCCACGTGCGGCGGGTCGAACGGGCGCAGGAGGCGTTCCTGCACCGCGTTCACGCCTTCCTGGATCCCGTCCCGGACGGGATCGCGCACGTGCTGCTGGGCAACCACGACCACAACGCCGTCGAGCCCCACCAGGGCCCGCTTCGCAGCGACGACATCAGCCACCTGGAGTGGAAACCGGGCTACGGCTCACACCTTCCCGAGGCGCTCGCCGCCTGGATCCGGCGTTGGCCCCGGTCGCTGGAGGTGGAGGGCATTCACCTCGCCCACGTCGGCCCACGCGAAGAGCACAACGTGTTCGACAACGACTTCTACCGGCTGAACCGGCGTCGTTGGATCTACGAGGATCACGATTACCTGGCCGAGACGCCGCATCGGCTGGGCGTGTACGGCCACACGCCGGTACGAGGCGGGCTCAACGTCGCGTCGCAGGGCAAGGCGCTGTTGCTGGACGCCAACGGGTACGGCGACGAGTACGCCTGGCTGGACGTCCGCATCGACGAGGACGCGTATCGCGTCCGATTGCGCGGCTTGGTGTTCGACGAGGTCCTCGCGCGCTGAGGCGGCGCGCCGCGCCGCTCACTGCGTGACGGTCACCGACTGCCCCTGGGGAACGAACGACGCCCAAGTGCGCAGCGCCTCCAGCGAGACCCGGTTGCCGTTCGGGTCGGTGAAGTGCAGGCCCCCGTCCACGCTCCATCTGCCCTCCTGCACCATGCCGCGCCAGTACAGCTGGGCCGGACCGCCGTTGACCGGAATGTACAAGCGCCCGACGGCATCCACCACGCGGGTTTCGATCCGTGCCACCAGGACGGCGTCCACCTGGATCGCCCGGCCGGACGCGCCGACGGCGTCCTCGCCGTTGCGGATCCATCGGTAGCGGTCCTGCGCCGGCACGTACCTGAAACCGCTGTCGTAGGCGCCGCCCCAGTCGATGTCGACCCGCGTTGCGGACGGCGTGCCCTCCGCCGGCGGAGCGGGGCGGAACCCCGACAACAACCGTTGCGCGTCGATGTTCAGATCGACGACCGCCTCCCGCAGCGCAGCCCCCGAGGAGTAGAGGTTGTACGGCGCCGAGGCGTTGGCGGCGCGCTCGAACAACCGGCCCCGTTCGTAGGAGTTGATGGAAGGGGCGACGCCCTCGTTCAGGGCGACCAGCGCGCCCGGCGACCCGCCGTCGTGCACCAGCACCGCATCGCTTCGCCCGGCCACCTCCACGAAGTAGTCGCGGGCGCTACGGACCGGCCCGACCCGTTCCGGCTCGCCGGCGTCGAACATCGCCATCAAACGCGTCGTGCCGCCCTCCACGGGCATCTCGGCGATCCAACTGGCAGCCGGAAGGCCCGCCTGCGGGTAGCCGGCCGCGTTGTCGATCATCACCGCCAACGGTCTGGGGCGGGTCTCTCGCAGCGGCGGCGGCGGGACGGCCGGCGTGCCGCCGGCGCCGGCCTCGCCGTCCGGCGATCCCGCCAGCCCACGCGCGTCGGCCGCCGCCTGGGGATCACTGCCGGGTTGGCCGGCACGGGCGGCATCGCCACCGGCCGGCGCGTCGGGCATGGGGCGGTCCGCCGCCGCGCCGGGCGCGCCGTCTTCCGGCGCGTCGCGCACCGCGGCCTGTACGGCCGGTTCGGGCAGCGCGCGAAGCGCGCGCACCCCCGCGGTGGGGGCGGCCCCCAGATCGCGCACGGGCCCCGACTCGCGCCGCACGGCCGGCACCTGCACGGTTCGGCCCGAGACCGCGGCAGCGTTGGGGCTGGGCACCTCCACCTCCCGCACCTGCGGTCGTGCCGTGCTGGCCTCGGGCGCCTCCAGCCCAACGGTCGACGGCGCGGACACCGCCGCGCTGGGGGCCGGCACGGGCCGCGTCTCGGCCTGGGTGACCTCGGGGGCCGCACTGGGCACGGCCACCGCACCGCTGGTCGCGCGTGCGCTGGGCTCCGGCACCGGCAGGGCTTCGTTCATGGGACGCGGCGAGAGCTCGGTCTCCTCGATCTCCGGCACGGACGCGGTCACCTCCGGCGCGGGCGCCGGCACGGCCGCCTCCGGCATCCGCACCGACGGGACCGGGGCCGGCAGGGGCACCTGCGCCGCGGCCGGCTCCTCGCTGGGCGGTTCGGGCGTCGCCTCCGCCGGCGGCGCCGGCGGCGCCGGCGACTCGACCGACGGAGACGGTTCCGCCACCGGGTCGCCGCGCGTCTCGAGGTCGGGCAGGCCCGGGATCGGCTCCCCGGCGGCGTCCGCCGCGACGCTCGGCGATTCGGCCTCGGGGGCCGGCGCATCGTCGGCGGCGGCGGGACGCTCGGCTTCGGCCGGAGCGGGCGTGCCGACGTCGATCACCAGGAACTGCTCGGGCGGCTCCGTCTCGAGGCGTTCCAGGCTTGCCCACGACACCAGCGCCAACAACACCAAGGCGTGGACCAGCACCGACAGCAGGAACGCCCGTCGGCGATCGGGATCGGTCCACGCAGGTGAACGGCTCATGGTTCAGCCTCCTGCAGCGATGGCGACCCGAACGGCCCCAGCGCGCTTGATGGCGTCCATCACGCGCACGGTCAACCCGTGCGACACGCTCTGATCCGCCCGCAGGATGACGACCTCCTGCTCCTGTTGGCGCAGCAGCGCCTCCAGCGCGGGGACCAGCGACGACACGTCGACCTCGTCGCCGCCGAGGTAGATCCGCTCGCTGGCGTCGATGGTGACGGTCGGCAACCCCTCCGACTGGGCCTCCGCGGAGGACGCCTGCGGAAGGTCGACGGGCAGCCCCGACTCCAGGGTAATGAAGGTGGTCGACACCATGAAGAAGATGATCAACAGGAACATCACGTCGACCATCGGCGTGAGTTCGAGGATGGGCGACAGCCGTGACCGACGGGATCGCCGCGCCCGCATCACGCCATCTCCGCGACGTCCTCGCGTCCACGCTCGTCACGCCGCACGGCCACGGCCTGCACCACCTCGCCCATCAATTCCTCGCGTCGACGCTCGATCTCGATCAGGATCGTGTCCACGCGGCTGCTCAGCACGTTCTGCCCGATCAGGGCCGGGATGGCGACGATCAGGCCTGCGGCCGTCGTGACGAGGGCCTGCCCGATCCCGTCCGCCAGGGCGGCCGGGTTGCCGGTCCCTTGCTGCGAGATCTCCGCGAACGCGATGATCATGCCGGTCACGGTCCCGAGGAGCCCCATGAGCGGAGAGATCTGCGCCACCGTCGCCAAGGACCGGAGTCCGTGGCTGAGGCGCTGCTCCTCCTCCAGGCTGGCCTCCTGGAAGGCCGCCTCCACCGCGGACCGCCCGTACGGCAGCCGCATCAGCGCCGCCTGCAACACCCGCGCCACGGGCCCGCCGTGCGCTTCGCACGCCGCCAAGGCCGCGTCGAGATCACGATCGCGTACCGCCGCGTTCACGCGCGCCATCAGGCGCTCGGAGTCCGTCCGTTCCTTGGACAGCTTGAAGAAGCGAACCAGGAACACGTACAGCGCGTACAACGAGACGATCACGATCGCGGCGAGGATGGGGCCGCCACTCAGGATCAGATCCATGCCACTCCCCTCGATCGCATAGCGTACGCACCGTACCTCTGAGCGGCATGAGAGTCCGTCATCCCGTATTCCTCATGCCGGCGGAGATGCCGAGCAGGCTCACCAGCACCGCCTCTTCGACCCCCGGTTTGTCGGGGCTCTCGGGGGTGAGACGGCGCAAGCGTTCCAACAGTTCGACCTGCAGGTAGCTGAGCGGATCCACGTACGGATTGCGAAGCGCGATGCCGCGTGTCAAGGTGTCGTCACTGGGGTGCAGCGACTGCCCGGAGGCGTCGCAGACCGCCGCCACGCTTCGGGCGTGCTCCGCCTCGATCCACGGCCAGTACCGCTGGCGCAGGGCCGGTTCGGCCAGGTCGAAGTACCGCCGCAACACCCCGAGATCGCTCTTGGCGAGACTCATCCGCGCGAAGTCGATCACCGCCCGGAAGAACGGCCAGTGCTGGTACATCTCGCGCGACTGACCTTCGTCCAGCACCGCCAAGCCGCTGCCGAGCCCGTACCAGCCGGGCAGGTTGGCGCGGCACTGCGTCCAACTGAACACCCAGGGGATGGCGCGCAGGTTCTCGAGCGACGGGTCGCCCTTGCGGCGTGCGGGCCGCGAACCGACGTGCAGACGCGCGATCTCCTCGATCGGCGTGATCTGCGCGTACAGTCGCATGAACCCTTCGCCCTCCAGCAGCTCGCGGTAGGCGCGCTGGCCCGCCTCGGCCGCCACGTCCATGGCCTCGCGGTACCCGAGGGGGACGGGCTCGGCCGCCTCGCGCGCGTCCCGCGCGGACGACAGCAGGAAGGCGTGCATCACCTGTTCCAGGTGGCGGTGCGCCAGGTCGGGGTCGGCGTAGCGGTCCGCCAGCGCCTCGCCCTGTTCCGTCATGCGCATCCGGCCCGCCAGGCTGCCAGGCGGCTGCGCCAGGATCGCCCGACCCGCCGGACCGCCGCCCCGGCCGATGGAGGTCCCGCGGCCGTGAAACAGGCGCAGCGGCACGCCCGCCTGCGCACACACGGCCGCCACCTCCTCCTGCGCCCGGTACAACGCCCAATTGGCGCTCAGAAAGCCGGCGTCCTTGTTGGAGTCGCTGTACCCGATCATCACCTCCTGCACGCCGCGCGCCCGCACGTGGGCGGCGTAGCCGGGCAGATCGAACAGCTCGGCCAGCACGCGGGGCGCCGCGTCCAGGTCTGCGCGCGTCTCGAACAACGGCGTGGCGTCCAACTCCATCACACCGGCCTGCTTCGCCAGGATGAGTACCTCCAGCACGTCCGACGCGCCCTCCGTCATGGACACCACGTAACTTCCGGTCGCACGCGACCCGAAGTCACGCTGCACCTGCCCGAAGACCTCGAGGAAGGCCAGCGCCCGCTCGGCCTCGGGGCCCAGGTCCGCACCGGCCGCGGCCAAGGGACGTGGCTCGGCCAACTCGCCACCCAGGATCCGAACGCGCTCGCCCTCGGGCAGGGAGGCGTAGTCATCGCACACGCCGGCATGCGCCAACAGCCGCGCCACCGCGGCCTCATGCACGCGAGAGTGCTCGCGGATGTCGAGCGGCGCCAGCTCGAACCCGAACGCCTGCGCCCGGTACAGGGCGGGTCGGACGAACGCGTTGGCGGCGCGGCGCCCTTGGCCCCGCTCCAAGGTCTCCATGATCAGCGACAGATCATTGGGGTACGCGTCCTCGCCTCCGGGGTACCCCTGCCGGGACGTGCCCTCCACCAGGCGCGCGTGCGCGTGGTCGAGGAACCGGTGCACGTAGGCGAGCTTCTCACGGTACGGCTCACCTTGGAAGCGCTGCACGGGCGGGTGCGTCTCGGCCAAGGCGGCGAGGTCCTCCCGGAAGCGCCGGGTGAGGCTCACCCGCTCGCCCCACAGCGAGAGGCGCTGAATCAGCCCGTCGACGTCGGCGCGGTACGCCTCCAACGCCAGTTCGGCCTGCAGCCGGTACGCCTCTGCGGTCACCTCGGGCGTGACGTAGGGGTTGCCGTCTCGGTCCCCGCCGATCCAGGACCGAAACCGCACCACCGGCGGCAGCGGCGGTTCGTCGGCCGGGCCGTAGTTGGCGTCCAACGCGCGTTCCATGTCCTGCATCACCCTCGGGAGCGTCTCGAGCAACGACCGGCGCGCGTAGTACAGCGCGCTCTTGACCTCGTCCAGCACGGTGGGCTTCTGGGGGAACAACTCGCGGGTCTGCCACAAGGTCGCGATCTCGGCGTGGATCTCCTCGTTCAAGCGCGCACGCCGCGGGGGCGAGAGCTCCCGCTCGTTGCGTTGGCGTAGCGCCTCCGAAATCCGTTGCAGCTTGAAGCGAATGGTGGTGCGCTTCACCTCGGTTGGGTGCGCCGTCAACGTCAGGCCCACGTCGAGGTTCTCCAGCAGACGCCTGGTTTCGCTGCGCGACCACCCGTCCTCCCGCAGCGTGGCGACGGCGTCTGCGATCGACTCGGGCCGCGGCTCGGCGTCGCTGGACGAGGCGTCCCGCAGGCGGTTCACCCGCACGCGGTGGATCTCCTCGGCCTGGTTGATGAGCTGGAAGTACACGGTGAACGCGCGGAGCAGCCGTTCGGCCTCGCCCGTGTCCAGGCTGCGGAGCAGGGCGATCAGCTCGTCGCGCGCGGCCTCGTCCGGCGTATCGCTCGGGGCGCCCGCCCGCATCCGCTTGGTGATGGTGCGGACGTGCTCGACGAGCTCGAAGAACCGCTCGCCCTCCAGCTCGCGCAGGACGCGGCCCAGGGCGGTTCCAAGGTAGTCGACGTCGGCCTTCAGGCGAACGAAGACGTCGTCGGCGGTGCTGGTGGGCGCGCCTTGCACGCCCGGCTCGGAGCTCGACATCGCGGGCATCCTACCGCGCCTCGTCTTGGGCGGCCTGCTCCGCGGTCCACCTCAAGCGCTCCACGCTGCGGGCGCGCGCCCCGTCCAGCACGAACGACACCGCGCACACCGTGGCGGGCCCTTCGGCCGGCCGGAAGCGCTTGGGGGTCTTGCGGGTGAAGCGGTGGTGCACCTCTTCGTAGGCCATGCCGATCGCCGAGTGCTGCACGCCCGTCATGCCGACGTCGGTGATGTACGCGGTGCCGTTCACCACGGTCTCGTCGGCCGTCTGGACGTGGGTGTGGGACCCGATGGCCGCGCTGACGCGGCCGGCGACGTGATGCAGCAGCACCTTCTTCTCGCTGGTCGCCTCGGCGTGCAGATCCAACACCAGCGCCTCGCCCGCAGGGCATCGATCGATCAGGTCGTCGAGCGCCCGAAACGGGTCGTCGAGCGGGTCCATGAACACCCGACCCATCACCTGGGCGACCGTGATCCGCGAGCCGTCCGCCGCCGTGAACGTGGCCGCCCCCAGGCCCGGCGTGCCCGGCGGGTAGTTCATGGGACGCAACAGGTGCTGCGTCTCCTCCAGCAGGCCGTGGACCTCGGGCTGGTCGAAGGTGTGGTTGCCGAGGGTGACCACGTCCGCACCGGCGGCGCGCAACTGCTGGTAGTGCTTGCGCGTGATCCCCCGCCCGCCCGCGGCGTTCTCGCCGTTGACGATCACGAAGTCGTAGTCCGGCCGTACGCGGTCCAGGTAGGACCGCGCAGCCTTCATCCCTGGAGTGGCGAAGACGTCGCCGACGAAGAGGACGCGCACCCGCCGAGCGTATCAGCCGGCCGCCTGCGAGCGGGCCTGGGCAGGGTGGTAGCGTTCGGCATGTCCCGTTTCGATGCGATCGACCAGAACATCCTGGCGATCCTCCGTGAGCACGGCCGCGCAGCGCACGCCTCCGTCGCCAAGCGCGTCGGCCTGTCCGCCCCCGCCGTCGGCGAGCGGATCCGCAAGTTGGAGCAGGCCGGGGTGATCCAGGGCACCCGTGCCGTGCTGAACCCCGACGCCCTGGGCCTGCCGATCTGCGCCTTCGTGGCGTTGGCGCCGCGTCCGGGAACGGAGGCGCGAGCGCTGGTCGCACGCCTGTTGGCGTTGACCGAGATCCAGGAGTTGCACTCCGTCGCCGGCACGTACAGCTACCTAGCGAAGGTCCGCGTCGCCGACCCGGAACAGCTCGACGAGTTCCTGGACGGCCTGATGATGATGGAGGGGATCGAGCGGACCGAAACCACCATGGTGCTTCGCACGCACGCCGAGCGACCCGTACCGCTCCCCTTCGAGGTCGAACCGGCGTGAGGCCCCGGGCCGGCCGCGAGGCCGAAGCGCGCGTGGCGCCCTTGGACGCCCGTCACCTGGCACGGTGGATCCGACTTCGCAACCGCGCGTTCGGGGGGCGCACGGCCGAGGACGACGCCGCGGTACGGGCGAACTTGGCGGCGCGCCTGCCGTGGACCCGCGGCACGTTCGTCGCAGGCGAGCCGGTCGCCACCGGGACCTGGTTTCCGTTCCGGGCGTACGTGGGCGGCGTCCCGGTCGTCACCGGCGCGCTGGGCGGGGTGGCGTCCGCACCGGAGCACCGCCGCCAGGGACACGTCCGCGCCCTGTTGTGGCACGGGTTGCACGAACTGCACAGCCAAGGGGTCGGCCTGGCGCTCGAACACCCGTTCGACCCGCGCTTCTACGGTGCTCTCGGCTTCGCGTCGGTCGCCGCCGGCGTGCGGTTGCACGCCCCCCTGGACCGCGTGGCGGGCGACCCCAAGCGCGCGGCCTTCGAGGAGGTGGGTGCCGGCGCGGACGACGAGATGCTGGCGGTACGGGACGTCTTCGCGCAGGGCCACACCTTCGCGTTCCTGCGGGACTGGCGGCCCGACGGCGAGGCGCCGCCCCACGCCAGGCAGTGGACCGGCCTGTTCGACCCCCCGACGGAGGGCGCGACCCGCCCGCTGGCGTACCGCACCACCGACGGCTACGCCATCGTGGCCACGGACGGATTCGGCAGCGAGGGCACCCTGCACGTGGTCGACGCCGCGTGGCGCGACGCCGCCGGACGGCGCCGGGTCCTCGACCTGCTGGGGGCATGGCGCGGCCAGGTGGACCGCATCCTGATCGATCTGCCCGCCGCCGATCCCCTGGCACGGGACGAGGCGCCCCGCCATACCGCCCCGCGGGCGATCCTGCAGGCCCGCATCGTGGACGTCGCCGCGGCGTTGCGACCCCTTCGCGGACCGCGCGACGCGGCACCGCGGGACGACGTGATCGAGGTCGACGATTCCTTCTGCGACTGGAACGCGGGACGCTGGCGCGTCCGCGTGGGGCCGGAGGGATGCGAGGCGACGCCCACGGAGGCGGAGGCCGCGGCGCGGGTGGACGTGCGTGGCCTGGCCGCGGTGTTGGCGGGCGTGCCGCCGGCCGCGCTGCAGGCGGCCGGCCTGGCCGACGGCGACCCGGCCGCGCTGGCGCCGCTGGCCGGCACGGTGGCGTCGCATCCGCCGTTTCTGGGCGGGGCCGATTACTTCTGACGCGGCGCGAACGGTCACGGGCCTAGAGCGGCCTACGGTTGCGCGAGGGACGGCCGCCCTTCGTCAGCCGAACGTCGACGAAGGGGAAGCCGTCTCGTGTCAGAACCTGCGAATACGCTTCGCCCAGGCCGTCCAGGAGCTGGTCCGTGACCGGCTCGCCGCTGGCCGTTCCGGCCAGCCTTGGTCCCGACCCTAGAATGCGCCCAGGGAGCGGAGAAGCCTCGCGCGATCGCCATCGGCTCCCTCGATCGCCTCGAGGAGAGGTGTCCGGTGGCGCCCCACCCGGTCGACGTCACCGAGCGCGCTGGCAGCGCGCACGGCGCCCGCGAGGCTGTTGAGGCGATGGGGCGCGACGCGCAACACCGCCTCGTAGGCAGCCAACGCTTCGGCGGGCCGATTCAGCGCCCAGTACAGGTCGCCCAGCTGCTCGCCCACCGGGGCGACGCCGCTCGGCGTGACGGGATGCTTGCCCACCTCGGCTTCGAGCTCGGCCGCAGCGCGCATGTCCTGGACCGCACGATCGTCATCTCCCTGCGCGTGTGCGATCCAAGCGGACACGGCCAGCCGTTGCAGCTTCACCTGCTGCGACCAGTAGCCCGAGGTCTGGGCGCCCAGCGCCTCCAGTGAAGCCAGCGAGGCCTGTGCGGCCCCGAGGTTCCCACTGCGCGCAGCGCCAATGCCGCGCGCAAAATGCGTGATCGCCTCGAGCTGGGGGAACGCGTCCCAGTCGATGGCCTCGGGCGTGCGGATTGGCAACGCTGCGGCTTCCGCCCACCGCTGCCGTTCGAGCGCAAGCCGCGCTGGAATTGCAGTGAAGGCGTGCACGGCGCCGAAGTCGAAGCGGTAGGCGTCGTGCGCGCGCAGCTCGTCGAACAGGGCCGACGCGTCGTCATCCGCCGCCTGCTGCAGATACGCGTACGCCAAGTAGTCCATGGCGTGCGGATAGTGGTTCACGATGGGGGCCCCGGCCGACAGGGCCAGCGCGGCGTCCGCAGAACGCCGGTTCCATTGCGCGGACTCGGACCACATGCCGAGTCGAACGAAGATGTGCGAGGCCATGTGCAGCGCGTGCGGCACCTCCGGTGCGATGGCATCGTACCGGCGCGCGATCTCCTCGCCCTCCGCAGCGAGTTCCGGGGAGTCGTGGGCGTGGATCGCGTAGTGGATGGAACCAGGATGATCGGGGATCCGACGCCGCACGTCGGCGAGAAGCTCGGCGGCGCGCCGCTGCTGGCCTCGGCTGACGTCGTCGACCGGCGCCGTGGCGACCAGCATGAGGGCGTAGAGGGCGGCAGCATCCGCGTCGTCGGGATACACGTCGTGAACGCGGCGCATCGCATCGCGCAAGCTCTGCAGGCGGGTGGGGTAGTCGGCGTCGGCCGCGTCGAAAAAGGCGCCTGCCGCGTCGAGGTAGGCGCCCTCGCGGGCGCTGGCGCTGTCGGATGCACGCGCCTGGGCGAGCGCCTCGCGGCCGCGGGCCATGTCCGCCGGCGTGGGACTGCCCGCCCACACGGGGTGAATCAGAGACATGGCGATGCCCCAGTGTGCCATCGCGCAGTCGGGATCCTCGGCGACGACCGCGGCAAACGCCTCCTCGGCCTCCGCATACATCATGTGGTGCAAGAGGGCCAGCGCCCGATCGAACCGCGCGTCGGCCTCGTCCGTACAGGACGTGGCGAAGCGTACGGTCCCGAGCGCTGCCATGGGCGCCCCGTTCCGCTCGGCAAGCGCGAAGCTGACGAGCGTGCAACCCAGCAGGATGGCGGCCGGCACCAGGCCGCGATGGTATCCACGATGATTCACGATGAAACCTCCCGTTGCGAGAACGTCGGGGCCGCAACGGCCCCCCGCCCCGCCGTTCCGACGGCGAGGACACGCCAATCATGTGCCGCCGCTCTTTGCCGGCACTTAGCGACCCCCTGCGCTCACCCGCAGCGCACGACAGAAGCCCGCCTCCTCGTCGTGGCCCACGCGGGCGAACGTGGCTACCGCCTCCGCGAGCGACCCCGCGGCATCCGCGCCCCGTCCGGCCGCGGCCTGGGCCGCACCAAGATCTCGCAGAACGCACCCCACGTGCAACGCCGTGCCGTGCGCGCGGGCGATCGTGAGCGCCTCCGTCAGGAGGGCCACCGCGTCGTCCGCTTCGCCCGCAGCCAGGGCCACCACCCCTCGTTCGATGAGGATCATCGACAGGCCAGGGCGATCGAGACGGTCCCTGCTCATCTCCTCGGCATCGCGCAGGTACCGATGGGCGAGGTCCAGGCGCTGCCGCTCGGCCGCGAGGCGGGCCAGGCTCACCAGGTTGACCTGGATGCTCCGCACCTCCCCGATGCGCAGGCGGAGTCGACGGCTCTCCTCCAACTGTTCGTACGCGTCATCGAAATCGCCCTCGCTGAAGGCCACTTGACCGAGCCTGCACTGCATTCGCGAAACCCCGGCCGCGTCGCCTTCCTCGCGGAACAGCGCAAGCGCCTCGCGGAGCCCGGCGCGGGCGCGATCCCGGTCGCCCACCAGGCGGGCCAGGTTGGCGCGCTCCGACAGGAGCGTCGGCCGCACGGCGCCCTTCGGGACCCCCCTGAACACCACGAAGGGCTCGGCCCACATCAGCCGGCTTGCGCCGCCACGCCGCATGGGCAGCCAGTGCCCGAGCGTCACCATGAGCGGAAGGATCTCGCCCTCCCGAAGTCGTCGGCACCAGCCCTCCGCCTCCTCCAGGTGGCGCTCGGCGGCATCGAAGTTGCGCCAGTCGGCGCACAACGCCGCCGAGGTCTGCAGGGCCACGATCGCCTCGGGCACGAGACCGTCCTGCACGGCGACGGCTCGCGCCTCACCGAACAGGCGCTCGGCGCCGACAAGATCTTCGGCGCACCAGCGCATGATTCCCAGGCAGAGGAGTGCGCGGCAAATCGAGGCGCGGTCGTCCAGCGTTCGTGCGTCAGCAGCGGCGCCCACGGCGTAACGCGCAGCCAGGTCGAAGCCGACGCCGCGGAGCGCGAGGACCGACGCGCCGATCGCCGCCTCCACCCGCAGCGTAGACGGCTCCAGCACGTGCTCGAGCACGAGACGCGAGAACATGAGGCCTTCCGCCACCTGGTCGTTCCATAGGCAGTATGGGCACAGCCGCACGACGAGGCGCAACGCGTCGGCGCCATCGTGGTGGATCAGGTGCTCGAGCGCCGGCAGGAGTTCGTCGTGGGCACGGTCGAGCTCCGCAAAACGCTCGCCACCGACGGCGCCGGCCCGCAGGGGCGCAGTCCTCTGGGCGAGCTCGAACAGCCACCGTGCGTGTGCGGAACGTGCCTCAGCGAGCTCGCCCTGCTCCGCCAGCCGTTCCCTGCCGTAGGCGCGCATCGTGTCCAGCAGTCGGAACTGCGCGGCGGAGCCGCCGACACCGGACACGACCATCGAGCGCTCCACGAGGCGCGCGAGAAGCGCGGTCGCGTGGCTGCCCTGCAGCGCCGGGTCGGCCACGGCCGCGGCGGCTTCGAGGTCGAAGGGGCCGTAGAACACGGCGAGCCGGCGGAACATCGTCTGCTCCTGCGGCGCGAGGAGCGCGTAGCTCCAGGCCACCGTGGCCTCCAGCGTCTGCTGCCGTGTGAGCCCATGCGGCAGGCCGCCGGTGAGGAACCGGAAGCGGTCATCCAGGTGCCCGGCGATCGCCGACAGCGGCAGCGCCGCTACGCGCGCCGCCGCGAGCTCGAGCGCGAGCGGGATGCCGTCCAGCCTGTAGCAGATCGCCGCCACCAGGGGTGCATTCGACGTGTCGAGCGCAAATCCCTCGTGCGCATCCGCGGCGCGCTCGACGAACAGCCGCACGGCGTCGTGTTCAGCGATCGCCTCGAGGCTCGGCCGCTGCGCCGGATCCGGTGCGCTCAGGGGCGCCACACGCCGCACGGTTTCCCCGGGCAGGCGCAAGGCTTCTCGACTGGTCGCGAGCACGTGCAGGTGCGGGCACTGCCCGAGCAAAGCGGCCGCCATGCCCGCGACCGCGGCCACGACATGCTCGCAGTTGTCGAGGATCAGCAGCGTGGCGCCGTGACCAATACGCCGCACGACCGACGCGACCGCGGACGCCTCGTCGGCGCCGCTCCGCACGCCGAGCGCGCGGGCCGTTTCGAACATGACGTCTTCGGCGCCCGCGGTCGCCGCGAGCTCGACGAGGAACACGCCGTGCTCGAAGGCATCCATCAGGTGGGTTCCGATCTCCAGGGCCAAGCGGGTCTTGCCGCAGCCACCCGGTCCGACGAGCGTCACCAGGCGTTTTTGGCGGACCAGGGATGGGATTCGCTCGAGTTCACTGGCGCGGCCCACGAAGCTGCTCAATGGTGCGGGAAGGTTGCTCCGGCGCGGCGACACCAGCGAATCGCCAGCCACGGAACCCACGCGGCCCGAGGCGATGTCCCGGTGCAAGGCGACGCTGTGCTCGTCCGGCGCCACGGCGAGCTCGTCGTGCAGCGCCTGCGTCAGCGTTTGGAACTGGCGTGCCGCGGCGCCGCGATCTCCGGCGCGCGCATAGACGCGCATGAGGTGGCGATGCGCGGCCTCGTGTGCAGGGTCCTCGGCAACGCTACCTCGCAGCAGGTCCGCCGCGAGCGCCAGTTCGCCGTCGGCCTCGAGGCACAGGGCGAGGGCGACCCTCACCTCCTGTGCCAGGCCTCGTAGGATCTCGCGCGGCCCGGATGTCCATGACGCATAGCGATCCTCGGGCAGAAGCTCGCCGGCGTACAGGTCGAGCGCCGCGCGGCACAGCGCCCGATCGTCGCCGCCGATCGCCGCGCGCGCGCTGCGCTCGAACGCATCGGCGTCGATCCACGGCTCGCCGTGCGGGCACAAGAGCAGTGTCTCGGCGCGAAAGGCAACGCACGCATGACCGTCGCCACCCGCGGCGGCAATCGCGTTGCGGGCGGCACTGACCACCTGGTGCAGGTTGTTGAGCTGCGCTTCGCGCTCCCGTTCTGGCCACAAGGACTCGAGTACCTGTTCGCGGTGGAGGCGACGACCCGGGGCCAGTGCAAGCATCTTGACGAGGTCCTTGCCCTTGGTCAGCCGCCACGCATCGCGAGGCACCGGCCGCGCTCCCACGGCCAGGCCGAAGCCCCCCAGCAGCGTGACCCGCAATGGGTCCTCGTCCTTCATGCCCCAGTATGGGGGCTCGTGCGATGAACGTTGTCGCAAGGCTGAAGCTCCATGCGATGAGGAGCCTGGCGTAGCTCGCTGCTGGAACGCGGCACCGTGCCGGCTCGGTGCACGTCAGGCCTCTTCGATCGCCTCCAGGAACCATCCCGGCAGGCGCCCGCGTTCGCGCTTCAGAAAGGCCGGGAAGTCGGCGTCCAACAGGTAGGTCACGGCGTGGTCGTCTCGGCTGCGCACCGAGCGGCCGTACGCCTGTACCACGCGTAGGCACGTCCGCCAGGCGTACCAGGAGGGGTCGATCTCGCGCCGCGCGGCCACCTGGGGGTCGCCGAGGTAGGGGTAGGGGATCTTGCAGATCGCCTGCCAGCGGGCGCGATCGTCGGCCAGGTCGATGCCTTCCGTCATGCTGGGCGTCACCAGCACCGTCGGTTCGCGCGCGTCCAGGTGCGCGGTGAGGGCCGCGTCCCGGTCGGCCGCGCTGGCGTGGCTGCGCACGCGCGTGGCCAGTTCGGGCGGCAGCCCCTCCGTGATCGCCCGGGCGATCTTGTACGAGTGCGCGTGCACTACGCCCTTCTCGTCCGGGTGCATGCGCATCAGTTCGGCCACGGCGTCGACCAGCCGCGGGAGGTCGCGCGACAGGTAGTGCCGGGTGAGGCGCGCGGCGGGCCGCAGCCGGATCGGCCGGTTCTGCGGCGGGAAGGTGGCGTCGGCCTGGACGACCGCCGCCGCGGCCGGGTCGATCCCCAACGCCCGGAGGTAGGTCTCGGCGTCGAGCACCGTGGCGGACATCATCAGCACCCGCGCGCCGTAGCGGAACAACAGCGGTTCGGCCAGTGCGGCGACGTCGACGGGCCTGAAGGCGACGGCGACGCCGTCCGCGTCGCGGTCCCGGTCCACCACCCAGCGTCCCCCCTCCTCGACGTCGTCCTGCAGCAGGCTCAGGCGGTGCACCGTGCCGTCCAGCCAACGCCGGGCACGGAGCAGCGCCGCCAGCTCGCCGCTGCCGGTCGGGAGTCCCTGCTGTCGCACCGCCAACTGCGAGGATCGCTCCCGGAGGCGCGGGATCAACTCGATGGCGGCGTCCAGGTGGACCTCCACGTCGGGCCCTTGGGGCAGCTGCGCCTGCACGCCGGTGCGCGCCAGGTCGGCGTCGGTGAGGCGCACCTCCGCGAACTGCATCAGGGCCCCTTCGATCCCGTGCGCTTCGTCCAGCACCAGCAGGTCGCGTTCGCCGAAACCGCCGCCGAAGTTGACCTCGTGCAAGAAGTACGCGTAGTTCATCACCGTGCCGTCGGCCGCCATGGCCACGTCCTTGGCGCGGAAGTAGGGGCACGCGTCGCACGCCTCGTAGCGACGGCCCACCAGACAGGGCGCCGCCGCGGCGTGCGTCGGGATCACCAGGCAGTCGTAGTTGGCGCGTCCCTTCATTAGCGACAGGTCGGGAAAGTCGCGAAGATACTGGTCCTGCAGGAGCTTCTGGCCGGTCAGCACGTACGCGCTGGACGCCTCACGCGCCAGCGCGACCGCGACGGCGGACTTGCCGGCGCCGGTCGGCGCGTCCAGGACGACGAACCGGTGTCCGCCGTCGAAGGCGCTGCGGATGGCGTCCAGGGACTCGCGCTGGCCGCTGCGAAAGGTCGCGAACGGGAACGCCGTCACGGGGCACGCTATCACGGCGTCCCCCTACGATTCGGCGCGCGGGCCGCCTCGGTCCGCGCGCCGTCCGTCCTGCGTTCTGGCTGCGTACATGGTGCCGAGGATGGGACTCGAACCCACACGACCTGAACGGTCACTAGCCCCTCAAGCTAGCGCGTCTACCAATTCCGCCACCTCGGCGTGCGGCGCGCAGGCGTAGGCGAAATGCTACCCCCGGCTTCGTGGGGTGTCAAGCGCATTTTGCCGCGTCACAGCCGGTATGGTGCCCATTCCCAGGGTACCCTGCGTCCATGGCGACCCCCCACCGCGCCGCGCGCGTGTTCGGCGTGCTCGCGCGGCGCCAATCGGACCTGACGATCGTGGCCGAGGACGTGCACAAGCCACACAACCTCTCCGCGATGCTCCGCTCCTGCGACGCCGTGGGCATCGGCACGGTGCACGCCACCGCGCCGACCGGCGGGGTCCCGACCTACAGCGCCACCAGCGCGTCGGCCGAAAAGTGGGTGGATCTGGTGGTGCACGACCGCCTAGACCTGGCCCTCGACGAGGTGCAGGCGCAGTCGATGCAGGTGTTGGCCGCGCACTTCTCCGAAGGCGCGATCGACTACCGCGACGCCGACTACACCCGCCCCACCGCCATCCTGTTCGGCAACGAGCGGGCCGGCGTCAGCCCGCGCGGCGCGGCGCGCGCCGACCTGCACGTCACCATCCCCATGCTGGGCATGGTTCGGTCGCTGAACGTCTCCGTCGCGACGGCGGTGATCCTGTTCGAAGCGCAACGCCAGCGGCGCGAAGCCGGTATGTACGACCGCCCCGCCCTGAGCGCACGCACCCGCAACGACCTCGCGTTCCGGTGGTTGTACCCGCGCGTCGCCGACCGCCTGGATGCGCAAAACGAGGCGTACCCGTGGCTGGACCCCGAGGGCGTGCCCGTCGCCGACGCCTAGCCGCCCCTCCGCCCCGCGGCGGCTTGCGGAGCGTACGACGTGCCGCCCCTGCCACGTGGGTCACAATCCGAACATGAAGCACGAGGCAGCGAACCCCCCGACCCGTCAACGGACCCTCTCCTCGAAACGATGGTTTCAGCCCGCGGCGCTGCTGCTGGCGGGCCTGCTGCTCTCAGCCTGCGCCGCCGCCCAAGGGGACGGCGTCGAGCTCGAGGTGGTCGCAGACGGGCTGGCCAGCCCCGTGGGCGTGACGACCGGCCCGAACGGCCACGCGCTGTACGTCCTGGAGCAGGGCGGCACGGTCCGCGTGGTGGAGGACGGCACCGTGCGGCCGGAACCGTTCGTCGACATTTCAAAGGGCGACTTTCGTTCCGGCGGCGAGCAGGGCCTGCTGGGCCTGGCGTTCCACCCGAACCACCCGAGTGAGGTGTTCGTCCACTACACCGATGCTGCGGGGGGCACGGTCCTGTCGCGCATGCCGGTGCGCGAGGGGCGCGCCGTGCCCGGCGAGGAGACGCGCATGCTCACCGTCGCCCAGCCGTACGGCAACCACAACGGCGGGCAGCTGGCGGTCGGGCCGGACGGCATGTTGTACATGGCGCTCGGCGACGGGGGATCCGGCGGCGATCCGCACGGGCACGGGCAGAACCCGAACACCCTGCTGGGCACCCTCCTGCGGCTGGACCCCGGCGGCGACCCGGTGGCGATCCCCCCGGACAACCCCTTCGCCGACGGCGAGGACGGCGCGCCCGAGGTGTGGCACTACGGGCTCCGAAACCCGTGGCGGTTCTCGTTCGATCCCGCCACCGGCGACCTGTGGATCGCCGACGTGGGGCAGAACCGCACGGAGGAGGTGAACCGCGTCGCCGCGGGCGGCGAAGGCGGCCTGAACTTCGGCTGGAACGTGATGGAGGGTGACCGGTGCTACGCGGACGACGGCTGCGATCCGACCGGCACGGTGCTGCCCGTGGTCACCTACGATCATGCAGACGGCTGGGGCCGATCGGTGACGGGGGGGCACATGTACCGAGGGTCGGGCGTCCCGTCGTTGCGGGGCGCCTACGTGTTCGGGGACTACGTGGGCGGCACGCTGCTGGTGGCGCGCAGGACGGGCGACGACACCTGGCAGGCGGAGCTTCTGCTGGACGCGGGGTTCCCCGTGTCGAGCCTCGGCGTCGACGCGGACGGCGAGGTTTTGATCACCGACCACGACGGCCGGCTGTTGCGGATCGTCGCGCCGTAGCGGACGATTCCCGGCGCTGCCGGCCAGCTGCTACCCTCGGTGCGTGGATACCCCCTTCGCCGTTCGTGAGTTGGGCCGCCTCCCCTACCGTGAGGCATGGGAGGTGCAGCACGAGGTGCACGACGGCGTCGCCACGGGGCGCCTGCCGCCCACCCTGTTGCTGGTCGAGCACCCGCCGGTGCTGACCTTCGGACGCAAGGGCGGGCGCGAACACCTGCTTCGGAGCGAAGCGGAGCTTCGTGCGCTCGGCTTCGATCTGGTCGAGGTGGAGCGCGGCGGCGACGTCACCTACCACGGGCCTGGGCAGCTGGTCGGCTACCCCATCCTGCCCATCGGCCGCCGGGTGCGCGACTACCTGCGGCGCCTGGAGGGGGCGATTACGGACCTGGCCGCGTCGTACGGCATCGAGGCCGCCGGCAGTCCCGGCTACGCCGGCGTGTGGGTCGGCAACGACAAGCTGTGCGCCATCGGTGTGGCGATCCGGCGTGGCGTCAGCTTCCACGGCTTCGCCCTCAACGTGCACACCGACCTGTCGCACTTCGGAACGATCGTGCCCTGCGGGCTGCACGGCAAGGGTGTCACCAGCCTTTCGGCCCTGATCGGCCGCCACGTGTCGCTGGACGAAGCGGCGACGCGCCTGTTACCCCGGCTGGGCGCACACCTCGACGACATGCTGAACCCGCCGGCGCGTGAGAGGATGCCGGCGTGATCAACTCCCGGGACTTCAAGAAGTCGGTCCCGTCCGTGGAGGGCGGCCGCCGAACCACGTCCAGCGAAGCGCCTGCCCCGCGGGACCGCAAGCCGGAGTGGTTGCGGGTTCAGCTCCCTTCCGGCGGGCGCTACCAGGACATGAAACAGAACGTCACCGGCAACCGCCTGGCGACGGTGTGCGAGGAGGCGCGCTGCCCGAACCTGGCGGAATGCTGGAATGCGGGCACGGCGACCATCATGTTGATGGGTTCGGTGTGCACGCGTGGGTGCAAGTTCTGCGCGGTGGCGACCGGGAATCCCAAAGGTCTGCTGGATCCCGACGAGCCGCGCCTGGCGGCCGAGTCGGTCGCGATGATGGAGCTCGGGTACGTGGTGCTCACCTCGGTCGATCGGGACGACCTGAGCGACGGGGGCGCGTCGCACTACGCGCGGTGCGTCCAGGCCATCAAGGAACGCAACCCGGATACCGCGGTGGAGGCGCTGACGCCCGACTTCGCCGGCGTCCACGAGCACGTCGACGTGGTACTGGACTCCGGCATCGAGGTGTACGCCCAGAACGTCGAGACCGTGCAGCGCCTCACGCATCCGGTGCGGGACCCCCGGGCGGGCTACGGACGGACCCTCGACGTGCTGGCGCACGCCAAGTCGGCCCGGCCGGACGTGCTGACCAAGACCAGCCTGATGGTCGGCCTGGGCGAGACGGACGAGGAGATCTACCAGACGATGGACGACCTGCGCGCCGCCGGTGTGGACGTCTTCACGCTGGGGCAGTACCTGCGGCCCAGCCCGGCGCACCTCCCGGTGGAACGGTGGGTCACCCCCGAGCGGTTCAAGCGCTATCGCGAGGTGGGGCTCGACAAGGGATTCCTCGAGGTCGTGTCCGGGCCGCTGGTGCGGTCGTCCTACCGCGCGGAGCGCGCGCTCGAAAAGAACAACGCCGGCATCGAACTGTGAGGACGTTCGACGTCGTCAGGTGAGCGTCAGCGTGGCGCCGTCCACGGCCGGGCGGCGGCGGCCCGTTCCAGGAACAGGGCGTGAATGCGGTCGTCATTGGACAGTTCCGGGTGGAACACGGTCGCCATGAGCCGACCGGAGGCGACCATGACGGGGTCCTCCCGGTAGGCGGCCAACACCTCGACGTCCGCCCCGACCTGCAGGATGCGGGGCGCGCGGATGAACACGGCGCGGAAGGGGTCGCCCAGGCCGGACACGTCGAGGTCCGCTTCGAAGGAGGCGACCTGCCGCCCGTAGGCGTTGCGGGCCACCCGCATGTCCAGCAGCCCCAGCCGGGGCTGCTCGGGGCGGTCCTCGATCTCGGTGGCGACGGCGATCGCGCCGGCGCAGGTGCCCCAGATGGTGCCGCCCTCGCGCGCGAAGACCGTGATGGCCTCGTCCAGCTCGTAGGCGCGCATCAGTTTGGCCATGGTGGTCGATTCCCCGCCGGGGATCACCAGGGCGTGCAGCCCGCTCAGGTCGCGTGGCAGGCGCACCTCGGACGCGTCGACGCCGAGGCGCCCGAACGCGCGGCGGTGCTCACGGAACGCTCCTTGCAGGGCCAGGATGCCGACGTTCACGGTGTCCATGGCGTTACGCCGGCGCTGCCGGCACCCTTCGCCAAGGGGGGACATGGGGCGCGGCCGCGCCGTGCGGGCCGGTTCAAGAGGCGACGGCCTTGCGGGCCCCGCGCAGGATGGCTTCGGCGACGACCTGCTGCACCGCCACCGACAACGGGCTGCGGGCGACCGTGCCGGCCCGACCGGTCGCGGTGACGAAGACGGTGTCGCCGTCGTGGGGGGTGTGCGACGGGCGCGTCACGTGCGCGATGCCGACGTGGCCGGCGGGGGCCAGCGCGCGGCAGCCGGTCTTGTCGAGCGCCGCGTCGGTCGCGACCACCACCAGCGTGGTGTTGGTGCCGGGCGGGGTCTGGAACAGGTTCACGGCCTCTTCGGCGCTGGCGGGGCGCCCGGCGATGGGCCTGCCGTCGTTCGGGTCGACCAGCGCGCCGACCGCGTTGCTGACCGCGAGCGCCGCCACCGTGGCGTTCCCGACCCGCACGGCGGCGCTGCCGATCCCCGAGGGCACCGCCGCGTCGAACCCCCGGATCTTGCCGACACTCGCGCCGCTGCCCGCCCCGATGCGTCCCGACGCGACCGGCCCGTCGTGGGCGTCCTTGGCCGCCGCCTCGCCCGCAGCGGCGCCCGGACGGACGTCGGAACGGCCGACCCCCAAATCGTAGAGCGCCGCGGCCGGCACGATCGGGACCCGCGCGAACGGCGTCTCGAGCCCGATGCCTTCGCGTTCGAGGACGCGCATCACCCCCGACGCGGCGTCGAGCCCGTAGGCGCTGCCGCCGCTCAGCACGATCGCGTGCGCGACCGGCACCGACTTGTCGGGGTCGAGGAGCGCGTACTCCCGGCTGGCCGGCGCCGGCCCGAACGCCAAGGCCGAGGTGGGGGCCCCGGCGGGCGGGAGCCGCACCACCGTGCAGCCGGTCCGGGCGCCTACGTCGGTCCAGTGTCCGACGCGCAGGCCCGCCACCGCCGTGAGCCCGTCGGCGCGCGACCCGCCGGGCCGTGACGTGTCCATCAGGGCGCGCCGTCCCCCGCAGGCAGGTACTGGTCGATCTCGCTGGGCGCGACGCGCACGACCTCGATGCGATCCGCCGGCGTGTCGGCCGTCGCCCGCATGCCGGTGGCCTGGTCGATGGGAAGTTCGACACTCAGCGCAGACGCGAACGCCCGCCTGGGCAGCTCCTCGCCGGCTGGGAACGCGGCCCGCGTTCCCGCGGACGAGGCGGCCCCGGTGTCGCGATCGAAGGTTTGGAAGGTAATGCCTTCAGGCACGGGAAAGCCGTCCTGATCGGCCGGCTGGCCGCGCAGGGCCGCCTCCATGAAGTCCTTCCACACGTAGATCGGTTGCCGCGAGCTGTTCACCTGATCGGTGGAGCCATCCGGCAGCGTCATGCTGCGGGGCAGGCTCTCGCCCTGGTCGTTGCCGATCCAGACCGCGGCCGTAATCTCGGGCGTGGTGCCGACGAACCAGATGTCCTTCTCGTCGTTGGTGGTGCCGGTCTTGCCCCCCACCCAGCGGCCCTCGAGTTGCGCCCGCCAGCTGAACGCCGTGGGGTTGCGATCGACCACGTTGGCGTGCAGCAGGTCCAACATCACGTAGGCGGTCTCCTCGGTCCATACCCGCGACCGGCGCGGGTCGGCCTGGTACAGCACGTTGCCCTCGGCGTCCTCGACGCGCCGGACGAAGTGCGGCTCGACGTGCACGCCGCCGTTCGTGAACGAGGTGAAGGCGCTGGCGTGGCGCAGGGGCGACACTTCGAACGAGCCCAGCGCCATCGAGTAGTACGGTTCGACGTCGTAGCCGAGCTCCCGGGCGCGCTCCGCCACCGCCTCGGCGGACGCCGCCTCCAGCGCCTTGACGGCCGGAATGTTGCGGGACAGGTCCAGGTGCTGCCGCACGGTGGCCGGCCCGATGAAGGAGCCGTCGTGATTGACGGGCTCGTAGGGGGGTTCGCCGCGCTGCTGGAACTCGGTCGGCTTGTCGACCAGGATGGTCGCCTGCGTGAAGCCGGCCTCCTCGATCGCCGTGGCGTAGGTGATCGGCTTGAACGAGCTGCCGGGCTGACGCTGGGCCTGCGTGACGCGGTTGAACTCCCCTTCGCGGACGCCGGGCTCCAACTTCTCTCCGACCATGGCCAGCACCTCGCCACTGTAGGGATCCAGCGCCACGATGCCGAGCTCCGCCCCGTCCGGAATCTGGGCGTCCAGCGAGGCGGCATTGGCGGCGGTCTGCGCCTGCACGTCGATGGTGGTGGTGATGCGCAGCCCGCCCCGCCCGAACACCGCCGCCTCGCCAAAGCGATCGAGAAGCCAGTTGCGCACGGCGACCACGACGTGCCAGTTCAGTTCGGAGCTGATCGACTGCTGCACCACCACCGGATCGCCGGTCTGTTCCGCCGAGATCAGCGAGCCGTCCGTTTCGTACTCGGCCGCCCACCCTCGCGGCTCCAACGGGTAACGCCAGGTGCGCTCGGCCGCCTCCCGACTGATGGTGCCACGTTGCACCATCCGGTCCAGGACGTTCCGCATCGAGGCGCGCGTGGTCTCGAAGTCGTCGTGCCGGGCGTTGGGGGCGGGGATCAGGCGGGCCAGGTACAGGCCCTCCGCCAGGTTCAGCTCGATGGGGTCCTTGCCGAAGTACGTCTGCGCCGCCGCGCGGATGCCGTACACGTTGCCGCCCCAAAACACCACGTTCACGTAGCGTTGCAGGATCTCGGCCTTGGTGAGGCGCCGCTCGAGCTCGATGGCCAGCAGCAGTTCCTTCGCCTTGCGTTCCATCGAGCGCTCGTCACGGATATCGGCGAGGACCGTGTTCTTGACGACCTGCGTGGTGATGCTGGATCCGCCGCGCCCCCCGCTGCCGACGAACTCTTCGTAGAACGCCCGCGCGATGCCGGACATGTCGAAGCCGTAGTGCTCGAAGTAGCGGTCGTCCTCGTACGCCACGATGGCCTGCAGCGCCGCGGGGCTGATCTCGTCCAGCCCGACCGGGATGCGGTTGGTCGAGGCGCGGTCCTCGCCGGTGACCGGCACGATCGACCCGATGCGGGTCCCGTCTCGTGCGAACACCTCGCTGGTAGCGGTGAACTCGAGCGCCAGCACCGGCTCGAGGTCCGGCAGCTCCTGCGACCACTTCAACGCCGACGCGCCGAACCAGGAGGCCAGCGACAGGCCGGCGGCGAAGGCCACGAGGACGATGCCCTGAACGATCTTCACGGCAGCGACTCTACCAACACACGCGGTGAGCCGCCGTGAGAGAACGGCCCTGCGGGACGCAAGGGAACGACCGGGGGTGCGACGCGTCGCACGGCGCGGCGCGGCCTACCAACCGCGTCCGGCGAGGAGCTGGTCCTCCGGAAGCGTCGTCACGTCGAGGCCGACCATCGCCTCGCCCAGGCCGCGGCTCACCTCCGCCAGCACGTCCGGATCGCGGTAGTGCGTGGTGGCCTTCACGATGGCCTCGGCGCGGCCGCGCCAGGCTCGGTGCTTCTCGCTGACCTCGGAGACGTGCGCGGCGGACTTGAAAATGCCGCTGCCGACGAACACCCCGTCCACGCCCAACTGCATCATGAGGGCCGCGTCGGCCGGGGTGGCGATCCCCCCAGCTGCGAAGTTGGGGACCGGCAACGCCCCGTGCTGGTGCACGTAGCGCACGAGGTCCACCGGCGCGCCGTGTTCCTTGGCGTACCCCATCAGCTCTTCGGGGCGGAGCGCCTGGATCCTGCGGATCTCGCCGAGCACGCTGCGGGCGTGGCGGACGGCCTCGACGACGTTGCCGGTGCCGGCCTCACCCTTGGTGCGGATCATGCTGGCGCCTTCGCCGATGCGGCGCAGCGCCTCCCCGATGTGGGTCGCGCCGCACACGAACGGCACGGTGAACGCGAACTTGTCGACGTGGTACGCCTCGTCGGCGGGCGTTAGCACCTCGCTCTCGTCGACGAAATCGACGCCGAGCGACTGCAGGATCTGCGCCTCGACGAAGTGCCCGATGCGGACCTTCGCCATCACCGGGATCGAGACCGCGGCCACGATGCCGCGGATCATGTCCGGGTCGGACATCCGGGCCACGCCCCCTTGGGCGCGAATGTCGGCGGGCACCCGCTCCAGCGCCATCACCGCGGTCGCGCCGGCGTCCTCGGCGATGCGGGCCTGCTCGGCGTCGACGACGTCCATGATGACGCCGCCCTTGAACATCTCGGCGAATCCGGTCTTGACCAACGTGCTGCCGATGGTCGTGGTGCTGTCGTCGCGTTCGCTCACGTGGCTGCCTCCCCTGTCGCGTACGTCTTCGTCCCCTTCATCATGCCCCCTTCGGCGGGGCCGCGTGTGCCTCCCGGGAACACGCGCGCCGCCTCCGCGCGCCTGCCGGTCGGTCCGCGGCCCCTCAGCGCTTGCTGAACGCCCGGTAGCGTTCCAGGACGTCCAGTCCGGCGCCGGCGTCCAACACCTCGCCGGCCAGGGCCACGCCCTCGGCCACGCTGGGGGCGACGTCGGCCAGGTACAGCGCCGCGCCGGCGTTGAACTGCACCACGTCGCGCTGGGGGCCGCGCGTGGAGCCGGCCAGAATGGCGCGCGTCGCATCGGCGTTGGCGGCGGCGTCGCCGCCCAGCAGCGCGCTGCGGGGGGCGCGGTCCAGCCCGACGTCCTCGGGCGTCAGGACGTGCTCCACGATCTCGCCGTCGGGCCGGAGCTCGGAGACGTACGACTCGCCGCTGATCGTGAAGTCGTCGAGCCCGTCGCCGTGCACCACCAGCGCTCGCTCCAGGCCGAGCCCGCGCAGCACCTCGGCCAGCGTGCGGGTCAGGGCGGGGCTGTACACGCCCATCAGTTGGCGCGACGCCCCGGCCGGGTTGGTGAGGGGCCCAAGGTTGTTGAAGATGGTGCGCGCCTTGAGGTCGGCACGGATCGGCGCCACCAAGCGCATCGCCGGATGGTGCTGCCGCGCGAACAGGAACGCCAGCCCGATCTCGCGGAGCGCCTGCGCCAGCCGCTCCGGCGGCACGTCGAGCCGCACGTCGAGCGCCTCCAGCAGGTCGGCCGAGCCGCTGCGCTTGGTCACGCCGCGGTTGCCGTGCTTCGCGACGCGCGCGCCCCCGGCGGTGGCGACGAACGAGGCGGTGGTGCTGACGTTGATGGTGCTCACGCCCGTCCCGCCGGTCCCGCAGATGTCCAACAACGGACCGTCGTCCTCGACCGGCACGTGGATCGAGCGGGCCCGCATCGCCTCGGCGAAGCCGGTGATCTCGTCGACGGTCTCGCCGCGGGTGCGGAGCGCCGCAAGCAGCGCCGCCGCCTGCATCTGCGAGAGCTCGCCGTCCATCAAGCGCCCCATCACCTCGCGAGCCTCGGCCCGCGACAGGGTGTGACCGTCGAAGATGGTGGCGAGGACGCGGGACGCGTCGAAGTTCGCGCCTTCGGAGTCGCTCATCGTGCCTCCTGTTCCATGTCGAAGCGCATCCTGCTCACGGGGCCGCTTCCTCGGCCTCGGCCCGCCAGGCCTGCTGCGCGCCGCGGGCGTACGCCAACTCGCGTCCGATCCAGCGGGATTCCCCCATGGCCGCCAGAGGCGGAAGCAGCGCCATCTTGGTGCGCACCATCGAGGGGTGCACGCCCAACCGCCACGCCAGACGCGGCTCCATCCGGGCGATCCGTACGGCGTTCGCGCCGGCCTGCTGGGCCCGTTCCGGCGAGGCGGCACGTTCGGGATCCGGGCCGCGATGCAGCACGGCGGCGTGCGGCAGGGCCCGGATCGGCACGCCGTGGCGCGCCAACCGCCACCCCAGCCACAGGTCTTCGCCGCCGTAGCCGCGCAGCTCGCGCCCGAAGCCGCCGACCGCTTCGAACGCGGCACGGGGCAGCGACGCGTTGGCGCCGCCGACGTTCCACCATCCGGGCCGGCGAGGCGCCCAGCGCCGCTGACGGCCGTCCTCCTCTTCGAAAATCACGGCGCCGAGGTACAGGCCGGGACGCGCCTGCGCGTCGAGGTGCCGCGCCAGCGTGCGCGGGTCGGGAAGGCAGTCGTCATCCGACAGGTACAGCACCTCGTACCGCGCCTCCCCGGCGGCGGCGTCGCGGGCCGGGCCGGGCCCCACGCCGGGCGTGACGACGGTCCTGAGCCGCACAGCGTCGCCCACCTCGCGCGTGAGGCGTTCCTCGAGCGCCGGGGCGGGCCCGTCGAAGGCGACGATCCACTCGAACCGGTCGCGCGGCAGCGTCTGCGCCGCCAGCGCGTGGGCCTTGTCCAGCAGGACCTCCGGCCGGCCCCGCGTGGCCGTGACGACGGTGAGACCGTCAGGCGTCACCGAGCCTCCAACTCCGCGATGAACGTCGCCAGCATCGCGGCGCCGTCCACCGTCAGGATGCTCTCGGGGTGGAACTGCACGCCCCACACGGGGTGCTCTTGGTGGCGCACGCCCATGATCACCCGTTCGCCCGCGTCCTCGCTCCAGGCGTTGACGATCAGCTCGGACGGGGGATCGCGCACCACCAGCGAGTGGTAGCGCGTGACGGTGACCTCCTCGGGCAGTCCGCGGAAGACGGTGCTGCCGTCGTGCCGCACGACGCTCGTCTTGCCGTGCATGAGCGTGCCCGCCCGCTCGACGCGCGCGCCGTAGGCCGCGCCGACCGCCTGGTGCCCCAGGCACACCCCGAGGATCGGCAGGTGCGGGCCGTAGCGGCGGACCACCTCGACCGAATGGCCGGCCTCGGCGGGCGTGCACGGCCCGGGAGAGATCACGATGCCATCGGGCGCCACACCGGATACGTCCGCGACGTCGAACGCGTCGTTGCGCCACACCACGGGATCGACGCCTTGCGCGCCCAGCATTTGCACCAGGTTGTATGTGAACGAGTCGTAGTTGTCGATGATCAGGATGCGGACGCTCATCCCAGGCCCCTCGTGGCCATCTCGACCGCGCGCCGGAGGGCGGCGAGCTTGTTGAGGCTCTCCTGGTACTCCGCCTCCGGGTCGCTGTCGGCCACCACGCCCCCACCGGCCTGAAGGTGGACGCGGCCGTCGGTGACGACCATGGTGCGGAGCGTGAGCGCCATGTCCATCGCCCCGCTGACGGCCAGGTAGCCGAACGCGCCGGCGTAGGGGCCGCGCCGCGTCGGTTCGAGCTCGTCGATGATCTCCATGGCGCGGATCTTGGGGGCGCCGCTGGCGGTGCCCATCGGCAGGGTGGCCGCCAGGGCGTCGAGGGTGGTCCGCCCCTCCGCCAGCTGCCCCACCACCGTCGACACCAGGTGCATGACGTGACTGTAGCGCTCGACCCGCATCAGGTCGCGTACCTGCACCGTGCCGTACCGGCAGACGCGACCCAGGTCGTTGCGACCCAGGTCGACCAGCATCACGTGCTCGGCGCGTTCCTTGGCGTCGCCGCGGAGCTCCTCCGCCAAGGCCGCGTCCTCCGCGGGGCTCGCGCCGCGCTTGCGGGTTCCGGCGATGGGCAGGGTCTCGACCTCGAACCCGTCGCTCCGCACCAGGCTCTCGGGGCTGGACGCCACCAGCGTGACGGGGCCCAGGTCCAGGTAGCCCAGGTAGGGACTGGGGTTGATCGTCCGCAGGGCACGGTAGACCGCGAACGGGTGCACCCCCAGTTCGGCCGACATGCGCTGGCTGGGCACCACCTGGTAGATGTCGCCCGCCCGGATGTAGGCGGTGGCCTTATCCACGGCCTCGCGGTATTGCTCGGCGGTCATGTTCGCCTGGAACGACACCTGGCGGCCGGCGCGATCGCCGGGCACCCCCGGCAGCGGCGCGCGCAGGCGGGCGTGCGCCTCGTCCACCAACCGCTGGGCGCGTCGCTCGTCGTCGGCGTCGCCCTCGCGAGCGGGGGCGATCAGGAACAGGCGGCGGCGCAGGTGGTCGAACACCACCAGCACCTCGGGCACCACGAACAGCAGGTCCGGCAGCTTCAGCTCGTCCGGGTTGTCGTCGGGGAGCCGCTCGTAGCGCCGGACCAGATCGTACGACGCGTACCCGACGGCCCCCGCCCAGAAGGGGGGCAACTCCTCCGGATGGCTGGAGGGGCGCACCACGTGGTCCCACAGGTCGCGCAGCGGGTCTTCGCTCTGGTGGCGCGTCACGCCCTGCGGCGTGGTGAGCGTCACGTCGGCACCGCGGGCCTCCAACCGGCTCCGCTCGCCCACCCCGATGAAGGAGTAGCGCGCGATCCGCTCGCCCTGCTCGGCGGACTCGAGCAGGAAGGCAGGCCGACCCGCCAGCTTGAGGAAGGCGGTCAGCGGCGTCTCGAGGTCGGCCAGCACCTCGCGGTAGACGGGACGCACGGCGTGCGCAGGCGAACTCACGTACGGCGCTCCTCGCTGCTCACGCGGCCGGGGTGCCGCGGCGTGGGACGATGCGCCTCAGGTCGATTCCCCATCGTCGTTCCCGAGGAACATGCCGATGGCATGGAACCCTGCGTCGACGTAGACGGTTTCGCCCGTGACGCCACCGGACATGTCGGTCAAGAGCGCGAATCCCATGTTGCCGACCTCCTCGCCGGTGATGTTGCGCTTCAACATCGACTGGCGGCCGGCTTCGCCGTACATGTCGCCGAAGCCTGCGATCGAGCGTGCCGCCACCGTCCGCATCGGACCGGCGCTGAGCGCATTGATGCGAATGCCCGAAGGGCCCAGGTCGTAGGCGAGGTAGCGCACCGACGCCTCCAGAGCGGCCTTGGCGACCCCCATCATGTTGTAGTGCGGCACCACGCGCTCGGCGGCGAGGTAGGACAGCGTCACGATCGATCCGCCCTCGTTCATCAACGGGGCGGCGCGGTCGGCGACCGCCACCAGCGAGTAGGCGGAGACGTCCATGGTGGTGCGCCAGTCCTGGCGGGACACCTTGCGGAACGGCTCCTGGAAGGTCGCTGGGGGCGCGTAGGCGATGGCGTGCACCACGTAATCCAACGTGCCGAACTCGTCCTTGACGCGTTGGAACAGGGCGTCGAGCTCGGTGTCGTCGCTCACGTCGCACGGCACCAGCAGGGGATCCTCCAGCTCCTCGGTGAGGCTCTCCAGGGCGGGTCGCAGCCGGTCGCCCTGGTAGCTGAAGGCGAGACGGGCGCCGGCGCGGGCCAGCGGGCGGGCGATGGTCCAGGCGATGGACCGTTGATTGGTCACACCCATCACCAGGCCGGTCTTGCCACGAAGATCGATTGCGTACATCGCGGAGCACCTCCAGGATTCGCGTCGGGGAAGTGTACCTCAGGGCGGCGACGTGACCCCGGCCCGCGCCGCGGTCACACGTCGCGCATCATGCGCTCGAAGCGCAGGCGCGCGTCGCGCGCGCGGCCGGGCTCGCCGCGGGCGTCCCAGGCGGCGGCCAGCCCTTCCCACCCGACCTCGCTGAACGGCTCGTGTTCGGTGAGGCGTTGGTACATCTCGGTCGCGAGGGGCAGGTCGCCGGCGGTTCGGGCCGCTTCGGCTGCCCCCTCCAACATGGTGAGTTGTTCGCCCTGCAGAGCGGCGCGGCGCGTCTCGATCCACTCGGAGTCGAACTGGGCCAGGAAGTGTCCGCGGTACAACGCCAGGGCGCTCCGGTAGTCCCCCAACCGGCCGGTCGCGCGCGCGTGGCGGGCCAGCTCACGGTACTGGTCCACGTCGTACTCGATGCGGAACTTGTCGTGCAGGTAGTAGCGCCGGTTGGCCGACTCGACCATCTCGCCGCCCATCACCTTGCGGAGGCGGTACAGCGTGGTGTGGAACGACGACGACGCGCGCGATTCGGTCTTGCCGGGCCACAGTGCCTCGGCCACCTCGAAGGTGCCGACGCCCCCCCGGTGCTCCAACAGGTAGAACAACAGCTCCAGCGCCTTGAGCGAATCCCAGTCCAATCGCTCGCCGTTGCGCTCGATCACGGGATGGCCGAAGCCGCGCGCCACGACCGTGCCCTCCAATGGCCTCCGGAGCTCGGCGACGCGCCGAAGCCGGACCTGGACCGCCTGAATCAGTTCGTCCTTCTGGAACGGTTTGGTGAGGTAGTCGTCGGCCCCCAGCGTCATGCCGCGCCGCATGGTCTGGCGGTCGCCGTGGGCGGTGAGGAACAAAAACGGCACCGCCCGCAGTTCGGACACCTCACGGACGGCGGCGTAGAACGCGAAGCCGTCCATGGCCGGCATTTCGATGTCGGACACGATCACGTCCGGCCTGAGGCCCTGCTCCAGCTCCTGAATGGCGTCGCGCGGATCGTCGAACGCCACCACGGCGTACCCCGAGGAGGTCAAGGCGATCTCGGTCACCTTGAGCATCCCCGGCTCGTCATCCACGGCGAGAACGAGGGTCGTCGGCATCGACCGAGTGTACCGCCCTGGCGCACGGGCGTGCCGCTTGGCGCTTCACGTGCAGGACGCGCTGTCGCGGCGTCAGGACCAGGGTTCCGACGTCTGCACGTGCACCAGCGCGCTGTAGACCGTTCCCGAACCGGTCTCGGTGGGCGAGGTGGCGAACTCCACGTCGACGATGACGTCCTGTTCGGTGAGCCCCGCCAGCACGCGGCTCATGCGTTCCTCGAACAACGACGGTTCGTTGGCGGTAACGAGCTTCATGACGATCTTCATCGCAGCGTTCATCCCTTCACGTGCTTCGCGACGGCGGCGGGATCGTCGCCGATCACGGCGCCTACCCCCTTGCGGACGAGCTCGCTCATCCGCTCGGGATCGTTCACGGTCCAGACGTGCAGCGGGAGGCTTCGATCACGGGCCGTCCGCAGCAGCGCGGCGTCCACCTGCGGCGCCTCGGGGTGCAGCGCGTCGACGTGCAACCAGCCCGCCAGCGCGCCACCCCGCAGCAGTGCCGGCATCTCGGCGGCCGTGAGCAGGCCGGTCCGAAGCTCGGGCGCCAGCAGGCGGACGCGCAGCAGGGCGAGGGGATCGAAGCTGGAGACCAGTACCCGGTCGGCCAGACCGGACAGGCGCACCGCCCGCACCACGTCGCGCTCCAGCGCCCACCCCCGCAGCGGCCGCGGGCGGCTCTTGATCTCGAGGTTGAGCACCGTGCCGGGCGCCTCGCCGGCCAGGCGGAACAGGTCGGCCAGCGTGACCAGGTCCGGCGCTTGGCCGCGCAGCCACACGGTCCGTGCATCCCGGACCGGCACGCCGGCCAGTTCGAAGTCGTGCCACAACACCAGGTCGCCATCAAAGCTCCGCTGGACGTCGGTCTCCAGGCCGTCGCCGTGCCGGAGCGCATAGGCGAAGGCCGGCATGGTGTTCTCGGCGTGCGGCCCGCGCGCACCGCGATGCCCGAGCGCCCACGGACGCGGCCGGGTCACGCCGGGCAGCGGTCGCGGGCGCCACAGTGCGGTGCGCCACACCCCCAGTGCCAGGAGCAACAGGAACAGGTACGAACCCACGGTCGCGCTCATGCGCCGAGCCTACCGCGGTGCCCGGTGCAGGAGGGCGGTCCCGCGGACCGCGAGGAGAGGGTCCGGTGGTACCATCCAGACACCGTGGACCTGCGACGCGCCGCCAAGGCACGCCCCCGGACCGAGCGGGCCGTGCTCTTGCTTCGTCCCGTGTCGGACGCCCTGATCGCGGTGCTGGCGCGCCGTGGCATCCACCCCCACGCGGTCGTGCTCACGCACGCGGCGTTGGGCGTGCTGGCCGCCGTGCTCATCGTCATCGGCGCGTCCTCGGCGGCGTCCGGCCCGCCATCCGCCTGGTTGGCGGCGGCCGCTGCACTCCTGCTCAAGGCTGTCCTCGACAACGTGGATGGGGGGCTGGCCCGCGTCACGGACCGCGTCACGCCGCTCGGCCGCTACCTGGACACCGGGATGGATCTGATCGTCACCACCTCGCTGTACGCGGCGCTGGCGCCCGTCGCCGGCGCCGGCCTGGCCGTCGCGGGCTGGCTGGCCTCGATGGCGGTCCTGTCGCTGGATCACAACATGGAGCGGCTGTACCGCCTGCCCCGCACGCCGGCCTCCGATCGGGCGCCGGAGGGGGAGCGTGGGTGCGCCGCGCCCGGCTGGGCCTACCGCGTGTTCGAAGGGGCGTACCGGTACCTGCTGGCCCCCCAGGACCGGTGGATCGAGCGCGCCGATCGGGCGGCGTTCCGGTTGGCGGAGGGGGCCTCGTTCGAGGCGGCCCCACGGGACCGCCGCCTGGCATGGTCGGACCTGTACGCGACCGCCACGCTGGCGGAGTTGGGTTTGACCACGCAGACCTTGTCGTTGGCGCTCCTGCTGGCGGTGGGACGGCCGGCGGCGTTTCCGTGGCTGGTGCTGGGGATGGCGGCGTGGGCGCTGGCGACGCAGGCGGCCCGCGTTCCGCGCTACCGCGCCTACCGTCGTGCGCATGGTTCCGGTGGGACGGATCCGACGTGACGGGGGCGGCCCTGGTGACCGGCTCCGCCCGCGGCATCGGGCGGGCGCTGGTGTTGCGATTGGCGCGCGAGGGGTACGACGTGGCCGTGCACTACCGCAGCAGCGCCGAGGCGGCCCAGGCCGTGGCCGAGGAGGCCCGAAGCTTCGGGGTGGCAGCCGCGGTGGTGCGCGCGGACGTGACGGACCGCGCCGAGGCGACGGCCTTGGTGGACGAGGCCGCGGCGCGCCTGGGCCGTCTGGACGTGCTGGTCAACAACGTCGGCGCCTACCACTACGGCCCCCTGGAGGAGCTGGAGGCGGACACGTGGCACGAGATGTTGGACAGCAACCTCACCGCAACCTTCCACACCTGCCAACGCGCCGCCCCGTTGCTTCGCGACAGCCCGCAGGGGCGCATCGTGAACCTCGGGTACGCGGGGTCGGACGCGCTGAGTGGCAAGCCGGGCATCGTGGCGTACCAGATCGCCAAGACGGGCGTGCTGCTGTACAGCCGGGCATTGGCCAAGCGCGAGGCGCCGCACGGCACCACCGTCAACGTGCTCGCCCCCGGCGTGATGGAGAACAGCGTCACCAAGCCCCGCGGCGAGATCCCCATGGGCCGCCCGGGCACCCTGGACGAGATCGCCGCCGCCCTCGCCTACCTGGTCTCGTTCGAAGCGCGATACGTGACGGGGGCGTTCCTGCCCATCTCCGGCGGTTGGAACGTGTAACGCCGCGCCGGGCGCGGGCACCGTGGATACAATGCCGCGCATGACACCCTCCCTATTCGGGACGGACGGCGTCCGCGGCCACGCCGGTCGCCCTCCAATGGACGGCGACACCGCCTACCGCTTGGCGCGCGCCACCAGCGATCACCTGCGTCACCTCACGGGCCGAGCCCCGAAGCTGGTCCTGGGCATGGACACGCGCCGCAGCAGCCCCATGCTGGCGCACGCGTTCACGGCCGGCGCGTGCACGCGTGGGGCGCACGTGACCTGGACGGGCGTACTGCCCACGCCCGGGGTCGCCTTCCTGACCCGCCACCGCCGGGCCGACGCCGGCGTGGTGATCTCCGCCAGCCACAACCCGTTCGAGGACAACGGCATCAAGCTGTTCGACGGCGAGGGCAGAAAGCTGGCCGACGACGCCACCGCCGCGATCGAGCGACGCCTGCAGGGCGGTGCGGACGACGAGCCCGACGCGACCGGTGCCGACATCGGCTCCAGCGACCGCTACGACCGCCGGGAAGGGGCGTATCGCGCCTTCCTGTTGGGACACGCCCCGTACCTGGACGGCCTGCGCGTCGCCTTGGACTGCGCCAACGGGGCCGCCAGCCAGGTCGCGCCCGAAGTGTTCCGCCGCATCGGCGCGCGGATGGACGTGATCCACGCCTCGCCGGACGGCGTGAACGTGAACGCGGGCTGCGGCTCGACGCACCCGGACGCGATCCGGACGCACGTGCGCGCGCACGGCCTCGACGTCGGCGTGACGTTCGACGGGGACGCCGACCGGGTGCAATTGGTCGACCGAAAAGGCCGCCTCGTGACCGGCGATCACGTGATCGCCATCGTTGCCCGCGTGCGGGGCGACCGAGAGGTGGTGGCCACCGTGATGACCAACCTGGGGGCCGAACGGTGGATGAACGACCACGGCATCACGGTGCACCGGACGCAGGTCGGGGACCGCCACGTCGACGCGGAGCTGCGCCAACGGGGCCTCCGACTCGGCGGCGAGCAGTCGGGGCACGTACTGTTCCTCGACAAGGCCTCCACCGGCGACGGCATCCTCAGCGCGCTGCAACTGCTGGCGGCGGTGCGCGCCTCCGGCCGGCCGCTCGAGGCGTGGATGGACGACATCCCCACCTACCCGCAAACGCTGCGCAACGTGCCGGTACCCGACGGCGAGAAGACCGCCGTGACCCAGCATCCCGACGTGCGTGACGCGATCGCGGGGATCGAAACCGAGTTCGGCGACGAGGTACGCGTGAACCTCCGCCCCTCCGGCACCGAGGCGCTGGTCCGGGTGATGGTGACGGCCCCTGACGAAGCGCGCCTAGAACGGGTCGCCGGGCAGCTGGAGGACCTGTTGCGCCGGCTCGACGTGGGCGCCTGACCGCCGTGCCGGCCCGCAGCGAACCGTTGGACGTCACCCGCCTCCTTTACGACGGCCACCCGGTGTGGCCGGGCGACACGCCGTTCACCCTGCAGGAGCATGCGCGCATCGCGGACGGCAGCAGCGTGAACCTGATGCGGCTTTCAGGCACGACGCATCTCGGGACGCACGTGGACGCCCCATGGCACGCCGACGACGCCGGTGCGCGGCTGGACGAGGTGCCCATCGGCCGGCTGGTCGGCGACGCCCTGCTGTTGGACGCCCGGGATGCCTCGAACCCGGTCGGGCCGGAAATCCTGCCCGCCGGGCCGCTGCCGGGACGCGTGCTGCTGCGCACGGGCCAACCCGACGCCTGGACCGCGTTTCCGAAGTCCGTCCGGGCGTTGGCACCGGCGTTGATCCATGCGCTGGCCGACCGGGGCGTGCGCGTGGTGGGCACCGACGCCCCCAGCATCGATCCGCTGGACAGCCGCGACCTTCCGGCGCACCGGGCGTGCGGGGCGCGGGACGTGCAGATCATCGAAGGGCTCGCGTTGAACGCCGCGACGCCGGGACGGTGGATGTTCGCCTGTCTTCCGTTGCACCTGGCGGGCGCGGACGCGGCACCGGCGCGGGCGCTGTTGTGGCCGCCGGGCGACGGCACCGCCGGCGACGCATGAGCCTGCTCCCGCGCAGGGACGCCTTTTTGCTGCCTCCCGGCATCTACATGGACGGCAATTCGCTGGGGCCGATGAGCCTGGCGGCGCAGCGCGCGATCGAACGGCGGATGCGGCAGTGGAACCATCAGGCCGTCGGGGCGTGGGAGGAGTGGTTCGCCGCGGCCGAGCGTCTCTCCCCCGCGCTGGCGCGGCTGGTCGGCGCGCATGCCGACGAGGTGATCGCCACCGGCGGCACCACGATCAACCTGCACGCGATCCTCGCCGGCCTGTACCGGCCCGAGGGCCGGCGGCGGCACATCGTGGCGCTGGCGCGTGAGTTCCCGAGCGACCTGTACGCGTTGCGGAGCTGGACCGACCGCTACGGCGCCGAACTCCGCCTCGTCGGCAGCCAAGGCGGCGAGGGCGAGCTGGTGGACGAGCGCGACATCGAAGCCGCGTTGACCGGCGACGTCGCGTTGGCGTGGCTGCCGGTCGTCCTCTACCGCAGCGGGCAGCGCCTGGACACGGCACGCTTGGCGGCCGCCGCGCAGGCGGCAGGGGCCCTGGCATGCCTGGACGCGGCGCACTCGATCGGCGCCATGCCGCACGACATGCACCGCGAGGGGATCGACGCGGCTACCTGGTGTTCGTACAAGTACCTGAACGCCGGGCCCGGGGCGCCCGGCGGCCTGTTCCTGCACCGGCGGCATCACGACCGCCCGCCGGGCCTTCCAGGATGGTGGGGCCACCACAAGGCCACGCAGTTCGCCATGGCGCCGACGTTCACGCCCGCGGCGGGTGCCGCGGCCTGGCAGACGGGCACCCCGAGCGTGCTGGCGTTGGCGGGCCTGGAGGGCGGGCTCGCCGCCTTCGAGGAGGTCGGCATCGACGCCGTGCGGGAACGCTCGCTGGCGTTGACCGAGCGACTCGTCCGCCGCGTGCAGACGCAAGCGCCCGAATGCGAGCGCGTCACGCCGGCGTCGTTCGACCGCCGCGGGGGGCACGTGGCGTTCCGGCACCCGCAGGCGCGGGCGATCTCGCGCGCCCTGCGCGCGCGCGGCATCGTGCCGGACTTCCGGCCGCCCGACCTGCTCAGGTTCGCGCCGGTCGCGCTGTACACCACCGACGAAGAGGTCGACCGAACGGTCGATGCCCTGCGGGAGGTTTTGGACGAAGGACCGATTCCGGACGAAGGAGACGATACGGTCGTGCCGTGACCCGCCGCGCGGGTGCGTTCAGCGCGGCGGGTGGATCGGCACCTCCAGCAGGCGGCCGCCTTCGCCGGCCAGCGCCGCCGACACGAACGCCGCCGCCAGCGCGCGCGGGCTGATCCATCCCCCCTGCCGGGGAGCGGGCAGCCTCGTACGGCCGGAGCCCGTGTCGACGGGCCCCAGGGGGGTGATGATGGTGACGTCGACCGAGGTGTCGGCCAACTCCGCGTCCAGGGATCGCAGCATGGTGGCGGCCGCGCCCTTGGCGGCCGCGAACACCGTCGCGCCGGGGGATCCGCCCTGGAACGCCTGCTGTGCCCCGATCGATGCGACGAACGACTCGGGGCGCGCCTTCAAGAGCGGTAGGAACGCGCGGACGGTATGGAACAGGGTGCGGACGTTGCTGTCGAACGCGTGATCGTAGTCCGCGTCGTCGAGGTCCTCGAGGCGGCCGGGCACGATGTCTCCGATCAGGTGAACCAGCCCGTCGACGCGGCCCATTCGGTCCTGCGCGGCGTCGGCGGCCCGCTGGGCGCTTTCGGCCGAGAGGAGGTCCTCCTCGATGGCGAGGGTGGCGTACGACTCCGCGCGTCCGCGGATGCGGATCTCGTCGCGATCGATCAGGATGGGGCGCGCCCCGGCCTGGGCCATGGCCTCTTCCACGGCGCCGGCGATGTCGCCGCCGGCGCCGGTGATCACGATCGCCTTGTCCTTGAGGGTCTTCATGAGGCTCCTTCGCGGCGTGAGGGTGGCGGCAGGGTATCACCGGACGTCGCCCCCGCACCGCGTCGATGCGGCGCGGGGGCGCCCGCCGTGCGTGCGGGCGCGCCCAGGCCCACCCTCAGGCGGACGTGCCGGCCCCGCCCGGGCCGGCCGCCCGTACGGCGTCCGAGACCTGATGTTCGAAGCGGCGGAAGTTGTCGCGGAACATCTGTGCGAGCTTCGACGCCTGCGCGTCGTAGGCGGCGGGATCGCCCCAGGTACCACGGGGGTTCAGGACCTCGCTGGGCACCCCCGGGCAGGACGTCGGCACGTGAAGCCCGAACACGGGGTCGGTGACGGTGTCGACGTCGTCGAGGCGGTGTTCCAACGCGGCGTCGATCATGGCGCGCGTGTACGAGATCGACATGCGGTGACCGGTCCCGTACGGGCCGCCGGTCCAGCCGGTATTGATCAGCCAGCCGCCGGCACCGTGCGCCCGCATCTTCTCCACCAACAGCGAGGCGTACTCGCCAGGCCGCCGGGGCATGAACGGCGCGCCGAAACAGGCGCTGAAGGTCGCTTCCGGTTCGGTCACGCCACGCTCGGTCCCAGCCAACTTGGCGGTGTAGCCGGACAGGAAGTAGTACTCCACCTGTTCGGGCGTGAGCTTGGCGATGGGGGGCAGCACACCGAACGCGTCGGCGGCGAGGAACACGATGTCGGTGGGATGGCCGGCGTAACCGACGCGGCTGGCGTTGCTGATGTGGCTGATCGGGTAGGCGGCCCGCATGTTCTCGGTCTTGGTGGTGTCGTCCAGGTTGACGCGGCGCGTTTCTTGGTCCACCACGACGTTCTCGAGGATGGTGGCGAAGCGTCGCGTCGTCTCGTAGATCTCAGGCTCGGCCTGCGCCGAGAGGTGCTCGATCTTGGCGTAGCAGCCGCCTTCGAAGTTGAAGACCCCCTCGTCCGACCAGCCGTGCTCGTCGTCGCCGACCAAGGTCCGGTCGTGCGTCGCGGACAGGGTGGTCTTGCCCGTCCCGGACAGGCCGAAGAACACCGCCACCTCGTTGTCGGGCCCGACGTTGGCGCTGCAGTGCATCGGCATCACGCCGCGCTCGGGAAGCTCGAAGTTCATCATCGCGAAGGCGGACTTCTTCACCTCGCCGGCGTACTCCGTCGAACCGATCAGCACCATCCGCTCGCTGAGGTTCATGGCGATGACCGTCTCGTTCCGAGTGCCCATCGTGTCGGGGTCGGCCCGGAAACTGGGCACGTCGACGATGGTATAGACGGGCTCGTGCTTGTCGAGGGCGCGCCGGGTGGGCCGCACGAACATGTTGCGGACGAACAGGGAGTGCCAGCCGTATTCGGTGATCACCCGAACGGGCACGCGAAACTCCGGATGCGTCCCCACGAACACGTCCTGCACGAACAAATCGCGCCCGCGCGTCGCCTCGAGAATGCCCTTTCGCACCTCGGCGAATTGCGCTTCGCTCATGGGCTGATTCACGGCGCCCCAATCGACGGTGTCGTCGCTGCGGGCGTCGCGAACCACGAACCGATCCTTGGGCGAGCGGCCCGTGTAGCGTCCCGTGTCGACCGCCAGCGGGCCGAGGTGCACTAGCTCGCCCTCGCCGCGGATCAGGGCGGCGGTGTACAGCTCCGGCGTGGTGAGGTTCCAGTGCACGGTGGCGGCGTCGCGGATCCCGAAGGACGCCAGCGAGTCGGACTTCACGTGATGACCTACGTGCTTCATGACCACCTCCTAAGGGCGGTTCGATCGCAGGCTTCGTCCCGTCGGCACGGACCTGTTCCGGCCCGCCCAGCCCGAAGCGTCTTCCACGGCGACCGTACCAACGACCCCTGGGGACCTGTGTCCCCAATGCCGGCCATGGCCGCACCCCGCGTCCGTGCCACGGGCCGTCGGGGCATGCGCCGAACGCGCCCTGCACCGCAGGACGGCCAGAGCCAGTTCGTGGCCAAGTCGCCTGATCCGGGACACGCGTCCCCCCACGCCGCTGCTAGCGTTTCACGCATCACCGAGGTCGATCCCGACCCGGCGTAAGGAGGCGCGACATGCTCGAAATGAACGGAAAGGTCGCCATCGTTACGGGCGGAGGGGGCGACATCGGTCGCGCCGCCGCCGTGACCCTCGCGAAGCAGGGGGCCAAGATTCTCGTTGTCGACCTGAACCAGGAGGCGATCGAGGCCACGCTCGATGCGATTCGTGCGGTTGGCGGCACGGCCGAAGGGGTCCGCGCCGACGTCGCGAATGGAGCGGAGGTAGAGGCGTACGCCAAGAAGGCGGTCGACGCCTTCGGTAGGATCGACCTGTTCTTCAACAACGCAGGCATCGAGGGTCCTGCCGCACCGATCCCGGACTACCCGGAAGAGGCGTTCGACCAGGTCATGGCCGTCAACGTCAAGGGCATGTTCCTCGGGCTGAAGCACGTGCTTCCACGCATGTCCGAGGGTGGCGCCGTCGTGAACACGGCCAGCGTCGCGGGCCTCACCGGCTCACCCGGCCTGGTCGGCTACATCACCTCGAAGCACGCCGTCATCGGCATCACCCGCACCGCCGCGCTCGAGCAGACCGGGCGCAACGTCCGCGTCAACGCCATCTGCCCCGCCCCCATCAAGGGCCGAATGATGAGCAGCATCGAAAGCAACGTCGGCGCCACCGAAGAGGACGCCTTCAAGGGAATCGTTCCGCTCGGGCGCTACGGCACGCCACAGGAGGTCGCCAATCTAGCCGTGATGCTCCTCTCCGACGAAGCCAGCTACCTGACCGGCGGCTACTACATGGTGGACGGCGGCACCACGGCCATGTGACGTCGCGCGCCCCCGTTGGCCTCGAGAGCCCCACCTTGCGTGGGGCTCTCGCGCTGCCGCCCGCCTTGCCACCGGGCTTCAGTCAGCGATCCCGCCGGTCGGTCCGCCGCATGCCCATCCGGCCGTAGGCGCAACGGGATCGGTGCTCGAACGGACCCCCGACGAAGATGGTACAGGGGAGTGCATCCACCACTCGAACCAAGCGCTTTCTCACATCATCTATGCTGGGGGCATGCAGGCACGCCAGGACTCGCCGCCCGACGACGCTGCCCCTCGCCTCTCGGTGCCCGGGTACGCGGCGGGCTTCGGCCTGGCCCTCATGGCGTTGGGCGGCACCACCCTGCATTTCGCCTACCCCGAGGTGTCCGACGTGCTGCACTTTGGCGGGTCGTTCGTCGTGGGCGCAGCGATCGGGGCGGGCTGGGCCCGCCTGCGCGGCGTGTCGCTGAGGAAGTAGGCGCTCAGCGCTCCACCGGCCGCAGCCCTTCGGGCAACCGGTCGGCGTGCGCCTCCAGCAACTCGTCCACCATCGCCTCGATCTCGTCCGGGCCCAGCTCCGCCGCGGTGTGCGGATCGAGCAGCGCGGCCTGGTGCACGTGGTCCCGTCGGCCGCTCAGGGCGGCCTCGACGGTGAGTTCCTGCACGTTCACGTTGGTGCGCATCAACGCCGTCAGTTGCGGCGGCAGCGCACCCACCCGCGTCGGATGCACACCGGTTCCGTCCACCAGGCACGGGATCTCGACGCAGCAGTCGTCGGGCAAGCCCTGAATCGAGCCGTGGTTGGGGACGTTGGCGTAGATGCGGCGCGGCTCCCCGGTATGAACCGAGTCGATGATGTCGGACGCGTACTCCCCGCTGGGTCGTACCTCGTCCATGGCGGCCAGGTCGCCCGTGATGGCGTCGATCTGACTGGGCATGGCGTCCGGTTCCTGCGCCCACAGGCGCTGGCGGAGCGCCTCAGGGTCTTGGCTTCCCGGCTCGCGAAGCTCCGCTTCGATGTAGCCCCACGCCGCCTCGTACAGGCGGCAACGCCGCGGGTACTCGTCCAGCGGAATGCCGTATTTCTCGACCAGGTCGGGCCGGCGGACATGCAGGTACCAAGGCACGTACTCGGCCAGGTGTTCGCTGGATTCGGTGACGAAGTACCCGAAGCGCCCCAGCAGGTCGTAGCGAACGCGGTCGTCGTCCGGAACGCGACCCTCTTCGAGGCGTGCCCGCAACCGTGGATAGAGGTCGGCCCCTTCGTGCTCGAGTCGCAGGAAGAACGCCATATGGTTAATGCCCGCCACGAGGTAGCGCAGCTCGTCGGCGGGAACGCCGGCATCATGGGCGAGCTTGTCCGCGGTGTGCGGCACGCTGTGGCACAGCCCGATGGTGCGGATGGGGCTGGCGCGCCGCAGCGCCCAGCAGTTCATGGCCATCGGATTGGCGTAGTTGAGGTGCAGCACGTCGGGGCACAGGCGCTCCATGTCGCGCTGGATGTCCAGCAGCACCGGGATGGTGCGCAACGCCCGCATGATCCCGCCGATACCGAGCGTGTCGCCGATCGTCTGCCGCAGGCCGTACCGGGCGGGGATCTCGAAGTCGATGACGGTGCTGGGCCGGTAGCCGCCCACCTGGATCATGTTCAGCGCGTAGTCGGCGCCGTCCAACGCGCGTTCGCGGTCGGTGGTGGCGGTGATGCGGGGCGTGACGCCCAGCGCGTCCGCCAGCCGGTGCCCGACGGCCTCCGACAGGCGCAAACGCTCGGGGTCGATGTCGAACAGGCACAACTCTGCGTGCGCCAGGTGCGGCTTCGAGAGCAGATCGCCCATCAAAGCCTTGGCGAACACCGTGCTGCCGCCTCCGATGAAGGTGATCTTCGTCATGACGCCTCCTTGTCCCCTTCAATGTCCAGCACGACCTGCAGGACGTCCGCGGGCATTTGGTCCAGGCGTTGGAACGCGGCCAGAACGTCAGCCAGGCATGCTCCTTCGGGCGTTCGCACCGCCAACCGTCCCGGGGCATGTGGCAGCGCCATTGGGGCGACCACCCACGTGCACGACCGCCCGACTCGACATGATGAATCTCGGGCGACGCAAGGCCATCCGGGGGAATGCCGCAGGTTGCGTCGGACTGCCGAGGCGGCACGATACGGCCGAGCGTACACGGCATCGCCCTATCGTGAAGGCGTATCATGGGCCCATGCCCGTGATCTCAGCCGAGCCCGTGCTGCGTTCCCTTCAGGGACACGTCCGGTCCATCGGTGCCGCCCACATCGTGTCCTCGGCACTTGTGATCATTGCCGTCGCAGGCTGCGCGCCGGCCGCCTTCCCAATGGTGTGCGAGGTTCCCGCGACGGCCGCCGCGCCCCTCGAGGCGCACGGAAGCCCGGAACCCTAGGCGGACGATCGGGACTGAGGCGGCGCCGCCCTTTCGTTGACTCAGAACAGAAGCCAGGACGCCGCGAAGCCCAACAGAAGGCTGTACAGGATCACTTCCAGGTAGAGCTTCCAGACCGAGGGAAGGCGCCGGTAGCGCGCCTTCATGTACACGTAGCCTTCGATGTTGGTGCTGAACGGGATCGAGCTGGCGACCTCGAGGTACACGAACGTCAACGATGCGAAGAACACGGTGCGCAGGGCGAAGGACATCTCGCTGAGCGCACCCAACACCGGGAACAGCACCACCGCCATCAGCAGGCCGCGCAGCAGCTGCGCGGGCAGGAAGGTGCGCTGCACGTGCCGGCTCTCCACGGGGTCCGACATGTCGTGCAGGAAGTCCAGGACGCGGTCCTTTGCGGCGTACAGATCCTTGCTGACGGCCAACGCCACGACGCCGGCCAGCACGTAGGCGGCGGCATGGATGGCCGTGAATCCGACTGCGAAGAGGAGGTAGGCACCCATGGCGCTCCCTTCGGCCCAGCGTTCGCCCAGAGCCTAGGTCCCGGTGCCGCGTGCCTGACAGGGGCGAAGGTCCCTCGGCGCACGTGGGCGTGGGCGATGCCGGGCGCGCAGGGACATCCGCTCCTGCCATCTCCGCCCCCCCCTCACGCCAGAATGGAGACGTTCGTACCCTGCCGCATCGACGGCTGCACGAGGGAGCTAGGCATGGAGACGGCCATGGCGGGTACGTGGCGAAGGAACGTCACGTCGTACGTGCTGTGCACGTTGCTGGCCCCGTTGTCCGTGGGCGCGATCGTGGGGGGTGGGTCCATGATTCGCGATCGCAGCGGCGCGGCCCTGGGAATGGACGTGACCTTTCTGGCGCGCACGCCGTTTCCCGACTTCCTCTTGCCCGGCTGGATCCTGCTCGGCGTGCTGGGTGTCTACCCCCTGGTGGTGCTCGCCGCGCTGATGATTCCCCGCCACCCGCCGGCCGCTCGCGTCGTGCGCGGGTTGCGTGTCCACGGGGGGTGGAGCGCAGGCGTCGCGCTGATCGTGTGGATCACGGCGCAGATGGGGACCACGTCGTTCTTCTTCTGGCAGCCGGTCATGTTGGGGCTCGGCCTGGCCCTCGTGAGCGTGGGTACGCGGCCGTCCGTACCACGTTGAGGTGTCGCGCCGTCAGGCCTGCGCGTCGCCCCCTTCGGGCAACAGGTACAACCCGGCGGGCCGGAAGGTCACCCCGACCTCCTGCCCCTTCTTCAGGTCCGAGCGTCCTTCGCCGGTGATGACGGCCGCCAGCTCGCCCGCGGGGGTGTCCAACAGCACCTCCGTGGCGATCCCGAGGTAGGACGCCGCGATCACGGTCGCCTTCAGGCCCTGCTCGGCGTTTCGCATCACCTCGATCGCTTCGGGGCGCACCATCACCGTCGCGGGACCCGGCTCCATGTCCTGCTCGTGGGGGAAACGGTACCCGGCGACCTCGGCATGCGTGCCGTCATAATGGCCCTGCAGGAAGCTGGCGGCGCCGATGAAGTCGGCCACGAAGCGGTTGGCCGGCTTCGTGTACAGCTCCTGCGGCGAACCGACCTGCTCGATGTGGCCCTCGTTCAACACGACGATCACGTCGCTGATGGCCAGCGCCTCTTCCTGATCGTGCGTGACGTAGACGCTGGTGATGCCGAGGCGTTGTTGCAAGTCACGGATCTCCTGGCGGACGCGGCGCCGCAGCTTGGCGTCGAGGTTGGAGAGCGGCTCGTCGAACAGCAGCACGCGCGGCTGCATCACGAGGGAACGGGCCAGCGCCACCCGCTGTTGCTGGCCCCCGGACAAAGCACCGGGGCTGCGGTGTTCGAGGTCGTGAAGCCCGACCAGGTCGAGGACCTCCCGCACGCGCTCCTTGATCTCGGGCTCGCTGCGACGGGCGACGCGGAGGCCGTACGCGATGTTTTCGAACACGTTCATGTGCGGAAACAGCGCGTAGCTCTGGAACACCATGGTGACGTCGCGCAGGTTGGCGGGAAGCCGCGTCACGTCCTCCCCGTCGATAAGGATGGTGCCTTCGCTGGCGATCTCGAGCCCGGCGATCATCCGCAAGGTCGTTGTCTTTCCGCATCCGGACGGTCCCAGCAGGGTCACGAGCGATCCCGGCTCGATCCGCAGGCTCACCTCGTCCACCGCCAAGACGGTCTGATCGAAGCGTTTGGTCAGGTTCCGGAGATCGACCGGTGCGGGTTGCAAGCTGGCCGCGAGACTCACGGCATCACCTCCGTCGTGCGCACGCCACGCATGCGCGACAGCAACATCAGGAGCAGGATCACGGTCAACATCGACACGATCAACAGGGAGCCCATCGCCGCTGCGCGCCCATTCTGGCCCTGCTCGACCCAGCCGAGCAGCAGCACCGTGACCAGCATGTTGCCGGGGCCTACCAGGAAGATGATCTGGCTGATGGCCGTCATGCCGCGCACGAACCCGAAGATCAGCCCGCCCAGCAATGGGAAGATCAGCAGCGGCAGCAGGATCCGCCGTAGGGTCGTGCTGGACGACGCGCCGAGTGTCGTCGAAGCCTCCTCGAGGCTGGGATCGATCTGCGCAAGTCCCGCCACTCCGCCACGAATCGCGACGGGCATGTTGCGGAAAATCAGCGCCAGCACTAGGATCACGGTCGTGGTGGTGAGGAGCCACGGGCCGGTGTTGAACGCCAGGATGTACGCGATCCCCATCACGGTGCCTGGCGTCGAGAACGACAACATCGAACCGAGTTCCATGTAGCGCCGGCCCCAGAAGCGATGGCGCACCACCAGGTAGGCGATCAGGAACCCCAGCAGCGCCGCGGGGATGGCGCTGAATACCGCCACCCGCACCGTGTACAGGAAGGTGGGCCAGCCCGTGTTCAGTAGGTCGCGGTAGTGCTGCAACGTCAACGAGGTATTGACGCCCCAAAGCTTCACGACCGAACCATAGAGAATCGAAGCGTAGAGCGCCAGCACGATCAGGGACCACACCACGAACAACCCGACCAGCACCGCCTCCAGCGCACGTGGCAGTGCCACGAAACGTCCCTGCGACGGCTTGCCAGTCACGGTGACGAACGAGCTTCGGCCCAACCATCGCGCCTGCGCGGCGAAGACCAGCAACACGATGAACAGCAGGACCACGCCGTACACGGCGGCCTCGCTGGGGTCGAAGCGGGCCGAGAAGGCCGAGAACACCTCCGTCGCCAGGTAACGGCGGTCGCCGCCCAGGATGATCGGGTTGCCGAAGTCCGCGAACGACTCGATGGTGGACAGCAGGAAGGCGTTGGCCAGGCCCGGCCGCAGCAGCGGCCAGGTGATGGTCCGAAACAAGGTCCAACGGTTGGCGCCCAGCGTGGTGGACGCCTCTTCCAGCGAAGCATCCAGGCCGGATACGGAGCCTTGGATGACCAGGTAGGCGATGGGCGTGAAGGCCAGCACCTGCGCGATCGCCACGCCGGGGATCCCGAAGATGAAGTTGGTGGACAGTCCCAGCACGTCGTGTGTGAACATGCCGCGCCGACCGAACAGGAAGATCATCGAGAACGCCAGAATGAACGGCGGGGTGATGATCGGCAGCAGGCTGACGGCGTTCAGGGAACGGCGGATCGGACCGACGCGCGTACGTTGTCCCAGCAGGGCGAACGCCAAACCGAGCAGGGTCGCCGACGTGGCAACGATGATGGCGAGCACCACGCTGGTGACCATGGCCCCGCGACCGAACACCATGATGCCGAGCGACAGGCCAACGATGCCGACCAGCGCGATACGCCGCAGTGCCCGCGGCCACCGCAGCCGCCGCCACGCCGCCCATACCGCCCCCAGCGCGACGCCGGCGGCGCCGAAGCCGCCGATCCAGGCGAGCTCGTTGCGCGGCGAGTAGACGTTCTGGAGCATCAGGAAGCGCGGGCCACCGAGGGTCTCCCGCACCTTCTGGAACGTGAACTGCCCATCGACGACCACGGACGTACGCAGGACCGTGAGCAGCGGGTACAGGATCAACAGCACGATGAACAGGCCGACGAACAGGATGCTGGAGGCGATGAAGGCGTCGCCCTGAATCCGTCCCGACTCGCTGAGGCCGAACCCGGTCACGATGACCAGCGCCGCCAGGGCGATCACAGCGCCGATGCCGAACGGCGTGGCGGTCACGATCAACCACCCGATGCCAGCGAGCAGGCCAGCCGCGCCACACGCCGTCAGGAACTCCCCCCGCACGGCCTTTCGTAGCGGCGACAAGGACACCAGCGTCGCGGCGATCGCGGCGGCGGGCGCCACCCACAACAGGGGCACCGCCAGGTTCCAGATGTTGAACGCCGGATCGAGCTCCAGCAGCGCACGGTCCGGCCGACCGAGCGGGAGCGTCAGCAGGCTGGCTGCCGCCACGGCGGCGAATGCCCAGGCGCCGCTTCGACCTTCGAGCGCCCATCCATGCGACGAAGATTGGCGTGCCAAGAAAATATCCTTCCTTGGTTTGGATCAACCCGGGGCGAGAAGGAGGCCCGCCGCGAAGAACGTGCGGCGGGCCTCCGCCCAGTAGCAGCCGTGGCTCAGCGCGGAACCGGGAAGATCTCGTTGGTCCAACGCTCGACCAGGCGATCGCGAACCTCGGGATCGCCGAACTTCTCGAAGTCGTACTCGATCAGGTTCAGCTGGTCGAGGTCGGGGAACTTTTCGGGTACGGGCGTGTCCTGGTGCGACTTGAGCTGGAACGACTCGCCACGCTCCGCACCGATCTTCTGCGCCTCGGGGGTTAGTGCCCACTCGATGAACGCCCGCGCCGCCTCGGGGTGCGGGGCGTTGGCGACGAGGCTCAGGCCGCCGATCTCGTAGCCGGTGCCCTCGCAGGGACCGATGTTGGTGAGCGGGAAGCCCTGCGCCGCGAACTTGGCACCGTCGTGGAGGAACTGGATCGCCATGGCGACGTCGCCGCGGCCGGCCAACTGCCCAGGCGCGCTGCCGGAGCGGGTGTACTGCGAGACGTTCTGGTGAATGTCTCCGAGGAGATCGTAGGCTTCGTCTTCACCGAACACCTGCACCAGCGTCGCGATGATGGTGTACGCCGTGCCGGACGAGTTCGGGTCGGGCATGCCGATCAGGCCCTTGTAGGCCGGGTCGCGTAGGTCCTCCCAGCACTCCGGGACCGGTGCGCCTTCCTCCTCCAACACCCCCTCGTTCACCACGAAGCCGATCGGGCCGGTGTAGAGCGGGATGTAGGTCCGACCCACCGCGTTGCGGAGCTCGGGCAAAAGCTGATCCCACGACGAGGGCTCGTAGAACTCGGTTAGGCCATCGTGGAACGCGACCAGGTGCGGGTCGCCCGTGCCACCGAACCACACGTCGAAGACGGGGTTCTCGGCCTCGGCGCGCAGGCGCGACAGCCCCTCGCTGGAGCTGAGGCGGACGAACTCGAGATCGTAGTCCGTAGCCTCCTCGAAGGCAGGACCCAGCGCCTCGCACCAGGCGAGGTCCGGGCTGCAGAGGACGTTCACGGTCTGCCCCAAAGCGGGCGACGACAGCGCGAACACCAAACCGATCGCGAACAACGTGCGTTTCAACATATGCTACCTCCCCAAGATTCTTCGAAGGCATCGGAACCGGCCGAATCCACGGCGCTGACTTCCGACGGCGCCCAAGTTTTGGATGCTAGACGGAACATAGCGCCCGCCTTTGCGCGTTGTCAACTGGCCGCTGCGACATGGAACCCTCCAGCTGGAGAACGATTGGCCGGCTGGACGGTCGACCAACCGCACGTTCGGCCGTTCTCTTCTTTGGCGAGCGAATCGCGGACCACGGGCCGGACGGGTTCGGGCATCGGCATTCGGGACATCCGTTCACCTCCGACGCGATCCTATGATTCCCCTGTCATGGCAACGTCAAGGGGTGGCGCATCTGTACAGGACCGGGCTGCCCCCCACGCGCATGCGATCGATCTCTCTTCAGCGGGCGTCTACCTGCGAGCACGATCGTGCCATCAGGCAGGAGCCCGCACGTGGAACGTATTGCCGGGCAGCTCGCCCTGGCAGCCGGACATGTCGTACGGGAGATGCACGGGTGCGTTCGCTGCGCATCTCATGGCCCTCCGCCCGGCCGCGTCCACGCGACCGCTCCGAACGCGCTCAGACCCTGTGATCCGAGACACCGGGTACGCTACGCACCGTCATGATGACCGTCCTGCTCCTGGCACTGATCACCGTGTCCGAAGCCACCATCGGCGTGTTCGTCAAGCTCGTGGACGGCCGCATTCCCATCCCGACGCTGAACTTCTATGCCCTGGCCTTCGCGGCGGCGTTCCTGGCCCTTGCGCTTCCGTGGGCAACGGGCCAGCGAGTGCGTCCGCCGCGGGGCAACGTACGCGACACGGTGGTGATCGGCGCCCTGATCGCGGCGCAGATCAGCGTCTTCAACTACGCCATGACGTTGGCGCCGATCGCCAACGTGGTGATCTTCTGGAGCGTGGCGCCGTTCTTCGTGTTCGTGTTCTCGGCGCTGTTCCTGCGTGAGCGCGTACGCCGCCGCTACGTCTTCATCTTTTTGCTGGCGTTGACCGGCATCGTGCTAGCCAAGCCGCTGGCAGGCGGCTACATGCTGGGCAATCTGATCGCGCTCGGCGACGGTGCGGTATACGCCGCGATGGTCACCTACATGCGGTACGAGGGCAAGACCGAGACCGGCAACGACATCTTCTGGTCGATGCTGGTCGCCGCGCTGCTTGCTGGCCCCCATGCCGTTCCTGGTCGGCCCCGGCGACGTCACCGCCATGATCGCGTACGACGCGCTGGGCACCTCGCTGCCGGTGATGCTGTGGGCGGCCGCGCTGGGGGTGGGATCCACCGGCTTCGCCTACTTCGGCATCTCCATCGTGCTGAAGCGGATTCGGGCCAACCTGTATTCCCTGGTCGACATCATCGTGTCGCCGATGGTGGCGGCGCTCCTCGGCTACCTCGTGTTCGGCGAGGTGCCGGCCCCCGGCATGATCTACGGCGGCGCACTACTGCTCGGGGCGGGGTTCTGGTTGACGTACGAGATGTCCCGAACCGGGCCGCGGCGCGCGGCGCACCCGACGCAGGGCTCCTGAGGGTGGAGTGAACGCGGACCCTCGCGCCCGTGGGCGCACCTCACCAGGAGGTGTAGCCCCCATCCACCAACAGGTTCGTCCCCGTCGCGAAACTCGAGGCGTCGGACGCCAGGTACCACACGGCGTTCGCGATCTCGTGGGGCTCGCCGACGCGTCCCATGGGCGTCATGGCCAACCAGCGGTCGCGCCAGGCCTCGTGTTCCATGCCGGCGCGGGTCATCTCGGTACCGATGTAGCCTGGCGACACGGCATTCACGCGGACGCCGCGCTCCGCCCACTCGCCGGCCAGCGACTTGGTCAGCGTGATCACGCCGGCCTTGGAGGCGTTGTAGTGCGCTTGCGGCTGCGGGGTGTTGCTGATCACGCCCGACATGGAGGCGATGTTGACGATGGCGCCCTGACCTCGCAGCAGCATGGGACCGGCCACGGCGCGGCAGCAGCGGAAGACGCCGTTCAGGTTCACGTCGAGGACGCGCAACCACTCCTCGTCGGACGTCTCCTCCGCCGGCGTGTTCACCGCGACGCCCGCGTTGTGGACCGAGACGTCGAGGGTGCCTTCCGTGGCCAGCACGTTCCGCACCAAGGCGTCCACGCTGGCGCTGTCGGTGACGTCGACGAACGCGAATCGACCCGAGCGACCCGCGTCCTGCAATTCGGCGGCGACGGCCCGACCGCCGTCCTCGTTTCGGTCAGCGACGATCACGTGCGCCCCCGCACCGGCGAGGGTGAGGGCGATCTGGCGGCCGATGCCGCGCGCCGCACCGGTCACGATGGCGACGCGGCCGCTCAGGTCGAAGGGGGACGGGACGCGGGTCGGGTCGGCGGTGGGCGTGTCGGAATCGCGTGGGGGCATTCGAGCGCTCCTCTTCGTGAAGGGGGTCGGGGGGCAAGGCGGCCCCAGCCCGTGCGTCGGGATCGGCCCACGCTACGCCGGGGGCGGGACAAGCGAAGGTGCAAGGCGCGTTCACTCCGGCACCAGCACCGCCGCGCCCTCCACGCACCCGTCGCGCAGGTCGTCGAGGGCTTGGTTCGCCTCCTCCAGCGTGTAGCGCTGCACCTGCGTTCGGACCGGCACCTGCGGCGCCAACGCCAGGAACTCCGTGGCGTCGCGGCGCGTGAGGTTCGCGACCGAGCGCAGCTGCCGCTCGCCCCACAGCAGCGCGTACGGGAAGCTGGGGATGTCGCTCATGTGGATCCCGCCGCAGACGACCGTGCCGCCCTTGGCGGTCGCGGCCAGCGCGGCCGGCACCAGGTGCCCAGCCGGCGCGAAGATGATGGCGCCGTCCAGCGGTTCGGGCGGCGTCTCGTCGGAGCCGCCCGCCCAGGCGGCCCCCAACGCCCGCGCGGCGCGTTGCCCCTCCAGGTCGCCCGGGCGGGTGAAGGCGTACACCTGGCGTCCCTGGTGTCGGGCGACCTGCGCCACGATGTGGGCGGCCGACCCGAAGCCGTACAGGCCCACGCGTTCCCCGTCGCCCACCATGCACAGGGCGCGGTAGCCGATCAGGCCGGCGCACAGCAGCGGCGCGGCGTGCACGTCGTCGAACCCCTCCGGCAGCGGATGACAGGCGCGCGCGTCGGCCACGACGTGCGTCGCGAAGCCGCCGTCGCGGTGGAAGCCGGTGAAGCGGGCCTGGTCGCACAGGTTCTCGCGGCCGGTGCGGCAGTAGCGGCAGTGGCCGCACGTCTCGGCCAGCCAGGGGACGCCCACGCGCCGGCCCAGCAGCGTCTCGGGCGCCTCGTCGCCGCAGGCCTCGACCTCGCCGACGATCTGGTGGCCCGGGATCAGGGGCAGGCGTGGCGGCTCCAGGTCGCCGTCCACGATGTGCAGGTCGGTGCGGCACACGCCGCAGGCGGCCACGCGGATGCGCACCTGTCCCCTCCCCGGCTGCGGGGTGGGCAGCTCCACCGCCTGCAGCGGCGCGCCGGGTTTCGTGAACTGCATGGCGTGCACGGCGGACCTCCAGGGGACAGGATAGCGCCGGCGCCGGCGCGTAGAGCCGGGGGGCGGAGATCGTCCGGCACGGCCGGTCCGTGAGCACCGACCGTTTTCGGGCGCGCCGAATACGTGCCGCTCGGAGCGCACTCGTCCACGAGGGAGGGGGCACGCGTTGGCGTACCCCCTCCCTCGTTGCGTGGCACCGGTCGTGGGTACGCCCGCGTACGGTCCCCGCTTCGTGTGGCGACTCCCGCGGGAACCGTGCCCTACTGCACCACGCGCCACGTCCACGACACGTCGAGCGAGCACGTCCGCTCGTTGTCGTGCGACTGGCCGCGCAGCACCTCGCTCTCGTTGCCGCCCACGACGGGGTAGTCGTAGTCGGTGGAGAGGTGGCCGTAGTTGGCGTAGGCCCACAGGTGTCGCCCCAGCGTGTAGGCCTCGCTCTCCTCGATGATGTCCGTGCTATAGGCGCGGAACCCCTGCTCTTCGCCCACCACGAACTGGATGATGCTGTCAGCGACTTCGTCGAGAGCCTTGGTGGTGCCCGCTTCGTCGAGAGCCGTGGTGGTGCCCGCCGTCGACTGGCTGAACTCGTTCGCGGTGACGAGCGTCTCCGCTGTCAATCCCCCGCCGGCCGACGGGTACTCAATCTTGAAGTTGCCACTGTAGTTGCCCGACGTGATCGATCCGGTGTCGAACCGGCTCACCGCGCCGTGGCTCCCGTCGGAAGCGTCGGTGAAGCGCATGTTGTCGAAGCTGATGCCGGCGAGCGCGACGCCCTCGAAGCTGCTCGGGTACTCGTAGGGACCCGCGATGGTCAGCTCCGTTACGGAACTGAGCACGCTCGTCAGTTGGGCGTCCGTGGCGGGCTCGTCCGTGTCATCGTCATCGACGCGCCACACGCCTTCCGCATCGTCGGCTGGGCTGCCCGAGGCGGCCTCGAGGGGGATGTCCAACGTGTCCCACGACGTGGATTCGTGCCAGTCGTTGTCGCCCGTGTCGTACTCGTAGTACAGCACCAGCTCATCGCCATTGTCGTCCAGTCCGCGCAAGCCGATCGAAGGATCGAAGCGCGATTGCTCACCTTCGGCCTGGACCTGCTTGAGGTCGAACGAGAACATGTCCTGGTCGGACTGGTCCCCGTGGAAGTCGGTCGGAGCTTCGATGGTGATGATCGCGGTGCCACCTCCGTCGTGGAAGTAGGTGAGGCCCAACTGGAGCCAGGCGTAGCCGCCATCGTTGCCGCCGAAGAGAGCGTGGAGGAGCTGCTGATCGATAAAGGGTGCGCTCCAACCGTCGGTGCCGCCTTCGCCCGCGATGAGGTAACAGGTCTCCAGCACGGTGGCGTTGGCGTAGCGGAACTCGACCACCTGGTCGGGAATGGTGGGGTTGCGCGACACGTCCGAGGCAAGATCCACGTCGTCCGAGGGATCGATCTCGTCGTGGTCGGAGGTGCCGTCGCCGTCGGTGTCGACCTCGTTGGGGTCGGACTGGTGCGAGTCGTCACGGCCAGCCGGGTTCTTCTCGTCGTAGTCGCTCAGGCCGTCGAGGTCCGCGTCGGACCTCGTGGGGTCGGAGTAGGCGAGGAAGGGGTCCTGACCGGTCACCTTGACGGTCCACGGATCGTTCGCCTCCTCGCCGTCCGAGAGGCCGTCGCGGTCCGTGTCGTAGGCAAGCGGGTTGGGGTAGCGGACGTCGTCGATGCCGCCGGCGATCAGGAAGTCGGTGCCCTCGATCTCCTCGAGGTCGGTGAGGCCGTCGTCGTCCGTGTCGCGCACGCCCGGGATTGCGTGTGCAGCTCGCGCTCCTGAAGGTCGGTGAGCCCGTCGGCGTCGCTGTCGGCGTCGTTGCGGTCCGAGCTCACGCGATCGGGCGTGGAGCCGTCGTTGAGCACGACGTCGTCGTACAGCACGGGGTTGCCGCGATCGTCGAGGGGGATGGGGTTCCCGCTCGCGTCCGCCGGAACCTCCTCTTCGTCGACGGTCGTGACGTTCACGGCGTTGTCGTCATGGTCCACCCACGTGTCGGTGTGATCGCGATGGATGACGATCCAGCCCACGTCCTCCTCGATGTTGCGGAGGCCGTCGCTGTCATCGTCCAGGGCGCCGTCGCGGGTGGAGTCGGCGCTGGTGGGGTCGGAGCCGATCTGCACCTCGTCGCCGTCCGTGAGGATGTCGAAGTCGCTGTCGCGGTGGAGGGGGTCGGTCCCCTGGCACGCGTAGAGGCCATCGTCGTCGGGGTCGGCGTCGGGGTCGTCGTTCGCGGCGTCGCACGCGACGTCCGGGTTGTCCATCGCCGTGGGCAGGATCTGCACGGCGGGGTCGCCGAGTTGCGCGTCGAGCGGCAGGTAGCGCGGACCCACCAGCTCGACCGCGTCGGACAGGCCGTCCGTGTCGGTGTCGAACCTCGCGGGGTCCACGCGCTCGTCGTTGGGGCGTTCCAGCTCCCACGCGGGGTCCAGGCTCGGATGCAGGGAGGGGCGACCCTGGGGGTTCAGCCACAGGCCCAGAACGGAGCCGTTCTGGACGGCGTCGGCGTCGGCACCGGTCAGGGGTGCCTGGCCGTCGCCCGGCACGGACGTGTCGGCGCTGTCGTAGGCGTAGACGTAGACGGCGCAGTCGCCAAGCTCCTGGCAGTCGGTGAGGCCGTCCCCGTCGGTGTCGACCCGGGCCGGGCTGCTGCTGGTCCGGACGGCGTCCTGGCCCCGCACGGCGACGGTCCACGGTTCGTAGGTCCCGCCGATGAGGTCGCCGAAGATCTCCTGGTCGTCGGGGATCCCGTCGCGGTCGGTGTCCATGCTGTCGGGATCGCCGTCGCCCTCGTCGCAGAGTTCCCCCGCAAAGGGCTCGTACGCGGGGCGGCCGAAGCAAGCGTTGTTGAGATCGTCCGTCGGCGCGTCGAGGCTGCCGTAGATGGCCTCCTGCTGCGCCGTCAGGCCGTCGCCGTCGAGATCTTCGCCGTACAGCAGACGGAAGTAGCGGCCAGCGAGGGCGCGCACCTCGTTGAAGTCGTCGGGTGGCGCGACGCCGTCGGGCAGGTCGGCCGAGACGATCCACTTCAGGCCCTCGCCGTCCTCGTTGGTGTCGTTGACGACGTTGCGCACACGGTAGAGGACGGTCTCGGCGTCGTCGCCGGTGCCGACCGTGTCGGTCGAGTAGCTGCCCTTGACCCGGGCCCACTGCTCGTCGCTGCAGTCATCCGGCGCCGCGATGCAGGCGCGCAGCTCCGCGTCCTCCCCGGGCGGGACGTGTTCGAGGCCGAGGATGCCCTCCATCACGTCTTGCATGCGCACGCCCAGGGCGCGGCCGGTGGCGTCGAAGCCGCTCTGCGTCGCGACGCGCTCGACCTCCTCGTCCAGGCGGCCGCCGTAGTCGATCTGCAGGGTGGCGGTGCGGTCGTTCACGTCCTCGTAGGTGTAGGAGAAGTTGCGGCCGGACTCGTCCACGACGTCGTAATTCGAGACCTCGAAGAGCAGGTTGCGGGGGTTCTCGCGCAACCGCTCCACCAGCGCCGGCGACGGCGCGTCTGCCGTGAAGCGGAAGGGGCCGCGCTCGTCCGGGGCGGGGCCCAGCGTGTAGGCGTCCGCCTCGCCGGTGAGCGTGGCGACGGGCACGAAGCTGGTGGGGTCGCGCGGGTCGACCACCTTGGCGACCACCTCGACGTTCTCGAGGGTAAAGGCGACGTCGCTCCGGTTCTGGATCTCCAGGGCCACCGCCATGCTGGCGCCCTCCACCGCGCGCGTGACGGTCTCCCCGGATGCGGTCTCGACGTCCGTGGTGAGGGAGTTCTGCTGCTGCTGCTGCGTGGCGCGGGTGGAGGCCTGGGTGAAGCTGGTGCTGCTCATTTCCGAGTAGCCGCCGGCCACGTCCACGCCGATGCTCCAGAAGGGTTTCACGTCGTTGGCGCCCTTCTCGAAGTTGAAGCCGGCGTTGACGAACCACTCGCTGGCGGAGGCGCTGCTGCGTTCCTGCGAGGAGCCGGACTCGGTGACGAGGACGCTTTCGCTGGTGCGGCTCTCCAACGCGCGGGTCCCGGTTTCGCCCACCGCCGTGAAGCGCACGTCCAGTCCTAGCTGGACGTCCCCGACGACACTCACGTCGAAGTCGGGCAGGTCCGCGATGCGGGGGTCGCGGTTCTGCAGGCCGACCTCCACGTCGTCGGGGATCTGATCGCCGTCGGTGTCGGCGAACAGCGGCGAGGTGCCGAAGAAGTCGAACTCCAGACCGTCGATCAGCGTGTCGCCGTCCGTGTCCTGCAGGGCGGGTTCGCTGTAGACGAGGTTGAGCTCCTGGTCGTCGCTCAGGCCGTCGTCGTCGGTGTCGGCGTCGCGGGGGTCGGTGCGGTACGCCTTCTCGTCGGCGTCGGGAATGCCGTCGCCGTCCGTGTCCGGCGATTGCGGATCGCTCGTCACCTTGTACTGCAGAGGCTCGCCGTTCACGACCGAGACGGTGACGGTCCACCCGCGCTGCTCCTCCGCGTCGCTGAGGCCGTCCCCGTCCGCGTCGGTCAGGTCGCCCTCCGCGGGCGCGACCCCCGTGAAGACGGCGCGGTTGGGGTGGGGATACAGGAAGCTGGGCGGTTCCAGGTGGTTGCCCTGCGCGTCGGTGACGTTGACGACCTCCACGGCGTAGCGCACGCGCGACTGCGACGCGGTGCGGAGCTCCACGGTGCTGGGCGTCACCAGGTTGGCGGTCGTGACCGCCAGGCTCGCGCCGCCGCCCTCTTGGCCGATGCTGTAGTGGGCCGCGACCTGCGCGCTGACGCGGTCCATGGGCTTGTCGAAGGTGACCAGCACGGTGCGGTTGCCCGTGGCGCCTGCCCCCACCACGCGGGGCGGCCCGTCACTGGTGTCGCCGAGGCCGGTGAAGGTCGCCGTCGCGTCGCCGGGCCGCATGGCGTTGCCTTGCTCGTCGAGGACGTTGCGGACACGAACCTCGTAGGTCTCGCCCACGGTCTGCGGCAGCGTGGTGAGCGTCGCGACCGTGTCGTAGGGGTGGTTGAGGGTGGCCTGCCGCACCACCAGGGGCTCGCCGCTGGCGTCGACGATCTCGAAGTTCGCGGCGTCCGCCGCGGTGTCGCGCACCGGTTCGCTGAACGAGACCTGCACGGACCGGTCGGTGATCGCCACGGCGCCCGTGACCGCCGGCGGCTGCGCATCATCGGCGGGGATCGCCGCGAACGTGTCGCTGGCCCGCTCGTGGTCGATGAGGCGGCCCGCGGAGTCCTCGACGTTGGTGACGGTGATCTCGTAGGTGCGGTCCTCCATCGGCGCCGTGGTGAGGACGACGAAGTTGGGGTACGCCATCTCCACGCTCTCCACCGGCAGGTCCGGGTCCAGCACGTAGTAGGCGGCGTTCTTCGCCGTTTCCTTCAGCGTGACCGGGCGATGTCCGTCGGGATCGACGAAGGTCAGCAGGACGCGCGTGTTGCTGAGCGGCACGGCGCTCGCCAAGACGGGGGCCGACACGGTGGAGCCGGTGAAGGTGGCCTCTCCGTCCTCCTCGCCGACCGCGACGTCGCTGCCGTCCTGCGCCTGGAGGCCGTCCAGCGTCAGGCGGTACTGCCGGTCGGACGACTGCGGCGCGGTGGCCAGGTGCACCGCCATGCCGTCGTCGCTGACGTGCGCGGCCAGGACGGACAGCGTGCCGCCGCCGTCGTGCCGCAGGCGGTAGTGGGCCGGATCTTCGGCGCCCTCGCCGACCGGCACACTGAAGGTCACGCGCACCGACGTGCCGCTGGTGGCCACCACATCGGTGACGGCCGACGGCCCCGCATCGTTCGCACCGTTTCCGGCGCAGCCGGCCATCACCGCGGCGAGCAGCAAGGGGCCGGCCCACCTCAGCATCCGGCGCAGGTGGGACGTGGCACCCGGCGTGTTCGCGCGAGCGCCGTTCATGCCGACCGCTCCGGAGCGCGCAAGCCCACGTCCGCCCCGGCGGGATCGGGGTCGTCCCCGTCCGGAACGCCGTCGCCGTCGGTGTCGGGGTTCAGCGGGTCCGTCTTGACCTGGCCGCCGAACCCGAGCTCGGCACCGTCGTCCAGACCGTCCCCGTCGGAATCGGGATCCATCGGATCGGTGCCGTACGTGAACAACTCGAGCCCGTCCGTGACGCCGTCGTCGTCGCTGTCGACCTTCGAAGGCACGGTACCGTAGCGGTTCACCTCGTCGCCGTCGGAAATCCCGTCTCCGTCCGTATCGCTGCGCTTGGGGTCGCTCTTCGACGCGCGCTCCTCTGCGTCGGCCAAGCCGTCGTCATCACTGTCGGTGACATGGGGATCGCTGGTCACGGTCCACGTCCGGACGGCACCCCCCAGCAAGGTCACCGCCACGGTCCAACCGGCGCCCTCTTGTTCGTCATGGAGTCCGTCCCTGTCGCTGTCGAGGCGCTTCCCCGTGAACGTTGCCTCGCCGTGCCCCGGCAGCAGCTCGTACCCCTCTGCGTCGCGTAGGTCGCGGACGGTGAGCGTGTACTCGGTCTCTTCCAAGGGTGCGGTCTTCAGGTCGACCTCGGTGCCGTGCTCGCTGAGCGTGGCGTCCACGATCTCCACCTCCGGCTCGAGGGCGTAGTTCCCCAGCGTCAGTGCGTCCTGCGCCTCGACGGGCTTGTTCAGAACGACCATGACGTGATCTCCTGCCACGGCCTCGGCGCGGACGACGACCAGCGGCTCGATGGCGCGGGTCGCCCCCTCCTGCCGCGCGGTTCGCGTGGTGCCGTCTTCCAAGTGCGCCGTGACGGTGTAGGCGTAGCTGCGCTCGGGTTCGACGTCCTCATCGCGGTAGGAAACGGCGCCGGCATCGAGTTCGGCGACGACGCGTGGTGCCTCGAGTGGGGCGCCTTGGTCGGAGAGTGCCACGCGGGCGACGTCGATCTCGGTGTGGTCCTGGGGCACGCCCTGCCAGGTGACGGTCACGTGGCCGGGGCCGGGTTCGGCCTGCACGCGCATACCTCGGGTCGCGCCGTCCTGCGCGCAGGCACCAAGGACAAGGACGAGGAGCAGCCCGAAGGGTGCCAGGAGGCGAGCCGCGCTCATCGCGCGTCCCCTGCAGCCGGGAGGGCCGCGCCGAACCACACGTGGTGCGTCGCACCGCCACCACTGGCGCGATCGGCCGCGGCCGACCCCAACCCACCGTCCTCGTCGTCCGCGGCCTGGTGCCGTACGACGAAGTTCGTGCCCGGCGTCAGATCCTCGAAGCGGTACTGTCCCGCTCCGTCGGTGCGGACGCTCGGCTCGCCCTCGTCGCGGCGTTCGTTGCCGTCGAGGTCGAGGTAGACCCTCGCGTCCGGAGCGACGGTGTCGCCGCGCCCGAAGCGCCCATCGCCGTCGCGGTCGGTCCACAGCACGCCCTGCAGCATCTCGCCGCGCGTCACCCCGGCCGCGTTCATGTCGGTGTCGTCACGCTCCGAAGGTTCCACGGCACTCGAAGGAGCGTAGCTGATGCGCGCCGTGGTGCGATCGCCGTCCTCGACCCTCACGCGCTGTTCAGCAGGCTCGGCGTGATAGGTGACGTCGTCGACATGAACGGGCGCAGCGCGTACGGTGTAGGTACCCTCCGCGGCGTTCGCCACGAGGCCCGACCCGGCGACGGGAAGGGGATCCCCCGACGCTCCGTGCACGGTGACGTCAGCCACCGCCTCCGAAGGCAGTCCGGTCACCTCGACGGTGAGCCCGCCCCGTTGCGAGGCGACGTCGCTGCAGGCGGCCAGGGCGATGCAGAGGACCGTGATCGCGGCGCCTCGAATCAGCACGCCCCGCTGCCGGGGTGAGGGGTGCGTTGCGACTGTGTCCCGCTCGGCCGAACGGGGCGGTGTGGGTGTCTGGGTCATCGGGGAACCTCCGAGGCTGGCACGCGGAGACGATCGAAGCCATGTGCCACGATCGAACCTCACGCCTTCCGGCCACACTGACAATCGAACCGTGTCCGCTGCATGTCCAACGGAAGCGGCAAAGACGTTGGATCCCGCCAGGCGCGCGTTCTGGGGCGCATGCTTGGTACCCTTCAACGTGTGATCCTTCGAATGCTCGGCGACCTGGCGCTGGAAGGCAGCGACTTCCGTCGCTACAAGCCTCTCCTGCTTCTGTCGTACCTGGCGCTCGAGGGACCGCAACCGCGCGAGCGCCTGTCTCGGCTGTTCTGGCCCGACGCGACGAACCCCCTCAATCGCCTCGCGGTGACCCTCCGCCGCGTGCGGGCTGCCGCACCGGACGCCGTCCATGCCGAAGGCGCTACCCTTCGGAGTCGGCTGCAAACGGACGTGGCGCTCGTGGAGGAAGCCTTGGCGCGATGCGACCACGAGGAGGTCCTGGCGCGCTACGAAGGTGCATTCCTCGACGGGAGCGGCCTTCCCCCACTGGGCACCGAGCTGGAGTCCTGGATCTTGCAACGCCGCGAAGGGTTGGCCGGGCGGATTCGCACGCTGGTGGTCGACGGGGCCGAAGGTGAGGCAGCAGCTGGCCGCTACCGCAACGGTGTTGGCCTGGCCGAACGCGCCCGCCGGATCGCCGGGGCACCGCCGGCCCCGCCCGAGCTGCTGGAGCGCCTGCACGCCGTGCTCGTGGCCGGCGATTCCGACGAGGCCCGAAGCGTGCGCGACGAGGCCGCCGAGTTCGGCTTGGAGTTGGTACCCGGCCGCGCCCGCGCACGGGCGTCGCTACGGGCCGCGCGGACTCCGGTGATCCTGCCGCGCGCACCCACCTCGTTCGTGGGGCGCGACGTGGAACGACTGGAACTGGGCCGCATCTTGGCGCGCGACGACCATCCCCTTCTCACGCTGCTTGGCCTCGGAGGGGTCGGCAAGACCCGCCTCGCCCTGGCCCTCGCACACGACGTGGCCAGTCGCGGCACCTTCGAGGCCGGGGTGCACTTCGTCTCGCTGGAGGACGTGAGCGACGGCGCCGCCGTAGCGGCCGCCGTGGCCAACGCCATGGGGGTCGTTCCCGCGCCACACGAAACGGACGAGGACGCCCTTGCTCGCACGGTGGGCCAGCGACGCGTCCTGTGGGTTCTCGACAACGTCGACGACCTGGTGGAGGACGCCCCCACCCTGGCACGCCTCCTGGCGTGCTGCCCGGCCGCCCGGATCGTGGCGACCTCGCGCGTCCGCCTGGACCTGGAGGAGGAGTCGGTGTTCCCGCTTGAGGGCCTGCCGGTGCCCCAAGACGATTCGAAGCCGGACACCGACGGTGATGCGGTCCACCTGTTCCTGGACCGCGCCAAGCGTGTGCGCCTGGATTACGCGCCGGACGCGCTAGAGCGCAAAGCGATCGCCAGGATGTGCCGGTTGGTGGACGGCGTGCCCTTGGGCATCGAGCTGGCAGCGTTCCTGTTGCGGGACGGCTCGGCCGTCGACGCGGAGGCATCGCTGAAGGCGTCGATGGATGCGCTCGCCGCCACGTCGCGAAACCGGCCTGAGCGGCACCTCACCCTGCGGGCCAGCTTCGACGCCTCCTGGACACGGTTGTCGGAGACGCAGCGCGAGGCCTTGCGTCGGCTGGCGGTGTTCCACGGCGGCTTCGACGCGGCTTCGGCCCATGACGTCGCCGGCGCTGACGCGGACACGTTGGAGGCACTGATCGGCGCCTCGCTCATTTCGAGGTGGGACGATGGGCGCTTCGCCGTACACCCGCTGGTACGGACCTACGCCGTCGAGCGACTCGAAGAAGAGGAGGACCTCGCCGCGGCGTTGGCCGCGCGCCACGCGGCGCATTTCCTGAATCGTGCCCGCGCGTGGAGCGCGGCGTACTACGGGCCCCGTCAGCACGAGGCGCAGAGGTGGTTCGACCTCGAGGCGGCCAACCTCACCGCAGCGGGAGCGTACGGCCGGGAACACGACCCGCAGCTCGCCCTCGACCTGGTGGACGCACAGTGGCATCGCTGGCGCTTCAGCGGCCGCTTCGCGGAGGGCCGCACCCAAGCCCTGGCGGGGCTTGCTTCCGCGGACGGTCGCGCGGAGCATGGGCGGTCGCGAGCACTGCACGTGGCGGGCGCCATGGCCTATCGCCTCGGCGATCACGAGGCGGCCCGCGATGACCTGCAGGCGGCCCGCGCCGCCGCGGCTTCCGTCAGCGACGACGAGGCCGAGCTGCGTGCCGTCCAGACGCTCGGCAACGTCGCCATCGAGCAGCGCCGCTTGGACGAGGCCGAGGCGTACTTCAGCGAAACCCTTTCACGGGCACGCCAACGAGGCGACATCAACGGGGAGCGTGGGGCGCTCACGGGCCTGGGCGAGGTCGCGCGCCTGCGTGGCGACTTCGACGAGGCACGGGCGCACTACGGGCGTGTCCTCGACAGCGGGCACCGAGACGAGGCAGCGACGAGCATCGCCACCAGCCACCACAACCTGGGGCTCGTAGCGTGGCAGTTGGGCGATCTGGACGCCGCCCGGAGCCACATGGAGCAGGCGTTGGAACGAGACGGCGAGATCGGCGACAGGTGGGGCGTCGCGACCGCCCTCCACATGCTGGCGGGGGTGATGCAGGAACGAAACGACTTGCTTGGCGCGGAGCGAAGCTACCACGAGGCGCTGCAGATGTACCTCGACATGGGGGATGCCCGCGGGGTGGCCGACGTTACCTTCGACCTGGGGCTGGTGGCCCGCAAGCGCGGCAAGCTGGACGAGGCAAGGCGCGCATTCCTGGAAACGGTCCAACGCTGGGTGGCCCTCGGCGAGGAGGGGCGCACCGTCGATTCGTTGTGGGCGCTGGCCAGCTTGGCCACCTTGGAGGAACGCCCCGAGGTCGCAGCGCGGCTGTGGGGCGTCGAAACGGCCGTCCTGGAGCGGTACGGCCTGGTCCGTACCGGCGAGGAGGGCGAGGTCCACACCCGTGACGTGGAGGCCACGCGGTCGCAGCTCGCCCCGGCCCGATTCAGGGCAGCGTGGCAGGAGGGTACTCGGAGTAGCGTGCTGGACGCCGTCGCGTGGGTCGGCCAAGATGCCGCCCCGGACGACCCGCCCGACGTGGCGTGACCGCGTGCGCAGCGTTCGTTCGGTCGCGCGGCAGATGACGGACGCCTGCGGCTTCGACGCGGCGACGAGTGCGTCGCGGTCACGGCGAAGCTCCTCGGCGCTGGGCGGAAGATGTGCCCGAACCCGGTCGACATGCACCTTCGCTTCCGATAGCTTGGCCGCCACCAAGTCCCGGTTGACCATCACGTGCCCCGTTCCGCCAGGCGCCTGAGGTATGCATCGCGCATGCGCCCGTACCAAGGGCGATCGGTCTCCAGCGTCACCAGGGCGCGCGTGCGCCACGACGCCGCCGCACCCGGCACGCCCTCCACGAGCACGGTTCCGTCCCGAACGAGCTCTTCGAGCAACGGCACGCCGACGTCGTCCCCGAGTATCAGCACCTGGACCTCGCGGCCCGACGCTGCCGTGAGCGCGGCGGCGAGGTCCAGCGGATCCACGTCGCGACCCTCGACCCTGCACACGGGGGTCACCGCCCACGCATGGCATGCTCACGACATGAACGAAGTTCACACCCGCCACGTCCCGGAACGCACGGTCGCCACGATCGAGGGGCACACCACCGCCGAAGCGCTGCCCGACTTCATCCAAACCCACCTGCACCGGCTGTTGGACGTCCTGAGCGTCGCGGGCCTATCCCCGGCCGGCGCACCGTTCGTGGCGTACTACGGACCGGTAGACGCCGAGGCCGACGGGCCCGTCGAGGTGTGCGTGCCGATCGACGGGACGCTCGAGGGCGAAGACGACGTCCGAGTACGGGTCGAACCCGCCGCGCAAGAGGCGTACGTTCGCCTCACCAAGGCGCAGGTGGCCTACCCCGGCATCCTCGAGGCGTACCAGGCGCTGGAGGAGTACCTGACGCGCACCGGCGCGACCTCCAGCGGCGCCCCGCGCGAGGTGTACGTCACCGACTGGAGCGCCGCGAACCCCGACGATCCCGCGTGCGACGTGGCTTGGCCCATTCGCGCGGCGGAGGGCTGACGGGGCGAACGCTGGGCAGCGTGGGCCATTGCGCCCACGTCCAGATCCGAACGCGGCACGGTATCGCGTTCAATGCCCCGGGCTAAGCACGTCACAGCGGACACCTGGGGCCCTCCGGATGCGCTCGTCCAAGGTGAGCAGCTCGACGTTCAATGCTTCAGCCATCGCGACGTACCAGGCGTCGTATGCGCTGAGCGTCGACCTCAACGTCCAAACGCGCTCGGCGAACGGCCCGAACGCCAGCAATGCGACGGGAAGGGTCAACAAGTCCTGGTACGCGTCGGCAGCCGAAGCCGAATCGAGTTCACCGCGTCGAAGCGCCCGGCGCAATACGTTCGCAACTTCGACGGGCATGAGGTGCGGCGCAATCAACGCGCTCTCCGCGAGCGATTCAGCAGCCCAGGATCCGTCGCTACCGCTGTCCACCAGCGCAGCAACTGTCACAGAGGCGTCGACTACGCGTCTCAGCGCCGATCCTTCTCGATGTGACCCAGGATCGTGTCACGAGGTAGGGAGCTGCCCATCCGCTCCACGCGCTCCCGGGCACGGCCCAACACCACATCGAGCTCCTGCCGACGCGCCGTCGCGATCAGTTCAGCGCGAAGATACGCCTGCAGCGACGTTCCCGATCGCGAAGCACGCGCCGCGAGTTCCTCGCTGACGTCGTCGGGCACATCACGGATGGTGATCGATTTGGGCATGCCTGCATCATGCATGCACTCCCGGCACGCGAGATGTCGTTCGGCGCTGCCCAGGACCGGAGCAGCGCGGAGGGATCGAGCGGACTCGAAGGCCGTCGCGCGCATGCCTACGCGGCCATGTATCACTTATGATAACCTCATTCCGTGCCCGAGGACGAACCTTCACTCGCCGAGGTCCTCGAATCGGCGGCTCGCCTCCAGCAGGTGGTGCCCGACGCCGTCCTGGTCGGTGGTACCGCGGCTGCCGTGCACGCCGGTCACCGGGACTCGTTCGATCATGACCACGTCCTGGCCGACCTGAAGGAGCGTTTCGACATGGTGTTGGAGGCCATCGAACACACGGAGGGGTGGGTCACGAACCGTGTCGTACCCAGCAAGATCATCCTGGGGCGACTTGGGGACATCGAGGCCGGCGTCCGCCAGATGCGTCGCCGTCGCCCCCTGGAAACGGTCGAGCTGGCGCTTCCCTCGGGCAACACCGTGCGCGTGCCCACCTTGGCCGAAACGCTGCGCGTCAAGGCCTACCTGCTGGTGCGTAGGAATCAGACCCGAGACTTCATCGACGTTGCCGCTCTCAGCGACCGCATGGGCACGCTCGAGGCGGCACGCGCACTGATCCGGCTGGACGCCTACTACACGGACCAGCACGAGGACGGGGACGGCGTCTCGTCGCAGGTGACACGCCAACTCGCGGACCCGCGACCGGCCGATTCCAGGACCCCCATGGAGCTGGAGCGCTACAAGCACCTCGTACCGCGATGGCAGACCTGGAGCAACGTGGTCGCGCAGTGCCAGCAGCTGGCGCAGACCATGCTCCTGGCGGAGGACGACACGTTATGACGCTGCGGTTCCGCAATGTGGACGCACGCCCGTCCGACCCGGTGGACACCTGGCCGACCGAGGCCGTCATTGCCGCCTTGGAACGCGGCGGGCTTTCGGACTGGCGTCGCGTCGCCGCGGCGGTGCGCCGCGACCCGTGGGGGCCCGTGGCCCGGCGCCTCGAGGACGCGTTGCGCGCCACCCATCCCTACGGCGTCAGCGAACTGATGGCAACGGCCTTGGCACGGGCGCGGGCGGAGGCCGAAGCGGACGAACGGGCCGAGGTCGCCCGCCGCGTACGCGCCCTGCTGGTGGCGTCGGGCCTATCCCGGCGTGCATTCGCCGAACGCGTCGGAACGTCGTCCTCGCGCCTGTCCACCTACCTGAACGGGCGGGTGGCGCCCTCCTCGACGTTGATGGTGCGCATGGAGCGCGTGGCCGGGCTCGAACCATGCGCGTACGGTCTGTCCGGCAAGGTTGAACACACGACATGACGGCATAGGCTTCGTTTGTCACCGCCACGCCCGCCGGCCCTCCATCGACACCGGTCCCCCACCGTCACCGCCCTGACCGCCTGATGACGTTCGAATGGGTCACGCTCGACGGCGGGGTGGTGAAGCTGGACGACCTCGTACGAGCGTCCTGAATCGCAACGCGACAGGTGGGGCGGCGCCCACCGACCTGCGCCCTCAACTGGGCGCCGCCAGGTCCCGCCGCGGGAACACCACCAGCGCGTACGCCACCAACACCAGGAAGGTCGCGCCAGGAACGACGAAGTCCAGGACAGTCGCATCGCCGGTCAGCAGATCGTTGGCGCGGAAGCGGTGGATGAGCGAGACGTCCTGCGTCCAACGCGCGTCCGCCCACAACGAGCCGAGCACCTCCAGGAAGTAGTGCAGGAACAACCAGCCGAGGCTCAGGCTCAGGGCGGGTCCGGACCGGTCGAAACTGACGGACGCGGCCAACCCGAACGCCGTGAACGACGCCCATAGCAAGAGCCCATTCGCGAACACCCAGGGCATGCGCGCCAACGCCACCTCGCCGCTCAGGCCGTGCACGAAGGTGCCGGTGATCATGCCGGCCAGGGTGGTGAGCAGCAACAGCGCCACCACCAGCAGCTGCGCCAGCAGGACGGACACGTACAGGCGCCGGCGCGAGATCGGCCGCGCCAGCAGCAGCTCCAGGGTGCCTGCCTCACGCTCGCCGGCGATGGCGACCGCGCTGGCGCCGGCCGCCACCACCGCGATCATCGCGATCAGCAGCGGGTGTTGGAAGCCCAGCGTGATGGCGCCGGGCAGGGTGAAGAAGTTGCCGGAGGCGAACTCGCTGAAGCGCTCGAACATGGGGTTGCCCTGCACCAGCTGCCTCATGGCCGGCGAGAAGGTGGTGAACATGAATACCATCAGCCAGCCCCACGCGAAGGTGACCCCCGCCAGCACGAGCGTCCGCAGGCCGAGGTCGCGCAGCGTCTGTACGAACAACGGCCGGCTCATCGAGGTGCGCTCCCCTGCGCCGCAGCCGCGGGCTGCGGCGACGCTTCGTCGCCCGGAGCCGTCTCGTCGCCGCCGGCGTAGTACTCGAAGAACGCCTCCTCCAGCCGCGCCGGCTCGATGGTGAGGTCGTCGAGTTCGGTGTCGGCCATGGCCCGCACGAACGGCTGCACGGCGCCCGACAGCGTCACGATCATGCGCGCGCCGTCGACCTCGACGGCCTCCACCCCGGGCACCTCGCGCAGGTCCGGCGCCGGGCCGCGCAGGCGAACGATGGCACGCCGCCGCCGGCGGGCGCGCAGCGTAGGCAGGTCCTGCACCGTCATCAACCGACCGGCGCGCACGATCGCCACGCGGTCGCAGACGCGCTCCACCTCGGAGAGCACGTGGCTGCTGAAGAACACCGTGCGGCCCTCGCGGCGCAGGTCCTCCAGCAGCCCGTAGAGCGCCTGCTGCATGAACGGATCCAAGCCCTCGCTGGGCTCGTCCAGGATCAACAGTTCCGGGTCGTGCTGCAGCGCCTGCACCAGCCCCAGCTTCTGCCGCATGCCGTGCGAGTACGTCCGCACCGGCTTCGCCAGCACGTCGGCCGTCAGGCGGAGCCGGTCGCACGCCTCGGCGCGGCGCACCGGCGGCCGGCCTTGCAACGAGGCGAGGTAGTCCAGCACCCGCCGGCCGGTCATCTCGCCGTACAGCGACGCGCCGCTGGGCAGGTACCCCACGCGCCGGCGGATGGCGACGCTCTCGGTCGCGACGTCGTGGCCCAGCACGCGGGCACTTCCGGCCGAGGCGTGCAGGAAGCCCAGCAGCAGGCGGATGAAGGTGGACTTGCCGGCGCCGTTGGGGCCGAGAAAGCCGAAGATCTCGCCGCGGGCCACCTCCAGGTCGAGGTCCACCAGGGCATGCGTGGCGCCGTAGCGTTTGGAGAGGCCGGTCGAACGAAGGGCGGGAGGTGCGTCGTGCTCGGTCGGTTCGTCTTGGGTAGGCGCGGGGGGCACGGCGGTCATCTTACGTCCTGCGCGGCCGTCGCGACCGTGTTCCACGATTGCGTCGATGCCACGAACGTGGTCGAGCCCTGCGATGGCGTCGTAGCGGAGGCCACCTGCGCGTGCCAGAAGGTACGGAGGTAGGTCCGCGGGCCCTCACGCCCAACGCCAACGAGCGTAGGCGCCGATCTCGAGATGCAGGCGCGGCAAGCTCGAGAACACGAAGTCGTCCGCGGCCTGGCGAACGGCTTGGGACAGCGCCGGGTAGGCCACCTCCAGGCGGGAGAGGCGCCACAGCGAGGTACCTCGGTGTTGCGCCGACACCAGCAACGGCATCATCTCCGCCGCGCCGGGCGCGACCACGGTCGCAGCGAGGAGGCGCCCACTCCCGCGCAGCGCGACGAGCTGCACGAACCCGTCGGACAGGCCCATCGTGCCGCCCCGGTCGGTGTCCGCCAACGCCACCCGGTGCACCGACAGCAATCGTTCCGGCCAGCGGCGCTGCAGTTCGGCGAGGGTGGGGCCGATCTGGCCGACCTCCGGCTCGGTGAACGAGACCGACGGGTGGTCGCGTTCCGGAAGGAGCGGCACGGGAACGCTCAGGTAGCGCACCAGCCGCCGCCCCTGCTCGTGCGCGGCGTGCGTGAACGCGCCGCCGATCAGGTCGCCGATCGCGTGCACGCCGGGCGCCCTCGTGCGGTAGGCGCGGTCCACCGGCACGGCGCCGCGTCTGTCGACCTCGACGCCGACGTCCTCGAGTCCCAACCCGCGCGAGGCCGGCCGGCGGCCCACCGCCACCAGCACGCGATCGGCTGCCTCCAGCGCAGGCGGCGACGCTGCCCCCTCCTGGGCCGCCTTCACGCGCACGGCGCCCGCGCTCGGGTCGACGCTCGTCACCTGCGCGCCGGTGACGACACGAACACCGGCCGCCTCGAGGCGTGCGCCGACCATCTCCGAAGCCGACGCCTCCGAGGCCGGCAGCACTCGGTCCGCCATTTCCACGAGCGTGACGCGGCTGCCGAGTCGGGCGAACGCGAACGCCATCTCGCTGCCGATCACGCCCGCGCCCATGATCACCAGGTGCCGCGGCGGCGACGCCAGGTCGAACAGCGTGGCGTTCGTGAGGACCGTCGCCTCGGGCCCATCGGTGTCGTCCAGGCCGGGCAGGGACGGCACCAGCGCCTGCGAGCCGGTCGCCAGGACCACGCGGGGGGCCTGTAGCGACCGCGTGCCGCCGTCTGCGCTCGTGACCTCCACGTCGACGCGACCACGGCGGGCGGAGGTGAGCCGGCCCCACCCTCGAACGATCTCGATTCCGCGGGTCTTCCGCCAACCAGCCTTCCTCGTGCGCCCGGACGGCGTCGCGTTGCCGGCGGGCCGCCGCGAATGCTTGGCGGGCCGCCTCCACGCGCTGATCCGGCGGAAGCTCGGCCACCCCGCGGGCCAACTCGATCAGGGTCTTCGAGGGGATGCACCCCACGTTCGTGCAGTCCCCGCCCACCCGGTCGGCCTCGACCAGCGCGACGCGCTTCCCCAGCCGGGAGAGCCCCACCGCCACGGTCAATCCACCAGCGCCCGCGCCCAGGACCACCGCATCGAACCGCGCCACCTGCCGGGTCACCGGATCTTCCCTTGCGCGCGTACGGGGCCGCTCGGGTGCGCCGCGCCTTCCACGTGCGCCACGCTGGCCGTCGTGGCGTGAGAACCCACCGCACGTCGGCGAAGCCCGCGCGCGACCGCCAGGCTCACGACGAACAGCGCGGCGCTGACGGCGAGCAAGCGCGGGTCGGCGGCGGGAAGGCGGCCCGAACCGAGCGCCGAGAGGTCGCCGAGGCCCGCGCCGAACAGCACGAACATGGCGGTGGCAGGCAGCGACCCGACCGCCGTGGCGGCTGCGAACGGCAGCGGCCGCAGGCGCGTCGCGCCAGCCAGGTAGTTGACCGCGTCGTACGGCACGAACAGGAACCGCAACGTCAGCACGGTTTCGAAGGTGTGCGTCCGCAGGCGTCCGGTGACCCCCGCCAGCCTCGGATGCGCCAGCGCGGGCTCGGCCAGTTCGGCGCCCAGCACGCGCGCCAGCGTGTAGGCCACCCACGCGCTCAGGTTGGCGGCAACGATCGCGAGCAAGGTCCCCAGCACCGGGCCGTACAGGATGCCGGCCGACACCGTCAGGAGGGTGGCTGATACCAAGAGCAGCGGCCGAAGGGCGTACGCCCCCAGGTACGCGATGGGACCCAAGGGGTGCTGGCCCAAGAACGCACCCGTGGCGATCAACAGGTCCACGGGCCCGTGGTCGGTCGTGGCCACCGTGGTGAGGTACGCCGCCAAGCCGGCCGCCCATAGGACCAACCCAGCCCAGCGGAGCCGGCGATGCGCACCCCCCACGGCGCCGGCGCCACGTCGCGAGCCGGACGAAACGACGTCCCGCCTCACATCGCCTCGCGTGCCAGCGTCCGCACGGTCCACCAGACCCGTTGGCCGGCCGTCACGGCGACCAGGACGGCGGCAAGACCGAACCACCACGGCAGCAGCGCTGGGACGGCGAGCATCAGCGACACCAGCACGATCGTCTCGAACCCCTCCACCAGACCGCCGGGCATCGCGAACGACGTCACGTCCGGCCGCATGGCCGCACCACGGCCCCGCTTCTCCAGGAGGGCGGCCAGGTACGCGTGGCTGCCGAGGTTGACGTAGTAGGCGCCGAGAAGGGCTGCAGCCGCGGGCCACGTCCACGGGTCGGGGGTGGCACCGTGCAGGGACCAGGGCGCCGTGGCGCCGACCGCGGCACCGATCGGCACCAGGGCGTACACGACGAGATCGGCGATCAGGTCGACGTAGCCCCCGCGATCGTCCGCGCGGCCGAGCCGGCGCGCCACTTCACCATCCAGCCCGTCCAGAAGGCGGTTGCCCCACCACAGCCACAGGGCCGGCCCGAACGCGCCTGCGGCCCCGGCGACCGCGGCGGCGAGGCCAACCCCGAGCCCGAGCGCGGTGACCGGCATGGCGCCCCAACGGGCGAGACGCGGCGCGAGGGCGGAGGTAGCCGGGCCCAGGGCGTAGCTCTTGAGTGGACGCAGGCCGCGATCGATCATGCCGGAGAGGATCCCCCGATCCACGCCGGCGTTCCGTCAGGATTCGGACGCAGGCCCGTGCGACCGCGTCATGAATCGGCCAGCCGGTGACGCTGCCATGACAGAAGCGCCTTAGGTTGACGGCGGAGGTGATCCGAATGACCCGTTCATCCAACGCCCTCGCCCTCGCACTCGTCGTTCTCGTCACGATGGTATCGCTCGCATTGGCCCAGGACGTCCGCATCGACGGCTCGTCCACCGTCTACCCCATCAGCCTCGCCCTGAGCGAGGAGTTCCAGATCATGCACCCGGACGCACGACTCACGGTCGCGTTCTCCGGGACCGGCGCGGGCTTCGAGAAGTTCTGCCGGGGAGAGACCGACGTGAGCGGCGCCAGCCGGCCGATCAAGGCCAGCGAGGTCGAGGCGTGCGCCCAGAACGACGTGCCGTTCGTCGAGCTGCCCATCGCGGCGGACGGGCTGTCGGTCGTGGTGCATCCCGACAACGATTTCGTGCAGTGCCTGAGCGTGGCGGAACTCCATGCCATCTGGCGGCCCGACTCGGACGTCAGCCAGTGGCAGGACGTGCGTGCCGAGTGGCCGGCTGAGGATATCGTGCTCTACGGCGCGGGCACGGACTCCGGCACGTTCGACTACTTCACCGAGGCCGTGAACGGCGAGAGCGGTGCCGTCCGCACCGACTTCTTCCCCAGCGAAGACGACAACGTGTTGGTCCAAGGCGTGTCCGGAGACGAGAACGCCATGGGATTCTTCGGGTACGCCTACTACGCCGAGAACACCGACCGCCTGTCGCTGGTGGCAATCGACGGCGGCAGCGGCTGCATCGAGCCCAGCCCCGAGACGATCGCCGCGAACACCTACACCCCCTTGTCGCGCCCCCTGTTCCTGTACTTCAACGCCGACCGCCTCAGCAGCAACGACACGCTCCGCACGTTCGCGGAGTTCGCCATCTCCCCCGACGCGGAGCCCCTCGTGGCCGACACGGGGTACCTCGCCTACCCCCGCGAGATCTACGACGCGGCCGCCGACCGGCTGTCGGCCCGGACGACCGGCACCTCCTTCGCGACCTTCGAGCCGGGCGACAGCGTCCTCGACGCCGTCCAGCAGGCGGGCGACGAGTAGCGCCCCCCAACGCCCGAGCCGGCCACGACCGCCGCGTGCTCCCCGTCCTGTGACGACGGGGAGCACCCTCCATGACAACGATCGGGGATGAACGCATGAAGTCGCAGATTCGCCACGGTTCCAGGCTGCAGACCCAGAGCTTGCGCCGGCGCGGGCGGCGAAGGATCGGCGAGTCGCTGATCGCAGGTCTCCTCTTCGCGTGCGCGCTGGTGTCGATCGTCACCACGCTCGCGGTGGTGCTCGTCTTGAGCGTAGAAACGCTGGGCTTCTTCCGGGAGGTATCGATCGTCGAGTTCTTCACCAATCCCGAGTGGACGCCCTTGTTCCTGGACCGCAACTTCGGCATCGCGCCGCTGGTCAGCGGAACGCTGCTGGTCACGACGATCGCCGTGGCGGTGGGCGCACCGCTGGGCCTGGGCGCGGCGTGCTACCTGTCCGAATTCGCCGACGTGCGCCAGAGGCGCCGCATCCTGCCGGTGATCGAATTGCTGGCGGGCATTCCGACGGTCGTCCTCGGCTACTTCGCGCTGCTGTTCGTCACGCCGTTGCTTCGCGACGTCATCTCGGGCGTCGACCTGTTCAACCCCTTGTCGGCAGGCATCGTGATGGGCTTCATGATCCTGCCGACCATCTGCAGCGTGTCCGTCGACGCGATGCAGGCCGTCCCGCGTTCTCTGCGCGAGGCCGCCTACGGCTTGGGGGCGGCCAAGCACCAGTTGGTGTTGCGGGTCGTGATCCCTGCGGCCCTCTCAGGCATCGTGGCGTCGCTGATCCTGGCCGTGTCGCGCGCCATCGGCGAAACGATGATCGTCACGTTGGCAGCCGGGCAGCGACCCGACCTGCACTTCGACCCGCGCAAGACCATCGCCACCATGACGTCGTTCGTGGTTCAAGCGGCGACCGGAGACCAACCCGCAGGGTCCGTTGCCGCGCGCTCTCTCTACGCCGTCGCATCCACGCTGTTCGTGATGACGCTGGCCCTCAACCTGACCGCGCAGGCGATCGTGCGACGCTTCCGCGAGGCGTACGCGTGACCGGCGACCTGGCCGGGGACGCGCGGACAGGCCGGAGCCGCACGCGCACCGGGCTGATCGGTCGACGCGCCGGCACGGCGCGCAGGCAATGGATCGCCCGGGGCTTCGCCGCGGTGACCTTGGTGCCGGTGGTGCTGGCGATCGCGTTCGTCGGAGTGCTGCTGCTCGACGTCACCGGTGACGTCGTCTCCTGGCAGGTGGTGGAGCCGGCCAACAGCGGCCATGCGTTCGCGTGGTGGCGCGCACCTCTGGGGGGTGAGGGCGTGATCCGTTTGGAGCTGGCCGCCCAGGGGGCGACCTCCACGGAGATCGACACGCTCCTTGGCGACGCTTCGGAGCTGCGCATGTGGCGGGCGCGGAACCGCGTCGAGCTGATGTGGCTCACGGACGAAGGGCCGTTTCGTTGGGTCGTCACGAACGCACGCGACCGGCGGGTGGCCGACCATGGCCTCCTGGCCGGCCTGCGCGACCTGACGTCCCTCCAGGCGGGACTGGCCGAACATGAACGCCTCTACCTCAACCCCTGGCTCGACGTTTCGTTCTTCGCCCGCAACGCCTCCCGAACGCCGGTCATGGCAGGGCTTCGCACCGCCCTGGCCGGCACCCTGTGGGTGATCGGCCTGGTGATGGTGATGGCTTTGCCGTTGGGGGTGGGCACCGCCATCTACCTGGAGGAGTACGCGCCCGACAACCGGCTGACACGTGCGTTGGAGCTGAACATCCGCAACCTCGCCGGTGTCCCCAGCATCGTGTACGGGATCCTGGGCCTCTACGTGTTCGTCCGCCTGTGGGGCGTGGGGCCCACCGTCTTGGCGGCCGCGCTGACGCTGGCGCTGCTGATCCTCCCGGTCGTCGTGATCGCGTCACGTGAGGCGCTGCGCGCCGTGCCCGACTCGCTGCGTCAAGCCAGCCTGGCGCTGGGCGCCACCCGTTGGCAGACGGTCGCGACGGTGGTCCTGCCTCACGCGGTGCCCGGGATCGTCACGGGCGTGATTCTGTCCGTCGCGCGCGCGATCGGCGAGACAGCGCCGCTGCTGCTGGTCGGGGCTGCGGCGTTCGTGCCGTACCTCCCGGATGGGCCGCTGTCCAGGTATACCGTCCTGCCCGTCCAGATCTACTCCTGGGTGGCGGAGAACGACGCGGAGTTCAGACACGTCGCCTCGGCCGCCATCCTCGTGTTGCTGGTCGTGCTGGTCCTCCTCTACGCCACCGCCAACTGGCTGCGGCGCCGTTTCGAAAGGACGTCGTGAGCAAGATGCAACGCATCGATCCAGACCACGTCACCGTACGCACGGATCCCGTCCCCTCGGACTCCGCCGTATTGGACGTCGAGGAGCTGAGCCTCTGGTACGGCGGGTTTCAGGCGCTGCACCGGATCGCGCTCGGCGTACCCCGCAACCAGGTGACCGCGCTGATCGGCGCCTCGGGATCGGGCAAGTCGACGCTGATGCGCTGCATCAACCGCATGAACGACATGCTGCCCGGCGTGCGCGTCGAAGGACGCATCGGCTACGACGGCGTGGACCTCTACGATCCGACCGTCGATCCGGTCGAGCTGCGCCGCCGCATCGGCATGGTGTTTCAGCATCCCAACCCGTTTCCGAAGAGCATCTACGACAACGTCGCGTTCGGGCCGCGCCTGCACGGCGATGCCAACGGGCTGCCGTCCCTCGTGGAGCGATCGCTGCGCCATGCAGCGCTGTGGGAGGAGGTGCACGACAAGCTTCACCAGTCCGGCCTGGGGCTTTCCGGCGGTCAGCAACAGCGCTTGTGCATCGCACGCGCCATGGCCACCGATCCCGACGTGATCCTGATGGACGAGCCGACCGGGGCGCTGGACCCGATCGCCACGGACCGCATCGAACGGCTGATCCACGACATGAAGCGCGACTACACGGTCGTCATCGTCACGCACAACATGCAGCAGGCGGGGCGGGTCAGCGACCGTACCGCCTTCATGCACCTCGGCGTGCTGGTCGAGGAGGGCCCCACGGAACAGATCTTCACCGACCCGAAGCACGAACTGACGGAGCACTACGTGTCGGGCCGCTTCGGTTGAGAGCAGGGCGACGCCGTTGCGCACGCCCCGAGGGTCGCCCGACGCGGGACCGCGTCAGCCGCGCCGTCCGGTCAACCAGAACAGGATGTGCTCGTCGACGTTCTCCAGGTGGTCGCCCAAGCGCTCCAGGTGGCGGGCCACCCCCAACAGGCGCGTCGCCTTGGTGATGGTGCGTGGATCCTCGATCATGTAGGTGATGAGCTCGCGCTGGATCTGCTCGTAGAGCTGATCCACCTCCTCGTCCATGGCGTGTCCACGCCGTGCCGCCTCCGTGTCGCTCTCGGCCAATGCTCGCGCGGTCTCGTCGATCATGGCGATCTCGATCGCCAGGATCCGGTCCATGTCGAGGTACTTCTTGAGCGGCGGTTCGCTGGCCATCTCGGCGCCGGCGCGGGATACGTGAAAGGCGTAATCGCCGGCCCGCTCGATGTCCGCCAGCGACCGGTAGGTCGCGCCCAACAGGCGGAGGTCGCGCGCGGCGGGCTGACGGCGCGCAATCACGCTGAGAATGCGGCTCTCCAACTGATCCTGCAGGTCGTTGATCTCGTCTTCGACGCGCTGGCCGCGAACCGCCGCCTCGGGGTCCGCGCCCACCAGCGAACGCCGCGCCAACTCGACCGCCTCGCGGACCAGGCTCAGCATCCGCACCGTCTGGTCCGTGAGCTCTTGGAGATCCTGCTCGAAGGGCGTCATCGAAGGCGACGCTAGCACGGGCGCGCATGCGGCAGAACGCCGGCTGACGCGGCCATGACGAAGCGACGCTAAGATGACACCATGGCTGATGCTTGCCACGACCCGACCAGCAGCGATGGGACGCCCGGGCGGGTGTTGGTCGTCGAGGACGACGCGTCGGTGCGCAGACTGGTATCGCTCCACCTGACGCGCGGCGGATTTCGGGTCACGGAAGCGGAGAACGCCGAGGAGGCCTGGCGGCGGGTCGACCACGCCGACGCGGTCGTGCTGGATCGCATGCTTCCGGGCCAGAGCGGCGACGCGCTGCTTCGCTGGATGCGGGCCGACCCGGAGGACCGTCAGGTGCCGGTCCTGATGTTGACGGCCCGCGCCACCGAACGCGACCGCGTGGGCGGGCTGGAGGCGGGGGCGGACGACTACCTGGTGAAGCCGTTCAGCGCCCCGGAACTGGTGGCGCGCGTGCGGGCGCTGCTTCGGCGCGCCCCGCCCGCGCTCAGGTTCCGGCTCGGCGACCTCGTCGTCGACACGGCCTCGGGACGCGCCTTTCGTGGAGGCGAGGAACTCGCCCTCACGCGCCGTGAGTTCGACCTCCTCGCACACATGATCGAGCATCCTGGGCGCGTGTTCGCACGTGCCGCGCTGCTGGACGGGGCGTGGGGCATGGACTTCGTGGGCACCGAGCGCACCGTCGATCAGCACGTGGCGCAGCTCCGCGCCCGGATCGGCAAGGGCTGGATCGAGACGGTTCGAGGCCGGGGCTACAGGATGGTCGATCCCCACGCGGGCGCCTGACGCCTGGATCGATGCGCTGGCGGAAGGCGTCGTTCTGCTCGAGAGCGGCCGCGTCGCGCGGGTCAACGCGGCCGCGGCGGCCCTGCTCGGCGTCGACGCGAGCTGGGCGGTCGGCAAGGCGTTGATCGCCGTCGTGCGGGATCACCGCATCGAACGCGTGTGGCACGACCAAGCACGTGCCGAACTGAAGGTGGGGGGCCGGCACCTGCTCGTCGTCCCGATCCCGGCCGGCCTGGCGCTGCGGGACGTGAGCGAGGCACGGCAGGCGGAGATCGACGCCCGCGAGATGCTGGCGGTGGTGTCGCACGAACTCCGCACGCCCGTCACCACCATCACCTCCACCCTGGAAGCGCTCGAGTACGACGACCTGCCGGCGGCGGAGCGTGCCCAGCTACTCGAACGCGCCCACGGCGAAGCGCAACGCCTGGTGCGCCTCCTGAACGACCTCACGGTCGACGTCGCCCCGCCGCGCGAGCGCAGCGTGCCGGTCCGCGAGGTGGTCGCGCGCGCGTGCGCGGTCCTTGCGCCGACGTTCGAGCAGCACGGCGTCACGGTGCACCAGGACGTGGCCGACCTCGTGGTGTGGGCCGATCCCGACAAGGTGCTGCAGGTGCTGGTCAACCTATTGGAGAACGCCGCGGTGCATGGTCCCGACCATGCGGACGTCCGGGTGGCCGTGGTCGCGAAGGACGGCCAAGCGTACCTGGCGGTGCGGGACGAAGGCGAACCGCTCTCCGCCGAGCGCTTGGAGGCGTTGTTGGACCCGCACGCACGCGATGCGTCGCGAACAGGCTGGCGGGGCCTGGGGCTGTACGTGGTTCGCTCGATCGTGGACGCGGCGGGAGGGACGGCGTGGGCGCGGGCATGGCGCGATGACGCCAGCGGGCAAGGGAACGAGTTCGGGGCGACGTTTCCGCTTTCTGGGCGTCCGCCGGCGCAAGCGCAATCCTGAAGACCCATGGTCTCCCCGGCGTCGCCCGTGCGTGGTGGCGTGCCATCCGTGAGTGGCGCGTGCCCGCTTGCCCACCGTCGAGGGCATGTCGGGTACGCGGGCGATCGTGGGGATGGCTCGGTCGTACGATGGCCGCGAAGCGACCGGGGTCACAGCGCCCACGACAGGACGCGTGACCGACGGCCCTACGCGACCGCGTTCGTGAGAAGGAGTCCCCCATGCCCGACCTCGCCAGGACCTCGCCCAACGATCTCGACACCGTCCGCCAAGACCTCGAAGCCGCCCTGAAGGATCAAGGGTTCGGCATACTCAGCGAGATCGACGTGCAGGCCATCTTCAAGCAGAAGCTCGACGTGGACCACGAAGGTCACCGCATCCTCGGCGTTTGCAACCCCAATTTCGGCAAGGAAGTCCTCGACGTCGACCGCGACCTGGCGCTGCTGCTGCCGTGCCCGGTGACGCTCCACGAGGTCGAGAGCGGCACGGAAGTGAAGGTCCTCGACCCCGAACGCGTGTTCGGCCTGGCCACCGCCGAACAACAGCAGACGCTGAACCCGCTGGCGCGGGAGGTGCGCGAGCGGCTGGACGCGGCGCTCAGGCAGGCGGTGCCGACGCCGCGTTCGGCGTGAGGCGGCGAGCGTAGCGGCGGGCGCACGCGCAGCGTTCCGACTGCGGCCGTAGGAGGTTGCACCCCTTTGCACCGAAGGGGCTGCACGAGACCGCGTGCGGCGATGGCGCGGAACGCAGGTCGGGTTCCGCACCCCCAGCCGCCGCGCCCCCATATGGGCATGGTAGATTTCCCACATGGAAACGTTCCAGCCGCCTCGCCCCGAACCACACGGCCTCCTGAGCGACCTCGGGCTCGGCGGCGACCGCGCGGCGTGGATCGAAGCCCTCCAAGAAGGCCTGCCCACCGGCGTGTTCACCACGCTGGCCCGACGCCTCGGCGTCAGCGAAGCCGAACTGGCCCGCACCGTCGGCCTCTCCTCCACCACGCTCGCCCGCCGCAAACGTAGTGGCACGCTCACCACGGCGGAGGGCGAGCACGTCCTCCGCGTCGCCGCCCTCCTGGCCCGCGCCACGCAGGTGTTCGAAGAGGAGGCGGACGCGGCCGACTGGCTCCGTAGCGACAACCTCGCCCTCGGCGGCGTCACGCCGCTGACCCTGGCGGAGACCGAGTTCGGCGCGCGCGAAGTCGAAGACCTCCTCGGCCGCCTCGAACACGGCGTGTACACCTGAGGCGATGACCGACGAGCCCCAGCAGGCGTGGCGGCTGGTGCGGCCCGCCTACGGCACCACAGGCGCGGCATTCTCGGGCGAAGGGGCCCGCCGCTACGGCGGGCGCTGGAACAGCGCCGGCAGGCCCCTCGTCTACGCCAGCGAGCACCTCTCCCTGGCCGCCCTCGAAACGCTGGCCCACGCGGAACGAAGCCGCTTCCAACGCGAATACGTCGCCTTCGCGGTCGAGATCCCCGCCGAGCTGGTGCTGATGCTGAGACGCGACGACCTGCCGAGCGACTGGCGTGTCCGGCCCAACAGCCCTGGCGCCCGCGCCATCGGCGACGCCTGGCTGGAGCAGGCGGCCAGCGTGGCGCTGCTCGTCCCCAGCGTGCTGGTCCCCCAAGAGCACAACCTGCTGTTGAACCCGGTGCACCCGGACTTCGAAGAGGTCGTCATCGGTGCCGGCGCGCCGTTCTGGTTCGACGAGCGGTTGTGAGCCGACGGCCGTCGCTGGCATGAAAGGGCACATGCCACCTGTCAACGCTCGTTGGCTCACTCATGATCCGGCCTGGCTCACTCGGCCGAAGAAAACTCGGGGGCATCACGTCCGACCCCGTTCGCCCGAGAGCGAATTGACGGCGTCCACCCCGAAGCCCGATCGCTTGGCGCGGTTCAGGAACCGCGCAGCTGCGCTTCACTGAGAAGTGATGCACCTGGATGCCCGCAGAGGCGCCTGCTGCGCTCGCCGCATATGGAAGCCCGCGTGTTCTACGCGAACGAGGCTCCTCTTCAGCTGCCGTTCTACGCGTTCGCCGAAGCAGCAAGGATCGTACGGGTTCCCCCCACAACGGTCCGCTGCTGGATCAAGGGCGGGTCGGTAGGCTCATACGGACCCAGGGGTCGCTTCGAGCGCGTGCTCCACGCCGAACTCGCAGGGGGCGTGTCGTTCACGACCCTGATCGAGCTGCAGCTTCTCCGCGTTCTGCAGTGGCGTACCGACGGCCATGATCGCCGCCCGCGTCGACGATGGCGAGGACCTCGAGTTCGTACGTAGCGCACGACCATGACTTGGCAATCCAGCACGTTCGCGACGCGATCATGTTCGAAGCGGGGCCCCAAACATGGATGCACGTATTCGTCGACGAAGCCCTCGACAGCGACACGTTCGTAGGGCATCTTCGACGTGCGGGCCTGACGACCACGCGCATTCGAACCGCACCCGCCTCCGGTCGCCTTTGAACTCAATCGGCCTCAGGATCGCGCGGCCGTCTTCCACGGCCAGGCTGGCCGCCTGCGCCAGCGCGACTTCTTTCGTACCGGCTGAAGCGCTCATCCCCGCGGCGTTCTCGTTGCGGCAGCGTAGGGTGAGGGCTCGAGTGCGCCATGCGTTCGGGAAGGAAGGTCCGCATGACATGCCGCACTCGTGGCTGCCGGACCGTTGAGCCACTGCGGCTCCGCGAGCACTCCCAGCGCTTCGATCCACATGGTGCGTTCGACCGTGCGATGGTCACACGCTGCCAGCTCGACCACGGATGGATCGATGGTGGTATCTGACGCAGCGCAATGATGTGTCAGCAACGTCCGTGTCGAACCGCCCACTACGCTTCCGTCGTACGGTGGACGGCAGCATGGAGCAGACACCCGACCGTGACGAGGCGAACGCCCGCGCCGAAGCGTTCCTGACGGCCTTCAACACCGTCGAGCAGGCGCTCAAGGAGCGCACCGGCGTGGACCGGCACGAGAGCTTCCGCACCGCCGCCCACCGGTTCGTGAAGGCGCATCGTTGGTGGGAGCGCGACTTCGAAGCGATGCTGGCGTTCGCGGACCTGCGCAACGTGATCGTGCACGAGCGCTATCAGCCCTACGAGTACCTCTCCATCCCCAGTTCGCACGTCCTGGAGGAGATCGAAGCCGTTCGCGACCGGCTTCTAAGGCCGACCCGCGCCGACGAGGCGTTCGCGCGCGAGGTCGCTTCGCTGGAGGTGACGCAGTCCGTCCTGGAGGCGCTGCGTGAGGTGGAGGGCCGCGCCTACACCCAGTTCCCCGCCTACCACGACGGCACCTTCCGCGGCCTCGTCACCGGCAACGGCGTCGCGCACTGGCTGGCGCACGTCATGGAACACGAGGACGTGAGCTTGGTGGACTTCGAGGCACGCACCGTCGCCGAGCTCCTCGACTACGAGGAACCACGTGAGAACCACGCCTTCGCCGCGCGCGACACGCCCGCCGAGGAGGTGCTGCACCGCTTCGCCGAGAACCCGCAACTCGAGGCGGTGCTGATCACCGAGCACGGGCGGAGCGATCAGAAACCGCTCGGGATCGCGACGCGGTGGGACGTGCGTGCACGGTGACGCTTCAGGCCGATTCTACGGACGCTCGGGCCGCTGCCACCGGACGCCTGGAAAGCGCCCGAAGTCCGCGTCGAACGTGACGACCACCGCATCCGCGTCGCGCGCGATCGCCGCGATATGCGCGTCGTTCACGAGATTGCCGCCGCTTCCCGTTTCGGCAAGCAACGACCGCAGCGAATCTAGATGCGCCCGGCCCGGCCCCGGAACGACGGCATTCGGACGAGATAGCCACGCCTCGATCACGTCGAGCGCTTGCTCGGTCCGCAATGGGTTCTGAAAGATGCCCGAGTGCGTGCTGATGCGCAGAAAAGCCAACAGGCACAACCACGGAAACACGACCGTGCCCGAACCCGACAAGGCGCGATCCAGCCACACCCTCGCCTCGGCATGCCACGGCGCTGAGCGGTCCACCGCGTACAGCAGAACGTTGGCGTCGACGACCGACACGCCCTTGCTCACTTCCGAAGCGCACGCTTATGGAGAAACTCCTCGTTCTCCAGGTACCCAGCAAGCTCAAGGGCTCGCGTCACGTCCACGCGAGCGCCACCGAGGTCGAAGGAGGGCGTTTCGAACGGTGTGTGCGCATCTTCGGGCACGAGCCCTTCCCGCAACGCTTCGTTGACGGCCTGCTTGAAGCCGATACCCCGCTCGCGCATGCGCCGACGTACGAGCGCCTCGACGTCGGGATCGAGCGTAATGGTGGTACGCATAGCATCATCATAGCATCATCCAACGTGATGCAGTGACGACGCCGCAGCGTGCGAAATCGGCCGTTACGCCCGCGAGGAGCAGGCAAACGCACGAGCCAAACGCCGCCTGGCACGCGACCTCCGGCGACACCTGCGAAGAAAGGACGCCGACATGGATGAGATCCACACTGGCCACGTCCCCGAACAGAAGATCGCCACCCTGCTAGGCCGCGTCGTGGCCTGGCCGTTCGAAGGATAGGCGCGGCTCGCTTCAGGGGCGAGCCGCGTCCTGGCCGCGACATTTCGAGCGGGTAGACGGTTTAGCCGATTCGAGCTTGCATTAGTTGGCTATCTCGTGCTACGATTCGTTCGGTTCAAGGGCGATCGCCCGACTGCCCGCCTTTCACTCGGCCGACCCAATAGGGCGTTCGCGGGACCGGCGGCAGCGGACGAAGCCCCCAACCGATGGGGCCATGAGGGACCAGCCTCGGACCCTTCAAAAGGAGACGAACATGACGCACACCCTGAACCGCACGCTCCTGCTCCTCGCCGTGATGGCCTTCGGGCTCGGCGCCTCCTTGGCCTCCAACCACGGCGACATGCCGCACACGGTCGTCGACATCGTCGTAAGCAGCGAAGACCACACCACCCTCGCAGCCGCCGTGGTCGAAGCGGGCCTCGGCACCACCCTCAGCGAAGAAGGCCCCTTCACCGTGTTCGCGCCCACCGACGCCGCCTTCGAAGCGGCCCTGGAAGCGCTCGGCATCAGCGCCGAAGAACTGCTGGCCGACCCGGCGCTGGCCGACATCCTCGGCTACCACGTGGTGCCGCAGCGCCTGCTGGCCGCCGACGTGCTGGCCGCGATCGAGGCGGGCGACGGCGAAGCCGTCGTGACCACGGTGCAGGGCGCGTCCCTGACCGTCACGCTGAGCGGTGATCAGGTGATGGTGAACGGCTCCGCCACCGTGACCGCCACCGACCTCGAGGCCGGCAACGGCGTCGTCCACGTCATCGACGGCGTTCTCCTGCCCCCCGAGGGCGAATGAGCTAACCCCTCGACGCTCCTCCAATCACTCGTCCGGCGGCCCCCGTTTGGGGGCCGCCGGACGTTTGCTTGGTCGTGAGTGCCTGCCGCGGGGCGCCGACTCAGGACCGCGCGGGCCGAAGTGCCTCCTCGTCCCCGTACTGCCGTTGGATCGCCGCAGCGCGGAAATCGAAGATGCGCCGCAGGACATGCCGCACCACCAGGGCATGGGCCAGTCGTCCCAGCCATCCGAACGGCAGCGTGTACTCGACCTCGTCGACGAGCCGGGTGCCCCCGTCCACCGGTTCGAAGCGATGGGCATGGCGCCAGTACGCGTACGGCCCCGACTCCTGCACGTCCACGAAGCCCTCACCCGGCCGCCATTCGTCGATGCGGGTGCGCCACCGCACGGGCAGGCCGAACAGGCGCATCACGTACTCGATACGCGTGCCGGAGCGCATCTCGATCGGCTGTGGCGTACGGATGTCCAGGCGAAGGAACGTCGGCGTGAGCCGCTCCAGGTTGTGCGCGTCTGAAAAGAACGCGAACACCGTATCGGGTGGGTGCGGCACCCACTGGTGGCGTACGAGGCGATGTCGACCCTGCATGTCTCCCCTTCCCGTACCCGACGGCGGTGGGCGAAATCGTCGGATTCACCTCACCAGAACCGCCCGATTCGAGGTATCGTAGCCCGATGGCGGCCGAAGGCATGCTCACCCCGAAACAGGCGGCGGCGATCGCAGGCGTCTCCGCGTCGACCGTCAAGCGCTGGGCGGAACAGGAAGGGCTGCCTTCGGTCCGCACCCCCGGTGGGCACCGCCGGTTCACCCGCAGCGCGCTGGAGCAGTGGCTCCAGGACCGTCACGCCACCGCAGGGCTGCACCCGGTCGAGGCCTGGATCGAGGTGTTGGTCACGGGCCGCAGGCACGAGGTCGACGCGCGGCTGCTGGAGGCCCGCGCTCGCCTGGGCTCATGGCACGCGTTGGCCGACGAGCTTGGGAGCGTTCTGGGCGCCATGGGCGACGCGTGGCAGGACGGCCGCCTCGGTATCGGCGAGGAGCATCGCGCCTCCGAGGTGCTGGCGCGGGGGCTGGCGCGCATCGGGGACGCGCTGCCCGCGGCACCCGAGGGGCGGCCGGTGCTGCTGGCATGCCTCGGCGATGACGACCACACGCTGGGCCTTTCCCTGGCCGAGTTGTGCGTCCGCGAAGTGGGCCTGCCGGTGGTGTGGCTGGGGGGACGCACCCCCGTCGCCGACGTCGAACGCTTCATTCGCACCGAGGCGCCCGTGATGGTGGCGCTCTCCGCATCGTCGGCGTCGAACGACGTCGCCGGCCTGGCCGAGGCCACCCAGCGCATCGGCGACGCCTGCCGCGAGCAGGGCGCCGAGCTTGTGCTCGGCGGGACCGGCCCCTGGCCCGAGACGCCCGACTTCGGCACGCGGCAGAGCTCGTTCGCGGCCTTCCACGAGCTGCTGCAGCGAACGCGCGGGGCCTGAGAGCGAACCCTCGCGCCACACGTCGGCCGTAGGGCCAGGCCTCAGGACGAGGCATGCGCCGACGAATCGCTCGGAACTCGCTACTGCATCGCGTGGAAGATTAGGCTCAGCCCTTTTTGGCCGGCTCGTTCTGGGCCACCGCCCGGCGCATGAGGGACATGAAGACCGCCTCGTCGATGTCGTCGCCCTCACGCAGGTCGATGGCGCGCCGCGTGTGGCCGCCGAAGCCGGCGTTGAAGAGCCCCGCAGGATCGTCGAGGGCGGCGCCCTTGGCGAAGATGAGCTTGACCTTGTCCTCGTAGGTCTCGAAACTGCAGATCATCCCGTCCTTGGACCACACCGGAACGCCGCGCATGCCGTCCGACGGCTTGCGCCACTTCACCTCCTCCACCACGCCTTGGGCAGCCTGCTTCACGAGGCGGCGGATTCGCGAGTCGCGCTCCGCGCCAGTCCGAGAGTTCCTGGATTCGCGCCTCGATCTCGTCGGTGGCGTCGTGGGTCGGGTCCTCGTAGCCATGGTCGTCCCTTCATGGTGCGGCTCGTAGTCCATCGCGTGGCGGGGACATACTACGGCGCCATCGCCAACGTCACGCGCAAGTCTGGGACCCTCCAAGCGCATGTGCCCATGAAGATCCCCGAGGTCAGGCTGGCCTCGTCATGACGCACCGAACGTTACTCCGCCAGGAGCGACTGGACGTCACGCCGAGCATGAAGCACGCGGACGATTTCCACGGTCGACTGGTCCGACAGGTAGAAGTAGAAGACGAGATGCGGGAACTCGTCTAGGACCCAGCTCCTGAGGCCAGGCATCCCGAGTTCGATCCCATGACGCGGGGACCCGGCAAAAGGCTCCTGCCGGATGGCTGTGGTGGCGCGCTGAAGCTTCGGCTACGAAGCGCGTCGCCACACCGCTTCCGCCTGATATCGCGATAGCTCCACGCAGCCTGCTCCACGTCCGCGATGGCTCGCGGACGCCACAGGATCTCCGCCTCAGGTCGATTCATCCAACGACGCCACGAGATCGTCGAAGTAGGCGTCGTCCAGCGACCGTGCGGGGCCCGATTCGATGCCGTCGATGATCATGGCGCGCAGCCGCTCGCGACTGCGGTCCCTGCGAATCAACTCGCGCACGTACTCGCTACTGCTTGCGTAGCCCTCGTCCTGCACCCGCTTTTCCACGTACGCGCGCAGGGTTTCGGGGAGGGACACGTTCATGGTTCCCATACCCGCATCATAGCGCTGTTGGCAAGGATTGCCAACGACGCGTGTGGGCTTTGCGCGCAACCGCGATCCCTGCTCGGTTCCCCGGGTGCTAACCTCCCCGAATGCATGTGGCGCTCCTTCGCGGAGTCAACGTCGGCGGCCGCAACCGCCTGCCTATGACGGCATTCGCGCACGCCCTTCGCGACCTCGGCGCGACGCGCGTGCGAACCTACCTTCAGAGCGGCAACGCCGTATTCGCTGCGCCCCCGCACGCTACGAGCCGTCTCGCGGAGACCCTCGCGGACAAGGTCGCCGCCGACCATGGCGTTTCGACCCGCCGTGGCGCTTCTCTCGGCGGACGAACTGCACCGCGTCGCGGACGCGAACCCCTTCCCGGAGGCGGAGGGAAAGCCCACGACGCTGCACGCGTTCTTCCCCGCCAGCCTGCCGCAGGCACCGAACCTCGCCGCACTGGAAGAGGTCTGCAGCAACGGCGAACCGTGTGCGCTGCGCGGCAACGTCCCGTACGTGCATGCGCCCAACGGCCTGGGGCGATCCAAGCTCCCCCAGCGGGTGCCGAGTGTGCTGGGCGTCGAGGTCACGGCCCGCAACTGGCGCACCGTGCGTGGCCTGCTGGCATTGGCGGTCGAGCTTCAGGGCTGACGACCCGCGAGCGGCCGCCTCGAAGCGAGTCGCTGCAAGGGTTCCGTGCGTACTGGGGCTATTCAGGGTCCTCCGCGAGAAGGGTCCGCACCTCTCGTCGCAGGTTGCTGAGGTGAGATTCGACGACGCCCCACACGAACTCTACGGGCGCATCCAGTAGCACTTCGAGCCCCTCGTGAAACCGGACGTACCGGTCGGCGCGCACAGCGGGTGCGCAGGCTCGAACACCGACCCCTTCTTCCGCGCCACTTCCAGCTCGAGCCTCGCCTCCGGCGGCGGAGCCAAAGCCGGACGATACCGATACCGCCCGGGAGCTGCCGCGCTACAAGCGCCTCCACCCCCGCTGGCACGCTTGGCGCATGGTGGCCGACCAATGCCTGGCCATCGCCCAGCACGTGCTCGAGCAGGAGCGCGAGAAGCCGTGAGCCTTCGATTCCGCAACATCGACGCGAAACCCGTGGATTCCGTGGGCAGCTGGCCTACCGAGGGCGTGATCGCCACCTTTGCACCGTGGTCGTCGACCTACCTCACGGGCAAGGTCGCGCCGTCCACCCGCCTCCTGCTGAGAATGGAGCGGATCGCGAAGACATTGCAAGGCAGACGGAACTGACCGGCCCGAGAGGCGCAAGCAGAACAGAAATCCGTCGCTCGTCGAGTTCCTGGCGACCGACGCCATCGGTGCGTGACACGGACGTCGCTCGCAATGAGGCGACATCGCTCCTGGGTCGACCAAACGAGAAAACCCCGCCATCACAGGCGTGTGTCATGCTCGCGAGAACGGCTGAGTCGAGCTCATGAGAAATGACACGACTCACCTCCGCCCGGGGGGCAGGGTCCGCCGGTCCGACATCGAACGCCCATGCAAGAATGCCAACGTGAGAATCCTCCTGCCATCCTCGCTTTCATGGGATCTCGACCGTTTCGACGGTGTAGACGTCGAGATCTACGACCCGAAGCAAGAGATCCCTGCGCACCTTCGAGGCGCGGAAGCGATCGTGCTGTGGGCCAATCCACCATGGCAACGCTCGCACGTCGCCGAAGTGTTGCCGAACCTGCAATGGGTGCAGGGCTTGGCCGCCGGCGCCGACGAGGTCCTGTCCGCATCATTTCCAGACGACGTGATCCTTGCCTCGGGGCGGGGCTTGCACGACCGGCCGGCAGCGGAGCACGCCCTTGCCCTGATCTTGGCGAGTGCGCGTCGCCTTCACGTCCTGCGCGATGCGCAGGGCCGGCATGAATGGCGCTTCGACCTTGGTGGATACAGGAGCACGCCCCGGGCCGAACGTTCCGAAGTCTACTGGACGCACGGGTCACGATCTGGGGTTTCGGCAGTATCGCGAAGACACTCACCCCGATCTTGCAGGCGTTGGGTGCGCACGTAGAGGGGATAGCTACGTACGGAGGTACGCGGGCCGGCGTACCCGTGTCGGCTGGCGACGCAGCCGCGTCCCTTCTAGAGAGGACCGATCTTCTCTTGATGATCCTCCCGAATACGCCCCACAACTATCGGCTCGTGGGCGCCCGCCAACTTGCCTGCTTGCCCAAGCATGCGTGGCTCGTGAACGTCGGACGTGGCTCTACCCTCGACGGGGATGCGCTCGTTTCGGCACTCGGCGATGGCGACCTCGCGGGTGCCGCGCTCGACGTGTTCGAGGAGGAACCTCTGCCCCCGACGTCGCCATTGTGGCAGCTGGAGAACGTCATCATCACGCCGCATGCCTCGGGAGGCCGCCCTCTTGGTGCACAGGATCTCGTTCTCTACAACCTGGCGCGATTGCAGGCCGGCGAGCCCCTCGAGAACGTGATCGAGCGGGATCGCGGCTACTGAGCAAGATCCCCGACGAAGGGCTGACCGTTCGAGCAACCGTCTCCGCGACGACATATTCTCGTTGACCTCGCACCAAGGACGGTGGGTCGATCTACCACTCCGCCACCGAACCGTCGCCGTGTCGCCAGAGGGGATTCTTCCAAGCGTGCCCCTCCTTGGCCTTCTCGCGTACGACGTCTTCGTCGATATCGATGCCGAGCCCAGGCCTTTGAGGAATGTTCAGATGCCCGTCCTCGATTTGGAACACGCTTGCGTCTGTCAGGTAGTCCTGGATATCGGCCCCTAGGTTGTAGTGGATGCCGAGGCTGGATTCTTGAATGAGCGCGTTGGGGGTACAGGCATCCAACTGCAGTGAGGCTGCAAGGGCGATCGGCCCCAATGGACAGTGCGGCGCCACGGCCACATCGAAAGCTTCGGCCATCGCCGCGATCTTTCGGACCTCGAGAATTCCGCCTGCATGAGACAGATCGGGTTGTAGCAGGTCTACGGCGCCGCCGAGCAAGACATCCTTGAAATCCCATCGCGTGAAGAGTCGTTCCCCCAAGGCGATTGGGATCGTAGTGCGAGCCGCGACTTCGCGAAGCGCCTCCGTGTGTCCTGGCAACACGGGTTCTTCGATGAACATCGGACGCAGCGGCTCGAGTTCCTTGGCGAGGATCTTGGCCATTGCACGGTGCACGCGCCCGTGAAAGTCGAGCCCGACGCTCGGTGCAGGGTCTCCCGCCTCTCGTACGGTGGCGACGCGTTCCAGTACGGCGTCTACCTTGTCGTACGTGTCGATGTAGTGCATTTCCTCCGTAGCGTTCATCTTGACGGCGGTGAGGCCGAGGTCCATTTGCGCCCGCGCGGCCGCCCGGATGTCCTGGGGACGGTCTCCGCCGATCCACGTGTACACCTGGATACGGTCACGAGCGGCCCCGCCTAGCAACTCGTACACGGGAACGCCGAGCGCCTTGCCCTTGATGTCCCACAGGGCCTGCTCTATACCCGAGATCGCGCTCGTGAGGACCGGGCCGCCGCGGTAGAAGCCGCCGCGGTACGCCATCTGGAAGAAGTCCTCGATCCGAAACGGATCGCTTCCGATCAACATCTCTTCGAGTTCCAGAACGGCGGTGCGTACCGTATCGGCCCGCCCTTCGACCACTGGCTCGCCCCAGCCTGTCACGCCCTCATCGGTCGTGAGCTTCACGAACAGCCAACGCGGTGGCACCTTGAACAGTTCCAGCTCGACGATTTTCATGTTGACTCCACCCTGCTGGCAGCCACGAGGGAAACCAATCGCGTTGCCAGCGCATGAACGTGATCGAAATCGGGCGCATCCCAATCCAGCCTCGTGAGCGTCCCGCCGATTCCGACCGCGACCGCCCCGGCGTGCAAGAACGGTCGGACATCGCCTTCCTCGATGCCGCCCACTGCAACCAACTCAGCATCCGGATACGGTCCACGCAGCGCCCTGATGTAATCCGGCCCGACCATCTTGGCGGGAAACACCTTGACGAGGGCGTTCCCTTGCGACCGTGCCAGCGCAATCTCGCCAGGCGTGAGTGCGCCACTGATCACGTGGACGCCGTTGTCGCGGCCGAAGGCGCTCACTTCGTCCACCACGTGCGGCGTGACGAGGAAGCGAGCGCCAGCTTCGACGGCGCGCCGGGCCGTCTCGGCGTTCGTGACGGTTCCAGCCCCGACCAGCGCGTCGTTGCCGAGGCTCTTACCGAGCAACGCGATCTTGTCTTCGGCGTCGTCGTCCGTGAAGGTAATTTCGGCCACGCGAAACCCACCGCGCCACAGCGCTTGGCCCAGGGTCGCCAAGTGTTCGATGGGCACCCCCCGGAGAATCGCAATGATCCGCTCCTCACGAATCCGCTCCGAAACCCGCGAATCAGCCGCTGGAGACTGGAGTCCACTCAAGACGTCCCTCCGTTTCTCCCTGCCGTGAGTTCCAGGTGCCGCTCGTAGATTCTCACGGCACCCACGACAGCGGACAACTCGGCGCGCTCGTCGTCCGTCACGATGACACGGCCGGGTGCTTGCTCTTCCAAGTACCTTCCAAGCGCGACCTTCTGAACGCCACGTCCGTAGAGCACGAGGGTCGCATCCGTTTGCAAACCCTCGTCGAGGAGCGGAAGATCCATGCTCGCGAGCACCCCGAGGAGAAAGCTCGTCATGGCCATCTTCGTCCGGCCCGCAATCTGCTCGCCGACCCTCACGAGGAAAAGCGCGCGCCCCACGCCACTCTCGCGAGCTGTCTCTAGGCCTTCCCGCCATTGTGCTTGATCGAGCTCGAGCGCTTCGAACCCTACGACGCTGTTCGCCAAGATCGTGTGTTGAACGATGGCGGCCAGGAGCTCTCCTGTGATGGCCGTGCGCGACTGCAGGATCGTGCCCTCGGCATCGGTCTGGATCGACTTCGAGTGCGAACCGTGGTGCATGAACACCGCCGGACCCGACAACGCCAAGAGTTCACGTAGGCCAAGGCATTCGACTTCCTCACCCCGCAACACGTCGCACGCGTCGAGACGATCCGCCACCGTCTTCACGCCACGTACGAAGTGAACGGGGAGTGGCGTCACGTCCGGGAAATCCTGCCGAACGACACCCTCCGCGAGCGCGTCCACGCTCGCGGGCGCCGTCAGGTGGGGAACCTCCAGCAGCCCCATGTTCGAGGTGATCATTCCTGAGCATATGACCGCCTCCACGTCCGTCCCGCGTGCCTCTTCCGACGCCTGCAGTCGCGAGAGTAGCGTGGCCAGCCCTGCCTTGAGTGCGGCATTGCTGCCCTCCGTTGCGGTATTGCGGGCCCCAACGGGTTCGGTCTCGGTTCTCGTGACCCGCCCCCCGGTGTAGAGACGGGCACGGGTGGTGCTGGTCCCGGAGTCCACGACGATGAAATGCTCCATTGCGGTGCCTCTCATGCGGTCCATACCTTCACTTGCCCGCGTGCCACGTGAAGTGGGTTCCCAGCGCGTTCCATATCCGATCCAGCTCGGCGTGATCTGCCGCGTCCATCGGAGTTTCCGGCACCCGCGTCACGGCCGTGTCGATGACGCCCCGGCGCTTCAGGCACTCCTTCATGAACGTCATTTCGTACAAGCGCTCCATCACGAGGGCAGGCTGTAGGTCGGCGTACACCTCCCGAGCACGATCCTCGTCGCCCTCGTGGTACAGATCGAAGACCTGGACGGCGACATCGGCGAACTGGCAGGCGGGCATGGTTCCAGTGGCTCCGCGACGCAACTCGTTGAACAGATAGATGCCACCGAGCCCACCGAACACCCCTTCGAGCCGGCCGTCTCCCGCTTCCACGATTCTGCCGACCGTCTGCGGGTTCGGCGAGGTTTCCTGTTCGATCGCCACGATTTCGGGCACGCGCTCGACCAGTTCGATCAGGTCTTCGACGGCGAGCGGCGTACCAACGGGTGGCCCAGCGTTCTGAATCATGAGCGGCAGGCGCGCGGCACGGGCGATCGCTTCGTAATAGTCGAAGATCTGCGCCCTGTTCGTGCCGCCCACATACGGGGGCATCGCGATGAGCGCGTCCGCCCCTACGTCCCTCGGCCTCCTTCGCGAGCGCAGAGGCGTGCGGAGCGCTGGTGCCTGCCACGCCGGCCACCAGGGGGATGCCACCGTCGAGGCGTGTGGCCACCACGTCGATGATCCGAACGCGTTCAGCGTCGGACAGCTTGAAGAATTCGCTCGCCACCACGGGCGTGACGATCCCCTTGAACGCCGCATGCCACACAGAAGTCCACCTGTTGGGTCAACCCGTCGAAGTCGATACTCAGGTCTTCGTGGAACGGAGTCACCAGAACCGCGAAGACACCTTGCCAATGTACGGTCGCCATCCTCGTTTTCCTCACTTCCTACGATTCGTCGGAGGGGTTGGTGAGCCGCGTGATCTGCCGCTGCTGGCGATACGCGAAGAACAGCGACGCGAACGCAACGGCCAGAACGATGGCCGAAATCGGCCGAGTGACAAAGATGCTCCAATCTCCCTGCGACATGACCAATGCCTGTCGCAGACGATCCTCAGCAAGCGGCCCGAGGATCAAGGCGAGCACCATCGGTGCTACGGGAAACCCGAAGCGAAGCATGATGAACCCGAGGACGCCGAATCCCAACGCGGTCGCCATGTCGAATACGCTGGTGCCGATCGCGTACGAACCCACGAAGCTGAACAAGAGGATGCCGCTAACCAGGTAGCGCCGTGGGACGTTCATCACGTGCGCGAAGAGCGGGAGAATGATCGTGCCAACGACACGCAAGAGAAGAACGGACATCAAGAGGGCCGCATACATCGCGAACACCTCCTGTTCGTTGTGCTGGAACAGCAACGGTCCTGGACGAAGTTCGTGCATCCGCATGGCGCCCAACAACACGGCGGTGACGGCATCGCCAGGAATCGCGAGCGTGAGGAGAGGAATCAGTGCAGCCCCAACGATCGCGTTGTTGGCGGTCTCGGACGCGACGACGCCTTCCTCCGCGCCCTTCCCGAAGCGCTCCGGATGGCGGCTGCTTCGCTTCGCTTCGTTGTACGAGACCAACGACGCGATATCGGCTCCTGCGCCCGGCAGTGCACCAACGGAGGTGCCAATGGCGGCCGATTTCAGGATCAGCCACCTATGACGCACGAAATCGCGCAACGGCGGGAGGATCCGTCCACTTACCTTGGTGAGTTCGGCCTTCTCGTGCAACTTCGTCGACTGCAAAAGGGCTTCAGAGATCGCGAACAGCCCGATGAGGACCGGAACGAATGAGAAGCCACCCAGCAGATTCACGTTTCCGAACGTGAAGCGTGGCATTCCCATCATGGGGTCGAGGCCGATAAAACCCACGTACAATCCCAAAATTGCCGACATCACGCCCTTGATCAAATCACTGCCCGCAATGCCAACGACCATGGTCAGCCCGAAGAACGCGATCGCAAAGTACTCCGGAGCACTGAACCGCAGGGCGGCCCTTGCGATCGTGGGAGAGAGAGTAATGAGTACCACGATGCTGAGCAAGGAACCAAAGATGCTGACCATGAGGGCGACGCCCAGGGCTCGTGCTGCCTTGCCTTGTTGGGCCATGGGATAGCCATCGAAGGTCGTCGCTACCGACGCCGGTGTACCTGGCGTGTTGACGAGAATGGCACTGACGGCGCCGCCGGTGACCGCACCTACATACACCGATAGAAGCATCGACAACGCCCTGATGGGTTCGAAGTCGAAGGTGAGCGGCACGAGGATCGCCACGGACATCGTCACCGTCAGGCCGGGCAGCGCACCCACAAGGAGCCCCGCAGTCACGCCGAAGAGCATCAGAAGCATCGTATGCAGGTTCAGGATCGCAGCGAATCCTCCACCCAGGTTGGCCAGAAGATCCATGTCACCAGCCCTTCAGAGCAGCGGCCCACTGGGAAGGCGGAGCCCGAGAAGCTCGCTGAACAGGAAATACACCCCTGCGGTGAACCCCACGGGTATCACGACCAGCATGGCGATTCTGCGTTCACCGAGGATGAGTAGCGTCATGAACAGGAACCCGGCTGAAGTCAACAGAAACCCGTAAGGCTCGAGCGTAAATACATATGCACTGGCCACCACCACGAGCGCGAGCAAGCGAAGGTAGTACTCCCACCCCCTCGTACGCGGTCCCTTGGAACTCGAACCGCCCCTGATCGCATACGCGCCACGCACGCACAACATGAGCCCCAAGACCACGCCGAACGTCCCGAGCACTCTCGGAAGAAAGCCTGGGCCAGCAATGCCCGAGGCCCCTTCGGGCAGCGCGAGCGACAACGCGAAGACTGCGCCCGAGAAGAGCGCGAACAACAAGCCGGAGACAATGTCGACCATGATTGCGCGAAGCGGCATGCCTAGGTTCCCTCCCCGCGCGGGAGAGGAACCTGGCGCTCCTTGGCCTCAGTCGGCCGCGAGATCCAGTTCTTCGAGAACCGGACGGAACTTCTCGGATTCCATCTGGACGAACTCCTGCCATTCGTCCGGGCCGACGTAGTTCGGCTCGAGCCCTTGGCTCGCCATGAAGCTCTTGGAACGCTGTCGCTTTCCCAAGCCTGCCTGAACGCATCGTGCAAGGTGGATCTGAATCGCTTCGGGCGTGTCGGGCGGTGCCAGAAGTGCCCACCAGGTCGCGTAGTTGGCGTCATAGCCTTCTTCCGCGCACGTCGGCACGTCGGGGAACCGCGTCGTGTCGCGCTCCGTCGCTCATGATGCAGAGGATCCGGAGGTTGCCCGCCTCGACCTGATCGGAAACCTCACCGCCGCTGACGGTCACGGCTTCGAGCTGACCACCGAGCAGGTCCTGAATCGCCGGCGCAGCGCCACCCGAGTACGGGAATGACGTTGAAGCCCGGCGTCCGCGACTTGGTCCAGTCCCACGGCTGCAAGGTGCCAGATCGTGCCGGGGGCCGAGCCACCCACCTGGACGCCGGGGTTCTCACTTGGCGTACTGCAGGAACTCCTGCAGCAGCTCTCCCAGGGAGAATCCGCCCTGCACGGTCAGCGCCGAGGAAGCCTTGTTCACGCCCGATAATGGGCGTGAAGTCTTCCGCTTCCCAAGGAACGCGCCCTGTCATGGGCAGCAAGGACCGTCTCGACCTGACCGAGCACGAGGGTGTACCCGTCAGGGTCCGCCTGGTTCCCAGCCGTGATTCCGATCGCGTTTCCGCCACCGGGCATGTTGCGTACGCTGACCGAAACGCCCAGGAACGGCTCGGCCTCACGGCCAAGGTTCCGAGCGGTCAGGTCAGTGCCGCCACCTGCGGCTGCCGGCGCGATGACGGTGATGCTGCTGTCCGGAAACTCCTGGGCCAAAGCCGAAGATGTGAAGCCGGCCACCAGCACCAGCAGGAGAAGACTCGTCAATCCCTTCTTCATGTTATCGACCACCTTTCGTCGAGGTCATTGCGGTGTCGCTTCTGTGGACCTACCCTCGCTACCTATCACCCCCCTTCTAGAGGAACATTCCCCGGTTGACGGGCGAGCGTGGTTCTCGCCCCTCGAACACGAGCCGGACGTTTTCGAGCGCCTGCCGGTACGCCTCCCACCGGGACTCGACGGATGCACCGCCCAAATGTGGCGTCACGACGACGTCGTCGAGTGCGAGTAGACGCTCGGGAACGCGGGCTCGTCGGCAAACACATCCAGGCCAGCACCGGCAAGGCGACCGCTGGCGAGCGCGTCGATCAGGGCATCCTGATCGACCACGTTGCCACGAGCCGTGTTCACCAAGAACGCGGTCGGCTTCATCTTCGCGAGCATGGCAGACATCGATCAGGTGGCGCGTCTCCTCCGTGAGTGGCGTATGGAGCGAGACGACGTCCGCTGCCTCGAGGAGCTCGTCGAGAGAGCGATACGTCGCGTTCCCATCTTCGAGCAGCTTCGCCGTCTCGACGCCTCCGCGCCTCGTGTAGCATCACGTCCATGCCGAACGCGCGTCGCCCGGCGTGCCACCTCTCGTGCCAATACGACCGAAGCCCACCAGGCCAAGCCGCTTCCCCGCGAGCGAGACGCCGTCGAAGCGACCGGGCTCCGATCTCCTTCCATTCGCCGGCACGCAGGTACCGTTCTCCCTCGCTGATGCGTCTCATGAGGGAGACCATCAAGACCGATCGCGACCTCGGCGGTCGGCACCGCGAACGCGTCGGGCACGTTCGTGGCCCACACCCCGTGGCGGGTCGAGCTGCGTCAGACGTCCAGGTTGTTCACGCCCGCTGCAGCGTTGGCAACGACCTTCAAGTTCGGGGCGTGCGACAGGAGCGTCGTCGTCGACCTTCAAGAAGCCCCAGGTGATCAGGGCTTCAGCGCTGGCCAGGTACGGGATCACTTGCTCTCGCGACCACGCACGCCCATCTGGACCCTGGACGACGTCGACACCGGGAAGCTCCTGGGCAACGAGAGCCTCCGGCATCTTCTTCGTGATCACGACCGTCATATGCCCGTTCCACCCATCATACGTAGTAGCCCTCCTGGTCGACGATGCCCGGATGGCGCCTCGAGGACGCCCTCGTCGAGTCGAAAACCCCAGTCCGGGACGGTCGGGGAGCACGAACACTCCCGCGATCGATGGGCATCCCTTCAGGCATCGAGAACCTCGTCACGCCATGGCACGTCGTCGAACATGAATTCCAGCCGCATGAAGTTCGGAATCGCACGCCATCACATGCGCCGAGGCGATGGTCGACAAAGGACCGTTCGGGTTGTGTGGCGCGATGGGCAGGTTGAAGGTCTCCGCCAGCGTTGGCGATCTTGCGCATCTCGCTCACGCCGCCACAGCGGGTGATATCGGGCATCGAGCACGTCCGCCGCTTGCTTCTCGAGCACGGGCCGAAACATGTACCGGCTGTGGCAGGCGCTCGCCCACCGCGACAGGCAACGCGAAATCCTGGCGGCGCACGTCCGCGATCGCGTCTGGTACTTCCGGCGGGCACGGCTCCTCGTACCACATGCAATTGATCCCCGCCTGCGCGATCCGGTCTCGCCATCTCGACCGCGGTCGCGCCGTTCAGCATGGCATGCGTTTCGAGAGCCAATGGGACGTGCGACCGACCGCGCATCCTGAACGGCCCGCGTCAACGTCGATCGCCCGCTCCTTCTGCTGCAGAACTGAGTCCAAGCGCAGGCGCCAAGTGCTCACCGTAAAGGTAGTCGACATGCGAGAAGGGGTCGAACTTGAGGGCGTCGAAGCCAGCGTCGACGGCCCGCTTCGCATCACGGGCGTAGTCGGACGCAGTATGTTCCGCACCGGTGAACCAGTAGTTGGCGTACAGTTCGATCCGTTCCCGATAGGCGCCGCCAAGGAGCTGGTACACGGGCAGCGCCCAATGCCTTGCCCTGTATGTCCCATAAGCGCCATGTCCACGGCGCTCATGGCACTCAGCAACGGGACCCGCCTGACCCAGCCAGTTCATGTCCTTGTACAGCTTCGTCCACATGAAGTCGATTCGGCGTGCGTCCAGACCCACGATCCGCTCTCCGACGTGCCGACACGCCGCCTCCACCAGCGGGGAGCCCGGCCAGTTGGTCGCCTCGCCGTACCCGTACAGTCCGTTCTCGGTCTCAACCTTGATGAAACACCAGTTGTACTTGATGCCTTCGACGAACCAAGTATTGACGGCCGCAATACGCACTAGCGATCGTCCCCTCGGCCCGAAGCGTGGTCGCCGCCTTCACGGAGAATCGCACGCCGGAGATCAGCCTCCGAGTTGCTCACGTGAACGCTCATGGCCTCCCGGGCCTCCTCGCCGTTCCCCTCACGGATTGCGTCATACACGCGCCTATGCTCGTCCAACGCCCGCCTTCGGCCGCTCAGCCCACCGGCCGTGGAGGTGAGATGACGCGCCTCGAGCAGGAGTCGCCTGGGCTGACGCGCGATCGCCACGAGAAACCGGTTCTCGGTGACGGCCACGATCGCATCATGGAATGCGATGTCGGCTCGGGCCGTCCGATCGGGATCCGCGATGACGTCGTCCATTTGCTCGAGCCAGTCGCCGAGCCGCGCGAGCCCCACTTGGCCTATCCTTGCAGCCGCGTTCCCGGCCGCTTCGACTTCGACCATACGCCTGAGCTCGATGATCTCGTTCAGTACGCGCGGCAGGTTCCCAGTCGCGACGTAGGCTTCCATCACCAGCGAGTCGAATAGACCCCACGACGACTCGGGCTTCACGTACGTGCCGATGCCGTGCCGGGACTCCACCAAGCCTGCGCCAGCGACCTTGTGAAGCGCCTCCCTCACGATCGGCCTGCTCACTTCGAACCGCGCCGCGAGCTCGTTCTCAGGAGGAAGAAACGCGCCATCGGACAGATTCCCCGCGACGATGGCGGACGCTAGCGCCTGCGCGATGCACTGCGACTTGCTACCAGACGACGGACCCGGCTTGCGGCCTTTGGTCAGCATCGCGTGCTCTACGCCGATCTCGACCATGCCATTGCCTCCTGCCTTCGATGAAACGACCTTACAACTTGTCAAACAAGTTGCTCAGCCTCCGTGTCTGTTGCGCGAAGCTGCCGGTGCGCCGGGAGCGGTCGGCCCCGCGGATCCACCACCGACTTGCCCACGCGGAACACCTCCGGCGTCCGCGAGTGCAGGACGCCCTCGCGCACCAAGGCATCCAGCGACCCACCCGGCTCGAACGACGGGTTGAGCTGCAGCAGCGGCTGCGGCCACAGGCGTCCGTCCTTCAAAGCGCCCTCGACCTGGTCTCGGATGCGCGCGTCGCGAATGTGGATGAACGACCGCACGTAATCGGCGTAATCGCCGATCAGGTGCTCGCGGAAATCGAAGATGTCCAAGAAGCGCGAATCCCTTCGTCCTGGGGGCGGTCGCGTCGGCCGGCGCCCGGCTCGGTCCGGGTCCTGCCGCGTGTGTCCCGGTATGGCACGGCGCTGCGACGGGTTGCGTCGCACTCACCGCAAAGCGTGCTTCGGGAAAACGATACCGTACGTGAAGGAAGGTGAAGAGACGGGCTGCGCAAGGCAGGGAGCGCTGACACGGGTTGACGTACACTAGACGAGTACACACGGGAAGTGCGTATGGAAACCGTGAACGTGCGAGACGCACGCGAGCGACTCTCAGACCTCCTCGACGCGGTGGCTGCGGGGGAGGAGATCGTGATCGTTCGCCGAGGACGACCGGCGGCACGACTCGTTCCCGTCGAACGACCGATGTCGCCTTTCCCTGACCGAAGCGAGTTGCGGCGTCAGCTACCCTCGATGAAGGAGTCAGCGGCCGAAACGGTGCGCAGCCTTCGAGACGATGAGCGGTACTGAGTGCTGTACTTCGACACCAGCGCGCTCCTGCCCTACTACCGGCTCGAACGGCACAGCGAAGCCGTAGAGGATTTGCTGCGACGCCAAGAAGAGGCTGTGCTGATCCGTCAACTGACGCGCGTCGAGTTCACTTCCGCGCTGGCACGTTGGACCCGCATGCGCCAGATCAGCGAAGTGGAAGCTAACCGTATCGAAGCGGCATTCGAGCAGGATCTCCAAGCCAGCCGCTTCCAGATCCGACCCCTCACCGCGGTCCACTACGAGCGCGCCACGGCGTGGCTGCTTGCGCGGCGCACGAGCCTACGCGCCTCGACGCACTGCACCTCGCCTTTGCGGGAGGCTTAAACGCACGTATCGTCACCCTCGACGCGGCCGTTCGCCACGCCGCTGACCTTCGTGCCATCGAATACGCCGAAGTTCGGATTGGATCGTACCCGGGGTTGCCAGGTGTGACCGAGGGCACGACACGAGGCCCGGCACCACCATCAGCCCGAGATCGTGCCGGCGCGGCATCCGCATCAGCGAACGCATCGACGACATGCAGCGCTCCCTGACCCCGGGGGGGGGCGCCCAAACCGAGGTAGCAAGGGCCGGCTCACAGCCAGAACAGCTTGCTCCTGCCCTCCTCTGAGATCATGTCCGGCGTCCAGGCCGGATCCCAAACCAGCTGCACATCGACACTGTCCACGCCCGGCAGCGCGCCGACCTTCTCGCTGGCGTCGGCGCTGATGATGCCGTGCAGCGGGCATCCCGGCGTGGTGAGCGTCATGATGACGGTCACATCACCCCCCACCACGTGCACCTCGTACACCAGGCCGAGCGACACCACATCCAATCCCAGCTCGGGATCGATGACGCTCGCCATGCCGCGCACCACCTCCTGCGGATCAACGCTGGGGTTCATCTCGGTGACGGCGACGTCACCCCGAATCTCGTCACGAAGGTCGGACATCCTGTCTCCTCTCCACCGGCGGAGCGGGGGGCGTGCCCTGCGCTCCGCTCGGCGCATGCTCGGCGAAGACGATCCACGCCACGTGCGCCAGCAGCGCCCAGGCGCCCACGGCGCCCAGCACGGCAGCAATGCCCGCGACGGCTTCGCTGTCCAGCAATCGCGCCAGTGCCACCAGCAGGCTCCCCGCCGCCAAGCCCATGATCGTGACCCACCCCAGGCGCGGCCGGATCATGTCGGACAGCATCGGCGTGCCCCGCCCCGTCTGGCTGCGACCCACCCATCGCGCGTAGCGGTGCTGCCAGGTCAGGAACGTCGAGATCTTGACGAGCATGCCGGCGATGGCCAGCGGAACGACGCCCACCAACACCAGTGTCACCGCGACGTCGATGCGCCCCGCCAGCATCGCCGCCGCCGCCGGCACGAACCCTGCGATGCCGACCAGGAACCCCCGCACGCCCACGTCCGGGTTGCGGCGTATGCGGGCGCGCAGGATCCGACGGACGTCCAGGGCGTAGCACGCGCCCCCGAACAGGAAGGCGAGGCGCGCCCCCCAGGACGCGGCGTAGGTAAGCGCCCCCGGACCGCCGCCGAACCCCACGGCGGGACCCCAGGTGACCACCACCAGCAGCACCGTCCCGGCCACCGTGAAGCCGAGGACGCCCCAGAGCGCGCCCAGGCGCACACCGTGCGCCAGAGTGAACATCGAGAGGAGCTTATGGCCCGCACCGGCGATGGCCAGCCCGAACGCGCCAAGCAGGCCGAAGGAGAGGTGGACGGGCGTGGCGTACCCGAGCGCCGCCTGCAGGGCGGGCCAGACGCGCGCCAGCGCCAGCAGCGTCCCCAGCGTGAACGTCAACCACAGGTACGCCGTCGCCACCAGCAGCGTCACGGCGGGCGCGTCGAGGCGCGCTACGCGGGCGGCGGTGAGGCCGACGTTCAGGACGAACAGCGTGACGGCCAGCCACGCCACGGTGCCACCCACCGCCAACCACGCCGGGCGCGACCCGAGGGCGAAACCCAGCACCACCGCCAACGAACCCACACCCAACCCCAGGAACGTCGCCAACCCCCACCCGGGAGCATAGAGGTGCGTGACCAGCAGCACCGGCACCAACTGATGCATGGCACCCACCAGCACCAGCGTGCCGACCCCCAACGTGAGCACATGCACCAACGCCAACGTATCCGGCGCGGCGGCGTACCCCACCGCAGCGCTGGGACGCAACACGAGCGCCGTCCAGAACGCAGCCAGGGCCACGGCGCCACTCAGCAAGAAGCGCAGCGGAACCACGAAAGGGACGGCATTGCCCCCAGCAAGCGCGGACGTCACCGCGCCGCCGCGTCGCCCTCGGGCTTGGTGATGGTGACGAAGGCGCTGCCATCAACCTGTTCGTCGATCTCGAAGCGGGCGCCGCGCTCCTCTAGTTGTGGCAGGAGGTAGATGGGCACGCGGTCGTTGTGGATCCGCAGGCGGCCGCCCGGCGCAAGGCCCTCGTACGCCTCCAGCGTGCGCGTCATCGGCATGGGGGGTTCGAGGCCGCGATTGTCGAGCACCTCGTCGACGGTGTCACTCATGCGGTGAACCTAGCCTGCAAGCGCGTGCCGGGGCCATGACGCACGTCATGCCCTGCCCAACCCGGAGCGCTCCTCCACGGAAGGCCCGCCCCGCGTGCGGCTGCGTCGAAACCGCCGCGTCGTACCTGCGCTCGTCCAGCGACCGCCCCCCGGGCGCGCGACCGGGCGAACTTGACCTGCGTCAAGGCGCCCTGGCGGGAGGGCCGCTATCCTGCCACGCATGGCGTCCTCCTCCGATCCGACCCGCACGACCGTTCCTGAGACGCCCAGCATGGCCGTGGTGTACGGCAGCACCTCGGGCAACACCGAGGACGCCGCCAAGCGACTCACCGAGCGGTTGGAGCGACGGCTGGACGCCAAAGTGCCCTGCCTCGACGTGGGGGTCGTGGAACCGGCCACGTTGACGTCGTACGACGTGCTTGCGCTCGGTGTCCCCACCTGGGACATCGGGCTGTTGCAGGCCGACTGGGACGACCGCCTGGACGAGCTTACGGGTCAGGACTTCCGGGGCGTGCGCGTCGCCCTCTTCGGTGCCGGCGATCCGGTCTTCTATCCCGACACCTTCGGCGACGCCCTCGGCATCGTCGCGGAACGCTTCGAAGCGGCGGGGGCGACGCTGGTGGCGCCGTGGCCGCACGCCGGCTACGACTTCGAGGACTCCCGCGCGTTGCGGGGGGACATGTTCGTGGGCCTGCTGCTGAACTACGACGGCGAGGAGGAGCGGGTGGACGAGCTGCTGGATGCGTGGTGCGACCGCCTCGTGAGCGAGGTCGTGGGAACGCAGCGCAGCCAGAACGGCGGTGAACCGGCCGATATGGACACCGCCTCCCTGCGCGGCGTTTGACCTCGGTCATAGCGAGGCGCCGTTGGGCTCGGCCACGGTGACGCGCATGACGGCCGACCCTCCCGCTTCGCTGGCGCATACGCGCGTCTCGACCCTGCTGGAACGCTCCCCCGAGGTGCTGCCCTGCCTGGTGCGCCACGGATTCACGCCGCTGCAGAACCCCGTCATGCGCAGCGCGCTGGCGGCGACCGTCACGCTGGAGCAAGCCATCCGCATCCGAGGCCTGAGCGAAACGCAGGCGCACGCGCTGTACGCAGAACTCGAGGAGATCCTCACGCGCCCCCGAGGGTGACGTGGTTGGAGTTCCCCCTGCCTCGTGGACCATGTGACTGCTTCCTGGTAGGTTTCGGGAAGGAAGGGACTGGTCCGAATGGCCAAGCGGTACAGCAGCGAGTACAAACAGGAGGTCGTACGCCTCTACCGGGAGAGTGGCAAGGGCTTCCGGAAACTGGCGGAGGAACTCGACGTGAGCGCGTACTCGATCCGGAAGTGGGTGCGGGACGCCGAAGTCCAGGAGAACCCGCAGGCGGTCGAGGAAAGCGCGGAGATTCGCCGTTTGAAGCGCGAGAATCGCTTGTTGCGTGAGGAACGGGAGATCTTACGAAAGGCGGCAGCCTTCTTCGCGACGGACGACCGATCGCACGCGGTAAGCGTGTATCGGTTCGTCGATGCGGAGAAGGCGAACCACAGCGTCAGGACCATGTGCCGCGTCTTGAACATTGCTCGGGCGGGGTACTACGCCTGGCGGGACCGCCCGCCGTCCCAGAGGGCCCAGGAGGACGATGAGCTGTTGGGCGTGATCCGTGAGATTCACGAGGCGTCGGACGGCACGTACGGCTCGCCCAGGGTGCACGCCGAGCTGCGCCTGGAGCACGGCTGGTACGTCTCCAGGAAGCGCGTGGAGCGCCTGATGCGGACCGCGGGCCTGCAGGGCGTGCACCGCCGCAAGCAGGGCCGCAGGAAGGCGCAGGAGGCTTCGCTGGCGGAGCGCGTCGCGCCGGACCTGGTGCAGCGCGCCTTCGAGGTCGAGGAGCCCAACCGCGTTTGGTACGCGGACGTGACGCAGCACCTTACGGACGACGGCTGGTTGTACCTGGCGGCCGTCCTCGATGCGGCATCGAAACGGATCAAAGGCTGGTCGATGGGCGACAGTGCCTCCACCGAGCTGGTCGTCGACGCCGTCAGCATGGCCGCAGGGCGGCACGACGTGAACGGCGGTCTCATCCACCACTCCGACCGCGGGTCGGCGTACACCTCGATCCGGTTCGGCGAGACGCTATCCCAGTTCGGCCTGGTGGGCAGCATGAGCGGTCGGGGAAGCCCCCACGACAACGCGGTGATGGAAAGCTTCTTCGCGACGTTGCAGACGGAACTCCTCGACCGCCACGCGTGGCGGTCGAGGAGGAACTGAGAACCGCGATCTTCTTCTGGCTGGAGGTGACCTACAACCAGCGTCGGCGCCACTCCACCCTGGGCATGCTCACCCCAGCGGAGTGGGAAACCCAGTACGCTCGCAGGACGGCGCCCGCATGACCGAAGGCGCCCAAGCCCGGTCCACGGCCCCGGGGGAGGTCCAGGTGCACGTCGCCCAAGGCGAGCACAAAGCGCTCATCGCTGGCGCCGGCACGCTCACCGTGCTCGGCGTACGATCCCTCAAGAGCAACGACACCTACATGCACCCCACGACCCCGGAGGTTCATCATGGCCGATCCGAAGGAACGCATCGACGTGCGGGAAATCCCACCGCGCGACCGCCACCCCCTGCTGTTCGAACGCTTCGACGACCTCTCGCCCGGCGAAGCGTACGAGCTGGTCAACGACCACGATCCCAAGCCGCTGTACTACCAGTTCCAGGCCGAACGCCCCGGCCTGCTCGAATGGGAGTACCTCGAATCCGGACCCGAACTCTGGCGCGTCCGCATAGGCAAAACCTAAGGAGAGCCGTACCCTCGTGGTACGCGTGAAGTGAATCTACAAGCACCCGAGCCGACGCCACCCTCGCCCGCCCACCCGTACACTCTCCCCATGAACGACGGCGCCCCCACCCTTACCGAGCACCTCACCGTCGAGATCTGGTCCGACGTCGTCTGCCCCTGGTGCTACATCGGCAAGCGGCGCTTCGAAGCGGCCCTCCGGGACTTCGAGCATGCGGACGCCGTCGACGTGGTCTGGCGCTCGTTCGAGCTCGACCCGGACGCGCCGACCCACGCCCGCGTGGGCCTCGAGCAGCACCTGGCGGAGAAGTACGGCGTCAGCCTCGAGCGCGCCGCCGCCATGAACCAGCAGGTGACCGAACTGGCGGCCGCCGAGGGGCTGGACTACCGGCTGGACCAGGCCCAGCGCGGCAACACCTTCGACGCGCACCGCCTGCTGCACCTCGCCCAGGAGCACGGCCTGCAGGACGACGCCAAGGAACGCCTGCTGCGGGCATACTTCACCGAGGCCCGCGCCATCTCCGACACGGACACGCTGGTGGAGCTGCTGGACGACGTCGGCGTCCCTGCAGACGAGGTGCGCGAGGCCCTGAGCTCCGGCGCGCACGCCGACGACGTGCGCGCCGACGAAACCCGCGCCCGCCGACTGGGCATCACGGGCGTGCCGTTCTTCGCGCTGGACAGCCGCTACGGCCTTCCCGGCGCGCAACCGGCCGACACCATCCTGCAGGCGCTGCGCCGCACCTGGCAGGAACGCGCGCCGCTGGAGACGCTCGGCGAGCACGGGGCGGCCTGCGACGACGACGGTTGCGCCGCGTAGCGCAGGGAGCACGTGTCCTCGGTCAGCACGCACGCGGAAGGGGCCGCGCCAAGCGGCGAACCCCGCGCCGCGAGGCCTCGACCCCTCGGGCACCCCTGGCGGCCTGCGTCATGCGTCGCACCACCTCCGGGATCGCCCGGTCGGCCCGCCAGGCGAAGAGGGGCATGAGCACGGGCGCGGCGTAGCGCGGGCGGGGCGCCGTTCCCACCACACCTCGACGCGCGTTCGTGAGCCGTCCGGAACGAGATTCCAACCGCGCGTCATGGACCGCGCAGGGAAGGGAACGTCCGGCGCCTCTGCCAAGAAGCGCATCGTGAGGCTGCTGCCGGGCTCGTAGGCCACGCAGGCCTCCTCCCAGGCATTGCCGCGCACGTCCACGCATCGGCGCACCAGCGCCGACGTCCGCATCCTCGTCGCCCAGGATCTCGGAGCTGGCCAGACTCGCCGTGAAGCGCTGAATGCGGCCGAAGTCGCCCAAGACGCGCCACATGGCATCGGCCGAGACGTCTGCGTGCACGGCCACGCAGTGGCGGCGCAAACCCGAGCTCGAACCGGCGTGTGCTCGGTCGATCGCCCAGAGCTGCCAAGCCGCGAACACGGCGACCATCCCCGCGACCGCCAGCGCCACGACGGCGCCCCTGAGGGACAGCAACTCGGGACGGGCGAGCAGCAATCCCGCCGTTCCGACCACCCACAGGACGTCCAGGGCGCTGGCATACAGCGCCCGCCACGTCGCGACACGCTCGCGGGTGGCCTGGTGCACGAGGTCCGCGCCGAAGACGACGAGCCCGTAGCCCAAAAACCGCAAGAGGCCGGGCGCGTCGAGCGCCAGAGCGTCCCCGACACGCGAGGGGGCAATGACGAGCAGCGACGCCATCACCAGCGAGAACGTGGCGTTGGCAAGCAGCGCGTGGCGTAATGGGCGTGCGGTGTGCATGTTCGGGCCCCTTCCACGCCGCCGGGTCGGAACCGCGGCCGCATGTAAACTTGGTAGACACAGGCTAGCGGACGGAGCGCCCTATGTCAACTTGGTTTACACAGCGCGGGGTGGCGATGGTCGAGAGCCGCTCGCTCGCGCTCGTGTTCGCGACCGCCGACGTCCACGAACGGATCGTGTCACGCGCGGCCCAGCACCTGCAGGAGAAAGGATACGAGGACCTCTCCCCAGCGGTTCTCGAGTTCTTGGGGACGCTCGACTGCGGCGTGAACGTCGCCTCCGACGTCGCCCGCACGCTCGGTGTGTCCCGGCAGATGGTGGGCAAGACCGTCGCGCAGTTGTCCCGCGCCGGATACGTGGAACAACGTGAGGGCACCGGCAGGCAGAAGTGCATCGTGTTCACCGACCGGGGCGAACGGATGATGGCGGACGTTCGCGCGTTCCTGGCCGTACTGGATCGCGAGCTAGGCGACCACTTGGGCAGCGGCACGCTCGCTCGGACCCTGCGCGCGCTCCAGGCGATCGACGGCCTGCTGGCGGAAGAGGACACGCCCCAAGGTCGGTCGTGAGCGTCCGGGCCCGCCGAGGTCAACCACGCTCGCTCGGACCCTGTGGGCGCTCCAGGCGATCGACGGCCTGCTGGCGGAAGAGGACACGCCCCAAGGTCGGTCGTGAGCGTCCGGGCCCGCCGAGGTCACCCCCGCAGCCGCCCCCTCGCCTCCTGCTCCGGATGTTGCCGCAGGTACGCCAGCCAGCCGGCCACGCTCAGCCGGCCCAGATCGTTGTGCGGCACGGTCGTGGTGGGATCGACACCTTCCTTCTGCAGCCTGCGTGCCAACGCCACCGTCTCGGCGCGCGTCTCGGCCAAGGCGCGCTGCAGCGCCGTCAACCCTTCCCCCATGTCGGGCCGGTAGGAATGATGTTCGTCCTGGAGGAAGGGCTCACCCAGCGTCACGTGGAGGCGGCGCTGCCCCCAGCGCTCGATCCCGATCCAGTGAGCCAGCGCCTCGCGGTTCCCGGACGTGTCCAGCTTTCCGGCGATGCGGGCGTCCAGCGCGCGGCCGGACGCCTCGAGTTCGGCGGCAAGCACCTCGATGCCCTTGCCGCGCGCGTGCCGCTCGGCCATGGGGTGACGTACGCGTCCGATCAGGCGCTGGATGGGTCTCATGCGCTACAGCTTTGCACGATTCATCGGATTCGCCTGCAGCCCGTAGCGCCACGGGCGCACTGCAACGCTCGTAACGACGAACGACGCGGTGCCGGTCGATCAGACCCCCTCGCGCCAGCCCCTTCTGGGCCCGACAAACACGCGACGCGGTCGAGAACGGGGCGTCGCCTACACTCACGCATGGTTTCCGCCACCTTCGAACGGATCCGCCGGCACGACTTCCATCCCCTCGAGGCCGAACGGCGCACCTTCACCGTGGACCGCGAGCTGGGCGAGCCGGGCGTGGCCGATCTCGAGGATCAAGACGGCCGCGTGCGCTCCCTGGCCGTCCGCGACCTCATCCGGGGGGCGCTCGCCGACCCCGACGCCGTCGCGAGTGGACTGGCCGACGAGGACCTGAACGTCCGCAGCCTCGCCGCGTACGCCCTCGGCATCGCCCGGGCGCACGCGGCACGGGACGACCTCGAACGCATGGTTGCCCAAGACCCCGAACCGGTCGCCCGGGCGTACGGGGCCATCGCGTTGGGCGAGATGGGTGCGACGCCGTCCCTGGAGCTCCTGCAAGAACGCCTCGCGTCCGAACCGCACGCCGACGTCCGCCATCAGCTCGAGCTGGCAGCGGCGCAGATCGAGGCCGCCGGCCACAGCTCGGACGCCCAACGCGACGCCTTCCTGGCCCTGAACGAAGACCACTTCGGTCGCCCTGCACCCGGTCATCACGCCATCGACTTCGAGCTGGACGACACCGAAGGCCGAAGGTGGCGCCTGCGGAACGCCCGCGGCGCTTGGGTCGTCCTGGTGTGGGTGTTCGCCGACTGGTGCCCCGTCTGCCACCGCGAATTCGCCGAGTTGATGGAGATGCGCGACGCGTTCGTGGAGCGAGGCGTACAGCTCGCGACGCTCGAGGCGCACGACACCTGGCGCGCTCGCCTCATGGTGGGCCGCGAGATCCAACCCACGCTATGGGGCTCACGGCAATGGTTCAAGGAGGCCTACACCGAACGGATCTGGTGGCCTCACCTCATGGACCGGGCCGGCGCCGTCGGTGCCCGGTACGGGACCGAACCGCTGCAGTACGCCGTCCACGGCGAGTTCGTGAACCGCCCGACGACCGTCATCATCGACCCCGAGGGCGTGGTGCGCTTCTGCAACGCCGGCACCTACTGGGGGGACCGCCCCACGATCGAACAGACGCTCGACATGATCCTCCGCGAGGACTTCGCCTTCCAGCACCCGAAGCGCCTTGCGCCGCGCGCCTGAGGCGTCCAGGAGGGGCCAGGCGGCCGACCGAGCGCGTGATCGCCCTCGACACGCACGCCTGGCTGTGGTGGCTGAGCGAACCGCGCGAACCGAGCGCAACCGCCCGACGGGCCATTCAGGCGCACATTGAGAGCGGCATCGCGGTGTCGGCCCTTCGCGTGTGGGAGGTCGCATTGCTTCACAAGCGAAACGGCATCGAACGGGCCATGCCCCTCGACGATCTGCTTGCACACTGCGAACGCTTGCCGAACCTCGAGTCCCTACCCATGACGCCGCGCATCGGCGTGGCCTCGGTGGATCTCGAGCCCTTGCACGCCGATCCGGCCGACCGATGGCCGGGCCAGGGCGCGTACACTCTCTCCATGGGCCTGCAGTTCGACCCGTCCACCCGCGACACCCGGCGGAACCTGCTGATGGGGGGCGCCACGTGAGGGGGCGGGCGTGATGATCCTCGGGGCTGCCATGCTTCCCTACCACGGCTGGGGCATGGGCGGATTCGCCCCGCTCGGCGTCGCCCTGCTCGTCATCCTCTCCGTCATGGGAATCGACCGGCTGATGCGTGCCATCGGCCTCAAGAAGGAACGGGCACGGGAGGAAGACGCGAACGCGCGGGCGCACGAGCGCCTGCGTCGACGCTACGCGCGCGGCGAGATCGACGACGAGGAGTATGCGCGCCAGGTACGGGACCTGACCCCCCCGAACGAGTAGCGAGGCGGACGCCCACCTCGCGGCAGGCCGGCAGGCCGCGCCTGCAGGGGAGCGCGATCGGTGCGCGCATGGAATCCGTGCCCACCAGCCGCAACCCAAGCGCCCACAGGTTGGTCAGACGCTGCAAATCGCGCCAGGTGAACCGCACCACCATCGGCGCGCCCGTGCTGCCCAAAGTGGTGTGCACGGCGCTCACTGCGTCCTCCGGCGCCGCCAGGAACCTGCGTCAGTCGTGCAGCGACTCGGGCGCCGTGAACGGCAGCGGCGGCGCGCGGAAGCAGGGCCTGGGGCAGGCGCATGGCGCCAACATGCACGAAACCGGCAGGTGCACGCGTAGACGACTTCATCCGAGCTTGTCCGGCCCTTGACGTCAGCTTTACACGGGCAGGGCATCCTCGACGCAGATACCCCGATGGGGTACGGAACGGAGGTCCACATGCAGACCTGTGCGAACACCATCCCAAGCGCGCGCATCGACCGCGACGTTCGCGGCGTCGAGCCCGGCGCCTGGCAGACCGCTGAGTTGGAGGGAGGAGTCCGATGATGGGCTACGGCGGCTGGGGCATGGGCGGCTTCGGCGGCATCGGCATGATCCTGTTCTGGATCGTCCTGATCCTGGCCATCGTCTGGCTGGTACGGGCGCTGGATCAAGGCCGGTCGCAGACCGGAGGCCGCAACGAAAGCAGCGAGAGGGACGACCGCGCCCTCGATATCCTCCGCGAGCGCTACGCCCGCGGCGAGATCGACAGCGACGAGTTCGAACGTCGCAAGAGCGAACTGACGCGAAAGGACACGACATGAACCGCACACGAACGCTACTGATCACCCTCGGCCTCCTCGCCCTCGGACTGGTGGTCGCCCAGGGCATGATGGACGGCCCGAACACGCAACCATGGACGAACGACGGCTACCAACGTGCCCACCACATGGGTCCCGGCAACGGTGCCATGGGGTACGGCGGTATGGGGTACGGCCAGCGGGTCCCCGGACGCATGGCCCCTGGCACGCGCGGCATGATGGGCGGCGGCATGATGGGCGGCGGCATGGGCATGATGCAGACGTTGCCCGCCGGCGCGACGCCGCTCGACGACACGCTGCTGCGCGAACGCCTGGAGGAGGCCGCGGCCTCGTTCGGCCCCGACGCGCGCATCGCCGACGTCATGCCCTTCGCGAACCACACCTACGCGCAGGTCGTGGACGGCGAGGACCGAGGGCTGGCGGAATTGCTCGTCGACCGCTACACCGGCCAGGTGACGCCCGAACCGGGCCCCAACATGATGTGGAACCGCGCCGGCGGGATGGGCTACGCCGCAGCGCCCGCGGAACGCTACGACGAAGCGGCGGCGCGCGACCTGGCGAAGGATTTCCTCAAGGGGTTCCTGCCGGGCGCCGAGATCCTCGCCGGACAGGCGTTCCCAGGCTACGTCACCTTCGACTACGGCCGCGAGGGGCGCGTCGACGGCATGCTCAGCGTCCACGCCACCACCGGCGCGATCTGGCCGCACGCATGGCACGGGGCCTCGCTGGAGGACGCCCACGACTGACCCGTGACCCACGAACGGAGTAGGCCCGTGGACACTGCGCCACCCGCGATACGACGCGACGCGCTGGGCCGGCCCATTGGGCCGGCCCAGCGCCCGAGAAAGAGGCGCGAAACCTACGGCCAGCGACTCAGCGTAGGCGCCCGCCCGACGGGATGGCCGGCCGTGGACGCCACAGCACCTCCATCATGAGGGCCACGAACAGCACGCTGGCCAACCAGGACAGGCCGCCCCACAGCGCAAAGGCTGCGGCGTCCCATCGCAGCCCCCAGGTGAGGGCCATGCCGATCAGGCCGACGTTGGCCAGCACCACCTGGCCCAGCGCCAGGTGCGGGCGGCGCATCGGCACGCCCCGAAATCGTGGCAGCGCGTGGTACGCCACGCCGTAGATCATCATCGCCACGAACCCCAGCAGGTTCAGGTGGGCGTGCGCCGGCCGCCACGAGGGGGACACGGTGCCGGTGCCGAGCAGGAGGCCCAGCGTGTTGGAGATCAGGAAGTAGAGGACGCCCGCGCTGAGCGCAATACGGGTGGCTGCGATCATGATCGCGCGTTCAGGGCCGCGGCGTGATTACGCCCAGCACCAGGAAGCGTCCGTCGCCCGCCTGCGCGCCGTGCGCCTCGCCGGCCCCGCAGCCGATCATGCTTCCCGCGCGCGCAGGCACGCTGCGTTCGCCCGCCCAAAGCTCGCCCTCGCCCTCGATGCAGATCATGTGCACCCGCGGTTCGCCCCGCCCGCGGACGCGTTGCCCGTCCTGGAGGCTGAACAGCACCATGCGTACCTCCGGCGCGTCCACGAGGATCTGGGCGTCGCGCGTCGCCCCGTACCGGGCGAGCGCGGGCAGGTCGTGGTGGGCGAGCGCGGTGTCGGCCTCGCCTTCGGGCGGCACGCTCACGTTCGGTCCCACAGGCGCCCGAGGTCGGCCATCAAGTCGTCGAGCGACACGCCGGCGTCGGCGCAGGCCTCGGCGAGGGTCGCGCCCCCACCGCAGCAGGTGTCGAGGTCGCGCGCGGCGAATACGGTGGTCGCTTCAGGCTGGGCGGCGATGACGTCGTTGAGCGTGGTTTCGGAGGTGATGGACTCGAAAGGGATGGACGCGTTCGCTGTCATGACACCCAGTCTGCCGGCTCACGCCGCGCCGACCCATGACGCAGGTCAAAGGAGCGCGTCGGCGAGGCTGAGCGCCCCGGTCCTACGCGCCCCGCGACCTGGCGCCCGGCCCAGGCGTGGGGCGCACCTCCCCCCTACGACGCCTTCATCAAAGTCCACCCGTTGGTCCAGCGCGGTGCCCCATCCCTGCTCGAAGCCGATCTCCTCGTGCTGGCTGCGGCCAGCCTCGTCCCGGTGCTTGGCGATAGCGACGTAGCGCGTGCCGTCCCCTTGGGCCTCCATGGTGATGACCGCCGTGAACCGCAGGTCAATCTTGCACGCGACCGTCTCGAACGGCCGCGCAAGCGATCCCGGATCGCCCGTCAGTAGGGAGGCCGCAACCCCGGGAACATCGGAAAGTGCTTGACGTTCAGCGTCCAAAGCTCGGCCCCGGCTCGTTCGGCCGTCGCTGCCACCACGTAGTCGACGGGATCGACGCCCGGGTGCGAGCGCAGGTACCGGTTCGCGAGCATCCCCGCGTGTTCCGCCACGGCTTCGCTCACGGGAAGCCAATCGAATACGCTCAACAGTGCACGCGTCGCGGTCTCCTCATGGAGACGCATGCCAGCCAGGACCTCGACCTTGCACATTACCGTGGCCACCAACCGCTCTCCTTCGTGAGATGCGCTCTGAAGCGCGCGTCGCGCCTCGTCGACGCCACGAAGATGATCGACCATCACGGAGGTATCGACGAGAACCGCCACCTGCGGTGCGCTACTCGCGATCCAGGCGATGCGCCATCCCTCTACGCAAGCCATCCACGTATGCCCGCCCGCCTTCCGAATGCTCGGCCCACCCATGGAACGAACGTTCCAGCGCACGCGAGCGTTGCTCTACGCTGCGAGCGCCGTAGGTGCGCTCGACGGCGAGCCTCACCAACTCGGCCATGCTGAGGCCCGTCCTCGTCGCCTCCTCTCGAAGACGCCGGTACTGGTCGTCGGTGAGCGTGAACTGCGTCCGATGTGCCACGATGGAATCCTACATCACGAGCATCCGCTGGAACGCCGCACCCGGCGCACTCGGCGCCCGAGCCCGCCCGAGGAACCAACGATGGCCCGACTGATCTACACCACCCTGATGTCGCTCGACGGCTACGTCGCCGACGCGAACGGGGCCTTCGATTGGGCGGTGCCCAGCGAGGAGGTTCACGCCTTCGTGAACGACCTCGAGCGAACGGTCGGCACCTACCTGTACGGCCGCCGCACCTACCAGGTGATGCTCGGTTGGGAGGACGACGAGGGGTAGGTACGAACCGACCCCTCCACGTTGGACAGGGAACATCGTGCCGGCGCCCCGAACGCCATCACCACGCCGCCCGCCGCCAACGGCGTTTGATGGCCTCGACCGCCTTGCGCGCTTCCGCATTGCCCGCCTCCGCCAGGTCGGCCGCGAGGATCGTGCGTCGGTGCACGGATCCCAGCTCGGGATAGGTGCGCCGCAACTCCTCGTCCTCGAGCGCCGCTTCGATCATGCCCTTGGTGCGTTCGCCCAGAACGCGATCCCCGTCCGCGCCACGCCCTACGACGATGACCTGCGCGTGGACCAGCGGCTCGTAGCCCGCCCTGAGCCAGCGGCCGCGCTGCACGATCGGATGGCCGTGCTCCAGCAGCTCGCGTATGCGTTGCGCGGCGGGTTCGGGGATCTCGTAGGTTTCCACGACCTCGACGTCGTCGTCATCGACCGCGTCACCCTCGCCGGGCATCCCCGCCTCTTCGTCCTCGTCTTCGCTGGGCGGGGTGAGCCCCAACATCAGGCTCAGCGCCTCCCCGCCGTCCATGCGGCCGATTTCGCGGCCTTCGTCCACCGTGAGCGACGCCTCCGACTGCAACGCACGGGTCACGAACACCACGACATCCACCGCACGGGACGTGACGGGTCCCCCTTCGATGAGCACCACGTCGGCCACGGAGGGTCCGGCGCCGCACGCCTGGAGCGCTGCGTGCACACCGCCGAAATGACCCGCCGGCAGCCGCACCCGCTCGGGGAGGAGCGCGCCGGCCGCCCGCCACGACGCCACCTCCGCGCCATCCTCGTCGCGCGCCACGGTGTCGCCGCCTTCCTCCTCCACCACGCGCACGGCCGCGAGCATCTCGTTTCGCGTCGAACGCACCAACCGCTCGATCAGCGTGGTCTTGCCTGCGCCGGGTGGGCCCACCACCTGGACGAGGACCGTGCGGCTCACGGCCGCCCACCGGTCGGCCCCGCGGACGTCGGGCGCGGTGCAACCCTTGCTCGAAGCGCTCCTTCCGGTCGTGCGATCAAAACCATACGGCCATGCTACGCCTTGGCCGCGGCGTCCTCCCCGGCGGGTCGCGCCGCGCCATGCGCCTTGCCGGTGCTTGGCCGCGGCGCGCCGGCACGCAGGATCGTTCGAGGGCGTCTGGGCGTCCCCCACGCGCGTTGACCCCATGCGTCACAGACCACGATTGCATCGAGGGACTTGCGCTGCGCAGCAGTCCAGGGTACGGTTCTAGAGGTCTAGACCTCCAGAGCTCCCAAGTGCCTCGAGGACCCCGTGGCGCGAACACGCCGCGCATCCCAGCCCGCACGCCCGCCGAAAGGGGCCGCATGACCCTACGCAAGTCCAGCCCCGTCCCCCTCTACCACCAGGTCGTCCGTGAGATCCGGCGTCGCATCCGGACCGGCGCCTGGGCGCCCGGCGCGCGGCTACCCTCCGAGCGCGAACTGGCCGAGGAATTCGGGATCAGCCGCATGACGCTCCGTCAGGCCCTGGCCCGACTGGTGCAGGACGGCACGCTGACGGTCCGGCAGGGCGCAGGCACCTTCGTGGCCGAACCCAAACTGACCTTCGACGCGGTCAACCTCATGGGCTTCACCGAAACGATGCTTCAGCAGGACGGCACGGTCAGCTCGGACGTGCTACGGCAAGACACCGCGACCTCCCCGCCCCACGTTGCGACCGCGCTGGCGCTGCGTCCCGACGAAACGGTGGTGCGGGTCGCGCGCCTCCGCCGGGTCAACGGGGAGCCCGTCGCGCTGGAGAGCAGTTGGCTGCCGCACCGGCTCTGCCGGGGGCTCGAGAATCAGGACCTGGCACACCAGTCGCTCTACCGGCTACTGGAGGAACGCTACGGCCTACCCCTGCAACGCGCGGAGCAGACGATCGCCGCCACCACCGCGAGCGTCGAGGAGGCCGACGCTTTCGACGTCCCGGAAGGGACGGGACTGCTGGCGGTCGAAGGGATCAGCTACAGCGAAGACGACCTCCCAACCGAGTATTTCGAGGTGCGCTACCGCGGTGACCGCTTCAAGCTCGCCGTGGCCAGCGACCGCCACGCGCGAAGCGAAGCCGAGGCAGCAGCGCCGGGCATCGCCGTCGTCCTGTCACAAGCCCGCCGGGACGCGCCGTCCTGAGTCCGCCGCGCCCGACCCCCTGACGCCAAGTTCGCCCTGACGCACCGCGTACCCCCACTGCGCACCCACCCCCGAGGAGCCCCCGTATGAGCTACGCCCCCTCCCCCCGCCCGACCTTCGATGCGCCCACCCACATCCCCTACCGCGACGTCACCCGTCACCTGTGGGGCGATCCTGAAGCCGGCCAGGTCTCCGACTGGATCTACGCCTCCACCCAGGAAATCCACCAGTTGCTGTTCGGCGTGCCGCCGATGGGATCGTTCACGCACTCCGATTCGTTTCGCACCATCTTTGCCGCCGACGAGGTGCTCTACGTCCTCAGTGGCGAGATGGTGATCGCCAACCCGCAAACCGGCGAGGTGCACCGCGTCCGTCCCGGACAGGCAGCGTTCTTCCGTCGCGACACCTGGCACCACGTCCACAACCTCAGCAACGAGCGGCTGCGGGTCCTGGAGTACTTCTCGCCCCCGCCATCCCAGGGGACGTCGGGCAGCTACGCGCGCCAGCAGGAGAACCTTCCCGAGGTCCGTTACGGCCAGGACGAATGGATGACGCGCTTCCCGATGGAGGACGCGGCCCGCCGTGCCGGGCACACCATCCGGCACCTCCGCGAGGACGACATGATGTGGCGGCTCGAAGGTAGCGAGCATCGCGTACTCGTAGGCCTGTTGGCGGCGACGGAACACCTCACCGCCGGCAAGGTCCGCCTCCTGCCGGGCCAGCACACCGACGCCATGCGCCACGCCGGGGACAAGTGCATGTACGTCCTCGAGGGCGATCCTCAGATTCACGCCCCAGGCAAGCCCGACGTGCCCAAGTGGTTCGAGCTGGCGCCACGGGACGGCTTCTTCGTCCCGCACGGCGAGCCCCACGCGATCTACAACATGACCGGAACGCCGGTCGAGGTCCTGTTCGGCGTCGGGCCACGCTACGCCCCGCCCGAGGACGCCTGAAACGAGCATGACGTCCTCCGTGCCCCACGACGCAGGCCTCGCCATCGGCATCGACGTGGGCGGCACCAAGACCGCCGCCGCGCTGGTTGACCTGGCCACAGGCGCGTTGCGGGCGCGACGCGAGGAACCCACGCGGCCGGAGCGCCAAGGACGCGAGGTGCTGGACGACACCCTCGCGTTGGCCCGCCACCTGCTGTCGTTGCCGCGGCCGCCGGACCGGCCGTTCCGCGGCATCGGGGTGGGCGTCGCGGAGCTCGTCGACCTCCGAGGCCACGTCATCACCGGGCACACCGTTCGCTGGGCCGGCCTGCCCGTACGGGCGCGCCTGGCGGAGGTCGCCCCCACCTTCGTCGACGCGGACGTGCGCGCCGCCGCCCGGGCCGAAGCGATCTTCGGTGCAGGACGCGGGCATGACGACTTCGTGTACGTCAGCATTGGGACGGGCATCTCCAGCTGCCTGGTCCTGAACGGCACGCCGTACCCAGGAGCGCATGGACGCGCCGGCGTCCTGGGCACCGGCGTGCGGCGCGACGCCAGCCGCTCGCTGGAGGCGCGCGCCTCCGGCCCGGCCCTCGTGCGCCGGTACCGCCTCGCCAGCGGCCAGGACACCACGCACGGACGCGACGTCGCCCACCTCGCGGCCAACGGCGACGTACACGCCCAGGCCGTCCTCGACGAAGCCGCCGACGCGCTGGGCGACGCCCTCGCGTGGTTGGTCGACGTCCTCGATCCCGCCGTACTGATCGTCGGCGGTGGGCTGGGCACCTCGGGCGGACGCTACTGGAATCGACTGGTACGTGCCACCCGGCAAGGCATCTGGACCCCCGGAAGCCGAGACGTGCCCGTCCTCCCGGCCGCGACGGGCACCGACGCGGGCGTCCTGGGCGCCGCGCTCGGCACGCTCGCCCACACGCAGGATGGGCCCTCGCTGAGCCTCCACGCTCCTGCGCAGGAGGGAGATCCCCATGCACCCTGCGGGTAACGCCCGCACCAGACCCACGCCCAATGGCACGCCCCTCGCGGGCACGCCGCTCCCCGGAAGGAGCCCCATGCACCGACTCCGCAATACCATCCTGACCCTCACGGCCCTCGCGGTCCTCTCCCTCGCCCACGCACAGACGCTGGAAGTGTGGGACTGGTGGACGCAAGGCAAGAAGAACGAAGTCGCCGAACAGCTCAACGCCGAGTTCGAAGAACGGAATCCGGGCGTCACCATCGAGCGGACCTCCCGGCCCCTCGACGACCTCAAGGTCACCGTCAAACTGGCCCTCGGCTCCGGCGAAGGTCCCGACGTGCCCATGGTGAACCAGGGCGCCCCCGACATGGGCGAGATGGTCCAGGGCGGCCTGATCCGGCCCCTGGACGCGTACGCGGAGCAGTACGGTTGGTTGGACCTACACTCCGAGCGGCTGTTCGAACGTAAGCGCTGGACCGAGGACGGCGACTTCGGCCGGGGCGACCTGTACGGCGTCTCGCCCGAGATCTTCGTGGTGGGCGTGTACTACAACCGCGCGCACTTCGAAGAGGCAGGCATTGACGTACCCGAGACGTTCGAAGAGTTTCAGGCCAACCTCGAGGCGTTGGACGAGGCCGGCATCACGCCGATCACCTTCGGGAACAGCGACGGTTGGCCCGCCATCCACCTTTACGGCGCCGTCCAGCACCTGTTCGTCGAGTTGGACTACCTCAGCGACCTGATCTACGGCCGCGGGGGAAGCTGGGTCACCGACGGCAACCTGCGCGCCGCCGAGATCGTGCGCGACTGGGTCGAGAGCGGCTACCTCAGCGACGGCTACGCCGGCCTCAGCTACGACGATTCCTGGGCCGCCTTCGCGCGCGGAGAGGGCGCCATGATGATCACGGGCAGCGAGGTGGCCGACCTGTTCGCCGACAACCCCGACATCGGCTTCTTCGCCATGCCGCCCCTCGAGGAAAACACCGGCACCACGCCGCTCCACATCGTGGGAACCGGCATCCCGTTCTCCATCTCCGCCTCCACCGCGCATCCCGACCTGGCCGCCGCGTACATCGACTGGATGATGTCCGAGCGTGCCGCCGAGGCCTGGATGGCGGCCGACGTCGTGCCCGCCCTGCCGATCGACGAAGCGATGCTGGAGCCCGGCAGCCTGCAGGCCGACATTCACGACGTCTGGACCCGTATCGACGAGGCAGGCGCCACCGGCTTCTACCTCGACTGGGCCACCCCCAGCTTCTACGACACGATCACTGCCGGCCTGCAGCGTCTGTTGGCCGGCCGCATCGACGCGCAGCAGTTCGTCGAGGACCTGGACCGGGACTACCAGGACTACCTCGCCTCGCGTGACTGACGAGGCGCCCACGCGCAACCTCCGCCGGGAGGGGGACATCCCCTCCCGGCCGGGCGATCGTTGGTACCACGGGCTGGCGATCTTCCTGCCCGGCTTCGCGGTGTACGCGTTGCTGGTGCTGCTGCCCGCCGGCGTGTCGGTCTGGTACAGCCTGCACGACTGGGCGGGCTTCGGGGAGGCGAGCTGGGTCGGCCTAGCGAACTATCGCCGCCTGCTCGGGGACGCTTTGTTCTGGCGCGCGTTGGCGAATAACGCCGCGTTCATCGTGTTCTACACGGTGGTCCCTATCACGCTGGGGCTGCTGCTGGCGGCCGTGCTGCACCAACCGTGGCTGCGCGGGCGCGGCACGTTCCGGGCGCTGCTGTTCCTGCCGCAGATCCTTCCCATGGCGCTCATCGGCGTCATCTGGCGCTGGATGTACGCCCCCGGCGACGGACCCATCAACGCGTTCCTCGCCGCCATCGGGCTCGGCGCCCTCACGCGCCCGTGGCTCGGCGACTTCGACTGGGCGTTGCCCAGCGTAGGCCTGATCGCCTCCTGGTACTTCTACGGCTTCTGCATGGCGGTGTTCTTCGCTGGCATGCAACGCATCGATCCCACGCTCTACGACGCCGCCCGCGTCGACGGGGCAAGTGCGCTCAGACAACTTCTGCACGTGACCCTGCCCGGCCTACGCAGGGAGATCGTGGTCGTCGCCTTCTTCACGCTGGTCACCGCCCTAAAGGTGTTCGACCTGGTGTTCGTCACCACGCGCGGGGGGCCGGGCGATAGCACCCTGGTAGGCACGCTGTACCTGTACCGCAGCGCGTTCCAGCGCAGCGAGGTCGGCTACGCCTCGACCATCGCGGTGGTGCTCACCATCCTGGTCATTCTCGTCACGGTGATGCTGCGACGGCTGCAGCGGAGCAGTTCGTGATGCGCGTTGATCGCACCCTCGCCTACCTCGTCCTGAGCCTGTTCACCGCCGCCGTCCTGATCCCGTTCCTGTTGATCGCTCTGACGTCCCTCAAGACGCCGGACGAGTTGGGCGCGGGCCTGCTGACACTGCCCGAGGCCCCGCAGTGGGGCAACTACCTGCGCGCCTGGACGGAAGGCAACCTTCGGCGCTACTTCCTGAACTCGCTGATCGTGATCGTGCCGGTCGTGGTCGTCACGCCCGCATTGGCCGCGATGTGCGCCTACGCCCTGGCACTCCTGCCCCTACCGGGCCGACGCACCCTGTTCGCGGTGCTGCTGCTGGGCCTTGTGGTGCCCTACGAGGGGCTGATCATCCCGCTGTACTACGGCCTTCGATCGGTCGGCCTGCTGAACACCTATCTCGCCATGATCCTGCCCTTGATCGCGCTGTCCCTACCGTTCGGCACCTATCTTCTCTGGGCGACCTTCAAGAGCCTCCCCGACGCGCTGATCGACGCGGCGGTACTGGACGGCGCGGGGCGCATGACCGTGTTTCGGCACGTCCTCCTGCCGTTGGCCCGCCCCACGTTCGGGGTGCTGACCATCTTCTTGTTCATATGGAACTGGAACGAGTTCTTCATCCCGCTGGTCATGGTGAGCGACGACGCCCTACGGACACTGCCGGTGGGGATCGCCTTTTTCCAGGGACGCTACACCACCGACATTCCCTTGCTGGCCGCCGGAGCCACCATCGTGGCGGCCCCGCTGGTGGTGGTGTACCTGGCGTTCCAGCGGCAATTCATCTCGGGCCTGGTAAAGGGCGCAGTGGACTGAACGACCCGCCGAGCGCGTCGCGAACACGGCCGTGCGCCCCGCTACGCGGTCCTCATTCACGTGCCGGTACGCCGCCGCGCAGGGGGCGCCACCGACAACACGGCGGCCAGCACCGCCGGCACGGCCGCGACCACCGGCGCCCAGGGACGTCCCAGGAACGTCGCGACGACGCCGTAGAGGATCGGGCCGACGACGAATCCGGCCGCGATGAACACGATCGTCACGGTGAAACCCGTCGTCGGCCGCTGCGGAAACACCTCCTGACTCCACATCGCGATGAAGGCGTAGCCGGTGGTGAACGTCACACCGAACACCGCGGCGGATCCCAGCGCACCCGCGGGCGTCCCCATGACCACCAGCAGAGAGGCGAGGGCCGCGGCCAAGCCCAACCAGGTGACGGCCAGGGGCCGGCCCAAGGAAAAGCGGTCCGCGATCTCGCCCCCGAACGCGCCGACCGCACCCCCGCTCAGGCCCAGGGCACCCCACATGGCGGCCCCGATCCACGTAGGTAGCCCGGCCGCCTGCGCCGCCTCGGGCGCGTAGGCGAAGTAGGCGCCGGACGTCATCGACGCCAGCGCCGCCACCGCGAACAAGCGGAGCGCCGAGGGGGCAACGAGGCCCTTCCATCCCCACTCGACGGTGGTGTCACGGGTCGGTGGCACGTTCGGGAGCACCGCCGCGTTCACGGCGGCCGCGACCAGGCCGACGAGGGCGAACGCGGCCCAGGCGAGGCGCCAGGAACTTCCCGTGATCGCGACGACCAGGCTGGCGATCAGCAGCCCGGCGGGAGACCCGGCGTTCACCAGCGCCAACGCCCGCCGCTGGCGCCCCCGCGGGACCCGCTGCGCGACGGCGTCCGAGAACGGCGCCCACGCCCCGCCGGCGCTCGTCCCCGCCAGGATCACGCCGACCACCAGCGGCCCGGTCGCGCCCGCCGTCGCGACCAGCACCGCGCCGACGGCCAGCAGGATGCACCCGGCGACCACCGGCAGCCGGGGTCCGAAACGCGCCTCGATCACACCGGTCGCGACGGTCGCGACCAGGTAGCCGAACTGCGCAGCGCCCGCCAAGTAGCCGACGGCGTCCAGACCGAGCGTGAACTCGGCGCGGAACGACGGCACGAACAGGCCGTAGGCCTGCCGTCCCAGGCCGTAGGTCGCGGCGAGGGCCAGCAAACCGGCCATGCCGACGCGGAGGGTGGGCCTCTCTGGCACGGGCGCTCCTGCCTGCGAGCGATGCCTTCTCAACGCGCGAACGCCTCGCAGCGACGAGCGTACCGCGAAGGGCCCCATTCCGCGCGACGAGCGCTGGTGCGAACCGGGCGTTGGGTCACGCCCGTCTGGCGGAGCTTCGACCGGGACCTGGTGTTCCTTGCGTTCGTCGGCCGGACACGGCATGCGAACCGCCCCCGCTCGGGCGGGGACGGTTCAACGCAGCTACCGTGTGGGACGGCCTTTCTGCTGGTGCACCCGAGAGGATTCGAACCCCTGGCCTTCTGATCCGTAGTCAGACGCTCTATCCAACTGAGCTACGGGTGCACGCGCTGCCGGCATCGTACCGGACCTATCGTGGCGGAGAGGGAGGGATTCGAACCCTCGATAGAGGTTTTGCCCCTATACTCCCTTAGCAGGGGAGCGCCTTCAGCCGCTCGGCCACCTCTCCAGACCGCCTGTCGCCGACCGGAACCCCCTACGGAGGGAAGCGGGTGGCGGAGGGTGAGGGATTCGAACCCCCGGTGGGGAATGCCCACAACGGTTTTCAAGACCGCCGCTTTCGACCGCTCAGCCAACCCTCCGGTCAGCGCAGAGAAGTATACCGGCGCTCCAGGACGGTGTCAACGCGTATCATTGCCGGCGGCGTTTCGGCCCGGTAGGCGCCCCGGGTCGCGTTCGGCCGCCCAGGCGGCCTGCGACCACAGGCCGCGGAGGGCGGCGACCTCGCGGGGCCGCAGGGCGGCCCGGTCGAAAATGTTGCGGAACAGGCGGAGGGTGGCGCGTTCGCGCGCGGCGTCGGTGTAGCCGATCAGGTGCCACAGGGACACCAGCTGGGCGTACATGCGCTCGACCTGATCGCGGGCGGCCGGCTCCGGGTCGCCTTGTGGCACGGTGTCCGCGCCATGCAGCGCGAACCAGCGGTACGCCAGAAGGTTCACGGCCTGCGCCAGGTTGATCGAGGCGTACGCGGCGGTCGGGATGCGGACGACCGCCTGGCACTGGTCGAGATCCTCGTTGGCCAGGCCGTGGTCCTCGGGGCCGAACACCAACGCGCCGCCGCCGGCCGGGAGGGTGGCGAGGCCTTCGTCGGGCCCCGCGGGCTCGGGCGCGCCGTCGGCGCGGACGCGGGCGGAGGTGCCGATCGCCCAACGGACGTCGCCCAGCGCCTCGCCCAGCGTGGCGGTCGTCCGCGCGGCGTCCAGCACGTCGCCGGCGTGCGAGGCCAGCGCGTACGCCTGCCGCCCTACGCCGCAGCGGGGCGCGACCAGGACCAGCTCGCTCAGACCGAAGTTCTTCATCGCGCGTGCGGCGGCACCGACGTTGTCGTCGAGCTTGGGCCGCACGAGTACGACGCGCGGGGGGCGACCGGGACCGGGCGTGCTCATCGCCTGGCGGGCGCCGACGTCACCGCCCCCGGCGGGCTCGTCGGGGGCGGAACATGGCAGCGTGAGGGACGGGGCGCCGGCAGGGTCAGGCCTGAGCGCCTTCGCGCGCCTTGCGGAGGCGCGCCGCCAGGCGCTCCTTCCTGCGGGCCGCGGTGTTCTTGTGCAACGTGGAGCCCTTGGCGGCCTTGTCGACCAGGCTCTGCACGACCTGCTGGTACTTCTCGGCGGCGTCGTAGTCGCCCTTGTCGGCGGCCGAGATGGCCTTCTTGCTGAAGGTGCGGATCATCGACTTGGCCGACCGGTTGCGCAACCGACGCTTCTCGGACTGACGGCGGTACTTCAGGGTAGCTGGGGTACGGGCCATGTTTCTCCTCGGGGGGTCCCTCTCGCGGCGCGGGCCACGCGGAATCGACGAACTTGGGGGCGCCAGGCACGGTCGCAGCCACGGCCGCGACCGAGGGTGCGCTAGCTGCGGAACTCTAGCACGCCGCCCGCGGGCGGCGCAACGTTCACGCCCGCGGCGCCGCGAGAAGGTGCGGCGACAGCCGCGCCGCCAACTCCCGCTTGGGCATGGCCCCGACGATGGTGTCCACCGGCTGACCGTCTTGGAACACGATCAGGGTGGGGATGCTCTTCACCCGGTACTTCCGCGCCGTGCCGGGGTTTTCGTCGATGTCGAGCTTGAGGACCTTCACGCGGCCGGCGTGCTCCGCAGCCAGCGTGCGCACGACGGGATCGACCATGCGGCACGGCCCGCACCACGCCGCCCAGAAGTCGACCAGGACCGGAACGGGCGCGTTCAGGTGCGACGCGAAATCGGCGTCGCCGGCCGTCTGCAACCACGGCAACGAGGCGCCGCAGCGCCCGCACGCCGGCACCTGACCGCTCGGCGCGTTCGTCAGGCGGTTCTTGGCACCGCACTTGGGGCAGCGCGCGACGTCGGCTCCAGCGGTCATGTACGCCTCCTGATCCCGAGCCCAAGCGCGGCGACGGCGGATGGACCTCGGTCACGGCCATCGCGCGCACGGGCGATCTTCGACTCGTATGTCGACGTCAGCCTCATGACTTTAGTATACCCATATCAGGTTTCCTAACAGCGTGCCCGCGCTCACCCGCGCGGTGCACGCCGAACGAAACGGCACGCCTCGCTCGAGCCCCGGAGGTCTCTGCGCTGGCGCACGCCCGACCGCTCCCGCAAGCACCTCCGGCCGGTGATACCCTCGACCGTCGCCAGCGCCGCGCGGTTCCGCGCAGCCACGGCTACGAGGAGCCCGTGCCCGATCCCTCTCCCTCCCCCGCACGACGCACGCGCCGCGGCCCCGTCCTGGCCGCTTTGGTGCTGGCCATGTTCATGGCGGCCATCGAGGGCACCATCGTGGCGACCGCCATGCCCAGCATCGCCGGTTCGCTGGGCGGCTTCGCGCTGTACGGCTGGGTGTTCGCCTCCTACCTGCTGATGCAGGCCGCCACCACGCCCATGTTCGGCAAGCTGGCCGACCTGTTCGGACGCAAGTCGGTGTTCACCCTCGGCGTCGCCGTATTCCTGGCCGGCTCGGTCGCGTGCGGCTTCGCGACCTCGATGCCGTGGCTGATCGCCTTCCGCTTCGTGCAGGGCGCGGGCGCCGGCGCGGTGCAACCCGTCACCAACACGCTGGCGGGCGACCTGTTCGCGTTCCGGGAACGCGCCCGGGTTCAGGGCTGGCTCGCCAGCGTGTGGGGCTTCTCCGCCATCCTGGGGCCGTTGGCCGGCGGGCTGATCGTCGAACACGCGCACTGGGCGTGGATCTTCTGGGCCAACGTCCCCTTCGGCCTCCTCGCCCTCGGCCTGGTGGCGACCTACCTGCACGAGGACGTGCGCCGCACCGAACGCCGCATCGACCACGCCGGCGCCGTCACCTTCTTCGTCGGCATCGCCGCCCTGATCACGGTGCTGACGCAGTTCGGCACCTTTCCCGCCTGGCTCAGCCTGGCGCTGCTGGCGCTCAGTACCACGTCGCTGTCGTTCTTCGCGTGGCACGAGACCCGCGCGCCCGACGCGATGATGCCACCCGACCTGTGGCGCGACCGTCTGGTGACGACCGCCAACCTCGGGACGCTGGGGGCCGGCATCGTGATGATCGCCGTGATCAGCTATCTCCCCACCTACGCGCAGGGCGTGCTGGGCACCTCCGCCCTGGTCGCGGGCTTCACGCTGACCACCATGTCGATGGGCTGGCCGCTGGCCGCCGTGGTGGCCGGTCGGCTGATGGTCCGCGTCGGCGTGCGCACCACGGTGCGGGCGGGCGGCATCGCCTTGGTGTTGGGCGCGACCGGATTCGCGCTTCTGGACCGTGTACGCGAGGCGTGGTTCGCGGCCGCCGCCTCCGCAATCATTGGCGTCGGCATGGGCCTGTTGATCACGACCTTCCTGGTGTCGGTGCAGACGCGCGTGTCGTGGCACCGCCGCGGTGCCGCCACCGCCACCAACGCCCTGATGCGGATCCTCGGCAACGCCCTCGGCGCCGCCCTGCTGGGGGGCGTGGTCAACGCCTCGCTCACGTCGTTCCTACGCCGCGAAGGCCTGGCGGGTCAGGTGTCGCTGGACGACGTCACCCGCCTGCTCACCGAGCGGGCCGCGGCCGATCCCGCCCTGTTGGAACGCGTCTCGACCGGCCTGGCGCAGGGCCTGGACCGCGCCTTCCTGGTGATGCTGGTGTTCGCTGTGATCACCCTGGCGATCTGCTTGGCCATGCCCGATTTGCGTCCCGAGGAGACCCGGGGACGGCCGACCGAAACGTCTGGCCCTCGGCCGCCCGAAAACGGGGGCGACCGAGGGCCAGACGCGAATCAAAACCGACGACCGAACTAGGCCACGTGCGTCAGCGACGAACCAGGCGCAATAACGCCAACAGGACGATCGCGCCGACGACCGCGACCAGCAGGCTTGGCAGGTTGAAACCCGTCACGCCGGCAGCGCCGAATTGGCCGAACAACCACCCGCCGAGCATCGCCCCGACGATCCCGACCACGATGTCCATCAGGAGCCCCTGGCTGCTCTTCATCACGAGGCTCGCCAACCAACCTGCCACGGCTCCGAACACGATCCACAACAGAATGTTCATATTCCCTACCTTTCGGTCCTGCTTCATGGGCCCGAACCGGCCCGCGGGGTCGTTCCCGGCACCTCGGGGCGGTCGACCGTGAACCCTCGGCTTCGCGCCGCGGACGCGATTCGACGCCGAGTTTCGGCACGGCGCCGCCACGTTTCGATGGTACGAGCACCGCCGCCCTGCACGCAAGCCCCGCCCTGACGCCCGCACGGAACCTCGCCACGCCTGCTGGGTCATGATGAGCCCATGCATCGCTCCCTTAGGTTTGGCGTCCGTCGCACCACGATCCGCCTGACGCTCGCGATCGCGGCGCTCGCCTTCCTGTCCGCCGTCGCCTCGGCCGCCGGTGGGAACGCCTCGCCCCGGATCGAGACCGCCCGCTTGGCGGACGAGGGACGCACCCTGGTGACGACGGGTCCCGACGCGGACACGGTTCGCTGGACCGTCGCCGACTGGCGGACGTGGGCCGCCCCCCGGTTCGACGAGATCTTGGACGAAGCGCCCGAGCTGGCGGGCCGAACGCTGAAGGCCGCCGACTTCGACCGCTTCGGGGCGGTCGCCGTTCACCCGGGCGGCGCGCGGGTCGCGTTCTCGGTCACCAGCTACGCCGTGCTCACCACCGTGTCGCTGGTCGGGACGCTGGACCCCGCCTCGGGGGCCGTGACCATGGTCCACGACGCCAAGTTCGGCGACCTCGAAGACCCGACCTGGTCCCCGTCCGGCCGCTACCTGGCGTACGCCCTGGGGACGGCCCGCGCTTCGGGCGAGATGCTCGCCATCGACGACACGGAGACCGGCCGGACGGTGGCGCACCTGGACGGCGAGAACCTGCTGCAGGCCTGGCGTCGCGCCCGCGGCGACGTGGCGCAGCCCGGCGGCCGGCCGTACCTGCCGCACGTGCGCGCGCTGGTGTGGCGCCAGGACGGGACGGCGCTGCGGTTCGTCACCGACCGGCCCGGCGAGGCGGGCGACGTGGACGCCCCCACCGGGCCGGGCGTGGCGTGGCGGTTTTCCATCGACGGAGGTGGGCTCGAGCTGTTGGTGCCGTGATCGAGGCGAGACCGCGAACGCGAGTCGTCAGGCTGCGGAGTCGGAAAGCCGTCACTCAAGGAACCGTCGCCGGCGTCTTCGTGACGGGCGTCGTACCAGCTTCCGAGCAAGGCGGCGATCTTCCGAGCGCGAGGCCAACTTGGGGCGGAACCGCAGGCGGCGTTGTTCGACGGAGGAGCGTGCACGCCCTTGGCGAGTGAGGCGACGAGCTCTTGTGGCACCCCCTGCGAGGCGGGCGCACCTGCCACGCGAGCAAGAGCAGCCCGACGCGTCGTACCTATCGACGCACCAGCGCGGACCGAAGGTCGTACTGCGCTCGAAAACCCCGACTGGCGCCCGCCACGAAGCGGGCCTTTCCCCCCACAGCCCAGACTGACGCGCACCAACGCATCAGGCCCGATGCGCGTTCGACGGGTGTTCGTCCTCTTGCAATGGCCTGCCGACCCGCGGTTCCGTCCACGCTACGACCGGCGGTGATACCGGATTTGAGCTTGACCCTCGATCGGGCTACGCTACCGAATCGTGGTATATGCTGGTACACGTAGGGGGTTCGCGAATGGCGAAAAACACCAGTGTCACCTTGGGAGACCACTTCGACGAGTTCATCGGCCGGCAGGTCGAGCGCGGCCGGTACGGATCGGCCAGTGAGGTCGTCCGTGCCAGCCTCCGCCTGCTCGAGGAACACGAGAACAGGGTCGAAGCGCTACGGCAGGCCCTCATCGAGGGTGAGCAGAGCGGCGACGTCGGTGAGGTGAACATGGAATCCATCAAGAAGAAGGCACGGTCGAGAGCCACACCGAGCACCTGATGCGAACCGCACGCCTGCGGAGACGTGCCGAACGGGATCTCATCGACATCTGGCACTACACCGCCGAGCGGTGGAACGAAGACCAGGCGGATGCGTACCTCGATGTGATCGGGCTTGCCATCCAGCAGCTCGTGCTCCAGCCCGAGATGGGCGTGAGACGGGACGGCGTGCGCGACGGGTATCGCGTTTTTTTCGTCGACCGCCATGCGATCTACTACCGGATCACACCCTCTGCAGTTCAGATCGTCCGCGTCCTTCATGACCGGATGGACCCCCACAGGCACATGTAGAGAGAGATGCGCCTCGTGAGCTCACGGCCCGCCAACCCCTCCTCCACGGGCGAATCCGGCGACGGCGTCCATCCCTCCGCCCGGGCGCGCTCCTCGATCCGCGCGACCGTTCTCCGCGAATGGCCGGTCGCACGCTGAATCGCGCTGCGCGACTCGCCGCGCCCCAACCGCTCCAACACCGTTTTCACGTCCCACATGCTCACCTCTCGATACGCCACCAGGCACCTCCAGACAGGAACTGAAGGCACGATGACAGAAGATGCAAGCACCTGAAGCCAAGCTCACGAGAAAACCGCATCACCCCTACGTCATGCGTCAAGCAAATGGGAAAACCCCATCACCCAAGGGGTGCGTCAAGCTCGCGAGAAAAGGTGAGTCATGCTGATGAGAATTGACATCCTTCGGCGATAGGAAGGTATCGCGATGCCCGTACTCACCAGCGACGAAGCGCTCCGGAACGTGCTCCAGACCGCCCGCACGGTGGCCGTGCTGGGCGCCCATCCCGAGCCCCGCAAGGCGGCCCACTACGTGCCTCTGTACCTGCACGAGCACGGCTACCGGATCCTGCCGATCAATCCCGTCTACACCGACCGCGTGCTGTTCGGCGAGACGCCGCGCGCCGCGCTCACCGACCTCGACGAGCAGATCGACGTCGTCGACGTGTTCCGGCGCGCCGAGCACCTGCCCGCGCACCTGAGCGAGATCCTGGCCATGCGACCACGCCCGAAGGTGGTGTGGCTGCAGCAGGGCATTCGACACGACGAGGTGGCTCGCGAGCTGGCCGAGGCCGGGATCGACGTGGTTCAGGACGCCTGCATGTTGGCGTTGCACCGGAAGCTGGGGATCGGGCGGCCCGGCTCGCAGTGAGCGTCGCGCGCCTCGCACCAGGTGGCGAGACCCTCCCGCTTGGGTCGGGGAACGACGCGTGCAGCCGCGCGGTCTAGGCCGAGTAGGCGGGACAGGCCGCGTTCGCGTCGTCGCAGACGGTGAGCACCACGTCGAAGCTCCACGGTCGGAATTACTTATGAGTCATCCAAGACCCCTTCGGTACGATTCTATTTGAGTCAATGCGCACTACTTGACACAACTTGCGACCGCGCGGCATTCTGATGCTGGGGAAGAAGAAGCGTTCCTCGCGAGGCGCTCTGTCAGGGCCGCGCTCCCGAGGCGAGTCCGGTGGCAGCGCCCCACCTCCGATGAGCCCTGCACAGAGAGGATCTTCATGAAAGCGCTTGTCTATCACGGGCCTGGCCAGAAGTCATGGGAAGATGTGCCGGACCCGGAGCTGCGGAAGCCCACCGACGCCATCGTCCAGATCGACACCACCACCATCTGCGGTACGGACCTCCACATCCTGAAGGGAGACGTGCCGGCGGTCACGGACGGTCGGGTTCTCGGCCACGAAGGCGTGGGCACGATCACCGAGGTGGGATCGGCGGTGAAGGGCCTGGCGGTCGGCGACCGCGTAATCATCTCGTGCATCACCGCGTGCGGATCGTGCGCCTACTGCCATCAACAGCTCCCCTCCCACTGCCTGGACGAGGAAGGTGCCTCAGGCATCGGGTGGATCCTCGGCCACCTCATTGACGGGACCCAGGCGGAGTACGTCCGGATCCCGTTCGCCGACAACTCGCTGCACAAGCTGCCGGCCGACGTAAGCGACGAAGCCGCCATCATGCTCTCCGACATCCTGCCGACCGGCTTCGAGATCGGCATCCGCAACGGCGACGTGGAGCCGGGCGACGTGGTGGCCGTCGTCGGCGCGGGACCGGTCGGGCTCTCCGTGATCATGACGGCCGGGCTCCAAGGGGCCTCCAGGGTCGTCGCCATCGACCTGGACGACAACCGTCTCGAAATGGCGCGGAAGTTCGGAGCTACCGACACCGTCAACAGCGGAGAGGACGACTGGCGCGATCGGGTCATGGCGATGACCGAAGGCGGGCTGGGCGTCGATGTGGCGGTCGAAGCCGTGGGCATCCCCAAGACCTTCGACATGTGCACATCGCTGATCCGGCCGGGCGCCTCGGTGGCGAACGTGGGGGTGCACGGCGCGTCGGTCGAGCTCAAGCTGCAGGACCTCTGGATCAAGGACATCAGCATCACCACGGGCCTGGTCAGCGCGACCACGACGCCCATGCTCCTCAAGTTGGTCAGCCAGGGCAAGATCGAGCCGGAGCAGTTCGTGACCCATCGGTTCAAGCTGGACGACATGATGGAGGCGTACGACGTCTTCGGTCGAGCCGCCGAGACGAAGTCCATGAAGGTGGCCATCTCCCGGTAGCCTCCGGCGACTGCGTCGCAGAGGAAGGATGGAGGTGGATCAGTAGAAGCAGGAAGTCGGCGCCCCACCCGGCGAAGAGGGTGGGGCGCCTGCGGTTACGGCCGGTGGGTCATCGAGCCGTCGCGTGCGGGATCCGACGGGGTTGCCGGTGGAGCGGCCGCGCCCCCTCCGGTATCGGCGCCGTCCTCCGAGGTGACTCCACAAGCCCTCGTGAGGCGACCGTGTATCGCAAGAGCCTGGCGTGCGACCTGGATGGCACCCTGGCGCGGGACGGGGAGGTCGAGCCCGCGACCTGGGAGGCCCTGCGCAACACCAGGCGAGCGGGGCTCGTCCTGATGCTCGTCACCGGGCGGACGCTCGAGCGGCGGGTACATCATCACGATCAGGCCGATCGCGATCGGCAGGTTCGTCGCGCCGACCGCGAGGCGGTCGAGGAACCCCCCGATGCCGGGCGCCGCCCAGCCGATCGGCCACGCCGATCGCCATCGCCGCGAAGATCCAGGCGGTCAGCCAGCGGTCGGGGAACGACATGCGGCGCCACAGCCGGGAGGGGCCACCACCGGCTGCAGCAGCTCGCGACGGGATCAAGCAGGAACGCGACGATCTTCATCCGAATGGGGTCGGCCAGCACCGCCGCGGCACCCGAACCCCGAGGTCTGCATGCCTCCGCCTATGCAGCCTCCGGCCCGATGTATTGCACCGTCCGAACAACGCATACCGAGGACGAAAATGGCGGATGGACACTTCGCACGATATACAGCCGGAAACACTTGTTTTCACACCTCGCATGTGCCATGTGGAACCCTGAAACCCGACCAATGTACACGCAAATGGCGCACTACGTCACAGAGTCGTGTGACACTCTACTACGGCCGATGCATAGCCGGGTACAGGAAGTTGGCGGATTACGTCCCTGACAGCGTCACTGCCAATCGCGCTTCAACGGACAGCGGTCCCGAGGACGGCCACACTGCCAGCCATCGAGCACAAGAGACCGCACGCCGCTGCATGGATCGCTCGGAACGAGGATTCTCAGAAACGTCGCCCTGAACGGCCGATTCCCACTCGGCTCATGACTTTGGTGCATGACCTTTCCATGGCATCCAGGGTCAGTATGCAAGAAATCGGGCGCACGTCACACTTCGTGACCCGTGCCCGATTTCCGCCAGAATTCATGACCCTCTACACCTCAACCCGACAACTGCCCGATGATCGAGAACATCGGCAGGAACATGCCGGCCACGATGAAGCCGACGACGACGCCGAGGAACACGATCAGGGCCGGTTCCAGGGCGGCGGTGAGGCTGGCGACGGCCTCGTCGACCTCGCGCTCGTAGAACGCCGCGATCTTGTGCATCATGTGGTCCACCGCGCCGGTCTCCTCGCCGATCGCGGTCATGGACGACACCAGCGGCGGGAACACCCGCGGGTACTTCATCAGGGTGGCGCTGATCTGCTCGCCGCGCTGGACGGACTCCTTCGTCTCGTCGAGGATGTCCTCCACCACGGCGTTTCCGGCGGATCCCTTCGTGATCTCCAGCGCCTCGATGATGTTCACGCCCGAGTGCAGCAGCAAGCCGAAGGTGTTCGAGAAGTTGGCGATGGAGGTCTTCTGGATCAGCACGCCGAACACCGGCAGGCGCAGCGCGATCCGGTCCATCACGCGGCGTCCGTTCGGCGTTCGGTAGTAGAGCCCCAGGCCGACCACCGCCCCCACGATGATCAGGATCAACAACCACCAGAAGTTGATCAGGAAATCGCTGATGCCGATCAATACCTTGGTGATGATCGGCAGCTCGCCGCCCAGCTGATTGAGGATGTTGGCGAACTGCGGCACGATGCCGGTCAGCAGGAAGAACGTCACCGCCAGCGCGATCACCAGCACCACGGTCGGGTAGGTCAGGGCGGTACGGATCTTGCCGCGCAGCTCGGCCTGCTTCTCGAGGTAGGCCGCGACGCGCTCGAGGATGCCGTCGAGGTTGCCGGACACCTCGCCGGCCTTGACGAGGTAGATGTAGAGCTTGTTGAAGATGCCGGGAAACTTGGCCATGGCGTCCGAGAGCGGAATGCCCGTCTCGACGTCCTCCCGGATGCGCCGCAAGGCGTTCTTGAACCCCTGCTTGTCGGTCTGGCGCTGCAGGATCGCCAGCGACTGCACCACCGGCAGGCCCGCGTTGATCACGGTGGCGAACTGCCGACTGAAGATGGTGACGTCCCGGGTGTTGGGGCGGCTGCCGATGTCCAGCCAGGCCGGCAGCTTGATGTCGGTGTTCAGTCCCCGCTTCGGCGACTTGATCTCGCTGACGAAGTAGCCTTTGTCCCGCAGGGCGGTGGCGACCTCCCGCTGGGTGGTGGCCTCCATGGTCGCCGCGACGACCTTGCCGCTGCGGTCGCGGGCCTTGTACTCGAAGACGGGCATCCTGCCTCCTCCTGCGTTCGCGCCGCTTGCCGAGCACGGTGCGAGACCGCTGCGAGCGCGATGCGCGCGGGGTGTTCGCTCCGAGTGTAGCCGCTCGGGCGTCCCGCCTGCCGCGAGGTCGCTCACGTCGCCACCAACGGGGCCGCAGGTCGGGTGGTAGCCTTCGCTCCATGCCGCGCGAGAGCCGCAAGGCCCGTACCGAACGGGCGTCCCGCATTCTCGGCCGCCTGGGGCAGGCCTACCCCGACGCCGCCAGCGAGTTGGACTTCCGCGACCCGTTCCAGTCGTTGGTGGCGACCATCCTCTCCGCGCAAGCCACCGACGTCAGCGTGAACGCCGCGACGCCCGCCCTGTTCGAGGCGTATCCCGACGCGGCCGCCATGGCGACGGCGGACCCGGCAGATCTCGAGCCGTACCTGCGCCGCATCGGCCTGTTCCGCAACAAGGCCAAGAACCTGGTCGGCGCCGCGCGGGTGCTGGTCGAGCGGCACGGCGGCCAGGTCCCCGAGGACTTCGGCGCCCTGCTTGCGCTGCCCGGCGTGGGGCGCAAGACCGCCAACGTGGTCGCCGCCAACGCCTTCGGCCGTCCCGGCATCGCGGTCGACACGCACGTCGGCCGCCTGGCGCGCCGGTTGCGGCTCACCCGCCACGAGGACCCCAGCAAGGTCGAGAAGGACCTGGAGGCGGTCCTGCCCCGCGACCGCTGGATCTTTGCGCATCACGCCCTGATCCTGCACGGCCGGCGCGTCTGCACCGCCCGTTCGCCCAAGTGCGAGGCCTGCCCTCTGGTCCCCGATTGCCCCAGCGCGCGGGTGTGAGCCGGAACGATCCCTGTCGGGCGCGGCGCGGCCGACACGGGGACCGCTTGGTAGGCTCTGCGGCATGTTGGATCTGATCATCGTCGGCGCGGGACCGGTCGGGCTCGAGGCCGCCATTCGAGCCAAGCGGGCCGGCATGCGCTACCGGGTCCTGGACAAGGGACCGGTGGTCAACGCGGTCTACCGCTACCCGACGTACATGACCTTCTTCACCACCAGCGAGCGGCTGGAGATCGGCGGACACCCGCTGGTGACCGCCACCGACAAACCGACCCGCAAGGAGGCGCTGGATTACTACCGCAAGGTCGTGCACGCCGAAGCGCTGGAGGTCGAGACCTTCACCGAGGTCACGCAGCTGTCGCGCGACGGCGAAGGGTTCGCCGTGGCGACGCGCGGGCGCGACGGCTCGGAGCGTACGCTGCAGGCGCGCTTCGTGATCCTGGCGACGGGCTACTTCGACCACCCGAACCGCCTCGGCGTGCCGGGCGAGGACCTTCCGCACGTGAGCCACTACTACGACGAGGCGCACCCCCACTACGGCCGCGACGTGGTGATCGTCGGCGCGGGCAGCAGCGCCGCCGACGCCGCGTTGGACCTGTTCCGTGGCGGGGCGCGGGTCACCATGGTGCACCGCGGCGATGATTTCCGGCACAGCCTCAAGTACTGGATCCGTCCCAACCTCGAGAACCGCGTCAAGGAAGGCTCCATCCACGTCCATTTCGGCGCCGAGGTGCGTGAGATCCGACCCGAGGTCGTACGGGCGGTGAAGGGGCCGCAAGAGCTGGCCATTCCGGCCGAGCGAGTGTTCCTCCTGACCGGGTACCACGCGCCGCCCACCCTGCTGCACCAGGTCGGCGCCGAGGTGGACGAGGCGACGCTGGCGGCGGAGCTGGACGACAACTTCGAAACCACCGTCCCCGGCCTGTTCTGCATCGGCTCCGCCGGGTTCGGCCGGCGTACCAGCGACGTGTTCATCGAGAACGGCCTGGTGCACGCCGAAGCGGCGATGACGCACCTGCGCCGCCGCACGACGGCCAGCGCGCCGGAGTGATCGCGCCGTCGACGGCGTCCCTCGCGCGGCTGACCGCGCCGCGCGAGGGACGCTAGACTCGGGGCGGAGGTGACCATGGACACCCGACGTCGCGCCGGGGTGCTGCTGGTGCTGATCGGTGCGTTGTTCTTGCTCGTCCGCATCTGGGACGGGTTCGCGTGGCCGCTGATCGTGATCGTGGTGGGGCTCGCACTGGTCACGGCCGCCCTGATCGGACCGCGGCGCAACGCGAGGTTGGCGGTGCCCGGCGCAATCACTGCCACCGTGGGCGCGATCCTGGCGTTGCAGGACGCGACCGGCACCTTCGACACCTGGAGCTACGCCTGGGGCCTGGTGCTCGCCTCGGTGGGGGTGGGCACCTTTCTGCAGGCCAGCATCGAAAACCGAGCCGACGGGCAGCGCGAGGGCCTCCGCCTGGCCGGCACGGGACTAACGCTGTTCGCCGCCTTCGGTGCGTTCTTCGAACTGTTCGTGTTCGACGACGTGTTGCAGGGCGTCGGCGGCTGGGTCGTGCCGCTGCTGCTGATCGGCGCCGGCGCTTGGATGCTGATGCGTCGGTCGGCCCAGTGAGCCGCGCCCGCCACGAGCCGCTGGGGGCGGGACGGGTCGTCCTGCTGGACGACCCCGCGGCCTTGAGCGCACACCACGCCGGCAAGGTCGTGGTGTGCGGCGCGCCCGCCACGCTCGGCACCGCCCGCGCGATGTTGCGGCACGCGCCGGCCCTGATCGTGTTGCACGACGCCGGCGTCGGCAAGGACCGCGCCGGCGTCGCCGGGCTGGAACGGCTGGCCGACGTGCACATCCCCGCGGTGGCGGTGGCGCACGACAGCGCCCGCATCGGCGACGCCGACGACCTGCTGGCGCACGGCATCGTGCGGCACCTCAACGAGCCCGCCCGCAAGCTCGGCCTCGACGAGGGGCCGTTGCGCCTCCAGCTCCTCCCACGGGTCGCGACCGACGACGGCCTGCAGCCGGCCACGCCGGGACGCTGAGGGACCCTGCCCAGGCCGGGCGACGGGTAGGCTTCGGACCATGGCTCTCGACATGACGTTCCTGAAGGCGCTGCTGGCCGCCCCCGGCACCAGCAGCTTCGAATCTCGCCCCGCCGCGACCTGGCGCGAGCACGCCGAACGCGCCGGCCTGGAAACCCAGCGGGACGCGTACGGCAACGTGTTCGCGGTGGCCGGCAAGGGCCGCGCCCCCCGTCTGCTGCTGGCCGGCCACCTGGACGAGATCGGGCTGATCCTCACCCACGTCGACGAGGACGGCTTCGTGTGGTTCAAGCCGGTCGGCGGCTGGGACGCCGTGCAGCTGGTCGGGCAGCGCGTTCGCGTCGTCGGCCGCGGGGCGGAGTCGATCGGCGTGATCGGCCGCAAGCCGGTGCACCTGATGAGCGCCGAGGACCGCCGCAAGCAGGTCAAGATCGAGGACCTCTACATCGACCTCGGCGCGCGCAACGCGGAGGAGGCGTTGGCCGTCGCCGGGCCGGGCGACTTCGCGGTGATCGAGCAGCCGCTGGTGACGCTCCGCAACGACCGCATCGTCAGCAAGGCGATCGACGACCGCATCGGCGCCTACGTCGCGCTCGAGGCCGCACGGCGGCTGGAGGACGGCCCCTGCGAGACGATCGCGGCGGGCACGGTGCAAGAAGAGATCAGCGGCCTGGGCGCGGCGTCGGCGGCCTGGTCGTGGGAGCCCGACGTGGCCATCGCGATCGACGTCACGCACGCCACCGACGTGCCGGGCGCCTCCAAACGCAAGGAGGGCGACCACGCGCTGGGGTCCGGCCCCGAGCTGTCCGTCGGGAGCTACGTGCATCGCGGCGTGCTGGAGGCGTTGCGCCGCACGGCGGAGCAGGAGGGCATCGCCTACACCGTGTCGGCGGCGCCGAGCCGGACCGGCACCGACGCCGACGACCTCTCCAAGGTACGCGCGGGCGTGCCCACCGCGGTGGTGTCGATCCCCAACCGCTACATGCACTCCCCCAACGAGATGGTCGACGTACGGGACGTGGAGCGCGTGGTGCAGCTGCTGGTGGCGTTCGCGTCGCGGCTGGCGGAGGAGCACCCGCTCGAGCAGCCCTGACCCCGTGCACGCCCGGACCCGCGCGCGGCCGAGACCCACGGCTGCGCGATAGGCTGCGGCCGTGGTCGTGATCGTCACCCACGAACAGCCGGACTTCGACGCCATCGCCAGCCTGGCGTTGGCGCGCCGGCTGCACCCCACGGCGCGCATCGTGCTGCCGGCCAACCTGCGGCCGGAGGTCGGCGCCTGCGTGAACCTGTACCGCGACCGGCTGGACCCCCTCAGCGTCGCGCAGGCGCTTCGCGGCAAGATTCAGGAGATGGTCGTCGTGGACACGGCCGACGAGGCGCGCCTAGGTCCCCTGGCCGAGCGGACGGCGAACGCCCGCCTGTGGGTGTACGACCACCATCCCGACCCGCCCGACGACACCGCCCTCCCGGCCGGTCGGGGCCTGATCGACGCCGTCGGCGCGACCGTGACGCTGCTGGTCCGGGAGTTGCGGCGCCGCGAAGACCCCCTGCCGGCGGACCTGGCCAGCCTGGCGCTGTTGGGCCTGCACGAGGACACCGGCGGGTTCGCCTACGCCCTGACCACCGCCGAGGATCACGACGCCGCCGCCTGGCTGATGCGACGGGGCGGCACGCCGGAACTGATCCGCCGCTTCACCGGCGGCGTCCTCGCCGACGACGCCCACCGGGCGTTCCACGCCCGCATGCTGGACGAGGCCCGCCTGGAACGAGTGGCGGGGCGGCCCGTGGCGGTGGCCGCGTTCACCTGGCCGGCGTACCTGGAGGGGGTCTCGGAGATGGCGCAGGACCTGCTGGGGCTGCACCGGGCCGACGCCGCGCTGCTGGCGGTGCGGATGGAGGACCGCACGTTGCTGTTCGCCCGCTCGGCAGGCGGCGCGATCGACGTGGCGGCGGCGCTGGCCGACGCCGCCGGTGGGGGCGGGCATCCCGGCGCGGCGTTCGCTCGTACCCGCGACGACGTCGACGACGCGGTCCGGGCCGCGCTTCACGCCTTCGAGACGCACGCCCGCCCGCCCCTGCGCGCGCGTGACCTGATGAGCCGCCCGGTGCGCACGTTGTCGGTCGACGCGAACGTGCACGAGGCGGGGCGGGCGTTGCTTCGCTTCGGGCACAACGGGATGCCTGTCCTGGACGGCGACGCGGTCGTCGGGGTGGTGTCGCGCCGGGACGTCCAGCGCGCCCTCGATCACGGGCTGGGGCGGTCGCAGGTCCGCGGCTTCATGGGGACGCCCGCCGTGACGGCCCCACCCGACGCGACGCTGGAACGCTTGGAGGGCCTGGTGTCCGAGCGTGGCGTCGGTCGCCTCCCCGTCGTGCAGGACGGCCGGTTGATCGGCATCGTGACGCGGAGCGACCTGTTGGCCGCACGGCACCCGCCCGAGCGGGACCACGTCGATCCCGCCGAGGCGCTGTTGAGACGGCTCCCCCATCAGGCCGAGCGCGCGCTGCAGGTGCTGCGCTCGGCCCTTCCGGCGGGCGGGGCGGCGTACCTGGTGGGCGGCTCCGTGCGCGACGCCGTCCTGCGGCGGCCGCTGACCGATCTGGACGTGGTGCTGGAGGAAGCGGAGGCCGCCATGATGGCGCAGGCGCTGGTGGCCGAACTCGGCGGTGGCTGGACGACGCACCCGTCGTTCGGGACGGCCGACGTGCGCCTGCCTGGCGGGTTGACGGTGGACCTGGCGGCCGCGCGGGAGGAACGCTACCCCGAACCCGGCGCGCTTCCGGAGGTTGAGCACAGCGACGTGCGGCGCGACCTGGCGCGGCGCGACTTCACGATCAACGCCATGGCGCTGCGGCTGGCCCCGGCCCCGCACCGGCTGCTGGACCCGTTCGGCGGGCGGCGCGACCTGGCACGTGGCGTGCTGCGCACCCTCCACCCGTTGTCGTTCACGGAGGACCCCACCCGCATCGTGCGGGGCGCGCGGCTGGCCGGCCGCTTGGGCTTCGCCTTCGAGGCCGAGACCGAAGCGCAGGCGCGCCGGGCCCTGGACGCCGGCGTCGCCGTCGGTGCCGAACGGCTCCGCAACGAGTTGGAGCGCACGGTGCGCGACCCCATGCCGTCCCGCGCGCTGGCGCAGCTGGACCGGTTGGGCGCCCTGGAGGGCCTGTACGGCCTGACGCACCCCCGCGCGGAGTTGGAGGCGCTGGACGCGCTTCACGACGAGGGCCGCGACGTGCCGGGCGCCGCCTACGTACTGGCCATGCTGCACCCGTTGTCGCCCGCCGCGCGGCAGCGGGTGCTGGAACGGTTCCATTGGCCGGCGCGCCGCGCGGAGGCGCTGACGCAGCTGGACCGCCTGTTGGCGGGCGAGCGCGCCACGGAGACCGTGCTGCGCTCGTTGGGCCGTGCCGGCCGCGCCCTGCTGGAGGTGCACGGCGCGCCGTTCCGCGCCCGCGTCCGCGCCTTCGAAGCGCGCCTGGGCGAGCGCAGATTGCGCGGCCAGGACGTGATAGAGTTGGGTCTTCCGCCCGGCCCCGACGTGGGGCGCGTTTTGGACGAGGTGGCGGAAGCGCGACTCGACGACGAGGTGAACGGCTTCGAGCAGGAGCTCGAGCTGGCACGAACGCTGGTCCGACGCCTCCGTGCGGAGGGCCCGAACGAGAGGCGGACCGACCCGACGTGATCCTTCGCTACCTCAACGACCCCACCACCCTGGTGATCGCGGCGATCGTGATGTTGTTCGCCCTGATGTTCCACAACGTGTTCCAGACTTGGGTCGCCGCCCGCCTGGGGGACAACGCCCCGCGGCTGGGCGGCTACGGCGCGTTCGAACCGCAGCAGCAGCTCGAGCCGATCGGCGTGGCGCTGCTGTTCCTGCTGGGCTTCGGCTGGCCGCGCATGGTGCCCATCCAGTCGCGCAACTACCGCCCCCGCTCCCGCGAGGCGTTCGCGTGGTACGCGGGGCCACTCGCCTACCTCATGGTGGGCTTCGTGTGCGTGCTGATCGGATCGGTGTTTCTCTCCACCGGCTCGCCCGACCTGTACCGGTCGTTCCTGATCGCCGCCGCGTTCGCGGTGCTGCACGCCGTCATCAACCTGTTCCCCGTCTTCCCGCTGGACGGCGCGATGGCGGCCCTGGCGTGGGGCAACCCCTCGGTGCGGCGGTTCATGGAGCAGATTCGTGGCTTCGGGATCCTGGGGTTCCTGGTGGTGTTCCTGGTGCTGAGCTACACCGGCGTGATCGGGGCGTTGCAGGGCATCTTCCTCAACCTGTTCCAAGCCATCATCGGGCTGATCCCCGGCCTCTGATCCTGTCCCCGGTTCGGCCCGTCGGCCGGGTTCACGCCCCGTGGAAGGGGCGGCGCACGTCCAGCACCATCTGCACCAACGGCGCGTAGGTGTCGATCATGCGCACGTGGTGGCCGTCCGTGTCGTACACGCGAATCAGGTGCCCGCCCCGGCGCCCGGCGAAGAGCGTGCCGTCGTCGTCGACGCCCAAGTCCATCAGACCTTCGGTCGGTTCGCCCTGCAGGGGCTCCACGGCATAACTCTGCCCCACGCGGCCCGACGCCGTCACCGTGCGGATGCGGCCCGCCGTCGCGTCGCTCAGGAACAGCGTGCCGTCCCGCCCGACGCACACCCCGTCCAGCAGGCGCATGCCGTCCTGGTCCTGTCCCATCCGGAACGCCCAGCGGGTCTCGTAGCGCCCGTCCGGCGTGAACCGCTGCACCTGCCGGTTTCCGTAGTCCAGCACGTACACCTTGCCGTCCGGACCGCACGTCAGGGACCGCGGATCCTCGAAGGCGCCCTGCCCTCGTCCGCGCCCTCCGAAGGTGCCGCGCGGCTCGCCGTCGCGCGAGAAGCGCTGTACCCGCAACGACTCGCCGTCCAGGACGTACACGTCCCCGCCGCCGGGGGCGACCGCCAACGAGACGGGGTACAGGAACTGCCCCTCCTCGATGCCGTAGCGGCCGAAGCGGGTCACCTCGTGCCCGTCGGCGGTGAGCTTGAAAATCATGCGGTGGTCACTGTCGTCGCCCACGCGGTACTCGAACACGGCCGCGTACAGGAACCCGTCCTCGTCGGTCGCCACCGCCAGCGGCGCCGCCGGGAACGACCCCTCCCCCACCCCGACGTCGCCCATGCTGCCGTACAGCGACCCTTCGGGATCCAGGATGCGCAGTACGCCCTTCCGGGTCGAGACGGCCAGCACCAGCCGCACCGGCAACTCCTCGTCGGAGGACTCCCATTCCTCCTCCGAAGCGAGCACCGACTGGATCTCCTGCAGGGTGGGACGCTCGTCGGGATCCTTGGCGATCATCCGCATCACCAGGCCGTCCAGCGTCCGTGGAATGTTCACGTCCAGCTGCCGGGGGGGCGAGGGCGTCTGGAAGATCTGTTGGTGCACGATCGCCTCGTACCCCCCCTTGAACGCCGTCTGGCCGGTCAACAGCTCGTACAGCACCAGCCCCAGGCTGTAAATGTCGCTGCGGTGATCGATCTTGAGGCCCCGGGCCTGCTCCGGCGACATGTACACCGGCGTGCCCACGCGGGCCCCCGTCATGGTCAGACGCGACATCACCTTGCCGCCGGCGATGCCGAAGTCCATCAGCTTCACCGCCTCGGGCGCCACGCGCGGGCGTCCGCTCCGCACGCCGCCCTTGACGATCATGATGTTGCCGGGCTTGATGTCGCGGTGAATGATGCCGGTGGAGTGGATGTTCTGCAGCGCCTCCACCACGGGCTTCATGACGTCCACGCTCAGCTCCGGGTCGCGTTCGCCGGCCTCGATGAAGCTCTCCAGGCTGCGCCCATCGACGAACTCCATCGCCATGTAGTGCTGCACGCCGTGCGCGCCATGATCGAAGGTGTGCACGATGTTGGGGTGGTCCAGGCGCTGCGCCAGTTCCGCCTCGCGGTGGAAGCGGCGGATGAACTTGGCGTCCGCCACGTACTGCTCCATGGGGACCTTCAGGGCGACCACCTGCCCATCGCTGCGGCGCCGCGCGCGGTACACGCTGGCCATGCCGCCGGAGCCCACCTTCTCGAGGATCTCGAACCCGGGCACCTCGATCCCCTCGAAGCCGCCACCGCCGGACGACTTGGCGGGAACGCGGGTGCCGGAGCGCTTGCGGCGCGGCGCGACGCGCGAATGCCCGCGGTGGGGCACGCCTGCGGGCACCAACAGGCCCAACGCCAGCGCGGTGACCGCCCAGGCGGGGCTGGCACGTTCGAGCCCCCCCAGCGAGGCCAGGCCGGCCGACACCAGCACCGCGAAGGCCACGATGCCGACGTGCACCCACACGGAGGCGCGCAACAGGACCGCCGCCAGGATCAGCACCAGCGCGAGAAGCACGAATGGCGTCACGACACCTCCGCCAACACCAGGGTGACGTTGTCCGGACCGCCGCGCTCGTTCGCCAGGGCGATCAGCCCGTCCACGCTGGCCTGCAGGTCCGGACCGCGGCCCACCTCCGCCAGGATCTCCTCGGCCTCGACCACGGCGTGCAGTCCGTCCGTGGCCAGCAACAGGACGTCGCCCGGCTTCAGGTCGACCCGCGCGGTGTCCGGCGCCAGCTGCGGCCGGGTGCCCAACGCACGCGTGATCAGGTTGCGCCACTCGTGCGTGCGCGCCTCCTCTTCGCTCAGCACCCCGAGGCGAAGCTGCTCCTCGACCCAGCTGTGATCGCGCGTCAACTGGTAGATCGTGGGTCCGCGGCACAGGTAGGCACGCGAGTCGCCCACGTGCCCGACGTGCAGCACGCAATCCTCGAACGCCACGCACGTGAGCGTGGTGCCCATCCCGCGGGCCGCCTGGTTCTGCAGCGCCGCGGCGTGCACGCGCCGGTTGGCCAGCCGGATGGCCTTCTCGAGCAGCGGTTCCAGGCCGACCAGGTCGCGGCCTTCGCTCCGCTCGCGCACGTAGCGGCGCACGGTCTCGTCCACGGCCTCCACCGCGATCTTGCTGGCGACCTCGCCCGCGGCGGCGCCCCCCATGCCATCCGCGACGGCCAGGAGCCACAAGGCCCCGTCGTCGCGAACGAACCTGGACACGCGGTGGTAGTCCTCGTTCAGGGGGCGGACGCGTCCCGCATCCGAACCATGAGCAACGCGAACCGTGACGGACACGGCGACAGTGTATCCCGGGGGGCCGCGCTGCGCGGCGGGTCCGCGGCCCGGCGTCAGTTGCCGCGCGCGGAGGGGCGTTCGATGGTGTGCAGGTAGGGGTAGGCGGACAGCATGCCGTACACGTCCCGGAACAGCCGCACCGACGTCTCGGTGTCGCTGGGAAGCGCCTTGAAGCGCAGGCGGGCGACGTGCCCGCCCGGGAACTGGAACGTCGGGGTGCCGTTCACCTGGGCGTCCACGGCCCGGGCGTGATCACGAGCGAGGACGGTTCGCGCTTCGGGGTCGTCCAGGTCGCGTCCGAAGGTGGCCAGGTGCAGCCCGGCCGTCTGCGCCGCCTCCAGGATGGTGTCCCGGTTCAACGGGCGATGCTCGCGGTGCCTGAATCGCATCAGCGCCAATCGGAACGCGTCGCCACGTTCCTCGCCCTGCCGATTGGCCGCGATCGAAGCCAAGAACGGCAACAGCCCCTTGGAGCCGCCCGGGTCGTCCGGGTCGATCGGGTCGTTCCACAGTTGCCAACCGTTGGCGCCGTGCTCGCGCGCCTGGAACAAACTGAAATGGACCCACTCGAAGCGCAGGTCCAACGGCTCGTCGACACGCGCGACCAACTCGGCGGCACGCCAGGCGAACGGACACAGGAAGTCGAAGTAGACCGTGACGGTCTCGGTCGGCATGGCGGCATTGAACCGCAGGCCCGCTCGGACAGGGGTAGCGTCGCCGACCTACCGGTCGGCGCCCGCCATGTCGTTCAGTTCGGTTCCTCGTCGTGGCCGGAGCGGGCGGCCTGCGTGCCGCCCTTGCCGTGCGCGGCCTCCCACCGTTCGAGGTTGTGCTTCAGGGTGCGCAGCAATGCCTGCGCCTGGGCGGGGGGCAGCACCACCCGCGACACCACCTGCGGCTTGTGGTGGGGCAGGGCGGCCACGAAGTCCAACACGATCTCGTTGGTGCCGTGACTCACGACCGTCCCGTTGGCGTACGTCCCGCGTGCCGTGTCGCGCGGCAGGTCCAGTTCCAGTCGCTTCTGGCCGGGCCGTTTCTCGTCGCTCACGTCGTCACCTCCTGTGCCAGCTCCGGCAGGGCGCGTCGCAACGCCAACCGTACCCGGCCGAGCGCCGCGGCGTCGTCCAACACCGCCACCAGCACGTGTCCTTCCGCGTCGTCGGGCATCGGGAGCAGCACCACCGGCCCGCGCTCGTACTCGATGGTGGCCTGCCGCACCGCGCCGTCACCGAACAACTCCGCCAGCGCCTGGCCGGAGGCCAGACTGCTGGCGATCATGCCGGCGACGAACTCGCCGTCGGCGTCGTCCCCCCCGACCGACTCCAACAGGAACCCGTCGTTGCTGGACACGGCGACGCTGCGCACGCCGCGGGTTGCCAACAGCCCCTCGAGGCGCGCGCGGAGCGTCACGCCAGGACCGCCCGCAGCCGGTCGGCGACCTGCGCGACGGCGCCCCGCGCCCGCGCAGGGTCCGCAGGTCCACCCGACACGGACAACACGAACGCCCCCTCGTCCAATCGTGCGAGGTGCACGGACGTGGCGCCAGCCGCGCACCACGCCTCGTGCGCCGTGCCGGCGGCGACGGCGTCGCGCAGGATGCGGTCGGCGACGCGCAGCAGATCGGTCGCCTCGGCCGCGGCCAACGGCAGATCGGTGTCCGCGCCGCCTCGTTCGGGGCCGGCCTGCTCGATCACCAGGCCGTCGGCACCGACCAAGAGGGCGACGTCGGCGTCGGCGTCGCGCCGGCACGTCTCGAGAAGGTCGCGCACGGTGTCCATTCGGGCAGAGTCTAGCACGCGCACGACGGCCACGGCCGGCGTCCACGCCGTCTGCTAGGCTTGACGGGTGAGCCAACTCCACCTGCACATCGAACCCGGCGAGCTGGCCCCGTTCGTGCTCCTGCCAGGCGACCCGGGCCGGGCCCGCACCATCGCGGAGACCTTCCTGGACGACGCCCGCCTCACGACGGACAACCGTGGGCTGTTGGGCTACAGCGGCCGCTACCGCGGCGTGCCCATCAGCGTGCAGACGACGGGCATGGGGTGCCCCAGCCTGGCGATCGTCGTCGAGGAACTCGTGCGCCTCGGGGCTCGGACGCTGGTGCGGGTCGGAACGGCCGGCATCGTCGCCGATCACGTCGCGCCGGGCGACCGGATCGTCGCCGACGCCGCCGTGCCGCACGACGGCACCACCCGGATGTACCTCGGGGGCGACCCGTACGCGCCGAGCGCCGACTTCGAGACCACCCGCGCCCTGGTGGACGCGGCACAAGCGGAGCCGCCCGCCCACGTGGGCCTGATCCACACCGAGGACGCCTTCTACGCGCGCCGCCCCGAAGAGGTGCCGGCCCTGGCGGCGCGCGGTGTGCTGGGCGTCGAGATGGAGGCCGCCGCCCTGTTCCTGCTGGGGCGCCTGCGGGGGGTGCGGACGGGCTGCATGCTGGTCGCCAGCAACCACATCGGCGATCCCGCGTTCGTGGCGCCGGAGGTGTTGGCGGACGGCGTGGCCGCCATGGTCCGCGCGACGCTCGAGGCGTGCGTCGCGCTGCACGAAGGCGCCGAGGCGGCGTCGTGAACGTCTCCGTCCTCGGGGCCGGCACCATGGGCGCCGGCATCGCCCAGGCGTGCGCCACCGCCGGACACGCCGTCACCCTGTTCGATGCCGCCGAAGGTGCCGCCTCCGCCGCGCACGAACGCGTGCGCAGCGCGTTGGACCGCCAGGCCGAGAAGGGCCGCATGTCGCCCGGCGAGGCGGCCGACGCGGCCGAGCGCATCACGGTCGAGACGCGCGGGCTCGCCGACGCGGTCGCCTCCGCGGACGCGGTGATCGAGGCGGTCGTCGAGGACGACGAGGTCAAGCGCCGGGTGTGGGCCGAGGTGGGTCAGGGCGCCCCCCGCAAGGCGCTGCTGTGCACCAACACCTCCAGCCTGTCGGTCACCGCGCTGGGCACGGCCAGTGGCCGGCCGGAGGCGTTGTGCGGGCTGCACTTCTTCGTGCCCGCGCCCATCATGCCGCTGGTCGAGGTGGTGCGTGGCGAGGCCACCACAGGCGACACGCTGGCCCGCGCGGAACGCCTGGCCGAATCGCTCGGCAAGACGCCGGTCCGCTGCGAGGACCGCCCGGGGTTCCTCGTCAACCGGCTGCTGATCCCCTACCTGAACGAGGCGGCGACGCTGGCGGACGAGGGCACCTCCACTCCCGACGACGTGGACCGGGCCATGACGCTCGGCGCCAACATGCCGATCGGGCCCCTCGCGCTGGCCGACATGGTGGGATTGGACGTGGTGCTCTCCGTGATGGAGAGCCTGCACCGCGAGTTCGGCGACCCGCGCTACCGCCCCGCCCCGGTGCTGCGCCGCATGGTCCGCGCCGGCCACTTGGGGCGCAAGCGCGGCCGAGGGTTCTTCGAGTACGGAGGTACGTGATGGACGATCCAGGCGACAACGGGAACGACACCTCCCCGATTCGGGACGCCCCCGACTTCGAGACGTTGACGCTCCGCAGCGAGAACGGCGTGGCGTTCCTCGAGCTGGACCGCCAGGGCGCGCGCAACGCGCTCACGTCGGAGTCGCTGCTGGAGCTCGGCACCGCCCTGGAGTTGGTGGAGGCCGACGCGGAGGTGCGCGCGCTGGTGCTGTCCGGCGCCGGCCGCGGATTCTGCGCCGGGGCCGACGTGTCCGGCTTCTTGAACATGGACGACGCCTTCTCGGGGCGTGAAGCCTCATTGGCTGGCCAGGACGTGACCAACAGCCTGTCCGCCCTGCCCTTCCCCACGATCGCCGCGCTGCACGGCTTCGCGCTGGGGGGCGGCCTGGAGCTGGCGTTGGCCTGCGACCTGCGGATCGCCGCACCCGGCACCAAGCTGGGCCTCCCCGAAACGACGCTGGGGCTCATCCCCGGCTACGGCGGGTCGCAACGCCTGCCACGCCTGATCGGCGAATCGCGGGCGTTGGACCTGATCCTCACCGGCCGCATGGTCGACGCCGAGGAGGCCGCCGCGATGGGCCTGGTCGCGCGGATCGACCCCGACGCCAAGGCGGCCGCGGAGGCGCTGGCGCGGGACCTGCTCCGCAACGCGCCGGTCGCGCTGGGCCTGGCGAAGGAGGCGGTGGTGCGCGGCATGGACGGCACCCTGCCGCAAGGGCTCGAGGTCGAGGCGGACCTGTTCGGCCTCGTGGCCACCACGCAGGACCGCGAGGAGGGCGTGCGCGCCTTCCTGGAACGGCGCGATCCCGCCTTTGAGGGACGCTGAGCCTAGGCGCCCGCCCCTGCGCCGGCGTCCCCGCGGGTCAGGCCGGCGCGACCCGCTCCATGTGCGCCAGCGCCTGCAGGTCCACCCTGCCGGGCGCCACCATGCGCTCTTCGAGGTTCAGCACGCCGGCGAGGTCGCGCAGGGCCTGCTCGGCGCGGTCGTCCCAGCGCTCGTGGTCGGGCGGCAGCCGCCCGTGCGCGCGCAGCACCTGCAACGCCCGCTCGGCCACCTCGCCCTCGATCGGCGCCACGTCGTCTGGGTCCGGGGCCCCGAAGTACAACCGCTGCAACGTCAACAGCTCCGTCAGGCGCCCCACCGGGTCGGGATCGTCGTCCACCCGCAGATCGACGTAGCGGTCGTCCAGCCCGCCGTAGCCGCCGCCGGCACGGACCACCAGCAGCGCGGCGGCCTGCCGCCCGCGCGAATCCCCACCCGCCGCGTCGCCCGCCCGCAACGCCGCCATCAACCGTTCGGGCAACGCCCCCGACGTCGCCTCGAAGGTGTCAGCCAGGTCCGCGATCACCTCGGGGCCGGCCAGGAGGTTCCCCTGCGCCGCGTAGTCCTGACCGGTCCGGCCCCCCGCCCACGGGTGGCAGGCGTCGCCGGTGAACGTCAGCGTGTGCCCGTCCGCGTCGACCATGCCGTACTGCCGCGAGGCGTGCTGCGCGTCGGTCTCCTCGAAGGCGCGATGCACCAACGAGAGCGGCACGCCGGCCCGCAAGGCCTGGAGCATCCGTGGCCCGTACGAGGTGTTCGCGAACGACTGCGTCGCGATGGCGCCGACCCCCGCCACGGCGTGGGGCACGACGGCGCCGACCGCGAGGAAGCGGCTGGCGGTCGCGATCCCCAGCGCTCCCGACGCCGGGTCGCGCGCTAGAATCGAAAACGTAGCGACGGCTCTCATGGCGCGACGCTACCACCGTCGCGCGACCGCGGCGGCCCGCCCCCCGTGGTGTGATGGCCGGCATGCCGTTCCGAATCAAGGTTTCGCTGGCGCTGCTGGCCCTGCTGGCCGGCGCGGTGCTGATCGGCCCACTCCTGTGGCCGGCCCCGCCGCTGGAGGACGTCCAGCCGGCCGCATCTCTGGCCGACGACGAGGCCACCTGGCTGGACGCCGGCGGCGTCCGGCTGCACGCCGCCTTCACGCCCGCCACCCGCGCCGACGATCGGCCCACCCCCGGGTTCGTGCTGCTGCACGGGTTCGCCTCCACCCTGCGGACGTGGGACCTCCTGGCCCCCCGCCTGGCGTCGCGCGCGCCGACGCTGGCGTTCGACCGGCCGGCGTTCGGGTTGAGCGAACGACCCACCCCGTACGGCGACGCGGCCCCCTACCGGCCCGACGCGCAGGTCGCGCAGACGCTGGCCGCGATGGACGCGGCCGGCGCGGACACGGCGGTGCTGATCGGGCATTCCTCCGGCGCGCTGCTGGCGCTCCGCACCGCGCTGGCTCACCCCGAGCGGGTATCGGGCCTGGTGTTGATCGGGCCCGCCGTCTACACGCGCGGTGGGGCCCCGGCCGGCACGCGCTGGTTGTTGCACACCCCGCAGTTGAACCGGATCGGGCCGCTGTTGCTGCGGCAGATGGCGGGCGCCTCGACCGACGAGCTGTTGCGCGCCGCCTACGCCGACCCGGACGGCCTGTACCAGCCCGCCCGCGAGGCGGCCCAGCAGGCAATGCGGGTCGAAGGCTGGGACCGCGCCCTGTGGGCCTTCACGAAGGCGCGCCGGAGCCCGCGCCTGGCGGGCCGACTGGACGACCTTCGCGTCCCGGTGCTGGTGCTGCGGGGCGAGGAGGACACGGTCCTGCCCGAAGGCGACGCCGAGCGGCTGGTCGAGGCGTTGCCGGCCGCGCGCGCGACCCGGCTGGCCGGCTGCGGCCACGCGCTTCACGAGGAGTGCCCGGAGGCCGCGTCGGACGCGATCCTGGCCTGGCTGGACGAGGCCCACGCAGACGGGCCTCCCTGACGGCCGGTCCGGGGGCGCCGGGCGCGAACGCCGGTGGTAGGCTCCGGACATGAGCGATGGGTTCGACTACGACCTGCTCGCGACCCTGTGCGAGGCGCCGGGCATTCCCGGACGCGAAGCGCGGGTCCGCGATCGCATTCGCGAGGCGCTGAACGGCCTCGATCTCGACCTGCGCGTCGACGCGATGGGCAACCTGATCGCCGAGGCGCCCGGCCCATCGGGGGCGCCCCGCGTCATGGTCAGCGCCCACATGGACGAGATCGGCTTCGTGGTGCGCCACGTGGACGAGAAGGGCTTTCTGCGCATTCACAACCTGGGCGGCTTCGACGTGCGGAACCTGTTCGCCCGTCACGTCACGGTCCACGTGCGCGACGGCGCGCCCCGCATCGGCGTGTTGAATCCCGCCGTGAAACCGGTCCACGTCGCCTCCCAGGAGGAACGGACCAAGATCCCGGAGATGGACGACTTCGCCGTCGACCTCGGCCTGCCCGCCGAGACGGTGCGCGCCGAGGTCCGCGTCGGCGACATGGTGACGCTGCTTCCGTCCTTCCACGACCTCGGCGACGTCGTCACCGGCAAGGCGTTGGACGACCGGAGCGGCTGCTGGATCCTGATCGAGACGCTGCGGCGCCTGGCCGCGCCGCAGGTCCGGGTGGCGGCCGTGTTCAGCGTCCAGGAGGAGGTCGGCGTCCGCGGCGCCACCACCTCCGCGTTCGGCGTCGCCCCCGACGTGGGGGTCGCCCTGGACACCACCCTGGCGATCGACACCCCCGGCACGCCCGAGCACCAGGCGGTGACGCGCATGGGCGACGGCGTCGCCATCAAGATCTCGGACGGCCGCTCGATCAGCCAGGACTGGCTGGTCGACCGGCTCGGCGCCATGGCCGAGGCGAACGACCTCCCGCATCAGTACGAGGTCCTGCCCCGTGGCGGTACCGACGCCGCCGCCATCCAACAGAGCCGCGCGGGGGTCGCCAGCGTGACGCTCTCGACGCCGTCGCGGTACGTGCACACCGTGACCGAGATGGTGGCCAAGCGCGACCTCGAAGCGGCCGTCACCCTGCTGGGCGCCTTCCTGAGCGACGCCGACGCCGTCCGCGCGCCGGACGCCTGAGCGGGGAGGGCCGACCCACGTGATCATCGGGCTGATCAGCGACGTTCACGCCAACGTGGTGGCGTTGAACGCCGTCCTCGCCGAGCTCCGCTCGCGCCGGGCGGACACGGTGGTGTGCCTGGGCGACATGGTCGGCTACGGGCCCGCCCCCAACGAGACGCTGGAACGGATCCGCGAAGAGAAGCTGCTGTGCACGCTCGGCGCCGCCGACGAACGGATCGCGTTCGACTTCGCGCGGCAGGCGGTGCCGCGCAAGGGCGTCGGCGATCAGACCCTGGAGTGGACACGCGAGATCCTGGAGCTCGATCACGTGCATTGGTTGCGGGAGCTGCCGGTCCAACGACGGCTGGACACGCCGTACGGACGGTTCCGCGCGTTCCACGGCACGGCGGAAGATCCCGCGGGACGCACCGACCTGCACGTCGATCCGATGCGGTTCGCCCGCCTGCTGGACGAGAACCGCTGCACCATCCTGGCGACGGGCGGCACGCACGTTCCGTTCCTGCGGCGCGCGGCGCAGGGCCTGGCGGTGAACCCCGGGTCGGTCGGCCTGTCCCTGAATGGCGAGCCGGGCGCCGACTACGCCCTGCTGCAGGTGCGCGAAGACGGCGTGGACGTGCGCATGGACAAGGTCGAGTACGACGTGGCCGCCGTCGCGTTCGACATCGTCGGTTGGGGCCTGCCCTCCGTGGTGGCCGAAGCGGTCCAGCACGGCCGCATGCCGGGCCGCGAAGAGGAACCCGACGATGCGACCGGCGATGACGACGCAGACGACGTCTTCGAACCCTGACCGCCGCGCGCGCCGGCGCCGGACTCAGGGCGTCTCGACCCCCAGCGCCAACGCCTCGCCGCCGCCGATGCAGATCGCCGCGACGCCGCGCCCCCCGCCGGCCAACCGCAGCGCGTTCAGCAGGGTCACGACGATGCGCGTGCCCGACGCGCCGATGGGGTGCCCCAGCGACACGGCGCCGCCCAGCACGTCCACCACGTCGTCGGACAGCCCGAACTCCTGCATCGCCGCCATCGGCACCACCGCGAAGGCCTCGTTGATCTCGTACCGGGTCACCGTGTCCGGTGCCCAGTCGAGGCGGTCGAACAGCGTCCGCAGGGCGCCGAGAGGCGCCGTCGTGAAGCGTCCGGGCTCCTGCGCGTGGACGCTCCAGCCCCGCAGGGTGCAGAGCACCGGGTACCCGCGCGCCTCCGCCACCTCCCGCGAGGTCACGATCACGGCGGCGGCGCCGTCGTTGATGCTGGAGGCGTTGGCGGCCGTCACGGTGCCGTCTCGTTCGAAGGCGGGGCGGAGGCCCGCCATGCGATCCAGGTCCATGGCGAACGGCCCTTCGTCCGCGTCCACGACCGTGATCGCGCCCTTGCGCCCCGGCACCTCGACCGGCACGATCTCGTGGGCGGCGTCGCCCGAGCGGGTCGCCTCCTGCGCACGCCGGTAGGACCTGGCGGCGAAGGCGTCCTGGGCGTCGCGTCCGAAGTCGTACGTCCGCGCGCAGTCCTCGGCGCAGGACCCCATGTGCCGGTCCTCGTACACGTCCCACAGTCCGTCGTGGATCAAGGCGTCGACCGTCTTGCCGTGGCCGAGCCGGAGCCCGCCGCGTGCGCCGGGAAGCAGGTAGGGTGCGTTGCTCATCGACTCCATCCCGCCGGCGACGACCACGTGGGCGTCGCCCACCTGCACGGCACGGGCCGCCTGGATGATGGCCTCCAGGCCGCTGCCGCACATCTTGTTCAGCGTCACGGCCGGGGTGCGCTCGGGCAGGCCGGCGTAGATGGCGGCCTGCCGCGCCGGCGCCTGTCCCATGCCGGCCGAGAGCACGTTGCCCATCAGCGCCAGGTCCACCTCGGCGGCGTCCAAACCGGCGCGCGCGACCGCCTCGCGCACGGCGGCGGCCCCCAGTTCGGACGCCTTCAGCGGGGCGAGGCCACCCAGGAACGATCCGATGGGCGTGCGGGCGGCGGCGGCGATGACGATGTCCATGAGTGCCTCCTGCGGAACGGCCGGCGCATGGCGGCGACGGCGATGCGCCCAGTCTACCGTCGGCCCTCCCCGGTCAGCGGCGGAACACGACGTCCGCCCGCTCGTCGCGCCACGCCACGGTGATCGGTCCGTCCAGCCGCGTGCCGGCGGGGAGCCACAGCACGAAGGTCCAGGGCTGCGCCGGCCCGATCGCGTCGCGGCGGCCTGCGAGGGTCTGCAGGCGCGCTCCGGCCTCGACGCGCACCTCGCCCTCCACCACGACGGTGGGACCCTCGGCGCGCGCGCCCGGCACCCGCGAAGTCACCACCCCCAGCAACCCACGCGACGCCCCGACCTCGGCCATGGCGGCGTCCAACTCGGCACGGGCCTCCGGCACCACCAGTGCCGCCAACGCCAGGTCGGTCACCCACAGCGACACCGCCTCCGGTTGGCCCTGCGGGCCGTCGCTGACGATCTCCACCGCCGAGGCGCCGGCGGCGGCGCGCACCACCCGCGCCCGCGACGACGTCGCGGCGGCGGGCGGTTCCCGCACCCGCAGCCGCCAGCGCCGCCCATCGGCGGTGCGGACGGCGTTGGGGCCGGTCCGGACCAGCCCGAACGGCGCCCCGGCGTCCAGCGGCAGCCACCAGCCGTCCTCGCGGCGGCGGGCCGGGGCGGACAACGTCGCCTGCTCGGCCCCCCCACCACCGATGATCGCGTCGCTGGAGCCGTCGAACATCGTCAGGGTCACCCCCTCGCGCCGCAGCACCAGCACGCCGGCCTCCCCGCCGCGCTCGGCCCCCAACACGCGCGCCAGGTCGCGGGCCCGCACGCGGGGCTGCGGCGTGGCGGCCTCGGCGTCCAGCACGCCGTGCGCCGGGTCCTCGCCTTGGGCGGACGCACATGCGACGGAGAGCAGGAACAGGGTCGCGAACCAGGTCGCGACCCGGGGGGTTCTTCGCTTGATTCGGACCGGCACGCGCCCGACGCTAGCACGCCCGTACCTGCCGCCACGCCCTCCGGCCTCCGCGTGCGCTACCCTACGGGGGAGTCGCCGCGGAACGAACGCCGGCGGCCGAGAGGCCGTCCGCCCCGCGGCGCGAAAGGAGTCGTCGCGATCGACAAGGTTCACGGATCCCTGTCGGGCCTCAAGAAGAACCAGATCAAACGCCTCGGAAACCTGTACCGCCGCCGGGTCCCCCCCGAAGCGCCCGTCAGCACCGACTTGGCGCGCGCCATGGCCACCCTCGCCCTCGAGATGCGGGGGCCGGTCTCGGTCCTCGTCGACCGACGGGGGCGCGTCGTCACGGTGGCGTTCGCGGACGCGGAGGGCACCCCCCTGCCCGCCCGCTTCGGCGAGGCCGAGTCGCGCCTACGGGGGATGCGCCTGATCCACGTGCATCCCGGCGGGGGCGGGCTGTCGGACGCGGACTTGACCACGCTGTTCCTGGCGCGGCTGGACGCGATGGTCGCCATCGAAGCGCACGGCGACCCGAGCCGCCCCGTCCTGGGCCCGGCCCACCTGGCGCAGGTCGCGCCGCCCACCAGCGAGGAGGAGGACTGGCTGATCGAGCCGCCGGCCGACGTCGCCAGCCTCGAACGGATCGACCTGGCCGACCGCATCCGGGCGTTGGAGGCCGAGATGGCCCGCAGCGCCCACGCGCGCGAGGTCAGCCGCAGTTCGGCCGAACGGGCGGTCCTGATCGGCCTCGACACCGGAGACGGGCCCGAGGCGCAGGCCCGCCTGGACGAGTTGTCCGAGTTGGTCCGCTCGGCCGGCGCGACGGTGGCCAAGGCCGAGCTGCAACAGCGCGGCCACGCCGACCCCAAGACGCTGATCGGCCACGGCAAGCTGCGGGAGCTGGTGTCGCTGGCCTACCACGAGGACGCCGACCTGTTGGTCTTCGACCGCGAGCTCTCGCCCGCCCAGGCGCGCGAGATCGAGGAGGCGACCCGCCTCAAGGTGCTGGACCGCACGCAGGTGATCCTCGACATCTTCGCGCAGAACGCCCGCGGACGCGAGGCGCAGGTCCAGGTCGAACTGGCGCAGCTGCAATACCAGCTGCCGCGCCTGGCCGGCAAGGGCACCGCCCTCAGCCGCCTGGGCGGCGGCATCGGCACCCGGGGCCCCGGCGAGACCAAGCTCGAGGTGGACCGGCGCCGCATCCGCGACCGCATCACCTCCCTGCAAAGCGACGTGGACCAGATCAGCGACCGGCGCGAGCGCACGCGCAAGAACCGCACCGAGGCGGGCACGCCGGTGGTGGCGCTGATCGGGTACACCAACGCCGGCAAGTCGACGTTGTTCAACGTGCTGGCCAAGTCGGACGCCCTGAGTCGCAACGAGCTGTTCGCGACGCTGCGGCCCACCTCGCGCGAAGGATGGCTGCCCGCCCTCGGCGAGTGGGGCGGCAAGGTGATCTACACCGACACGGTCGGCTTCATCCGCGACCTTCCAGACGAGCTGGTCGACGCCTTCCGCGCCACCCTGGAGGAGCTGCAGGACGCCGACCTGCTGTTGCACGTCGTGGACGGTGCCGCCCCCGGTGCGCCCGACCGCGTCGCCGCGGTCGAGCGAATCCTCGACGCACTGCAGCTGGCGCCCCCCCGCGAGATCGTCGTCAACAAGGCCGACCGCATGGACGCCGAGGTGCGGGCCGACCTGGAACTGCGCTACCAGGCGCGCTCGGTCTCCGCCCGCTCGGGCGAAGGGATGGACGCCCTCAAGGCCTGGTTGGCCGAACGGATCGAAGGGCCCGGGCATGTCCCCCTCCCCGACGACCCGGCCGCCGCCTGGGGCGTGGTGTACCCCAGCGACGGCTGACGCGACCTGCGCGCCGGTGCGCCCGGCCTAGGGCCCGGGCGCACCGGCGATCGCCCACTCGGCGTAGGCGTCCACGAAGGTCAGCCGGACGTCGCGCACCTCTTCGCGGACCAGGTAGTCCAGGAAGGCGCGCACGTCGCCTTCGTCGCTCTGCTCGAACAGGGCACGCCCGGACAGCCCCGCGAAGCGCCCCTCCTCGACGGCCGGCAGCGCCTCCTCGGCCGCGTCGGCGGCCTGCCGCAACGCGTCGACGAGCGTGGCCACGACGGCCTCCTCACGCCCAAGATCGGACGCCCCGAACAGGGACCGGCCGGCGTCGAGCGAGGTGAGCACCACGCCGCGACCGATCAGGCGGCGCAACGTCACGGGCTGCCCCTCCACCGGCAACGCCACGCGGGCCGTGGCCCGTTGCTCGCCGTCGCCGCGGACGCGGACTTCGGCCGTGTACGTCCCGGCTTCGAGCGTATCGGGGAGCTCGAAGGCGAGCTCTTCGACGACGTAGCCGATCGCCTCGGCCGGGATCTCGACCGACGTCTCCTCGCTGAGGATCGGCTCCTCCCCCTGGCCGGGACGCACCTCCGCACGGACGCGCAAGGTCCGCGGCAGCGACTCGCCGGGGGTGGTGACCTCGAACGACAGGCCGATCGGGTCGCCCGGATGCCACGGCTCGGCGGGGCGCGTGCCGCCCAGCCGCGCCGTCACCGCGTCGTCGGTGATCGCCAGGGGCGGCGGGGGGGCGCTCAACGCCTCGTAGCGCGCCTCGGCCCGCGCGTCGTACGGCGCGCCGAATCCGCCCAGCTCCAGGTAGCGATCGAACGCCTGCGCCGCGGCGTCTCGGTCTCCCTCGGCCTCCAGCATGCGCCCCAGCACGTAGTGCAACGCCGGCTCGTCCGGCACCTCCTCGAGCGCGCGCCGCACGTCCGCCAGTGCCTCGTCGTCGACCTCGGGGTCGGCATCGAGCGCGGTGTCGTACGCCGACATCGCCTCATCCAAGCGGCCGGAACGTGCCCGTACCAAGCCCAGGTTGTAGGCGGCGATGTGGGCGCCCGGCTCCAGCTCCAGCGCTCGCGTGCTGGCTTCCTCGCTTCGTTCCCAGAACCCCAGCAGGTACCAGGCCCACCCCAGGTTGGTCCAGTACAGGTCCTCCTCGGGCGCCAGTCGGACCGCGACCACGAGCGCTTCGGCGGCCGCGCGACCGTCATCCCGGTCGAAGGCCAGGAAGCTGAGCTGTTCGAACGGCCACGCGAACGTCGGGGCGGCCCGGCCCAGCGCCTCCAGCGCTGCTCGTTTTGCTTGGGCGTCGCCGGACAGCTCGTGCAGCAGCGACGCCAGCACCAGCGAGGCGACGTCCCCGCCGTCGTGCAGGTCGCGCACCGCCTCGGCCGCCCCCGAGCGACCCTGCGACGCCTGGTAGGCCGCCCGCGCCGCCCGGCCGTAGGGGTACGCCTCCGCCGCCCGCATGTAGGCGTCGTCGGCGCGCGCCAGGTCGTTGGTGCTGGCCGCGATCGCCCCGATCCAGGCGTCCGCGGCGGGCAGGCCGGCCTCGCCGAGGCGTTCCATGTAGGCGAGGGTGCGCGCGTCGTCCTCCAGCACCGTCAACGCCAACGACGCCGCCAGCGCGGGATCGTCGGGATGCGAACGGCCGTCTTGCACGTCCTCCAGCGCGGCTCGCAGGGCGCGCAGGCGGGGGGTGTCCTGCCCGGCCTCCTCCGCCTCGCGGAACAGCTGCTCCGCCTCCTGCGCGAATCCGCCGGCCAGCAGCGTCGAGGCGCGCCCCAGGGCGTCGTCCGCGCCGGCCATGTCGATGGCGTCGGGGGCGGACGGTGCCGGCACGCCCAGGTGCGAGGCCAGCAAGCGGGCCGCCCGGCGGGCCAGCAGGTCGGGGCGATCCTCGGGCGCGCGGACGGTGGTCTGGAGCGCGTCGCGACGTCCCGCCGCGGCGAACAGCTCGAGCCGCAATCCCTCCGCGTCCGTCGCCACCCGCCCGCTGGCGGCGAGGTCGGCCCCGGTGCCGCTTCGCAACAGGGCGGCGCCGTGCAGGGTGGCGACGCCCCCCTGCCGCAGCACGGCCAGCGGGCCCAGGAAGCCGTTGTCGTAGGGAACGGGCGGCACCAAGGTGGGGGCCGCGGCCGGGCCGACCATGAGGTCGACCTGCGGCGCGAGCGACTGGGCGACCCGGTCGGCGACGACGGCCCCGAGGACGGAGTCGCCGCTGTCGAACGGGTGCACCAGAACGGTCTGTGCGGACGCCGTACCCAGCAGGGCGAGAACGGCCAATAACGTGATCAACGGGCGCATGGAAACCTCCGTGACTTGGACGCTAGCACGGCTGGAATGAGGAATCTGGCCGCACGCCGACCCGCGGGCCGGCGTCGCGCCCGGCGCCCGCTCGGCGCGCCGCGCTTCAGGCCAAGAGTTCTTCGAACTCCTCCATCACGCGCTCGGCCTGGTCGCCGTCGCGGCAGATCACCAGAATCGTGTTCTGGCCCGCCAAGGTGCCGACGACCTCCTCCCGGTCCAGCTTGTCGATCACGTAGGCGATCCCGGTGGCGTGCCCCTCGTCGGTGTCGACCACCAACAGGTTGTCGCCCCGGTCCATGTGCCGCACGAACAGACGAAAGCGCTGCGCCAGCTCACCCAGCACGTCCTCTTGGGCCGCCAGCGGTGTGGAACGGTAGCGGTGTTGCCCGTTGCCGGCCGGCAGCCGCACCAGCCGCAGCTCGTTGACGTCGCGGCTGATGGTCGCCTGGGTCACCTTGATGCCGCGCTGCGCCAGGTGCTCGGCGATCTCTGCCTGGGTGGAGATGAATTCGTTTTCGACGAGTTCTTCGATCAATCGTTGTCGGTACTCTTTACTCGGCATATTCATTCACTATACGCGGGATTTGGGCCCGAGGTGCGAGGCGTGCGACACGTGACCGCACGCAAGCGATCACGGCAGCAGCGGACGCGCCCGGTCCAGGATCCGCTCGGCGGCCTCCCACTTGGTGGTGCGCCCCATCGCCTCGTGCTCACCCTCGGGCCCCACCACGGTGAGCTCCGTCTCCGACATGCCGAAGCCGACGCCCTCGCGCGTCGGGTAGTTGAGCGCCACGAAGGCGAGGCCCTTGCGGCGCGCCTTCTCCACCGCACGGGACACGCCCTGGTCCGTCTCCATCGCGAAGCCCACCATCACCTGCCGCGTGCGGCGCGCCCGCAACGCCTCCAGCACGTCGGGCGTGCGGACCAGCGGCAGCTCCTTGGCGTCGCCCGACTTGGGCTCCTTCTCGGCGGCCCGCGCCCGCGGCCGCCAGTCGGCCACCGCAGCGGTCATCACCAGCAGGTCGCAGGCGTCGAACGGCGCCTCCAGCGCCGCGGCCATCTCCTCCGCCGACTCGACCCGGACCACCTCGACCCCGTGCGGCATCGGCACCGCCGTCGGTCCGCACACCAGCGTCACCTCCGCGCCGCGGTCGCGCGCCGCCTCGGCCACGGCCACGCCCATCCGGCCCGAGGAGGGGTTGCTCAGGAACCGCACCGGGTCCAACCACTCCCGGGTCGGCCCCGCACTGACCACGACGCGCCTGCCCACCAGATCGCGCGGCCGGGGCGCCCGCAACGCGGCGCCCGCCAGCACCGCCTCGTCGGGAAGGCGGCCGGGGCCGGCGTCCTCCCCCAGGGTGCCGAGAGGGCCGACCGCCGGCTCCAGCACGGTGTGGCCGTCGCCGCGCAGGGTGGCGACGTTGCGCCGCACGGCCGGCGCCCCCCACATCGCCGCATTCATCGCGGGGGCGAATACCGTCCGCGGGACGCTCAGCACCAGTGCGGACACAGGGTCGTCGGCGCGACCGGTCGCCGCGGCCGAGAGCGCGTTCGCGGTGGCGGGGGCGACCAACAGCACATCGGCCCAGTGCGCCCAGCTCAGGTGCCGGGCCCGACCGTCCGGCCGGAACCACGCCGCCTCGTCCAGCACCTCGTGGCCCGCCACCGACGCCAGCGACAGGGGCGTGACGAAGGCGTAGGCCCGCGCCGTCGCCACGACGCGCACCTCGGCGCCGGCCTCCTGCAATCGCCGCACCACGGACGGCGCCTTGATCGCGGCCAGACCGCCCGTGACCCCCAGCAGCACGCGGGGGGGAGGTTCGCGTCCCTCAGAGGGCGTCGCCGAGCTCCTCCCGGTCGCGACGGGAGCGCCCGCGCGCCTCCTGCAGCGTCGCTTCATCGGGCAGGTCGGTCCCGAAACGGAGCGGCTTGCCGAGGAGGAGCTCGGTCATCGCCACGGTGACGGTGTTGCTGGGCGCCGGCGGCATCTCCTCGGGCGTCAGCAGGGAGGGAAACCCGCTCTTGAGCTGGGCGGCGCGCCGCGCCACGATCATGGTGAGGCGGTACCGCGAGTCGGTAAGGGCGAACAGCGTATCGTAGCCGTGTTGGGCCATGGATCCTCCTTGGGCGGAATCGGGGCGGGGTCGCAGCAGACCCGAACGTCGCACCTGCGAGCATACCGGACAGGCGCGCGCGGCGCCGCACCGCCCGGTACGCGCCCGGAGCGGCCGCGCCGGTTCAGTCCTCGCGCAGGAACCTCGCCACGTCTTGGTCGTCCAGACGCACGGCGCGCACGCGCTCGGCGTGGATGACCGCCCGGAAATCGCGCACGGCCTCGTCCAGTTCGTCGTTCACGACGGCGTAATCGAACTCGCGGACGGCTTTGATCTCTTCTCGGGCGCGGGCCAGGCGCTTCTGGATCTTGGCCTCGTCGTCGGTGCCGCGGCCACGGAGGCGCCGCTCGAGCTCGTACAGCGACGGCGGCGCGATGAACACCATCACCGCCTCGGGCAGGGCGACCTTGAGCTGCCGCGCGCCCGCCAGCTCCAGCTCCAGCAGGACGTCGCGCCCATCGGCCAAGGCACGCTCGACCGGCGCGCGGGGGGTGCCGTAGTAGTCGCCCACGTACTCGGCGTACTCCAAAAAGCCGTTCCTCGCGATCAGATGCTCGAAACGTTCGTGCGTCAGGAAGTGGTACTGGATGCCATCGGTCTCGCCCGGTCGCCTGGCTCGCGTGGTGGCTGAGATCGAGTACACCAGGTCGCCCATCCCGGGGAGGGCCGCCTGGCGGATGGTGTCCTTGCCGACCCCCGAGGCCCCGGTCATCACGAAGGGGATCCCCCGCCTCCCGCGCCGGGGTCGCGCCTGCGCATCCGTCTTGTCGTCCGCGTCCGCCTGGCCGCCCGCCGTTCCGTCCATCACGGGGCGCAACCTACCATGGTCCCGCCCACGGCGGCACGGGCCGAATCGCGCAACGACGGGTGGTACGCTGACGTCCCGGAGAAGGTGAGGCTCATGGACACCAAGTACATCTTCATCACGGGCGGGGTGGTCTCGAGCCTCGGCAAAGGCATCGCCACCTCGAGCCTGGGGGCGTTGCTCCGGGCCCGCGGGTACCGCGTCACGGCCGTCAAGATCGATCCCTACATCAACGTGGACGCCGGCACCATGCGCCCCTACGAGCATGGCGAGGTGTTCGTGACCCGCGACGGGGCCGAGACCGACCTGGACATCGGCACCTATGAGCGGTTCCTCGACATCGACCTGGGGCGGGACAACAACGTCACCACCGGGCAGGTCTACCAGAACGTCATCGACCGCGAACGCCGCGGCGAGTACCTCTCCCAGACCGTTCAGGTCATCCCCCACGTCACCGACGAGATCAAGCGCCGGATTCGTGCCGCGGGCCAGGAGGCCGGCGCCGAACTCGTGCTGGTCGAGGTCGGCGGCACCGTCGGCGACATCGAGTCGCTCCCGTTCCTCGAGGCGATCCGCCAGATGCGCTTCGAAGAGGGACGGGAGCAGACACTGTACCTGCACGTCACGCTGCTCCCGTACCTGGGGACCAGCGAGGAGCACAAGACCAAGCCGACGCAGCATTCGGTCGCCACGCTGCGGGGCGTCGGGATTCAGCCGGACGCGCTGATCCTCCGCAGCGAAACGGCGGTTCCGGAGGAGGCCCGCCGCAAGATCGCGCTGTTCTCGAACGTCGAGGCCCGCGACGTGTTCAACGCCTACGACGCCGACCACGTGTACGCCGTGCCCGAAATGCTGGAACAGCAGGGCATCGGGCGTTTCACCGAGCGAAGCCTGGGCCTGGACAAGGTCCTGCCCGAACTGCACGTGTGGCAGGAGGCGGTACGTACGCTCCGGCACCCCTCCCGGACGGTCCGCATCGCGGTGGTCGGCAAGTACGTCGCCATGCCGGACGCCTACCTGAGCCTGAACGAGGCGCTGAAGCACGCCGGGATCGCCAACGACGCCAAGGTCGAGGTGCATTGGGTGTCCGCCGAGGACCTTCGCGAGGACGACCCCAACGAGCTGATGGCCTTCGACGGCATCCTCGTCCCGGGCGGGTTCGGCGTGCGCGGCATCGAAGGCAAGGTGTACGCCGCCCGCATCGCCCGCGAGCGTCAGGTGCCGTTCCTCGGCATCTGCCTGGGGTTGCAGGTGGCGGTGATCGAGTACGCCCGCGCACGCGCCGGGCTCGAGGCGGCCAACTCGACCGAGTTCGACCCCTACACGCCGCATCCCGTCATCGACCTGATGCCGGAACAGTTGGCGTCGGCCGACATGGGCGGCACCATGCGGCTGGGCAGTTGGCCCATGCGGATCGAGGCCGGCACCCTGCTGGCCCGCCTGTACGACGCCGGCCCGGACCGCACCGTGATGGAGCGCCACCGACACCGCTACGAGGTCGCCCCCGGCTACGTGGCGCGGCTCGCGGGCGCCGGCCTGGTGGTGTCCGGCGTCACGCCCGGCATGCAGGGTCGCGGCGAGGGCCTGGTCGAGGCGATCGAGCTGGACGGGCATCCGTTCTTCCTGGGCCTGCAGTCGCATCCCGAGTTCACCTCGCGCCTGATGCGGCCCAGCCCGCCGTTCCGCGGCTTCATCACCGCCGCGGTCCGCCGCGCCGAAGCGCGCGGGCATGGTCCGGCACCCCGCGACATCGCCTCCGTCCCCGCGGACGGCCCCGAGGGGGCATGAATCCCCGCCCGGTGGTGATCGGGCTGGCGGGCGGGACCGGCGCGGGCAAGAGCACCGTGGCCGATGCCATCGTCCAGGCCGCGAACGGCCGTGCCGCCATCCTCCCGCACGACGCGTACTACCGGGCCCAACCGGGCCGCCCGTTCGAGGCGCGCGCCCGCACCAACTACGACGAACCCGCCGCGTTCGAGACGGAGGCGCTGGTCCGGGACCTGGACGCGTTGCTGGAGGGCCGCGGCGTCGACCGACCGGTGTACGACTTCGGCCGGCACGACCGCTTGGACGCCACCGTGCGCGTGGACCCCCACCCCGTGATGGTGGTGGAGGGCATCCTGGTCCTTCACGAAGCCAGCCTGCGCGAGCGGATGACCTTGAGGGTGTTCGTGGACGCCCCACCCGACGAACGCTTCATCCGGCGGCTGGAACGCGACGTCCACGAGCGCGGCCGCGACGCCGACGGCGTGATCGCCCAGTACCGCCAGACCGTCAAACCGATGCACGACCTGTACGTGGAGCCCACCAAGCAGTACGCCGACCTGATCGTGCCCGAGGGCGGCCGCAACGAGATCGCGTTGGCCGTCCTGGCCAGCTTCGTCGAGACGTCGATCCGGGCCGGCACGAAGGCGAAGGACCCCCCCGCCGAGGGGGCGAAGCGTGCGTGAACGCGCCCGCCGGGCGGCGTGGGCGTTGCTGGCGGTGTCGCTGCTGCCGGCCGCGTGGTTGATCTTCGAGCGGCTCGGCGTGGAGGACGGCACCCGCGACGTCGCGATGGTGATGGACCACGAGGCCCTGGCCGAGCAGGCGTCGGCGCTGGGCCGCGACACGTTCGAGCTGGCGCGGCATTACCAGGACCTCGGCCTGACGGGGATCGCCCTGTACGAACAGACGCCGGAGAGCCTGGCAGAATCCGGCCGGGCCGCCGCGGCGCTCGGCTCGGAGCTCACCGCCGCCGCCCTGGCCGCGGGCCGGCCCGCCCCGGAGTTGCCTCCGAACGTGACGCTCGTGCGGGATGTGGCGCCGGGGGCGACGGCGCGCATGCGGGCCAAGGCCGCCACGCCGCCCGCGGAGGTCCAGTTGGCCGGCACGACGTGGTACGCGTTTTCCGGCGACGTGATGGAGGTGCAGCCGGGCGGGCCCGACCCGGCGGCGGTGCAGCGCTACGCGGATGCCGGCTTCGACCTGGCCTACCGCCCGCGCAACGCGCCGGGGCTGCGGCAGGTGGGCCGCGACTTCCCGCCGGAGGCGCGCTACCTGGTGCACGCGGGGCTGGACGTCGCGGGCCACCCGCACGACCTCAGGGGCCTGGTGGAGGGATCGCAGGCATACCTGACCGCCATCATCGAGGGCACGCCGCAGGACGGCTTCGAGGCGCTGCGCGGCAAGGTTCCGACCGTGCGTCTGCTCAGCTTCAACCAGGACTACGTCAACCGGCGCCTGGCGCCGGAGGAGCTGGTCGACAAGTACCTCCTGGCCGCCAGCGAACGCAACGTCCGGCTGCTGTACCTCCGCCCCTACACCGAGCAGCAACAGGGCGCCATGCTGGCGAACACCGAGGCCGTGATCACCGGCTTGCGTCGGACCTTGGCCGCCGAGGGCTTCACCGTGGGGCCGCTGCCGACCGCCCGGGACGAGCTGGCCGGGTACGACCCGGCGCCGTGGCTGCGCCTGGCGGCGGCGCTCGGCGTCCTGGCCGGCCTGGCGCTGCTGGCGACGTCGTACCCGGGCGCTTGGGGACCCGGGATCGCACTGGGCGTCGCCGCGCTGTGCCTGGCGGCCGCGGGCGCGTCGTTCGACGCGATCGCCCTGGCCGCCGCCTTGGTGTTCCCCGTGCTCGGCTACGCCCTGTTCGCCAACGACCGGGCGGCGTGGCTGCGCGCCACCGCCGTGACGCTGGCGGGGGCGGCGCTGCTGGTCGCCGTCGGCAGCGACCGCGCCTCGGTGCTGGCGTTGGCGCCGTTCCGCGGCGTCGCGGCGACGCTGGTGGTGCCGCCGGCGCTGTACCTGGCGCACGCGGCGTTGCGTCACCGGGGCGCCGCGGCGTGGGTCCGCACGCTGTGGGCGCAACCGATCCGCATCGGCCCCGCCGCCCTGGTGATGGTCGCGTTGGCGGCGCTGGCCTTGGTGGTGATCCGCCGCGGCAACACGCCGCTGATCGGCGCCAGCGCCCTGGAGCTCGAGGTGCGCGAAGCGTTGTCCAGCTGGTTCGCCCGGCCGCGCTTCAAGGAGTTGCTGGGCCACCCGTTGGGCGTGCTGGGGGTCACGGGCGAAGGGTGGCCCGCCTGGATCCGCGCGCCGCTCCTCACCGGCGGCGTGATCGCCCAAGCCAGCATCCTGAACAGCTTCAGCCACTACCACACGCCCCTGGCGGTGTCGCTGGAACGCACCGTGGTCGCGCTGACCCTCGGGGTCGCACTGGGCTACCTGCTGGTGCCGCTGGCGCGCCTGGCGTTGCGCCTCGCGCGGGGCTGGCTCGCCCGAGCATGAAGGTGTTGGTGTCGGGCTATCTGGGCTTCGGCAACCTGGGCGACGAGGCGCTGTTCGCGGCCGTGGCGCGCGCCCTGCAGGACCGGGGGCACGAGGTGGCCGCGCTGTCGGCCGACCCCGCCGCCACCCGCGCGGCCCACGGCGTCGCGGCCCACCACCGGCTGCACGGCGTGCCGTGGGCGCTGGCGCGCTGCGACGCCCTGGTCTCGGGCGGCGGCGGCCTGCTGCAGGACGGGACCAGCGCCCGAAGCCTGACCTACTATCTTGGGGTGATCCGGCTGGCCCGCCGTCTGCGCCGACGCGTGATCGTGTTCGGCCAATCGGTGGGGCCGTTGAGCGCCCGCGGCGCGAAACGCGTCGGCCGGGCCCTCCGCGGCCTGCCCGTCGCGGTGCGTGACCGCCCCTCGCGCGCCGCGCTGCGTGCCCTCGGCGTTCCGTCGCACCTCGCCGCCGACCCGGCGCTCACCCTCCCCCCGCCCACCGCGCGTGACGGCGCGGGACTGCTGCTGATCCCACGGGCCGGCGTGGCCGGGACCGAAACGGCGTTGGCGGCGGTCGCGCGCGACGCGCTCCGGGAGGGCGAGCGGGTGCGGGTGCTGGCGATGCAACCCGGCGCCGACCAGGCCGCCGCCGCACGCCTGCTGGACCACGCGCCCGGCGCGGAGGCGGTGACGGCCGAGGGACCCGCGGAGGCGCTGGACCGGTGCGCCGAGGCCGCGTTCGTGGTCTCGGTCCGGCTGCACGGATTGATTCTGGCCACCGTGGCCGGCCGCGGACACGCGGGCGTCGTCTACGACCCGAAGGTGGACGGCTTCCTGGCCGACAGCGGCGCCCCGGGCGTGGCGGTGCCGGTCGACGGGGACACGCTGCGCGCGGTGGTGCGGGCGCGCCAGCCGCTGGCGCAGCACCGGCGGGACGAGCTTCTGCGTCGCGCCGCGCACGGCCTCGACTGGTTGGACGCCGCCCTGCGGCACGCGCCGGCGCGAAACGCCGATCTCATCTCGGACCGATAGCATGGCGACATGACGACACTGCGTACGCCCTCCCTGCGCGGGTCGATGCTCACCTCGGTCGCGGTGGCCGCCGCCGTGCTCTTGGGCGCCGCGACCGGGCAGGCCAACCCGCACCAGGCGATGCGCGACCTGCTGGCACGCGGCTACTACAACGCGGCCGCGCAACTGGAGGGGCCGAACCTGGTGGAGCGCGTGCCCGGCGATCCCGAGGCGCACTTCCTGTACGCCCGCGCCGCCTGGCTGACCGACGACATGGCCACCGCCCGCCGTGAGCTCAGCGAAGCCCTCACCCTGGCCTCCAGCCCACCCCCACCCGCCTACCGGCACCTGGACGGCCTGCTTCGGGCCGAGGAGGGGGACCCCGAGGGCGCCCTCCGGTCGCTCCGCGACGCCTTTCGGCGCAGTCGCGACTACCAGCACGGCATGGATCTGGGGTTGGTGGCGTGGCGGGCCGGCCTGTTCGAGGAGGCCCTGGACGCCTACGCCGCGGCAGCCGAGACCGAGCGGGGGCAGCGCGAACCCTGGCCGCACCTGAACCGCGGCCGGATCCTCGCCCTTCAGGACCGCACCGAGGGGGCCATGGAGGCCTTCGAGACCGCCATCGTGGTGTTCGAGCGCGGCGACGTCGGCGGGGTGGGGCCGCCGCCGGTCGCGTACGTGGAGGCGTTCTACCGCCTGGGGCAGCTGCACGAGAGGGAGGGCGACCTGGCGCAGGCCGAGCAGGACTTCAAGGCCGCCCGCAGCATCGACCCGAACTACACGCCGGCGGTGCAGGCGTTGGACGACTTGGCCCGCCGGGGACAGTGACGCCGGCCCCGGCTCGGCGCACGCCTCAGTTCACCGTGCGCGTGCGACGCGCGCGGAAATCCTGCAGCACGTAGCGGCCGATGGTGTGCGGCGTCGTGAAGTAGGCGCGGCCGCGCGTCATGGCGCTGATGCGTTGCACGAAGGCGACCAGCTCCGGGTCGCGCGCCAGCATGAAGGTGTTGATCTGGACGCCGTCGCGCCGGCAGGCCCCCACCTCGCTCAGGGTCTCGCCCATGACCATTCTGTCCAGCCCGTAGGCGTTCTTGTACACGCGCCCGCCGGGCAGGGTGATCGCCGACGGCTTGCCGTCGGTGATCATCACGATCTGTTTCATCTCTTTGTGCTGGCGCTTCAGGAGCGTCCGCGCCATGCGCAGGCCCTGCGCGGTGTTGGTGTGGAACGGCCCCACCTGCGCCTGGGCGAGGCGGCTCAACGGGATCTCCTCGGCCGCGTCGTGGAACAGCACGAACCGCACCGTGTCGCCCCGGTACTCGGTGCGGATCATGTGGGCCAACGCCAACGCCACCTGCTTGGCGGGGGTGAACCGGTCCTCGCCGTACAGGATCATGGAGTGGCTGCAGTCCAGCATCACCACCGTCGCCGCCGAGGCGTGGTGTTCGGCCTGATGCACGTGCAGGTCGTCCTCCTCGAACTGAAGCGGCGAACCGGCTGACGTGCGGCCGTAGGCGGACTTGAACGTCTCGGCCACGTCCAGGTTCAGCGCGTCGCCGAAGCGGTACGGACGGCTCTCCCCTTCCGCCTCGACGCCGGCGACCCGGGCCCGGGTCTCGTGCTCCCCGAAGGTGCCGCTCCCCTCGGCCCCGAGCACGTCGCGCAGCGTCCGGTACCCGAGGAAGTCGATCGACTTGTCCGTCAACTGGAAGCGGGCCTCGTCGGCCTCACCGTCGGCCGAGGCGCCCCCCTCTCCGATCGGCTGGCCGTCCTCGCCGCGGAGGTACCCCTCCTGCTCCAGGCGGCGGGCCAGGTCGCGCACCACGTCGCCGAGCTCGCCGTCCATCCAGTCGTCCGCCTGAAGCGCCTCGTCGATCATCGACTCCGGAACCAGGTCGTTGCGGACCAACGCCTCCAGGATCGCCTCGTACAGGTCGCGGAGGGTGCGTCCCTCGTCCGGATCGGGATCGAACGGGTCCCGGTCGAAGCCCGAGCTCAGCAGGCGGTCCTGCATCATCTTCATCAGTTCGGCCATGTCCAGGTCCTGGAGCGTGGCCTCGTACTTGGAATAGCGCGTGGCCGGCACGATGGCCCTCCTCAGTTGAAGCGGCGCCTCGCTCCGGTCGCGCCGCGGGCGTCGGGCTCGGGGGCGGTGAAGCCGCGCTCCTCGCTGCGCCCCACCTTCCGGCGGGCGTGGAGGCCCTCCAGGACGAACTCTGCGGCTGCGGCGCGCAGGCCCGGGTCCCCGTCGCCCGCCACGCGGTCGGCGGCGTCCAGCAGGCCCGGCACCTCGGCCAACAGCTCCAGCAACGCCGCGGTGGGGCGCTCGTCCGGCAGGCGGAGGGCGTTCTCCTCCTCGAACCAGGCCACGATCTCGTCGACGTCCAGCTCGCCGGCGTGCGACGCGAACGCCCGGCCGATGCCCTGGCGGACCAGCTCGCGCGCCACGTTCTCGCCGCCGCGGAGCTCGCCTTCGTACTCGAGCTCCAGCTTGCCGGTCACCGCCGACAGGGACTGGTACAGGTCCCGCATCCGCGCCACGGGGCGTTCCTCGCCGAGCCGCAGGCCGCGTCGCTCCGCGTTGGACACCACCGTCTCCATCAGGGTGATCGGCAAGCGCTGCGACACGCCCGAATGCGCGTCGACGCGCGCGTCCTCACGGGCGGCAAACGCGACCTGCTCGATGGCTTCGCGGACGTAGTCGGGCACCACCACCGTGCGCCCCTCGCGGTCCGTCCAGGCCTCCTGCCGCGTGACGCGCATGCCCTCCGCCACGGTGCGCGGGTAGTGCGTGCGGACCTCGCTGCCGATGCGGTCCTTGAGCGGCGTGATGATCTTGCCCCGGGCGGTGTAGTCCTCCGGGTTGGCGCTGAACACCAGCATCACGTCCAGCGGCAGCCGCACGGGATACCCCTTGATCTGGACGTCGCCCTCCTGCATCACGTTGAACAGCGCCACCTGCACCTTGCCGGACAGGTCCGGCAGCTCGTTCATGGCGAACACGCCGCGATTCGCGCGCGGCAGCAAGCCGTAGTGCACGCTGCGCGCGTCGCCCAGGCGGGTCCCCAGGCGCGACGCCTTGATGGGGTCGATGTCGCCGATCATGTCGGCCACGGTCACGTCGGGCGTGGCCAGCTTCTCCACGTAGCGCGCCTCACGGGGCAACCATTCCACCTCGGCCGCGTCGCCGTGCTCGGCCACGACGTCCCGCCCCTCCTGCGACACCGGCGCCAAGGGGTCGTCGTTCAGCTCGGAACCGGCCAGCACCGGTACGATGGGATCCAGCAGATCGACCAGCCGCCTCAACAGCCGCGTCTTGGCCTGGCCGCGCAGGCCCAGCAGGATGAAGTTGTGCCGGCTCAGGATGGCGTTGACCAGACCGGGCACCACGCTGTCGTCGTAGCCCACCACGCCCGGGAACAGCGGCGCGCCCTCCTCGAGTCTTCGGAGCAGGTTGATGCGCAGTTCGTCCTTGACGCTGCGCCCGGCATGCTCGGCCCAGGGACTTCCGCGCAACTCCCCAAGCGTCCGCGGGCGAGGCACGTCGCGTTGCCGTTCGGCGGTCACGGGGCTCGTACCGTCCATGCGTCATGCTAGCACCGGCCCCCGGGGCAGCCCGTGTCTCCCCGCGGTCGCAGCTCGCGGCGATACAGTGCCGCATGCCCGGCCCGTCCCCCCTCGTACGCAACGCAGAGACGATCGCCGTCGGCACCGAGTTGCTGCTCGGCGAGATCGACGACACCAACACGGCGTGGCTGGCGGCCGCGCTGGCGGCGCGCGGCGTGGACGTCTACCGTTCGCTCCGCATCGGCGACAACGTCACGCGCCTGCGGGCGGCGCTCGATCGAGCGCTGGACCGCGCCGACCTGGTGGTCGTCTGCGGCGGCCTGGGCCCCACCGAGGACGACGTCACCCGCGAAGCCATCGCGGCGCTCACCGGCGAGACGCCGTTCGTGGATCCCGAACAGGAACGCGTACTGCGGGCGAGGTTCGCCCGCCTGGGACGGCCCATGCCCGAGCGAAACCTGAAGCAGGCGTGGCGGCTGCCCTCAGCGACGGTGTTGCCGAATCCGCGCGGCACCGCGCCCGGCTGGCTGGTGCCCGTGTCCCGGAACGGCCGGCCGCGTTGGATCGCGGCGCTGCCGGGGCCGCCGTTCGAAATGACCCGGATGGCGGAGCACGCGTTGTTCCCCGCCCTGCCCCTGCCTGAGGCGCGGCTGTGGGCCTCGACCCTGAAGACCGCCGGCCTGGGCGAATCCGAGATCGCCGACCTGATCGGCGCACTGGCGGTGGGCGCCAACCCGACGGTGGCCACCTATGCCCGCAATGATGGGGTGCACGTCCGCATCGCCGCGAAGGGCGACGACGCGGAGGCGGCGGAGGCGCTGGGGCGTCCCGTCGCTGACACGCTCGCGCGACGCCTCGGGGACGCGACGTGGGGCCGCGACGACGACGTCCTCGAAGAGGTCGCGTTGCGCGGCGTGCTGCGCCGCGGGGCTCGCTTGGCGGTGGTCGAGGACGCCACCGGCGGCGCGCTAACGGGGCGACTCAGGGCCGTTCCGGGCGCGCGAGAGGCGGTCCTGGGCGCCGTGGTACCATGGTCGACCGAAGCGAGGGACGTGCGCGGGGCCCGGCCAGGCGTGCCACCGTTCGCGGGCGACGGTGTGTCCGTCGCGCACGCTGCGGCCGGCGCCCGCGCGTTCTTCGCCGCGGACGCAGCGATCGCAGTGGGCGCGTTGCGTGCGGACGGGACCGAGCGCGACGCCACGGTGGAGGTCGTCCTCGACGGTTGGTTCGGCCGGGCGGCGCTCGCCGTGCCGGTATCGGAACGGACCTCGTCCTGGCTGCGCGAACGCATCACCGTACGCGCCCTCGACCTCCTGCGACGCCGACTGCGGTCCGACGACGAGTGAACGTAGGGCGCGCCCCGGCGCGTTGGAGGCGAACATGGCCGATAAGAACGACGATGCGCGCCGCGAGGCGTTGAACCGCACCCTTTCGCAGATCGAGCGTACGTATGGGAAGGGTGCGGTGATGCGGTTGGGGGATGAGGCGTCGCGGGAGCGGGTGGGGGTCATTTCGACGGGGTCGATGAGTGTGGATCTGGCGTTGGGGGTGGGGGGCGTCCCGCGGGGTCGGGTGGTGGAGGTGTACGGCCCGGAGGCGGGGGGGAAGACGACGTTGGCGTTGCACGTGATCGCGGAGGCGCAAGCGTTGGGGGGCGTGGCCGCGTTCGTGGACGCGGAGCATGCGTTGGACCCGAGTTACGCGGAGGCGTTGGGGGTGGACGTGGAGGAGTTGCTCGTGTCGCAGCCGGACACGGGTGAGCAGGCGCTCGAGATCATGGAGTTGTTGGTCCGCTCGGGCGCGGTGGACGTGGTGGTGGTGGACAGTGTGGCGGCGTTGGTGCCGCGTGCGGAGATCGAGGGGGAGATGGGCGATTCGCACGTGGGGTTGCAGGCGCGGTTGATGAGTCAGGCGCTGCGGAAGTTGACGAGTGTGGTGTCGAAGTCGGGCACGACGGCGTTGTTCATCAATCAGGTGCGGGAGAAGATCGGGGTGATGTACGGCAATCCGGAGACCACGCCGGGCGGTCGGGCGTTGAAGTTCTATACCAGCGTGCGGATCGAGGTGCGCAGGAAGGGGGACGTGAAGGTGGGGGCGGACAAGGTGGGGAACCGGGTGCGGGTGAAGGTGACGAAGAACAAGGTCGCGCCGCCGTTTCGGGAGGCGGAGATCGACATCGTGTTCGGGCAGGGGATCGATAAGACGGGGGATCTGATTCAGGTGGCCAGCGACCTGGGCGTGATTCAGAAGAGCGGGTCGTGGTTCTCGTACGGCGATACTCGCTTGGGGCAGGGCAAGGAAAAGGTGGGCGATTACCTGCGGGAGCATCCCGAGATCGCCCGCGAACTTCGTGAGCGCGTCACCGCCACCCTCCACCCACCCCGCGCCCACACCCAGACCGACACGCCCGACACGCAGGAGAACGTCGCCACGGGGGATGAGGCGTGAACCTCCTGTGGGTCCTGCTCGGCGTCCTGCTCGGCGTCCTGCTCGGCGCCGTGGCGGGCGTATGGCTGCGCCGACGGTTCGACGCAGGCCGCCGCGAACGCGCCGAAGGTCAAGCCCACGCCATCCAGGAAAGGGCCGAGCAGGAGGCCGAGCGGATCCGGCAGCAAGCCGAGGAGGACGCCCGCACCCGAGCGCGCGAGATGCGCGAGCGCCTCGAAGCGGAGGTCGAGCGCGAACGCGAATCGATGCGTGCGGAGGTCGAACGCCAGCGCGAGGAGGCCGAACGCGCCGCGGAACGCAGCCGCGAGGAGGTCGCCAATGGCCGCCGCGAGCTGCAGGCCGCCCGCGAGGACCTGAGGCGGGAACGCGAGAAGCTGGACGGCGTCGAGGAACGCCTCAACCGCCGCGGCGAGCAGCAGGACGCCCGAGCCCTGCGCCTGGACGAACAGGAGGAACGGCTGGACGCCCGCGAGGTGGAGCTCCGCCAGCGCGACGAGGCGCTGAGCCAACGCGAGGCGGAGATCGACACCCGGCTGCACGAGGTGGCGGGGCTCAGCCGCGAACAGGCGGAGCGCCGCATCCTGGAGCGGGTCGAGTCCGAACTGGAGCGGGAGAAGGCGGTCCGCGTGCGTGCCGCCCTCGAACGCGCCGACGCGGACGCCCGCCGCCGCAGTCAGGACATCCTGGCGCAGGCGATCCAGCGGAGCGCCAGCGAGGTTTCGGCCGCCATCGCGGTCACCGTGGTGCCGATCCCGAACGACAACATGAAGGGACGCATCATCGGCCGTGAGGGCCGCAACATCCGTGCGTTCGAGGCGTTGACGGGGGTCGATCTGATCATCGACGACACGCCGGAGGCGGTCCTGCTGTCCAGCTTCAATCCGTTGCGGCGCGAAGTGGCGCGCCTGGCGCTGGACGAGCTCGTCAGGGACGGCCGCATCCATCCCGCCCGCATCGAGGAGGTCGTGCACAAGGCCCAACAGGAGATGCAGTCCTACATCCGCGAAAAGGGCGACGAAGCGGCGCTGGAAGCGAACCTCGTCAACATCAAGCCCGGCATGCTGCAGTTGCTGGGCCGCATGCACTTCCGCACCAGCTACGGCCAGAACATCCTGAAGCACTCGGTGCAGGTCGCCCACCTGTCCGGCATCATCGCCTCGGAGCTAGGGCTGGACGAGGCGATGGCCCGTCGCTCGGGCCTGCTGCACGACATCGGCAAGTCGATCGACCGCGAACTCGAAGGCACGCACACCGAGATCGGCGCCAACCTCGGCCGCCGCTTCGGCGAACCGGACGAGGTGATCGACGCGATCGCGCACCACCACGACCTCGACCAGTCCGAGACGCTGTTCGCCGTCATCGTAAACGCAGCCGACGCCGTCAGCGCCGCCCGCCCCGGGGCCCGGCGCGAAGCGCTCGAGACCTACCTGAAGCGGCTCGAAGGACTGGAGGAGATCGCCACCAGCTTCCCCGGCGTCGAGAAGAGCTACGCCATTCAAGCAGGGCGCGAGATCCGGGTGATCGTCGAACCCGAGGAGATCGACGATGCCCACGCGGTGCTGCTGGCCCGCGACATCGCCGGCCGCATCGAGCAGGACATGGAGTACCCCGGCCACGTCCAGGTGACGGTGGTGCGCGAGTCGCGCGCCGTGCAGTACGCCCGTTGAAGCGGGCGGACGCCCGGTCCGAGGGAGCGGGCGCCGGTGCGGGGCCCCCGCTGGGCGTGGGGCGCTATACTCGGGCCGGCCCGCGTCACGACGCGCCCGGCCGAGGCACCTAGGTCCCCCATCGAGGCAGAGAACTCCCCTCTGCGAGGTGAAGCGTGAGCGAACCGACCCCCACCCGATCCGCGCCGAGCGTGCGCGGGGCGCGGCGCGACACGCGCCCGCTCTTCGTACGTCCGCCGAACACGGGGCATCGTCCGCGGACATGAGGCCGGGCGACGACGTCAAACTGTTCAGCGGGACCGCCACCCCCGCGCTGGCGAAGGCGGTGGCCGCCAACCTCGGCATGAACCTTTCGCACGGCTCCGTGTCGCAGTTCCCGGACGGCGAGACGCGCATCCAGATCGACGAGAGCGTCCGTGGCGCCGACTGCTACATCATTCAGTCCACCTCGGCGCCGGTGAACCACAACCTGATGGAGGTGCTGGTGCTGGCCGACGCCCTCAAGCGGGCGTCCGCCTGGCGGATCAACGCCGTGATCCCCTACTTCGGGTACGCCCGTCAGGACAAGAAGGTCCAGGCCCGGGAACCGATCACCGCCAAACTGGTCGCCAACCTGATGAGCGTCGCCGGCGTCGACCGGGTGATCACGGTCGACCTGCACGCCGGCCAGATCCAAGGGTTCTTCGACGTCCCGGTCGACCACCTGACCGCGCTGGACATCCTGGGGCGGCACCTGCGCGAGACCGGCCTGTCGAACCACGTGGTGGTGTCGCCGGACGTCGGACGGGCCACGGAGGCCCGCAGGCTGGCCAACCACTTGGACCTGCCGCTGGCGATGTTGTACAAGCGGCGCACCAGCCCGACCGAGACCGAGGTGACGCACGTCATCGGCGACGTGGCCGGGTTGAAGCCGATCATGATCGACGACATGATCTCGACGGCCGGCACCATGCGCCGCGGCATCGACGCGCTCCTGAAGCTCGGCGCCGAGGGCGAGGTGACGGTCGCCGCGACGCACGCGGTGTTCACCCCCCCGGCCCTCGAGCGGCTGTCCCACGAGGCGGTGCACCGCGTGGTCGTGACCGACACCATTCCCTTCACCGACCATCACGACCGCGTCACGGTCCTCTCGGTCGCGCCGCTGCTGGCGAAGGCGATCCGCAACGTCCACGACAACGCCTCGGTCAGCTCGCTGTTCGTGAGTTGAGGGTGGGCCCGGCACGCCGGCCGGGCCCTCGCCACCGCGGATGCTTGCCAGCGGGGCCCGCCAGAGAGTATCCTCGTACGTTGCAGTGCGCCTCGCGCCGACGCGCCGGCAGGCCCAGCGGGCCCCACGCGCGCGGACGGGCCCGACCGACGACGATTCTGGCGCGCGGCAGGAACGCACGCCCCCAGGAGGACCGATGAAACTCGCAGCGACCAAGCGCACCCCCGGCAACAACCGCAGCCTCCGGGCCGACGGGCGCCTGCCGGCGGTCGTGTACAACCAGCAGTTCAACGTGAGCGTCGCCATCGACACCAAGGCGTTCGACAAGGTGTTCCGCGAGCAGGGCACCTCCAGCCTCATCGACCTCGACGTCGAGGGGGACGCCCATCAGGTTTTGGTGCGCGAGGTGCAGATGGACAAGCGCCGCCGCGTACCGGTGCACATCGACTTCTACGCCATCACCAAGGGCCAGAAGCTCGAGGTGTACGTCCCGGTCCACTTCGAAGGCACGTCGCAGGGTCAGAACGAGGGCGGCCAGTTGGACGTGCAGCGCCGCGAGGTCGGCATCTACGTCCTGCCGAGCGAGATCCCGCACGAACTCACCGTCGACATCACCGCGCTGGAGATCGGGGACAGCGTGCACATCGCGGACGTCGTGTCGCAGCTTCCCGAAACCGCCGAGCTGCTGGACGACGAAGGGTTGACGCTGGTGACGGTGCTGGCGCCGCGCGTCGAAGAGGAGCCCGAACCGTCCGAGGACGAGGAAGCCGAACCCGAAGTCATCGGCCGCGGCGGCGAGGACGAGGAAGGCGAAGGCGACGAGGACGCAAAGCGCGGCGGCGACGCCGACGAGGAAGACTGAGCGGAGGCGCCTCCGTGCGACTGGTGGTGGGGCTGGGCAACCCCGGCCCCCGCTACGCGGGAACCCGGCACAACGCCGGGTTCCTCGTGTTGGATGCGTACGCCCAGCGGCACGGGGCGACGTTCCGTGACCGCAGGTACGGCGCGGAAGCGCGCGCCCACGACCTGCGGCTGCTGAAGCCGAACACGTTCATGAACCTGTCCGGCAAGGCCGTGCAGGCGGCCGCGGCCCGGCACTCGATCCCACCCGCCGAAATCCTGGTCATTCACGACGACATCGACCTCCCGCTCGGTCGCCTGCGCGTTCGCGTCGGCGGCGGGGCCGGCGGCCAGAGGGGCGTTCGCGACGTGATCGACAGACTCGGGCCCGCATTCGCACGCCTCAAGATCGGCATCGACCGCCCGCCACCGCAGTGGACGGTCGAACACTGGGTGTTGTCGCGCTTTCGGGAGGACGAGGCCGAACGCGTCCGCGCGGTGGCGGAGACCGGCGCGGACGTGGTCGACCGCATCGTCCGCGAGGGGCCGACGGCCGCGGCCAACGCGGTCAACGGCTTGGACCTCCGTGATCCCGCGCCGGCGACGCCGGCCAATGATCCCGGCGAGGGCGAGCCGTGAGTGGGGCGGTGCTGGTGTTCGTCATCCTGGCGCTCACCGTCGCCGCCTTCGCGAGCGACCGTTTCCGCCTGGACCTGGTGGCGCTGCTGGCGATGCTGGCGTTGGCGGTGACCGGCATCCTTTCGCCGGCGCAGGCGCTGGCTGGGTTCGCAGAACCCATCACGCTGATGATCGCGGGCCTGTTCGTGGTCGGCGCCGGGCTGTTCCGCACCGGGGTCGCCGATCGGCTGGGCGACCTGCTGAGCCGATTGGCGGGGCGCGGGCCGGTGCGATTGCTGGTGGCCACCATGCTGGTCAGCGCCGTGCTGTCGGCGTTCCTCTCCTCCACCGGGACGGTCGCTGTGCTGCTGCCGGTCGTCGTGGGCCTGGCGCGCCGTGCCGGCCTGGCGCCGTCGCGCCTGTTGATGCCGCTGGCGTTCGGCAGCCTGCTCGGGGGGATGCTCACCCTGATCGGCACCCCGCCCAACCTGGTGGTGTCCGATCAGCTACGCGCGATGGGCCGCGAACCGTTCGCCTTCTTCGCGTTCACGCCGGTGGGCGCGACCATGCTGGTGCTGGGCGTCGCGTACATGGTCGTCATCGGTCGCCACCTGCTTCCCTCCCACGATGAGACCGACCTCCAGGCGGCGCCGAGCCTGACCGAACTGGCCTCCAGCTACGGGCTGCAGGCTCGCCTGCACGCCGTGGAGGTGCCGTTCGGCTCGTCGCTGGCGGGGCGGACGCTGGCCGAGACGCAGCTACGACGCCGCTTCGGGGTCACCGTGCTGGCGGTCGAGACCGAAACGCAGGACGGCCGAACCGTGCGACGGGCGGAACCGTCCACGTTGGTCCGCGCCCACGACACGCTGTCCGTGATCGCCGACCGCGAGGATCTGGAGGCGCTCCTGACGGAGACGGGGGCGCGCCTGGCAGACGAACCCCGCATGCCCCTTCCCGACCCCCTGATGCTGATGGAAACGGTGGTGCCGCCCCGTTCCCCCTTCGCCCGCCGCACCTTGCGGGAGGGATTGGTTGCGCGACCGCACGCGCGCGACCGTGGTGGCGATCCGGCGGGGCGACCGGATCATGCACGGCAACTTGGCGGACCGCCGCGTGGAGCCGGGCGACGTGCTGCTCTTGGCCGGCGGGCCCGACGCGCAGCGCAGGGTCGCCTCCGCCGAAGGCGAGCTGATCAAGGTGGGCGCGCCCCGCGAGTGGGAACGGTTCACGCGCGATACGCGCCGGGCACCGTGGGCGCTGGGGATCCTGGCGATGTTGCTGATCTCGATGACGTTCGGGCTTCTGCCTAACGCCATCGCGGTGCTGGCGGCGGCCGTGGCGATGGTCGTGAGCGGCGCGCTGAGCATGGAGGGCGCGTACGAAGCGATCCACTGGGAGTCGGTGGTGCTGATCGCCGCGATCCTGCCGATGTCGACGGCGCTCGAGGTCAGCGGTGGCCTGGACGCGGTCGTCGGCGCTCTGGTCGGGGCGCTGGGCGGCGCTGGGCCGCTGCTGGTGATGGCGGCGCTGTTCCTGCTCACCTCCGCGTTCAGTCAGGTCATCTCGAACACCGCCACCACCGTGTTGCTGGCCCCGATCGCGTTCGCGGCAGCGCGCGATCTCGGCGTGTCGCCCGAGGCGATGCTGATGGCGATCGCCGTGGCCGCCTCGACCGCGTTCGCGACGCCGGTCGCCTCGCCGGTCAACGCGCTGGTGCTGACCCCGGGTCGCTACCGGTTCCGGGACTTCCTCAAGGTCGGCCTGCCGATCGTGGTGCTGATGCTGGCCGCGACGCTGCTGGTGGTGCCGGTGTTCTTCCCGTTGCACGGTTGAGCCGACGCCGCCGCCCGGCCCTGGGCCTCACCCCAGCTGCGCCAGGTTCCGCTCGATCCCCTCGATCATGGCGTCCGCCTCCTCCAGCCGGCGGCGCTCCTCGGCGACGACCGCGTCCGGCGCGTTGGCGACGAACTTTTCGTTGTCCAGCTTGCGCGCGCTCTTGTCACGATCCTTGCGGAGGCCCTCCAAGCGCTGCTCCTGCCGGGCGCGCCACGCATCCACGTCGATCAGGCCTTCGAGCGGCAGGCGCAAGGTGACGTCGGGCAGGACCTGGCGAAGGCTGGCGCCGGCCGGCTCTCCCGTCCGGAGCTCCGCGCGGGCCAGCGCCGCCACCACCTCGGCCTGGCCGTGCAGCAGGTCGGCCGCGTCTCCGTCCGGGTGGACGGGCACCGACCGATTCGGCGGCATGTCCGCCTGGGCCCGCAACGCCCGGACGGCCCCCACGGCCGCCTGCAGGCGCGCAAAGTCACGTTCGGCCTCAGCGTCGTCGCGGCCGTCCTCGCGGTCGCTGGGCCAGGCCGCCCATGCCACCTGCCCCTCGTGCCCCAGCGCCTCCCACAATTCGCTGGTCACGAAGGGCAGCAGGGGATGCAACAGCCTCAGGATGCCCTCCAGCGCGACGCGCAGAACGTGGCGCGTCCGCGGATCCCCCGCCTGCAGCGCGGGCTTGGCCGCCTCGACGTACCAGTCGCAGAACTCGCTCCACACGAACTCGTACGCGGCACGGTTGGCCCCGCCGAGGTCGAACGCCTCCATCCGCTCCGTCATGGTCCGCGTGGCGCGCGCCAGTCGCGCCAGGATCCAGCGATCCGCCAGCCGTTCGGGGGGGCCCGCGTCCTCGGGCCCGTCCAGGTTCAGGAAGGCGAACCGCGCGGCGTTCCACAACTTGTTGGTGAAGGTGCGCCCCATGTCGACGCGCCGCGGATCCCAGCGGATGTCCTGACCACCGGTCGAGGCGTACGTCATCGCGAAGCGCAGGGCGTCGGCGCCGCTCTCCTCGACCACGTCGAGCGGGTCGACGCCGTTGCCCTTCGACTTCGACATCTTCTGGCCGTCCTGGTCGAGGATGAGGCCGTGCAACATCACGTGCGAGAACGGGGCACGGCCGGTGAAGTGATACCCGGCCATCTCCATGCGGGCCACCCAGAAGAACAGGATGTCGTACCCCGTCACCAGCACGTCGGTGGGGTAGAAGCGCTGGTAGAAGGGGTCGCCGACGTCGGGCCACCCCAGCGTCGAGAACGGCCACAGGTTGCTGGAGAACCAGGTGTCGAACACGTCGGGATCTTGGGTGAGGGTCTTGCCTTCGTTCTCGGGACGCTCGGTCGGGTCGGTGAACGGGTCGTCCGGCGTCGGCACGTGCACGCCCCCGTCCTCGTCGTACCAGGCGGGGATGCGGTGGCCCCACCACAGTTGCCGGCTGATGTTCCACGGCCGCAGGTTCTCCAGCCAGTCCCGGTTCACCTTGGCGTAGCGTTCCGGCACGACCCGGATCTCTTGGGCGTCCAGGCCCTCCAGCACGCGCCGAGCGATGATGGAGGCGTCGTAGAACCACTGCAGCGACAGCATCGGCTCGACCGGGACCTTGGTCCGCTGCGACAGGCCGATCGGCACCGTGTACGGCTCCCGGCCCGCCAACGTCCCTTCCGCCTCGGCCGCCTCCACCACGGCCGCCCGGGCCTCGAACCGTTCCATGCCGCGGAAGCGGGCCGGCACCAACTCGCCCGTCAAGCGCGCGTCCAGGTCGATCACGCTGGGGCGGTCCAAGCCGTGGCGCTCCCCGATCTCGAAGTCGGTCGCGTCGTGGGCGGGGGTGATCTTGAGCGCCCCGGTTCCGAACTCGGGCTCCACCGCCTCGTCGTGGATCACCGGCACCCAGCGGTCGGTGAGGGGAATCCGGACCCGGGCCCCTGCCAGGTGGGCGTAGCGCTCGTCGCTGGGGTGCACGGCGACGGCCTGATCGGCGAAGATCGTCTCGGGGCGCACCGTGGCGATGGGCAGCTCGCCCCCGCCGTCGAGCTCGTAGCGGAGCGTCACCAGTTCGCCGGGGCGCTCCTCACGGTCGACCTCGAGGTCGGACAGCGTGGTGCGGCTCTGCGGGTCCCAGTTCACGATCCGCTCGCCCCGGTAGACGTGCCCTTGGTGGTACAGCTCGACGAACTGTTTCCGCACCGCGCGGGAGAGCCCCTCGTCCATGGTGAAGCGGCTCCGGGTCCAGTCCGCGCTGACGCCCAGGCGGGTCAGCTGGTTCTCGATGATGCCGCCATAGCGTTCCTTCCACGCCCACACGCGCTCGAGGAACGCCTCGCGCCCCAGGGCACGACGGTCGGTGCCCTCCGCCTCGAGGGCACGCTCGACCACGACCTGTGTGCTGATGCCCGCATGGTCCATACCGGGCTGGTACAGCGCCTCGTACCCCTGCATGCGGCGCCAGCGGATGAGCGTGTCGATCAGCGTGTTGTCGAAGGCGTGCCCGAGGTGCAGGTTGCCGGTGACGTTGGGGGGCGGGATCACGACGGTGAAGGGCGGCTTGTCGCTGTCCGGATCGGCCCGGAACGGTTCGCGCACCCACCGTTCGACCCAACGGCGCTCGGCCGTGAGCGGATCGTAGCTCTTGGGCAGGTCTGTGAGCGGGCGTCGCGTGGGCGCGTCGGGCATGGGATCCTCCCTGCGGACCCGGCCCGGGCGCGGGCGGGTCCGTCCACGTGGACGAAGCGGCGGCCGGAGCGTCTACCGCGCGGGGGCGCGCCGGTCGTTCGCGCGTCCGGTTGGGGAGTCTAGCACGCGCCTCCGCGCTGCACGCGGCCGGTTCACACCACCGGCAGGGTGTTCATGGCCTGAATCGAGACCTGGCCCGCCAACACGCGCGCCGCACTGCGCAGCGCCTGCGCCTGCTCGCTATCTGGGTGGCTGAGCACCAACGGCGTGCCCGCGTCCCCGCTCTCCCGCACCTCGCGCGAGATGGGGATCTGTCCCAGCAGGGCGACATGCTCCTGCTCCGCCCAGCGGCCGGCGCCGCCGTCTCCGAACAGGTAGTCGCGCGTGCCGTCCGGCAGGGTGTACCAGCTCATGTTCTCGATCACGCCCAATACCGGAATATGCGTCTTGCGCATCATGGTGTAGGCGCGTTTGACGTCCGAGAGCGACATCTCCTGCGGGGTGGTGACCAGCACGCCGCCGGACACCGTCGCCAACTGCGCCAACGACAACTGCACGTCGCCGGTGCCGGGCGGGAGGTCCACGATCAGGTAGTCCAGCTCCCCCCACACCGTCTGCTGGATCATCTGCGTCAACGTGCCGTGCAGGATCGGGCCGCGCCAGGTCAACGCTTGGCCGTCCTCGACGAGGTTGGCGATCGAGATCAGCTTCACGCCGTGATTGCGCAACGGAATGATGTTCTTGTCATCGTCCGCCATGAGACGCTTTCCTTCGACCGCGAACATCTTCGCCTGCGACGGGCCGTAGATGTCGGCGTCCAGCAGGCCGACGGTGGCGCCCTCCAACGTCAGAGAGACCGCGAGGTTGGCCGCCACCGTGGACTTGCCGACGCCCCCCTTGCCGGACCCGATGGCGATCACGTGCTTGACGCCGGGCAGCGCCTCCTGGCCCCCGTCGCGCACCTGCGCGCCGAACTCGAGGTTCACCCGCTCGACGCCCTCCAGCGCGTTCAACGCGGCCTTGACGTCGGCCTCGATCCGTCCCTTCATGGGACAGGCGGGGGTGGTGAGGTTGATCTTGACGTGCACGGTGCTGCCATCGATCACGGTGTTCTCGACCATGCCGAGGGACACCAGATCCTGGTGCAACTCGGGATCGTCGACGGTCTTTAGCGCCTCGAGGACGCGCGTTTCGGTGAGCGCCATGGGCAGAGCGTAGCAGGGCGCCAGCGCGCCCCGCGCGCCGTGGCCGACACGCGACGGGCGGCGCCGTGCACGCACGCGACGGGCGACGGCCCGCCTTGTCCGCCGGTGAAGCGACGGGTATGCTCCGTACGTGAGGCCCCCGTTCGCCGACCTGGACGCCCCCGTGACCGCGACGGCGCCGTGAACCACGAGGACCGGTTCAGCGGGACCCACGTCATGGGCCGGCGCGGGGAGGTGACGATCGAGGCGGCGGTCGATCGCCAGACCGGTGCCACCGTGCGCATGTACCGGTTCGGCGGCCGCGCGCGCGGTCCCATCGACCGCCTGGAGCACCCCAACCTGCCCGCCGTCCTCGCCCTCCTTCCGGGCGCGTCGCCGGACGAGACCCGGCTGGTCACCGCGCTCCCCAGACGCTACGCCCCGCTCGGCCCCGCCGATGCGCCCCCGCCCCTTCCATCGCCGCCGCTGAGCCCCTCCGAGGTGTACGGCCTGGCATCCGCCTTGGCGGCGTTGCACGGTGCCGGCATCGTGCACGGCGACCTGGGTCCGCACCGCGTGTGGCGGGGCGACGACGGGGACGTCCTCTTGGAAGGGTTCGGGGTGCCATGGCGCCACGCGGACGGGCGGACGCCCGAACCCCACGACGACGTCCGCGCCCTGGGCGAAGCGCTTCGGGGGGCGGCGCCCGAGGTGCCCCCAGCGATGGCGGAGGTCCTCGTGCACGCCGCCGCGGGCCGCCGCGACGTCGCCAAGGACGGCACCACGCTGGCCGCCGCGCTGCGCGCCGCCCACGCGCCCCCCGCCGCAGGAGAGCGGCCCACCCCCACCACGCCGTACGACACGCCGCCGAGAGGCACGCTCGTCAAGGACCTCCCCCCCGGCGGCGTCTACCACGAGGGCGAACGCCGATCGGCCCTGAAACCCGGCCGCTACGACCCCGACGCGCAGGCCGAGCGGACGCCCACCAACCGCCGCACGGTTCGCGTCGCGTGGGGCGTGGCCGGCCTGATCGTCGTCGCCACCTCGGCGTTGGTCCTGTTCGGCCTCCCCTTGCTCGACGACGCGGCCACGCCCGCGCCGAGCGCCGAGTCCTACGTGCTGGACATCCGCGTCGCCCCGGCCGGCGCACCGCCCATGGAGATCGTCGTGCAGGACGCGCCCGCTGGGTCGGACCTCACCACCGGCACCCGGCTGGGCCGCGCCCCACGCCGCGTCGTCCTGGACCGGGCGGGCCGTTGGGCGCTGGCGGGCGTGTTCGGCGAGCGCCGCAGCGACCCCGTCCACGTCGACGTGCCGGCGGCGCGGACGGTCACCCTGTTCCTCGAACCGGCCGGCGACGCGCCCGGCCGCGTGCCCTGACCCCGGAGCTCCGCATGTCCAGCATCGTCGTCATCGACTACGGCTCGCAGTACACCCGCCTGATCACCCGCCGCCTTCGCGAGCTCGACGTGTACGCCGAGGTGGTTTCTGCGGACGCCGCCCTGTCCGAGATTCTTGCCCACGACCCGGCGGGGATCGTCCTCTCGGGCGGCCCTCAGAGCGTCACCGACGCCGGCGCGTCCGGGCTGCCACCGGGGCTCGTGGAGCGCGGCCTGCCGATCCTCGCGATCTGCTACGGCATGCAGCTGCTGGCCCGCGAGCTGGGCGGCGAGGTGTCTCCCAGCACGGTGCGCGAGTACGGCAAGGCCGAACTCGCCTCGTATCGCGGCGTGCTGTTCGAGGGCACCTCCGGCACGTTCACCGCGTGGATGAGCCACGGCGACAGCGTGCACGCGGCGCCGCCCGGCTTCACCGTGACGGCGTCCACCCGCGACACCCTGGTCGCGGCGATGGAGGACCCGGACCGGGAGCTGTACGCCCTCCAGTTCCACCCCGAGGTCCGTCACACCCCGAAAGGGATGGCGCTCCTGGAACGCTTCGTGGAGCGTACGGGCGTCGCGCGGGACTGGACCCCGCAGGCCATCGTGGAGAGCCACGTCGAGGAGGTGCGCCGCCGCGTGGGGACGGATCGCGTCCTGCTGGGGATCTCCGGCGGGGTGGACTCCAGCACGTTGGGTCTGCTTCTGCACCACGCCATTCCCGATCAGCTGGAAGCGGTGTTCGTGGATCACGGCTTGCTGCGGATGGGCGAGGCGGAGGAGGTCACGCACGCGCTGCGCGGGCTGGGTCTTCGCCTTCACGTCGTCGACGCGCGCAAGCAGTTCCTGGACGTGCTGGCCGGCGTCACGGATCCCGAGGAGAAACGGCGCCGGATCGGCCGCGCCTTCGTGGAGGTGTTCCGTGCCGAGGCGCTGTCGTTGCTGCGAACGCGCGGCACGATCCGCTTCCTGGCGCAGGGGACCCTGTACCCCGACGTGATCGAATCGGCCGGCGGCCAGGGGGCCGCCAACATCAAGAGCCATCACAATGTCGGCGGCCTTCCCCAGGAACTGGGCTTCGAGCTGATCGAGCCGTTCCGCGCCCTGTTCAAGGACGAGGTCCGCGAGGTCGCGGGCATGCTCGGCCTGCCGCCCGAGTTGCGCGACCGGCATCCCTTCCCGGGCCCGGGCCTGGCGATCCGCTGCCTGGGCGAGGTCACGCCCGGCCGCCTGGAGATTCTCCGGCGCGTGGACGACATCTTCGTGCAGGCGTTGCGCGAGTTCGACCTGTACCGCGACACCTGGCAGGCCCTGGCGGTGCTGACGCCCCTGCGCTCCGTCGGCGTGATGGGCGACGACCGCACCTACGCGCACACCGTCGCCCTGCGCGCCGTCACCAGCGTGGACGGCATGACGGCGGACTGGGCGCGGCTGCCGCACGAGTTCCTCGCCGAGGTGTCGGGCCGCATCGTCGGATCGGTTCCCGAGGTGAACCGCGTCGTGTACGACGTGACCAGCAAACCGCCGGGCACGATCGAGTGGGAGTGACGTGCGCGCCGTGCGATCCTGCGGGCATGCCGCGACACTGGCTCATGAAGAGCGAACCGGACGCGTACGGCTACCCCCACCTGGAGGCGGACGGGCGCACCGCCTGGGACGGGGTGCGGAACTACCAGGCCCGCAACTACATGCGGGACGAGATGCGCGTCGGCGACCGCGTGTTCTTCTACCATTCCAACGTCCGGCCCCCGGGCGTGGTCGGCCTGGCCGAGGTGGCCTCGGCGCCCTACCCCGACCCGACCCAGTTCGACCCCGAGGGCCGGTACTACGACCCCGCCGCCACCCGGGACGCGCCGCGCTGGTACCTGGTCGACCTGGTGCCGCTGCGCCCGTTTCCACGCACTGTCACCCTGGCCGAGATGCGGGGCGACCCCGAGCTGGCCTCGCTCCTTCTGCTTCGCCGCGGCAACCGGCTCAGCGTGATGCCGGTCGGCCCCGGTGAGGCCGCCCGCATCGTCGAACGCGCGGAGGCGACCGGTCCGTGCACCTGAGGACGGCGCCTCCTGGGTGGTAGCCTGAGCATGTGGTGAACGAACGTCAGGCCCAAATCCTCGAGCTGGTCGCGGAGGCGTACATCCGCACCGCCCGGCCGGTGGCGTCGGCGCACGTGGCCGAGCGGCTGGGGCTGAGCAGCGCCACCGTGCGCAGCGAGTTCGGTGTGCTGGAAGAGGAGGGCCTGCTGCACCAGCCGCACACCTCGGCGGGACGCGTCCCCACCGCGGAGGGCTTCCGGCGCTACGCCGACCACCACCTTCCCCCGCAGCCGCTCGCCACGGGCGTGCAGCGCCATCTGCTGGAGCGCTTGCAGGGGCTTCACGGCACCGCGCTGTTGCGGGTGTTGGCGGGCCTTGCGGCCGACCTGTCCGGGTACGCCGTCGTGCTCGAGGTCGCGACGCACGACAGCGTCCACGCCCTCGAACTGCACCTCACCCCCTTGGCCACGGACCGCGTGTTGGTGGTCGCGGTGCTGGAGGGCGGCATGACGCGCCAGTGGGTGGTGAAGTTGGACCCGGCGCCGGACGAAGAGGTGCTGGACGACGCCGAACGGACCCTGCGCCAACTCACGGTTCCGCTCGGGGAGGTGCCCACCGCACTGCGCCTGCGGGCGCGCCAGGTGGGGGACGAGTTGGGCCGTACGTTGGACGCGCTGGCGGACTCCTGGCCCAGACTGCTTCCCCCCGAGGTGATTTCGCACGGCTTCAGCCTGCTGTGCGAGGAACCGGAAGCGCGCGACCCGGCATTCCTGCGTCGCGCCGCCCAACGCTTCGAGCGCGGTGCGGGTCGCCACGCCACCCCGTCGCTCGGGCCGTTGGCCCTGTCCTTCGACGAGGACGTGGCGATGATCCAGGCCGACCTGGCCATTGCGCGGCGCGGCGGCTGGCTGACGCTGATCGGGCCGACGCGGATGCGCTACCCGGCGGCGTTCACGGTCGCGGACGGGGTACGGCGCACCGTCGCCTCGTTGGAGCCGCACGCGTGACACGCCGGCCCGAGGGAGGGACCAAGAGCCTTGGCTCGGACGGCGACCTGGCCGCGCTGAACGAGGCGTGCGCCCCCGAGTCGAGGCCCCGGGCCGAGGACGACACCGTGGCGTCCCTCCCGCCGGTCTCTGGCGGGTGAGTCGACCCGTCTTCGTGGGGCCGCCTTTTTCACAGGCTGGGACCGCGATGGCGGCCTATCATGAGCCGGTCCGATGGCACGTCCTTCGCCCCGGCGGCGGAGGGCGATCCCACGCAGCGAGGAGCCCAAGTGGCCAACGCGATCTACAAGACGACCCGGGACGGCCTGTGCGTCCTCGTGTCGCCCCGCGTGGTGGACGGCATCCTGGCGCGCGGCCTCGCGTCGGCGGGCGCGACGCCCGACACGGTGGATGCTCGCACCATGAGCCGGCTCCTGCGCGGCACGATCCGACGCGACCTGGAACGCACGCTGCCGCGCCGCGGCCTGCGCCGTTCCTTGAAGGCGTTGGACGCCGAAGTGCGGGCGCAGGGCGGCGCACCGGCCCGCGACCGCCCCCCGGCGGCCGAGGAGGTCGACCGACCGGCGTCGCCGGGGCCCGACGACACGGTCCCCGCCCACCGCGAGGTGGCCTGGCAGCTGGAGCCGGCCGACGTCGCCTCGGACGAGGCCCGCCGGCAGGTCTTCCCCATCGCGACCGATCCCCCACCCGTCCCCCGTCCCACCTCGACGCCCGCCGGCCCGCAGCCGGCGGCGCCGCCCTCGGGAACGGTCGCGCATCCCGTCGCCACGCCCCCCGCGGCACCTGCATCGGCCCCACCCCCCACGCGGACGCGGACCGCCCCGCCCGCACCGATCCTCGCGCGCTTGGCCGAGCGTGACGACGTGCGGCAGTGGGTGTGGGTCGCGCCTGCGCACCCGCCGGAAGGACGCGGTCGGGGACCCGACCCGGCCCGGGTCGCCGGCGCGCTCGGCCCCATCGCGCGCGTGCTCTCGCGGCACGGAACGCTTCGTGGGCTGCACGTCCAACACGGCACCGGGCACGTTCTGGTCGCCTTCGACGGCAACGCCGCGCTGGCCGTGGCCGGCGCCGACACGATGAATCTCGGAGCGATCCGCGCGACGTTCCGTGCGCTGGAGGAGGAACCATGACCATCGTCCGCTCATTCGCCGTCGGCCTCCTTGCCGTCCTCGCCCTGTCCGCCGCATGGGCGCAGGAGGCGCCGCCGGAGGACGACGTCCTGCAGCGCTACGGGCTGGCCACGGAGAACCTCGCGGTGGCGGTCGCCACGCTCCAGGACGACGCCGCCGCCTCGCGCAACGCGCTGGACCAGGCGTTCAGCGCGCTGCTGACGCTGTCCCGCGGAAGCAGCAGCAGCCTGACCGAGTCGCTCGACCGCGTGTTCGAGCGCGCCCGGACCGCCATCGACAACCGCAGCCACACCGACCTTGCGGTCCAGACCGCGGTGCTTCGCGGCGGGTTCCAACGCCTGTTGTACGAGTCGGCCCTGTCGGCCGCCGTCAGCGGCGAGGAGGCGCTGGCCCGCGCCCGGCTCCTGCGGTTGGCGGACGACCTGGGCCTGGGCGAGGCCCGCTTGGAGCAGCTCGAGCAACGCGCCGAGCCCGGCCCGCTGCGGCGCGTGCTGGAGGCCGGCGTCGCCGAGCAGGTCGGGGCCCGCCTGACCGCCCTCGCCGAGCAGGCGCCGCCGAGCGACCGGGACGCCGCGTACCGCACCTTGGCCGAGGCCTACGGGGATTACCTGTTGGTGCAAGATTCGTCCCGTGTCGACCCACAGAGCAACCGCCGCTTCGTGGAGGCAGCGGGCGCCCTGGTCGACGGCGACGCCGAGACGTACGCGTCGCGCCTGGCGACGCTGGGCGAGGATCTGCGAGCCCTGCAGACCGCCGCCGACGAAGGTGCGACCCCCGAGGCCGGACCCGAGACCGACGGCGGGGCGGTGGCGGAGCTGCCCAGCGAGCAAGCGCCGGCAGCGCAGGACGCGCCCGAGGAGGAGGCGCCGGCCGAGGAAGAAGCGCCGGTGGAGGGCGAAGGCGTCGCGCAGGAGGACGCCCCACCGGAAGACGCGGGCCAGGACCAGGCCACCCAGGAAGACGGCGCCGTCCAGGACGCGGAAGCGCAGGCCCCGCCGCCGGAGGGCGCGCCGGAGGACGGCGAGGCCGCCCCAGCCGAGGTCTCCGACATCGACCCCGCCGTGCGGGCGCAGGTGGCGACCGAACTCGAAGCCGAGCGCGCGGCGGATGCGCGGCGCGCGCTCGACGAGGACCTCGCCGCGTTCGACCTCGCGGACGGACCGCGCGAAGACCTCGTCCGGCAGCTGTACGAGGCCGGGGTCCGTTCGGTCTCGGAGGTCGAGCAGGACCTCGCCGCCCTCGCCAACCGGGTGTCCGCCCACGTGCTGCGCGGCGAACCACGGATGGCCCGCGCGCGCCTGCGCGAGCTGGAGGCGCAGTACCGCACCTCGCTCCAACCCGTCACCAGGCGCGCCGCGGCCGACGCGGACGACGCGCTGATGGCCCTGCTGGAGCGCCTGGACCGCGCCCCCAGCCTCCGCGCTTCCGACGCTGCCCTGCTCGCCAGCGAATTGCAGGCCGTCTCCGACCGGCTTCGTGGCGGCGTCGTCCCCTCCAGCCACGTCCTGGTCGACACGGCCAGCGACGCCTGGTCCGGCCCGATCCGCCCGGCCGCCATGATCGTGCTGGCGCTCCTGGCGCTGATCCCTCTGCGCCTCCTGGACCTGGCGTTCGGCGGGGCCAATCGCAATTGGCGTCTGATCGGCACGGCGCTGTTGTTCCTGTTCATCCCGATCTACTACGAGGGCATCGCCGCCGCCGGCGCGCTGCTGGCCAGCCCGTTGGGCGTGCCGGCCCTGGCTTCGCTGACCGCATGGTCGGTGTTCCAGAACGACCTCACCCAAATGGTGTGGGGCGTACTGACATTGTTGGCCCTGCTGCTGGCCACGGCCGGCCTGTACGGCATCTGCGTCCAGTTCGGCGTCGTCGGCCGCAAGCGGCGCGCCACGCCCGCACGCGACACCAGCACGAAGACCGGAGACGACACGCTGGTCGATTGGGACGACGACTTCTGAACCCTGGAGCATCGGACCCATGATCTCCCCCGCCTACCGAACGTGCGTCGCGGCGCTGGAACGCTGGCTGTCGCCACGGGTCGTCTCCCGCACGCTGCGGATGGCCATGCAGCCCGCAGGTCTCACGCCCGAGACCGTGGCCCCGGACGACCTGGCACCGATCTTGCAGAACGACGTGTTCAAGCAGTTGCAGGTCGTGATGCCGCCCGACCGCGCCCGCGAGGTGGTTCGAGAGATCCTGGACGAGCTCGCGGGCCTGGACCGCGCCGGCGCCGGGCACGAGGGCGACACGGAGGTCGCCTCGCCGCACGGGGCCGCCCCGACGCGCGAGGCGGCCCCATCGGCCCCGCCGGAGGACGCGGAGGACGGCGCGGAACGCGACGGGGAGCATGCCGGTGGGAACGGCCCAGAGGAGGCCCCGAGCGCGGTGCCCGAGGACGCGCCCGAACGCGCCGAACTGGCGCGGCTGCGGGACGCGATGCGCCCGTTCAACCTCTACTTCGAGTGGCCCGAAGTCCGTCGCCTGCGCGCGCTCCTGACGCGGATCGAGGGCGAGCTGGCCCGGGGCGACCGCCCGGTGGGCCCGCTCGAAGAGGCGGACACGCAGCTGAACGTCGTCCATCAGAAGTTGGAGGACGCCCTCGTCCTCCAGGCGCGCTCGCTGGCGGAGCTCGAGGAGACGTTCGAAGAGGTCAAGGGTCTCGGCGGCGCCAAGGTCCGCCGACTCGACACCCTGTTGCGGCACGTCCGCGAAGCGCAGGCGTCGCGCCAGCTCGCGGAGGCGGAGATCGAGCGGGCGCAGCGGGTGACCTTCGACCTGCGCAAGCTGATGGCCTCCAGCGTGTACCAGGAGGAGCACGACGCCGGCGACGAAGCGCTCGACGCGCGCCTGAAGGCCCTCGAGCGCGAGGCCGACACGCAGGAGCTGGACGCGCTGGCCCGGGAACGCGCCGTGCTGCTCGAGCACCGCGACGACGTGGGCGAGAAGGTCCGGGCGACGCGCGCGGCCCTCGAGGAGGGCAGGCCGCCCCAGGCGGGGATCGACGCGCTCCGGGCCGAGCTGGACGAGGCCGAATCGGCCCGGCTGGCCGAACTGGCGGCGGAGCTGGACGAAGCCGACGCGTTCCTGGCGGCCCATCCCGACGCCGACGGCGACGACGTGCGGAGCGAGCTCGCCCTGCTCCGCGAGACGCTGGACGACGGCCTGCCGCGCCTGGCCGACCTGGTGCGGTTTCGGGACCTGTTGGACCTCGCCATGCGCCGGGCACGCCGCGAGGACGAGCATGCGGAGCACGACGCGGCCGAAACACGGCAGCGCTTGGACGCCCAAGGGGAGTTCCTGACCCGCGCCCGACAGGACTACCTCCGCTACGCGCCCCATGCCGACGAGCAGGTGCTGGGGCGCTACCAGGAGGCGCTGGAAGCGCTTCGTGCCGCCCAGGCCGAGGAGCGGATCGATGACGAGGCCGCCGGCGCGGTACGCGAGGCGGGCGATGCGCTGGCGGCGCAGGCGTCCGGTAGCGACGAAGAAGCGCACGTGCAGCTGCAGGTGCGTGCCCTGCTGTCCACCCTCGACGGCCTCCCCATGACCCTCGATCCCGACGGCGCCCGCGCCCTCCAGCAGGATCTCGAGGCGTGGCTGACGACACCGCCGGACGAGGAGGAGCTCGCGTCCGGCGCGGCGAGCGTCGCCGACTTCGTCGACCGCGCGCATGCGGACGCCCGCGCACGCTTGGAACGCATGGGGCAGGAGGCGGCCCACTGGTCGCTCACGGACGTTCTCGAGGCCGTCCGCGCCGCCAACGAACGCTTGGAGGACGGCGCCGATCCGGAGATCTCCGCCGTCCTGCGCCAACTGGGCGACGCCCGCGAGGCGGCACGCGCCGCGCAACTGGAGCGCTTGCACGCGCTCGAGCGCGTCGCCGAGCGCCTCTCCGGCATCGACGATGGGCAAGAGGCCGCGCTCGCCCACGCGTTGAGCGACGCCCGACAGGGGTTGGTGGACGGCACGTCGTCCGCGGCGGTCCTGGACCGGGCGGACGGCGCCGTCGACGCGCTGGAGTCCACGCTGCGGACCCGCATCGAGGGGTTCATGCCGCGCTTGGACGCGGCCCTGGAGACGTTTCGGACGGTAGAGCGCCTGAACAGCGAAGACGTCGCGACGGTGCGCCGCATCCTCGGGCACCTCGACGCCCAACGGGGCGCCTTCGGTCGCATCTCGCCTGGCCTGCGGGCGGGGCTGGAGCGCTCGTTGCAGGAGGCCGAGGACCTGCTCGCCAAGCTCGAGGAGGAGGAGCGCGCCACCCGCGCCATCGCCGACAGGCTGATGACGGGCGGAGAATTCACGGACGTGCTGGGCCTGTTCGGCCCCGCCGAAGGACGTCCCGAGCGACCCGCGGACGACGCCCGGGGCGCGCCCGACGACACGCAGGAGGAGACCGCGGACGATTGGGTGGCGCGCCACGGCGAGGCCGACGGTGTCGCCTGCGCCGCGCTGCTGGCGCCCGAGGTCGGCGTGGTGGCGGGACGGGGCCTCCCGGAGCCGGCGGAACGTCGCGCGGCCGTGGCGACCGCGACGCAGCGCGTGCTGCGCGATCTGACGCGCCTCGGTTCGGCGTGGGGGTTGGGCCGCCCCCGCGTCGTGAGCCTCGAAGGGCCTGAGCGTGCGGTGTTGCTGGGGCACGCGCCGGATGCGACCGCACTGCTGGCGACGCCCGACCCGGCCGCGCTGGGCCTGCTGCTGCGCGAGCTCCGACGCGAGGCGTCGTGGCGGGACGCCGTCCGGCGCGCGCGCAACCCGGGCGCCGAACACGAAGACGATGCAACGGACGCTTCCTGACGCCGCCGCGACGCATGCGTTCGCGTCCGACCTGGCCGAGCGACTGCCTCCCGGTGCGCTGCTGTTGATCGACGGCCCGTTGGGGGCGGGCAAGACCACCCTGGTCGCCGGCTTGGTGGCGGCACTCGGCGGGCCCGATCGGACGTCCAGCCCCAGCTACACGCTGGTCCACGAGTACCCCACGCCGGCGGGAACGATCGTGCACGTCGACGCCTACCGGCTTCCGGACGCCCGGGTGCTCATGGAGATGGGGCTGGAGGACTACCTCGAACGCGCACGACTGGTGGTCGTCGAGTGGGGCGGGACGCTGGCCGACGTCTACCCCGAGGCGTGGCACCTGCAGTTGGCACGTCCAAGCGACAGGCCCGGCCGGACGGCGGTCCTGCGGCCCCCGGCGGGTAGCATGACCGGGTGAGCGCGCGTTTGGGCCTCGACACCGCCACCCCGTACCTCGCGCTGGCCCTGTGGTCCCCCGAGCATGGCGTCCTGGCGCGCCGCGCGCCGCAGGTCGCGCGCGACCACGCCGCACGGCTAATCCCTGAACTGGACGCGTTGTTCGCCACGGCCGGGGTCCAACGCCGGGAGGTGCGGGCCGTCACCGTCGGCATCGGCCCCGGCTCCTACACCGGCGTCCGGGTCGGCCTGGCCGCGGCCCACGCCCTGGCGACGGCCTGGGACGTACCGCTGGGGGGCGCCGGCACGTTGGCGCAGATGGCTGCCGGCGCGCTGGCGCCGGGCGAGACCGGCGTGGCCGTCGTCGACGCCCGCCGCGACGCCGTGTACGCCGCCGTCTACCTGCGCCGCGCCGGGGACGACGCGCTGCAGTGCCTGGAGGCCCCGCAGAAGCGCGCGCGCGTGGAGGTGCGTCGCGCCTGGCCGGACGCGCGCTGGCTGGAAGACGTCGCGCCGGACGCGGCCTGGGCGGCACGGCGCCCCCCCGGCGAGGAACCGGCCACGGCGCTCTACCTGTGAGCCGCGGTATAGTCGCTCGGATACGCGGCCGGCGCAGGCGAATCACGCCACCGGTGCGCCCGCCGGCGTCGTCCAGACGCCGTGGCAGGGCCCTCGGTCCGCCGCCTAGGTGGGAGTGTTAGCGATGTTCAGACCGTGGCAGGAAATCGGCGTCGACCTGGGAACGGCCACCGTCCTCATCTACGTCAAGGGACAGGGGATCATGTTGCGGGAACCGTCCGTGATCGCGATGGTCCGCGACACGGGCGAGGTGAAGGCCGTGGGCAACGAGGCGTACCGGATGTTGGGCCGCACGCCGGGCAACATCGTCGCGGTGCGTCCGATGCGGGACGGCGTGATCGCGGACTACGACCTGACCGAGAAGATGTTGCAGGCGTTCGTACGCAAGGTGGTGACGGGACCGGGGCGGTTCTTTCGTCCGCACATCATGGTCTGCGTCCCCTCCGGCGTGACCGAGGTGGAGCGCCGCGCGGTGCTCCAGGCGACGCGCGAGGTCGGCGCCCGCAAGGCGTTCCTGATCGAGGAGCCGCTGGCCGCAGCGGTCGGCGCGGGCGTGAACATCGCCGAACCGACGGGATCGATGATCGTGGACATCGGGGGCGGCACCACCGACATCGCGATCATCAGCCTGGGCGGCATCGTGGTGAGCGAGAGCCTCCGCATCGCCGGCAACGAGTTCGACGAGGCCATCATCCGCTACATCCGCCACAAGGAGAACCTGCTGGTGGGCGACCGTACCGCCGAGGAGGTCAAGATGCGGATCGGGGCCGCCATGCTGGCGGAGGACGAACAGAGCGACGAGATCGAGGTGCGCGGTCGCGACCTGATCAACGGACTCCCCAAGACGATCCGCCTCCGCACCTCGGACACCGTCGAGGCGCTCGAAGAACCGATCCAGAAGATCGCCGACGGCGTGCGGCGCGTGTTGGAGCTCGCGCCGCCCGAACTGGTCAGCGACGTGATCGACCGGGGCATCATCATGACCGGCGGCGGTGCGCTGCTCAGGAACTTCGACGAGCTGCTCAGGCGTACCACCGGCATTCCGGTGATGGTGGCCGAGAACGCGACCGACAGCGTCGCACTCGGCACCGGCAAGGCGTTGGACATGCTGCACGTGTTGCAGGACGCGCTGATCTCCGACAACTTCCTCAGGCGCTGACATGCGCGGCTCGGCTCACGGCGCCGGACGTGCCCGTGCCGGACGTGCCCGTACCGGCTCGGCACGCCGCGACGGCACGCGGCTGGGCCTTCCTTCGATCCTGACCCTGGCGGCCGCGCTGTGGCTGGGCGCCTGCTTGGCACAACCCGCCCCGCCGCCCGGCGTCACCGACCTGCCCGCCGACGAGATACGGGCCGGCATGACCGGCTACGGCCTGACGCAGGCGCCCGAGGGGCTGGTCCGCTTCGAGGTCGAGGTGCTGGGACGCCGCGCGCCGGGCGTGGACGCCCTCCCCCCCTTCCTGGTGCGGACCTCGGGCCAGGCGCTGGCGGCGGCCGGGGTGGCGGCGGGGATGAGCGGAAGCCCCATCTACCTGGGGCCGGCGGGCGACGAACGCCTGGCGGGGGCACTGGCGTACGCGTTTCCCGGCAGTGATCACCGCTTGGCGCTGGCGACGCCGATCGAAGCCATGCGCGACCTGGCCGCCGACCGGGGGGACGACGTCCCGGCGCCGCCAGGGCCGGACGCCGCGCCGCTGGCGACGCCCCTGCTGCTGACGGGGATCGGTCCTCGCGGCCTGACCCACCTGGCCGAACCGTTCCGCGACGTGGGCCTGTCCCCGCTGCCGGTCCAGGGCGGCGCGCTACGCGAAGGCGATCCGCGCCTGGCCGACTGGCGGTTGGCGCCGGGCGCGGCGGTGGCCGCGACCCTGATCCGTGGCGACATGACCGTCGCCGCCATCGGCACGGTGACCGACGTCCGGGACGGCACCATCCTGGCGTTCGGCCATCCGCTGCTGGGGCGCGGTGGGAGCGACCTGGCGTTGGCCCCCGCCCACGTGCTCGCCTGGATCGCCCAGCGCGACGTACCGTACAAGCTGGCCGAGCCGGGCGCGGAGGTGATCGGTCGGGTGATCCGTGACGGCCGGGCCGGCGTGGTGGGGCGCGCCGGCGAGGTGCCTTCGGGTCTGCCCATCACCGTCCGCGTGAACACGCCCCGGACGTCGCGGGCGTTCGCCGTGCGCGTCGCGGACGACGGCTGGCTGGCCCCCTCGCTGCTGGCCACCGTGGTGGAGACCGCGCTGGATCTGACCCGGGACCGCGTCGCCGGAGGCGGCGCCGAGCTGGCCTGGGAGATCGACGTCGGCGAGGGCGCTCCGGTGCGGGTGCTGGAACAGGTGATGGACGAGACCGACCTGGCGCGCAGCGCCGCGCGTCTGGCGGCGGGGCCGTTGGCGGTCCTGCTGGACAACCCGTTCCGCGACCCGCGCATCGAGCGGCTCTCCCTCACCATCGAGGTGCAGGATCGACGCAGCGACGCCGAGATCGTGGAGGTCGCCCTGGAGGAACCGGAGGTGGCCCCCGGCGGGACGGTGACGGCGTTCGTGCGCCTGCAGCCGTTCCGGGGCGAGGCGGAGGTACGGACGCTCCGCGTAGGCGTGCCCGACGACGTGCAACCGGGCCCGTTGACCCTCACCTTCCGCGGCGCGTCGGTCCCGGACCCGGAACGGCCGCGCAGCGAGCCGGAGGTCGACCGCGAGCGGCAGGCGACCTCCGGGCTCCCGCCCGTGCTGTCGTGGGCCGAGCTGATCGGCGCGCTGGAATCCCGCCCCCAGGCGCGGGAGCTTCTGGCGGAGATCCCCGGGCCCAGCCGGCCGCGCCGCCTGGCACGCGACGACGTCGGCCACCTGGTCCGCGGCCTGGAGCGGGTCCGGGTGCACGTCCTGGACGAGGCAACGACCCAACCGCCGTCCGCACCGCCCAGCGAGGAGGGGGACGAAGCGCCGTGACGCCGTGGACCACGCGCGCCCTCGCGCAGCGGATCGGTGCGACGCACCGGGGCGAGGAGCGCGCGGTCATGGGCCTGTGCCCACCGGAGGCCCCACGTGAAGGGCACCTGCAGGTCGCGCCCGACGCGGGCGCCGTACGCGCGGCGCTGGACGCGCCGGGCGTCGATCGGCTGGCGGCGCTGGTACATCCCCCCGGACTGGACGAGGGCACGCAGCCGCCGCGGTTGGTGCACAGTGAACCGCGGCTCGCGTTCGCCCGCCTGACGCGTATCTTCGCCGACGAACCGCGGCCGGCGGTCGGGGTGGCACCGGGCGCGTCGGTGCATCCCGAGGCGCGCCTCGAAGGCGGGGTGTCGGTGGCGGCCGGGGCGTACGTGGACGCGGGCGCCGAGCTGGGGGCCGGCACCTCCGTAGGGCCGGGCGCGATCATTGGGGCCGGCTGCACGGTGGGCCCCGATGGGCGGCTGTACGCCGGGGTCGTCCTCTACCCCGGGGTGCGCCTCGGCGCGCGTGTCCGCGTGCATGCCGGCGCGGTGCTCGGAGCGGACGGGTTCGGGTACGCCGCGGGGCCGGAGGGGCCCGAGAAGATTCATCACCTGGCCGGGTTGCGCGTCGGCGACGACGTCGAGATCGGCGCGAACGCCTGCATCGACCGCGGCATTCTGACCGACGGCACGATCGGCGACGGCACCAAGATCGACAATCTGTGCCAGATCGGCCACAACGTGCACATCGGCCGGGGCTGCATGATCGCAGGCATGGTGGGCATCGGCGGCAGCACCGTCCTCGAGGACGGCGTGGTGATCGGCGGGGGGGCAGGCCTGAGTGATCACCTGCGGATCGGACGCGGTGCACGATTGGCGGCGCGCGCCGGCGTGTCCAAGGACGTGCCGGCCGGCGAGGCCTGGGGCGGGGTCCCGGCCGTGCCGATGCGGACCTGGGTGCGCGAACGCTACCTGATCTCGCGGCTGGAACGGATCTGGGCGTTCGTGCGCACACGAAAGGACGACACGTGAGGGACACCGTGCGACTGGACGGACACGGCGTCCACTCCGGCACGTCCGCGACGGCGACCCTGCACGCCCGGCCCGGCCCCGTGGCGTTCCGGCGGGCCGGGCGCACCTTTCCCCCACGGCATGACCGCATCGTCTCGAACCGGTCGTGCACCGTGCTGGGCGAGGGACCCGCGCGCGTCGCCGTGGTCGAGCACCTGCTGGCAGCGCTGCAGGTGCGCGGCGTATGGCGCGGCCTGCTCATCGAGTGCGACAGCGACGAACTGCCCATCCTCGACGGCTCGGCCGAGCCGTGGGCCGAGGCGCTGGACGCGCTTCCGCTCGGTACGAACGAGGCGACGCCGACCGCGTTCCACGCCACGGTGCGGGGCGAGGACGGCGCGTGGGCCGACCTGCGGCCCGGACCGGTCCGTGCCGTCGCGATCGACATCTCCTACGCGCACCCCGCCATCGGCCGCCAGCACTGGTCGGGCAGCGACGATCGTTGGGACGAGCTGCTGCGGGCGCGCACCTTCGGGTTTGCCGCCGACGAGGCCCGGCTGCGCGCAGACGGCCTGGCCGCCGGCGTCCAGGGCGGGAATGTTATCGTTTTCGACGGTGAAGGTCCGTGCGTACCCCTACGTGAACCGGACGAACCGGTCCGCCACAAAGCGTTGGACGCCCTCGGCGACATGTACCTGCTGGGCCGGCCGTTCGCAGGCACGCTCCGCGTGAACCGCGGATCGCACGCGCTGCACCACCGCCTGGTGAAACGGTCCCTGGCGTCGCCCGAAGCGCCGGCGGGACGGCCGTGACGCCGCCGGAGGGGAAGCGTGTCCGCGTCGCCGTCGTCGGCGCCGGCGTGATGGGCCGCTACCACGCCCAGAACTACCTGTCCCTGCCCACCGTCGAGCTGGTCGCGATGGTCGATCCCGACCCGGCGGCACGGGCGCGTGCCCGCCACGACTTCGCCTGCGACACCTACTCGGACGTGGCCGCCCTGCTGGCGCAGCGCAGCATCGACGCAGCCAGCGTCGTGACCCCCACCAGCACCCACCACGCCGTGAGCGTGGAGCTCCTGAACGCAGGCGTGCACGTGCTGGTCGAAAAACCTGTCGCCGCGACCGTCGAGGAGGCCAAGGACCTCACCGCGCGCTCCAGGGCCGCGGGCCTGGTATTGCAGGTGGGGCACATCACGCGCTTCTTCCGAACGGTGCGGATGCTGGGCGAACGCGTGCGGAACCCCTATTTCATCGAAGCGCGCCGCCTCTCGATCGAGACCCGCATCAAGGACGTCGGCGTGATTCTCGATTTGATGATCCACGACATCGACATCGTGCTGGGCCTGGTGCCGCACGGAATCGACGAGGTGACGGTCGCCGGCCACACCGTGAACGGCGGCCGCCACGAGGACGTCGCCGCCGCGCAGATCACGTTCCGCAACGGATGCATCGCGCGGTTCCTGGCCTCGCGCGTGGCCCCCGACGCCGAGCGGTGCCTGGTGCTCGCCGAGCACGACCAGACGCTGCGCGTCGACTTCCTGCGTGAGCCGCACAGCGAGATATCCGTGTATCGCGCCGGAAACGACGGCAACGGCGGGACGCACGTCCGGTCCGATCGGCACGTGGTGCAGGAAGACAACCCGCTGCGCGAAGAACTGGCGCACTTCGTGTCGCGGATCGACCAGGACGCCCTGCCGATCGGCACGCTGGAGGACGACCTAAGGTCGCTGGCGTTGGCGACGCGGCTCATCGCGCAACTGGCCACGCGCGCCGGGCCCGAGCGCCGCGACGACCCTGCGCTACACTGACGCGCATGGACGTCGACGTTCGCCAGCTTCTGCCTCACCGTTACCCGTTCTTGCTCGTCGACCGCGTGTTGTCGCAGGACGGCGACGACTTCGTCTGCCTCAAGAACGTCACCGTGAACGAGCCGTTTTTCCAGGGGCACTTCCCTGGCGAGCCGGTCATGCCCGGCGTGTTGATCGTCGAGGCGTTGGCGCAGGCCGCAGCGGTCGGCCTGGCGCTGCGCGAGGGCGAGTCGAACGGGACCACGGGCTACCTTGCGGGCATTCAGGACGCCAAGTTCCGCCGCAAGGTGGTGCCGGGCGACACGCTCCACCTGGAGGGCACCCTGCGGGCGTTCCGGCACGGCCTGTGCAAGGCGGACACGCGGGCGCGGGTCGATGGGGACGTCGTGACGGAAGCCAAACTCTCCTTCGTCTACGTCGGCTGACGCCATGGCGGACGTCCACGCGAGCGCCGTGGTGGACGATGCCGCCGTGCTCGCAGGCGGCGTACGCGTGGGCCCGCATGCGGTGATCGAGGCCGGCGTTCGGATCGGTGCGGACAGCCGGGTGGAGGTCGGCACGGTGCTCCGCACCGGCGCCGTGGTGGGCGCGCGGTGCCGCCTGGGACCCTACGCGACGGTGGGCGAACCCCCCATGGATCACGAGTTCCGCGGCGAGGACAGCTGGGCCGTGCTGGAGGACGACGTCGAGCTGCGCGAGTTCACCTCGGTGCACCGCGCCACCGGCGAAGGTGCCGAAACGCGCGTCGGGGCGTCGGTCCTGGTGATGACGTCCGCGCACGTGTCGCACAACGTCACCGTCGGGGCCGAGGCCGTGATCACCAACGCGGTCCAACTGGGGGGGCACGCGGAGGTGGGCCGGTACGCCGTGGTGGGCGGGGGGGTGCTGGTCCACCAGTTCGCCCGCGTCGGGGAGCTCGCCATGATCGGTGGGGGCAGCCACGTCAACCGCGACGTCCTTCCCTTCGCGTTGGCACGAGGGTCGATGGCCCGGCACTACCGGCTGAACCGCGTGGGGTTGGCGCGGCACGGGATCGACGGCGACCGCGCCCGCGCCCTCCAGCGCGCCTTGCGCGCCCTGCGGCGGCGCGACGAGGCGCAGCTGGACGCCCTGGCGACCGAGTGGCCGGACGTCGCGCATCTGCGCGCCTTCCGGAACGACAGCCGCCGGGGCGTGGCGCGCTTCGCAGGGGCCTGAGGTGGGCCGAGCCGACGGCCACGACGCGCGCGAGGTGGTGCTGGTCAGCAACGGCCCCGGCGAGTTGTACACCTGGACCTGGCCCGTGCTTCGCGAGTTGCGGCACCACGCGCCCGAGCTGCGTGCCAAGATCGCCCTGGTGCCATGCCAGTTCGCCAGCGGGCGCGAGGCGGCCATCGCCGAGCGGTTCGGCGCGGACCTCGTCACCACCCCCGCGCAATACCTGCGCAACGTGCCGGCCGGCCGCGCACCGCCGGGCCTCGGCGCCGAACGCGGCGTGGTGCTGCAGATGGGGGGCAACATCGCCCTCGGCGCGCGTTTGGCCCGGGCGCTGGGCCATCCGTTGCACCGCTACGGCTTCACGGTGGCGCCGCACCGCCGCATCGAGCGGCACTACCTTCCAGGCCCGCGAGAGGCCGCACGGGCCCGCCGCCTGGGCACCCCGGCCGACCGCATCGAGGTGGTCGGCAATCTGGTCGCCGACGCCGTCGCGGCGACGGCGCCGGCCGCTGCGCCGGGCGACCCGCACGTGCTGGTCCTCCCGGGCAGCCGGAACGAATTCGCCCGCCATTTGATCCCCCTGATGCTGGCGGTGGTCGACCGGATGGGCGAACGGTGGCCGGACGCACGCTTCGTGTGGCCCGTCAGCCGGCTTCTGGACGAGCAGACCCTCACGGACGGCATTGCGGGCCGTCACGCGGACACCTTGGGCGGCACGCACGGCCGGCGGGACGGCAGCCGCATCCTCACCCCCTCGGGCACCGTGCTGGAGATGGTGCCGGAGGAGGAGCGCCACGCGCACATGCTCAGCGCCGACGCGGCGATCACCATCCCCGGCACCAACACGCTGGAGCTCGGGGTGGCCGGCGTCCCCTCGCTGGTGATCCTCCCCCTGGACCGGCCGGAGCTGATCCCCCTGGAGGGCGCGGGCCATTGGCTCGGCCTGATCCCCGGGGTCGGACGGTACCTCAAGCGCGCCGCGGTGCGGGCCTGGGTGCAGGGGCTGGATCAACCGGTGTCGTTGCCGAACCGCATCGCGGGCGAACGCCTGTTCGAGGAGGTCACGGGCCGGATGGACGCCGACGATCTGGCGGCGCGCCTGACCGCGTGGTTGCGCGACGAGGGCGAGCTGGCGCGCGTGCGCTCGCGCCTCCGCGAGACGATGCCCGGGCCGGGCGCCGCGGGCCGTGTCGCCACGCGCCTGCTGCAGCGCCTCGAGGCGCCCCGATGAGCGGGGGCGGACCGACGTGGACGCCCCCCGCCCTGTTGTTTCCGCGGTCCTGGAGCGCGGCCGGAGGCCTCGTCTGCGCCCTCGCCAACGCAGCGCTGCGGGTGGCCATCGTGCCCGTGTTCGTGACACCGGTATTCGATCGCGTGCTGCAGACCCGCGACCCCTCCGCCCTCGGCGCCGTGTTGGGGGTGTCGGCGGCGGTCGCCGTCGGTGGGGCGGCGGCGCAGTACCTGCAGGACGCCCTGCTGGGCCGGGCGGCCGCCCGCACGGCCGCCAGCTGGCGCGAGACGGCGTACCGCCGCTTGTTGGCGCGCGTCCCCGGACGGCTCCCCGGCACCAGCGGCGGGCTGGCGAGTCGCGTGCTGTACGACCTGCGCGAGGTAGAGGTGTTCCTGCAGTACGGCCTCGGCACGCTCCTGGCCGAGGGCGCGGCGGTGGTGGGCATCCTCGCCTACCTGGCGTACCTCGACCCGGGCGCCACGGCGCTGCTGGTCGCGCTGGGACTGCCCACGGTGTGGGGACTCAGGCGGCTCAACCGCGCGCTGGAGCAGGTGGCGCGCCGCTCACAGGAGGGGAGCGAGTCGCTGGGGCGCTCGCTGCAGGAGGGCTTTCGGCATCACGAGGCGATCCGGGCGTTCGGCGCCACCGAGATGATGCTGCGCCGCTTCCGTCCCCTGAACGCGTACACCGAACGGGCCATGCGGCGGCGGGCCGCGCTGGCCGCGGCCCAGGTGCCGACGACCATGCTGCTCACCTTCGCCGCGGTGGGGGGCCTGGTGCTGCTCCTGAGCGGCCGCGTGGTGTCGGGGGCCCTCACCACGGGCGAAGTGGTGGGGTACCTGACGCTGGTCGCCCTGCTGGCGACGCCTGCCCAGCTGTTCCCGCGCGGGTGGGCGATGCGCTCGCAGGCGGCCAGCGCGGCACGACGCCTGCGCGCGCTGGCCACGCCCCCGGCCGAGGAGGCGTCCACGAAGGCCCCGCCAGGAGACCCTCCGGCCCGCCCGCCGGCGCCCGCGCGCGGAATGGCCCTACGCGCCGTGCGTCACGGCTACGGCCGCGACGAGGTGCTGCGCGGCATCGATCTCGATCTGCCGCGCGTCGGCATGGTGGTGGTGCGCGGCGAGAGCGGCGCCGGCAAGACGACGCTGCTCCGCCTCCTGCTGGGCTTCATCGCGCCCGAGCAAGGCACGGTGGCGCTGGACGGAACGCCCTTGGCCGAGATGGACGACGCGGAGCTGCGCCGCCGCGTGGGGTACGTGCCGCAGGGCCTCGACCTGTTGTCGGGCAGCGTGCGCGACAATCTCGCCATGGGCCGCGAATTGGACGAGGCGGCCTTGTGGTCGTCATTGGAGGCGGTCGGGCTGCACGAGTTGGTGCGCAGCCTTCCCGGCGGCTTAGGCCACGTGTTGGGCGAGGACGGCGGCGGGCTCTCGGGCGGACAACGGCAGCGCATCGCGCTGGCCCGGGCGCTGCTCAGCGAACCGGAGGTCGTCGTGCTGGACGAGCCCACCTCGAGCCTGGACGAGGCCAGCGAGGCCGACGTCGTCGCGGTGCTGCGTCAGGAAGCCAGGCGCCGCTTGCTCCTCGTGGCCGCCCACCGGCCGGGGCTCGCGCGGGCGGCCGACCGCGTCTGGCGACTGGAGGACGGTACCTTGCGGTCCGAAGCGCCGCACGGCGTTCCGGCGGGCCCGCCGGAGGGCACGAGGGAAGGCGGGGGCGAAGCGTGAACATCGGCCTGCTCCTCACCTACCAGGAGGGCGACGTCCTCGAAGAGATGCTGCGTGTGAACGCGGCGAGCGTCGACGCGATCTTCGCGCTGGACGGCTCCAGCGACGGATCCGAACGGATCCTGGCGGCGTGCCCGAAGGTGGAGGCCGTGCTTCGCGACGAGGAGGTCGCGCCGGACGGGCGGGTGCGGGATCATCACCGGCAGGCCCTCCTGGACCGGGCGCGCCAGCGGTACGGTGCCGATCATTGGTACACGCTGATGCACGGCGACGAGATTTTCCACGATGACGCAAACGCGGTGGTGGAGGCGGCCGAGCGCGCCGGCGCCCATCGCGTGAACTGGGCGGCGATGCAGTTCTTCCTGCACGAGGACGACACGCTCGACCCGACGTTGCCGGTGCAGGAGCGCGTGCGCTGGTACAGCCCGTTCTGGGTGGAGCTGCGACAGTTCCGCGACCGACCCGGCGCCGCGTACCGTTCGGGCGAACACGGGCGCGTGGTGCCGCGCGGCATCGGTTGGCGCCCGTACGGTCGCATGCCGATCCTGAAGCACTACCCGTTCCGCTCCGAAGCGCAGGCCCGTGCACGGATCGAGGCTGCCCAGGCCCGCGGGTTCTCCGGGACCGAGGTCGAGGGATCGGTTCGGCGCCGGCGCTACTCGGCCCGCTACCGCCTGGCCCGGCACTTCGAGGGCGACTTCGGCGAATTGGAGTCGACGCGCCAGGGCGGGCTGCTTCGGATGATGTGGCGATGGAAGCGCTGGACACGGTGAACGACGCGCGGGACCTGTACCGGGACGCCGAAGCGTACGACGCGCAGTACGCGCACTACCGCGACGACCTGGCGTTCTACCGCGAACTGGCGCTCGACCAGTCGGGGCCGGTCCTAGAGCTCGGCGCGGGCACGGGGCGCGTCACGGTGGAGTTGGCACGCGTCGCGCCCGAGGTGGTGGCGCTGGAACCGGTGGACGAGATGCGGACGCGGGCGCAGGCGCGTCTGGAACGGGCGGGTGTGGCGAGCACGGTGACGCTGCGCGCGGACGACGCGCGCGAGATGGCACCGTCCCCCCGCTTCGCGTTGGTGGTGGCGCCGTTCCACATGCTGATGCACCTGCACGCGCTGGCCGACCAGGACGCCGTGCTGGCCAGGGCCCGCCAGGCGTTGATCCCCGGCGGGGCGTTCGCGTGCGACGTGTTCGCGCCGCGGTTCGGCCCCATGGGCGTGCTGCGGCGCGAGGCGGCGCTCACGTCCGCCGCCGGCCGCCACCAGGACCTGTGGTTGGTGCAGCATCACGACCCCGCCACGCAAAGCGTCACCTCGCTGTACCTGCTGGACGAGACCGACGAGGCGGGCGTGGTCCGCCGCACGCGCCGGCGGCTGCACCAACGCTACTTCCACCGCTACGAGCTGGAGCGGGCGCTCCGCGGCGCGGGCTTCGCGACGGTTCGCATCTTCGGCGATTTCGACCGCCGACCGATCATTGCGGACGCGCCGCGCTACGTGGCGCTGGCGCGCCCCTGACGCCCCCGGCGATCGCGCCATCCGTCGGCCTGGTCGAGCACCCGCGCGGCCGCGGCCGGTCCGGCGCCGTACGGCGCATCCGCACCGCCTTCGCGCAGGACCGCCTCCAGCGTGCCGGCCAGGCCCAGCACGTCGAAGTCGTCGGCCCAGCCCAGGACCGACGGGCGGATCACGCGCGACGCGATGTGGTCCTGCCCCCCGCCGATGCGGACGCCTCGCCGCGCGAACGCCGCGACGACGTCGCGGGCGTCCAGTCCGGCCGGCACCTCCAGCGCGGCGACGGCCGGGCTGGGACGCTCGGCGAAGGGCCGCGCACCCACCGCAAGACCGGCCGCCAGCACGGCCGCGTTCCGCCGCGCGCGGGTCGCCCACAGCGTCTCCGGTGCGACCGCCCGCAGGCGCGACAGCGCCACGTCCAGACCCGCGATGAGCGACACGGCCGGCGTCGTGCCGGTGGTGCCGTTTCGTTGCCGCTCGCGTTCGCTCCGCAGGTCCAGCGAGAAGCTCGGCGTCTTGGGTCCCTCCGTCGACCAGGCCCGCTCCGACAGCCAGGCGAACGACAACCCCGGCGGCAGCATCACCCCCTTCTGCGAGCCCGACACCACGACGTCCAGGTCCCATGCGCGCGGGCGCAGCTCGGTGACGCCCAGGCTGGTGACGGCGTCAACGATCACCAGCACCTCCGGCGCCACCTCCCGGACGGCCCGCGCGATCTCGCGCACGTCGTGCAGAACGCCGGTGCTGGTCTCCGAGTGGGCCATGGTCACGGCGCGGACGCCGGGCGTGTCCCGCACGGCGCGTGCGACGGCTTCGGGATCCAAGCAGGCGCCCCACGGCGCCGTGGTCTCGGTGACGGGGTGCCCGTAGCGCCGGGCGAGCTCGGCCCAGCGCGCACCGAACTTGCCGGCATGCGCGCTCACGACGGGCGCCCCATGGGGAACGGCGGCCAGGAAGGCCGCCTCGAACCCCGCCGTGCCGCTGCCCGTCACGACGAGGACGTCGTCGCCCGGCACGTCGGCGAGCGCCGCCAGTCCCTCGCGCGTTCGGCCGAGAAGCTCCGCGAAGGCAGGGCTGCGGTGGTGCAGCGGCGGCCGGCCGACGGCTTCGAGCACGTCGGGGGGCACCTCGACCGGCCCCGGCGCCAGCAGGCGTGCCTTGCGCAGTGCCTCGGGCTCCCCTTGCGCAGCGTTCACGTGCGCACCAACCGCAGGCTGCGGATCACGTCGCTCATGCCACGCAGGACGTCCAGCACCTGCTCGGGGGGCGCCTGGTCCAAGGTGAGCGCGAACATCGCCGTGCCGTCCCCATCCACGCGGCTGAGCTGCATCCCCACGATGTTCACGCCCGCGTCGCCCAGCACCGTGCCGACGCGCCCCACCGCCCCCGGACGGTCCACGTTGGTGCAGATCAGCATCGCGCCGGCCGGTCGGATCTCGATGCGATAGCCATCGATGCCGACGATGCGCGGCTTGTCGCCCAGGACGGTGCCGGCCACGCTGGTCTCGCCCGCCTCGTTGCGGGCCGTCACCAGGACGTGGCTGGTATAGCCACGGTCGCGAGAGGCGGTGACCTTGGAGACGCGAACGTCGCGCTCGCGAGCGATGGAGGCGGCGTTCACGTAGTTCGGCGCCTCGTCCAGGATCGGCTCCAGGAACCCTTTCGTCACCGCGGTCGCGATCGGATCGGGGTCCCGCGGGAAGTCGCCGGCGAACTCCACCTCCAGTTCGCGCACACGGCCCTCGGCGAGCTGCGAGGCGGTCCGCCCCAGGACCTCGCCGAGCTCCAGGTGGCGCCCCAGGTCCCGCATCACCTCGCCGGACAGCGCCGGCGCGTTCACCACGCCGCTGGCGTAGTCGCCGCGCAACGCATGCGCCACGCGCTCGAGGATCTCGGAGCCGATGCGCGCCTGCGCTTCAGTGGTGTTGGCGCCGAGGTGCGCCGTGACGACCACGTCGTCCCGGGACAACAGCGGATGGTCCTGCGAGGGAGGCTCGTGCCGGAACACGTCCAAGCCGGCCGCGAACAGGTGGCCGGCTTCGAGCGCGCCAAACAGCGCATCCTCGTCCACGATCCCGCCGCGGGCCGCGTTGACGACGGTCGCCCCCGTGGGCATCGCGGCCAGTTCGGCCGTTCCGATCATGCCGAGCGTTTCGTCGGTGAGGGGCGTATGCACGCTCAGCACGTCGCTTCGGGCCAGCATGGACTGGAGCTCGTCGAACAGCTCGACGTGCAGCTCCTCGGCCCGATGCCGGCTGACGTAGGGGTCGTACGCCGCGACCTCCATGCCCAGCCCTTGGGCACGCCGCGCGACCAGCGACCCGATGCGGCCCAGCCCGACGATCCCGAGCCGGGCGCCCTTCACCTCCCTTCCTAGGAAGGAGCGGTCCCAACGTCCGTCCCGGACCAGCCGGTCGCTGCGCGCCACCCCGCGCGAGGCGGCCAGCATCAATGCCACGGCCAACTCCGCGGCGGACACGCTGTTGGCTTCGGGGGCGTTGAGGACCACGATGCCCCGCCGGCTGGCCGCGTCCAGGTCGATGTTGTCGACCCCCACGCCGCCGCGTCCCACCACGCTCAAGCGGGGCGCCGCCGCCAGCAACGCATCGTCCACCTTGGTGCGCGAGCGGGTGATCAGCGCGTCGTAGTCCCCAACGATGGACAGAAGCTCCTCACGCGTGATGCCGGCGCGGTCGTCCACCTCGACGCCGTCGTAGCGGGCGTCGCCCAATTTCAGGTTGTCCGTGACGAGGATCCGCGGCATGAGTACGGATCATAGCAGCGCGAGCGCGGCCGCGACGGCGCGCGTGCCGTGCCCCGGAGCGGATCACGCCACGTAGGGGCGGATCACTCCGCGTACACGAAGCCGTTCGCCTGGATTCCGCCCGGCACGGGGAACGAGGCCACGCCCAGCACGTCCATCGCCAGGCCGCCCCGCACCTCGAACGCGGTCGGGATGCCGCGCAGCGCAGCGTCCAACGCGCGGCGGGCGCCGCCCTCGAGCTGGTCGGGATCCGGATAGAACAACAGCGCAAATGGCCGTTCCGACCCGGCCGGCATCGGCAGGGGCTCCACGTCCAGCGTCGCGACGGGGTGCCCGGCCAGCGCCAGCGCCACGTCCTTTCCGCTAAGGAAGTACCCGATCTCGCCCGGGTTTCGAACCCGGATGGCCACCTGGATCACGGGCACGCCGGGCCTGACCTCGAACGCGCGCGACGCGTCACCGTCCACCCGCAGTCGCGGGGGCTCGACGGTCTCGGTGGGCAGGAGCGATCCCTCCACCAGGAGGCCGTAGCGGCTCTCGAACGCGTAGCCGGCCGCACCGAAGCGGACGCGGCCCTCCAGGCGGTAGGGAAGCGGCTCGCCCGTGAACGCGCCCGCCACCGCGGTCAGCAGCGGCCGCGTGGGCGGCAGTTCGGCCTCGACGGGAAAGCGCAGCGGGATCATGCCGCCGGCCTCCACGAAGCGATCCGGGCGAATCCGGCCATCGGCCACCGCGCGATCGTTCACGACCACCCGGTACGACAACCGCTCCAGGTGCACGCCGAACGTGTTGGGGTTGTGGACCTGCACCGCCAGCTCCAACTCCAGGCGCTCCCCGGCGCCGGGCGGATCGAAGCGCACGATGCGGGTGAGGCCCGGGACCGCCTCGAAGGTCAGCGGGCGGGTCGCTTCGGTGGGCTCTGCGCGCAGATCGGCGCGCGGCGCGCACGATGCGGCGAGGAACGCAACCGTGAGCACGCCGAGCGCGAAGGCACCGAGGAAGCGGGACACGACGCGAGTCTAGCAGGAGGGCGGTGCGCGCGGTCGCGCGTGGCGGCCCCGTCTCCGGCGACGCGGTCGAGGCCTCAGATCGGTTCGCGCAGGCCGACCGCGCGAACGCGCCGCTTCAGCTCGTCGCGGAGCCGGGTGGCCCAACGCGCCTCCAGGCGAGGGTCCGCCTCCAGCATCCGTTCGGCCACCGCCCGCGCGCGTTCGATCACCTCGCCGTCGTGCACCACGTCGCCGAGTTGCAGGTCGGGCAGACCCGACTGCCGGGTGCCGCGAAGCTCGCCCGGCCCGCGCAACTCCAGGTCCTTCTCGCTGATCAGGAACCCGTCCGTGTGGCGCGCGACCACCTCGAGCCGCCGCTGCGTCTTGCGGGAGCGGTCGCCGGCCACCAGGATGCAGCGACTCTCTGCCGCCCCGCGCCCGACGCGGCCCCTGAGCTGGTGCAGCTGCGACAGCCCGAAGCGCTCGGCGTTCTCGATCACCATCACCGAGGCGTTGGGCACGTCGACGCCCACCTCGACGACGGTGGTGGACACCAGCAGGTCGATCTCGTGCGCATGGAAGCGTGCCATCACGGCGTCCTTCTCGGCACCCGGCATGCGGCCGTGCAGCAGCTCGATGCGGCACGCCTCCGGAAGGATGCGGCGGAGATCGTCGGCCATCTCGGTCGCCGAGGCGATCTCCTGCATGGTCTCCGCCTCGCTGCGCTCGACGAGGGGTGCGACCACGAACGCCTGCCGCCCGCGCTGGATCTCGTCCCACACCTCGCGGTAGACCTCGCGCCGCCTAGGTGCGCCCACCAACGTGGTCCGCACCGGCGTCCGGCCTGGGGGAAGCTCATCCAGGACCGAGAGGTCCAGATCGCCGTACAGCGTCAGCGCCAGCGAGCGCGGGATCGGGGTCGCCGACATCACCAGCACGTCCGGGAGGGTCCGGATCAGGGCGCGGCGTTGCTCCACGCCGAAGCGATGCTCCTCGTCGATGACGGCCAGGCCCAGGTCGCGGAATTCGACGCCTTCCTGGATCAGGGCGTGCGTCCCCACCACCAGGTCGGCCCCGCCGGACGACACGCGCGCCCGCGCCTCGCGCCGCACGGCGGTGGCCTGCGAGCCGCTCAACATCTCGGTGCGGACCCCCAACGGGTGCAGGTATTCGCGCAGATTCAAGAAGTGCTGACGGGCCAGAATCTCGGTGGGCGCCATCACCGCCGCCTGCCGCCCCGCGCGGACGACGACCCAGGCCGCCGCGGCTGCCAGCGCCGTCTTGCCGCTGCCGACGTCGCCTTGCAGCATGCGGGCCATCTGGCGCGGCGCGGCGACGTCCGCCAGGATCTCGTCCAGGGCGCGCCGCTGGGCGCCGGTGAACCGGAACGGCAGCGCCTCCTCGAAACGCCGCACGTCCGCGTCGTCCACCGGCGTGGCCGCCCCCGGCCCGCCCGCGGCCTTGGCGCGGAGCATGCGCAGCTCGAGGAACAGGAACTCGTCGAACTTGAGTCTGCGCAGCGCGGCCGCCAACCCCGCTTCGTCGTCGGGAAAGTGGATCTGCTCCAGCGCGGTCTTCAACGACACCAGGTCTTCGCGCGCGAGCACCGGGCGGGGAAGGTGGTCTGGAACGGTCGGAAGAACGTCCAGCAGCGTCCGAATGGCCCGCCTCAGGTAGTCCTGGGCCAGCCCGCGAGGGGTGGCGTAGATGCCGACGATCCGATCGGTGGCGAGGGTGTCATCGCCCTCGACGACTTCGTGGTGGGTGGCGTGCAACTCCGTCCGACCCCCCTGCGCCTTGACGCGCCCGGTCGCGATCAGGGTTCGGCCCGGGAACAACTGCGTCTCGAGCCAGGGCTGGTTGAACCACACCACGCTCAGCCGGCCGCCATGGCGATCCTCCATGAACGCCCGCAACACCGTCATGCCACGGCGGGACTTCGTCGCCTTGCGTCCCAACAGCGTGCCGATGACGGTGGCCTGCTCGCGCCCGGCCAGGCCGGCGAAGTCCGGCAAAGCCCGGCGATCCTCGTAGCGGCGGGGGAACACCCGCAGCAGATCCCGGTGGGTGGCGACCCCGAGCTCCGCCAGCTTGCGTCCCGCCTGGGCCGCCAAGCCGATGTCGACCTCGTGCAGCCGTGCCTCGAGGAGGCGGGTGGCGCCGGGGCCGCCACCCTTCTCCGCGGCGCCGCTTCGGGGGCCGTCGCCCTTGTCGGGGGGGCCGGGCGATGCATGGGGGCCGGGGTTCGCCGCCGCCGACCGGTCCAAGGAGCCGAGGGCCTGGCGTACGCGTTCCTGGCGCATCTCGGGCGCCATCTCTGCGTACCCGGCCAACAGCGTTCGGACTTCGGCGAACGGCGTGCCGACGGTCCGGATCAGGCGCTCCAAGCCGCCCACCACGACGTCGTCGCGGCAGCCGGCTCGCAGCTCCCGGCGCAACGGGCTCCGCAGTCGTTCCCTGAGCTCCTGCGCGTCCGGCACGGCGTCCATGCTACCCCCCTCCCGCCGCGGCGAGCGACGTCCACACCGTGTTGCGCCGGAACGGCTCCGCGCCGTACGCTACGAGTGAACGCAAGCGGACCGGTCCCGTCCAACCTCGGAGCTCTGTCGGGATGGCCGCACGCTCAGGCGTGCACCCTCGTGATTCTGGGTGAGGTATGCCTGGACCGGCCGCGCGTCCCGGGGCGTCTCTTCCCCGGGGGAAGGAGACATCATGATCCGAACGTCGTTGATGGTCCTCGCTTCGATCGCCCTGTTGGGGGCGGCCTCCGCCCAGGGCGAACTCGAGATCTTCTCGTGGTGGGCAGGCAACGAGGGTCCGGCCCTCGAAGCGTTGATCGACCTGTACGAAGAGGATCATCCCGAGGTCGACGTGATCAACGCCACCGTCACGGGCGGCTCGGGCGTCAATGCGCGCGCCGTGCTGAAGACCCGCATGCTGGGCGGCGACCCGCCGGACAGCTTCCAGGTGCACATCGGCCAGGAACTGATCGGCACCTGGGTCGCGGCCGACCGCATGGAAGACCTCACCTTCCTGTACGAACAAGAGGGATGGTTCGACGTCTTCCCCGAGCAGTTCATCGACCTGTTGAGCACGGACGAGGGCATCTGGAGCGTTCCCGCCAACCTGCACCGCTCCAACGTGCTGTGGTACGTGCCCGAGAACCTCGAGACGTGGGGCGTGGACGTCCCGGCCACCTGGGACGAGTTCCTGAACGAGACCTGTCCCGCGTTGCAGGATCAGGGCGTCACCCCGCTGTCGTTGGGCCAGAACTGGACCGTCCAGCACCTGTGGGAGTCCGTCGCGCTGGCCGAAATGGGCGTGGACGGCTGGAACGGGCTGTGGACGCGCGACGTGAGCTTCACGTCCGACGAGGCCGTGGCCGCCTGGGACACCCTGGGGCAGGTCCTCGAGTGCACCAATGACGACGCCTCCGGCCTCAGCTGGCAGCAGGCGACCGACATGGTGGTCGAGGGCGACGCCGCCTTCAACGTGATGGGTGACTGGGCCGCCGGCTACATGGTGACCACGCTCGAGCTGGAGCCCGGCGTGGACTTCGGCTGGGCCGCCAGCCCCGGCACTGACGGCGTGTACATGGTGCTGGCCGACTCGTTCGGCCTGCCGGTCGGTGCGCCGCACCGCGACAACGCCATCGACTGGCTCCGCCTGGTGGGCTCGCTGGAGGGCCAGGACACCTTCAACCCGCTGAAGGGCTCCATCAGCCCGCGCCTGGACAGCGACCTGTCCAAGTACAACGCCTACCTGCAGTCGGCCGCCGAGGACTACGCCAACGACGAGACCGTCGGCAGCCTGGTGCACGGCACCGTGGCCAAGGAAGCGTTCATGAGCGAGTTCGCGTCGGCGATGGAGATCTTCCTCTCCTCCGACAACCCCGAGCAAGCCGCGAACGCCGCGGAAGCGATCGCCAGCCAGACCGGCCTGGGCGAGTAAACACGATCCTGTGGGGACGCGCCCGGCGCGTCCCCACCTTCGTTCTCCGAACTCCGGTATCTTGTCACCATGACCCGCGATCGCCTCTCCGCCCTGCTGATGTTGCTGCCGTCGCTGGTGCTGCTGGCGATCTTCGTGTATGGCTTCATCGGGCGGACGATCTACGTATCCCTGACCAACTGGGGCCGCGACGCGTCGCAGGCCCTGGCGTTGAATCCGCAACTCGAGTTCATCGGGTTCGCGAACTATCAAACTTTGTTCACCAGCGCGGTGCAGACCCGCTTTCGTCAGGACCTGGTGAACACCTTCTTCTTCACGATCTTCTTCATCGCCGGCTGCCTGATCGTGGGGCTGGGCCTCGCCATTTTGCTGGAGCAGAACGTGCGCGGCGAGGGCTTCTTCCGCACCGTGTTTTTGTTCCCGTTCGCGATGGCCTTCATCGTGACCGGCACGGTCTGGCGCTGGATGCTTCAGCCGCGCGGCGGCGTGAACGTGCTTCCCGAGCTGATCGGTCTGCCACGCATCGAGTTCCCATGGCTGACCACGCGCCTGCAGGTGTGGCAGTTCGACTGGAACGCCCTGCCGCTCTACGGCGGACTGCTGCTGGGCATTTTGTTCGCATGGGTGGCCTGGCGCGCTTGGCAGAGCGGGCGCCGCGTACAGGGCTTCGCAGTGGGCGGTGCCGCTACGGCGCTTCTCGTCTGGGCCCTGGCCGGCGCGCCCGGCATCACCTTGCTGCCGTTCCCTGAGACGCACGGCTTCAACGTGGCGTTCATCGGCATCATCCTCGCCGCGGTGTGGCAGTTGTCGGGGTACACCATGGCGCTGTATTTGGCCGGCCTGCGCGGCATTCCCGAGACGCTGCGGGAGGCGGCCCGGATCGACGGCGCCAACGAAGTGCAGCTGTACCGGCACGTGGTGCTGCCCCTGCTTGGGCCCATCACCCTGTCGGCGATGATCATCCTGGGCCACATCAGCCTGAAGATCTTCGACCTGATCTGGGCGATGGCCGGGTCGGACAACGCCACCACCGACGTGCCGGCCCTGTTGATGTACCTGCGGAGCTTCCGCGCGAATCAGTTCGCCGAGGGAGCCGCCATCGCCGTGGTGCTGCTGATCATGGTGGCGATGGTGATCATCCCCTATTTGCGCTACAGCCTTCGCGGCGAGGTAGGCAGATGAGCGCCGAGACGCTCACGCGCCGCCCCCCCGCCTCGCGTCCTCGCGCGGGACGCCGCGGCCGCCGCATCGCCGTGTACGCACTGCTGGTGTTGGCAACGATCTTCTACCTGCTGCCGATCTACCTGGTGTTCGCCACCGCCCTCAAGGAACCCGCCGCCATCCGGCTGGCGACCACCTGGCATTGGCCGGCGGTGCCGAACTGGAACAGCTTCGTGGTGGCCTGGGAGGCGTTCTTCCCCACGCTGCGGAACAGCTTCGTGCTGGCGACGTCCGCCACGCTCGGCAGCGCCATCCTCGGCTCGCTGAACGGCTACATCCTGTCCAAGTGGCGCTTCCCCGGCGCGAACATCGTGTTTCCGCTGATGCTGTTCGGCATGTTCATCCCGTACCAGGCCATCCTGATCCCGCTGTTCCAGTTCCTGCGCGACATCGGCCTGTACGGCAGCATCGCCGGCCTGTCCCTGACGCACATCGTGTACGGCCTTCCCATCACCACGCTGATCTTCCGCAACTTCTACGCCGAGATCCCCGACGAGATGCTCGACTCGGCCAAGATCGACGGGGCGGGCTTCTTCGGCATGTACCGACACATCGTGTTTCCCCTGTCGGTGAGCGGCTTCGTGGTGGTGATCATCTGGCAGTTCACGCAGATCTGGAACGAGTTCCTGTTCGCGGTGACGCTGACCTCGCAGAGCAGCCAGCCCATCACCGTCGCGCTGGCACAGCTCGCGGGGGGCCAGGCCGTGTCCTGGAACCTGCCGATGGCCGGCAGCGTCCTGGCGGCGCTGCCGACGCTGCTGATCTACATCGTGCTGGGCCGGTACTTCATCCGGGGCCTGCTGGCGGGCAGCGTCAAGGGCTGAACCTCCGCGGCGCTGGCCCGCGGGCCCGGCCGATCAGTCGGGCCCGTTGCGGCCCAGCGCTTGCGTGATGCGGTCCAGCACGATCGCCATGATGACGATGGCCAGGCCGGCCTCGAAGCCGAGCCCGATGTCGAGGATGTTCATGCCGCGGATCACGTCGCGGCCCAGCCCCTCCGCGCCGATCAGGGCCGCGATCACGACCATCGACAGGTTCAGCATGATGCTCTGGTTCACGCCGGCCATCACGGTGGGCACCGCCACGGGGAACTGGATCTTGACGAGGCGCTGACCCCGTGTCGCGCCGAACGCCTCCGCCGCCTCGATCAATTCGTGGGGCACCTGCCTGAGGCCGAGGTTGGTCAAGCGGATCAACGGGGGAATGGCGAAGATCACCGTCGACACGATGCCCGGCACCACCCCCAGACCGAAGAAGCTGACGGCCGGGATCAGGTACACGAACGCCGGCATGGTCTGCATGAAGTCGAGGATGGGCTTCAGGATCCCCTCTGCGACGTCGTTTACGGCCGCCAGCACCCCCAGGGGAAGCCCGAACGCCACCACGAGCACCTCGGCCAACACCACCAGCGTCAACGTCGACACGAACGACGGCCACATCCCGATGTTCACCGTCAGGAACAGACCGATCAGCGTGAACGCCGCCACCTTCCAGTTGGTCGCCGCCCAGGCCAACGCCGCGAACGCCAGCACCACGCTCCACGGCGGCACCGACATCAGCCCGCCGTTCATCATGTCGTAGACGACCAACGTCGCATCGCTGAACACGTCGAACGAGTTCGAGAAGGCGTCCTCGAGGGCCTCGACCCCGCTCTCGACCCAGGCACCCAGCGGGATGCCGTCCGTGAACCACCGCCGGAGCAGCGTCACGGCGTGCCCCCGCGCGTGGACGGCGACGCGTCCTCGGGAGCCGCGTGCGCGTCCTCCAGGGCGCGTCCCGCCAGCACCGCGAACAGGGTCCGCCGATCGATCACGCCGATCGGCGTGTCGTGCTCGTCTTGCACGCACACCGGCACGCCGCGGGGTCCGTCGGCGACCAGCTCCAGGATCTCCTTGAGCGGGGTGCGGCCCGCGACGCGCAACGGCGTGTCCGGCTCCCCCGCCTCGAGGGGGCGCATTAGGACGCGGGCGGTCAGCACCTCGGTCCGGTTCACGCCCTCCACGAAGGCGCGGACGTAGTCGTTGGCGGGCTCGGTGACGATCTGCTGCGGCGTGCCGACCTGTTGCACCCGCGCGTCCTTCAGCATCGTGATGCGGTCGCCCAGCTTCAGCGCCTCGTCCAGGTCGTGCGTCACGAACACGATCGTCTTCTGCACGCGCTCCTGGAGCTGCACCAGCTCATCCTGGAGCTCGCGGCGGATCAGCGGGTCCAGGGCGCTGAACGGCTCGTCCATCAACATCACGTTGCCGTCCAGGACCAACGCGCGCGCCAGCCCGACCCGTTGCTGCATGCCGCCCGACAACGAGGCCGGCCGGTGCTGCTCCCATCCCGACAGGCCGACCAGCTCGATCATCGCGGCGGCGCGCTCGTGACGCTCCGTCCGCGCGACGCCCTGAAGCTCCAGCCCCAACGCCACGTTGTCCAGCGTGGTGCGGTGCGGCAGGATCGCGAAGCGCTGGAACACCATTCCGGCGAAGACGCGGCGCCGCAGGGCGATCAGCCCGCGCCGGTCGAGCGCCGTCACGTCTTCCCCGTCGATGCGGATCTCGCCGCGCGTCGGCTCGAGCAGACGGTTGAGCAGCCGCAGCAGCGTGGACTTCCCGCTGCCGGAGAGGCCCATCAGCACGAAGGTGCGGCCGGCCTCCACGTCGAGGTCGATGCCGTAGGTGCCGACCATCACGCCCAGGGCCTCCTGCACCTCCGTCTTGGTGCGCCCCTCGGCCAACATCGAGAACGCGTCGTCGAAGCGGCGTCGCTCGCCGAACAGCTTGGCGACGCCGCGGACGGCGATCTTCACCTCCCCGGTTGCGGACGGCGTCGGTCGGTCCGACGCGGACTCGGTCGTTGCTGGAGACACGCTTGGCTCCCTTCGCACAATCGGGCGTGGGCGGGCGCCGGAAGAACCGTCGGAGCGCCGACCGCCGCGTTCCTCGTTACGGACGTCACACGATCCTCAGGCGGTCGTCGACTACCCTACCTGGTGGCCGGCCCACACCTCATCGGCTACGGCCCGGTGCGCACGTCCGTGCGGGCCGCGTGCATTCCTACGTCTCGCGGAAGGGACACACCATGAAACGACTGCTTGGACTCATCATCGCCGCCCTGTTGCTCGGCCCCGCCGTCGCGCAGCAGGACGACTCCGTCGAATTCGGATACGTCGAGTGGCCCGGCGTCACCGTCAAGACGCAGGTCGCCAGCGTGATTCTGCAGGAACTCGGCTACGACACCGACGCGCAGGCGCTGTCGGTGCCGCTGATCTTCGAGGGCCTCTCCGAGAACGACCTCGACGCCTTCCTCGGCGTGTGGCGACCCAGCATGGACACCATGCTCGAGGATTACCTCGCCGAGAGCGGCGGGGACGGCAGCTTCACCCTGGTGAACACCAACCTCGAACCGACGGTGTACCGCCCCGGCGTGCCGACCTTCGTCGCCGAGCAGGGCATCACCTCGCTGGCCGACGTCGCCGCCAACGCCGACATGTTCGACGGCCGCATCTACGGCATCGAGCCCGGCAACGACGGCAACGAGATCATCCTGACCATGATCGAGGAGGACACCTACGGCTTCTCCAGCATGGAGCTGGTCGAGTCCTCCACCGCCGGCATGCTGGCGCAGGTCGCGTCGGCCGTCGAGGACGAGGAACCGATCGTGTTCCTGGCCTGGAGCCCGCACTGGATGAACGAGGTGCACGACATCACCTACCTGGACGACCCCGAGAACGTGTGGGGCGGCGACGGCTACGTCGCGACCGGCCTGAGCACCGAATGGGCCGAGAACAACCCCAACCTGCGGACGTTCTTCGAGCAGTTCACGGTCACGCCCGACATCCAGAACGCCTGGATCGACGCCTACAGCCGTCAGGGCAACGACGCCACCGCCGTCGCGCGCGGCTGGGTGGCGGACAACCTTTCCGTCGTGAGCGAGTGGCTGGACGGCGTGGAGACGCTGGACGGTGAAAGCGCAGTCGACGCCGTGCAGGCCGCCTTCGCAAACTGATCCAGCGCTGAACGCTTGCAGCGCGCGCACGGGCCCGGCGCCCCTCGGGGGGGTCGGGCCCACGTCGTGGTTGGATAGGGCGTGACGTTCGAGGAGGTCCGCGACCACCCTCGTGCACGCGCGTACGTGCTGGCCAGCGCCACGCTGGGCGCGTTCACCTCCACGGTGATGGCGACCAGCGTCAACGTCGCGCTCCCCACGTTGGTGACCGCCTTCGACGCGCCGTTCGCGCTGGTGCAGTGGGTGGTGCTCTCCTACCTGCTGGCCACCGCCTCGCTGCTGCCGATCGCCGGCCGGCTGGCCGACATGTTCGGCAAGCGCACGCTGTTCCTCGGCGGGTTCGCCACCTTCGGGGTCGGGTCGCTCCTGTGCGCCCTGGCCCCTGGGGTGGTGTCACTCATCATGTTCCGAACGGTGCAGGGCGCCGCCTCCGCGGTCCTGACCGCCTTGGGGTTGGCGATCATCGCCGACGTGTTCCCCGCCGGTGAGCGCGGCCGGGCGATCGGCGTGAACGGTGCCGTCCTGTCGGTCGGGATCGTCCTGGGCCCGACCCTGGGCGGATTCCTGGTGGAGGTCGGCTGGCCGTGGGTGTTCTTGTTCGGAGTGCCCGTCGCCGCCGCCGGCTTCCTGCTGGGGCACCGCTTCGTGCCTCGATACGCGCCCGCAGCGCCGCTCCCGTTCGACCTGGCCGGCGCCGCGACACTGTCCTCTGCCCTGGCCGCGTTGAGCCTGGCCCTCACCTTGGGCCAAGGGCGGGGCTTCGCCGACCCGGTCATCCTGGCGTTGTTCGCCGCCAGCGCGCTGGCCCTCGCCGGGTTCACGGCCATCGAGCGACGCGCGACGGCGCCGGTGGTGGACCTGCGCATGTTCGGGAACCGCCGGCTCACGGTGGGCCTGGTGGCGGGCGTCACCGTCTTCGTGTCGATCATGGGCACGATCTTCGTGATGCCGTTCTACCTCGAGAACGTGCTCGGCTTCCCACCCCGCACCGTCGGCCTGTTGATGTCGGTGACGCCCATCTTGTTGGTCATCATCGCGCCCGTGGCCGGCACGTTGGCCGACCGCTACGGCGAGCGCCCCATCACCGTGATCGGGCTGACGCTGGCGCTGGCGGGGTTCGCCCTGGTCGCGACCCTCGACCAGGACACCACGGCGCTGGGATTCGTGCTGCGCTTCGTGCTGGTGGGACTGGGGATGGGCACCTTTCAGACCCCCAACAACAGCGCCATCATGGGCGCTGCGCCCCAGGGCCGCTCTGGGGTGGCCGGCGGCCTGCTGGGCCTCACACGCGCCCTGGGCCAGACCACCGGCATCGCCGTGCTCGGCAGCGTCTGGGCCGCCCGCACCGCCGTGCGGGCGGCGGCCGAGGTGGGTGCGCAGGCGCAGGCCGCCCCCATCACGGCGCAGGTCGGCGGCCTGCAGGACATGATGCGCCTGGTGTTGGTGCTGATCGCCTTGGCGTTGATCCTGTGCCTATGGGACCTTCGCGGAGAACGCGCCGCCGGATCGTCACGTTGATGACGGCCCGGCCGGCGCCGCAACGACGCCGTGCAGGTGTGTGACGCCGTCGTCGGCGCCCTGCGGCGTCGCGCGCGAAACCGCCGCGAGATGTGCCACCTCCGGCGCACCCATCTGGCGATCCCAGTCGCGGCGTTCCCGCATGGGGCGCGACGATCCTCGTGTCCGACGCTTTCCACGCCTGCCCTTCCACCGATTCGTCGTATGCAGGCCGTATGCGTTGCGCGCGCACCCGCCGAGAAGTTCCGAACCACACCGACGCGCCCAGCCCCCCGCCTTGCCCGGCGCGTGCGCGGCGGGGTATCTTCATGCACGCCCCGCACGCATGGCGGGACGCCGACCCCACGAAGTACCCACGCGGATCCAGCACAGAAAGGAAGGCCCCATGAAGCGTCCGTTCCTCCTCCTTATCGTGCTCCTGCTCGGAGTGTCCTTCGCCCAGGCCGACCTAGGCGGCCGCACCCTGCGCGTCGGCAGCGACACCACCTACCCGCCGTTCGAGACCGTGAACCAGGACGGCGACATCGTCGGCTTCGACGTCGACGTCGTGAACGCCATCTGCGAACGCATCGATTGTGAAGCGGAGTTCGTGACCACGGCCTGGGACGGGATCTTCCCCGCCCTGGCGGAGGGCCAGTTCGACATGGTCGCCTCGGGCGTGTCCATCACCCCCGAACGGGACGAGATCGTCGACTTCAGCGACCCCTACCTCGTGGTGTCGCAGGCCATCACCATGCGCGTCGAGGACGAGGGCCTCACCGAAGCGGACTTCACCGCCGACGACGCCGATCTGGTGCTCGGTGCGCAGCTGGGCACCACCAACGCCCAGCTCGGCGAAGAACTGGTCGGCCAGGACCGGCTCCGCCTGTACGACACCTTCAACTCGGCCGTGCAGGCCCTCCTGAACGGCGACGTGGACGGGGTCATCATCGACGGGGTGACCGCGGACGCCTTCGCGCAACAGCACGCCGGCGACCTGGTGGTCGGCATTCGCGGACTGACCAGCGACCCCCTCGGCCTGGTGTTCCAGGAGGGCGACCCGCTGGTGTTCGACTTCGACGAAGGGCTCGCCGAAATCCGCGAGGACGGCACCCTCGACGATCTGGTCGCGAAATGGTTCGGACCCGAGGAGTGACCCGGCCGCGCCGCGCGGCGCGGTGACACCGCGTCGTCCCACCGGGGGCCGGGCCGAGCCCGGCCCCCGCTTCGCATGCCTTCCGGGAGGTGACCATGGGTCGCCCCAACCCCCACGCCAAGGTGCGCAAAGGCCGGCTGGGCCGCATCAAGCCCAGCTACCTGGTGCTGTTGGCGCTCCTCCCGTTGCTGATCCTGCTGTACACCCAGGACCCCGACTACCAACGCGCCCTTCGCTTCCTGCTGCCGGGCCTGAACTACACCATCTCGGTCACGGTCCTGGGCTACGCCTTGGCCTCGGTGCTCGGGTTGGCGTTGGCGGGCATGATGTTGGTCCCCCTGGGCAGGTGGACGGTTCCGGGCTTCTACGCCGCCGCCGCCGTCCTGGCCGTGGGCGGCGGCGCGACGTTGACGTTCCCTACCGAGGAGCTGGTGCTCGCCGGTGGCACCGAAGGGCGGGTGGCCATCCTTCGCGGCACGCCGACGCGCCTGGTCGACGTCCTCAAGGAGGGAAGCTACGCAGAGGGGGCCGAGGGGCGCAGCTTCGTCAGCGCCCTGGATGCGGGGGCGGCGCTTGGCTACCTGGAGGAGGGCCGCGTGGGGGCGGTGTTCCTTCCGGGCGAGGAGATTCCACCCGAGCTGGAGGAGCGATGGCGCGTCACCTTTCTGCCCGATTCGGCACGCAACCCCGCGATGCTGGCGCTGGCGCTGGGGTTCCTGCTGGCGTTGCTGGCGTTCGCCGCGCAGCAGAGCCGCGAGCACCCGCTGTCCGTGTTCGCCGAGCTGTACGTCGACCTGATCCGCGGCGTTCCGATGCTGGTGGTGATCCTGTTCATCGGCTTCGTGATCCCGGGGGCGGTCCGCGACCTCACCGGCGGGCGTATCGTGATCCAGAGCGACCTGTTGCGGGGGGTGCTGGCCATTGCGATCGGCTACGCCGCCTACATGGCCGAGATCTTTCGTGCCGGCATCGAAGCGATCCCGCGCGGACAGGTGGAGGCCGCCCGCAGCCTGGGGCTCGACGGGATGCAGACCGCCCGCTTCGTGGTGCTACCGCAGGCGATCCGCATCGTGCTGCCCCCGCTCGGCAACGAGTTCATCGCCATGTTGAAGGACACCGCGCTGCTGTCGGTGATCGGCGTGGGGGACGTGACGCAAAAGGCGCGCGAGTTCGGCGCGGCCACCCTGAATCTGTTCCCGCCGTACAACAGCGCGGCCGTGATCTACATCGCTCTGACGCTCAGCGCCTCCAGCCTGCTGCACTGGCTCGAGCGGCGGGCCGACGTCAGCAAGGGCGGGTAGGCAGGTGATGGACGAACCCCGCGCCCCCGTGCCCGTGGCCGAGGTGGACCTGGATGCGCTGAGGCGCAACGTGCGGCGTCTGCGGGCCCACCTCGCGGAGGGCGCGGCGATGCTGGTGGCGGTAAAGGCGGACGCGTACGGGCACGGGCTCGTGCCGGTCGCCCGCACGCTGGTCCGGGCCGGCGTGGAGGCCCTGGGCGTCGCCACCCCGGACGAGGCGTTGGCGTTGCGACGCGCAGGGATCGACGCGCGCATCCTGGCGTTCGGGCCGGTGTACGGCCCCCCGCTGCGGCGGTTGGTCCGGGCCGGCATCGATCTGACGCTGACCGATGAGAACGACCTTCGCCGCGCCGTCGACGCCGCCGAGGACGACGTGCCCGTGCAGCTGCACCTCAAGGTCGACACCGGCATGGGCCGGCTGGGATGCCGGCCGGAGGCGGCCGTGGCGCTGGCGCGGGCGGTGGCGCTGGAACCGACCGCGGAGCTCGCGGGGGTGTGGACGCACTTCGCCCGCGCGGACGAGCTTGCCTCGGACGCCACCGAGGGGCAGCGCCGCACCTTCGAGGCGGTGCTGGCGCGCCTGGCCGCCGAGGGCATTCGTCCGCGCATCCGGCACGCGGCCAACAGCGCCGCCCTGCTGGCGCACCCGGCGACCCATCTCGACATGGTTCGGCCCGGCATCGCGGTGTACGGCTACCCGCCGGTGACGTACGCGCCCGGGCCGGAGGGGCCGTTGGAGCCCGTCCTGCGCCTGCGGGCGCCGGTGGTGTTCACAAAGCGCGTTCAGGCCGGCGAGGCCGTGTCGTACGGCCACGCCTGGCGCGCGCCGCAAGCGACGACGATCGCCACGCTTCGCATCGGGTACGGCGACGGCTATCCGCGGGCGCTGTCCAACCTGGGCGAGGTCGGGCTGCCGGACGGACGTCGCGCGCGGGTGGTGGGCCGGGTGTGCATGGACCAGACCATGATCGACGTCGGGAGCGCGGACGTGGAGGTCGGCGACCGCGTCGACGTGTGGGGAGGGCACGGCCCGGGCGCGGACGCGCTGGCCGAGCGCATCGGCACCATCTCGTACGAACTGCTGACCCACGTCGCGCCGCGCGTGGCGCGGCGCTACCACCTGCGCCGTAGCGACGCGGCGGGCTGACGACCGCCCTAAAGACGAGCCCTACTCGGGACCGTACCGGGCGCCGCCTGGGATGCGCTCGTCCGACTCGTCGCTCGCTGCGGTGTGCGATTCGAAGGCGTCGGCGTCGTGCAGCACGGCCCGAACGCCCAGCACGCGCCGTTCGTCCGCGTCGACGACCTGGAAGTTGACGTGTTGCACGTCGATCGACTCGCCGACCTGCGGGATGTACCCGAACGCGTTGATCAGGAAGCCGGCCAACGTGTCGAACTCGCCGTCGTCCTCGAACGTGACCCGTAGCACCTCCGCGACCTCCTCGAGGTGCGCGGCGCCCTGGACCAGGTACGAGCCGTCGTCCTCGAGGACGACGTCCTCGCCCTCGTCCTCGTCGGTCTCGTCGTAGATCTCGCCGGTGATCTCCTCGATGATGTCCTCGAGCGTGATCAGGCCGCTGGTGCCGCCGAACTCGTCCACGACGACCGCCATGTGCAGCTTGCGGAGGCGCATGTCGCGAAGCAGGCTCAGGACCGAGAGCGTCTCCGGCACGTACTGCGGGGGACCCATCAGATCGCCGATCCGGGTCTCCGCCATCGCGTCGGGCCGGCCCAGGAACGGCAGCAGGTCGCGGGCGTACACCAGGCCGTGCACGTCGTCGATGCTGCCGGCGTACACCGGCAGGCGGCTGAAGCCGTGCTCGATCACCAGGTCCAGCAACTGGTCCAGCGGCGCGTCCTCGGAGATGGCGACCACGTCGACGCGCGGGGTCATCACCTCGCGCACCACCGTCTCCTCCAGGTCGATGATGCCCTTGATCATCTTCTCTTCCTGCGCTTCGATCACGCCGGACTCCTCGGCGCTGCGAAGCATCAACCGCAGCTCGTTCTCGGTGATCAGCGGACTGGCGGTCGGCTCCAGTCGCAGGCCGCGAAGGATCCAGGTGGTGATCCAGGCAAAGAACCGCCCCACCGGGTACAGCACCACCGACAGCATCCAGACGGGCCGGATCACCAGTCGGCTGAACCCGACGGCGTTGTGGACGGCGATCGACTTGGGCGTGATCTCGCCGAAGATCAGCACCAGGAGCGTCATCACCCCGGTCGCATAGCCGACGGCCAGCGATTCCGCGAACCCCAACTGCCGCGATAGATTGATCGACATCTGCGTCACCAACGCGGTCGCGGCGATGTTGACGAGGTTGTTGCCGATCAGCAGCGTGGTGATGAAGCGCGTGGGCTGCATTTCGAGAAGCGCGAACACGCCGGTCGGGTCCAGGCCGTCCTCGCGGAGCTGACGGATCTTCCACTCGCCCAGCGCGGTCAGCGCCGTCTCGGACCCGGACATCAGACCTGAGAGCAGCAGCAGGATGACCAGCGTCGCGACCTGAGCGGCCGACACGCCGCCCGCGGCGTCGGACACAGGTTGCGCCAACGCCAGCAGCGGTGCGGTGAGTGCGAACAGTGCGAGGACGAAGGGGAAGGTACGGGGCCGAGATCGACTCGGAGGGTCGTTGTCCATGTGCTGCCAGGAGTCTAGCACAGGCGCCGAGAACCCCCGTTCCCGGCCCTGAGGTATCCTCGGGGGGCTGAGGGGTGGTGACGTGTCGAGGATCGTGGTGGAAGGCCCCATCGGCGTGGGTAAGACCAGCTTGGCCCGCATCCTCGCCGCGGAGATCGAGGCGCGGCTGGTGCTGGAGGTGGTGGAGGAGAACCCGTTCCTGGCCCCGTTCTACCGCGACCCCGCCCGGTTCGCGTTCAACGTGCAGGTGTTCTTCCTCCTGTCGCGCTTCAAGCAGGTGCGGGACCTGGACCAGGGGGCGCTGTTCACGCGGCACACGGTCACCGACTACCTGTTCGACAAGGATTGGATCTTCGCGTCACTGAACCTGGAAGGGGACGAGTGGGAGTTGTACCAGGACCTGTACCAGAACCTGCGCCCGAAGCTGACCACGCCGGACCTGGTGGTGTACCTGCGTGCCGGCACGGACGTGCTGCTGGAGCGGATCGCGCGGCGTGGCCGCCCCTTCGAGCACGACATGGACGAGACGTACCTGCGGCGCTTGAGCGAGGCGTACGACGCCTACTTCGCCCACTACCCCCACCGCATGCACGTCGTCGAGGCGGGCGATCTGGACTTCGTGTCACGAGGCGAAGACCGCGACGCCCTGCTGGGCGACGTCCTGCAATTGGCCCGCGTGGCCTGAGGAGCCAACCGTGTACGTCGCCATCGCCGGGAACATCGGGGTCGGCAAGAGCAGCCTGACCCGCATCCTCTCCGACCGCTACGCGCTGGAACCGATCTTCGAAGCCGTGGACGACAACCCCTACCTGCCGGACTTCTACCGCGACATGAAGCGGTGGGCGTTCCACTCCCAAATGTTCTTCCTGGCCGAGCGGCTGCGGCAGCACCTCCGGCAGGTCAACCCGGGCGAGCGCGTGATTCAAGACCGCACCGTCTACGAGGACGCCGCCGTGTTCGCGCGCAACCTGTGGCAGGAAGGCATCCTCTCGGGCCGGGACCACGACGCCTACCGCCGCATGTACGAGGCGATCGCCGCCACGTTGCGCCCGCCGGACCTGCTGGTCTACCTGCGCGCGTCGGTGTCGACGCTCAAGGAGCGCATCGACCTCCGCGGACGCGCCTACGAGAGCGACATCGCCGAGAGCTACCTGGCGCGCCTGAACGAGCTGTACGACGCCTTCGTGGCGTCGTACGACCTGTCGCGGACGGTGGTGCTGCCCGCCGACGAGCTCGACTTCGTGCGCTCCGACCGTGACCGCCGGCGGACCTTCGAGCTGCTGGAGCCGCACGGACTGGTGCCGCCGCTGGTGCGGTCCTGAACGGCGCCGTGCGTCTGCCCGACCTGGTTCGCCGCGCCTACCCGGAACGGGCCGGGGAGGCGGACGCGCTGCCGGACGTGCCGGTCTCGACCGTGGTGCAGGACGCGCGGCGCGTGGTGCCCGGGGCGGTCTTCGTGGCCAGGCGCGGCGCGCGCGTCGACGCGCACCGCTTCGCCGCAGACGCCGTGGCCGCCGGCGCCATCCTGATCGTGGGGGCGCGTCCGGACGGCCGGAGCCTGCCCCTGGGGGGCGTCCCGTACCTCTCGGTGCCGAACGACCGCGCGGCCGTGGCGCGGCTCGCGGCCGCCTACCATGGCGCCCCGTCGACGCGCACCCGCGTGCTGGGCGTCACCGGCACGGACGGCAAGACCACCACCGCCGCGCTGATGTGGTGGCTGCTGGACGACGAGGCCGCGCCCGCCGCCCTCTCCTCCAGCGCCATGACCCGCTTCGGCCGCACGCACGCGCCGGGCGAGGGGCGGTTCACCACGCCGGAGGCCAGCGAGGTGCAGGCCTTCCTGGCACGCGCGGTGGATCACGGCATGGCGCGGGTGGTGCTGGAGTCCAGTTCGCACGGGCTGGCCCTGGGCCGCCTGGACGAGGTGCAGTACGCCCGGGCGGTGTGGACCAACCTCGCGCCGGAGCACCTCGACTTCCACGGCACCCTCGAGGCCTACCGCGACGCGAAGATCTCGCTGATCCGTCGCGCCGGCGCGGCGGTCCTGAATCGCGACGACCCGCACTACCCCGACTTCGCGGCCGCGGCCGACACGCACGTCAGCTTCGGCGAGGACCCCCGCGCCGACTGGCGCTTGCTGAGCGTCGCCCAACCGCCCGGCCGCTTGGAGCTCCGCATCGCCGCCCCGAACGGGCGGACGCTCGAGGCGACGGTGCCGCTGGTCGGGCGGTTCAACGCCTGGAACGCGCTGGCGGCCCTGGCGGTCGCGCACGCGGAGGGCGTGCCGCTCCCGGACGCCACCGCCCGCCTGGCCACGTTTCCCGGCGTGCCCGGCCGCATGCAGGTCGTGCAGGCCGAGCCGTTCACGGTGGTGGTGGACTTCGCGCACACGGCGCCGGCCTTGGCGCGCGCCTTGGAGGCCGTCGCGCCGCAGCAGGGGCGGCGCATCGTGGTGATCGGCGCCGCGGGCGAACGCGACCCCGCCAAGCGCGGGCCCTTGGGCGCAGCGGCCGTGGCGGGGGCGGACGTGGTCGTCCTGACCGAAGAGGACGCGCGCAGCGAAGCCGTCGCGGACATTCTGGACGCCATGGTGGAGGGGGCGCGCGGGGCGGGGGGCCGGCCCGGCGACGACGTGCGGGTCGTGCCCGACCGGCGCGAGGCGATCCGCACCGCCGTGGCGCTGGCGCGGCCCGGCGACGTGGTGCTGCTGGCCGGCAAGGGGCACGAGGCCACGCTGGAGCGGGCGGACGAGGTGCTTCCCTGGGACGAGGCGTCGGAGGCGCGTCGGGCGCTTCACGACGCAGGCTGGGGGTGAAGCGAGCCCCGCCCGCGCTGGGCTAGACTCGTGCCCATGAACGCACTGGCGTTTCTGCAGAGCAAGCGTGACGGCGACGCGCACGACGAGGCGTCGCTCCGAGCGTTCGTCCATGGCGTCGCCCACGGCGAGGTGCCCGACTACCAGGTGGCGGCCTGGCTGATGGCGGTGTGCTGGCACGGCCTGAACGAGGCGGAAACCGCCGTGTTGACGCAGGCGATGGCGGACAGCGGGGACCACCAGGACCTGTCCGGCCTGCAGCACACCATCGACAAGCACTCCACGGGCGGCGTCGGCGACAAGACCACCCTGGTGCTGGCGCCACTGCTGGCCGAGCATGGCGCCACGGTCGCCAAAATGTCGGGACGCGGTCTCGGGCACACCGGCGGCACCATCGACAAGTTGGAGAGCTACCCCGGCTACCGCGCCGAGCTGTCCGACGAGGCGTTCATGCGGCAGGCGCGCGAGGTGGGCGTGGTGGTGACGGGGCAGTCGAAGGACTTCGCCCCGGCCGACGGGGTGCTGTACGCCCTACGGGACGCCACCGCCACCGTGCGGGAGCCGTCGTTGATCGCGTCGAGCGTGATGAGCAAGAAGCTCGCCGGGGGCGCGCGCACCCTGGTGCTGGACGTCAAGGTGGGGCGCGGCGCGTTCATGCGCACGCTGGACGAGGCGCGGGCCCTGGGGCGCATGATGCGCGCCATCGGGGACCGCGCCGGCCGCGAGGTGCGCGTGGTGCTGTCCGACATGAGCCAACCGCTGGGGCGTACCATCGGCAACGCCCTGGAGGTCCGCGAGGCGCTGGACGCGCTGGACGGCGGCGGGCCCGCGGACCTTCGCGAGCTGGTGCTGACGTTGGCGTCGGCGGGCCTGTCGGCCGCCGGCCTGAACGGCGAGCGGGCCGCGCTGGCGCGCTCTCTGGACGACGGCCGCGCGCGGGCGCGCTTCGAACGCTGGGTCACGGCACAGGGCGGCGACCCGTCGCACCCGGACGCGCTGGCGCTCGCCCCGGGCGAAGCCGTGGTGGAGGCACCCAACGACGGTCAGGTGGCCGTCCTGGACGCGTTGGCGGTCGGCCGGGCCGTGAAGCTCCTGGGTGGGGGGCGCACCCACAAGGCGCAGGACATCGATCGGGGCGTCGGCGTCGAGCTGCACGCCAAGGTGGGGGACGCGGTCGCCCGCGACGCTCCCCTGGCCACGCTGCGTCACCGCGACGGTCGCGGGCTGGAAGAGGCGCGGAGGCTGGTGCAGGGCGCCTTCGAGATCGCGACGCACGCGTCTCCGCCGCCGCTGGTGCTGGAGGCGCCCACGTGAATCCCCCCGACCCGCCGGCGCAGCTCTACGAAGAGCACGTCGTAGATGCGGTTCAGCCACTGCAAGCCTGTGGGCGTGTCGATCCGTTCGTACCCGACGATCTCGCGGACGAGTTGCCGGTTCTTCTGTTCCACGTGCGCGTTGTCGTTCTTCCGGTACGGCCGGCTGCGGTGGTACGCGATGCCTGTCGCCTCGCAGTGACGGATCAGGTGGGCACTGAGGAACTCGTTGCCGTTGTCGCTGTGCAACGCCCACACGTGCGTCGGCCAGGCCCTCAGGAGGGCCGTGAGGGCCTCCTGGACGGCGGCTTGGCTCTTGCCCATCACGGCGCGGCGGTGACTCCAGGCGCTGACGACATCGACGACGGAGAGGGTGTAGGCGTGATGACCGCCCGCACGGCCCCCGCTGTGCTCCACGAGGTCCACCTCGAGCGCGCCGGGCCGGTGTTCGTTCCAGCGGTAGCGATCGACCGGCACTTGCGACTTCAACAGGCGACTGGGGTGCTGCCCGGACAGCAGCGGCTTGGGTTTCCGGCGGGGCAGTTCACGTAACCGGCGCGCCAGCGTCGCGCGGCTGATCAGCGCGAGTTCCTCGCGCACCTCGCGTGGCAGTTCGAGCTCGCCGTGCCGCGCGAGGGTCTCAGCGAGCGGCACGAGTTGCGGGTGCAACCGTTGTGCGCAACAGTAGTCCAGCGTCTCCCAGAGGACCTCCACGGCCGCCAGGCAGTGCCGGTAGGCGCGCGGCCGTCCCGTCCGCTTCCCCCGGCTTGTGGGCTTCCTGGGCGTGCGTTGGTTCATCAGGCTGATCGCGTGCTTCCGGGTGTAGCCCGCCACGTTCACCAGCTCGTCGAGCAGGTCGCTGCGCTCCTTGCGGCCGGAAGCTGCCCCATACCGCTTGCGCATGGTCTTCACGTACTCACGTTTGCTGGTCACGGACAACCCACCCGTTTTTTTTCATGACGCAACCTCCACGGTCGGAATTACTTATGAGTCATCCAAGACCCCTTCGGTACGATTCTATTTGAGTCAATGCGGCAGCTTGACGAAGGGCAGCCGCATGCTCTATACTTTTCTTTGCGCCGCCGCGGGGTGGAGCAGTCTGGTAGCTCGTCGGGCTCATAACCCGAAGGTCACAGGTTCAAATCCTGTCCCCGCAACCAACCGCCGCGAGGGGCCCCGATCCGGGGCCCTTCGTCTTGGGTCCTACGTCATGAGGCGTAGCGCACGCCCACGGCCAGGCGCAGACGGGAGGAAGTCGTGCACGACTTCGCTGACGAGGACGCCGGCCGCACCGGCCCGGACGTCCATTCACCGCACGAACCATCCTTTGAGGCACCCTCCGACGCCGACACGGTGCAGTCGGCCACCGACGCCGAGCCCCCCGAGGGCGCGGCGCGCGCCGGATTCGTGGCGATCGTCGGGAAGCCCAACGTGGGCAAGTCCACGCTTTTGAACACCATGCTGGGCGTCAAGGTGGCGCCGATCAGCGCCAAGCCGCAGACCACGCGGCAGGGCGTTCGCGGCATCTACACCGACGTGGCCACCAGCCGGCAGCTGGTGTTCGTCGACACGCCCGGCATGCACCAGGGCCGGACCGCGCTGGACGACTACATGGCGCGCGAGATCCGCGACGCGGTCACCGACGTCGAGGTGATTTTGTGGGTCGTGGACCTGCGGCGCCCACCGGGCGACGAGGACCGCGAGGTGGCGCGCATGCTGGAGGGCCTGGACCCGAACACGCCCGTCTACCTGGTCGGCAACAAGGTCGACGTCGCCAAGTACCCGGACGAGGCCATGGACCTGTACGGCGACCTCTCGCCGCGGATCCATCGCCGGTACGCCCTGTCGGCGCTGGCCGATCCGCGCGCGGTGTACGACCTCCGCAGCGATCTGCTGGACGTCCTGCCGGACGCCCCGTTCTTCTTCCCGGACACGCTCAGGAGCGACCAGAGCCGCGAACGGTGGGTGGCCGAGCTGATTCGTGAAAGCGCCATGTCGCGCCTGTACCAGGAGCTGCCGTACGCCGTGGCGGTGCGCGTGACGGACTGGGTGGATCCGGACCCGGACCGCGGCAGCCCGCTGGTGATCCAGGCCGAACTCTGGGTCGAGAAGCGCCAACACCGCCCCATCGCGATCGGCCACGGCGGCCGGATGATCCGCGAGATCGGCCGCGGCGCCCGCAAGCAGCTCGAGATCTTCCTGGACACCAAGGTGTTCCTGGACCTCGAAGTGGTGGTGCGGCACGACTGGCGCATGGACCCAGAAGCCCTGCGCGAGCTGGGCTACCAGCCCTGAGCGCGAGTGCATGCCGATCTTCGCGCGTTGGCGACCGTTGCGCACGCTGCCCGCCCCGCGGGGCCGGGATCCCCTGCCCGGCCTGTACGAGTTGGCGGACGCGAGGCGGCGGACCGTGTACATCGGGCAGTCCGCCCGGGACGTGCCCACCCGCATTCGCCAGCACCTGAGCGCGGGCGGCTGCATCGCCGAGCATGCCGCCTTCTGGCGCATGGCGCCGAGCCGCGTGCCTCAGGCCGACGAGGCCGAGGCGATCGCAGCGCACCGCGACCGGCACGGCGACGTGCCGCCATGCAACCGCGCCACGCCGCGCCGCCGCGACGCGCGACGGCGCTGGTCGGAGCGCAGCCGCAGCGAGTGACGTGGGCGCAAGAAACGCCGTCTCCATCGGTTCCGATGCGAAATTCCGTACTTGCCGGCGTTGCGGGCCTGTGCTACATTGCCCGCAGACGGGGCGCCCAACCTGCGTCCTGAATCTCGTCTTCCCCTTTGGAGGAACCTCATGCGGAAACTGCTCCTCAGTCTGCTGGCCGCCCTCGTCCTTTCCGGCGGCGTGGCGTTCGCCCAACAACAAGGCATGTGGGCCGGCCTCAGCGGCGGCTTCCCGGGCGCCAGCGTGCACTTCGGCGTCGAGAACGTCGTGCAGAACCTCGACGTGCGCGCCAACCTCGGCTACACCTACGTGCTGGGCACGGCGTCGTTCGGCGTGGATGCGCTGTACGGCCTGGATCTCGATCTTGACGGCGCACCGGTCGACGTCTACGTCGGCGGTGGCGTCGGCGCTGCGTTCGACGGCACCTTCTCGGTCAAGGCCCTCGGCGGCGCCGAGTACCGGCTGGTGGACGTCGGCGTGCCCGAACTCGGCGTGTTCTTCGAAGTCGGCCCGGTCCTGTCGTTCGGCAACAGCGACGGCTTCGGCGCCGACGCGCGCCTGGGCGTGAACTACCACTTCTGAGTCGATCCGAGCCGGTCGGTCGCCACGGCCGACCGGCCGAGGCGAACGAGGCCGGGGCCCGCTACGTGCGGGCCCCGGCCTCTTGCATGCCGCGTGGCGCCGAACGGTGACGCCGCGACCGGGCCCGCGGCGGGCGCCCCGGCGTGCCGGCCCTACCCCACCAGGTACAACAACCGCTGCAACGCCTTGGGCAGATCGGACGAGGACAGCTCCCGCTTGCGGACCGAGAAGCCGGGCGGGTAGCGCGTCGCCTCGACCTTGAACGGCAGCTCGCGCAGCTTGCGCGGGTCGTAGTCCAGCTGGTCGAAGGCGGCGTGGAACGACACCTGCACGTCGGTCATGTGCTCCGCGATGGAGGCGACCCCCTTGGACGATGCCACCAGCCGCAGCTTGACCAGCTCCAGGAAGGCCGATACCTCCGGCGGGAAGGGGCCGCGCGCCTCGCGCAGCTCACGCGCGATGCGGCTCACCTCCGCCAGGCCCGACGCTTCGGCCAGGCGGCCGTAGGTGGCGATGCGCTCGTCATCGTCGGGGAGGTAGGCGGGCGTGAGGCGGGCGTCCACGTTCAGGTCCAACGCGACGGGGGGTCGCGCCTCCTCCTGCTGCTCGCCCTTGAGCTTGGCGACCTCCTCGGCCAGCAGCTCGGTGTACACCTCCATCGACACGGCGCTGATGTTGCCGTGCTGTTCGGGCCCCAGCAGGTTGCCGACGCCGCGGATCTCCATGTCCTTCTCCGCCAGCAGGTGCCCGGAGCCCAGGTCGTTCAGTTCGGCGATGGCGTACAGGCGGCGTTGCGCCTGTTCCGTCAACCGTCCCGGGTACAGCAGGTACGCCCACGCCTCGGTCTCGCGCCGGCCGACGCGGCCGCGCAGCTGGTACAGCTGGGCCAGGCCCAGCCGGTCGGCCCGTTCGATGATCAACGTGTTGGCCCCGCTGATGTCCAGGCCGGACTCGACGATGGTGGTCGCCAGGAGGACGTCGAAGGCGCCCTCCTCGAAGCCCAGCATGACCTCTTCGAGTTCGGCGGCGTCCATCTGCCCGTGCGCGACGCCGATGCGGGCTTCGGGCACCAGCTGCTGCAGCGTGTGCGCCCGCATGCCCATCGAGCCGATGCGGTCGTGGATGTAGTAGGTCTTGCCGCCCCGCTCCAGCTCGTGCAGGACGGCTTCGCGGACCACCATCGGGTCGTAGGGTTGCAGCACCGTCTGAATCGGCTTGCGGCCCTCGGGCGGCGTCATGATCTGGCTGACGTCGCGCAGGCCCACCAGGCTCATGTAGAGGGTGCGGGGGATCGGCGTCGCCGACAGGGATAGCACGTCCAGATTGGCGCGCAACGCCTTGAGGGTCTCCTTCTGCGCCACGCCGAAGCGGTGCTCCTCGTCCACGATCAGCACGCCCAGGTCGCGGTAGCGGATCTCCTCGTTGAGGAGCCGGTGGGTGCCGATCACGATGTCGACGGTGCCGTCGCGCAGGCCCTGGAGGGTGGCGCGGGCGTCGCGTTCGCGGCTGAACCGCGACAGGATCGCCACCTCGACCGGCAGGCCGTCGAACCGCTCGGTGAAGGTGTCGTAGTGCTGCTTGGCGAGCACGGTGGTGGGGACCAGCATGGCGGCCTGGTGCCCGTTGGCCACCGCCCGGAGGGCCGCGCGGATGGCGATCTCGGTCTTGCCGAACCCGACGTCGCCGCTGATCAGCCGGTCCATGGGGATGTCCTTCTCCATGTCGGCCAGCACGTCGCGCACGGCGGTGGCCTGGTCCGGCGTCAGTTGGAACGGGAAGTTCTTCTCGATCAACGGGTTCCACTCGGGCTGCGGCGGGTGCGCGGTGCCTTCGCTGACCTGGCGCTTGGCGTAGGTCTTGATCAGTTCGGCGGCCAGCTCCTGAGCGCTGACGCGGGCGCGCTCCTTGGCGCGGGCCCACTCGTTGGTGCCCAGCGTCGACAGTTTGGGCGGCACGTCGCTGGTGCCGGGGTGGCGCCGCAACAGCGGCAGCTGATCGACCGGCAGGAACAGCTTGCCCTCGCCCGCGTAGTGCAGTCGCAGGTAGTCGCGCGCGACGCCGAGGACCTGGCGCGACTCGAGGCCCTGGAACGAGCCGACGCCGTGGTCGGGGTGAATCAGGTAGTCGCCGACGCTCAGCGCGTTCGGATCCTGCACCGAGCGGCCCGGCAGCCGCCGCAGCTTGCGGCCGCCCTGATGGCCGTACAGCAGCTCCTCGGTGAGGACGATCTCGCGGCGCGCATCATTGCGGTAGCCCCCCTCGAGCTGGCCGCCGAGCACCAGCGTCAGCGTGCCGGCGCGGTCCGACACCCGGCTGCCCCAACGCACCTCCAACTGATCCAGCACCCGCTCGGACAGGTAGCGTCCCGTCCGCTCGAAGCGCAAGGCCAAGGTGACGGCGTAGCCGTCCCGGAGCCAGCCCGAGGCGTCGGCCGCGAACTCGCTCAAGCGGCCCCGGTAGTACGGAAGCGTGGTCGTAGTGCGGGTCTCCCGTGGGGAGCTCCAGCGGATCGCGACCGAACGACACCACCTCGCGCCCGCCCAGGTGCTGCCACAGCCAGGCGGCGTCCGCCTCCGAGGCGGAGCCGGCGTACAGCTCGGGAACGTCCAGGAACACGGTGCCGGGGAGCGCCTCGAGGACGCGGGCCTCCCAGGCGCCCTCCTCGTCGAACAGCGGGGCGTCGCGGCGCGGCGAGAGGACGTAGGCCTCGGCTTCGCGGCCATCGACGCGGATCTCGTCCAGGTCGTCGCCGAAAAACCCGAGCCGCAGGCGCGGCCCGTCCGGATCGTCCGACAGCAGCACGCTGACGCCGTCGCCCTGGACCTGCACGCCGGGGGCGTCGTCCCGTGGGTAGCCGTACGACGCCAGCGTGTCCAGCAGTTGGTCGCGCGGGTAGGCGCTGCCCAGCGCGAACGACAGGCGGTACTGCTCGGGCCGGCGCGGGAAGGGGCGCAGCGCGTGCGGCAGGCTCAGGATCACCTTGTCGGCCCGCGTGGTCCATTCGTCGACGTCGGGATCGACCGAGCACGCCACCCCGAACAGGCCGGCGTCCCCGAAGCGGTCGCGACGCTCGTCGGTGGTGAGCAGCACGGCCGGGCCGTCGTGCCGCGCGAAGTGCGCCAGCCGGGCCACCTGCGGAAGGCCTGAGAGGCGGACCGGCGGCGCCACGGACGCGGCGCCCGTGCTTGGGGGCGCGGCGCCGGCCGCGTCGGCCGCGGGTGCGTCGGCGTTTCGAACGTGCGGATCGGACATGAGGGTTCCTCGCCTGGAAGTGGTGCCGGCTCACGGGTGCCGCCGGCCGCGGCGGGCGTGCCCGCCAGCCGCCGTGCTGCAGCCACCCGCGGAGGATAGCAGGGCGGGGCGTGCCGCACGGCACGTCGGCCTACCGTGGCCGGCGCGGCGTGGGCTCAGCCTGCGCCGGGGCTTCGGTCCGCCTCCTGCGCTGCCCGGTACGCCTCGTTGCGCGGTACGCCGAGCGCCCGCAACGCGTCGGCCAAGGTGCGGCCCCGCACGCCGGCCGAGGCGAGGCGCGCGGCGGTGTCGGCCGCGTCGCGGCGCGCCTCGCTGGCGTCCACGTCCACGCCGACGTCCGTGCCTTCGCTCGGGCCGATCACGACCACGATCTCGCCGCGCGGGGGGTGGGCGTGGGCCCAGGCGGCCAGTTCGGCCAGGCTGCCGCGGACGGTCTGTTCGAAGCGCTTGGTGAGTTCGCGGCTGACGCTCGCCGCGCGCGTGCCCCCGCATGCGCCCGCGGCGTCGTCCAGTGTCGCCGCCAGCCGGTGCGGCGACTCGTACAGGACGGTGGGGTGGTCGCGCTGGGCGATGCGGCCCATGCGGCGGGTGCGGTCGCCCCCCTTGCGGGGGAGGAACCCTTCGAAGGTGAAGCGCGCGACCGGCAGGCCCGACAGCACCAAGGCCGGCACGAACGCCGTGGCGCCCGGGAGCGCTTCGACCTGCGCGCCCTGCGCCAGCGCCAGCCGGACCAGTTCGGCGCCGGGGTCGCTCACCCCGGGCGAGCCGGCGTCGCTGACGTACGCGACGCGTTCGTGCTTGGCCAGGATGGCGGGGCCGCGGCTCCGGGCCGTGTGCGCGTCCAGGCGCACCAGGGGGGTGGTGATGCCGTGGTGCGCCAGCAGCCCGCCGCTGCGGCGCGTGTCCTCCGCGGCGATCACCTCGGCGTCGCGGAGGACGTCGAGCGCCCGCAGGGTGATGTCGTCCAGGTTTCCGATCGGCGTGGGGACGAGGACCAGTCGGTTCACGCGCCGCTGCCGACGGGCGTCGGCCGCGGGCGCGCGCGGCTTCGCCGGCGCGCGTTTCGTCTGAGCGCCGAGCGGAGCGCGGCGCGCATCAGTTCGGCTTCGCTCACGGTGACGGTCACCACCGCCCCCTCGGGGAGTCGGACGCCCTCCTCGAGGCGGACCACGCCGCGATCGACGATGCCCCTATACGCCCGCACGGGTCCCTCCGCTAGAGGGGGCTTCCAGGGCGGGCGCCTCGTAGGCAGGCGTCTCCGCGGGCGGCGTCTCCGCGGGCGGCGGCTGCGGCGTGGACGGCGTGCGTCGGCCGCGGCCGGTGCGCGCGTTCAGGATCGAGGCCAGAATGCACGCCACCAACAGGAGTGCCGCGACCCGCGGGGGCGTGCGCAGGCCGCCGAGGTCGGTGGCCGCCCGCTGTAGCAGAGGCAGGCCGAACGACGCCACGCTGATGACGACCAGATGGCGCACATGATTCACCTGTGGGACACGACCAGAACCCACGTCTGCAGTGTATCAGGTGGGGCGTCGCACCGTCCCTTGCCTCGCTGCCGCCGGTCGTGTAGGGTACCCCCCATGGGTATTTTCGACCTGCTCCGTTCCCCATGGCCCTGGTACGTGGCGGGGCCGCTCATCGGCCTCGTGGTTCCGCTCCTGGCCTACCTCGGCAACAAGGCGTTCGGCGTGTCGTCGAACCTGCGTCACGCCTGCGCCATGATCCCCAACCGGGTGCCGTTCTTCCAGTACGACTGGCGCACCGCCGGCGGCTGGAACCTGGCCTTCGCGGCCGGCATCGTGCTCGGCGGCCTTCTCGCTGGCGTGGTCCTGCAGAATCCAGAGCCGCTCCGCGTTGCCGCCTCGACCGAACGCGACCTGGCGGCGCTCGGCATCGAAACCGACGGGGGTCTGGTGCCTGGCTCGCTGTTCAGCCTGGCGGCGCTCACCTCGCTACGGACCTGGGCGATCCTTCTGAGCGGCGGCTTCCTGGTCGGATTCGGGGCCCGCTACGCGGGCGGCTGCACCTCGGGGCACGCCATCACGGGCCTGGCCACGCTGCAGCTCCCCTCGCTGGTCGCCGTGGTCGGCTTCTTCGTCGGGGGGATGGTCATGACGCACCTTCTGTTCCCACTCCTGTTCTGACCCCTGTTTCGGAGGTCCGCCATGCAATCCGCACGTACGACGTCCCCCACCCCACCACGCGCCGCCGCAACCTCGGCGGTGACCCTGCTCCCCTACCTGGCGGCCGGGACCGCCTTTGGCTTCGTCGCCATCCGTAGCGAGATCGCCTCGTGGTACCGCATCCAGGAGATGTTCCGCTTCCAGAGCTTCCACATGTACGGCGTCATCGGGGCCGCGGTGCTGGTGGCCGCCCTGTCGGTATGGGCGATGCGGCGCTTCGGGGCGCGCGCCCGCGACGGGCAACCGATTCACTTGCCGGACAAGGACCGGACGTGGCCACGCTACGCGCTGGGCGGCACGGCGTTCGGCCTGGGCTGGGCGTTGGTGGGTGCCTGTCCGGGCCCGATCCTGGCGCTCATCGGCGCAGGGCTCCCCGCCTTCCTGGTGGTCCTGGTGGGCGCCGTGGCGGGCACCTGGACCTACGGCGTGCTCAAGGACCGCCTGCCGCACGGGACCGCGCGATGACCCGCGACGAGGCGCCCCCACAGGAGGACGCCGCGCCCCGCCTGAACCTGGACGCGCCCGAGAAGCGGCGCATCCTGAACCGCCTGAAGCGGTTGGAGGGCCAGGTGCGCGGCCTGCAACGCATGATCGAGGAGGAACGCGCCTGCCACGAGATCCTGACGCTGCTGGCCGGCGTGCGCAGCGCGCTGGACGCGACCGGCGACGCCGTCCTCGCCGGCTACCTGGAGCGCTGCCAGGCCGACCTTCGCGAGGGACGCGCCGACGTCGAGGAGGTCATGCAGGCGGTCCGGCTGGCGCGCGGGCGCACGCCCTGACCCTCACGGCGACGTGGCGTCGGCCGCGCGGTACACGCGGCGCTGCAGGCCCACCCCCGGGTAGTAGAACGCCAGGATCTGGCCGTAGTCGTGGCCCGCCTGCGCCAGCGCCCGGGCGCCGTACTGGCTCATGCCGACGCCGTGCCCCCAGCCGTCGCCGCGAACGCGCAGCCCACCCAGCGACACGATCTGCGTCGACCTGAGGCCCGCGGCGCGCAGGACGCGGGTGAGCACCCTCCCGTCGAGGACGATCTTGCCCGCGCTGCCCGTCACCACCGCCGCCGCGGCGCGCCGTGAGGGCCCGTGCCGCGTCACCGCGAGCGAGGTCGGCGTCCCGACCGTTCGTCCCTCCTCGGCCAAGGCGCGGGCAAGGGCGGCGGGCTCGAGCGTGACCGTCCAGCCGCGGTGCGGACTGGCGGCGTCGACGTCGGTGCGGGACACCAGGTACGGCAGCGCGCGCCCCCACACCTCGGCGCTGGACGCCACCACGCCGCCGGAGTCGGCGTGGTAGTACGCCACCGCCGGCGCGCCGCCATACGAGATCACGATCCCTTCGGTGTCGCGCACGGCGCGGTCGCTGCGCGGGTGCTCGGCCTGGATCCCGCTGTAGACCTGGCAGGCGTCGCTGGCGCACACGTCCCACGGCGCCGCCGGGTCCAGCTGGGCCAGGGTGTAGCTCCGCGCCGCCACCGCCTGCGCCTTGAGCGCCTCCACCGGCCACAGCGCCTTCATCTCGGCGGGCACCACCCCGCGCAGGTAGGCTTCGAGGCCGACGAGGTTCACGACCCGAAGCCCGCCGCCTGCCGCCTCGATCCGCAGCGCGCCCCGGTACGACCGCCCGCCAAAGCGAACCGTGCCGGCCTCCGGGTGGAGCTCCACCCATGCGCCGGCGTGCCGCTCCGCGGTGGCGACCTCGCCGTCGGCCGCCCGGAGCGGCCACGCCAACGCGAAATCGGTTCGGGCCCGGCCGCGGGGGCTGCGCACCTCGTGGGCGCCGTCCACCCGGACGTCGACGGCGTCGAGCCCCTCGGCCAACAACACCCGAACGGTGGGCGCGCCCAGCGCCTGCGGCGCCAACCCGGCGCACGCCATCGCCAGCGCCAGGAGCAGCGCGTGGCGCCACCTACCCGTGATCACGTTCGGCACCTACAGCTCGGACGAACGGGGCAGGCCGACGCGGAACAGGCCCGTCGCGCCCTCGAACACCAGTTCCACGCGGTACACGCCGGAGCCCTCGTCGAACGTACGGTTCAACGCCGCCATGCGGCCCTGAGGGAAGCTCTCCTCGTACACGATCTCTTCGGGACGGGCCTCTCGGCGGGCCTGAAAGCTGCCGGGATCCTGGTACACGACCCGGATGGTCACCGTGCCGTTTCGAACCCGGCCGCGCACCTCGATGGGCAGTTCACTGCGGGTGACCGTGCGCCGCTCGGCGCTGGCGACCCCGTCCTGCTTGTAGACGTAGACCGGCGTGTGACTCGCGAAGCCGACCTGAACACCGACCGTCTCGCCGATGACGAAGAACGCGATCGTGGCCAGCACCAGGAAGACGAGAAGGTCCCGCATACGCAGAGCATACGACCCTGCGCCCAGCGGCGACGTGAAAAACCCCGGCGCGGGCGCGCCGGGGCGGGTCGGTACGGACGGTGGCTCCGCCGGGGAGGACCTCAGGAGCGGGCGGCCCGGGCCTCCTGGAACAGGCGCCGCAGCACGGTGTGCAGAATGCCGCCGTTGCGGTAGTACGAGATCTCGACCGGCGAGTCCAGGCGGCTGACGGCGTCGAAGCGAACCTCGGATCCGTCTTGCCGGGTGGCGACCACCGGCACGCTGCTGCGGGGCCGCACGTCGTCGTCCACCTCGACGGCGAACGTCTCGGTGCCGTCGAGCCCGAGCGTGTCGGCGTTCTCGCCCTCGGGGAACTGCAGCGGCAGCACGCCCATGCCGATCAGGTTGGCGCGGTGGATGCGCTCGAAGCTGCTGGCGATGACGGCCCGGACGCCCAGCAGGTAGGTGCCCTTGGCGGCCCAGTCGCGGCTGCTGCCCATGCCGTAGTCGGTGCCGGCCAGCACGACGGTCGGAATGCCCTCGCGCTGGTAGTTCAGGCTGGCGTCGTAGATGAACTTGACCTCGCCGTCGGTGAAATCGGTCGTCCATCCGCCCTCGGTGCCCGGCGCCAACTGGTTCTTGAGGCGGATGTTGGCGAAGGTGCCGCGCGTCATCACCTGGTCGTTGCCGCGACGCGAGCCGTAGCTGTTGAAGTCCTTCTGCGCCACACCGCGCTCCCGCAGGTAACGGCCGGCGGGCGTGTCGGGCGCGATGGCGCCGGCCGGGCTGATGTGGTCGGTGGTGACCGAGTCGCCCACCTTGACCAGGACCCGCGCGCCTTCGATGGGGCGGACCTGCGGCGCGTCGGCCGACATGTCCTGGAAGAACGGCGGCTCTTGGATGTAGGTGCTCTCACTGCCCCACTCGAACAACTCGCCACCCTTGACGGGGATCTGATTCCACGCCTCGTTGGACTGCTCGATGCCGTCGTACATGCGGCGGAACGTCTCGGGGTTCATGGCCGCCTCGAGGTGTTCGGTGATCTCCTCCATGGTGGGCCACAGGTCCGAGAGGTACACCGGCGCGCCGTTCTCATCCTCGGCGAGCGGCTCGTGGACCAGGTCGAGCTCGACCGTGCCGGCCAGCGCGTACGCGACCACCAGCGGGGGGCTGGCCAGGTAGTTGGCCTTGACGTGCGGGTTGATGCGGCCCTCGAAGTTGCGGTTGCCGGAGAGCACGCTGGCGGCGACGATGTCGGCGTCCTGGATCGCGCGGGCGACCGGCTCCGGCAGCGGGCCGGAGTTGCCGATGCAGGTGGTGCAGCCGTAGCCCACCAGGTAGAAGCCGATCCGTTCCAGCTCCGGCATCAACTTCGTCTCGTTCAGGTACTCGGTGACGACCTTCGAGCCGGGCGCCAGGCTGGTCTTGACCCAGGGCTTGGCGTGCAGGCCGCGTTCGGCGGCCTTCTTGGCGACCAGGCCGGCGGCCAGCATCACGGAGGGGTTGCTGGTGTTGGTGCACGACGTGATCGCCGCGATGACTACGTCGCCGTGATGGAGCTCGTGCCTCTGCCCCTGGTGCTCGAACGAGGCGGTGTCGTTCAGGCGCGCCTCGTCCAGGGCGAAGCCGCGCTTCTCGACCGGCTTGCGCAGGTCCTCTTCGAAGGTGGTCTTCATGTCCCGCAACAGGATGCGGTCCTGCGGCCGCTTCGGCCCGGCGAGGCTCGGCTCGACGGTCCCGAGGTCCAATTCCATGGACTCCTCGAAGACCGGGTCGGGCGTGTCGTCGCTGCGGTACATGCCGTTCGCCTTGGCGTAGCGTTCCACCGCCTCCACCTCGTCGTCCAGCCGGCCGGTCTGACGGAGGTAGCGCAGGGTCTCGGCGTCGACGGGGAAGTAGCCCATCGTCGCGCCGTACTCGGGCGACATGTTGGCGATGGTGGCGCGGTCGGGCACCGTCATGGCGGACAGGCCGGGGCCGTAGAACTCGACGAACTTGCCGACCACGCCCTTCTTGCGCAGCATCTGGGTGACGACCAGCACCAGGTCGGTCGCGGTGGCGCCCTCGGGCAGGCGGCCGGTGAGCTTGAAGCCCACCACCTGGGGGGTCAGCATGTAGACGGGTTGGCCCAGCATGACGGCCTCGGCCTCGATGCCGCCGACGCCCCACCCGACGACGCCCAGGCCGTTGATCATGGTGGTGTGGCTGTCGGTCCCGACCAGGCTGTCGGGATAGACGACGTCGAGGTCGCCGTGCGGGGCGCTCTGCACCCCCTTGGCGAGGTACTCCAGGTTGACCTGGTGCACGATGCCGGAGGCGGGCGGCACCACGGTGAAGTTCTCGAACGCGGCCTGGCCCCAGCGGAGGAACTCGTAGCGTTCCTGGTTGCGTTCGAACTCGATCTCGGCGTTCCGCACCAGGGCCATGGGGCTGTCGTACTCGTCGACCTGCACGCTGTGGTCGATCACCAGATCGACGGGCACCTGCGGGTTGATCCGGGCGGGATCGCCGCCCATGCGGTCCATGGCGCTGCGCAGCGCGGCCAGGTCCACCACGGCGGGCACGCCGGTGAAGTCCTGGAGCACCACGCGGGCCGGCATGAACGGCACCTCGTCCTGCGCGGGCTGGGCGGGATCGTAGGCGGCGAGCTTGCGCACGTCGTCCGCCGTGACGATGTCGCCGTCCTCGTGGCGCAGCAAGGCCTCGAGCAGCACCTTGATCGAAAACGGCATGCGGGTCACGTCGCCGAGGCCTTGGCGTTCGAGCACGCTCAGATCGTAGAAGTACGCCTCGCCGGATCCGGTGTCGAATCGTTGGCGGGCACCGAAACTGTTCTGGTTCTTCGTCATGGGTCCTCCTTGCGGTCCCCAGCGCCGGGGCGCGGGGCGGGGTCCGCCCTGTGCGCGTCGGGAGCCGGTGACCCCCTGGCGGGCGACGCGCCCGCCGACACCCTCAGTGTCGTACGCTTCTAGGTGACATGAAAGGCTCGCATTCACATGGAGCCGGGCCCGACGAGGCCGCGGCGAATCCGAACGACGCCCCGTCGACCCGCCGCCGGGTGATCCGCGACCCGGCCGCGGCAGCGTGGCTGCTGGACCCCCGCACCCTGCGGCATCTGGAACCGTTCCTGAGCCGCGCCGCCACCGTGGCCGAGGCCGCCGCCGCCTTGGGCGAGAAGCCGAACACGGTCCTCAAGCGCGTGCAGCGCGCGGTGACGGTGGGGTTGCTGGAGGTGGCGGCGTTCGAGCCGCGGCGCGGCCGGCCCGTCAAGCGCTACCGCACCACGGCCGACGTGTTCTTCGTCCCCTTCGAGGCCAGCGCCGCCGCCACCCCGGAAGAGGCGCTGGCGCAACGCGAGCGTGGCTACGAGCGGCTGCTGCGCCGAAACGTGGTGCGGGCCCGCAGCGAGGCCCTCGGCACCTGGGGGACCCGCATCTACCGGGACGCCCGCGGGCGCCTGCAGATCCAGATGGCGGTGCAACCCGACGCCAACGTCACCACGCTCGACCCGGACGCGCCGGCCGCGCTGTCCGCCTGGCGCGACCACCTGCAGCTGGACCACCAGGACGCCAAGGCCCTGCAGCGGGAGATGTTCGCACTGTTGTCGCGCTACCAGCGCAAGACGGGCCCGCAACGCTACGTGCTGCACCTGGGCCTGGCGCCGGTGTTGGAGGAACCCGAGGACTCGTGAGGGCCGAACCGCCTGGGGTTGGTGCGCCCGGGCCCAGCACGGTACACTCCTTGAATACGCGCAGGCAGTCCTTAACCACGACCCACGTGCGCGTTGGGTCGCCCCGTCCTTTCGATCGTTGCAAGGAGGCACGTATGCGCGTTCCCGCTCTTCGGTTCCTCGCCCGCCCGACATGGGTGACATCCGCCGTCTTCGCTCTGGCCCTGGCCCTGGCGGCGCTCGCGCCGCACGCCACCGCGCAGGCGCGCCCGCTGGCCGCGCACGCCCCGGCAGACACGGTCTTCGCCCTGGGCCTGCGTCCTCAACGGAGCCCGGTCGACGACCTCGGCACCGCGCTGGCCGACCTGGACTGGGAGGGGGCCCGCGCCGGCCTCGACGCGCTCACCGCGGCGATGGGCGAGCAGGACCTCGGCGCCGATCTTCCGTTCTTCCTCCGCGGCATGTTGGGCGGCATGCCCGGCCTCGGCCAGCTGCCCAGCGGCGATGAACTGATGTCGGCGCTGACCTCGATCTGCCCCGCCGCCGGCGACGCCCTGGCCGACGTCTCGCTGCACGACGCAGACGACGCGCTGCTGAGCGTCGGCCTGAGCCGCGCGCGGCCGGTGCCGGCCGCCCTGCTTCAGGTGCGCCCCACCGAGGGCGCGCGCGCCACCGCGCAAGCGCTCGTGGACGCGCTGGCCTCGTGCGCCGAGGGCGAGCCGCTGCAGCAGGGTGGGCACGACATCGTCGTGCTCGAAGGCGGCCAGATGCCGGTGGCCGCCGCCCTGGCCGGCGACGTGCTGCTGCTGGCCAACGACCCCGCCGCCGTGCGCGGCGCGATCCGGCGGATGGAGGGCGCGGACGAGCCCACCTTCGCGGACGGCGGCGCCGGCGCGGCCCTGGCCGACTTCGGCGCGCGCGGTCTGCGCATGACGCTGGACACGGCGGCGGTGGCCGACCTGGCCGAAGGATTCCTTCCCTCCGGCGACCAGGCCCCCCCGATGGCGGGCCTGATGCGCGACCGTGGCCTGGCTGCGCTTCGCACCATCGGCGGGCTGTCGTTGCGGTTCACCCTGACCGACGACGGCATCACGCAGGAGGCCGTGCTGAGCGTCGATCCGGCCGGGGGCGACGACGCGCTGGCGGCGCTGCTGCGCTGCGAAGGCTGCCGCGCGCAGGGGCCCTTCCTGGTGCCACGCGGCGCCGTGGCCGTGAGCGGCACGTCGCTGCCGCTGCGCGGTTGGGTGCGCTACGTGGACGGGTGGCTGACCGACCTGGCGGAGGCCGGCGCCCCGGTCCCCCCCGACCTCCGCACCGCCGCCCAGGCCGCGGGCGTGGACCTGGACGCGGCGCTGCTGGACTGGATCGGCGAGGACATGCAGTCGGCGCGCTGGGAGGCGATCTCGCCCGACCTGCGTCGGCTGGTGCAACAGCCCGCCAGCCTGACCGCCGTCACGGTGCGCTCCCAAGAGGACGCCGAACGCGGCATCGACGCCATGGTGACGTCCGTCCGCAACCTCGCCGGGCTGGTGGAGGACGAGGACTTCGCGGCCTTCGCCGAGCAGATCGTGGTGCGTGAGGAGAGCTACCAGGGCACCACCTACCGCCGCGTGCAGTTCGGCCCCACCACCGACGTCGCCCTCGGCGTGGTGAACAACCGGCTGGTGTTGGCGACCCCCACGCGCGCCATGAAGACCGTCATCGACGTCACCGGCGGCCGCGAGCAGGACGCGTTCGCCGACGAGGCCTACACCGAGCTCCGCGACGAGGCGCCCGCGGACCTGACCTCCTGGTCGTACGCGCGCCCCGGGGCCGACCTGATCGGCCTGGCCGACACGATGGACGTGTTCACGCAGCCGGTCGCCTTCGCGATCGCGGCCGGGCTCCAGGCGGCCGAGGACGAAGGCGGCGCAGCGCAGGTGCCGTCCTTCGGGGAGGGCAACAGGGCCCGGACCGTGGAGGCGCCCGACTTCGACGCCTCGGGCGTCACGCCGGAACCGCTGTCCGTGCCGTCGAGCGCCGAGTACGAGCTCGGCAGCGGCGCGCTTCCCACGTTGGAACTGCCCAGCCGCGAGGTCCAGCTGTTCCGCCTCGAAGGGATCGAGGCGGGCGACCCGGTCGAGATCGAGATGACCTCGGACCCCCTGGACACCTACCTCTACCTGTTGGACCCCGTTAGCGGCCGGGTGGTGGACAGCAACGACGACGCGCCCGACACCTCGCGCTCGGCACTGACCTTCACGGCGCCCGGCGGCGAGGTGTGGATCGGCACCAGCAGCTTCTTCAGCTCCGGCGGCGGGCCCTACACCCTCACCACCCGCATCGTCGACGACGCCCCCAGCGTCAGCTTCGCGACGGGCCCGTTCGATCCCGAGCAGTTCTCGCCCGAGGCGCTGAGCGTGCCGGGCGATATCGGCGGACAACTGGCCGGCAATGAGCCCCTCGTCGAAGACCGGGGCGCGCGCGCCTACCGCCTGGAGGGCTTCCAGGAAGGCGACGTGCTCACCGTCGAAATGACCTCCGACACGATGGACACCTACCTGTACCTGCTGGATCCCTCGGTCCCCACCGTGGTGGCGTCCAACGACGACGCCGGTGGCACCTCCCGCTCCGAACTTCGCTTCCGCGCGCCCGCCGCGGGCACGGAGGTGTGGGTGGCCGCCAGCAGCTTCAATGGCCGCGGCGAAGGGCCGTTCCAGCTGCGCGTGACGCGCGAAGGCGACGAGGAGGAAGAGGAAGGGCCGGCCGTGACGCTCGCGGACGTGCTGCCCACCCTCGAGATCGGACCCGACGTGGTGCGCGTGATCGGCGAGCATCTCGGCGTCTCGACCAGCTGGACGTCGCAGGACGACACGGCGCTGCGCAGCGTCCACCGCTGGCGCGTCGACTGGTGAGCCGTTCACCGGCGTGCACGCGCGCACGGCCGCGCGCCACGCCGGCCCGGCACGCCCGGCGGCGGGGCCCCTGGCTCCCGCCGCCGGGCGCCGACGATGATGCCGGCATGACCTTGCGACGCGTTCTCGTTCCCGCCGCGCTCGGCCTCGTCCTGCTGGTCGGCGCCTGCGCCCCCACCACGGAGCCCCAGGCGGCGACGCGGCCCGCGGACGGCCCGTCGGACGAAGCCTCGCCCGCCGCCCGCACCGCCTGGGAGGCGTGGCACCTGATGGAGATCGGACGGCTGCGCGACGGCGTGTACGCCACCAACATCCTGGTCGACCTCTCCCTCCCGCAGGGGGTGCGCTGGACCGTCGTCGAGTTCGCGGACGACGATTACGTGCTCCGCGTATCGGGCGAGGAGGCCGACACCGCCTACCGGGTCTCGCCCGCCGGCGTCGACGTGCAGGACTGACGCGCCCGCGCCGGGCGCGTGTCGACACCCGGCCGCCCAGCAGGCGCCCACACGACACGCGGGCGGCCCTTTCGGGCCGCCCGCGTTCCTCGCCTTGGCCAGACTGGCCGGTGTGCGGCTCAGGCAGGCAGGTGCTTGTCCAGGCGCGACTGGTACGCGCTCTTCGACTGGGCGCCGACCATGGTCTCGACCGGCTCGCCGTCCTTGAACAGCATCACGGTCGGGATCGACATCACCCGGTAGTTCATCGCGGTCTTTTGGTTATCGTCGACGTTCAGCTTGCCGACCTTGATCTTGCCCTGGTAGTCGCTGCCCAGTTCTTCGATGACGGGGCTCACCATGCGGCAGGGACCGCACCAGGGGGCCCAGAAGTCGACCAACAGCAGCCCGTTGTTCGCTTCGGCGTCGAAGTTGTCATCGGTGAGTTCCACGAGCGTCTCGTTCATGATTCCTCCTCTTGGTCGCGGACGTGGCACGTCCGCTCCGTCTAGGCCCGAGGATACGCGCGCCGCGGACCCACGGGGTGTCAAGCGCCGGACACGGGTCCCGCCTCGCCCGGCGCCGCGCCGGGGGGCTGGACGTGCCACCGCACCAACCCGTCGGCCGCCGACCCGCGCCCCAGGCGTGGCGGCGTCAGCGCCAACGCCCGGTACCCGCCCTTCACCGCGGCGCGCACCAGCGCCCCCGGCGCGGCGCGCGGGCCATGCAGCGCCGCCGCGGCGGCGACCTCCTCCTGCACGTCCAGGGACGGGCTGGACCCCTTCGAATCGGTGCCGAACGCGACGGTGACGCCGTGGCGGGCGTACGTCTCCCACGGGAATCTCGGGGCGCCCAACGCCGCGTTGGAGCGCGGGCAGTGCACCACGGTGCAACCGCCGTGCTGGATACGCGCCACGTCGTCCTCGTCCACGTCGGCGGCGTGGACCAGGGTCGGTCCGGCCTCCAGCACCCCCAGTGAGGCCAGGTAGCCCACCGGCGACAGGCCGGAGGGCCGGAAGTCGGCCAGCAGCGGCCCCATCAGGTCGCGCAGCGGGCCGTCGCCGTGACGGTGCAGCTGCGCCTCACTGGCCGTCTCGGCCACGTGGATCTGCATCGGCAGGTCGTTGGCCGACGCCAGGCGCGCCAGGTCGCGAAGCAACGGCGCGCTGAGGGTGTGCGGGGCGTGCGGCGACAGCCCCACCCGCAGGCCGTCCGGGCGCTGGCGCGCACGGAACGCCCGCAGGCGCGCCACCGTGTCGTCGAACACCCGTTCGGCGTCGGCGGGGTCGGGCGCGATCACCTCCCAGTAGGCCACGCCGCGCAGGCCGGCCCGGTCCAGGAGCATGTGCATGGTGTCCTCGTCGGCGACCACGTCGCCGAAGGTATCGGTCCCGGCCGCAGCGAGTTCGTCCAGCCCGGCGCGCGCCGCCGCCGCGCCCCGGTGCCCCTGCCGGCCGTGCGCCAGAACGTCCCGCACGAACGCCTCGTAGCTGCGCTCCAGGTACGGCATGGTGGAGAGGTCCAGGTGCAGGTGGGCGTTCACAGGCGGCGGCGACAGGGCGAAGCCGGCGTCCTCGACCTCGGCGTCCGGCCAGCGCCGCCGCGCCTCGTCGCGGTCGCCCGTGAACAACAACCGCCGCTCGCCGGCGGCGTCCTGCACCACCGCCGCGCCGGGCGAGGCCGGCGTGCCGAACCCCCCGTACGCGACGCGCGCCTCCCACCGCACGCGGCGGAGGCTCACAGCGTCACGCGCCCGGCGCCGCCTCGGCTTCGGAGCCGGAGGGGGCCGCCAACATCGCCTCCACGTCCGGTACGGACACCACGCCGTAGAGGCTGTCGCGCTGCTTGGGGACGAACCCGGCGTCGACGATCTGCCGCACGATCTCGCGTTCGGGCGTGGCCCGGTGGCGCGCCCCCGCTTGCGAGACGACGTTCTCCTCCAGCATGGTGCTGCCGAAGTCGTTGCAGCCGAAGAACAGGGCGGTCTGGGCCACCTTGTAGCCCATCGTCGGCCACGACGCCTGATGGTTCGGCACGTTGTCCAGCAACAGGCGCGCGATGGCGACGTTGCGGAGGTAGGCGTCCGACCCCGCCCCCGGGACCTTGCCCTGGATGCGGACGCCGTCGGTCTGCAGCGTCCACGAGATGAACGCGGAGAACCCGTTGCCATACCTGGCGAGGGCCGCGTCCTGCTGGTCGCGAATCCGCATCATGCTCTCTACGCGTTGCGCGTCGCTCTCGCCGAAGCCGATGACCATGGTGGCGGTGGTGTAGAGGCCCAACGACTGGGCTTCGTCCATCACGAGGATCCACTCGTCGCTGGAGATGCGCGCCGGCGAGATGTGCTTCGCGTGGCGGACCTCGTCCACCAGCATCTCGCCCCCACCGCCCGGCAGGCCGTCCAGCCCCGCCTCCTGCAGCGCCCGCAGCACCTCCAGGCTGGACATGCCGGTCAGCTTGGCCAGGCCCTTGATCTCTTCCGGACTGAACGCTTCCACGCGAATGGTGGGGTGGTGCTCCTTGAGGTGCCGCATCAGGTCCAGGTACCACGAGAACGGCAGCGTGGGGTGCACCCCGCCCTGCATCAGGATGCGGGTGCCGCCGACCCGTTCGAGCTCGCGAACCTTGTCGCTGATCTCGGAGAAGTCGAGCACGTAGGCGTCGTCCTGCCGCCGCGTCCGGTAGAAGCCGCAGAACGAACACCCGATGGTGCACACGTTGGAGTAGTTCACGTTCCGGTCGATCAGGTAGGTGACCGTGTCCGGGTCGGTCCGCATGCGGCGCACGGCGTGGGCCGCGCCCGCGAGCGAGAACAGCGGGACCCGCGTCAGGGCCTCTGCCTCGGCCGGCGTCAAGCGCGCCCCGCTGGCGGCGTGGCTCAGGAGATCCATGGCGGTGAGTCTAGCACCGGCGTTCCGGCCAGCACGTGGCCCGCACGGGCACCGGCCGCCACCGCCCCTCCCGGTGTGTACCTTCGAGGCGATGGGGCGCACCTGGGCCCGTTCGGCCGGCACAGGCGCGTTTCCCACGGGTGTGTACCCGTTCGGCGCGCACGGTACGATGCGGCAATGTCCGCGTCCACGCCCCGAGCGCACGCCAGCCCCTGGCGCAGCCTGTTCGAGCAGGTTCGCGACGCGGTCGGAACGCGCCGCGACGAGCACGGCATGCTGGGCAGCATCAACTGGCTTAGGCGGCAGATGGAGGCGCGGGGCGCCAACCCCAACGTGGTGCGCAACATCATCTACCGCGACAAGGGCAAGCTCAGCGACAAGCGCGTCCTGTTCGAGATCCTGTCGGAACTGTGGGTCTCCACCGGCCGGGAACCGCTGCAGGCGCCCGAGATCGAGGTGGTGCTCTCCCCTGGCGGCAGCGCGGAGCAGGAGGTGCTGCAACTTCTGGGGCGCGAGAAGCGGCGCGCCTTTCGCACCTTCGTCCGCAAGGTCCGCGAGGGCGAACGCCCCAAGCTGCTGGTGACCGGCCGCCCCGGCTCCGGCAAGACCATGCTGAGCGACTACCTTCAGGAGGCGCTGCAGGTTCCACCCGCCCCCGACGTGCACGTCGTACGTACGGAGTTCGGCGGTGGCGACCTGGGCGCCAGCCTGGTCGGCCTGGGCGAGGCGTTGCACGTGCCGCGCGCCACGATGGAAGGGCGCCTGGCGAAGGTCGGCACCGCCGGTGCGTTCGCCGTGCAGGCCGACGCGCAGGCCGACGTGGCGCGGGCCATCCTGGAGGCCGCCCGGGCGCTGGAGCGGCCGCCGGTCCTGCTGCTCCACGTCTCGCAGGCGCTGCAGGCCCAGGAGGACCTGGGGGGCGCGACCTTGCGCCTCAACACCCCGGACGTGCCGCGGGCCAGCGCGCCGGCGTGGTTGTGGACGACGCTGCTGGAGCCGCTCTCCCATGAACCCTCCGTATGCGTGCTGGTATCGATGACCGACCTTCCCGGCCGCGCACTCCGGCAGCCGGGCGGCTTCGAGGGGCCGATCAAGCTCGCCCCGCCCACGACTGGAGAGGCGCGACGGTTCGTGAAGGCGCGGCTGCCCCACCTGCCGACCGGCCAGCAGGAGGAGATCGTGCAGCGGGCGGGCCGCTCGTTCGAACAGCTCCGGACGATGACGTTGTTGGCCGAGATCCGGGCGCCACTGCCGCATGGCGACGAGGGCACGGCCGCGTCGGTCGCCCGCCTCGGCGACATGGTCACGGGCGGCGGCGACGATCGCATCCGCGACTTCCTGGCCGCCCTGGCGACGGTGTCGCTGCCCGAGTTCCCGACGTTCGAGCTGGGCACGCTCCGCGCGGCGTTGCCCCCGGACCACCGCGACCTCACCCCGCTGGAGCTGGCCTTCATCGACAAGGCGCCCGGCAATGACGACGCCTACCGCTGCTTCTCCCGGCAGTTGGTGCGGGCGCTCCGCGACCGGCTGGCGACGCGCGCGCCGGAGCGCTGCCGCGCCCTGCACGCCGCCGTCGCGGAAAGCCTGCGTGAAGCGGCCACCGCGGACGCGGGCGGCGAGGCCGCGGCCCGGCGGGTCCATCACCTGTTCGAGGCGCGCCAGTGGGAGGCGTTGTTGGCCTGGATGCGCCGCTACGGCGTCTCGCAGACGCTGGTGCGACGCGCCTGGTCGGCCGCCTGCGAAGAGTTGGCGGGCCGCGACGTGGACACCTTCGAGCAGGTCGCCGAGCAGGTGGCCAGCCACTACGTCGCGCTCGGGTCGTACCGGCACGGTGACGCCCGCGCGGCCTTCGAGGCGCTGGCGCGCTCCGAACGACCCCGGCCCCGGGCCTGGGCCCGCCTCAAGGAGGCCGAGGGCGCCGTGCTGCACGGCCAGTACGAGCACGCCGAAGCCGCACTCGCCGACCGGCCCGCCCTCGATGATCCGCTGCTGGAGGCGGAGGCGTCCTTGGTGACGGCCAGCATCGCCCGCTGGCGGGGCGACCTGGCCGCCGCCGCGAACATCGTCGAGCGCGACGCGCGACCGCGCCTGCACGCCCTGGGCGACCGGGGCGCCGCCGAACGGCTGGCGCACGCCAAGGCGGCGGTCTGGGCGGGGCTGATCCACAAGGACCGGGGCGACTTGGTCGCCGCCTACCGGGAGTTCCGCAGCGTCGAGCCGGAGGACGAACTGGTGCAGGCCCGGTTGTCGTTCCAGTCGGGGGAGGTGCTGATGGCGCTGGGCAGGCTGCACGAGGCGGGCGAGGCGTTCGACCGCGCGGTCCGCTCGGCCGAGCGCAGCGGCGCGCTGGAGAGCGAGCGAACGCGCTACCTGGCGCGGCGCGCGACGCTCCTGCGCCGCCGGGGGCGCCTGGACGCCGCGGGCGAGGATCTCGGCGCCGCGCGAATGATCCTGGACGATACCGACGAGGACGAGGTGGAGGTCGGGTTCTGGCGCGCCCGGGTGGACGACGAGCATGCGATGGTCCTGCTGGCCCATGGCCGGCACGACGCCGCGATCGCGGCGTCGCTGGGCGCCATCGAACGCTACCGCACCTACGGGGACGCCCACGGCGTCGACGCCGCGTTCCGCATCGACCGGGCGGTGCTGCGCCTGGCGACCGCCTACGCCGCACGCGCGCTGGGGACCGCCTGGGTCCCCCCGTTCCCGCAACCGTGTCGCGCGGCCGCGCCCGGCCGCGACGCGGCGACGGCCCGGCGGCTGCTGGCGCGCGTGGCGGCACGCACGCCGCTGCACCTCGCCGACCTGGACCCACCGGACGTGCTGGTACGGCGGGCGCACCTGGCGACCTCGATGCTGGACGCGCCCGAGGGCGCGCTGGACGCGATCGCGCGTGCGGCGGCGCGCTCGACCCACGCCTACCAGCACGCCGAAGACCGCGCCCATGCGGCGTCCGCGCACCTGCGCGCCGGGGACCCGCAGGCCGCCCGCGCCGCGCTGAACGAAGCGTGGGCGTACCTGGCGCAGGTCGACGCGCACGGCGCCGATCCGGGGCTACGGGCATGGCTGCACGCGCTGGGCCTTCGCGCGGCCACCCACGCGGACGACCGCACGGCGGCCTTCGACGCCTTGGCGCAGCTGCTGGACGACGACCTCCCCGACGCGATGCGACGGGCTGCGCTGCGGGCGTTCGGCGATGCGCTCGAGGGGCACGGCCGGGACGACTGGCTCACGCACCCGGCGATGCCGGGCGCCGTGCGCGGCGCGCCCGAGCACGACCTGCTTCGCCTCGGCGACCTGCTCGCGACGCGCTGGCGCGGCGGCGCGGCGGTCCCCCGAGCGACGCAACCCGTGCGAGGTACGTGAGCGTCGCCTCCACGCGCATCCGCGAGCTGCCGTCCGGTCAGCGTCCGTTGCCGCTGCACGAGGCATTGGACGTGTTCCGCAAACCCGCCGACCAGGCGGAGGCGCTGGCCGACATCGCGCGCGACCCCCGCGGCCACGTGTTCGTGGCGGAACGAGACGACCATACGGTCGGGTATGCCACCTTCCATCCCCCGGGCCGCGACGAGACCTGGGGCCGCCTGCCCTCCGAGAACATCGTCGAGATCGGCGCGGTCGAGATCGCGCCCTACCTCCGCGGCGAGCACCTGGCCGAACGCCTTTTGCAGCAGGCGTTCGGCGATGGGCGTTTCGACGACGCCGTCGTGTTCGCCACCATGTACGCCTGGCACTACGACCTGGCGCGCACCGGCCTCACCCCCTTCGCCTACAAGCGGCTGCTGGAGAAGCTGTACCGCAAGGTGGGGCTGGTGCCCCTACCGACCGCCGACCCGGAGGTGCGCATGGACGCCGCCAACGCGTTGATGGCCCGGGTCGGACCGAACGCCGACCCCGACGCCGTCCGGACCTTTCACGCCCTGCGGACCCGGCCACCCCCCGCCGGGTACTGACCCGCCCCCGCCGCGCCCGAACGCGGTATGGTGCGGCGCTCCTAGGAGGACGCATGCTGGTGCGCGACATCATGACCCGCCAAGTGGTGGCGATCGGCCCCGACATGCCCATCGGCGACGTGATCGCCCTGATGGCGCAACGTGCGTTGCGGCACTTCCCGATCGTGGAGAACGAACGGCTGCTCGGCATCGTGTCGGACCGCGACCTTCGCACGGTCGGCGCCGATCATCCGGCGGCCAAGACGGGCGTGACCCACAAGGATCCGGTCCACCGGATCATGACGCGCTCGGTGTGGACCGCGCACCCGCTGGACCCGGTCGACGAAGCCGCCAGTCTGCTTCGCTCCCACACGATCGGCGCGATGCCGGTGATGGAGGACGAGGTCCTGGTCGGAATCGTCACGGGGGTGGACTTCCTGGACGCCCTCATCGCGATGACGGGGGTGGGGCGGGCCTCGACCCGCCTGGAGGTCGACCTCCCCAACCGGCCGGGCGCCCTGGCGGGCCTGCTGGACCGGGTGGCCGCCCGGGGCGCGAACGTCGCCAGCGTGCTGACCACGCGCAGTGAGCCCGACGCGGTGTCGTTCGTGTTGCGGGTAGGGACCATGGACGGCCGGGGCTTGGCCCGCGCCCTGCGTGAGGCGGGCTACGACATCACCTGGCCGCCGGAACGAAAGGACGACGGGACGGCGTGAGCGCGGCGCCGCCCGACGCCACGGGCGACGGCGCGCGCCGGGGCGCCGTCGGCTACGTGTACGCCCCCCACCTGGCCGCGTGGCAGCTCGCCAGTGATCACCCCTTCAAGCCCGTCCGGCTGGAGCTGGTCACCACGCTTCTGCGCGCGTGGGGATTGCTGCCCGATGAAGCCCTGCTGGCGCCCGCGCGCGTCCGGACCGCCGACCTGGAGCGCGCGCACACGCCCGAGTACGTCGACACGGTCAAGCGCGTGTCCCGCGGCGAGGACGTGGGCGATGCCTTCCGATTCGGACTCGGCACGGTGGACACCCCGGTCGCCGAGGGGCTGCACCGGGCGGTGGCCGACGTATGTGGGGGCACGATCGCCGCGATGGACGCCCTATTGGACGGCACGGCGCGGCGCGCGGCCTCGTTCTCGGGGGGGCTCCACCATGCCATGCCCGACCGCGCGTCGGGGTTCTGCATCTACAACGACCTGGTCCTCGCCATCCTGCGTGCCACCGACCGCGGCCAGCGGGTCGCGTACGTGGATCTGGACGCGCACCACGGCGACGGCGTCCAGGCGGCGTTCTACGAGCGCGGGGACGTGCTCACCCTCAGCATGCACGAGTCGGGCCGCTACCTGTTCCCCGGCTCGGGGCACGCCTACGAGATCGGGACGGGCCATGGGCGCGGCGCGGCGGTGAACGTGCCGCTGGAACCGTTCACCGAGGACGCCTCGTACCTGGAGGCGTTCGACCTGGTGGTGCCGGCGGCGCTGCGCGCCTTTGGGCCCGACGTGATCGTGCTGCAGGCCGGCGTGGACACGCACCGCCACGACCCGCTGGCCGACCTGTCCCTCACCATCGAAGGGATGCACGCCGCGGTGCGCCGGATGGTCGCGCTGGCCGACGAACTGTGCGAGGGCCGTCTCCTGGTCACGGGCGGCGGCGGCTACGACGCGTGGCGCACCGCGCCCCGCGCCTGGGCGGCCGTCTACGCCGCGATGCTGGGCGTGGAGGTGCCGGCCTCGACGCCGCCCTCGTGGCGCGAGGCGTGGCGGGAGCGGGCGCCCACCCCGCTTCCGGAACGGTCCATGGACGGCCCCGCCGACTTCGCGCCGCAGCCTCGCCGGCTGCTGGTCCGGGGACACAACCTGGCCGTCGCGCGTAGGCTCGTGAAGGTACTGACGCCGATCTGGGAGGCGCGCGATGGCGCGCAGGACCCCACCACGAAAGGAGGACGCGAATGAAGGTCGGATTCGTAGGGCTCGGCACCATGGGTGCACCCATGGCGGGACGCCTGATCGAGGCGGGCTTCGAGGTGCGCGTGCACAACCGGACGCGGGCGAAGGAGGAACCCCTCGCCCAGGCCGGCGCCACCCGCGCCGAAACCCCGCGCGACGCCGCCCGCGGCGCGGACGTGGTCATCACCATGGTGGGCGACACGCCCGACGTAGACGAGGTGGTGCTGGGCCCGGACGGCGTCCGGGACGGGCTCGAGGCGGGCAGCGTCCTGGTCGACATGTCCACCATCGACCCCGAACGGACGCGCCACATCGCCGCCGAGGTGGCCGCCCGCAACGCCACCATGGTGGACGCGCCGTGCTCCGGCGGCAGCGAGGGGGCGCGCAACGGCACGCTCTCCATCATGATCGGGGGACCCGAGGACGCCATCGAACGGGCCCGGCCGGTGCTGGAGGTCCTGGGCAGCACGCTCACCCGCGTCGGCGACGTCGGCGCCGGGCAGGTGTGCAAGGCGGTGAATCAGGTGATCATCGCCGGCACCTACGCCGCCGTGGCGGAGGGCCTGGCGCTGGCGATGGCGTCCGGCATCGACGTGGAGGCCGCGCATTCTGCCGTGTCCGGGGGCGCGGCGGGGTCGTGGGGCCTCACCCACCGCGGCCCGAACATGATCCAGGGGCGCTACCCGTTGGGCTTCCGGACCCGCCTGCACCGCAAGGATCTCGGCATCGCCCTGGACACCGCGCGCCGACTGGGCACGCCGGTCCCGCTGGCCGCCTGGATCGAGCAGTTGGAGACCGGGCTGATCCGGCGGGGGTACGGCGACGAGGACGTCAGCAACATCGCGCGCGTGGCGCGGGAGGCGGCCGGACTGGACGACGGCGGCGGCGCCTGACGCGCGGCCGTCACGTCCCGTGCCACCAGCGGGCCAGGCGGCCGGCCGGGCGCCGCGCGAACACCCACACGCGCGGTTCGGCCTCGTCGGCATCCAGGCCGTCGGGGTAGCGGAGCACCTCGACGTCGGTGAAGCCGGCCGCGCCCAGCATGCGCCGCAGCTCGGGCGGGTCGTAGGGCCGCTCGTAGTGCACCTCGGTGAAGGCCCCCTCCGGCGTGCGGCAGTACGCCTCCACGCTGGCCAGCTCGCGCGCCTCGTCGTAGGCGTGCACCCAGCGGTAGTACACCTCGCCGGCCCATCCCTCCACCTCGCCCCCGTCCCACAGCTCGCGCAGTCCGGTGCGCGTGTTGCAGTCGAACGCCAGCGTTCCGCCCGGCAGCAGGTGCGCGCGCACCCGGGCCAGCATCGCCAGGAAGTCGCGTTCGCTCAGCAGGTTGTTCAGCGCGTCGAAGACCGAGTACGCCAGCGCGTAGCGGCGGCCGGTCGCGAACCGCCGGAAGTCGCCGACGTGAAACGTGGCGTCCGGCAGCTTGCGGCGGGCCACCTCGATCATCGTTGGGGAGGCGTCCAGACCCTCGACGGCGAAACCGCGCGCGTGGGCGGGGAGGGTCGCGTTGCCGGTCCCGCAGCCCAGGTCCAGCAGGCGCCCGCCGCGGAATCCGCGCCGGGTGGCCTCGCGCAGGACGAAGTCGACCCAGTCGTCGTACTCGACCTCGGCCATGATGGCGTCGTACACGTCGGCCAGGCGGGTGAAGGGGCGGTCGTCCACCCGCCCAGCCTACCGGCGGGAGACGTTCACGGCACGCGCAGCACCACCTTGCCGACCGTCTCGTTGCGCCGCAGCGCCTGGTGCGCCTCCTCCGCCTGACGCACGTCCAGCACGCGGTCGATCACCGGGGCGATCCGCCCGGCCGCCAGGTCCGCTGCGAACCGGGCCACGAACGCGTCACGCAATGCGATCTTCTCGTCGAGGGGCCGCGCGCGCAGCACCGAGCCCTTGAGGGTGAGCCGTTTTCGCATCAGCGTGCCCACCGGCAGCGTGACCTCCCCGCCGCCCAGGGCCGCGATCCACACCCAGCGTGCCGAGAGGTTCGCCAGGTCCAGGTTGGCCTCCGCCACCGGCCCGCCGACCATGTCGAGGATCACGTCCACCCCGCCCCAGGCGTCGCGCAACTGGGCGGGCCAGTCCGGATCCTCGCGCGACAGGGCCGGGTCCGCCCCCAGCGCGGCGCAGCGTGCCACCTTGCCGGCGCTGGAGGTGCTGGCGACGTGCACGCCCGCGCGCCGGAGCTGCTGCAGCGCGGCGGTTCCCACCCCGCTGGCACCGCCGTGGACCAACGCCCGTTCTCCGGCCTGAACGCCGGCCTCGAGGAACAGGTTCAGGAACGCCGTGAGCTGCACCTCGGGCAGTGCCGCGGCCCATTCCATGCCCATGCCATCCGGGACGGGCACCAGCATGCGGACGGGCACCGCGGCGTACTGGGCGTAGCCGCCGCCGGGCAGCAGCGCCCACACCTCGTCGCCCGGCTGAACGTTGCTGCCCTCGGGGGCACGAACCACCTCGCCCGCCATCTCGAGGCCCAGGATGTCGGGCGCGCCCGGCGGCGGCGGGTAGTGGCCCGCCACCTGGGCCAGGTCGGCGCGGTTCACGGCCGTGGCGTGGACGCGGACCAACGCTTCGCCGTCGGCCGGGACGGGGTCGGGCACATCGGTCCAGCGAAGCGTGCCGGTATCGTGTCGGATCGCCTTCATGACGCCTTGGTACCACGGAGGCGGAACCCGATTCAGCGCGTGTGCCCATCTGGTAGCGTGACGCGATGATCGGCGTAGACCTCGGCACGACCAACGTGCGCATCCACGTCCAAGGGCGTGGAATCGTCTTGCGCGAGCCGGCGGTGATCGCCGTGCACAAGGACACCATGGACGTCAAGGCGGTGGGGCGCGAGGCCTACCTGATGCTCGGCCGCACGCCGGGCGCCATCGTTGCGGTCCGGCCCATGGCGGACGGGGTGATCGCCGACTACACCCTCACCGAACGCATGCTCAAGGCGTTCATCGGCAAGGTGCTGACCGGGCCCAGCCGCTTCCTGCGGCCCACCATCATGGTGTGCATCCCGGCGGGCATCACGGAGGTCGAGCGCCGCGCGGTCCTCCAGGCGGTGCACGAGATCGGGGCCCGCAAGGCGTTGTTGATCGAAGAACCCGTGGCCGGCGCGATCGGGGCCGGCATCGACATCGCCGAACCGGTGGGGTCGATGGTGGTCGACATCGGCGGCGGGACGGCCGACATGGCGGTCATCAGCCTGGGCGGCATCGTGGTGTCGGAGAGCCTCCGCATCGCCGGCAACTCGTTCGACAAGGACATCATGGGCTGGGTGAAGGACCACCACAACCTGTTGGTGGGCGACCGCACCGCCGAGGAGATCAAGCGCACCGTGGGCGCCGCGACGCTGGAAGAGGGCGAGGAGCCCCGCCAGATGGAGGTTCGGGGCCGCGACCTGATCGACGGCATGCCCAAGACGGTGCGGGTCACGACCCACGACGTGGTCGACGCCCTCTCCACGTCGATGGACAAGATCGCCGGCGCCGTCCGCAAGGTGCTGGAGCAGGCACCGCCCGAGCTGGTGAGCGACGTCATCGATCGCGGCATCGTGATGACCGGCGGGGGGTCGCGCCTGAAGAACCTGGACACGCTGCTGAGTCGCGTGACCGGCATTCCCGTGGCCATGGCCGAGGAACCGGAGGACTGCGTCGTGATCGGCACCAGCAAGGCCCTCGACATGGCCGACCTGCTTCAGGACGCGCGCCGCCGGGGCGGCATCTTCCACTGAGAGCGCCGGCACGGAAACCGCCCGCTCAGGCGCGCGTGCGGTCGTGGTACAGGTGGTGTTCCGAGAAGCCGGCCCGCGGGTAGATACGGCGGGGCCAAGCGCGTCGGCGGCGGCCGCCTCGATGGAAACGATCCGCGTTCGGGTGGGCGCGAGCAGGTCGATGCGCGTCGCGCCCGCCCGGCGGGGCTCAGCCCTCGATCGCGACCAGCGTCAGGTCGAACACGAGCGGTTGGCCGGCCAGCGGGTGGTTCGCATCCAGTGTGACGGTCTCTTCGCTCAATGCGGCGACCGTCACCGGCACCGGCGTGCCGTCGGGCTGGTTCAGTTGAAGGGGCGTGCCGATGTCCACCTCGAGATCGTCGGGGAGCTGCTCGCGGGGGACGTCGAGGCGAAGGTCGTCGCGCGGTTCGCCGTAGGCCTCTTCGACCTCCAGCCGGGCCTCCTTCTGCTCGCCCTCCGTCATGCCGGCGACGGCGCGTTCGAAGCCGGGAATGACCTGGCCTTCGCCGATGGTGATGGTGAGCGGGTCGCGGCCCTCGCTGCTGTCGAACACGGTGCCGTCGTCGAGCTTGCCGGTGTAGTGGATCTGGACGGTGTCGCCCTGCTTGGCGGTGGACATCTGTGCCTCCCGTGGCGTATCGCCGGGACGGGACGTGGGGTTCGGACCGGCGTCGTACCGGCCCCTTGCGTACGCGAGCGTGCCATGCGGGCGCCGGGTCGCGTGTCGTCCGGGTAGCGCGCTGGGGCCCGGACGCTGCGGCGTCCAGGCCCTGCGGATCCTCGCTAGAACCCGACCGCCTGACCGTCCTTGCGGCCGTCGCTGCCGGCGACGTAGCCGCCTCGGGGCAGGCGCTGGACCAGTTGGGCGCCGCCGAAGCCGAAGCTCGCCTCGGGGGCGGAGGGGGTCAGGCGGTGACCCAGCGCTTCGAGGCCGGCGGCGGTGTCCGCGGGGAGCGTGTCCTCGACGGCCACTTCGAGGCCCTGGACCACGCGCCAGCGGGGCGCGTCGCTGGCCGCCTGGGGGTTCTGACCCGCCGTCACGGTGCGCAACACCATCTGCAGATGTCCCTGCGGCTGCATCGGTCCGCCCATCACCCCGAAGCTCATCAGGGGTTCGCCGCCCGCCATCAGGAAACCCGGGATGATGGTGTGGAACGGTCGCTTGGCGGGGCCGACGCGGTTGGGGTGCCCCTCCGCCAACGTGAAGCCGGCGCCGCGGTTCTGGAGGGCGATGCCGGTCCCGGGCACCACCACGCCGGAGCCGAACCCTTGGTAGTTGGATTGGATGAACGACACCATCATGCCGTCCGCGTCGCCGGTGGCGAGGTACACCGTGCCGCTCCGGGGCGGCACCCCGAAGCCGGGGTCCTGGGCCCGCGCGGGGTCGATCAACGCGGCCCGTTCGGCCAGGTAGCCGTCGTCCAGCAGCGTGGCGGGGCGCACGTCCAGGTGGTGCGGGTCGGCGACGTACCGATACGCGTCGGCGAAGCCGAGCTTCATCGCTTCGATCTGCAGGTGCAGCGACGCCACCGAGTCGACGTCCATGTCGCTGGCGTCGGTGTGCCGGAGGATGCCCAGCGCCACGAGGGCCGCCAACCCTTGGCCGTTGGGCGGAATCTCGTGCAGTTCGGTCCCCTGCCACGAGGTCGACAGCGTGCCCATCCACTCCACCTGGTGGGCGAACAGGTCCTCCTCGCCGAGCAACCCGCCGCCCGAGCGGACGTGCGACGCGATCTGCGTGGCCAGCGCGCCCTGATAGAAGTCACGGCCCCGGGTGGCGGCGATCCGTTCCAGGGTTCCGGCCTGGTCGGTGAAGCGCCAGGTGTCGCCCGCCGCGGGCGCTTTGCCCTTGGGCAAAAACGCGGAACGGAAGTCGGGGCGGTGCCCGTAGAGCGATTCGGCCCGTTTCCAGGCGCGGGCGGTCAGCGGCGAGACGGGAAAGCCGTCACGGGCGTACTGAACGGCGGGCGCGAACAGCGACTCGAACGGAAGCCGTCCGAAGCGGGCGTGCAGCTCGGTCCAGGCCGACACGGCGCCGGGGGTGGTGAGGCTGTCCTCGCCCTGGGCGGGCACGGCGTCCATGCCGGCGAAGCGCTCGGCAGTGAGGCCGCCGGGGCTCCGGCCCGACGCGTTGAGCCCATGCAACCGCTGGCCGTCCCACACGATCGCGAACGCGTCGCCGCCGATGCCGTTCGAGGTGGGCTCGACCACGGTGAGTGCGATCGCCGTCGCCAGCGCCGCGTCGACGGCGTTGCCGCCGTCCAGCAGCATCCGTACGCCTGCGCTGGCCGCCAACGGTTGGCTGGTCGCGACCACGTTGCGCGCCAGCACGGGCATGCGTCGTGAAGGGTAGGGCAGGCGGACGTCCATGGTGACTCCTCGGCGCGGGGCGACCGACGCCTGATGGGGGGTGGGGCCCGACCGGTGGGCGTCGGTCCGCGGGCCCGGTGGCGGGCGTCACGCGCCCGCGGGTAAGTTTACCCGCCTCTCGTGGGCGTCCGCGACGGTCCCCGGGCCTCGCTGGGCCCCCGCGATCGGTCCGCGTCCTGCGCGGGGCGCCCATCCGGCCTTCGCGTCACGCCGGACCCGGGGCCACCGCGGCCAGGCGCCGGGCCAAACGCCCAACGTGCAGGGCGCCGAGCGTGAACCCCAGCGCCCCCACCCCGAGCAGAAGCAGGAACGGCGCGCCGCGCTGCCCGGCCGCCCACGCCAGCGACGCGAACCAGACGGGGCCCGCGAACAGCGCGGCGGCGGCCACGCTGCCGCCCACCGCCGCGCGTCGGGCCGCGTGGACCCGGCGCGCCTCGGCGCCGTCGGGGCCGCCCCTGTCCGGGTCGTTCGGGACGGCGGTGGGCCCCCGGACGAGGCGGCCGGCCAACGCCAGCGACGCGCCGAGCTGAACCAACGCGGCGAGCACCAGCGCGCCGCCGAGCCAGGAGGCGGGGCCGGCCGGCACGCGCGCCAGCGCGCCGGCGACGGCGGCGAGCAGCGCAGCCACCAGCGTATGCACCGCGAAGAACGCCAGGTAGACGCGGTGCAGCACGGCCGCCGCCGTGCGGCGATCGAGGGTGGCGCCCGCCAGGTAGCCCCGCAGGCGCGCCCCCCCGAGGAGGGCGCGGCGACCGTCCGGGGCGCCGGCCTCGGCCGGTTGGTTCAGTGCGCGCCGTCCTCGTCGCTCTGGTCGGACAGCCAGACGCCGACGAACGTGAATGCGGCCGCGGCCGCGCTGAGGCCGGCCAACACGAACACGGCGTACAGGGCGATCGAGAGAAACGTTTCCACGCGCTCAGTGTACAGCACCCCGCCCGCGCGTCAGGCGCGCGCGAAGGGACGCCTCTGGGCGCGTGCCGACAGCCGCAGGAAGCGGCGCAGCAACAACGTGGCGGCCAAACCGAGCCCGGCCACCAGGCCGGCCCACAATCCCTCCCCCTCCCATCCCACCGGGAAGGCCAGCACCGTGGCCACGCTCATGCCGACCAACCAGTACGACACCAGCGAGATCGCCATCGGCGCGCGCGTGTCCCGCAGTCCCCGAAGCGCCCCGGACGCCGAGACCTGGATGCCGTCCACGACCTGAAACAGCGCCGCGATCCCGAGGAAGGCGACGGCGTGGGCGACGGCGTCGGCGTTGGCGGGATCGCCACGATCGAGGAAGGCGGAGACCACCAACCCGGGGGCGAACCGGAAGATCGCCGCGGTGACGAACATGAACGCCGCCGACGTCGCGACGCCGATGAGGCCGGCCCGGCGCACGCCGTCGGGGTCCTCCCGGCCGACCGCCTGACCGACCCGCACCCCCGTCGCGATGGCGATGCCGACGGGGATCATGAAGGTGACGGAGGCGGCCTGCACGGCGATCTGGTGCCCCGCCAGCGCCGCCTGACCGAACAACCCCATCAGCAGGGCGGTGAACGAGAACAACCCCGCCTCGAACCCCAGTGTGAGCCCGATCGGCCACCCGATCCGGAACAGCGCGCGCAACATCGACGGATCCGGCCGCCTCAACCCCCGCAGCACGCGGTACGCCGGGTAGCGCAGGGCGACGTACGCCGCGGCGACCGCCGCCATGGCGCTGTACACGAACGCCGTGGCGACGCCGGTGCCGATCAACCCGAGCTGCGGGAACCCCCAGCGGCCGAACATCAGAGCGTTGTCGGCCACGACGTTCAGCGCGATGCCGATCAACAGCACCACCATGACGGGGCGCGTGTCCGAGATCCCCTCCAGGAAGCCGCGCAGGGAGGTCAGCAGCATGGATGCGGGGAACCCGAACGCGGCCCACCGCAGGTACCCGCCGGCCAAGTGGGCGGTCCCCGCATCCTGACCGAGCGCCAGCAGCAGCGGCTCGGCCGACTGGAACAGGGCGAACGCCGGCAGGGACAACAGCAGCGCCAACCACACGCCCTGCCGCGCCGCACGGCCGGCGGCCGGCGCGTCGCCGGCGCCATGCGCCTGCGACACGTGCGGGGCGACGGAGAACAACACGCCCATGCACACGATCGACACCATCATGAACACGACGCTTCCGAGCGCGATGCCGGCCAGGGCGTCCTGGCCCAGGCGTCCCGCCATCAGGGTGTCCACCAGGCTCATGCTCATCTGCGCGATCTGCGCGAGGATCAGCGGCCCAGCCACCCGCAACAGGTCGGCGAACTCCCGCCGGGTGCGGATCCAGAACGGGCGGGCCGGGCGACGCATGCGGATCACCATACGTCAGCGCATGGGCGGCGACCCGCCGGCGCAGGCAGGCCGCCGCTCCGGGTGGTGGGGTAGCATTTCGACCATGATTCGGACCCTCGCCGCCGCACTCGCCCTGGTCGCCCTCGTGCTCATTGGGGTGTGGCAACTGGGGTGGCTCGCGCCGTCTTCGCAGGAGCCGCCGCCGGACGCCAGCGCGTCGGCGGAGGCGTTGTTCGTGGCCGCCGAGGACGGCGACGTCGAGGGGATCGCCGAGGCCCTGGCCGGCGACGCGGCGGTGGGGGCGCGGGACGCGTTCGGCCGGACGGCTTTGATGATCGCGGCGGCCGGCGGCCACGACGACGCCGTCATGTCGCTCCTGGAGGCGGGCGCCGATCCGAACGCACGGGCGGACGACGGCAAGACGCCGCTGATGATCGCGGCGGAGGAGGCGCCCAGCGCCCGGACGGTGTTGCTGTTGCTCAACGCGGGTGGCGATCCTTTGGCGCAGGACGAGGCGGGGGAACGCGCCCTCGACCTGGCCCGCGGCAACGCGGCGGTCCGCGGCAGCGGCCTGTGGTCGCGCCTGGAGGAGCTCACCGAAGGGTTCGACGACCTGGCCGAGCTGACCGGCGCGCCGGCGTTCGACCCGGAATGGCCGGCCGGGTACGTGGTGCCGGTGGACGGGGCGACGCTGAGCTCGCGCGCCAACCACCTGCCGGGGGCGCCGCGGGCGTACCGCAACGGAACGCACGAGGGCTTCGACTTCTACGACGGCACCGTAAGCGTGGAGATCGGCTACGGCACCGAACAGCGGGCGGCCGCCCCGGGTGAGGTGATCCGGGCCGACGTGAACTACCAGGAGCTCACGCCCGAGGGGTACGACGAGGTGATCGAGCGCGCCACGGCCTCGCTGGACACGCCGCCCGAGGTGTTGGACACCCTGCGCGGGCGGCAGGTGTGGATCCGGCACGCGGGCGGGTTCGTGACGCGGTACGCGCACCTGTCGGCGATCCCGGAGGGGATCACGGAGGGCACCTCCGTGCGGCAAGGCACCATCATCGGTCTGACGGGGAACTCGGGCACGCTGGAGGGGGCGACGGGCACCGAGGACGAGCCGCACCCGCACGTCGAGGTGTGGCGCGGCAACGATCGCTACTTGGGGCAGAACATGGAACCGGCCGAGATCTACGCCCGCGCCGCACAGGTGTTCGGCCTGTCGGCGCTGCCGCCGTTCACCGACACCGGTCTCACCTTCTGACGCGCGCCCGGGCGCCAGGACCGGCCACGAGGCCACGCCGAGCCGTCCCATGAGAACGCGCCCCCGGAAGGTACCGGGGGCGCGTTCTCGTTGGGGCAGCGGCGCGGGCGCCCGTGCGAAGCGCGAGCCCGCGCCACCGTCATGCGATCACTCGTGCGTGACCTGGATCCGCTTGGCCTTGGCCTCCTGCTGCTTCGGCATGGTCAGGGTGAGAAGCCCGTCGTGTACGCGTGCCTGAATCCCGTCCGTGTCGACGCTGGCCGGCAGGCGGATGGTGCGTCCGATCTCGCCGCGCGGGATGTTGCGCGTCCAGTAGCGGCGCTCTTCCGCGTCCTGGCCTTCGGGCACGGCGCCGCGCACCGTCAACTGGCGACCTTCGATGCTGATCTCGAGGTCGTCGGCACGGAGCCCGGGCACGCTCATTTCGAGCACGAGCGCCTCGTCGGTCTCGTAGAGATCGAAGGGGTAGGCGTACGCGCTGGCGAACTCTCCGCCGTTGCCGAACACCGGGGCGGCCAAACGCTCGAACAGCCGGTCGATGGGGTCGGCGTAGGCGTTTTCGACGCCGTAGTCTCCGTAGTTTCTCAGGGTCCGGGTGGGACGGTTGCGTGCAAGTGTCATGGCTTGCCTCCTCGCGTAGGTGGTGTTGCTTGGCGACGTCCTCTCGACGTCTTCACCATGAATCATAAGATCTGAGTGGCCTCTTGTCAAGTCTTATGTTCTGGCGCCACGCGGAAGCGCTGCGTCCGATGAGATCCCCCCTCAGCCCGGCAGGTCGAACCCACCCCGCGACGCGCTCTCGTAGTAGGCGTCGATCTCGCCCGGAATGGTGGACACGTCGTCGACGATCTTGAACAGGTTCAGGTCACGGTCCGAGATGGTGCCCTTGCGTACCAGGGTGCCCTGAAGCCACTGCACCAGGCCCTGCCAGAAGTCCACGCCGATCAGGTACACCGGGAACGGCTTGATGGTCTTGGTCTGGATCAACGTCAGCGCCTCGAACAGCTCGTCGATGGTGCCGAAGCCGCCCGGGAACACCACGAACGCCGTCGAGTACTTCACCAGCATCACCTTGCGGACGAAGAAGTACTTGAACCCCAGGCTGTCGGTCTGGTAGCCGTTCGGCGACTGCTCGTGCGGCAGGCTGATGTTCAGGCCTACCGAACGGCCCCCCGCCTGGTAGGCCCCCTTGTTGCCGGCCTCCATGATCCCCGGGCCGCCGCCGGTGAGCACCGTGTAGCCGCACGCCGCCAGGTCGGCCGCCAGCACCTCGGCCTTGTCGTACACCGGGTCGCCCGCCGAAAGCCTGGCGGAGCCGAAGATGGTCACCGCCTTGCCGACGTCGGCCATCTCCTCGAACCCCTGCACGAACTCGCCCATGATGCGGAACATGCGCCAGGAGTCCTCGGCCAGCGCGTCGATGACGTAGGAAATCTCGTCTTTGTCCATGGGGGATGCTACCGCGCCTGCCGGAGGGCACCCCCTCGCGTGCGTCGTGCGCAGCGGGCGACCGCCCCGGGCGGCGCCCCGCGCTCAGCCGAGGGCGGCTCCATCGGGGTGGCCCACCCAGGCCGGCAACCGGTCCAGGTCGTCCTCCAAGGCGTCGGGATCCGCCTCGGCCAGGCGGGCCCGCGCCTGCGTGCCCCAGGTCACGCCGAAGGTGCGCAACCCGGCCGCCCGGCCCGCCTCCAGGTCCGAGACGGTGTCCCCCACCATCCACGCCCCCTCCGCCCCCAGGACGGCCAAGGCCCGCTGCACCACGTCCGGTGCCGGCTTGTGCGGGAACCCGTCGGTGCCCTGCACGTGATCCAGCTGCGCCTCCATCCCGAGCGCCGCCACCAAGCGCGTGGCCATCTCCGTCCGCTTCGTGGTGGCGACCGCCAGCAACCAACCCCGCCCGCGCAGCGCCGCAAGCACCTCGGGCACGCCGGGGAACGGACGCGTCCGCTCGGCGAAGCGTCGAGGGTAGATCCGCCGGTAGGCGGCCGACAACGCCGCCACCTCGGCCGGATCGGTGCTGAAGGTGCCGTACATCTCCTCGAGCGGACGCCCGATCAAGGCCCGCACCGCCCCCTCGTCGGGCGCGCGCACCCCGCAGGCGTCGAAGGCGTCCTGGAAGCTCGCGACGATGTCGGGAAGGCTGTCGATCAGCGTGCCGTCCAGGTCGAACACGATCGCGCGTCGCTGAGCGGTCCGTCCCGCCGCGCGCCCCATCACGCCGCCCTCACGACCGCAGGTAGGCGACCGTCACGCCGTGACCGCCTTCGTAGGGAACCGCGTCCTCGAACCGCTCCACGCGCGGCTCGTTCTTGAGGTAGTTCCGCACCGCGTCCCGCAACGCCCCCGTCCCCTTGCCGTGCAGGATCCGCACCTTGCCCACCTTCATGGCGCCGGCCTCCAGCACGAAATCACGCACCTTCTCGACCGCCTGCTCGGCCCGCTCGCCGCGGAGGTTCAGTTCGTCGTCGAAGGTCGCTCCGAACGCGGGCGTGACCGGCTCGTGTCGGACGGAGGCGCGTTCGCGGGCGGCCTCCTCGATGCGCACCTCCTGCGCCGGCACCTCGACGCGCAACAGCCCGAGCTGCACCAGCACCACATCGCCTCGCACCTCGTGAACCGGACCCGACGCCTCGTACTCGGGCACGTACACCCGTACGCCCGGCGCCAGGCGGGGCGGGGCCTCGGCCTGGCCGTCCGGCGCGGCCTGCGCCGCGCGTCGCTTCGCGGGGCGATGCGCGTCCCGACGCGCCTCCTCGCGCATGCGCCGGATCTCGTCCAGCGCCTCCGATCGGCCCTCGGAAGGTCCCGAGCGCGCGGTGCGCTCCAGCCGCGTCGCGCGTTGCAGCGTGGCCTGCAATCGCTCCTCGGCCCGGGCCGACGCGTCGGCCATCAACGCCTCTTCGTGCTCCCGCATGCGCGCGACCTCGTCACGGAGGCGGGCCGCCTCGTCCTGCGCCTCGTCGCGGCTGGCCTCGGCCTCCCGCACGCGCTCGTTCAACGCGTCGCGTTGCGCCTCCAACGTCTCCAGGAGCCGTTCCAGCCGCTCGCCCTCGGGCCCCAGCACGTCGCCGGCCCGCGTCAGGACCGGGGCGGGCAGCCCCAGGCGCTCCGCGATCGCCAGGGCGTAGCTGCGGCCCGGTTGACCCACCACCATGTCGAAGGTGGGCGCCAGCGCGTCCACGTCGAATCGCATCGCGGCGTTCCGAATGCCGGGCGTGTCCGACGCGAACACCTTGAGCGGCGCAAGGTGCGTCGTCACCAGCCCCCGCGCGCCGGTCTCCAGGACCGCCTCCAGGATCGCCTGCGACAGCGCCGCCCCCTCCTCGGGGTCGGTCCCCGAGCCCAACTCGTCGATCAGCACCAGCGTGCCCGGATGCGCCTGACGCACGATCCGGCTCAGGTTGACGAGGTGCCCCGCGTAGGTGGACAGCGACGCCTCGATCGACTGTTCGTCACCGATGTCGACCAGCACGTCATCGAACCAGGGCAAGCGCGGCGGTTCCTCCGGCCGGCCCGCCGCCACGAACAGGCCCGATTGCGCCATCGTCACCGCCAACCCCAACGTCTTCAACAACACCGTCTTGCCGCCCGCGTTGGGACCGGTCACCACCAGGAGCCGGCGTTCGAGGCCCAAGTCCAGGTCGTTCGGCACGCAGTCCTCGATCAACGGGTGCCGGGCGTCCGGCAAGCGCACGTCGCCGTCCTGCTCGCCAGGCACCGCCTCGACGAGGCCCCAATCCTCGGCCAAGCGGGCGGAGGCGTTGGCGAGGTCCAGCAGCGCCACGATCTCGAGCGTCTCGTCCACGCCATCCGTGCCGGCGATCTGACGACCCAGCTCCAACAGGATGCGCCGCACCTCGTCGCGCTCCTCGAAGATCAGCAGCGCCAACTCGTTGTTCATCGCCACCACCGACTGCGGCTCCACGAACACCGTCCGGCCCGAGTCGCTGCTGTCCAGCGCGATCCCGGGCACCCGCGCCTGGGCCGACGCCTGGATCGGGATCACGTACCGGTCGCGGCGCAGCGTAATGATCGGATCCTGCACCGCGTCGGCGTACTGCTCGAGCAGCTTGTGCATCTTGTCGCGAATCCGCCCCCGAAGCGGCTTCAGGCGCCGCCGGATCTCGCGAAGCTTGGGGGTGGCGTCGTCCCGCACCTCCCCCTCGCCGTCCAACTGCTCGCGCACCAACCGCAGCCAGCCGTCGAAGGCGCCCATGCGGGCGGCCAGCTCGGCCAGGGCGGGCCGGTCGCCCTCCACCACCGTGCGGCGAAGGCGCGACGCGCCGTCCAGCGTGTACGCCAAGGACAGGATCTCGCGACCCTCCAGCATGCGTCCCGAGCGAGCCCGCTCCAGCAGGGGCCGCACGTCCTCGATGCCGCCGAGGGGCAGCTCCTCGCCGCTGCGGACCTCGCGCACGCGCGCCAGGCGGACCTCGGCCTCCTCACGCGTGCCGAGCGGCACGAGTCGTTCGGCCCGCTCGGCCCCCAACTGCGTGGCCGCCCGGTCCCGCAGCGCGGCCCGGACGCGGCCGAACGCGAGCTTGTCCAACAACGCGGCATCCGTGTCCACGAGGCGACAGTATACGCCTGGGCCGGCGCCGCGCGGGCCTCTGCGCGGACGCGGGCGCGGCTCAGGCCGGCACGGCCTGCTCGGCCTGCTCGGCCTGAATGGCCGTCAGCGCGATGGTGTACACGATGTCGTCCACCAGCGCCCCGCGCGACAGGTCGTTCACCGGACGCCGCAGGCCCTGCAGCATCGGGCCGACCGACACCACCTGCGCGCTGCGCTGCACCGCCTTGTAGGTGGTGTTGCCGGTGTTCAGGTCCGGGAAGATCAGCACCGTCGCCCGCCCCGCCACCGGACTGTCCGGCGCCTTCGACGCGGCCACCGACGCCACCGAGGCGGCGTCGTACTGCAGCGGCCCGTCGATCACCAGGTCGGGTCGCAGCCTCTTCGCGAGGCGGGTCGCCTCGCGCACCTTCTCCACCTCGCTGCCCTCACCGGAACTTCCGGTCGAGTAGCTGATCATCGCCACCCGCGGCTCGATGCCGAACAGCCGCGCCGACGCGGCCGACTGGATCGCGATGTCGGCCAGCTCCTCGGCGTTCGGGTCGAGGTTGATGGCGCAATCCCCGTAGATCAGCACCTGGTTGGGAAGGCACATGAAGAAGATCGAGCTGATCAGCTTGGCATCACTGCGGGTCTTGATCAGCTGCAGCGCTGGACGCACGGTCTCGGCCGTGGTGTGCACCGCCCCCGACACCAGGCCGTCCACGTCGCCGCACGCCAGCATCATCGTGCCCAGCACGACGGGGTTCTGCAGATGCTGGCAGGCGATCGGCTCGGTCATGCCCTTGTGCTCTCGGAGCTCCACCAGGCGCGTCACGTACCGGTTCCGCAGCTCTTCGTTGGGACGCACCACCTCCAACGCGTCGGGAAGGGCGAGCTCGTGCGCGTCGGCAACGCGCCGCACCTCCTCCGGGGCGCCCAACAGCACACAGCGCGCGATGCCGCGCTCGTGGCAGGTCACCGCCGCCCGCACCGTGCGCGGCTCCTCCCCTTCGGGCAGGACGATCCGCTTGTCGGCGGCGCGGGCGCGGGTGACCAGGCGGTACATGAACGCGGGCGGGGACAGGCGCGGCTCCCGCTCCGTCGCGCAACGCTCGGCCAGGAAGTCGGCGTCCAGGAACGACGCCACCTCGTCCATGACCCGCTCCATCCGCCCGACGTCGTCCGGGGGGACCTCCAGGTTGATGGCGGCCGCCTGCGCTGCGCTGACGAAGCTGTCCGCCTCGACCAACAACACCGGAAGGTCGCCGTGCAGGGCGCGTTCGCACAGCTTCACGATCCGCGGGTCCGGCTCGATCCCCCCGGTCAGCACCAGGCCCGCCAGCGGAACGCCGTTCGCGGTCGCCATCGACACGGCCAGGATGACGTCGTCGCGGTCGCCCGGCGTGATCAGCAGCGCGCCGGGACGCAAGCGGTGCGTCATGTTCGCGACCGTGCGGGCCACCACCGAGACGTCCTCGACCCGCCGGCGCGCCAGCTCGCCCTCGTTCAGGACGCGGGCGTCCAACTGCCGGGCCACGTCCAGCGTGCGGGGGGACACCCAGGCCTGCCGCCACGGGACGGCGCCGATCAGGTGAAACGAGTCCTCGCGCAGCACGCGCATGTGCTCCGCCAGCGAGGCCGCGTCGCGCGGCGTGCCGGGCCGCACCCGGTCGGTGCGCGTGGCGGTGGTCACCTCCTGGGTGGGCGCGTCCAGCTTGTTCACGATCGCGCCCAGCACGCGCCGGTCGTCGGGCCCGCCGAAGTGGTGCGCCACCGTCTCCAGCCGCTCGGACAGGGCCTCCAACGAGCCGCGCGGCGGGGCGCCGACCAGGATCACCTCCGCATCGAAGGCGGCCGCGACGCGCTCGTTCAACGTGTCCAGCTCCGGGTGGTCCGCCGTCGCGACCAACCCCTCCACGACAAGCACGTCGTGATCACCGCCAAGCACCTCGTCCTGCGCCCGCCCGACGATCGCCTGCAACAGCTCGTCGTCCTTGCCGGCCGACAGCAACCCCTCCGACCACGCCCACGAGAACGGTTCGATGGGATCGATGTCGCTGGTCTTTCGCACGAAGTGCGTGGAGCGCTCCGGTCCCTCGTCCTGCCCCGGTTGACGCACGGGCTTGAAGAACCCGACCCGCAGGCCCTTGCGATCCAACGCCCGGACCAGCCCCAGGCATACCGAGGTCAGCCCGGCGCCCGGACCGACGGGGGCCACGAAGAATACGTGAGGGGATGACATGCCTCCCACCGTAGCGCGTGCGTGCTGTGCCCGCCACGACCGAACGTCCCAGCTGGACGGGCGTATGGTGCGGGCCGTTCGCGCCGGCCCCGCCCGGCGCAGATGCGCGTAGGGGCGTGAGAGGAGCCATGAACGACTGGAAACGCATCCTCGTGATCATGTTCGTCGCGCAGATGCTGTCGGCGATCGGCTTCTCGATGATCTTCCCGTTCCTGCCCAACTACGTCGAATCCCTCGGCAGCGCGTGGAACCTGGACCTGGTGTTCCTGGCGGGGGCGGTGTTCAGCGCCCAGGCGATCACGATGATGCTGGCCTCGCCGGTATGGGGCGCGGTCGCCGACCGGGTCGGCCGAAAGCCGATGGTGCAGCGCGCGCTTTTGGGGGGCGCGGCCATCATCCTGCTGATGGCGTACGCCCAGAACGCCGAACAGCTGGTGCTCATGCGCGCGGTGCAGGGCGTGCTGACCGGCGTGGTGTCGGCAGGCAATGCGCTGGTGGCCTCGGTCGCGCCGCGGGAACGCTCCGGCTTCGCGCTGGGCGCGCTGCAGACCGCCCTGACCAGCGGCGTGGCCCTCGGCCCCGTCCTGGGCGGCGTACTGGCGGACACGGTGGGGTACCGCGCCGCCTTCGTGATCACGGCGGGGCTGCTCTTGCTGGGCGGGGTGCTGGTGCAGTTCGGCGTCAAAGAGTCGTTCACGCCGCCCGCCCAGGCGCGGCGGCTGTCCGGCATGGCCCGCGACTGGTCGCACATCCTGCGCACGCCGGGCGTGGGCCGCACCTTCGCGGCCCGCTTCTCCGCCTGGCTGGGGCGGGGCGTGATGGTGCCCATCCTTCCCCTGTTCGTGCCGTTCCTGCTGTCCGAAGGCGCCCGCACCAGCACCTTCACCGGCCTGGTGATCGGCATCGCGGCCGCCACCAGCACCCTCTCCGCCATCGCGCTGGGCAACCTGGGCGACCGGATCGGTCACCGGGCCGTCCTGATCGGCTCGTCGGCGGTGGCGGCGGCCTGCTACCTGCCGATGGCGTTCGTGGAGACCGGCTGGCAGCTGCTGCTCCTGAACGGGATGGCGGGCGTCGCGATCGGCGGCGTGATGCCGTCGCTGTCCGCCCTGCTGAACGTGGTGACCGAACAGACCGAGGTGGGTTCGGCCTTCGGGCTCGACAACGCCGTCATCGCGGCCAGTCGCGCCGTCGCGCCCCTGGTCGGGGTCGGGCTGGCGGCCCTGCTGGGCGGCGGGGAGACCGGCTACCGCGCCGTGTTCCTCAGCGCAGCCGCCTTGTTCGGCGTCACCATCTTGATCGCGACCGGCCTCCAGCGGACGCGGCCCCACCCGCGACCGGCGCACGGCGACTGAGGGCGGTGCGGGGTGCGCCCACCGCGCCGGGCATCCACGGGGCGTGATATCATGATCTCGTCGCCAGGGGTGCCCGGAACGTCCGGGCTGAGATCACACCCTCGAACCTGACCCCGTTCGTACGGGCGTAGGAAGCGTGACCGATCCCCTTCCCTGGTGACGGAAGGGACCCCTCATGACCCACAGACAGATGATTCGTATCCGGCGGCTCGGGTTCGCGGTGCTGCTGTTCTGGGCCGTTCTGGCGGTGACGGCCCTGACGCATGCGCAGCCCGTCACCCTGCTGACGCACGATTCGTTCTCGCTGCCGGACGAGGCGATCGAACGCTTCGAAGACGACACCGGCCTGGAGCTGCGCGTCCTCTCCGGCGGCGACGCTGGCGAGATGGTGAACCGGGCCCTGTTGACGCGGGCGCGCCCCATCGCCGACGCGCTGTTCGGCATCGACGACGCGCTGATCGCCCGCGAGGGCGCCCGCGACCTGTTCACGCCCTACCGCGCGGAGGGGATCTTGGCGGTGCGGGACGAACTGCGCTTCGCCGGCGACCTGCTCACGCCGGTCACGGTGGGGTACGTCAACTTCAACCTGGATCCCGCGGCCCTGGAGGAGCGCGGCCTGCCCCTGCCGGAGGACCTGACCGACTTGGTGCAGGGGCCCTACCACGGCGCCACCGTCGTGCCGGACCCCGCCACCAGCAGCCCTGGCCTGGCGTTCCTCCTCACCACGGTCGCCCGTTTCGGCGAGGGCGGGTCGTACGACTGGCTGGACTACTGGGCCGACCTGCGCGACGCGGACGTGCAGGTGACCTCCGGCTGGTCCGACGCGTACTACACGGCCTTCACCCGCTACGGCGGCGACCGTCCCATCGTGCTGTCCTACGCCACCAGCCCCGCCGCCGAAGCGATCTTCGCCGACGAACCGCCCGAGGCGCCGCTCACCCTGAACCTGACGTGCGAAGCGTGCGCCTGGCGTCAGATCGAGGCGGCCGGCATCCTGGCCGGGTCAGGCCGCCCCGAGGACGCCGAACGCGTGATCGACTTCCTGATCTCGGAGGAGGTGCAGGAGGCGGTCCCCACCTCGATGTTCGTCTACCCCGTCCGGGAGGACGTGGCGCTCCCGGACGCCTACGATCGCTTCGCCACCATGCCCAGCGAAGCGCAGACCGCCGATCTCCCGGCCGAACGGATCGAACGGGAGCAGGAACGCTGGTTGGATCAGTGGACCGAGGTGGTACGCAGGGGCCGCAGCCCGGAGCAGGTGCGGTGAGGGAGCGAGGGCGCTTGGACGCAGGTCCTCAGGAGGCACGCTCTTCGGAGCGGCGCGCCCAGCGGGCGAGGGTGGCACGTTCCTCTCGGATGGAGGCGACGGGGCCGCGAACGGACCGTCTGGCGCGAGGCCGGCCGAACCGGCGACGGATCCAACTGACGAGGGGGTGACGTGGCCGTATCATGCCGACGCCCCTTCTACCCCGCCGCGCCCATGGTTGGGAACCCCCCGGGATACCTAAGGTGGCGGCAACGCGGGGGCATGCGTCCTGCACGGCATGATCGCTTGCCGCAACCCGGCACGTCGCCGCACCTGACACGCCGGGCGTGGCGGCGCCGCCCGGGGTCGCCATGAGGCCCCTGCCGCTCGGTCTGGTCGCCGGTCTGCTGGCCACGGCGTTCCTGGCGCTGCTGCTGGCGGTGCCGCTGGTGGCCGTGGTGGCGCGCGGCCTGGCGGACGGCCCGTGGGCGACGCTGCGCGCCGTCGCCAGCGACCCCTACCTCCTCTCCCGCCTCGGCCTGACGGTCGTTCAGGCGACGCTGTCGACGCTGCTGACGGTCGCGATCGGCATTCCCGGCGCGTTGGCGTTCGCCCGCTGGCGCTTCCCCGGCAAGCGCTTGGTGCGGGCGGCGTTCACGGTGCCGTTCGTGATGCCCACCGTCGTGGCCGGGGCCGGCTTCCTGGCCTGGCTGGGCCCCGGCGGCGCGGCCGGTCTCGACCTGAGCGACACCCTGGCGCTGGTCCTGTTGGCGCACGTGTTCTACAACCACGCCGTCGTGGTGCGGATGGTCGGGGGCTTCCTGGAGGCCAACGCCCCCAAGCTGCGCGACGCCGCCGCCACGCTGGGGGCCGGCCCGTGGCGAACCATGCGCCGCGTGACGCTGCCGCTGGCGGCGCCGGCCATCCTGGCGGCCGCCGCGCTGGTGTTCGTGTTCTGCTTCACCTCCTTCGGCGTGATCCTGATCCTGGCGCCGGGCGGCGGCTGGAACACGCTGGAGGTCGAGATCTACCGCAACCTGAGCCGCGTGCTGCGCCTGGACGTCGCCGCTACGCTGGCGCTGGTGCAGCTGGCCGTGGCGTTGAGCGTCGGTGGGGTGTACACCGCCCTGCAGGCCCGCGCCGCCGTGCCGCTGTCCGCCGCGACGCCGCTGCCGCGACCGGGCCGCGTCGGCGCGGTCGTGCTGATTCTCGCGCTGCTCCCCCCCGCCCTGCTGACGGCCGCGCCGCTGCTGGCCCTGGCGGGTCGCGCGTTCGTGCCGCCCGGTGCGGACGGGTTCACGCTGATGGGCGTGCGCGCCGCCTTCACCCCCAGCGGACTCTCGGGCGTGACGACCGCCACGCAGGCGGCGTGGAACTCGTTGCGGTTCGCGCTGATGGGGGGCGGTGCGGCGGTGGTGGTGGGCGTCGCCTTCGCGTTCGCGGTGGTACGGGGCAGGTGGCGGGTGCTGGACCGCGCCAGCCTGCTCCCGTTGGCGACCAGCGCCGTGACGCTGGGGCTGGGCTACCTGTTGGCCTGGCCCTACCTGGCCGGCACCTTCTGGGGCCTGGCCATGGCCCACGCGCTGATCGCGGTGCCGTTCGTGGTTCGCTCGGTGCTGCCGTCGCTGCGCGGCATCCCTGCCTCCCGCACGGCCGCGGCGGCGACGGCGGGGGCGGGACCGTGGCGGCGGGCGTGGCGCATCGACCTGCCCGCCATGACCTCGGGGCTGGCGACGGGCGCGGGGTTCGCGGCGGCGGTGTCGCTGGGCGAGTTCGGCGCGGCCCTGGTGCTGGCCCGACCCGAGCACGCCACCCTGCCGGTCGCGATCTACCAGCGCCTGTCCCGGCCGGGCGCCGAGAACTACGCCGCGGCGATGGTGATGGCGCTATTGCTCATGATTCTGACCGCCCTGGTGATCGCGGTACTGGACCGGTGGGGCGGTGAGAGCGAATTCTGAACGTCGTTTCCAGCCGCCCCAAAACGCCGGATCCGGCCCGCTGGGCCGCGGGTATGATGCCGCCCGTGGCCCTCGAACTGGACGACCTGTCGCGACGCTACGGCGCCGTGCGCGCCGTGAACGGCGTGAATCTGACGGTGCCGGAAGGAGCGACGGTGGCGCTGCTGGGCCCCTCAGGGTGCGGCAAGTCGACACTGCTGCGCCTGGTCGCGGGGCTGGAACCGCCGGATCATGGCGCGGTGCGCCTGGACGGCGCGGACCTGCGGCGCGTGCCGCCGCAGCGGCGGGGGGTGGGGATGGTGTTCCAGGACTACGCGCTGTTCCCGCACATGGACGTCGCGACCAACGTCGCCTTCGGCCTGGTGGAGCGCGGTTGGCCGAAGTCCGACCAGCAGGCGCGCGTGCAGGAGCTTCTGTCCTCGATGGGCATGCCGGAGCTGGCCGCCCGGCGCCCGCACGAGCTGTCCGGCGGGCAGCAGCAGCGCGTCGCGCTGGCCCGCGCCCTGGCACCCCGGCCGTCGCTGTTGCTGTTGGACGAGCCGCTGTCGAACCTCGACCGGACCCTCCGCGACGAGCTCGGCGAGGAGCTGGCCACCCTGCTGGCCCAGCTGGACGTCCGCGCGATCCACGTCACGCACGACCAAACCGAGGCGTTCGCGCTGGCGGACCGCGTGGCGGTGATGCGCGAGGGACGCATCGCGCAGGAGGGCACCCCGGACGAGCTGGTCGAGCAGCCCCGCAACGCCTGGGTGGCCCGCTTCCTGGGCCTGCGCGAACTGCTGCCCGAAACGACGGCCCGCACGCTCGGCTTCCCCGGACCCGTCCTGCTGCGCACCGAACGATTGACGCCCCACCCGGACGGACATCCCTTCGAGGTGCGCCGCGTCCAGCGGGTCGGCACCGACCTGGCGCTGCAGCTGGCCTCCCCCGAGTGGGGCGTGCAGCTCACCTGGCACGCCCGCCCGCGCGAGTTGGCGTCCGGCCCGCCCCAGGTGGGCGACACCCTGCACCTGCGGGTGCCGGACGACGCGTGGACGGTGCTGGAGGTACGCGCGTGATCGCCCTGGTGCTGGCGGGCGGATCGGTGCACGCAGACGCACGCCTCCACGAGCGCCTGGCCGGCGCCGACATGATCGTCGCCGCCGACGGCGGCCTGCGGCACGCCGAGGCGCTCGGCCTCACCCCCGACCTGCTGGTCGGCGACCTGGACTCGGTCCAGGCCACAGACCTGGACCGGTGGCCGGACCTCCCGCAAGAGCGCTTTCCGACCGACAAGGACGCGTTGGACCTGGAACTGGCGATCGACGCGGCCTGGGCCCGCGGCGCGCACGAAGTGCGGGTGGTCGGCGCGTTCGGGGGTCGCTTGGACCAGAGCGTCGCCGCGGCGCTGGTGGCATTGCGCTACGCCGCCGAGGGCCTCCGCGTCGCGCTGCTGGACGGCCGTCACGACGCCCACCCGCTGGGGCCCGGCGACCTGTTCGACGAGGCCCTGCCGGACGGCACGGTGTTCAGCCTGCTGGCCGTCGGCGCCCCCGCCACCCTGGACGTGAGCGGGGCAACGTACGACCTGACCCGCAGCGAGCTGCCCCCAGGGGTCGGCCTCGGCCTGTCGAACCAAGCCCGCGGCGGGCCGCGCGTCCGCGTGCACGCCGGCCAGGTCCTGCTGATCGTGGAGTGGCACGAATGAGCGCGGGCGACCGGGGCGACGACCACCCCGCCCGCGCCCTGTGGGGCGAGGACGCCGCCCGCATCGAGGCCGCCCTGCGCGAGGTCGACCCCGACCTCGCCGACCTGATCCTGAACATTGCCTACGGCCGCGTCTTCGCCCGGCCCGGCCTGGACCACCGCACGCGCTCGCTGCTGGCGATCGCGCACCTGATGCACGTCGGCCACGAGGACGAGATCCGCACGCACGTCCGCGCCCTGCTCCGCAACGGCGGCAGCTACGACGAAGCGAAGGAGACGATCCTGCACGCCGCCATGTTCGCCGGCTTCCCGCGGGCGCTGACGGCCATGCGGGCGCTGGCGCGGGAACGGGACCGCGAGGGGGCGCGTGACGATGATGAGGGCGGCCAGAGCGATCCCTGAAGCGCACCAGGCCCGTCGGGTACGGCGCTCTGGGAGGCATCTACGCCCCGGGGCACAGCGTACGTGAAGCCTGCTTCACCGACGGGAGGCTGGCCCCGATTCCGCGTGCTAGCGTCGGCCCGCATGAACATGCACGCGTCTCTCCCACGCAGGTACATGCGTCGGTCGCTGCGCGCTGCGATCGCCTGCGGGGCGCTGCTGGCGTTGGCCGTCGGGTGTCAGGAAGTGAACGTCGTGACCGGGCCGGGGCCCGAGCCCGACGACGGCCCGCCCGAGGTCACCCTCACCAGCCCCGCCGGTAGCACCACGGTGAGCACGTCGCCGATCGACATCGAAGGCACCGCCACCGACCAGGACGGCATCGGAGACGTCACCGTCGCGAACGGCGCCAATGGGTTCGGCGCGTTCTGTGCCGTCAGCGGCAACTCGTTCACCTGTTCGGACGTCGAGCTGGTCGAGGGCGTCAACCTGATCGACGTCGTCGTCCGCGACGGGGACGGAAACCAGCGGACCGTGCCGATCAGCGTCACCCGCGAAGCAGGCGGCGGTTCGGGCGCCCCGACGCTCAGCAATGTGACCCCCCAAGACGGCGCTACCCTGGCCGACCAGCCGATCGATGTGACCGGCGACGTCAGCGACGACGGTACCGTCGCCAGCGTCGCGTTGGAGAACCACACCGAGGCCAGCACGTACACCTGCACGGTAAGCGGCGGTAGCTTCATCTGTCCCGACGTGTTTCTCCAGACCGGCGACAACGACCTGACGATCACCGCCGAGGACGCAGCGGGCAAGCCAGCTACGCATGATGTCACGATCACCTACGAGCCGCCACCGAGCAGCGGAGATTTCCAGATCGAGTTGCGAATGTTCGATAGCGACTTCTCGGCCTCGCAGCGAGCCGCCTTCGAGGATGCCGTGGCACGCTGGGAGTCCATCGTGACCGGCGATCTTCAGGACATCGCGCACGACGCCGCAACCGGCGAGTCCTGCGAACAGGGTGAGCCCGCCTTCGACGGGACCATCGACGACCTCCTGATCTTCGTCACCACCTTCACCAACCCGAGCTCCAATACGATTGGTCTGGCCGGGCCGTGCCTGACCCGTACCAGCGGACCGGACGACGGCACCAACTTCGTCGGCTACATGGAGCTCAACACCTCGTACCTGGCCGACCTCGAGGACGACGGCGACCTGCGCGAGACCCTGGTGCACGAGATCGGCCACGTGCTCGGCTTCGGCACCAACTGGGAGTTCGGACCGTTCGCCCTGCTGGACTACGAGCCCAGCGCCGGCGAGACCTGCGAGACGGTCGACTCGTTCACCCAGTTGCCCGTCTACACCGGTGCCATGGGCGTCAGCGCGTACCACGACCTGGGCGAGAGCGGCGACATCCCCGTCGAGGCGGACGGCCGGCTGGGCACCCGCTGCGGCCACTGGGACGACGACACCTTCGGCAACGAGCTCATGACCGGCTACCTGAACGAAGGTCAGCACAACCCTCTCAGCGAGATGAGCATCGCGTCGCTCGAGGACATCGGGCTCGAGGTGGACCGCTCGCAGGCGGAGCCGTACGACATGGCGCTGGCTTCACAGGCCACGCGTGGTGAGGGTCGCAACCTCGCCGCGGCGGAGATCCTGCTCCGCCCCATCGGCTCCGTCGACGTGGAGACGGGCGAGTTCACGCCCGCGCCGCAGCGCTGAGCGCATCCGCCCCGGATGGGCGTGCACGAGCCGGTGCACGCCCATCACGTCGCCGCCGTGGCCGTCCTGGTGATCCGGGACGGCCAGGTGCTGGCGCTGCGCCGCGCGGCCTGGAAGGATGCGGCGCCCGGCGTGTGGGAGGCGCTGTCCGGCCGGATCGAACCGAACGAGCAGCCCTGGCAGGCCGCCAGGCGCGAAGCGTGGGAGGAGACGGGCATGGAGATCGCCGTCGAGGGCCGCCCATGGACCGCGTACGTGGCCGACCGGGCCGGCGAGCCGATGTTGGTGGTGGTGTACCGCGCCGTGCCGGTCGGCGGGCGTCTGCGCCTCAGCGAGGAGCACGACAGGCACGCCTGGTTGGACGCCGACGCGTTCCTGGCGCGAAGCCCCCTCCAGGCCCTGGGGGAGGCCGTCCGCACGGCCCTCGACGCCCCACCGCCGAAGCTGGCCGGCGCCGAACCTTTGACACCCGACGCCGGGCAGGAGTAGGCTGCAGCGCATGTTCGCCCCGAGCCCGGCCCATGCCGGCGTCGCCGCGCCCGCGCGGGACGACAATTCGAGCGGAGACGGCCTCGGGGCGTAGGGCGCCGACATCTGCGCGCGTGGAACCCCCGGGGCGCGGCCTCGGGGGTTCTGCTGATGCGCCTCTGGGAAGGTTGGGACCGATGAGCGAGACGAGCGAAGCCGAACGAACCCTCGCGCACGCCCTGGAAGAGCAGTTGGGCGCGCGCGTGACGCTGCGCGGCTGGGTGCACGCGCGGCGGGACCTGGGCGGCGTGCAGTTCCTGCTGCTGCGCGATCGCAGCGGCGTGGCGCAGTGCGTGCTGCACGGTACGCCGGTGCCGTTGCCGGAGTCGTGCGTGCAGGTCGGCGGCACGGTGGTGGCGTCCGACAAGGCGCCGGGCGGGTTCGAGGTGCAAGCGGACGCCCTGACCGTGCTGAGCGAAGCGACCGCGCCCCCGCCGGTCGAGATCCCCAAGGAACGCTGGCACGCCAATCCGGAGACGCTGCTGGCGTACCGGTACGTCACCGTGCGGGCGCCCGAGACGCAGGCGATGCTCTCGGTTCAGGCCCAGCTGGTCTCGGCCTTCCGGGCCTTCTTGGACGCACGGGACTTCACCGAGATCTTCACCCCGAAGCTGGTCGCGGCCGGCGCCGAGGGCGGCGCGGACATGTTCGAGGTGGACTACTACGGACGGCGCGCCTTCCTGGCGCAGTCGCCGCAGCTGTACAAGCAGATCATGGTGGCGGTGCACGAGCGCGTGTACGAGACCGCGCCGGTGTGGCGGGCGGAGGCGTCGCACACCACCCGGCACCTCGCCGAGTACCTCAGCCTGGACGTCGAGTTCGGCTTCATCCGCGACGAGGACGAGGTGATGGACCTCCAGGAGGCGCTGCTCGGCGCGATCATGGCACGCGTGCGGGAGCGCTGCGGCGAGCTGTTGCGCCGCCTCGAGGCGACCGTGCCGGACACCAGCGTGGCGTTCCCCCGCATCCCGCTGCTGGACGCGCGCGCCCTGGTCGAGGAGCGCTACGGCCACGCGCCGGGCGGCAAGGACCTCGACCCCGAGGGCGAGCGGTTGCTGGGACGGTGGGCCAAGGAGGAGCACGGCAGCGATTTCGTGTTCGTGACGCGCTACCCGGAGGCGGCCCGGCCGTTCTATACGCAGCCGACGGGCGACGGATTGACGCGCGGCGTGGACCTGTTGTTCCGCGGCGTCGAGATCACCTCCGGCGGGCAGCGCGTGCACGAGCACGACGTGCTGGTGCGGGAGCTCGAGAAGCGCGGCATGGACCCGCGCCGCTTCGAGGGGTACCTCGAGGTGTTCCGGCACGGCATGCCGCCCCACGGCGGGTTCGCCATCGGCGCGGAACGCCTGACCGCGCTGTTGCTGGGGATTCCCAACGTGCGCTTCGCGCGGGCGTTCCCGCGGGACGGCAGCCGGCTGCAGCCCTGAACGCGCGGCGGCCGCTCAGGAACCGGCGGCCGTGATGGATCCCGCGGCACACGGCACGCCCCGCGCCGTAGGATGAGGCGATCGCGTGCAACCGAGGCCCGTCCGGCCCTACACTTCGCGTGCATCACAGGAGGAACCATGAACCGAGCCCTACCGTTGGCCCTCGTGCTGAGCCTTTCGCTGCTGGCCGCGTGTGCACCGACCACCGAAGCGGAGGTCGACCTGTCGTCGCTGGAGTGCCAGAGCGACGAGCCGCCCCGCGTCGCCGTGATCGAGTTCGAGAACACCACCGGCCGTCACGGCACCACCGTCACCGGGGTCGAGGAGGCCGCCACCGCCCGCCTGATCACGCTGATGAAGGAGAGCGACTGCTACGTCATCCTGGAGCGTAGCGAACTGCAGAACGTGATGGCGCAGCAGGGCCTGGAGTCGATGGAACCCGAAGCGCTGGCGGAGGCCGCGGGCGCCGGGTACGTGGTGACGGGCACCGTCACGCGCGCCACCATCGCCGAGCCGGGCGTGACCGCGTTCGGCCTGTCGCTGGGCGAAACCCGGGCTCAGGTCGAGGTCGACGTGCGCGCCACCGACATCATCACGGGCGAGGTGGTCGTGTCGCTGACCGGGATCGGCACCGCCAGCGACCCCAACATCGCGGTGAACCGCATCCCTGCGGGACGCATCTCGTACAACGATCCCACGGTCGGTCCGTTGCTGGCCGACGCCTCGGCGCAGGCCGTGCGCGAGGTCGTCGCGGCGATCCGCACCACCTTCTGAGCCGCCGGGCGATGCCCATCCCCTGCTGAGCCGTCGGGTCGACGCGACGCGAAACCGACATCCGAAACGACACAGGAAGCGGCGCCCCGAGTCGGGGCGCCGCTGCTCGTGCCGTTCACGGCCGGACGTTCCAGCCGCTCAGGGGCTCGGCAGGGTCACCGTCCGGCTGCCGTCGCCCGGCACGCGCACGTCGCGGATCAACTGCGGCGGCGAGCCGGGCACGCGCACGGTGTAGACGCCCATCGGCACCTCGATCGCCTTGCCGTCGATCCTGCCCTGGGCCACCACCTCGCCGCTGGCGTCCAGCACCTCGTAGGGCGGGTTCAGCGCTTCGGTGACGGCGCCTCGCAGGCTGTCCAGGTCGTCGGCGGGGGCGTAGCTGCCGCCCGCGGACTGGGCCAGCTCGGCGAAGCTGGTGCGGACCTCCTCCTCGTCGATGCCGAGGCTGACGATGGAGAGTTGCACGTCGACGCCCGCGTCGCGCAGTTCGGCCAGGGCTGCCTCGGGGTCGCCGCCGCAGGACTCCTCGCCGTCGGTGATGAGGATGACCGAGCGGCCGGCGCCGGCATCGGCGAGGTCGCTGCCGACCTGCGACAGCGCGTCGGCGATCGGCGTCTGCGACAACAGTTTCGGTTGGATCTCGTCGATGGCGCTCAAAGCGGCCTCGCGGTCCAGGGGACCTAGCGGGACGTCCAGCCGCGACTCGCACGACTGCGGCGTGATGTGCCCGAACGCCCGCAGCGCGAAGGGGGTACCCTCCGGCAGGATCTCACCGACCAGGTCGCGCAGCACGCGCTTACCGACGTCGATCTTGGATTCGCCACTGGGCAGCGGGGCGCCCATGGAGCCGGAGGCGTCGAAGATGACCTCGATCCCTGGCAGGTCGGCCTGCCCGCCGCGCGCGACGCTCAATGCACCGGGGCCGGGCGGCTCCTGGAAGCGGGTGGCGACCTCCACCTCGTAGCGCTTGGCGCGCCGCAGAATGCAGGAGGCGCGAGAGAAGCCGACCTCGAAGTCGGCCACGTTGCGGGCGTAGTCGTAGTAGCCCTGGTTCACGCTGGCCCAGGACTGCATCAGGTCCTGCGAGTAGTCCGAACCGGAGGTGGAGATCTCGAAGGTGAACACGCGCGGGTCGGCCGCCTCCAGCGCCTCCCACAGCTCGCCCGTCAGGCGGTAGCCGGTCGATTCCGCGTCGGTCATGAACAGGACCGCCTTGGTGCCTTCGCGGTCCTCCAGTGCCCGCGCCGCCCACAGCAGCGCCTGCTCGGCGTTCGAGGAGTCAGCATCGCGGTCGAAGGTCTGGATGCCGCGCTGCACGCGCTCGCGGTCGCTGGACCAGTACGGCAGCAACCAGATCGGCTCGGGATTGTCGAAGGCCAGCAACTGCACGAACTCGCGGCTGGGGTCGACGTCGCGGGCGAAGCCGGCCAACGAGTTGTAGGTGATCGGCAGGTAGGGGCTGACACTGCCGCTGGTGTCCCACGAGAACACCACCGAGCGCTTCGGCTCCTGCAGCCGCAGGAACAGTTCGCTGCCGGGGTCGGCGAAGGCGGTCAGGACCGTGTCGAGCCCTTCCTCGCGCAGGTCGTAGTAGACCGTCTCGCCCGCGGCGTCCATCAGTTCGTACTCGAAGGCGATGGTGGGGTCGCCACGCAGGCGGATCTCGACCGCGTTTTCTTCAGCGCCGAGCTCCAGGCGGTACCAGTCGACGTCCTCGGCGACCTGCACGGAGCCCTCCGCGAACGCACCGCCCCGAAGCGGTGTGGCGTCGTCCATGGTGTCGCCCGCGTCGTCGCTGGCGGGCCCCGCTTCGGCGCTCTGCGGTTGGCTCCATTCGAACGCGGCTTCACGGCGGTAGTGTCCCCACTCGCCGGTGATCGAGCGGTAGTCGTCACCGACCGGACGTTCGAAAGCACGGATTTTTCCCGGCAGGGCGAGGTTGCGCACGTCCTCGATCTTGGGCACGCGGAACTGGACGTAGCGCGCCCAGGCCGGCGGATCCAACGCCAGCGAGGCGGTCTCGCCGGGCGAGCTCGGCGCCAAACGTCCGACTTCCTCCCACGGGCCGGTGGGCCCATACGGGCTGACCTCGACGATCACCTCGGGCGGTACCTCCTCGGCCTCCGCCTCGGGGGGCACCACCCATGCGATCTCGTCGAGGGCGGCGGCGCGCTGGTGGTGGAACCCCACCACGAAGCGGAGTTCCTGGTGGTCCCGCATGTCCATGTTCCGCGCGCGCAGCGGCTCCTCCTGCAGCAGCTCGCCGGGATGGCGCAGTATGGGTCGCGACCAGGTCACGGAACCGCCCAGCTCGGGCCGCGTCAGGTCCAGGCGGCCAACGTCCCGTTCGGGCGCGGCCACCAGCTTCCACTCGCCCAGGCGCGCGGTGCGGTCGCCGTGCGCGTCCAGGAAGGTGAGGCGGGCGTAGCGGGCCCGGACGGGCTGATCGAACGCGAAGGCCTGCTCGATGCGGGCGGCCTGCAATCGATCCTCGAGCACGGTGGTGAACGTCTCGCCGTCCATGGAGGTCTCGATGCGGAAGCGATGCAACTGCTCGGAGACGCCGCCTCGCGTTTGGGGGTGCAGCAGCGTGCCCAGCAGTTCGACCGGCTCGTCCCCGGCCAGCGCGACCGTGATCGGGGCGTCCGGCGCGCGGCGCACCCCCGTGGACGGCGCCGTTCGGCCGTCGAACAGCGCCGCCACGTCGCCCGGGTCCTCGACCTGCGGGACGGCGCCGAAGCCGGGCGACAGCATGTTCAGACCCCCCAGCAGCGGGTCCGGGACCCGCCAGTGCGGGGCGGACCCGACGGGCGGGGCTTCGCACCGGGGGTGTAGGCGCAGGGTGGCGGCGTCCACGCTGCCTGCGCCGTGCGTCGCGACGGAGACCTGGATCGGCTGGTCGTCGCGCCGATCGACGGGAAGTTGGACGGCGACGGGCACATCGGCCGACGCGCCGGCGGGCACGGCCACCTCGGCCGGCACGTCCACCTCGGCCGCGGCGTCGCTGGCGTGCGCCTCCAGTCGGAAGGCGACCTCCTCGTCGGTGGTGTTGCGAACCGTGAGGTCGCTCTCGACCCGCTGGCCCTCGTGCCAGTACGCGGCCACCTCGCGGGCCGGCTCCGCGAAGGTCAACTCCGCCGCGCCCGTGCCCGGGTCGTCGCGTAGCTGCGACCGGGGGGCGGGCGGGTCGAAGGAGAGCGACAGGCGGTAGCTGCCGGTTCCCCGGACGCGGAGGGTCGCCTCGCCGTCAGCGGGAAGGGAGACGCGGCCGCCGTCCTCCTCGTTCAGGTCGACCCCCTGCCGACCGTCGTCGGTCGACACGTCGAGGTTGACGCCTTCGGGCACGTTTCCTTCGATCCGCATCTCGGCGGGCTGGTCGAATCTCGGCAGGCGGTAGTAGTCGTTCCCCGCAGTGGCGCCCACGGTGCCCTGCCACGTCAGGCTGGCGGGGACCTGGGCCGCCTGCTCCGGGTCGTCGTTGGGTTCCTGGTCGACCGGGACGGCGATGGGGTCCAGCAGGCGCAGGCGCAGCTGGTAGTACCCGCGGACCTGCGTGTCCGACCACGTCTCGACGAAGTGGTCGCCCGCGCGGAGCCACCCTTCGAACACGGCGGGACCCCCCTCGCGGACGGGGGCGGCGCGCTTGGAGCCCACGTCGAAGCGCACCTGGCCCCCTTCGGGCGGCACGGCTTCGATGCGTACGTACTGGTCGTTCGCCAGGAAGAAGCGGTACAGATCATCGTCGCGATCGTGGCCGTGCGTCCCGACGCGCACCTCGCCGGCCCGCAGCCGCTCGGAGCGAGAGGTGTCGTCGTTCGGCTCCACCTCCAGCCGGCCGGGCGGGGGCGACGGCAGCGGCGTGTCGTCGAGGTCCTCCTCGCTGACGGCCGCCGCCGCGTCCGCGTCGTCCGGGGCCTCCTCGTCGTCGGCGGCGTCGCGTGCGGGCGCGGATTCGAGCTCGGCGTCCTCCTCGGGCATCTCCTCGGGCTCCGGTTCGGGCGCGGGGCCCAAGGCCAGCGCGCGCAGGGCGTAGTCCCCTTCCGCGCGGGAGACCTCCAGGTAGGTGGTGCCCGGCAGCAGCCGGACGTCGTCGAGGCGAAGGCGGCGCTCGCCGTCGAGGCTGCGCTGCTGTATCCCGCCCTCGTTGTAGATGGTGAGACGGCCGACCCCCTCGCCGACCGTCTGCACGCGCCACAACTGCGGCTCGCCGCCGACCTCGAAACGGTACACGTCGACGTCCTGCGAGTGGAGGGTGCCGCGGGCCGTCAGATCGTCGGCCATGGGGCTGGCCGCGGCCAGCACGTCGTTCGGTTCGCGCTCGGAGCCCGCGCCGGGCAGCTCGGTCTGCTCCAACTGCAGCCGGTAGGGAGCGTTTCCGCCGCCGTCCAGCCACACGTAGTACCGGCCCGGCTCCAGCACCAGGTCGCGGAGCCGGCCGCCGGCGCCGCGGCGCTCCTGCAGGGTGCGTTCCTCGTCGTGCAGCGACACGTCCGCCTCGGCGTCGATGTCGATCACCAGGTCGTAGGCGCGTTCTTCGGCGTCCTGGGGAACCGTGAACGTGAACACGTCGTCCCCCTCCAGTTCGCCTTCGACCGGCTCGCCCAGCGGCAGGAGGTTGGCCTGATCGAAGCCGTCGTTCGGTTCGACCTCGCGTCCGGAGGTGACGCGGCCGCCCCGCACCAGGGAGAGCGCCATCATGCCGGCCTCCCCGTGCACGCGAACCTGGTAGGTGCCCGCCTCCACCCCGAGGTTGGTTCGTCTCGTGCCGCCGGGCGCCAAGGCGGTGTCCAGCAGCGTGCCGTCCGGGCCGACGATCTCCAGATCGAGCGCATCGCCGATCGACACGTCCGCGTGCACGTCCCACAGGTAGGACGCGTCGTCCTCGTCGAGCGTCCACGCCAACTCGGTGGGCTCACTCTCGCCGGCGTCCTCGCCGGGGACGCCGCCATGCACGGCGAATGCGCCGTCGACCTCCAAGCCGTGCCGCAGCGCGTCGTGGTCCCGGTCGAGGGTTCGTTGCGGCCGCAGCGTCACGACGTAGGAGCCCGAGCCGCCGCTCTTCGAGATGCCCATGTACAGGGGGCCGGGCGGCAGCAGGAGGGGCGCCGACGCGTTGGGGCGCCCGTCGGGGGTCGCGAACGTCCATAACTCGTTGGCCTCCGTAACGCCCTCACCGTCTTCGGCGAAGGCGATGTCGAGCAGATCGATCCGCGTGAGCTGGTTGCGGATCCCTTCGATCTCCACCACCCAGAACGTGCCGGCATCCTGCTCGCTGACGTCCCATACGAAGGCGTCCTGATCATCGCCGTCCAGCTCGCCGACGAAGCAGCGCTGATCGCCGATCGCATTGGCGGCGGCGGGGGCGTCGTTGGGCTCGGCCTCGACGCGGCAATCCTGCGCCCAGCCCATCTGCCACGTGGCCAATGCGCACAATGCCAACAGCGTCAGCCACGTGCGGGGGCGAGCGTGCGGCCGCGCCGTTCTCGTGCGATCGGTGGTCATGGACATGCCTTCCTCTCGTGCACCGTGCCGCGACGTGCGACGGCGCGTGCCACCCTGCCGGGTTCCGTGCGTGCTACAGCCCGAACCAGGCGAACGGCAGCGTCTCCTCGATCCGTTCGAGGTGCGGTTCCACCAGCTCGACGTTCTCTTCCGGCACCTCCGCGCGCTCTTCGCTCGGCACGGCCTGGTCCGGCACCTCGCCCGACGTCAGGTCGGTCAGGTCGTACCCGCCGGCCGCGAACCCGGCCGCCGCCAGCACCCGGGCCCGCACCCAGTCGTACTCCTCCAACGAGAAGTTCTGTTCGTTCAAGGCATCGACCTGTGCTTCGACCGCCTCGACCAGGATGCTGGTGACGTCCGACCAGGCGCGGGCGATCTCTGCCGGCGTCGGGTCGCCGCCGCGCTCGTCGATCTCCTCGTAACGATCGCGTAGGGTGGCGACGCGGTCCTCGAGGCGGGTGCGCATGGTCTCCTGCACGGCGAGGTAGCGATCGACCTGGCTCTCGGCCAGCACCCCGTCCTGTGGCGCGTCGTAGGGGCCGCTCGCGCGCACGTTGTCGCGGATCGACTCGATGCGCTGCACGTCGCGGACGGAGCCGATCAGCTCGCCGGCCGGCCGGCCGATGTACCACCAGGCCACGCCGGCCCCGCCCAGGAACAACAGCACGAACACGATCAGACATCCGATCGCCAGTTTCTTGCCCACGACGTCACCCGTTCCTCTCTCGCGCGGCCGCGTCGGCGTGCCGCGGTGCAGTGCCTAGGGGCCTACTCGATCGAGATCTCGCGGTCGGGCGCGATGCGGGTCTCGAGCCCCCCTTCGAGCGTTTCGGGCTCGACCTCGTCCGCGGACCGTTCGCTCTCCTCGCCCGGCAGGAACGCCAGCACGGCGTCGATGGTCCCTTCCGCCACCACCGTGCCGTCCTCCAGGCGCTCGAACCGCGTGAAGGTCAGCGTCACCGACCCCTGGTCATCGCTGGCCGCGAAGGCGTCGCCGAAGTAGGTGTCGTCGTCGAAGTACAGCACCGTGGTGTCCTCGAACTCGCACGGGCAGGCGTCGGGAAACCCGTTCGCCACGAACGAGATCGACAGGCGCCCATCGATCGTGTCCCGCGTGGCGCCTTCGGGGAACGCCGTGATGGAGACCTCCATCCGGCCGCCGGGGAACGGCACGTAGTTCGCGCTGGCGGGAACGCCCTCTTCTTCGGTCTGCGCGTAGTCGTACGTCGTCCAGGTGCGCTCTTCGCCGCGGAAGGTGGCTTCGACCGTGCCGAGGGCGTCGCCCAACTGCGCGAACGCGCCCCCGAGCAGGGCCGCAAGGGCCAGAGCGATCGCCGTGCGGATCGTTCGGGTCGTCATCATGGGTCCTCCTTCGCTACCGGTCCGGCGTCGCGGACGCACCGTGGGGGTGGGCCCGTCCGAGCTCCGGTACGTCAGCGCCGCGTCGTGTCGTCACCGTCGTCCGCGTCCTGCGACGGGTCCCGCTCGTCCGTGTCGTCGCTATCGGCCGTATCGGTCGTGTCGGCGTTCGCGTCGGGATCCGTGCCGGCCGGGCGGCGCGTCGCTCCGGCGCCACCGTCCCCTTCGGTGGGCGCATCGGGGTCGACGCCGCCCGTGCCCGGGTTGGCGCCGGCCGCCGCTGCGCCGGCGGCGCCCCCGGGCCCGCCCGAGCCCGTGGGCCCGGCAGCGTCGCCGGAGGACGTCCCACCGGAGGGCGCCGGGCCCTGCTGCGGGGCCTGGCTACTGGCGGCGTCCCGGGCCTTCTGGCCCAGCTCCTTGAACTTGTCGGAGACGTTCTCGATCTTGGCGACCCACTCGGGGTTGGGCTCCTGCCCTTCGGTGGCACGGTGGTAGGCCAGCAGCGTCGCCGCCAGCGACCATGCGTCGGCCGCCGCCAGCTTGATCATCCAGGCGCCCACGACCACCGCGATGCCGAGCGCCGGTCCCAGCGCGGGGAACACCGCACCGACCGCCACGGCGGGCAGGCCGAGGATGATGAGCAGCAGAAAGAACTCGACGTAGCTGATCAGGCTCAGCACCACCGCGTTGGCCACGATCGGCTTCCACGCCTGGGCGTACAACACGATGCCGTCGTGCGCGACCTTCCAGACGTTCTCCTCGCGTTGCTTGTAGGCGCGGGACAGGATCGACTCGTCCACGTAGGTGGACGACATCAGCGCCACCCGCTCCAGCAGCTTGCCCAGCGAGTCCAGGCCCGGGATCGGCAGGATGCTGGCGACCCGCACGAAGGTCCGCACGATGCGCTTGACGATGCCGTCGACCAGGACGTCGACGGCGAACATGATGCTGGTGTCGCGGAAGCGTTCCATGACCTGCTTCTTGCCGTACTCGACCTGGCTCCCCTCCGGGCCGCGGCCGTACACGATGAACTCCGTCATCACGGCGGTATGGGCGGCCTTGAGCAGGTAGAAGTAGTACCGCGTCACCCAACGCACGATGCCGAACGCTCCGCCGATGGCCAGCAGGAACAAAATGAACCCGAGCGGCGCCCACAGTTGGCCCAGCAGCCAGGCGACGCCGCCGATGATGCCGAAGTAGACCAGCAGGCCGAGGCCCAACAGCAGGTAACTCCCCAGGCGGATCCAGATGAACGGGAGGGTCTTCCCCAACAGGCCGAGCGCTTCTCCGAGGTAGAGCTTGGGCACGTTCACGTCCTTTCGTCGTTCGGCGATAACGAGACACAGGCGTGCCGGCCAGGCCGTGCACGCCGCTGAACTCGCGACGGTTCCACTCGGAACTCAGGCTAGCAGGTCGCAGACCGGCTGGGACGTGCGAAACCCCTCGCCCAGCTCAGGCGCCCGCCGCCTCCTGCGCAAACAGCGGGGTCGCGCGCTCCCGCCGCGGGACGCGGTGGCAGGCGCGGCAGCGCGGCTCGTAGCTCTCGTGCGCGCCGACCAGGATCACCGGATCGTCGTAGTGCGCCGGGTGCCCGCCGATGAGGCGCTGCGTGCGGGTGGCCGCGCGGCCACAGCCGCAGATGGCGGTCAGCTTCTCCACCGCCTCCGCGCGCGCCAACAGGGTGGGCAGCGGCCCGAACGGCTCGCCACGGAAGTCGAGGTCCAGCCCAGCCACGATCACGCGCAAGCCCTCATCGGCAAGGTCTTCGGCCAAGCGCGGCAGGTCCGTATCGAAGAACTGCGCCTCGTCCACCGCCACCACCTGGGTGGTGTCCCGCACCCGGCCGCGCACCTCGCTGCTGCTGCGCACCGCCTCGGCGTGAACCGTCCGTCCGGCGTGGCTGGCCACCTGGAGCGGATCGTAGCGATCGTCCATGGCCGGCTTGAACACCTGGACCGACTGTCGCGCCAGCACAGCGCGTGTGACGCGGCGGATCAGCTCCTCCGACTTTCCGCTGAACATGGGGCCGACCACGACCTCGAGCCATCCTCCACCGAACGGGTACGCCTGCATGCCAAGGAGCCTACCGCAGTCGCCCCCCGCCCCCTCCCGAACCGCGTCCGAATCCCGATGAGATCGGGCCGCGCGGGACACGTCCGGTCCGGACGCCGCTGCTATGCTCCCCCTCATGACACGCATGCACGGCACCACGATCATTGCGGTGCACAAAGACGGCGTCTCCGCCATCGCCGGCGACGGCCAAGTCACCCTGGGCGAGCAGATCGTCAAACGCGGCGCGATCAAGGTCCGCACCCTCCAGGACGGACGGATCCTGACGGGGTTCGCCGGGGCGGTCAGCGACGCGTTCACGCTGTTGGACAAGTTCGAGGGCTACCTCTCTTCCGCCAAGGGCAACCTGCTCAAGGCGGCGGTCGAGACCGTGAAGGAATGGCGCACCGATCGCGCGCTTCGCAACCTGGAGGCGATGCTGATCGTGGCCGACCACGAACAGATCCTGACGCTCTCAGGCGCCGGCGACGTGGTCGCGCCCGACATCCCTGCCGCCGCGGTCGGCAGCGGCGGCGCGTACGCCCTGGCGGCCGCGCAGGCGCTGCTGGACCACACCGACCTGGCGGCGCCGGAGATCGCCCGGGAGGCGATCCGCATCGCCGGCGACATCGACCTGTACACCAGCGGCACCGCCACCGTCCTGTCCGTCCCGGACGCGGACGAGGCGGACGAGGCGGACGACACGGAGGACTTCTGATGCCCCCCAGCGACGGCGGCGGCGCGCTCGCGCTGCCCGAACTGTCCGAACTGACGCCCATCCAGATCGTGGAGGCGCTGGACGCGCACATCATCGGGCAGCACAAGGCCAAGCGCAGCGTGGCGGTCGCGTTGCGCAACCACGTGCGCCGGCGCCGGCTGCCGCCGGAGGAGCAGGCCGAGGTGACGCCCAAGAACATCCTGATGATCGGTCCGACCGGGGTCGGCAAGACGGAGATCGCGCGCCGCCTGGCAAAGTTGGCCCGCGCGCCGTTCCTGAAGGTGGAGGCCACCAAGTTCACCGAGGTCGGCTACGTGGGTCGCGACGTCGACTCGATCGTCCGGGACCTGGCGCAGTCGTCCTACGCCATGGTGGAGGAGGAGATGAAGGCCGGCGTCGCAGGCCGTGCCGCCGAGTCCGCGGAGGAACGCCTGCTGGAGGCGCTGTTGCCGGGCGGCACCCACGAAGGGCTCGAGAAGATGCGCGCCTTGCTGCAAAACGGCAAGATGGAGGACCGCACCGTCGAGATCGAGGTGCAGGAGGACCCGCCCCAGATCGGGATGGGCATGCCGGGCATGGAGGAGATGGGCCGCAACCTGCAGGAGATGTTCTCCCGCTTCGCGCCCGGCAAGACCGCCACGCGCAAGACCACCGTTCGCGAGGCGCGCCGCATCCTGCACGACCAGGAGGCCACGGCGTTGCTGGACGACGAGGAGGTCCGGCGCGAAGCGATCGACCGGGCCGAGAACCGCGGCATCGTGTTCCTGGACGAGGTCGACAAGATCGCCGAGAGCGAAGGCAGCGGCGGGGGCGCGGACGTGTCGGGCGAGGGCGTCCAGCGCGACCTGCTCCCCATCGTGGAGGGCACCCAGGTCCAGACGCGGCACGGCGCGGTGCGGACCGACCACGTGCTGTTCATCGCGGCCGGCGCGTTCAGCACCGCCAAACCGTCGGACCTGATCCCGGAGATGCAGGGGCGTTTCCCCATTCGCGTCGAGCTGGACGAACTGACCGCCGTGGACCTGCAGCGGATCCTGACGCAACCGCAGTACGCCCTCACGCGCCAGTACGCCGACCTGCTGCGCGTCGACGGCACCGAACTGGTGTGGGACGAGAGCGGCGTCGTCGCCATCGCCGAGCTGGCCGAGCAGGTCAACCGCGACGTGGAGGACATCGGCGCAAGGCGCCTGCACACCATTCTGGAGCGCGTGCTGGAGGACATCGCCTTCGGCACGGCGCTGGGGCGTGTCGTGATCGACGGGGCGTACGTGCGCGACAAGGTCGACGACGCCGCGGGCGACGAAGACCTGCGCCGCTACGTCCTCTAGGCCCTTCGTTCCCGTGCCGGCGGCCGGCCCGCCGGGAGGAGGTATCACCGTGACCACCGTTCGAGGCCCGAGCGAACTGCTGAACTACGTCGCGGGGGCGTGGGTGCGTTCCAGTGCGCGCGAGCGGCGCGAGGTGCGCAACCCCGCCACCAGCGAGACGCTGGCCGAGGTGCCCTTGGCCGCCGCCGACGAGGTGGACGCCACCGTCCGCGCCGCGGCGGCGGCGTTCCCGGACTGGCGCGCCACGCCGGTCACCGAACGCGTGCAGCCCCTGTTTCGCCTCAAGGGCCTGCTGGAGGAGAACCTCGACGAGCTGGCCCGAGTGATCGTGAACGAGTGCGGCAAGACCCACGCCGAGGCGGCCGGGGAGCTGCGGCGCGGCATCGAGAACGTCGAGGTGGCCTGCGGCGCGCCGAGCCTGATGCAGGGCATCAACAACGAGGACGTGGCGCGCGGCATCGACGAGCACATGATCCGCCAGCCGTTGGGCGTCGTCGCCGCCATCACCCCGTTCAACTTCCCCGGCATGATCCCGCTGTGGTTCCTGCCGTACGCGGTGGCGACCGGCAACTGCTTCGTCCTGAAGCCCAGCGAGCGCGTCCCCATGACCACGCAGGCGCTGTTCGGCCTGATCGAGCGCGCCGGGTTCCCGCCGGGCGTGCTGTCGCTGGTGAACGGTGCCAAGGACGCCGTCGAGGCGCTGTGCGACCATCCCGACGTCCGCGCCCTCAGCCTGGTGGGCAGCACCCCCGTGGCGCGCGCGGTGTACGCCCGCGCCACCGCAGCCGGCAAGCGCGCGCAGTGCCAGGGCGGCGCCAAGAACCCCGCCATCATCCTGCCGGATGCCGACCTGGACATGACCAGCCGCATCATGGGCGACAGCGCCTTCGGCTGCGCGGGGCAACGCTGCCTGGCCACCAGCGTCGCCATCACCGTCGGTAGCGCCCACGACGAGATCGTGCCGCGCCTGGCCGACGACGCCGCCACGCGCCGCGTCGGGTACGGCCTGGACGAGAACGTCCAGATGGGGCCCGTCATCAGCGCGGAGAGCAAGGCGCGCATCGAGGGCCTGATCGACACCGGCGTGCAGGAGGGCGCGCGCCCGGTCGTCGACGGCCGCGGCCGCCAGGTGGACGGCTACGCCGACGGCTACTTCCTGCACCCCACCGTCCTGGACGAGGTCGACCCGCACGGCACGCTGTCCAGCACCGAGATCTTCGGACCCGTACTGAGCGTGATGCACGCCGAGACGCTGGAGGAGGCGATCGCGCTGTGCAACGACCGCCCCTACGGCAACCAGGCGTGCCTGTTCACCTCCAGCGGCGCGGCGGCCCGCGCCTTCCGGTATGGCGTGCAGGCCGGCAACATCGGCATCAACCTCGGCGTCGCCGCGCCGCTGGCGCCGTTCCCGTTCAGCGGCTGGCGCGAGTCGTTCTTCGGCGACCTGCACGCGCAGGGCGCGCACGGGATCGAGTTCTACACCGAGACCAAGGTCGTCATCGAGCGCTGGCCGAAGCAGTGGAGCCGGACGTTCTGAGCGACCGGCCGTGCAGGGCCGGGGGGAGCGGGCCCCGCGAAGGCTTTCTCAGCCGTCGTCGGGCACGCCCGTCAACACCGTGAGGCCGTCCACGACGCCGCGCAGCTTCTCCCCGGGGTCGTAGCTCCGGCCGGGCGCTTCGCCGTTCGGGCCGAACGCCAACCGCCACCCCGCCACGCCCGCCGGCGGGGCGGGCAACGTGAACCACGACGGCCGGCGCCCGTGGAACACCACCAGCACCGTCTGCTCCGCCGGCTCCGAAGGGTCCACGTCCCGCGGCGCGCGCACGCGCACAACATCATGCCGAGCGAGGTGCGCGCCGTTTGACGCCAGGTGGCCTTGGTCATCTCCTTGCCGGTGGCGCTCCACCAGGAGACGTCCTTGCGTCCGTGCGCGTCCAGCTTCGCCGGTCAGGAAGTCCCGCTGGTGCAGCACGGGATGGGACCGCCGGAACGCAATCATGCGGCGCACGAAGTCGAGGAACGCGCGGCCGTCGTCGTCGAGCTCCCAGTGGTACCAGCTGAGCTCGTTGTCCTGGCAGTAGGCGTTGTTGTTCCCCTGCTGGGTGCGGGACAGCTCGTCGCCGCCCAGCAGCATGGGAACGCCCTGCGACGTCAGCAGCGTGCCCATCAGGCTTCGCTTGGCGCGCATCCGGCGCGCCCGCACGCGCGCGTCGCTGCTGGGGCCCTCCACGCCGAAGTTCTGCGACAGGGGCGGTTGGTGTCCGTCGCGGTTGTTCTCGCCGTTGGCTTCGTTGTGCTTGCGTGCGTACGACACCAGGTCGTGCATCGTCATGCCGTCGTGCGCGGTGACGAAGTTGATCGAGGCGTGCGGCCGGCGCCCCCGGGCGTCGAACAGGTCGGAGCTGCCGGCCACGCGCGTGGCGAGCTCGCCGACCAGGGCGCCCTCGCCGCGCCAGTACGCCCGCACCGCGTCCCGGTAGCGGCCGTTCCATTCCGCCCAGTGCCAGGGGAAGTTGCCGACCTGGTAGCCGTTCGGCCCGATGTCCCACGGTTCGGCGATCAGCTTGAGGCCGCTCAGGACGGGGTCCTGCTGCACGACGTCGAAGAAGGTGGAACCCATGTCCACCTCGTGCGACGCGCGCGACAACACCGGCGCCAGATCGAAGCGGAAGCCGTCCACGCGCATCTCCTGCGCCCACGTCCGCAGGCTGTCGGTCACCATCCGCAGCGCGTGCGGGTCGCCGACGTCCAGCGTGTTGCCGGTCCCGGCGTAGTCCATGTACCGGCCGGGGTCGCCCTGGGCGTGCTTGTAGTAGCCGAGGTCGTCGATGCCGCGCCACGACAGCGTGGGGCCGTCCGGCCCCCCTTCGGCGGTGTGGTTGTACACCACGTCGATCAGGACCTCGAGGCCGGCGCGGTGCAACGCCCGCACCATGCGCTTGAATTCGTTCACCGCCTCGGTCGGATCGCCGGCGGCGTAGCGGGGCTCCGGCGCGAAGTAGGACAGCGAGTTGTAACCCCAGTAGTTCGTCAGGCCCTTGTCCTGCAGGTGCGGCTCGGTGGTGAAGGCGTGCACCGGGAGGAGCGAGACGGTGGTGACCCCCAGCGCGCGCAGGTGCTGGGTCACCGGTTCGCTGGCCAGGCCCAGGTAGGTCCCCCGTAGCTCCGGGGGAACGTCCGGGTGCAGCATGGTGAGGCCGCGCACGTGCGTCTCGTAGATCACCGTCTCGGTCCACGGCACGTCGGGGCGCGCGTCGTCGCCCCAATCGAAGCGGTCGTGGGTCACCACCCCGAGCGGCGCCCACGCGGCGGTGGAGCGACCGTCGGGCTCGGGCCCGTAGGGGTCGCGGGGCAGGAAGTTCTCGTGCCAGCGGAGCGTCCGCCCCAACGCGCGGGCGTAGGGGTCCAACAACACCTTGGCGGGGTCGAAGCGAAGCCCGCGGGCGGGGTCCCACGGGCCGTGAACACGGTAGGCGTACAACGTGCCGGGGCGGGCGCCCGGCAGGTAGCCGTGCCACACGGGGCCGGTCCGCTCACGCAGCGGCAGGACCGCCGACGGTTCGGCGTCCTCGGGGTCGGCGTACAGCAACAGCTCCACCCCCTCCGCCCGTTCGGAGGCCAACACGAAGTTCACGCCCTGACCGTCGAAGCTCGCCCCCAGCGGATGAGGGCGTCCGGGCAGGAGTCGTGAGGTGGTAGGCAGAGAAGGGCGTTCCATCGTGTCGTGGCTCATGTCGACCCAGCGGAGTCTAACGCGTGGTGGGCCGTCCCGGCCGTGACGGGTCTACCTGGCGAAGTACCGCAACCGTTCGGGGCGGAACCCTGGAATGGCCCACTGGCCGAAGGCGGCCAGGCCGTCGCGGTCCGGCGGCAGCAGGTGGTAGCGGAAGTTCGCCAGGTAGCGCAGCATCACCGAGGGGCTCACGCCGATGCGGTCCGCGGCTGCGGCGGCCACCTCCTCGAGGTGCCCCAAGCCGTGCTCGCGGGCGGCGCGCAGCTTGGCGACCATCCGCGCCGAGGGGGGCCGGTCGGCCGGCGAGGCCCACACCGCGAACGTGAACGGCAGGCGGGTGCGGGCGTACCACGCCTCGCCCAGGTCGGTCATGCCTGGGGCACGGCCGCCGATGCGGCGGCGGGCCACCCCTTCGCGCAACGCCGCGTCGCCGATCAGCAGCGCGGCGTCGTAGCTGCGCATCATGTGCGGCAGGTCGGGCGGCGTGGGCACCATCTCGGCCCGCATGCCGTCGCGTTCCAGCAGGACCTCCAGCAGGCGGACGCTGGTGGCGGAGTCGGTGCTGACGGCGATGCGGGCGCCCTGCAGCTCCGCCCACGGTCGCCAGTGGAACAGCGTCACGCTGTAGGCCGGGCCGAGGGTGGCGATGGAGAAGTCCGGGAGGGCGCGCAGTCGGTCCGCGTGGCGCAGGAACTCGATCGACGAGATCAGGGTGAGGTCGATCTCGCCCTCCAGCAGCAGGCGGTTCAGCTCGCTGGGGACGCCACGGACGAAGCGGGCGCGGTGCCCGTCCTCGTCCCACGGCTCGAGCCCGTGGTGGAGGGGCGCCACGTTGGTGAACGACACGATGCCGAGGCGCTCTTCGCGCGGGCCGGCCTGGGCGCCCTGCGGGGCCGGGCGCGCGCCGTCGCCGGGCGCGGGGTTCGGATCGCCGGTCATGCGCGGGGGTGCACCTCGAGCTCGGCGTACAGCGCGTCGCGCTTGACCGGCACCCGGCCGGCGTCCTGGATCAGCCGGATCAGCTCGGCTTCGGTCATGCCCTTCTCGGTGCGCGCGCCGGAGGCGTGCGCGATGCGTTCGTCCTTGATGGTGCCGTCCACGTCGCTCACGCCGGCGGAGAGGGTGACCTGCACCAGCTCGGGCGTGATCATGATCCAGTACCCCTTGATGTGGGGCACGTTGTCCAGCACCAACCGTGCCACCGCGAGGTTGCGGAGGTCGTCGACGCCGGTGGTGAACTCGGTCTTGTCGAGTTCGCGGGCCAGCTGGTTGTTGTCCGGCTGGAACGCCAGCGGCACGAAGCTCATGAACCCGGGCGCCTCGTCCTGCAGGGTGCGGAGGCGCATCATGTGGTCCAAGCGCTCCTCGAGCGTCTCGATGTGGCCGTACAGCATGGTGGCGTTGGTGGGGATGCCGAGTTCGTGCGCGGCCCGGTGGATCTCGAGCCAACCGTCGGCGTCGACCTTGGCGGCGGCGATGCGCCGGCGGACCCGTTCCGCGAAGATCTCGGCGCCGCCACCGGGGAGGGCGACCAGACCGGCGTCCTGCAGTTCGCGCAGCACCTCGCGGTAGGGGACGGGCGCGGTGGTGCCTTTGGGCCGCGCGATGCGCGCGAAGTGGTGGATCTCGGCCGCGGTCCAGGCCTTGACCTGGTAGCCCCGCTCGGTCAAGCCGCGCGTCAGGTCGAGGTAGTAGTCCCAGCCGCGCTTGGGGTGGTGGCCGGAACTGATGTGGATCTCGGTCAGGTCGGGATGGCCGTGCTCCTCGACGTACGCCCACACGTCGCTGAGGTCCATGTCCCAGACGCCTTCCTCGCCGATCTTGCGTTGGAAGCCGCAGAAGGTGCAGCCGACGTAGCAGACGTTGGTCTGCGACAGGCGCAGGCTGTGGACGTAGTAGGCCTTGTCCCCCACCGTGCGGCGGCGCACCTGGTCGGCCAGCGCCGCCAGGGCCGGAAGGTCCGGCGTGCGGTAGAGGATCATGCCATCCTCGAAGGTGAGGCGGACCCCCGACATGACCTTGTCGGCAACGGGCTCGAGGGCGGGATCGCGGATCTGGAAGTCGGCTACGCTGGCGACGCTCATTGCCGCCCAAGATAGCAGGGAGGCCCCGACGCGACGGTCGCGCGGGGCCTCGCTGCTCGGGGCCGCCCGGTGCGCGGGCCGGTGGCCCGCACCGGGCTCAGTCGGCGTTCGCTTCCTCGAAGGTCAAGCGACCGTCCTCGTCGGCCATGATGGCGTCGACGGAGGGAAGCGCATCGGCGGCGGCGTCGAACTGCAGCTCGCCCGGATCACGGGCCGGGAACGCTTCGGGATCGCCGACCACGATCCGGCCGACCATGCCCAGCGCCTCGTGCGGCTGGCAGAAGTAGTCGTACACGCCCTCTTCGCTCAAGGTCACCTCGAAGGTGCCGCCCTCCTCGGTGAACATCGGGGAGGCCCAACCGTCCGCCCCGTCGGGGATCCGCTGCGGCTTGCCGTTGTCCTCGCTGTAGCTGAGGGTGTTGTGCACGTCGCGGACGTTGACGAAGCGGATGGTGGTGCCCGGCTCGACGTGCAGGCCGACGGGATCGAAGTAGTAGACGCCGTCGCTGGCAGTCATCTCGACTTCGACGACCTCGCCGTCCTGCGCGACGGCCGCGCCCAGGCCCAGCGCGGCGACGACCGTGACGATCGCGGCGAGCGCCGCGACGAAGCGAAGGTGCTTGCTTGCGTGAGAAACCGTGGTCATGGTGCTCCTTTCATGGGGAACCCCTCCCATTCCGTTGCACAGGGTGCCAGTGACCGAGTTCACAAGAGGCTTCACGCGCTACACGCCGCGGCGGCCGCCCTACATGTGCAGGGCGGCATCCTCGACGTCCAGGGCGGCCTCCTTGACCACTTCGGACAGCGTCGGGTGGGCGTGCACGGTGCGGGCGAGATCCTCGGCGCTGGCGTGGAAGGTCATGGCGGTCACCGCCTCCGCGATGAGGTCGCCGGCGCGGGCACCGATGATGTGCACGCCCAGGATGCGGTCGGTCACCGCGTGCGCCAGGATCTTGACCTTGCCGTCCGTGCGGCCCATGGCGCGCGCGCGCCCGTTGGCCTGGTACGGGAACACGCCCTTGCGGTAGGGGATGTCCTCGTCCTTCAGGTCGTCTTCCGACGCGCCCACCGTCGCGATTTCGGGCTCGGTGTACACGATGCCGGGCACCAGGTCGTAGTCGACGTGCCCGAAGCCGCGGACGATCCGCTCGACCACCGCCACGCCGTCCTCCATCGCCTTGTGGGCCAGCATGGGGCCTTGGATCACGTCGCCGATGGCGTAGATGCCGTCCACGCTGGTGCGGTACGCGCCGTCGACGCGGACGCGGCCGGCCTCGTCCGTGTCGACCCCGACCGCGTCCAGGCCCAGTCCCTCCACGTTGGGACGGCGGCCGACCGCCATCAGGACGGTGTCGGCCTCGAGGGGGTCCTGGCCTTCGGCGTGCACCCGCACGGTGCGCTTCTTGCCCTTGCCGCGCACCTCGGTGCCGGTCACCTTCGCGCCCAAGCTGGAAGGTCAAGCCCTGCTTTTCGAACGCCTTGTGGGCGTCGCGGGCGAGTTCGGCGTCCATCCCCGGCAGGATGCGGTCCATGTACTCGAGGACGGTGACCTCGCTGCCGAGGCGGGCCCACACCGAGCCGAGCTCCAGGCCGATGAAGCCCGCCCCGATCACCGCCAAGCGGCGGGGCACCTCGGCGAACGACAGCGCGCCCGTCGAGTCGACCACGGCGTCCCCGTCGATGTCGACGCCGGGCAGGGTCGACACCCGGGAGCCGGTGGCGATCACCACGTGTTCTGCCGTCGCCTCGCTGTCGCCGTCGTCTGCGTGCACGACCACCGTGCCGGGTGCGGTGATCTCGGCGGTCCCGGTGTAGCGGGCAATCCGGTTCTTCTTCATCAGGTAGGCGACGCCGTCGGTGTTCGCCTTCACCACGGCGTCCTTGCGCTTCATCATGGTGGCGAGGTCCAGCGTGACGTCCGAGACCGTGATGCCGTGCGCCTCGAGGTCGTGCTGGGCTTCGGCGTAGCGCTCGCTGGACTCCAGCAGGGCCTTGCTGGGGATGCAGCCGACCCGCAGGCAGGTCCCGCCCAGGGTGGGCTCCTTCTCGACCAGCCCGACGTTCAGGCCCAGTTGCGCGCCGCGGATCGCCGCAACGTACCCGCCGGGGCCGGCCCCGATGATCAGCAGATCGTGTCGTGGCATGGGCGTCGCCTCCTCAAATCTCGACGAGCATCCGCGCGGGTTGCTCGATGGCGTCCTTGATGCGTTTCAGGAAGGTGACCGCCTCGCGTCCGTCGACGATGCGGTGGTCGTAGGTGAGCGCCAGGTACATCATGGGGCGGATCTCCACGCGTCCTTGAATCGCGACCGGGCGTTCCTGAATGGTGTGCATGCCCAGCACGCCGGATTGGGGCGGGTTCACGATCGGGGTGGACAACAGGCTGCCGAACACGCCGCCGTTGCTGATGGTGAAGGTCCCGCCCTGCAACTCCTCCGGCGTGAGGGAGGCGTCCTGCGCGCGCCGCCCGAAGTCGCCGATGGTGGTCTCGATCTCCGCGAAGCTCAGCGCTTCGGCGTTGCGGATCACCGGCGTGACCAGGCCCCGCTCGGTCGACACGGCCACCGCGATGTCGTAGTAGTCCTTGAACACCACGCTCTGATCTCGGATCTCGGCGTTCAGTCTGGGGATGGTCTTCAGGGCGTCGATCGACGCCTTCACGAAGAAGCTCATGAAGCCCAGCCGCACCCCGTAGCGCTTCTCGAACGCCTCCTTGTGCGCGTTGCGCAACGCCATGACCTGCTGCATGTCGACCTCGTTGAAGGTGGTCAGCAGGGCCGCGGAGCGTTGCGCCTCCACCAGGCGCCGGGCGATGGTGCGCCGCAGCGGGCTCATCTTGACGGTCTCTTCGTGGCGCGTGCCGGCGCTGGTGGGGGGCGGGGCCTGCGGGGACGCCTGCGCCTGCTCGGCTTGCACAGGCTCCGCCTCCGCGTCGGCTTCGTCCAGGTGCCGCTGCACGTCCTCCTTCAACAAACGCCCCCCGGGGCCCGAGGTGCGGACGTCGCCGGCGTCGACGTCGTGCTCGTCCAACATGCGCTGGGCGGCCGGCATGACGCCACCGTCGGCCTCGCCGTCGCCGCTGGTGGCCGGGGCGGAGGGCGCCTCCCCTTCCTGCGCAGCGGAGCCGGACGGCTGGGCCTGTTCGGCCTCCGGCGCCTCGTCGTCGGCCGTCTCCTCGGCGGTGGCCTCGTCCGTGGCCTCGTCGGCGCCGGAGGCGGCGGCGCCTTCGCCCGCCGTGATGCGAGCGATCACCTCGCCCACCTCGGCCTCGTCGCCCTCCTTTTTGAGGATCTCCGCCAGCACGCCCGATTCGGGCGCGGGCACCTCGAGGGACGCCTTGTCGGTCTCGACCTCGACCAACGCTTCGTCCCGTTCGACGCGTTCGCCGGGCTTCTTGAGCCAGCTTCCGATGAACACTTCGCTGATCGATTCGCCCACCGAGGGCACCTTGACGTCGGCCATACCTACTCCTCCCGGGCCGCGCGACGACGTCGGCGCCCGTTCCGCGATGTCGGCTCCACGCGCCTCACGCCTCGCGTTCGAAGGCGTCGCGCAATAGTTCCTTCTGCTCCAACTCGTGACTGCTGCGCGAACCGGTCGCGGGGCTCGCCGACGCGGGCCGGGTCACGCCCGTGAAGCGCCGCCCGAACGCCTCGGCGCCCCACGCGACCCGCAGGGTACGCCAGGCGCCCATGTTCTCGGGCTCCTCCTGGACCCACAGCAACGGCGCGCCTTCGGGGTAGGGCGTCAGCGCCTGCGCCAGCAGCTCGTCGGGGCGGGGGTACAACTGCTCCATCCGCACGATGGCGACGTCGTCCCGGCCGCGTTCCGTCCGTTCGGCGGCCAGGTCGTAGTACACCTTGCCGCTGGCCAGCAGGATCCGCGTCACCGACCCTGGGTCCACCGTGTCGGGCAACACCCGCTGGAAGCGGCCGGAGGTGAAGTCCGACAACGCCGAGACGGCCTCCTTGGCGCGCAGCAGGCTCTTGGGCGTCATGATCACCAGCGGCTTGCGCCAGGTCCGATGCACCTGCCGCCGCAGCAGGTGGAACATCTGCGCCGGCGTGGTGGGGTTGACGACCTGCATGTTGTCCTCGGCGCACAACTGCAGGAACCGCTCCAGCCGCGCGGAGGAGTGCTCCGGTCCTTGCCCCTCGAAGCCGTGGGGCAGCAGCATCACCAGTCCGCTGAGGCGTCGCCACTTGTCCTCGCCGCTGGCGATGAACTGGTCGATGATCACCTGCGCGGCGTTGGCGAAGTCGCCGAACTGCGCCTCCCACGCCACCAGGCCCTCCGGCATGTCGAGGCTGTAGCCGTACTCGAACCCCAGCACGCCCGCTTCGGACAGCGGGCTGTTGTGGATCTCGACCGGTCCCTGCGCCTCGCTCAGGTTGGCCAGCGGCATGAACGTTTCGCCGGTCTCCGGGTCGTGCAACACGGCGTGGCGGTGCGAGAAGGTGCCCCGCTCGGTGTCCTGCCCGCTCATGCGCAGCCGCACGCCCTCGTCCACCAGGCTGGCGAACGCCAGCGCCTCTCCGGCCGACCAGTCCAGCGGCCGCTCGCCCCTCGCCATCTTTTCGCGGAGCTCGAGGCCGCGCGCGATCTTGGGGTTGATGGTGAAGCCCTCGGGAACCCGGAACAGGGCGCGCAGCAGGCGCGCCGCGTCCTCCTCGGCGATGCCGGTCTCCTCGTCCGGGACGGCGCCGTCGGGACCGCCGGCGTACGGCGCCCACACGCCCTCGCCGGCGGAGTACTGCAGCTTGAACTCGTCGCTGCGGGCGACGGAGAGCTCCTGCTCCAGGTGCTCGCGTCGCTTCTCGGCGATGCGGTCGCCCTCCTCGCGCCCGACCTCGCCGAGGGTCTGCAGGCGCGAAAGGTAGCCCTCGCGCACGCTCTCGCGCGCCCGGATCACCTCGTACATCTGCGGCTGCGTGAAGCCCGGCTCGTCGCCCTCGTTGTGGCCGTGCCGTCGGTAGCAGTACATGTCGATCACCACGTCGCGCCGGAAGCGCTGCCGGAAGTCCATGCCGAGCTCGATCACCTGCGCGACCGCCTCGGGATCCTCGCCGTTCACGTGGAAGATCGGCGCCTGCAGCATCTTGGCCACGTCGCTGGCGTAGGTGGTGCTGCGGCTCTGCCGAGAGGACGTCGTGAAGCCGAGCTGGTTGTTGACGATCAGGTGCAGCGCGCCGCCGACCTGATAGCCCGGCAGTTCGGACATGTTGAGGGTCTCCTGCACGATGCCTTCCCCGATGAAGGAGGCGTCGCCGTGGATCAGGATCGGCAATACCCGCGTGCGGTCCACGTCGCGGCCACGATCCTGCTTGGCCCGCACGCGGCCGAGAACGACCGGGTCGACGAACTCCAGGTGGCTGGGGTTGAAGGTGAGGCTGAGGTGGACCGAGCGGCCCTCCTCGGTGGTCCAGTCGCTGGAGTAGCCCAGGTGGTACTTCACGTCGCCGCGCCCGCGGTTCATCTCCGGGTCGACGTCCTCGAACTCCCGGAAGATGGTGCGGGGGCTCTTGCCGAGGATGTTGGCGAGGACGTTCAGGCGGCCGCGGTGCGCCATCCCGAACACGATCTCGACGACGCCTTGCTGGCCGGCCTTCTCGATCGCCATGTCCAGCAGCGGGATCAGGCTCTCGCCGCCCTCCAGGCTGAAGCTCTTGGCGCCGATGAACTTCTTCTGGATGAACTCCTCGAAGATGACGGCGTCGGTCAGCTTGGTGAGGATCCGCAACTGCACCTCGCGCGACAGGGCGCGGCGGTTCCGTTCCGACTCCATGCGTTCCTGCAGCCAGCGGCGCACCGACAGGTCGTCGATGTGCATGAACTGCGCGCCGATCGAGCGGGTGTACGTCTCGCGCAGGCCCTCGATCACCTCGCCCAGGGTGTGGGCGTTGCGGAAGCTGCTCTCCAGCACCGGCGCATCCATGTCGGCGTCGGTGAGGCCGTAGTGCGCCGGGTCCAGTTCCGGCACCTCGATCATGGTGCTGCCCAGCGGGTTGAGGTCGGCCACGCGGTGGCCGCGGACGCGGTAGTTGCGGATCAACTTGTCGGCGCGGTGCTGCACCGCGGTGCCGGCATCGGTCGCGGCGGCCGCCGCGCCGCCGCGGAACAGGCTCCGCCGCCCAAAGCTGGGGGCCAGCGCTTCACGCCCGGTCTGGCCGTTGCTGGGCACCTGCTGGAAGTAGCGCCGCCAGGATTCGGGGACCGAGCCTGGGTCGCGGAGGTACGCCAGGTACATCTCCTCGGCAAACGCCAGGCTGGACCCGTTCAGGACGGCCGTCGCCTCGTTGGTGTCGTGCATCGCCACCGCCTACCTCGTGCGAATTCGCGGGCGCACGCGGAGCGCCCGTCCGTTCGGTGTCGCGTCGCGGCCCCGCAGGCCGAAGCGGGGCGCGTCCCAGGCGCCCTCCGGCGCGGCCCGAGGGGCCTTCATGCCGTCCGCCGTTGTACCACGGCTCGATGCGCGGCCCCGCACGGAGGGACACGCACGGCGCGCGGCACACGGAGCCCGCTGCCGGGGCCCTGGGGTAGCGTGGGGCATGACCCAGGTGTGGACGCTCGGGGAGCTACTGATCGACTTCGTGCCCGACCGCTCGGGCGTCACGCTGGCGCAGGCGGACCGCTTCATCAAGGCGGCGGGGGGCGCCCCCGCCAACGTGGCCGTCGGCGTGTCGCGGCTCGGCGTCGCCAGCGGATTCATCGGCAAGGTCGGCGACGACCCGTTCGGCCATTGGCTGGCGGAGGTGCTGCGGGCCGACGACGTCGACGTGCGCCAGCTGCGCTTCGACACCGCCGCGCGCACGGCGTTGGCGTTCGTGACGCTGACGGCGGAGGGGGAACGGGAGTTCATGTTCTACCGCCACCCCTCGGCCGACCAGCTGCACCGTCCAGGCGAGATCGACGACGAGGCCGTCGCCTCGGCGGACATCCTGCACCACGGCAGCATCAGCCTGATCCAGTCCCCCTCGCGGGAGGCGACGCTGCACGCCGTGGAGGTGGCGCGCGCGGCGGGACGCACGATCAGCTACGACCCGAACCTGCGTCCGGCGTTGTGGCCGGACGACGCCTCGGCCCGCCAGGCCATCCTGGAGGCGTGGCCACGGGCGCACCTGATCAAGGTCAGCGAGGACGAACTGGCGTTCCTGACCGGCTCGCGCGAGCCGGCCGCGGCGCGCGAGCTGATGCACGACGACCTGCGCCTGCTGATGGTGACGCGCGGGGCGGAGGGGGTGGCGTGGTTCACGCGGAACGACGAGGGCGAGGAGCCGGGCGTCCGCGTCGAACCGGTCGACACCACCGGGGCGGGCGACGCGTTCATGGCCGCCATGCTGGCCGCGTGCGTGCGGGCGCCCCGCCTGTACGAGGACCGCGAGGCCCTCACGGAGGCGCTGCGGCGCGCCAACGCGTACGCGGCGTTGACCACCACGCGGCACGGCGCCATACCGGGCCTGCCGACCCGGGAGGCGCTGGCGGGGTTCGTGGCGGCCGGCTGAGGCGGCGGTGCGAGGGGCGGCGCGGGCGACAGGGCGACATCGGCCCGAACGACGCATCGTAAGCCATGAAGAACACCCGCCGAAGCGGGCGCGATCCGTTTCTTCGTTTGATTGTCCTTACTATACGGCAGTATGCGGGATTCGTCAAGGCCTTGCAGCCAGGTGGCCTGGTTCCTGCGTGAACCGGGCCCCCCTGCCCCACTCGCGGCCCATCTCGGTCGCTCCACGGACGCGAGGGGCGAGCCACGTTCCGCCGCTGCAGGTCCGTGTCACTCGGGCCCTCGGCGCCCGCCGGCACGAACGCGTGGCATCATGCGCGGCATGACGCCCCCGGATCCCACCTTCGCGGACGTACGGGCCGCGGCCGAACGCATCGCCGGCCGCGCGCGCCGCACGCCCCTCCTCCCGCTGGACGACGTCGGCCCCGGCGCGCTGGGCCCCGACCTGTGGGCCAAGCCCGAGAACCTGCAGCGCACCGGCTCGTTCAAGCTGCGGGGCGCGACCAACTTCCTGGCCGCGATGGACCCGGCGCAGCGGGCGCGGGGGGTGGTGACGCACTCCAGCGGCAACCACGGCCAGGCGGTGGCGTGCGCCGCCCACGCCTTCGGCGTGCCCGCGACCGTGGTCATCCCCGAGGGCGCGCCGGAGGTGAAGGTCGCCCGCACCCAGGGGTGGGGCGCGACGGTGCTGCGCTGCGCCAATACCGCCAGTGATCGCGCACGAGGCGCCGACGAGGTGGTGCAGCGGGAGGGGGCGACGCTGGTGCCGCCCTTCGACCACCCGTGGATCGTGGCGGGGCAGGCCACCGCCGCGCTGGAGATCGCGCAGGACCTGGACGACATCGCCAACGTGCTGGTGCCCGTCGGTGGGGGCGGGCTGTCCGCCGGCACGGTGCTGGCGTTGGAGACGCTGGCGCCCCGCGCGCGGGTGATCGGGGTGGAGCCGGCGTTGGCGGCCGACGCGCAGGAGTCGCTGCGCCGCGGCGAGCCGATCGCGTGGCCCGCCGAGAAGACCACCCGCACCTGGGCGGACGGCGTGCAGACGCAACGACTGGGCGACCTGCCGTTCCGGCTGCTGTCGCAGCGCCTGGAGGGGATCGTGACCGTGCCCGAGGAGGCCCTGCGGCCGGCCCTGGGGTGGTGGGCGCGGCACGCCCGGCTGGTGGTGGAGCCGACCGGGGCGCTGACGTTGGCGGGGTGGCACCGCCTGACGTCGGGCGCCAGCGACGAGGTGCGATTGGCACCCGGCCGGACCGTGCTGATGATCAGCGGTGGGAACGTCGACGAGGCCGTGCTGAGCTCACTTGGGGAGGCCCGGCCCCTGGGGTAGCATGAAGCGATGTCCTCCTTGGTGACGTTGATCGCGCTGGCGTTCGGGCTGTTGATCGGCCTGCTGATGCTGACGTGGTTGACGCTCACCGCCCGCGAGCGGGCGCGCCGCATCGACCAATCCCGTCCCCCCGAGCGACCCACACGCACACGGCCTGACGTCAGCAACGACGTGGTGCGCGGCGCCCACGCCTCCCACGAGAGGCAGGACCTCCCGCCGGCCGCCCCGGACCGGCTGGCGCCGCGCGAGGAAAGCCGGGCCGAACGTGCGACCCGCGAGCGTGCAGGCTCGGTGCAGGTACGCGACGCGGGCGAGGAGCGCGCCCAGCGGGGCGAGGACCCGTTCGAACGGTTCCTGGACGCGGGACGCCGGCAGCGCGAGGACTTCGATCGCTGAGCGGAGGTGGGCGTGGACCGGACGGACGAGGCTTGGCGCTGATCCCGGAGCTCCGCCGCGACGTACCTGAGGCGCGCATCCTGGTGTTGTCCAGCTTCCTGGAGGAGGACGCCGTGCGGGAGGCGATGGCGGCCGGCTCGCACGGCTGGTTGGACAAGCAGCAGGGCCCCGAGGCCCTCTCCGACGCCATCCGGGGCGCCATGCGGGGCGAGCTCCCCCTGGCGCCGGGCGCCGTGCGGGCGTTGAGCAGCCCCGCCGCCCCCGATCCGCTGAGCGACCTCACCGCGCGCGAGCGGGAGGTGCTCCGCGCCATCGCCGAGGGGCTCACCAACCGCGAGATCACGACGCGGCTGGGCATTCGCGAGAAGACCGTCAAGACGCACGCCGGCAACGTGTACGCCAAGTTGAGGGTCGACCGCCGCACGCAAGCGGCGCGCTGGGCGCGGGAGCGGGCATCTGACGCGTCGCCGCGGGGCGGCATTGCGTGTAGATCGCCCGGCGCCCTGCGACCTTGGTCGCAGTCCCGGCTCGGGCCGACGCCCGATGGCGGCAGGCGCCTGCTGGACGCATGCTCGGGAACCGAAGGAGGTTCCCCATGCAGTCCCACCCCGATCTGTTGCTCCGACTGGCCCGGGAAGACGCCAATGATCACATCCGCGAAGCGCAGCGCGACCACCTGGTGCGTAAGGCCCGTGCGGCGTGCCGAGGATGGTGGGCACGTTGGACGGAGCGCACGCCGAGGCACCCGCGCATCACCGAACATGAAACGCGCCCACCTACCGGTGGGCGGCCCTGCCATGAGTTCGTTTCTTATCTCTCAACATAGCCCGGTATGCGTGATTCGTCAAGGCGTTGCACGCATCCCGGGTCATCCCCCCGCGCTCACGGTCGCTGGGCGGACCGAACGACCGGTTCGAAGCGTCGGAACCTCGCGCCGACGGGCCCCTCACGACACCGCGGGCGTTCCTTTGGGAACGCCCGCGGTCGGCTTCGTCTTCGCAGGGGACTTCTCCGTACGGTGGCTCGCTCCCCCGATCCGGTCCCGCCGTCAGGCAGGACGGGCGGTAAGCTCCTTGAGCGCGCGATACGCGGAATCCGCCCGCTCACGAAGATTCGGATCCTGGCCCCGCCCCGCCATCATCATGTGCATGTTCACGTGCTGGTCGACGTCCCCGAAGATGGAGTTCAGGATCTCGACCTCGCGGTTGCCGCGCAGGCTGGCGTCGTCGCGGAACATGGTGGTGTAGTTGAACTCGAACTCGCGATCGTCGATGTCGCCGTTCAGGTACTGCTCCAGCACCTGCAGGTACGGCGCCAATTCGTCGCTGCCCGACGCCGAGGGCCCCGCCGCCGACGCGCCGGTCTCGGGCAGCTCGCGGAAGCCGCCCTCGAGGGCTTCGGGCGTGATGTCCCAATTGTCGAGGTCGAAGACCGGCTGGCCGTCCTTGAACACGATCACCTGCGGGCTCTCGTGGCGAATGCCGGTACGCTGGGCGACCTGGTTGCTGGCCGCGCGCGCCTCGACGACGCGGATCACGCCGACCTTCAGGTCCTCGCGCGGTTCGACCTTCTCCTGCAGGAAGCCGAACCCCTGCATGGTCTTGTGGCACGTTCCAGCCTTGAACACGACGCTGGACGGGTTCTGGTCCAGGAACGCATCCACCTCGTCCGGACTCGACAGGTTCACGATTCTCTCTCTCAACATGACGCCTCCACGTACGCATGGTACGTGCGGCCGCCGCCGTCGGATGTCGCCGTGAAACCACGGCGCCGCGCCGCGTTGACCGCCTCTCCCGGGCTTGCTAGACTCTCGTGCGCACGCGGCGGCCCTGGAGGGGTGTCCGAGTGGTTGAAGGAGCACGCCTGGAAAGCGTGTATACGGTTTTCCGTATCGAGGGTTCGAATCCCTCTCCCTCCGCCAGAGACGTAAGAATCGCCCCCGCTCAAGTCGCGGGGGCGGCTTTGTGAAGCGTCGCTGACAGCAGTTTGACAACAACTCGGCCGGCACACTTACACTCAGTACAGTGAATCTCTTGGAAGCGCTAAGCGGCGCCTGGGAACGCGAACCCGTCGGCCTGATCGGCGCAATTTTAGCCGTCCTGTCTCTAGTGTGGAACGTCATCCAGTGGCGAATTGGAGAGTCCACACGACTCAAGATCATCACGCAACTCGGGATGCTGACACCGCCCCTCAAAGCTGACGTGCTCATGGCAGAGGTGATGAACAGAAGTCAGCATGGCGCCCAGGTCCTTAGTTTCGGAATTGCCATTGAGGCACGTGGCCCTCTCTGGCGGCTATGGCCCCGACGCACGCGACCCCACTTCACCCTCATCGCTTCCCAGTTGGCGCGCAGCGCCGGGCTCGCGCCACCTAAGACAATCCCTCCGAAACAGAGTGGCGGCCTCGCGCACGAACTCCACTACATGGCACGAGATGTGCTCAATGCGTCAGACTCATCAAAGATCAGGTTGCGGGCCTGGGTGCGTGCGGGGGAGAGCTGGACCCCGGATCTTGGACAGTTCCCTTAGGTAGGAAGCGTTCGGCTTCCGGAATGGGGATTGAAGTGAAGAAGAACCGTCGGAATCATGCTCCCGCGTTCAAGGCGAAGGTCGCGCTGCCGGCCGCCTCACGACGCTCAACGTCGACATGATCTTCAACCTTCCGTCCCTGACGGACGCTGTGCTAAAGCGCGACATCGAGACCTTGAAAGCGACCGGCGCGGATCAGGTGACCTACTACCCGCTGATGGTGTCGCCCTCGGTCGAGAAGCCGCTCGAGCGTGCCCTCGGGAAGGTCGACTACGCGCGCGAGGAGCGGCAATACCGCGAGCTCTCCCGGGCGTTGTCCGACACCTTCGAGCCCACCTCGGCGTGGGCGTTCTCACGTAAGGCCGCGACGATGATCGACGAGTACATTGTCGACCACGACCAGTACGTGGGGATCGGTAGCGGTTCGTTCAGTTATCTACGCGACGAGCTCTACGCCAATCCGTTCAGCCTGCGAGCGTATTCCGAAGCGATCGGCGAGGGACGGCTCAGCGTCGATGCTCACATGCCGCTCAGTCGAGCAGATCGTTGGCGGTACCGGCTGATGATGGACCTGTTCGGTTTGCGGTTGGACAAGCGCGCCTTCGCGGAGCGCACCGGTGCGCCGGTGGAGCGTGCGCTGTGGGCGGAGTACCTGTTCCTGAAAGGCTCGTGTGCGTTCTCTAGAGACGACGCCGAGGCGCTCGAGCTGACCGAGAGCGGCCGGTACCTGCTGGTCGTGATGATGCGCGAGTTCTTCATCGGCGTGAACGGGATTCGGGACCTTGCGCGTGCTCGCCTGCCCGAGGACGAGCGTGCCCTGTTCGAGGAGGGGATGCCGTGAAACACGCCGGCGCGCGTGCCGGCGGCGGCGGCGTTCGACTGAGTCGCGCGACGCGCCGGCGATCGATCGTCCAGCGATCGAACGGCACGTGCAGGCGCGTGGTGCGCGCAGGGTAGGCGGGGCAGGCCTCGGCGGCCGCGTCGCACACGGTCAGCACCAGGTCGAAGCTTCACGGGTCGGGCAGGTCGCACGGTCTTCGTCGGAGCCGCGGCGGGCCACGGACGAATGGCCCTTGGTGACCTGCCAGTTTCACGACATCGTGGGCGGTGGTGCCCTTAGGTGCGCCGCGATTAAGCCGTGCCGACGATCACGTCGCAAGGTGTGCCGCGGTGTTGCGAGTCGTTGCTCACTCCCTTCGTGACGGCGTTCTCCGCGCACCTCTCCACCCCATTTCGAAGAGGAGACACAATGAACTCATCCGCCGCCCCAATGGACATCCTTCGCACCGCATCCCCCGAAGGCGCACGTACCTACATGGACCACCGCGCCGCCACCCTCGAGAACCCGGCGTTGCAGGCGTTGCCGCTGACGCAGAAGCTGCTCATCGGCATCGGCGTCGCCGCCGCCCTGCAGTCGTCGACCTGCACGCTCATGTGGACGAAGCAGGCTCGGAAGGCCGGCGTCAGCGACGCGGAGATCATCGAAGCAATCCTGGTAGCCCGGCTCATGAAGATGGCGACTGTGCAGGACACGGCCGCCGACGCTCTTGCGTGGCTCTCGGATCCGGAGTCTTGAACACCGGAGCCCGATCGGCCTCGTGAAGATCGAGGACGCGAGCGCTCCGACGTATGCACTGTCGAGCTGGGCGCGCTCGAGCGTTGCGGCGAGATCGCGGTCGCGGAGGATGGGTGGGTCCCTTCGCTTGGGTTCGCTCTCCCGTCGATCACTGACGTTCCCGGCTACCCTCGACGGCGGCGGCCGAAGCATGTGCCTCAGCGAAGAAGCGCTTGCGGAAGTAGAGCGCCACCCACACGAGCGAGATCAGCACGGGCACCTCGACCAGCGGCCCGATGACGGCTGCAAAGGCGACGCCTGAGCTGAGACCGAAGACCGAGATCGCGACCGCGAGCGCAAGCTCGAAGTTGTTACCAGACGCCGTGAACGCGAGCGTCGCGGAGCGTGGGTAGTCCGCACCGAACGCTTTGCCCATGAAGAAGCTGACGGTGAACATGATGACGAAGTAGAGGACCAAGGGCTAACTGTCCAACACATAGGGTCCACCGCTGTGCGCCGCTGTGAATGCCTCCAGCGCGTCACCCCCGACTGCCCGCTCCCCATCCCGGGCCGGGCCTGTTCTTTGCGAAGGCAAGCCGGCCGCAGGCCGTCAGTCTCGAGGCGTAGCGGTCACGTATTCGACGACGATGCGGAGGGCGTCGGTCGGTCCCGGCCGGTCAGCGAGCTGCGCGCGGACGAGCGCTTCGCCCGGATGCTTCGAGCTGGTGAAGGTGTCCGCGCCCGTCGGGTCCTGGTTCCACACGGTCACGCCCGTTTCGCGGCAGGCTTGCCGCTCGAGGGCAGCGATGCGTGCGAGGGCGCGGCTCACGCGTTCCTCGCGGCCCGCAGTTCGCGCGCACGGTGGGCGAGCCGGTCGAGCGTGGCGGTGTCGCCCGCTTCGACCAGGTCCGTAACGCGGTCGAGAAGCTGGTCGCGGGCGTTGGTCCTGGCGCGGGACGGCTGGCGACTGGCGGCCTCGAGGCGGGCGAGGCGGGGGTGTAGGTGCTTCACGCTTGGACCTCCCGAACGGTGCGCGCGATGGCGAGATGGAACAGGGCGCCAGCGGCGAACGCGGCGTCAGGTTCCCGGCCGGACGCTTCGAGGTGTTGCAGGGCTTCCCACACGCCGGGCGGTTCGGGCGGTGGGGGTGGCAGGTTGGCCGGCCAGCGGGTCAGGTCCGGCGGTGCGTCCGGGTCGGGGGTGATGCCTGCATCGTCGGGTAGGGACGCGATCCACGCGTCGAGCGCGTCGAGGTCGTACTCGCGTTGCAACGCTCGGGCGGTCGCTTCGTCGTTCGGCATTTCGAGGGCGTGCTCGAGGAGCGCGTTCGGGGCGTGCCGTTGCAGCGTGTCGGCGAAGTGTTCCCACTGGACCTCCCCCGGCGAGGTGGACCGGGCTCGGGCGCCTTGGGTGGCTGAAGAAGCGGCACCGTCCTCGCAACATGACTACCTCTACCACTCGGTTGGTTTCGCGATAAGGCCGTTTCCTTCTCGGAATTCGTGCGGGAACTGACTTGCGGCAAGGACGCCCTTCCGGATCGGCTTGTAGAAGTCGCGGTGCAGATTCAATTCCTTACTCGCGCGCTTGTGGGGATTGAGAATGCCAACGGTCTTGCCGATCTCGTTACGCACGATCTTGAGGGGCAATGCGAGGTCAGAGTCATTCGACACGAGTACGGCAACGTCATAGAGGCCCAAGAACCCGTCGCGGAGCATCAGACTGGCGAGGTTCACGTCAGACCCTTCTCCTCCGTCTTGATGACCGTTGCGAACCGTTGTCCTCCTGACCAAGGCGACACGAGAGGCATCTTCTTCTCTTGCGAGAGAAACGTACCCTCGACGACCGTGAGGTTTGGGATCGTTTGCAGTGCACGCAGGTAGACGTCCTGGCGCACCGGCTGATCTGGATCATGAGCGCGGCCTGTCACACGGGCCGTGCAGTAGTAGATAGGGTCGATCCGATTCTTGGGAAGTAGGCGCCCGTGCAAGGTCGACAAGTCGAGCCACTTGTATGGCGTTCCACGAAGTGCCCCGTAGTAGAGGTTGAATCCGTCCACGTACACGCGTGTTCGCATCACCAACCGATCGTGCCACAAAAGCAGGCGCCCCAATGAAGGGGCGCCGCGGCCTGATTCCGAAGAATCAGGGGGGATCTGTTCGTATTCTAGCCCTAGGTGGACGATTGTCATGGCCCTGAGACAACCTGCCAAGTGACAACACGCCTCCCCAGGGGTGCGTCAAGATTCTCTTACCGTTGTCAATCCCCTCCGCGCCTTGCGTTTCGGCGTTCGCGACCTCCTGTACGACGTTGCCCCTTGCGAAGCCCAGGATCCGGCCGTACTCTTGCTGCCGCTTCTCGTAGCTCGGCTGCTGCTCGATTCGGCCGTGCTGCCGTCCTCCCCTTTCCCCTTCTCGTAGCGTTGCGGGCTCTGGCACGCTCCAGCACGTCGATACGCGGTACCGTTCCAGCATGGGCGTCGACGAGTTGGAGGCGGAAATCCTGAAGTTGGATTTGCGTCAGCGGGCTCGTTTGGCGCAGAAGCTTCTCGCCAGCCTCGAGGAACTATCCGAAGAAGAGAACGCGCTTCTGTGGGCCGAAGAGGCCGCGCGCCGGGATGCGGCATGGGACCAAAGCGGTGATTCAGGCACCGCGGCGCGGGATGTGTTTCGCGCCGTACGAGCACGCTTGGGGTGAAGCGCTCGGCCTCATCGGTTTGCGTCCCACTGTGCAGCGGTCGCGTACTACGACGCCAGTCGTTGGAAATCTATGACGGTACCGCCTTCGCGCGCTTCGTCGTCAAGCGAGGTCAGGAACGAGCTCACGGCATCGACGAGAAAGGCGTTGAGGCTCTGATCCCTGCTGGCAGCAGCGACGACCGCGTCGCGATGCAATGCTGAGGTGAAAGGCGAAGCTGCACGCGACCCGAGAACGGGCGGTCCGCAGGTGCGCCGGTTCGTTCGCAGTACGCGAGGTAGTCGTCGATGAGGCTACGGAAACTGCTGCGCAGCTCATCCACGGATTCCCCGGAGAACAACAGCGTGTCACTGATGTCCAGCACCTTCCCTGTGAACACCCCATCGCCGTCGTCATACGCGACGCTGGCTGCGTATCCCCTGTAGGTCATGACGTTCTGCGTCATGGCTTCACTCCTTCCCCTCCCGCGCCACCCGCCCCGCGATCGCCCGGTCCGCCAACCCGGGCGCGACCTCCGACAGCAACGCCAGGTAGCGCAGCCACCCGGGCACGAACACCCGCCGCTTGCGCCTGTGGATGGCGTTCAGCACGGCGCGCGTCATGGTGTCCACATCGGTGGCGCCGCCGCCGTGACGCGGGGCGGCGCTGCCTCGGGGTGCGCCGTCCGGACCGAGGGCGCGGGCGCGCAGGTCGGTGCCGCGCACCCAGTGCGCCATCACCGTCAGGACGCCGACGCCGCTGCCGCGCAGCTCCATCCGGAGCGAGTCGCACAGGCCCTGCACCGCGTGCTTCGACGCGGCGTAGCCGCTGTGATGGGGGACGCCGACGACGCCCTGCACCGAGGAGATCGCCACCAGCATGCCGCCGCTCGCGGTGAGGTGCGGCAAGGCGGGCAGGAACAGGTTGGCGACGCCGTGGTAGTTCACGTCCATCAGCCGTCGCAGAACCGAGGGATCGTCCAGTTCGTCGAAGCGGGCCCACATGCCGAGGCCGGCGCACGCCACGGCCGCGTCCAGGCGGCCGAACCGTTCGGTGGTGCGCTGCACCAGCGCGGCGCACGCGTCCGGTGAGGTCACGTCGCCGGGCACCACCAGCGCCTCGCCGCCGGCCTGGCGGCAGTCGTCCGCCACGCGCGCCAGTTCGGCCTGGGAGCGGGCGAACAGGGCGACGTGCGCGCCGGCGGCCGCCAACGCCCGAGCGAGGGCCGCACCGAGGCCCGAGGATGCGCCCGTCACGATCACGACCTGGCCGGCGAACGCCTGGGTCGCCGGGCGCGTCGTCAAGGCGTCCCCTCCGCGCGGCCCTCCTCGCGCTGGGGTGCCACCGCGTCGGTCTCGGCAAGGTGCGCACCGAAGAGGTGGTTGGCGGCGCCGAACACGTCGTTGGGGTCCAGGGAACGCTTCAGTCCTTGGGCGGCGCGGATCGATGCGCCGGAGTGGACGCGGGGGACGAAGTCCTGGCGGACCTTGCCGACGCCGTGGTGGTGGGACAGCGACCCGCCTTGCTCGAGGACGACCTCGCGCAGGCGGTGCTCGATCTCCTGGAAGGTGGCCTCGGGTTCGTTCAGGCCGCGCGCGCAGAACCCCATCGTGAAGTAGATGCACACGCCGGTCCGGTAGCTCTGTGAGACCCGGTACGACAGGTAGGGCCGGCCGGGCACGCCGCGTTCGGCGCAGAGGCGGTGCAGCTCGGCTTGGACGCTGCTGGTGATGTCGTGGATGCGGCTCCACGGGGCCGATGTCTCGAACGTTTCGCCCAGAATGCCCAGCTTGTTCAGGAAGTCGCGAATGTACGCGATCGCGAACGTGACGGCGTAGCCGCGCCTGCCGTTCTCGGCGCCGCCCGAGAGGCCGCCATGATCCTTCAGCAGCCCGAACAGGCCCCGCGTCTGCTGTCGGACTTCGGCCGCGGTGCCCTCCATCACGACCGTGCAGGCCACCATGCGCTGCGGGTCGAACCCCTTCACGCGCGTGACGTACCACCGCTTCGCCTTCGACACCCACGCGCTGGTGCCGTGACGCGCGGGGCCCAGCGCCTGGCCCAGGCGGAACTCGGTGTTGTTGGTCAGGCGGATGCTGGCCGGACGCACGCCGGCGGCCTGCACGGCCCGCAGGTAGCGCACGCCGGCCTGGAAGTCCGGGAATACGAACGAGGCGTACCGGCGCACGGGGGGCAGCGGCCACACCTGCAGCACGGCGCGGGTGACGATGCCGAGGCCGCCCTCGCTCCCGAACGCCAGCCGCTGCGGCTGGATGCCGGTGGCGCTGCGCGGCACGACCGGGACGGCGCGGACCACCCCGCGGGGGGTGACGAGGACGGCGTCCAGGACGACCTCCTCGATGTTGCCGTAGCGGTTCCTCTTCATGCCGCTGGCGTGGGTGGCGATCCACCCGCCCAGCGTGGACAGTTCGATGCTGTCGGGCACGTGTCCAGTCGTCAGTCCTTCCGCCTCCAGGCGGGTCTCGAGTTCCTTGCCGGTGATGCCGGCCTCGACGACGGCCCAGCCGTTGGCCCGGTCGATCTCCAGGATGCGGTCCATGCGACGCATGTCCACCGACACGATCATGCGCGTCTCGTGCGGCGGGCAGGTCAGCGCGCCCGAGACGTTGGTGCCGCCGCCGTAGGGGATGAGCACCACGCCGTGTTCATGGGCCAGGCGCACCAGGGTCTGCACCTCGTCCTCGTCGCGGGGGTGCACCACCAGGTCGACGATCCGCTCCGGAATGTTGCCGCCCAGCAGACGGTAGATCTCCTCGACGCTGAGCTGGCCGTGGCTGTGCACCAACCGCGCCTCCTCGCCATCGTCCAGCCGGTCTTCGGGCAGGGCGTCACGGAGGTCCGCCAGGAAGGCCTCGTGCCGAACCGGCGCCGGCAACGCGGGCGGCGGGACGGGCTCCTGAAGGTGGTCCGGCCCGACCGGGACGCCCAGCAGCTCCTCCACGAACGGCATGAAGTGCGGCAGCGGCATGCCCGCCAGCGGGTAGCGGTCGCCGGTCAGGCGCACGGTGCGGGCGTCGACGAACTCGAAGCGCGTGTCCAGGTAGCCCCACAGGTGCGGGTCGCGCTGGCCGGGCGCAGGGTCGTAGGGGCGTTCCGCCGCGGCACGCCGCCGGCCGCGTGCGCGGTGCTGCCCGTCGTGTCTCGTCATGGCCGTGCCTCCCCGGCCGGTAGGGCGCCTGGGGGCGCCAGCCGCGCCACGGCGGCGTGCGTGTCCTGCGCCAAGCGCCGGGACACGCTGGAGACGCTCTCGTAGTCCAGCCGCGCCAGGTACGCCTCGATCGGGGTGGGCGGGCCGAACCGGACGTGGACGGGATGATGGGCGATCACCGCGTGTCCTTTGGGGAGCGCCTGCGCGGCCCCGGTAACGTAGGCGGGCACGATCGGTGCGGCCGACGCGAGCGCCAGCAGGCCGACGGTGCTGCGGAAGGGCTGGAGTGTTCCATCCGGGCTGCGCGTCCCTTCGGGGTAGAAGATCAGCGAGTGGCCGTTGCGAAGCACCTGCGCGGGAAGCGCCAGGGCGCGTGCCACGTTGGGGCGGTGCCGGTCGAAGGGAATGCCGCCCAGCGTGGCGTGCAGCAGCCAAGCCACGGCAGGCCGGCTGAACCAGTAGTCCGCCGCGGCGGTCGGGTAGGTGTGCGACGCGTGCGGCCCCAGTGCGGCCAACAGCACGCCGGTGTCGACGTGGCTGGTGTGGTTGGACACCACGATGAAGGGGCCGCGTTCGGGCACGTGCTCGCGGCCGTCCCACGCCAGCTCCAGGCGCAGGCGCGCGACCAGGTGGATGGCGTGAATGCTGGCCCAGCGGATGAGCCGCTTATACGTCGGCGTGGTCCAGGTGGTCGCCTCCGCCGCGGAGGTCGCGCGGGTGAGGGTGAGGACCTGTTCGGCCCGCCGCCAGTTCGAGCGCGCGCCGCGGGGCACCTCGGGCTCCAACTCCTCTCCGTGCGTTCCGGCGTCGGCTGCGACCGATGCGGGGCACCCCCCGGCCGCCGCGTCGTCGTCGCTCAGCGCGACCGGCGCGGCACGGCGTCCCCGCAACCCCAACAGGTAGCGCTCCACGCCCGGCAGGTGCACCTCCTGCACGTAGCGCTTCCAGTCCAACGCCCGCACGTCGAACGGGAACGCCGCGCGCTCCGCCGCGGGCAACGCCCGCCACGCCCGGCGCACGTTGTACGTCAGGAAGCGCGCGCGGCTCTCCCCGTAGGGACCGTAGATCTCCGCCATGTCGCGGAGCCACGTCAGCCGGGCCCGTCGCGCGCTCAGGGTGGCGCGCCGCTTGCGGCCCCAGTTCGTGAACGCCAACGGGCGGTACGCGGCCTCCAGCGCTCGCACCGGAAGCAGGTAGCCGTACTCGAGGCCGCGCAGGAAGCGACCCACCGCGGGGAACGCCAACTCGGGAAGGTCGTCGTCCTGGCCCGCGCGTGCGCGGCGGAGCGGCGCGCGTTGGTAGTGCTCGCGGACGTAGTCGCGGAACTCCTTGACCAGCAGCGGGTTCTCGGTGCCGGACGCGACCTGGTACACGTCGGGCCCCTCGCCCCCATGCGTGTAGGGGATGGCCATCAGCAGCGCGTTCACCACCACGTCCACCGGCACGACGTCCAACACGGCTTCGGGGTTGCCCGGAAACTCGGTCAACTGCCGGCGGGCGAAGCCGACGATCAACGGGTCCAGCATCCGGTAGCCGTCGATCCAGCCGGGCGTCGGCGTCGCCAGCGCACTCTCGATCACCGAGGGACGCAGGATCAGGCCGGGCACGTCGCCGCCGTGGCGGGCGAACAGCTGTTCGCCCATCGCCTTGGTGAAGGTGTAGGTGTCGCGCCAACCGCGCCGGCGGGCCCAGCGAAGGCCGTCGTTCACCAGCCGCTGCGTCACCGCCCGCTCGCCAGGGTCGACCGCCCGGCCGGCACTGCCGTTTCCCGCGGGGCGGCCGTCCCCGCCGATGCGCGTCAGGAGGTCCTGCCACCACGGCGACGTGGTTTCACTGGGGTCGCCGCTACGAACGTGGCCGACGTGCGCCAGCAGCCGTTCGAGCTCCCGGTCGACGTCGTAGGGGTCGGCGGCGTCCGGACCGGCCGGCGTCCAGTCGGGCGGCAGAGGCGCCTCGAACACCGGTCCCGCCACGTTGCTGACGTAGCAGGTCGACACGTGCGCCACGAACGGCCGCTTGGCCGCGCCGCGGGCGAAGTCCAGGATCCGCTGCGGCCCCAGCGCGTTGGTGTGGACGGCCTGGTCCAGCGGCGCGTCGAACACGGCCAACGCACCGTTGCCGATGACGACGTCGACCTCCTCCTGCAAACGCCGGTAGAGCTCGGGGGCCAGGCCGAGCCGTTCGCGCGACAACTCGCCGCCGACGGCTTCGACCTTGTCGTGCACGAACGCTTCGAACCCCTCGCCGTGCTGGGCGCGGAGCTCGTCGAAGGCCGAGGAGGCCAGGACCTCCTCGCGAAACCGCCGCGCGACGGAGACGGTGCGCCCCGCCGCGTCGGTTCGTGCGCGAATCAGGACGTAGACACGCCCGACCTCCGGCAGCTTTCGCAGGATGGCTTCGATCAGCGCCTTCCCCACCAGCCCCGTCGCGCCGGTCAGAAGGATCGTTTTTCCAGCGTAGTACCCCCGCCCCGTGGAACTCTGCATTCCGACCATTGTACGTCGCGATGGACGGGAGGCGGCGGGGCGCGTCCGCGCGCGGGTGCGCCGCCGGCTCGAAACGACATTCGTGCGCCGTAGCGACCCGAGACGGTTCGATGGTGCCCGCCGTGCACCGTGCACCGAAGATCGCCCGTACGTCGGCCTCCGAGAACGGAGCGAAGCGCCCTGCGTCGTCCTTCGGCTACTCGGCCGTCACCGCATCGATGTTCGTCACCACTCTGGACACACGGTTCGCGGGGACGTCGACGCACCGGGCGTGTTCACGGATCACCTCCTCGCTCTCCGCCACGTAGACGCAGTAGAGCTTGTCGTCGGTGACATAGCTGGTGATCCATTGAATGCCGAGTTCCCGGATGACCGTGTCCGACTCCCTCGCGGCCTGCCGGAGCTCGGCAGGGGACAGGCGCCCGACCCCTTCGACCTCACGTTCGATGACGTACTTGGGCATGCTCGACGCTCCCTTCCAACGGTCCATACCGCTGGTATGTATGTTACGTACCGCTGGTATGCTCTGTCAAGGATCAGGTACCGTTCGTCCTGATGGAGACGTTGACGCAGTGACGGTCAAATCGAAGCGCGTGGAGCAAGGCGAGGCCACCCGCGAAGCACTCCTGACGGCTGCGCAGAGATTGTTCGGGGAATTCGGCTACGCGGGGACGTCCCTACAGGCGATCGTCCGCACCGCCGGGGTGACGAAGGGCGCCTTCTACCATCACTTCGGCGGCAAGGACGAGATCTTCTTGCGGGTCTACGAGCGGGTCAAGCGCAACCTCGGACGGGCCGCGTTCATCGTGCACACCTCCCACGACGCCTTCACCGGATCGCAGGCGCGAACGTTGGGGCAGAAGGGCATCAAGCTGCTGCACCAGCAGACCGACGACGAGGTTTGGCAGGAGTTGATCGCACGTTGCCGACTGTTCATCGAGCTGCAAACCGACCCGCGTGTGCAACGCATCGCCCTGCTGGACCCGAGATCCGTCTTGAGCTGGGAGCAGTGGCATCGCGTCGAGCAGGAGCACGGCACGTTGCTGCTCCGTGCGGACCTGCGCCGCGCGATGAATCGCGGGTTGATACGTCGATTGCCGCTTCCGTTGCTGGCGACGATGTTGTCGGGCGCCCTTCACGAAGCATGCATGGAGGTCGCGCACGCCGAGGACGCGGCGCGCGCACTGGACGACGCCGGACGCATCGTCACGCACTTCCTGGAGGGCCTCCGTGTCGACGCCCACGACGGCAGCATGGACGCCTCTTCCTGACGACACGCTGGTGCGCGGTTCGAACCTATCGGGGAACGGGGGCGGCGGCGAGGCCGCTGGTGCTCGAACGACCGATCAGGCCTGAGCGACCTCCGTGCGCTCGGCCCTCTCGACCCGGAACAGCAGCACCAGCAGCGCGATCTCGGCGATCTCCTTGGTCGGCCCCCAGGGCAACTTCCAGCCGCCCCCGGCGAGCCCGTACGCCACGTAGAGGATCGCGGTCACCGCGGTGTAGCCGATCAAGACGCGCCGGGCGAGGCGCCGGGTGCGTTGGGTCGGGGCCCTGAACATGCCGGCCAGGAGCACCAGGTAGCCGATCGCGTTCAGGGTGAACAAGATCAGCACCGTCATGTCGTTCACGAGCGCCCGGTAGAAGTGGATGCCGGCCGTGACGAGGACCAGTACCACGATCCACGTGGCGACCGACTGGGGTAGGGATGGTGCATCGCGCATGTGTCTCCCTCCGATTCGGGGCGCCCGTGTCGCTGCGCGACGGACGGCCCCAGCGTGACGATGCGTGCGTACGCCTCGACCTCATTCTACGTGCGTGCGCCTCATGATCGCGCGACGCCCCCTCACCCAGGCGCATCGCTCTGGCCGATGGTGCCGCCGGAGGCGCGTTGGCCCTGCCCGATCACCATGAACCCGTGGTGATCCGCCTCCCGCACGATGCGGCCCAGCTCGCGGACTTCGGCACGGTTGACGGTGCAGAACAGCACGGTCCGCTGCCCGCCGCGGTACATGCCCTTGCCTTCCCAGGAGGTCACGCCGGTGCGCAGCCGAACCTGCAACGCCTCGGCCACCTCGTTGGGGTGGTCGGTGACGATGAACACCGTCCGTACGATCGAGGGCCCTTCGATGCCGTAGTCGGTCACCATGCCGGCCACGAACACCGCCACCATGGAGTACAGGGCGTGCTCCCAGCCGAACACCGCCCCCAGCAGGACCACGATCGCCCCGTCGCTGAGGAGGTAGATCTGTCCGATCGGCACGCCGTTGAAACGTTGGATGAGGCGCGCCACGATGCCGGTCCCGCCCATGTTGCCGAACGCGCGGATGATCATCGCGTTGGCTGCCCCCATGAGCCCACCCCCGTACAGGGCGTTGAGGAGCCCGTCCTCGGTGATGCCGCCGGCGGGAAGCATCGGCGCCGTCACGTCGATCGAGACCGTCATCACCACCACGACGTACACGGTCCGCACCACGAAGGTCGTGCCGCCGAGGGTTCGGTAGCCGAGGTACAGCAACGGCACGTTCAGGATCATCATCAGCACGCCGTTGGGCACGGGGAGCGCGACCAGCTGCTTGACCACCAGGGTGAGTCCACTCACGCCGCCCGGCGCCAGGTCGCCCGGGACCAGGAACAGGTTGAAGCCGACCGCCGCCAACATCGCCCCGAGCGTCAACAAGGCGGCGTTGACGGCTTCGTGGCGGATCAGGTTCGCGGCGCCACGGCGCGCCCGGCGTGCCTGATGCACCCCGTGCGCGCCCAGCCGCGCGTGCGCCCATGGCCTCTTCTGCGCTGCGTCGCGACGGTCCGGATCCATGCGTCCCTCCTCGGTTCGGGTCGGCGCCCGGAGGGTCGCGGGCCAGCGGTCCACGACTCCGGGCCGACGGGAGGTTCTATCACGGGCTGAGCGACCGTGCGTGTTCGGGCGCGGGCGGCGTGCTCGAAGCTTGCGCGCGGGGGTGACGACGCCTATTCTCGAGCATGCCGGCTCGTACGGGAGGGGCGCCCTATGCATGCGCCAATGCGCGCCGCACGTCTCGCCCGCGTCCGGCCCGGAGATGGAGAGGAGGTGCAGCTTCACGCACGGTGTCCTCGACGCGTTCTGGCTTCGCCCCTTGGAGGTTCGACCCGTGAATAGGTACGGCACAACACCCTTTGCGTGGATCTCAGGCTTTCTCGTCCTCGCCCTGACGACGGTGGCGTGCAACGGAGGGCAGAACGGCGAGAGCCTCGCGTCGTTTCGCCTGACGTTGCCGGCGACCGTGCAGGGCGAGCAGTCGTTCGGCCTCACCGTCAAGGCGGTCGGCAGCAGCGGAACCACGCCGTTCACGGCCTTCAGCGGTACGGTCGACCTCACCGTTTCGGACGGGACGATCTCGCCGCCCAGCGTCGAACTCGTCAGCGGCACCGGCACCGTGGCCGCGACCGTGTCGGGCACGACGGGCGACGTCACACTCATCGCCTCCAGCGACGGGGTGGACGGCGCCGAGCAGGTGACCGTCGGGCCCCAAGCCGCCGACGAACTGGCGGGCGATCCGGACGATCCGGCCACCGAAGCCATCCCCCAGATCGACTTCGAACCGAGCATCGAAGACTACAGCGACGACCACCCGGAACTCGGCGGCATGCTGGTGTCGCACGACACGCTTCTGCTGGCCTTCACGCTGGACACGACCGTCGCGGAGGCGAACGCGGTGCTGGCCGACATCGACGCCGAGATCGTCGGCGGCGTGCCCGGCGTCACCGGCGAGGCGTCTGGGATCCTGGTGCTGCGCGTCCCCACCGACACGCACGAAGAGCTGATCACGATGATCGCGTCGCTCGACGCGAACGCGCACGTCGACATCGTGGTGCAGGACGTGCTTCTGCCCGAATCCGTCCCGAACGAGGACGGCATCGAGACGCAGATGATCCCCGGCCCCAACGGGGGGATCCCCTCCACCTGGACGTGGGACGCCACCCCGAACGGTGGCAATTGGGGGCTGGAACGCATCCGCGCGCCCCAGACATGGAACCTGAACGGCGCGGTGGAGAAGAACGGCGCGACCACCCCCACCGGCGTGCTGGATACGGGCTTCGCCGCCAGCCACGACGACCTCGCCTACGAGAGCATCGCCTCCTCGACCGCCCGCTCGCACGGCACCCACGTCACGGGCACGATCGGCGCGGACTTCGACGACGGCGAAGGGGTGGACGGCGTCACGCCCTTCGCGGAGCTGCACGTGCGGGCCGTCGGCGCCATCAGCAGCGGCGGCAACTGGTTCCGGAGCGCCGGCCAGGTGATGATCACCAGTTTCGGGAACCTTCTCGCCGACCACCCCGAGGTCCGGGTGGTCAACATCAGCCTGGGGTACAACTGGGCCCCCAACGCCGGCATCGATGCCGACACCAACACGGCGGCCCAACGCATCGCCAACCGGCACGGCGCCTTGTTCGGCTTGGCCGAGCTGATCCGCGTCGCGACGGGGGGCGAGCTGCCCGTGGTGGTCGCGGCCGCCGGCAACGACTCCGGCCACCCCAGCCTGCCTCCCGGCACCGGCCCCACGCAGGAGGCCAGGTACAGCAGTCCCTTCGCCAATGCCGCCCTCGAACACGGCATCGCCAACATCATCGTGGTCGAGTCCCTCGCGGATGCGCCCGCCAGCCCCGGGGGCGCGACCCGCTCGGGCTTCTCCAACGTGAACGGGCACATCTCGGCGCCCGGCAGCGACATCGTGTCGACCGTACTGTCCGACGGCTACGACGACAAGAGCGGCACCTCGATGGCCGCACCGCACGTGACGGGGCTGGTGAGCTACCTGTACAGCCTCGACCCCGGCCTGCCGCGCCCCGACCTGAGCGCCAACGCGCTCCGCGACATCCTGCAGGACAGCGCCCTTCCCGTGGCGGGAGGCGCCAGCGATCGCATCGACGCCTTCGCCGCGGCCCTCGAGCTGGACGCGTACCGAGGCTTCCCCGACGTCGTCGACCAGCTGCTGGACATCGATGACGGGACCGCGGACGGCAACATGCGCATCGCGTTCGGCACCAGTGACGACTTCACGGGCACGGACGCCGACGGCGATGGCGGCGTCGGCGACGGCAACGTGAGCATGCCCGACTTCCGACGCTGGCGGGACCTGCTCCTACAGGTCGAGGACGACCCCGGGCTGGACCTCGACGGCTCGGCCGATCATCCCAAGAAGGACGTCAACCTCGACGGCGAGGTGGACGGTCCCGGCGACGAGAACCTCTACCCCCTGGGCGACTTCAACGGCGACGGAGATCTGTCCCGCGGCGCGACCGCCCTGGTGCCGGGGCAGTACGGTGCGAACATGACCGACCTGGAGGTGCTGCAGAGCCGCTTCGACGACGCCCACTACGGCGCGGACGCCTTGCCGGGTCTCATCGACTCAAGCGACATCCACGTCCGCGCCACGCGCTGCCTCGACGAGGCCGAGGGGGCCGTCTCGGTACGGACCACCCTTCGCGAATCGGGCGAGACCGCCACGCTCGGGACCCGCACGCACACCAGCAGCGAGCCCGACCGGGTCTACACCGTGCAGGCCGGCCCGGCGTACGACGTGCGCGCCTTCGCGGAGGACACGAGCGGCCAGCCCCTCGCCAGCGCGCTGGACACCATCACCCCGACCCTGGGCGGCGACGTCTACTGGGAGCCGGCGTGCAGCACGGAGCCGATCGGGGCCGCGCCGGAGGTAAAGATCACCGAACCGGCCGAGGAGTCGGACGGTCCAAACGACCTCGACTACCAATACGACGGCTTCGACGAGGAACGCGGCCAGTGGTACACGGACGTGGCCCTCGCGGGCGAGGCGACCGACCCCGAAGACGGCGATCTGACGGGCGGCGCGCTCCGCTGGACCACCGACCGCTCCGACCTTCAGGACGTCGACCTGGGCGCCGGCGGGTCGATCACCGCCCGCCTGTACTCGGACACCTGTACCGGCGTCGAACACCTAGTGCGGCTGACCGCCACCGACACGGACGGCAACCCGTCCAGCGCGACCCGCACGATCTTCATCTGGACGTTGTGCTGATGTTCGGCGCTACGATGCGCTGAGGTACAGCGGGTCGTTTTTTGCGCGGGGCGGGGCGCCGAGGATGCCGGCGCCCCGCCCCGCACGACGGCGAAGTGCGAAACTCGCCGCGCGCCCACCCGCGCCGGAATGCTAGCGTGACCTCGCCAGCGGCCTTCCGTCTCATCCGCGCCGCCTCGCCGCGTGCCGGGCGGGACGGGTGGGCTGGCGCAGGCATCGCGCCCACGAGGCGCGCCCCGCTTGGAGGTGGCCATGCACGCACCCGTCCGCACCCGCCCTCCCGGTTCCGTGGTTCTGCTCGTCCTGGCGCTCCTGCTCATGTTCGGGGGCGGGTATTGGGCCGAGCGGGTGCAAACCTCGAACGGCGAGGTGGAGGTGCGCACCGTCCGGTTCGAGGCGGAGGACGGCCGCACCATGGCCGCCGAGCTGTACCGCCCGCGCACCGCGACGGCCGATTCGCCCGCGCCGGGCGTGCTGGCCGTGCACGGCTACATCAACGACAAGCGGACGCAGTCGCCGTACGCCACCGAGTACGCCCGGCGCGGGTACGTCGTGCTGGCGTTGGATCAGAGCGGCCACGGCGACAGCGATCCGCCCGCCTTCGCCGGCGGGTTCGGCGGGCCGGCCGGGCTTTCGTACCTGCGCAGCCTCCCCATGGTGGACCCCGAGCAGATCGTGCTGGAGGGGCATTCCATGGGCGGCTGGGCGGTGTTGATCGCCGCGGGCCAGGCCCCGGACGACTACGCCTCCGTGGTGATCTCCGGCGCCTCCACCGGCACGTTCGGCGCGCCGGAGGGGACGGCCACCTTCCCGCGCAACCTGGGGCTGGTGTACGGACGCTTCGACGAGTTCTCGGAGCTGATGTGGGGCGCGCCGATTGGGGCGGCCATCACGCAGACCGACAAGCTGGCCACCCTGTTCGACACCGACCCGCCCGTCGAGGTCGGCACCATCTACGGTCAGATCGAGGAGGGGACCGCGCGCTGGCTGGCGCAGCCCGCCACCACGCACCCCGCCAATCACATCACGCGCGTCGGGATCGCGCCGACGCTGGAGTGGCTGCAGCGCACCACGACCGCCCCCAATCCGCTTCCGCCCGATGATCAGGTGTGGTTCCAGAAGGAGGCCGGCACGACGCTGACGCTGCTGGGGCTGTTCGTGTCGTTGTTCGCGCTGAGCGGGTTGTGGATGCGCATGCCGCTGTTGGCGGGCCTGCGGCGCGACCCGGAGCCCGCGGCGGGCGCCGACGGCCTGGGCTGGTGGATCGGCGCGCTGATGCTGATGGCCGTCCCGACGGTGGCGTACTTCTGGCTTCAGAACCAGGCGGCGGAGTGGCTGCCGAACAGCGCCCGCTTCCCGCAAGAGATCACCAACGGGCTGGTGGTATGGGCGCTCGGCAGCGGCGCGGTGGCCCTGCTCGGGTGGCTGGTGTGGTTCCTGATGACCGGCATTCGCGCCGGCGCCGGCGGCGCCGGCCTGGGCGGCGGGCTGTTCCGCTCGGTCCTGCTGGCGGTGCTCAGCGTCGGGACCGCCTACCTGGCGCTGTGGGGCGTCGAGGCCCTGTTCGGCACCGACGCGCGGTTCTGGGTGCTGGGGGTCGACCCGCTCGAGGCGTGGCAGGCGCAGGTCGCGCTGCCCTACCTGGCGGCGTTCGCGGCGTTCTTCCTGGTGCTGGCGTTGGTCCTGCACGGGCAGTTGCGACCCCGGGAACGCACCTCGATGGCGGCGGCGGTGATCGGCAACGGCGTGCTGATGGCGGCGGGGATGGCGGCCCTGCTGCTGATCCAGTACGTGCCGTTGCTGTCGGGCCATCCCCTGCCGTTCGGCGAGCCGCTGTTGACGATCGTGGCGTTCCAGATCGTGGTGCTGCTGCCGCTGGCCGGGATGCTGTCGACCTACCTGTTCCGCCTGACCGGACGGGTCTGGGCCGGTGCATTCACGTCGGCGCTGTTCGTGACCTGGTACATCGTCGCCAGCCAGGCGACGCACGTCGCGTCGTAGGCGGACACGACCCGCGCACGTCCCTCGACATGTCGACGCCCCCTCCTGGATCGGAGGGGGCGTCCTGTGTTGCGCCGTTCGGGGCGGCGTTCAGGCGGCGACGCCCGCCGCGTTGCGGATCGCGTCGACGAACTGGCGCTTGGGCTGCGCGCCCAACACGCGGGCGTTGGCGCTTTGCCCGATGATGGTGTCGGGCACGCTGGAGATGCGGAACTGCTGGCTCAGCACGGGGAACTCGCTGGCTTCGATCCCTTCGGCCACCAGCTTGTCGTTGGCCAGCGCCAGCTCGAAGGCGGTGAGCACCGCCCGAGGGCAGTGCGGACAGCTGGGGGTCACGAAGGTCTGCAGCAGCAGCGGATCGTTCAGGTCCCCGACGAGGTCGTCGCTGTCGTCGTCCGACGCCACCAGGCGCAACGCCTCCAGGACGGTGGTGAACTCGTACCCGCTGGGCAGGCCGACGAATCGCAGGTTGGTCCGGTCCTCGCCCTGACGGCGGAACACGATGGTCGGCGCACGCGTGATGCCGGCGGCCAGCGCCTCCTCGTCGCCCGCCAGCGGCGCTTCAGTGACGGTGACGTTGTCCGACAACTCGGCCACTTCGCGCAGCAGGCCCAGCGTCTCCTCCTGGTGGCCGGTCGCGTCTCGTCCGGGCACGACGACCTTGCCGCCGGTGTAGACCTTCATCTCGACCGGGTTGGTTAGCTCCTCGAGGAGCGGACGGACCTGTGCTTGGATCTCTTCGTTCAAGAACGCCATGGTCTAGGTTACCTCCCTCTTCATCTGGGCGCAGCCTAGCATATACCCCCATGGGGTATGTAACCGGGGGCACGAGCCCGCGTCCGCACGCGTGAAGCGCTCCCCACGCCGGTGGTACCCTCCCGTCCATGCGAGAGGGACGCAGCGCGACGCAACTCCGCCCCATCGCACTCGAGGTCGGCGTGAACCGCTGGGCCGAAGGGTCGGCGCGCGTCACCTGGGGCGACACGCAGGTGCAGGCCACCGTCTCGGTCGAGGCGCGGCTGCCGCCGCACCTGCGGGGCGGGAAGGCCCGGGGCGGCTGGTTGACCGCCGAGTACGCGCTGCTCCCGCGCGCCACGGGCGAACGCCGCCCCCGCGAGCGGCTCTACGCCGGCGGGCGCAGCCTGGAGATCCAGCGGCTGATCGGCCGCGCCCTGCGCACCGCGGTCGACCTGGACGCCTTCCCCAAGAAGACGCTGACCGTGGACGTGGACGTGCTGCAGGCCGACGGCGGCACGCGCTGCGCCGGCATCCTCGCCGGCTACGCCGCCCTGCGGCAACTGGCCGACCGCATGATCCGCGACGGCGAGCTGTCCGAATGGCCGCTGCGCACCGACGTCGCCGCCATCAGCGTCGGCCTGGTCGAGGGCGAGGCCCGCACCGACCTGGACTACCAGGAGGACGACGCCGCCAGCTTGGACCTGAACGTGGTGGCGACCCGCGACGGCCGCATCGTCGAGGTGCAGGGCGGCGCCGAGGGCGAGGCGATCGACGCCGAGACCTACGTCGGCCTGATCGGTCGCGGCGTGCGCGGCGTCGCCGACGTGCTGGCCGCCGTTCAAGGGAGCCTGCCGTGAGCGCCTGGCCGGACCGCCCCCCTGCGCCCGGCGTCACCCGACTGATCATCGCCACGGGCAACCCCGACAAGGTCTTGGAGTTGCGCGCGGCGTTCGGCGACCGGCCGTTCGAGCTCCTCGGCGCCCGCGACGTAGGCGTGGTGCGTTTCCCGGCGGAGGACGGCGACACCTACGAAGCGAACGCGTTGATCAAGGCCGCCCACGTGGCCACGGCCACCGGCCTGCCGGCCCTGGCCGACGATTCCGGCCTCGAGGTGGACGCCCTGCGCGGGGCGCCCGGCCTGTACTCGGCGCGCTTTGGGGGCGAAGGGCTCAGCCCCGGCGAGCGCATCGCCCACCTGTTGGCGCGCATGCGCGACGTGCCCGAAGGCGACCGGGGGGCACGGTTCGTGTCGGTGCTGGCGCTGGCCACCCCCGCGGGCGAGGTGCGCACCTTCGAGGGGCGCTGCGAGGGGCGCATCCTGCAGGGGCCGCGCGGGCAGGGCGGGTTCGGCTACGATCCCGTGTTCTACAGCGCGGAGCTCGGCCGCGCCTTCGGCGAAGCGACGCGCGAAGAGAAGCGCGCCGTCAGCCACCGCGGCCGGGCGGTGGACGCCCTGCTGGCGTGGCTGGACGGCCCCGAGGGCGCCCGCGTCGTCGCCGAACCATCGCCGGAACCCGGCGGCGGCCCTCCCTGACGCTCACACTTCTTGCGGCCCCATCACGCGTCCCCCATGAGAGGGCCTTTAGGATGAGTGGTGCAGGGCGGCGGCACGCCGCCCGCTTCGAAACGGAGGCACCCGATGTCCGATCATGCTGCACCCACACCATGGAGCCGAGGCGTCCTCGCCTTGCTTCTGGGCCTTTTGCTGGCCACGGGCACAGGCTTCGCGCAGGACCAGGACGCCACCCCGCGCGAGCAAGCGGTGAACGCCGCCCGCACCGCCATGCAGGACGCCATCGCCGCGAATGAGGCGCCCTACCCCGACCGGCCGAACTGGTCCAAAGCGATCTCGCACGCCCGGCGCGCCGTGGAGTTGGCGCCGAACGACCGTGAGACGCTCGGCCTCCTGGCCGAGATCTACAGCCGCACCAACTTCTACGGGCCCGCGTGGCGCACCTGGAACCGCTACCTGGCCGAAGGCCATGACCTGACGCCCGAGTGGACGCCGTTGTTCACAGGTGCCGGCGAGGAGATGGCGTACGCCGCCTACCAGCGCGGGGACCTCCAGCAGGCCGCCAGCATCCACATGGACGTCCTGGACGCCGTCTCCTTCCATCGCGCCTCGCGCGTGTGGATGGGTCGCATCCGCATGGAGCAGGGCCGGCCGGTCGACGCGATCCCCTACTGGGAGGCTGCTGCGGAGCAGGATTCGGACGACGCCCGCGCCTCGTACTTCCTGCGGCTGGCGCAGGACCAGGCCGAATGGGGCGTTCAGGCCGTCAACGCCTTCCGGGAAGGCGTGCGGCGCTATGAGAACGGCGACCTGGACGGCGCCGCTCGCTCGTTCGAGCGCGCCACCGATGCGAACGCCGACTACCCCGAAGCGTGGGCCTGGCGCGGGCGCGTCGCGTTCGAACGCCAGTCGTGGCGGGTGGCGCAGCGCCACTACGAGCGCGCCGCCGAGCTGGCGCCCGGCAACGACACCTACCGGTACTTCCGCAATGAAGCCGAGCGCCGCGCCGGCTGACACCACGCAGCAGGCAACGACGGGCCGGGGCCGACCGACGCGCGCGGTCGGCCCCGCTCGTGCGCCCCTGGGCGGTGGTAGCCTCGGGCGCGACTCCCGGGAGGTACGCCCATGCGCCGACGCATCCTCGTGATCCTGCTGCCGCTCGCCCTCGCCCTCGCCGCCTGCACGCCGCCGCAGTCGTTCCCGAAGGGAACGACCGACGTCGACGTGTGGCGCAACAGCATCCGCGACGACACCGAGGTGCCGAACCAGTACCCGAACGGCACCACACGGTCGCAAGAGGACGCGGGCGCGGAGGACGACGGGCACTGAGGCGCCGCGCCCGGCGCATCCACGTACTGCACGCTCGGGTGTGAGGCAATCGGCGGCGCCCCGGGGGTCCGACCGCCTACCCTGGCCTCCCTGACGAAAGGGGGTCCTCATTCCGACCGACGACCATCGAACCCGCAGCGGCCGCACGCCCTCGCTCGGCAACCACTTCCAGGCCGTGTTCCAGAGCCGGTACCTGTGGACGTGGTTGCTCACGCCCGACGGCGTGCTGGTCGAGGTCAACGACCTGGCGTTGAGCGCGATCGACAGCGCGCGCGACGCGGTGGTGTGGCGGCCGGTGTGGGAGACGCCCTGGTTCGCGGGCGACCCCACGCTACGGGAGCAACTGCGGCAGTCGACCGGGTTGGTCAGCAGCGGCGAGGAGATGCGGACGATCAGCGACGTGTACGGCCACGGTGGCCTCAGGTGCCTGGACCTCACCCTGCGTGCCTACCGGGACGCGGAGGGAAGCCCGACCCTGCTCATCTTGGAGGGGCGCGACCTCAGCGAGCTGCGCGACCTGAAACGCGACCACGACGCGATCTTCGAGGCCCTCGAGGTGGGCGTGGTCGTGCACGCCCCCGACCTGTCCATCCGCCACGCCAACCGCGCCGCCCGCACGCTGTTGGATGCGCCCGACGCGATCCTGCAGTGCGACGGCTCGGTGATCGACGAGGACGGGCAGTCCCTCTCCGACCGGGAGGCTCCGCCCGCCCGGGCCCTGGACGCGGGACGGCCCGTGTTGGACGTCGTCATCGGTCTCACGCGTGGCGACGGCACCACCTGGCTGCGGGTCGACGCCCACCCGCTGCATCACCCCGACCGCTCTGCACCCCACGGCGTGGTCGCGCTCTACCGCGACGTCACCGAACTACGCCGCCAACGGCGGTTGATCGAACACAACACGCAGTTGGACCCGCTGACGGGCCTGGCCAACCGCGCCTCGTTCTTCGCCGAACTGGACCGGTCGTTGGCGGCCGGCGAACCCCTCACCGTGCTGGGCCTCGACCTGGACCACTTCCGGCAGGTCAACGACCTGCACGGGCACGAGATCGGCGACCGGCTGCTGCGCTGGGTCGCGCGGCAGCTCGAGCGTGCCATCCGCCCCGACGACATGCCGGCACGCCTGGGCAGCGACGAATTCGCCCTCCTCCTCCGCGGCGTGCAGGACGAGGACGCCGCGCGGCAGGTGGCCGAGCGGATCCGCAACCAGTTGGACGGTGCGCCACGCGTGGGCGGGCAACGCATCGAGGTCGGCGCCAGCATGGGCCTGGCTCACGCCCGGAGCGGCCAGGCGGGCGAGGACCTGATGCGCGAGGTCGACTACGCCCTCGCGCATGCCAAGCGCCACGGGCGCGGGCATTGGACCGCCTTCAATGAGGAGCTCGGCCGCCAACAGGTGCGCCAGCAGGGCATCGAGGCCGAGTTGGCGCGCGCCACCGAACTGGATCAGCTCGAGGTGTATTACCAACCGCTGGTGAACGCCAAGAACCAGCAGGTGGTGGGCGCCGAAGCGCTGATGCGCTGGCACCACCCGGACCGGGGCCTGGTGCCGCCCGCCGAGTTCATCCCCCAGGCCGAACGCAGCGGCCAGATCGTCGAGATGGAGACGTGGCTGCAACGCGTAGCCATGACGCAGCTCCGGCAGTGGAACCGCGCCAAGCCCGAGCTGACGTTGTCGATGAACCTCTCCGCGCGGCAGTTGGAACGGCCCGACTTCGTGGCGCGCTTCGCCACCCTGCTGGAAGACACCGGCGTCGAGCCCGCCAACGTGATCGCCGAGGTGACCGAGACCTTCGCCATGCATTACCCGCGCGAGGCCGCGCGCGTCCTGACCGGCCTGTCCGAGCTGGGCGTGTCCCTGGCCATCGACGACTTCGGGACCGGCTACTCCAACCTGGGGCAGCTGCAGCACCTCCCGTTCGAGATCGTCAAGGTCGACCGCGGCTTCCTGCGCGACGTGCCGGAGAACCAGCGGAACTTCGCGCTGGTGCGCACCATCATCGCCATGGCGCAGTCGCTGGACCTGCGCATCATCGCCGAAGGGGTCGAGACCAAGACCCAGGCCGACTTCCTGTACTGGGAGGGCGCCAACTGGCTGCAGGGCTTCCACTTCGGCCGGCCGATGCCGTCCGCCACCTTCGGGCAGGTGGCGTTGGGCGGGGCACTGCTGTTGGATGACCTGTAGCCGCGCGCGAGTTGGGGAGCCATCGCTGGTACGATCCGCTCGGCACGCCACGTTGTCCACCATCTTCGCTTCCCCGTCCAGGAGGTCCTCGATGCGAACATCGCGCGTCGATTCGCACGCCACGCTACCCGTCGTACCCATCGATCTCCTGCGCTCGCTCACGATGCTGGCGCTGGCCGCAACGTGGGGAATGGCCGCCTTCGCCGCCGATCCCCCCGCGGTCACCTGGACCCACCAGTTCGGCACCACGGAGGTGGACTTCACGGCCGGCATCGCCGTGCGAAACGACGGCACGAGTTTCGCCGCCGGCTACACCATGGGCGAGCTCGAGGACGGCGTGGCGGCTGGCGGCTTCGACGTCTTCGTCCAAGCGATCGGACCCGACGGCGCCCCGTCTTGGGCGCGACAGTTCGGGTCCAGCGACGAGGACTTCGCCGAAGCGATCGCGATCGGTCCCGAGGGGAGGATCGCCGTAGTCGGACAGACCGACGGCGCACTCGCCGGCCCATCCGCGGGCCAGACCGACGGTTTCCTCGTCGTCCTGGACGCTCAGGGCGTCACGCTTTGGGAGCACACGCTAGGGACGCCCGCCGAGGACGTTGCAAGCGCCGTCACGTTCAGGTCCGACGGGTCGCTCGTCGTCGCCGGTTGGACGGGCGGCGACTTTGCCGGACCCTCGGCGGGGGGTGAGGACGCCTTCCTGATCGCCTTCGACGAAGGTGGCGCGGAACGCTGGCGTCGGCAGTTCGGTAGCGCCGAGGACGACCGCCTTCGCGACGTCGCGACCGACGAGACCGACGTCGTCGCCGTCGCGGGCCAGACGCGCGGCGCGTTGGGCGGCGCGCCCGGCGGCGGCTGGGACGCCTTCCTGCGGCGCCACGATGCCGACGGCGCGCCGATCGGGACGAACCAGTTCGGGGGCGAACTCCACGAGTACGCCTACGCCGTGGCGTTCGGTCCAGACGGCGGCCTGGTAGCGGCGGGCGCGGGCCCATCCAGCGAGGACGATCGCGGGGCCGAACCGGCGTTCGTCCGCGCGTTCGACCCGGCCGGCAGCGAGCGCTGGAGCTACGCCTTTGGGCCTACCCGTCGTGACATGCGCTACGGGCTCGCGGTCACGGCGGACGGCAGCGCCTTCGTGGTCGGCGGAACGGAGGGCGACGTGGCCGGGGAGGTGCGAGGCATCGCCGACGCCTTCCTGATCGCCCTGGACCCGAACGGCGAGCTTCGCTGGGACAGCCAGTTCGGCAGCGACGCGTTCGACGGTGCGCACGGCGTCGTTGCAACCCGCGACGGCCTTCGCGTCGTCGGAACCGCGCGTGGTCCGATTCAAGGCGCCACCGTCGGCGTCATCGGGGCCGGTGGCTTCGTGCGGGCGTACGACGTGCGGTAGAGCACCACCCAGTCGGTGCAGGCCCGCTCCGGTAGATTCACGCATGGCACGACCTCCGAACGCATGGAAGCGCGCGATACCGACGGGCGCCGCGCGCCTCACACGCCCGCGCCGCGCATCTCCGCGTCCACCTCGCGCCCCAGCCGCACCGTCAGTTCGGCCAGCGCCTCTACGTCGGGCGTGTCCGTGCGGAAATTGACGATGCAGGCCCGCAGCAGGAAGCGGCCGTCCACCACGGCGTGCGACGGGTACGCTTGGCCGCCGTCCTGCATGCGCTGCAGCACCGTCCGGTTGAGGTCGTCGAGGTACACCGCGTGTGCGGCCGTGTCGCCTCGTAGATCGCCTGGCACGTACCGAAAGGTGCAGATGCTGAGGTCCCCCGGCCCCGCCTCCAACGCGGGCGTCTCCTCGACCCGCTGGCGCAACGCGCCGGCCAGTGCCACGTCGTCGCCGATCATCCGCACGTACCCCTCGCGGCCGACCTGTCGCAGCGCCAGCCACACCTTCAGGGCGCGGAAGCCGCGTGAGTTCTGCGGACCGTACGCGCTGTACGTGATCGGCGCGTCCTCGCGCGTCCACTCGTCGGGGTAGTACGGCGGGTGGTACGTGAAGGTGTCTCGCAGCGCGCCCGGATCGCGCACGAAGGCGCAGCCCGCCTCCAGCGGGGCGTACAGCCACTTGTGCGGATCCACCGCCAGCGAGTCCGCCAGCGCCAGTGCCGCCAGGTCTTCGGGCCCGCCCGGAAGCACCGCCGCCGGCGCGCCGTAGGCCCCGTCCACGTGGAACCACAGGCCCTTCTCGCGGCAGAGCGTGGCCAACGCGCGGAGGGGATCCACCGCGCCGGTGCTGACGGTGCCGGCCGTGCCGACCACCAGGAACGGTCGCAGGCCGTCCGACTCGTCCTGGCGCATCATCTCGCGCAAGGCGTCCAGGTCCATGCGGAGCTCGGCGTCGGTGGGCACCCAGCGGACGGCGTCGCGCCCCAGGCCGGACAGGTCGGCCGCCTTGTCGATCCAGGTGTGCGTCTCGGCCGAGACGTACGCGCGGAGCTTGGACGGCAGCGCCGCATCGGCCGCGGCGTCGCCCGTGCGGACCCGCCCTAGCATGGCGTGGCGCCCGGTCCAGAACCCCACCAGGTTGGCGGCGTTGCCGCCGCTGACCAGCAGGCCGCCCGCCTCGACCGGGTAGCCGATCAGTTCCGCGATCCACCGCACCGTCTGCGCCTCGATCTCGCTGGCCATCGGCGACAGCGGCCAACCCCCGACATTGGGGTTCACCGCCGCCGCCAGCATGTCGCCCAACGCCCCGATCGGCGCGGCGGAGGAGGTGATGTAGCCGAAGAAGCGCGGGTGCCCGTTGAACAACGAGTGTCGTAACAACAGCTCGGCGCTCTCCTCCACCAGCCGAGCCGGGTCTTCGCCCTCCGCCGGCAACGGCCGTGGCGAAAGCAAGGCACGCACTTCGGCCGGGGCGGCGCCGGGTGAGACCGGCTGCTCCGGCAGCGTGGCCAGGAAGTCCGCCAGTCGGTCCACCAACTGGTGGCCGGCCGCGCGGAACGCGTCGGGGTCCATCTCGATCGGGGCGGTCCTGCGGCGGGCGAGGGTGGGTTCGTGTCCGTCCATGGCGTCAAGCCTCCGTCGCTTCGGCGATGCCCGCGAACAGGTCGGTTTCGCGTGCGCTGCCGCCGTTCACGAGGCTGAACGCCCGGTAGTAGGTCTGCTGCCCGAAAATGCGCTGCCGCTGTTCGTCGGGCAGGTTCATCAGCTTCTCGAAGTCCCGCAACTGCGAACGGTGGCAACGGATCGCGTCCCACACCTTGGACACGTACGCGGAGGTGTCCACGCGCGTGGTGATCGCCCAGTCTTTCCAGCCGGGAAAACGCCGCTCCACATTGCCGACCCGCTTCTTCAGGTCGCCGAACGCCGCCTGGTAGCTGGCCAACTCGTCCTCGGGCGGGGCTAGGTAGTACGCCTTGGCGGCGCGATGCGCCGGCGTTCCCTCGGCGCCCGCCTCGCTGGCGGCCTCCAGACAGGCGGCCGTCGTGAACTGCGACACCGCGATGTGGTCGGGGTGGCCGTACACGCCGTCGGGACCGAAGGTGATCACCACGTCGGGACGTGCGCTTCGGATCGCGCCTGCGATGCGCCGCTGCGCGTCTGCCGGCTCCACCTGGTCCAGCGCGCCGTCCATGTAGCGCAGCAGCGTCAACTCGTGGACGCCAAGCGCCGCGCAGGCGGCCCGCAGCTCGTCTTCGCGCAGTTCGCCGAGCGCGTCAGGACCAGGGTAAGCCTCCTTGGCCCCCTTCCAGCCGCGCTGGCCGAGCGTGGCGGTGACCAGGTGCACCTCCGCGCCCTCGGCGGCGTACTTCGCCAGCACCCCGCCGGTGCCCAACGACTCGTCGTCGGGGTGGGCCAATACCGCCATCAGCGTCGGGCGGCCGTTCATGGACGGGACCTCCCCGCTGGGCAACGATCGAATCCGAGACGGTTCATGATCATGCGCTCCTCCCACGCCGGCCCGGCGTCGCGCGCCGGGACCACAGCGTAGGACACATGATGCGACGACGCACGCTTCCACGGCCCTACCAGGGACGGGGCGGCCGCGTGTATACCGCGCGCGGAGACGCCGGTCGGCGTGATGCAGGAAGCGTCTGGCCAGCGCCTTACGCACCACGCCATCCGCAGGGTCATGCGAGATGCGGCCGTGTTTGCCGTCCCGGGCGTCAGCCCTTCCGACGCAGGTTCCCGGACAGGTCCGTTCCCGGCGTCACGGTGTTGAACACCGTGCCGTACTTCCGAACGTTGCGGTGGAGGAGCTCGAGGCGGTCGTCGTCCTCGTCGCTGTCGACGACGATTTCGTAGCGGATCGATTCCATCCGCGGCGGCACGTCCTGACGAATGCCGTGGACGCCGACCTCGACCCCACGGACGTCGAACTCGAGGATCGGCACGACCCGCTCGATCCCCTTCAGGATGCAGGCCGCCAGCGAGGCCAGCAACAACTCGGCCGGATTGAACGCGTCGCGGCGGCCGTCCAGGTCGGTGTCGAGCGTGATCGCGGCGTCCTTGCAAGCCGCGCGGCTGCCGTGCGCGTCGACGCGCCGCGCGGTCACGTCGAAGGTCATCTTCCCGGAGGCGTCGTCGCTCATCGGCCAGCCCCAGTTCGGCGGCGAGGCGCACCGTCCTCGCCACCTGGACGGCGAGCGCTCAGCAGCACGACGAAGAGCCGGCGCTCGGCCCGAAGCATGCCGAGCTTTCAGGGGCCGCCTCCGCAGGGGCGCCGCAGCCGTCGGCCTCGAAGGTCACGTTCGACACGGCCGCGGGCGAGCAGCAGCCTCCGGCCTCGGCCGCGACGGCAGCTCCGGCCTCCCCGATCGCGGGGAAGCCATTGCGGCTCCATTCGGCCATTCCGCCGGAGAGGTTGGCGACGCGACCGTACCCCTGGAACATCAGGTAGTAGGTCGCCTTGAGGCTACGCTGCCCGACCGCGCAGGCGAGAACCAGCTCGCGGTCGCGCGGGAGCTCGGCGTAGCGCCGCTCGAACTCGCTCATCGGGACGGTCACCGCGCCGGGGACGTCGAAGGCGAGCCTGTCGACCTCGGCGTGTTCACGCACGTCGACGAGGAGTGCCCCCTCGTCCCGAATTCTGCGCAGGGCCGTGGTCGGACCGATCTGAGAGGCTTCGGGAAGAGCCTCGCGCCGGGCGTCGGTGCGGTCGTTGGACGGGTTCGTGAAGTCCATGGTCGTTCCCTCCCCTTCAGGCGCCGAGCCAGGTCGCGACCTTGTCGCGGCTCGGCCGGCCGCCGGCGTGCACGACCGTGTCGTCGACGACGACGCCGGGCGTGGACATCACGCCGTAGCTCATGATCTCGCGCATGTCCTCGACCTTTTCGACGCTCACGTCCACGCCCATGCTCCGGGCGACGTCTTCGATCAGCGTCACGGTGGCCTTGCAGTTGGCGCAGCCGGGTCCCAGTACTCGAATGGTCATGCGAATCTCCCTTCGGGCCTCAGCCCAAGATGGCGTTGAACAGGTAGCCGGTGAACAGAATGCCGGCCGCGACGACGGCGACGAAGACGCCGATGAGGCGCCACTTCAGGACTCGCCGCAACAGGATCATCTCCGGAAGCGACAGCGCCACCACGGCCATCATGAACGCGAGCAGCGTGCCCATCGCCAGGCCTTTCGCCTGCAGTGCGCCGACGAGCGGCAGGATGCCCGCGACGTTGCTGTAGAGCGGCACGCCCAACAGCACCGCGAACGGGACGGCGAAGACGTTGCCGGGCGAGGCGACCGCGGCGAAGAACGACTCGGGAACCCAGCCGTGGATGGCGGCCCCCAAACCGATGCCGACCAGCAGGTACGGCCAGATCTTGCCGACGACCGTCTTGACCTCGTCGAGCCCGAGTTCGAACCGCTCGCGCCACGACAGGCCGTCGGCCGGATCGCCGGCGTTCCCGCGGGTCCCGACCCGTGTCTCGTATACGAACGCCTCGACATGGCGCTCGAGGTTCATCTTGCCCAGCACGAACCCCGCCAGGGTGGCGAGAATCAGTCCCGACGCGACGTAGAGCACGGCGATCTGCCATCCGAACAGGCCGTAGAGCAGCGTCACCGCGACGGCGTCGACCATCGGGCTTGCGATGAGGAACGACAGAGTCACGCCCAGAGGCACCCCCGCGGAGACGAACCCGATGAAGGCGGGCACCGCGCTGCACGAGCAGAACGGTGTGATCACGCCGAGCACCGAGGCCAGGACGTTGCCGACGCCCTGTCGCTTCCCGCCGAGCACCGCCCGGGTGCGCTCCACGCTCATGAAGCTGCGCAGCACCGCCACGACGAAGATGATGCCGCCCAACAGCAACAGGATCTTGGTCGTGTCGTAGAGGAAGAAGTGGGCGGCCTGTCCCCAGTGGCCGCTCGGGTCGAGCGTCAGGAGGTCGTACACGACCCAGTTCCAGAACGGCAGGATGGTGAGGTAGAGGGCCACCCAGGTGACGCCGGCCGCGATCACCGCGACCCACTCGGGTGCGAGGCCCAGGAACCGCCACCGAGCGGGTGCGTGCGCCCTCATCCGCCACACGCCCCTTCGCGCGTGTCGTCCATCCGGCACGACGCCGGCCCGTCCGCCACCTCCGCGAGATCGGCGGCGAGCCCGGCCAGTACGCCACGCTCGATGCGGTAGTCGACCCAGCGGCCGCGCCGTGTCGCCGTCACCAAACCCGCTTCCCGCAACACCTTGAGGTGGTGCGAGAGCAAGTTCCCGGGCACGTCGACCGCCACCTGCAGCTCGCAGGCGCAGTGCTCGCAGTCCTGCAACGACGACAGGATGCGAAGCCGAGTGGGATCGCCCAGCGCCTTGAAGCGCTGGGCCCTCATATCCGTCGTTTCAACGTCCGTTGACTCAACCACCGTTGAACCATACCCGCGGCCGGCCGGGACATGCAACCCCAGGACCGACACGCGGCATTGACGCGGCGCTGGGAAACGCCCATGATGGAGGTACGCACTTCGACTCGTGCATATGAGCATGGGCGCCCATGCGACGCACCATGGCGCCCCAAGAAAGGACGACCCTTGAACAGGTTTCAGATTCTGGTCATGCTCGCGGCGCTCGTGCTGATCGCGGCCGGATGCCAGAGCCAAGACCCCACCGCACGAGGCTTCACCCTCGATCATCACGACCTCGCCATGGCGTGGGCGGTCCCCCATGATCACGAGCGCCTCTGCGGGGGTGCCGAAATGGAGGGCGGCGAGATCGGCGGCGAGGCCTCGCTCGTCGACCTCGGCACGTTCGACGTCACCCTCTCCGCCGCCTGGGACGTCGGCGCGACCGAGCCCGATGCGGGTCGGGCCACGTACACGCCCAGGTCGCCCCACGCCGCCGGGCCGTTCGCCCCCGTGCTGGGGCAGGATGCGTACCCCTACGCGTTCGAGGCGAACCCGTTCGCCTCCTCGTTGGCGGACGCCTGCCAACCCACCGTGCGCGCCACGGGCGAGGCATTGCTCACCGGCACCAACGGCGACCGGCTCGTCGGCCATTTCACCGGGGGCGAGACCCACCGCCTGGACGTGCAGCAGGAGGGCGACGGCATCGAGGTGTTCGCCGAGATCGCCTTCGATGGTGGTGCCGGCCGGTTCGCGAACGCCACCGGCTCGGCCGTGCTGCACCTGATCGCCCACTTCGACTTCGATCAGCAGACCTTCGTGATCGAGCGCGTGGGCGTGCTGCCGGGCAGAACCATTCAGTTCTGAATCGCCCGCGACTGCGTGCCAGGGTGCGCCTGCTCCGGTAGATTGACCCATGGCACGACCCCCGAACGCATGGAAGCGCGCCGTCCCCACGGGCGCCGCCCGCCTTCGCAACGCCGCAGCGCGCCTGCAGAACGCCGTCGTGCGTTTCCTGCCCGGCGACCGCCCGGCATGGGTGGTGCTCGAGTTGCACGGCGCCTTCCCCGCCCGGCGGCGCACGCGCCGGCTCCTCTCCCCCGACCGGTTCCTGGGATCCGCGCAGGAGGTCTCGCAAGAGGCCTTCGAGGCGCAGGTCACCGCCCTGCTGGACGCCCCGTGGGTGGAGGGCGTGGTGGTGCGCCTCGGCGACCTCTCCGTCGGCCTGGCCACGGCCCTGGCGCTGCGGACCCAACTCGAGCGCCTGCGCACCGGCGGCAAGCGGCTGATCGTTCATGCCGCCGAGCTGAACCACGCGAGCTACCTCCTCGCCACCGCCGCGGACGAAATCATCGCGCCGGAGGGCGCCACCATGCAGGTGACCGGTATGGCCGTCACCAACACGTTCATGGCGGAGGGCCTGAACCGCTTCGGGGTGCGTTTCGAGAAGCTCGCGATCGAGGAGTTCAAGAACGCCGGCGACACCTTCGCCCTGCCCGCCATGAGCGAGGCGCAACGCGCGCAGACCGACGCGCTCCTCGACAGCATCGAGCAAAGCTACCTCGAGACGGTCGGCGCGGCCCGAGGCCACACGCCGGCGGCGGTGCGCGACTGGATCGATCGCGGCGTCCCCTCGGCAGAGGAGGCCCGCGACCTCGGCATGATCGACCGCGTCGCCTACGAGGACGAGGCCATCGGCGAGCGCCACGCGAAGTACGCCGGCGCGGCACGCTTCCTGCCGGCGCGCGTTCCTCCGCGCGCCCCGGAGCGGGTCGCGGTGGTGTCGCTGGAGGGCACCATCGTGCCGGGCACCTCTCGGCGGCTGCCCGTGCCGGTCCCGCTGCTCGGCCGGGCGCTGGCCGGCAGCGAGACGCTGGTGCGGGCCCTGCGCGCCGCCGAGCGGGACCCCACCACGGCCGCGGTGGTGCTGTACGTGGACTCCGGCGGCGGGTCGGCGCTGGCCAGCGACCTGATCTGGCGCGCGGTGCAGCGCCTCGCCGCGCGAAAGCCGGTCGTGGCGGTAATGGGCGCGGTGGCGGGGAGCGGCGGCTACTACGTTCTCACACACGCCACCCGCGTGCTGGCCGGGCCGACCACCATCACCGGCTCGATCGGGGTGGTGATGGGCAAGTTCGTGTTCGAGGAGTTCAACACCCGCTACGGCCTCAACCCCGAGACGCTGCAGCGTGGCCGCTTCGCCACCCTCACCACCTCGGCGCGCGGCTGGGACCCCGACGAACGGGAACTGCTGCACCGGCACAACGACGCGATCTATCAGCGTTTCGTGAACCGCGTGGCCGACGGCCGGGGCCTGTCGCCCGCGCGCGTGAACGAGATCGGCCGGGGCCGCCTCTGGTCCGGCCGCGACGCGCTCGACGTAGGCCTCGTCGACGAGCTCGGCGACGTGGCGACGGCCGTCGCCCTCGCCAAGGAACGCGCGGGGCTGCACCCCGACGCGCCGACCTGGAACGTCCAGGCGCCGGAGGCCCCGGTCCTGCCCAACACGCAGGACCCCACCACGCTCGCGCGAGCGTTCACGCCGTTGTTGCGCGAGCAGGCGTGGCTGGTGGATCCGGCGCGCGTGCGGATCGACTGATCCTCGCGCGGGCGGTCCGGGCGCGCGGCCCGGCCGCCGTCATCCGCGCCGAAGACACCCGGACGCGAGCGAGAGACGCGCAGCGCACCCCCTCGTGAGCCGTTCAGGTCGCCGCGCCAATCCCCAGCCGCGTCGCGGCCAACAGCAGCACCACCGCCAGGGTCCGCTGCAGCGCCGCGGTCCCGAAACGGCGCGCGCCGAGCCCCGTACCGACCAAGCCACCGGCCAGCGCCGCGGGCGCCCACACGGCGATGGCGACGGGAATGGTGCGTAGCGAACTCCAGTAGCCCGCCAGCCCCGCCAGCGAGTTCACCAGCACGAAGGCCGCCACCACCGCCGCCGCCCTGCGCGGCGACACCCAACCCGTAATCTGCAGCAGCGGGTGGAGAAAGATCCCGCCCCCGACGCCCGTGAGACCCGACAGGAAGCCGATGCCCCCGCCCCACGCCAGCCCGGGTCCCGCCGGCACCCGCCGCGCCGCGCCTTGCGCATCCGCCGCCGGCGCACGCAACAAGAGCCGCAATGCCGCCACGATCAGCGCCACGCTGATTAGCGCCAGGTACAGCCGTTCGGGCGGCAGCACCCGCCCGCCGACGAACGCCATGGGCACCGAGGTCGCTGCGAACAACGCGAACGTTCGCCACGCGAACCCCTCCGCCCGGGAGAAACGCCACAACGCCAGGCCGGACACCAGCACGTTCAGCGCCAACGCCGTCGGCTTCATCACCTCCGGGGCCAGGCCGAACAGCGCCATCGCCGCCAGGTAGCCCGATGCGCCACCGTGCCCGACGGCGGAGTACAGAGCCGCGATGAGGAGGATCGCGACGGCCAGGGTGCCTACGAGCGCGGCGTCCATTGGGGGCCAAGATAGCGCGGGGGCGGGACTGCGGTCGAGGAATAGCCTCCTCGCGTGCGCGTGGTCCACCCCGACCGGCGTCACCTGCGAGGAACGGATGCGCGACGGCAAATGGCGCTCGGGAGGTTCGGGTAGTGTCAGGTGCCCGATCGAATGCTTGATGGCAAGTTCCCACGACCATGCGGCCGCAAACAGCAACGTCGCTGACGCATCTTCCACCACACCGCGAGGCCCCCGAGCCGCTCCGGGGTGGTGAACATCCACAACCAGACATGGGTGTCGAGGCGTATCGTCAATGTGCGAAGCTCGCGAGCGTCTCCTCGTCGAGCGGCGCATCGAAGTCCTCGGGAACCTGGTAGCGCCCCGCATCCATCCCCAAGATTCGCTTGCCCGCGGGCACGGCGGGCACCAAACGGGCCACGACGGTGTTACCCCGTCGAATCGCGATCTCCTCGCCCGCCTCGACACGCCGCAATAGACGCGACAAGTGCGTCTTGGCCTCGCGAATTCCCACTTCCGCCACGATGCAAGCCTACACGCCCGCCTGGACTTCGTCCACGAGTCTAGTCATTCGCCGTCGGGTCCGCCCGCCTGCCGTGTGCGTGCCATCCTCGGCGTATGCGCGAGCCCCTCGACCACCTTCGCACCTCCCTCCAGCGCGAATAACACGCAGCCCTGGCCATGCACCGCGACGCCGTAGCACGCTGCGCAGTTCGCCGACCGCGTGCGGGGCGCCACCGGCGACGGGGTGGCGTGGGTGAGCTCGCAACAGGGCGGCGGAGCCGTGTAGCGACGCAGCCTCGTGGGCGACCGGTGTCCCGCTGGCGCGCGTCGCATTTGGCATGCAGAGCATTGCCGCGCAGCGCCGGCATGCGCTACACTACTCGCCGCGTGCGCGCGGGTCGTTAGCTCAATTGGTAGAGCCGCTGACTCTTAATCAGCTGGTTGTAGGTTCGAGTCCTACACGACCCACCACCAGAAAGTCCGTCCAGGACGCTGGAACGTCGATGCGCGGAGTCTCTTGCCGGAGGCCGCGCATCGGCCTTTGTGTGCGCATAGTGTGCGCACACCTTCCGGGCTCAGTTTACGGGCCTCACCTCCTCACTGTCAGGGGTGGCATAGACAAGGCCGCCGAGTTGCTTCGTCGCGGCGTCCTGCACGGTCGGCGTGACGTGCGAGTACGTGTCCAGCGTCAACTTTGTGGAGCTGTGCCCGAGGCGTTCGGCGACGATCTTCGGGTGCGCGCCGTTCTCCAGCATCAGGGTCGCGCAGGAATGCCGCTTATCCCGCGCGCGGGATAACCGTCACACGTTTGCCGCGCACAGGATCGCCCGATGGTACGAACAAGGCCGCGATGTTCAGAACCTCCTGCCCCTACTGGCTACCTACATGGGGCATAAGGACATCACCACCACCCAGTACTACGCCACGATCACCAGCGACACGCTGGTTCAGGCCGGTCGCCGCTTCGAGGACAATTGCGCTCCGCCTTCCCGATGTGCGCCATGAAGACGAGGGGACTGACAGAACTGATCCAGAGCTACTTCACTCTCGTCCTGCCACGCCGCGGCTTCAGTGCCCAGACCCTCCACAGCTACCGTGACGCAATCAAACTGCTGCTGCGCTACGCCTCCCAACGAACGAACCGGCCCGTCGTCAAGCTCACCTTCAACGATCTCGATGTGAACATGATCGCAGGCTTCCTCGACCACCTCGAACGCGATCGCGGTAACCAGATCATCACCAGGAACAACCGTCTCGCCGCGCTGCGCAGCTTCTTCCACTACGCCGCCGCCGAAGAGCCAACCCTCGCCGAGCAATGCCGACGAATCTGCACCCTGCCGCGAAAACGAGCACCCGTTCAAACCATCGACTACCTCGAACTAAACGAGATGCAGGCCATTCTCGCCACACCCGACCGCAACACACCTTCAGGACGTCGCGATCACGCTATGCTTCTCTTCCTCTACAATACCGGTGCCCGCGTGCAGGAGCTGACCACCGTACGCGCTCGCGACCTGCAGCTCACGCGACCCCGGCAGGTACTTCTCTACGGTAAACGCAGCAAAGAACGCATTTGCCCGCTCTGGCAAACCACTGCCGACACACTGAACACCCTGCTCAACGATAACCGCATCCCCGCCCAAAGCGACGCGCGCGTATTCCTGAACGACCGCAAGCAGGCCATTACCCGCTTCGGCGTCGACCACATCCTGAAGAAGCATGCCACCAAAGCAGCACAGCAACTCCCGACACTGGCCAGGAAACGCATCTCACCGCACACAATCCGTCATACCAGCGCCGTGCATCTCCTCAATTCAGGCGTCGACATCAACGTCATCCGCGCTTGGCTCGGACACGTGGACCTCCGCACAACCAACATCTACGCAGAAATAGATCTCAACACCAAACGCAAAGCCATCGAAACCTGCGCACCAAACGGCAAGACCCCCGAGTACAGCACCGCTTCATGGAAGCAGACTCCCGACCTCCTCACCTGGCTCGAACAACTGTAAGCACAACGTGATGTTGAGTGTCCCAGCGCAGAATCCCGTCAAGAACGGATATCGACGCCGACACTCAACATAACTGCACGCTCAACGTTATCGGTGAAGTTGATCTGGTCGGAATCCTGGGGGGTGGCGTCCTCAGCACTGGTGCGGGGCGTGTACGTTTTGCCCTCTCGCTTCGCGGCGTCCCGGCGTTTCTGTTGCTCGCGTTCCTTGTGGTCCTTCGCGCGTTCCTCCAACTGCCGTTTCGCCTGCGCAATCTTGGCGCGGCGCGCCTGCTTGTCCCGCAAGCCCTCGGGCAGGCTCATGCCGTCATCTTCAGGACCGTACGTCTCCTCGTCCTTCTCGTCCTGCTCGTCGCACTCGTCAAGGAACCCCTCGATCTCGGTCCGTAAGCGTTCCTCGGTGGCGTCCATGCGGCCGTAACTCATCGCCTTGTGCTTGCTGGCGTTCGCTTTGATCTTGGTGCCGTCGATCGCGACGTTCGCGAGGCTCACGAGCCCCAGGTTCGCAGCGACCTGCACACTCTGCGTCAGCAGATTCCCCAATGCCTGTCGGTGGCGTGTCCGGAACCGGTTCAACGCCCAGTGCCCGGGCGTTTGGTTGCGGGCGATCACGCGGAACGCGATGTTCTCCACCGTCGCCTTCGCCACCTGCCGCGACGACCGGATCCCCAGCAGGTAGGCGTACAACCAAATGCGGACCATCACGCGCGGGTCGAACCCCGGCTTCCCGCCCCACTCGCCGTCCTGCAACCCCTCGTAAATCTCGCTCAAGTCCAGCTGGTCCACCAGCTCGTCGATCAGCAATGCCGGATGGCCGTCCGGCAGGGCCTCACGAAGGTCGGGCGGCAACAGCAATGGTTGGTCCGGATCGAAGGGAAGGAAACGCTTCACGACACCCCCAAAAACACACGCACGAGACGGAAAGAACAACGTCCAGTACGAACATCCTACCACTTCAAGGCACCCCGGACCCCCGGACCGGACGGCCCCGACACCCCCGCCCCTTCATGCATAATGCGGGCAGGTACGCACACAGCCTCCTAGGGGGTGGGTATGCACAACTCGGGCGTATCGCCGCGGCAATGGCACGTCTCGGAGTCCATCGTGCCGGCGACCCCCAGGGTCGGCAGGCCGTATCGGAACCATCGTCAGCTACCCAAAGAGATCTTCTAGAGGCTTCGCACCAGTGCGCCATTCCACCCCAGTTCGAGCCCTGGCGCGTGCATTTGTCGTTAGTGGAGCGGTGTTAGTGTCGCCGTGTTGTTGGAGGCATGAATGAAAACTACCGAGGTGGACGACGTTACTCGATTTGAGTCGCTCTTGGAGGAGTTTGGGCGGATCCGTGGTGCGAGCGCCACACCCTCAACGCTTCTCGAAGCGGCGGGCTACCCGAGCTACGAGAACGTCGCAAGCAACCTCTTGCGGTACTTCCTGGACCCGGCGGAGGGGCATGGCCTGGAGGGCTTGTTCCTCGAGGCGTTGACGGAACCGTTGGGTTTCGAGGGGGTCTCGGTCTTGGGGGTGGAGCGTGAGGTGGGGACGTCCAGCGGCTACCGGATCGACCTGGTGATCGACGCGGATGCTCACCTGATTGGTGTGGAGAACAAGGTCTTTGCGCCGGTCTACAACCCGATGGACGAGTACCTAGGTCACTTGGAGCGTAAGGCTAAGGGGCGCCAGGTGGCATTGATCCTGTTGTGCTTGCACGAGCCCCAGAAGCAGGTGCCAGCGGGGGTTGTGGTGGTCACCTACGCGCAGCTGATGGGTCGCGTACGACGGGATCTTGGTTTGCACGCGGCCGACGTGCCTGCGCAGTACGTGACGTTCACACTCGACTTCTTGAAGACCATGGAGAATCTACGAAAGGGAATCCGGATGAATCCAGCCGTGCTCGAACTCCTGAAGAAGCGTGAGGATGACGTCTTGGCCTTACTCCGCGCTGCGGACTCCTTTGCGAGCGAGAATCGCTTGAAGGGGAATGAACTCCGGGCGCACGTCGAGGAACTGGTGACCGCGGAGGTGAGTAACAAACTGCAAACGCGGTACTGGCGCGTGCCCGGCGAGTTGGAAGGCTCCTCGGTATACGACATCGACTTTCAGTCGGGAGCGGTGGTGGCGATCGACGCTTGGATCGGCACGTACGGTTGGGAGGTGACGGTCTTCCAGCGACGCGCAATCGGCGAGAAATTGGCTGCGAATGAACTGGCTGAGTGGTTGGCGGAGCGCGACGCGCCGTTCTTGGTAGAGGCCGGCACGACGGCCTTGAATGGCAGTCGTCCTGTGACCGCCCGGTTCGAGCGTAACGCCCCACTGGACGAAGTGGCCACTCATGTCGCCAATGTAGTTAGGGCGGTAGCCGAGGCGGAGACGGCTCCGGGCGAGCAGCCGCGCACGGCTCTCCACTAGGGTCCAAATGACAACTAATCTTAATGTGCCGGCAGCTATGGCGCCCAAGGCTACATGCCCCGGCTAACGTAGAAGCCGTGCGCGTCGTACTTGTGGCTTTAAGTTGCTTCTTCCTCGTTGCGTGGTCGCCGCGGGACCTCGTCTATTCTGCTGCGAGCCATACGAGTGGGGTCGTGCTTGACGAGTGCCGTGGCGATATCCGGGACCCCATGTGCTTCGAGTTCGTAGCTGAAGATGAGGCTGAAGCTCGAGCCCTGATTGACGAAGCGATTATGCAGTGGCGTCCCGCAGGTTCTTCCATGTTGAGGCCGCTTCGTGTCAACGTAGGTTGGCGCCGACGCGGGGGGTGTGGTTTTCGCCGCGTTTGCTTGGGTGCGGTTTGTAGTTCTTGACGGGCCGGTCGCGCCTGGCGGTGGCGGGCGGGGTGCGCGCCTTGATGCGGGGGTGCCCTTGCCTTGTTCTTCCATGCGCACTCGTGGTGAGCCGGTAGGTCGGCTCGGTGCAGGGTGGGGTACATCCAAGTTGGGTGCTGCACTCTGTAAAGCGGCTTCGTAGAGCCAGAGCCAGCCGTCGCAGTCACCCGTCCCGGAAGGTGGGCACGCCCCAGGTGCGATCCTCGTCCGTGCCGCGCGCCGAGCGCGAACTCAACTCACGTCAAGGGGGTCGGTTTCGGTTGGTTGTTGTGGAGCGGTTCGTACACCTCGCCGGTGATCCAGAGTCGATGCAGGAGGATGGCGAGCTTGCGGGCGACGGCGACCACGGCACGTCGTTTCGCCTCCTTGGTGCCGGGTTGCATGATGCGTTGCCCGTGCCGCTTGAGGTCACTGTCGATGCCGCGCTTGCCGAGGATGCGTTGGGCGCACTGAATCAGCAGCCTGCGTAGCGCACGATCGCCGGCCTTGGTGATGTGCCTATCGGGATCCCTGCCGCCGGATTGTCGTTGGCCGGGTGTGAGACCGAGGTACGCGCCGACGTCGCGACTGCGGTGGAACCTGTTGGGGTCTTCGAGAGTGAGGACGTACGTCAAGGCGGTGGTTTCGGCCACGCCGTGTACTTGCGTCAGGACGGCCGTCTCGGGGTGGGTCGTGCGGCACAGCTCCGCTACGCGCCGATCGGCGCTGCGGATCTGCTCTGTGAGGTGCGCGATCGCCTCGATCTGCGGTTGCAGGGCGGGCAGCAGGTCCGGGGGAACGTGCGAGGCGGCGTGCTTGGAGAACGCGCTCGTCTCGCACTTGGGGATGCGCTGCCCGTAGGACTTCACCACCCCGCGCACGTGGTTGATCAGGAGCGTGCGCGCCCTGACCAGCGCGTCCCGTGCACGGAGAACGGAAAGGTCCAGTTGCGCGGCGCGACCCCGGTGCGTGATGGGCGCGAGCAACGCCCGGTCGTACCGGAGGAGGCGCCCGAGTTTCTCGGCGTCCAGCCGGTCGTTCTTGCGTTTGCTGCCGTGAATCAACCGGACGTGCGCGGCGTTGGCGATCGTGACGTCTTGCCCCGCGTCGCTGATGGCGCGCGCGATCCACGACGAGTGCGTCCCGGTCTCAATGGCGACACGCAATGGGTCCAACCGCGCGAAGTACCGCTCCACGTCCGCCACGCGCGTCCGAACGCGGGTTTCCTCCAGCACGTCTCCCGATGCCGCATCCAAGATGCACACGCTGGAGGTGTCGTCCCCAATGTCGACCCCTGCGATGCAAGGCGAAACCGAAGACGTATCCTGGATCATGGCCGTCCTCCCTTCCGGGCCAACCCAGCCCGTCACCACAGGGTAGAGCAGCCCCGCGACGGGTGACTGCGTCAGGCGGAGGGCGGCCTCTACATCCCATCTGTAACTTCCCCCAGGTGGGGGAAGTTACAGAACCTGCGGGACGCCACTTGCTCAGAGGCTCGTTCTACATCCCGCGTGCCACCCATTGGGTGACCCGCCCACCGCCGACACCGTTCGCGCGATCTCGACATCGGGACTCGATATCGCGGTCGTTCTGGATCCCTACGAACGTACCTGCGCACCACGGTAGCTGAAGCCGTAAACCTAGGTGCAATTGTCCCGTGACACGCCGACACCGGCGTGGCATCATGCCTCCACATCAGACGGGGAGGTAGGCTGTGGGCATGCGAAGCGTGTTGTTGACCGGCATTTCGGCAGGACTACTTGTCCTATCCGCATGCAACTCCGTTAGCGAATCGCCAACCCCGCCAGTGGATAACACCCCGCCGAGCGTGAGCTTCACGAGCCCAGCGAACGGCTCAGGCGACGTGCCTGTCGGCTCTTCCATACAGATCACGTTCACTGAAGCGATGGATAAGGCCAGCGTCGAGCGCGCGATCACCATCGAACCCCAGACAGAAACGCTCGACCAAACCGCGCTAGCATGCAGCTACCTCTGGAATGCGAGCGCCACGCGCGTGACATGTAATCCCGCCCAACAACTCAGCCACGACACCACCTACCGCCTACGTATCGATGGAGCTGCGAAGGACGAAGCAGGCAACTTCCTTGGCTCGCCCTTCTCACTTGCGTTCCAGACTGTACAGGAAACGGTGACGGTGACGTCAACGGGCTTCTCGATCCCTCGGTACACGGACTACCCAACCCTCACCATGTACAACGTGACGGTCGAGGCAGACGAGACAATCGAAGCCGTCCGAATCGGCCTCGAGTGCATCGAGGATACGTTCGAGAACCTCCCGATGGACTTCTGGACGATCGTGGATCTCGACCCAGGCTCCCAGACCGTTCGCGTGCCCTACGCCGACGGCTTCCCCTATATGACGGACTATGGCATCACGTGCTACCTCGACACGATGTACAGCCCTGAAGGGCCACCGATCGACTTCAACTGGAAGTAACGCCGGCCTGTACGTCTACGCACCTCGACGCCAACACCGAAACCGGCTAGCGCACGCGACGGAGTGCCACTAGAAGGCGGAGGTAGCGATGACTGAGCCCAGCCTAGACCCAATGCCGTTCACTTAAGGATGGTGATGGCTTGGTCGGGCGTCTTGGTGGGTTGCGGCCAGTTGGCGTGCTTGGTGCGTTTGGGTGGGTAGTACGTGACGGCGCGCTTGACGACGCGGGGGCAGGAGCGGAGTCGTGCGGGATTCGGTTCGGAAAGGATTTCGTGGATCGCTTCATGAATCAGCGTGGTTCGGGTCGTGGGGGGAAAAGCTCTCGGGTCTGGAGAGTTTGCGTCGCATGGCGCGCAGGCCGCCCGTGAAGGAGAGCCTGTCGGGGTCGACGTTGCTGCCGAGCGCGGCCTGGTGGAGGAGCCAGCGGATGGCGTAATGGACGCAGGCGAAGCCGTAGAGTTCCTGGATCACACCGTCGGGCTTGCGGCTGCGCAGCACCAGGTGGGTGCCGCCCTGGCTGGCCTTGACCTCCTTGATGCTGATCTCGATGTCCCAACGCTTCGCGTACAGCGAAGCCAACTCGTGCGCCGGCGCCTCCTTGGGGTCCAGGATCGTGGTCGCCAAGCGGTACCGCTGCGCCGCCTGCGGCCTGCCGGGATCGTCGAGCGCGTACTCGAGGATCCGGACCGGTACGCCCGGTAGGCCCTTGCGGCGATCGTTCGGGCTTTCGAACACCTGACTCAAGAACGACCCGTCCGGCAGGCGCTTATCGACGGGGAACACTGCGTTGCCTTTGAGGCGCCACAACAGTTCAGCACCACTCGCGTGGGCCTCCTGCCAGGCGTGAAACCCGAAGTACGCCCGGTCGCACAGGCACAACATCCCCGGCTGCAAGTGCGCCAGCAACGGCTTCGCAAGCGTCAACTCAGAAACCCCGTACGCCCCCGCGGACAGGCCCACGATGGCGCGCGTGCCCACCTCGCCGAGCGCCACCCACCGCACCCGCGGGTACGCGCTCCGCTCACCCCGCGACACGCCCGGACGACCGAACTCCTCGGCGTTCTCCGGCGTGTCCGGCACCTCCAGCGTGCTGCCATCCACGCTCATCAACCGCCACGAGCGATACCACGCGCCCTGCGATTCCGGCTGCGCCATCGGCGCCACCGTCTCCTCGAACAAGCGCTGCAGCGGTTCCGACCCCACCCGCGCCCGCGCCTTCGAAAACGCCGACTTCTGCGGAATCACCACCGGCACCGACGGATCGAACGACCGCAACCCCTCCACCAACAACCGGAACAACTCCCGGTACCCCGCCGACGCGAACAACCCCATCGCCAGCACGTAATACACCACCACCCGCGAGGGCAAAAGCCGCGAACGCTGCTCCAGACGCCCACACTCCCGCAACACCCGATCCACCAGCACCGGCGGAAAGAACGCCGCCAGAAACCCGAACCCCACCAAATCCGCAACCCCGAACTCGCGCTCCACCTTCTTCGCACGACCGGGCTTCGCCACACCGCAAGCTACCAGCCCAAACCCACCCCGTCAAGACTAAGTGAACGGCATTGAGCCTAGACCGGGCCCTACAAGCGTTCACGCACGAGCTGGCTAGCAAGCTGAAGCTCTACGATGAGTTGCAGGCGGACCTCGATCGGCAGACCTCCAGAAGGCTCAACGCCTTTGCTGTCTTGCAGCCCAATGAGCTGCAGCTCAGCAAGGTGCTCGGCGACTTGCTTGACCCTGCAGGCACGCACGGACAGGGCGACGAGCTTCTCCTGTCGTTTCTGCAGACGGTCAACTGTCCGCACCTGACGATCGAAGGACGCGCTCGCATCGCCTACGAGGTTCCAACGACCCGCATCGACGCCTACAGGCGAAGCCTCGATCTTGTTGTGGACCTCGGACGGTCGGCACTCGCAATCGAGAACAAGCCCTTTGCGACAGAACAACCGGAGCAGTTGCAGGACTACGTCGCCTACCTCGAAGCTCGCCATCAACAGAACTGGTGCCTCGTTTACCTCACACCCAACGGTGAGCCACCATCGAGCCTCGACCCAGCCGAGGCACACCGGCTCAGGCACGCAGGGTTCTTGCTCGAGATTTCCTACCGCATGGACATCGCCACATGGCTGCTGCGCAGCGCCGCCTTGTCGCAATCGGAGAAGGCTTGCACCTTTCTCAACGACCTCCACACCTACGTTTGCGCCACGTTCTCGACCCAGGGGGCGGAGGAACTCTAGCCATGACCGATCGCGAGACCATCATTGTGGATCACATCTTGGCGTCAAGGACGAACACGTTCCTCGCCTTCGACCTCGCAGCAGCGCTGCCAAAGGCACAGCATCGCCTCATCAACCAAGCGCTGCAAGCTCTCGAGAACCGGCTCCGAGACCAAGCCTATGGTCAAGATGCATGGATCCAGAACACCTTCGACAGCGGGGCCAGTGAATGGCCCGCCCCCTTCGCCTTCAAGATCCGCCCTACCCACTGGCCAATCGATCTCGTGGTCGCAATTGCAGCGGAAAGGGACCACACCCGGCAGATGTCGATTGGGCTGCACTCTGACGCCGAATGGCCGACCATCCCACAGCCCGCCCTGGAAGCACTCGATTCGGTCCGCCCAACCCGCTCGCGGCCATATCGGCATTGGCCCTGGTGGCGTTGGCTCGAATGCGACTACCGGCACTGGACTACCCGGGCAGCTCTTCATGCGTTCATGCCATCAGACGAGGACGCACGTCACACCAAGGCACAGGCAGTCCAGGAGCTATTCCTTATCGTCGACGAGCTGATTCGTGCTGCAGATCCACACCTTCGCGTGTCCGACGAGCACAGCGAGTTCCGTGGCGCAGATCGAAATGGTTAGGCCGGGAAAGCAAAGCACAGCCCGCCGGCTAAATCGGGGCCAGTGGACCAGCTCGACACCGAGACGCACGCAGCAACGGGCCAAGCGGCATTGGCGACACCTTTCCTGACACCTTGTAGGCGGGCCCGTGAGCATGTGTCATCCCTTCACGCGCCTTAGCTCCCCCGGATCCCCGTCAAGACCCCGACTGCTCTCCGATTGAACCCGCTTGGTCATCCCTTGCCCTCAATTATCGACCCGCCAGTTCTCAATAAGCTGGTTGTAGGTTCGAGTCCTACACGACCCACCAACTTCTGTCCAGGACGCGATTTCTCTTCCTCTAGGGGCCGTTCTGGGCGGCGCTGTATGGGGCCCTGAAATCTGCCCACTCAGGTGTACATAGCCGCTCGCCACGGAAGGGGGTGCGCATGGCACGCACAGAGACCCTCCGTTACGCATTCGAGGACTTCATAGGCGATAAGGAATACCAAGGCGCCAGCCCCGCCATGCTCCATTTCTACCGTAGCAACTGGGAGCACTTCCGGCGGGACACGGGCGTGGCCACATTGGACGACCTGACGCTCCGCACCATCCGGGCGTGGCTGCTCAAGCACAAGCATCTCAGCCCCCACACGTTGGCCACCTACGAGCGCTGCCTGCGGGTGATCACCAACTGGTTCGAAAAGCGGGGGTACCTCTCCGCAAGCCCCATGCGGCAGCTCCCGAAGCGACGAACGCCCCCAAGAATCCCCAACCCGGGAGGCTGGCGGAATCGATCGGAATCCGATGGCGACATCAACCAGAATCAGATGGCGACATGAATCGGAATCAAGCGGCGACAACGACCGGAATATCCACCCGTCACGCCGCCCGTATTACCCAAGGCAACCCAAGCCCGGTCCACAACGCCGGGGGAGGTGGCGGTTTCAAGTGGTCATCGCAACACCCTTCCCTTCTCGGCGTAGGCTCGGCCGGGATGCGAACTGGAGGTTGCGATGGATCGACCGCGACGCGACGAGAGCCGGCGCTCGCCCCTGCGATTGTCCCTCGAGGAGCGCGAGGAGATCCGCGTGGGACTGCGCCTCGGGAAGTCCTACCGGCAGCTGGGGCGGGAGCTGGGGCCGCTCGGCATCCACGATCCAACGCGAGGTCGCCCGCAATGGTGGTCGGGCGCGCTATCGCGCCTGGCGCGCCGACGAGCGCGCCCTGCGCCACAGCCACTGCCCTCGCGCACCGAAACTCGCCGCCCATGGACGCTTACGCCGCGCCGTGGAGCGCGGCCTGAATAACCTGTGGTCTCCGCAACAGATCGCAAATCACCTCGCGCGGCACTACCCTGGAAACAAGACCATGGCAATCTCGCACGAGACCATCTACCAGGCCCTGCTCAAACAGGGCCGCGGCTCGCTTCGCAAGGAGCTGACGCGCTGCCTACGCACCGGTCGGGCACAGCGCCGGCTGCGCGGCCGCAAAGCCGTGCAAGGCCAATTGACCGGCATGGTACTGATCAGCGAGCGACCCGCCGAAGTCGACGAACGCGCCGTGCCCGACCACTGAAAGAGCGACCTCACCATCGGCAGCGACAAGCGCTCCGCCATCGGCACGCTCATCAAACGCCAGACGCGCTACCTGATGCTGCTGCACCTGCCGCACGGCAAGACCGCCGAGCACGTCCGAGACGCCCTTGCCAAGCGCATCCGAGAGCTGCCCGCATCGCTGCGCCGATCGCTGACCTGGGACCGCGGCAAGGAGATGGCCGAGCACGTCCGCTTCACCGTCGACACCGGTGTGCCCATCTACTTCTGCGGCCCCTATGCGCCCTGGCAGCGCGGATCGAACGAGAACTCCAACGGCCTGCTACGGCAGTACTTCCCCAAGGGCACCGACCTGTCCGTACACGACCAAGCCAAGCTCGACGCGGTCGCCGACAGCCTCAACACCCGGCCACGCGAAACCCTCGGCTGGAAGACCCCAGCCGAAGCGTATGCTGACGCCGTAGCGATGACCACTTGAGACCGCCCGTCCACGACCAAACCGGCGTTGACAGGCCGGTCGAAATCCCGTGGAATCAGTGGCCTCTCACCCATAGAATCGGTGACCGAAACCGCCTAGAATACCCCCTGCACCGCCAATCGCAGCTCGCCAAATCCCATCAGCCCAAGATCCGCGACGATATCGTGCTGCTGCGTGCTCCGCCGCTCTTGACCGATGGCCTTGGGAATGAAGCCACTACGAATGCAGCTGTGACAGTTTCGTTGGTACATGGACTGTACAACTGGTGCATGGCAACCACGCCTCTCCGCGCACTCAAACTACGTTCGACGCTCCTATCTTCCCTGCGCTACCAGTTTCTGGCTTCCATTCTGGCATTGACCCTCGTGATGTCAGGATGCTTTGGTCCTACGCTTCCAAAGTGCAATGCAAGTGAGGCGCTCGACCTTGTTGGAAGCTGGTATACAGACAGCGTCATCAACAATCCTACTGCGTTTGGAATCTGGGAGCTAAACCACCTGGAAGTAAGCCGTTTTCGCACCATAGTCGAAGACGACTACCAGGCTTCCCCCGAAGTTCGGAGTTGCCGCGCGACCTTGCACTTCACCGTGTCCGGAAGCGTGTCGACTGGGGCGTTGGGCCTTCCGGAAGACGGCACGCACGAGATGACCGACAACGTTGAGTACACCATCGAATGGGACGATAAGGCCGCCGGTGAGTTTTGGCTCTCGTACGAGGTGGTTCGGTAACGCTCGAATCTGGCCGCCACAGATTGAAGTAGTTCTGGACTCAGTCATCACCGCGTAGGCCATGTACCACATTGATGCAATAGAGGCCCCCACGTCAAGCCATATTGTCTAGGACGGGCTGGGCGCAAGCATGGTACCGCCTTTGTTGACCGCACTTACTTGGTATACGGACCTTCGAATGGTAACCTTCAAGGCAATATGAAAGGGGTAGCGCATGTATCAACTTCGGCTTGTCCTTCTCGCATTGCTCTTCGTCAGCCTAGGCACGACTCAAGCGCAAGAAGAAGTCATTGATGGAGTGTTCACAAGGTTAGCTTCTGACCCCTTTACGGACGAGAGCACTGCATTGCTTGTAAGCACTCCTATCGGCTCAGGTGCGCCGAGCCGTACAACGCGCACATATACTCAGGCTGAATGCACCAATGGCACACTCGGGATGCTCATGTTTGAGTTCCGCGACTACATGGTTAGCAGTGGCTTCGGCACCCTTGAATACAGGGTGGATGGGGGCCAGGTTAGGTCCTCTGATGCGTTTGTCAGCGGCTCCTCCGCCGTCCTGTGGCATCGCTCTAGTGACGCAGGTGATGACACGGAGGTGATTCGCGCCCTTTTGTCAGGGTCGGAGGTAGCCGTCCGAGCATCGGCCGAAGGTCATTCCACGGGTTCTGCTGTATACGACTTGGCGCACTTGAGTAGCGTGATGTCGGAGGTGGGATGCGCCTATTGATAGGTGGTGCCACAGCTCTCCATCTTGTACTGTTCGGCGGCCACTTTCGCTTTTGACTTCTTTGGGCCTGCTCACGCGCAGCTACGTCAACGACGTGCGCGTTGGCTTCGGCTAAGCATCCGGACGTTGCCTCAGGGCTCGTGTTGTTTCCTTACCAGGACAGATGGAAGAAGCCGTGACGACCGTGATTTTGGTGAGGGGGTACGCCACCCCCCAGGCTGAAAACCAATGGTAGGGGACCCCTTGCTCCGTTCATCGAGGTACGCACCTTGGAGACCTCATCTTGACGTTGTTGGTCTCCCGGCCCATTTCCGCCACGCGACCTGCGCCGCAATCGCGCGGTCAGGAACGGACTCATCGGCGCCAAAGCAAGAAATCTCAACGCGTGCTCCAAATGCGGATTCAAGTAGGTCGACAAGGTCTGGGTATAGGAAAGTTGGTCTCTACATGGGGCGCCCGCGTTGTGTCGCCGGTGTGTTTCTCCGCTCCGGAACCAGCGCTCAGGCCCCTACGGACAACAACTTGCGAAGCGCCAAGAGGCCGGCTAGGGCTGCCCAACACGCACGAACGACTACTCCTTGTACCAGTGCAACGTCACGCGCTGACACTCTTAATCAGCTGGTTGTAGGTTCGAGTCCTACACGACCCACCACGTCACAGACGCGCCCCCCGACCTTGTAGGTCGGGGGGGTTCTCGTGGTGGTGGGAGTTGTGGTCGTTCACGCGCAGCGGGCCCGTCCTATAGCCAAGACTCTCCTCACACTGAGTAGCGTCAAGAGGGTCTATTCTACGAGCGTGGGCTAGATTACTCTGCCTGCCTCAGCGCTCCGGATCCCGTCCCTCTGGAGGGTCTATGACCGTTCGTGCCGCCGCAAGCGAAGCGCACTGGCTAGAACTCGACACCAACGCCGCTGCCGCTGCTGTAGGGTTCCTCGTCCAGTCGATGAAGAGCAACGATCTCCACAGCATCTTCAAGGCGCTGTACGTCGCTGATCTGTTGCATCTCGAACGCTACGGCCGCCTGATCGCGGATGAGAGCTACAACGCAATGGATTATGGCCCCGTGCCGTTCGCCATCTACAATAGCCTGTGCGCCATGCGTGGTGACGAACGCTTCCCCATCATGAACGAGGAACTGTATTCCAAACTCGAAAGCGTCGTCGCGATGCGTGACCTACGGCATCTCGATTTGGCTGGTGAGCCCGACCTCGACGATCTGAGCGAGTCCGACATCATGTGTCTGGCCGAGGCTGCAGAGAAGGTCGATGCGAACAATTTCCGGGCGAACACGGACCTTACGCATGACGAGGCATGGAAAGCTGCGCGAGCGCGCCGCCCGAACGCGCCGATCAGGCTCGGCGACATGATTGACCAGCTTGACGATGCCGAGCGAATCCGGGAGCATCTGGGGCATCTTCGGTCCGGCTAGTGCTGGATGAGGGAACCAACGAGAGCCTGACAGTTCTTCACGGGTACCTCGTCCAGGCGGGCAAGCCCAAATTCTTCGTGCCCCTCTTTCTCCACAGCAACACCTGGTGTTGTCTCGTCATCTCATCGAATCCGGACCGGTTCGTGCAGGCCAGGCCAGACCTGTTGCCGTGCGAGGTACGGCTCGAGCCTCATCAGCACAGCAGTTTCTTGAGATGGCCCTCGTTCGCGTACGTCATATCCAGTAGCCTGGTCCATCTTGCAGACGCAGACGTACAGGCCGCAAACCGGGTCGGGACACTCAGTAGGGACGCACGGGAAGCGCTCTTCCACGCCATCTCGTCGTGTCCGGAACTCAAGGGCAAGACCAAGCGCCTTGCCAGGGAGGCTTTGGGTTTTTAGAGGCGGCGACGCGGGTGCGCGCCTTCATCGCCCTGGTGACCCTCAGCCTCTCCGGATCATGTTCCGCGCTCCCCGGAAGAGCCTGAACCCAATCATGGGTAAGGAGATCCGAAATGGAACGCGGTTCGTTCGCTCAGGGGCATCCCGTAGCCTCGAGCGTGCCCCCGCCGACCTACCGGCCTCCGCTCTCTTCTGGCGGGCCCCGATCCTCGTCGTGATCCTCGCCCTCGTCGTCGTCCGGATCGTCCGCGTCATCGTCCGGATCCGCATCCCGCAAAGCGAGGAACGCCTCCATCGCCTCCCGCGCGACCGCCTCGTAGGCCGGTCCGAGCCGCGACGCCGGGTCGTTGCGGAGGAGGGAGAACGGCCCCAGGCGCCGGAGCACCGAGAGATTATCCCGCTCGCGGCCGAGGCCGATGGCGGGGACCTCCCGTGGCGCGCTCCAGAAGCCTTCGAGGCGGAGCGGCGCTTCCTGTCCGGCGCCCTCTTCTCCTGAAGCCTCACCGACGTTCGAATCCGCATGCGCAGTCGCGTCCGCCGGCCCGCCCCCAGCACCTCCGCCGCGGCGTGCTTGCAATGCCGCGACCACCGCATGCTGGTCGCGGCCGCGCAACCGGAACAGCAGGAACGGATCGTCGTCGAAGCGCTCCCCCAGCAGGTAACAGCAGGCGGCCACGTGCTTGCACACGCTCGCCCAGTCGGGACAGCTGCAGGTGAGCCCCAGCTCGTGTTCCTCGGCCGGGAACAGCGCGGTCCCGGCCGCGGCGAACGCCTCGTCCACCTCCCCCGGCATCTCTCCCGCCAACAGCGAGGCCGCGAACGAGGCCCGTTCGGCCATCGCGTCGAACACCCGCTCCCATGCGTCGTCGCCCAATGCCTGGAGGCGGATGGACACCCGGTAGGGCGTGCGGCGCGAGCCCTGCACTTCGCAGGTCACGCCGCCCGGTTCCTCGTGAAGCGACAACACCTGACCCTGACGCGCGTAGCGCTTGCCCCGTCCCAGCCGGCCCGGATCCATCAACGCTTCGAGCGAGCCGATCCAACGCTCGGCCCACCAGCTGTCCACGAACGCGCCGCGCCGGCTGCGGGCCTCCACCCCCTGCTCGGTGCGGATCGGCCGCGTCGGCTTGGGGTACCGCCGCCTCACGGCAACGCCTCCCGGCGCAGCGCCACGATCTCGCGCAGCGTGGCGGTGTCCAACTCGGCGAGGGCCTGCTCGCCCGAGGCGATCACGTCGCCGGCCAGGCTGCGCTTGGCGTCGATCATCTCGTCGATGCGTTCCTCCAACGTACCGAGCGTGACGAAGGTGTGGACTTGGACGTTGCGGCGCTGCCCGATGCGAAAGGCCCGGTCGGTAGCCTGATCCTCCACCGCCGGGTTCCACCAGCGGTCGAGGTGGAACACGTGCGAGGCGCGGGTCAGGTTGAGCCCGGTCCCACCCGCCTTCAGCGAGAGCACCAACACGCTCGGGCCGTCCTCACTCTGGAAGCGCCGCACCATCTCCGCACGCTTCGAGGCGACGACGCCGCCATGCAGGAACGGCGCCTCGATGCCCAGGCGGTGGGACAGGTGCCGCACCAGCAGCTCGCCCATGCGGCGGTACTGGGTGAACACCAATGCGGCGTCCCCGGCGCCCAGCATCTCGTCCAGGAGCTCCGTCAATCGGGACAGCTTGGGGCTGCGCCGCTCGCCCTCACGCCCCAGGGCCGCATCACGCCCGGTCTCCCCCAGGAACTGCCCCGGATGGTTGCAGATCTGCTTCAGGCTCGTCAGCATCGAGAGCACCAGGCCCTTGCGCTCGATCCCTTCGCTCTCCTCCACGGCGCGCATGGCGTCCCGCATGACGCTCTCGTACAGGCTGGCCTGCTCCTCGGACAGGCGCAGATGGCTGCGCTGCTCGATCTTGTCGGGCAGATCCCGAATCACGCTCCGGTCGGTCTTGAGGCGTCGCAGCACCAGCGGCGCCACCAGCCGGCGCAGCGTGGAGAGCGCCCCTTCGTCCGCCTCGCGCTCGATCGGGAGCGCGAGGCGCTTTTGAAAGTCGCGGCGTGCGCCGAGGTACCCGGGATCGAGGAAGTCGACGATCGACCACAGCTCGTCCAGACGGTTCTCGATCGGCGTGCCCGTGAGGGCGACGCGGGCCCGCGTCGACAGCCGGCGCACGACCCGCGACTGCGCCGTGCCTGGGTTCTTGACGTTCTGCGCCTCGTCCAGGATGACGGCGTGCCAGTCGAACGCCTGCAACGACTCGGCGTCACGGCGCACCACGGCGTAACTGGTGAGCACCAGTTCGGTCTCGGCCAGCCGTTCACCAAGCGCCTCGCCTTGCAACCGCGTCGCACCCTGGTGTTCGAGCGTGCGCAGGGACGGCGCAAAGCGCGCCGCCTCCTCCAACCAGTTCCGCACCACGGACGTCGGGCACACCAGCAGAACCGGCAGGTCGAGGTGCCCCGCCTCGCGCTCGTGCAACAGGTACGCCAGCGTCTGCACGGTCTTGCCGAGCCCCATGTCGTCGGCCAGGCACACCCCCAGGCCCAAGCGCGTGGCGAACGTCAACCAGGAGGCGCCCTGCAGCTGGTACGGCCGCAGCCGCCCTTCGAACCCCGGCGGCTCCGGCAACTCCTGCGGCGCCTCGCCCTCGGCGAGGGAGGCGAGCCAGCGGCCGGCATCGCCCTCGAAGTCGACCTCGCGGACCGGCAGATCGTCGATCTCCGAGCGCTCGCCCAGGCCGGTCCGCATCGCCTCGAGCAGTGGCACGTCGCGCTCGCCTTCGCGGCGCTCGAAGAAGCGCGCCGCCGCCTCCACCTGCTCGGGATCCAGCCGCACCCACGCGCCACGCCAACGCAGCAACGGCACCTTGTGCGCCACCAGCGCCTCGAACTCCTCCCGGGTGAGCGACGCCTCCCCGATCGCTACGTCCCAGCGGTAGCGCATCAGCTGCTGCATGCCCACTTGTCCCGAGCCCGGTCCGCCGGCCGGGGCGGGCGCCACCCGCAGACGCGCACCCAGCCGCGCGTCCTGTCGCGACCACCAGCGCGGAACCAGCACGCCGAAGCCGCTCTCCTCGAGGAGCGGCGCGGCCGAGCGCAGGAACGTGAACGCCTGCTCGGCACTCAGCGCCACCTCCGAAGGGGCCGCGTCCCGTAGCGCCTCCCGCAGGGGCTCGAACATCCGGGCGGCGTGGCCGATCCCGGCCAGCAGCAGCTCGGGCGCCCCCGCGAAGCGCTGCGCCAGTGCGCCCAGCTCGCCGCGCCACACCTCCGCCGCGTCCACCAGGAGGCTGGGGTCGTCCCGGGCCTGCAGGAGCGGGCGCAGCACCCACGCGTCCTCCTCCCCGCTCGGCTCTTCCAACCGGAAGGTCACACGGGCACGATCATCGCCCGCGACCGACAAGCCACGAAGCCAGCGACGGTGCGCATCGCGCAAGCGTTGGCGTTGCGCGGGACTGGCGCGCACCTCGGCGTCCGGGCCGAACAGGGCGGCGAGCCACCGGCGCGCGGGACCGTCGCCAGGTCCCGGAGCCTGCCCTTCGGCCCAGCGCCTCGTCAGGCCGTCCACGGCGGCATGAAGGAAACCCTCCAGCAGCACCCCGGCCGAGGGCGCCCGCTCCGGATCGTCGCTGGCGGCCCTGCACGAGTCCGGCATGGAGGCGCGCAGCGCCGCAAGGCGCGGCGCGACCTCGTCATCGGCCGCGAGGAGCCTCCAGCGCGCCGCGTCGGCGTCCCCGGCGGGGTCGTGCACGAGGCCGGGCACCATCCGCTGGCGCGCGAGCGCTGCCAGCGCCAGGCGAGCTGCCGCCTGCCAACTGCGTGCATCGTCACCCAGGACGACGGTCTGGCCAGCACGGCCCATCCCGGGCGAATCGCCCCATCCCGCCAGTGCCAGCACCGCCGCATCCGGAGCGAGGGCCTGCCCGCGTACCGTCCAGCGCCGCAGCGTCACCTTCGGCGGGCGACCACGGCGGGGGCGCGCCAACGGCGGGGAGGGCAACGGCCCGCGGCGCGTGGACGGCAACCACAGCGACGCCTCGCCCTGCACGCCCGCTTCGCCGGCGGCCGCTTCGAGCAGGCGCCGCACCGCATCCGTCTCGGCGAGGCCCGGATGCTGCTCCTTCGCGCCGTCGCGGCTCCGGTCCTCCCGCTCCGCCCATAGCAGCATGCGGCCGACACCGGTCGCCGCCGGCGCGGGTCGCCAATGTGCGTGAAGGACGACCACGACCCGAAGATTACCAACCCGCGGTGGCGACGCCCATGTGCCAAGCTAGGAACCATGCCGCGACCCTGGAAGCCCTTGAGGAGGCGCGCGAACCGCAAATTTGCGGGATACCCGGTCGCCACGGTCGCCTTCTATGGCCCGAACGACCACCGCGCGACGAAGGTGGCCGTAGCGATCGTGCCCGAGGAGGGCCTCGTACACGACGACCATCCGCAAGCGGTGACCGTCGCTTAGCTGGCGATTCCCCCGCTGCATCGCCGCAGTCCTGCGTGGTCGGCGACGCGAGGGCCGCTCGGTAGGTCCACCGTCGCGCCGGGCCTTGCCCGGCCGACATCGCCTACGCGAGCCCGTCGGGCCAGGCGCCAAGCGAGGTGGTGTGTGCGGCCCTCCACAGTTGGTGGTCGAACGTCGCCACCGTGACGCGCTCACCCATCATGTCCTGCCAGAACAGCGCCGCGGCGAGGTGCACGGCGTCGTAGCCGCGCAAGCCATGGTCCCAAGCGACGGCAGCGGCCCGCGCGACGAGCATCTCGGTCATCTGCAGGCGTGCGAGCGCCGTCCACTCGTCGCCGAACGCACGGAGCGCCACCTCGGCCTCGCGAGGCGGCACGACGTTCATCCGGCTGGCCTTGGCGAGCGCAGCGGCCACCTCGGCGCGGCTGATGACCGACGTGCCGACCACCGAAGCCGCGTCGACGAGCGTTGCGACCTCGTCGGAGCTTGTCTCGGCCACGTAGCGCTTGACGAGTGCGCTGGCGTCGAGGTAGACGATCACTCGCGGTCTTCGATGAGCAGCTCGGCCACGCTGCGCGGTCCGCGGGTGCGCGCCACGGGTGCGGTGCGCGGGAGCCGCCGCTCGTCCCACTGCAACCAGCCGCTTCGCACCAGGGCGTCCATACGGTCCTCGATCGGCGCCGCGACGGGGACGATCCGCCCGATGGGGACGCCTCGCTCCGTGATCTCGACGGCCTCCCCCGCCTTCGTGAGCCGCAGGTAATGCGAGAGGCGCGCCTTGAGCTCGCGAACGTTGACGGTCGTCTGCTTCATCGCAACTCCCAATGCCAGATGGCCTAATGTGACTACATCTTATCACGTTGTAGTCACCCTGGGAGCCTTCCGTCGCGCGAAACACGGGTCGACGCGCGCCGCTTGGCGGCCCTTGCCGCTGAGCCCAACGCAGGACACCACGCGATCGCCGCGCTGGAGCGGCAGGTCGTGGACGCCGGTGGACGCTTCGCGCTGCTGACGCAGAACGTCGACGGCCTGCACCGACGCGCCGGCAGCAAGGCGCTGGTGGAACTCCACGGCAGCATCACGGTGTGGCGCGACCACCGCTCGGGCCGTAAGGTGACGCCTGAGCCGGTGCCGTTCGCCTCCTATCCGCAGCCGGGACCGGACGGCGGGTGGCTCCGTCCCAACGTCGTGTGGTTCGGCGAGATGCTTCCCAGCGAAGCGTGGTCGGACGCCGACTCCGGTCGCATACCGCTTGATCGGCCCCTCGGGCGAGCTGTTGCCTCGCCTCCTGAAGGAGGCGTTCGAGACCCCGTCGACGCCGTGAGCGGCTGCTCCACGGCAGACGCCATTCCTACCTTCCGCTGCGCCGACGCCGCGTCGGGAATCGCGCGCCCCGGATCGCGGAACGCGGCAGCAGCGTCGCCGGTGGGCCTACCCGGTGACCTGCAACAGCTCTCCGTCGGGGCCTCGGAACGAGAACAGCTGGCGCCCACTCTCCAAGGTCTGCACCGCCTCGTCGAGCAGCGGCACCCCCGCATCGCGCAGCCGCTCGAAGGCGGCCGTCACGTCGTCGGCCTGGAACGCGATGTGGTGCACGAGACCATCGCCGTCCAGGTGGTCGGAGAGGCCGGCGATCAGCTCGAGCTGGGCTCCGCCGTCCGGCGGCGCGAGGAAGGCGATCTTCGCGCCGTTCGCGAGCGAGGCGCGATCGACGACGCCGAAGCCGAAGTGGCGCTCGTAGAAGCCGATGGAGCGTTCAAGGTCGGTAACGCGGACGGCGACGTGATGGATGCCCGAGAACATGGCTCAGCCTACCCGTGTCGCCAGCGTCATCGACCTGAGCGCGATGCAAGGCCACGCCTACCCCGAGCTGCTCGCCGGCATCGCCGTCCTCACCCTGCGGCTCCAAGCCGATCCGGCGCACGGGGCTGCGCTCAGCGAAACTGCGCTGGGTGCCGAGAGGCTACGCTCTGGACGTGCCTCGTCTCGAAGCGCGGAGTCGGCCCGCCAGCACTACGGAGCGTTCTTACCCAGAACAGGAGTCTTGGGGTCCATGAACGCGTCGACGACGTCGGGGTCGAAGTGCGTGCCGGCGTTCTCCGCGACGTAGGAGAGCGCCTCGTCGCGGGTCCAGGCCGAACGGTAGGGCCGGTCGCTCGTCAGGGCATCGAAGACGTCCACGACGGCGAAGATCCTCGCGCTGATGGGAATGGCCGTGCCGGCGAGCCCGTGAGGATACCCGCTGCCGTCCCACTTCTCGTGGTGGCGGTAGGGGATGTCGATGGCCGGCCGCAGGCGCTCGATGGGGTAGAGCAAGTCGTGGGCGTACTGCGTGTGGCGCTTCATGATCTCCCACTCGTCCGCCGAGAGCGCGCCAGGTTTGAGCAGAATTCTGTCTGGCACGCCCATCTTGCCGATATCGTGGAGCAGTGCTCCGCGTCGAATGTGCTCGATGTCGTCCTCGGAGAGGCCCATCCGTCGACTCAGCTCGACGGTCAGGGTCGTGACGCGCTGGGAGTGACCCGCCGTCTCGTGGTCCTTGAGGTCCAACGCGCGAGCCCACCCCTCGATCGTCTTGTCGTAGGCGGCCCGCAATTCCTCGCTTAGCTGCTCGGCGACAATGCGCCCTTTGACTTGCTCCGTGATGTCGACGGCTTGGACTACGACGCCCCGGATCGATCGGCCGTCACGGAGCGGCTGATAGACGAGGTCGTAGTAGTAGCGCGCCGGTGCGCCGCGCCCCAACGGATCCAGGTCGATCGCCATCTCGTGCGCGACGAAGGACTCGCCCGTCGAATAGACCTGCGACCGTCGAATAGACCTGATCCAGAAGGGCGATGACGCCTTGAGCCTCGACCTCCGGCATGACGTCGACCAGGCGCCGCCCGAGGAGCTCCTGATCGCCGAAGAAACGCACGTACCTCTCGTTCGCGGCGACGAAGAGGTGATCCGGCCCTTCGAGCACCGCCGTCAGGCTTGGCGCCTGTTCGAGGACCGACGCCCACCGCGCCGCCTCCGCCTCGGCGTGTTCCCGCTCCGCACGCAATCCCAGCACGGACGCTTGGAGTTCTCGCTGCACCGCCTCGAGTTCGCTGATATCGAGGTACGTGAAGATGGCGCACGCTCGTCCATCGACCTCGATCGCGCGCGCAGAGACGAGCACGTGCTTCTCGCTGCCGTCGGACGCGACCAGCGGGCACTTCAGTTTGTGAAGCCGAGTACCATCCTTCAACCCCTCCACCGCGGCGTACAGGGCATCGTTCTGGTTGCGCGGGTCGAGATCGGTGAGCAGGCCGCCCTCGAGGTCGTCCTTCGCCAGGCCCGTGAGGCCCGCCATGCCCTCGTTGGAATCAAGGATACGTAGGTCCGACAAGCGAACGATGACGGAGGGTGCTGGATCGGCCTCGAAGGCAACGCGATAGCGCCGCTCGGAGCGATAGCGATCGGTCTCGTCGCGCACCGTGAGAAGCGACAGGGGCGCATCCCCCTCGATTACGCTACCGTTGAACACGCAGACTCGCGCGTCGTCGTCTCCGACCCGTCTCACGAGCAACTCCACGTCCTTGAAGGGCTCGCCTCGCAAGGCCCGCACCACGGGCTGGTCCCCGTCGGCGACGGCCCGTCCGTCGAGGGTACGAATCTCGAACACCTCACGGACATGGTCAAGCAGATTGGCGATGTGGTTGCCGCTCTCGACCCGGTCCGCGAAGCCGTGTAGGCGTTTGGCGGCCTCGTTCATGAAGACCACGGCACCGGCCGAATCTGTCACGAAGAGCGCGTCTTGCACGCCATCAAGCAGGGTCGCACACTCCCCGAGCATCAGAACGCGCTTTCGCGAAGCTTCCGGCATACGAATATGTTAGCAAACGGTATTTTTGCAGCACCACATGTAGGACGTAGGCCACTGCCAGGAACTGCCTTCGCGCTGGCGATCGTGTCACGCCAGCCGCCGCTCGCGGGGAAACCCGCTCGGGCCAAGCATGCTTCCCTGGCGTCGCCAGATCCGTACCGTCGAGCCGTTCGTCCGCCAACGTTGCCTCCTTCGGGGCCGCCCTATTCCTCGCCATCGTCGCCGAACGGATCCGCCACCAGGAGGTGCCGGAGGGGGCGACATGGCCGCCTGGGCGCTGGCGTGGTGCCTGCAGCACCCGGCCGTCACCTGCGTCATCCCCAGCTGCAAGAGCGTCGAGCAGGTCAAGGCCAACGCGAAGGCGGCCGATCTCGACCTGGTACGGGACGACCACCCGCAAGCGGCGGCCGCGTCTTCCGTGCATGGGCCAGAGCTCCAGCATGGTGGCGCCCAGGACCAGCGCTCCCCCGACGATCTTTCAGGACCCGAGGCGTTCGCCGGCCACGCAGAATGCTCGCCGGCAGGGGCTCGAGCAACGGCGCCAGCAGCGCCGCCCCCGCCACGGCCCCGAGCGCGAAGACGAAGGCTGCCACCACGGGCCCCAGCGTGGACTTCGTTCGGATGCCGGTCGTCGCTGGCCTCGAGAACGAGGTCCGGTGCGGCCCGTGGTTTGCGCGTGACGGGGTCGCGTACCGTTCGGTCGCTGCGCGCGTGGGTCCCTGCCCAAGGAGCTCACGCACGCGAGGGCGAGGCGAGGGCGATCGCACCGCGCCGCCGGACGAGCGCGCTTCAGCCACCCTGATCGCCGGGCTTCACCGTGATCCCACCCCTCGCGCGCGCTCGACGAGCGCCCAGAATCCCCGCGCGGGTCGCGCTCCTCGTTCCGCGGCCAGCGCTCGGCGCGCCGCCTCGTCGAAACTCACGCGCTGCGGGTGATCGATGCGTGACCAGAAGTCGTCGTCGCGCGCCAGCAGGTCCTCGGTGAGGCCGATCACCACCTCGCGGGCGACCGACCAGTCGGCGCGCGTCACCAGCCGGATCCACAGCGACGACAAGCGCGGGCTCAGGAAGGGAACGTCGATGCTCAGCGGCGCGCCCAAGCCCATCAGCACGGCGGTGCGGTCGAGGAACTCCTTGCCGGAGAGGATCTCGGGTCCAGGCACGTCGAACCAGGCGTTCGCCTCGATCGGCAGGTCCATCGCCCGCACGAGCGCGACGACCACGTCGTCGACCGCCACGGGCTCCGTGCGCGAGCGGAGCCAGCGCGGCAGGATCATCACCGGCAACCGCGCCGCCAGGTCGCGGACGATGAGCCAGCTCAGGCTGCCGTGACCCACGATCATGCTGGCGCGCAGCTCGATCGTGGGCACCGAGCCCGCCCGCAGCGTCTCGCCCACCTCGATCCGGCTCTGCAGGTGCTCGGACCCTGGACCGGTGGGCGCCACGCCCCCCAGGTACACGATCCGCTGGACCCCGGCCGCGGCGGCCGCCGCGGCGAAGCCAGCGGCGGCTGCGACCTCGCGCTCGTGGTAGCCGGCGCCTTCGCGGATACCGTGCACCAGGTATAGAGCCGCGTGGGCGCCCTCGAGCGCGCTGGCCATCGAATCACGGTCAGCGACGTCGCCCTCGAACCAGTCCACGTCGGGTGCGTGCTCGGCCGCTCGTGCGGCGTCACGCGTGAGGCCGCGAACGTGCCACCCGGCGGCTTCCAGAGCGGGTCGTACCGCCCTGCCGACGAAGCCCGTCGCGCCGGTGAGCAAGATGGTGCGCTTCTCCCAGGGCGCGTCCACCACGGGCGTCACGAACCCCCGGACGACGCGTCCGCGTCGTTCGGGACCGTTACGTCGACGGCCTCACCACGCTTGGCCAGGTAGGGCGCGGTCGCGGTGCCGACGCCGGAGCTGCTACCGATGACGAGTTCAGGTCGAAGAGGCATACCCGAGTGTAGAGGACGGGCGATGGCTCACCCCGCGACGAAGCTCGAGCGCGCCTTGCGAGCAAAGGGCGTGTCCACGTTCGCGTCGGCCCGGGCGATCGCCTGCCAGGCGGCCACCCAGCCGATCGGCACGACCGTGTGCACCGAAGTCTCGAGCCCTCCCCCGCCCGACAGGAAGGCGATGCCAGGGACCGCGTCGGGAACCGTATGCGAGAAGCAGGTGAGCGTCATCTCGGCGACCGTCTCCGGTCCGAGCCGGTCGCTCGCCTCGGAGCCCGACAGCACCATGTTCGGCTTCAAGATCACCCCCTCGAGGTCCACCCCCTGCTGCGCAAGCTGGTAGAGGGCCTCGCGCAACGTCGCCTCGGTCGCATCGAAGCAGCAATCGATGTCGTGGTCGCCGTCCATCAGCACCTCGGGCTCGACGATCGGCAGCAACGTGCAGCACGGCGCGCCACTTGCCAAAAGCACCTCGATCGCATTCATCGACTCGACTGTCAGCGTTGGCTTGCTCACTGTTGACCCGCTCTCCGTCGCCTGGTGCGATGCATGCGTCCGAGAGTCCAGTCACTACGGCCGCCCCGAGAGGCTTGGGAGCGAGAGGTTTTGATGGCTCCGACGCCATGTTTCGCACCAAGACTCCAACGATCCTTGCGCAGAACGAGCTAGCCAACAGGAAGGAAGCAGCGGCGTGCGAGCCAGTGTGCGAACCCCCTCGACACGCAGTCATACGGGCGGATATGGAGTGCTATGCGACGTGAACGGTAGAGCCAACAAATACGTTCAGGACGGACTACGACGGTCCTCAAGACACTGGTGCGATCCAGGCTCTTAATCAGCTGGTTGTAGGTTCGAGTTCTACACGACCCACCATCGAGTCCCGTCCCTGAGGGGATTCCTTTTTTGGGATGCAGACCGTGAATGGCATGGTTCCACGGGTCCACTCGTTGCCCACGCACGTTTCGAAAGTCCAAAGCAAAGTGCCACGCGATTCGGGTCTTCGACGTGCCGCGACGATTGGAACGCGGTTACCATGGTAGGTGACGGTGCTCGTAGTACGCATCGATCACGTCGATGCTGCGGCGGCGAGACCGCGCCCCGATCGCTTCGCAACAGCTGCTCGTGCGTGCTCGATTTGCTTCTGGGACTGACGTGGCCCGTGCGCTCGAGGACGAGCTTGATGTCGACTCCCGTGCGCCAGCGTTCGGAATCGTGAGTGCGCAACGCGCTGGCGCTGTTCGTGGGGCCGACACAGCCGGTGGCATCATCGACCGATCGCGCACCGTGCATCGTCTGGGTGGCCGAATCATGATCACCCCAGTGAAGTGCCGGTGACGTGCCTGAACATTGCGTGGTGAGCCGGCGCCGCGTCACATAGAGCATCTGTTTCACATATTTCACTTGTGCTAGGATGGCGTGGTGACGAAGGAGGTGCCATGACCATGCATGTACACCGTGAACTCCCTCCGAGTCCACAGGACAGCGCCCTCGCCCGCGCCTCGGGGCAGCGCCTGTCCCGCTATGCGGAGGCGCGGCGCCCCCTCATGCTCCATGTTGCCGAGGAAGGGCGGGGCGAGCCGATCGAATTGCCCGCCGGGGCTGTGGGTCTCCTCATGGACATCCTCGACGCCATGGCGGCGGGCCGCGGAGTCACCCTCATGCCTGAAAGCGCCGAGCTCACCACCGTTCAGGCGGCAGACGTCCTCAACGTCTCCCGGCCCTTCCTCGTCAAGCTCCTGGAGGAGGGGGACATCCCCTACCGGAAGGTAGGGACGCACCGTCGCGTTCGCCTGGAAGATGTGATGGCGTACAAGCGGCGCGTCGACCAGGAGCGCGAAGCGGTCCTCGAGGAGCTCACGCGCGAAGCGCAAGAGCAAGGCGACGGCTACTGATGCGATGGCCTACACGGCGCTCCTGGATGCCAACGTCCTCTATCCCGCTCCCATCCGGGACGTGATGCTGGAACTTGCCGTCACGGACCTGTTCCGTGCGAGATGGAGCGCCGATATCCACCATGAGTGGATCGAGGCGCTCCTACGCAACGAACCTCACCGCGACCGTTCCGCCCTCGAGCGTACGCGCGCCAAAATGGATCAGGCCACGCGCGATGCGCTGATCACCGAGTACGAGCACCTGATCCCTTCTCTGGAACTGCCGGATCCCGACGATCGACATGTGCTAGCGGCGGCCATCGTGGGGCGCTGTGACGTCATCGTGACCTGGAATGCGCGCGACTTCCCCGCGACGGCACTCGACCCCTATGGTCTGGACGTGCAAGACCCCGACACGTTCTTGCGTGAGCAGGTGGATTTGGCCCCCAATGTCGTGTGCCCCGCAATCCGAAGGATTCGCGAGCGCCTCGAAAGGCCCCCTTATAGCGTCGACGAGTACCTGGCAACGCTCAGAGATCAAGGTCTCGTTGGCACGGCAGCCCAATTGCAAGAGTTCGGCGACCTCCTTTAGCCATACGTTTCCCACCGGAGAGTCCGGACCCCGATTCTTGAACCACGCATCGTGTGGGTGGTGCCGGAAGCGCGACGTCTCCCGTGCCTCTCAGTAGGCGATTACCACCGCCAGCCTCCTTCAGTCGCGGCAACGACTCGATCCAATCATGTGTCACGGGACTCCAGCCGTGGCCTCATGCTCATCGGACTGCGCCGCAAGGGCGTCGCGCCGCGGCGACGCGCCCGCACCACACAAAGACCTGCCGGCCGCGAGTGCGGCCAGCAGGTATCAGCTGAGGGGTCTTTGACGCGCGCAAAACCCGGGGCGTTCCTTCAGGGACGCTCGGGGGCGTCCGGCGGACCTGCGCCGTCGCCCGGAGGACCTCCGCGGCCTTCGGGCGGCCCGCGATCATCATCGTCGTCGTCCTCGTCCTCGTCGTCATCGTTGTCCTCTTGGTCGCCGTCACCGTTCGGCGGACCGGCGAAGTCGGGTGGGCCGCGGCGTTCACCGTTTTCGTCCCGCTCACCGGCGACCTCCTCGGCGTCGGGCGGCTCGGCCGCGTCCTCCTCGTCCCCGTTGTCCCCTTCGGACTCCTCGGACACTTCGGCGTCCTCGTCTTCCTCATCGTCGCCGCCCGCCCAGTCGGGCCGGCCACCGCGGCCGTCCCAGGCCTCGTTCCGGTTCTCGCGGGCGCGCCGCTTGCCTTCGATGGCGACGTCGGGCACCTCGTTCGCTTCGACCTCGGTCGGTTCGTCCGGCGACTCGCCCTCATGGGTCGTTTCGCTCGTGCCGTCCTCCTCGGTGCCCGCGACGTCGTCGGTACCTTCCGTCTCGTACTCGACGGGCTCGTGGATCGTAAGCATCGAGGAGCCGTCCTCGTCGGTGACCTCAGCGTGGAGTTCCGTGTCCTCCTCGTCGCCGTAAGGAACCAGGACGACCTCACCTTCATCGCAGTTCGCGTCACGGTCCAACGACACGTGCCACGTGCCGTTGACGTTGCTCGCGACGCCGATCACCTCGTCGCCGTCCTCCTCATCGTCGACCTCGATGGCCGCCGTGTCGTTGGTGCCGCTCTCTTCCTCGCTCACGTCGGCGCGACACACGACATCGTAGTCCTGGATCGGTTGCGCGGCCGCCAGGCTCAGGAACATGAGCAGCGACACGCTCACCAGCAGTCGGATCATTGGACTTGCCTCCCATTGCGTCGGGCGCCTGCGGCGATCACGGCCGCGTCGGTCGGTTGCGCTACTGGCTCCACCCGCGTCAAGCGCCCAAATGGGACGCGAGCTTCATTGCCACCGAAGGACCCTCGTCCTTTCCAGCCCGAGGAGACCGTATTGACCATATCGTTCGCTTGCGGACGGCGCAATAGCGGTTCCCGGCGTTCGACGGCGCGTCCGACTGGCGGATGCCGAACCCGGCCCGCATGTACGGTACGATGCCGTACAAGGAGGCCCGCCATGGCCACCACGACCGACCGTCTCGACCTGCGCCTGAGCACCACCGACAAGGACCGCTTGCGCCGCGGCGCTGCGCGTGCCGGCGTCTCCGTCGCCGCCTTCGTGCGCGAAGCGGCCGTCCGCGAGGCCGACGCCATCCTCGCGCACCCACCTGACGCGCGGACGGGCACCTTGGCTGCGCGCCTGCGGGGTCGTGCCACGGCGCGTTTGAGCACCGACGAGATCATGCGGATGACGCGCGGCGAATGAGCCGCGTCCTCGTGGACGCGAACGTTCTCCTGGACGTGATGACCGACGATCCCCAGTGGTACGCGTGGTCGGCCGAACAGCTCGACGCCTGCGCGGCGCAGGCCGAGTTGTGCATCAACCCCATCGTCTACGCAGAGGTCTCGGTCGGGTTCGCACGGATCGAAGAGCTGGATGAAGCCCTACCCCAAGACGCCTTCACCCGCCTGACGTTGCCCTGGGAGGCCGGCTTCCTGGCGGGCAAGGCATTCGTGCGGTACCGCCGCACGCAAGGCAGCCGCACGTCACCGCTGCCGGACTTCTACATCGGCGCCCACGCCGCCGTCGACGGCATGGCGTTGTTGACGCGGGACACGAAGCGCTACCGCACCCACTACCCCACCCTGGAGCTCGTCTGCCCCTGAACCACAGCAGATCGCCCGCACGCAACCGAGCCCGCGCTACCCTGGACGCACCACACGTGGGCGCGAATCACTCCCCATCATGGCGCGCCCCGGGAAGAGGAGGCCGCCATGAAGTACCGACGTTTGGGCTCGACCGGATTGCCCGTCTCCGTCGTCGGAATCGGCACCTGGCAGTTCGGGGGCGAATGGGGCCGCGACTACGAGGTGGCCGAGGTGCGAGACATCCTGGACCGCGCCCGCGAACTCGGCATCAACCTCCTCGACACCGCGGAATGCTACGGCGACCACGTCTCCGAACGCCTGATCGGCCAAGCGATCGAGGGCCGACGCCAGGACTGGTACGTCGCCACCAAATTCGGGCACCGCTACCTGGGCGACTTCCAACGCGACCAACTCTGGACCGCGGACCAGGTCCTCCAACAGCTCGACGCCTCGCTGGAGGCGCTCCGAACCGACTACGTGGACCTTTACCAGTTCCACTCCGGCAAACGGGAGGTCTTCGACGACGCGGAACTGTGGCAGGCGCTGGCCGAACAGGTGAAAGCGGGCCGCATCCGCCACCTGGGGATCTCGATCGGCAAGAACGACGACGTCTACCAGACGAGCCACGCACCGGGCGTGGGGGCCGAGGCGATCCAGGTGGTCTACAACCGGCTGGACCGCACCCGGAGCACGTCTTTCCCGCCTGCCAGCGCCACGACCTGGGCGTGTTGGCCCGCGTGCCCCTCGCCAGCGGGTACCTCAGCGGCAAGTACCGGCCCGACGCCACCTTCGACGACACCAGCGACGTACGCTCACGGCACGACCGGCAGGACGTGCAACGCAAACTCGAAGAGGCCGAGCGGATCCGACGCGAAGAGGTGCCGGGCGGGGTGGACATGGCGACCTGGGCGCTGGCGTGGTGCCTGCAACACCCAGCCGTCACCTGCGTCATCCCCGGCTGCAAGAGCGTCCAGCAGGTGGAGGCCAATGCGAAGGCGGCCGAGCTCGACATGGTGCGGAATGATCACCCACAGGCGGTCGCCGCGCCGGAGCCGACCCTCTGAGCGCCCTCGTGCCGACAGTACGAAAGGGGTTCGCATGGCGTTCGACGAAGGGTTCGCCCAGCGCGTGCGCGAGGTCCTGACGGACACGGAGGGGCTCGCCGAGAAGCGCATGTTCGGCGGGGTGGCCTGGCTTCTCGACGGCAACATGGCCGTAGGGATCCTCGGCCCAGAGCTGATGGTGCGCGTCGGGCCCGACGTGTACGACGAAATCCTGGCTGAACGCGGCGCGCGTCCGTTCGACGTCACGGGCCGACCGATGCGGGGCTGGGTCCTGGTGGCGCAGGACGCGACGGGCGAGGAAAAGGAGCTTTCGGCGTGGATCGTGCGCGGCCTCGCCTTCGCGCGTTCCTTGCCGCCGAAGTAGCGCCCCATCCGCCCGGCCGATCGCATCGAGTTCGCGGGACCCCATGAGCAGCTGCGCCTACGGCACGATGGTTTGCGAATGCAAATCCGATCGTGCCCGAATTCCTTCGTCACGCACGGACGTGAAACGGGTGACAGCCGAGCGGCGGCGCGGCCTTCACGGAATCGCACCGGCCTTCCCGGCGACCCGCCGGAACACGTCCGTTTGGCCTGCGTGGTAGGCCTGGTGGGACATCAGGAAGGCAAGGTACACGCGGAGCGTACGCTGCGCGCCGGGGCGAGCACGCGCTCCTGCCCCAAGTGGGGAAGTGCATGCTCGTACCCGTGGGCCAGGTGCCCCACGATCCAATTCAGGCAGTTGCCGGCTGGACGACGCGCGATCAGGCTCTCGGGGTGCGAGATCCTTCGAGGTTGGGCCGCAGGACGGCGTTATTGGCGCCGGGCGACCAGCCGTCACGCTCCCACGACGTGCCGGCCCCCTGTCCGTGCCGCCGCGCATCGCCTAGACTCGGCCGATGAGCGTCTTCGATGCTGCTGCCATTCTGGTCACGGCGACGGCACTGTTCGCGTTCGTCAACGCGCGACTCTTGAAGCTGCCCACCCCGATCGGCGTGACGCTGGCGGCACTCATCATCTCGCTGGGGCTCGTCCTCTTCGGAGGGCCTGAGGTGGCCGCGTGGGCCGACCAGGTTCTGGCGACCCTCGACTTCGACGACCTGGTCCTGCAGGGCCTGCTGGCCTACCTGTTGTTCGCCGGAGCTCTGGTCGTCGACCTCGAGAAGCTGACACGACAGGCCGGCCCGGTCCTCGCACTGTCCACGATCGGCATCGTCACGTCGACGCTGCTGGTGGGCGCGCTGACATGGCTCATGGGCGGCCTCCTCGGCCTGGAGTTGTCGTTCGGGCATGCCCTGCTGTTCGGCGCCCTCATCTCGCCCACCGATCCGATCGCGGTGCTGGCCATCCTCCGGCGGGCCGGCGTGCCGAAGGACACCGAAACCCTGATCACGGGCGAGGCGCTCTTCACCGACGGCGTCGGGGTCGTGGTGTTCACCGTGGTCCTGGCCGCCGTTACGGGCGAGGGGAACGCCGAGGCGGGCCTGGGTCCAGTCGCGCTGCTGTTCGTGAGGGAAACCCTCGGAGGTCTGGCGTTCGGCCTCGTGCTGGGCCTGGCCGCCTACGCCCTTCTGAACCAGATCGACGACTACGCGACGGAGATCCTGTTGACGTTGGCCGTCGTCACGGGCGGGTACGCGGCCGCCTCGGCCTTGCACACCTCCGGCCCGCTGACCGTCGTCGTGGCCGGGTTGTTCATCGGCAACCATGGGCGAATGCTGGCCATGTCGCCACGAACGCGCGAGCACCTCGACACCTTCTGGGAGCTGGCCGACGAGGTCATCAACGCCCTGCTGTTCGTACTGATCGGCATCGAGGTGCTGGTCCTCAAGTTCACGGCGCTGACCGTAGAGGCCGCTCTGCTGGCCATCCCGCTGGTCCTGCTGGCGCGTACCGTCGCCGTGGCCCTCCCCATCGGCCTGTTCCGCCTGAAGCGGAACTTCGCGCCCTACACCACGCGCCTTCTCGTGTGGGGCGGCCTGCGGGGCGGCATCTCGATCGCCCTGGCCCTCTCGCTCCCGGCCGGCCCGCACCGTGACGTGATCCTGACCATGACCTATGGCGTGGTCGTCTTCTCGATCCTGGTGCAGGGCCTCACCGTCGGGGCGCTCGCCGTGCGCGGCAAGCAGGCGCGGGAGGCCGCGGCATGAGGCTCGGGTCAGATGCACACGCCGTGATGCACCACGACCGGTGAGCCCACGAACGAGGCACTCGCATCGTAGGCCGTGCACCTCCCGGGAGGACGCGCCTACTCCACCTCCCGCCGCGGTAACGACTCCACCGTGAACGTGCCGTCCACGGCGAGCACGTCCCCTCCCTCGTCTAGCGGCCCGCCGAGGCGGGCCTGGTACGCGAGCGTCGCGGAGAAGCTGCCCTCGACCCGGTACGTGTCGTCGTCGAGGGGTTCCACGACGGTGAACGTCACCTCGGCATCCGTACCGATGTAGACATCTTCGAACATGCTGGAGGTGGACCAGTACATGACGTCCGCCTGCTGGATCCGGCAGGGGCAGTCCGTGGGAAAACCGTCGAAGGTGGACACATCGATGGCGAGGGCTTCCTCCAACTGGGGACTCGTGCCGGGATGCCCTTGAATGGAGACCGACACGAAACGATCCATGAGGAAAGACCAGGAGGCGGTCGCCTGGTAGCCGTCCGGATGGTCGAACCCGAGCGTGTTCCACGTCCGCTCGACACCCCCCATTCGGGCCGTGATCGTGCCCGTGACGTCCTGTGCCAGCGCAACACCCGCGATCATGGCGAAAACGAGGACGGACAGCAAAGGTCGATGGTGCGGCAATCGTGGCATGCAGGCTCCTTGGGGTCGGAGGGGGAACCACCGACGCTCGCCAGCGTACGGGATACGAGCGACGTGGGTGGGGCCATCGGTTCCCCGGCGGGCGTACGCGACCGGCCTCAGCGGAGGAAGCGCCAGGTGAAGTCCGCGGGCGGCTCGGCGCTGGTCGTGAGCGAGCCGCTGTCGGTAACGATGCGGGAGTAGACGTTCCAGCCGGGCTCCAAGTCGAGCTCGACGAGGTCCCCCATGCAGTCCTCCTCGGCGACGAAGGGTTCCTCGACGTAGGCGAGGTAGGTGTAGTTCGAGGGCCCATACATGCCCCAGTCCCCGGGGGTTTGATCGGTACGCCAGAACTGCCCCTGCGTCTCCTCACCCTCGACGACCGCCAGGTGGGGCACGAACGCGATGTTCACCGATGACGCGCCGCAGACACGCATCTCCCCCAGCCTCTCGGGATCCAGCTCGGCAGGAAGACGGATGCGGAACGAGTCGTCCACCACCTGGCCACGCGCGAGGGGCGTCGTGCCGAGCGACGTCGGATCGTCGCGGATCATGGCCTCGACCACGGTGCCGTCCGGCACCGCCGCAGGCACCTCACCTCGGAACTCGAAGCCCTCCTCCTGTGCGAGCCCGAAAAACGCCAACGACCATGAAAGCGCGAAGAGAACGGCAACGTTGCGTGTCATACCCGCACCATGACACGTCGGCGTCCTGCGGAGCGCCATTGAGCGACGCGACAGGCTCAACACCAAGGCGTGCGCGGTGATCGACGTCGCCGTGATCGGGAACGGTTGGGCGGTCGACGTCGGCGTAGCGGAGGGGGGTGACCGGCAGAAGCGCGCGACGGCGAGCCATCAGGCCGCATGGATCGCCAGCGGCACGCCCGTCAGACCAAGGTGCCGATCCGTCGACCAACACTCCCTAGCACGCCCATCACCCATGAGGTGCAGACCGACGGAGTCGACCAAGGTGAGGTCCTGGTCATCGAAGCGCCGCAGCATCGTGGTGGCGCCCTGGAGGTCGGGCGTACCGATCGGACGTACGTCGAGAAACGGCATGTCTTCGATCATCGCCAGGAACTGCAGGGCCCGCTCCCGGTCGAAGCGTTGCAGGAACCACGCGTGCCCTTCGACGACGACCAGGCTCGACGTCACGACGACGTTCGGTGGCGCAGCGAACAGGCGGCGAAACAGGGCGTGATGCGAGTCGCTGATGTCCATGAACGCAATGAACGCCGACGTGTCGACGTAGGCATCAATCCTTGCGGCCATAGACCAGGTCGTCGACCTTCTGGCTCGCGGCCGCGTCGCCAGACTCGATCAGGCCCGCGTAGCGCATCCAAGGCCGTTCCTCGTCGACCGGCAGCATGGTGCGCAGCGACCGACGAAGCAGTTCCGCCAGAGAGATTCCCAAGCGCTCCGCCTCGCGCTTTGCCGCTGCGTACTCCTCCTTCGTCAAGCTGATTTGCGTCCTCACCATGTGATAACAGCATACCTCAACGTGTTATCACAGTGATCATATGGCGCCTGCCTAGCACCGCGCGGTTCGCACCGATCAGGACCCGATCGCAGCTGGCCTGGCGTGCCAAACAGCCCGATCTACGCCCATCGCCACGCGCGGGCGCGCGAAGGATCTCGTGCTCGTCCTGGGTGCGTTGAAAGGCCTCCGCGTCACGGACCCGGGTCGCCCTCGGCCCCCTGACCGTCGAGGCAACCACGACCATGCCCTCAAATCGCCGTACGACACTCCGCCGACGCAGAAGTCTCCAGAATACGGCTCGCTCGGCCCATGGCGATGGTCGGACGCCGGCCCGACGGCGACGGCGCGCACGATGCTCTGCCTGGTGGATTGCGAGCGCCGCCCTCCCCAACGGTCGCCCGGTCGGGAACCTCGTCGACGAGATCGGCAAGGCCGCTACGCGTGAACGCCGTTCGCTGCTGGCCGAGCATCAGCGGGCAACCGAACGTCTGCGCATCGCGCGCGACCTGTCCGGCGGGCCGCGACGCCCATCCGATCGGGACGGTACGGGCCTGCGGGGTCTGCGAGAGCGGTTGGCCGCGGTCGGGGGGCAACTCGAAATGACCACCGCGCCCGGCCGCGGCTTCACGCTGACGGCGTCGGTGCCGGCCGGCGCGCGGCCCGACGTTCCGATTGGGCCGGAAGGCGAACCGTGATCCGCAGTCCTGATCGTCGACGACCAGACGGTGGTGCGGCAAGGGGTGCGGACCCTGCTGTCCCTGACCGAAACGCCGTTCGAGACCCACGAGGCCACGGACGGGATCGAGGCACTGACCGAACGCGAAACCGAGATCCTGCGGCTGATGGTGGCGGGCTGGAACAACAAGGAGATCGCCCGCGGGCTGGACGTGATGGAGGGCACCGTGAAGAACCACGTCAGCCGCATCCTGTCGAAATTGGGCGTCCGCGACCGAACCCGCGCGGTGCTGCGCGCGATCGAGCTCGGCCTCGTGCGGGCGTGAAGGCTACCAACCCGCGCGGTCGAATGGCCCCGAAACGGAACGTTGGCACCTCGTGCCCATCGCGCCCACGCGCTACCGTGCTCCCATGCGCACCTTCGCCACCGCCCTGTCGCTGCTCCTCCTTGCCGCCTGCGTGCCCGTCGTCGACGGCGTCGGACCGGAAGCCGTAATCCCTGGCGCCCGCGTGGCTTCGGCCCCGTTCGGAGAGCTCGTCACCGGTTACGAGGTCCTTGGCAACGGTCCGCCCGTCGTGATGGTGCACGGCATCGGCGGCGGCTCGAGCGTGTTCCAGTACCGCCGCAACGCCCCCGCGCTGGCGGACGCCGGCTACCGCGTCTACGCCCTCGATCTGCTGGGCTTCGGCCGCTCGTCGAAGCCCGAGCGGCGCACCACCCAGGACGACCTGGTGGCGCAGGTGACGGCCTTCCTCGACGACGTAGTGGGCGAGCCGGCGGTGCTGGTCGCGAACGGCCTGTCGGCAGCGCACGCCATCCGCATCGCCGCCGAGCGCCCCGACCTGGTCACCCGCCTCGCGCTCATCGCACCGACCGGATACCGCAGCCTGAACCGTCCCCAGGACGGTGGTCGGGAACGCACCTTCGACCTATTCGCCAACCCCGTGGTCAGCGAGCTGTTCACCGGCCTGCTGGTCGACGACGAGGTGCAGCGCTTCTTCCTGCTGGACGCCTACGCCGACCCGGACAGCCTCACCGACGAGGTGCTCGCCTCGTACGACCGCAACCTCCGCTCGGAAGACGCGCGCTGGATCGTCTTCTCGTTCGTCAGCGGCAGCCTGGACCAGGACGTGAGCGAGCTGTGGCCCGCCACCCGCCAACCGGCGCTGCTGGTGTGGGGAACCGCGTCCGGCTTCAGTTCCTTCGAAGACGCCGAAGAGTTCATCCTGGCCCGCCCCGACGCGCAACTGGTGCTTCTCCGCGACGCGGCACTGCTGCCCAACGAAGAGCGCAGCGAGGCGTTCAATCAGGTGCTCATCGGCTTCTTGGAGCGAACGGTGCGCTGACGCGAACGATCCAGACCGTGTCGTCCACCACGCGGTAGAACAAGCGGTACGGCGGGGCGGAGAGCTCGCGGTGCGGTAGCTCGGGGAACTCCGGGATCGCGTGACCCGCGTGCGGGTGTTCGCGGAGCAACGCGACCACAGCCTCCGTACGCTGTTGGACGGTCGATGCCCCGGCGGCGTTCTTGGTGCGGAGATTCCGCAACGCGTCCAGGTACTGCTGCGCGGCTTGCGGCGTGAAGCGCACCCGCATCCCGCTAGGTTTCGTCGAGCACGGTGCGCGCCTCCGCCATTACGTCCTCGGCATCGGGGCCGAGCCCCGCCGCGAGCTCCGCATCGCCGCGGGCGAGCGCGCGCAAGATGTCGTTCTCGTACTGCGTGCGCTCGTACGCCTCGGCGCTCACCAGCACGGCAGCGGCCCGCCCCCGCTGGGTGATGACGACCGGCTCGTCCGACGCGACGACACGTTTGATGACGCGAGCAGCGTCTTGGCGCAGGTCCGAGATCGGAATGATGGAAGGCAAGACACCCATGGGACGTACCTCCTAGAGTACGTCCAATCGTACTACACGAAGGGCTGGGACGATCCTCGCAGCGACCCCGCGCGACGTCACGCGGCGCTGCTTCCCAACGAAGAGCGCAGCGAGGCGTTCAATCAGGTGCTCATCGGCTTCTTGGAGCGAACGGTGCGCTGACGCGGTCGCGCGTCCACGGCGCGCCGGGCCGTGTGACCACGCGTTCAGGCGATGTTGGCAGGGTGAACCTCCCCCGGCTCGCTGTCCGCGTGGCCCCACGCCGTCCGAACCGCCCCGACCGCCCGTCAAGCGCCCGACCGATCCCTCAGGCCGGCCGGGCGTACCATCGCGCATTCCCGGGAGGTGCGAGTCATGCCCGATCCGCGCTCGACTGCCGAAGACCCTGACGCGCACCCGCCCACCGCGGAGCACGAGCGCCTGCAGCAGATCCAGGACGCACGCGGCGACTGGCGCCGCTTCGGCCCCTACCTCGCCGAGCGGCAGTGGGGCACGGTGCGGGAGGACTACAGCGCGGATGGGAACGCCTGGGCGTACCTGCCGCACGATCATGCCCGCAGCCGCGCGTATCGCTGGGGCGAGGACGGGCTGGCGGGCTTCAGCGACGACCGGCAGCTTCTCTGCCTGAACGTCGCGCTTTGGAACACGCACGATCCGATCCTCAAGGAACGATTGTTCGGGCTGGCAGGCCCCGAAGGGAATCACGGCGAGGACGTCAAGGAGGTGTACCACTACCTCGACGCCACGCCCTCGCACGCCTACCAGCGCATGCTGTACAGGTACCCGCAGGCGGCGTTCCCATACCAAGCGCTGCTCGACGGCAATCAGGCGCGCAGCGCAAGCGACCCGGAGTTCGAGCTGGTCGACACCGGCGCGTTCGACGACGGCCGCTACTTCGACGTCGAGGTCGCGTACGCCAAGGCGGACCCGGAGGACGTCGCGATGCGCGTCCGCGTGACCAACCGCGGGCCCGACGCCGCCCCAATCGTCGTGGCGCCGCAGGCCTGGTTCCGCAACACCTGGTCCTGGGACCCTCAGCAGCCGCGTCCCGAAGCCCGCGCACGCCCGGACGGTGGCGTCGACCTCGACCACCCCACGCTCGGCACGTTCGTGCTGCACGCCGACGGTCCCGACCGGCTGGCCTTCTGCGACAACGACACCAACCACGCCCGGCTGTTCGGGGCGGCGCCGGGGGCCGGGTTCGTCAAGGACGGGCTGGACCGCCTGATCGTGCACGGCGACGAGGACGCCGTCAACCCCGAGGAGGGGGGCACCAAGGTCGGTGCGATCTGGCGCCGCACGATCGCCGCCGGCGCCACGGCCGAGTTCCGGTTGCGCCTGTCGAAACCCGGGGGGCGCGAACCGTTCGAAGGGTTCGACGCCCTCTTCGCGCGCCGACGGCGCGAAGCCGACGCGTTCTACGACCACGTGCACGGCGGCCTGAACGATCCCGACGCGCGCAACGTCCAACGACAGGCGTTCGCGGGGATGCTGTGGAGCAAGCAGTTCTACGCCTACGACGTGCGGAGGTGGCTGGCCGGCGATCCGAACCAGCCCGCCCCGCCAGAGGCGCGCAAGGAGGGCCGCAACCACGATTGGACCCACCTGAACAACGCCGACGTCCTGTCGATGCCGGACGCCTGGGAGTACCCCTGGTACGCCGCGTGGGACCTTGCCTTCCACTGCGTCCCGCTGGCGCAGATCGACATGGCGTTCGCCAAGCAGCAGTTGCTGCTGCTGACCCGCGAGTGGTACCTGCACCCCAGCGGCCAACTGCCCGCCTACGAGTGGGCGCTGGGCGACGTGAACCCCCCGGTGCACGCCTGGGCCGCCTGGACCGTGTTCGAGATGGATCGCGCCCGCCGCGGCGACGACGGCGATCTCGAGTTCCTCGAGCGCATCCTGCACAAGCTGCTGCTCAACTTCACCTGGTGGGTGAACCGCAAGGACGCCCACGGCCTGAACCTGTTCCAAGGCGGCTTCCTGGGCCTGGACAACATCGGCGTGTTCGACCGCAGCGCGCCGCTTCCCGTGGACGGCCACCTCGAGCAGGCGGACGGCACCTCGTGGATGGCGATGTACGCGTTGAACCTGCTGCGCATCTCGCTGGAGCTGGCGCAGCACCGGCCGGCCTACGAGGACATCGCCTCGAAGTTCTTCGAGCACTTCCTCCACATCGCCAGCGCCATCAACGGGACCGGCACGCACGGCATCGACCTGTGGAATGAGGAAGATGGCTTCTTCTACGACGTGCTGCACTACGACAGTGCCGACGGGTCGCGCTGCGAGTCGATCCCCCTCAAGATCCGCTCGCTGGTGGGGCTGATCCCGCTGTTCGCGGTCGAGACGCTCGATCACGACCTGCTGCAGCGCCTGCCGAACTTCCGTGCCCGCATGGACTGGTTCCTCCGCCACCGCCCCGACCTGGCCGCGCTGATCTCCCGCTGGGAGGAACCGGGGCAGGGCAGCCAGCACCTACTTTCCCTGCTGCGCGGGCACCGGATGAAGCTGCTGCTCCGCCGGATGTTGGACGAGGACGAGTTCCTCTCTCCCTACGGTGTCCGCTCGCTCTCCAAGCGCCACGCGGCGCACCCCTACACCTGCCATATCGGGGACATCCGCCACACCGTCGCCTACGAACCGGGCGAATCCAGCAGCGGCCTGTTCGGCGGCAACTCCAACTGGCGCGGGCCCGTCTGGATGCCGGTCAACTACCTCCTGATCGCCTCGCTCCGCACGTTCCACGCCTACTACGGCGACGACTTCCGGGTCGAGCACCCCACCGGGTCGGGGCGCCGGCTCAGCCTCGCGGAGATCGCCGACGAGCTCGCCGGCCGCCTCGCGACGCTGTTCCTCGCCGACGAGGCGGGGCGCAGGCCCGTCCTCGGCGCGCACCCCTTGGTCCGCGACGACCCCCGCTTCCGCGAGCACCCATTGTTCCACGAGTACTTCCACGGCGACGACGGCCGCGGCCTCGGCGCCTCGCACCAGACCGGCTGGACCGGCCTGATCGCCACCCTGCTGGCCGAGACCGCGCCGACCGCAAGCCCCTCGACCCCATCGCCGACCGCGCACGGAGAGCGGACGTGAGCGCCGAACGCTCCGGCGCGCTGGTGTTCTACGGCGCGACCGGCGACTTGGCATTCAAGAAGATCTTCCCCGCATTGCGGCGCATGCTCGCCGACGGCCAGCTGGACGTGCCCGTGATCGGCGTCGCCTTCGAAGACTGGACGCTGGAGCAGTTCCAGGCGCGCGCTCGCGACAGCTTGGAGCAGCACGGCGGAGCGCCCGACCCGGACGCCACCGAGCGCCTCGTGCGGCTTCTGCGGTACGTGCCGGGCGACTACGCCGACCCTGCCACGTTCGACGCGATCTACCGCGAACTGGGCGGCGCCCAGCGGCCCGTGCACTACCTGGCCGTGCCGCAAGCCGTGTTCGAGCTGGTGATCGATCAGCTGGTGCGCAGCGGCTGCGCGCGCAACGCACGCCTGGTGCTCGAAAAACCGTTCGGGACCGACCTGAACTCTGCGCGCCGGTTGAACGCGGTGCTTCACGAGCAGGTCGACGAGAGCGCCATCTTCCGTATCGACCACTTCCTGGGCAAGGAAGCCGTCCAGAACCTGGTGTTCTTCCGCTTCGCCAACGCCTTCCTGGAGCCGATCTGGAACCGCCACTACGTCGCGAACGTACAGATCACCATGGCCGAGCCGTTCGGCGTCGAGGGGCGTGGCGCGTTCTACGACGCCACCGGCGCGGTACGCGACGTGATCCAGAACCACCTGCTGCAAGTGCTGTCCAACGTGGCGATGGAACCCCCGCCCCGTAGCGACGACGCCGAGACGCTGCGCGACGAGAAGGTGAAGGTGCTTAAGGCGATCGCGCCGCTCGATCCGAGTCGGCTGCTTCGCGGACAGTTCCGCGGCTACCTGGACGAGCCCGGCGTCGCCGCGGACTCCCGTACCGAGACGTTCGCCGCGCTGGAACTGGCCGTGGACTCGTGGCGCTGGCAGGGCGTGCCGTTCTACATCCGGACCGGCAAGCGCCTCCCGGTCCTGCGCACCGGCGTGATCGTCGAGCTGCGCCGGCCCCCCAGCGTCGTGGGCGTACCACTGGATCCCAACCACGTGCGCTTCCAACTGGACCCCGACCTCCAGATCGCCCTGGGCGCCAGCGTGCACGAGCCGGACCGGGCGCACGGCCACGTGCTGGAGCTATTCGCGACACACGCCCACGAGGGCGCCGACCGCGAACCGTACGCGGAGCTGCTGAGCGACGCGATGCGGGGCGAGACGTTCCGCTTCGCCCGCCAGGACTACGTCGAAGAGGCGTGGCGCATCGTCGAGCCGGCGCTACGTCGGACCGAACCGCCCACCGTGTACGAGCCCGGCTCCTGGGGGCCCGCCGAAGCGGCGCGCCTGGTGCCCGAAGGCTGGAGCGAGCCGGGCGAGAGGAGGGAGACGACATGAGCGAGCTATGGCTGTTGCGGCACGGTGAGACACCCTGGACGGTGTCGGGACGGCACACCGGCCGGAGCGACATCCCGCTGACCGAGCGCGGCCGCAAGCAGGCAGGGGCGCTTGGCAGCCGCATCGCCGACAGGTCGTTCGAGCTGGTTTTGACCAGCCCGTTGACACGTGCCCTGGAGACCTGCCGCTTGGCCGGCTACGGCGACGTCGCCCAGCTGGATCCCGACCTGCAAGAGTGGGACTACGGCGCGTACGATGGGCGCACCACCGCCGACATCCGCACCGAGTGGCCGGGCTGGACGATCTGGGACGACGGCGCACCGAACGGCGAGTCGGCCCGCGACGTAGGTGCACGCGCCGACCGCGTAATCGAGCGGGTCCGCGCGCAAAACGGCGCGGCCGCCCTATTCGCGCACGGTCACCTGTTGCGCGTACTGGCCGCCCGCTGGCTGGGCTGGCCGCCGAACGCCGGCGGCGCGCTGGCGCTGGACACGGCCTCGGTCTGCGTCCTAGGGACCGAACGGGAACGCCCCGTATTGCGGCACTGGAACGAGATCTGTCACCTGGAGGACGAGCGATGAGCGATACCGGGACGTGGGCACGCTACCGAGCCCACCTGTGCAAGGTCGAGGCGCTGGACGTGACGCTGGACATCTCACGCATGCGATTCAGCGACGACTTTCTGGCGCGGATGGAAGCCCCCATGGCCGACGCGCTCGAAGCCATGGCCGCCCTGGAAGGGGGCGCCATCGCCAACCCCGACGAGGACCGGAGGGTGGGCCACTACTGGCTGCGCGCCCCGGAGCTCGCGCCCGACCGCGAGATGACGGACGCCATCGTCGCGACCCGCGAAGCGATCCGCGACTTCGCCCGCGACGTCCACACCGGCAGGCGACGCCCCCAGCGCGCCGAGCGGTTCGAGCACGTCCTCGTCGTGGGCATCGGCGGGTCGGCCCTCGGCCCGCAGCTCGTCGCCGGCGCGCTGGGCGGCGAAGACGACCCGCTCGCGGTGCACTTCTTCGACAACACCGATCCAGACGGCATGGAGCGCGTCCTGGCCCGACTTGGCGACGACCTGGCGCGCACGCTCACGCTGGTGGTGTCGAAGTCGGGAGGAACCCAGGAAACCCACAACGGCATGCTCACCGCGCAGCGCGCCTACCGCGACGCCGGCCTGGACTTCGCCGCGCACGCCGTAGCGGTCACCGGCGCCGGCAGTCGACTGGACCGCCTGGCGCAGGAGGCCGGCTGGTCGGCCCGCTTCCCGATGTGGGACTGGGTGGGCGGCCGAACCTCCGTGTTCTCGGCCGTCGGGCTGCTGCCGGCCGCGCTGCAGGGCGTCGACATCGACGCCCTGCTGGCGGGGGCTGCCGCCATGGACGAGGCCACCCGCGTGCGTGAGCCGACCGCGAACCCGGCCGCCCTTCTGGCGCTGATGTGGCATCACGCCGGAGACGGACACGGAAACAAGGCCATGGTGGTGCTGCCGTACAAGGACCGCCTGCTGCTGTTCTCGCGCTACTTGCAACAGCTCGTGATGGAGTCGCTGGGCAAGGCCGAAGATCTGAACGGAAGGCGCGTCGAGCAGGGTCTGACGGTGTACGGCAACAAGGGGTCCACCGACCAGCACGCCTACGTGCAGCAGCTTCGCGACGGCACGAACGACTTCTTCGTCACCTTCGTGCAGGTGCTGCGGGACCAGGACGGCCCAGCGCTGGAGGTCGAGCCCGACGTCACCACCGGCGACTACCTGCTGGGCTTCCTCCTCGGCACCCGCGAGGCGTTGTCGCAGAACGCGCGCGAGTCGCTCACGATCACCCTCCCGAACGTGGACGCGCGCAGCCTGGGCGCGCTGATCGCGCTGTTCGAGCGGGCGGTCGGCCTCTACGCCCACCTGATCGGCGTCAACGCCTACCACCAGCCCGGCGTCGAGGCCGGCAAGCGCGCCGCGGGTGACGTGATCGCGCTGCACAAAGCGGTCCTGGCCGCCCTGCGGACCGCGCCGGACACGCCGCGGACCGCGGTCGACCTGGCCCAGGAGGCGGGCCACCCCGAGCGGACCGAGACGGTACAGCAACTGCTCGAGCACCTGGCCGCCAACGGGCGCGTTCGCCGCACGCCCGGCGAGGATCCGACGGAGGCTCGCTACCAGCCGCCGAGCGGGACGTGAGCCCCCTCGCGCCGCATCCCGTCCGCTTTGGCCGTGCCGCCTGCGGCGCCCCGCCGTCCGGCGCCGCACCGTCCGGCGCCGCGGCGACCGCCGGCGCGGCGACCCGCGACGGGCTCGAGTGGCTGGTCACGAACGGGATCGGCGGGTTCGCGTCGGGCACGGTGCCAGGCATCCGGACGCGTCGCTACCACGGCCTGTTGGTGGCCGCGTTGGCGCCCCCGGCCCAGCGCACGGTGATGGCCACCGATGTGCACACCTCGCTGCAGCTCGCCGGTCGCGAGATCGGCCTGCACGCCTCGCACTGGCGCGGCGACGTGGTCGATCCGCGCGGCTTCGATCACCTCGAAGCGTTCTGGCTCGAGGGACGCACGCCGGTCTGGCGGTTCTGCGTCGGTGCGATCTGCGTCGAGCAGCGTCTGACGATGATGCCGGGACGCAACGTCACCGTGCTCCAATCCCGACTCGTGCGGGCCCCCTCGCCGGTCCGCCTGACGGCGAAGGTGCTGGCGACGCACCGCGACTTCCACGCCACCACGCGGGCGACCGACACGGACCTAACCGCCACGGCCGAGGGCGGCGCGGTCGTGGTCGCGGCGCCCGCACATGACGCCGCGCTGCGCATCGCCAGCGACGCCATGACGCTGACGCCGGCCGACGCCTGGTACGAAGGGTTCCTCCTGGCCCGGGAACGCGAGCGGGGGCTGGATCACTTCGACGATGCCCTGCACGCCGCCACCGCCACGGTCGACCTGGCGCCGGGCGACGCGGCGCACCTGGTGCTGTCGGCCGACGCGGACCCCGTCGACCCGGCCGAGGCGTTCCAGCAGGCCGCCGCGGCCGACGCGGCGGTCGTGGCGCGCTTCGAGGCGCACCAGGGGCGCAGCGCCGATTCGTTCGGCGCGCGGCTGGCGCTGGCCGCGGACCAGTTCCTGGTCGAGCGGCCGGTGGACGGGCGGCCGGGCACCTCCGTCATCGCCGGCTACCCCTGGTTCGGCGACTGGGGGCGCGACACGATGGTCGCCCTGCCCGGCCTGACGCTGTGCACCGGCCGGCCCGACGTGGCCCGCGAGCTGCTCACCACCTACGCGCACTTCGTGGATGGCGGCATGTTGCCCAACCGCTTCCCCGATGAGGACGGGGACCCCGCGTACAACACGGTGGACGCCACCCTGTGGTTCCTCGAAGCGGTGCGCGCCTACGTGCAGGCCAGCGACGACCTGGACCTGGCCCGCGAGTTGTGGCCGGTGCTCGAGGCGATCGTCGACGCACACGAACGCGGTACCCGCTACGGCATCGGTGTCGACCCGGCGGACGGTCTGCTGCGCGCCGGCGAACTGGGCGTCCAGCTGACCTGGATGGACGCGAAGGTCGGCGACTGGGTCGTCACCCCCCGCCAGGGGAAGTGCGTGGAGGTCAACGCGCTCTGGTTCAACGGCCTGGTGGCGCTGGCCGGCCTGGCCGAGCGGCTGGGCCTCGACCCCGCCCCGTGGACCGCCCGCGCCGAACGGGTGCGCGCCGGCATGCAGCGATTCTGGGACCGGGAGCGCGCCCACCTCATGGACGTCCTCGATGGGCCCACCGGTAATGATCCCTCCCTGCGGCCGAACCAGATCTTGGCGGTGTCGCTGCCGGCCAGCGCCTTCGGCGTAGGGCGCCAACGCGCCATCGTGGACGCCTGCGAACGGTCGTTGCTCACCTCGCACGGCCTGCGCAGCCTGGCCCCCGAGCATCCCGACTACCATGGCCACTACGGCGGCGACGCCTCCGCCCGGGACGGCGCCTACCACCAGGGCACGGCCTGGGGCTGGCTGCTGGGCCCATTCGCGTTGGCGCACGAGCGGGTGCACGGCGACGCCCGGGTGGCGCGCTCGTTTCTCGAGCCGTTCCGCGACCACCTACGGGCGCACGGCGTCGGGTCGATCGCCGAGATCTTCGACGGTGACGCTCCCCATGGGCCGCGCGGCTGCCCCGCGCAGGCCTGGTCGGTGGCCGAGACGCTGCGTGCCTGGACCGAGCTGGCCGAGGCGCCACAACATCATGACGCTATAATGTCGCCGGAAGGGGGTTGCCATGGCTGAGCGGTCCAAGCGCTCCACGGTCTACTTCGAACCCCGCTTGCACGAAGCATTGCGCGTGAAAGCCGCCCACTCGGGCCGGTCCGTGTCCGACCTGGTCAACGAGGCGCTTCGCACCGCGTTCGCCGAGGACCGGGAGGATCTCGCCGCCTTCGACGACCGCGCTGGGGAGCCCACCATGAGCTACGAGGACCTGCTGCGCGCCCTCGAGGCGGATGGCACGCTATAGGCTCAGATTCAAGGCGAGCGTCCGGAAGGACCTGCGCCCCATTCCCGCGAAGGACGTGGCGCGCATCCTGCACCGCATCCAGGAACTGGCCGAAGATCCGCGTCCCCAGGATTGCGAGAAGCTCAGCGGTCAACCGCGATATCGCGTTCGCCAGGGCGTGTACCGCATCGTCTACGAGATCATCGACCAGGAACTCCTCATCTACGTCGTGAAGGTTGCACATCGACGTCGCGTCTATCGCAACTGAGACCGCGTGGGTGCGTCTTCCGACCTCGCAAGGCGCGTCCGAACCGCCCGGCCCAATGAGCAGGAAGGGGTCGGAACGCGCTGTGGATCATGGCCGCGCACGAAGGCTGCGTCGCCCCTGCATGGGCCAGAGCTCCAACAGACTGGCGCACAGGACCAGCGCTCCTCCAACGACTTCCAACGATGCCAAGTGTTCCCTGGCGAGAAGCGCCGCCGACACGGCGCCGACGAGAACCTCCGGCATCAACAGCAGACCCACACGCGCGGGCTCCAGACGCACCGTCGACCACATCAGGCCCACCATGGACACGCCCCACCAGAGACCCCCCGCAGCCAACGTCCAGCCGATCGCCGGAAGCACGCTCGCGCGCGGAATGCTCGCCGGAAGGGGCTCCAGAAGCGGCGCCAGCAGCAACGCCCCCGCAAGAGCGCCGAGGACGAAGACGAAGGCGGCCACGACCGGTCCGGGCATGGACTTGGTGCGAATGCCGGTGGTCGAGACCGACCACAGCAGGCCGGAGAGCAGGGCCAGCCACTCGCCCGGGCCGCGCGGGACCGGGAGTGTGCCATCCCCCGCGAGCATCACCATCAGGCCGGCGAGGCCGATCGCGATGGCGACGATGCGTAGGCGCGGCGCGCGCCACCCCATCACGAATCGTCCGATCAGCGTGCTCCAGACCGGCGTCAAGTAGAACAGCAGGATGATGATCGCGACCCGTCCGTACACGAATCCGACGGAGTAGAGCAGGAAGGCGGCGCCACCAAGGGCGAGCGAGGCGAGACCCGAAGGGTCCACGCCTGCCAGCTCCTGGCGTCGCCTCAGCGCCACGGGTGCCAGGACAACCGCCGCAGCGGCGACGATCGCCAGAGCCCCCCAGGCGCCTGGGAGGGCGATCTCGGCCAGGCGGCGCACCGGCAGCCAGTACAGGCCCCACAGCGCGCCGGTCCCGGCCACGATCCAACTCGCAAGACGTGTGGTGTGATCGCTATCCATGGCGCTCCACGTATCCAATGATCGGCGACCCGTCTAAAGGGACGGCGCACACTGCGGCGCCCAGCGTAGCCGGTGCTCGCGTCCCTCGCTGCGATCGGGCGTGTGGAGCAGGTACCGCGCGGTCGGCGAGGCCCGCGAGGAAACGCGTGGTGGCGTTCGACGTACGGTGGCGCGTCCAGCATTGCGTGCGCCATGCTTCGGCCGGATTCGGGCTGCACGTCAGGCCGCGTCCGCCGTCGTGAACATTGGGCCCCGGCCTACGGGGCGGTCGCCACCTTCACCATGGCGAACTGCTGCGGCGAGGTCGCGGACAACGTCAAGTCGGCTCCGCTCGTCTGAAACGCGACCACCTCGAGCGCGTCGCCCGCGTCGAGCCGCAGCAGGCCCGACAGGGACTGGCTCAAGACGCCGCTCACCGCCTGGCGCGTGTCGCTCAAGCGCCCGAAGCCGCCGGGCGGCCGAACCAAAATCTGGCGGATGCCGTCGGGATCGTTGGGCCACGTCACCGTGGCCGACACTTGGTAGATGCCCGCCTCGGACGCGATGAGGAGGGGTGCGTCGCCGATGGGGTCGTGCAGCTCTGCCGTGTCGAAGAACTCGGCCTCGTAGGGCACGGTTACGAGGCTTCCCGACGCCACGACGAGGCTTGCGCCCAGCGTGGCGCTCACCGCCGGCACCACGGCGGGATCCGCCCCACCGGTGGCCACGCAGGTAGCGGTCCCGCCGGGTGCGACGGCCTGCAGCGCTTGGCCCGGGGGGCAGGAACTGGACGCGAGGGCGGCGTCGAAGCCCTCGAGCGCTTCCACGGCCGTCTCGTTGCCCTCGATCGCGGCGACGACCGCTTGGAAGTTGGCGTCGATCGCAGCGAACAGTTCGTTGAAGGTCGTGGCGGACAGCACGTCGCCGCCCTTGAAGGAGGTGGCGACTTGGCTCAGGTCGACGACGGCGAAGGTCCATACGCCAAAGGCGAGGGAGACGGTGACGATCAAGCTTCTGAACGGCCTTTTCATGGTGCGACTCCTTGTAGGCTCGCTGCCGGCACCTAAAGGCCGAACACGCAGCTGTCGAAGGCGGAGATGTCGAATGCGCACACCGGACGCGCATCCGTTCCGGTCGTGAAGCCGTACCGGAAGGGGGCCGTCAACGCGTTGCCCGCCGTATCGCGTGCGCCCGTTCCGATCGTCACGGCGTAGGCGCGGTTCGCACGCAGGGCTTCCTGGGGATCGCAGGACAACACGGTTCCCCCCACGCCCCATGCGACGTCGCACGCGACGGCCGGCGTCAGGGCCAAAGCTTCTGCGGTCGCGGCCGCATCCATGGCTTCCGAGAAGGTGACGGCCAACGTGGCCTCGAGGGGCACGTCGCTGGCGCCGTCTTCGGGTCGGGTCGCAAGCACCGTGGGTGGCGTCGTGTCCCCGCCGCCCCCGCCCGGCCCAGGCGGCGGCCCGCCGCAGGCGACCAGCAGGCCGGACAAGGCCAGCGCTGCCGTCCAGGCGCAGACGGCTGTCATCGCATCGCGTCGAGCGTACGAGCTGCCGGCCACGGCCCAGCAAGCCCGGTGGTTCATGGTGTCGCGGCGCCAGCAATGAATGCGGTCGCCACCCGACCGAGGTTGGGAACGATGGGTGCGTGGGGTCGTCGCATGTGCCTACCTCCTGGCCCTACCGAGACGCGTCTCTCCTCGAGCGACCATCCTCGGCGTGGTCCAGGGTGGTGCCCTCGGCCCGCAGTTCCTCGATCCACGCCCCGAGCCCATCGAGAGCGAGGCGTATGTCTTGGAGGAGGCCGATCGCGTCGCCGACGTAGGTGCCGAACGTGGGGCACCGGCCGCCATGCAAGATCCGGCACGGGCTCCGACCCGCGCACGACGCATGCGAGCGACCGCAATCCATGACACGGACACCTCTCCTCGTCCGCCTTCACGCGAATTGCCAGCGCCGCACCGTGGAAATGCTTCGTGGAGGCGTCGTCCCTGTCGGCGGCGTCCGCGCACGGCATCGAGCTTGAAACTCGTGCGAGTAGCGTAGCACGCCGCGGAACCCTTCGAGGAACCCTTGGACGGAACGCCGGTGGTAGGCACGCCCTCGTTCGGCGGCCTCTCGGTCCAGTCCATAGGGAAGCCCCAGCCAGTGGGGGGCCGGCTGGGGCTTCCTGATGGTGGGGGTCGCGACCTGTGGTGAGGGTCGCGGGGTGGCCACGATGGGCCAAATCAAAGTAGACCATAGCGAATCCTCCGACGCAAGGGCTCGTGACAGGGTCGCGAAGCGCCAGCACTACGGTCGCGAGGGTCGACGCGAGGCGCCCCTCCGATCGCCGAACGCAACCGCCGCGCCATGTTGGCTCGCCTCCGCCGGGGGCCCGCCACCGTCCAGGAGTTGGCCGCCCCCTTCGACGTGAGCGCACCCGCCATCAGCAAGCACCTCAAGATGCTCGAGGCTCGCGGGCTGATCCGACGCCGCCGCTCGGGCCGACATCATCACGTCAGCTTGGAGGCCTGGCCACTGCAAGAGGTCGAGCGCTGGCTACGGAGTACCGGCAGTTCTGGGACGCGCGCCGACAGAAAGGTCGTCCAGCCAGAAGCAGCCCCGCACACCGCGAGCCCGGCGCAAGCGCGTGCGCGCCGGGTTTTTTGGTGACCATGAGGATGAACGGAGCACGATGCGGGCACCACGCGGTGCGGGCCCGTACCTCGACGGGGCGATCCACCACTCGTTCCACGCCTCCATGTCGTTCTCGGCAAGGGTGCGCACGGGTACTGCACGAACGCGAACCACCACGTCGGAACACCTTTCGACCCCGCCCACCCCTACAGCGGGTCGTCGCCCTTCGCCGTCCAGGCCTCCGCGCTGCCGGCCGTCCTCCAGGCACGCCACCCCACCCCGCCATCCGGTCCTCGCCCTCGACCTGCACCTCGGCGCGGCACAGGCCCGCGTCGCCCGTCGCGGACGTCACCGTGAACGGGTGCGACCCGGCCTCTCCGAGGTGGACGCGACCGCCGAACCCGTCGTCGCGTGCCGATCCGCGCTTCGAGCTGGATGACGCCGTCGTCCGACGACAGCGTCACCTCGTTACCGTTCACCTCGCCGTCCAGCCACACGCCGACCTCACGGTTGCAGACGTAGCCGCGGACCGAGCGCGCCTCGTCCGATCTTGTCGCCTCGTCGACCACGATTGCCACGAACAGCTCCTCGTCGATCTGACCGACGTGCGCGCCCGTCACTTCGCTCGCGTGAAGGGTCGTCCCGCCGAGATCGGCCTCGAGCGTGCCCGTGTCCAGCATCAGCATGGGACCGTCACCCGTCGCCTGTCCGACGGACATCAGAGCCGCGAGCACCACACCGAGAAGCCAACGCCACGTACCTTTGCCCATGAAGAACCACTCCCTTCGGGTCCAGACGAAGAAGCGTGCGTGGTACAGCGACGATAGCACTCCCGGACGTGGCGCCAGGATCGGCGTGGTTCCTTGCGGCGCGCACCGTCACGGGCGCACCCACGGCCTCTCGCGACGCCCGCGACTCCGATTAGGGCAGCGGCTCCCACACACGCCGACGACCGCGAAACGTCACCAGTTCGCTGCGCCCCAGCGACCGCAACAGCTGCGCGGCGTCGGCGAAGCCCGTGCCCAGCTCCTCGAAGCGGTGCGCGTCCGACCCGAAGGTGATCGGCACGCCCCGCCGCACCAGCCCCTCTAGCAGATCGGGCGCGGGGAAGAACTCGCCGGCCTTGCGAACGCCGGACGCGTTGATCTCCACCGCCACGCCCGCGTCGGCGATGGCGTCCAAGGTCGCCTCGCGCTCCGCCGCGTGGTCGCGGCGCGGCGCCGGCGCCATCGCCTTGATGGCGTCGAGGTGCGACAACACGTCGAACAGGCCCGACCCCGCCGCCTGGCGCAGGGCGCGCCAGTAGGCGACATGGAATTCGTCCGGGTCGTGCAGGTCCCCCCACGTGGCGGGCTTGTACACGTGCCAACCGTTCGCCTCGTGCACCGAGCCGAGGACGTAATCCAGGCGCGGATCGCGCAACGCCTCGCGGTACGCGTCCTCCGTGCCGGGCAGGTAGTCGGCTTCGATGCCGATGCGCAGGTCGATGTCCAGGCCCTCCTCCGCCAAGCGGGCGCGCACCGCCTCCGCCTCGTCCAGGTAGTCCGGCCACTGCGAACGCGCCATCTGGATGGCGGGATAGGGGTGATCGTCGGGGTGCGCGAACAGCGGCGCGTGATCGCTCCAGCCGAGGACGCCCACGCCGCGCGCATGGGCGTGGCGGGCGACCTCCTCGAGGGTGCCCTCGGCGTGGCCGCAGCGGGCGTGATGGGTGTGAAGGTCGACGATGCGGGGCGTGCTCATGGCGTTCGAGGCTACCGCGGACCGCGCGCGCGGTCGCTTACATGCGTCCGGCCTCTCCAGCTCCGACCACGATGGCACGTGCGTCGGGGACCAGGACCGCTCCCGGCGCGGAGAAGACGTTCGTCGCATAGGGGAACACCAGGGTCTCACCGTTCAGCAGGCGCGCCGTCAGCCTCAGGCTCTCCGGCTCCCCCACGCCGAGCGCCTGGCGAAGGTGCAGTGCGACCTTCTCGTCGAGGTTGGCACGGTGCTTCCAGATGTCCCAGTTCATGTACGGCCGTTCGGTGGGGTGGAGGATGTGCAGCTTGAACACGAACAGATCCTCGGGGCGTTCCGTGTGGACGTCGGTGGTGGCCATACGGTTCCCTTCCCTACCCCTCCGCGATCCGTTCCAGCTGCTCCAGGTGGTTCAGGTCGTGCGCGGCGACGTGGCGCACCATGTCCCCGAACCGGGGCGCGCCCAGGCATCCTGGTCCACCGGCTCCACCAGATGCTCCTCGTTGGCCAGCACCTGGCGCGGATCACGGTCGCCGAGCAGGCGTCGTAGGCGTTCGCGGTAGTCCCTGGACGCTTCGATGAGGGGCTCCTTCCTGAGGAAACGTTCGGCACCCTTCTCCATCGTTGTCCTGGGGGCAAGGATACCCGGGCTCGACCGGGGCAGCGCCGTTCCGTGCCGCCAGGCGATCACCGAAGCCTCGGTTCGGCCGGCCAGCCGCCGTCACGGATGCCCGCGCCCCCTCAGGTCCCCGAACGCCCGCGCCGCACCCTGCTTCGCTCGCTACTGCGCCGGGTTCGTCATTGTGATCGTGTGCCTGTCCTCACCCGTCAGGCCGAACCCGTCGGTGACCTGCAACCGGATCTCCCACGTGTCCTTGGGCCCGTCGAAGTCCAGCTGCAACGTCACTTCGGTGCCGGTCGGACCTTCGCTCCAGGCGGTCGTGCCGGCACGCCGGAAGCTCCATTCGTGCGCGGCGTCCGAAAACGCCTGCGGGGGATCCTCGTTGGCATCCAACCCCAGCCCCGCGGCCGGCAGGTCGATGTACCTACCTCCGTACTCGAAGTCCGAGTACACGAACGACGCGCCGTCCTCGGGCTGCGCAATGAGCACGCGGGGCGCCTCCCGGTCGGTATCCAGCACCTCGACGCTGATCGAATCCTTGGCGCTCCCGTAGGTCACGAAGATGTCGTAGACACCGGGGAGCAACGCGTCGGTCTCGAAGCTCAGCGTGTCCTGAGCCAACACGGGCGAGCCCGGGCCGTCCCGGCGCCAAACGATCGGATGGACGGGGTCGTCGGTGCTGAGGTCGGCGTCGTCGATGGCCGCCTCGAAGGCGATGGACTCGCCGGACGGGAACGTCGCGCCGTCGTCCGGGGTGACGATCGCGACGGTCGGTTCGCATCGCTCCGGCGGCGGCTCACCGTCGACGACGGTGAGGTCCACGGTGTCCGTGGCGTCTACGAAGGGGGCCGGACCGTCGAGGACCTCGACCGTGACCGGGTAGGTGCCGTCGCACAACCGCGGCGTCCCGATGGCTTGGTCGGCGCGGGCGTCGCCGATGATGAACAAGACGCCGTCCGCCCGCAGGTACGACCAGCGCAGCAGCGCATCGCCGGGCAGCACGCCGTCGACGCCCTCCGCGCGAAGGGGCGTCCGCTCCGTCTCGTCGATGGTGGTGCCGGGTGCGGGCTCGGTGATGCGCACGCCGGGCTCGATCGCACCGTACGACGCCTCGAAGGTGAAGCTGCGGCTGCGGCCCTGCCGGAACTCGGTGTTCGACACCAGCACGTAGCGCGTGCCGGTGGTGCCCGCAGGTACGGTGAACGACCCCGCCACGGGATCGAGATCGGGATTCAGGCAATCGGCCGGATCGTAGAGGGCCGCCCGCAGGCCGCTGCCGTGCAGGAAGGTCTGGAACAGGATTTCCTCGGCGAACGCCGCGCCGGCGTTCACGTTCAACTCGATCACCGCCGTGGTGAGCGGCGGCAGGGTCGCCTGCTGGCTGATCGGCGTGCTGCCGTCGGTCATGAAGATCAGCTCCGGGTCGGCGACGTCCGCCAGAAGCTCGCAGGCGTTGCCGTCGGGATGCGGGTCGGCCCCGTTGGTGCGGGTGCGGACCGTCTTCTCGAAGGTCTGGTTGCGGGCCCAGGCCCAGTAGGCGTCCGACAGGTCCTGGATGGCGACGTTCCCGAAGGTCCCGATCGCGTTCGACACGCGGGGCGGCGTGACACCCTCCTCGAACACCTCGGTGAGATACGCCAGGCCCTGGCCGGGGGCGAGGACCTCGCCCAGGAAGGCGAAGAAGTCCTGGGCGCGGTACTGGTTCGAGTCGGACTGGCGCGGGTTGCCGATGAAGTTCAGGTCGAGCGGGACGTCGACCGGCCGCATGGCCGAGTTGGTGCGAATCAGGTCCGTATCCGTCGAGGTTTCACTCAGGTTGGCGGTGCTCTCCACGCTCCACATCTGCATCGGCCGCGCGCGGACGCGACCGTAGCCGTACTGCACGGCATGGAACATCTCGTGCGCAGCGTTGTCGCCGCGGGCGACGGTCCAGCCATCGTCGTCGATCTCGCCGCCCCCCACGCACAGGGTGATCTTGCTGAGCAGGAAGTTGTAGCGGGCCGTGAAGCGCCCGTCGCCGTCCTCGTCGACGTGGCAGGTCTTGCGGTTGTCGCTGAGCACGAACGGCTTCAGGTGGATCTTGTAGCGCCCTTCGCTGTTCGTCCGCAGGCGCGGCTGGGCGAAGCCCATGCCCGCGAAACGCTGGTGCGCTTCGGCGATGTCGGCGTGCACGTCGAGCGCGTGGTCGTCGCAGATATCGCTGTCCTTGCGGCGGCACATGTACACGAAGCCGTCGCCGTGCGACTGCGCCGTGAGCGGGGCGACCTCGACGAAGGCGGCGCCGTCCACCACCTGGATCACGGACGGTGCCTCGCCCAGGAGCGAGAGATCGACGCGGACGACACCTGCGGCGGGGTCGACGTCGGCCTCGACCACCTCCAGCAGCGGCGCCTCCAGCGGCTGGCCCAGGTCGACGTGGCCGGCCGTCTCCGAGCCGTCTAGAAAGACCGCCACCCCTGCCGCGGCCGGGTCCACGCCCACGGGGAGGGGCAGCTCGACGATGAAACGCGCCTGCCCGAGCGCCGCAGCGCGGTTTTGCGCCTGCACCGCGACGGCCTGACCGACCCCGCTCAGCGCCTCGGCCTGAAGCTCGCCGGCCGGCACCATGCCCGTGCTCACGCGAACGTGTTGCGTCTCTTCGATCGTGCCGGCCGGTGCGATCAGCCGGCTCCCGCCCGGCCCCTCGACCGAGCCTCCCGGCGCCAACGGCGTCCAGCCGTCATCGGGCGTGGAGGTCCCCCCGCCGTTGCAGGCCGTGAGGGCTACGGCCACGAGGACCGCCAGCCACCCTCCGTGTCGTGGATGCTTCGGATCGTGCGAAGAACGGGGCCTCGATGCCATGGCGCACCTCCCGAATTCGGGGATAGCACACGGCCGTCAATCGCCCGTGAATGGGTCTTCGTGCCCACGATTCCAGGTGTGCGCCGGCGCCCCGCGTCTCCCCTGGGCGCGAACCGCTGTGCTCGCAGGGACCCCACCGAGGCTCCCCAGGGCCTACACTGATCCATGGCCCCCCACGAGGTGCAGTTGTTCGGTCGTCCGGAACTGCATGTCGAGACGCGACGCAGGTACTTGGGCGCGAACCACGTGGACCGCTTCGTCGCCTACCTGGCGTTCCGTGCGGCGTGGGTCCCACGCGACGAGGTGATCTTCCTGTTCTGGCCGGATCGCATCGACGCGGTCGGCCGCCGGAACCTGCGCAAGCTGCTGCACCGCGCGCATCGCGAGATCGCCGGGATCGAAACCCAAGGTAACGGGCTCCGCTGGCTCGTCGGCACGGACGTTCTGGCATGGCGTGAGGCGCTGCGGCTCGGAAACGCCGAGGGCGCGCTCGCGTCGATGCATGGCCCTTTGTTGGAAGGGCTCGACACGGGTGCACCGGCGGAGTTCACCTCTTGGTTGGCGCGTGAGCGCGACGAGGTCCGCGTCCGGTTGGTAGCCGCCGTCGTGGAACGCTGCCGCGAGCTCGAGCGCCTCGACCCCGAGGCGGCCGCTGCACTGTCGCTGGAACTGCTGAAACGCGACCCGCTGGACGAGCGGGCGGTTCGGTGCTGCTTGCGGAGCTTGGCCCACGCCGGCCGGGCCGAAGCCCTGGGCGACGTCTACCGGGCGTACGTGCGCGATCTCGACGCGGATATCGGGGTCGAGCCCGACGAGGCGACACGCGCGCTCTACCTGCGCCTCGCCGCCGCGTCGCACGATCCCGACGCGCACGAACGCGCCGACCTCCCAGTCACGAGGCAATCCTCGGAAACCGCGTTGCTGCGCAGCGCGCCCGTGCCCTGGGGGACCACCTCGTTCGTTGGGCGTGACGCCGAAATGATGCGACTGCGCGAAGCCCTCGCCTCCGCCCTGGCTGGAACCGGAGGCGTGATCGACGTGGAGGGCGAAGCGGGCGTCGGCAAGACCCGCCTGATCGAGGCGTTCCTGGGGAGCGTCCCGGCCGGCGTCCGGGTGTTTTCTGGCCGGTGCTACGAGCGTGATCTGAGCATGCCGTTGGAGCCCGTCCGGTCGGCCCTCGGCGCCTGGGATGCCCCAGGTGGACCGCGCCCCGAAGAGGGGCTTCGCCTGGTGGCGACCGAGGCGCGGGACCACGGAACCACCCACCAGGCGTTGACCGCACGAATGATCATTGCGGCAAGGCCGAAGCACGGCGCCGTGCTGTTCATCGACGATCTTCAGTGGGCCGACGCGGAGACGCTGGCGTTCCTGTCGTACCTCGCCCACCGGATCCGGGACGAGCGGGTCCTCGTCGTGGTCAGTCACCGCCGGGAGGACCGCCACCTGCTCGAAGCGTGGCGTTCGGGGCTGTCCGAGCGTCGCGCGATGCGCACCGTGCGCCTGGATCGCTTCGAAACCGGGCAGACGCGCAGCCTCGTGGCGGAGATCTTCGGCGGCGAGGCGGACGAACTGACCCGGTTCGCCGACTTCGTGCACAGCGAGTCGGAAGGCAACCCGTTCTACGCGTTGGAGTACCTCCGCTGGCTTCACGACGCCGATGCCCTCGAGCTGGCGCCCGACAGGAGGGTCGCGGCCGCGAGTTGGGAACGAATCGCGGAGGTCGAGATTCCGGACTCGATCCGCTCGCTGATCTGGACCCGGTATCGCGGATTCGCAGACGAGGCGCGCACCGTTCTGGACGCGGCGGCCGTGATCGGGCGCAGCTTCGGCTTCGACCTGCTCCGGCACGTGACCGGCCAAAGCGACGCGTCGTTGTGGTCGGCGCTGGAACCCCTCATCGCCGCTGGCTCGATCGTCGCGATGCCTGGCGGGTCGTACGCGTTCTCGCACGACAAGCTGCGCCAGACGATCTACGAGAGCCTCGGTCTCCCGACACGCCGAAATCTGCACGCGCGTGCCGGCGCGGCGTTGGAAGCCGTCCATGCGGACGATGCGGACCTGGCGCACCACTTCTTGCGGGCGGAGATGTGGCCCCGGGCGTACCAGCACCTCCGGGGGGCCGCCGAGGCCGCCGAGGCCGACGGCGCCTGGGAGGTCGCACGCAAGGCGTACGCCCGCATGCTGATGATCGCGCCTCACCTCGAAGATCCCGATCGAAAGCGCTTCGACGCCCTGCTCGGGACCGAGCGCCTGCTCGAGTTCATGGAACGCAGACCGGAGTGGATCGACACGATCGAGCGGCTCACGGCGCTGGCCGCGCGCATCGGCGCGCCGAGGATGATGGCGGAGGCGGCCCTGAAGCGCATGGCGATGCGCTCGGTCCTGGGCGACCCGGAGGGCGCCTCCGACGCGTTCGCGCACGCGAACGCCCTGTTCGCGGACCTCGGCGACGCCGGCGCCAGCGCGCGCGCCTACCGCGACGTGGCCTACCTCGCATGGATGCGCGGCGACTACCACGAGGTTCTCAAAGCAAGCACCGCGGCGATCGGCATCGACCGCCAGCTCGGGCATCGCCGGGCGGTCGCGGCTACCGCCGAGAACATCTCGCACGCCTACCGGTGGCTGGGCGACGCCGAGCAGGCCACGCGGTGGGCCCAGGAAGCGGCCGAAACCTACCGGCAGCTCGGTGACGTGCTCGGCGAGTACGTGCGCCTCGACGATCTGGCGTGGGCGCACATGCAGCGCGGAGAGAACGCGGCAGCCACCTCGGTGCTGGAGCGCCTCCTCCCCATCTGCCTGCGGTTGAACGACAGGCACCTCGTGGTCGAGAAGCACATGACCCTCGGCAAGCTTTACCTCGGAAGCAGGCGGTACCGAAACGCACTCGGCAGCTTCGAGGCGGCCAACCGTCTGGGCGCCGGCACGGGCGATCTGCGCCACGAGGGCTACCCGCTCATCAGCGCCGGCGTGGCGCAGGAAGCACTGGGCGCGTACGAAGACGCGGCCCGGAACTACCTCGAGGCCGCGAGGCTCCTGGAGACCTCGTACGCGTTGACCGGCACGGCCGCGGACGAGACCGGCCAGGGCGACGCGCTCACCCTCCATGGCGGCGTGGCCCGGCGCCGACTGGGGCGCTGGAAGGACGCCCGTCGCAGCCTCATGGCCGCCGAAGCGATCTTCCGCCGGTCGGCGGACATGCACCGGCTGGGCCTGGTTCAGATGGAGCTCGGCACGCTCCATTGGGCGGCGGGCGACCTCGACCAGGCCGTCGCGGCGTACCTCGGCGCCTGCGACACGGCGGCGCGCGCCGGATCGACGGAGCGCGCGATCTCCGCCCGAGCGAGCCTCGGCGTCGTCTACCGCGACCTCGGTCGACTGGAGGAAAGCATCGAGGCGGGCCGCGATGCGGTCCTGGACGCGCAGGGCCGAGACGATCGTCTGGGCGAAGCGTTCCTGCTCACCAGCTTGGCCTCGAGCTACCGGCGTGCCGGCCGGATCGACGAAGCGCGCGACTGTCTCGAGCGCTCGCTCGCGTTGCGACGTGACTGCGGCGATACGGACGGGGAGGCGGCGATGGGCGAGGCCCTTGCGGCGCTCACGCCCTCTTCCTCCGCAGAGGCGAGGCCCGCCTGAACCACGGCACCCCCGCGAACCCCCGATCGCCCCCGCCCACGCCGACGCCGACGACGTCCCGCCGAGGCGCCCACGCCCTCGCGCAAGGAGGCACGACGCAATGCCGAAGTTCCTCGTTCATCGAACGGTCGGTCGACTCTCCGAAGCGGAGATCCAAGCCGCAGGTCACAGGAGCAACGACGTTTTGGCAGGCATGAGCGGGATCCGTTGGATCCGCTCGTACTACTCGGTCGAAGAGGGCAAGATCTACTGCGAGTACGAAGCGCTCAACCTCGACCTCCTCATGGAGCACGCTCGCAGTGCCCACCTTCCCTTCGACGGTGCCTCGTTGGTAAGAGAGCTCGACCCGACCATGTTCCGCTGAGCCCCCGGCGCCACCCCACCGCTGCACGCCCCGGCCCAACGCCGGGGCGTTCCCTTGACGGCAACGGGCCGGGAACGGGCGTGGCCCTACCCTCGCGGCACAGGTCGAGCTCGTCCCATACCCCCTCGTCCTGGAAGGAGCGCACCGCCCCGCCGTCCACGCCCCGACCCTCACGAAGCCCGCAAGATACGAAAGGACCCTCATGACCCTGACCCGACCCCGCATCACCCCCGAAGCGATCGACGCCTTCGCCGCCGACCTGCGAGGCGACATCGTGCAGGTGGGCGACGACGCGTACGACGAAACGCGCGCGCTGTACAACGCCATGATCGACAAGCACCCCCTGCTCATTGCGCGGTGCCACGACGTCGCCGACGTGATGAAGGCGGTGACGTTCGCTCGCGAGGAGGAGATTCCCCTGGCGATTCGAGGAGGGGGCCACAACGGCGGTGGGCTCGGCAGTGTCGACGACGGCCTGGTGATCGACCTGTCGGCCATGAACGGCGTTCGCGTGCACGCCGAGACCCGGACCGTGCGCGTCGAGGGGGGCGCGACGTGGGGCAAGGTCGACCACGCCGCGCACGCCTTCGGCTTGGCCGTGCCGAGCGGGGTCATCTCCACCACCGGCGTGGGCGGCTTGACGCTTGGCGGCGGGCTGGGCCACCTCACCAGGCGGCACGGCCTCACGATCGACAACCTGCTGGAGGTCGACGTCGTCCTGGCCGACGGCTCCATGTTGACCGCCAACGCGGACGAACACCAGGACCTGTTCTGGGCGGTGCGCGGCGGCGGCGGCAACTTCGGCGTCGTCACCTCGTTCCTGTTCCGGGCTCACCCCGTGGACGCCATCGTCGGGGGGCCCACCCTGTGGAGCTTGGATGACGCGCCCGAGGTGTTGCGCTGGTACCGCGACTTCATCCTCGACGCGCCACGCGACCTGAACGGGTTCTTCGCCTTCCTGACGGTCCCCTCGGTCCCCCCGTTCCCGGAGCACCTGCACGGACGGAAGGTCTGTGGCGTCGTGTGGTGCTATACCGGCCCGCCCGAACGTGCCGACGAGGTCTTCGCGCCGGTCGCCGCCTTCGGCGAGCCCCTCCTGCACGGTGTGCACGCGATGCCGTTCCCGGCCCTCCAAAGCGCGTTCGATGGGCTCTACCCGCCGGGGCAGCAGTGGTACTGGCGGGCGGACTTCTTCGACGAACTGAGAGACGAAGCGATCGCGGCCCATGTCGAACACGCGGCCACCATGCCGACGATGCAATCGACGATGCACCTCTACCCCATCGACGGCGCCGCCCACGACGTGGCGAACGAGGCGACGCCGTGGAGCTACCGGCAGGCGAACTGGGCCCAGGTCATCGTCGGCGTCGACCCGGACCCGTCGAAGGCGAGCCTGCTGGCCGAGTGGACGAAGCGCTACTGGCAGGCGCTGCACCCGCACTCCGCCGGCGGGGCCTACGTGAACATGCTGATGGACGAGGGGCAGGAGCGGGTGCGGGCCGCGTACGGCGACAACTACCCGCGCCTCGCGCGGATCAAAGCGCGCTACGACCCGGAGAACCTCTTCCGCGTGAACCAGAACATCCAACCTCGGCTTTGAGCAACCATGGCACGAAGCCGAAGGAAGACGAACGGAGCGACATCGTGAACGAACCGTCCTCGAGCGTACGTGTCGCCGCCGTCCAGGCCACCCCGGTGTTCCTCGACCGAGACGCCACGATCGACAAGGCCTGCGACCTCATCGCCGAGGCAGGACGGAACGGTGCGGAGCTCGCCGTCTTCCCCGAAGGCTTCGTGCCGACCGTCGCCGAGCGGCTGGTCCACGGGCGCGGCGACGGCAGCACCCTGAACGTCTACGATCTCGACATCGGCCGCCTGGCCGGTCTGATCTGCTGGGAGAACTACATGCCGCTTGGCGCGGTGGGCGCTGTACACACGGGGCGTCCAGATCCTGGCCGCCCCGACCTGGGACCGCGGGGAACCGTGGAACGCCACGCTGCGCCACATCGCGAAGGAAGGGCGCGCCTTCGTGATCGGCTGTTGCTCACCCGTTCGGCCGGACGACGTGCCCGCCCATTGGCGATTCGTGAACGACCACGTGCCCGCGTCGGCATGGATCAACCCGGGGGGTAGCGCGATCGTCGATCCCGACGGGCGCTACCTGGTCGAACCGGTCGTCGAGAACGGAAGAGATCCTGTATGCGGACCTCGACATGGCCATGTTGCGCGGATCCCGCTACCAGCTCGACGTCGCGGGGCACTACGGCCGGCCCGACGTCTTCGATTTCGCCGTACGCGACGCCGCCCACGCCACGTCCCGCGGCGTACCGGCCCTGGTGGACGGTCGGTCGCGACGCGAGGTCGATCCCATGGCGTCCGACCCGCTCGTCGAGGATGCGCCGGTCGGGTAGGGCGCGACGCGCATCCGCTCGTCTCGCACGCCGCGGTCGGCCGACCTTGGCCGCGGTTCGGCGAGACCGCCGTGACGGCCGTGCCGACCCTTCAGGAGGAGTCGACCCTGCCATATGGTCGACGCCGACGAGACACGTTGCCGAGTCGGGGCCGCAACCCCTATCGTCGGTGGATGATGCACGACCTGAACTTCTACGCCTGGCTGAAGGAAGACATGGAGGCGCGGCACGACGCGGGAGACGCACAGGCCGCGCAGTGGCTCGAGGCCTTCGCCGAGTGCGAGCAGCTGTGGCCGGCCGATCGGGAGTCATGCCTAGAGCGCCTGGATGCGCTGACGCCGGACGATGCAGCGGCGCGCGTCCAGGCGTACTTCACGGGAGTTGATGGGCACGAGTGAAGGGCACCGCGAGGAGTGGCATGCACCGAATCGCACGGCCGCCCACGCTCGTCGTTCCTCACCCGGGCGTCGTGTACCATTCGCCCCAGCAACGCCCGACGCATCGACGAGAGGGGACGCCATGACGAGGTTGATCGCACACACCATTCCGATCCTCGCGCTCATGCTCGTGGCCGTCAGCTGCGCGCCCGCGACCGAGCCGGACGCCTCCGCCGAGCCTCGCGTGGAGAAGTACGAACCCTACTACGAGTTGAGCGTGGACGGCCATCGCGTCCTTAGGACCGAGGACGGGTGGGCCTACCAGACCGACGCCTTCCGGCTGCGCCTCGGCCTCGGGCCCCGTACGCCGCTGGTGAGCACCCGCGGCGACTACGGGCCGGCGCGCATCCAGTTCACGTTGCACAACGAGTCGGGCCGCGCCATCGAGGTCCTTTGGGACCAGAGCAGCATGGTGCTGCCGGGTGGCGCCACCTCGCGCGTCGCGCATCGCGGCGTCCGTGCGGAGGAGGCGCATCGCCCCAGCCCACCCACGGTGGTGCCGCCTTCGGCGCATCTGGACGACTTCGTGGTTCCGGCCGTGAACGTGTCCGGCGAGGGCGGCTGGACGGTGCGGCCGTTCGTGCGGGAGGACGCGCGCACCGGCACGACATTTCGCCTGTACTTGACGCTCGTGGTCGAAGGCGAGGCGAAGCCCGTGGACCTGCGTGTTCACGCGCAACGAGCGCGTGATGCCGCTGTCGGACTGAGCGCCCCCATCGACGCGCCCGTACGAACCGGCACGAGGCGCAGGAGCCACCATGAGCCAAGACGACCCGCGTTCGCGAGCACCCCGCTCACCGTCGCCCCGGCCCGGCCGCTGGTGGTTCTACCTGTTCCTGGTCGCCCTCGTGGTGCTGCTCGTCGACCCGTTCGGCCGGCAGGTCGACGAAGTGCCGTACAGCACGTTCCGGCAGCAGCTTCGTGACGGCAACGTCGGCGCGGTCACCTGGCGAGGTCAGCGCCTGGAGGGCACGTTCACGGACCCCGTCACGCTGTCGCCGGACGGCCGCGCCGGTCCTGCCGGCAGCGCCGCCGACGGGCTGGAGGGCGAGGAGGGGAGCGCGGGTGCGCAGGATGGGGCGGCGGACGCAGAAGGCCGCACGGTGGACGCGTTCCTGACGTACGTGCCGGCCGGGGGCGACCCCGAGCTGCTGCGCCTCATGAACGAGCACGACGTGCGGGTCGACACGCAGCCGGCGCGCGACGGCTTCCTGGCGCCGCTGCTGATCGGGCTGTTGCCGCTTCTGCTGCTTCTGGGGATCGGCGCGTGGTTCCTGCGCCGCATGCAGGCGCAGGGCGGGCCCGGCGGCGGGATGTTCCAGGTCGGTCAGAGCCAGGCGAAGCTGTACGACACCGAGGACGTCGACGTCACCTTCGACGAGGTGGCGGGCACCGAAGGCGCCAAAGACGAACTGCAGGACACGATCTCGTTCCTGCGGGATCCGGACCACTTCCTGGGCCTGGGGGGCCGCACGCCGTCGGGCTTGCTGCTGTTGGGGCCGCCCGGCACGGGCAAGACGATGCTGGCCCGCGCCGTGGCCGGCGAGGCGGGCGTGCCGTTCTTCTCGACTTCGGGATCGGACTTCATGGAGATGTTCGTCGGCGTGGGCGCCTCGCGCGTGCGCGACATGTTCCGTGACGCCAAGGAGCGCGCGCCGGCGATCATCTTCATCGACGAGCTCGACTCGATCGGCCGCCAACGCGGCGCCGGCCTCGGCGGGGGGCACGACGAGCGCGAACAGACCCTGAACCAGCTGCTCAAGGAGATGGACGGCTTCGAGCCGCACGAGAAGGTCGTCGTCATGGCGGCCACCAACCGGCCCGACGTGCTCGACCCCGCCCTGCTGCGCCCCGGCCGCTTCGACCGGCGGATCACCATCGACCTGCCCAACAAGGAGGCCCGCCTGGCGATCCTGCGGATCCACGCGCGCGACAAGCCGCTGGAGGACGACGTCGACCTCGAAGCGCTGGCGCGCGGCACGCCGGGGCTCGCCGGCGCCGACCTCGAGAACGTCCTCAACGAGGCCGCCCTGGAAGCGGCCCGGCAGGGCAAGGACACCATCGGCGCGGCGGACGTCGCCGCCGCAAGGGACAAGGTGCTCCTGGGCCGCCAGCGCGAAGGGGTGACGTTCACCGACGAGGAGCGGGCGCTGATCGCCTACCACGAGGCCGGCCACGCCGTGCTGGCCGCGACGTTGCCGCACGCCGAGCCGGTCGAGAAGGTCTCGATCGTGCCGCGCGGCCAATCGATGGGTGTCACGCAACAATTGCCGCAGCGCGAGAAGTACGTCTACGAACGCTCCTACCTCATCGACCGCCTCGCCGTGGTGATGGGCGGACGCGCCGCGGAGACGCTGGCCCTGGAGACCGAGACGTCCGGCGCGGCCGCCGACTTCCAGGACGCCACGCGCCTGGCGCGCCGCATGGTGCGCGAGTTCGGGATGAGCGAGCGCCTGGGCCCGGTGTCGTTCAAGCGGCAGGAGGGCCAGGTGTTCCTGGGCGAGGAGCTGGCCGCGCGGCGCGACACCAGCGAACGGACCGAGCGCGAGATCGACGAGGAGATCCACCGACTGCTCAGCGAGGCGATGGACCGGGCCCGCACCACGCTCGAGGCGCATCGGGCCGCCCTCGACCAGGTGGCGGAGGCGTTGCAGCAGGAGGAGGAGCTGGACGGGGCGCGCGTGCGTGCGATCGTCTCGGAGCACGCCCCGCCGGCCTAACGGACCACGACGGCGCCGCTTCCTTGCGCGTCACAAGTAGGGACCTGCTGCGACCGCCATGCGAACCATTCGGCCTTGGACGCGGTAGCATGACACGTACGCGTCGTCCACGCACGACAGCCAGGCGGAGGACGAGGCATGGGCCGGGGGGATGCGATCGGGCGTGCCCGAGCGCAGCGTTTCCGGCCGGAGGTACGCATGATTCGACCTTCGTTCGTCTCGTCTCCTCCGCGGCCGCCCTGGTCGGGACCGCGTGAGCCCGGGCGTCGGTTCCTGTTCGCCGGGGAGCGTCGCCGCCGCGAATGCCGCGTCCCGTGAATCCCGACGCCGCGCCCCAACCGGGCGCCCTGATCGCCATCGGCGGCGCGGAGGACAAGACCTCGCGCTCGGCCGTCCTGCAGCGCGTGATGAGCCTCGCTTCGACCGACGCCGTCGAGGTCGGCGTGATCACCACCGCCAGCACCGTCCCCGACAAGGTGTTCGCCGGGTACCGCCAGACCTTTCAGGATCTCGGGGCCAGCCGCGTGCACTTCCTCGACGTCCGGTCCCGCACCGACGCGCAGGACGAGACGAAGCTGGCGACGCTCCAAGCGTGCGGCGTGATCTTCATCAGCGGCGGCGACCAGTTGCGGCTGACGAACGTTCTGGGCGGCTCGGCCATGCTGGACGCCATCCGGGCCCGCCGCGCCGATGGGGCGGTGGTAGCCGGCACCAGTGCCGGCGCGGCCGCCATGTCGGCCACCATGATCTACGACGGGGCCGCCGCGGACGCCCTGCGCAAGGGCGCGGTAAAGATGAGCGGCGGGCTCGGCTTCGTGCGGGGGCTCGTGATCGACAGCCACTTCCTGCGGCGTGGGCGGTTCACGAGGCTGATGGAGGTCGGCGCCACCAACCCCGAGTACGTCGGGGTGGGCCTGGGAGAAGACGCCGGCGTGATCATCCACCCCGGCCCGGTGCTCGAAGCCATCGGGGAAGGCATCGTGATCATCGTCGACAGCAGCGACCTGCGACACTCCAACATCGCTGAGCTGGAGGTCGGGGAGCCGGTGGCGGTGGAACACGTGATCGTTCACGCCCTCACCCACGGGTACGGCTACGACGTGAATCCACGCGCGTTCCTGAATCCCGGCACGTCCTACGCCCAGCCCTCGGAGGCAGATTCCGCATGACGACCCCGACGACATGAACATCCTCGAGCATCGGGCCCTGCGGGGCCCCAACTTCTACAGCCGCTACCAGGCCATCTACATGCGGCTCGACATCGGCGACCTCGACCAGCGCCCCAGCGACACGGTGCCCGCCATGGGCGAACGCCTGACCGCGCTACTGCCCGGCCTGGGCGAGCACCGCTGTTCCGTCGGCGTGCCGGGCGGGTTTCTGCAGCGCCTGGAGCGCGGCACGTACGCCGGTCACGTGGTCGAGCACGTCGCGATCGAGCTGCAGAATGCGATCGGCTTCTCGGTCGGCTACGGCAAGACGGTCGACAGTTACGACGAAGGCATCTACCACGTCGTCTACCGCTACCGCGACGAGGCGTGCGGGCTTGCCGCCGGCACCGAGGCCGTCGCGCTGGTCCAGGCCATGTTCGACGGTGCCGAGTTCGACATCGACGCCGCCGTGGACCGGCTCAAGGCGGTACGGGACGCCAACATGCTGGGGCCCTCGACCGGCGCCATCGTGGCGGCGGCCGCGCGGCGTGGCATCCCCCACTTCCGCCTCACCACCGACACCAGCTACATCCAGTTGGGGCACGGCGCCAAGCAGCAGCGCTTCCAGGCCACGGTGACGTGCAAGACCCACATCCTCGGGCACGCCATCGCCGACGACAAGGAATGGACCAAGCAGATCCTCGGGGAGGCCGGCGTCCCGGTCCCCCGCGGGCATGTCTGCTACGCGTGGGAGGAGGTGCTGGCGGCCGCGGAGGACCTCGGCTACCCCGTGGTCACCAAGCCGCTGTCCGGCAATCACGGGCGCGGCGTGACCACCGGGATCACCACGCCCGAGGAGCTTCGGGACGGCTTCGAGGCCGCCTTGCGCCGCAACGACGCCGTGGTGGTGGAACGCTACGTGCACGGCGAGGACCACCGGCTGTTGGTCATCGACGGCACGCTGATCGCCGCCGCGCGCCGCCGCCCCGCCCACGTGGTGGGGGACGGCCGGTCGACGTTGCGGGAGCTGATCACGGCCACCAACGCCGACCCGCGGCGGGGCGTCGGGCACGAGAACCTGCTGACCCAGATCGGCGTGGACGAGCAGACGGAACGTTTGGTCGCCCAGGCCGGCCTCACCTTCGACGACGTGATCCCGGACGATCAGTACGTGTGGCTGAAGTCCACCGCCAACATCTCCACCGGCGGCACCGCGACGGACCTCACGGACGACGTCCATCCCGAGGTCCGCTACGCCGCCGAACGGATCGCACGGCTGATCGGGCTGGACGTGATCGGCATCGACCTGCTGGCCGAGACGCTGAGCCGCCCCTTGGAGGAACAGGCCGCCGGGGTGGTGGAGGTCAACGCCGGTCCCGGCTTCCGCATGCACATGTCGCCCACGCACGGCACCGGCCGTCCCGTCGGCGAGGCCGTCGTCGACATGTTGTTCCCCGACCCGGCGGACGATGGGCGCATCCCGATCGTCGCGATCACCGGCACCAACGGCAAGACGACCACCACGCGCCTGATCGCGCACCTGCTGCGCCAGGCGGGGCGCAAGGTCGGCATGGCCTGCACCGGCACCATCGAGATCGACAACCACGTCATCATGCGCGGCGATTACTCCGGCCCGATGGCGGCCGGGGTGGTGCTGAAGGAACCGACGGTGGACCACGCGGTGCTGGAGGTCGCGCGGGGCGGCATCATGCGGCGCGGGCTGGGCTTCGACGCCTGCGACGTCGGCGTCCTGTTGAACATCGACAGCGACCACCTGGGCGAGCACGACATCCGCACCCTCGACGAACTGGCCCGCTGCAAGACGGTCGTCGTGGACGCGGTCAAGCCCGGCGGCACCTGCGTTCTGAACGCCGACGACCCGCGCGTGATGGCGTGGGGCACCGAATGGTCACGCGGCAAGATCGTCTACTTCTCGATGAACCCCGACGCCGAGGCGCTGCATGCCCACGTCGCCGACCACGGCACGGTGTTCACCGTCGCCGGCGGACGGATCGTCATGCGCCAGGGTCAGGTCGAGGCCGAGGTGATCGAGGTCGAGGACGTCCCCATCGCCTTCGAGGGGCACGCGCCCTTCAACGTGCAAAACGCCATGGCCGCGGCGGCCGCCGGGTACGCGCTGGGCCTCACCCTGGGGGACGTCACCATGGGGCTCCAGACCTTCCACCCCACCCCGGCCCAACTGCCGGGCCGCACCAACCTGATCGAAGCCGACGGCATCCGCTGCCTGATCGACTACGGCCACAACGTGCCCGCCATGAGGGCCCTTGCGCCCCTCGTGCGTGGACTGACGACCGGGCGCTGCATCGGCGTCGCCAGTGCCCCGGGCAACCGCCGCGACGAGGACCTCGCGGCGTTGGGGACGCACCTGGCGGCGATGTGTCAGAAGCTGTTCATCTGCGAGACCGACCCGCGCGGACGGCCCGCCGGTGAGGCCGCGGAGCTCATGCGGCGCGGCGCGGCGGACCCCGGCACGGCCCGGGTCGAGATCGTCATGGACGAGCACGAAGCGATCGGCCGGGCGATGGACGCGGCGAGCGAGGGCGACCTGCTGCTCCTCCTCATCGACGACATCGCCGGCACGATTCAGCGGCTCAAGGGGCGCAGCTTCCGCGGGCAAGCCCCGGCCGTGGGGTAAGGGGCCCGCGGTGATGCATCGTGACGTGCACGGCCACACGGAAGGAACGCCTTCGAGGAGGCATCAGTGAGCAAGGACGCAGCGAACCAAGAACCAGCGACCAAGAACGTGTTCGTGATCGGCCTGAACGACCTGAACCACGCGCGCCTGCAGCGCCTCCGCGGCGTGGAGGACGTCACGTTCCACGGCGTCATCGACCCCGCCGCGGTGTACGACACCGACGACTGGAACATCGCGGCGATGCTGGAGACCGCCGAGCGGCAGCTTCGGGCCTTCGACGGGCCCATCGACGCCATCATCGGCTACATGGACTTCCCCGTTTCCACCATGCTGCCGATCCTGTGCCGTACGTTCGGTACGCGCTCGGTGTCGCTGGAGGCGCTGCTGAAGTGCGAGCACAAGTACTGGAGTCGCACCGTCCAGCGCGAGGTCATCCCGGAGCACGTCCCCACCTTCACCTGGTTCGATCCCTTCGACGACGACGCGCTACAGAAGATCGGCCAAGCGGGGCTTTCGTTCCCCTTCTTCGTGAAGCCGATCAAATCCTCCGGCTCGCGGTTGGGGTTCCGTATCGACAGCCCCGAGGATTTCGCCGACGCGTTGGCCCGGATCCGCGCCGAGATCCTCGTCATTGCCGAGCCGTTCAACCACGTGCTGGGACAAGCGGACCTGCCGGAGCACGTCCGCGCGGTCGAGGGACACTGCTGTATGGCCGAACAGATGATCGGCGGCCGGCAGTGCACCCTGGAGGGGTACGCGCACGACGGCGAGGTGACCTCCTACGCCATCATCGACTCGATCCGCTACCCGCAGGTGCTCAGCTTCGCCTACTACCTCTACCCCTCGCGCCTCCCCGAACGGGTGCAGCGCAGGATGCACGACCTGGCCCGAAGTGTGATGGAGCACGTCGGCTACGACCACGGCGCGTTCAACATCGAGTTCTTCTGGGACGAGGTGCAGGACCGCATCTGGCTGCTCGAGATCAACACCCGCGTCGCCCAGGGGCACTGCGACCTGTTCGAGCAGGTCGACGGGCTGAGCCACCAACAGGTCAGCGTCGACCTGGGCCTCGGCCGCCGCCCGGAGATGCCGCGCCGAGAGGGTGCCTTCAAGGTGTCGGCCAACTTCTTCTACCGCGTGTTCTTCCGTGACGCCACGGTGGCGCGCTGCCCCACGCCCGAGGAGGTCGCCGCCGCCGAAGCGCGCGTGCCCGGCACCCGCATCGCCCTGCAGGTACGCGAAGGCATGCGCCTCAGCGACCTTCCTGAACAGGACAGCTACAGCTTCGCGATCGCCCACCTCTGGTTGGGCGCCAACAGCGCGTCCAGCCTGTTGTGGAACTACGAGCAGGTGCTCAAGGGGCTGGAGTTCGCGTTCACGGACATCGCGGAGGCGTAGGCGCGCCTTGCATCCCCGGCAAGCGCAGTCCTATGCTTCGTGCCAACGCCCTTCGAGAGGAGCCCGCGTTGGATTCCGAGCGCGACCGCATTCGCATGGACGTCGAGGCGCAGAATGCGCGTGTCGCCGCACTCCTCGGCGAGCTACCCGACGACCAGCTCCAACGACGCCCCGATCCCGCGCGATGGTCGATCGCAGAGCACCTGGCGCACGTCGCGATCTTCACCGACCTGTACGTCAGCGAACTGAGGCGCGTGATCGCGCGCGCCCGAGAACGCGGCCCCAAGGGCGAGGGGCCCTACCGGCGCGGGCCGATCGGTCGCCTGGTCGTACGCTCCATCGCGCCCCCCGTCCGGCGGCGCATGTCCTCGCCCAAGAAGGTCCAACCTCCGCCCGTCGCGGGACGGGACGCCGCGTCCGGCACCTTCCACGAGGCGCAGGACGCGCTTCTCGCGACCTTGGAGCGCGCCGGCGGCGTCGACCTGGGTCGGGCGATCGTTCCCTCGCCGGTCACGCCGCTGCCACGCCTGCGCGCCATCCAGGCGTTCGAGGCCGTGGTCGCGCACACCGACCGGCACCTGTGGCTGATCGACCGAATGCGTGCTGAGATACCTACGGCGCGGTCCCGAAACCCCGACAGCAACGAGATGCCCTGACCCACTCCCGGCCGCGTTGCATTCGCCACTCGCCCTCGTCCTCCCTGCCGTGATCGGCTAGGCTTGCCTGCGACGAGCCTGCGGAAACGGGTGGAGGGCGTGAGCGACGGATCGGAATCTCGGCCAACGGTGGACACGGACGCGGCGCGGCGGGGGCCCGCCGGCGCGTCCGGCGCACCATCGTCCCCGCCGAGCCGTTCGGACGCACCACGCGCGCACGCGCCGCACGATGCCGGGTCCGATGCGCGCCTGACCATGATCTGCACCATGGTGGACACGCAGTTGCCGGGCGCGCGCTGCGCCGTCCTGCGCCTCGATCCCTCCGCCGGGACCCTGAACGTGGAGGCTGCACCCCGTTTGCCGGAAAGCTACGTCCACGCCGTGAACGGCTTGGCCGTGGCCGAGGACACATGCGCCTACGCCGAGGCGGTCCGCCAGGACGACCTCGTGGTGGTCGACGACGTCGCCGACCGATCGGGCGACGGCGCCTTCAGCAGCGTGGCGGTCGCCGCGGGCATCCAGGCCTGCTGGTTGCTGCCGTTGCGCCTTCCGGGCGGGGGCATCGAAGGCGTTTTGGCAGTACACCACGATGCACCCCGCGCGCCCACTGGTGAGGAGCTCGAGGTCGTGCGCGCCGCGGCCAGCCTGGCCGAGTTGGCGCTGGGCCACGACAATGAGACCGCCGTGCTCCGTCAGAGCGAACGCTACGCCCGGACGATGGCGGAGTTCCGCCGCAGTGTGATGAGCCTGGTGGAGCTGGGGCTGGACGAGAGCGACCCAGGTTCGTTCGACCAGCGCCTGCTGGAGGAGGCCGTCCGGGTCATCCCCGGCGCGTCCACCGCCGCCATCCTCAAGCGCGCCCACGACGGCGCATTCCGGTTCTCCGCGGTGGTCGGCTTCGACCTGGAGCGGCTCCGGACCGTGCGGATCCCACCCGAAGCGGTCTCGTTCGGACAGTCCAGCCAGGACGGGCGTCCGTTCGTGGTGCGTCACCCACGACTCCACGAGGCCCTCGATCCCCCGGACGCCGCCGCCCTCGCCGACGAAGGCCGCTTCGAGGAGCTCAGGGCCGTGCTGAACGTCCCGATCTTGGTGGGGGACGAGATGACCGCCTACCTGACGCTCGACAACTACGAGGATCCCGACGCGTTCGGCGAGGACGAGCTCGAGATGGCCCGCATCTTCGGTGGGCAGGTCGCGTCGCTGATGCGGCGCTTCGATCTGGAACGCTCGCTGTACGTCCAGGCGTACGAGGATCCCCTCACCGGCCTCCCCAACCGTGCCGCCTTCAAGGACCAGCTCCAGCAGCGCTTGGACGCGGGCCGCACCTACCCCGCGCACGCGGTGTTGTTCGTCGATCTGGACAACCTGAAGCCGATCAACGATTCGCTGGGGCATCCCGCGGGCGACACGGTGCTGCGCGAGGTGGCCCGGCGTATCCAACGAAGCGTCAAGCACGACGACGGCTTCGTTGCGCGACTCGGAGGGGACGAGTTCACGGTGCTCCTCTCCGGTCCGGGCGTCGGCGACGACGCGGTCGCGACGGCCCAACGGATCATCGACGCGCTGCAAAAGCCGATCGACGTGGAGTCGTACGACGTTCGCGTCGGTGCCAGCATCGGCATCAGCCTGTGCCCGCACGACGGGCACACCCTCGGAGACCTGCTGCGGCACGCCGACATCGCCATGTACCACGCGAAGAAGGCCGGTAAGGGCACGTACCGCTTCTTCGCCGACGAGATGGAGGCCGGCGCGCAACAGCGCATGATGCTGGAAGGCGCCCTGCGCGACGCGCTTCACAAAGACGAGTTCGAGGTGCACTACCAGCCGCGGGTCTCGCTCGGCACCGGCCGCATCGTCGCGGCGGAGGCGCTGGTGCGCTGGAAGCACCCGGAGTGGGGCCTGATCGAACCCGCCCGGTTCGTGTCGTTGGCCGAGGCGACCAACCTGATCCATCCGCTCGGCCGGCGAGTCCTGGAACTGGCGTGTGCCGAGGCCGCGGGCTGGCCCAGCGCGGATGGCGCACCACCTCCGCACGTGTCGGTGAACGTCAGCCGCCATCAGTTGCAGCGTGCCGACATCGTGGACGAGGTGAAGGAGGTGCTGGCGGCCAGCGGCCTGCCCGCCGACCGCCTGGAGCTCGAGATCCTCGAGACCAGCGCCATGACCGACGTCACCGAAAGCGCCCGCACCCTCGCACGCTTGCGGGCGCTGGGCGTGCACATCTCGCTGGACGACTTCGGGACGGGGCATTCCAGCCTCGGTTGGCTGCAGACCCTCCCGGTCGACGTGCTCAAGTTGGACCGGACCTTCGTGGCGCGCCTCGGCGTCGACAACACCACGCCGACCTCCGGCGCGGACGGCGCCGCCATCATGAGGGCCATCCTCCGCTTGGGTCAGGCGCTCGGGCTGACCGTCGTCGCGGAAGGCATCGAGCGGGAGGCGCAACTCGAGGTGCTCAGGCGGCTCGGCTGCGACGAAGGCCAAGGCTACCTGTTCAGCCGACCGTTGCCCGCGCGCGAACTGCGTCCCTCGCTCGAGGCGGGATCGATGGTGCGCGACGAGACGACCTGAGCGCAACGCACGCCCTTGACGGAAAGGACGTTCCTCGTGGTCAACCACGACGGGGAGGGGCACATCGTTTGCCAGGCCAGCCTGCGGGCCGCGTGGCCACCGCGCGACACCCACGACCCGCCTGAACGGCGCATAATGGAGCACCATGAGCCAAGTGCCTTCCCTGACGATGAACGACGGCCACACCATCCCCCAACTCGGCTTCGGCACCTACCAGATCCCCCCGGAGGACACCGCCCGCGCCGTCGGTGCCGCCCTGGACGTCGGCTACCGCCACATCGACACCGCACAGATGTACGGGAATGAACGTGGCGTGGGCGAGGCCGTCCGCGCCTCCGGCGTGAAGCGCGAGGACGTGTTCGTCACCAGCAAGCTGAACAACGGCAACCACCTTCCCGACGACGCGCGCGCCTCGTTCGATGCCACGCTGGAGCGCCTCGGCCTGGACTACGTCGACCTGTTCCTGATCCACTGGCCCCTGCCCACGCTGTACGACGGCGATTTCATCAGCACCTGGAGGGTGATGGAGGCGTTCCGCGACAGCGGCCGCGCCCGCTCGATCGGGGTGTCCAACTTCGAGCCCGAGCACCTGGATCGCTTGGCGGCCGAGACCGGCACCACCCCGGCCGTGAACCAGGTCGAGGCGCACCCCTACTTCCAGAACGCGCGGGTGCGCGCCTACGACCGGGAACACGGCATCCTTACCGAAGCGTGGGCGCCCATCGCCAAGGCCCGCGTCCTGGACGAGGCGGCCATCGTCGAGGTGGCACGGGCGGTCGGGCGCACGCCGGCCCAGGTCGTGCTGCGCTGGCACGTTCAGCGCGGCGACGTGGTCTTCCCCAAGTCGGTGTCGCCCGAGCGCATGGCCGAGAACTTCGCGCTGTTCGACTTCGAGCTGGACGACGCCTCCATGCGCGCCTTGGACGGGCTCGACCGGGGCGAGGAGGGACGCATCGGCATGCACCCCGACGAGATGAACATCATTCCGAAGGACTGACCGACGTCGTCCCTGCGCCCCGTCCGTCGGACCCGCCCCGTACCGTGACCCCCGCTGCCCCCTGGAAGCCGGACGTGGCGCGGCTGCCCAGCGCCACCCTGGACGGCAGTCGCGTCACGATCGACAACGTACGCGCCACGCGCTACCCGGCCCCCGGCCAGCCGTACCAGGTGCGGTGGGAGACGCGACGGTTCGACCTGACGCGCCTCCAGCGCTTGTGGTTCCTGGTCGAGCCGTTCCATCCACGGATCCCGGTGATCGCGCACACCTTCCTCAGCTTCGAGTTCAGTGACGACTTCTTGGCCCTGTCGGTCGAGGCGCGCCTGCGGCAGGACCAGCGGTACTCGATCCTCCAGGGGCTGCTGGGGCGGTACGGGCTCACCTACAGTTTCGGGGACGAGCGGGACTTCTTCCTGCGCCGAACCCGCTACCAGGGGCACGAACTGTACCTCTACCCCATGGTCACACCGCCGCTGGAGGTCCGCGCGCTGTTCCTGAACATGTTGGCCAGCGCCAACGCCCTCTTGGAGCGACCGCGGCGCTACCACAGCGTGCGGCACAACTGCACCAGCATCTTGCGGCAGCACGCGAACCAGGTCCGGCCTGGCAGCTTTCCGCCGTTCATCCTGGCGGACGTGATGCCCGGCCGCTCCGACCGGGTCCTCTACCGCAAGGGCTGGATCGACACGGACGTTCCCGAGGATCAGCTCCGAGAACGGCACGCCGTTCGCGACGCCGCCAACGCCGCCGCCGACGATCCCGACTTCTCCCGGCGCATGCGTGCCACATGACGACCGCGAACGACGCGACGTGTCCCGCCACCTGATCGTCAACGCCGACGATCTCGGCATGTCCGAGGCGGTCGACCGCGGGATCCTGGAGGCGCACGCGCGAGGCATCGTCACCTCGGCCACGGCGATCACGACGGCGCCGACGTCGGAGCGCGGCATCGCGCGCGCCCTCCGGGTCGCGCCCCGCCTGGGGCTCGGCCTCCACGTCGACCTGAGCTACGGCCGCCCCGTCCTGCCGCCCCGTCAGGTGCCGAGCCTGGTGCGGGAGGACGGCACGTTCGTCGACGTCACCCGCGGTTTGGCGGTGCCGCAGCACTGGGACCGGCACGAGGTCCGTGCCGAAGTCCACGCCCAGTTCGACCGCTTCGTCGCGCTCGCCGGCCGCCTGCCCGACCACCTCGACTCGCACCAGCTGGTCGGCACGTTCAGCACCGCCTGCCGCGACGCGATGATGGACCTGGCCCTCACGCACGACCTTCCCGTCCGGGCGGGCGGCCGCTCGACCCTCGGCGGGCTGGAGCGGTCGCTGGCCCACCGCGGCGCGTGGCAGATGATGCTGTCGCCGGTACTGTCGCGGCGTCTCCGCGCCAGCAGGCACGTGCGAGAGGCCGACGGCCGTCCTCGCTCGCCGGACGTGCTGGAACTCAGCTTCTACGGGCGGCGGGCCACGACCCGCCGCCTGCTCCGCATTCTTGGGGCGTTGCCCGAGGGCGTCACCGAGCTCGTGTGCCACCCGGGCTACCGGGGCGACGAACGCGACGCCTACGCCTACCGCGAGGCGGAGCTCGGCGTGCTCACGGATTCGCGCGTCGCGGCACGGATCGTCGAAGGCGACATCGCGCTGACCACCTACGCCGTCTTGAAGCGACCAACGCGAAGCGCCAGCACGAGCTCGCGCTAGTTCGACCTACGCGCCTGCTGGACGGAGAAGGCGGCGTCCGCGCTCAGCGGCACGCCACCCGGTACACACCGAGGTCCATCCGCTTGCGTATGAAGTCCAGGTTCAGGGCGTTGGTGACCGGGCAGAACTCCTCTGTCTCCACACCGTACTCGGCACCAAACACGGCCTTGTCGGCCTCCACGAACGGCACCAGACGGTCACACTCGTTCCACTGGTAACACTCCTCGTTCACGGCGAAGTCGAAGTGGTCCACGAGATCCGGGATCTGCGCGACGTCGTTCTTGAGCCCGATCGCCAAACCGCGTGCGTGCGCCTCCTCGGCCAGCCAGGCGTTGTAGCGGATCTGGTCCTCGTACGTAAGCGGGAAGCCGGTGTCGTTGGTGTACCCGTCGACGTTGTCCGGCTCGACGGCGTCGCACCCCTTGTCGGCCGCCAGCTCGAGTCGACCCCGCATCACGGGACCGAGCAGGTCGATGCGGCGAACGTCCAGCCAGTCCTCGTCCCAACCATCCATCGACGCACCGCGAACCTCGTCCGGGAACGCGTCCGCGTCGGGCCGCCACGGCTCGTAGCTTCCGGCGCTGAAGTAGCAGATGACCCTCCGGCCCTGCGCGTGCAGCTCGTCGATCGTCGCGCGCGGAACGTCGAACAGATCGACGTCGAACACCTCGGCGTCGACGCTGGTGTCGATGGTGCCCTGCAATTGCCACTGCCAGCTCGTTCCTGGACGGGGTTGCCATATCGCCTCTGTCGGCGGCTCCGGCTCGGGTTCAGGCTCAGGGTCGCGCTCGGGTTCGGGCTCGGGCTCGGGCTCAGGTTCGGGCTCGGGCTCCGGCTCCGGCTCCGGCTCCGGCTCGGGCTCCGGCTCGGGCTCCGGCTCCGGCTCCGGCTCCGGCTCCGGCTCGGGTTCGGGTTCAGGTTCGCGGTCGTCCTCTGGTTCCTCTTCCGCGTTGGCGATCGTGAACGTTTCTCCGACGACGCGGCGCCGACCTTGCTCGGTGACGATCTCCGCGGTGATCCGGTGGAGCCCGTCAGGCAATGCGCGCGTGTCGAGAGGGTTGGGCGCCCCCTCGGAGGCGCCCAGGAGGTCGAATGGTGCGGACTCCACCACGTGAACGGGATCGTCGGCCTGCCCCTCGGAATCCAGGCGGAACACGACACGGTCGACGTGATCGATCGAAGGGTCGAGAAACACGTACAAATCGCCGTCTACGACAGCGCCGTCCAAGGGAATCGGCTGCTTCTTGCTCGGCGACGTGCTGGCGTACAACTGGGGTTCCGATGGGGACCACGGGTCCACCGCGGCAAGATCCGACGAGCATCCGCTCGGGACGATCACCATCAGGAGTGCAAGGACTGCGCCGATTTCGATTATGCGGGGGTGCGGAATGCAAATCCAATGCAGCATGGGCGATCGCATACCTCTCACCGGACCCAGACGCACGCGCTGCGTGCAGCCTGTACCGATTCGAGGCATAGAAGGGGCCGGTAGCTCGAGCGGCCTCGAACCGGTTGCGCCACTCGCTCGGTTCGCCCCAGGCGCCCAAATACGGGACGAACGTCAACGCGTTCGAGGCACGTGTGTGCCCTTCATGGACTATCCTTCACATGAGCGTGAGAAGCGTGAACCTTAGGTTTCAGTGACGAACGTCACAACACCTCTGGCAGAGGGCCCAGCTTGGTCCAGGTGCAAGCGCCATTACGAACGCGTGGCCCTCCGGGCCGTAGCGAGCGAACCGGAAGGAACACGTCGAACGAGCATGCCTCGAACCGGTCACCGATCCCCCGAAGCGTAGCGCGAGAAGGCCGAGGCTGCGATCACCTCACAGTTCCGCCTTGGGGTCGGATGCGACCCCAAGGTCCGCAACGCGTTCCTGAGGGTGCATGCGGCCCACCTCGACATGGACCTTCACATGGTCGAGGGCGGCAGCGATCGCGCGACACCTGGACGGATCGGTCCTTCGCGGCCTTCACGTGCTGGACAGTACGGACCACACCGAGGAGCTCCGGATCTCGCACCTCCCCGGCCACACCTCGGGGCTCGCCGACAGCTTCTGGCCGCTGTTCGACCTGCTGCTCGAAGATCCAGGCCGCCACCTCGCCCCAGAAGACGTCGTGCGCTGGGTCAAGAAGTAGACCCGACCCGCGTTTCCACCCGGGCACGGCTTTCAGTACGCGGACACGAACTACCACCTGCTGGCGATGATCGTGGAGCAGGTGACGGGTGCCGCCTTCCCCGACGCCCTACGCACGCTCGTGTTCGAGCCCCCGGACCTGAAGCAGAGCTCGATGCTGCACCTGTCCGAACCCCTCGAGCCCTACCGCCACCCGATCGCGGAGTTCACGATTCGCGGCCGCCGCATGAACGAGCATGCCAACTATGGCGCCTTGGATCATGCCGGGGGCGGCATCGTGGCGACGGCCCGCGACCTCCTCACGTTCATGCAGGCGCTGACGTCGTACCGGCTGGTGGGCGAGAAGACGCTCGGCCGCATGCTGCGCGACCGCGCGATGTACGGCTTCGGCATGGACTACGGCTGCGGCTTCATGCAGTTCAAGACCGTGCCCATGCTGATGCCGAAATCGCTAAACTGCTGGGGACACCCGGGGGTGACCGGCGCGTTCTTCCACCCGCACACGGGTGCGTACCTGATCGGCACCTTCAACGAGGCGAACTACGAACGCAAGGCGGTGCGCTTCATGATGCGGCTCATGCAGACGCGGGTCCGAGGGCGTCGGCCCGTGGATGCCGTGCCCGATGCCATGCACATGTCCTGATCAGGGCAACCACCCTCGACCAGGCGGTCGCGTATCTGGCGGCGGGGGCAGACTTCTCGTCGGCCGGTGGACGCTGATCGTGCATGGGATCGCATGTCGGGCTTGGTCACGATGGCGCCTACCCGTAGTGCGTCCACATCCTCAGGACCTTCACCACGCGCTCCTCGGCGACGACCTCGTACACGAGCCGATGCTGGAGGTTGATACGGCGCGAGTACGCGCCGCGAAGGTCGCCCACGAGCTTCTCGAACGGAGGCGGCCGCCGGAACGGATCCTCGCGCAGCACGTCGAGAAGCGCCTCCGCCTTGGGGCGCAAGCCGGCCTCCGTGAGCTTGGCAGCGTCCTTCTGCGCCTGCTTGGTGAACCGCAGGCGCCAACTCACCAGCCGGGTTCGTCTTCGAGGTCGCCTGCGGGCGTGGCCATGCCATCCCGTATCGACTCCCGCATCCCGGGGACCGACAGCAGATACAGCGTCTCCTGCACAGCGCGCCAGTCGTCCTCTGACACGAGGACCGCGTTCCCACGGCGGCCCGTGATCTGCACGGGCTCGTGCGACGCCGCCACCTCATCGAGCAACTGATAGAGGCGCCGGCGCGCCTCGGTCGCGGTGATCGTGGCCATGGCTCTCCTCCTCGCCGCCGCGTCGGCAGGCGTACGAGAAAGCGTACGACGTTGCGGCGGTCGCGTCAAGCTGCGTGGATGCGCGAAAGCGGCGCCGGCCCCACCCTCAGGAGGAAGCCGCGACCGCCGCGGTCAAATTGTCGAGGGCGTCCTGAACGGTCTGGCGTGGACAGCCGATCGTCATCCGAGCGAACCCCGCCCCTTCTCGTCCGAACCAGTACCCGGGGGCGAGCGCGAGGCCGGCTCGACGAGCCAGGAACGTTTCGAGCTGCTTCGCGTCCAAGCCGAGGCCCCTGAAATCCAACCAGAGGAGGAACGTCCCTTCCGGTTCGATCATCGCGACGCCGATGTCGTGGTTCTGCACGTGATCGCGGACGAGATCGACGTTCCCTCGTATATGGTCCAGCAACGCGTCGAGCCAGTCCGCGCCGTCACGGTACGCCGCTTCGATCGCCGCCGTCGCGAACACGTTCCCCTTGTTGATGTGGAACCGCCGAGCGAACCCCTGGAACGCCTCGCGGTGCCGGTCGTTCGGGATCATCACCATGGCGTCGACCACGCCGGCGATGTTGAACGTCTTCGCCGCTGAAACGCACGCGGCCCCATGGCGGGCGGCCTCTTCGGAGACCGTCAGGTAGGGAACGTACCGGTGAGGCGAAAACGCGAAGTCGCCATGGATCTCATCGGCGATGACGAAGACGTCGTGGCGCGCACAGGTCTCCGCTACGCCGGCGAGCTCCGTGTTCGACCACACCCTACCGACCGGATTGTGCGGATTGCAGAGGATCATGACCTTGGTGTTCGGATCCGACGCCTTCGCTTCGAGGTCGTCGAAATCCATCTCGTAGCGCCCGTCCACGAGCCTCAGCGGATTCTTGACGATCGCTCGCCTGGTCCCTCGGATGGCCGATCTGAATTCGAAGAACACCGGGGGCTGAACGATGACGCCGTCCCCTTCGTTCGAATGCTGGTCGATCAAGATCGAAATGGCGCTCAGGATCGATGGGCTTGCTGTGAGGTCGCGCCGACTCAGATCCCAGCCGTGCCGGGTGCGGTACCAGTTCTCGAGCGCCAGGAAGAAGCTGTCGGGTTTCGTTCCGTAGCCGTAGATCCCGTGCGAAACCCGCTTCTCCAGCCGCTCGATGACCGCCGGGGGTGCCTTCAAATCCATATCGGCGACCGACATCGGGATCGCTTGCTCGTTTCCGAACCATTCGGAGAGGAACGCCCGACTCCACTTCATCGTCGGGACGTCGTTGCGATCGATCGGTTCGTCGAAATTCATGGCGTCTCGCTTCCGTGGGTGGGCGACCGTCGCTTCGGCCGATTCGTTCTTCGCGTGCGTCCTGCGTTTCGGACGCCCTCTTGACGAGGGTGCGACGTGCGGACGCTCGCGAGCGTACCGGCCCCTCGTGAGTGGCGTCGCGATACCCTTACCGCATCGTGCCCGACGCCGCCCTCTGGTTCACCACCGTCGACGCCTGGATCCAAGCCCACCCCGGCTGGGCGTCGCTCGTGATCGGCGCGGCGCTGGCCTTGGCCGCCTGGGCCTCGTTCGCCCTCACGCGCCGCTACCTGGTGGTGTATCTGGGCCGCCTCGGCAAGCGCACCCTCTTCCGTTGGGACGAGGCACTGCAGGAGCGGAGCTTCTACCGCCGCCTCGCCTGGGCGGTGCCGCTCCTGATCGTGCGCGCGGGCCTGCCGCTGCTGCCGGTCCTCCCCGGCGCGGTCGCCACCGCCGCGCAACGGGGCGTCGCGGTCGGCATGCTGGCGGTGCTCGCCTCCGCCATCGGTGCGTTCCTGGCGGCGATCGGCGACGTCTACGAGCAGCGGATGGACGCGCGCCAGCGGCCGATCAAGGGCTACCTGCAGGCGATGGTTTTGGTGGCGTACCTGCTGATCATCATGGTGGCGATCGCAACCCTGCTCGGCCGCGACCCGCTCCTGATCGTCGGCGGCCTGGGCGCGGTGTCGGCGGTGCTGCTGCTCGTGTTCCGGGACACGCTCCTCAGCCTGGTGGCCGGCATCCAGCTGACCGGCTACGACCTGATCCGAGTGGGCGACTGGATCGAGATGCCGGAGTTCCACGCCGACGGCCCGGTGGTCGACATCGCGCTGAACACGGTCAAGGTCCAGAACTGGGACCGCACCTTCACCGTCATCCCGGCCCACCGTTTCCTCGACGTCTCGTTCAAGAACTGGCGTGGAATGCAGGCGTCGGGCGGACGCCGCATCATGCGGAGCCTGACGATCGACCTGGCGACCGTCCGGTTCCTCTCCGAGGCGGAAGTCGAGGACCTGCGCCGCTTCACGGTCCTTCGCCCCTACTTCGCGCGCAAGCGCGCCGAGATCGCCGAATGGACCGAGCAGCACCCGGAGGCACGGGAGCACCAGGTGAACGCCCGGCGCCTCACCAACCTCGGCACCTTCCGCGCCTACATCGAAGGACTGCTTCGCGCACACCCGGAGATCCAGATCGACGCCACGTTCATGGTCCGGCAGCTCGAGCCGACCCCCGAAGGGCTCCCGCTTCAGGTGTACATGTTCGTGGCCGACACGCGCTGGACCGCGTACGAGGCGATCCAGTCCGACGTCTTCGACCACCTCATCGCGATCGCGCCAGAGTTCGGCTTGCGCCTCTACCAGAAGCCGAGCGGGACCGACCTGAGGAGCCTGTCGGCGGTGGCAGCGGACGCGGGCGCCAGCGCGGCGGGCATCGACGCTCCGTTCGGTGCCGAGGGAAGGCGTTCGACATGAGCGACGCCGGGCGCACCCGTGGCGACGCTCTCGTCAACGGGATCGTGATGCTCGACAGCTAGAAGCGAGGCTTCTTGGACGTCGGGTCCCCGCCACACCACGAACCGAACCGGATCGACCCCAGGCGTACAATCCTCCCGTGGACACGTTGGGTCATCATGAGTCGAGCGAGCGCGAACGGTCGCGGATCGATGCCCTGCAGCGGTACCGGATCCTCGACACGCCGCCCGACGGTGCGTTCGACCGCGTGACGGCGCTGGTCGCGAATCTGCTCGACGTGCCGATCAGCATCGTGAGTCTTGTGGACACGGATCGCATCTGGTTCAAGTCGAGCCACGGGCTGGACGTCGAGGATACCGGGCGCGATCCCGGCCTGTGCGCCTCCGCGGTGCTGCAGGACGTCCCCTACGTCGTGGAAGATGCGGTCGTCGACCCACGCGCGCTGACGAATCCGCTGGTCGCCGGCGAGTTCGGCTTACGCTTTTACGCCGGAGTGCCGCTGCGCACGCGTGACGGGCACAACCTCGGCATGCTCGCGGCGATCGACGTGGAACCGCGTACGCTGTCGCCACGGGAGCTCCGGATCCTGCAGGACCTCGCCGCCGTCGTGATGGACGAAATGGAGCTTCGGCTGTCAGCGCGGGCGGTGGACGACCTGAATGCGGCGCTGAAGCAAGCGCACGACGAGCTGCGCAGCGCCCATAGCGAGCTCGAAGCGCGCGCCAGTCGCGACGGCCTCACCGGCCTGGCCAACCACGACACCCTCTTCGACGTCCTTGACACGCTCTGCGCCCGCTCCGTGCGGGAGGGATGCCCGCTGGCGGTGATGATCGTCGACATCGACGAGTTCAAGCAGATCAACGACTCGGTGGGGCACTTGGCCGGCGACGTGGTGCTGCGTGAGATCGCCGAGCGACTGTTGCGGGCGAGTCGTGCCAGTGACACGGTGGGACGCTTTGGTGGCGACGAGTTCCTGATCGTCATGTACCCGTGCGACACGGCGAACGCCCACGAGGCCGCGGAGCGCATCCGCACCACGGTGTGCAGCGAGCGGATCGACCTCTCCGCGGAGGGCGGCGAGTCGTGCCGGATCGGCCTTAGCGCGGGGGTCTTCGTCGGCACCGCGACCTCGCCGCCGGACCCGCAGACGTTCCTCCGCCAGTCCGACGCCGCCCTCTACCGCGCCAAGGCCGATGGCAGTGGTCGCACGGTGGTCTCCGAGGCCGCCACGACCGACACGGCGGAATGAGCCGTCCGCCGCGATACCAGCGGTGCCGCGGACGCGTCCGCCCACGCGTAGCGCGTTCAGGAACGGTTCGCGAAACGCAACGTCTTGCGCGTCGACCTCGACCCGCACTTCGTGGGCGTCTGATCGACCTCGTGCGACGGGATCCAGCGGTCTCAAATGTGTCGTTGACGGATGATGGAGCCATGTTAGGCAACGGGCCTCTCGCCCGTATTCCCCAGTTGCGCGAGGACCGCTGAGAGCCAGCCCCACGACGGCCACATCACGCTGGCGCGCGGACCTCACGCCCACACCGCTGTATAATCCTCCACGAACTGCCGCACCGAGATCGGCGGCCGGCCGAGAAGCTCCTCCAGTTCGGGCGTCACGCGCGCCGCCATGCCCAGCCGGGACACCGTGTACAGGCCGAGCATCACCACGACGAACGAGGTCGGCGTCCCCTGCGCGCGGCTGCGACGCCAGAAGGCGAGCGGTGACGGGTCGGCGTAGGTGATCGGCCGCCCCAGCACCTCGGTGAGGATCTCGGCGATCTCGGCGTAGCCGAGCGCGTCACGGCCGGTGAGCTCGTACGCGCGACCTTCGTGGCCGTCTTCGAGCAGCGCCTTCGCGGCGACGGCGGCGACGTCGCGCACGTCGACGAAGCTGGTGCGGCCACGGCCGGCGGGCACGAAGATGCGTCCCTCGTCGCGGATCTCGTCGCGGTGGGTGGTGCTGAGGTTCTGCATGAAGAACGAGGGGCGCAGCATGGTCGTGGGCACGCCCGAGCGTCGCAGGTGCCGCTCGATCTTGTAGTGCGGGACGACCGGATTGCGTTCGACCCCTTGCAGCGACAGGAATGCGATGCGTCGTACGCCGGCCGCGCGCGCCGCGTCGATCGCCGGGTGGATGCGCCGAGCGACGTCGGTGATCTGCGGGGGGCGCATCAGGAACAGCGCACGTACCCCCTGGAAGGCGCCGGCGTAGCTCGCGTCGTCGCCGAACGCGAGCCGAACGTGTTCGACGTCGTCGCCAAGAGCGCGGCGGGCGCGCTCGGGGTCGACGCTCAGGGCCCGCACCGGCGCGCCGGCGGCGCGAAGCGAGCGCACGACCTCCGCACCGACGTTGCCGGTGGGCCCGGTCACGGCGATCACGCCCGGGGTGCCGACCACGTCAGTTCGACACGGCCGGGCTGGCCCGGACGTGGCGTGCGTCATCGACCTGTTCGAGCAGGAACGCCGCCAGGTCGGCGCGCGCCAGGCGCGGCCCGGTCCCCTGGCCGACCATGCCGACGCTCAGCGTGCCGGTGGCGGGACCGTCGGTGAGCATCGGTACGCGCACGACGGTCTTGCCGGTCGCACCGAGGATCGTCAGGGTCATGGTTCGCTCCGAAGGGGGGCACGGCCCACCGGGGCCGAGGGGGGTTCGAGGGTGTCGAGCACCTCACGCAGGTCCTGATCGAAGCGCCGGCGCAGGTCCGGTGGGACCTCTGCGAGCAGCGCCTCGAGCGACGCCCTCGCTTTCGCTTGGACGCCGCCGACGACGGCGCGACCTTCGCTCGTCAGGTCGACGCGCTTCTGACGCCGGTCGGAGGGGTCCTCGCTGCGGGTGAGGAGGCCGCGCTGCACCAGGCGATCGACCAGGTGGCTGGTGGCTGCGAGCGACAGCTGCACGTGCTGCGCGATCGCCGAGACGCTCTGGGCCCCTTCGGCGCGGAGGACGTGCAGCGTGCCCAACTGCGGCAGCGACAGCTGAAGTTCCTGCAGCAACGCGTGCAGCTCATGGATCGAGCGGCGCACCACGTGCTGCAGCAGACGGTGGAGGGGGTGGTCGTCGGGGTCGTGAATGCAGGGAATGCGGGGTTCGTTGGGATTTACTTCCACGCTTGATAGTATCCCATGCTTGAGGCTAACGACGTCGTGGCGGCGCGCCGGCACACACGACGCGGGTCGCTTCCGCACCGCAACGGGCTACCCCAACCCACGTACCCCGTCGTAGATCAGCCGCACGGACACCAACGCGACCATCGCGTACATGAACGGGTAGAAGACCGTGGGTCGCATCCGCCGCACCACCGCCACCCCGGCACGCACGGCGACGACCGCCAACGGCAGCAGGACCACGGCCGAGGCGAGCGTGCGCGCGTCGAACTGACCCAGCGCCGCGTACGGCGCCACCTTCACCGCGTTCACCACGGCGAAGAAGATCACGCTCGTGCCGGTGAACACCTTGGGATCGAGGCGGAGCGGCAGGGCGTGCACCTGAAAGGGCGGGCCGCCGGCGTGCGCCACGAACGATGTGAACCCGGCCATCGTTCCCCAGAACCACGCCGAAACGCGACGCGGCTCGGCCGCGACGACCGTTCGCCTGGGGCGCACCGAACGCACGACGAACGCCAACGCCACCAGCCCCACCAGCAACCGGACGAGGGCCTCGGACGTCGCTGCCGCGGTGAGCCAGCCCAGCACGATGCCCAGCACCGCCGCTGGGAGCATCGCGGCGAGCGTGGCGCGGTCGAAGTACCCCCGCCACGCCCACAGGCTCACCGCGTCCATCATCAGAAGCAGCGGCAACAGCAGCGCCGCGGCCTGCACCGGCGGCATCACCAGCGACAGCACCGGCACCCCCAGCAGCCCGAACGCGCCGCCCAGACCCCCCTTCGACAGACCTACCAGCGCCACGGCCACGCACCCCGCCAGCAGCGTGGCGGGATCGGCGAAGTGGGTCTGTGCCCACAGGTCGGACCAGGCGACGCCGGTCATCGCGCCAGGTTAGCGCCCGTTGGCGACCGAGGGGCCGCCCATCGGTATCCTCGCGCATGCACCGGCCCACCCCCGAACCCGTCGGTCCCGACCAGGAGTCGGTCTGGGACTACCCCCGCCCCCCCGCGCTCGATCCCTCGACCGAACTCGTGGTCGTGACATTCGCCGGGACGACGCTCGCCGAGAGCCGGCGACCCATCCGCGTGCTCGAGACCTCGCACGCACCGGTCTACTACCTGCCGCCCGAAGACGTTCGGATGGACCTCCTCGTGCCCATCGACCGCCGGACGTTCTGCGAGTTCAAGGGGGCGGCCGCGTACGCCGACGCGGTCATCGGCGATCGACGCGCAGTTCAGGCGTGCTGGTGGTACGCCACGCCGTCGCGGCGCTACGCCGCGATCGCCCATTGGATCGCCTTCTACCCATCGCGCGTCGACCGGATCACGGTCGACGGCGAGGCCGTGCGCCCCGTCGGTGGCGACTTCTACGGCAGCTGGGTGACGTCGCGGGTGGCGGGACCTTTCAAAGGCGGGCCGGGGACCGAGGGTTGGTAGACCGAACCAGCGGCGCCGAAGCGGTTCGACGGCCCGCGCGTCGGGACGTCGCCGCTGCTCGCTTCGCGTCGCGACACGGCGCCACCTGTCGCTAGCGGTGCCGCACGCTCAGCAGCGCGATCTTGGTCGAATGCGCGAACGGCGCAGGGTCGACCACCGGCTGGCGCCGCCTCGTCCCGGGGTAGCCGGTGACGTCCTCGGGCGCGTCCAGGAACCGCTCGATGGTCATCCAACCGCCTTCGCACAGCGCCCTTAGCTGCTCCAGGAACGCCGCGCCGCTCAGGAACAGCGCGTTGTTCACGATCGCCAGCGTGCCGCCGCTGCGCACCAGCGGTCGGACCTTGTTGATCAGGCGTGGTGCGTCGCGCGTCATGTCGATCGTCCCGCCCCTGGTGGCGGAGAAGAACGGAGGGTCGAGGATCACCGTGTGGAACGCCTCTCCCTGCAGCTTCGCGCCCCGCACGAACGACCAGAAGTCCTGCGCGCGGAGGTCCTTGCGCCCGATGGGGAACCCGTTCAGCGCGCACGATCTCTCGGCGACCCGCAGGAAGCGCGGGTTCAGGTCCGTCTGCAGCACCCGCGCCGCGCCGCCCGCCCGTGCCGCGACGCCCAGGCTGCCGGTGTAGGCGAACGCGTTCAAGACCGCCTTGCCGTCGCTGTCGTCGATCAGCCAGCCGCGCAGCGCCCGCGTGTCGAGGTAGAAGCCGGCGTCCTGGTTCATGGTCAGGTCGACGGCGTAGCGCACGCCGTGCTCGCGGACGTCGGTCGCCAGCGCGGCACCGCCCGAGCGGCGCCAGACGATCCGGCCGTGGCGTTCCCGGTCGGTCGTGCCCTCGCGCTCCTTGAGCACGACGGCCTGCAGCCAGGGCAGGTGCGCCTGCAGGCGCTCGACGACCACGTCGATCTCCGCGTCGTCGTTCGTGTCGTGGTCGGTCTCGACGTCGGCGAGCGGCGCGGCGTGATGGTAGATCACCGCGCTCGACCCGTACAGGTCCACGACCCAGCGAGGATCGCCCTCGAGGTGGCCGTTGAACAGGCGGAAGGCGGCGTCGTGCGCCTCGTCGACGAGCGCGGAACGCGCCGCGAAGGCGGCGTCGAGCAGGGACGGCAGGGTCGGGGCGGGCACGTCGCGATTGTGGCATCGATGCGGGAGGGGGGCGCCTCGGCCGCCGACAGGGGCCGGTGGAGCCGAGACGAAGCGAACTCCTCGTGTACCGTATTCATGTGGACTGCGCACGAAGCGTGGACGCACGGGGGAGAGCCGATGGACGAGCACAACGGCGCGATGATGCAGTACTACCACTGGTACACGCCGGCCGACGGCATGCTGTGGACACGCCTCGCGAACGAGGCGCCGGCGTTGGCCGAGGCGGGGTTCACCTCCGTCTGGCTGCCGCCCGCCTACAAGGGCGCCGCCGGCGGGCTGGACAGCGGCTACGGGGTGTACGACCTGTTCGACCTGGGCGAGTTCGACCAGAAGGGCTCGACGCGCACCAAGTACGGCACGCGCAACGAGTACCTCGCTGCCATCCGCGCCGCTCAGAACGCCGGAATCCGGGTGTACGCCGACATCGTGTTCAACCACAAGATGGGCGGCGACCATCAGGAAACGGTCACCGCAACGCCGTACGACGCGGAGAACCGCCGTTCGGCGGTCGGCGAGCCGCGCACGATCCGTGCGTGGACGCACTTTGCGTTTCCCGCGAGGGCCGGACGCTATTCGACGCTGGAGTGGCACTGGTGGCACTTCAACGCCGTCGACGCCGGCTCGGCCGAGGGCGACGCCGACACGGTGTACCTGTTCGCAGGCAAACGCTTCGCCGACGACGTCGATCTGGAGAAGGGCAACTACGACTACCTGATGGGCTGCAACCTGGACATCGCCGACGCCGACGTGCGCGAGGAGTTGTTCTACTGGGGTCGCTGGTACCTGGACACGACCGGCGTCGACGGCGTCCGCTTCGACGCCGTCAAGCACGTTCCGGCCGAATTCTTTCGGGCCTGGCTGGACCACGTCCGTGAGCACCTCGGTCGAGACCTGTTCGCGGTCGGCGAGTACTGGTCGGACCGGGGCGCAGCGCTCTCGCACTTCATCGAGCGGACCGAACGGCAGGTCTCGCTGTTCGACACCGGCCTGCAGTTCGCGTTCGCTCACGCGAGCCGGACGGGCAGCGGGTACGACCTCCGCAAGATGTTCGACGGAAGCCTCGTCTCGACCGACCCGTACGCGGCCGTGACGATCGTCGCCAACCACGACACGCAGCCGCTGCAGGCGCTCGAGTCGGTGGTCGAGCCGTGGTTCAAGCCGCTGGCCTACGCGCTGATCCTGCTGCGGCGTGGCGGCTACCCGTGCGTGTTCGCGGCCGACTACTACGGTGCCGAGTACCGGGACGTCGGTCAGGACGGTAGCGAGCACGACGTCGTCATCCACAGCCACAAGTGGATGATCGACCGCTTCCTCGAGATCCGCCGTCGCAACGCGTACGGGGACCAGTACGACTACTTCGACGATCCCAACTGCGTGGGTTGGACGCGCCTAGGCGACGAACACCATCCGGGCGGACTCGCGGTCGTGCTCAGCAACGCAGGTGGCGGCGTCAAGCACATGGAGACCGGCGCGCCGAACACCACCTACCACGACCACACCGACCACGTCGAAACGCCGGTCGTCACCGACGAGCACGGCTGGGGCGCGTTCTCCTGCGCGCCCGGCTCCGTGTCGGTGTGGGCGCCGGAGGGGGATCGTTGAACGGCACACGACCCGCCGCTCGCCCACGGTTCATGCGGCGACGCGTCGCGTGACGCGTCGCGTGACGCTTCACGTGACGGTTCACGTGACGGTGCGGACGTGACGCCTCGGGCTCACAGCGCATGATCGAAGGCGAGGATGGACCGCTCAGGCGCACAGTGCGCGCGGACGCGCCCTCCGGAGGGAGCGGAAATGGACGATCGAACGCTGTACCAACAGAAGATGCAGGCACGACTCGATTCGATGAAGGCCGAGGTCGACAGGCTCGAGGCCAAGGCCTCCGAGGCCGACGCCGACGCGAAGCTGGAGCTGAACCGGCGGATCGAGGCGTTGAAAAGCCGGATCGACGACGGGCGTTCGAAGCTCACCGAGCTGTCCCAGGCGAGCGGCGATGCCTGGGAATCGGTCCGGAAGGGCGTCGACGACGCGATGACGTCGCTGGGCGAAGCGTTCGAAGGCGCGAAGGATGCGTTTCGGCGCTAGCTGGGCGGCGCGTGAGGTCGGGGACGCCGCCAGCGAGGCCTGCACCGATCCGAAGCTCATGCTCGTGACGCGGCCGTCGTGAGCGCGACAGGAAGCGGCGGCGCCGAGGCGGAAACGCCTGCGTGCGGAGCGGCCGGGCGCCCGCTCCGCCTCCTCGTCCTCTGCACCCACAACAGCGCGCGCAGCCAGATGGGCGAAGGGTGGCTTCGACATCACGCCGACCGCCTCGACCTGGACGCCGAGGTGTGGTCGGCCGGTACGGAAGCGACCCGGGTCAAGCCGGACGCGGTCGCGGTGATGGCCGAGCTGGGCCTCGACATCTCCGGGCACGCCTCCAAGACGCTGTGGGACGTGCCGGACCCGTGGAGCTTCGACGTGGTGCTCACCGTCTGCGATGACGCCAACGAGAGCTGCCCTGCCTACCCGGCCGCGGCGACGCGGCTGCACGTGTCGTTTCCCGACCCGAGCGGACAGGACCTGGAGGCGTGGCGCAGCGTCCGGGACGCCTTGGACGGGACGATGCGGAGGCTGGCCGAGACGCTGGCGCAAGGGCGAACGCCGCGCGAAGCGGACCTCGTGCCGGACGCGGACCGTGCAGAGTCGCAGCAGGGCGAAGTCCCGTGAGGGGCGTCCACCTGCGCCCGGCCAGGCAACCGACCGGCGCATGATCGTGTGCCTTCGTGTCGGCGAGGGACGGCGCCTCCGCGCGATCCGCCTACGTGCCCTCGCCGATGCGCCCGACGCGTTCGCGACCACGCTGGACGAGGCGGAAACGCGCGATCCCGAGGACTGGGAGGAACAGCTCGCGTCGCTCCCGACCTTCGTATGGCGCGAAGGCGACGCAGACCTCGGCATGATCCGAAGCGCACCGCACGACCTGGATCCCGACGCGGGGTACCTGATCTCGATGTGGGTCGCGCCCGAAGCGCGCGGACGCGGGGTCGGTGCCGCGCTCGTGCGCTTCGTCCTCGCGTGGGCGCGGGGACGTGGCCTGCGGCGCCTGCTCCTGGACGTCGGGACGCACAACGCGCCGGCACGGCGGCTCTACGAGCGTCACGGCTTCGTCGCGACCGGCGCGACGGGATCGCTGCCGCCGCCACGAACGCACGTGCGCGAACACGAGATGGCGATCGACCTTCCGCACCGCACGCCGACGAACGACCACGCGCTCGCGCTGTACGTCCTCCCCGAGATCCTGGCCGTGTGCCGGCTCCCGGCCGGCACCGCCGCACCCCCGTGGCTCGAGGGCGAACCGTTCACGTCCATCACCCGCACGCCGCACGAAACCTCGGTCGTGTGCCGCGCCGCGGTGGTGCCGCAGGAGGTTCGGGCCGAGTCCGGGTGGCGCGCCCTTCAGGTGTCGGGACCCCTCGATCTCGCGCTCACCGGGGTGTTGCTATCGTTGCTCCGGCCCCTCGAGGCGGTGGGCGTCGCCGTGTTCGCGGTCTCCACCTTCGACACCGACTGGCTCCTGGTGAAGGACGCGGCCCTCGACGACGCGGTCGCGGCGCTGATCGGCGCGGGCCACCGCATCGAACGCACCTCCGCGAACGCGCAGTAGGACCGAGAACCCGGTCGCGCCCACCGACCTCGCGCTCGACTACCCTAGGACCGGCTCCAAATCCGTCTGGGCGAAGTCGTTCCCCACGTACAGCAGCGGGGCCTGGGCCAAGCGTGCGACGGCGTAGGTCATGCAGTCGCCGAAATTCAGCGACGCGGCATGGCGACCCCGTCCGTAGGTCGCGTAGGCATCGATCGCCGCCGTCGCGTGGCGCTCCGTGAAGGGCACGATCTCGATGTCCGTGCGTTGGATCAGGGCCGGCAACAGGCTCGGTGGAACGCCCTTGGCGTGCAGCACGATCCCCGTCTCGGTCAGCGTCGGTGCCCCGATCGCCACGTACGCGTGGGCCGTGAGGGCGTCGGCGATGCGCTCCCAGCCGGGTTCGCGGATCAGGAGCGCGACGAGCGCGCTGGCGTCAGTGATCACACGCCGTCCGGTCCGTATCCGAGGATGCGCTCGCGCTCTCGCTCGTCGGGCGCGCGTCCCAGCAGGTCGGCCGGGACGAACGGCCACACGTCGCGCTCGAGGAACGTGACCAACTGCGCCGCGCGATCGGCGCCGCTCGGTTCGACAGACCGCTCCAGCTGCGCTTCGAGGGCGCGACGCACGGCCTCGGTCTTGCTGATACCCTGTTGCCGAGCCAAGGCGTTGGCGAGCCGCTCGACCGCCTCATTCTTGATGTTGAGCGCCATCCTTTTCCTCCTAGGTACCAAATGTACACCATGAAAGAGCCCGCGATCGTGTGTACCCGCCACGATCGGAGATTGCATTCCGTCCGGCCGTCGTATCACCTCGTGGATCGACAAGGGTATTTTGTACCGACAACCCACATACGTACACCTATACTGTGCCCAAGGAGGGACCATGAACCCCGTCTCGTTACGCTCTATGGTCGCAGGCACTCTACTCATAGGCCTCGTTGCGTGTAGCAGTAGCCCAACCACCGGAAATGGCGGTGGTGGAGAAAACGACGTCGATGCGTTTCTCGGCGGTTTGCCCGACTGGGAGGAGGTCGCCCCCCTCGAGGAAGAGAACAGCGGTATGCCCGTGGGCGAAGCCAGCGACCCCGAAGAAGAGCTCGTGGACAATCAACTCTATAGCTGTCGCACACAGCACTACAGCCTGACCAAGAACCCCGAGCAGATCGTGATGACGAACCCCAACGCAGGTCTTATCTGGCCCGGCGCACTCATCCAGGGCAACTCCCACTTGGCTGGCTCGCTTCGACTGCTGGCGCTCGACAAGAGTAGGCGCACGCCGTTGGGCATCTCGGTCGAGGGGGGTGGGGTGCTGGGGGTACGCTCGGGCATCAGCACGATCATCGAGCAGCCTGTCGCCAGCACCGTGCGCGAAGGCATCAACCAGCTCATCGCCAACGCGGTCGAAAGCGACGTTGCGGTGGGGGCAGGCTTCAGCCAGTTCGAGTCCGTCGAGAGTTACAGCGCCACCCAAGCCAGCTTGGAGCTCGGCTTGGAAGGTCGGTACCTGGGGTCCTCTGCCAGCGCTTCGCTCGACTATCAGCGACAAGCCAACGAGTACACGTACACGGCCTACTTCGTCCAGAGGCTGTTCACCATGAGCGTGGACCAACCCGAGAGCCCCGCAGCGTTCTTCACCGACGAGACCAGTGCGCAGGATTTGCGGAGTTTTGGTGTAAGTCCCGACAATTTGCCGCTCTACATCTCGAGCGTGTCTTACGGGCGCATCCTCATGTACTCGTTCACCTCGTCCGAGTCCCGCGAACGGATCGAGGCGGCGCTGGAGTTCTCCTACAACGCGCCGGCCGGCGGCGTCGACGGATATGCAGAGGCAGAACTAGAAGAAACGCTGCGAGGCGCCAACATCGAAGTGCTCGCCATCGGTGGCCCCAACACGGGCGTTGCCAACTTGATTCGTGAAGGCAACTTGGAGTCTTACTTCGAGGCAGAGATTCAACTCAACCAGGTCGAACCCATCTCGTTCAATCTGCGCAACCTCGGGAACAACGCGTTGGCCAGGGTCAGCAACACCACCGAGTACGACGTCGAAACCTGCGAAGCCGTAATTGGGGGCACCCTGCCACAACCCGTGCACTACTGGACGGGGGACGGCACGCTGGCAGACAGCAAAGGCGACGTCGATTTGGGCGGCGTGGGCGAACAGGAAGTCATCGGAGCGGGTCGCTTCGACCAAGGCTTCAGTTTCGACGGCGCGTTCGAGAGCGCGAACACCTGGCCCACCACCGAACTCATCGAGCGCGGCAGCCTGTTCAGCATCAGTGCCTGGATCCGACCTCGCACGGAGAGCGGAGTACAGACCATCATCAGTCAACTGGGGGCGACCACGACGGTCGGTGACTACGCGTTCCGCGCGGTGGCAAGGAGCGACGGGGCACACCTGCAGTTCTTCTACCGCCCTTCGAGCTCTTCGGACGACGTAGAAGTGGTGGAGTCACAGACCACGATTCCTGCCGGCGAATGGACCCACGTCGCCGTCGTCTACGGGAGCGCGGACAACGAGATCGATCTCATGCGGCTCTACGTCAACGGTCAACTAGAGGAAGGCTCCGATACCGGAAACAGCAGATATGCACCCACAGGTGACGCCATCCAGCTCACGCGGGTAGGCTCGAGTGAACTGATCGTGCCCTGTAACGGTAGGTGCGGCGGAAGGTTTCCTTTCGACGGTTCCATCGACGAACTGATGGTCTTCGACTACCCGTTGTCCAAGAGCGAGGTGCTGAACATGTACCAGAACTTCGAGGTCTACAAGGAATAGTCGTTGAGTTTCTGGATGAGACGCGTGCCGCGTGTCACGCCGCAACGTGTGAACACGGCCTACCGCAGCTCGAACCGCACACGCGAGGCACGGCCCTCGGCGTCCACCACCGAGAGCGTCACGAACCCGGGCCCGTCCAGCGCGAGCCGCGCTTCACGTTCGAAGCTCACGCGCAGCACGGGCGCGCCGTCGGCGAACCAGGTGAACGGCGCCCGTCCGCGCTCCACCCGCGCCAGGATGCCACCCGGCATGTCCACCAAGGCGGCCCCGTCCGGCGGAAACGTCAACTGCGGCGTGTCGTCGGTCCCGGCGAGCCGCGCGCCGAACTGCCGCAGCGGGGCGGGCAGCTCGGCGTTGGTGGCGACCGAGGTGCCGGGTGGGGCGGGCGGCAGGGGCTCGGGCGTCTCTCCCAGGCGCGCGAAGACCTCGAACAGCAGCGGCGCCGCCACCTCCGCCCCATACATGCCCGGCACGGCCGTGCCGTCCGCGCGACCGACCCACACCCCCACCGTGTGCGTCCCGTCGAAGCCCAGCGCCAGCGCGTCGCGATGCCCGTGCGAGGTGCCGGTCTTGAACGCCAGCGGCCAATCCGGCAGCCGCGCGGGGCGCGGCGCGTCGCTCAGAACGTCGCCCACCTGCCACGCGGCCTGGGGCGTCATGAGCCGCGCCCGCGACGCTGCCGCCGCGTCGGTAACGGTGAGCGGCAACGCCTCTCCGCCGCGCGCAATGGCGGCGTAGAGCTGCACCAGTCCCTCGAGGCTGATCCCGACGCCACCCAGGCTGACCGCCAACCCCGGGTCGCCCGGCACGGCCGCTTCGACGCCCGCCCGGCGCAGCGCCGCCATCACCCGCGCCGGTCCGAGGGCGTGCGTGAGCTCCACCACCGGCAAGTTCAGCGACGCCTGGAGGGCCTCGCGCGCACTGATCGGCCCACGGAAGGTGCCGTCGAAGTTCTGCGGCGCGTAGCCGGCGTAGCTGGCGGGCCGGTCGTTCAGGAGCGTCTCCGGGTGCGCCATCCCGTCCGAGAACGCGAGCCCGTAGACGAGCGGCTTCAGCGTCGAGCCGGGCGAGCGCAGCGCCTGGGTCATGTCGACGTACCCCTGCCGCGCGTCGCTGGTGTAGTCGGCGGACCCCACGCTGGCGCGGACCGTTCCGCTGTCCGTATCGACGACCTGCAATGCCAGCGTCGCCCGCGCGGGCAGGTCGGGCAGCGCGTCCTCGGCCAGCGCCTCCAGCGCGGCCTGCAGGTCCAGGTCCAACGTCGTGCGGTGGACCCCCCGGTCCGGCTCGGCCGCCCGCAGGCGGTCGGCCAGGTGGGGCGCATGGGCCGGGAAGCGGCGGCGGACCGCGGGCAGCGCCTCTCGCATGGCGGTGCGGGCGGCGTCCGCGTCGATCACGTCCACCGCCTGGGCCCGCGCCAGCACGCGGTCGCGCGCGGCCTGCGCCGCACGGGGGTGCCGGTCGGGGCTGCGCAGGCTCGGCGCTTGCGGCAGCGCGACCAACAGCGCCGCCTCCGCCTCGGTGAGACGATCCGGTTCCTTGCCGAACCACGCCAGGCTGCCCGCCCGGACCCCCTCCAGGTTGCCGCCCATGGGTGCGTGATGCAGGTAGAGCGCCAGGATCTCTCGTTTCGACAGGGCCCGCTCGAGCGCCAGGGCCACCCGCATCTGACGCAGCTTGCCCGGCCAAGAGCCGGTTGCGCCGTCCTCGAGCAGGCGCGCGACCTGCATGGTCAGGGTCGAGCCGCCCGACACCAGCCGCCGGTGGACGAGGGCCTGACCGAAGGGCGCGCGCCAGCGCCCATGGGTCCACCCCGCGATGATCGTAGAAGCGCCGGTCCTCGTACGCGATCAGCATCGCCAGGTAGCCGGGGTCCACGTCCTCCGGCGCCAGCGCCAGGCGCCAGCGGCCGTCCGCGACCGTGAACGCGCGCAACAGCCGACCATCGCGGGCCAGCACCTCGGTCGAGGTTGCGACCGCCAGTGGCGGCAGCTCCGTCACCGCCACCCAGCGTCCGATGCCGGCCCATAGGGCCAGCACGACCGCCAGGCCGGCCAGCCCGGCGAGCCACCCTCGTCTCACGGGCCGATGGTCACGCGGCCCGTCGCGCTGATGGCGCGGTTCACGGGGCGGTACATGTCCTCCACCTTGGCCGCGGGGTAGTGGAAGGTGCCCGGCGACACCGCGCGCATGACGTACGCCAGCCGCAGCGACAGGCCGGAGGTCCAGTCCACCGCCGCCAGGAAGCGCTCCGCCCGCGCCTCGGTCATTTCGGCCTCGCCTTGCACGGCGAGCCAGTCGAGCGCGCGGACGTCGCCCTCGCGCAGCAGGTTGGCGTTGTCGATCTCGAACCCCGCCGGCAGCGCGTCGTCGATCAGCAGCCGCCCGCCGGCCACGCCCCGATCGGGGCGCACCTCGAGGAGCACGACCACACGGTCGCCCACCCGTACGGCGTCCAGGTCGGCCTCTTCGCCGGTGAGGGTGTAGTGGCGCCGGCGGATCGTGTAGCCGACGCCACCGGCCTCGGGCGCCTCTTCCGGCACGCCGAAGGCGGTGAGGGTCACCGTCACGTCCGTGTCGCCGTCGTTGCGGACGCTCACCGGCGTCCCATCGAACAGGCGCACGACGTCTCCGTCTGCGGGCCGTCCGTCGACCACGAGGCCCTGGCCCTCGGCGCCCATCGCGACGGCCGCCCGCAAGGCCCAGGCGGCCTCCTGGGTGGAGAGCTGGTGCACCGACGCGCGCCGCGTCAGCAGGCTCGCGAGCTGCCGGCGATCCACCACGCCGCTGCCTGCCTCGACCGCCAACGCCAACAGCCCGGCCCGGTCACGGAACGCCGTGCCGTAATCGTTGCGCCAATCGTTCGGGTCGGCACCTCGCCAAAGCGAGCTCGTACGCCCGGGCGAACATCGCGTCCGCGCGCGAGCGCTGCCCGTAGGCCGCCAACGCGGCGCCGAGCTGCGCCGCCGCCAACGGCGTGTCGAACCGTTCGGCCAGGGTGTCGGCGTAGTAACGCAGATCGCCGATCGCGGCCTCGCCCGCGCGCGCCAGCACGTAGAAGGCGTAGGCGTAGGCCGCCGCGCCGTCGTGCATGGATCCCGCCTGCGCCACCTGGTTGCGGAGGTTGCGCAGCGCCATGGGCAGCGCGTGCTCGGGGAGGCTCGCACCGTACGCTTCGGCGCGCAGCAGCACGTCGGTGACGTAGGCGTCCAGCCACAGGTCCTGCCCGTCCGCGCCCCACGATCCGAAACGGCCGGTGCGCCCCTGCCGGGTGAGGATCCGCTCGACGCCGACCTGCACCCGTTCGCGCATCTCGGCCGCGCTGAGCCCGCCGAGCTCCGCGGCCCGGTCCGGGGCCAGCAGCAGCGGTTGCAGGCCCGAGGCGATCTGCTCGGTGCAGCCGTAGGGATAGCCGAGCAAGCGCTGAACGAGCCCCGGCAGGTCCAGGGCGGCACCCGCCCCGGCGGCCAGCGTGGCCCGCGCGGTCCCTGGCCTGAAGCCGGCCAGCGCGCCCGGGCCCACGCGGAAGCTCTCCCCTGGCGCCAGCACGTGCTGCGAGGAGCGGGCGGTCTCGGGGTCGGTGTGCTGGACGCTCATCCGCACCTCGCGCACCAGCTCGCGGCCCTCGGGCGTGCTCAGCACGATTCGGTAGACGTGATCGCCCACCGCCGTGGGCCGCAACGGCAGGTCCAGCACCGCGCGTCCGCCTTCACTCAGCGTGACGCTCGCCGGCACCTCGCCCAGGCCGTGGCCCTGGGCCGACAGCGCCATGTCGCCGGCCGGCCCCGTGACGTGGGTGAGCTCCAGCCGCAGGCGGCTCTCGTCCCCCGGCGTCATGAAGCGCGGCAGGCTCGGTTGCATCACCACCGGGTCGCGCACGAGCACGTCCGCGTGCGCCTGCCCGACGGCACGGTCGGTCCACACCACCGCCATGACCCGCACGGTGCCGTTGAACGCTGGCAGGTCGAACCCCACCTCTGCGCGGCCGCTCTCCAGCTCGACCGGGCCACGGAAGAACGCCAGCACGTCCTCGGCCGGGAGCGGGCCGGGCCGCACCGCTTCGTCCGCGTCGACCCCGCCGCCGGATCGCACCTGCCCCAGCGCCCCCTCACGCGCGTCGATCAGGCGCCCGTACAGGTCGTGGATCGCCACGCCCAGGCGCCGCTGGCCGAAGAAGTGACCCATCGGATCGGGCGGCGCGAACCCGGTCAACGTCAACGCCCCCAGGTCGACCGCCGCGACGGTGGCGTAGGCGGATCCGTCCTGGAGGCCCGGCAGGGAGAGCGTCACCTCGAGCCGGTCGCGGGCGTCCATCTCGCGGGGCGCGCTCAGCGCCGGCCGCAACGCCCGGTCACCGGGCGTAATCTCTGCGTGAGCCAGCCCGAGGCTGCGTGCGGGCACGTGCTCCGGGCCGTCGCTGGGGCGGATCAGGCTGGCGGTGACGTAGGCGCCGACGCCCCAGTCGTCGGTCACGGGCAGCTCGACGATCGTCTCCCCTTCGACCGGCACGAGGCGCATGTCGACCACCCGGTCGGTGAGCACCGACACCAGGGCCATGCCCGACCCTTCGGGCACGATACGGAGCCGCGCCACGTCGCCGGGCGCGTACGCGGGCGCGTCGAGCGACAGCGCGAGCATCTCCGGCGTCTCTCGCGTCGTGGCGGCGGCGTACCAGCCCGCCGTGAAGGGAACCGAGGCGCTGGCGAACGCCTCGCCGTCGTACGTGACGCGCAGTTCGTGGCGACCCCACGTCACGGGGACCGCGATGCGGGCCGGGCCGTCCGCTGCGGTGGCGACGCCCTCGGCCACGCGCTGCCGTTCGCTCACGGGCTCCCAGTTCCAGCGCCCGCCCTGGCTGAACCACTGGTAGCGGGTGTGGAGGCGGTCCACCTGCCAGCGCAGCTCACCGCCCAGCGCCGCCCCGTCGGGGGCGACCCGGACCAGCTGGAACGTCGCCTCCGCGTTCTCGGGCAACGTACCCTCGAAGCCGGGCCGAATGCCGACCACCGGCCCCGGGGGTCGCAGCGGACGCGTCAGGGTGCGCTCGACCGGGCGCGCGGCCCCGTCGACCAATGTCGCGTTCACGCTCAGCATGTAGGGCCGCGGATCGAGGGTCAGGCCGCCGAGCGGCACGGGCGTCTCGAGCCGCCCCTGGGCGTCGGTCTGCAGCCCGCCGTCGAAGGTACGGCGCTGCGCGTCGACGCGCTGATCATGGCGCCCGAAGCGGAATCCCGGCCAGCCGTCGAGCTCGGGGGTGGCGCTCACGCGCACGCTGCCCGTCAGCGGCAGCCCCGCTGCGGGCGGTCCGAACGCGTGTCGCGCTTCGATGCGCAGGTTCGGCGGCGCATCCGCGTGGACCGGACCGTCCACGCTCAGCGACAGGTCGAAGTCGATGCGTTCCGGCACGAAGTCCTCGACCAGCACGGTGCGGCTGGCCAACGCCGGGCCGTCCGGGTCCGCGAACGCCTCGATCCGCCAGACGCCACGCGGCACGTCGACGCCGAGCGGCAGCGACACGACGTGCCCGCCCGCGCGTTCGTCCGCGGAGACGACGCGGGCGTACTCGACCCCGTCGGGCCGCAGCAGCCGCGCCGTGATCGGCAACCCGGTCAAGGCGCGGGCCTGAGCGTCGCGGGCGAGGGCCGTGACGTGGATCGTCTCGCCGGGACGGTAGGCGCCGCGATCGGTCGTCAGGAACAGGTCGACGGGCCCCGCGGCGGCGCGCCCCTCGACGCCGCGGTCGGACAGGTCGAACTCGGGCTCCTCGAGCGACAGCACCGCCAGGTCGTCGGGCCCCTCGACCCGAACCATCGCCGGCGCCGCGGCGCCCGCCCCCCGCGCCAGTGCGGCCGCGAAGCGGACGTGGCCGCGGGCGTCCGTGCTCGCCTCGCCGAGGAGGCGGTTCGAGCGCGCCAGCAGCGCCACGGTCGCGCCCGCCACGGGCTCGCCGTCGGACAGACGCTGAACCACCACGTGCACGCCGTCGCGGCCGGACAACGTCGTGACGCCGAGGTCGGAGACCATGAACCACTGGGTGGCCGGCGGCACGTCACGGGGGGCCGTGTCCGGCACGCTCGCGCGCAACACGTACACGCCGGGCTCCAGCGCGCCGACCTCATCCAGCGGCAGGCGCGAGGTGGTGGCCTGGTTCAACGTCCCTTCGAGCTGCGCTTCGCCCTGCCACACCGGTTCCGCCAGCAGCTCCTCGAAGCGCTCGCCTTCCCAGGCGCTGAGGGCCTGCGCGAAGGCGCCCTCGCGGATGGCGTTCACCAGATTGCGGTCGGACACGCGCAGGAGCCGCAACGCCAGCCGGTCCGCATTGACGGTCTCTACCGGCAGGGCTCGTGGGCCGACGGCGGGCAGCACGTAGCTTCGGCCCGGGAAGCGCACCAAGGGCGCGCGGTCGCGGACGTAGACCTCGAGCGGCACGTCGTCCATCAGCGCATCGCCCGTGACGCTGGGAAGGCCCGCGCGCAGCGTCAGGAGGTAGCTCTCTCCATAGGCGACGCCCGTCGCGCACAGTTGCGGCCCTTCGACCTCGAGCGCGAGTCCCCGCGCCCGGTGTTGCACGAAGGGCGCGTAGTCGCGCCTGGGCGAGAGGTCCTCCGAGAAGGTCACGCAGATGCGGGGCGTCGCCGTTGCGGCGTCGACGTCGTGGGCCAGCACGCGAAAGCCGAACCGCTCGCGCAAGCGCGCCATGTCCGCGGGGGCGATCCCGGGACGGAGCAGATCGGCCAGACGCAGGGCGCCGAGCGCGGTCTCGCCGCGGTAGGTCGCTTCGAGCGCGCGCGCCTGGACCACCAGCGCCGCGGCGCGCTCCGGCTCCGGAAGGCGCAGGGCTGCGTTGAGCGCCGCCGAGGCGGCCTGCTGGTTCGCCTCGTAGCGGCGGTTCGCGTCGCGCGCGGCCTCGGCGGCCAGGGCCCGCGCGTGCGCCAGCCAGGCCTCACCCCCGTCGGCGACGGTCACGGCCGCGCCGGTCGACGCGACGGCCTGGGCCGGGGGCTGCCCGCGCGCCATGTCCAACAGCTCGGCTTCCGTCCTGCCGCCAGCCTGGTATCGCTCGGCCATCGCCGTCGCCTGCTGACGTGCGGCGTCCAGGTCGGACGACTCCAGGAAGTCCATCGTGGCGGCGGCCGCGCGCGCACGCTCCAGCGCCGCCGCGCTCTGCCGCGTGATCACACCGGACAGCGCGCCCTCGAACGGGACCGGCGCGCCCAGGCTGCCCTTGGGGAAGCAGGCGGCGTTGCGCCCATCGAAGGTGAAGCCGGCGCAGTCCTCGAGCCGCAAGCAGGTGGCGTGGCACTGCTCCAGGCGAATGTCGAACAGCGGCGTCAGGTCGCCACCGGGGTAGTCGGTATCGCTGCGGGTGGTGGCGAAGCGTTCGGGGATCGGCGCGTCCTGTGCCCAGGCGGTGAGCGACGAGAACGCCAACGCCAGCACCAAGAGGCGCGCCAGGAGGGGCCCGAGCCTTGGGCGTCCCGGCACCCGGCCGCCCCCCTTCGTACGATCGACGAACAACCGTGTACGGTGCAGCATCGGCATGGGGAACCTCCGGCGTAGGCAGTCGAACCAAAATAGCACGGGCGATCGGCTTCAGCCGCCAGAAGGCCACCTACGCACGCGGCGTCGCCAAGGCGATCGCCTCCGGCTCGCTCGACCCGGATGCCTGGCCGACCACAGGTGTGGCAATCGTCCATACGGCGCCCCTGCGTGAGGCCTATACTACTCGTGAATCCGCGCACGAGCTACGCGGCGGCGCGTCCAGGGCCCCGCGCATCCCGAGATGACAGGTCCTGGGAACGGAGGCACGACGATGACACGTCCACCTTGAAGCGACGATCCCTCCTCCTCCCCTCGAATTCGGCCGAACCGGTGGGCGCTCGGCCCCCCCGCGAGCCCTGCGCCGAGCCCGGCGCACCGGCTGGCGCACGCTACGGACAAGGAGTCCCGTATGCTAGGCGTTCCCCGTTGGTTCGCCCTCCTGATCGCCTGCATGGCGGTCACGGCCGTGCACGCCCAGACCACGTTCGACATGTCGCTGAACACCACCCGGGCCGGCACCATCCCCACCGAGCAGATCGACCACGTCTACGTGCTGAACCTTCCCGCGGGCGGCCCCGACGTGCACATCCGCGTCGACGCGGGCGGCGACGACGCGGACCTCGCGATCTACGCCGGCTTCGAAGAGCGCGAGCTGTTCTACGACATCAGCACCGACCCCAACCCCAGCTTCACGCTCCGCGCGCCCCAGGCCGGCCGCTACGAGATTTACGTAAAGAACCTCCTGTGGCAGCCGCTCGCGTACGAACTGCACGTCTATGGCGCCGAAGCGGGTGACGTTGCGCCCAATGACGGGCCCCGTGCCGCGTCGCCGAGCGTGAGCGTCGGTGCGCGAGCCGTCGCCCCCGCCGCCCCCATCACGGCACGGTTCGGCGGGACGCCGGGCTTCGCGAAGGACTGGGTGGGCCTGTACCGAAGCGGTGCCTCCGACCGCGAGCATCTGGACTGGCAGTACACCGAGGGTCGCGCAACGGGCGAGCTCGTGTTCGACGCGCCCCGCGAACCTGGACGGTACGAGTTCCGGCTGTTCGAGAACGACGGGTACACCCGACTCGCGGCCAGCGGCGCCTTCGAGGTACGCGCGGCCCCCAGCCCGTCGGCGCCGGGGGGCGCGGTGACGTTGCTGACGTGCGATCAGCGCGCGAACGCCGCACCGTTGGACGCCCAGCAGGAAGGCACCAGCCTGCGCGTCACCTGCCCGTCCGGCTGCCCCACGACCGGTCGCCTGTGGGGCACGGACGTGTACACCCACGACTCGCACGTCTGCCTTGCGGCGCGTCACGCCGGCGTGATCGGGCCGGAGGGTGGCACGTTCACACTGACGATGCTCCCGGGGCAGGACGGCTACGTCGCCTCGACCCGGAACGGCGTCGCGTCCGTCCGTTGGGGCTCCTGGCCCGCCAGCTTCGCCGTGTCCCGCCAGCCCACGACCGACCCGGCACCCACGAAGGTCGAGACCCCCACGGATCTCGCGCTGGCCGGGACCTGGCAGGTGAACGCCAATGGGTACACCGGCACGCTGACGTTCCGTAGCAGCGACGAGGGATGGGTGGGCACGCTCGATCTGGGCCGCGCCGACGCGCTCGAGGAGATCGAGTTCGACGGCTTCCTGTTGCGGTTCGTTCGGCCTCTCAGCGCGCTGGACCAGGTGTACGAGGGGAGGCTCGTGGAAGAGGACGCACGCCTGCGCCTGAGCGGCCGCTTCTACCAACGGGGCACCGCGAGCGAGTACCACTGGTGGGCCGAGCGCACCCGCTGAGCGTCCGCGACCGTTCGCGGTCCGGTGCGACCCCCTCGTCGCACCGGACCGTTTTCGTACCCCGTGCCTGCGACGCCCGGCGCCGTGCGCCGATTCCGCGCCGGCCTGGTCCGCGCCGGGCGATGATGCCTGCGAGGCGTGCGTGGCGGCCCCACGCCGGGAAGCGAGGCGAGAGATGAGCAAAGCGGTGTTCGTACGCGCCCATGGCGGTCCGGAGGTCCTGCAGGTCCAGGACCGGTCGCTCGCACCCCCGGGACCGGGCGAGATTCGCGTCCGCAACCACGCCGTGGGGCTGAACTTCCTCGACACCTACCAGCGTTCCGGCCTGTACGACACACCGCTGCCGTTCGTGGCGGGCAACGAGGGCGCCGGCGAGGTGACGGCCGTCGGCGCTGACGTCGGCGACGTCGCCGTGGGCGACCGCGTCGCCTACTTCGGGCCCGTCGGCGCCTACGCCGAGGAACGCAACATTCCCGCCGGCCGCGTGGCGCCGCTGCCCGAGGGCGTGAGCTTCGAGGCGGCGGCCGCGGTGACGCTGAAGGGCATCACGGCGTACTACCTGCTGTTCGAGACCTGGGCGGTCCAGCCGGGCCAGCACCTCCTGATCCACGCGGCCGCGGGCGGCGTCGGCTCGATCCTGACGCGCTGGGCAAAGGCGCTGGGGGCACGCGTCATCGGCACCGCCGGCTCGCCGGAGAAGGTCGCGCTGGCACGGGAGGCGGGCGCCGACGACGTCGTCGACTACAGCCAGGACGACTTCAAAGACCGCGCGCGGGCGTTCACGGACGGCGTGGGCGTCGACGTCGTGTACGACGGGGTGGGCCGTGCCACCTTCGAGGGGTCGTTGGACGCGCTGCGCCCGCGCGGCCTGATGGTCAGCTTCGGCAACGCCTCGGGACCGGTATCGGTCCCCAACCTGGTGGTGCTGGCCGCCAAGGGATCGCTGTACCTCACCCGGCCCACCATCGCCACCTACACCGCGACCACCACGCAGCTCCGCGCCGCGGCGCAGGCGGTGTTCGACGCGGTGGCGAACGGCACGATTCCGGTGCGGATCGACCAACGCTTTTCCCTGAACGATGCGGCCGAGGCGCACCGTGCGCTGGAAGCGCGGCGCACGACCGGCTCGACGGTGCTGCTGCCCTGAACGACCCGGTCGATCGCCGTCATGCGTCCGTGCGGGTGTCGTCCGACGTCGCGAGGAGCTCCCGCAGCGTCGCCACCTGCGCCAGCAACGCCGCGTCGTCCCGTCCGTACTCCAGCGTGACGGCCCACGGCGTGGTCGCGCGCAGCACGTCGCGCAGGAGCGCCAAATCCTCCTCGCGGAGCGGCTCGTGGGCGTCCGCCAGCACGCCGTCCCGTCGCCGCGGGCCGCTCACGTGCACCTGCCGCACGCGCCCGAGCGGCAGGGCCGCGAGGTACGCGGCCAGGTCCCAGCCCAACCGTGCGGCGCTGACCTGCGCGTGGGCCAGGTCCAGCAACAGGTACGCGTTCGACGCTTCGACGAGCGTGCGAATGAAATTGGGGTCGCACACGTGGTCGTACGCGCCGGTGGGGTTGTGGTCCAGGTTCTCTAGCAGCAAAGGGACATCGAGGTGCGCGGCGAAGTCGCGCACGTTGCGGGTCATGACCGGCAGTAGCTCCTCGGACCCCACCGGGCGCGATGCCGGCCGCATGCCGTCATCGAACCGGACCTCCGCTGCGCTGAATCCGATGTGGATGCTCAGCCACGGCGCCCGCGTCAACTGCAGCCTGCGCCGGGTGAGGGCGAGCACGTCGCGTTGCGCCAACGCGTCCGGGTGGCCCAACGACCAGTCCCACACGCTGTTGTGCAACAAGAAGGACACGCCGGGAAGCGCCGCCACGGCATCCTCGACGTGCGGCCCGCTGGTCTCCAGATAGTCCGCCCGCAGGTGCCCGTCGCGAAGCAGGGCGCGCGAGCACGGCGTGTCGTTCACAGCCAGCGCGACCATTCCAGCAGCCTACCGCGAGGGCGGCGCTGGGCCGAGGGCCGATCATCCCGGGACGACGTGCACGGCGGGGACGGGCAGCTACATTCGACGCAAGGAGCCACGCATGGCCAAACTCAAACTCGACCTGCACGACATCTACGACCGGGGCGACGCAATCGAGGCGGAACTCGAACGGGTGATGCGCGAGGCGGTCCAGCGCAAGATCGCGCTGGTGGAGATCGTCCCCGGCAAGGGAAGCGGCCAGCTCAAGAAGCGCGTGCTGAAGTTCCTGGACCACAAGCCCGTGAAGCAGACGTATCACCGCGTCGAGAAGGACGCCGACAACCACGGTCGCGTGTTCGTCCACTTCCGGCACTGAGCGCGTCGCGGCCGGTCGACGCGCGGCCGAATGCCGGCGTATCCTCGCGTCATGCTCCGCCTCACGCTCCTGGCAACGCTCGCGCTGGCCCTCACCTCCTCCCTCACCTGCGCGCAGGAGGAAGAACCCGCCTTTGAGACCTCGCTGGCGTACGCCCAGGTCGAAGAGGTCGTCGTCACGGTTCGGGACGATGGCCGCTACGACGTGTCCGTCACCGTTCGCCACCGGGACGAAGGCTGGGACCACTACGCCGATGCCTGGCAGGTCGTCGATCCCGACAGCGGCGAGGTGTACGGCGAACGGGAACTGCTGCACCCCCACGACGCCGAGCAACCGTTCACGCGTAGCCTGCGAGGCCTCGAACTTCCGGACGGGGTCACCGTGTTCACGGTTCGCGCCCGGTGCAACGTGCACGGCTTCGGGGGACGCGAGGTGACGGTGGACCTAAGCGAAGCCGAAGGGCCGTCGCACACGGTAAGGGACGTCGCACAAGAGTAGCCTGCGTCGTCGTTCCGGTCACAGAAGGCGACCGCCATGCGCACGTGCGCATGGCGGTCGCCCTTCGTTCGGGATATGGCGGCCGCGCGTGTGCTACGGCGCCCCGAAGACGGTCAGTCCGTAGGCTGCGTCACCGTGTTCGCATCCATCGTCACAGCGGTCTGGGCCAGTGCCCTGCCGCTGAACACGGCACCGCTTTGGAGAACGATCTGCGTCTTGCTCAACACGATGCCCTGGACATCGGAACCCGTGCCGAAGGTCGCCTGGCCGGCAATCTGCCAGAACACGTTCTCGGGCTGGGCGCCGCCGGACAGGTTCATCTGGGCACCGTTGGCGACGGTGAGGTCCTGCGCGACCTGGAAGATCCAGACGTCGTCGCTCGTGCCCGACAGGGTGACGTCGGTCGAGACCATCACGCCGGTCCCCCACTTGTAGAGGCCGGGAACGAGCGTCAGGCCACTGATGTCCCCCGCGCCGAGTTCCGTGAAGTCAGGCGAGGTGCGTCCGGCGGCATCGGTGTACGCCGTATCCATGTCGCTGATGGCCGTCGTCATCTTGGCGGGGGTAGGAACCGCCATGTCGGCAGCATAGATCCGTCCCGTCACGAGGCTCGAGGTCGCGAAGGTTCCCGAGGCATCGAGGGTTTCGGAGAAGCCGGTGATGGAGCTTTGGGCGGCGGGGCTGATGCCGATGTCGCCTACGACGCTGGTCGCGCCTGTCGTCGTCACGGCCGTCTTCGCCAGGATCACGAAGTCAGCGGCGGTTCCGAGGTCGACGGGCTGGATCGAGGGGACCGCGTCAGCGGTGGTGAACGACCATTCGACATCGTCGGCAAGCGTATTGCCCGCCACGTCCTCGATGCCCGGCGTCAACGTCGCCGTGTACTCCGTCGACGCATCCAACACGCTCGACGGCGTGAACACCAAGCTGTCGGTATCCTCATCGTACGCAAGGTCACCGGCAACGGACGACGAACCGCCCCCAGCCAACGTAAAGTCGCTACTGGACAACGTCGCCGGATTCATCAGCTCATCGAACGCAAGAACGACCCGCGTGTTCGTCGCCACACCCGTCGCACCCGCGACCGGCGTCAGCGACGTCACCACAGGCGCGGTCGTGTCGTCCGACGTGAACGTGGAACAAGCTGCGAGAAACACCGTCAGGACGATGACCATCGATCCCAGAATGCGCCTCGTGTATCGATCGAATGACTTCATGATTCTCCTATGTGTTCCGACACCAATCTTGCGGGCCAGAAACAATTGATACTACCACATCTGTTCCCTGATTCATTAAGCGCTTTTCATCCAACTTGGACAACTTACTTGTAACCTACGTCGGACTCTCGGGTTCACACATGGGCTCGGCGCGTCGACCGCGCATCATGCCGCTCCGCAACGCCGCGCCTCCCGTCACCCGCTACGTGCCGTATCCTCGGGGCATGACCCTCCCAATCGGCGTCCACGTTCTTGGGCGTGCTCTGCTCGTGCTGGTCACGCTGCTGCTGGGTTCGATGGTCGCCGGACAGGCGCCCACGCCGACGTTCGACGACGTCGCGCCCATTCTCGAGCACCACTGCACCATGTGCCACAGCGGCGACAATCCCCCGAGAGGCCTGTCATTGACCCGTCACGAGGCCGTACTGGCGGGTAGCGACCGCGGCCCTGTGGTCGTCCCCGGGGACCCCGACGCAAGCGAGCTGGTTCACCGCATTCGCGGCACCAGCCAACCGCGCATGCCGCTGACCGGCCCGCCCTACCTGGACGACGAAACCATCGCCCTGATCGTGTCCTGGATCGAAGCGGGCGCGCCAGCCGGCACGTCGGACACGGATTCGTCGGGCATGGGGGGCGTGGACGCGGCGGAGGCGGACGCTGGCCTCCCCGATGCGGCTACCGCCGAGCCCGGCACCTTTGCGAACGTAATGCAGACCTTCCAACGCCGGTGCGCCCACTGCCATGCCCCGAACGGCGTCATGGGCGCGCCGCCCGAGGGGTTCGTCGTCACCTCGCACGACGCCATCGTCGCCGGCACGGAACGGCCCTTGGTGGTACCGGGGATGCCGTTGGCCAGCGAGCTGTACCGGCGCGTCACCGGCATGTCGCTGCCCCGTATGCCCTTCGACGGTCCCCCCTATTTGAGCGAGGACGCCATCGCACGCATCCGAACCTGGATCGAGGGCGGCGCATCCGGCCCCGACGGCGAAGCCACCGGCATCCGGGCCGGCGCCGAGGTCCGCCTGCACGGCACCCTCTCCGCCCGCTGGGTCCTGGACGGGCTACCCCTCACGATCACGCCCGACACCCGCATCGACGACGATCCCGACATCGGCTCGTACGTCGAGGTGCGGGGCGTGCTCACGGCCGACGGCGCGGTGCGAGTTACGCGGATTCGGCCTCGCTGAACGGCCGGCGTGACCCGCGTCCGGGCGTAGGGCCGCACGCACGCCGGCGTGGCCCTACGCGGGGGCCAGTACGGCCGGCGTCAGCTCGCTCGCGATCCCTTGCGCCCAGTCGCGGATGGCAGCAGCATCACGAAAATCGCCGCTGGGCGCCGCCACCCGCGTGACGACCCAGCGTTCGATCCGCCCCAACGTTTCCGGGTCCAGCCGTCCGTGGAACACGGTCACGTCCTTGGGCTCGATGCCCGCCACCAACGCCTTCAGGCCGTCGGGCACCCGCCGGCCATGGACCAACGCCACGGGATCGCCCAAGCCGGTCGGGCCGCTGGAGAACAGCCACACCGGCCGTTCGGACAATTCCTGTTCGAAGCGTTTCAGGAAGCGCGCGGCTTCGCGCCGCCAGCCGCCCATGTACACCGCGCTGCCGAGCACCACCGCGGTGTACGGCCCGAGATCGTGCACCGCGCCGGCGGGCGCGACCTCGACGCGAAGGCCGCCGCCCCGCAGGACGTGCGCGATGTGCTCCGCGATCTCGGCCGTCGCGCCGTGCTTGCTGGCGTATGCCACCAACACGTCGGTCGACACTTTGACCACCCCGTTCTTTCCCGTGGCCGGTTCGCCTCCGGCCGAGACGCGGGGAACGGCCCGATCCCCGCTTCGACCTGCAGCCGCGCCGACCCGTGACCCGTGCGTCGGGCCCCGATCGCCTACGGAGCCCGCAACCGGTCGGCCAGCCGGTCGGCGAGGTCCTGCGCCACCGAGTGCCCCGTCTGGCTGATCTGCACCGCGGTGAGCTCCTCGCCCCGCGTGTTCAGCGCCACCGAAACCCGTGCGGTGTACGGCTCGCATCCCAATCCCAGGAAGGCGCAGGCGCGGCCCTCGAGCTCGGCCGTGACGAACCCACCCACCTGATCGGACTGGGTCACCACCCACCCGGTGGTGTCGTCGGGGTACGGCTGGGTCGCGATGGTGTTGGTCACCAGCGCGAAGGCCTCGTCGTACGGCCGGGTCACGACCAGCTCTTCGGGCGTAATCGTGCCCGGCGCACACGCTGCGAGCACGCCGGCAAACGCGATGGCCATCACGATCTTCAGCTGCTTCATGTGTTCACGCTAGCACGCGGACCCTCGCGGCGTCGGTGTCGAACACCCGCGCACGACGAACATGGCGCGTTTCAGCGCACCTCCGTGCGGTACGCGAGCGGGGGCAGGCGTCCCCACCAGGCCCCGCATTCCGGCGTCAGCGCTTCGCGTCGGGCTCGGCCCCCCGCTGAAGGCCGAGCTTCTTGTGCAGTGCCAGCATGCAGGCGTCCTGGACGACCTCGATTCCGCGCCCCTCCAGCTGCCGGGCCACCTCGTCGTGCCGGATGCCTTTCTGGAACCACACCACCTTCGGCAACGGATCCATCGCCAGCACGTCGTCCAGATGCCCGGGGAGGTGCTCGCTACGCCGAAACACGTCGACCACGTCGACAGGCGTGTCGAGGTCCGCCAAGCGGCCCGCCGGCAGGCGTCCCCACAGGCGTTCATCGGTGTAGGTCGGGTTGACGGGGTGCACCTCGAACCCCTGCTCGTGCAGGTAGGCGGGCACGAAGTGCGCCGGCTTGCTCGTGTCGGGGTGCGCACCGAGCACCGCCACGATGCGAGAGGTCGTCAAGATGCGTCGTGTCGCGTCCATGTCGCGCGATTTAGGCATGTCGTCGCTCCCTTCCGCCCCCAACCGGGGGGCACCTCGGATGCAGGATAGGGGCCGAAGCCGCCTCGAAGGTCAAGGGGTGTCGAGTTCGAGTCCGATGAGCACGGGATCGTGGTCCGAGGCGCGGAAGGCATCCGGCCGGTACAGCGCCCGCTGGGCCGGCCCGGCGTGGTCGGCACGATCGTCGAGCACGTCGGGCTCGTCGGCGTTTACGTGCCAGGCGGTGGCGCCCGTGACCTGCGGCGCGAGGGATGCGTTGGCCAGCGCGTAGTCCAGATGGCCGAACTGCGCGTCGAAACCGTACGTGTACGCGAATGCACCTTCATGGCGGTCCAGCAGGTCGGTGTACCCGCCCGCTTCCAGCGCCCGGATGGGGTCCTCCTGGTCGTACGCGTTCAGGTCGCCCAGGATCAAGGCGTCCGGGTCACCGCTGCCGGTCGGGTCACCCGCAAGCCACGCGCTCAGGTGCCGCGCCGCCAGGGCGCGGGTACGGTTGCAGTTCCCCTGCAGCGGATCGTCGTCCCCCGCGCCGCACGCCGAGCCCTTGCTCTTCAGGTGGACGGCCGCGACCGTGAACACGCCGCCACGGGCGTCCTCGAAGGTCTGCGCCAGGACCGGGCGGTTCAGGTCCATCCCGACGTCGTTGGGGTCGAGGAACGCGGGCGCGTCCAGCACGGCGTGAGGCCCGACGGGCGTGACGGCGGCGGGCCGGTAGGCCAGCGCCACCTCGATCTCGTCCGACCCCAGCACGCCGGTTCGCACCACGTCGTACGACCCCCCGCCGCCCTCGTCCTCGAGGGCCGAGATCAGGTCGATTGCGGCGCCGTCGCCGTTCTCGACTTCGACGAGCGCCAGCACGTCGGCGTCCAGGCTGGCCAGCATCGCCACCAGCTTGGCGCGCTGCCGCGCGAGCGCGTCCGCATCCTGCGCGCCGCGACGCCCCAGGGTGGTGAAGTAGTTGTGGGCGTTGACGGCTGCGACGCGCAACGCCCCGCCGACCTCCTCGGGCACGGTCGGGCGCGGGTTCGTACCGGTGTACGTCGCGGCGCGGGTGGGGTGCAGCCGGTAGGCGCCGAAGGCGTACGTCAACATTCCTTCCGCGTCGGTGACGAGGTCGCCGCCCCGGAACCTGTGGTCCTGTGTGAATGCCTGGCCGTCCGGGTGGCGAAGCGGATCCGGATTCTGCACGTAACGACCGTCGTCCAGCGTGATGCGCCGCGATGCCGCGGTGCGCACCTGGCGGGCCGCCTCGGGATCACCGGGATCCAGGTGCGCCGTCGGCGTGATCATTCGCGGCCGCCCGCCGGCCGGGTGCGACAACGTGATCTCGCCGAACCGGTCGAAGTCGGCGTACCCGCTGATCGTCAAGGCCTGCGGGAACGTCACCCGCATGTTCTCGACCCGTTCCAACGCCGCCTCGCCGAGCGGCAGCCGCAGCGCCACCGGCGTGACCTGGCCGGCCTCCCCGCATATGGTGACGCCCGTGACGTCGGTCAGCTCGGTCATGCCGCCGTATTCCTTGACGGTGCCGGCGACGCGGACGCGGTCCCCCTCCGCGACCTCGCGCGTGACCTCCTCGCCCTCGAACACGAACAGGGCTTCGGAGGTGGCCGGATCGTCGTCCCGGTCGGCGTCCGCCTCCTGCACGAAGAAGCCCTGCAGTTCCTCCGCCGCTTGGAAGTCGCCGATCAAACCGCCCTCCACCACGACCGAGCGCCCCTCCATGGGACTGACCTCGGAGGCACCCTGCACCGCGTGCATGGGCGTGGCAGCATCGCCGCACGAGCCGGGCGCCGCCCCGGACGGGCCCGAGAACGTGAGCCGCATCAGGGCCGCCATGACCATCAGTGCGGGCACGAGGTACCATCCGCGACGCCTCCTCACGCGTGGGCCTCGCGGTTCGGTGCCATGCGGGTCAGCCTACCCCTCGGCCCGGCCCGGCCTTCGAAGGAGGGGCCGCATCGGCGACGTCCGCGAAACTCCTACCCTCCCGTCCCCGACCCACCGCTGGTCACGGCTATGCGTACCGGGGATGCTGGGCGCATCGGGGCGCGCGTCGCCCCACGCCGTTGATCGCCGCGCGCGAGCCGGCCCTGGATGGAGGTACGCAGGCATGAGGCGCCGAGGACCCGCCATGCTCCCGCCCACCGGACCGACGACATGACCGTGCCGCCTCGGGAACAGTGGGGGTCCCGGCTCGGCTTCACCCTGGCCGCCGTCGGCTCCGCGGTCGGGCTCGGCAACATCTGGCGCTTCTCGTACGTCGTGGGGGAGCACGGGGGCGCAGCGTTTCTGCTGATGTACGTCCTGGTCCTCGTCGTGATGGGCCTGCCGGTGATGATCGCGGAGCTGGTGATCGGACGCCGGGCGCAGTCGGACGCCGTCGGTGCCTTCGAAACGCTGGCGCCGGGACGACCGTGGGTGATCGCCGGGTACCTGTCGGTCGGAGCCGCGCTGGTGATCCTGTCGTACTACGCCGTCATCGGCGGGTGGGTCGTGCGCTACCTGGCGGGCTACCTCAGCGGTGGGGTCACGAGCGCGACGGTGGGCAGTCATGACGCCTTCTTCTCGGCGTTCATCGCGGAGACCTTCGCCCCGCTGGCCTGGTCGTTCGCGTTCATGGCCGTCACCACGCTCATCGTGGTGATGGGCGTGCGGCGCGGGATCGAGTGGGCCAACCGCATCCTGATGCCGCTCCTCGCCCTGCTCCTGGTGGCGATGGCGGCCTACAGCCTGTCGCTGCCCGGGGCCGGCGGCGGGCTGCGGTTCCTGTTCGCGCCGGACTGGACGGTGTTCGCCCAGGGTGAGGCCTATCTGGCCGCGGTGGGTCAGGCGTTCTTCTCGTTGAGTCTAGGCATGGGCGCCCTGCTCACCTACGGCAGCTACCTGCCCCGCTCGACCGCCCTGCCCGGCGCCGCGGTGCGCATCGTGACCCTCGACTTCCTGGTCGCGCTGGTGGCGGGGCTGGTGATCTTCCCCGCCGTGTTCGCCTTCGCGATCGACCCCGCGACGGGGGCGACGCTGGTGTTCATCGTCCTGCCGGGCATCTTCGAGGCGATGCCGGGCGGCACCGTGGTCGGTGTGGCGTTCTTCGTGTTGCTGGCGGCCGCAGCGCTGTCCTCCGCCGTGTCGCTCCTCGAGGTGGTCGTCGCGTACGCCATGCGGCGCCTCCGCTGGACGCGGCGCAGGGCAGGCCTGGCATTCGGCGCGCTCATCTTCGTGTTGGGCATCTTCTCGTCGCTGGGCTACGGCCGACTGGACCACGTGTCGCTGTTCGGCCGGCCGATCCTGGACGGGCTGGACCTCGCCGCCTCGCAGGTGGTGCTGCCCCTCGGGGGGCTCCTCTTCGCGCTGTTCATCGGGTGGGGCTGGCAACGGAGCGTCGCGCTTCAGGAGGCCGGCTTCACAGGGAAGCGCCTGGGCGCCCTCTGGTTGTTCACCCTCCGCTACCTGACCCCCCTGCTGGTGGTGCTGGTGCTCCTGCGTTCCCTGGGCGTCCTCTAGAGCCGGCCGCCGCACGTTCGAACGCGAACACGCACCGCGACGACATGCGGCACGCGCAAGTTTGCCTATGGTAGGCGGGCGATGCGCGACTACCTCGGCCGCGACCTCGGGTTCTACGCGGTGTTCACCATCAGCATCGGCGCCATGATCGGCAGCGGCATCTTCGTGCTGCCCGGGCTGGCGGAATCGATCGCCGGGCCGGCCGTGATCCTCGCGTACCTGTTGGCAGGCGTGGTGGTGCTTCCCTCGGCCCTCAGCAAGGCGGAGATGGCCACCGCCATGCCTGAGGCGGGCGGCACCTACCTGTTCATCGATCGCGCCCTGGGGCCGATGATGGGCACCGTCGCGGGCGTGGGCGCCTGGTTCTCGCTGGTGTTCAAGAGCGCCTTCGCCCTCGTGGGCCTGGGCGCGTACCTGGTCCTGTTCCTCGGTGACGTCCCGGTCGAAGCGATCGCCCTGGCATTGGGCGTGGCGCTGATCGGTCTGAACGTGATGGGCGTCCGCAAGGTCGGCCAGCTGCAGGCCGCCATCGTCACCACCGTCCTGGCCGTGCTGGTGGCCTTCGTGGCCCGCGGCGCCATCGCGGTCGAGAGCGCCAACTACCAACCGTTCTTTCCCGCCGGCTTCGAAGGCCTCCTGGCCACGACCGGCTTCGTGTTCGTGTCCTACGCCGGCGTCACCAAGATCGCCAGCATCGCCGAGGAGGTCGACGATCCGGGCCGCACCATCCCCTTGGGCATCCTCACCTCGATCGGCGTGATGATGCTGGTGTACACCGCGATCGTGTTCGTCATCGTCGGCGTCACCGAACCCGGTCAGTTGGGCAGCACCACCCCGATGGCGGTCGCCGCGGAGCAGTTCCTGGGACCGATCGGCGCCACCGTCATCGCGGTGACCGCCGTGCTGGCGTTGACCAGCATGGCGAACGCCGGCATCCTCTCGGCCTCGCGCTACCCGTTCGCCATGAGCCGGGACCGGCTGCTTCCAGACGTGGTGAGCGTCATCCATCGCCGCTTCCGCACGCCGGTCGCCGCGATCATCGTGACCGGCGCGACCATGCTGGCGCTGATCGTGTTCGTACCGGTGCTCGAACTGGCCAAGCTCGCCAGCGCGTTCCAACTGCTGGTGTTCGCGATCGTGAACCTTGCGGTCATCGTGTTCCGCGAAGGCGACCCCGCGCACTACCGCCCCACCTTCCGGTCCCCGGCCTACCCCTGGGTGCAGCTCTTCGGGATCGCCGCGACGGTAGTGTTGATTCCGTTCATGGGCGTGACGGCCCTGCTCGGCGCGGCCGGCATCACGCTCGGCGGGATCGCGTGGTACCTGGCGTACGGGCGGCCCCGCACGCGCCGGGAGGGAGCCGCCCTGGACGCGCTCCGCAGGCGCGCCGACGACCGCAACCTCGCCGACGTGCAGGAGGCCATGGACGCCGCGCGACCCACGTCGATCGTGGTGCCCGTCGATCCCGACCTCCCGACGGAGCGCCTGGGCGCACTGCTGCGCATCGCGTCCGATCTGTCCACGCCCGGGACGGGCCGGGTGCAGGTGCTACGCCTGGTGGAGGTGCCGGAGCAGGCCGGCATCGGCACCGGCACCGAAATGGGGAGGCGGCGCGAGCACGAGTGGATCGGCGCCCTCGCCACCGCAGCGGAGGGCACGGACGTCCAGATCGAGCAGGAGGAACTGCTCAGCCACGACGCCAAACGCGCCCTCGTCAACCACGTTCGTACCGTCGGCGCCGACCTGGTCCTGGCCGAGCGCGCACCCGTGGTGCGGCGCTTCCGCCTCTTCGACGACGAGGCGTCCTGGCTCATGCGGCACCTGCCGTGCGACGGCGTGTTCGTCGAGAACCGCGGGTACGACAAGGCCCAGCAGGTGCTCGCCATCGGCAGCCGCACCCCCCTGCCGCCGCTGGTGGCCGCGACGGCCGACCGGCTGGCCCGCCGCCACGACGGCCGCGTGCGCGTGCTGCGAACCCTCGGGCGGCGCGTGGGCGGCACCCGGCTCACGGCGACGCGCCGCTATCAGGAGGCGCTGTGCGCACAGTTCGCGTCGCCGGTCGCCACGCAGATCGTCCGGGATGGTCCACCGTGGCGCAGCCTGGCGCGCGTAGCGCAGGACGTCGACGTCGCGGTGGTGGGAACGCGCGCCCACTGGAGCCTACGCCGCACGCTCCTGGGGTCCTTCGCGTCGCGCGTGGCGCGGCACCTGCCCTGCACCGTATTGATGGTGCACGGCCGCAGGCCGACCGAACGATCCCACTTGGGCGACGCCTTGGGGCGCTTGTTGCGGTGACGCGCGGGCGTTATCACGGGAGGTGCAAGCCCGTCCACCCTCGGCCTTACGAATCCTCATCTTCGTGGGCCCTACACTGGCGCTCGGGTGAGTCGGTGACGCTACGGGACGTGCTCGGTCGCGTCGCTCGGATTCTCACTCTCGCCCCTCGGAAGGGAGTGATTCACATGAGCAGATTCAAGGTACTCCTCGCCTCCATCGGACTGGTGCTGGGCCTCGCGGCATGCTCCGCGGCGGTGCAGCTGGACTTCTCGGCCGATCTGACGACGGACGCGGAGGTGCCTGCGCCCGACCTGGACGGCGCCACCCCTTCGGGCAGCGCGACGGCCACGTTGAACGAAGCGGAGGACACCCTCACCATCAGCGGCGACTTTTCCGGCCTGACCGGCCCCGCCACCGGCGCGCACATCCACGGACCCGCCGAGGAGGGCGAAACCGAAGGCGTGGTCTTCCCGCTGAACGTGGATGCGGCGGCCAGCGGCGAACTGTCCGGCACCTGGGACGACATCACCGAAGACGAAGTGCAACAGCTTCGTGACGGGTTGTTCTACGTCAACGTGCATACCGACCTGAACGCGGCCGGCGAGATCCGCGGGCAATTGAAGTAACGGTCATCCAGCGCTGAGCGGCGCTGCACGACCGTCGCGCGAAGGGACGAGGTGTCTGCCTCGCCCTGCAGACACGATCGACCGCGGTCCATGTCGGACCGCGGTCGTCGTTTGCTTGTGGCTACGCCACCCGCAGAAGAAGCTCGGGGATCTCAGCGCGCCGAGATCTCATCCAGCAGCGCTTGATTCTCCAGGTAGATCTTCACCTCGCCGGGATGGTCGGTCAGCAGCACCACGTGGGGCAGCGGCGCGACGATGTCCCAGAACCACTTCGCGTCCGGCGGCGCCCAGAAGCGCATGAGATGGCCGTACGTCTGCCCCAAGCGGTTCGCCTCCACCATCCGCTCGCGCAGGTAGTCGGTGACGCGGATGCTGCCGTCGTGCAGGAGGTCGGTCGCCAACGCCCAGTTGTCCCGGTTCAGCTCTTCGGCGAGGTTCTCGGCGGTGAGGTCGGGGTATGCGTCGGCGTACGCCTCGACGATGTCCTCCTCCGGGACGAGGAACTCGAACATCTGCGTGATGTCGTTGTACGACTGGAGGTTGCTGCTGATGATCGGCATGCGCCAGGCGCGGTCCTGGTAGGCGTCGGACGCCCACGCGCTGGGGTCGTAGATGTCGCCGAAGCGCCCGTCCGCGGTGGAGTGGATCACGTCGTAGTCGGACAGGAACGACGCGTCCGGCTCGTCGTTGGTGTACACGGTGACGGGCCCCGGAATCACCGTCTGCGTCTCGAGCTCGTAGCGTGTGAACAGACCTGGGTAGTTTCGGAGCGTGTTCTCCAGCACCCGCCACGTCCGCTCGGTCGCGGTCTTCATGTCGGCGTGTAGCAGCAGCGTCCCGTCCGGGTAGATGGTGCCCGTGCGCTGGTAGATCTCCCACAGCGGCTCCAGGTACAACTCCCGAAGCGTGCCCTTGGTGCGCTGAAACTCGAGCACGTTGCCTTCGATTTCCTCCCAGTCGTGCGCGATCCACAGCTGGCGCATCGCCCGAGACTCTTCCTCCGCATCGACGAAGGGAATCTCGACGTAGAAGATGTCGGCCTCGATGCTGGCCATCCCGGCGTCGAGCGCATCGAGCAAGGGCCGCGGCTGGTAGTAGTCGTTGTGGGAGTGCGTGGCCGGCGTGAGCGACAGTGTGGGGTCCTCGCCGAGGACGTCGCTGGTTTGCGCCCACACCACGCCCGCGAAGAGCAAGAACGAAACGGCGACCCAAAGGGGTTTCTTCATCATATGCTTCCCTCCCGGAACCGAGGCGCGTACGCACCCGGACCTTGAACCGGGGAATCGGAGTGTGGTGGACCCGGTTCCAAAAAAATGGTACGAAGGGCGTGTCAGGGCAACGCCATCGCTAGGTCATGGAAGCGTCACGGAACCCTCGCCGCTGAATCAGAAAATGGTGGCGTCAGTGATTCGAGCGCGCATTGTCGACGGCCATGGCACCCTCCCGCCAGCGTACTGGGTTTCCCACGCCACTGGCGTCAGCAGGCCCAGGGCGGAGGAGCGCAGGTGCTGGTTGTACGTCACCTCGCTCCGAAAACCAAGCGCTTGCTAACGTGGATGCCGAGCGAAGCCGCATTGAGGCTTCAACGAAAGGATGAAACGCCATGCCATTGGCCCGGAGCGCGAGCCTCATCAGGACGAGCATCTCTTTCCGTAGCTCCGGTGGACGCCACGCCCGAGGAACGGAGCGCTACACGTCGCTGCTCGAGGGCCAACGCCCGTAGCATGGAAAGGTCCGCGAAGCCCGGGGCGCTGCTGCTGAAGGCGACCGCCGTTGCCACGGGGACCGGCACCGCCCTGGCGCACGAAAAGTGGTTCTTCGATGGCGAGCCGTACGCCACGTCGCTCGCCTCGGCCTTGACACCCCCGAATCTGTACTACGTCCTCGCCGCGCTCGTCGTGACCGCCGCGGCGACGTGGGCGTGGCACCGTCGCGGCAACCGCAGCGTGCTGCCCGGCCCCGCTTCGTTCGGGGCCGACGTGGCGCGCCGTCGTGCCCTGTACGCGCTCCTGCCGGCCGTGGTGGGGGCGCACCTGGCCGTCCCGTTGCTGGTGAGCGGCATGCAAGGCACCTTGTTCGTGCCCAACGCCGAGCTGTCCGGGGCGTGGCCGTACGTGCTGGGCGTGGCGCAGGTGGGGATCGCGCTGTCGCTGTTCTACGGGGGGCTGGTGCGCTTGGCGGCCCTCGGCCTGGCCGTCACCTGGTGGGTCGGCTGGATCGCCGTGGGCGTGGAGCCCATGCTGGAGGCCGTGCACATCCTGGGGTTCGCGGCGTTCTTCTGGTTCGCGGGCCGGGGGCCGTTCGCGATCGACCGTGTCGCCTTCCCCCGCTTGGAGCCGCCGGCGCACGCGGTCCGGTGGGCCCTTCCGGCGCTCCGGATCGGGGTCGGCGCTGGGCTGGTCGTGCTGGCGTTCACCGAGAAGCTCGCCAACCTTCCCCTGGCCACGGGCTTCTTGGAGACGCACCCCATCAACGTGCCTGCGGCGCTGGGCTTGGGCGTCCCCGACGCGACCTTCATGCTGACGGCCGGCGCGATCGAGCTGACGGTCGGCCTATGCCTGGTGCTCGGCGTGTTTCCGCGCGAGGTGATCCTGATCGCCTGGCTGCCGTTCAACCTCACCCTCTCGGTGTTCGATTGGGTGGAGTTGGTCGGCCACCTGCCCACCTACGGCGCGATGGCGACGCTGTTGGTGTGGGAACCGAACGACCAGGAGACACGGCTCTGGCGGGAGGGCCTCCGGGGCGAACCCCATGCCCTGTAGGGGCCGTCCGCGCCCGAAGGTCGCGGTCTGCGTCGTTACGGCTCGGAGGTTTCGCCGACCAGCTCGCCTCCCCCGTTTTGATCGGATCGCTCCCCGTCGCTCTCGAACATCGGTTGGTAGTGCTGGTTCATCAGCGGCGACGAGATCAGGAAATCCGCGCTGGACCGGTTGCAGGCGGTGGGTACGTTGTAAAGCACGGCGATCCGCAACAGCGCTTTGACGTCGACGTCGTGCGGGTGCGGCTGCATGGGGTCCCAGAAGAACACCAGCGCGTCCACGCCGCCCTCGGAGATGCGGGCGCCCAGCTGTTGGTCGCCGCCCAGCGGGCCGGACTTGAGCTTGCGCATGTTGACCGGCTGGGCGGTCAGGCCTTCGTCGCGTACCACGTCGGCCAGCGCCCGCTCGATCCGGTCGCCCGTGGTACCGGTGCAGATGAGATCGTGGTCGAGGAGCGTTCGGTGGTTCCACGTGGCCCACTCGATCAAGTCGGTCTTTCGGTTGTCGTGCGCCACCAGGGCGACGTGTTTTCGTTCGTTCATGGAATCCCTCCGATTCCCCCTTCGAGGGGACAGGGCCGTACGCGGCGCCGTCACGCGGCGAGCGTGCTCCGGCATAGCCGGCGGACGACGTGCAAGACGCCCGTCCGCGATGATCGTCCGGGCGTCGCATGGTGGATCGAGGCAAAACGGGGCCGAGCGTCCAGCCCCGATTCGAGACGTCGCGAATTGGCTCGCGCGGTACGCTCATGCACGACGATGCGCATGACGCACGGCGACGCGACCCGGTACCATAGACATGAACCTGCTAAGTGTCAACCAGGAGATGAACACCTGACGCGATTTGGCGTTGCGATCCAGCGCTACGCCATCGCCTAGGCGTGCCGCGCGACGCTACTTCAGGATTCGCCAGGCGAAGGGGTAGCGGAACGACGTGCCCTCGTGCGCCTGGACCGCAGCCACGATCGGAAACACGATCGCCACCACCGCCAACGCCAGGAACAACGGAATCGCGATCAGGATCCCCACGACCGTGAACACCAGCGCGATCCCGACGGCGCCCGCCAGCATGATCGTCAACTGGAAGTTGACGGCCTCCTTGCCCTGCTCGTCGACGAAGGGATGATCGTCCCGCTTGGCCGCCCAGACGATCAGCGGCCCCAACAGGAATCCGATGCCGTTCCCCAGCAGCCCCACCAGCGCCGAGATGTGTGCGATGGCGGCCCAGGTGCGGGCTTCTTCGTCGCTCAGGGGTGGGCGTTGCTGCGCACCTGCGCTGCGGTCGACGGACTCGCCAGCGCTCGCCTCGTGGGCGGTGCCAGCGTCCGATGTCGACCCGCCCGCGTCGTTCCGCTCCTCGTGGCTGCGTTGCTGGACGTTCCGTTCCTGGTCGCTCAACCGCGCTCCTCCTTCGGCGTCGAAGCGAAGCCTCCTAGACCCCGCCGCCGCGTCCGGACCCGGTCGCGGCAATCTCCGAGTCTAGCCGCGAATCACCTCCTGGCTCGTGACCTGCCCTTCCCTGTACGCCCGCTGGCAAGGGCGCAGGGGTCCTCACCCCTTCACCACGATCATCGGCCGCAACCGCGCCACCTTGCGGCCCAGCCCGGCACGCTCGACCACGTCCACGACGTCGGCGACGTCCTTGTAGGCGTCCGACATCTCTTCGGCGAGGGTCGCACGGTTGGCGGCGCGGACCAGGATCCCCCGCGCGGCCAGCTCGTCGTCGATGCGGCGCGTCTTGGCCTCCTTCTTGGCACGGCGGCGACTCATCAGCCGTCCCGCCCCGTGACAGCTGGACCCGAACGAGGCTTGCATGGCCTCCTCCGTGCCGGCCAGCACGAACGAGTACCGCCCCATGTCGCCCGGCACGAACACCGGCTGCCCCGTGGCGCGGTGGCGCTCCGACAACGACGGGTGGCCGGGGCCGAACGCCCGGGTCGCGCCCTTGCGGTGCACCAGCACGCGGCGGCCGTCGTGCGTCTCGAACTTGGCGTTGTTGTGCCCCAGGTCGTACACCACGCGCAGACCGTGGTCGCGGGGGAGGAACCCCACGCGCTCGAAGGTGCGGCGCACGCTGTCGGTGACGTGCTGGCGGTTGGCGAAGGCGTAGTTGGCGGCGGCCGCCATCGCGCCCAGGTAGCCCCGTCCCTCGTCGCTGTCGATGGGGGCGGCGGCCAGCTGCTTGTCGGGCAGGTCGATGCCGTGCCTGCTGGCGGCCTTCAGGAAGGTCCCGACGTGGTCGCTGCACACCTGGTGCCCCAACCCGCGCGACCCGGTGTGGATCAGCACCGTCACCTCCCCTTCCCGCAAGCCCAGCGCGGCCGCCGCCTCCTGGTCGTACACCGCGTCCACCGCTTGCACCTCCAGGAAGTGGTTGCCGCTTCCCAGGCTGCCCAACTGGGGCGCGCCGCGCTCCATCGCGCGCTCCGACACCGCGTCCGGGTCCGCGCCGTCCAGACGCCCGCCCGACTCGAGGTCGTCCAGGTCCTCGCCCTCGCCGAAGCCGTGCTCGACCATCCAAGCGGCACCCTGTTCCAGGACGCGCCGAAGGTCGCGGCGCTGCAAGCGTTGCGACGCCACCCCCGACCCGACGCCTGCCGGCACGGCCGCCCACAGCGCGTCGGCCAGTGCCTCCTGGCGTTGCTGGACGTCTTCGATGCTCAACTCGGAGCGCAACAGCCGCACGCCGCAGTTGATGTCGTACCCGACGCCGCCCGGACTGACCACGCCGCCCGCGTCCGGGTCGAAGGCCGCGACGCCGCCGATGGGAAAGCCGTACCCCATGTGAATGTCGGGCATCGCCAGGGCGGGCGCCACGATCCCCGGCAGCGCCGCGACGTTGACCAACTGCCACAGCGACGCGTACTCTTCGCGCGCCAGGTCGTCCATGATCTCGGGTGAGGCGTAGAACACCGCGTCGACCCGCATGGCGCCGAAGCGGGGCACGCGGTAGGTGACGCCGCCGACGTGCTCGATGGGCAGGGATGATGCCATGGTCATGCCTCCGGTTCAGGGTCACGGGCTGGGCGGGTCATACGTCGAACACCACCTCGGCACGCCAGCCGCCCTGCCGGTGCTCGACGTGCAACCCATGATGGGTGGTGGCCTTCACCTCGCCCTGCCACTCCTGTGCCTGCGCGTCGAGCGGCGCGACCCCCAGGCGTGCCTCGAGCCGCCACGCGCCGCCCTCCTCACGCACGACGACGTCCAGGTCGGCGGGGACTCTCGCACGCGTCTGCACCAGGAACAGGACCTCGTCCAGCCACGCCACCAGCAGTTCCTCGAGGCTGCTGGCCGTCAGCGTCAGGGTCGTGTCCTCCTGGACCGTGCCATCCGTGGCCGCGCTGGGGGGACGCGCGAAGAGGATGCCCAGCAGGCCGCGCGCGGCCGCGGCGAACAGGCCGTTCAGGTGCTCGGCCCGCACCTCCAACGCGACGTCGCCGGTATGGTCCAGCGGCCGGCTGGTGCCCTTGGGCGTCTCTCGCATGGCACCTCACGATCCCTTCCGGTGCCGTCCGCACGCACCTCGAGCGAGGGGCACACGCCTCGACGGATGGCAACCCTGCGTCCCGGCCCCCTCACGAGGCGACGCGGCCCGGAGATCCCCCCTCCAGCGCGCGCCGCAGGGCGGGCATGCCGCCACGAAAGGCGTACGCCTCGTACCCGAGTTGTTGCAGCACCTCGGCGGCGTGCGCGCTCTGCGTCCCGAACCGGCAGAACAGCACGTAGGTGGCGTCCTTGTCCAGGTCGGCCCGCCCGGCCAGAAGGGTCGGGGCAGGCACCACGCGCGTCCCAGCAGGCCGCCACCCGCCGGCGCCATCCACGCTGCAATCGACCAGCTCGGCCCCGTCGGGCACATCGTCCGTGAACAGGAACGGCAACACCAAGTCGGCCGACGTGAGGGCCCGTAGGGCGTACGCGCGTCGCTGGGCGACGGCGTCGCGGAGCACTTCTTGGTGGAGGCCGCGTTCGTTCGCAGCGACGCGGTCCGGATGCGCGCGGGTCTCGGTGCGTCCCACCGCGATGGCGCACGACTCGCGCACGCGAGCCGACAGGGGCCCCGTACCCACGCGATCGGCGTAGGCGATGATGTCGGTCTTGTCCATGCCGACCAGCGGGCGGAGGACCGGCCGTCGCGCCGCGTCATGAATCACGCGCAGGTTGCCCAGCGTCTGCGAGGAGACCTGGCCGACCGACTCGCCGGTGATCAGGGCGTCCACCTGGCGCCAACGGCGGGCCGGCCGGCCGGCCGCGGCCGCCTGCTCGGAGGCGGCTTCCGCTTCGTCCGCCAACGCATCCGCCGCGCGCAGCATCTGACGCTTGAGCACCACCTGCCAGTGACTGGGGCCGGCCGACGCCCGAAGATCGTCGACCACAGCTCCGAAATCGACGCTGTAGAGTTCGGGACGCGTGCCGGCCGCCCACCGGTCGCTGAGGACCTTCGCGACCTGCAGCGCCAGGCGCTCGGTGGCCTCGCCCCCGATGCGGAAGAACACGAAGTCCACCTCGATGCCACGCTTCATCAGCATCCAGGCGGCCACGGCCGAGTCGTACCCGCCCGACATGAGCGCCAGGGCACGCCCACCGACGCCGAGGGGAAGCCCGCCAGGGCCCGGCATCCGCTCGCTGAAAAAGGTGGCGCGCTCCTCGTCGACCTCGAGGGCGACGGTCACCTCGGGATCGTCCAGGTCGACGCGCGCGCCAGGATTCAAGGCGGCGCCCAACGCCCGCTCCACGTCGACCGAGCGGAAGGCGTGACGTCCCATGCGCTTGCAGCGCACGGCGTAGCGCCGCCCCTGCACGCGCGACGCGAACAGTGCGCGCCCGACCTCCACGATCTCGTCCAGCTCCGGCGCGCACGTACCCAGCGTGAACGAGAACGACCCCACCCCGAACATGCGCGACAGCACGTCGCGCACCCGTTCGCGCGTCACCTCGGGACCGTCGTCGGCCACGTCTACGCTGATGATCAGCCGGCTCAACCGAGACGCGACCCGTCCTGTCATCCCTTCGCGGCTCAGTCCGTCCCGGATGTTGGCGCGCAAGCGCCGCCGCAACACCTGACGCGTCCGCCGGCGCTTGAGGGTCATTTCGGAAGCGGGCCGAACGACGACATCGAAGCTGTCGCGAACTTCGGGCATGCGGTGGGCGCGTCCTTTCACTCGGGCGTTCGCGGGGCGTCATGGACGCCTCCCGCGGGCCGAACCTCATGATCTCACGGCCGACGCTGGCGGCACGTCGGCGGGCGTGGCCCGCGGGACGCACGGGGGGCTCAGTCGCAGTCCAGCCGAAGGCGTCCCTCATCCACCTGCAGCACGCGCGTACCGAACGGCCGTCCCTCCCGCGTCAAGCGGTCGGCCAGCCAGCCGGCATCCTCGGGCGAGGCGCGTGCCAAGCGCAGGCGTCGGATCCGCATCGGCGCCAGCTCCATCGACGCCAATGCGCCATCGGCGCCGAGCACCGGCAGGTACGCCGCCGTCAGGTGGGGGCGGTACGCCTCGTGCCCGCCGATCCCTTCGTAGTCGTTCAGGAAGTCGCCCGCGCCGTACAAGACGAGTCGACCCCGATGCACCTCGATCCCCTTCGGGTGGTGCGACGAGTGCCCGTGCACGACGTCGGCCGCGCCGGCAATGATCAGGCGGTGCGCGAAGCGTCGCTGCGCCTCGGGGACGTCGTACCCCCAGTTGGCGCCCCAGTGAACCGACACGACGACCCGGTCGCCCTCGGCGCGGTGCGCGTCCACCTGGGCGATCACGCGGTCGGCCTCCGCGTCGGTCGGCTCGGGCAACAGGTTCACGCCGGGACGCTCGGGGGTCGCCCGCCAACGCTCGGGGACGCCGGCGCTGGCCGTGCCGTACGAGAACACCAGCAGTCGCCCCGCAGGCGTGTGTAGCACCGCCGGCGCCGCCGCCTGGTCCCGGTCGCGTCCCGGCTCCGGCCGTGCCGCACCCCGGCGTCACGCAGGACCGTGAGCGTCTCGCGCAGGCCACCTGCGCCCCAGTCCAGCACGTGGTTGTTGCCGAGCACGGCGACATCGATCCCGGCCGCCCGGAGCAGCGCGACGTTGCCGGGGTGCATGCGGTAGTGGATGCCCTTCTGGCGGTCCCAGTCGTCCGAGGTGGTGACGGCGGTCTCGAGGTTGACGATGCGGGCGTCCGGCCGGACCCGCTGCAGCTCGTGCAGCACGTCACCCCACACCTGTTGGTACGACAGCGGCGTATCGACCATGGCCGCTGGCCCGTTCCGCCAGCTCGAGGTAGCGGCGGGCGTCGCGCACGGCGGGCTCGTGCAGGGTGGGGTCGACGGCGTGCGGTAGGGCCTGGTCCACGCCGCGGCCGGTCATCACGTCGCCGCAGAGGAACAGGGTCATCGACCCGTCCGATGCGCTCGGCTCGGCATCTGGGTCGGGGACCGTCGCCCACGCGCGGGCGCGGCCGGCCAGGGCCGCCCCGGCGGCCATTGTGGCCCCCAGCGCAGGAAGGCGCGGCGCTTCATGCCGCGAGGGTAGCGCCGAGGCCGAGGGCTCGGCCGCCGTGCGAAGCACATGCCCGGGGCGAACCCCGGGCATGTGCCGCATGCGATGGCGAAGGCGAGGATCAGTCGATCAGGTAGTTGATCACGTTCGCCAGGGCGTTCCAACCGTCGCGGGTGTAGTCCGAGGGGACGCCGTGGAAGCCCCACAGCGCCGATCCGGCGGACGAGGGATCGATGACGTCCACGTAGTGATCGGGACCCGTACGCCCGACGAGTTCGACGGCGGGGTCGAAAATGGTGACGTACGCCATGGCGCTGGTCGTGACGATCACGTTGCCGCTGCTGGTGTCGACGCTGCGCGGGCCGGTCAGGCTGGGGTGTGTGGGCGAGACGACGCCGAACTGTTGCAGGGAACTGCCGTGCGCACCGTTGGGGTACCCGATCGGCGAGGCCTCATCTTGCTCTCCGCAGGGCACCTGGCCGAAGTACGCATACCCGCCCTCGCCGAGACCGATCACGGGCCGGCCCGACCGCTGGACAGCGTTCACACGACCTTCTCGTCGCCGTCCCAGTTGGACAGGTTGCCGGTGAACGTGTCGATCATCAGGGCGTCGTAGTCGTCCAGCATGCTGGCATTCGCGCTCTCGGTCGATCCGATCAGCACCTGCGTGACGTTGAAGCCGCGCTGCTCCAGGCCCGCCTCGTACACGTCGGCGGCGGAGGTGTTCTGGCTGTGCAGAATGGCCACGTCGTTCGTCTCGGGCGTCACTTCGAGCGAGCTGGACGGCGTGCCGGCGCTGGCAGCGTCGACGGCGAACGACCTGTCGCCGGTCACGCCCACGTCAAGGATGCACGCGTTCAGCACGATGGGGTCGCTCACGCCGGCGGCCTCGCAATCCGACCGCGCGTTCTCGTATTCGGTGGGGCTCAGGTCGCCCGTCGAGGCGTAGGCCACCGGCAGGCTGGTGTCGGTGAAGGTGGCGGTGTCCTCGCCCGTGTCGTAGTGGAACAGCGACTCGGCCGGGCTGATGCGCCAGCTCTCGTCGAAGGTGTTGGTGTCGGTGTAGAAGTCCTCGTAGCTGACCGGTTGCGAGAAGACGAAGCCGTCGCGGCGGGCGATGTCGTTGCTGGGATCGCCATCCATGTCGCCCAGCAAGCCGGCGACGTCACCGCTGCGATCCGTGTCGAGGAAGACGTTCAGGTCCATGCGCCCGGAGCGGATGCGCACGCGGAGCTGCTCGTCATTGGGGTACACCACGGTGTACAGGTTGCCGTCGCGGAACACGGCGCCCGCCCCGACACCGGTGCTGCCGCCGTCGGTCACGCTGGTGGGATTGCCGTTCACGCGCATGGGGGGCGTCTCGTCCTCGTAGAAGCCGACCTCCTGGCCGTCCACCAGGGTGGCGACGGCCGTGTTGACGCTGACGCGGTTCGAGCTGCCCCACGGTTCCTGGCGGACCTGGATGACGAAGTCGTCGGTGTCCGACTCGACGAACACGAACTCGCCGACCGACTGGAAGTCGTACTTCAGGCCGTCGAAGGTGATCTGGTGCGGGTCACCCCAGCTCTCGCCGCGGCCTTCCTCGGGCGGCGGAGGCGTGTCGCTGCACACCGGATCCCAGAAGGTGTCGCTGCCAGCCGCAACCGTGACGAAGCGATCTGTGTCGAACACCAACTCGTCGTTGGCGTCATAGGCCTCGACGAACGCGGTGTAGCCGTTCAGTTCCTGCGGCACTTCGACCGTGTACACCTGGCGTGGCCCGCTGCCGCTGGTATGGGTGCGCGCACCGATCTCGAAATCCCCGGCGAGGATCGAGGACTCCACCCGCACCACATCGCTGCGGTCCAGGCACCGCCGGGGCCAAATCTCGATGTCGCCGGAGTCCAGCAGGCCGGGAAGGTCGCTCGCCGCGTAGTTCGCATCCGAGAAACGCGTCTGCAGCACGCTGAGGTCGGTGAGCGTGTCGTCGACGGCACCCGGCACGTAGCTGGTGGCGGTCCGCGACAGCTGGCCGTCGCCGTTGAAGTCGGCGCGTGGGTAGACGTTCTCATCGCTGGCGCTCTCGACCTGGTCGTTGCCGTTCACGTCCTTCTTCGGGTGATTCGCGGAACCGTCCAGGTCCAGGTTCGCGGGATCCTCCACCTGCAGCAGCCAGTCGCGGAAGCGGCGGAAGTCGGCCATGTCGACGTTGTCGTCGCCCATGCCGCCGTCGCCGTCGGCGTCCTCGCCGGTGAAGTCGCTCGTGGTGCCCACGGAGAGCCGCTGGTTGCCGTCGATGGTGCCGTCGTCGATGTCCAGCAGCATCCGTAGCACGTCGTCACTGCCCTGGACACGGTCGATATCCAGCGCGGAGGCGAAGGCGTCCATGCGGTCGCTGGCGCCACCGGCCACCGCCACGGCGTTGCTGGTCAGCAGGTCCCGGACGTCTGCGTGCGAAAGTGACGGCTCGAGGGTCAGCAGGTAGCTGATGAGGCCGGCGATGTGCGGCGACGCCATCGAGGTGCCCGACAGCGTGGTGTAGCCATCGAAGAGGCCGGTACTGAGCACGTCGGTGCCGGGCGCGGAGATGTCGCCGTTCAGGTTCGAGAAGTCCGAGCGCTCGGCGCCGCCGGTGCCGCCGACGTCGTTCTCGACCGACTCCACCACGATGACGTTCTCGATGTCCAGCTCCAGGCCGGCGTAGGTGAACGGACTCGACCAGCGGGCCTCCTGCGTGCCGAAGCCGTCGTTAGAATCGTTGCCGGCCGCGACGGAGACCAGCGGAAAGTCCTCCAGCGAGTCGAAGTCGTCGTTGAACAGCACGTTCAGCAGCAACCCCAGGCCGAACAGGGCGCCCTGTTGCTCGACCAGCTGTTGGGCGCTGGTGTTGTTGTCCTGATCGACGCCGGCGGGACCCCAGTTGTAGCCGAGGCTGATGTTGACAACGCGAAGGTCGGGGCGGTTGCGGACCAGGTCGAAGAAGCCGAAGACGTGCGCCTCACCGAAGCTCTCGCGCACCTCCAGGGTGGTGCTGCCCCCGATCAGCGAGCGGTCACGGGTGCGCACCACCAGGTCGGCGTGCGGGTTCACGCCGTCCACACCGACGCCGTTGTCGTAGTCGGCGCCGATGGTGCCCACCACGTGGGTGCCGTGCGTGGCGGTATTGCCCGGCGTCTGGTTCTCGTCGTAGCTCAAATCCTCGTGCGAATCGGCGAAGCCGATGTCCAACACGCCCGTCGCGGTCGCGCCGCCGACCTTCTCGATCGCGCCGTTCAGGTTCCACATCTGCGGCACGCGGGTGAGCTCTAGGCCGTAGTTGCCGCCGTTGGGCGTCGACTCCCAGTTCCAGCCTCCGGGGGTCCCGCCGTTGGGTCGGGGGATCTCGTTGGTCTCCAGCAGAGCGTCCTGGACGGCGTTCCGCACGCGGTCGTCCTGGCGGAGGATCTCCAGCAGCGAGATCATCTCGGCGTGCGTCTCGGTCGGGACGCGCAGCATCATGATGCCGGCCGCTTCGCCTTCGACGCCGGGCAGACCGCCGACGATCTCGGCGTCGATCTCGGTCAGCAGGTCGTTGGCCTGGCCGACGGTCACCTCGGGCTCGAACGCGACCAGCAGGGTGTTGAACGAGATGAACACGCCCTCCAACTCGGGGTGGTCGTCGCTGTAGTCGTCGGGCCGCGCCTCGAACTCGCGGACCGGGATCGCTTCGCTGGCCGGATCGTCCGGCTCGCCCGGGAGGGTGCGGAGCTCGCCCTCGTCCCCGACCGTGAGCGTGGTGGTGCCGTCGGTTTCTCCGTCGCTGGCGGTGATCGTCACCTCGCCCGAGGCGCCCGTGACGGTCGCCTGGGCGGAGCCGGTGCCGCTGCTCACCTCCACGCTGCTGGGGTCCAGGGTCCCCTCGGACACGCTCAGCGTGAGCGTGCCGCTGAACGCCGTGAACGGGATAGTGCCTTCGCTGCCGACCGCTTCGACGGACAGCGTGAAGCTCTCGCCATCCGCCACCGAGTCGGGGGCGGACAGGTCGAAGGAGGCGAGCGTTTCGTCGGTTGGGCCGGTCGTGGAGGGACAGGCCGTGAGGAGGAGCACGACTGCCGCCGAGAGCGTCAGGGCGGGCAGGCGCCGTAGGGATGGGATCATGGCGAACCTCCGAGTACGTTCGCGGGAACGAGACAGGTGATGCGGTGGGCCGCCGTCTCTGCCAGGCAGAGGCGGTCCGCTTCGACGAGGGTCACACCAGTGGGTTCCTCCAATCCTTTCTGTCGGGCACTCTCGCGCCCGTCGTGCGACAGAAGCACCAGGGCGCCGGCCGCCGTGTCGGCGACCCAGACCCCGTCATGACCGTAGGCCAAACCGGCGGGCCGCGTCAGCGCGTCACTGAACATGTCGACGCTTCCCTCGCGCGTGACGCGCAGGATCGCGCCGCCCGTGAACCCCGAGGCATCCTCCCGCCAGGCGCTGACCAAGAGGTCGCCCGTGGGCGTTTCGACCGCGAAGCGGGGCACGTAGGCCGGGATATCGATGCGCCGCGTGATCCGGCCGTCCGCGATCAGGCTGAGCCGCCCGTCGCGCTGTTCGATGTCGGTGTCCTGCCAGCCGACGGCCCAGATGCCTTCGGCCGTAGCGAGAAGACCGTTCACACCGCTCCCCAGGCCGGTCGCTTCGCGCGTCCATGCGCCTGCGTCGCGGCAACTGACGGCGCTCTGGCGGGTCAAGGGATCCTCCGAGGTGAAGTGCGCCAGGCACACCCGCCCGTCCGAGGCGGCCGTCAGACCGTACGGGCGCGCCCAAGGACCGGGCACGTCACGCCACATGCCGTCCACCTGCCGGAGTACCTTGCCCGCGGACGCGCTGGACACGAACAGGCTCCCGCCGGGTCCCGTCGTCAGGTCGGTCGGGGCCACGTTCAGGGCCGCCGCCGTCCCGTCCTGCGTCGCACCGCCTGCGCACCCGGAGGCCACCGCGAAGAGGGACCACCCCACCATCACCGCGACGCATCGTGCCATGCGACGCGCGATGGCGGAATGCACGCGCGGCTTCCCGTTCACGACGCGATGGACGCTTCGTTCCATGGGGTCTCCTTCGAACCGGCCGACCTGACAGGTACAGCGTAGGACGCGCGGCGTCAAAACAGCGTCAATCGAGTCTCGTGCAGGGGCCGAACGCGGAGTACGATCGTCTCTGCGCCGTCCCTCACCCACGGGCGTAGCGTATCGCCAGCGTTCCGCGCCGACCGCAGTTCTGGCCTGACGGCCGACCACGCCACCACCCCGCGCGCGATCCCGGGCTCCATACTGCTGCCGTTGGACATCGGCCAGGCGCGGTACGACGGCATTTGGTGCCCCGAGGGCACCCATGACGGGACGAAATGCGAACATGTCGTTCAATGAGGCGAGCGATCCGTTGAAGAAGGCTCGGACAGGGGCGGACGGGTCGGCCGTGGGTGCCATGCTCGGCGTCGAGGCCGCGCCGAGATCCGGCGGCGGGTCCGAGGCTTCGCGGACCTCGACATTCGCACGCTCCGCATCGCGGGAGGGTAGGGTAGATATGGCCTCTGGCTACACGATGATCGACGTGGGCGGCAAGGCGGTCACCCGCCGGCGCGCCCTCGCATGCGGACGTATCGACCTGGGACAAGGCGCGTACCCGCTCGTTCGCGACGGCAAGCTGCCGAAGGGAGACGCCCTGAGCTTGGCCGAAGTGGCCGGTATTCTCGCCGCCAAGAAGGTGGATCAGTTGATCCCCCTGTGTCATCCGCTCGGCCTGGACCAGGTGGCGTTGGCGTTCGATCCGGACGATGAGGCCTTGGCCGTGACCGTCTTCTGCCAGGTGGTTACGTCGGGCCGGACCGGTGTGGAGATGGAGGCGTTGGCGGGCGTGAACCTGGCGTTGCTGACGATCTGGGACCTGTCCAAGCCGATCGAGGCCGCGCTGGGAATCGGCGGCGTGCGGCTTCTGAAGAAAGAGGGCGGTACGTCGGGCACCTGGGTGCATCCGGACGGCCTCCCGCCGTTACCGGAGCGCTTCCGGTGACCGGCTCGGCCGGCCCCCTGCAGACGACGGGCGCGGGACCCTACACCGTCTACCCTCGCCAAGACGACGTGATCGCAAACGCAGTCGTCCGCGAAAGGAGTCGTTTTCGATGATGCGAACCGTCGATGTCCAGCTGTTCGGGGCCTTCCGCCAGTTCGGTGCCGAGCCCACCCTCCGCGTGGATGTGGCCGAGGACGCCACCGTCGCGGACGTACGCGCAGCGATCGGAGCTCGACTCGAAGGGGACAACGTGCACTCCCTCCTCCGCGCCTCCGCCTTCGCGACCGACGACCGCGTGCTGAACGATGCCGACGCGGTGCCGTCCGGCCCGGAACTCGCCATCCTCCCGCCCGTCTGCGGCGGTTGAACGACGCGCAAAGGGGGGCCGACCCGTGAGCATCCACGTCGATACCAGCGACCGGCCGTTGTCGGTCGAGGAGGCGCTGGCCCACTGCAGCGCTCCGGATCATGGCGCGGCCGACCTCTTCATCGGACGCGTACGCGACATCAATGACGGTCGCAGCGTTCAGGCCGTCAGCTACGACGTGCACGACGCGCTGTGCCGCCGCGTCTTCACGGAGATCTGCGACGAAGCGGCGGCTGAATGGGAGGGCGTGCGCGTCTGGCTCGCCCACCGCAAGGGCCGGCTGAGCGTCGGCGAGGCCAGCGTCATCGCAGCGGTCAGCTCGCGTCATCGCGATCATTCGTTCCGCGCCTGCCGGTACCTGGTGGAGCAGATGAAACGCCGCGCTCCGGTCTGGAAGCAGGAGCACTACGTGGACGGGGACAGCGAGTGGATCGAAGGGCATGTGCTGGCCCCTCATGCCTGAGCCCAGATCGTGCGTGTCCGAGCGCTTCATGCGCGACTGCGACCAGACGACCGCATCGATCGGATGACCAAGGGGGGCAGGGTGACGAACATGGAACGCTACGGCCGCCAGATGTTGGTGCCCGAAATCGGAGAGGAAGGCCAGGAGCGCCTGCGCAGAGCCAGCCTGTTGTGCGTCGGCGCCGGAGGCTTGGCTTCCGCGGCCCTGCCCTACCTCGCGGGCGCAGGCGTCGGCAGAATCACCATCATCGACGCCGACCGGGTCGACCGCAGCAACCTGCACCGGCAGGTGCTGTACGAAGAGCGTGACGTTGGGGCGCCCAAGGCCGTCGCCGCGGCTCAGCACCTTCGCGGACTGAATCCCGACATCGAGGTCGTCGGCATCGAAGGCCGCTTGGACGCGGACGACGCCGACCAGCTGATCGCCGCGCACGACGTGATCCTCGACGGCAGCGACAACTTCGCCACCAAGTTCCTGCTGGCCGACGTCACCGCGAAGCACGGACGCCCGCTGGTGTACGGCTCGGTCATCGGGATGGAAGGCATGGTCAGCGTCTTCGACGCGCGGGTGGGTCCCTGCTTTCGCTGCATCTACCCTCAGCCGCCGAGCGAATGGGTACCGAATTGCGCGGAAGCAGGCGTCTTGGGGCCCTTGGTCGGCATGGTGGGCACCATCCAAGCTGCGGAGGCGGTCAAGCTTCTTGCGGGTGAGGGTCGATCCACGGGCCTGCGAAGCCTGGTCGGCAAGCTCTGGGTCCTAGACGCCAGGGACATGAGTTCACGTCAGCTGACCATCCACCCGCGCGAAGGATGCGGCACCTGTGCCGGAACGCCGGACCCCGTCCACCTACCCGAGGCGGAATGCGCTACGGCGCCAGGCCTCGACGCTGCCGCCGTCGAGGCCTCGAGCGACGTGGTTCTCGTGGACGTGCGCGAAGAAGAGGAGTACGTTCGCGGACACATTCCCGGCGCCCTGTGCCGGCCCTTGTCCACCCTCGACGAACATGCCGCTCTGGCGCTCCCGGACGCGCCTCGCTACCTCGTCTACTGCTCACGCGGACCGAGGAGCATTGCGGCCGTCGATGTCCTGCATCGGGCCGGCGTGACAGGACTGACGTTCCTTCGAGGTGGCCTGGGCGCGTGGAATGGCCCGTTGGCGTACGACGAACCTCTCGGCCCGACGCCCGCGCGCGTAACGGTGAACGGGGGTTCCGTACGGTCGCCGGAGCGTGACGAGGGCACGCGGTAGCCCACGACACCCTGTTCGCCGGCTGCGACCCGTTCCTCCCCTTCACGGGCCAGAACGACGGTCAAGCCAAGATCACGGAACGGGCCGTGGCGCGCAGTGCGCGCCACGGCCCGTGACCGGTGAGGGAAGACCCGTGACCGGCGTCGGACGAAGCCGAACCTACTCGCCGACGGGCGCGACCCTCGGGTTCTCGGGCGGATCGGGCAGGTTCACGTTGCCGTCCAGCACCTCCTGCAGGTATTCGACCAGCACCTCTTGTTCGCCGATGTCCGTGATCACGGACGGGCGCGCCTCCGCCGCGGCGGCCAAGCTGGCGTAGCCGTCGCCGCCAGTGGCCAGGAAGCTGTTGGTCGCCAACTCGAAGGTCCGGTCCGGGTCGCCCTGCAACCGTCCGTCTTCGACGACGGTGTCGACCACCTCGCCGTCGTCGACGATGCGGAGCGTCCGCACGCGCGACGGGGTATCCATCGACGGTTCGTCGGACACGCCGGGCCGATCGGGATCGTAGACGAGGTGCGCGCCGGCCAGCTGCGGGAAGCGGCCGTCGGCGGCCGGAACGCGACTGACGGCGTTCTCCATGGTGGCCAGCAGTTCGGTGGCGCTCAGTTCGACCACCGAGATCTGATTGTTGAACGCCAACGCGGTGTTGATCGCCAAGCGGGTGACGTTGGGGCCGGTGATGCTGGCGCGAATGCCGCCGCCGTTCTTCAGCGCCAGGTCGACGTCACGATCCTCGAACGCCCGACGCGCGTACCACAGGGTGGAGTCGGAGGCCAACCGCCCGAGGTTGGTAGCGCGCCCGCGCACGTTCACGCGTTCGCCGTTCAGTGCGACCTCGGTGGTGCCCACCACCTCGAACGCCTCTTGGATGATGTCGGTGTCTTGCAGGGCCTCGAAGGTACGCGTCACCGCCCGCGGCGGCGCCAGGTCCTGCTCGAGGTAGGCCTCCAACGCGGAGACGCCTTCGGGCGAGGACGCGATCGGGCCGCTGCGACGATCGACGTGCACGATGCGCCCCTGATCGTCGAACCCGATCCGCAACTGACCCACGTACCGGTACAGCTGGTCGCTGTTCACCACCGCCACCAGCCCACCGTCACGGTCCAGCCGCAACGTCGGGTAGATCGTCTGGGCCTCGTCGCCCTCGCGCAGCAGGTTGAAGGGGCCCTCCGCTTCGGGCCGCGCCATGAAGCCGGTGGCGCCGGCCTGCACGATCACGTCGATGCCGTACAGCGCCTCGGTCCCGAGGGGATCGGCCGTGAAGTCCTGCGCGTGGTCCAACAGCACGATCTTGTCGATGCCCTGCCGCTGCAGCAGGTCGACCTGCTCCAGCACCTTCGGCACGGCGGACTCGAGCGGCTGGTTGTTCTCGGGATCGCGGCCGCCGTAGAAGTCGACGCCGGGCATGGTCTCGTCGGGGTCCTCGATGACGTTGAAGAAGTCGGCCGGCGCCCGTCCGATCAGGCCGATGCGTTCGCCACCGACCTCGACGTAGGCGCTGCGCACGATCTTGCCGGCGTTCTCCTCCACGCTGGCACCGTCGGTGCCCATTTCGATGGGCGGCACGTCCTCGCCGGTCTCAGCGTCCGAGAAGTCCAGGTTGACCGCGATGAACGGGTACTCCGCATGGGCCAGCATGCGGGCGAAGTCGTCCAACCCGCCGTCGAACTCGTGGTTGCCGATGCCGTTGGCGTCCAGGCCCATGCCGTTGAACAGGGCGATGTCGCCCAGGCCGGGCGCACCGAGCGCGTCCACCTGCTCGGCGGCGGCGTAGAACGGGCCCGGCAGCGTGTGGTCGCCGGCCGTCACGTAGATCGAGCCGTCGGAGGACAGCTCGCGCAGGCCTTCGATGACGCTGGCGTAGCCGAGGACGCGTTCCTCCAGCGTGTTCGGGTCCTGGAAGGCGGACTCGTTGTCGGAGGCGTGGATGACCTGAAGCGTGTAGGAGGCCTCCTGTGCCGCTGCGAACGCAGCGACCGACAAGGCGGCCAGCGCGAGAAGCAGGGCGCGAAGTCTTGGCATGCGGTGTCCCCTTTCTGCTAGATGCGTCCCACGCAGGGTGGGAGCTCGACGGGCGATCGACACGTTCATTGTTGCACGCGGGCGGGGCGCCCCCCATGGACCGCCCGAACCACGCGGCCGCCCTCAGGCGGCCCGCGCGGCCTTGTCCAACGACGCGAAATCTTCGTCGCTCAGCGCCACCTCGGCGGCGGCGACGTTCTGCTCCAGGTGCGCCACCCGACCCGTGCCGGGGATCGGGAGCATCACCGGGCTGCGCTTCAGCAACCACGCCAGCGCGACCTGCGCGTGACCGACGTCGAGCCGCGCCGCCACCTCGTCCACCGCGCCGCCCGGTTCCGCCAGTCGGCCCGCCGCCAGGGGGAACCAGGGGATGAACCCGATGCCGTGCGCCTCGCAGTACTCCAAGACCGCCTCGCTGTCGCGGCGGGTGAGGTTGTACAGGTTCTGCACCGTGGCGATCTCGACCCACTGCCGGGCCGCCTCGATCTCTTCGACGCTCACCTCGCTCAGCCCGACGTGGCGTACCAATCCTTCGTCCTGGACGGCGCGGAGCAGGTCGAACTGCTCGTCGCGCGGCACGGCGGGATCGATGCGGTGCAGCTGCCACAGATCGATGCGGTCCACGTTGAGGCGGCGCAGGCTCATCAACACGCACTGCCGCAGGTACTCCGGCCGGCCGACGGGCTTCCAGACGTCCGGCCCGTGGCGCGTCAGGCCGCCCTTGGTGGCGATCACGGTGCCGGGATAGGGATGCAGCACCTCGCGGATCAGGTCCTCGCTCACGAACGGGCCGTAGGCGTCGGCCGTGTCCACCAGGTTCGCGCCGAGCTCCGGCAGGCGCGCCAGGACGCGCCGCGCCTCGGCCGGGTCCTCGGGCGGCCCCCAGATACCGGGGCCGGTGACGCGCATCGCCCCGAAGCCCAGGCGATGAACCTCGAGATCGCCCCCGATGGCGAACGTGCCGCTGGCCGAGGCGTTCGGGTCGCTCATCTCATCGCTCCTCTCCTGTGCGGCAAGGCGGCGGCGCCTTCGCGCAGCGCGGGCCACAGCGCCGGCCCTGCCGACCTACCTCGCACCGCGAATGTAGCTCTCCAGCTGTTCGATCAGGAACCGCTGCTCGGCCATCACCGCCTTGACGACGTCGCCGATCGAGACCACGCCGACCAGGCGTCCGTCGTCCATCACCGGGAGGTGGCGGATGCGATGCTCCGTCATCAGGCGCATGCAGTCCTCCATGCGCTTTTCCGGCGTCACGTCGATCAAGCGGGACGTCATGATGTCGCGGACGGGCGTGTCGCGCGACGCTTTGCCGTGCAGGATGACCTTGCGCGCGTAGTCGCGCTCGGAGAAGATGCCGACCACGCGGCTGCCCTCGCTCACGATCAGGGCTCCGATGTCGTGCGCTGCCATCTTCTCGAGTGCCTCGAACACGGTGGCGTCCGGGGCGATGGTTCGGACCTCGCCCCCCTTGTCCGTCAACAACTGGCGAACCGACTTGCTGGCCTCCATCGGCGGCTCCTCTCGCGGGTCACGTAGCGCGGGCGGCGTGCCGCCATTGTACGGGCAACGGCCAGGGCGTGGGGCCGTCCAGCTTGCCCGGTCCGTACGCAACGACTTCCCCCGTGCACGCCTACTCCCCCCTGCACGCGCGGGGGCGCCCCACCGACTCATTACCACAAGCCGCCCCGCCAGGGACGACCGGGATGACACGGCGCCTACCCCACATGCAGACATCATGTCTACGTCCGCCCCCCTTCGCACCCATGCTGGCTTTGGGCGAGGAAGAGTTTCGCATGTCCATGCCCATGAATCGGTTGATGCGTCATCGCACCGCTCGGGCGTCACGCCTGGGGGGCCTCGCAGGTCGGGCCGTTTTCTTGTACGTCGCATCCGCGGCCTTCGCCCAACCCGCCCGTACGCTGGCGCCGCCCATCTTCTACCTCGCCGTCACCGACCCCGTGAGGCTCGGCTTCAGCGCCAACGACATTCGCGTGACCGCCAATCAGGCGTTCCTGGACGAGAACCCCGCGGCCCGCGCAGCGACGTTCTGGGGGTACACTGACGTCTTGCCGCCGCCCGACCCCGTCGGGTACGCCGCCTTGATGGTGCACGAAAGCGAGGTCCGTTGAACACGCTGCACAGGTTGCGGGTCGGGGCCAGCCACGCCTACTTCGGGTGGTGGATCGTGGCCGGCACCATCGGGATTCAGATCCTGGTGGCGGGCCTGGTGATGCAGGCGTACGGAACCTACGTCGCGGTGTGGCAGGCCGAGTTCGGGTGGAGCAAAACCGCCTTCGCATGGGCGTTCGCCCTCCAGCGGGGGGTGATGGCGATCCTGAGCCCCATGCAGGGCTGGCTGCTGAAGCGGCTGGGACCGAAGCTGGTGATCCGCGTGGGCCTGGTGGTGCTGGCGCTCGGTCTGGCGTTGTTGAGCCGGTTCGAGACGCAGCTCCAGTTCTACCTGTCGTTCCTGGTGGTCGCGTTGGGCGTCGGGCTCAGCGGGTTCCTGTCCCTCACCACCACCATCGTGAACTGGTTCGAGCGACGCCGTTCCTCGGCGCTGGCGTTGATGCAGCTCGGCATCAGCGTCGGTGGGTTGGCCGTCCCCCTGGTCGCGTGGCTGCTCACCACCCAGGGGTGGCGCGCCACGGCCCTGATCTCTGCCGCCGCCGTGCTGGTGGCGGGCCTGCCGCTCAGCGGCCTGATGCGCAGCAGCCCCGAAGCGTACGGGCTGAGACCGGACGGCGACCCGCCGCCGGACGATGAGGCCGCAGCGGCCAAGGCCCGTGCCCACGAGGCCGCCGAACCCGACTTCCGCGCCCGAGAGGCGCTGCGCACGCGGGCGTTCTGGTTCATCACGGCCGGGCATTCGCTGGCGGTGACGCTCGTCGCGGCCGTGACCGTCCACCTGGTCGTGCACCTGAACGAAGGGCTGGGCTACACCATTCAGACCGCGGCGCTGGTGGTGGCGTTGATGACCGGCGCCACCATGGTGGGCCAGCTGCTGGGCGGCTTCCTGGGCGACCGCTTCCCCAAACGCACCATCGCCACCGCCGCGATGCTGGCGCACGCGGTGGCGCTGCTGGCCGTGGCGTTCGCGACGAACATGGCCTGGGTATGGTTTTTCGCCGTGGTGCACGGCCTGGCATGGGGCACGCGGGGCCCCATCATGCAGGCCCTCCGCGCGGACTACTTCGGTCGGGGCTCGTTCGCGACCATCATGGGAATCAGCTTCTCGTTCGTCATGGTCGGGCAGATGGTCGGGCCGCTGCTGGCCGGCGCGCTGGCCGATGCGCTGGGCGACTACCGGTTGGCGTTCACGGTGCTGGCCGGCATGGTGGCCACCGCGTCGCTGTTCTTCGTGTTCGCGTCGCCGCCGCACCGGAGGCACCACGCCAGGGACCCCTCCTAGGCGGACGTCCCCTGCGCGTCGGGCGCGGGGAACGTGATCCGGGCGCGCGCCCCGCCGTCGTTCGTGAGCTCGAAGCGGGCGTCGTGCGCCCGCGCGACGTTCCGCACCACCCGCAACCCCAAGCCGTCGCGTACGGGGTCGGGAGGACCCGGACCGCTGTCGGCCACCTCCAGGAACGGTTCTCCGTCCAGAACGCCGCTGCGCAGCGTGACCCGACCACGGCCGGCGGCTCGGAACGCATTGTCGATCAGGTTGTCGAGCGCCTGCGTCAACAACCGGACGTCGCCGCGCAGCGTCACCGCTGCGGTGTCGAGATTCAGCGACAGACCCCGTTCCGAGGCCAGCGGTTGGAACCGGTCGTACGCCTCCGACGCCAACTCCTCCAGATCGAGGGGGGCCTCCCGCGTGTCGCGGGCGGCAGCGCGGGACAGCACCAGCAGGTTCTGCGCCAGGGTCTCCAGCCGGACCGCCTCGCGGAACAGGCGTCCGAACATCTCCCGGTCGGGGTCCAGGCGCCCGGCGTGCAACGCCTCGAGGCCGGAGCGCAGGGCCGTGACGGGTGTGCGAAGCTCGTGCGCGGCGTAGGCGAGGAAGGTCTGTTCGCGCTCGCGTTCCCGGCGCAACCGCTCCAAGAGTGAGGTGAAGGTTCGGGCCAAACGGGCCGGTTCGTCCCGCCCCGGAAGGGCGGGCACGGTCGTCGTCGACCCGAACCCCTCCACCGCCTCCGACAGGCGTCGCAACGGCCGCAACGCCACCCCGACGCTGGACCAGGCCAGCCACCCTGACAGCACCGCCACCAGCAACGTCACCCCGACCGAGATCGAGGCGTAGGGACGTAGCACGCTTCGCACCGCCTGCAACGGTTGTCCGACCTGCACCACCACGCCCGCATCCTCATCGCGGGCTGTGAATACGCGCCATTCCTCGACGCTACGGCTGCCGCCACCGACCAGGAGGTGCCCGGGGTCCAGCGGGCGCGGCGCATCCACCACGCCGCCCTCCCACACCAGCGTGCCGTCGACGTACACGTGCGCGACGCTGACGCCCCCCAGGTCGGTCAGGTAGCTCTCCACCACCTGCGGGACGCGCACCGCTTCGTCTTCGCGCAGGGTCGCGCCCCCCAGGATCACGTTCGCAAGCAGGCGTCCCTCATTGTCGATCGCCGCCAATCGCGCGTTCAGCAGCGCCACGTACATGAGCGCCAGCCCCACCACGATGCCCAGCAGCGTCACCCCGAACGCCACCAGCGCCAGCTTGGCGCGCAGGTCGAACCGGCCCAAACGTCGGCGCATCAGCCGGGGAACCTGTACCCGACGCCGCGGACGGTTTCGACGATCTCCTCGCCCAGCTTGCCGCGCAGGTTGCTGACGTACACGTCCAGCAGGTTGGAGTTGACGTCGAACCCCAGCCCCCAGATCCGGTCCAGCAGGTCGGGACGGGTGAAGACGCGGCCGGGGTTCTGCATCAGCAGTGCCAGCACCTCGTACTCCTTCTTGGTCAGCTTCACCGGCACGCCGCTGCGGCGGACCTGCCGCTCTTCGGGCACCAGCGTCACATCGCGCCAGGCGACCACCTCGGGCCGCACCTCGCCGCGGCGGTACAGCGCCTTCAGGCGCGCGACCAGTTCGGGAAACGCGAACGGCTTCGGCAGGTAATCGTCGCCGATCTCGAGCCCGGCGACCCTGTCCGGCACAGCGTCGCGGGCGGTGAGGAAGAGGATCGGCTGCCGAAAGCCGCTGTCGCGGATCTGCCGAGCGAACTCGAACCCGGCTTCCGGGCCTTCGGGCAGCATCACGTCCAAGACGAACAGATCGAACGGAGCCTCCCACGCCAACTGCCAGGCTTCGTCCATACTAGCCGCCCACGACGGTTCGAAGCCGTGCGCACGCAAGCCGTCGCGCAGCACGGCGGCCAGGTTGTCCTCGTCCTCGACGAGTAGCAGGCGCATGTGTCGACGCTCCCCGGCCGCGACGCTGAACGGCGGCCGACCTCACGATACGCGTTCGTTACGAGGCGAATGCCCCGCGCGCACACGCTTCATGCTGGCTTAACGCCCCCCGCCTACCCTTGCCTCACGTCGCACCGGATCCGGTCCGTGACCGAGGCCCGGGAGCGCATCCGCTCGCGCGACGAAAGGAGAACATCATGGCTCAGTCCACCGGCAACAAGAGCTTCGCAGATCGTGTCCAGTGGGACACCCGCCTGGGGCCCTGGCTCAAGACCCTGGTCATCGCCGCGATCGTGTTCCTCGTCGCTTTGTACATCGTGGCGCCCCAGATGGCGGCCCGCCAAGCGAACCACCTGCCCAACAGCTACCTGAGCATGCCGACCGGGATGGTCGAGTTGACCACCGTGGACGGCACCTCCGCCCTCCTGCCGCTGCGCGTCGCCAACACCAGCGCCAACCGCAGCGCCGGCTTCAAGGGCGTCGGCGAGGACGCGATCGACAACCAGTTCCTGATGTACGTCCTGACGCGCCCCACCACCAGCCGCGCCAGCTACTCCGTGGAGGGCATCCGCGCCCCCGTCGAGTACGCCGCGATCGATCCCGACGGCAACGTGGTGGCCACGCACGTCGCCTCGCTCGGCGCCACCCGCCTCTCCATCCCCGAACCGCACCGTTGGCTGTTGGCGGCCGAGGGCGGCACCTTGGAGCGCTTCGGCATCGGCGTCGGGGCCACGGTGGATCCGGAGTCGATCCAGACCTTCTGAGCGTAGGTAGGGCGACGTACGCCCGCTCAGCATCCGTCGGCCCGAGCCATCGCGCTCGGGCCGCGTCTTGCCGGATGGTCCCCTACTCGGACGCGGCAATGGCCGCGGCGCGGAGCCACCGCGCGAAGCGCAGCACGTCGGGCCGCCGCCCCGAAAAGGTGGGCGTGCGAACCCCGACGCGCTGCAACGTCTCCCGCAGGTAGCGGTCGGTGGCCAGCACGTCGACATAGGGTGCCACCGTCGCCGCCATCACCAGGTCGGTCAGGTCGCTGGGCCGCGGCGCCCGCGCGTCGTCCAACGCCCGGAACGCGACCAACCGGGCCAGCAGGCGGACGAACGGCATCCGTTCGGCCTGCCCCGCCGGCAGTCCGAAGCGTGCCGCGACGACCCGGGTCACGGCTCCCGTGCGCGCCGATGCGTCGCCCTCGAACCGGACGCTCAGCAGGTCGTCCAGCGGATCCAAGGTGGCCGGCACCGACCAGTCGCCGTGACGGGTGAGCAGATCTTCGCGCGCCACCGCGCCGCCACGCCGGACCTGACGTCGCACCACGTCCTGGTAGGGACGCACCCACCAACCGCCCGAGAAGCGCTCGTACAAGGTCCGGAGCGTCGGGAGGAGGTAGCCGCCGCGCGTCTCCAGCACGTGAAACGGGCTGGGCGGCACCAACGGCGCGGCCTCCTCGAGGGCGCGGTACGCCTGGCCGAACGCCGCGTGGCCGGGCTGACCACGCAGGTACTTGGCCACGCGCGAAGCGTAGTTCTGGTCCAAGTACACCAGCATCACGCCCAGCCTAGCGCTGTCCGCGGAGCGGCCCATTGACGGGGTTTTGACGCCGCAACGGTAGCCTCGTCGCATCATGGCGCCCCGCGGCACACCCGGACCGCACGACCGCTCAGGTGCTGGCGATGGGCTCGACCAGCGCCGCCAGCGGGGGCGCATGCTCGGGTATCTCCAGCCCCTCGCCGCGGCGCGCCGCGGCGGCGCGATCCTCCGCTTCGCTGGCGGGGTGGTCCTGCACGCACGCCAGGTAGCCTGCCGCCTGTGTGGCCTCGCCTCGCGCCTGGAGCAGCTCGGCCCACCCCAGGAAGGCGTGCATCAGACACGCCAGTTCTTGGGCGCCATGCGCGGTGGCGACGGCATCGGCCAACCAGGCGGCGGCGTGCGCTTCCTCGCCGCCCTGAAGCGCGATCCGCCCCAGCAGGGTCGCCGCGCGGCACTGCAGGCCCACCTGTCCGAACCGCTCCGCCTGGGCGCGACAGGCGTGCGCATGCCGGGCGGCGTCGTCCGGGTCGCCCCGCCGGTGTGCGAGGACGGCCGCATTGAGGTCCAGGTACGGCACGAGGTGCACGTCGACACCTTCCGCGTAGCCACGGCTCTCCTGGATCATGGCGTCGGCCTCGTCCAGCCGGTCCTGCAGGATCAGCAGCTCGGCCAGGTTGTTCAGGTCGATGGCCAGGCCCACCAGGTAGCCCTCGCACCGGTTCAGGGCGATCGCCTCGCGGTAGTGCGCCTCGGCGTCCGCGGCGTGCCCCAGCGCGGCTTCGACGTTGGCCAACGAGCGCAGCTCGCGGCTCAGGCGGTCGGGGACGTCGGTCCGCGCCAAGGCCAGCGCATCTTGGTACAGGCACTGCGCCTCGGGGTAGCGGCCCATCCGCACGAAGACGTTGGCCCGCAGCTCCAGGACCTGCAGCCGGGTCTCCGCCCCGACCTCCGCCGACGAGGCGGACCCCAACGCGTCGGTGAGGGCAAGCGCTTCGCCAAAGCGGCTGAGCCGGAACAGGTGCGTCCCCTTGCCGATCGCCAGCACGGCCCGCGACTCCGCGTCCGCGTCCGGGTCCGACGCCGCGACGGCGGCGGCCTCGTCGAACAACGCCACGGCGTCGTGAAAGCGGGCCCGCATGTCGGCGTACAGGCTGAGCGTTTCGGCGGCACCACGCAGGGCGTTCCAGCGCCGCTGCCGCACGGCGGTCCGCCACGCTTCGCGCACGTTCTCGAAGTCGTTCGTGATCGCGTCCAGCACCTGGCCGGGTCGGCGCCCCAGGGCGTGGGCGCGCTGCTCTGCCAATCGCCCCAGGTAGACGCGCGCGTGGGCGGCGGCGACCGCCTCCGCGTCGGGGCGCGCGGCCAACTGCGTGCGCCCGAACGCGCGGACCAGCGGGTGCAGCTCGTAGCGGCCGTCGGGGCCCGGCTTCAGCCACGACTTGCCGACCAGGTCCAGCAGCGTGCGCGCGTCCGCGCCGGCGATGGCGTGCGCCGCTTCGGCGTCGACGCCGTCTTGGCACACGGACAACGCGCACATGACGCGGCGCTCCTCCTCGCCCAGCAACGCCCACGAGCGCTCCATCACGCGTCGGAGGCTGGCGTGGCGCTCGTCCAACGGCAGGCCCGGGTTCTCGAGCCGCAGCGGGTCGCGGCGAAGCAGCTCGGCCAACGCGTGAGCGTCATGGAAGCGGAGCCATCCGGCCGCGAGCTGCAGGCCGAGCGGATGCCCACGGAGCAGCTCGCACACGCGCACGACGGCTGGCACCACGGCGGGGGCGAGCACGAAGTCGGGGTCGACTCGCTGCGCAGCGCTCACGAACATCCGCACCGCATCGCGCGTGCGCGCCTCCGGATCGTCCGGGCCGGCGGGGCGGTCGAGCCCCTCCAGGCGGAGCACGGCGCCCCCGAGGCGACGCAGCGTCCGGCGCGAGGTGATCAGCACCGTGGTCTCGGGGGCGGCCTCGAGGAGCGAGGCCACGATCGCATCGACCTCCAGCAGGTGCTCCACCTCGTCCAGCACCAGCAGCGTCGGCCGCTGCCGGAGGGCGGCTCCGAGCTGGGCCAAGGGGTCGCGGGGCCCTTCGAAGCCGACCCGCAACGCGTTCGCGATGGCCGCCACCGCGAACGCGCCGCTGCCCAGCGTCCCCAGCGAAACGAAACAGGTCGCCCGCGAGGTCGCGACGCCGGCGCGGCGCATCGCCTCGCGGGCCAAACGGGTCTTGCCGACGCCCCCCGGCCCGACCACCGTCACCACCCGGTGCCTGCGCAGCGCGTCGTCCAGGGCCCCCAGTTCGGCGCGGCGCCCCACGAACCCCAGCGCGCCGCCATCCGCGTCCAAGGCGGCGCCCGGCGGCACGCCGCCGCTGGCGTGCGCCCGCAGCGACTCGTAGAGCTCGTGGGTGGCGGACACCGGCTGGAGTCCCAGTTCCTCCGCCAGCGTCCGGCGGCACGCCTCGAAGTGCGCCAGCGCCGCGTCCACGCGTCCCAGGCGCCAGCACGCGAGCATGAGGCGACGGTACGTCTCCTCGTGCAAGGGATCCTCCAGCACCAGCTCCTCCAAGACGGCCCGCGCCTCCTCCCAGCGTCCCCCGCCCTCCAACTCGGCGGCCCGCCGGGACAGGCACTCGCGGTAGACGACCGCCACCCGCGCCCGCTCGAGCGCCAACCAGTCCTCGAACGCCGGTGCGGCGGGCACGTAGGTCCCTTCGAGCAAGACCGTCCCCGCACGTCCGCTCACGCCGGCACGGTGCCAGCAGGCGAGGGCCCCGGCGACGTCCCCGTGGGCGGCCGCGTGCTCGAACGCCGCCAGGTCGGTCCCGACCTCGACCTGCAAGGCACGCCCGCCGTCCGCCTCGTGAAGCCAAGCCTCCGCGTGCGCCTGCTTGCGTAGCGTGTACAAAGCGGAGCGCAGGTTGCCGAGCTTGTCCGGGCCCCACAGCAGCTCGGCCAGCGTGGCCTTGGGGACCGGTTCACGGCGCACGGCCAGCACGTAGACCAGCGCGCGTGGCTTGACGGCCGCCAACGTCAGCGGCGCGCGGTTCCACCGTAGCTGCGGCCGACCGAGAAGGTCGGCGTGAAGCGCCCGTGCCGAGTGCGCCATGCGACACCAGCGTACTCGACGATCGCCCGCCTGCGCGAGACGGCCGGCGCGGCGGCGGGTGCCAGCCGCGTGCACGGAGGCGGGTCCCCGGGGTAGCATCACCGGCACCATGCGCATCCTGGTCAGCAACGACGACGGCGTGCACAGCCCGGGCCTCCACGCGCTCGCACGGGTCGCGGAGCGGTACGGCGACGTCCGGGTGGTGGCGCCCGACGTGGAGCAGTCCGCGATGAGCCACGCCATCACGGTGCGGCGGCCCCTGCACTACGCCAGCACCAAGATCGAGGGGCTGACCGCCTACCGCGTCGACGGTACGCCCGCCGATTGCGTGGCGCTGGGCGCGCATCACTGGGACAAGGTGGACCTGGTCCTGACCGGCATCAACCTGGGGCTGAACATCGGCCACAACGTGTGGCACTCGGGAACGGTGGCGGCCGCCAAGCAGGCCAGCTTCCTCGGCATCCCCGCCATCGCGTTCAGCGCGCCGGCCAGCGAGGACTCCGTCGATTACGACGCATACGCACCGTACGTGCGCAAGGTGATCGACCTGTTTCTGGAGCACCCGGACCTGCCCCTGCTAAACGTGAACTTCCCCGAGCGGCCCGTCGGCATGCGCTGGACCCGCATGTCGGTCCGCCACTACGAGGGGCTGGTGATCCCCGGCAAGGACCCGATGGGGCGCACGCACTACTGGTTCGCGGAGCAGCCGCGCGAGCGCGTCGAAGAAAACACCGATCGTTGGGCGATCGAGCAGGGCTACGTCTCGCTGACGCCGTTGCGCCTGAACCTGACCGACGACGAGCGCCTGGCACAGGCCCGCCGGGTGGCGCCCGCCTGAACGGGACGGCGGGCGCCGCGTGCACGGCTCACCGCGGCCGGTGCCCACATTTCGTAGCATGGCGCATGACCTCATCCCAGGTGCGACACACCGTGCGCGGTGCGCTTGCCGGTGGGCTGGCTGCGCTGCTCTTGGCGGGCTCCCTCGCCGCGGCGCAAACACCGGCCGATGCCGAGCCCGCCGAGCTCCCCATCACCCGCGTGGTGGCGTCCACCGCCGGGATCGCCTACTTCGAGCACGAGGGCACCGTTCGTGGCGATCGCGAGCTGGTGCTGGACGTCCCCACCGAGGACATGGACGACCTGCTGCAGAGCCTGGTGTTGCAGGACTTCGGCGGCGGCACCGTCCGGCCGGTCCGCTACGGCACGCGCGATCCGTTGTCGCGGATCCTCGGGAGCTACCCGCTGGACCTCACCGGGCGGCCCACGCTGGCGGAGCTGCTGACGCAGGCGCGGGGCGAAGAGGTCGAGGTGCAGACCGACCGTGCGTTGCGCGGCACCCTGCTGGGGATCGAACACGAACCTGGCGAGGAGGGTGAGACCACCTACCTGGTGCTCTCAGGGCGCGACGGGCTGCGTCGGGTGGCGTTCCAGGAGGTGCGCAGCGTGCGCTTCGCCCGCGAAGAACTTCAACGCGAGCTGGAGGCGGCCCTGGCGGAGATCGCCCGCGCCCGCGACGACGACACCAACCGGGTGCACCTGCGCTTCGAGGGCGAGGGCGAGCGGCGGGTGCGCATCGGCTACGTCCGCGAGATGCCGGTCTGGAAGACCAGCTACCGGCTGGTCGCCGGCGAGGACGGCACCGCCACGCTGCAGGGCTGGGCCATCCTCGACAACCCCACGCGGCAGGACCTGATCGACGTCCAGGTGTCGTTCGTGGCCGGCCGGCCGATCTCGTTCGTGACGGAGTTGTTCGAGCCGGTCTACGTCGAGCGGCGTCGCGTCTCCGTAGACGCCGAAGCGTCGGTGGTCCCCGAAGCCGACGAGGGCGCGTTCCCCGCCGCCGCCCTGCAGGCCGAGCCCGAGCAACGCATGGCGGCCGACGCGGCCGGCGCGCGCGCCGAGGCGGCCCCCGCCCTGTCCGGCGCGGGCGTGGAGGCGATGGCGTCCGGTTCGGACGTCGGCGCCAGCTTCGTGTACGACGTCGACGAGCCGGTGACGGTGCGGCGGTATTCCTCCGCCATGATCCCCATCGTGCAGGCGACGGTCCCGGCGCACGACGTATCGGTGCTGGACCCGACGTCGGGTGCCGGCCCGCTGCGAGGATTGCGCGTCTTGAACGATGCGGGCGTGCGCCTGGCGGCGGGCACGATCAGCGTGTTCGACGCGGGCGGCTTCGCCGGCAACGCACGACTGGGGGACGTCCCGCCGGGCGAGACGCGCCTGATCACCTACGCCGAGGATCTGGACTTGCGGATCCGCAGCGACAGCGACCAAGCGCCCGAACGGGTCACGTCGGTTTCGCTGCGAGGCGGCGTGATCGAAACCCGCGTGCTGCGGCGCCGCACCACCCGCTACACCGTCGAACCCGCGGGCGACGTCGACCGCCTGCTCATCATCGAGCATCCCGTCCGTTCGGGCTTCGCGGTGGTCGGCGCTGAGCCGCCGCCCGTCCGAACCGAGCAGGCGGCGCGCTTCGGCGTGGCGTTGGGCGAAGTGGAGGACGACGCGGAGGTGCCGGCGCAGGCGCGCTGCCAGGCCGACGAGGCGTGCGTGCTGCGCGTGGTCGAGGAACGCCAGGAGCGGCGGACCCTTACCGTGGGCGGCGTGACGCCGGACCGGCTGGTGACCTTCCTGGAGAACGTCGAGCTGAGCGATGCGGACCGGGAGGTGCTGCAGCAGCTCGTGGAGGTCAAGCGCCGCATCGCCGAGCTGGACCGCGCCATCGCCCAGCGGGAACGGCGGCGCCAGCAGATCTTCGAGGAGCAGTCACGCATTCGCGCCAACATGGGGGCGCTGGACCGGAACGCGTCGCTGTACCGGCGCTACGTGTCCGACCTGGAGGCGCAGGAGAACGAACTGGACGAGATCGACACGGCACTGGAGGCGTTGCACGCCGAGCGCGTGGCGGCGCGGGAGCGACTCGATGCGCTGGTGCGCTCGTTCACGCCGGACGGCGGTTGAGCGCGCGCCAGCGCGCTCAACCGGCGCTGGGTTCCGGGGGTCCGCTCACAACGTGGTGCCGCACCGCCGGCAGTGGGTGGCGTCCGCCTCGTGCGTCTCGGTGCCGCAGGAGGGACAGGGGCGATGGACGCGCGGCGGACCGCCGAAGCCCGCACGCGTCAGCTCGGTGGTGACGATGCCGGTCGGCACCGCGATGATGCCGTAGCCGAGGATCATTACCACCGCTGCCAGCGCCTTGCCGAACGGCGTGACGGGCGAGATGTCGCCGTACCCGACGGTGGTCAGCGTGACGATCGCCCAGTAGATCGCGACCGGGATGCTGTCGAACCCGTGCGCCGGCCCCTCCACCAGATACATGGTCGCGCCGATGATCAGCACCACCGACAACACGGCGGTGAGGAACACGATGATCTTCTCGCGGCTGGCGCGCAGCGCCGTGGCCAGCACGCCCGCCTCGCCGAGGTAGCGGGAGAGCTTGAACACGCGGAAGACGCGGAGCAGGCGCAGCGAGCGCAGCACCACGAAGTACTGCGTGCCGGCCAGCACCAGGGTCAGGTAGGTCGGCACCACCGCCAGCAGGTCGACCACACCGTAGAAGCTGCGCACGTAGCCTAGGCGGCGGCGGGCGGCGTAGACGCGCAGCGCATACTCGAGGGTGAACAAGACGGTGAAGCCCCACTCCAGCGTGCGCAGCAGCTCGCCGTAGCGCGCCCGCACCGACGCCACGCTCTCGAGCACGACCAGGAGCACGCTGACGACGATGGCCCACAGCAGCGCGACGTCGAACGCCCGTGCAGCAGGCGTGTCGGTCTCGAAGATGATGTGTCCGAGCCGCTCCTTGAACCCCACGTGCACATGCTACCGCTGCGGCGGGGGCTTCCTGCGCTCGCGCCGGGCGTGCCGCATGCGGTACCCTCGGAGCAGTAGTGCGTTGGGCGCAGGCCTCGCCCGAGGGCCCGCGCCACACACGTACGTACAGCCCGCGGATCAGGGCCCTAGGCCGCCCGGCCGCACGACCTGCTCGCCTGCGAGGCGCAGCGAATCCCACTGCGAACGGACATTCATGGATCAGACCCGACCCCGAGAGACCGCCGCGCACACGACCGACCTCGACGCGTTCCTGGCCGAGTTCCGCCAGGTGCTGCACCGCGTGTTCCGCCAGCCCCCCGAGCCGGAGCGGATGCACCTGGTTCGGGGTCTTCCGCCGTCGGAGTTGCGCGCCATCCTGGCCCGTCGGCCGCTGTCGGTGTTCATCCCCAGCGCGTACGGAGGGCGGGGCGAGAAGGTGCACGAGGGGCTCGCCGTGCTGGAAGCAGCCGCCTACGAATCGTTGGCCCTGTCGTTGACGATCGGCATCAACGGGGCGTTGTTCCTTCAGCCGCTGTCGAAGTACGGGCGGGAGGAGATCAAGGGCGAGATCTTCACGCGCTTCCTCGAGCACCAGAACATGGGCGGCCTGATGATGACCGAACCCGACTACGGCTCGGACGCGCTGAGCATGGAGACCGCGTACGTGCCCGAAGCGGACGGCTACCGCATCCGCGGCACCAAGCATTGGGCCGGGCTCACCGGGTTGGCGGACTACTGGCTGATGACGGCGCGTGCCCGCGGCGAGGACGGGCAACTGACCCGCGACGTGGGCTTCTTCGTGTGCGACGCCCACCGGCCGCCGCAACAGGTCCAGGTCGAGGAACGTTTCGAGAACCTGGGCCTGTACCTGATCCCCTACGGACGCAACCGCGTCGACGTGTGGGTCCCGGAGGCGCAGCGCCTGCAGCCCGACCGGACCGGCGTCAAAATGATGCTCGACATGCTGCACCGCAGCCGCATCCAGTTTCCCGGCATGGGTCTCGGCTTCCTGCGCCGCATGGCGGACGAGGCATTGACGCACGTCCGCGAGCGTTACGTCGGCGGGCGGAGCCTTCTGGGGTACGACCAGGTCCAGCGCCGGGTGGCCCACCTCCAAGCGTCGGTGACGGCGGCTGCGGCCATGTGCGTGCATGCGGCGGAGACGGCGCACGTTGGCGCTGACCTTTCCAAGGAGAGCGTCACCGCCAACGCCACCAAGGCCGTGCTGACCGACATGATGCACGACGCGTCACAATCCCTGCTGCAGCTGGTGGGCGCCAAGGGGTACCGCCTGGACCACATCGCGGGCCGCGCCACCGTCGACAGCCGGCCGTTCCAGATCTTCGAAGGCAGCAACGACATCCTGTACGAACAACTGGCGGAAGCGGTCCTCAAGCAGATGCGCCGCGCCAAGCAGACGAACCTGGGGGCGTTCCTCCGCGGTTTCGAGCCCGCCAGCCGAGCGGCGGAACACCTCGGCGACGTCCTCGACGTCCGCATCGAGCCGGACATGATTCAGCGGAACGTGGTGGACTTTGGGCGCGTGCTCGGGCGCGTGATCACCATGGAGTTCGTGATCGAGTTCGGAGACCGCGGCTACCGCAACGATCTGGTCTCCAACTGCCTCGAGACCATGCGATCCGAAGTTCTGGGTCTGTTCTCGGTGTTCCGTGCGGATGGGCGCGCCTCGGTGGTGGAGGAAGAGGTCCCGGCCGGCGCGTGGCTGGCCGGCGTGAACGCCGAACCGAGCTGAGCGCCGCCTACCCGCAGTACGCCCGCGCGCTCTCCTCGAGGACGCGGCGGAGCGTGTCCACCGAGGCCAGGTCGACCCATTCGCCGGGTTGGTGGATGCCGCCGCCGACGGGCCCGAACAGCACCGCCGGCACGCCGGCCTCGCCGAGGAGGGCGGCGTCGGTCCAGTAGGGCGCGCCGCGCCGCGCGGGCGTCCGTCCGGTGACGCGTTCGCAGGCGGCGGCCAGCATCTCCACGATGTCGGTTTCCGCTGGCGTCTCGAACGCGGCGCGTTCCAGGGGGAAGGTCGCCTCCGCCTGCACGGCGCCGTCCGCGTGGCGCAGCTCCCCCAGCAACGCCAGCACCTCCTCTCGCACCGCCGCGGGGCGTTCACGGGGCAGGGTCCGTCGCTCCAATACCGCGCGCGCACGATCCGGCGTGGTGAACAACTCGCGGCCCCCTTCGGCGGCGACCGCCTGCAGCGCGCCGTGCCCGAGCAGGGGGTGCGGTTCGGCGCGCCGGAGGGCGGCGTCGTGCGCTTCGACCGCGGCCAGCAGGCGACCGAGGTGCGTGACGGCGTTCACCCCCTCGTGTGGCCGCGAGGTGTGCGACGCCTTGCCGTACAACGTCACCTCGGCGATGGTGAAGCCACGATGGGCGACGTGCAGGTCGAGGTCGGTCGGCTCCAGCACCATGGCGGCGTCGGCGGACACCTCGCGCGCGACCGCCATGGTGCCGACGCTGCCCTCCTCCTCGTCGGGCACGGCGGTCAGCACCACGTCCCCGGCGAGGCCGAGCGGGGCGACGGCCTGCAACGCGCTCAGCGCGGCCGCCAGGCTGGCCTTCATGTCCATGGTGCCCCGTCCGTACATGCGTCCGTCGCGAACGGCGGGCTCGAACGGCGCCTCCATGCCGGCCACGCCGACGGTGTCGAGGTGCGCGTTCCACATCAGCGTGCGGCCTCCGCCCCGCCCCGGCGCGCGCACGATCACGCCGGGCCGTCCGCGGGCGGGCTCGATCCACCGCGTCTGCAGGCCGCGCGCTTCGGCCCAGTCGCGGACGTAGCGGGCGATGGCGGCCTCGCCGGGCCGTCCCGGCTCCAGGCCCGGATTGACCGAATCGATGCGGACGAGGTCGGCCAGGAGTGCGGTGGGATCCTCCATGGCCGAAGGGTACCGCGCGGGTCCAAGCGGGCGCGCGCGTCCATGCGGCTCAAGATGGGGACGTGCGTCCCTACTTGGAGGTATACATCCTAGTTAGTCTCCCTCCATCGCGATCGGACCCCACCGATCCTCGAAGGGAGAACCCCATGTCCGACCCCAATGATCCCCGCCCCACCGCCAGCCATCTGCCCTCCAGCGTCTGGATCGTCGCCGCGATGGTCATCGCCGTGCTGGGCGCCCTCGGCCTGACCGCTGCGCTCACGGGCACCCCCGGCGGCGTCGCCCACGCCGAGTCCACCGCCCCCTCCACCGACACCCAACCCCCGTCCGCCGAGGCGGACGCCACGGGACACGACCTGACGCTGCCCCTCGAAGCTTTCGACCCCATGGCCCTGACCGCGGTGGACGAGCTTCCCGTCGTCGAGGCCGAGCTCGGGTACGCCCCCGCGGCCGCACCGCCCGTCGACCGCGATTACCCCGCCCTGGTCGACGTCGAGCTGATCACCACCGAAGAGACCATGCGCATGGCGGATGGCGTGGACTACACCTTCTGGACCTTCAACGGCAGCGTGCCGGGGCCGATGATTCGGGTCCGCGAGGGCGATGCGGTTCGCCTGACCATGAAGAACGCGCACGACAGCACCATGCCGCACAACATCGACCTTCACGCCGTCACCGGTACCGGCGGCGGCGCCGAAGCCACCCTGACCATGCCGGGACACGAGACCGGCGTCACCTTCCGGGCGCTGAATCCCGGCGTGTACATCTACCACTGCGCCACGGCGCCGGTGGGGATGCACATCGGCAACGGCATGTACGGCCTGATCGTCGTCGAGCCGGAGGGCGGTTGGCCCGAGGTCGACCGCGAGTTCTACGTGGTGCAGGGCGACTTCTACACCCCCGGCGACTACGGCGAGAAGGGGCACCAGCCGTTCGACATGGAACGCGCGATCGACGAGGACCCGTCCTACGTGGTGTTCAACGGCAGCGTGGGCGCCATCGCCGGCGATAACGCCCTCCGTGCCGAGGTCGGCGAGACGATCCGCATGTTCGTCGGCAACGGCGGCCCCAACCTGGCCTCCAGCTTCCACGTGATCGGCGAGATCTTCGACCGCGTCTACGTGGAAGGCGGCTCGCAGGTCAACGAGAACGTGCAGACGACGCTGATCCCGGCGGGCGGCTCGGTCATGGTCGAGTTCGGCGTCGAGGTCCCCTCCACCCTCAACCTGGTCGACCACAGCATCTTCCGTACCTTCCACAAGGGCACGCTGGGGCAGATCGTGGTGAACGGCGAAGAGAACCACGAACTGTTCACCGAGCGACAGTTCGAACGCCCCTTCGACCCGGCCGACGCCCCCGACCTGCCGAACTGACCCCGGAGCGTAGCCCAATGGCCCGGCCCTTCCCAGGTCCGGGCCGCCAACGGTCCCACCCCGCCCCGATGAGGAGTGTCCCCATGCCCGGTCCGATCGCCCGCCCCACCCCGCTTCGACGTCCCGCGCGGCGCGCGGTTCGTGCCGCCCTGCTCGCGCTCGTTTGGGCGGCCGCGGCCTGCGCGCTGGCCGAAGACGGCGCCGACCGCGCCGACCCCGCGCTGGCGACGGTACCCGCGACACGACTGGCGCCGTTCTATCCGGTGGCGGGCGAGGGCGCGCACGCGGTGCCCGCCTTCGAGATGCAGGTGCTGCCGGTCACGAACGCGGACTACCTCGCCTTCGTCCGCACGCACCCCGAATGGGCCAAGGGCGCTCCGCCGGAGGTGTTCGCCAACCCGGCGTACCTGGCGCACTGGGCGGGGCCGCACGACCTCGGCGACGCCCATCCCGACGCGCCGGTCAGCTATGTCTCCTGGTTCGCCGCCGCGGCGTACTGCGACGCCGCCGGCCTGCGACTCCCGAGCGAAGACGAATGGGAGGTCGCGGCCCGCGCCGACCACACCCGCACCGACGCCAGCGGGGATCGCACGCGCACGACCGAGCTGATGGCGATCTACGCCTCCCGGAGCAGCGACCCCGTGCCGGTCGGCCACGGGCTGCCCAACGCGTTCGGAATCCAGGACCTGCACGAGGGCGTGTGGGAATGGGTCGAGGATCCCTGGGCCTCGATCACCCAGGCCGACAGCCGCAACGCAGGAGATGTCGACGTGGCCCGCGTGTGCGGCGGTGCCAGCATTGGCGCGCGCGACCGCACCGACTACCCCGCCTTCATGCGCTACGCCATGCGCACCAGCCTCTCTCCTGCCTCGGCCGCCGCCGCCCTCGGCTTCCGCTGCGCACGCTGACTCGGAGGTCAGTCATGCTTCTCCTCGTTCGCCGCACGTTCCGCCGGTTTCCCCCCAAGCTCGCCCTGGCCACGGCGGTGCTGCTGACGCTGGCCACGGGCTACGGCGACGCCCCGAGGGCGGAACCGGGCCCCGACCCTACCGGCGCGGTCCACGTGAACCGGCCCGGTTCGCCGCCCGCCACCTCCAGCCTTCCCGGCACGTCGCTGTACCACCTGGACGCGACCTGGACCGATTCGCACGGGGCATCGTTCCAGTTGGCCGACCTTCGCGGCCATCCGGTGCTGATCACCATGATCTACGCCAGCTGCGAGACCGCCTGCCCCATCCTGGTGCGCGACGCCGCCCGCACCTTCGGCGCCCTTCCCCCCGAGGTGCAGGACGACACCCGCGTGCTGATCGTCAGCTTCGACCCGGAACGCGATGCACCAGCGCGCCTGGCACGCTACGTGCGTGAGAACGACCTCGACGATCCACGCTGGCGCTTCGCCGTGGGCGCGCCCCACGACACGCGCGCGCTGGCTGCGCTTCTCGGCGTGCGCTACCGCCCCGCAGGCAACGGCATGTTCAGCCACTCGAACCTGATCACCGTGCTCGATGGCGACGGCGTGCCAAGCCACCGGACCGAAGGGCTGGGCCGCCCGGTGACGCCGGCCATCCGGGCGATCGAGGCCGCATGGGACGAGTGACGGACGGCGTCGTGCGGACGCCCTCGCGCGGCACTGTAGACACGACATAACTAGATATCTAGTTGACACGCCGCACGGGGCCGTGCTACCTTCGGCGCCATGAAGAGCTCGGACGCCGTCGACGCCATGCAAGCACTCGGACACCCGTTCCGACTGGGTGCCTACCGGGAGTTGATGCGGGCCGGCCGCACGGGGTCCTCCATCAACGAGCTACAACGCTCGCTTGGGGGCGTGCCGCGCTCGACCCTGTCGCACCACCTGAACAAGCTCGTCGCCGCCGGACTGGTGGGCCAGGAGAAGCGCGGCGCCACCGTCGTCTGCCACGCACGCTACGAGACCATGGATGCCCTGGTGGGCTACCTGACCGCGGAGTGTTGCGCCGACGAACGGGCGACCGCCGCCTCCCACGACGCTGCCTGAGGACCGACACGCGGCGCGTCCCGAGGTCGCGCCGCTTCGATTTGGCCTAAACTACCTACATCTCTAGTTATCTAGTGACACAGGAGGTCGCCGATGCTCGACGCCGCGCCCGTACCCCCCGCCCTTCGCCGCGCCGCGACCACGGCCGCCCAGGCCGTCCGTCGCGCCGACAAGGCGCTGTGGGCCATCCCGCTCACGCTGGCCCTCCTGAGCGCGACGGCGCCGGACCAGGCGGCGCGCAGCCTCGCGTTCACCGCCGAGAGCCTGCTGCGGCTGGCCCCCTTTCTCGCCGTGTCGGTCGTGTTCGCCGCCTGGAGCCGCGCCAGCGGCCTGGACCGCCTGGCAGCCCGCGCCTTCGCCGGGCGGCTGGCCGTCGTGGTGCCGGTCGCCGCCCTGTTCGGGGCGATCAGTCCCTTCTGCTCCTGCGGTGTGGTGCCGGTCGTCGCAGCGCTGCTGGCAGCAGGCACGCCCCTGCCGGGCGTGATGGCCTTCTGGCTGGCGTCGCCGCTGATGGATCCCGAGATGTTCGTCCTCACCCTGGGCGAACTCGGCACGACCTTCGCGCTGGCACGCCTGGCCGCGGCGATCGGGACCGGCCTCCTGGCCGGCTACGCCACCTGGGCGCTGCAACGCAGCCACGTATTCGCCAACCCGCTGCGGCGCATCCAGTGCGCCTGCGACGCCGCCCTGTCGGGCGAGACCGTGGGGCGTTTCTGGCGGGAGCCTGCGCGCCGGGCGGCGTTCGTGCGCGCCGCGGGTGAGGTGGGGGGCTACCTGTTGGTGTGGCTCGCCCTGGCGTTCTTGCTGGAGAGCCTGATGCTGGCCTGGATCCCGGCCGACGCCATCGGCGCGACCCTCGGCGCGGGCTGGGCCTCGGTGCCCGCCGCGGCGGTGCTGGGCGTGCCCGCCTACCTGAACGGCTACGCCGCCATCCCGACCGTGGCGGGGCTGATGGAGTTGGGCCTCCCGGCCGGCGCGGGCCTGGCGTTCATGGTGGCCGGCGGCGCCACCAGCATCCCGGCCGCGATGGCCGTGCTGCCCCTGGTCCGGCGCAGCGTGTTCGCGTGGTACCTCGTCCTGGCCTTCGCCGCCGCACTGACCAGCGGCTTCGCCTTGGTCTTGCTGGCGTGAGCGCCCGGACGCGCACGGGCGCGGCGGTATGCTGAAGGCGTGGTTCGTCCTGCTCCGCGCACCCCTGGGGAGGTCCCCCGTCGGCTACGGGCCGCCTTCGGCCCGCTGTACGAGACGCTGCTGAACGAAGCCCCCGAACGGGCCGCCTGGGCCGACCTGGCAATGGACGAACTGGAGGCGCTGATGGCCCGCGCCCGCGAACGCGTCGACGAGCCCGGCCACGCGCTGGGCTTCCGCACCCTCTTGAAGCAGGAGCTGGACGCGCGCTGCGACCTGACGCCCCCGCCCATGACGTTCGAGGCGCCGACGCTGCCGGTGTCGCGCCACTACCTGATGCGCGAGGCGCGGCGCGACGAGCGCGCGCGCGACCGCGAACGCGCCGCCCATACGCGCCGCGAGGAGCTGCGCGCCCAGGCCGCCCGGTTGTTGCGGGACGCCGGCGACGTGCCCGGCGACTCGGACTGACCCAGCGTCAGCCCAACCCCAACAGCGCGAACGCCCATGGCGCCAGGAGTGCCGTACCCACCGCCGCAAGGCCCATCGCCAGGCCCGACAGCGCCACCGCGCGCTCGTGCCCCGTCGCCGCGACGGCGGCGGTGCCGATGCCGTGGCTGTTGGTGCCCAACGCCACGCCGAGCGTCTCGGGACGGCGCACACCGAGCAGGCGGAGGAGCGGCGGCCCGAACGCCGCCCCCAGGATGCCGGTCACGATGATGAACGGCACCGCCAACGCCGCGTCCGCGCCGAGCCGGCCGGCCAGGTCCACCCCCACCGCCGAGGTCACCGACTTGAGCGCCAAGGCGCGCTGCAAGACCGCGTCGGCGCCCAGCGCCCGCGCCAGAAGCGGCGTGGCCAGCAGGCTGACCACGCTGCCGGCCCCGACGCCCGCCACCAGCGGGAGCCCCCACCGCGCGAGCGCCGCACGCTGGCGGTACATCACCCACCCCAACGCCACCACCGCCGGCCGCAGCGCCCACACCAGCGGCCGTGTCCCCTGCTGGTAGACGTCCAGGCTCACCACCCCGGCGGCAACGACCCCCACCCACGCCAATACGCTCAGGCCGACGGGGTTGGTCCAGGGACGCCGCACCGCGAGGTCGATCCGCACCGCCAGGAGGTACGCGGCCACGGTGCCGAGCAGCGCGGCCAGCGCGATCATGATGGGCCGCCCCTGCGGCGCGCCTCGAACGCGCGCACCACCCACCCGGTCGCCGCCAGCGTCGCCGCCGAGCCCAAACCCAGCGCCACCGCCAACGCCGCCGCGTTGTCGACGACCAACGATCCGTAGGCGGCGATGCCCACGCCGACCGGGACGAACAGCAGCCCCAGCACGCCCACCAACGCCCGGGCGGCCCGTGCCACCCAGGCTTCGGGCAGCCGCCCGCTGGCCAACGCCGCGAACAACAGCACCATCCCCCACAACGAGCCGGTGAACGGCACCGCGGGCAGGAGCGTCGCAAGCCCCGCCCCGGCCGCCCAGAACAGGCTCAGCACGACCAAGCCCCGCACCAGGTCGAGCGCCGCGTACGCCCACCCCCGAAGCGACCGACCGCCATGCCTCATGCCCCGAGTATCGCCCGGACGCCCCGCCGCGTCGGCCGCTACGCGGGGCGCGGGCCGTATGCTCGCGTCATGGCCAGCAACGGACGCATCGCCCACGATCTCGACGAGATCGCCGATCTGCTCGAGCTGGAGGGCGCGAACCCGTTCCGCGTGCGCGCCTACCGGAACGCCGCCCGCACCGTTCGCGACCACCCGCAGCCCCTCCGCGACATGGCCCGACAGGGCGAGGACCTGCGCGCGCTGAAGGGGATCGGCAACGACATCGCCGCCCAGATCGCCGCCAAGCTGGAAGGGGGCGAGATGGACGCGCTGCTCGAACTGCGCGAGCGCGTGCCGACCGGCCTGCTCGAGGTGACCCGCGTGCAGGGGGTCGGCCCCAAGCGCGCCCGGCGGCTCCACGCCGAGCTCGGCGTGGACGGCCTGGACGCGCTGGAGCGCGCCGCCCGGGACGGGCGGATCGCGGCCCTGTCCGGCTTCGGCCCCACCTCGCAGGCCAAGATCCTGGACGGGGTGGCCAGCGCCCGCCAGGCCGCGACGCGGCGCCGCCGCGCCGTCGCCGCCCGCGCGTTGGCGCCGCTGTTGGCGTGGCTCCACGACGCGCCGGCCACGGAACGCGTGGAGGTGGGCGGCAGCTTCCGCCGCGGCCGCGACACGGTCCGGGACCTGGACCTGCTGGCCGTCAGCGACGCGCCCGAGGCGGTGATGGCGCACGTTCGCGACTACGAAGAGGTGGAGACCGTTCTCGCCGCGGGCCCGGACAAGACCCGCCTGGTGCTGGTAGGCGGCCTGCAGGTCGACCTCCGCGTCGTGCCGGAGGCGTCGTTCGGCGCCGCGTGGATCTACTTCACCGGCAGCAAGGCGCACAACGTCCGGCTGCGCGGCCGGGCGGGCGAGATGGGCGCCAGCCTGAACGAGTACGGCCTGCACGCGTCCGACGGTGAGGCGCCGGCGGCCGACGCGCGCGACGAGGCGGCGGTGTACGCCGCGCTCGGCCTGGCCTGGGTCCCGCCCGAGCTGCGGGAGGACCGCGGGGAGATCGAGGCCGCCGCCGAGGGAACGCTGCCCGAACTGATCGAGGTCGGCGACCTGCGCTCGGACCTCCACCTGCACACCGACTGGAGCGACGGCCGGGACGCCTTGGGCACCATGCTGCAGGCCGCGGGGGATCGTGGGCTGCGCGCCGTGGCCGTCACCGACCACAGCCCCGCCCTGGCCATGACCGGCGGGCTCGACCGCGCCAAGCTCGAACGTCAATGGCAGGCGCTGGACGAACTCGAACCCGTGGCGTCCGGCCTCGAGGTGCTGCGCGGCATGGAGGTCGACGTTCTGGCGGACGGTTCGCTGGACATGGACGACGACATGCTGGACCGCATGGACGTGGTGATCGCCAGCGTGCACGGTCGCCTGGACCTGCCCGAAGCCGAGCAGACGCGCCGCGTGCTGCGGGCGTTGGCGCACCCCGCCGTCAACGTGCTGGGCCACCCTACGGGTCGGATGCTGGGCCGGCGCGAGGGGATGGCGCTGGATCTGGACGCCGTCACCCGCGCGGCCCAGCGCTACGGCGTCGCACTGGAGATCAATGCCAACCCCGCCCGCCTGGACCTGGACGACGTCTGGGCCCGGCGCGCGCGGCAGGTGGGGGCGTGGATCGCCGTGAACACCGACGCCCACGCCGCCGCGGACCTGGATCTCGCGGAACACGGCGTGCTGCAGGCGCGGCGCGCCTGGCTGCGCGCGGAGGACGTGATCAACACCTGGCCCCTGCCGCGCCTCCGGCGCTTCCTCGCCAAGCAGGACGTGCGCGACTGACGTGGCCGTCCCTGCACCGGCCATCGACGCGGCCACGCTGCCGCGCCACCCCCTGTTCCTGCCGGACGCCACGCGCGCTGGCGGACGGCGCGCCCGGGACGGTCGGGGTATCCTCCCCTCCGGCGAGGAGGTGCGAACGCCTTGGAACCGATCGATCCGAGCTCCGTGCAGGAGGCGCTGGACGGCCTGGCGGGACGCGACGTGTACCTTCACCTGGAGACGACCACCGGCACCTATTCGGCGATGGGACCCGATCCGGTCCCACCGTGCGTGGCGTTCGTCCGCAACGCACGCATCCGCTATGACCGTGGCGCCGTCCGGGGGGACGGCCCCTACCGCGTGGGGCTCAAGATGGACGAGGGCTGGGTGTACGGGCACGGACTCACGCACGCCGAACGCCCCTCGCCGGGACGGCTGCTGATGGCGGGCTACGACGACCAGGGCCGCCTCCGCATGGCACTCCAGCTCAGCGAGGCCCCCTTCCGCGAGGGGGCGGCGTGAGGGGGTCCGACCCGGGCGCCTCGGCGGACGCGAGCGCCGGCCCGGCCGAGATCACCGCCCCGGTGGCGCAGCGGCACCTGCTGGTGGTGCTGCCGCATCCGGACGACGAGAGCTTCTCGGCCGGCGGCACCATGGCGCTCCATGCCGACGCAGGCGTGCCGGTCACCTATCTGTGCGGCACCTTCGGCGACATGGGCCGCAACATGGGCGTGCCGTTCTTCGCCAACCGCGAGACGTTGCGGGATGTCCGCGAGGCCGAGCTGCGCGCCGCCTGCCGAATCCTCGGGGCGGACCCGCGCCTGATGGGCCTGCGCGACAAGACGGTCGAGTTCGAGGACCCCGCCGAGCTGGCCGGCCGCGTCGGAGCGGTGATCGAAGAGACGACGCCGGACCTGGTGATCACCTTCTATCCCGGCTGGGGCGTTCATCCCGATCACGACGCGTTGGGCGAGGCGACGCGGCGAGCGGTGGCAGGCGTGCCCGCCGCGCGACGGCCACGCCTATGGGCCGTCGCCGTCGGCGAGCACGACGGGGTCGAGGCGGCCTTGGGACCCCCGGACGCCTGCGTGGACGTCGCCCCGTACGCCGACCGAAAGCGACGGGCGCTCGAAGCGCACGCGAGCCAGACCAAGTCGATGTTCGCGCGGATGGCCGCGGGGGCGAAGCAGGACGCGCACCTGCACACCCGGCTCGAGGAGGGCCTCCGCGTCGAGCGGTTCTACGACCTCACCCCCCACGACTGACGCCTTCTCGTGGGCCAGCCCGTTCCGGGTTCGTGGTCGCCCGTACGGTGTACCTGCTCGGGCCCGGAGTCGGTACGGTTCGGCATACGTGTATGCGGCGACCCACCCATGAGAGGCGCCGATGTCGTACACTCCAGGTCGACCTTCACGGGTCGAGTCCGGAGGTGTTTCGATGAATCAAGTAGAAGCCAAAGTGCTGATCCCGGCCGAGCGCGCCGCAGAGTTCTACGCGCTGGTGGGCCGGTGGCTGGCGGGCGAGACGACGCTGCCGTCGGTGCGGCGGGGGGCGCGCAGATCGCGCCGCTCCAGCGGGCCCTCGGCCAGCAGCTACGCCGCGATCGGCACCCACTTGCAGGACGCGAGCGGGGAGGAAACGACGCTGTCGTTCGATCGGATCGAGGAGATCATCGGGCGCGCGCTGCCCGCTTCGGCGCACCGCCACCGCGCCTGGTGGGCCAACACCGATACGCACTCGCAGGCGCTCACCTGGTTGTCGGCCGGGTGGAAGGTGGAGTCGGCCGACCTCGACGCCAAAGAGGTGACCTTCGTACGGGACTGAGCGGGCGGGGACCTACGCCATGCACGATCGCGGGGCGCCTTCGGGCGCCCCGCCCGACGTGGGAGCTCGACCGGCCGTCACGACGTGGACGCGGACGACCGCTCTGGGGCGACCACGGTGTCCTGAAGCGCGGCGGACGGCATGCAGGCCGCGAGCCCCAGCGCCACTAGGCTCACCGCCGCGCCGACCAGGAACACCTCGCTGAGGCCCGTGCCCAGCAAGGCGCGGAGCGAGGCCAGGAACGTCTCGAACGCGCCCTCGTCCAGCAACGGCTCGACCGTCGCCCGCACCCTGGCCAGCCGGACCGGGTCGGTCAGAAGGTTCGGATCGCTCAAGGTCGAGGCCAGCCCCGCAGGCAACCCCTCGCCACCCCCCGGCAGCAACCCGGGAAGGCCGTTGCGGACGTGGCCGGCCACCATGGTGCCGAACACCGTCACGCCGAGCGTGCCGCCGATCTGACGGAAGAACTGGTTGGCGCCGGTCGCCACGCCCAACTGCGCAATGGGAAGGGCGTTCTGCACCGCGAGCGTCAGCAGCGAGTTGGTCGGTCCGATCCCAGCGCCGAGCACGACCATCACCGCCACCACGACCCAGGTGGACGTGGACGGGCCGAATTGGGCGGCCAGCACGAATCCGACGGTCATGAACGCGATCCCCATCGCGATCCAGCGGCGGTAGCGGCCGGTGCGGCTGGCCAACCATCCACTCACGGTGGACCCCACCACCACGCCGATCATCAACGGCGCCAGCACGAACCCGGACGCGGCCGCACTCCCGCCCTGCACCCCCTGGATGTACAGCGGGAGGTAGATGATCGCGCCGAACAGGCCGATGCCGGTCAGGAAGGCGGCGGCGTTGGCCAGCGCGTAGGTGGGGTCGCGGAACGCCGCGGGATCCAACGTCGGGTGGGAACTCCGTATCTGCGTGACGACGAAGGCCGCCAGCGCCACCGCCGACCCGGCGAAGGCCCAGATCACCACCGGGTCGCCCCACGGCCGGGTGGTGCCGGCCCAGGTCAGGGCCAACAGCAACGGCACCGTTCCCGCCACCAGGAACACCGTCCCGGCCAGGTCGATGCCGGATCCAGGGCGCCGGACGGACTTCGGCAGGTAGCGTCGGACCACTTCGTAGGCAGCCAATGCGACCGGCACGTTCACGAAGAACACCCATCGCCAGCCGATGGTGTCCGTGAACAGGCCCCCGATCAGCGGCCCGATCACGCTGGACACGCCGAAGACGGCGCCGGTGAGCCCTTGGTAGCGCCCGCGCTCGCGGGGCGTGAAGATGTCGCCGATCGCGGCCCAGGTCATGCTGATCAGCGCACCGCCACCCAGCCCCTGCACGGCACGGAACACCACCAACTGCAGCATCGACTGGCTGAGTCCGGTCAGGACCGAGGCGGTGGTGAACGACACGATGCCGAACAGGAGCACGGGCCGCCGGCCGATGGCGTCGCTGATGCGGCCGTAGATCGGCAGCGTGACGGTCGACGCCAACGAGAAGCTCGTGAACGCCCAAGCGTAGAGGTCGAAGCCCTCCAACTCCGCGATGATGCGCGGCAAGGCCGTGCCCACCACCGTCAGATTCAGCGAGGACAGGAACAGCACCGCCAGCACGCCCCCGAACGCCAACAGCTTCTCTCGGTGCGTGGCGTCAGCCAACGGGGTCCTCCCGGGCGTCGACCATCTCCGCGAGACCCTCGGCCAGATCCGCCACCCGCGCGGTGTCGAGGTGGGGCCAGGCGTCCGCCAGGCCCTGCGACAACGTGCCGCGGGCGCGAGCCAACAACGCCTGTCCCCGATCGGTGAGCGCGAGCTCGACCCGGCGCCGGTCGCCGGTGCTGCGCCGACGCGTCACGTGGCCGGCGGCGACCAGGCCCTCCACGGTCCGCGTCACGCTCGGGGCGGGAAGGTTCAACCGCCGGGCCACCGCGCCCGGGTGGCGGGCACCGCGCTCCAACGCGGCCAGCACGAACACCTGACGGGCCCGAAGGCCGAGCTCGGTCGCGACCGCCCGGTCGATCACCTCGTGCACGCTTCGGTCGAGGCGCAACAGGCCGCGCGCGAACTCCAGAAACGCGACCTGCCGGGCAGATAGTTCCATGCGGAAGTTTTAGCACGGGCCGGCGAGCCCCGCCGTCGCCCCGCGCGCGCCCCTCGACGTCAGTCGTCCAGCATGCCGTTGCGGAGCGCCCAGCGAACCAAGTCCGCACGCGTACGCACGCCGAGCTTCTCGCTGGCACGCTCACGGTAGGTGGCCACGGTCTTCTCGCTGATGCCGAGCGCTTCGGCGATCTCCCGGTAGGTACTTCCGTGCGCGATCTGGCGCACCACCTCCGACTCCCGACCGGTCAGGCGCGCCTGACGTTGGGGATCACCGTTGGCCATGTCGCGTGCCAGCTCCGCCAACAGGCGGGCCGGCGCGTAGTACTCCCCGCGCGACACCGCCAGGATGGCGTCCTCCAACTGCGTCTCCAGCGAGCTCTTGGGCACGTAGCCCGAGCCGCCCGCCTCCAGGAACCCCTGCACGTACGCCGGGTCCTCGTGCATGGACAACGCCACGAAGTGCGCGCCGGGCAGAAGCGTTCGCAGGCGGCGCGCCGTCTCGATCCCGTTGATCCCCGGCAGGGACAGGTCCAGCACCACCACGTCCGGCGCCAACTCCGGCGCGGCTCGAAGCGCCTCTTCGCCGCTGTCCGCCTCGCCCACCACCTCGAAGCCGTCCCGGGCGTCCAACAACATGCAGACCCCGGCCCGGACGATGGCGTGATCGTCGACGACGAACAGCCGCAACGGCTTCTTCATGCACTCAGCGTACAAGAACGCGCTCAGCGGGCGAAGGGACGTTCAGCGGCGGGGAAGGCGCGCGTGCACCGTGGTCCCGCGTCCAGGCGCCGACTCGATCCGCAACGACCCGCCCAGAAGCTCCAGGCGCTCCCGCATGCCGATCAGGCCGACCCGTTCGGCCGATTCGAGGGACGACGCGTCGAACCCGATACCGTCGTCCTCGACGACCCACTGGACCGTCCCCTCGGCGAGCATCGCCACCACCGACGCCGACGAGGCCCGTGCATGCCGCACCACGTTGGTGAGGGCCTCCTGCGCGACGCGGTACAGCACCGTCTCGCTCTGCCTCGACAGACGCGGCAGATGGACCTCCACCCCGACCTCGAGCGCGTAGCGTTCCCGCACATCACGGGCGTACCGCCGCACCGCCGCCTCGAGCCCCAACTCGTCCAGGAGGGACGGCCTGAGGTCGAGCGCGATCCGGCGCACGTCGTCCAGCGTCACGGAGGTCAGCTCCTTCAGCTTCGTCAGGCGGTGCGCGTCCGGTCGCGCGATCGACTCGTCCAGCCCGAGCAGCAGGGCGGTGAGGGCCTGCCCGATCTGATCGTGAAGATCGCGGGAGATGCGGGCCCGCTCCTCCTCCTGGGCGTTCAGGAGCGCGGCCAGAAGCCGGGAGCGCTGCCGCTCCTTGTCGGCCAAGCGCCCGTGCAGCGAGGCGCGCTTCAGCGCCGAGGACACGATCTCGACCACCGCCTGCAGGAAGCTCGTCGAGGTATCGGCGGGCGGATCGGTCTGCGCGAGGGCCAACAACGCGCGCCGGTCGATCGGCACGAACGTCCAGCCGTCCTGGTCGCCGATCGCCTCGGCATCGATCCACTGGCCGGCGCGTTCGAGCAGAACGCCGCGCATGCCGCACGCTTCGACGTCGGCATAGCGGCAACGACCCAGCGCCACGGGTACCGGCGCCCCGTTCACGAGCCGGTAGGCCTCGCCGCAGGAGAACCACCCCATGTCGACCAGATCGCGCAGGCTGCACGCCAGCACCTCGGACACGTCCGAAGCCCGGGCCAGCTCGCGTCCCAGGGCGTGCAACGTCTCGAGTTCGTGCGTGCGCCGCGCGGCGGCGTCCCGTGCCGGCACGGCGGTCGGCGAGCGGGTCAGGTGTCGCACGGTGGTCTCCTCGGACCGGAATCCGCCGGCCCACGTCGCGAAAGCTGCCTCGGCGCCCGCGCCGCGATCATGCTACGCGATGCCTGCGCCGCGGGACAGTCACGACCGGCGGACAGGCGCCGTGGGAAGAACACCGACATCCTTACGCGCGATTTCGTGGTTTGCTGTAGGTGGCCCGGGGGACGAGGCGACCCCCCCGCTCCCGGGCAACTGGTCCCCGTGGCGTCCCCCCGGCAGCCCGCAGCCACGGGGGCCGCTTTTTTTTGCGCACCGCGCGTACCGCCGAGCACACACCCGCCGCCGCGCGGGGCCCGCTCCGGTCCCGCGCGGCGGCGCGCGTCGGCCCGCCGAGAGGCTACGCGTGCGTTTCAGACGCCTGCGTCTCCCCCGTTCGCACTTCGCTCGGCCGCACCATCGTCACTGGCACCTCCAGCCGACGCAGGACGCGCTCCGCCACACTGCCCAACAGGGCGCGCGATAGACCGGTCCTGCCGTGCGTCGCCATCACCACCACGTCGATGCCTTCGTCACGGCAGATCGCCTCGATCTCTTCGGCCGGATCCCCGAACGCCGTCGCCCGTTCGACGCGCCACCCCTCGCTCTCGAGACGGCGGGCGGCGGGGCCCAAGGCGTCGCGCAGCTCGCCGCGGGCGCTGTCCCACTCCTGACTGTCGTACACGCGAACCGGCTCCTCGGGTTCGTCCAGCATCAGCTCGGACGTCACCGTCCGGCGCGGCGGCGGGCCGCCGACCGAACCGGGCGCCGTACCCACGCGCAACAACGTCACGCGGTCACGGTCCGCGGAGAACAGGCGCCCGAGCACGTCCAAGGCGCGCTGGCTGAACTCGGAGCCGTCCAGCGGCACCAGGATCCGCACCTCAGCCATTGCGCGCCTCCTCGTCGTCCTGAGCACGAATGATCAGGTACGGCTTGGTCGCGCCGCGCAACGCCCCCTCGGTGACCGAGCCGAACATGAAGCGGTCGAGGCCACGCCTCCCGTGCGTACCCATGATCACCAGATCGTGGCCCGGCTCGGCGTCCCGAATCGCATCCGAGGGCCGCCGGTCCTCGACCAGCGTCGCCTCGGCGTCGACCCCCGCCGCCTCCGCCCGCGCCAACGCCTCTTCGAGAATGTCGTTGGCGGCCTTCTTCAGGTCCTGGTACAGCTGGGCCGAGTACGGCAGCGCCTCCGGCGCCGCGTAGCCGGCGACCAAGGGGTTCTCCACCACGTGCAGGAACGTGACGGTGGCGCCCAACCGCTTCGCCAGCTCGAGCCCTTCCTTGGTCGCGTGACGTGCGCATGCGCTGCCGTCGGTCGGCATGAGGATACGGTCGTACACGGTTTCACCTCCCCGGCCGGTCGTGCCGGCCACCCAGTTCGTCCGTGCCCCCAGGATGGCACGTTCGCGCCCACCGGGGGAGCACGAAGACACCACGCCCCGTGTCGGATAAGGACCGACAGCGGCCCGGCGGTACGCGTGCTCCCATGGACCTGTCCGGACGCGGCACGACCGCACCGGACCCACGACCCCCGTGGCGCCCCCCGGCAGCCCGCCACCACGGGGGTCGTTTGCTGTCGCGACCGAGGTCGCCGCGCCGCGCCCCGAAGGCGGGGACGTCGCAGAGAACGGTCGACGGTGCTGTCGGTGACGCGGCTGAGACGCCACTGCGGTCGCGTGCTACCGTGAGCGCACTACGCACCGGGTCGGCTCCGCACGGTCCGCCCCGAGCGCTCAGGAAGGGTGCCGCCATGAAGATCCTCCACCCCACCGACTTTTCGCACACCGCCGAGAAGGCCCGCGCCATGGCGCTGGACCTGATGCACCGCACCGACGGGAGCCTCCACATCGTCCATGTGCAGCAGCGCTTCGAGAACGGTCAGCGTGGATGGCTCCAACCCAGCTTCGACAACCTGAACGCCGAACTTTTGGCCCGCATCGAGGAGGCGCGCAAGACCGAAGTGCGACGCATTCACGAACGGCTTCGCAACCTGTCCTCCGAGGGCGGCACGCACGAGCTTCGCTGGGGCCGGCCCGTCCAGGAGCTGTTGGAGGCCGCGGAGGGATTCGACCTCATCGTGATGGGTGCGCACGGCCAGAACCGGTTGGACGCGTACTTCCTCGGCGGTCTGGCCGGCCGCATGGTGCGCCGCAGCACGGTGCCGGTCCTCACCGTGCGTGACGAAACCACCGACCTCGTGGTGCGCCGCGTGCTGGTCGCGACCGACTTCGGCGACGCCAGCCGCTACGCCTGGCACTTCGCCGACCGCCTCAATGATCACGGGATCGAGACCGCGCTGGTGCACGTCGTGGACGATCCGCGCTACCGCGAAGACACCGACTACGCCCGTCGTGCCTCCGAGGCCATGTCGGAGATGGCGCACGACCGTGCCAAGCAGCACATCCTGCGCCAGGGCGACCCGATCCACGTGCTGCCCGAGGTCGCACACGAGATCGACGCCGACGTGATCTGCGTGGGCGTTCGGCATCACGCCAGCGCCATCGGCCTGCTGCTCGGCAGCCGGGCCGACGCCCTCCTGCGCTCCAGTCCGGTCCCGATCCTCAGCGTGCCGCATCGCGCCGAGGACTGAGTTCCGCGCCCCTCAGGCGCGCTTCATACGCCTTCGAACGCCCGCTCGACCAACGCTTGGGCTTCGTCCATGAGCTTGGCCAGGTGCGCGTCGCCCAAAAAGCTCTCCGCGTAGATCTTGTAGATCGCCTCCGTGCCCGAGGGACGCGCCGCGAACCAGCCGTTGGCGGTGGCGACCTTGAGGCCGCCGATCGGCGCGTCGTTGGCCGGGGCGCGCGTGCGGACGTCCGTGATCGGCTCCCCCGCCAGCGTCTCGTCGCGCACGGCCGACGCGTCCAGCGTCGCCAGCGCCTTCTTCTGCGCGTCGGTGGCCGGGGCGTCGCTGCGGGCGTACGCGCTCTCGCCCAACCGCGCGGCCACCCGCCGGTGACGGGCGGCGGGGTCCTCGCCGTCCACCGCGGTGATCTCGGCGGCCAGCAACCCCATCACGATGCCGTCCTTGTCGGTGGTCCACACGCTGCCGTCGCGCCGTAGGAAGGTGGCCCCGGCGGATTCCTCGCCCCCAAAGCCGGTACTGCCGTCCAGCAAGCCGTCCACGAACCACTTGAACCCGACCGGCACCTCCCGCAGCGGTCTGCCCAGATCATCGGCGATCCGATCCAGAAGCGCCGACGTGACGACGGTCTTGCCGATCGCGGCGTCGGCACGCCAATCATTGCGCCGGCGGAACAGGTAGTCGACGGCGGCCGCCAGGTAGTGGTTGGGGTTCATCAGTTCGCCCCCCACCACGATGCCGTGCCGGTCCACGTCGGGATCGTTGCCGAACGCCACGTCGAAACGATCGCCCATGGCGATCAGGCCCGCCATCGCGTGCGGCGAAGAGCAGTCCATGCGGATCTTGCCGTCCCCGTCCAGCCGCATGAAGGCGAAGGCGGGGTCGACGCGGGCGTTGACGACCTCGAGGTCCAGGCGGTAGCGCTCCGCGATCCGTCCCCACATCCCCACGGCGGCGCCCCCCATCGGATCGACGCCCAAGCGCAGCTCGGCGGCCGCGACGGCATCCAGGTCGAGAATCTCGCCGAGGTCGTGGATGTACGGGCCGGCCAGGTCGACCCGGTGGGTGGTGCCGGCCGCCAACGCCGTGCGGTACGCCATGCGATCGATCGCGTTCGGTCCGGCAGCGAGGAGCTCGTTGGCGCGGCGCTCGATCCGCGCGGTGATCTCGGTGCCGGCGGGACCGCCGTGCGGCGGGTTGTACTTGAAGCCGCCGTCCTCGGGTGGATTGTGCGAAGGGGTGATCACCACCCCGTCGGCCCGCGCGCCGCCGAGCGCGTTGCGCGTCAGGATTGCATGCGACACGACCGGCGTGGGCACGTAGTCCAAATCGGCCTCGATGATCACCTCGACGTTTGCCGCCGCGAACACCTCCAGCGCAGTGCGGAACGCGGGCTCCGACAGGGCGTGCGTGTCGGCGCCCAGGATCAACGGGCCGTTCACGCCCTCTTCCGCGCGGACGTCGGCGACGGCGCGGGCGGCCGCCGCGACGTGGGCATCGTTGAAGGTGCGCGTACGCGCCGACCCGCGGTGGCCCGACGTCCCGAACCTGACACGCTGGGTCGCGTCGTGTGGGTCCGGAGCTTCGGTATAATAGGCGGACACCAGTCGAGGAACGTGCACCAGACGCTCCGGCGGTGCGGGGCGCCCTGCGAGGGAATCGGGCATGTCGACCTCCTGGAGGGAATGGTAGCAGTGTCGCGCCGGGCACGAAGCCCGTCTGCGTACGTGCTATGGTTCGGCAGGACGGGGACGACGATCGTCCCGAAACGACGCGCTTCGGCGTGAGCGGCGTCCCATTCGAGTCATCACGAGCCCACGCGCGCACGAGTGTCGCCCGTCATCCGGGTGGCCCGTGTGGTCCGCGTGTGCGGCATGGAAAGCCATGGAAAGCGAGGTCGCACGTTGACCACGGATCTGTTGCAGGAACGTCCGAACTGGTTGGAGACCCCCGCCCTCGAGTCCCTCCTCGAACAAGGCAGGGAGCGTGGGGTGCTGCCCGCGAGCGAGGTCCGCCACGCGCTCGTCCAGGCCCAGGAAGAGTCTCCCGAGTTGGGCACCGACATTCTCGACGAAGTCCTCGAGCAGCTCGACCTTTACGGCGTCGAGGTGGTCGAGGAGGAGCCCACGGGCGGCGGTCGTGCGCGCGCGGCGGGCACGGGGGGCGACGATGCGAACGAAGCGCCCGCCGAGCCCGACGCGGCCGCGGAGGGCGCGGACGACGCGGACGCCCCCTTCGTCGACGACGACGAAGAGCCGGACGACGAGGAGCTCGCGGCCGAAGAGGCCCAGGGCGAGCCGGCCGCGGTGCAGGACATCTCGGCCCTGGAGGAGCGGGCCGCCGCCGAATCGGGCAGCAACGTCCGCACCGACAACCCCGTCCGGCAGTACCTGCAGGAGATCGGGCAGGTCAAGCTCCTGGACGTTCGCGAGGAGATCGAGCTGGCCCGCCGCATGGAGGCGGGGCTCGAAGCGAAGGCGCACCTCGATGAGGCGCGCGAGGAGCTCAACGTTAAGGAGCAGCGCCGCCTGGACCGCGTGGTGCGCGACGGCGAGGCCGCACGCGAGCACCTCATCCAGGCCAACCTCCGCCTGGTGGTCAGCATCGCCAAGAAGTACACCGGGCGCGGCATCGGCCTGCTGGACCTGATTCAGGAAGGCAACCGCGGTCTGATCAAGGCGGTGGACCGCTTCGAGTACCGCCGGCGCTACAAGTTCAGCACCTACGCCACCTGGTGGATTCGCCAGGCCGTCACGCGCGCCATCGCGAACCAGTCGCGGACCATCCGGATTCCGGTCCACATGATCGAGCGCCTGAACAAGCTGAACCGCACCGCCAAGCGCTTGGAGCAGGAACTGAACCGCGAGCCGACGCACGAGGAGGTCGCCCGTGCCCTGGGGCCGGAGTGGGACGCCGAACGCGTCGAGGAGGCGTTCAAGCTGACGCGCAAGCCGTTCAGCCTGGAAGCCCCCATCGGCGACGAAGAGGACTCCACCTACGGCGACTTCATCTCGGACGTCAGCGTCGAGGCGCCGGAGGACGCGGCCAGCGACGCCCTGCTGAACTCGGCGCTGGACAACGCGTTGGGGGCCCTGCGCGGCCGCGAGGCCGAGGTGCTCAAAATGCGCAAGGGCCTCATCGACGGCCATCAGCACACGCTCGAGGAGGTCGGCGACCACTTCGGCGTCACCCGCGAGCGGATCCGTCAGATCGAGAACAAGGCGCTGCGCAAGCTGAAGTACCACGAGAGCCGCACGCGGCAGTTGCGGGACTTCCTGGAGTAAGCGATCCGGCGCGGGGCGCACCTCGTCTGCAACGCACCCCGCCGACGATTCACGCTCGGCAATAGTTCATACAACCAAACGAATGTCGCGCAGGGTCCGGTGACGCACCGGGCCCTGCCGCATGATGGCGGGCATGCCCACGACCCAGCCCTCCTCCGACGACATCGGCGCCGGCCCCCAGGGGCGCCCGACGCGTGACGCCCTGTTGCACGAACTGAGCGAACTGACGCTGCCGATGATGTGGTCGCTTCGCCAAGAGGCCGTCCGCGTGTTCGAACCGCTCGGGTTCACGCCCGTGAAGGCCCTCGTCCTGGGCATGATCACGACCGGCACGCGCTCCCCGAAGCAACTGGCCGAACTGCTGGACACGCCACCGCCGATGATGTCGAACCTGCTGGCCGACCTCGAAGCCCGCGGACTGGTGCAGCGGCGGCCCGATCCCGACGATCGGCGCCGCGTGCTGGTCGAGCCGACCCCCGACGGTGATGCCATGACGGAGCGCTTCGCGCAGGCCTGGCTCGAGGCCGGGCGGGCCAAGACCCACGCGTTGAGCGACGACGACCTCCGACAGCTCGTCCGGATCTACCGCGTCCTGGTGGGGTCGACGTGACCGGACGCACCGCGCTGGCACCCGCCCCCACGCGTGGCGCGCGCTCCTGGGCGCCGGTTTTGGCCGTGGCCATGGCGTTGACGGCCGGGGCGGCCTTCGGGCAGGCATCGCCCCCGAGGCCCGGCGCGGAGGCCGTGCTGCACGTGTTGGCAGGCGTGAACGATCATCCCAGCCTGCGTGCCGCGGGCGCCGCCGTCGAGGCGGCCCGGCGCGAGCTCGACGGCGTACGCTTCCCCGTCTCGCTGGAGGCGGAGGTGGGGGCCACCCGCGCCAGCATCTCCGTCGACGCGGATCCTGGCGTGCCCGACGAGGTCCTTGGCGCCGTTCCAGATCACGAATGGACCCGCAGCGCCACCGTCCGGGCCCGTCTGCGGCCGTTCCTGGTCGGCGACCTGTCCGATCTGGAGGCACAGCGACGCCTGGCCGTCGTGCAGGCCGAGCGGCGACGCCGCGAGATGCGCGCCATGCTGGAGGCGCGCGCGCTGCAGGCCGCCAGCGCCACCTGGATGGCCGAGGAGGGCGTCCGCGTCGCCGAGCGGGCCCTGGAGGTCGCGCGCGGGGCGCGTGACGCCACACGCACCCGGGCGCGCCTGGGCGCAGCCAGCGAGCGCGACCAGCAACGGGCGGCGCTGGAACTGGCGCGCGCCGAACAGCGGCGTCGCAGCGCCGAAGCCCGACGCGACGAGGCCGTGCGGCGTTTGGAGGCGCTGGTCGGGCCCGACCGGGGCCTCGCCGGCATTCCCGAGGTGCCCGACGTCGGCGGCGTTCCCCCCGAAGTGCAGGATGCGGCGCACGACCTGGCGATGGCCCAGCTGGCCGTCCGCGGCGCCGAGCGCGACCTGCTGCCCACCGCCCAGGCGAGCTACGCCTGGAACACCGGGGACGGCTCACTGAGCCTGTCGCTGGAGAGCCGCACCTTCCAACCGACCGTGTCGTACGCCACGCCCGGCAGCTTCAGCGGCGCGACCGCCGACGTCGACGTGCCCGAAGGGATCGAACCGCGCGTGGACAGCACCCTCTCGGTCGGCCTCTCCGTCGCCTTCGGCGGCGAACCGTTCGCCGCCCGCGATGCCGCCCAGGCCCGCCGCGCGGCCGCCGAAGCCGGGATGCAGGCTGCCCGGCGGGAGGCGGACTTGGCCCGCGCCGACCGCCAGGAGGCGGCGCGGGCGGCGCGGGCGGAGGTGGCGCTGGCCGAGCAGGATCTCGCCCTGGCGCGCGCCGAGGCCGACGACGCGCGGCGCCGCGAGGAACTCGGACTGACCTCCCCGCTGGAGGTTCGGCGGGCCGAGGTGGCTGCCCGGCAGGCGGCGCTCGCCCTCGCCTCCGCCCATGACCAACGCCTGTCCGCGCAGTTGCGCGCCTACCTCGAACTCGCCGTGCCCCTCTCGGAGGTCCTCCCGTGATCGCGATCCGCACCCTGGCCCTGCTGACCCTTTTGTTCGCCTCGCACGCCGCCGCCCTGGACCTCCCTGGGGCCCTCCAGGCGGCCGCGTCTCGTACCGCGGTCGTGAACGCCCAGCTGGAGCTGGACGACGCCGAGCGCACCCGCCAGCGGACCGAAGCTGACCCGCTGGCACTCCGCATCGACCGGCTCCAAGCCGCCCAGACCGCGGAACTGGCCGCGGCCGAACTTCGGTCGGCGCGCTTCGGGGCCTACGCCGAGATCGCCGACGCCTACATGCAGGTGTTGGCGGTGGAGCGCCAGCACGCCGTGGCCGAGATGGGCGTCGCCCTGGCCGAACGCAGCCTCGAGATCGCCCGCATCCGCGTCGAGCGTGGTGCGGGCACGGCCCTCGAGGTCCGTGAGGCCGAAAACGAGCTGGCGGATGCCCGAAACCAGGCCACCGACGCGCGGCAGGGCCTGGACCTCGCCCGCACCTCGCTGGCGTCGCTCATCGGCATGCCCGCCGACGACCTCGAGCCCGTCCCCGACGCGTGGATCGACACGCCCATCCCCAATGATGACACCCTGCACGCGCGGCTCGAGGAGGCGCCTACCCTGCTGCAGGCGCGCCACCGCCTGGCCCTCGCCGAGGCGTCCCGGGAGGTGCTGGATCCCAGCTACGCCCCCCGGCGCGACATCGATCAGGCCGAGCTACGCATCGCTCAGGCCGAAGAGGCGCTCCGCGAGACGCGGCGCGGACTGATCCTGCAGCTGCAGAGCCTGCGGGACCGGGTCGCCTCCGCCCGCGAAGCGCTCGCGGTCGCCCGCGACGCGCGCGCCAACGCCCTCGACCAGGAAGAGATCGACCGCCAACGGCTCGAGGCCGGCCTCATCGCCGAGATCTCGTTCGACTCGACGCGCCTCGCGACCCGGCAGGCCGAGGTGGCCGAACGCACGGCGGTGCACGACGTGGTGCGGGCCCTGTTCGACCTGCAGGCGGACGCCGGCATCCCGCTGGACGGGCTCGATGGCTTCTGACGTTCGGCCCGCCCTTCGCTGGGGCTCGGTGCGCGGCCGACGCGTGTCCAGGATCGCCCGGATCGCCACCTTGCTCCTGGCGCTGAGCGCGTGCGGCAGCCCGGAGGGAACCTCCAACACGGACGGGACGAACGAGCGCGCCGCCGCCCAGCGCGAGGAGGTCGAGGCGCCGCGCACCGTGCGTACCGTTCGGCCCACCCAGGGCACGCTGGAGGCGACCCGGAGCGTCAGCGCCACCGTCCGGCCCCTTCAGGACGCCATCGTGGCCAGCAACGCTTCGGGGCGGGTCGAACGGGTCGAGGCGCGCCCCGGCGATCTGGTGGCGGCCGGGGACCCGGTCGTGATCACCGACGATACCCAGGCCACGCAGCAGCTCCGCACGGCCCGCCTGTCCCTCCGCCAGGCCGAGATCGAGCTGGAGCGGGCCAGCCGCGCCAACGACGAGAGCGCCGCGCAGGCCCGCGCCTCGCTGCGGGCCGCCGAGTCCAACGTAGCGGCGCTTCGCGACCGGGTGGCGGACCTCGAGGCCCTCGTCGCGGCGGGCGGTGCGGCGCGGCGCGATCTGAGCGACCTGCGCGTGCAGCTCGAGCAGGCCGAGTCCCAGGCCGTGCAGGCGCGGGACGCCCTGGCGCGGGCCCGGCGCGGCGAGAGCGAGGACGTCGCGTTGCTGGCGCTGCAACTCGAGCGTGCTCAGGTGCAGGTGGAGCAGGCCGAGGACGCGGTGGAGGACACCCTCATCGTGGCACCCTTCACGGGCGAGGTCGCAGAGCTGTATCTCGAGGTCGGCGAGCAGGCCGCGCCCGGGGTGCGGGCGTTCCGACTCCAGAGCGTGGATGCGCGCGAGATCGTGCTGGACGTACCCCCCGAGGATGCCGCCCGCCTGCGGGCTACGGGCACGGTGACGCTCCGGTATGCGGGGCGCGAACTGCCGGCCGAGATCGTGGCCTCCTCGCGGCAGGCGGAACGGCCGCGTCAGGTACGCCTCACCGGCCGCATCGAGGCCGACGACGCCAGCGACCTGCCCAACGGCGTCGTGGGCGAGGTGCGCTATCGCCTGCCCCTCGCGGAGGGCATGCGGATCCCCTCCGGCGCCATCGCGGCCGAGGCGGGCGGCACCTGGGTCTACCTCGTCCGGGACGGCGTCGCCACCCGCGTGGCCGTGGAGGTCCTGGCCGAGGCGGGCGGCACGGCCGCGGTCCGCGGCCTGGACGAAGACGACGTCGTGATCCACCCCCGCCCCCTCGACGTGCGTGAGGGCAGCCGGGTCCAGGTCGCACCGTGAGCGGGCTGATCCGCTTCTTCGTGAGGCGCTACGTGTTCTCGATCGCGCTGTTCCTGGCGATCGTGCTGTTCGGCCTCTCCGCCGCGACCCGCTTGGGCATCGACCTGTTGCCGGAGTTCGACGTGCCGATCGTATCGATCAACACCACCTACGTCGGGGCGGGCTCACAAGAGACCGCCGAGCAGGTCAGCGAGCCGATCGAGGACGCGGTCACCACCGTGCCCGGCGTCACGGACGTGAGCAGCTTCAGCGGCGAGGGCTTCAGCTTCGTGATCGCACAGTTCGAGTACGCCGTCGACGTCGATCAGGCCGCCATCGACGTGAAGCAACGCGTGGACGGCATCAGCGGCGACCTTCCCGAGGACGCCGACGCGCCGGTGGTGCAGAAGTTCGACCCCAACGACGAGCCGATCCTCTCCCTGGCCGTCACCGGCCCGGGCCTGCGGCTGGAGGAGTTGCAGGAGATCGCGGAGTCGCGCGTCGAGCCGTCGTTGCAGCGCGTGAACGGCGTCGCCGACGTCGCCGTGGTGGGGCCGGTGACGCGGGAAATCCAGGTGCTGGCCGACCCCTCGGAGCTCGAGGCCTTCGACCTCGGTGTCCGCCAGGTGGCCGACGCGATCGCCGCGGCCAGCGCCGAACTTCCGGCAGGGTCGTTGAACGTCGGTGGCGAGCGGATCCTGTTGTCCATCCGCAGCCGCCCGTCCTCGGCCGACGACATCGCGGACACGATCGTCGATCCCGCGCGCGGCGTGCGCGTGCGGGACGTGGCCCGCGTGGTGGACACGGCCGCCGATCCCGACGCCTTCACGCGCCTGGACGGCGAAGCGGTGATCGTGCTCGAGGTCCGCAAGACGTCCGGCGCCAACACGGTTCAGACCGCCCGTGACCTGAAGGCGCGCCTGCCGGCGCTCGACCTTCCCAGCGGCGTCTCCGTCGCCGTGGTCGGCGACACCTCCGTGTTCGTCGAGAACTCGGTGCGGGACACGCTGCGCGAGACCGGCCTGGCCGTGCTGGCGGTCGCCCTGGTGGTGTCGTTGTTCATCGGCCGGCTCGGATCCACCGGCAGCGTGGTGATCGCCATCCCCATCACGCTCACCGGTGCGATCATCATCTTCGGGCTGCTCGGGTTCACCTTCAACACCGTCACGCTGCTGGCCATCACGGTGGCGGTCGGGCTGGTGGTGGACGACTCGATCGTGATCACCGAGAACGTGGCGCGCTGGCGCGCCAAAGGGCTGGACCTGATGACCTCGGTGTTCCGGGGCGCAGGCGAGGTCGCCACGGCCGTGTTGAGCGCCACGCTGTCACTGCTGGCGGTGTTCCTCCCCATCGCGTTCCTGCCCGGACTCGTCGGGCAGTTCTTCAGCCAGTTCGGGCTCGCGCTGGCCGCCACCATCTTCGTCAGCTACCTGGAGGCGATGTTCTTTCTGACGGTCCGGCTGGCCTACCTGCCCGACCCGTACCCGCCGAGCTGGTCCGACGTGGGCACGACGCTCGGCGCCTGGCCGCGCGACGTCCACGCCGCGCTGCGCGCCTACCAGCGTCGTTGGCTGGGCGTGCTGGCCTTCACGCTGGCGGCGGCGGGCGCAGCGGACGGCGCGCGCGGGGGGCTCCTCAGCGGGGCGCTGTCGCTCGAGGCGGGCGCCGCGGCGGCGCTGATGCTCGCCGTCGCCGGCATGGCCGCCGCGGCCGCGCTGCCGTGGCTTCGGCCGCTGCTGGGGTTCCCGCTCCGCATCGTCACCACCATGCTGGGCGCGGTGTTGGGAACCCTGCACCGCGCCACCGACGCGGGCGTGCGTGGCCTTCGCGACCGCTATGCCACGGCGCTGGCTCGCGTGCTGACGCCGAAAGGAAGTCTGGCGATCCTGCTGACGGCCGTGGCGCTGGTGGCCAGTCTGGCGTTCGTGGTGCCCCGCACCCAGTTCAACTTCGTCTCCGACGTGGATGCGGGCGTGGTGAACGTATCGATCGAGCTGCCGCCCGGCACGCCGCTGGAACGTACCGACGTGGTGTCCGCGGGGGTCGAGCGCCTGGTCCGCAGCGAGCCCGGGGTCGATCAGGTCGTCGCGCGGGTCGGCAGCGGCGGGCTGTTGGGCACCGCCGACGCCCAACGATCCACGTTGACGCTCGAGTTGGCGCCCCTGGCGCAACGAACGCGATCGTCGTTCGACATCGCGGACACGCTGAGGCCCCGGATCGAATCGCACCTGGCCCAGATCGCCCCCGAGGCCGACGTGTCGGTGGGAAGCGACGACGGCGGCGCCGTGCCGGTCGAGACCGGGCTGTCGCTCAGCCTCCGCGCGAACGACCGCGATCTTCTCGAGGCCCGCGACCAACGGGCCCGCGCGGTGATGCGGGACCATCCCTGGCTGCGAAACGTCGCCTCCTCCCTCGAAGGCACGGTCACCGAGCGCGTCTTCGAGCCCGACCCGTCCGGCCTCTCCGGGACCGGCCTGAGCGTCGCCGAGGTGGGCGCCACGCTGCGCAACTACGCCGTCGGCACGCGGGCGAGCACGCTCCGCGCCGGGGGCCAGGAGGTCCCCATCGTCGTGCGCGGCGATCCTCGCTCCATCACGGACGAGCAGTCGCTGCTCAGCCTGCCGATCTACGCCCCGGCGCTACGGAGTTGGCTTCCCCTGGGGGCGATAGGCGGATTTCGCGTGCAGGCAGGGCCGCTCTCGATCGACCGCGCCAACCAGGCCTACATCGCCACCCTGGAGGCGGACCTCGTGCCCGGTTCGCCCGGACAGTTCCAGGTCCGCAGCGAGTTGGAGCAGGCCTTCGCCGAGCAGGGGATCACCGACGACCAGGTCCAGGTGACGACCGGTGTGGGGCCCGACCTGTTGGGCGACCTGGCGTTCTACGGTCCGATCGCGTTCGCGCTGGCGCTGGCGCTGAACTACCTGGTGATCGCCAGCCAGTTCAACAGCTTCACCTACCCCTTGTACCTGCTGGCGACGGTCCCGCTGGCGCTGGTGGGCGCCTTCTGGCTGTTCTTCCTCACCGGCACGGCCCTGGACGTGATCAGCGTGCTGGGGGTGGTGATCCTGATCGGCCTGGTCACCAAGAACGCGATTTTGTTGCTGGACGTCGTGGTCAGCGGACTGGAGGAGGGAGAGACGCTGGAACAGGCGCTGGTCCGCGCGGGCCGCCTCAGGCTCCGGCCAATCCTGATGACGGCGTCGACCGTGGTGATCATCAGCGTGCCGCTCCTGCTGGGTCTGGGTGAAGGCGCCGAGTTCCGCCGGCCCCTCGGCCTGGTCATCACGGGCGGTGTGGTGTCGTCGACCTTTCTGACCCTGTTCGTCGTGCCAGCGGCGTTCTACCGCTTCGAACGTCGCCGCTTCCGCACCGGCAGCCCCGAGCCACCGGGGCGCGACGCGACGAAACGCGGCACGGCCGGCACAGCCAGCCCCGCCGACTGACGCCGGGGGGCAGCCACGGGCGCGTGCCGGCGCCTGCGACCTGGGGCGTCCTGGACGCGCGTCCAGGGCGTGACAGGCGTGATAGCATGCCGCCGACGACCCGAGCGACGACGGACCCGCCTCCGACGCGAAGGAGAAAAACGGTCCGTCGATCGTGAGGGGTTCGAACCCCGCTTGGAGGCCCCATGGAGTTCCTGATCATTCTCGTTCCCCTCGCCGCCGTGGCGGCGCTCGTCGCCGCCGGCATGCTGACGCGCACGGTCCTGTCCAATGACACCGGCAACCCCCGCATGAACGAGATCGCGGGCGCGATCCGTCAGGGCGCCGGCGCCTACATGAACCGGCAGTACACCACCATCTTCGTGGTCGCCGTGATCATCGCGGCGATATTCGCCGTGGTCGCGCTCACCCGCCCGGACGCCAGCGAGACGGCTCACTGGTGGTGGACGACGGTCGGATTCGGGGTCGGTGCCCTGTTCAGCGCCGTCAGCGGGTACATCGGCATGAACGTCGCCGTGCGCGCCAACGTCCGGGTCGCCGAAGCCGCCCGCAAGGGCCTTCCGGGCGCGCTCAAGATCGCCTTCGACGGCGGCGCGGTCTCGGGCCTCGCCGTGGCGGGCCTGGCCCTCCTCGGCGTGTCCGGGTTCTACACCCTGTTCCACCTCATCCTCGGGATGGACAATCCGGTCGAGCCGTTGATCGGCTTCGCGTTCGGCGCGTCGCTCATCAGCCTCTTCGCGCGCGTGGGCGGCGGGATCTACACCAAGGCCGCCGACGTCGGCGCCGACCTGGTGGGCAAGATCGAGGCCGGCATCCCCGAGGACGATCCACGCAACCCGGGCGTGGTGGCGGACAACGTGGGCGACAACGTCGGCGACTGCGCCGGCATGGGCGCCGACCTGTTCGAGACCTACGCCGTGACGGCCATCGGCGCGGTCTTTCTGGGCTACCTGCTGCCCGGTGGGCTGATCTCGGTCCTCGTCACCTTTCCCCTGGTGCTCGGCGCGATCGCGATCGTCGCCTCCGTGATCGGGGTGCGCTTCGTCCGTCTCGGCGACGACGGCAACATCATGACGGCCCTGTACAAGGGCGTCTTCGCGAGTGCCGGCATTTCGGCGCTCGGCTTCCTGATCGCGTCGTTCGCGATGTTCCGCGGCTTCGACTTCTCCGTCCTGCAGGTCGGTTCGTGGTGGCAGTTGTGGCTGGCCTCGCTGCTGGGCATCGCCGTGACGCTGGCGCTGATGTACATCACGGAGTACTACACCGCCACCCGCTTCGAGCCGGTCCGCCGCATCGCCAAGGCGTCGGAGACCGGCACGGCGACGAACATCATCAGCGGCCTGGCGGTCGGCATGCAGTCCACCGCCGCCCCGGTGCTGGTGCTCGCGGTGGTCACCTTCCTGGCGTTCGTGCTGGGCGGCCTGTACGGCATCGCGATCGCAGCGGTGTCGATGTTGTCGGTGACCGGCATGATCGTGGCGATGGACACCTACGGCCCCATCACCGACAACGCCGGCGGCATCGCGGAGATGAGCGATCTGCCGGAGGGCGTCCGCGAGAACACCGACGCGTTGGACGCGGTCGGCAACACCACCAAGGCCGTCACCAAGGGGTACGCCATCGGCTCCGCGGCACTGGCGGCCCTGGTGCTGTTCGCGGACTACGCCGAGCGCTTGGACCTCGGCGAAGCCGCCTTCCGCCTGAACGACCCCATCGTCCTGGTGGGCCTGCTCATCGGGGCGATGCTGCCGTTTTTGTTCAGTGCCTTCCTGATGGAGTCGGTCGGCAGGGCGGCCGGCAGCGTGATCGAGGAGGTCCGCCGCCAGTTCCGCGAAATCCCGGGGATCATGGACGGCAGCGGCAAGCCGGAGTACGGCAAGGCGGTCGACATCGTCACCAAGGCCGCGCTGCGCGAGATGGCCGTCCCCGGCCTGCTGGCGGTCGCCTCGCCGCTGGTGGTCGGCTTCCTGTTCGGCCCGGTCGCCCTCGGCGGGCTGCTGATCGGCGTGATCGCCTCGGGCCTGATGATGGCGCTGATGATGTCCAACGGCGGCGGCGCGTGGGACAACGCCAAGAAGTACATCGAGGACGGCCATCACGGCGGCAAGGGCTCCGATGCGCACGAGGCCGCCGTGGTCGGCGACACCGTCGGCGACCCCTACAAGGACACCGCCGGGCCGTCGATCAACCCCCTGATCAAGGTGATCAACACCGTCGCGCTGATCTTCGCGGGGCTGATCGCGAGCGTGGGCGGCATCCTGATGTGACGCCCGGGCGTCCGCCGCATCGCACGTAGGAGGGGCGCGGCCGAATGGCCGCGCCCTTTTCGCGCATCGGTCGTGGCTGCCGGACCTTCGGGGCGAGCGGCGGCCGTGCGCCGCGCCCCGTCACGCCAACGCGAACCAGTCCGCGTACATGCGCAGCGCGGTGAGCAACAGAAACGCCGCGAAGGCCCGCCGGAGCCAACGGGGCGGGATCCGGTGGGCCAACCGGACCCCGACGGGCGCCATCAGCGCCGTCATCGGCACCAGCACCGCGAACCCGAGCACGTTGACGAAGCCGATGCTGCCCGTGGGCAGTCCGACCCGGCCCCAACCGGCCGCCATCATGCCCACCGTCGCCGGAACCGCGATCAGCAGGCCGATCGCCGCGCCCGTGCCCACCGCGCGACGCACGGGGTAGCTGCACAGCGTCAAGGTCGGCACCGAGAGCGTGCCACCGCCGATCCCCATGATCGACGACACGCCGCCGATCAGGCTGGCGATCACCCACCGCACCGGTCCGCGCGGCAGGTCGTCGGCCAGGCGCACGCCCTCCGGCGCCAACGCCATGTAGCCCGCCACGATCAGGGCGACGGTGGCGAACACCAGCAACATCACCCCTTGCGGCGCGAAGCGCGCGACGACCGAACCGATGATCACGCCGACGAGAATCCACGGCGCCCAGGATCGCAGCAGCGCGAGATCGACCGCCCCGCGGTGGTAGTGGGACCGCGCCGACATGGTGGCGGTCACGATGATGGTCGACAGGGAGGTGCCCACGGCCAACGGCATGCGCACGGCCGGGTCGACCTCCAGCACGGAGAACAGCGTGAACAACGCCGGCACGATCACGATGCCGCCGCCGATGCCGAGCAGGCCGGCGAGCAGCCCGGCGAACGCGCCGGCGATCAGGAGTCCGAGGAGAAGAACGAAGATCGGCATGCAGGCCCTTTCGGCGTCCAGAGCGTCAATTGGCGGCGTCGATGCGTGCGCCCTCTGCGTCCAGCAGGTGCTCGCGAACGGCCTCGAGGTGCGTACGCATCAGCGCTTGGGCGGCGGCGGCGTTGCGGCGCCGTAGCGCCTGGAGGATCTCGTCGTGCTGCTTCGCGGTGCGGCGCTGCCACGAGGCGGAGCGGCGCGCCTCGCGCGCCCGTCCCCAGGCGGTGTGCGTCCGAACCGCGTTCAGCGCTTCGAACAATGCCAGGAACAGGCGGTTGTGGGCCGCCGTCGCGATGGCGTGGTGGAAGCGTCCGTCCCACTGCTCGTAGGTTCCTTGCGTGCGCGCGCTGGCGGCCTTGCCGCAACACCGTGCGACCTCGTCCAGTTCACGGTTGTTGGCGCGGTGCGCAGCCAGCCGGGCCAGCTCCGGTTCGAGCGCCAGGCGAACCTCCATCACCTCCGCCGGGCTGGTGAGGTCCGCGACGTCGGCCACCCGGTCGGGCGCGTCGACCGGTCGCCCCCCCACGAACGTGCCCTGCCCGACACCGCGCCAGATCCGTCCCTCCGCCTCCAGCACCGCGAGGGCGCCACGGAGCACGGCCCGGCTCACGCCGAGTTCGGCCGCCAACGTGCGCTCCGGCGGGAGCCGGTCGCCGGGCCGAAACCGCTGTTCCGCGAACTGCGCGCGCAGGGTCGCCAGCACCTGCTCACGGGGACGAGGCGCGCTCATGCACGCCCCCGAAGCGAGGCGCCACCTGAACACACGAAACCAACGGACGATTGGTTCACATTGGTTGCATACCATTTAACGCTCACAGCCGGCAATATCTGCATAGATCCTCGAATTTTTTGGAACCAATACACATCTTGATCTACGATGCGAAGCCAAGACACAAACCGTCCCTGCGATCTCGGAGGAGGATGCGTATGCGTCACGCCCGTACACCCCACCGGTTCACGACCCTCGTCGTCGTCGTACTGGCGGCCGTCCTGATCGGCCAGCAGGCTGTGGCCCAGGACGCCCGCATCGGCCTCGGCGACATCGAAGCCGTCGAGACGCTCAACCTGTTCGTGGCCCATGAGCGAATGCGGGAGCGCGGCTACGACATCGAGCTGGTGGAGCTCACCGGCGAAGACCTGGCCACGCAGGCGGTCGCCAACCGCCAGGTGGACATCGGCATCGGCGCACCGTTCACGGTCCACACCCGCGGCTCCGGCACCGAAGCCGCCGCGCGCTTCACCGAACAGGTCGAAGGGATCGAATTCAGCGAGCTGAGCTACGTGCCCGGCAGCGAAGTCCGTGCCACCGCCCTGCTGCGCGGCAACGTCCACGCCACCTTCCTGGACATTCCGAATCGCAACTTCGTGATGCCACAGTTCTGGGCCCTGCTCATCGTGGTCTTCGCCTTCGCGTACGTCGCCTCCGAGGTGGTTGCCTACTTCGAACGCCGCGTCGCCTTCTACGCCGCCGGCCGCTGAACCGCCGGCCGCCCCACCTCGGCCCGCGCCTGCGCCCCCGCGGTAGGATCCCTCTCCGTCCCTGCACCCTGGAATCGAGGTTTCGTCATGCGCTACGTCATCGACCCCCCGCCCGTTCCCAGCCTGCCCGTTCGCGGCGAGGAGGCCCGCTTCCCGGTGCGCCGCATCTACTGCGTCGGCCGGAACTACGCCGCCCACGCCGTCGAGATGGGCCACGACCCCGACAAGGAACCGCCCTTCTTCTTCACCAAGCCCGCCGATGCCATCGTCCCCGAAGGGGGCGCGTTGCCGTTCCCGGTCGCGACCCGTGATCTCCACCACGAGATCGAGTTGGTGGTCGCCCTGGCGCGCGGCGGCCGTGACATCGTGGTCGCAGAAGCGCTGGCGCACATCTACGGCTACGCCGTCGGACTCGACATGACCCGCCGCGACCTGCAGGCGACCGCCAAGAAGATGGGCCGGCCGTGGGACACCGCCAAGGGCTTCGACCAATCGGCCCCCATCGGGCCCATCACGCCCGTCCAGGAGACCGGCCATCTGGAGCACGGCGCCATCTGGCTGGAGGTGGACGGCGAACGGCGTCAGGACGGCGACCTGGCGCAACAGATCTGGAAGGTGCCCGAGACCCTCGCCTACCTCAGCACCCTCGTCGAACTCGCCCCGGGCGACCTGATCATGACCGGCACCCCCGCGGGCGTCGGTCCCGTCGGCCCGAACGCCCACCTCCGGGGGCACATCGACGGCCTGGGCGAGCTGGACGTGCGCTACGCGCCCCGCGATTCCGCCGACCTGCCCGCCCGCTGACGAAGACGACGTACCCGCCGCATTACACAGCCAGGCCGTGCGCGGCCGCACGCACGAACGCGCAAAGGCCTCCGAAGCCGTTTTAAGAGCGTGCCTCGAGCACGTGAGCCGTGACGCCAATCGTGAAGCCGATCATGTGGGACTTCTGCGGGCGCGTGGACGTCGCGTCGGGTGAAGCAAGGCGTACGTCCCATTACACCATTCTTACACGGCAGGTGTATAATACGTGTATGAGTCGTACCCGTACCAACATCGAGATCGAGGATGCCTACGTGGAGGTCATCATGCAGCGCTTCGGGGTCCGGACCAAGACCGAGGCCGTCGACGTTGCGCTCCGGCACCTCGCCGGTCAGCCGATGAGCCGCGAGGAAGCCCTCCAAATGCGGGGCGTCCGGGCGATCCGGCGTATCCCGCCCGATGCCGGACCGCGCGGCGACTCGTGATCCTCGCCGACACCTCGGCGTGGGTGGAGTACGACCGCGGGAACGGAAGCCCTGTCGATCAGCGGCTGACGAAGCTGATCGCGGACAACGACGAGATCGCCGTGACGGAGCCAGTCCTGATGGAGGTTCTCGCCGGCGCGCGAGACGAGAGCAGTGCGTCGGAACTGCGTCGCCTGCTCCTACGCTTCCGGCTCCTGGGCTTCGATTCCGTCACGGACTTCGAAGGGGCCGCCCGCATCTATCGCACCTGCCGCCGCGCCGGCATCACGCCACGGGGACTGATCGATTGCATGATTGCGACGGTAGCCCTGCGCACCGGGGCTACGCTGCTTGCTCAGGACGTCGACATGGCCCGTATCGCTGACATCGCCGGCATCGGCCTCGACGACGCATCGATCCGAGGCTGAGCGGCGACCGCGACCGCGCCCCAAAAACTCATCATAGCGCATTCGCCGGCCGAACGCTGGATCGTGCTTCACTGCGCCCTGCCGGCGCGGGGCGTAGGATCACAGGTGAAAGGAGGTTCGTATCGAAGAGACCTCGAACCGATCCTTGAACGGAATTCCTCGTTCCCACTTGAGGCTCGACAGCTGATCCGAACGGCCCCTACGGGCGACGGTATCGGGACGCGACGGAGCATGGAATAGGTGAACGAGGGATTCCGTTGGCATGCGTTTCGCGTCGTGCCCACCCCCGCCTCGCTCGTACAAACCGCAGCACGTCCCACACGCCCCCGCACGCGCGGTGGCGCGTTCTCGTGCGCGCAGCACCTTCGCCACGAAAGGACGTTCGTGACGCCACGCTCGCTGGGTTTGCGCACCGAAGCCTGGTTCGTCGAGGAGGTCGACGACCTCGGCGACGCCCTCGCCCTGCGTACGCCTTCCATCCCCGACGCGCACTGGGGCAACCTCCTCGCCTTCGCGGGACCCCCCGGGGCGGGCGATCGCGGACGCTGGGAGGCACGCTTCGCCGAGACCTTCGCGCGCGACCCGGGCGTCACCCACGCCACCTTCGCGTGGGACGACCCCCATGGACGCGAAGGTGACCTGGCTTCGTTCGAGGACGCCGGCTACGATGTCGACCGCAACACCGTTCGCACCGCGACGCCGCGCGACCTGGCGGCCGCGCCGCCCCAGCCGCCGGGATTCGCGCTGCGCCGCGTCGACGACGCGCCTTCGTGGCGTGCGTTCCGTGCAGTGCAGCACTCGGGCGTACGCGACACCGACGAGGCGCCCGAAGCCTACGCCCGCTTCCTGCGGCGCGTCCTGGCGCGCACCCTTCGCTGGGTGCGCGACGGTGGGCCCCCGGGCCTCCACGGCGGCTGGTACCTCGCCACCCTGGACGGCCAGCCGGCGGGCACCATGGGGCTGTACGTACGCGAGGGACTGGGCCGGTTTCAGGACGTGCGCGTGGTGCCGACGCTGCGCAGGCGCGGGGTGGCGTCCGCCATGGTGCACGCGGTCGCGCGCGACGGCTTCGCACGGCTCGGCGCGGCGCGCCTGGTGATCATGGCCGACGAGGGCGCGAGCGCCGATCGGATCTACGGGCGCCTCGGCTTCCGCCAGGTCGAGCGGTTCGTCGGCGTGTGCCACCGCGACGTTCGGCGGCGCGCAGAGACGACCCCCACCCGGTGATCCGCACCATCCTCGCGTCGGTGATCCTCAGCGCGGCCAGCCTGGTGCTGGTCGCCGTGCTGCTGGGCGAACCGGCGGATCTGCTGCGCCTGTGGCACCAGGACCGCGCCGCCCTGCGGGTCGCGCTGGGGCTGCTGATGGCGAGCTACGCCTGTGGTGGGGCCCGCCTGGCGTTGCTGGCCCGCGCGGCGGGGGTGCGCCTCTCCGTCTTGCGGGGCGCACGCGCCCACCTGCTGGGGCTGTTCGCCGCGGCCGTGACGCCGAGCGGCGGCGGGAACCACCCGGCGATCGCCCTCACCCTGCGCCGCGAGGGGATGACGCACGCCACGTCCTGGTCGATCGCGGTGTACACCACCATCCTGGACTTGGCGTTCTTCGCCTGGTCGGTGCCGCTCGCCGTCGTCGGGTTGGCGCTCGGCGGAGGGATCGTGGATCGCTCCCTGGTCTGGCTGGCGGCCCCGCTGGGCGCGGCGTTCGTGGCGCTCTGGTTCTTGTTGGCGTTCCGGCTGCGCTGGTTCGGGCGGCGGGTCCTGCGGGCGTTCTCGCTTCCGCTGCTCCGGAGACGCCGGCGGCACGCCACGCGTTTCGTGCTGGAGCTGGAGGAGGCCACCGCCACGGTCACGGGTGGCACCTACCTCACGCACGCCGCGCTGAACCTCCTCACGGCGGGCATGCACCTTTCGCTCCACGCCATCTTCTTCGCCTACGCCACGCTGGGCTTGGGCGCGCCGCTGGCGCTGCTGCCGACCCTGATGGTGGTGCTCCTGGTGTCGATCGGCGCCTACCTCGTCCCCACGCCGGGCGGGAGCGGCTACATGGAGCTCGCGGCCGCCGCCATGTTCACCCGAGCGGCCGACCCGGCGCTCATCGCGCCCGCGGTGCTGGCGTGGCGGCTCACGGGGCACTATCTGGCGCTGCTGCTGGGACCGGTGCTGGGCGGCACCATGCTGGCACGGAGCCTGGCGGGCCGGGCCCGCGGCGGCGGCGCGTAGGGCAGTGAACACGGATATCATCCGCGCATCGAAGCGCCTCTCCGCATCGCACTGGCCTCCATCGAATACCCACCCGATCCGTTCAGCGCCGGGATCGGCGCCTACACCAAGGCGCTGGCCCACGGCCTGTGTGATCGTGGCCACCGCGTCCACGTGGTGACGCGTGGCGATCATGACGACGTCCGCAGTGAGGCGGGGGTCGTCGTGCACCGCGTGACGCCGGCCCGGCCGGAGCTGCCCACCGACCTGCGCGGCGTCCGCAGCGCGCGCTTCGCCGCGCGGGTCGCACGGCGGGAGTGGCGCTACCGTGGCGCGATCGCCGCAAAGCTGCACCAACTGGTGCACGAGGAGGCGATCGACCTGATCGAGGCGGCCGACCACATGGCCGAACCGATCCGCTACCGCCCATCGCGACACCCGCACGTGCCGTTCGTGGTGCGCCTCCACACCCCGTTGACCATGACCGAGAAGGTCGAACCGACCCTCCCGGAGGCGCTTCGCCGCATGGTACGCACCATCGAACGGCGCTACCTCCTGTCGTCCACGCACCTGAGCGCGCCAGGCGCCGCGTGTGTCCGGGCGTTCCGCGACGAGATGCGCCTGGGCAACCGCCCGATCCGTGTCCACCCGAACCCGCCGACCTACGCCCCCGTGACGCACCCCACCGCGGAAGCGGACCCGCCGATCGTGCTGTTCGTCGGGCGCCTGCAACGCATGAAGGGCGTCCACCTGCTGGTGCGGGCCATGCCGCAGGTTCTGGCGCGCGTCCCCGAGGCGCGGTTCGTGTTCGTCGGCAACGATCAGATCCCCGTGGGCGACTTCCCGTCCACGGGCGCGTACCTTCGCAGCCTGCTACCCCCCGCCCTGCAGCCCAAGCTGGAGCTGGTGGGACAGGTGCCGCACGAAGCGCTGAGCGAGTATTACGCGCCGGCCGCCGTCTGCGTGCTGCCCTCGATCTTCGAGGCGTTCGGCTATACCTGCCTCGAAGCGATGACCTACGGCAAGGCGATCGTCGGCAGCGCGGCCGGCGGCATGGTCGAGCTGTTGGACGACGGCAACGCCGGCCTGCTGTACGACCCACCGGACGTGGACGGGCTGGCGGCGAGGATCGTGCGCCTGCTGGAGGATCCCACGCTCCGCGCGACGTTGGGCGACCGGGCGCGCCGCCGGGCGCAGGGGCGATACCGGCAGGACGTCGTACTGGACGAGATCGAAGCCTTCTATCGCAGCGCGATCGGTGACCTCGCGAACTGACGCGAGGGGCGCCTCAGGTCCAATCCAGGATCACCTTGCCGGCCCGACCCGTCCGCATCGCGTCGAACCCCTCCTCGAACGCGTCGGCGGGAAGCTGGTGCGTGATGACGGGCGCCAGGTCGACGCCGGACTGAAGCAGGTTGGCGGTCTTGTACCAGGTCTCGAACATGCGCCGACCGTAGATCCCCCGCAGGGTGAGCCCCTTGAAGATCACCCGGTTCCAGTCGATCGCGATCGGGGCGGACGGAATGCCCAGCAGCGCCACCCGCCCCCCGTGGTTGATGGACCCCAGGATGTCCTCGAAGGCGGCCGCGGCGCCGGACATCTCGAGCGCCACGTCGAAGCCTTCCGTCATGCCGAGCTCGCCCATCACCTCGCGCAGGTCGGGCGCGTCGCCCGAGACGTCCACCGCCTTGTCCACCACGCCCATCCGCTCGGCCAGCGCCAGACGGTCGGCCGCGACGTCGGTGATCACGATGAAGCGCGCCCCGGCGAAGCGCGCCACCGCCGCCGCCATCACGCCGATCGGTCCCGCCCCCGTGATCAGCACGTCCTCACCGACCAGGTCGAAGGTGAGCGCGGTATGCACCGCATTGCCGAACGGGTCCAACAGGGCGGCCCATGCGTCGGGGATGCCGGGCGGCACCCGGAACGCGTTGCCGGCGGGCAGCACGAACCGTTCCGCGAACGCGCCCGGCACGTTCACGCCCACCCCGCGGGTGTTGCGGCACAGGTGCCGGCGCCCGGCCCGGCAGTTGCGGCAGTGCCCGCAGGTGAGGTGCCCCTCGCCGGCCACCCGGTCGCCCACCGCGAAACCCTGGACCTCGGCGCCCACCTCGCGCACCACGCCGACGTACTCGTGTCCGATGATCATCGGCACGGGCACCGTGCGGCGCGCCCAGTCGTCCCAGTCGTAGATGTGCAGGTCGGTGCCGCAAATCGAGGTGTGCGTGACGTCCAAGAGCAGGTCACGCGGGCCCGGTTCGGGCTCGGGCGCGTCGATGCGCCACAACCCGGGACGGGGCTCCGACTTCGCCAGGGCCTTCACGCCGTCCTCCAGGGGGCGCAGGGCGTCATGCCACCACCCCGAGTTCGCGGCCGACGCGTACGAACGCGTCGACCGCGCGCTGCAACTGCGCACGCGTGTGCAGCGCCGACATCTGCGTGCGGATGCGGGCCTCGCCCCGGGGCACCACCGGGTACGAGAACGCGATGGCGTAGATCCCCTCCTCCAGCAGCCGCTCGGCCATGCGGGAGGCCAACGCGGCGTCGCCGATCATCACCGGCACGATCGGGTGACCCTCGCCCGCCAGCCGGAACCCGGCCGCCGCCATCTCGGCGCGAAACCACGCGGCGTTGTCCTGCAAGCGCGCGCGCAGCTCGTCCGACCCCTCCAGCAGGTCCAGCACCGCCAGCGACGCCGTGACCACCGGCGGCGCGACGCTGTTCGAGAACAGGTACGGCCGGCTGCGCTGCCGCAACCAGCGCACGATCTCGCCCCGGGCGGCGGTGAAGCCGCCGCTCGCCCCGCCCAGCGCCTTGCCCAGCGTGCTGGTGACGATGTCGACGCGGCCCAGCACGCCGCGATGCTCCGCGCTGCCCCGCCCCTCGGCCCCCATGAAGCCGGTGGCGTGGCAGTCGTCCACCATCACCAACGCGTCGTAGCGGTCGGCCAGGTCGCAGATCGCCTCCAGATCCGCGACGATCCCGTCCATCGAGAACACGCCGTCGGTGGCGATCAGCCGGAAGCGGGCGTCCTGGGCCTCGCGGAGTTTGGCCTCGAGGTCGGCCATGTCGTCGTTGGCGTACCGCAAGCGGCGCGCCTTGCACAGGCGGATGCCGTCGATGATGCTGGCGTGGTTCAACGCGTCGCTGATTACCGCGTCCTCGGGGCCCAGCAACGTCTCGAACAGTCCGCCGTTGGCGTCGAAGCACGAGGCGTACAAGATCGCCTCCTCGCAGCCGACGAAGTCGGCCAGGCGCGCCTCGAGCTCCTTGTGCACGTCCTGCGTCCCACAGATGAACCGCACCGAGGCCAGCCCGAACCCGCGCGTGTCGATCCCCCGCTTGGCCGCATCATTGATGCGGGGATCGTTGGCGAGGCCCAGGTAGTCGTTGGCGCACAGGTTCAACACCTCCGCGCCGTCCGACACGGTGATCTCGGCCTGCTGGGCGGAGGTGAGCACCCGTTCGTGCTTATAGAGGCCTTCGGCGCGGAGGGCCTCGAGCTGCTGGCCGAGGTGGTCGATCAGGGCACGGGACATGGCCCCACGCTACCGCCGCAGCCGGGGGGCATGTGCCCCCTCGACCGTCGCGCCACGCTGCCGGGCACGATAGGCTGAGCCATGCGCCCGAATCCTGTCCAGCAAGCCCTCCGACACGGCCGTCCGGTGCTCTCCGGCTGGTTGACGGCCGGCCACCCCCTCGTCGCCGAAGCGTTGGCGCACGCCGGCTTCGACGCCGTCACCGTGGATCAGCAACACGGGGCGGTCGACGACGCCGAGTTGTTGAGCGCCCTGCAGGCCCTCTCCACCACCGACACCGTGCCGTTGGTGCGGGTCGCCTGGAACGAACCGGGCCGGATCATGAAGGCCCTGGACCTCGGCGCGTACGGCGTGATCGCCCCCATGATCGAAGGGGCCGACGACGTGCGAGCCCTGGTGTCCGCCTGCCGCTACCCCCCGCGCGGCCGCCGCAGCTACGGCCCCACCCGCGCCGCGTTCTACGGCGGGCCGGACTACGCCGCGGAGGCCAACGACACGGTCCTGGCCATCGCCATGATCGAGACCCGCGCCGCGCTGAACGCGCTGGACGAGGTTTTGAGCGTGCCCGAGCTGGACATGGTGTTCGTCGGGCCCGCCGACCTGTCGCAAGCCCTGGGCGGCCCTCCGGGCGCCGATTTCCGCGATGGGCCCGTGCCGGACGCCCTCGATCACCTTTTGGAGCGCGCGGCGGCGCACGGGGTCCCCGCCGGCATCTTCTGCAAGTCCCCCGCCTACGCGCGCGAGATGCTGGCGCGCGGCTTCGGCTTCGTGACGGCGGACACCGACCTCGGCCACCTGCGCGCACGGGCGAACGAGGTCGTCGCCGCCGTTCGTGATGGCGCGGAGGCGGGGTCCACGGGCCGCTGAACGCCCCCGGGCAGCGCGTGCGCTCACGGCCTACCCGGGGACGTTCAACCCCTGTCCCGATGCACCGCCCGGCACTACCATTCGGGCAACGCGCCGTGCGGGTCGGTGGCGCGCCGAAGGGAGCCCGATGCCTCGCCTCCGCCCTCTCGCCCTCCGATCCGCGCGGGTCGCGCTCGCCGTGGCGGCGCTCGCCGCGCTGGCGCACGCCCACTTCCTGGAGCTGATCCCCGGACACGACCTCGTCACGCACGACACGGGCCCCGACCTCGCGTTGTCGCTCACGTTCACCCATCCCTTCGCGGGCGGGCCGACGATGGCCATGGAGAGGCCCTCGGCGTTCGGCGTGATCGTCGGCGGCCGCACGGTCGACCTGTCCGAGTCCCTGGAATCCGTTCGTGTGGGGGGACAACCGGCATACCGCGCCCGCTACCAGGTCGCAGCACCCGGCGATCACGTCTTCTACGTCGAGCCCGCGCCCTACTTCGAGGAGGCCGAAGGCAAGGCGATCGTGCACTACGCCAAGGTGATCGTGAACGCGTACGCTCTGAGCGACGGCTGGGCGCAGCCCGTCGGGCTGCCGGTCGAGATCCGGCCGTTGGCGCGTCCGTACGACCTGTGGGCAGGCAACCTGTTCCGCGGCGTGGTGCTGCGGGACGGCGCCCCGGTACCCTTCGCCGAGGTCGAGGTCGAGTGGCGCAACGACGGCAGCGTCGACGCCGGTGCCTTCGTGTTCGCGACCCAGGCGATTCGCGCCGATGCCAACGGCACCTTCGCCTACGCGATGCCGCGTGCCGGCTGGTGGGGCTTCGCCGCGCTGGTGGACGGCGAGGAACCCATGACCGGCCCCGACGGCCAGCCGTGGGACGTCGAGCTCGGTGGCCTCCTGTGGCTGCACGCCCGCGCGGTGGAGTGAGATGCACATCGCCGACGGCGTCCTCTCGGGCCCGGTCCTGTTGGGCGCCACGGCGGTCGCGGGCGCCGGCCTGAGCGTGGCGTTACGTCGACTCGACCCCGACGACGTGCCGCGCGTGGGGATGGCCAGCGCCCTGTTCTTCGTCGCCTCGCTGGTGCACGTGCCCGTGGGCGTCGCCAGCGCGCACCTGCTGCTCACCGCCCTGGTCGGGATCCTGCTGGGCTGGGCGGCGTTTCCCGCCTTCCTGGCGGCGCTGATCCTGCAACTGCTGCTGTTCGGCTACGGCGGCCTCACCGTGCTGGGCGCCAACCTGTTGGTGTTCGCCGTGCCGGCGGTCGCGTGCCACGCGGTGGCCCGACGCTGGCTTCGCGGCGACCGTCCCGCCCGCCTGACGCCGGTCGCGGCGCTGCTGGGCGCGGCGGGCGTGCTGGGCTCCGGGCTGGTGCTGGCCGTTCTCCTGGGCCTCAGCGGTCGCGAACTGTTGCCCGCCGCCGGCGCGGTCCTTGCCGCGCACGGGCCCGTGCTGTTCGCCGAAGCGTTCGTCACCGCCGCGTCCGTCGTGGCGATCGCCCGCGCCAAGCCCGAACTCCTCCCGTGGCGGCCGGCCCATGCGTAGCCTGCCTGCGGCCCTCGTGGCACTGCTGCTGGCCCTGGCCGGAACGGCCGGCGCGCACGGCCTGAACGTGTTCGTGACGATCGAGGCGAACGCCCTGCAGGGCCGGGCGTACTTCACGGGGGGCGCGCCGGCCCGCGGTGCGGCCGCGCGCCTGATCGTGAACGACGAGGTCGCGGACGAGACCACCACCGACGACGAGGGCCGCTTCCGAGTCGTGCGCGCGGCGCTGGACGACGAGGAGGCCGCCGCCCGGGTCGAGGTGACGACCGCCGACGGCCACCGCGCCGTGTGGGCGGTGGCGGGGGCAAGAAACGACGGTCCGGACGCCGCCGAGGCCGCCCCCCAGGCGGCGGAACCGCCCGGCGGGGCGCCCGCGCCGCAGGTCGACGCGGCGGCGCTCGAGGCGCTCGTGGACGCCGCGGTGGCGCGCCACGTCGACCGCTTGCGGGAGGAGCTGGCCGTGGCCGAGGCGCGCCGCGGCCTGCAGGACATCGTCGGGGGCGTGGGCTACCTGCTCGGTCTCACCGGGCTGATCGCACTGGCGTGGCGCCGGAAACGCGGCTGAGGGATGGCCGTCGTCACGGTACGCGCATCGGAGCGGGCGGGCCGGGGGCCGATCGACGGCCTGGACCCGCGCACCCGCGTGCTGCTGGCCATCGGGTTCGCGGTCGCCGTCGCGGCGCAGCCGGACCTGCTCCGCCTTGCGCTGGCGCTGGCGGCGGCGCTCGCATCGTTGGGGCTGTCGCGGCACCCCCCCGGCGCGCTGCGACGGAGGCTGGCCGCGGTCGAAGGGCTGGTGCTGCTGGTGGTCTGCACCCTGCCCTTCACGGTGCCGGGCGAACCCGTGGCGACGCTGGGGCCGCTGACGCTCAGCGAGGCCGGCCTGGCCCGGGCCGCGAGCGTGGCGTTGCGCGCCAACGCGATCTCGCTGGCGGTACTGGGCCTCCTGGGCACGCTGGACGTGTCCGTCCTGGCGCGCACCCTGGCGCAGCTGCGCGTGCCGGGCGGCCTGGTACAGACGGTGGCGTTCGCGGCGCGCTACCTCTCCGTCCTCGAACGCGAGGTGGAACGGCTGCACCGAAGCGTGCGCGCCCGCGGCTTCCGGCCGCGCAGCACCGCGCACGGGTACCGCACCCTGGGCTACCTAATCGGGGCGCTGGTGGTGCGCGCCTTCGAGCGCGCCGAACGGGTCCTGGACGCCATGCGCTGCCGCGGGTTCGACGGCCGCTTCCTCCCGGTGGCCGCTGCCCCCTTGCCGGGGCGCGACAGGGTCCTGCTGACGGTGGCCGCGGTCCTGCTGCTGGCGTTCGTGGCGGGCGGGGCGCCGTGAGCGCGCCGCTGCTGCGCCTTCAGGGCGTGCGCGTGGCGTACGGCGACGGCCGCACGGTGCTGGACGGGGTCGACCTGGACGTGGCCGCCGGCGACCGGCTGGCGATCGGCGGCGTCAACGGGGCCGGCAAGAGCACGCTGTTGCGAACCATGATGGGCCTGCAACGGCTTTCGGCCGGGCGCGTGTGGGCGTACGGCCGCGAGCGGCTACGGCCGCGCGACTTTCACGAGGTTCGCCTCCGCACCGGCCTCCTGTTCCAGACCCCCGAGGACCAACTGTTCTGCCCGACCGTCCGCGAGGACGTCGCGTTCGGCCCCCGCAACCAAGGGCTCGGCCCGGCCGACGCCGACGCGCGCTGCGACGAGACGCTGGCCGCCCTGGGCCTGCAGGCGTTGGCGTCGCGCGCCACGCACCGCCTGTCCGGCGGCGAAGCGCGCCTGGTCGCGCTGGCGACGGTACTGGCGATGCGCCCGGAGGTGCTGCTGCTGGACGAGCCGCTGCTGGGGTTGGACGAGGAGAATGAACGGCGCCTGGTCGGGATCCTGGCGGACCTGCCGCAAGCGATGGTGGTCGTGGGCCACGAACGGCACCTGGAACGGACGCTGGGCCTCCGCGCCTGGCGCCTGGCTGCGGGCCGGTTGCACCCCGCCTGACGCCGCCGGGCCCGAACGCCCCGCCGTCCGAGCGGGCGTCAGTCGTCCTGCGCGGCCACCCCGACGCGCCCCTCCAGCGCGGCCACCCGCGCCTCCAGACGCGCCAGGCGCGCCTCCAGCTGGCCGCGCGCCGGGCCCGCCTCCGGGGCCGCGGCGTCCTGCGTCGCGTCCTCCGGGTCCGCATCGCCCGCCGCCGGGGCACCCGCCGGCGCCTGGTCGTCCCGTGGCTTACGGGCGCGCGGCCGGAGCCGATCCTCCGACCCGGTGAGCAGTTCGTCCCAGCGGTCCTGGCTCTGCCCGGGCCCACGGCCGACGTTGGCCACCAGCGGCGCCGTGCGTGCCGCCAACCCGGCCAGCGCCTCCTCCACCACGGACGCGTCCCCGCGCACGCCGTAGCGTTCCGTGCGCGCGCGGAGCTCCGCGACCGTCTGGGGCCCGCGGAGCAGCAGCACCGCCAACAGCGACACCTCGCCGTGGCTCACCCTGAGCTGGTCGCCGAGGCGGTGGCGATGCTTGGGCACGCGGTCGCCCGCGCCGTGCACGGTGGCCGCCAGCCCGCGTTCCCGCAACCGCAGCACGGCCTCCTCGACCTCTCGCAGATGCAGGTCCATCACCGGCTCGCGGTTGCTCTTCTGGTTGCAGGCGGCCAGCAACCCGGCGCTGCTGAGCGGGTAGGCGTCGGGCGTGGTCTTCTCCTTCTCGACCAGCGACCCCAGCACCCGCGCCTCGACGTCGGTCAGCGGCATGACGTCAGCCTACCGCGCGGCCCCCGACGTCCAAGGCGGACGTGCACCTCGGACCGGCGCCCCAGCACGTTCAGGCCGGCGACGCGCCCACCCGGGCGTCGGAGCGTCCCAGCAGGAACCGCACAACGTCGCCCGCCGTGTACTCCGCCGCCCCCTGGCGCAGGAAACGGGGCAACGACGCGAGCGCGTCCCCGCTGGTGACCAGCGGCCGCTCGGTCTGCCCATCGCGCTGGACCTGCGGCAGGCCGACGTCCGCCATCAGCGCGTTGCACAAGCACTTGCGTCCCACGGTGTCCTCGACCCGGCCGCCCTTCGCCACGTAGGCGTCGACCGGTTCCGCGGCGCAGCGATACTGAATCGTCCCCGCGGGCGTCCGGTACGGCTCGCGCAGGTAGCCCAGGTCGCACACGCGCGTGCGCCTCCGGTACGGCTCGACCTCGGCGTTGGTGCCGGGCAACGACACGGCCTTGAACGGGAACCCGGTCGGCGAGGCACGCGGGTCGGTCCGCACCTCCAGCTGGCCGGCCAGCGCACGTGCGATCACGCGTCGCTTGAGATCCGCCTCCAGCCCCGACTCGTCGCTGTACGCGAACAGCGTGCCCACCTGGATGCCGGTCGCGCCGTCGTCGAGCGCCCGGCGCAGACCCTCGGGCGAGCCCGTCCCGCCCGCCAACCAGAACGGGAGCCCCATCGCCCGCAGCGCCGCCAGGTCGGGCACGTCCCGCTCGCCGTACACCGGCTGGCCGGTCTCGTCCAGGGCGGCCTTCCCGCGAGGCGGGGCGTTGTGACCACCGGCGGTCGGTCCCTCGACCACGAAGCCCTGGATGGCGCCGGTCGCGCGCTTCAGCAGCATCTTCGCCAACGCGTGCGAGGAGATGATCGGCAGAAACGCCGGCCGCCGGAGGGGACCGATGGCGTCCCCGCCGAACTCGGCCGGGTCGAACGCCACGGTGGGGGCAGGCCCGGACCCGGCGGAGCCCGCCACGTCCACGTTCAGCGAGGCGGGCCGCTGCGCCGCCAAGCGGTCCAGGGCGCCGGGCTCCTCGCGCGGAATGCCCGCCCCCATCAGCACCGCGTCGACACCGGCCAGCATCGCGCCGTACAACGTCGCCAGGTTCGGCAGCTGCACCTTGGTGAGGAGGTTCAGGCCGACCGGCTGGTCGTGCCCCTCCTTCGCCAGGAACACTTCGCTGAACGCGGCGAGCATGGTCATCCCGCGTGCGAAGGTGCTGCCCTTGACCGTGGGCAGCGGCAGGCGCGCGTACGGCTGGCCCGGCGCGCGCCCTTCGGGGCGGAAGTACGTCTCCAAGGCGCGGGACGCCACGTCTGCGAAGGGGAAGCTGGCCAGGGCGCGACGCATGTGCCCCCCGAGGTCGCCGTCCTGCAGGCGGCGCACCAGCACCGAGTCGATGCCGGTGCCCGACACCACCCCGAGCTGCCCCTCGGTCGACACGGCACGGGCCAAGCGCCAATCGGAGACGGCGACGCCCATCCCCCCCTGGAAGATCATCGGCAGCGCGGTCACGAGGCGCCCGCGCCGGACTGAGGACAAGCGAGTCTGATCATGGACCCACTATTTCACGGCCGCTCCCCACGACGCCATGACGAAGGTGGAGGGGGACCGGCGCGGGCATCGCCTTCGTCGCGTCCCCTTGCACCTGCGCGCCTGTGCATACGCTAAAGCATGCACGCATAGTTCCCGAGAGATCCTGTGAGGGACGGCGCGGATCGATCCTCGAGGCCGCCGAGGTAGGCGAGGGGGTGCGCCGGACCCGGCGCATTCACCGCGAACACCGCGCCGTTCCCGAGGGGGCGCTGCACACGTCCCCATCCCACCGTGCCGAGACGTCCGGCCGAGCTGCGCCGCGGAACGAGCACACTTGACGCCGCGGCCCGGCTCCCGTATTCTTCTGACACCTGAATCAGTCGTCATGTTCCCGACCTTCGGCACTCCGTCGGTCCCTGGAGGACACCGTGCCGCATCCCGGCCGACCCGCCACCGCGCGGGGAGAAGCCACCCGCGCGAAATTGCTGGACGCCGCCGAGCACGAGTTCGGCGAGAAGGGCTACCACGCCGCCTCGGTGGCGTCGATCACCCGCCGCGCCGGCGTGGCGCAAGGCACCTTCTACCTGTACTTCCCCGGCAAGGAAGACACCATGCGGGAGCTGGTTCGGCACATGGGCCGGATGCTCCGCCGCACGCTGGCGGCCGCCGCCGAGGGGGCCCAGGACCGCTTGGACGCAGAACGGCTCGGCTTCCAGGCGTTCGTCCGCTTCGCCTGCGAGCACGAGAACCTCTACCGCGTGGTGATGGAGTCGCAGTTCGTGGACGAGGCGATCTACCGCGAGTACTACGAGGGCCTCGCCCGCCGGTACGCCGACGGCCTGGCAGCGGCCCGCGACCGCGGCGAGATCCATGCCGGCGATCCCGAAGCGCAGGCATGGGCCCTGATGGGCGTGGCGCACTTCCTCGGGCTGCGGGCGATCTGGGCCGGCGGCCGCCCCGACCCGGCCCAATGGGAGGGCGCCCTGGCGTTCGTGCATCGTGCCTTGGCGCCGGAGGCGTCGGCCGCGGACGAGGCAGCGCAGAGCGGGGGGACCGCGTGAGTGCGGCCACCCCTCACGTCGGCGTGGCCGGCCTCGGCACCTACCTGCCCGAAGGCCGCCTCAGCGCCGAGCAGATCGCCGAGGCCAGCGGCCTGCCCGCCTGGGTGGTGCGCGACAAGCTCGGCGTCGCCAGCAAGACCGATCCCGGTCCCCATGATCATCCCGCCGCCATGGGGACCTGGGCGGCCCAGCGCGCCTTGGAGGATGCCGGGGTCGACGCGGCCGACGTCGACGTGGTGGTCAGCATCACCGAGGAGTACAAGGAGTACCCGGTGTGGACCGCCGGCATCAAGATGGCGTACGACCTTGGCGCCAGCCGCGCCTGGGCGTTCGACGTGGGCCAGAAGTGCGGCACCTCGGTGCTGGCGCTCAAGCTCGCCCGCGACCTGATCACGGCCGACGATCGCGTGAGCGTCGTCCTGGTGGCCGGCGGCTACCGCAACGGCGACCTGATCGACTACCGCGATCCCAACGTGCGGTTCATGTACGCCCTCGGCGCGGGCGGCGGCGCCATGGTCGTGCGCCGCGGGGCCGGTCACGCCATCCTGCGCAGCCATATCGTGACCGACGGCAGTTTCTCGCTGGACGTGCGGGTGCCGGTGGGCGGCACGGTGGAGCCCGTCACGGCCGACAACGCGCACCGCTTCCGCCTGGAGGTGCCCGACCCTGGCGGCATGAAGGCGCGGCTGGAGGAGCGCAGCCTGGCCACCTTCCGTGACGTGATCACCGCCGCCGCCGCCGACGCCGGCGCCGAACCGGCCGACATCCGGCACCTCGCCATGCTGCACGTCAAGCCCAGCGCCCACGCCTGGCTCCTGAACGAGCTGGGCCTGGGCGAGGACCGCTCGCTCTACCTCGGCGACGTCGGGCACCTGGGCCAGGTGGACCAGATCCTCAGCCTGGAACGGGCCCGCGCCGCGGGCCGCCTGCAGGACGGCGACCTGGCCGTGCTGGTCGCGGCCGGCGTGGGGTACGTCTGGAACGCCCTGGCGCTGCGCTGGAGCGACCCCGCCCCCGGAGGTCGCCGATGAACGCGACCGGCCCCTTCCTCGACCTGGCCGCCCGCCGCGCCGAGCTGACCCCGCACCGACCCGCCGTGCACTGGCGCGGCGCCTGGATCGACTACGCCACCCTCGACGCGCGCGCCGAACGCCTGGCGGGCCGCCTGCACGCCGAAGGGGTGCGGAAGGGCGACCGCGTCTCGATCCTGGCCCACAACCACCTGGCGCACCTCGACCTGATCCTCGCCACCCCCAAGGCGGGCTTCGTGTACGCGCCGTTCAACACCCGGCTGGCAGACGCCGAGCAACGCGCGCTGGCCGACGACCTGCGCCCCAGCCTGCTGCTGCACGACGACGCGCACGCCGCGGGCGCCGCGGCGACCGGGCTGCGGCGCGTTCCGCTCGCCAGCTACGACGCCTGGTTGGGCGACCCCCCGCCCGCCCCCCGGCCCGACCTCGGCCCCGAGGATCCCCAGATGATCCTGCTGACCGGCGGCACCACCGGGCTTCCCAAGGGCGCGGTGCAGCCGTACCGTCAGGGCCTCGCCAACGCCGAGAACACCGTCCTCTCCTGGGGGCTCCGGGACAGTGATTGCTGCGTGCAGGCCACCCCCTGCTTCCACGCCGCCGTCAACGCCCTTACCCTGCCGCTGCTGCACCTCGGGGGGCGCGTGGCGCTGCTGGAGCGGTTCGACCCCTCGGCCTACCTGGCGCGGATCCGCGACGCGGACGCCACCCTGATGTTCCTCGTCCCCACCATGTACAGGGCCGTCATCGACGACCCCGGCTTCGCCGAGACCGACTTCGGGCGGATCCGCTGGGCCATCAGCGGCGGGGCCCCCTGTCCCGAGCCGGTCCGAGCCGCCTTCGCCGCCCGCGGCGTGCGATTCAAGCAGGGGTACGGCCTGAGCGAAGCGGGCGTCAACTGCTTCGCGATCGACCTGGACGACGCCGACGCCCATCCCGACGCCGTCGGCGTGCCCGTGCTCCGCGGCGCGGCCGCGGTGCGCCGCGCCGACGGCACCCCGTGCGAAGACGACGAGGTCGGCGAGTTGACGCTGGCCGGCCCGCACCTGTTCTCGGGCTACTTCGAACGCCCCGACGCCACCGCCGAGGTCCTCCGCGACGGCTGGCTGTGGACCGGCGACCTGGCCACCCGCGACGCGGCGGGGCGCTACCGGATCGTGGGCCGCCGCAAGGAGATGTTCATCTCGGGCGGCGAGAACGTCTACCCCGCCGAGATCGAACGCGCCCTGGCGCGCCACCCGGGCGTGTCCGAATGCGCCGTCGTCGGCGTGCCGGACGACCGCTGGGGCGAGGTGGGGCTGGCCGCGGTGGTGCCGGACGCGGGCGTGGCCGAGCTCGACGCCGAGACCTTGCGCGCCTGGCTCCAAGAACGCATCGCGCGCTACAAGGTGCCCAAGCACGTGCGAATCGTAGACGCCCTGCCCAAGTCCGGGGCCGGCAAGATCGTCAAGGCCCGGCTGGCCGGCCTGCTCGAGGAGGCGCCCGAATGAGCGATGGCGTGACCGATCCCGGCGCGCCGCCCCCCGGGGTGCGCGAACACGACGTGCGCGCCGGCGAGCTGACGATGCGCGTCGCGGAGGCCGGCACGGGCTCGCCCGTGGTCCTGATCCACGGCAACTTCGCCAGCCGCCGCTGGTTCTATGAACAACTCGCGGCGCCGCCGCCGGGCCTGCGCCTGCTGGCGCCCGACCTCCCCAACTTCGGCGCCTCGCCGCCGCTGCCGGCCGGCGAGATCCGCCTGGAGGCGTACGCGGACGCCCTCGTGGCCCTCCTGGACGCTCTGGAGGTGCCCCGCGCCGTGCTGGTCGGGCACAGCCTCGGCGCCGCCGTGGCCGAACGCGCCTGTGTGGCCCGCCCCAGCCGCGTGGCCGGCCTGATGCTGGTGGACGGCGCCCCGCCCCAGGGCCTTCCCAGACCGGAGGCGCACTACGAGCTCCTCGCTGGCCTGCAGGGCCGACGCGACGCGCTGGAGGCGGCCCTGGGCCCCCTGTGCCCCACCCGGACGCCGCCCACCTGGCCCGCCCTCCTCGACGACGCCCTCGCCATGGCGCCCGCGGCGTTCGACGGCAACGCCCGGGCCCTGGGACGAAGCGTGCTGCCGCCCGTCCCGGACGACTTCGACGCGCCCGTGCTCGTGCTGCGGGGCGGCCAGGACGTGCTCATCACCGACGAGATGGCCCAGGCGACCGCCAGGCATTGGCCCGGCGCCGAGCTCGTCACCTGGACGGACGTGGGGCACGCTCCGCCCGTGGAGGCCCCGACACGGTTCACGGCGCTGCTCGCCGAGTTCGCGGAGGCGGCCATGCCTTGACTTCATCTCGCCCGGCCGCCCGCCGGACGCTCCCCCGCCCCCGGACCGCAATGTCGGTCCCACGCCCCCCGAACGGGCCCAACGGCCCAAGGAGGTTCCCATGAAACGCATCCTCGTTCCCATCCTCGCCGCGTTGAGCGCATACGCGCTGGCGCAGCCGGTCACCATCGGCCTGCTGAGCCCCCTCACCGGCGGCGCCGCCGGCACCGGCCAGGCGCAACGCGCCGGCTTCGAACTGGCGCTCGAAGAGATCAACGCCGCCGGCGGCGTCCTGGGCGAACCGCTCGAGGTCGTGCTGGAGGACACGCAGGCCGACGCCGAGGTGGCGCTGGCCGCCTTCGAGAAACTCATGACCGAGGACGGCGTGTCGTTCATAGCGGGCGGGTACAGCAGCGGCGCCACGCTGGCGCTGGTCGAGTCGCTCCGCACCTTCCAGCCGATCGTGAGTTGGATCGGCGGCGCCGTGTCCGGCGTCGGCATCGAAGACTTCGACGGCATCGAGGAACTGCTCGGCGAGGAACCGTGGTTCTTCCACGTCCACCCCTGGGACTACCACAACGTCGAGGCCGCCACCGACTTCGTCGTCGACAGCGGCGTGAGCAGCGTGGCCCTGCTGTACGAGGACAGCGCGTTCGGCGGTCCCGGCTCCGAAAACGCCCAGGGTCTGCTCGACGAGGCCGGACTCGAGGTGCCGCTCCGCGAAGCGTTCACCTCCACCCTGTTTGGCGGCAGCGGCGACTACCGCGCCGCCATCAACAAGGCGGCCGCCACCGACGCCGAGATGCTGTACTGGATCGGCTACGACAGCGACGTGGTGCCGCTCATCAGCCAGGTGCGCGAGCTCGGCTACACCCCGGAGCAGATCTTCGGGGCCCCTCCCGGATGGCCGGCCGAGTTCGCCGGCGCGTCCGAAGCGGAATGCGTCACCGGCCTGATCGGCTTCCTGCCGAACCTGCCGACGCCCGAAGCGACGGCCTTCACCGAGGCGTACCGCGACCTGCACGGCAGCGACCCGGACAACTACATGTCGGCGCTGGCCTACGCGTCGCTGTGGTCGTTCGCCGACGCCATCAACGCCGCCGGCACCACGGAGTATCAGGCGGTCATCGACCAGATGGCCTCGATGACCTTCGACTCGCCGATGGGCGAATGGTCGTTCGGCCCCAGCGCGATCACCGACCGGCAGGGCTTCGATGCCGACATGTGGCTGGTGTTCCAGTACCAGGACGGCGTGCGCGAACTGGTGTGGCCACTCGACCAGGCCACCGCGCCGCTGCAGAGCTGCCGCTGAGCTAACGGTCGGCCGCCCTCCGCGGGCGCGCCGACCCCGTGCCCGCGGGTCCCGAACCCATGTCACCGGCGTTCGGGCCCCGCGGGGCCCCCTCGACCCCCCACGGAGCCGAATGGACCTCTCCCTGCTGCCGCAAGCCCTCGTCTCGGGCGTCCTCGCGTCCGGCCTGTACGCGCTGGTGTCGGTGGGCCTGGCCCTCTGCATCGGCGTGCTCGGCATCGTCAACTTCGCGCACGGCGAATTCTTCATGGTCGGCGCCTTCCTCACCTATCAGGCGTACGTCTGGTTCGGCCTCGACCCCGTCGTCGCACTTCTCTTCGTCGCACCGGCCCTGTTCCTCCTGGGCGCGGTGATCTATCGATTCGCGCTCCGTCACGTTCTGCGCGCACCCGAACTGAACCAGATGCTCCTCACCTTCGGGATCGCCATCGTGCTGCAGAATCTGGCGCTGCTCATCTGGGGCGGCGACCCGGTCTCGATCTCGGGCATCCCCTACCGCTCGATCGGCTACCGGGTATTCGGCGTGTCGGTCGGCCTTGTGCAACTGGTCAGCTTCGCCCTGTCGCTGACCCTCGTGCTCGGCCTGTACGTCGCGCTCGTCCGCACGCGCCTCGGCCGCGCCATGCGGGCGGTGGCGCAGAACCGCATCGGCGCCTCCCTGGTCGGCCTGGAGGTCGACCGCATCTACCTCGTCGCCTTCGCCCTCTCGGCACTGCTGGCCGGGATCGGTGGGGTGATGATCGCCGTGATCCAATCGCCGACCCCCACCATCGGCCTGACGTTCACCCTCAAGGCGTTCTCGATCGTGGTCCTGGCCGGCCTCGGCAACGTGCGTGGCGTCCTGCTCGCCTCGCTGGCGGTGGGCCTGGCCGAATCGCTGGTCGCCAACCTGGTTCCCAACGGCAGCACGCTCTCCAACGGCGTGTTCTTCGCCATCATCTTCGTCGCCCTGATCTGGCGCAGCCGGAGGCCCGCATGAAGCTCGGCCGTGACCTCCTGACCGTGCTGGCGTTCGCCGCGGTGCTCTGGTTCCTGCCCGACCTGTTGCGTGGCGCGTACGGCCGCGCCTCGGTCAGCTACCTCTCGCTGGCCACCAACGCGCTGGGCCTGATGGTGCTGGCGCTCACCTGGGACCTGCTGGCCCGCACCGGGCAGCTGTCGCTGGCGCACGCGGCCTTCTACGGCGCGGGCGCGTACACCACCGCCATCCTCGCCCGCCAGGACGTGACCGCCCTATGGGTCGGGATTCCGCTCGGCGGGCTCGTAGCGGTCCTGCTGGCCGTCCCACTCGGCATGGTCACGCTCCGGCTGCGCGGCATCTACTTCGCGATCGCCACGCTCGCCTTCGCGGAGGTGCTCCGCGCGGTGGTGCGACAGCTTCCCACCGGCATCGCGGGCGGCGCGGCCGGCCTCAACGTGCCGGCGTTGTTCCGGCCCGCCTTCGTGCCCGGCGAGATGGAACGGTGGGAGATCGCCTTCCTGCGCAACGAAGGCTACTTCCTGGCGTACGCCGCGCTGCTGCTGTTCGTGATCGTGATGAGCCTGTACACCCGCCGCTCCCGCCTGAACCACGCCTTCACCGCCATCCGCACCAACGAAGCGGTCGCCGCCGTGATGGGCGTCCGGCCCGCCCGCACCAAGATCCTGGCGTTCGCGCTGTCCAGCGTGGGGGTCGGCACGCTGGGTGCGCTTCACGCCCACCGCATCGGCTCGGTCGTGCCGGAAGCCGCCTTCGCGGTCCACACCACCGTGTTCGCCCTGGTCACCCCCATCTTCGGCGGCCTGTACACCACCCTCGGCCCGATCCTGGGCGCCGGCCTGCTCACGGGGCTCGAAGAGACCCTCAAGCGAACCTTCTCCGAGGGCTACCTGATCGGCTACGGGCTGGTGCTGGTGCTGTCGATCCTGTACATGCCGCGCGGCATCGTCGGCCTGGTGCGCGGCCTGGCTCGGCGCGTCCGCCGCCCGGGAGGCCCGCGGTGAACCGGCCGCTCCTGGAGGTGACGAACCTCGGCAAGCGCTTCGGGGGGTTGCAGGCGGTCGACGACCTGTCGTTCCACGTCTCATCCGGCGAGATCTTCGCCATCATCGGCCCCAACGGCGCCGGCAAGACCACCACCCTCGACCTGATCTCGGGCCTGATCGCCCCCACGGCCGGAACTCTGCGCCTGGCGGGACACGACCTGACCGGCCTGCCCAGCTTCCGGCGCGCCCACCTCGGGCTCGGCCGCGCATTCCAGGTCGTCCAGCCGTTTCCCGAGATGACCGTGCGCGACAACGTGCTGGTCGGCGCGCTGTTCGGCACGCCCGGCCTGTCCAGGCGCGAGGGGGAACGTCGCGCCGACGCCGCGCTGGACCGCAGCGGCATGCAGGCCTACGCCGACCACCCCGCGGAAGACCTGACCCTGATGCAGGAGAAGCGGCTCGAGATCGCCCGGGCCCTCGCCACCGATCCTGCGGTGCTGCTGCTGGACGAGGTCATGGCCGGCCTGAGGCCCGCCGAAGCGCGCGAGGCGGTCGCTTTGGTCCGGTCGCTGCGCGACGGCGGCGTCACCATCGTGTTCATCGAGCACGTCATGCCGGTGGTGCGGGACCTGGCCGACCGGGTGCTGGTGATGAACTACGGCCGCAGCCTGGCGGAGGGAAGCTACCAGGAGGTGACCGCCGACGCGCGGGTGATCGAGGCGTACCTCGGCAAGGACGACGAACCCGCGGACGAGGGAGGAACCACGTGAACGCCCCCGCGCTCGAGGTCACGGCGCTGTGCGCCGGGTACGGCAAGATCCAGGTCCTGTGGGACGTCGATCTGCGCGTGCCCGAAGGCAGCTTCACCACGGTGATCGGCGCCAACGGCGCCGGCAAGACCACCCTGCTGCGCACCATCTCCGGGCTGATCCCCGTTCGGGGCGGCCACGTCGCGGCGTTCGGCCGCCCGTTGGCCGGCGTCAGTGCCGCCGGCATCGTCCGCCTCGGCGTCGGGCACGTCCCCGAAGGCCGGCAGCTGTTCCCGGCGATGACGGTGCGCGAGAACCTGGAGGCCGGCGCCGACTACCTGGAGGGCGCGCGCCGGCACGTCGCCGAAACCCGCACGTGGATCTACGACCTGTTTCCGCGCCTGCAGGAGCGCGAGAAGCAGCTCGCCGGCACCCTGTCCGGCGGCGAACGGCAGATGCTGGCCATCGGTCGTGCGCTGATGGGCCGGCCACGGCTCCTGCTGGTGGACGAGCCCAGCCTCGGCCTCGCCCCTGCCCTGGTCGGCACCGTGTTCCGCGCCTTGGCCGACGTGCACGCGCAAGGGGTCACCGTCGTCCTGGTCGAGCAGAACGTGCAGCAGTCCCTGCGCCTGGCCGACCAGGCCATCGTGCTGGAGACGGGCGAGGTGCGAAGGCGCGGCAGCGGCGAGGAGCTCCTGCGCGACGCGGCCGTGCGCGAGGCCTACCTGTCGCTCTGACCCGGCGCCGCGCGCTCAGACCCCGTAGGGGACCCAGACGTTCTTGACGCGGTAGGCGCGGCGCAGCCAGGCTTCGCCGCTGGCGCGGGCGTCGTCGAACCAGTCGATGCGGCGTCCGAGGTTGGTCCAGGTGGGCTTGAGGTTGCCGGCCGACAGGCGTTCGACCTCGGCGCAGCCGCCGACGGGCCCGACGTACCACATCGCCTGCACGTCGTCGTGGCCGGCCAGCGCGCGGCCGAGTTCACTGCGGTCGCCGGTGATCAGGTTCAGGGCGCCCCCGGGAAGGTCGCTGGTGTCGAGCACCTGGTACAGGTCGGTCGCGGCCAGCGGCCAGCGCGGCGACGGCACCGCCACCACCCGGTTGCCCATGGCCAGCAACGGCGCGGCCAGCGACACCAGCGCCAGCAGCGGCGCCTCGTCGGGGCAGGTCAGGCCGACGACGCCCCACGGCTCCTTCATCGCCAGCGTGACGGCGCGGATCGGCACGGCGTGCACATCGCCGTCCATCTTGTCGGCCCAGGCGGCGTAGGTGAACAGCCGCTCGACCGACAGCTGCACCTCACGGCGGGCCTTGGCCCCATTCGTGCCGGTCATGGCGCGGATGCGCTCCGCGAAGTCGTCCTCGCGGACCGCGAGGTTCTCGGCCAGGTAGTACAGGATCTGGGCGCGTTGGTGGGCGGCGGCGCCGGCCCAGCCGGTCTGCTTGCGGGCGGCCTCGACCGCGTCGCGGACGTCCTTGCGGTTGCCCAGGCCCGCCTCGCCCAGGTGGGCGCCGTCCGGGCCCTGCACCGGGTAGACGTAGGTCGCGTCGGGGCGGGTTTGTTTGCCGCCGATGTACAGCTTCGGGGTGCGGTCGATCGCGTCGCTGCTGGGCGCGCCGGCGCCGATGGCGGCCTGGGGCGATGCCGCGAAGGCGTCGTCGGCGTAGGCGGGCAGGCCGCGCTCGGCGGGGCCCTGCAGGTAGGCGTACATCCCCTCGCGGCCGCCTTCGCGACCGAAGCCGGACTCGCGCACGCCGCCGAAGCCGGCGGCGGCGTCGAACTGATTCGTGCCGTTGACCCACACCACGCCGGCCTCGAGTCGGGGCGCGACGTGCAGGGCGAGGTTCACGTCGTCGCTCCACACGCTGGCCGCCAGGCCGTAGCGGGTGTCGTTGGCCAGCTCGATCGCCTCATGGGGCGTCCGGAAGGTGGTGGACACCAGCACGGGTCCGAAGATCTCGACCTGGTTCAGGGTGGAGGCGGGGTCGACGTGGGTGAACAGCGTCGGTGGGTAGAACAGGCCCTCCTGCGGCACCGCCCACGACGGCTGCCAGCACTGCGCGCCCTCGGCCTCGCCCTGGGCGACCAGTTCGCGGATGCGGTCCAGTTGGACCGGCGCCACGATGGCGCCCATGTCGACGGCCTTGTCCATCGGGTCGCCGACCCGGAGGGTCTCCATGCGGCGCCTGAGGCGGGCCACGAAGTCGTCGGCGATCCCCTCCTGCAACAGCAGGCGGCTGCCGGCGCAGCACACCTGGCCCTGGTTGAACCAGATCGCGTCCACGACGCCTTCGACCGCGCCGTCCAGGTCTGCGTCGGCGAACACCACGAACGGCGACTTGCCGCCCAGTTCGAGGGTGAGCCCCTTGCCGCTGCCGGCGGTCGCCTGGCGGATGCGGCGGCCGACCTCGGTCGAGCCGGTGAAGGCGACCTTGTCGATGCCAGGATGCGCGGCCAGGGCGGCGCCGGTGTCGCCCGCGCCGGTCACCACGTTGAGCACGCCGTCCGGGAGTCCCGCCTCGCGGGCGATGCGTGCGAACGCCAGGGCGGTCAGCGGCGTGTGCTCGGCCGGTTTCAGCACGACGGTGCAGCCGGCGGCGAGGGCGGGCGCGACCTTCCACGCCATCATCAGCAGCGGGAAGTTCCAGGGGATGATCTGACCGCACACCCCGATCGGTTCGAATCCGGGGAACGCATCGTTGCGGAGTTGGGCCCAGCCGGCGTGGTGGTAGTAGTGGCGCGCCACGAGGGGCACGTCGATGTCGCGGCTCTCGCGGATCGGCTTGCCGTTGTCCAGCGTCTCGAGGACGGACAGGAAGCGTGCGTGCTTCTGGACGTGGCGGGCCAGGGCGTACAGGTGCCGGGCGCGCTGGTGCGGCCGGAGCCCCGACCAGGCCGGGAAGGCGTCGCGGGCAGCGTCCACGGCGCGACCGACGTCCTCGGCGCTGCCGTCGGTGACGACGGCCAGCACCTGGTCGGTGGCGGGGTTGCGGCTTTCGAAGGTGCGCTCGCCCGGCGCCTCGAACGCGCCGCCGATGGCGTGCCCAAAGCGGCGGCCTTGCGCGTCCAGCCAGGCGTGGGCGGGGTCGGCGCTCTCGGGGGCGGGGCCGTACGCCATGGTGTCGAAGATCTCCTTCACGCTCGGCATGGGCGCATCCTAGTGGGTGGCTTCATCAAAGCGTTCCTTCCATTCGTCGCGGAGAAGGGCGTACACCACGTGGTCGTACGGTTGGCCATCGCTGAATCCGACCTGGCGTAGCACCCCCTCCTCACGGAAGCCGAGGCGTTCGGGCACGGCGCGGGCGTCTTCATTGGCGGGGTTGCAGCGGATCTCGACGCGGCGCAGGTCCAGGTCGTCGTAGAGGTGCGGCAACAGGCCCGCCACCGCGCGGCTCATCACGCCGGCGCCTTGCGCCTCGCGCGCCAACCAGAAGCCGATCTCGGTGCAGCCTTCGGGCCGGGAGACGTAGTGCAGCCCGAGGCAACCGACCAGGCGACCGTGCAGCGCGATGCCGGTTTCGAAGCCGTCGCCGCGGGCGAAGCGCGCAAGGCCGCGCTCGATGAAGGCGCGCACGTCGTCGGGACTGCGGGTGGTCTCCACCCAGGGCAGCCAGCGGCCGAGCTCGTCGCGGTTCTCCTCCACCCGTGCGAACAACGGCTCGGCGTGACGGTGCTCCAACAGCCATAGTGCGAGGTCGTCGTCGATCGGAAGGAGGAACATCAGGCCAGCGGTTGGTGGTGCGCGGCGGCGTAGCGGCCGGTGACGTGGTGCTCGAGCTGCCGTTCGATGTCACCCAGCAGGCTGGACGCGCCGAACCGGAATGCGTCGGCCGTAAGCCAAGCGTCGCCGAGTTCGTCCTTGATGAGCGCCAGCCAGGCGAGCGCCTCCTTGGCCTGCCGGATCCCGCCGGCCGGCTTGAAGCCGACGCGGACGCCGGTGCGTTCCTGGTACGCCCGCACCGCGCGCGACATCACCAGGCCGACCTCCAGGGTGGCGTTGGTCGGCTCCTTGCCGGTGCTGGTCTTCACGAAGTCGGCGCCGGCCATCATCGCGATCATGGACGCCTTGTACACCTCTGCGAGCGTGCCGAGCTCGCCGGTGGCGAGGATCACCTTCAGGTGCGCTTCGCCGACCGCGTCCCGGAACGCCGCGACCTCGTCGTACAGCGCCTCCCAGCGTCCGGTGAGCACCAGCTCGCGGGTAATCACCACGTCGATCTCGGCGGCGCCGGCGTCCACGGCCCAACGCACCTCCGCCAGGCGTTGCGGCATCGGCATCAGGCCGCTCGGGAACCCCGAGGCGACCGACGCCACGGGCACGCCGCTTCCCTCCAGCGCCCGCACCGCGTGCGGGACCATGGTGGGGTAGACGCACACGGCGCCGACCGTCAACCCGGCGTCCGCCATGCCCAGCGCGGCCAGCAGGTCCTCCCGGACGGGCCGGCGGGCCTTGGCGCACAGGCGGCGCACCCGCCCGGCGGTGTCGTCGCCGGCCAGGGTGGTCAGGTCGATCATCGTCACGGCGCGCAACAACCAGGCGGCCTGGTGGTCCTTCTTGACACTGCGGCGGGGGGCGAGCGTGGTGGCGCGCCGCTGCGTCGCGGAGCGATTGACGCGCGCCTCCTCGAACCAGGCAGCGTCGAACGGCACACCGGGGTTGCGGGTCGCCGGTGCGACCGCCGGCGCCCGATCCGAGCTCGCGGGAACGGAGTGGGTCATCGCGAAAAGCCTCCCAACCAGTCGTGCCAGTAGCATACCGTTCGGGCAGCACGACGGGCGGAACCGATCGCGGCGCTCGCTCTCGGCAAGCTCCTCTACCGAATCATCGAGACGCACCGATCCTAGGCCCTCGAACCCATCGACGAATCGGTCGACGCCCCACGAGGTTGCCCGTTCCTGGCCCCCAGTATCATGTGACTTTCGTGTCATGCTGGCCGGCGTACACTTCCGGCACTATGTATCTTACGCCGAACCAATCGAAGCGAATGGGCCGAGCGGCTCGCCGCTTCCTCGTGGTGCTGGTCGCCCTCGTCTCGGGCCTGGCGCTTGCGCAACCTCCGGCAGTCGATGTCGAGCTCTCGAGCCCTGGCGCCGTTCCGCTGGGCGGAACGTCTACGCTCGTTGCGAGCTTCGACGGGCGCGACGCCACCGGCTACGGTCCGTTCATCGACCTGATCGTCCCCGTGACGGGAATGGACGGCGACGACGGCGTCGACGACGGCGTCTCCGTCACCGGCGCGCGCTACCTCGGTTCGAACGTAGCGTACACCGTCGTCGACTTCGAGGATGACGGTACGGGCTCCGCCGTCGCGGAGCATCCGCTCCTCGTCGACGACACGGGGCAACCGGTGATGGTGCCGGCCCCCGCCGGTTACGGCGTCGGCGACGCGCTGGTCGTGATCGAGCCGCCCTTCGGCTCCGTCACGCCAGGCCAGCCGCCGATCGACGTGGAGGTCGACCTCGAGTTGTCGAACCTTGCGGACCTCACGCCTTCTCTCGAAATCCAGGGCCGTGGTGGGTTCTTCCTGGGCGGGAACGCGCTCGACAACCCCGACGACGATCCGCAAGTCGTGCAGGAGATCGAACAGGCCGCTACGAGCCTGGTGGAGCCGCGCGTCCTCACGGCGTCGAAGTCCTATTCGGGACCCGAGAACGAGACGGCCATCGGAAAGAACTTCCCTCGGCAGTACCGGCTGACGGTCGACATCCCCGACGGGCAGACGGTGGCCGACCTCGTACTGACTGATGTGCTCCCAGGCAACCTCGCGTTCTTGGCCGTCGATGACGATGGCGGAGGCTCCGTCGAGTTGGCTCCGCTCGCCCACGAGAAGGGCGGCACGCTCGAGGTGGCGTTCGGCTCGCTCACGGGCGATCCCGGCGTCGACGCCGAGGTGACGTTCTCGTTCTACGTTCCGCTCACCGACGCGGACGGCGTCCCGTCGGGCGACCAAGGAAACAAGAAGCAGGCGACGAACACCCTCGCGGTCGACGGGACCTGGGAACCCTTCGACACGAGGGACGCTACCGAGCAGCTTTCGGCGGCGGACGACCACGTGCTCCAACTGGTCAACAACGAAGGCGAGGACGTCCAGCCGGTGAATGGGCTGCTCACCGTCCAGAAGCGTGCCTCGCTGGACACGGACCAGGGCGCGACCGGCCCCACACCGGGCGACCGTGTCGAGTACGTGGTCGACATCCAGATCAGCGACGACTCGGCGTTCGACGAGCTCGTCGTGACGGACGACCTTGGCGACGGACTCGCCTTCGTCGACGACCCGAGCCCCGAGGTCACGCTGAACACCGGTGCTGGCGCCGGTGGCACGATCACGATCGCGGCGAGCGAAACCTCGAACGTCGACGATGGCACCACGACGCTGACGTTCGACGTCTCGACCGCCTTGGATGACGCCGACATCGATGGCGCCGAGGACGGCCGGGTCCTCGGAGGATGCGTGCCTCCGAGCGGCGGAACGGTCGACTGCAACGCCTACGACGCGGGGCCGACCACGCTGACCCTCACGTTCCTCGCCGACATCATGGAGACGTACCGGAAGGCTCCCGCGTCGGACGAAACCACCGTCGTTCAGGGCGACGTCCTGACGAACGATGTCGCCGCTCGCGGCGAGATCCTCGACCCGAGCGACCTGACGACGACGCGGCAGACGGACGACGACACGAGCTCGGCTTCGGTACGCGTCCCGACGCCCACGCTCGGCAAAGCGCTTTACGCCATCGACGGCGTGCTGGCGCCCGAGCCGCCCGAATTCGCCCCCGGCTCGTCCGTCACGTACCGGCTGACCCTGGACCTTCCCACCAGCGATTTCGAAGATCTCGAGATCCGCGACTATTTCCCCCTCCCCGTCTTCGACGTGGATAGCCTGCCCGGGTCGCTGGACTTCGTCACCGACGCGGGCGCGGTCCCGACGGCTGGAGCATGGGCGTATGGACCTACGCACGACTTCTCGTCAGATCCCACCGTTTCGGTGCACGCGGCGACGAACTCCGTCGCGTTCGACTTCGATAGCAACAACGATGCCGGTTCGAACCCCAGCACGATCGACCTGCTGATCACTCTTCGAACCGAGGACGCCGCGTTCTCCGACCGGCTGCTGCTGACCAACCTCGGATCGGCCCGGGCCAGCACGTCCGACAGCACGACCCAGAATCTCGCCTCGGACGCGATCGTCCAGGTGGTGTACACGCGCCCCGAGCTGAACGTGAGCAAGGGCGTCGTCGCCGTCACGAACAGCCAGTTGGACAGCCAGCCGACGTTCCCCTTCCCCTCCACGTCGATCACCTCGACGACGAACCGGGACGCTTTCGACCAGGACCTGAGCGGCGTCGACGCGGGCGACGTGATCACCTTCGCCATCATCGTGGAGAACACGGGCTCCGGCGTCGGTGGTGCGCGAGACGTGATCGTGGCAGACGATCTGCCGGCAGGGCTCACCATCGGCGACGCTTCGAATCTGAAGGTTCGAGCGGGCAACGACACGCCGCTGGCGACGAGCGATACGTTGTCCGACCTGTTCGGCGCCGGTCTCGAGATCGACGACGTCCTCGCACCTGGCGTCGTCGACGGCGCCCCCACGAGCGACGGTTCGAACATCGCCGTCATCACGTACCGCGTGACGTTGCCCGACACGGTCACGCCGTCCACGGACTACGCCAACACCTCCACCATCGAGAGCTTCGCTGGGCGCGAGGACGGGACGAACCTGGCGCCCGCCCTCCGACCGTCCGACGACGCGACCGTCACCACCGACGAACCGTCCATCAGCAAGTCGGTCGTCGCGACGTCGGAAGCCCACACCAGCGGCAGCGACGTCACCATCGGCGAAATCGTTCGCTACGAAGTCGACGTGGTCGTGCCCGAAGGCACCACCGAAGGCCTCGTCATCGAGGATCAGCTCCCCGATGGCCTCACCGCCGTGGACGTGCCCGACACCGTGAAGGTCACGACCCGCAACGGGCTGGGCGGCGTCACGGTTTCCAGCGACGACATCACGTACGACGCGGGCGCTCACCAGTTGCGAATCAACGTGGGCGACGTTGTCAACAGTGATAACGACGCCGATGACGAGATCCTCACCGTCGAGTTCAACGCGCTCGTCGAGAACGTCGCGAGCAACCAAGACACCGACGTCCTACAGAACAGCGTGACCGCGGAGACGAGCACCACCTCGTCGGGACCTGCGCAGGAGTCCGTCACGGTCCGCGAGCCGTTGCCGACCGTGGACAAGAGTGTTGTCGGCGCCGCGACCGGCGACGCAAACGATACGCCGACGTTCGAGATCGTCGTGACCGGCGGCAACACCGCCGCCTTCGACCTCCAGCTCACCGACATCGTCCCAACCCCGCTGACCGTCACAAACGTCTCGATCACCACCACGACCATCGACAACGCACCGAACATCACCGACAACAGCTCGGGAAACACCATCGACCTCACCATCGACCGCCTCGACCCCGGCGAGAAGGTCACCGTCACGGTCGATACGACGGTTCAAATCGGCGCGGAACCGTCCGAGCAAATCGTTAACACGGCGAACCTGACCTTCACCAGCCTGCCGGGCGAAGGTACGGCTGACAACGGTACCGGCTCACAGGCAGGAGACCCCGGCACCGCCGGTGGAGAGCGAACGGGAAGCGGCACGTCGCCCAACCCGCCCAACGACTACACGCGCAGTGGCACCGCCACCTTCGACGTGCGCTCGCCACAGGCCGCGAAGCTCCTGATCGACACGTCCGAATCTCGCACGCAAGGCAGTGACGTCGCGATCGGCGAGGTCGTGCGCTACGAGCTCGAGGTGGTCGTGCCCGAGGGGACGAGTTCCAACCTGACCGTGCGCGACGACCTGCCTTTGGGTCTCGCTCCGATCAATCTCGACAGCACGCTCACGATCGACACCACCAATTTCGACGATACGGCGACCTTTGGTTCTCCGAGTCCGACGGCACAAGAATCCGACGACACGCCAAAACCCGGCCGCACGCGCCTCGAGTTCGACTTCGGAGAGGTCGTCAACAACGACAGCGATCCGGACGACGAGACAATCTTGATCGAATTCGACGTGCTCGTCCTCAACGTCGCTCCGGACACCTCGGGCACCACCTTCGCTGCCGGCGCCACGTTTGCCAACAGGTTCGACGTCCTGGTCGGCGGAACCGTCCGCGCGACGAGTGCGTCGGAGGACGTCACTCTGGTCGAGCCGGACCTGACCCTCTCGAGCGATGTCGTTTCGACCGACGGCGTCGGCACGATCGACGCAAGTGGTGACCTGTCCGGGGCCGACGCGAGGGACGAAGCCGTCCTCGACTTCGTGATCGCCAACGACGGCGATGCCGATGCGTTCGAACTCGTCCTCGACGAAACCCTGCCTGCCGGGCTCGAGCTGGTCTCCGTCACAACGGCGAACGTTCCAGCGTATGTGACAGCGGACACGTCATCCTCGAGCACGGCGACGGGCACCGTCTCGGTCTCGATCGACGAGCTCCACGTCGGAGACGACGTAACGGTGAAGATCCGCGTTCGCCTGACCGGCGATGCCACGCCCGGCGACATCATCACGACGACGCCGTCCGTGCGCTACACGGGCCTGCTAGGCAACGGAAGCCGGACGCCAGGCGCTAGCGGGGACGACGACGGCGAACGGAATGGCAGCGATGGGGATCTCGGCAACGAGGACCCGAACGACTACGTAGCCAACGGCATCTCGCAGATCACGGTGCGCAATCTTGCCATTCGCAAGTCGATCGTCGGAACGTCCGAGCCGAGCACCCAGGCCGGTACGGACGCGACCGACGCAACCATTGGCGAAATCGTGCGCTATCGCCTGGAGGTCGACGTCCCAGAGGGTGAGACGCCGGGCCTGACGGTGGTGGACGACTTGCCCGACGGCCTCACGGCGGTCGACAACCTGGAAGGCAGCGCCGCGGTAACCCCGGAAGGCTTTCAAAACACCCCGACGTTCGGCGTCTCGGCCAATCCGATTCCGACGACCTCGAACGACGGAGCGACCATCACCTTCGACTTCGGTGTTGTGACGAACGCCGACGACGACGCTGGGACCGAGACCCTCCGGATCGAGTTCGATGTCCTCGTCGCCCGTCCGGCCGAGGACGGCGACACGCTCGACAACGAGGCCGCCGTCCGGAGCGACGGCAGCGACGCCGCGACGGCCGAACCCGTCACGGTCGACGTCGTCGAGCCCGACTTGGGGACGCCCGTCAAGAGCCTCGTCACGGCGCCGACGGACGCCGGCGACGCCGTTCAGTACGAGCTGACCTTCAAGAACACGGGGACTGCCACCGCCTTCGACGTGGCAGTGACCGACCCGCTCGATCCCCTACTCGAGCGCGCCGACGCCGCCCTGCCGGCCGCGGCGGTGACCAGCACGGTATCCCCCGCGCCGACCATCACGACCGACGACAGCGACGCGACGAAGGTCAACCTCGTCCTCGACGCGATCGACCCGGACGAAACCGTGACGGTGACGATCGACGCGACGGTGATCGCCACCGCCCCAGCGGGCGGCAGCATCGCCAACCAAGCAAAGGTCGCCTACGACAGCCTGCCCGGCACCGGAACATCCATGTCCGACGGCGACAACGAGACCTTCAGCGAGGCGTCCGATGGCGATCAGGCAAGCTACGGCCCCACCTACAGCAACGAGGTGACGACCAGCCTTGCCGAGCCGACCGTCTCGAAGAGCGTCGACCCGGCCACCGCACCGGTCGGGGCGCCCGTCGCCTTCACGGTGACCGTGACGCTGCCTGAGGGCATCACGCGGGATCTCGTTCTGTCCGACACGCTGCCCACGGGTCTTGGATACCTGAGCCACAGCGTCGACGCGGGGGCGTTCGGCGGCACGTTGCCCACTCCGAGCGAGACGGTCCCGGGATCGAGCGACAGCGGAGGAACCTTCTCGCTGGATTTCGGCGACGTGACGGCGACGGCGAACGACGACGCCACCGACGACACCTTTGACGTCGTGGTGACCGCGCGCGTGCTCGACGAGACGGGCGTGACGCGCGGAAGCGAGCTGACGAACGACGTCTCGCTGTCGTTCACCGATCCCGAAAGCGACGGCGGCACACCAGAAGCGACGGCCACGCTCACCATCGAAGAGCCGGAGCTGACGGTGACCAAGGAGATCGTCGCGGTGACCGGCAACGGCACGGCCTCCGACGGCGATGCGTCCTCGCTGGACGTCGGCGACGAGGTCGAGTATCTCGTCACGATCGCGCACACGAGCGACTCGGACGCCACCGCGTACGACCTCGCCGTCACCGACGACGTGCCCGCGGGCCTGACGCTCGCTACGCCAACGGCCAGCGATGTCACGGCGCCCTCGGGCGCGACCGTCGACCTCGCGCGGAGCGACGCCGACACGGTCGGGGTCGACGTGTCCGATCTTCCCGAAGGCGAGACGGTCACGATCACGTACCGTGCGACGCTCGATGCCGGCTCCACCGCGAGCGCGACGATCACGAACACCGCGGGCCTCGGGTACCAGTCGCTCGCGGACGACGACGAGCCCGAGCAACGCTCGTACGCAACCGACGACTCGGCCTCGGCCACCACCGCGGATCCGACCCTGGGCGTCGCGAAGCGCCTGGTCGACGGTCCGATGCCCGCACCGAACGCCGACGGCACCTACGACCTGGAGTTCGTCTTCACGCTCGAGAACCTCGGCGACGTGTCGCTCGCCGACGTAGGCCTGACCGAGGATCTCGACGCGACGTTCGGCCCGGCCGGGCCGTCGTGGGAGATCACGTCGCTCACGGCCACGGGGTCGCTTACCGAAGCGGGTGGCGTCGTGGGCGCCACGACCGGTGACGGCGCGCAGCAACTGCTCGACGCGGCGTCGTCGACGCTGGCGATCGGCGCCAGCGCGACGGTGACCCTCGGCGTGCTCGTCACGCCCGATGCGCCGACCGACCTGGCGAACTACGACAACGCAGCCACGGGCAGCGCCACCAGCGAGGGCGGAATCGACGCCCCCGACGACGTCTCGACCGACGGGAACGACCCGGACCCCGACGGTGACGGTGACGGCGATCCGACCGAGCAGGACCCGACGCCGGTCGTGCTCGCCGACGACGAGAACCTCTCGCTCAGCAAGGCCGCGCCCGCCACCTTCGATTTCGGGGACGGCGCCGAGGACAACCCCCGCAACAACGGCGACGGCACCTACGACCTCGCCTACACCCTCACCCTCACCAACACCGGCGACGTCGACCTCACGAACGTCCAGATCACCGACGATCTCAGCGCTACCTTCGACGACGCCGCCAACACCAGCATCCTCGACCTCGACAGCTCTACCCTGGGCGTCAACGACACCTATGACGGCGACACCGACCAGGGTCTCCTCGCCCCGAACCAGGCCCTCGACGTCGGCCAAACCACCACGATCACCCTCACCCTCCGCATCACCCCCGCCGCCGACCTCGGCCCCTACGACAACGACGCCAGCGCGACCGGCACGACGCCGAGCGGCGGTACGGCCGACGACACGGCGACGGCGCCGAGCACGACGTTCGACGAATCTCCCGCCATCGGAATCGCCAAGGCCGTGCCCACCAGCTTCGATTTCGGGGGCGGCGCCGAGGACAACCCCCACAACAACGGCGACGGCACGTACGACCTCGCCTACACCCTCACCCTCACCAACACCGGCGACGTCGACCTCACGAACGTCCAGATCACCGACGATCTCAGCGCTACCTTCGACGACGCCGCCGGCTACACCGTCCTCGGCCTCGCCAGCCCCGACCTCGACGTCAACGACGGGACCAACGGGTACGACGGCGACACCGACCAGGGCCTCCTCGCCCCGAACCAAACCCTCGACGTCGGCCAAACCGCCACGATCACCCTCACCCTCCGCATCACCCCCGCCGCCGACCTCGGCCCCTACGACAACCAGGCATCCGCCGAGGGAACCAGCCCCGCCAACGTCCAGGTGACGGACGACAGCGTCGCCGGCACCGATCCGGACGCGAGCGGCAACGGGGATCCCGGCGACGATGCCGGGCCGACGCCGGTCACGTTCGCCGAAGCGCCCGCCCTGACGCTGGCCAAGAACGCCCCCGACACGTTCGCCTTCGGTGGAGGTGCCGCCGAGCCCAACCCCCGCAACAACGGCGACGGCACGTACGACCTCGCCTACACCCTCGCCCTCGAAAACACGGGCGACGTCAGTCTCGCGGGCGTCCAGGCCAATGACGATCTCACCGGCACCTTCGCCGACGCCACCAGCTTCACCGTCCTGTCCCTCGCCAGTCCCGACCTCGATGTCAACGGCGCCTACGACGGCGACAGCGACACCGGCCTCCTCGCCCCGAACCAAAGTCTCGACGTCGGCGACACCGCCACCCTCACCCTGACCGTGCGGATCACCCCCGCCGCCGACCTCGGCCCCTACCAGAACCAGGCCACGGCTGAGGGAACCAGCCCTGCCGACATTCAGGTGACGGACGACGGCGACGCCGAGACGACGTTCCGCGAGGATCCCCGCATCGGCGTCGCCAAGCGCTTCGTGGAGCTCGCCGCGGTGGACGGCTCGCCGGGCGTGTTCGACGTGACGTTCGCGTTCGTACTGGGCAACTACGGCGACGTGCCGCTGCAAGACGTCGGGCTGGAGGACGATCTCGCCACCAGCCTGCAGAACTCGGCCTACACGATTCAGGCCCTGACGGCCGACGGCGGTCTCGTGCCGAACGCCGCCCTCGTGGGCCAGAGCGACCCAGCCGGAACGCTGCAGCTGCTCGATACGACGCAGAGCGCCCTGCCGGGCCCGACCGGCGGAGCCGTGCCGACCGGCACGGTGACCCTCACGCTGCGCGTCACGCCCGACGACCCCAGCGCCGACTACGAGAACACCGCCGTCGCCAGCGGCGAGGGTCCGGGCGAGACCCCCACGGACGACGACAGCGTGGCGGGCGAGGATCCCGATCCTGACGAGAACGGCGACCCGGGCGACGACGCCTCGCCCACGCCGTTCACCTTCGAATCGCCCGCCCTGGGCCTCGCCAAGCGGGTCGCGGCGGCGGAGAACCTGGGCGACGGCCGCTACCGGATCGAGCTGCGCTTCACGCTCGTGAACTTCGGCGACGTGCCGCTGAGCGACCTGTCCATCCAGGACGACCTGCAGGGTCAGTACGCCGCCGTGGAGGCGATCGAAGAGGTCCGCGGCGTCGACGGCGACCTGACCACCACCGGCGACGCCTACGACGGCGCGGCCGGAAGCGAGCTCCTCGCGCCGGGGCAGACGCTGCCCGTGGGCGCGAGCTACGAGGCCGCTGTCGAGGTCGTCGTGCGGCCCGGCACTGCCCTCGCCGACGGCGAGCTGCTGCTCGAGAACCGCGCCGACGCCGGCGGCACCAGCCCGGGCGGCCAGCGGGTCGAGGACGCCTCGAACGACGGCAGCGACCCCGATCAGGGGGATCCCGACGGGGGCGACGCCAGCCTGAACGGCGACGGCGATCCGACCAACAACGCCGGCCCCACGCCCGTCACGCTGCGCGAGGCGCCCGCCCTGACCCTGAGCAAGACCGTGCCGGAGCGCTACGCCTTCGACGGCGGCACCGGCGCGAACCCCCGCAACAACGGCGACGGCAGCTACGACCTCGCCTACCGCCTCGACGTCGAGAACACCGGCGACGTCGAGCTGCGCGACCTGCGCATCGACGACGACCTCGCAACCGCCTTCGCCGCCGCCGACGCCGTCGAGGTGCTCCGGGTCGAGGCGAGCGGTCTCGACCCCAACGCCGGCTACGACGGCGTCTCCACCACGAACCTGGTAGCCGACGGACAGACGCTCGCCGCCGGCGCCAGCGCGACGGTCGACCTCGTGCTGCGCGTCACCCCCGGACGCGACCTCGGGCCGTACGTGAACGACGCGCAGGCGAGCGGCACCAGCCCCGCCGGCACCGGAACGGAGGACGACGCGACCGGTCCGGCCGTGACGTTCACCGAGAACCCCGTGCTGGGCGTCGCCAAGCGCGTGCCCGCCACCTTCGACTTCGGCGACGGCCCCACGGCTAACCCGAGCAACGAGCGGGACGGCCGCTACACGCTCGCCTACCGCTTCGTGCTCGAGAACCTTGGCGACGTCGACCTCGACGCCGTCGGCCTGCGCGACGACCTCGAGACCACCTTCGGCGAGGACAAGGCGCGCGTCCTGGAGGTGCGCGCCGACGCGCCTCTCGTCGCGGCCGAGAGCTACGACGGCGCGCAACGCGTGGGGCTGCTCGCGTCGTCCTCGACGCTCGCCGTCGGCGAGCGCGCCACCGTCACGCTGATCGTGGAGGTCACGCCCGGCAGCGACCTCGGCCCGTACGAGAACCGGGCCGACGCGACCGGCCGCTCGCCCGCCGACCAACCCGTGCGCGACGACAGCGTCGACGGTGCGGACCCCGATCCCGACGGCGACGGAGATCCCGACGAGCGCGGCCCCACGGAGGTGACCTTCCCCGAGTCGCCGGTGCTGGGCGTCGCCAAGGACGCCTCCGTGCGGCGCGTCGCCGACGGGTCGTACCGGGCCACGTTCACGCTCACGCTCGAAAACCTCGGCGACATCGACCTGCGCGACCTGAGCATCCAAGACGACCTGCGCGTCTTCTACGAACGGGCCGGGCTGGGGGCCGACCGCATCCGCGTCGAGAGCGACGATCTCGACGTGTCGCCCGACTTCGACGGGCGCGACCGCGACGAACTCCTGGCCCCCGGTCAGACGCTCCCCTTCGAGGCCCGCGCGACGATCACCATCGTCCTGGAGGGACTCCGCCCGAGCGAGGGCACGAGCACGCTCGAGAACCTGGCGTTCGCGAGCGGACGCGCCCCGAGCGGGGCGCCGACCGACGACGCCTCGGCACCCGGTCTGGACCCTGACCCCGACGGCGACGGCGATCCCGGCGGTCCCGGCGAGGACGAGCCGACCGACGTCCCGTTCGACGACGAGCTGGCGCTGCTGCTGGAGAAGCGCGCCGGCGAAGGGCCGTTCCAGGTCGGTGAGCGCGTGCCTTACACCGTCTGGATCAGCAATCCGGGCGACGAGGCGATCGTGTTCGACCTGGTCGACACGCCCCCTGAGCGCACCGCCTGGGTCGAGGGAAGCGCGCACCTGACACCCGAACCGGGAGGCGAGGCTCGACCGGACCGCTCGCCGATCGATGGCCGTGAGGTGCTGGTGTGGCGCGATCTGCGATTACGACCAGGCGGAAGCCTGGAGGTGGGTTACGAACTCCGCGTGCTGCCCGGGGCCGAAGGCGAGATGCGCAACCTCGCCGTCGCGTATGGCGGCAGCGAGGGCGGAGGCCCCGTGACCAGCAACGAGGCGGCCGTGGTCGTCACGATCGATCAGGGCGTATTCGACCGTGAGCGCACGCTGCTCCTCGGACGCGTCTACCTCGACGTGAACGGCGACGGAGCGTACGACCCGGACATCGACGCGCCCCTCCCCGACGCGCGCGTTCTCCTTGCCAGCGGCGTGCAGACCACCACCGACGTCGAGGGCCGCTACGCCTTCCGGGAGGTCGAGCGTGGCGTCTGGGCGGTGAGGCTGGACCGCCGCACAGCGCCGTTCGCGCCCGCGCCGCACCCCGAGGCGGTCGGCGACGGCTTCCTGCACCGGGTGCGTGTCGAGGGTGTCACCGTCAGCGACTTCCCGCTCGTGCCGCGCGCTGGCCTGGCCGACACGGTCCGCACCACCCGGCTGAGCCAGGGACCGATCACCGTCGACAAGCGTCACGTACCGATCGAAGAGGGCATCCGCGTGGTCCTCGAAGTGCGCGTCGCGTCCCCCACCGGTGACGTCGTGCTGGTCGATCCTCGCCCGGGCGACGGACGGTCGTCTCGCTTCGAAATCCCCGCCGGAACCGACACCGTCACCTTCCACTACGACCTGCCTCCGGAGAGCCCGATGACCGACCCGTACCTCGAGTGGAGCGAACGATGAGGCACCACGCCTTCCTTCTCCCTCACGACTGGCGTACGTCCACCAAGCGCTCGATCCTCGTCCTCCTCGTCTCCCTCCTCGCCGTCCTCGCGCCCGCGCTGGCGCAGGGGCCGACCGCCCAGCGCGAAAGCGTCGTGCGGCTGGACGTGACGGCAGGCCGGGTGGCGCGCTGCACCCTGCCTGCTCTCGTGCCGGGCACCGAGGTCGAGGCCAGCCTTCGCCTGGCCCTCGACGAGGGCGTCGACGCGGATGCGCTCGCGGCGCGGCTCGCCTCGCCCGAAGGTGCGCCGCGTACTTCAGAAGGTCACGTGGCGGGGCCGGCCGAGATGCACGACCGTACGGTCCACCCCGACGCGGGGGGCCTGCTGGTGCGGGCGATCCTGCGGGCGACGCCACCCAGCGACGACACCGCAAGCGACCCCGCCGTCTGGCAGGTGGCCGTCCCCGCCGGCGCGCACCTTCGCGATGCGGTCCTCCGCGGACCCGGCACCGAGACGCGCACGCTCGACTGCACCGTCGATGACGCCCAGGGAAGCGCCCTACTGGTCGTGCACACCCCGCCGGTAGGCGCGAGCTATCTCCCCGGCAGCACCCGCGTGACGCTTCACCCGGCCGGCGCGGGACGGTCCGACGGGCCGGTGCGCGCCATCGAACCCGTCGTGCTGTCGGACGATGCGCTGGCCTGGTCGTTGCCGTACGCCGCCGCAGCGACCCTGACGTACGCCGTCCGCCACGAGGACCCGCTCGCTCCGCTGCGGCCACCCGACGTGACGGTGCGCCTAGACGACCGGGAGCTGCGCCTGCTGGGCAACCGTGGCTTCGACGCGCTCGAGGACGCCCGGCCCGCGACCCGCGAGGCGCTGCTGCTCTCGCCGGCGCCCGGCACCGTCTTCGGACCCTCCGAGCGCGTGGTGCTGGACGTCCTCGCCGAGGACGGCGTCACGCCCGAGTTGCGCATCAACGGCGTGCCGTACGAGGGCGACGTGCGCTTCGTACGTCTTGGGGGGCGACGCGCCGCACGCTTCGAGCGGGTGCCACTGCGGGTGGGCGCCAACCGCGTGACGGTGCGCGCGAGCGAGCGACACGATGAGCTCACGCTGTACCGGGCCGGACCGCCGGCCGGGATCGAGGCGATGTGGGATGGCGGCCGGGGCGACCTGCGTACGGCGCCTCGCGTGCGCGTCACGGTCGTGGACGCCGCCGGCCTGCCGACCGGCCGCGGCACGCTAACGGTGGCGAGCGACGTTGCCGTGCGCACGCCCGACACCGACCTGCGCCAAGCGGGACATCAGCTGCACCTCGAGGGGGGCGAGGCCATGCTCGAGCTGGCCCCACAGCCAAGCGCCACGCGCGTACGGCTTCGCTTCCGTTTCCGCCCCGACGACGCGCCATCCGACGACGAAATTCGCGCCGAAACGGTGCTCGACCTGCCTGGCGCCGACCGGACCTTGTGGATCGCGCAGGGCCAGGCCACGGCCCGACTGGTCGACCCGGTCGAACTGTTCGGTAGCGTGCGCGGCTACCTCGAGACGCCCGTCGCTGCTGGGACCTTGCAGGCGGCGGTCGACGTGGGGGCCGACACGACCGGCCTGGACCTCGACCGGACGCTCCGGCGCGAGCCCGATCCGGACGGGCGCTTCCCCCTGACCGGCACCGGCCGGGAAGCGGTGCCGGCGCTACGCAGCGACGACGGCGTCGCGGTACGTTATGACGACGAGAACGTGACGGTGAGCTACCTGGCGGGCGCCCTCGAGGTGCCGGGCGTCGAGCGCCTCCCGCGAGCAAGTGCGCTCCGCGGCGAAGCGCGTCTGGGGGCCGTGGAGCTCAGCGGTTTCGCGGGTCTCCTCCCCTCCGAGACGGTCCAAGAGACGATCGTGCCGGACGGCACCCGTCGCTACCGGCTCGAGCGCCGACCTCAGCCCGGCACCGAGACCGTACAGGTGGTGAGCGACGAGGGCACCAGAACACTGGCGCCGCGCCTCGACTACGTGCTGAATGCCAGTACCGGCGTGCTGACCTTGGCGCGACCGATGCTCCCGACGGACCCCGACCTGTCGGAGGTCAGACTCGAGGTCACCTACGCCCCCAACGAGGTGGCGCGCGACACGGTCGCCGGTGGCCTCGGCGTGCGCTACCGTGATCGCTCCTGGTCGCTCGAGGCCGGGGTCGCGCAGACCGACGTCCTTCGCTGGGGCGCACGGGCAGCCTACGGCGGGCCGCTGGGCCCTGGCGACGCGCGCCTGGCGATCGGCGCCCGGGACGACGACGTCGCCGGCATCGGCGCCAACCTCGAGCTCGGCTATGTGGTGGGGCCGCTGTCGCTACGGGGCGACGCGACGTACCAGGAGGCACGGCTGCGTGGCTCGGCGCGGGCCGCCGTCGAGGTGGCAGGTGGCAGCACTGTCGCGGCCGAACACCGCGCCGAGGACGACGCACAGCGGAGCTCGTTGCTCTTCGAGCAGCGGCTGCCTCTGGCGGGCGAAGGCCGCACGGCGACGCTGGGCGTCGGCGCGGGCCGAGAGTGGCTCGATGGCACCTGGGATGGCCTGGCCCGGGGCCGCCTGGAAGTTCCGGGTGCCCGTCTGCAACTGGATCACGCCCAGCCGTTGACCGGCGGCCGAGCCGCCACCACGGGGGCGCAGGGACGCGTGGCACTGCCAGGCGACGTCGAGGCGAACGCTCGCCTCGACTATCGCTGGGACGAGGCGTTGGACGGAAGCGTGCAGCTGGAACGAGATCTGGCGGACGCTACCGTATCGCTGGCCTATGAGCTGCCCGGCGTCGACGGAGCGGGCAACCTGGCACGGCTGGGCGTCGACGTGCCCGTACCGCTGGACGAGCATTGGGCGCTGGACGGTAACGTCGGCCTCGAGCGAGACTTCGACGACGGCGGCACCTTGGCGGCCTTCGGAGGCGGCGTGCGCTATCGCACCGATGCCCTGGTGGCCGATCTCGCCAGCGAAGTCAGCGTGGGGAGCACCACGAAGTGGGTAGCCCGCGGCGGGATGAGCGGACAGCTGACCGCACATCAGGTGCTCAGCGTCTACGCCGACTACCAGTTGTCGCCCACACGTAGCGGCACCGCGACCGCCGCCTATGCGTGGCGTGGCGGTAGCACGTCGCTGCTGACCTACCACCGCCTGCGCGACGAGCCGGAGAAAATCCTCTTGGAGGGGGAGGCCGCCCTGACCTGGCACCCGAACGCGTCACTGCAGGTGCGTCCAGGCGTGGCGTACCGCGTGCCGTTCAACGAACCGGAGGCACGTACCTACCAGGCGAGCCTGTTCGTCGTCGGCTACCGACCGCTGGCTGGCGAGCGCGAGGCGCTCCGGACCGTCGGCCTGGGCGTCGGAGGGCACGCGCTCGTTCTCCCGGCAGCAAACGCCCTGGACGCTGGCATTTCGGTCGAGGGCCAGGTCGAGGCACTCGACGGTCTTTGGCTGGCGGTTGGGTACACCTTCGCAGGCTTCGAGGGTCTCACGCCCTCCAGCGCCGGCGGGATCTACCTGCGCATCGACGCCGCCGCGTCGGGTCAGCGTTGAAGCCGGCCCGGGTCGGATGTTCCGACCCGGGCGCCAAGGGCGAAGGTAGGGCTGGTCGCGCGCGTCCTGCCCTAGGTTTTCGGGCGGCGGCCATGGCCGGCTCGCGCCGTTGTGGGTCGTTCGTGCGTGGTCATGCGGAAACTCGCCTCCAACTCGCTGCGTGATCATTCAGCATACCGTCCCCCGGCGCTAGACTGTCCTGTCGATGGCGCTTCTGGAGCACGACCCCCTCACGCAGGCCTTCCGCCGCGAGGCCCTGTCGCCGACCTTGGCGCACCTCCTGCGCGACGCGGTCGCGACCGGGACACCGCTGGCGTTGGCCGTGCTGGACGTGGATCACTTCAAGGCGCTCAACGACGTGCACGGCCATGCAGTGGGGGACGCCGTGCTGCGCACCGTGGTGGCGCGCATCATGAACGCCTTGCGGGACGAGGATCTGGTGTTCCGCTACGGGGGGGACGAGTTCGTGGTGCTGTTGCCGACCACGCCGCGGGCGGAGGCGGCGTCGGTGCTGCAGCGGGTGGCGGAGCGCGTGACCTCGGGCCCCATCGACGCGGGCCCCCACGTGTGGGTCCAGGTCAGCGTCGGCCTGACCAGCGTGGACGAGGATCCAGAAGGAGGCGACGCGGAGGCGCTGTTCGCGCGGGCCGACGCGCGCCTCTACCGGGCCAAGCGGGCCGGGCGCAACCTGGTCGTGAGCGACGACGAGCCGGACACCGACATCACGGGCGGGCTGGCGGAGGTGCGGCTGGTGGGGCGGGACGCAGTGCTGGCGGACGTCGACGCCTTTTTGGCCGACGATGCGACCACCGCCTCGGAGCGGGTGCTTCAGCTGCGCGGACCGCCCGGCTCCGGCTTCACCCGCCTACTGCGCGAGGTGGCCGTCCGTGCGCGCCAGGCCGGCCGCGCCGTGCGGGAGGTGCGGGCGGCCCCGGTGGACGCGGGCGTGCACCTGCGCGCGTTGCAGCTGGCCTACCTGGGCGAGGTCGCCCCCGACGCGACGGAAGGCCAGATGGCCCATCAGCTGGCACAGGACGCGGCAGGTCCGGGCTTGGTGGTGCTCTTGGAGGGCGGCGCACACCTGGATCCGGCCAGCCGCGCCCTGCTGGCCGCACGACTGGACGGCGGGGGCGTCCGCGTGGTCGAGGCGGTCCCCGACAGGGCGGAGGCGGCGTTCCCTGCGGCGCGTACCCGGGCGCTTCCGCCGCTGACGCCGAACGAGGTCGGCGGGTGGTTGTCGGCCGCGCTGGGCGGCAGGCTGGACCAGGTGGTGGTGCGCACGCTGGCGCGGACCGCCGGGGGGCGGCCCGCGCCGATCGTGCGCACCGTTCGCGCGTTGCAGGCGGATGGCGGCCTGGCGCGCGGCCCGCAGGGCCATCACGCCGACCCTGCCCGGGTGGAACGCGACGTGCGTCAGCTCGAGCGGCCCGCGCGGCGGGGGCGCGTCCGGCTTCCCAGCTGGGAGGGGCCGCTGGTGGGGCGGGCCGCGTGGTTGGACCGCGTCGCGGCGCGGGTGGCGGACGCGCGCGTGGTGACGCTGGTCGGGCCGGGCGGGGTGGGCAAGTCGCGCCTGGCGGCGCAGTTGGCCCGCGAACTGGCGGACGGCGCGCCCGGCGGCACGGACTGGGTGGACCTGCGCGCGGCGCGCCGCAGCGAGGACCTGGCCCGCGCCTTGGCGGAGGCGACCGGCGTGAAGCCCAGCGACGACCTGGCGGCGTTGGCCGAGCGCTGGGGGGAGGCGCGACGCCGCTTGGTACTCGACGAGGCGGACGCCCTGGCCGACCAGGCCGGCGTATTGCAGGCGTTGTCGCAGCACGCGCCGTCGTTGCGGCTGCTGGTCACCGCGCGCATGCCGTTGCGCATCCCCGAGGAGCAGGTCGTGGAGGTGCCGGAACTGAGCCCCGAGGCGGCCACCGAACTGTTCCGGCAGGGCATGGCCCGCGCTGGGGCGCGGGAGGGCGCCGATGAGGAGGCGCTCCGGCCCGTGCTGGAGCGGATCGGCACCAGCCCGCTGTCGGTCGAGTTGGCCTCGACCTGGACGCGGACGGTGGCACCGGCCGAACTGGCGCGGACGCTGGACGCGCGGCCGGAGGTGCTGGTTTTCGCGCCGGGCGAGCGTTCGCGCACCGAGCGGACCATCGACGTCACCCGCGAACTGATGGGCGCGGGGGAACGCGAGGCGTTGGGCACACTGTCGCTAATCCCCGCCGGCTTCGAAGCGGAGCAGGCGCGCGCGGCAGCCGACGCGTCGCCGTTCTTCTTGTTGGCGTTGCTGGAACGCTCGCTGCTGCGGCGCGAGGGCGCGCGCTACACCGTGCATGCGGCGATCCGGGAACGCTTCGCGGACGGGCTGGTCGACCCTGGGCGCGCGCGGGAGCGTGTCGCCCTCACGTACGCCGAGGTGGCGCGACGCCTGAACGAGATGGAGATCGGGGAACGCACCGCGCGCGGCTTCGCGGTGGCGGACGCGGAGCGCGCCAACCTGGTGATGGCCTGGCACGCCCTTCTGGATCCGCCGCGTCCGGAGGCGGCGTGGCCGCTGGCGACGTTGTTGCGGGGCTACCTCGACGTGCGGGGGCGTTCGAAGGAGGGCCTGGCGCTGTTCATGGCGGGGGACGAGGCCTTGCAGGCGTGCGACGACCGGACGCTCCGGGGCTGGGTGCGGGAGTGCACGGCGCTGTTCCTGGCCCAACGGGGCCGCCTGGAGGAGGCCGAGGCACGCATCACCGAGGCCCTGGCGCTGCTGGACGATGGCGCGGCGGACGGGACGCTGGCGATGGCGTGGAACACGTCGGGGCTGGTGCGAGGCCTGTCCGGACGCATGGACGAGGCGGGGCAGGCGTTCGAGCGGGCGGCGGAGCTTCGGCGCGCGGCGGGCGACGCGGTGGGCGAAGCGCAGGCGCGCGGCAACGTGGCGTTGGCGTTGGGCCAGTTGGATCGGCCGGCCGAGGCGCGCGCTGCGCTGGAGGAGGCGATCGTCCGCTACCGCGAGGTGAATCACGTCAGTGGCTTGGCGTTGAGCCTGGCGCATCTGGCGAGCCTGGTGCGGCGGGAGGCGCGGGGCGGGCCGGGGGAGGCGGCGTCGATCGCGCACGAGGCGTTCACGCTGGCGGAATCGGTCGGGTACGCGCACGGTGCCCGCCTCGGCGCGTTCGAGTGGGGCCAGGCGGAGATGGCGCAGGGACGTCCGGCGGAGGCCGCCACCGCGTTCGTGCAGGCGCAGGCGTGGGTACGGGAGGAAGACGACCCGGCGGCGTTCCGGGAGGTGGAGGGCGCCCTGAAGGAGGCCCGGAGCGCCGCGGGGGCGCGGACCGAGCCGTGCTAGGGTGCCGCGCATGACCGATCGCGTGCAGCACGACGTTCGCGTGTTCGCGGGCGGCACGTTGGCGGACGGGCGTGGCCGACTGGCGGGGGCGGACACCGTGTGGGTGGCGGACGGGCGTATCGCCTGGATGGGCGCGTGGTCGGAGGTCCGTCACGAGGTGCCCGCGGGGGCCGAGGTGATCGATCTTGCCGGCGCGACCGTGGTGCCCGGGTTGGGTGACGCGCACGTGCACGCCACCGCGACGGGGTTCCTGGAGACGGCGGTGGACGGGTCGCTGCCCACCGACCTGGACGGGCTGTTGGGGGCGGTGGCGCGCAAGGCGCGGTTGACGCCGCCGGGGGCGATGGTGCTGGGGTTGCGCGTCGATCCGGAGCGCTACGCGGAGAAACGCCCGCCCACGCGGGCGGAGATGGACGCCGTGGCGCCCGATCAGCCGGTCTACCTGCGGCACGTGACCGGCCACGCGAGCTACGCCAACTCGGCCGCGCTGCGCATGCTGGATGTGCACCCGGGCCTGCCGGGGGTGCTGCTGGACGAGGAGGGCCGCCCGACGGGGGCGCTGATCGGGGCGGTGACGCAGGCGGCCACGCACCGGAGCTACGCCGCCTACAGCCGCCAGGTCGGCTACGAGAGCGCATTGCGTGCGGCGGCCGACCGGGCGGTCCGGAACGGGTGCACCACGCTGCACGCCTTGGACGACCTGGACGCGGTGCGCACCCTGCTGGCGGTCGAGCGGGACCTGCCGGTGCGTACCCGCGCCTACCCGCAGACGTTCGATCTGGACGACGTGCAGGCGTTGGGGCTGAGCCGGATCGGCGGGTGTCACGCCTGCGCGCTGGACGGGGACGTGGACGTGGGGACGGCGGCGCTGCTGGCGCCGTACCCGGACGATCCCGGCGCGTACGGCGCGCTGTACCACAACGACGCGTCGTTGCACGGCTTCGTGCTGGCCGCCCACCACAGCGGGATGCAGCTCTCGTTCCACGCCGTGGGCGACCGGGCGGTCGAGCAGGCGCTGCGCATGTTCGAAGCGGCGCAAGCGGCCGAGTCGCGCCCGAACGCCCGGCACCGCATCGAGCACGCGCAGCTGATGAACGAGGGGCAGCGGGCCCGCGCCCGCGCGGCCGGCGTGGTGCTGTCGCTGCAGCCGGCCTTCAACCACGTCTGGCCGCACCCCACCTACCGGGCGCTCCTGGGCGACGCCCGCGCCGAAGAGGTCGACCCCTTGGCGTCCGCCGTGCGGGCCGGGGTGGCGGTGGCGGGCGGGAGCGACTCGACCGTGACCGAACTGCGACCGATGCTGGGCGTGCATGCGGCGGTGAACCACAGCCGCGAGGCGGAGCGGGTGTCGGTGGAAGAAGCCCTCGACATGTTCACGCGCGGCGTGGCCTACGCCTCCCACGAGGAGGACCGCCGCGGGCGGCTGCAGGTCGGCATGGAGGCGGACCTGAGCGTACTGGACGGAGACCCGTTCGCCGTGGACCCCGCCGCGCTGGCGTCGCTGACGCCGGTGATGACGGTGGTGGACGGCCACATCGCCTACCGGGCCTGAGCGGCGGGGGCGGGCGCGAAGCGGGGAGGGGCCGCCGGGGGCTACAGTGGCGGCACGCCCGTCCGCACCTTCATGCGCCCATCTCCGAGGAGGCCCCATGCACCTTGCCCGTTTTCCGCGCCGCCGCTACACGGAGGGCGCCACGCCGTTGCAGCCGCTCCACCGCCTCTCGGCCGAGCTGGGCGGGCCCGAGTTCTGGATCAAGCGGGACGACCTGACCGGGTTGGCCGCCGGCGGCAACAAGACCCGCAAACTCGAATTCCTGGTCGCCGACGCGTTGCAGCAGGGCGCCGACACCCTGATCACCACGGGCGCGCCGCAGTCGAATCACTGCCGGCTGACCCTGGCCGCCGCGGCGAAGGAGGGACTGTCCTGCCGGTTGCTGCTGGAGGAGCGCGTGCCGGGCACCGACGACCCCCGCGCGGTCGGCAATCGCCTGCTGTTCGACCTGATGGGGGCGGAGCAGGTGGAGGTGGTGCCGGGCGGGACCGACCTGTCGGCCGCCATGCAGCGGATGGCCGAGGAGGTGGAGGCGGCGGGCCGCAAGCCGTACCTGATCCCGGGCGGCGGGTCCAACGCCTTGGGCGCGCTGGGGTACGCCGCCTGCGCCGAGGAGATCCTGCATCAGTCGTTCGAAGCGGGGGTGGCGTTCGATCACCTGGTGTGCGCCAGCGGCTCGGGCGGCACGCACGCCGGCCTGCTGGCGGGGTTGCACGGCGCTCACGCGGACCTGCCCCTCACCGGCGTCAGCGTCCGGGCCGAGCGCGTGGCGCAAGAGGAGAAGATCTGGCGCCTGGCGCAGGCGGCGTGCGACCTCGGGGGGGTCCGCGCCTCGGTGCCGGAGGAGGCGGTGCAGGTGCGGGACGATCAGGTCGGTCCCGGCTACTCGCTCGGCACGACCGCGATGCGGGATGCGGTGCGCCTGTTCGCCTCGCGCGAGGCGATCCTGCTGGACCCGGTCTACACCGGCAAGGCCGCGGCGGGGTTGGTGGCCATGGCGCGGGAGGGGACCCTGCGGCGGGGCCAGCGCGTGCTGTTCGTGCATACCGGGGGCGCGCCCGCCCTGCACGCCTACCCCGAGCAGGTGCGCGACGCCTGAACCTCGCGGGTACGCGCACGTGTTCCGCGCCACCTGGACGCATTGCGTCCGATTCCTTGACGTTCGCGACGCGAGCCGCGTAGAGTGCGAACGTCCGTACATGCATCCATCGTGCCCACGGGAGTGAACCGTGTCGACCCCCGGCTATCGCCAACTCGACCCCACCGACCGCCGGATCGTCGACCTGCTGCGGGAGGACGGACGCATGCCGTATCGCGAGATCGCCCGCCGGCTCGACGTGTCGGAGTCGATGGTCCGCAAGCGCGTCGGACGCCTGCTCGACATGAACTGGATGAAGATTCAGGCGATCAGCGATCCGCTTCAGCTCGGCGTTCCCATGGTGGCGACCACCTACGCCCGCGTCCGCCCGGCCGACGTCGAAGAGGTCACCGACCAGATCGCCCGCCACCCCGCCGCCCGCTACGTGGCCCTCGGCATCGGCAGCTACAACCTGGTCGTCGAGTCGCTGCACGCCGGCGCCGAAGATCTGCACGACTTCCTCACCCACGAGCTGGGGCGACCGGGGATCGTCGCCAGCGAGACCCTCCAAGTCGTCAAGATCAAGAAAAGCGTCTGGGACTGGGCCATCCCCGGTGACCCCGCCCCCGACGCTGACGTCCCCGTCTCCCCTCGGAGGTAGTCATGACACGCATCCTGACCCCCCTACTCACGCTCGTGATGGCCCTGGCGCTCGGCGCCGCTCTGGCCCAGGAACGCGGCGGCACCCTGACCGCGGCCTGGGCGCAGGACCCCGTCGGGCTGGATCCGCACGTCACCAGCGCCTACTCCAGCTTCCAGGTCCTCGAGAACGTGATGGACACCCTGGTCGAGCTCGACGACGAGCAGAACGTGGTGCCCTCGCTGGCGACCGACTGGTCGGTCAGCGACGACGGCACGGTGTGGACCTTCGAGCTGCGCGAGGACGTGCGCTACAGCAACGGCCGCGCGTTCACGGCCGAGGACGTGAAGTACACCTACGAGCGGATGCTGGACCCCGACACCGGCAGCGGCAACGCCTACAAGATCCAGCCGTTGCAGGAGATCGAAGTCGTCGACGACCACACGGTCCGGCTGATCCTGGAGAGCCCCAACGCCGCCTTCCTGGGGCACCTCGCCATCGACAAGTCGGTCGGCATGATCGCGCGCGAGTCGGTCGAGGACGGCACCATCAACACCGAGCCGATCGGCACCGGCCCGTTCGTGATCGCGGAGTACCAACCCGGGTCGATGGTGCGGCTGGAACGCAACGAGCACTACTGGCGCACCGACGAAGACGGCACGCAACTGCCCTACCTCGACGCGATCGAGCTGCAGATCATCACCGACGAGAGCGTGCGTCGCAGCGGCCTGGTGGCCGGCGACCTGCACTGGGCCATCTCGGTCCCGACGCAGGCCCTCCCAGAGCTGGAGGAGCGGGACGACGTGGTGGTGGACCGCACTTCCGCCCCCGCCTACTGGTACGTCGGCGTCAACACCGAGGTCGAGCCGCTGAACGACGTGCGCGTCCGGCAGGCGATCAGCTACGCCCTGGACCGCGGCCAGATCACCGAGGCGGCGACATTCGGGACCGGCGTCCCTACCCAGGACCCCATCCCCTCGGCCAGCGCCTGGGCGTTCGACTACACGCCCTATGATCAGGACCTCGAACGCGCACGAGAGCTCCTGAGCGAGGCCGGCGTGGCCGACGGCTTCGAGATGACGGTGATGCCGACCACGCAGTACGAGGAATCGATCCGCATTGCCCAGGTCCTACAGGCGCACCTGGCGCCGCTCGGCATCCAGGTGTCGATCGACACCCGCGAGTGGGCCGACTGGCTCGAGACCCAGGGCGCCGGCGAGTACGACACCTACGTCTGCAGCTGGAACGCGCTGATCGACCCCGACGATTTCTACTACGCGCAGCACAAGACCGGCGAGGTGTTCAACTTCACCGGCTACAGCAACCCCACCGTCGACGAACTGCTGGACGAGGGCCGCCGCACCGAGGGGTTCGAGGCCCGCTACGAGATCTACGAGGAGATCAACCAGGAGATCGTGGACGACGCGCCCTACATCTACCTGTACAACCCCGGCAACATCCAGGCGTACGCCCCCGCGGTCCAGGGTTTCGAGGCCCGCAGCGACCAGGCGATCCGCTTCCGTACCACCTGGCTCGACTGAGCCACCCCGTCCCCCGCCGGAGCGTGCCCCCGGGGGGCCGCTCCGGGGGGGCCGCTCCGGCGGGCCCGGGCCCGGCGCAGCCCGGGCACGGCGCGAGGCCCGGCGCGGGCCACGCGCGCACGTCCCTATCTTGTGGTGAACATCTCGTCGTGAACGGCGCAACGCCTGGAGGGACCCGGTGAGCCTCCGCTACCTGCTGCAACGCCTCGGGACGCTGGTGCTGGTGCTGTTCGGCGTGTCGATCGTGGTGTTCTCGATCATCCCGCTCATCCCCGGCAGCCCTGCCCGGGTGCGGCTGGGCGTGCAGGCCACGCCCGAGAGCATCGCGGCGCTGGAGTCGCAGCTGGGCCTGGACCGCCCCCTGCCGGCGCAGTACGTCGACTGGATCGGGGGGATCGTGCTGCGGGGCGACTTCGGCGAAAGCCTGATCACCGACCAGAACATCAGCGAAGAGATTCGCCGCCGCGTGCCCGCCACCCTGGCGCTGGCCGGCATGGCGCTGCTGCTGGGCCTGGCGATCGCACTGCCGCTCGGGATCGTGTCGGCGTTCAAGCCGGGCGGCAAGCGCGACCTGGCCGCCTCGGTCGTCAGCCAGGTCGGCGTGTCGGTGCCGGACTTCTGGATGGGCATCCTGTTGATCCTGTTGTTCGCCGAGACCCTGGGCTGGCTGCCGTCGTCGGGCTACGAACCGATCCGCTCCGGCTTCGTGCCCTGGCTGGCGCACGTGATCCTTCCCGCCACCTCGGCCGGGCTGATCAGCGGCTCCATCATGACGCGCTTCGTGCGTAGCGCCATGCTGGAGGTGCTGGGTCAGGACTACGTGCGTACGGCGCGGGCGAAGGGCGTCCCGCCGCGCGTGGTGATCGGCAAGCACGTGCTGCGCAACGCCGCGATCAGCATCGTCACCATCGTGGGGCTGCAGATGGCCACGCTGTTGTCGGCCGTGGTGGTGGTCGAGATCATCTTCGCCTGGCCGGGCCTCGGGTCGCTCGCGCTCAACGCCACCCTCCAGCGGGACTACCCCGTGCTGCAGGCCGCGGTGCTGATGACCGCGACTGCGTTCACGGTGATCAACCTGCTGACCGACCTGTCCTACGTCCTGCTGGACCCCAGCGTGGACTACGCCTAGGAGGCGAGATGGCCAGCAGCACCGCCCGCCAGACGATCCGCCAGCGGCCCGGCCCCTTGGTCGACTTCCTGCGGCGCTTCGCGCGGCACCGCCTGGCCATGACCGGCGCCGGCATCGTGTTCGTGCTGGCGGTGGTGGCGGTGTTCGGCCGCGTGCTCGCCCCGTTCGATCCCCTCGGCATGGACTTCGCCGCCCGATTCGTCGCGCCCAGCCTCACGCACCCCTTCGGCACCGACGAGTTCGGGCGCGACATCTTCTCACGCGTTCTGTACGGGGCGCGGATCTCGTTCCAGGTGGCGTTCATCGCCGTCGGCATCAGCGGCTCCATCGGCGTGGTCCTCGGCCTGGCGGCGGGCTTCCTCGGCGGATGGCTGGACGAGGTCATCATGCGCGTGATGGACATCCTGTTCGCGTTCCCCGCGGTCCTGCTGGCCATCACGGTGATGGCGATCCTGGGGCGTGGCGTGGGCAACGCCATGATCGCCATCGCGATCGTGTACGTCCCCATCTTCGCGCGCGTCACCCGGGGCGCCGTGATCAGCGTGCGCGGGCGCGAGTTCGTGGTCGCGGCGCGCGCCTTGGGCCGCGGGCGCGCCGCCATCATGGCGCGGCACGTGCTGCCGAACGCGCTGGGGCCGATCATCGTGCAGACGTCGCTCAGCTTGGCGTTCGCCATCCTCGCGGAGGCCGCCCTGTCCTTCTTCGGGCTGGGCACGCAACCCCCCGAACCCAGCTGGGGCCGCATGCTCGCCGAGGGGCGCGCCTTCCTGCGGCAAGCGCCGTGGATGGGGATCTTCCCCGGCCTGGCGATCATGGTCTCCGTGATGGGGTTCAACTTCCTCGGCGACGGCCTGCGCGACCTGTTGGACCCCCGCAGCGCGGAACGCTGAGGGTGCCCGGCCGCCCCCTGCCCCTCGCCGCGTTTCTGCTGGCCGGCGGCGGCCTCCTGAGCGAGCTGGCGTGGACCCGCATCGCGGGGCTGCTGTTCTTCGGCGACGGCGCCTTCCTGGTGGTGTCGTTGGCGGTCGGCGGGGTGTCGCTCGGCGCCGCGGTCGGCGCGGCCCGGCCGCGCTGGTTGACGCGAACGGGCGCCGCGCGTGCCGCGGCCGCCGCCGGCCTGCTGATCCATGCGGGCTCGCTGGTGGCACTGGCGTTCGGCGGCCGCCTGGGCATGCCGCTGACCCTGGCCGCCTCGCTGCCCGGCTTCGCGGCGCTGGGCTTGGCGGCCGCGGCGGTGTTCGCCGTGGGCGCGTCGCACGCGCCGCGCCTGTACCGCGCCGACCTGTGGGGGGCGGCGGCGGGCGCCGCCGCCTCGCTGCCGCTGCTGGGCGTGCTGGGCGCCCCCACGGCTGCGCTGGTGTCCGGGCTGGCGGTGGCGGCCGGCGGCTCGGTGCTGGCGGGACGCCGCGCCGCCGCGGTGCAGGCGGTCACGGCCCTGACGGCGGCACTCGTGGTGACGTCGACCCTCACGCCCTGGCCGGCCGCCAGCGCCGCGCAGGGGCTGGACGACAAGTCCCTCCCGCGCGAGCTGGCCCGCGGCGGACGCGTGCTGGACGCGGCCTGGGGCACGCTGGGCCTCAGCGAACGCCTGCGCCGCGCCGACGGCGCCGAGATCGTGTACCTGGACGGCGGCGCCGGCTCGCTGGTCCCGACCGAGGACCGGGGCACGCTGTGGCGGGGCGACCTGGGACGCTTCCCGTTCGAGGCGCTGCGGCCGGAACGGGTGTTCGTGGTGGGGGCCGGCGCCGGCCTCGAGGTGGCCCACGCCCTGGAGACCGGCGCCGAACGGGTCGTCGCCGCCGAGGTGAACGGGGGCGCGCTGGCGTTGGCACGCCGCGCCACGTTCGGCGCCACGGATCCGTTCGCGGACCCGCGGGTGCGTTGGCACCGCGACGAGGCGCGCAGCGTGCTGCGCCGCGCCGAGGGGCCGTTCGACCTGATCGCGCTGTCGCAGGCGGTGACGCGCACCAGCGAGGCGCGCCGGCTGGCGCTCACCGAGAACGGCATCTACACCGTGGAGGCGGTCCGAGGCTACCTGTCCCGGTTGGCGCCCGGCGGCGCGGTGGCCTTCGAACTGTACGACGAGGCCACCCTCACCCGCGCCCTGGCCACCGTCATGGCGGCGTCGAGGGAACGGGGGCTCAGCGACGCGGACGCCCTGGCGCACGTGATCATTGTGCTGGACGGCGGCACCGCGCCGCCGACGCCGTTGCTGCTGGCCTTCGCCGAGGCGCCGCCCCGCGCGCGGGTGGTGGCGGTGGCCCGCGCCGCGGAGGCGGCCGGGCTGTCGCTGCTGCACCTCCCCGGGTTGCTGGAACGCCCCCCGCTGGACGAGGTGGCGGCGGGCACACGGCCGATGCGGAGCGTGCTGGCCGCCTCGCAGGGGGTGGACCTCTTCCCCACCCGGGACGATGCGCCGTTCTTCTGGTCGTTCAGCCCCGGCGTGCCGCCGGTGCTGCGGCGGCTGCTGGGCGTGCTGGGCGCGGCGATCCTCGTCGGGGCGTTCCTGCTTTGGGCCGGCGTGCGCGGCGGGCCGCCCGGCGCGCGGCGCGCGAGCGTGCTGGCCGGCGTGCTGGGCGTCGCCTTCCTGGCGCTGGAGGTCGCGGCGTTGTCGCGGGCGCAGCTGCTGCTCGGGCATCCGGCGGCGGCCTTGGCCGTCACGCTGGGCGCGCTGCTGGCGGGCGGCGGGCTCGGGGCGGGCCTGGCGCGCCGCTACCGGGACGCCTGGCCGGCGGTGGCGGGCGCGGCGGTGGTGGCGGGCGGGGCGGCGCTGGCCTGGACTTGGGCGTGGCCGGCGGTGGCGGGCGTCGCCCAGGCCGCCCCGTTCGCGGCCCGCGCCGCCGTGACGGCCGCCACCCTCGCGCCGTTGGGCGTGGCGCTGGGCGCGCCGTTTCCGTTGCTGTTGCGCCGCGTGGGCCACATGGGCGCCGCCGCGGTGGCGCGGGCATGGGCCGCCAACGGGCTCGGTTCCCTCACCGGCGGCACCGCGGCGGTGGCGCTGGCGCACCTGGCCGGGTTCGACGCGGCCCTGCACGTCGCCGCGGCTGGGTACCTCGTGGTGGCGGGGGGCGCGGCCGGGCTGGGTCGAGGGGGCGCCGGCGGGGGGACGGGCTGAGGCGGGCCGGCGCCCGGCGTGGGCCGCGCCGCGAAGCCTACGCCAGCTCCAGGCGTCCCTCGCGTACCGAGCGTTCAGCCTCCAGGCACAACCGCACCGCCTCGCGTCCGTCGCGGCCGTCCGCGGGCGGCGGTCCCTCGCCCGCCACGGCCGCCAGGAAGGCCGCCATCTGCCGCGGCAGGTCGAAGGCGTGCCCGCTGGCCTCCCGAATCGGATGCGGGGCCGGCAGTGCGTCCCGGTCGCCCGGGTCGTGCAGCCAGGCGCGCACCTCCGGGGCGTCGTCCGCGTCCATCCGCCCGCGCCACACCGCCCGGAAGGTGCCCTCGTCTCCGACCAGGCGCAGGTCCACCTCGTGCCCCCAGGCCGCGATCGAGCGGGTGACGGCGGCCTGCACCTCCGCGCCGAACCCCAGGTGCACGCTCAGGTTCTCGTACGTCCCCTCGTGCCCCGCGCGGCTGGTCGCGAACGCGTGCAGCCAGGACGGGTCGCCCAGCAGCCAGCGCGCCAGGTCCAGGTAGTGGATCGGCTCCTCCAGGATGGTGCTGCCGACCTTGGCGGGGTCGGCCTTCCAGCCGCTGGCGCCCCCGCGGTACGGCCGGCGCCACAGGTCGAGGCCCAGCTGCCGTGGCGCGCCCAGCCAACCTTCGTGCAGCACGCGGCGGGCCTCCTCCGCCAGCGAGAACACGCGCATCTCGTGCCCGACGGCCAGCACCCGGCCGGCGGCCTGCGCGGCGGCGCGCACCTCGTCCGCGCCGGCCAAATCCAGCGCCAGCGGCTTTTCGACCAGCACGTGCCGATCCGCGTGCAAGCACGCCAGGGCGTGCGGCACGTGCAGGTGGTTGGGGCTGGCGATGATCACGGCGTCGCTGGGCACGTCCAGGAAGGCGTCCAGCTCGTGCGTGGCGAAGGCGTCCCATTCGTCCCGGACGCGCGCCGCCGTCTCCGGCCGCGAGGTGAGCACGGCGGCGGGCGCCATCCCCAGGGCGTGCAGCGCGTCGCGGTGCGCTCGGGCCCAGCGTCCCGCGCCGATCAGGGCGACCCGCGCCGCGTTCACGGCGTTCCCCCCGCGGCGGCCGGCGCGGTGGCGGCGTCGAGGTCGGGGGCGTCGGGCGCCACGGGCCGGCCGGACGCCGCCGCGGCCAGCACCGCCAGCGATGCGCGGAGCGCCCGAATGCCGTCCTCCACGTCCGCCAATCCTTGCGGGCCGGCGCCGTCGAGTTCGCGCGCGAACGCCTGAATCTGCAAGCCCCAGGGATCCTCGTGCCCCGGGCCCCACCGCAGCGGACCGTCGCCGGTGATCCACGTCGCCGTGGCGCCGTCCACCTCGATCATGCCGCCCGGCGCCAGGTAGGTGTGCCGCTCATGGTGCGGCACGCCGCGCGGAAGGCCCCACGACAGTTGGAACTGCCCCACGCCGCCCCGCGGGTAGCGCAGCGTCACCTGAACGGTGTCGAGCGCCTTGTGGGCGACGGTGGCCAGCTCGGCGCGGTCCGCGCCGAAGGTGTGGCCGTGCGCGGCGACCTCGAGGGGCGGCCCGCCGAACAACCGCTCCCAGCGGTCGAACAGGTGGCAGGCCATGTCGATCACCGGCCCGCCGTTGACGCGCGCGTCGTGCATCAGCGTCTTGGGCCGAACGCCCGCCGCCAGCGTGGCCTGCGCCAGCAGGGGATCTGCGAGCTCGTCGCGGAACGCCTCCACCCGGCGCCACAGCGGGTCGAAGCGCCGCATGAAGCCGATGCGCAGGCGGCGCCCCGCGCGCCGTTCGGCGGCCGCCATCGCCTCGGCGTCGGCGAGGGTCAGGGCGACGGGCTTCTCGCACAGCACGTCGCGGCCCGCCTCCAGCGCCGCGATGGTGAGCGGCGCGTGCAGCGAGGTCGGCGTGCAGATGGACGCCACCTCCACGCCGGGCGTCTGCAGGGCGGTCTCGGCGCTGTCCGCCACCCGTGCGCCCGTCCGCGCGGCCAACGCCTGCGCCCGCTGGGCTTCGGGATCGTACACGGCCCGGATCTCGGCACCCGTGGCGGCCCAGTGCAGGGCGTGCTTGGCGCCCATGTCGCCCGCGCCGACGATCGCCACGCCCCGCGTGCCGCTCACCCGGGGTCCTCCCCGTACGCCTGCGCCCAACCGGGCCCCGCGTCGGCCAGCCGGGGGTCGCCACCGAAGCGGGGATGATCGAACCAGGGGACGCCGGCTTCGGCCAGGACGCCGATGGACCGAAGGTACGGGCCCGAGCCGGCGCGCAGCGCCGCCGTCACCGCGTCGCGGTCGGGCCAAGCCGCCAGGGCGTCCAGCCACACGGCCCGGCCCGCCAGGAACCCGCTGGCGCCCGCCTCCAGCGCCAGGCGCAGTCCGGCCTCGAAGGTGCGGGGCCCCACGCCGGCCGACAGCAGCACCCACGGCACGGGCGAGAGCTCGTCCATGCGGGCGACCCAGGCGCGGGCCTCCTCGGCGCGCCAGATCGGCTCGCCGGTGGCGCCGTCCAGGCGGTCGCCATCGAACCCCTCCACGTGCGCCAGGTCGACGGGGAGTTGCACCTTGAACAGGTCGACGCCGAAGGCGGGATCGGCGTAGTGCGCCAGCGACGCCGTCACCCGGTCCGGCTTGCCGGCCAGGAACGCCGGGTCGCGGGGGTCCTCCTCGGGGCGGGGGTATTCCAGGATCTCGAGGACGAAGGGAAGGTCGTGCCGGCGGCAGGCGTCGCCGGCGGCGCGGACGAAGTCGTCCTGGTGCGCCCGCGTGGCCTCATGGGCGTCGGGCCGGTCCCACACCAGCACCTTGACGGCGTCGGCGCCGCAGCGGCGCGCCTTCGCGACACTCCAGCCCTCGATGGGGCGGGAACGGCGCTCGCCGTCGACCCGTTCGAACGCGTGCGACTCCAGGGTGGACAGCAGGCCGGTCGCGCCCGGCAGGTCGAGCAGGGCGGCGGGATGCGCCCAGGTGGGGTCCAGAAGCATGGCGCTGGCGTCCTCCGCCAGGGTGCGCACCAGCAGCGCCTTGGCTTCGGCGATCTCAAAATGGTCGAGGGCGTCCTCGGACACGCCGCGGGCGCGGGCCAGCGCGGCGAACAACGGCGGGCGCGGGTCGACCGCCACCATGCGGAAGCGGCCGTCGGGGCCGGCCATGCGGGCCAGGCCGCGCAGCTTTCCGGCGGACAGGGGTCGGGTCACGGGGCTCCTTTCGGGTCGGCGGGGGCGAGCGCGCTCGGTGCCGGCACGACTGCGTGGCGCACCTCGTCGCCACCTGGGATGCGCGACCGGCCGGGGCCCTGGCAGGACGCCGCCGCGGCGTAGCTGGCGTGACGCGCCACCACGTCCGCCGGCGCGCCGCTGGCGACCGCCGCGGCCCACACGCCGTGGAACACGTCGCCGGCGCCGGTGGTGTCGTGGACCTGGGCGCGGGGGGCCGGGAGGTGCCGGGGGCCGTCCCCTGCGTCGTAAATCACGCCGGCGGCGCCCAGGGTGATGGCGACCCACTGCGCCGGTCGCGTGCGTAGGCGCGCCAGGGCCTCCGCGGCGGCCGCCACGTCCAGGGCGCCCTCCGGCGTCAGCAGGGGCTGCGGGGCGGCCGCGTCCCGCCCGATGCGTTCGGCGGCCTCGCGCGCCGCCACCACGTGATCGGCCGTCATGGCCTCCGTGGCGTCCTCGGCCCGCCCCAGGTCGACGACGGTGGGCACGTTCGCCTCGCGCGCGGCAAGGAGCGCGGCGCGCGCCAAGCGCGGGTGGCGCAGGTCGGTGAGGAGCGCGTCCACCTCCGCCACCTGCGGCAGCGGCCACCAGTCGGGATCATCATTGAGTCCCTCTCCGCGGTAGGGGAAGATCCACCGCTCGCCGTCCGGTGCGACCAGCACGGCGCTGACGAAACTGCGCGCGCCCGGCGGGACCCGCACCCACCGGGTGTCGACCGCCTCGGCGCGCAGGGCGTGATCCAACTCGGGCCCGGCCTCGTCATCGCCGTGGACCGCCCACAGCGCGACCTCCGCCCCGTAGCGGGCGGCCGCCACCGCCGCGGTGGCGGCGGGCCCACCGCCGCGGCGGGCGTGCGTCCGGGCGGGCGTGCGCGAGGCGCGCGGCGGGAAGTGCGCCACCTCCCACACCATGTCGAGGCAGCTGAGCCCGACGCACAGCACCCGCGGGGCGCGCCTCATGCCGGCCCCCGTGGGGCGGGCGCACCTCCGCCGTGGAGCGCGCCGGGAAACGGACGCGCCTGCACCGTGCGCGGCGCGATGCCCAGCCATCCCGCCATTTCGGCCAACGCCGGTGCGCACGCCCCCGCCACGGCCGCCAGGTGGTGGGGCACGCGCTGGTGCAGCATCTCGGCCAGGAACCGCTCGGCGCTGAGCGACGCGCCGTGCCAGGCGAGGTCGGACCACCACCCGCGCACGCCGTCGTAGCCGCTGCGGTCCAGGCGCCGGATGCGCCCCGAGGCGATCAACGCCTCGCGCCCGCCGGACAGCAGGCGCAACGCGGTGGCCGGTCCGGGCGCCAGCGCCATGTCGCGTATCGGTCCGTCGTCGGTGCGGTTGAAGTGCGTGGTGAGCCGCGGCCGGGGCCCCTCGGGGTCGGCCCAGGCCAGGGGGGCGTTGCCGCAATGCCACAGGAGTAGCGCATCATCGGCCTCGCTCAGGTCGGAGACGTCCATCAGGATGGCGGCTTCCGCGGCCACGCCCTGCAACGCCAGCATCGACAACGCCCCCATCACGTCGCCCTCGCAGGCGGCCGGCATGCCCTCGCCCGCGCGGGTGCCCATCCCGGCGCAGGCCATGGCGCCGCAGGCGTCGGGAAGCTCGGGCCAGCAGCGGACCGCCAGCGCGTCGGCGCCGGCCTCCTCCCCGAGGGCGGCCAGGGCCCGCTCGATGCGGGCGCCGCGAAGCAGGGTCGCGTCGTCCACCTCCAGCGCGTGCCGGTCCGCCCAGTCGGTCGCGCGCGCCCGCGCCTCGCGCTCGGGGACGGCCTCGACGCGATCGAACAGATCGCGCAGCTCGCAGGGCGTCACCGTGACGCCGGACAGGGCGTCGGGGCGCTCCTCCAGCGCGTAGAAGGCCGGCGCCGTCCCGCCGATGGCGAGGATGCGCGCCCGCGACAGGGCGCGGACCCCGCGCAGCGCCGCCAACGTGGTCGCGAAGGCCTCCCGGAACCGGTCTTCGTGCACGTCGCCGTACAGCCACTTGACCGGAGCCTCGCCACGATCCACCTCGGGCACGCCCAGCATGGACAGCGTCATCTGCAGCCCGCACAGCGCGTTGAACGGCAGCGGTCCCTCGCCCGCCGCCCCTTCGGGCGTCGCCCACACCGCCACGCGCGGCGCGGCGCGCAACAAGGGGGCCAGCAGATCGCCGGTCGCGAAGGTGGCGTGCTGGATCAGCAACAGGTCGGGCGGATCCGCCTCGATGCGCGCCGCGGCGCGACGGGCGTCCTCGGCGTCGCTCACGGTTCCCTCGGGAACCTGCGCGCCGGTGGCGCCGTGGCGGACCTGGCTTCCTACCGTGACCGACGCGACCTGGACGCCCAACCGTGGCGCCCAGGCGGCGAGGCCCTCCTGCGCGCGGCGCACGGCGGCGGGCGCGTCCCCTCGAAAGGCGGGGCGTAGGATCGCGACGTGTGCGACCCGGAGAGGGGCGTCTTGCGAGCGCATGGCGTCAGTTTCGCACGTCGGGCGGGACGTCGGCCGGGGTGGAGAGGTAGCGGCCGGCGAACGCGCCTGCTGGCATGGCCCGCGACCACAGGTGCCCCTGGCCGTAGGTGCAGCCCAGGCCCCGCAGCGCGTCCCACTGCAGCTGCTCCTCGACCCCCTCCGCGACGGTCTCGATGCCGAGGCCCTGGGCCAGCGCCACGATGGTGCTGACCATCTGCCGCTGTTGCGGCGGACCGCGCAACCCCTGCACGAACGAACCGTCCACTTTGAGGGCGTCCAGCGGCAGGCGCTGCAGGTGCGCCAGCGAACTGTAGCCGGTGCCGAAGTCGTCGATCCCGATCGTCACGCCGTGCGCGCGAAGCTCCGCCAAGGCCTCCATCACCGCCTGGCCGCCGTTCAGGAGGGCGCGTTCGGTCAGCTCGATCCGCAGGTGGGCGGGGTCGAGGCCGGTGGCGCGCACCCGCTCCAGGATCCGCTTGGCGGGCTCGGCGACGGTGAAGTGCCGCGGCGACAGATTGACGCTGATCGACCAATCTCGGGCGCGCGGGAAGGTCTCCTGCCACGTCCGCATCTGCCTGCAGGCTCGGTCCAGGACCCAGCGATCCAGCTCCAGGATCGCACCGCTCTCCTCGGCCGCCTTCACGAACTCGTCGGGAGGGATCTCGCCGCGCTCCGGATCGGTCCAGCGGACCAGCGCCTCCACGCCGATCACGGTCGCATCGCTCAGGCGCAGGATCGGTTGGAACGCGAGCGAAAGCGCGTCGTTCTCGATGGCGTGGTGCAACGAGGTATCCAGCGCCAGGCGGTGCTTCGCCTGTTCGTGCATGCCGGCGTCGAACACGGCGTGCCGGGCCTTGCCCTCCGCCTTGGCGCGGTACATGGCGGTGTCGGCGTCGCGGAGCAGCTCATCGGGATCGGCGTAGTCCGGGTGCGAGAAGGCGATGCCGATGCTTGCGCTGGTGAACAGCTGCGTGTCGGCGAGGTCGAACGGGCGCGACACCGACGCCTGGATGCGTTCGGCCGTCCGCAGCACCGTGTCCTCGTCGTCGACCTCCTCCAGCAGCACGCAGAATTCGTCGCCGCCGAGGCGCGCGACCGTGTCCGAGGTGCGCACGCAGCTGGACAGGCGTGTCGCCACCGAGGCGAGCATCTCGTCGCCAACGCCGTGCCCGAGGCTGTCGTTCACGTGCTTGAACCGGTCCAGGTCCAGGAACATCACCGCGAAACGGCCGCCCTGGCGGTGGGCCCGGTCCTGGGCATGCTGCAACCGGTCCATCAGCAGCGCCCGGTTCGGAAGTCCGGTGAGGGCGTCGTACAGGGCGCCGTGCACCAGGCGGGCCTCGATCCGCTTGCGTTCGGTGACGTCACGCGAGGTGCTGACGTGGCGGGTGATGCGTTCCTCGTCGTCGCGGATCGGTTGGGCGCCGGTCTCCAGCCAGACGTAGTGCCCATCATTGTGCCGCGCGCGAAAGGTGACGCTCCGGGCGGCCCGTCCCTGCGCCAGGGGCCGTACCAGGCCGTCGCGAAGCGCCTGTACGTCCTCGTCGTGCACCATGGCCAGAGGGTAGCGGCCCTGCAGCGCCCCCGGGGGGTACCCCAGCAGCCCCTCCACGGATGGGCTGACGTACAGGAAGCGTCCGCGGCGGTCGTGCAGGCACACCGTGTCCGTCATGTGCTCGGCCAGCAGCCGGAAGCGTTCCTCGCTCCGTCGCGCCTCGTCCCAGAGGGCGCGGTACTGCACGGTCTGCTGCCGGCTGCGCTCCAGAAGCGCCAAGCGCACCAGGGTGGCGGCCGCCGCCTGCGCCAACGCCTCCAGCAACCCCACCTCGTCCGGTTCGAACGGCCCACCGGGCGCACCGCGGCTGGCGTGCAGCACCCCGACCGGGTTGCCGTCCGCGTTGCGTAGGGGGGTGCCCATCCACGCCCCGGCGTCCGCGTCGGACCCAGCCCACGTCACCGTGTCGTCCTCGGACAGGACCCGCCGCACCCGGCGCGTGTTTGCGCCGTCTTCGCCCGTAGCCCGGGCAGACCGCTCGTCGCGGTGCATCTCGCCTGCGACGTGCAGACCTCCATGCGCCTCGTCCGCGAGCGTCAACGCACAGTGATCCGCGCCGGTCACCTCGCGTAGCGTGGCGAGCACCCGCTTTACCACGTCGGCGCGGCGGGTGCAGGTCCGCAACGCCTCGCCCGTGTCGACCAGCGCCCGAAGGCGCGCGAGTTGACGTTCGGTGCGCCGCCGGTCCCGCTGCCGCAGCAGGGCCATCTCGAGCGCGGAGGTGACCTGGCCCAGCCACGCCAAGGTGGGTTCGCCGAAGGCGTCCGCTCGGCTGGACAGCCACGTCAACGCCCCCCACGGCTCGCCAGCCAGCCGCAGCGGGAAGGTGGCGGCGGCGCGGGCCCAGGGCACGCGGGCGAGGCCCGGCGGTCCGACGCCGCGACCGCGCGCCACCGAGGGGCCGTCCGTGCCCAACACTTCCGCCAACGCCTCGACCCGGACGGGCGCCGTGCGGGCCTCGGCCTCCAGCGCCAGGTCCCGGCCCTCGGGCCCGTGCACCCGAGGGTCCACGGTGCCATCGGGACGGACGGCCAGCACGGCCAGACGCTCCAGCGGCCACAGCTTCGCCCCCAACACGCGCCGCGCCAGGACGGGCACGAACACGCCCAAGTCGTCGGAGGTGAGCAACAGGCGTTCCACGTCGGCCAGCAGGCGTTGCGCCGCCGCGGCACGCTCGCTTTCGGCTTGCTGTTCGAGCCGGCGCAGCACGGCCCCCACCTGGGCGGCGAACGCCTCGACCATGGCGACCTCCCGCGCGCCGAAGGCATCGGCGCGCGACAGGCTCTCCAGGCGCAGCAACGCCTCGGCCCGGCCGTCCAGCATCACCGGCGCCAACAGCGCCGCCCGAACGCCCGGACCGACGTCGCTGGCGTCGGCGCCGCTCAGCGTTCGCACGCCCGCACCGACCTCCGCCCCCAAGTCGGACCACGACTGCGCCGCCCGCGCCTCGTTCCCGAGCGGCCTGCCGAGACTGGCGACGCATTCGAAGCGATCGTGACCGTGCCGGCGCACGAACAGCGCACCCGCTTCGGCCCCCGGAATGGCCCGTGCGGCATGGCGTACCGCCAGGCGGTAGCCGTCCTCCCCGACCCTGCCGAGCAGAAGCGTACGGGTCAGCTCCAGCAATCCGGCGCGGAAGCGGTCGCTGCGGCGCCGTTCGCGCTGGGCCCGCTCGTGCTGCAACCAGCCGGCCAGGCTGCGCGCCGTGTTGTCGAGGGCGTCGCGAAGGTCGTCCAACCGCTCGGGATCGCCCCCGTCCAGGATCAGGGCGCCCCACGCCTCGCCGCCCAGGCGCAACGTCACGGCGCGGCGGTGCGCGTCGGACGGAGCGGGCAGGATCATGGTGGTCTTGCCGCGCCGGATCGCGTCACGGACCGGGATCAGGCCGGCGTCTTCGTAGGCCTGCCGGCCGGCGGGCGCGGCCCCGTGCCGCTGCCAGGCGGCGCGCAGCGTGAACGCCTCGCCACCCCCCTCGTCCACGATCAGCCGGACGGCGTCCAGGTCCAGCGCCCGGCCGATCCGCGCCATCGTCCGCGTCAGCGCGTCGCCGCCCTCCGCACCTTCCTGCGGCGTGCTTGGCTCGGACGTGGCGGCGTCGGGAGCGGGAGCGTCGTGGGCCACCAGGGCGTCCACGGCCTCCAGCAACAGCCCGCGGCGCTGCAGGGCCTCGCGCTCGCGCACCCGCTCGGTCACGTCCTGGACGGTCCACAGCTCGGCACCGCCGCGCCGTAGGCGGCGCGTCTCGACCTGAAGGCGCCGGCCCGTGCGCGGGTCGCGCACCTCGCCCTGCGCGCCGCTGGGCACGGCGGCGGCGAGGTACGACGCGACGCGCGCCAACGGCCGTCCGCGGACGCGACGAAGGGTGACGCCCAGCAACCGCTCGGCGGCAGGATTCAGATCGAGGATGCGCCCGGTCCGATCCAGCACCAGGTCCGCGTCGGGACGCGAGTCGAACACCAAGCGATGGGCCAGCGGCAGGGTGTCGAACCGTCGCCGGTCGAGCACCAACCACGCCATGGCGACCCCCGCCGCCGCCACCGCCACCGGCGTCGCGTCGAACGCCGCCGGGCCGCCGCCCGCCCGGAAATGGACCATCGCGGTGACGACCGGCACGGCGCTGGCGGCCATCAGGGCGGGGTAGCGCCACGTCTGCGCCTCGTCGCCCCGGATCCAACGCCACGCCAGGACGCTGACGCCGGCGGCGACCATCACGGCCGCGTAGGGCAGAAACGCACGCCCGAGCCAGGGGCCCGGCACGAACACCGCGTCGGCGTACGGCACGCCTTCCGCCAGGCGTATCTCGGACCAGATCCAGGCCACGCCCGCCTCGCTCCACGCCAACAACACCGTGACGGCGGCGGGAAGCAGCATCGCCCCTTCGAGCCACGCGTTCAGCCGCACGCCGGCGAACCGCAACGCGAACAGCGCCCAGGCGGGGGCCGCGAACGCCACGCCCAGCATGCCGAAGCGCGCCCAACGGAGATGCGCCGCGACGTCGCCGCCGAGGTTCTCGGCGGCCGCCGCCAGGCACCACACGGAGGCCGCCAAGAAGAACGCCGCCGCCCGGCGCCCCCCTTCGCTGGGGCTGCGCCAGGCGAACCACGCCGCCGGCAGCATCGCCACGCCCCCGAGGAGCGCAGGAAGCCAGTGCCAGAACGGAACGTCCTGCGGCAGCACGGCGGGTCAGCGACCGTTCCGCGCCGGCCGGCCCTGCACGCCTCGCGCGGCCGTGCGTGCCACGCATCGGCCGGCGCTTCGGACCCCCGGGCCGTGCGCGAACGGCGTACTGTGCAACCGGGGCGTCATGGTCCCTCCTCGATCCCTCCAGAAACGCTAGCACGCGCCGGCGCGCCCCCGCCGTGCGAACGTGCGCGGCACCCGCCGGTGCCGCACCACAGCGCCAGGGTGACGGCCACCAGCACCCCCGCCAACACCGCCAGCAGCGAGGGGATCACCTCGGAGCCGAAGGCGGCGACCGCCGCGCCGATCACGCTGGCGGTCGCGACCGGCCCCAGATTGGCGGCCGCCACCACCAGCGGCGCGACCTGCTCGGCCCGCCGGGGGAACACGCGCTGAAGCCAGGCCAGACCGGTCGGGAAGATCGGGGCGAAGGTCAACCCCACCACGGCGTACGCGAACGGCGCGACGGCCACCACGTGCGCCAGCCCCAACCCGGCGAGCCCCAGGCAGGCCGACCCCAGCACCAGCGTCGACGGCCGCAGGTAGGCGCTCAGCGGGCTGGCCAGCAACCTGCCGACGGTAAGGGCGGCCCAGTAGGCGCTGGTGGCGAAGGCGGCGTCACGCGCCCCCAGGAACGGCTCCAGGTGCACGGTCTCCCAACTGGCCACGCCGACCTCCGCGGACACGTACAGGAAGTACATGGCCATGAACCCGAACGCTGGCAGCCAGGGGATGCGCTCCCCCTCGCCGCCGCCCGGTCGTTCGGGTTCCGGCAGCCACGTCACCGCGACCGTGACGATCAGGGTGATCATTGCGAGGAGCAGGAACGGCACCCGAAGCGTCGCCCCGGCCAGCCCGACCGCGACCGGCCCCAGCACCGCGCCGACCCCGAACAGGGCGTTCTGGAGGTTCAGGAACGGCGCGGCGCGCGGGGCGAACACGCGGGCCACCATCAGGTTGAAGGTGATGTTCAGCAGCCCGAAGCCCACGCCGCCCAGCGCGGCCCCGGCCAGCACCCACGGCCACGTCGGCGCCAGCGCCACCGCCAGCGCGCCGCTCGTCATCACCGCGCCGCCGGTGCGCATCACCGGCCGGTACCCCAGGCGCGTCAGGAACAGGCTCGAGGCGGCAATGGTGACGAAGCTGCCCGCGAAGTGCAGCGCGACGACGTCGCCCACACGCCCGACGCCGATGGCGAAGCGATCCAACAGGCCGGGGAAGGCAGGGCCGTACATCGCCTGGATGGCGCCCATCACCAGGTACGCCAAGAATCCGGTCAGCATGAGGGCTCGGCGGGGCGGGTCGGTAAAGGAGGCGCGCACGGCGGGCGATGATACCGCCGCGTAGGACGCCTCGTCACGCGCCGGTCCGCTATACTCGGCGGTCGTGCAGGTAGGAGGCCCTCGATGACGCATGATCGCACCGCCCCCGACCCCCATCCCCCCGCCCCTCGTGCGCCGGAGGCCCAGCGGGCGTGGATCGACGCGCTGCGGGAACGCTACCTGGCGTTCTTCGAGGAGAAGGGTCACCTGAGGCGCCCATCGGCATCGCTTCGCAGCGACGACCCGACCCTGATGTTCACCTCGGCGGGCATGGTGCAGTTCAAGCCGTACTTCCTGGGGGCCACGCCGAGATTCTCCGGGGTGGAGGGGGTGCACGACCGGGTCGCGACCGCGCAGAAGTGCCTCCGCATCAACGACATCGAGAACGTGGGGCGCACCCTGCGACACCACTCGTTCTTCGAGATGTTGGGCAACTTCTCGTTCGGCGACTACTTCAAGTCGGAGGCGTGCGCCTGGGCGTGGGCGTTCCTCACCGAACGGCTGGGTTTCGACCCGGAGCGACTGTACGTGACGATCTACCTGGACGACGACGAGGCGTACCGCGTCTGGACCGAAGAGGTGGGCGTGCCGGACGCGCGCATCAGTCGCTGGGGCGAGGACGAGAACTTCTGGCCCGCCGGCGCCGTCAGCGAAGGGCCCAACGGCCCGTGTGGCCCCTGCTCCGAGGTGTTCTTCGACCGCGGACCCGCCTACGGCACCGAGGACGAGACCGGGCCCAACACGGGGGGCGGCGATCGCTTCGTCGAGGTGTGGAACCTGGTGTTCACACAGTTCGACCGCCGCGACGGCGGCGAACTCGCGCCGCTGCCGCAACGCAACATCGACACGGGCCTGGGCTTCGAACGCCTGGTGGCCGTGATGACGGGGGACGAGGACGCCTACGCCACCGAACTGTTCCAACCCACCATTCGCGAGGTCGCCGACCGTTCGGGCCAGCCGTATCAGGGACAGGAGAGCACCTCCCACCGGGTGATCGCCGACCATCTGCGGGCGGTGGCGTTCGCGATCGCCGACGGCGTGCTTCCGGCCAACGACGGTCCCGGTTACGTGATCAAGATGCTGCTGCGGCGCGCCAGCCGGCACGCTTGGCTGCTGGGCCTGCACGAGCCGGTGCTGCACGAACTGGTCGACCAGGTGGTCGAGGCGATGGGCGGCGCCTACCCGGAACTGGTGGACGGCCGCGAACGGATCGCCGCGATCGTGAAAGGCGAGGAGACGCAGTTCCTGCGGACCCTGGCGTCCGGCATCGAACGCGTCACGGCGCTCCTGGATCGACTCGACGGCGACGAACTTCCCGGCGACGTCGCCTTCGACCTGTGGGAGACGCACGGCTTTCCCCTCGACCTGACGCAGGACCTGGCCCGCGAGCGGGGGGTGCGCGTGGACGCGGAGGGGTACCGCGCCGCGCGGGAACGGGCACGCGAACGCTCCCGCACCGGCCACGGGGCGGGCACGCTGTTCGAGGCCGCGCCGGACACACTGGGCCACATTGCCGAACGCGTCGGCGAAACGCCGTTCACCGGGTACCACCAAGACGCCGAGGAAGCGCGCGTAGAGGCCCTCCTGGACGACGACGAGGAGGTCGAAGCGCTCGGCGAGGGGCGCCGCGGCACCGCGGTGCTGAGCCAGAGCCCGTTCTATCCCGAGGGGGGCGGTCAGATCGGCGACTTCGGCAAGCTGGCGTGGTCGGGCGGCGCCGCGGCCGTGCGCAGCACGACGCGCAGCCCACAGGGTCTGCTGCTGCACGACATCGAGGTGATCCGCGGCACCCTGCACGCCGGCGCCCGCTTGGACGCGCAGGTCGCGCCCGAGCGGCGCGAGACCGAGAAGCATCACACCGCCACGCACCTGCTGCACGCGGCGCTTCGCAGCGTGCTGGGTTCGCACGTGGCGCAGGCGGGCTCACTGGTGGCGCCGGACCGCCTTCGCTTCGACATGTCGCACCCGGACGCCATCACGTCCAAGCAGATCGCGCGAATCGAGCAGCTCGTCAACCGCTGGATCCAGGCCGACCTGCGGGTCGACTGGCGCGAGGTGTCCCTCCGTGAGGCGCGCGGGGCGGGCGCAATGATGCTGTTCGGCGAGAAGTACGGCGAGCGCGTCCGCATGGTCACCATGGGCGAAGGCGCAGGGGGCGAGGACCAGCCGGGCCAGCAAGCGGTGTCGGTCGAGTTGTGCGGCGGCACGCACGTGGCGCGGACCGGCCGGCTGGGCCTGTTCCTGATCACCGCCGAGGAGGCGGTATCGGCCGGCGTGCGCCGCGTGACCGCACTGGCGGGCGAGGCGGCCCTGGCGCACGTCGGCGAGCTCCGAAGCCGCCAGGCCACCCTGGCGCACGCCCTGGGGGGAAGGTCCGGCGAGCTCCCGGAGCGTGTCGAGAAGCTGCAGACCGAACTCAAGGAGGCCCGCCGGGAGGTCCAGCAGGTCCGCGCCAAGCTGGCCGAGGCCGGCACCGGAGGCGGGGCCGAGGTGCCCACGCGAGAGCTTGCGGGCGTCGGCACGCTGGCGGTCGCCGAGGTCGACGGGCTGGACGACGGCAACCTCCGCCACCTGGCGGACACCACCGCCGCCCGCAGCAAGGCCGACGTGGTGGTGGCGGCCAGCGGGACGTCACTGGTGGTGAAGGCGTCGGAGGCCGCCCGGCAGCACGGCGTGAAGGCCGGCGACGTGGCGCGCGCCCTGGCCCAGCGCGCCGGCGGTGGGGGCGGCGGGCGCCCCGACATGGCGCAGGCGGGCACCAAGGACGCGGGTGCGCTGGCGGCGGTCCTGGCCGAACTTCGGGATGGCGCGCTGGACGAGGCCCTGTTTTCGGAATGAGGCCGTGAACGAGATCGTGCTGGGGCTCGACGTGGGCGAGGCTCGAATCGGTGTTGCGCGCGGCGAAACGGGCTCCCGGCTGGCGTTTCCGCGCGGGGCGCTGCGCCGGGGGCGCCAGGGAGACGACGTCCGCGAGGTGACGGCCTTGGCCCGGTCGGAGGGCGCGACCCGCATCGTGGTGGGCCTGCCGCGCCGCACCGACGGGCGCGACTCCGCCCAGACCCAGCGCGTCCGGGCGTTCGCGACGGCGCTCCATGCTGCGGGCCTGTCGGTGACGTTCGAGGACGAACGCTACACCACCGCCATCGCCGAGCGGCGCCTGGCGACCAGTTCGCTTCCTGCCGGCAAGCGGCAGGACAAGGGACGCGTGGACGAGGCCGCGGCGGTCCTGATCCTGGAGAGTTGGCTCGCGTCGCGGGCCGCGGGGGAGCCGGAGCCGGAGCCGTGACCGAAGAAGGGCCGGAACGACGGGATGGCGATGCGTCCGCTGCGGGCGCACCGCGGCGCGGCCCCCGGAAGGTCCTGGCCCCTCGCCTGCTGATCATGCTTACCGCCGCGATCGCCTTGGCCGGCGCCTGGACGACGTGGCGCCTGTCGGCGCCCGATCCGAACGCGACCGCGACCAAGACGCTCGAGGTCCTGCCCGGCTGGGGGGCGGCGCGCATCGCCGACGAGCTCGAGGCGACCGGCGTGGTCCGCGACGGCACCGTGTTCGCCCTCTACCTCCGGGCGCGCGGCTTCGATCGTCGCATCGGCGAAGGCCTGTACGATCTCGCCCCCGGCGTTTCGGCGGCGGAGGTCGCACGGCGGTTGGTGGAGGGCGGCCGGCCACGCACCTCCCGTGTCGTGGTGCCGGAGGGCCTGCGTGCTGGCGAGGTGGCCGTACGGCTTGACGAGGCCGGGGTCGCCGACGCGGACGAGGTGATGGGCCGGATCGCGGATCCGGGCGCGTTGGCGCCGCCCTGGCTGCCGGACGGCGCCAGCCTGGAGGGGTACCTGTTCCCGGACACCTACGAGTTCCACCGAGGCGGCGACGTGGCCGAGGCGTTGCGCACCATGGTGGACCACTTCGCGGCCCGCCTGGACGACGCGACGAGAGCCCGACTCCAGGAGGCGGACCTCACCGTGCACGCGTGGACCACCCTGGCCAGCATGGTGCAGGCCGAAGCGGCCGGGCCGACGGAGATGCCCATCATCGCCGGCGTGTTCCTCAACAGGCTGGAGGCGGGCATGCCGCTGCAGTCCGACCCGACCGTCGCGTACGGGCTGGACAAGCGCCTGCCGGAGCTGTCCGCCGTCGACGGCGACCTTCGGGTCGACCACCCCTGGAATACCTACACCCGCACCGGCCTTCCCCGCGGGCCGATCGGCAACCCCGGCGCCGACGCCCTGTCGTCCGTGCTGGCGCCCGTACGCACCCACGAGTCGGGCGCGCCGTGGTTGTACTTTCTGCACGGCACCGACGGGGGAACCCCGGTGTTCCGGCCCAACACCTCGCTGCCGGCGCACGAACGCGACGTGGACCGCTACCTGCGCTGAGATTCCGCCCGCTGCGCGTCGTTGACCGCCCTCTGGGCGCGGGGTACCATGCCGCGTCCCGACGGACTCGGGCGCTGGTGGACGATGCGCCCGGTCGGACAGGTTCGAGGAGCGTGACCGTGAGCTTCCTGCTATCGCTCTCGAAGGGCATCGATGACGTCAGCACGCTCGTCGGCCGCACGGCGTGGTGGGTCACGCTGGCGATGGTGCTGATCGGCGGCTACAACGTGGTGACTCGCTACCTCGGCCGGGCCCTCGGCATGTCGCTCGGGGGCACCGAGTTCATCGTGCTTCAGACCTACGCCTACGACTTCGTGTTCCTGCTGGGGGCGGCGTACGTGTTTCGCATGAACGCGCACGTCCGCGTCGACATCGTGTACAGCCAGCTGTCGCGCAAGGCGCGCGCCTGGATCGACATCGGGGGGATCGCGATGTTCCTGGTCCCGTTCTGCCTGATGGGCCTGCACTTCTCGGGACGCTACGTCGCCACCTCCTGGCGCCAGGGCGAGATCGACCTGAACGCCGGCGGCATCCCCGTCTATCCGATCAAGACCGTCATCGTGCTGGCGTTCGCGCTGCTGCTGGTCCAGGCCGTCAGCGAGGCGATCAAGCACAGCGCGTTCCTGGCCGGCCATCCCCACTCGCGCTCGTTCCACGCGCGCCCCGACCCGGATCCCGGCGCGGGCACCAGCCTGATTGCGGACGCGACCGAGGCCGCCTCGCCCACGCCGGACGACGCCGGCACCGACCCGGGGGCGGACGGCCGCGGGGACGGGACCGCCTGATGGAGTACCTGTCGCTGTGGATGTTCGCGGCCGCGGTCGGTTTGTTGCTGCTCGGCTTCCCCGTCGCGTTCAGCCTGGGCGGCACCGCGGTGCTGTTTACGCTGATCGGCGCCGACCCGTTCGCGTGGTTCCCGTGGGAGCCGGCCTTCCGCGTGGCTCGATTGGGCATTTTTCCACAGCGGATCTTCGGCACCATCATGGACAACTACACGCTGGTGGCGGTGCCGTTCTTCGTGTACATGGGCGTCATGCTCGAGAAGTCGGGGCTGGCCGAGGAACTGCTCGAGACGATGGGCATGCTGTTCGGCCGCCTTCGCGGGGGGCTCGCCATCAGCGTGGTGGCGGTCGGCGCCCTGCTGGCCGCCTCCACGGGCGTGGTGGGCGCCTCGGTGGTGACCATGGGCGTGCTGGCGCTGCCCGTGATGTTGAAGTACCACTACGCCAAGTCGCTCGCGGCCGGCGTGGTCGCCTCCTCCGGCACGTTGGGGCAGATCATTCCGCCCTCGATCGTGCTGGTCATCCTGGGCGACCAGTTGGGCGTATCGGTCGGCACGCTGTTCGTGGGGGCCGTGATCCCGGGGGTCATGCTGGCGGGTCTGTTCGTGGTCTGGGTCGCGTTCGTGGCGTGGCGAAACCCGGAAATGGCGCCGGCCATGCCCCCGGAGGCCCGCACGCTCCGCGGCTTCGCGCTGGCGGGGCGCGTCCTGAAGAGCCTGATTCCGCCGTTGTTCCTGATCATGGTGGTGCTGGGCACGATCTTCGCTGGCCTGGCCACCCCCACCGAGGCCGGCGCCATGGGCGCGATCGGCGCCATGCTGCTGGCGCTGGCCAACCGTCGCCTCACGCTGACGGCGCTGCGCGACACCATGGATCAGACCGTCAAGCTGACCAGCATGGTGTTCGTGATCCTGGTCGGCGCGACGGCGTTCAGCATGGTGTTCACCGCGCTGCGCGGCGGCCGGCTGGTGGACGCGTTCCTGACCGGCCTGCCGGGCGGGCAGTGGGGGTTCTTGTTTTTCACCATGCTGGTGATCTTCCTGCTGGGCTTCTTCATCGACTTCATCGAGATCACCTTCATCGTCGTGCCGTTCGTGGCGCCGATTGCGCTGTCCTGGTTCGGACCCGAGATGATGCCCTGGTTCGGGGTGGTCGTGGCCATGAACCTGCAGGCGTCGTTCCTGACCCCGCCGTTCGGGTTCGCGCTGTTCTACCTGAAGGGGGTGGCGCCGCCGGAGGTGCGCACCATCGACGTGTATCGCGGCATCGTGCCGTTCATCGCGGTGCAGCTGATCGCGCTGTTGCTGATCGTGGCGTTCCCCTCGCTGGTGACGTGGCTGCCGCGCCTGGCGAACCTGAAATGACGCGCGGGCCCCGCACGTAGCGGGGCCCGCACCGGACGTTCGGCCTGCGGTCCGTGCCTCAGTCGTCCCGGTGCACGTACGAGGCGTAGCGGTGCTGCCCGACGGCATGCCAGAAGCGGACGCGTTCCTTGAACGCGTCGTAGTTCTCCAGCACCCGGCCGTACAGCTCGTTGCCGTTCGCGTTCTCGGCGTGGATCTCCTCCGTCGCGGCCTCCAGCGCGGCCAGCACCTCGTTGGACAGGAAGCGGATCTCGGTGCCGCCATCGATCAGCTCCTGCAGCGCCGGCCCGTTCAACGCGTCGTACTCGGCCAGCATCTGCTGGTTGGCCCGCGCCGCCGCGGTCCGGAACGCCGCCTGGATGTCCGCGGGCAGGTCTTCGTACTGGCTGCGGTTCATGTACACCGCCAGCGCGGCGCCCGGTTCGGCCCAACTCGGGAAGTAGTAGTACCGGGCGGCGTTCTGCATCCCGAAGGTCTGGTCGTCGTACGGCCCCACCCAGTCGGCGGCGTCGATCACGCCGCTGTCCAGCGCCTGGAAGACCTCTCCACCTGGAAGATTCTGGACGTTGGCCCCCACGCGCGACAGCACCTGTCCCCCGAAGCCGGGGAAGCGAATGGTGAGCCCCTGGAAGTCCTCGATGGTATTGATCTCGGTGTTGAACCACCCGCTGGTCTGCGCCCCGGTGTTGCCTGCGGGGTACATGATCACGTCGTCCGGCGCCGTCAGCTCGTCGGCCAGGTCCTGACCGCCGCCGGCATGCATCCAGGCGTTGAACTGCTGCCCGTCCATCCCGAACGGCACGGCGGTGAAGAACGCGTGGGTGGGGTTCTTGTTGATGAAGTAGTACGGCGCGGCGTGCCCCATCGCGAACGCACCCGACGAGACGGCGTCGTACACCTCGAACGCGGCGACCTGCGCCCCGGCGGGATGAACGGTCACCTCGACGTCGCCGTCGGTGAGCTCGTTCAGGTAGCGCGCGACGTTCTCCGCACCCCCGAACAGCGCGGGCAGGCCGCGCGGCCAGGAGGTCACCATGTCGAGACGGTAGGTGGCCGACTGGGCGTTGGCGAACATGAGCGGGGACAGCGAGGCCGAGGCGGTGGCGACCCCGGCCTTCTTCAGGAAATCACGGCGCTTCATACGAACCTCCTGGACGAGAGCGGCGGATTGGGCGAACGCGGCGAGCATACAAGGCGCCGCGGCGAGGCGCAAGGAGGCGCGCCGCGGTCCGTGTGCGCGACGGGCGGTGCACACCCGTCGTAGAGTGGGCTGAATGAGACGACTGGCGATCGCATTGGCCCTGCTGGCGCTGGCGGGCGGCGCGGCCCAGGCGCAGAACTGGTTCGGCGTGCGCAGCGGGTACCCCCTCGGCGTCACGCTTCACTACGGCATCCCGGGCGGCGCGTTCGACTACCGCTTCTCCGGGCGCGTGGTGTCGGTGCGCGGCGACACCCGCGTCGGCTTCGGCGTCGACGCGCTCCGCACGCTCGGCGTGGACGGCGACCTGCGCGGCTACGCCGGCGGCGGGCCCGCCGTCGAGGTCGGCGGAGGCGACGCGGTGCTGGACGTGCACGCCCTGGCGGGCGGGGCGTTCCGCTTCCGCGAGCTCGGGCTGGATCCCCTCGCAGTGTTCGCCGAGATCTCCCTCGGCGGCCAGATCAGCTTGGGCGGCCGGAGCGGCAATACGCGCGTCCCGACCCTAGGTGCGGCCATCGGGGTCGACTGGTACTTCTGAGCGCCACCCCCTGCGGTCCGTGCCGCCGCGGCGCGCTCAGGCCAACGCCTGCGCCACCCGCGCCAACCCCGTCAGCGTGAGCCAGGGGTCGACCACGTCGATGCGGCGGCTGTGCGGCCCCACCACATCAGCGAACCCGCCGGTGGCGATCACCCGCAGGCGGCCGGACGGCCCGATCTCCTCACGCACCTCCCGCTCGATCCGGTCGACCATGCCGTCGACCATCTCGGTGTAGCCGAACACCAGCCCGGAACGGAGCGCGTCGACGGTGTTTCGCCCCACCGCCTTCGCAGGCGCGGTGAGATCGACGCGAGGCAGCTTGGCGGCCCGGTCGAACAGCGCGTCGGCCGCCACCATCGGCCCCGGCGCCAGCGCCACCCCCAACAACCGGTCGGGCGCGACCACCAGGTCGAAGTTGGTGGCGGTGCCGAAGTCGACCGCGATCACGGCGTCGGCGTCGTAGGTGAGCGCCGCGACGGCGTTCACCAGCCGGTCGGCCCCCACCTCGCTGGGTCGCTCCGTCTCGACGCGTAGCAGGGGCGCCACCAGCTCGTGCGTGACGCGCATCGCTTCGATCCCCCAGTAGCGCTTCAGCGCACGGCCGAGCTCACGGCCGCTGGGCGGCACCACCGAGGACACGACCGCCCGGTCGGGCGGCGGCGTCCCCTCCAGCGCCAGCAGGTTGCGGAGCAGCACGGCGTACTGATCACTCATCCGGCGCGCATCGGTGCCGATTCGCCAGTGCACCACGCGCTCGTCACCCTGGTAGAGGCCGAGCACGGTGCTGGTGTTGCCCACGTCCACGGCGAGCAGCATGCCGGCAGCCTACCCGGAACGCATCCCCCAGGGGCGCGGCACGGCGCGATACACTCCCGCATGACCATCCGTTCCGACCGTTGGATCCGGGCGCGGGCCCAGGAAGGCATGATCGAACCGTTCGTGGAGCACCTCGAACGCGCGGGCGTGATCAGCTACGGCCTGTCCTCGTTCGGGTACGACCTGCGGGCCGCCCCGGAGTGGCGGGTGTTCGTCAACGCCTTCAACGCGATGGTCGACCCCAAGGCGTTCGATCCCGCCAGCTTCGTGGAGGTGGAGGCCGACACCTGCGTGATCCCGCCGAACTCGTTCGCGCTGACCCGGTCGATCGAGTACCTGCGGATCCCGGACGACGTGCTGGTCGTGGCGCTTGGCAAGTCCTCGTATGCGCGCACCGGCATCGTCGCCAACGTCACGCCGCTCGAGCCGGGCTGGGAGGGCAACGTGACGCTGGAGTTGTCGAACACCACGCCGCTGCCTGCCAAGGTGTACGCCCACGAGGGCATCGTGCAGCTGCTGTTCTTCCAGGGCGACGAACGGCCCGAGACCACCTACGCCGACCGCAAGGGCAAGTACATGGGCCAGCGCGGGGTGACGCTGCCCAAGCTGTAGTCCCGCCCTGCCCCGTCCGTCGGCGCCGCGGCCCGCGCAGCTCGTGCGCCTCGGCGCGTCATTCGCTCTCGTCGTCCTCGTCGAGGGCGGGCAGGCGCAACTCGAACACGGTTTCGCCCTCGCGGCGCGCCACGGCAATCGTGCCGCCGTGTGCCTCCATCAGCCGCTTCGCGATCGCCAGGCCCAAGCCCGACCCGCCGCCGGGGCCGGGCGCGAACGGCTCGAACAGGCGTGCCTCCACCTCCGGAGAAAGCCCGGGGCCGTCGTCACGCACCTCGAGGCACACGTGGCCCCCGCCGAGGGTCCACCCGACATTGACGCGGCCCGAGGGCCCCGCCGCCCGTTCGGCGTTAGCGACCAGGTTCCGCAGCGCCTGGCGCAACCGTTCCGGTTCGCCCAGCACCGTCGACGCCGGTCCGGGACGGACCGTCACGCCGGGGAACTCCGCCACGACGGGCGCGACCACCTCTTCGCCGACGTCGACCAGGTGCGGGGTGATTTCGCGCAGCAACCGGCCCCGCGACAGCTCGAGCAGGTCCTCCACCAGGCGGGCCATGCCGGCCGCGATGCGCTCGGCGTCCTCCAGGTCGCCCGCCACCTCGGGGCTCGCCTTGCGCCGCGCGCGCCGCAGGAACCCCCGCAGCGACGTCAACGGCGTGCGCAGTTCGTGACTGGTCTCGGCCAAGAAGGCGCGCTGGGCGTCGCGGGCGTCGCGTACCCGGACGAGCAGGGCGTCCAGCGCCTCCGCCAACCGGCCCACCTCGTCGGGCGGCACGCTCGACCTCCAACGGGTCCAGGTCCTCGGGCCCCAAGCGCGACGCCGCCTCGGACAAGCGACGGATGGGGCCGGTGCTGGCGCGCGCCACGAACCACCCCACGGGCAGCGCCACCAACAGCAACGCCGCCGCCGTCAGGCCCAACGCGCGGGCCACGGTGGTCAGTGCCGCGCCGATGTACGCCGTCTCGGCGGACACCGCCACCACCCCGCGCGAGAACGGTGCCGTGGCCGCCTGCACCGACCGACCCTGTCGCCGGCCGCGCCAGTCGGCCGGGGCGCCTTGCACGACGTCCGTAGGTAGGGCCGCCGAAGGGGCTTCGTCGGCGGGGTCGCTGGCGGCGAACAGCGTACCGTCCGGGCCGTACAGCTGCACGCGCACGCGGCCCGTCGCGGCGTGCGGCGCCAACCCCGCCCCGCCCTCCGCCCCGTCGTAGGCTGCGGCCAGCGTCCGCGCGTCCCGGCGGAGGGCGTCCTGCAACTCCACGCGCATGGCGCTGCGAACGGCGACGAACGCCACCACCAACGCGACCACCCCCAGCACGGCGGTCGCCCCCGCCACCCACGCCGCGACCCGGACCCGCAAAGGGACCCGCGCGAAGAACCGAGCCCTCACGCGGGCGACTTCACCGCGTAGCCCACTCCGCGCACCGTGCGGATCAGCCCCGGTGCGCCGGCGTCACGGAGTTTGCTGCGCAGGTTGGCCACGTGCACGTCGACGCTGTTGCTGGTGGGGCCCTCGCGATCGCCCCAGACGCGCCGTTCGATCTCCTGCCGCGCGAACACGCGTCCGGGCTGCGTCACCAGCAGCACCAGCAGGTCGAACTCCCGCGGACTGAGGAGCACCTCGGTCTCCTCGTGGCGGACTTCGCGCGCCATCCGATCGATCGTCAGCGCACCGAAGCGCACCACCGTGTCGGCCCCGCGGCTACGCAGCTGCACCCGGATGCGGGCGATCAGTTCCTCGACCTGGAACGGCTTGACGAGGTAGTCATCCGCGCCGTCCTCCAACAGCCGGACCTTGCGTCCCAGCTCGTCCGCGGCAGTGAGGACGAGGATCGGCACGGTGTCGGTCCGGCGGATGCGGCGGGCGATCTCGGCCCCGTCCATGTCCGGCAGGCCCAGGTCCAGAATCACCAGGTCGGGCCGGCGCTCACGGAGGGCCGTCAGCCCGTGCGTGCCCCGGTCGTGATGCTCGAGCTCGAACCCCGCCTCCGCCAACTCCAACGCCAGCAGGCGGGCGATGTCGGCATCGTCTTCGATCAGCAGCAGGCGAGGCCGCGTCCCGTTCTCCGGGGGGGCGCCGCGCTGGCTCATGGTGCGTTCTCCCCGACGCGTAAAAGCAGCTCGATCCCCTGCGCCCGCAACAGGTCGCGCAAGAGGGTGGCGTCGCCGCCGCCCTCGGGCAGGATCCACAACCCGTCGCCGCCGGCGGTCATACGTCCCCGCACGGCCCGCGCGCCGGACATCACCGCGGCGCTCTCCTCGGCGTCCGCGTCGGGCGGAAACACCAACACGCGCACCTCTCCGCCGGCCGGCAACGTCGCGCCCTCCAGCGTCAGGACCGACCCCTCCAAGACGCCGTGCGCGTACACGCGAACCAGATCGGGCGACACCACCTGCACTTCGCTGCCGGGCGCCAGTTGCGGGAACATGGCGGCCTGCGCGATCAGGAACCAGGGCAGGATGGTGGACACGAGGTCAGCGTAGCAACCGGCACACCGCGGCCGTATGGACGCGGGTGAAGGCGGCTTCATCGTCAGGGAGGGGGCGGGCCGGGACCCGCGCGTAGGCCGGCGCGGGTCCGGCGCCGGGCCGGCCGCGTCGCCAGCATGCCGCGCCGGAGTGAGGCAATCGACCGCACGGCGCCTCGATACCGGTCATGATGAGCGATCGTCACCACCTGGACCCGCGAGGGTCCGTGCCCACCCTAGCCGCGTTGCACGCATCGCGTCGTTTCAAGGAGACGCTTCGAATGGTCGAGCCCACGGTCCCACCGCTTCGTTTCCTTCGCCTCGCGATCCTGGCCCCCCTCCTGTTCCTGGCGGGCGTGGGGCAGGCCCAAGGCTTCGACGCCGACCGCTACCTCGCCCAGTGCCTCCGCTTCGAGGCCGGGGGCGACTACTCGTCGGCGCGGGAGGCCTGCCGGAACGCCCTCGAGATCGAGGACGGCATGTTCGAGGCCGAGCTGGCCCTGGCCCGCGTCGAGGTGGCGTCCGGCAACGGCGCCGTGGCCGAGTCGCGCTTGCAGGACCTGCTGGCCCGGACCGAGGAGCCCGAACCCGCGCTGCTGTTGGCCCGGATCGCGCTGGACGGCGAGCGGCCGGGCGTGGCGGAGGCCCACCTGGCCGAGGCACGGACCCGCATGGCGGACACGCCAGACCGGCAACTCCAAGCGCGCCTCTCCTACCTATCCGGCGCCGTCGCCGAAGCGCAGGGGCGGGTGACCGCCGCGTTGGAGCACTACGAGAACGCCGTGTCCGCCGACGGTCTGGACGTCACCTTCCGGCTTGCCGCCGCCGAGCTTCGCCTCCGCACTGGCGAGCCGGAGGCGGCCCGGCAGCAGCTGGAGTCCTACCAGCGCCTCTCCGGGAACGACCGCGATCCACGGGTCCGCTCGCTGCTGGGGCGCGCCCTGTGGGCCGAGGGAAGCCTAGGCGCCGCCGCCGGCCAGCTGGAGACGGCCCTGGCGCTGTGGGGCACGCGCGACACGGCGGCGCAGTCCAGCGACCTGCGTACCCTCGGCCTGGTGTACTTGGGGCAGGGCGACGTGCAGAGCGGCACGCTCGCCCTGCGCGAGGCCGGCCGCCGTGGCAACCAGTTGCTGTTGCTGAGCGGCAACGTGCTGGCGTGGTTGCTGGTGCTGCTGGCCGTGCTGGTGGCGCACCTGTTGGCGGAGAGCCGCATCGAGTCCCGCAGCACGCTGGAGGTCTCGGAGGGACCGCAGCCGTGGTCGGTGGGGCGCGTGTACGGCGTGCTGGTGCTCTCCGCCCTGGCCGCCGTGGCGGTCGCCGTCGGCGTGGGGGCGCTGCTGTACGACAACATGCTGGCGGCCGTCACGCCGCACCAGCAGACCGAGGTCCGCGCCGTGATGATGCTGGTGTTCACGCTGGTGGCGATCCTGTTGAGTGTTCGCACCGTCCGTCAGAACGGGTGGAACGTCGCACGACGCCTGTTCGGCGCGTCGGACACCTGGGCGGCCGGCGTGGGGTTGGGGCTGCTCCTGCTCGTCGTCACGACCGCGTACCTGGCGTGGCGCCCGGACGCCGCCGCCTTCGGGCCGCTGTGGGCCAACCTCGCCGACGTCGGTCCCCTTCTGATCTTGGCACTGCTGGCGCTGCCGTTCAGCGAGCTGGTGTTCCGACCGTTCGCGTTCGACGCCTTGGAGCACCGCTACGACCGCCGCACGGCGCTGCTGGTATCGGCCGGGCTGTCGACGTTGCTGCTGGCGACGCCGGTGCTGCTGTTGCTGCCGTTCGGGTTGGTGTTGGGCGAGGCGTACCGACGCAGTCGCAGCGGCACGCTTCCCCTCGCCGCCATGCTGACGCTGCACGTGGGGTTGCTGGTGGCCACGGTGGTGAGTCCCTGGGCGCGCGCGCTGGTCCTGTGAACGCTCGTCGAGGCGCGCGCCCGTAGCCCCGCGCCTTCGCACCCGGCGCGGCCGTCCCCGACGGTGACGCCCGCGTCACGGGGCGCCCCCTCGCGACACGGGTTCGCACGTCTGCTACATTGATCACTAGCCCTCAATTCGCGCTGACGCTCCGCTGACGCGGAGAGGGCAGCCTACGGGTGCACGTCCCGGAACGACCGGGCCGCGCGCACCGATTCCAAGGAGGCACTATGAAACGAATCCTCGCCATCATGTTCGCCGCTCTCCTGACCGCCGGCACGTTCGCCGCGGCGCAGGAGACCATCGAGTTCTGGTACGGCTTCAGCGACGCGCCGCGCTCGGGCTGGATCCAGGACCGCATCGAGGAGTACAACGCCCAACTCGAGGAACAGGGGCTCGACTACGCGCTCGAAGGAACGCGTCAGGGCAGCTACCGCGAGACGCTGCAGGCCGCGGTCCTCGCCGCGCGTCAGGGCCAGCCGCCGCACCTGGTGCAGCTGTTCGAGGTCGGCAGCCAGCTGGCGACCGACTCCGGCATCTTCGAGCCGATCGGCAACCTCGGCGGCTTGGACGAAGAGCAGTACATCGAACCGGTGATCAACTACTACACCATCGATGGCGCCGTGAACTCGATCCCGTTCAACAGCAGCAGCCCCATCCTGTACGCCAACCAGCAGCTCATGAGCGAGGCCGGCCTCGACGACGAGGACCTGCCCGAGACGTTCGGCGAGCTGCTCTCCGCCTGCGAAGCGATCGAGGAAAGCCCGGTCACCGCGTCCTGCATCACCTTCCCACTGCACAGCTGGTTCTTCGAGCAGTGGATGGCCGAACAGGGCGCCCTGCTGGTCAACAACGGCAACGGCCGTGACGCGCGCGCCACCGAGGTGCTGCTGGACAGCGAGGCGGCGATGACCATCGGTCAGTTCATGGCCGACCTGGCCGAGGGTGGCTACTACAGCTACACCGGCACGCTGGAGGACTGGAGCGGCTCCGAGGCGATCTTCGCCAACCAGGAGTCGGTGTTCTTCATCACCTCCACCGCCGATGCGGGCAACATCACCCGCGCCGCCCAAGAGAACGGCTTCGACGTCCGGACCGGCCTGCTGCCGATCCCCGACGGGGTCGAGCGCAACGGCGTCGTCATCGGCGGGGCCAGCGTCTGGCTCACCTCCGGCCACCCGCAGGAGGAGCTCGAGGTCGCCCGCGACTTCGCGCTGTACATGACCAACGCCGAGAACATGGTCAGCTGGCACAAGCTGACCGGCTACTACCCCGTCGTGGACGCGTCGGTCGAGCTCCTCGAACAAGAGGGCTGGTTCGAAGAGAACCCGAACTTCGCCGTCGCCTTCGAGCAGCTGCTGGACACCATCCCCAACCAGGCCACCGCCGGCGCCCTGCTCGGCTCCTTCCTCGAGACGCGCACCATCATCGAGGAAGCCCTGCAGCGGATCTACAACGGCAGCTCCACCGTCGAGCAGGCCATGCAGCGCGCCACGCGCGAAGCGAACGCCCGCCTCGAGGAGTACAACGCCAACTTCTGACCCTTCGGCCCACGCCCGAGGGAACGGGAAGGCGGGCCGGACCCCGGCCCGCCTTCTTTGAGGTGTCGAAGGGAGTTCGAAGGGCTGCATGAAGGACAACGCCGTATTCAAGAGCCGGTTCCTGCCGTGGCTGCTGCTGATGCCGTCGTTCGTCATCCTGCTGGTATTCCTGTACTATCCCGCGATCCAGGCTTGGGTGCTGTCGTTGCACCGCTCCAATCTGTTCCTGAACACGCGCCAGTTCGTCGGGTTCGAGAACTACCAGTTCATGTTCGCGGGCGAGCTCGCGTCGACGTATTTGCAGGTGGTCGGCCAGACGTTCCTGTACGGCTTCCTGGTCATCGCGGTGGGCCTGTCGATCTCGATCGTGCTGGCGACCCTGGCCAGCCAGGACGTGCGGGGCGCGCGGATCTACCGCCTGCTGCTGATCTGGCCGTTCGCGCTGTCGCCCGCCATCGCCGGCACCATCTTCCTGTTCATGTTCAATCCGGAGATCGGCAGCGTGAACCAGGTGCTGGGCGACTGGTTCGGGGTGCGCCCACGCTGGCTGGACACGCCGGTTCTCGCGTTCGGACTGGTCGTGGTGGCGTCGGTCTGGAAGAACCTGGGCTACAACATCGTGTTCTACCTGGCCGCACTCCAAAACGTGCCCAAGGAGCTCGGCGAAGCCGCCGCCATCGACGGCGCGACCCCGGTGCAACGCTTCCTCCGCATCACCGTGCCGATGCTGTCCCCGATGACGTTCTTCCTGCTGTTCACCAATCTTACGTTCGCGTTCTTCGAGTCGTACGGCCTGATCGACATCGTCACGCGGGGCGGCCCCATCGGTCCGCGGCCGTTCGACGAAGCCGGCATCACCACCACCATGATCTACCAGGTGACGGTCGACGGCTTCGGCGGTAGCGGCAACACCGGCCTGGCCGCCACGCTCGGGAACGTGATCCTATTGTTCACCATCATCATTACCCTGCTGCAGTTCCGCTACGGGGCACGCCGCGTGCAGTACGGAGACAACTGATGCGCCGCAACACGTTGATCCTTCACCTGGTGCTGATCGTGGCGTGCGTGGTGGTGGCGTTTCCGATCGTGTTCGCGCTGATCAAGGCGACGCAGATCCGCAGCGAGGTCCTTTCCGCCAGCCTGATCCCCGGCCCGGCGTTGATGGAGAACCTTCGCAACGTGTTCCTGAACGCCAACCTGATCGTGTTCATGCGCAACTCGTTCATCGTGGCCATCGCGGTCACGGTCGGCAAGACCACCCTGTCGCTGATGGCCGGCATGGCGCTGGTGTACTTCCGTTTCCCGTTCAAGCGGGTGATCTTCGGCCTGATCCTGTTGACGTTGATGATGCCGATCCAGGTGCTGGTGGTGCCGTTGTTCGACGTGATCAGCCTGCAGCCGCCCGAGACGTGGTCGGCGTTCTTCTCGTGGATCTCGCGGCCGGACAAGATCCTGTTCCAGCCGGCGCAGTACGGCTTCGGCTGGGCCAACACCTACTGGGCGTTGATCGTTCCGTTCCTGGCGTCGGCCACGGGCACCTTCTTGTTCCGGCAGCACTTCATGTCGATCCCGACCACCCTCGCCGACGCCGCCCGCATCGACGGAGCCACGCCCTGGCAGTTCCTGCAGCGCGTGCTGATCCCGATGAGCTGGAACACCATCGGCGCACTGGCCGTGATCGAGTTCGTCTACGTCTGGAACCAGTACCTGTGGCCCAAGGTCATCATCCGCCGCGAGGAGTTCCAGGTCGTGCAGGTGGGCCTGAACCTGATCATCGGCACCGGCGAAGGGGTCGAGTGGGGCTACGTGATGGCCGGCGCGATCGTCAGCCTGGTCCCGCCGCTGATCGTGTTCATGCTGCTGCAGGAGCAGTTCATGCGCGGCTTCGCGCTGTCCGACAGCAAGTGACGAACGTCGTCCCCCCCTCGCACGGAGGGGGGACGACGCACAGAAACGCGCCGCAATGGCGCCCAACGCGGCGCTCAGTCCGCCTCGTCGTCGGCGGCGGGTCCGGCCGTGATGATGGACCACCGCGTCCGCCACGACACCTCGCGCTCCTGAAGCGCCGCGCGGAGGGGGCGCTCGACCGCCGCCACGCCGGCGTCGTCCAGCCCGTGGGCCGCCAATCGTTCCCGGAACGGCGCGCCGGCCGCGAACCACCGGTCCAACGCCCGCGCCGGGAAGACCCGCGTCTCCTCCAGGTCGACCGTCTCGGCCCGGTGCACCGCCCAGCCCGCCGCGCGCAGCGCCGCGACGCCCGCCTCCGGCGCGAAGCGGAAGCGGGGGTCCTCCGAGTGGCGATAGGCCTCCTCCTCCGCCGCGCGCACCGCCTCCCGCGCCTCGGACGACACGCCCTCCGCGGGAAGCACGTCGACCAGGCGCGTTCCCTGGGCGGGCAGCGGATCGACGAACGCCGCCACCCCCTCCGGCGCTGCCAGGCCCCGCACCGCCCGCAGGTACGCCTCGTCGCCGTGACGGACGGCCAACGACCGCAGCGCCACCATGCGGTCGAACGCCGGCACCGATCCCGGCGCGCCCGCCGCCTCGGCCCACGCCGCTTCGATCACGGCCGGGGCCTCCGCCTCGGCCGCCACCCGCACCACCGGACGCTGCAGCTCGGGCAGGGCGGACGCCTGCCCGTTCGATCACCTCCGCCGCCCGCGCGTCGTCCACGCGCGCCCACACCTGCCCCTCGGGGCAGCGCCGCAACGCCTCGAACACGAACAGGCCGCTCCCGGCCGACAGGTCCAGCACGCGGTGGTGCCTCGCGGGCGCCAGGCGCGCGAAGACCGCCTCCCGCAGTGCGCCCAGCCGCTCCCCCCGGCCCGAAGCGGTACGCGCCGCCCACCGGTCCCGCGCCGCGTCGTCCGGCGCCACCGACAGGATCTCGGGCGGCGCCTGCGCGTCATCGTCCAGCATGGCGGCCAGCTGCGCTTCGCGCCGGCGCGCCACCGCCTCCCGCACCGCCGCCTCCGCCCCGCGCTCCGTGGGGCGGTAGAACATGCGTCCCTGCAACGCGTCCGGGAGGTACTGCTGCGCCACCCAGTGATCCCGGTAGGCGTGGGGGTAGAGGTAGCCCTGGCCGTGCCCGAAGCCTTTCGCGTCGCGGTTGGCGTCCTTGAGGTGCGACGGCACGCCGGCGTCGGTCTCGTTCTCGACCGCCGCCAGGGCGTCGAAGAAGGCCAGGGTACTGTTCGACTTCGGCGCGTTGGCCAGGTACAGCGTCGCCTGCGCCAGGTGGAAGCGTCCCTCCGGCATGCCCACCGCCTCGAACGCCTGCGCCGCCGCCTCGGTGTGGACCAGCGCGTGGGGGTCGGCCAACCCCACGTCCTCGGCCGCCAGGATGCGCAACCGCCGCAACACGAAGCGGGGGTCCTCCCCGGCGTAGACCATCTTCGCCAGCCAGTACAGCGCCGCGTCCGGGTCCGAACCACGCACGCTCTTGATGAAGGCGCTGATCACGTCGAAGTGCGCGTCGCCCTCCTTGTCGTACAGCACGGCCCGCCGCTGGATCGACGCCTCGGCGGTGGGCCGGTCCACCCGCACCACGCCCGCCTCATCCGGCTCGGTGGTGGCGACGGCCAGCTCCAACGCGTTCAACAACGAGCGGGCGTCGCCGTTGGCGACCTCCGCCAGGTGCGCCAGCGCCTCCTCGTCCACCGCCACCGAGATGCGCCCGAAGCCACGCTCCGGATCGCGCAGCGCCGCCTCCGCCACGCGCCGCAGATCGCCTTGCTCCAAAGGCACCAACTGGAACACGCGGCTGCGAGACACCAGCGCCTTGTTCACCTCGAAGAACGGGTTCTCGGTGGTCGCACCGATGAAGGTCACCACCCCCGCCTCGACCGAGGGGAGCAGGGCGTCCTGCTGGGCCTTGTTGAAGCGATGGACCTCGTCGACGAACAGCAGCGTCCGGCCCCCACGTCGCTGGCGCTCCGCGGCGGCCGCCACGGCCTCGCGGACGTCCTTCACGCCGGACAGCACCGCGTTCAGCGCAATGAACTCCGCCCGCGTCGACCCCGCGACGACCCGCGCCAGGGTGGTCTTGCCGGTCCCCGGCGGGCCGTGGAAGATCACGCTGGACAACCGGTCGGCCTGGATCGCCCGGCGCAACAACCGGCCCGGCCCCAGGATGTGGTCCTGGCCGATGAACTCCTCCAGCGTGCGCGGCCGCATGCGCGCCGCGAGCGGCTCGCCTTCGGCCTGGAACAGCGACGACTGCGCGACGGACGCCATCCCTGCCATGCTAGCAGCGCGCCGCGCCCGCCACGAGGCCGGGCGAACCCGCCAACGCGCTCACCGTAGCAGCGGCAGACCCAACGACGCCCAGGCCCCCACGCCGGCACGCCCGCCCGTCAACCCCGCCCGGACGGCCAGCGACGCCGGCGCGAGGTAGCCCACCACGCCGTCGGCCGCGACGAGCGCCTCGAGCCCCCACGACGCCCGCCACGGATCGCCGGCCGCCACCTGAAGGCGCACCCCGGGCTCCAGGCGAACCCGCTCCAGCGCCAGGCGCGCCCCGCCCCAGCGGGCCCGCACCGGCACGGTCCAACGGAGCGACGCCCGAATCGTGCCGGCCACGTCGCCCCACGCGCCCCGCGGCGCCGGGGCGGGCGGTCGCCAGCCCGCCCGCAGCGACGCCGACGCCACCGGACGTCCCGGCAGGGCCGTGCCGTGCCAGCCCGCCGCGTCCAACCACGCACCCGCCGAGGTTCCGCCCGCCGGAATCGGATCGGCCCGCACCGACGCGGCGGTCGACCAGCCCGCCACCGGCACGCCCCACGCGTCCACGCGGCCCGAGCTGGCGGCCAGGCGCGCCGCGGCCCGCACGCGCACGCGACCGTCCGGCAGCCGCAGCATGCCGCCCTCCAGGCGCGCGCGCACGGTCGGCGCTCGCTGCAATACCGGCGCGAACGACGCGTCCAGGCGAGGGACCGGCCCGGTCGGGGTGCCCAGGTGCGGCGCGTACGGGAGCACGCCCAGCCGAAGGCGCGCCCGGAACGGGGCGGGGCGGGCCGGCGTGGCGACCGGCGCCGCGTCCCCCAGGCGCGCCTCCAGCGCCGCGTAGGCGGGGCCGAGCGGCCCGCCTGGGCCCGGCACGACCCCGAGCGTGCCCCTCAGCGCCAGCCGGCCGGTCGGCTCCGTCGCCCAGCCCGTCACGCCGAAGCCACGACCCGACGGCGGCCCCGACGGGAGCCACCCGATGGGTCGCAGCGCCGCCGTGGGCCGGTACGGCGCCGTCACCATCTCGGCGTCCGACGGCGCGACGTCGAGGTCGGGGGCGTCCGGCGGCAGCGCGGACGCCCGCGGCACGTCCGCCGGTGCGCCTCGATCCGTGCCGCCGCCGGGAAGGTCCGGGTCGGGCTCCGGCCGGGGCACCAGCTGCGGCCCGTCCACGCGGCGCACCGCCACCACGCCTGCGTCGTGGCCGGTGACGCCGCCGCGCGTGGCGGTGCGCCGTTGCCAGGTGCCCTCGTTCAGCCGCACCTGCCAACTCTCGAAGCTGCCGCTGCGGTCGCTGCGTACCAGAAGGGCGTCCTCGCCGTCCCAGACCGGGTCGCGCAGGGCGCCCCCCGGCGCCGGCAAGGGACGGAGCGACGGGGCGCCCCACGGGTCCACCAGCTCGGCCAGCGTGGATGCGCCGTTCTGGACCCGCACCAGCGCCACGCGTCCGCGCGGCGACGCCGCCAGCCCGGCGATCCGGACGCCGGCGGGGGCACGCCACGCCACCGTGCCGGCGCCGCTTCCGCCCTCGCACCAGCGGGCGACGGCCGAGCCGTGCGCCTCGTCGTGCCGCACGTACGCCAGGCAGCCCCCGGGGAGCGCGGCGGGGAAGAAGGCGCGCGCACCGCGGGTCAGGCGCCGCTCGGCGCCGGTGGTCAGGTCCAGGGCGAAGAGTTCACGCAACCGCCCTCCCGGTCGGGGATCCAGGCGCGCATACGCCAACCGCCCTGAGCCCCACCATGTCGGCCGTGACGGCACCGCCGAGAGGTCGTAGCGCCCCTCCGTCCCCAGCGTCCCCTCCGGCCCCTCGGTCGGCCAGGCGGCCACCCGCAATGCGGCGCCGTCCCGCCACGCCAAGCGGTCCCCACCCGGCGCGCGCACCGGGGCGTCCCCGGACGCCCACGCCGCCGGCGCCGTGTCGGGGTACGCCTCGGCTTCCGCGGCCAGCTCCGCCCGCAACGCCGACCAGGCCGCCTGCAGATCGCCGCCCGTCACCCTTCTCCAGGCCGCGTCGAACCCCAGCCATGGCGGCTGCGCGTCGAACGCGGCGACGGCGTCGCGGAAGGCCGGCAGGCCCTCGCGGCGAATCAGGAGGTCCACGAACGCGCCGCCGAGCAGGTAGCGGACCTGCCCGCCGGGCCAGGCGTCGTGCGTGATCAGCGCCGCGTCGTCCAACGACGGCCAGTTCCCCTCCGCGGCCAGAAGTCGCAGCACCCCCCGCGCATCGGCGTCGTCCAACCGCCCGCCGCCGCCGGGCACCCGCCGGCTCTCGGCCCACACCGCCACCCCCTCCAGCAGCCACGCCGGCGGGGGGAACGGCAGACTCCCACCCACGAGGCCGGTATCGAGGGGCGCGCTGCCGGGCCGCGAAGCGAAGTGGACGACGTGCACCATCTCGTGCACCGCCAGCAGGTAGCTGGGATCGACCGCGTCCATGCCGATGCCGCCCGCCATCGGTCCGCGAAGGCGCACGTGCACGCTCGGGCCGGTCACCGGATCGACGAAGGCGTTGAACACGTCGTCCGCCGCGTCCAGGACGACGGTCACCTCGGGGGCCGGAACGTCCCAGAACGCGGCCGCCACTGCAGAGGCCCGCCGGTAGGTGCCGGCCAGCTCGCGGGCGTACGGCAGCCACCCCTCGGCCGGCACCACCACCCGAACGCCGCCGGCACGGACGGACCACGGTCCCCCTTCGGGATGCGAGCCGGCGTCCGCCCGCCCCTCCTCGTTGGCACCGAGGGCGGGGCGGGGCGGCGCGGCGGTGGCGACGCCCAGCAGCACCGCGGCCAGAACCACGGCGAGCATCGTGCGTGTGGACGGCGGGGCGAGCCGAGCCCAACGGGGAATCATGGCCCCATCATCTCCGATGCTGCCCGTTCGGGCCCGGGGCCACGACAGGGTATGGTCGCGCCCATGCCCGTCTACGCCGTGGACAAGTCCCTCGGCCCCACCTCGCACGACGTGGTGGCGGCGGCGCGCCGCGTGCTGGGCACGCGGCGGGTGGGGCATGCCGGCACGTTGGACCCGCTGGCGTCCGGCCTGCTGTTGGTGCTGGCCGGGGAGGCGACCAAGCTGTCGCCGTTCCTGTCCGGCGCGGACAAGGGGTACCTAGCCTGGGTGGCGTTCGGCGCGTCCACGCCGACCCTCGACGCGGAGGGGCCGGTGACGGAACGGGGCGAGGCCGGCGCGCTGGACGCCGCGCAGGTCCGATCGGCCGCCGCTGCGTTCCTGGACGTGCACCAACAGGTCCCGCCCGCGTTCAGCGCCGTCAAGGAGGGGGGCGAGGCCGCGTACCGCAAGGCCCGCCGCGGCGAAGCGGGCGGCCTTCCCCCCCGGCCCGCCGGCTACCACGAGGTCGACCTGCTGGCGTTCGGACCCCGCGCGTCGCTGCCGCCATGCTTCGGGCCCGCTCCGGAGGGCTGGCGCCCCCTCGAGGACGGCCGCCCCCTGCCCCTCCCGCCGCCGCTGTCGGCATTGCCCACGGCGGTGTTCCGCGTGGAGGTGCGGGCCGGAACCTACCTGCGGGCGTTCGCCCGCGACCTGGGCCGGGCCGTGGGCGTGCCCGCCCACCTGGCCGGGTTGGTGCGGACCCGCGTCGGCGCCGTCGACCTGGCCAGCGCGGTGCCGGTCGAGGCGCTGGCCGAGGCGGCGGGCGTGCCGGAGGCGGAGGCGCTGCCGTACCCGACGCTGCCGCTCAGCGCGGAGCAGGTGGCGCGGGTGCGGCAGGGGCAGCGCCTGCCGCGCGCGGCGCTGCCGGGGCACGGCACCGTCGGCCTCACCGATCCGGACGGGCGGCTGGTGGCGGTGTGCGACCTGGAACCGGAGCGGATGCGCCTGCGGCGCGTATGGCCCGCCTGAACGCAAGGATTCACGGCGTACGGCGCTGCATGCAATACACTGTGACCACGCCCCGCACGAGCCCCCCACGCGCCCCGCGGCACAGGAGTTCCGACGCATGCAGATCGGCATCCCCACTGAGACCAAACGACACGAGTACCGCGTGGCCGCCACCCCCGCGGCCGTTCGCAGCCTGATCGTCGCCGGGCACGACGTGCACGTCCAGCGCGGGGCCGGCGAGGGTAGCGGGTTCACGGACGACGCCTACGCGCAGGCCGGCGCCACCGTGGTCGACAGCGCCGAGGAGGCGTGGGCGGCCACGCTGGTGCTGAAGGTCAAGGAGCCGCTGGCTGGCGAGTACCGGCACCTCCGGGCCGGCCAGGTCCTGTTCACCTTCCTGCACCTCGCCGCCGACCGAACGCTGACCGAGGCGCTGCTGGAGGCCGGCACCACCGCCGTGGCCTACGAGACGGTGGAGGGGCCCGGCGGCCTCCCCCTGTTGACGCCGATGAGCGAGGTGGCGGGCCGCATGGCGCCGCAGGTGGGCGCTTACCACCTGGAGCGCTTCCTGGGCGGGCGCGGCGTCCTGCTGGGCGGCGTGCCCGGCGTGGAGGCCGGCGAGGTGGTGATCCTGGGCGGCGGCGTGGTCGGCACCAACGCCGCCAAGATGGCGTTGGGGCTGGGGGCCCGCGTGACGGTCCTCGATGTGGACCACGGGCGCCTGCAGTACCTGGACGACGTCTTCGGCGGCCGGGTGCAGACCTTGATGAGCAACGTCGGCACGGTGGCGGCCGCCACCGTGCGCGCCGACGTGCTGGTCGGCGCGGTGCTGATCCCGGGGGCGCGGGCGCCACGCTTGGTGACGCGGGAGATGCTGGGCGACATGCGGCCCGGAAGCGTCATCGTGGACGTGGCGGTCGACCAGGGCGGCTGCGTCGAGACCATCCGCGCCACCACCCACGACCAGCCGACCTACGTGGTGGACGGGGTGGTGCACTACGGCGTGGCCAACATGCCCGGCGCCGTCCCCAACACCAGCACGCGCGCGCTCAGCTACCAGACGCTCCCCTACGCGCAACGGCTGGCCGACGGCGGCTTGGACGCGTTGCGCGCACAGGAAGGGTTCCTGCGGGGCCTGAACGCCCACGCGGGCCGCCTGACCCACCAGGGGGTGGGGGACACCTTCGGGCTGCCGGTGGTGCCGCCCGCCGAGGCGCTGGGCGGCTGAGCGGGCGCGCGGGCGCGCGGGTTCCCCGCGGCCCGCCGCGCTCAGCGCAGCTTCGCCAACGCCTGCCGGATCAGCGTCTCGGCGCTGGCGTCCGGCGTCTCCCCCGTCAGCTCGGAGATGGCGCCCTTGACGCTGGCCTCGCGGTACCCGAGCGCCACCAGCGCGTCCACCGCGTCGCGGCCCTCGTCCCCCAGCGCCGACCCCGCTGTGCCGGCCGGCCGCGCCGCGGGCGCGACCAGCCCGTCCGGCAGGCGGGTGTTCAACTCCAGGATCAGGCGTTCCGCCGTCCGCTTGCCGACCCCCGGCGCGGAGGACAGCAATGCCGGATCGTCGTCCTGGACGGCGCGTGCAATGACCTGCACCGGCAGGTGCGACAGGACCGCCAGCGCCAGCTTGGGACCCACGCCGCTGACGCCCAGCATCAGGCGGAACAACGTCAACAGGTCGGGATCGTGAAACCCGTACAGCACCGCCCCGTCCTCGCGCAGCACCAAATGCGTGTGCAGGCGGGTCACCTCCCCCACGCGGCACTGGGCCAGGCTTCCCGTGGGGGCGGCCACCTCGACCCCCCATGCGCCGGCGCGCACCACCACCGAGGCGTCGCGCACCTCGTCCACAACGCCCTCCACGAAGGCGATCACGAGCTTTCCTCCCACAGCGGCGCGAACAACGCCTCGTAGCCGATCTCCTCCAGCGTGGCGCACCCCGTCATCCGCATGGCGTAGTCCAGTTCGGCCGCCAACCGGCTCACGTCGGTGCTGGCGTCGGGAAGGACCCCCTCGGCGCCCAGCGCCAGGTAGCGGAACACGTCGATGCCGCTGCGCACCGGCCCCCCGACGTACACGCCCACCATCCCGGCGACCGTGTCCAGAACCTCGGGCAACACCTCGGCGACGGCCGGTCCGTCCAGGTTCCGGCCGGCCTCGGAGCGGATCACCACCCCGTCGACGCCGGCCTCCGCCGCGGCCTCCGCGTCGGCGGGGCTGGTGATCCCGTCCACCCACAGCGGCCTGCCGGCGGCGGCGCGTAGCTCGGCCAGCTCCTCGCGTCCGCGCGGACGCCACACCGTCTCCCCGAACGGCGTGGCGTCGGCCAGGGGCGACAGGTCGAGAATCACGCCGGCGGGCGCGCGGTCGCCGAGCCGGCGGGCCTGCGACACCAGGTCCGCCATCCGCCCGGTGGGGAGGCGGGCCACCACGGCCCACTCGCCCGTGCCATCGGCGCGCGCCAGCCAGTCCGATGCCTCCAGCCGCACCAGCGGCCAGGGCGGCGGGGCGTCGCGCCACGGTTCGGCGCGCGGCACCAACGGCGCCGGCAGCTCGCGGTCCAGCACCCGGCAGGTTGCGTCGGGGTGCTCGACGGTGTGCAACAGCCGCGGCAGCAGCGGGTGGGCGTCCAGGGCGACCAGGTCGCGGTGCATCGTGGGCATGCTACCGCGCCGTCCGGGCGCGGGACTTCGCTCACGATCGTTGCCGCCACCGTGAGGGTATGGTCCGGGCATGGTCGACTGTGACGGTCTCGGCAAGCGTTTCGGAGACGTCGTCGCCATGGAGGACGTCGGGTTCGCGGTCGACGCGGGCGAGATCTTCGCGCTGTTGGGCCCGAACGGGGCCGGCAAGACGACGACCCTCCGCGTGCTGGCGACCCTGGTGCGAGCCGACGTGGGCACCGCCACGGTGGCGGGGTACGACGTGGCCCGCGCGCCGGAGGAGGTGCGCCGCCGTATCGGCGTCGTGAACGGCGGGATGGGCCTGTACGACCGCCTGACGGGCCGGGAGACGCTGCACTGGTTCGGGGCGTTGTACGGGATGCGCCGCAACGAGGTGGAGGCCGGCATCGAGCGTCTGGACGCCGTGCTCGATCTGCAACACACGCTGGACCGGCGCTGCGGCGATTTCTCGAGCGGGATGAAGCAGAAGATCGTCATCGCCCGCGCGGTGCTACACGACCCGCCGGTCCTGTTCTTCGACGAGGCGACCAGCGGCCTGGACGTGCTGGCGCGGCGGGCGGTGCTGGACTTCGCGCGCGGCTATCCGGGCGAGGGGCGCGCGGTGGTGTGGTCCACGCACGTGATGAGCGAGGTGGAGGAGTTGTGCGACCGCGTCGGCGTGCTGTACCGCGGTCGTTGGATCGACGAGGGAACCGTGGCGGAGCTGCGCGCGCGGGCCGACGACGCGCCCGACCTGGAGCGGGCGTTCTTCCGGTTGGTCCAGCGCGCCGGCGTCGCCGAGGCGCCGGCGTGAACGGCCTGCGCGGCAGGCTGGTGTGGTGGGTCGCCCGCAAGGAGCTGCTCTCCACCATCCGGGACCGGCGGGCGATCGTCAGCAACCTGCTGATCCCGTTGCTGCTGCTGCCGGTGCTGATGCTGGGGCTGCCGCTGGCGATGGGCGGCCTGTTCGAACGCGAGCAGGAGGCCACGACCGCCGTCGGGATCGAGGGGGCCGCGAACCTGCCGGACGCGCTTCGCGACGCGCTCGCCGCCGAACGGACCGAGTTGGAGCCCACCGACGACGCGCTGCGGCAGGTCCGCGATGACGAGGTCGCGGCCGCCCTGGTGCTGCCCGAGAACGTCGCGGCTGCGCTTCGTGCAGGCCGGACGCCACGGATTCGCATCGTTCGCAAGGCGGGCAACCTGCAGAGCGAGCTGGCGGCCGGCAAGGTCGAACGGGCGGTGCAGAGCTACCGCGAGGGCATCGTGGCCGAGCGCTTGGCCGAGGTGGGCCTGGACCGTTCGGTGCTGGAACCGTTCGCGCTGGACACGCGGGACGCCAGCCGTCCCGCGGAGCGCAGCAGCGGCCAGCTGGCGTTTCTGGTGCCGTTCTTCATCGCGGTGTGGGCGCTGGCGGGGGGACAGATGGTCGCGATCGACGCCACCGCGGGCGAGAAGGAGCGCGGCACCCTGGAGGCGCTGCTGGTCGCGCCGGTCCGCCGCTCCGAGATCGTGGCCGGCAAATTCCTCGCCACGCTCGCCACCGGCCTGTCCGCCGCCTTCATGGCCATCCTGGGGGTCGTGCTGGGCGGGGCGCTGTTGCGGGGCGTGTTCCTCCCCCGCCTGGGCGAGGAGGCGACCGAGATGGCGGCCGTCATGGGCGGCGCCGTGAACCTGAGCGCCGAGGGGTTCTGGGTCCTGCTCGGCAGCGCGTTGCTGCTGGCCGCCGCGGTGGCGGCGTTGTTGATGGCGGTGGCGATGTTCGCGCGGTCGTTCAAGGAGGCGCAGAGCTACGTGGCGCCCCTGTCGTTCGTGATGATCGTGCCGGCGCTGGCGCTGCAGTTCAAGGATCTCCTGGACCTCGGGACGGGCGTCTACCTGGTGCCGGTGGTGAACGTGATGGTGTTGATGGACGACGTGTTGGGCGGCGCCGTCCGCGCCGGCGACGTGCTGGCCGCCTGGGGGACGATGGTCTTCGTCGTGGTGGTGCTGCTGGGGTTGGCCCTCCGGAACTTTCAGCGGGAGGGCGTGATCTTCCGGACCTGAGCGCGGGTACGAAATGCCCGTGCCGCGCGGAGGGTCGGCTGCTAGGCTCGCCGCCGGAGGGGGCGAAATGCTTAGGTTCGGTGCTGCACGCATCGCGCTGATCTACGCCGGGATCGCGGCCGTGTGGATTTTGGCGAGCGACTGGGTGGCGTTGGCCCTGCTGGGGGACGCCGCGCAGCTGACCGGCGTGCAGACGGCGAAGGGCCTGGCGTTCGTGGGGGCCAGCGCCGCGCTGATCTACGCGTTGATCCGGCGCGAGCAGAATCGCTGGCAGGCGGCCCAGCGGGCCGAACAGCAGGCGGCACACCGGTTCGAGGCGATCTTTCGCGCCAGTCCCGCCGGCATCCTGATCACGGACATGGAGCGTCGCCGCTACGAGGACGCCAACGATCGTTTCCTCGCCATGTTCGGCTACGCCCGGCACGAGGTGATCGGCCGGCCCCCCGACGAGGTGGAGTTCTGGGCCGACCCGACTCGGCGGGACGAGCTGATATTGCGCCTTCGGGCGTCGGGTCGACTGCTGGATCACGTGGATCTGTTCCGCCACCGCGACGGACGTCTCCGCTCGATGCTGTGGTCGGCCGAGCACATGGTGATGGACGGGCGCGAACGGCTGGTCACCTCGATGGTCGACCTGACCGACCGGACCGAGGCCTACGAGGAGACGTTGGTCGGTTGGGCGCGTGCGTTGGACCTGCGGGACCACGAGACGGCCGGTCACGCCTTGCGCGTCACCGACCTGGCGGAGGCCCTCGGGCGCCGCTTGGGCCTGGGCGAGGAGCCCCTGATGTACCTGCGGTGGGGCGCCCTGCTGCACGACATCGGCAAGATCGGCATCCCGGACGCGATCCTGAACAAGCCCGGCGCGCTGAACGACGAGGAGTGGGCGATGATGCGCCGGCACCCGAACGTGGCCGGGGAGCTGCTGGCCCCGATTTCGTTCCTGGCGCCCGCCACGGAGGTGCCGACGCACCATCACGAGCGCTGGGACGGCAGCGGGTATCCGCACGGACTGGCGGGCGACGCCATCCCGCATGCGGCGCGCATCTTCGCGGTGGTGGACGTGTGGGACGCCCTCCTCAGCGACCGGCCCTACCGGCCCGCCTGGTCGCGCGATGCAGCACGGGCCCACCTGGAACGAGAATCGGGCCGCCTGTTCGATCCGGAGGTCGTGTCCGCGTTCCTGGCGATGATCGAGGCCGGCGAGGCGTGACCCCTTTGGCCCGCGAGGGGCCCCGCGACGCTCAACTCCGCAGGTACGACGCGCCGTTCACGTCGAGGATCGTACCGGTGGCGAACTCGGCCCCCTCCGACGCGAGGAACACGATGGCGTGCGCCACCTCCTCGGGCCGCGCCACGCGGTTGAGCGGGCTTTGCGCCCGAAGCTCGTCGCCGCCCGGGCCCCTCAACCGCTCCGCCGCCATGTCGGTGTCGACGAACCCTGGCGCCACGGCGCCGACGTACACCCCGTAGGGGCCGAGCTGCTGCGCCAGCGACTGCGCCAGCGCGTTGAGGCCCGCCTTGCTGGCCCCGTAGGCCGGCTGGTCCGGTTCGCCGCGGAAGGCGCCGCGCGAGGACACGAACACCATGCGGCCCCCGCCGTGCTCGATCATGTGGCGGCCCGCGGCGTATGCCAGGTTGGCCGCACCGATCAGATTGACCGCCAGGATTCGCGACCATGCCGCCTGCCAGGCGTCGTAGTCGTCCTCGTCGATCCGGTGGCGTCCGCCCACGCCCGCGTTGAGGACCACCACGTCCAGCCCTCCGAGTACCTGGACGGCCTCATCCACCAGGTGCGCCGCCTCGACGGGGCGCGACACGTCCGCCCGCAGCCTGGCGTGCGGCCCGCCTGCCAGCGCCTCCTGCGTGGCGCGTGCGGCCGCATCGTCCTGCCGGTAGCCGATCGCCACCCGCGCGCCGCGCGCCGCGAAGGCGTGCGCGGTGGCGCGACCGATCCCACGTGAGCCGCCCGTGATCAACACCCGTCGCCCCTGCACCTTCATGCCGTCGCCTCCCGTCCCGAGACTACTGCACGTCGCACCCGCTCACCAGCCTGCTATGCTGGCCCGAATCGTCGTGGCCGTACGTCCGCAGCGAGGTGCGTCCGTACGCCCCGCTGCTCGCCCGAGGGGAGCGTGAACCGCCGTCGACGCCGAAGCGGATCGATCGCTCTTCGAGACGTTCCTTCGCCTGTCGGCACGCCTGACCCGCGCCGAGGACGAGGCCGTCGGCAGCGCCATCGACGACGCGCTGGCCGAATTGGGGCGCGACACGGGCGTCGCCCGCGTGTACGTGATCGAGTTCAGTGGCGACGTGCTGACCAACACGCACGAGTGGACGGCGGAGGGCATCCGACCCGTCATCGATTCCCTGCAGGCGATCCCAATGGCGACGATCGGGCCGTTGCGCCCCTCGCTGGCCCGGGGCGACGCCGTGCAGATCCCCTCGGTCGCCGACCTCCCTCCGTCGCAGGCCGACTTCCGCGCCTTTCTCGAAGCGCAGGACATCCGGTCGTTGTTGGCCGTGCCGTTCATGCTGGACGGCCACTGCGTCGGCCTGCTCGGTTTCGACATGGTCGACCGGGCGCGCCACTTCGACGACGCCCAAGTGGCCCTGTTGCGCGCCACCGCCGATCTGGTGTCGGCCGCGCGCGAGCGGCAGGAGGCCGCCACGCGACTGCGGTCGCTCACCACCCAACTGCCAGGCATTTTCTACCAGTACGTCCAACGGGCCGACGGCTCGGCGTACACGACCTGGATCGGGGGCGGCGATGCGTGGATCGCTGCGGTGGATCGCGAACGCATGCTGCAGGAGCACGCCGACCCGCTCGAGGTGGTGCACCCGAGCGACCGCCCGCGCATCACGTCCTCGCTCCGGCGCGCCAGCCTGTTCGGGACCACCTGGTCGGACGAGTTTCGCGTCCGCTCGATCGACGGGACCGCGCGCTGGTTCTGGGGCCGCGCGCACCCCGAACGACGCTCGGACGGATCGGTGCTCTGGCACGGCTACGCGGTCGACGTCACCGAGCAGCACCAGACACGACGGGCGCTGGAACGCTCCGAGGCGAACCTGCGCGCCCTGCTGCGGTTCACGAACGCCGTGATTTCGGACGACCTCGACGAGACGTTCTATCAGCGGCTGGTCGACGAGGCCATCGCCCTCATCGTGGACGCCCAGGCGGGCAGCCTGCTGCTGCGCGACGAGGACGGCCGTTATCGCTACGTCGCCTCCCGTGACTTCGACCTGGACGCGCTCCGGCCGGTGTCGTTCGGTGAGGACGAACTCGGGCTGCAGGATGCGTGGACGGCGCAGCGGGTCCGGTTCGCGGAAACCAATCAGGAGCTGGGCGCCGAACGCTTCGAGCAGCTCCGGAACTCCGGGCAGGTCGAACGGATCGCCATCAGCCTGGTGGTGCCGATTCGTCACGGCGGCCACCTGCAAGGGACGCTCACCCTGGACAACTTCGAACGGGCCGACGCCTTCGGCGCGGAGGCCACCAGAGCGGCCGAGGGGATGGCAGCGCAGGCCGCGATCGCCCTGCAGCGCTTCGAACTCGAGGCGCGCCTGCGCGCCGAGCGCGCCCGCTTCGAGCACCTGTCCCGCCACGACCCCCTGACCGACCTCGGCAACCGGGCCCTGTTCTTCGAGCAGTTGGAACGCGTGGCCTCGATGACGATGCGCCACGAGTTCCTGGCCGGCCTGATCTTCCTGGACCTGGACGGCTTCAAACGCGTGAACGACACGCTCGGTCACGCCGCGGGCGACGCCGTGCTGCGCATGACGGCCCGGCGGCTGGAAGCGGAGGTCCGCGCGGAGGACGTGGTGGCGCGGCTGGGCGGGGACGAGTTCGCCGTGCTTCTGGCCCGCCTGGAGCACGAGGAGGACGTGGTGGCGGTCGCCGAGAAGCTGGTGGCGTCGTTGGCACGACCTCACGTGCTGTACGGCGAGACGATCACGGTGCACGCCAGCGTCGGCACGGTCGTGATTCCTCGCGACGGACAGGAGCCGGACGAGCTGCTCGCGCGCGCCGACCGGGCGTTGTACCGGGTCAAGGCGAGGGGCGGCGGGGGCGTCGCCTCGTCCGCGATCGGAGACGCCCTGGACGACCGCCACGATCGCGGGGCGTGAGCGACGCTGCGAGCCCGGTGCGTGCGCACCGGCACGGCGGGCGGCGCGGATGGGGACACGTTGACGTAGGCTGGGGCGGATGGATCCCCGTGACGTCGAACGCTACCTCCACGACCGCATTCCCCTCGCCCGCGCCGTGGGCGCCTGCGTGAAGCGCATCGACGCGGACGGGGCGTGCCTGGAAGCGCCGCTGGCGCCCAACCTGAACCACCGGGGGACCGCCTTCGGGGGCAGCCTGTCGGTCCTCGGCGTGCTGGCCGGATGGGTGGTGGTCTACGTGGGGCTACGACGCGACGACGTCGATGCGCACCTCGTCATCCAACGTCACGAGGTCGACTTCACGGCCCCCGCCCGTGATCGCCTCACGGCCTGGGCGCCCGCGCCCGGCGCGGCGGCGTGGGGCACGTTCCGCCGCACGCTGAACCGGCGCCGGCGGGCGCGCCTGGACGTGGGGTGCGAGCTTCGCAGTGCCGGCCGCGACGTCGGACGGTGCTGGGGGCGCTACGTCGCGCTGGGGTTCGACGGGTAGGGGGTCCAGGTGCCGAGCTACGTGTGCGCCACCTGCGGCACCCGCTTTCCCGAGACGCGCCGCCCGCCCCGGGGCTGCCCGGTGTGCGAGGACGTGCGCCAGTTCGTGCCGCCGGAGGGCCAGCGCTGGTTGGAGCCGGCGGAACTGGCGTCGACGCACGCGAATCGGGTCCAGCGTCACGAAGCCGATCTGTACGGCATCGGCACCGAGCCGCGCTTCGCGATCGGGCAGCGCGCGCTGCTGGTGCGCACCCCGGAGGGCAACCTCCTGTGGGACTGCATCAGCCTGCTGGACGAGCGCACGATCTCCTGGGTCCACGAACTGGGCGGCTTGCGCGGCATCGCCATCAGCCACCCGCACTTCTACGCCTCGATGCGGGCGTGGGCGCGCGCGTTCGACGTGCCGGTCCACCTGCACCAGGCCGACCGCGACTGGGTGATGGACCCCGGCCCCGAGCTGCGCCATGGGTCCGGCGAACGCCTGACGCTGTTCGGAGGACTGACGCTGATCCGCACCGGCGGCCACTTCCCCGGTTCGACGGTGCTGCACTGGCCGCAGGGTGCGGACGGCAAGGGTGCGCTGCTGACGGGCGACTCGCTGCAGGTGGTGCCCGACCGTGAGGTGGTGTCGTTCATGTACTCCTACCCGAACCACCTGCCGCTTCCCGCCGACACCGTCATCTCCATCACAAAGGCGGTGCTGGAAGTTCCGTTCGATCGGATCTACGGCGGCTGGTGGGAGCGCTGCATCCCCACCGGCGCCCAGCAGACCGTGACGCGGGGACGCGATCGCTACCTGGCGGCGCTGGCCGGCCGTCTGCCCGGCCAGGACCGCTGAGCGCGACCGCCCGCGATGTCACCCCAGGAAGCGGTACGCCATGAACGCCGCGTACAGCGCCAGCAGCAGGCCCGCTTCCCGCCGACCGAGACGCAGGCCGGTCGCCAGGAAGACCCACAGCACCACGCTGAAAGCCATCATCACGGCCAGGTCGGGGGCCAGAGCTTCGAGCGGCACCTCGATGGGCCGGATCGCCGCCGTCACCCCGAGGATCCCCAGCACGTTGAACACGTTGGATCCCACCACGTTGCCCAGCGCGATCTCTGGCGCCCGCTTCGACGCCGCCACCACCGACGCCGCCAGTTCCGGCAGGCTCGTGCCGACCGCCACCACGCTGAGGCCAATCAAAAGTTCGGGCACGCCCGCCATGCGAGCGAGGGCGGTGGCGCCGGCGACCAACGCCTGCGCCCCCAGCACCAACAGGGCCAGACCCGCCAGCGTCCTCACGAGGGGAGCCGCGAGGGAACCGGGCCGCGGGGGCGCGGGGAGCCCCCGCGCAAACGATTCGTGCGTGGTGGGCAGCTCCTCGCCCCGGAACAAGACGATCAGATAGGCCGCCAGCGCGACCAGGAACACCGCCCCGTCCACACGGCCCAGGCGTCCGTCCGCGAACAGGAGGGCCAGCAAAAGGGCGGCGCCCACCATGATCGGCATCTCGCGCCGCAGAAACCGCGCCTCGCTATGCAGGGGACGCACCAAGGCGGTGACGCCGAGGATCAAGGCGATATTGGCGATGTTGGAGCCGACCACGTTGCCGGCGGCGATCTCGGGGGCGCCGTCCAGCGCCGCAGCCAGGCTGGCGGCCAGCTCCGGCGCCGACGTCCCGAACGCCACCACCGTGAGTCCGATCACCATCGGCCCCAGCCCCCACGCCCGCGCCAGGGCGCTGGCGCCGTTCACGAGGAGCTGCCCGCCGCCGTAGAGCAGCACGATCCCGGCGAGGATCCAGATCACGTTCATGGCGGGCATGATAGCGGCAGGGCGCGTGCACGACATCGAGGGGCGCGGCGAGCGGCTCTAGCGCCAGCCTTCGAGGATGTCGACGACCCGGGCACCTCGCCATGAAGGATCCTTCAGGGCTCGACCGTTACGCTCCTCACGGGGATGGAGCGAATCCGAGGATCAATCCAAGATCTCGAGGAACGCTCGCGCCGTCACCATGCGAACGCCATGCGCTTTCCTCAGCGTCAGAAGGTCTCCCTTGTCGCCTGTGACGAGCCACGCCGCCTCTCCCGCGAGGGCGGTCGCGAGGATGGGGTCGTCGTCGGGATCGGGCGAAGCCTCGATGACAGGAAGAAACTCCAGCACGATCGCAGCACGTCGAATCTGACGGACCAGGCTCCCAACTTCGTGCGGCCGGAGGTAGCGCTGCAATCGCGGGTAACGACTGACGCGCCGGAGTTCCTCGAGCTGCCATTCCGAGGAGACGAGGGTGAAGCGGTGCGCCTCCCAGGCTTGCCTGACAAGGTCCGCGGGCGTGTTCTTTCGCATCAATCCGGAGACGATCACGTTGGTGTCGAGAACGACGCGCACGGCCTAGCCGCCCGTTCGAGCCCACTTCACGGCATCCTCGATGAGCATTTCGAGTTCATCATCGGGAACGCCTGCGTTGCGGGCTTGGACCTCCTCGACCGTCAGCTTGTAAAGCTGTTCCTGGACAGCGTCCTCGACGAAGCGCGAGAGGCTACCTTTCTTCGCGCCGTGTTGCGCAAGGTAGGTGCGTAAGCTCCGGTCGGTCTCTTCGCTCACCTTGATCGTCCAACGCTCCATACCCTCAGTATAAACACCTAGACGCTTATCCGCTTTGACGTAAACACGGACATGCTCAGGTTCCGTGCACCGGGCGCACGAAGCAACTGCTAGCGGCGGCACAGCACAAGCGTTGACGAGGCGTGGAGCGCACCCACTACGGCAAACGAGTGTGAGCGTCTCGCGTGCGGGCGGGGCGTGCGACATGGAATTGACGGTACAATGCAAATGCATTACCTTGGGGGCTGGAGGAACGTCATGGCACCACAAACGCACAAGCCCATCATGTTCGCCGAGTCGACATTGACGCGACGCGGCCAGACCACCATCCCCAGCGAAATCCGCAAGGCCCTCGCGCTTGACGCGCACGACAAGATCCGCTTCACCGTGCAAGCAGACCACACGGTCGTGCTCTCGCGCGCAACGACCGACGAGGAACACGAGGATCCCATGATTGGCCACTTCCTCGACTTCCTCGAGCGGCACGCCCAAGAACACCCGGAGGGCGTCGAGGCCGTCCGCGCCCAACACGCAGAACGCATTCGAGGCCTGGTCGAAGACGTCGACGTCACCCTCGACGCGCCCCTCGACGACGCCGATGAATGACCGGTGATCCCCCGGTCCGCATCCACGGGTGGGCGATCTACGCGCACCCGCTGTTCCTGGAGCAGCTCAACGGGCTCGAACGCCAAGTCACGGACCTCAAGGCCCGCAAGCCGCACGAGTACCACAAGAAAAACCCCACCAAGCGCCTAGCGGCCATCACCAAGCTCGCGTTCGACATCATTCCCCAAGACCCCACGAGGCCCGAGTACCGTCTCGGCGGCACCCTCGGCGCCCACCGCAAGCATTGGTTCCGCGCCAAGTTCTTCCAGAAGTACCGCCTCTTCTTCCGCTTCAGCAGCAAGGACAAGGTCATCGTCTTCGCGTGGGGGAACGACCAACGCCCGAAGCGCGCGTATGGCGCCCAGCGTGCGTGCTGCTCAGGCCACACGTAGGACGTAATGCTCGCCACGACGTCGCCCTTCGCCATCATAGGGTTGCACGTTCGTTAAGCAGAGTTTAACCTTCATACATGGCCCCGCGTTGGCTTGCGCTCCACCACCTCGCGCATCGCCAATATGGCTACATCACGACCCAGCAGGCCGAGCGGCATGGCCTCACCCGGCCGGCCCTGCATTACCACCTTCACGCAGGCACCATCGAGCGCCACGAACGCGGCATCTACCGCATGGCTACGTACCCGCCAAATGATGAAGAGCGCGAAGCGGTCCTCATGCTCTGGAGCCGAAACCGCGCCGGCGTGCCACAAGCAACTCTGAGCCACGAGACGGCCCTGCGCCATTTCGAACTCGGCGATGCCTTCCCGGAGAAGATCCACCTTACGGTGCCCCCAGGCTTCCGCAAGCCCCCACCCGACGACGTGCGCCTGCACAAGGCCTCCCTTGCTGCGGAGGACATACACCATGAACACATCCTCCGCTTCACAACCCCCCTCCGCACGCTTCTAGACCTCATCCGCGACGACTACCCCGACGACGCGGCGCAAGAGGCCATCGCGCAAGCCCTCGACCGCGGTCTCATCCGCCGACGCACGATCGCGCGCGGCGACACACCTACCCTGGAACGCTACCTCCACGCCTTGGCGGAACCCGAACGCGAACACGTCCGCACGCGTCTTCGACACTTGACGATTGGAGCTTGACGTGCGCTACCGTGACGATACCGCGTTCCGTCAAGCCCTCGCCGACCACCTACGGAAGAACCATCCCGGAGAGGATCTGAACCGGCTCCTCAAACGCGCGACGATGGAACGCTTCCTTGCCCGAATCGGTACGAGGTTTGGCGACTGGGCGCTCCTCAAGGGTGGCTACGCCTTGGAGCTGCGCCTTGCCCGTGCACGCGCCACGCAGGACCTCGATCTCGCACTGCGCGCCCTACCCGCCGACGAGATCCTCGAGTCCCTCCGCGACGCCGCCGCCACCAACGCAGACGACCACCTCACCTTCCGCATCGAACGCACCTCGAGAGGGATGGCAGACGGTGCGCCACACGGGGGCCAACGCCTCACCGTAGTGCCTAATCTGGGTGGAAAACGCTTCATACCCTTCCCCTTGGACGTGGGTGTAGGCGATGCCCTCCCAGCGCATCACGACGTGCTCCGAGGGGGGCTCGACCTTTCCTTTGCTGGCCTCGCTCCCCTCGAAGTGCATGCCATACCCGTCGAAGTGCACCTGGCCGAAAAGCTCCATGCACTCTCGAGGCCGCGAGCACAGGGACGGCCCAACTCCCGCGTCAAGGACCTCGTGGACGTCATGCTCCTCATGCGCGACGAGCTCCCGAGCGCTGCCGTGGTGCGCCACGCCGTACACGCCACGTTCGAGACGCGAGCCACACATCGATTGCCGCACCACATCCCCGTACCCGTCGAACGCTGGCGAGGCCAGTATGAGCGATTTGCCCACGCCCTCGAGTTGGCTCCCGAAGCCGCCACCATCGAGGAGGCAGGCGCCCGCCTACGAAAACTGCTGGACGTCATCAACTCTGACGCCGCCACTCCCTGAGACGACTCGGTAGCGCGGACACGGCGTCGCTCTCGGCATCAACCGCGGCCTTTCCTGGGGCACAGGCATCGGACTTGCGCGAGGCGCAGATCGTGGCGCGGCGACCGGCAGTCTGGCGATCGCCATCGGGGTGGGCATAGCCATCAGCGGCGGACTGGGAATGGCGACCGCCATCTCGATCGGCGCGGCCAACGAACTCGTACAGAGGATCCGGAGCGCGGTCTGCTCACCGGCTTCTCCGTCGAACGTCTCCTCGGCCTCCTCGCCACACTCGATTACCGCGTCAGCATCCACCTCGAGCGCACCGACCACCCCCCTGAAGACATACCCATCGCCGCCCCAAGCTAGACCCACCTACGCTTCGACGACCCATGCGATGCTTTTGGACCCGCTACCTCACCACCGGTAATGCCGAATGTGCTCCCCCCGCTCGGCGATCTCGCTCATCGCCTTCACGCCGATCTCGATGTGCCGGTCGGTGTAGGACCGGAACACCCGGCGGGCCGACTCCCGGGTCTTCATGCCGCCCCGGCGGAGGGGCAGGTCGGACACCAGCAGCAGCGCGCCGATGGGGACCTTGCTGGCGAAGCCGACCGAGAACAGCGTGGCGGTCTCCATGTCGATCGCCAGCGCGCGCTCGTCGTAGAGCTGGTGCTTGAACGCCTCGTTGAACTCCCAGAAGCGATAGTCGGTGGTGTGCACCACGCCGGTCCGGTAGTCGAAGCCGTCCTCGCCCACGATCTGGCTGACGAACTTCTGGATCTTGAACGTCGGCAGGGCCGGCACCTGGGGCGGCATGAAGTGCTTCGACGCCCCCTCGTCCCGGATGGCCGCGGTGGGCAGCACGAAGTCGCCCACCACCAAGGAGCGGTGCAGGCCCCCGCAAATGCCGAGGAACAGCGTGGCCTTGGGGTCCGCGGTGGCCAGCACTTCGATGATCAACGCCGCAACGGGACTGCCGATCGAAAAGTCGATGATGGACACGTCCAGCGCCTCGCTATGCACCGCCGCCATCGCCGAGCCCTGCGTCGCCACCGCATCGCCGGCCATGGCCTGGAACCGCTCAGCGTAGTGGTGGAAGTTAGTGAGGATGATCTGCTTGCGGAAGTCCTCCGGCGCGGTGCCGGTGTAGCGCTCCAGGAACTCCCGCCCGATGCGCCACTTCTCCGGGTTGTTGTAGATCAGGTTGCGGTTGATGGGCCGTCCGTCTTCGGGGTCCGCTCCGGTCGCATCGGCGGACGCCTCGTCGCCCCTCGCGACGGAATCGCCGCCCGATCCGTCGTCCGGCCGCGTCTCGTCCGGTCGTGCGTCGCGGCCCTTCTCGGGCCGGCCGGGCGTGAAGGCGTCGTCGTTGCGGTCCATGGGCCAGCCTACCCGAGCCGCCGCGGCGCCGACACCCTGCGTGGAACGCGGCGCGTCACCCGGCGCGCCGGAACACGCCCGCTGCGGGACGGTAGCGCCAGGCCAGCGTGAGCGCACGCGTCACCATCAGCCCGACCAACGCCCACCACACCCCCGCCACGCCGAGCCCCAGCGGCAGGACGGGCGCCATCACCGTGGCGGCGGCGAGGGCGGAAAGCGCCATGGCGACCGCCAGGAAGGAGAAGTCCTGAATCGCCATGAACACGCCGTCCCACACGAACACCAACGCGTTGAGGGGCTGCATCAGGGCCACGAAGGGGAACAGCGCCAGGATGCGCGCCACCACCGCCGGGTCGTCGCTGAACAGGCCCGCCAGCCAGAAGCGGCCGACCCAGAACGCCACCCCCAACACCGCGCCGACCGCGAGGCCCAGAACCAACAGCCGGTCGGACACGGCCCGCGCTTCCTGCGGCTTGCCCTCGCCCACGTAGCGCGCCACCAACGCCTGGGCGGCGATCGCCAACGCGTCCACGATCAGCGCCAGGAACAGCCACAGCTGCGCCGCCACCTGGTGCGCCGCCACGTCGATCACGCCGATGCGTGCCGCGACGGCGGTGGCTGCGGTCATGGTGCCGATCAGGGCGAAGGTGCGGATCAGCAGCGCCCAGCCGACCCGCAGGAACGGTGCCAGCTCCGCCCACGACGGCACGGTCCACGGCACCCGCCATGCCCGCCGGTTGCGCCCGTAGACCAACGCCAGGAAGGTGCCGGCCCCCAGCCACTGCGCCAAGGTGGTGGCCCAGGCCGCGCCCTGCAACCCCCAGCCGAAGGCGAAGATGAACAACGGGTCCAGCACCAGGTTGGCCGCGGCCACCGCCAGCGACACCCGCAGCGGCGTGCGGGTGTCCTGAAAGCCGCGAAACGCCCCGTTGGCGGCCGTGATGATCAGCAGCGCCGGCCCCGCCAACGCGCGCACCCGCAGGTACCCCGCAGCCGGCGCCATCAGCTCCCCACTGGCGCCCATGGCCTGGAGGATGGGCCCCGCGAACGCCTGCAGCACGCCCAGCGCGATGACGCCCGCCACGACCGCCAGGAAGAAGGCGTGCGCCACCAACCGGCCGGCGCGCTCCATGTCGCGCCGGCCCAGGGCGGTGCCCACCATGGGGGTGGTGCCGTAGGCGAGGAAGTTGAAGATCACGAACGCGAACGAGAACACCGACACGTTCACGCCCAGCGCCGCCAGCGGCACGCGCCCCAGCCGGCCGACGAACGCCGTGTCGATCAGCGACACCAGCGGGTCGGCCGCCAGCGCACCCAACGCCGGCAGCGCCAGCGCCAGGATCTCGCGGTCGTAGCGCCTGGCCGACACGCGCGGACCCTACCGCGTTCCGCCCGGCACGGGAGGCGCCGGGAGGCGCGGCCCAGGATTCGAGCGGCCCGGCGCCGCGTTCAGGCCTCGCTCGTGTCGACGCTCACCTCGCCCTCCAGCGTGCGGTGGACGGGGCAGCGCCCGGCGATGTCGATCAGCCGCGCGCGCTGCTCCTCGTCGAGATCGCCGTCTAAGCGGATGCGGCGCTCGAAGCGGGAGCGGGTCGTCCCCTGCGCGCGCTTGGATTCGGAGGTGACGTCCACCTGGATCGCCTCCAGCGGCCACGCCTTGCGGTCGGCGTACATCCGGACCGTGATGGCGGTGCAGCCCGCCAGCGCCAACCGCAACAGCGCAGACGGCGAGGGGCCGGTGTCGGTGCCGCCGACGTCCTCGGGCTCGTCCAGTCGTAGCGGGAACCCGCCGGCGTACCCCTGTGTGGCGTAGCCCTGCCGGGTCGTGGCCCGTGTGGCCCGTTCCGGCAGGCGCGCGCCCTGCGCCGGCCTGCCGTCCGGGGGCGCGATGCCGTCCTCGTCGCCGCGCGCGCCCCGCAGGCCGGCCGCCCAGCCGCCGATCACGTGCCCCGCGTAGCGGGCGTCCGCTTCGCGCGGGAGCAGGTGGCCGGCGGTGCCCAGCGACACGAAGCTCTTGGGATGCTTCGCGGCCTTGAACAGGCGCTCGGCGTGCTCGATGGCGACGACCTCGTCGGTGACGGCGTGCAGAATCATCACGGGCACGTGCAGGTCGAGCAGGCAGTCGGCGGGCGTGCGCTGGTCCACCTCGTCCAGGAACGCCTGCGGCAGGCGGAAGGTCCGGCCGGCGATGACCGCCTCGACCCGGCCGTCTTCGGCGCCCGCGTCCAGATCGCTGCCCAGCAGGCCCTTCACGTGTCGTGGGTCGGAGGGCGTGCCGATGGTGACGAGGCCGTCCAGGGACGTCAGGCGGGGCGCGACCAGCAGCGCCGCCAAGCCGCCCAGCGAGTGGCCGATCAGCAACGACGGCGCCGCGATCTCCTGCTCCAGGTAGTGCGCCGCGTCCTCCAGATCGTCCGCGTCGCCGCCCAGGCCCGCCTCGGCGAACTCGCCCTCGCTCTCGCCGAGGCCGGTGAAGTCCAGCCGCATCACGGCGAAGCCGTGCGCGACCAGGGTACGGCTCAGGCGCACCAACCCTTTCAGGTCCTTGCCGCAGGTGAAGCAGTGCGCCAGCACCGCCGTGGCGTGCGCCGTGCCCCCCTCGGGCAGGTCCAGGCGGGCGGCCAAGCGGCGGCCGCGACGGTTCTCGAAGTGAAGCGAACGTGTGGGCATGACGCGAGCGTATCCCGCGGTGCTCGACGCACGCGGTCGCACTCCGGACGCGGCCGCGCCCGCACGGGGCGCGTCGCTCAGGCCAACAACGCCTCGATGCGCCGCAACGCCTCCCGCACGTTGTCGGTGCTGGTGGCGTAGCTGAACCGGACGAAGCCGGGGGCCAGGAAGTCGGTGCCCGGCACCACCCCGACGTGGGCCTCCTCCAGGAGGCGCAGGGCGGCCTTGCCCTCGTCATTGTCCAGCGCGCTGACGTCGGCCATGACGTAGAACGCGCCGTGCGGCATCGGCGTGGCCAGGCCCAGGGCGTTCAGGCCCTCCACCAGGATGCCCCGCCGCTCGACGTAGGCGGCCTTGGTGCGCTCCAGGAACGCCGAGGTCGCGTCGACCTGCGTCAGGGCCGCCACGGTGGCGTGCTGCGCCAACGCGTTGGCGCCGCTGGTGACCTGGCCCTGCAGGCGCGTCATCGCCTTGATCAACGGCTGCGGCCCGACCCCCCAGCCGATCCGCCAGCCGGTCAGGGCGAACGCCTTGGACGCGCCGTGCACCGTGAGCGTGCCCTCCGGGTACAGCGGGCCCGCCGCCGTGAAGGTGCCCTCGTAGATCAGGTGCTCGTACAGGTCGTCGGCGATCAGCCACAGCCCGCGGTCGCGCGCGACCGCGACCAGCGCCTCGACCACCTCGCGCGGGTACACCGCGCCGGTGGGGTTGGAGGGGCTGTTGATCACCAACGCCTTGGTGCGATCCGTGACGGCGGCGGCGACCTCGTCCGGGTCGGGCACGAAGCCGTCCTCGGCGCGCGTCCGGACCGGCACGGTGACGCCGCCCGCCACCTCGATCTGGGCCGGGTAGGACACCCAGTACGGCGCGATCACGACCACCTCGTCGCCGGGGTCGAGGATCGCCTGGAAGGCGCCGTACAGCACCTGCTTGCCGCCGGTCGACACGATCACCTGCTCCGGCGTGGCCTCCAGGCCGTTCTCGCGCTGGTGCTTGTCGCAGATCGCGCTGCGCAGCTCGTGCGTGCCCTCCGCCGGGGTGTACTTGGTGAGGCCCAGGTCCAGCGCCTCACGGGCGGCCATGAACACGTGCTCGGGCGGTTGGAAATCCGGTTCGCCCGCCGTCATGGCGATCACGTCGATGCCCTGGCGGCGCATGTCGGCCGCCTTGGTGTTGAACGCGACGGTGGACGACGCCCGAACGTTCTGAATCCGCTGCGAAAGCTGCATGCGACCTCCTCCTGGTCGACGGGTCCGCGAGGCGCGGCGCGTCGCGTGGCATCCTAGCAGAGCGGGGCGCACGCCCCGCGGAGGGAGGACCCATGTCCACCACGATGATCACCGGCGCGTCCTCGGGCATCGGCCGCGAGCTGGCGCGCGCGTTCGCCAGGCGGGGCCACGACCTGATCCTCACCGCCCGCACCACGTCGCGCCTGGAGGAGCTGCGCGAGGAGCTGCGCCAGGCGCACGGCAGCGACGTGACCACGATCACCGCCGACTTGGCACGGGAGGACGGGCCGCGCGCGCTTCTGCGCGCGTTGAACGACGCCGGGCACGAGGTGGACGTTCTCGTCAACAATGCCGGCGTCGCCAACCCGGGGGCCTTCGACGAGGTGCCGCTGGAGGAGGTGCTGGCCGAGGTCCGACTGGACGTGGTCGCGGTCACCCACCTGGCGCGCGCCCTCCTGCCCGGCATGCGGCGGCGCGGCCGGGGCGGGGTGATGAACGTCGCCTCCACCGCCGCGTTTCAGCCCGGCCCCGGCATGGCCGTCTACTACGCCAGCAAGGCGTTCGTCCTGCACCTCAGCGAGGCGCTGGCCGAGGAAGTGCGCGGCAGCGGCGTGCGCGTCACCGCCCTGTGCCCGGGGCCGACCGTCAGCGAGTTCCACGCCCGTGCCGACATGGAGGAAACGCGGCTGGTCCGCTTGGTGCCCATGCAGGACGCCGCCCACGTGGCCGAAGCAGGCGTCCGCGCCTTCGAGCGCGGCCAGCACGTGTTCGTGCCCGGCACCTCGAACCGAGCCGGGGCGCGATTGGCCCGCCTGGCCCCCCGCCCCCTGGTGGCACGGTTGGTGGCATGGCTGCACCGGCCCGCCCGCGGCGACGACCGCGGGCGCTGAGGGGTCGGCTCAGGTCAGCTCGGGGAAGAACAGGCCGATCTCGCGGGTCGCGGTCTCAGGCGCGTCCGAACCGTGCGCCACGTTCTCGTCGATGCTGGTGGCGAAGTCGCCCCGCACGGTGCCGGCGGCCGCGTCCGCGGGGTTGGTGGCGCCCATCATGGTGCGCCAGCCCTGGATGGCGTTCTCGCCCTCGACCACCATGGCGACGACCGGTCCGCTGGTGATGAACGACACCAGATTGGCGAAGAACGGCTTGTCGGCGTGCTCGCCGTAGTGGCGTTCGGCCAGTTCGCGGGGGATGGTCATCGTCTTCATGGCGACGATGTCGTACCCCTTGGCCTCGATGCGTGAGATCAGCTCTCCGACCAGGCGGCGCTGCACGCCGTCCGGCTTGACCATGGCGAAGGTGCGTTCGGTGCTCATGGGGCGGGAGTCTATCACGCGGAGTGCGCGCCGGCGGGGCCCGCCTCGCCCTGCGTGATCGCGAGTTGGTTCAGGTGGTGCAGGTCGTGCCCGGCCAGGTCGCGCACCATCTCGTCCAGGGTCTCCTCCCCCGCCCGCTCGGGGTGGCGGTAGGGCCGCAGCCAGTCCTGCAGGTCGCGGCGCGCCAGCCAGGCGAGGTTCCACGCCCGCAGGCCCCGGAACGCCTCGACCGCCAGGGCGGGATCCAGCCGGGCGTAGTCGGCCGACCAGGCGTCCGGGTCGTACGTCTGGACCACGTGCGGGGGATGCGCCGCCGACACCACGTTGCGGGCGCGGAAGGCGAAGCCGATCTCCCGGTCGCACAGGTGCGCCACGATCGTTCGCGCCGTCCAGCCGCCCGGCCGCCACGGAACGTCCCAGACCGTCTCGCGGTCGCTGGCCCACGCCTCCAGGCGCGTGGGCGTGGTGCGCAACACCTCGGTGGGGTCCTGGTCGCCGAGCAGATCGCGCAACCAGGCGCGCGTCGAATCCATGCAGGGCAGGCTAGCACCCGTCTCCGGCCGCGCAGATATCATCCCGGCATGCCCGACGACCCTGCCCCCGAGATCGACGTGCACGAGGCCCGCCGCCGCGTCCAGGCGGGCAGCGCCTTCGTCGACGTCCGCGAACGGGACGAGTACCGGGCCGTCCGCACGCCGGACGCCCGCCTGCTTCCGCTCTCCGACTTCATGCAGCGCTGGGAGGCCGAGCTCCCCCAGGACCGCGAGGTGGTCGTGCTGTGCCGCAGCGGCGCCCGCAGCGGCCGCGTCACCGAGTTCCTGCTGGCGCGCGGGGTCGAGGCGGTCAACGTCGCCGGCGGCATCCTGGCCTGGGAGGAGGAGGGGCTGCCGGTCGAGAAGGGGTAGCGGCGGAGCGTGCCAGGGGACTCAGGATGGCCGAATCAAGGCACGCATCGCTCAACGATCCCCGCCCACGCCCTGCGCCGCCAACCATGCGCTGACGCTGCGCAGCACCTCGGGTGTCAGCTCGGGCGCGAGCTCGGCGTATTCCAGCACGCTGCCCGTGTCGGCCTCCTGGAACAGATGGTTCGCGCCTGCGACCGTGACGATCTCCACGTTCGGACGGTCCAGCGACGACAGGGCGTCGCGGTGCAGCTCCAGGTCGACCTGGACGTCCCGGCCGCCGAACAGGACGAGGGCCGGTGCGTGCAGGCGCGCCCAGTCCCCTCTCGCGTCGTGGGTGAGGAAGAAGTGCATCCAGCCGCGCTGCTGCGTCATGGTCTGCGCCACCAGCCTCTCCGTCGCCTGGTCCGGGTCGCCGAACGCGGCGCGTTGGGCTTCGGGCAGGGCCTGCAACTGTTCACGCACCGTCGCTCGGATCAGGCGTTCCAAGGGAAGCCAGTCCTGGGCCAGCGTCAACGCCAGCACCTCCCGCGTCATGGCGACCCGCTCCTCCACCAGCGGCGCCGGCAGGCCGGCCGTCTCGAGCATGCGGCGTTCCTGCAACAGGAGTCCCTCCATGGGCTCGGCCACCGGCGGGGCCAGCGCGATCACGAACGCGACGCCTGGATCGCGGGACGCCACCATCGCGGCCAGCATCCCGCCTTCGCTGTGCCCCAGCAGCCCGATGTGGAGCGGGTCGACGTCGGTCCTGCGCTGCAGGGCGCGGACGGCCGCCCGGGCGTCCATGCGGCCAGGTCACCGCTGGTGGCGGTGGCGTTGTCGCCCTCCGAAGCGGCCACGCCGCGGTCGTCGTAGCGCAGCACGGCCACGCCGCGCTCGGCGAGGTGCTCGGCCACCTGCGCGAACGGCCGGTAGCCGGGGATGCCGGGCAGTTCGCCGTCCCGGTTCTGCGGGCCGCTGCCCGACAGGGTGATCACGGCGGGGTGCGGGCCGGGGCCGGCAGGAAGCGTGAGCGTGCCGCGCAGCACGTGATCTCCGCTGCGGAACGCCACCTGCCTCGAGACCGAAGCGGGCATGAGGCCACGGCCGCCGCGTCCAGGAGGGCTGCGACCAACGTCGACGCACGCCGAAACGGGACGAGTACCGGCCGACCGCACGCCGGAACGCCGTCATGCTCCGCTCTCCGACTTCATGCAGCGCTGGAGGCGAGCTCCCAGGACCGCGAGGTGGTCATGCCGCCCTGCGGCGCTGCAGCGACCGCGTCACAGCGTTCCTGCTGACGCACGGGTCGAGGCGGTCAACGTCGCCGGCGGCATCCTGGCCTGGGAGGAAGGACGTCCCGGTCGAGGAGCCGGCACGGCGCGGGCTCGTCGCGTCCGGTCCGTGCGGCGCACGACGCCGGCCGCCCCGAGGGGCGGCCGGCGACACGTTCGCGCTGCGCTGAGGGCCGCTCAGAGGCCCGCCAGCAGCAGCGTGCGTCCCCCTTCGAGCAGCGCGTAGAACAGGTTGGGGAACAGGCCCAGCCCCACGGTGCCGACCGCAGCGATGCCGATCGCCACGTTGGCGGCGGGGCTGCGAGGGCGCACGTGGCCGCGCCCCTCGCGGAACCACATGGCGGCCACGACGCGGAAGTAGTACACCAGCGCCACCACCGCGGTGAGGATCGCCAGGACGGCCAGGAAGCTATAGCCCGCGTCCAGGGCGGCCTGAAACACCAGCACCTTGCCGGTGAACCCGGCCAGCGGCGGGATGCCGGCCAGGCTGAGCATGAACAACGTCATGCACACCGCCAGCAACGGTCGGCGGCGCCCCAGCCCCTCCCACGCTTCGATGTCGTCGCCCCGGTCGTTCGCGTCGGCCACTTGGGTGAGCACCGCGAACGCCCCGGCGTTCATCAGGGTGTACGCCAGCAGGTACCACACCGCGGCGGGCGTGCCCAGGCCGCCCGTCGCCAGCACGGCCAGGCCCAGGTAGCCGGCGTGCGCCACCGCGGAGTAGGCCAGCATGCGCTTGACGCTGCTCTGCAGAAGCGCCGCGAAGTTGCCGATCACCACGGTCAACGCCACCAGCACGCCCAGGGCGACCTCGAGCTCGGGCAGGTTGCCCTGCCAGGCGGCGCCGCTGACGCGCAGCAACGCCCCGAACGCGGCGGTCTTGATCACGATGCTCATGAAGGTGGTGACGGGCGTCGGCGCGCCGGTGTACACGTCCGGCGCCCACTGATGGAACGGCGCCAGCGCCGCCTTGAACCCCAGGCCGGCCAGCACCAGCAGCCCGCCCGTCAGCCCGATCGGGCCGACGCCGTCGGCCAGGGCGCCGGCGATGGCGCCGTAGTCGAAGGCGCCGACCGCGCCGTACGTCAGCGCGATCCCGTACACCAGCACGGCGCTGGCGAACGCGCCCAGCAGGAAGTACTTCATGCCGGCCTCTTCGCTGGTGGCGTCGGCGGCGCGCCACGCCGCCAGCGCGTAGGCGGCCAGGGAGAGGATCTCCAGCCCCAACAGCAGCACGATCAGGTCGCCGGCGTGGACCATCACCATGCCGCCGAAGGTGGACAACAGCAACAGCGGGTAGAACTCGGGGAGATCCAACCGGGCGGGCGCCAGGTAGTCGTACGCGACCAGCACCGACAGCGCCGCCCCCAGCAGGATGATCAGGCTCAGCGCTGAGGCCGGCGTGTCCACGATCCACTGCAGGCCGAACGCCATCAGCGGCGCGTCCTGGCCGTCCACCAGCTGCACGGCCGCCAGCACGCCGGCGGCCACGAGTCCCAGCAGGGCGAGCCCGCCGCTGATGCGCATGTCGCGCACGAAAAGGCCGCCGAGCAGCGTGATCGCGGCCGTGACCAGCACGATCAGGGCGGGCGCGATCGCCCACATCGACACTTCGGTGATGGGCATCATCATGGTGCACCCCCGGGAACCTCGGCCAGGCCGGGCGGTTCCTCCTCGTCTTCCACGGGAATCGTCCATCCCGCCGCCGGCGCGGCGGCCTCTTCGTCGTCGGCGTCCATCTGGAGCGCCACGCGGGTGTCCTGGTGGGTGCGGGCGATCTGCGGCGCGGGGGCGATCCCCATCCACAGGATGCCGGCGACGAGGGGTGCCAGCACCGCCACCTCCAGGCCGCGGAGGTCGTGGGTGGCCTCACGCTGGCGCCCCTGGTACAGGCGCTGGTACAGATTCACGCCGTACGCGCCGGCCGCGATCACGGCCAGCGTCGCCAGCACGGCCGCCGCGACGTGGGTCTGGAAGGCGCCAAGAAGGCTCATGAACTCGCCGGGGAAGTTGGACAGGCCCGGCACCCCGATCGAGGCGAACAGCGCCAGCAGGGTGACGGCCGCCAAGGCGGGCGCGCTGCGCGCCAGGCCGCCGAAGCGGTCCAGCGCGAAGCTTCCGCGGCGCGCGTACAGCATGCCCGAGAGCAGGAACAGCCCGCCGGTCGAGAACATCTGGGCGACCAGCAACGCCATCGCGCCGGTCATCCCGGCGGGATGGAGCGAGAACAGCCCCACCCCGACGAGCCCCATGTGCGACAGCGAGGCGTACGCCAGCAGCCGCTTGAGGTCGGTCTGTTGCGTGGCGGCCAGCGCCGCCCACAGTGCCGTGACGGAGGTGAGCGCCAGCATCCAGGGCTGGAACGCCTGCGCCCCGAGCGGCAACAGCGGGATGGCCCAGGCGAAGAAGCCGAACCCGCCCACCTTGTACAGGGTGCCGGCCACGTCCGCCGCACCCGACGGGTGGTTCTGATCGTGGAAGTCGATCAGCCACGAGTGCAGCGGGAACATCGGCAGCTTCACGGCGAAGGCGGCGGCGAAGCCGGCGAACAGCCAGGCCTGCGTGACGACGTCCAACGCGCGGGTGGCGGGCAGCAGGTCGGCGAAGGCGTAGCTCTCCGCGCCGGAGAGCGGGCGCAGCGCCAGGATCGAGACCAGCATCAGGAACGAGCCGGCGACGGCGTAGATCAGGTACTTGGTGACGGCGCCGCGCCGGCCCTCGCGGCCCCACCCGCCCAGCAGGAACACGCTGAAGAACAGCGTCGCCTCCCAGAACACGTAGGTGAGGACCAGGTCGCTGGACAGGAACAGCCCGTTCAGGCCGGCCTGCATGGCCAGCAGCAGCGCCAGGAAGGCCCCCGTGGAGCGGGCGACCTGCGTGGCGGCCGCCAGCACGGTCGGAATCATCGCGAGAGAGGCGGCCAGCACCAGCACCGAGGCGACGCCGGCCGGGTCCAGGCGGAACCCGATGCCGGCGGCGGGTAGCCACGCAAGGTCCAGCGCCGACGCGCTGGACAGGAACAACGCCAGCACGAAGGTGCCGCTGGTGGCCAGCAGCGCCAGCGCACCGGCCGCGCGGCGCGGGGCGCGCCACACCAGCGCGGCGGCAATCAGCGGAATCAGGACCATTGCGGCGGTCATGCCCTCACCCCCAACCAGGCGGCCACGAGCACGAGGGCGGCCACCCCCGCGAACATCGCGAACGCATACGCGCGTACGTACCCGGATTGCAGCCGCGCCGCCAGGCGCCCGAACAGCCCCAGCGCCGTGCCGACGCCCTGCAGGCCGCGGTTGACGAGGTCACGGTCCAGGACCGCCACCCCCCCGGCCGTGCCTTCGGCGGAGCCGATGAACAGGGTGCGATACAGCGGGTCGAACCCGCCGCCGGCGCGCGACAGGCGGCCCAACAGCCCCTCCGAGGCGCGGCGGGCCGGCGCGCCCTGCTTGGCGGCGTACACCCACCAGCCCAGCGCCAGGCCCAGTCCGGCCGCCGCGATCGAGACCAGGACCAACATCCACTCCACCCACACGGCGGGGTGATGGAACGGCACCTCGGTCAGGCCGCCCAGGGTCGCGGACGTCAGCCACCCGTCGATCGCGTTCGGGAACGCGAACGCCGGCAGGCCGACGTAGCCGGCCACCACGCTGAACACGGCGAGGATGGCCAGCGGCACCGTGATGACGGCGGACGACTCGTGCACGCCCTGCGCCACCTTCGCGTCGACGCGGGAACGGCCGCCGAAGATGCCGTAGTACCAGCGGAACATGTAGAACGCCGTCAATACTGCGGTCACCAGCAGAACACCGTACAGCAGCGTGGTGCCGTACCCCTCCACGTGCTGGCTGTTCAGCGTGTGGGCCAGGATGGCGTCCTTGCTGAAGAAGCCGGACAGCAGCGGCACGCCGGCGATCGCCAGGGTGGCGATCAGGCTGGTGACGCCCGTGATCGGCATTCGCGCCCCCAGCCCCCCCATACGGCGAACGTCCTGCTCGCCGTTCAGGGCGTGGATGACGGAGCCGGCGCCGAGGAACAACAGGCCCTTGAAGAAGGCGTGCGTGAACAGGTGGAACACCGCCACCCAGTAGGCGCCCACGCCGACGGCGACGAACATGAAGCCGAGCTGGCTGATGGTCGAGTAGGCCAGGATCTTCTTGATGTCCGTCTGCCCCAGCGCGGCAAACGCCGCGATCAGGGCAGTCAGCGCCCCCACCCATGCCACCGTGGCGGAGGCGAACGGCGTCATGCTGAACAGCGGCGCGGTGCGCGCGATCAGGTACACGCCCGCGGTCACCATGGTCGCGGCGTGGATCAGGGCGGACACCGGCGTCGGGCCGGCCATGGCGTCGGGGAGCCACACCTGCAGCGGCAGCTGCGCCGACTTGCCGGTCGCGCCCAGCAGGAGCAGCAACGCGATCACCGTCAGCGTGCCGGAGCCGAACGCCATGCCCACGGCGCTTTCGTTGACGGACGCGATGTTCAGCGTGCCGAAGGTCGCGAACAAGGCGAACATCGCCAGCAAGAACCCGACGTCCCCCACGCGGTTGGTGATGAACGCCTTGCGGGCGGCGTCGGCGTTCTCGCGCCGGCCGTACCAGAAGCCGATCAACAGGTAGGAGCACACCCCGACGCCCTCCCAACCGACGAACATCAGCAGGAAGCCGTCCGCCATGACCAGCACCATCATCGCGGCGAGGAACAGGTTCAGGAACGAGAAGTAGCGGGCGTAGCCGTCGTCGCCGTGCATGTAGGCGACGGAGTACAGGTGGATGAGCGTGCCCACCCCGGTGATGATCAGCAGCATCAGCACGCTGAGCGGGTCGATCAGGAAGCCGAGCGACACCTCCAGCGGCTCCGCCGGCAGGTACGACCCCAGCGGCACCGCCACGCGCGGATCCTCGCGCCCCTGCAGGCCGATGAACGCGATCAGCGACAGCACGAAGCCGGACGCGGCCGTCAACGTGGCCACGATGCCGGGGAGCGGCTCGCGCAACGCGCGGCCGAACAGGCCGTTGATCAGGGCGCCCGCCAGCGCGAGCAGCGGCGCCAGCGATACCCAAGCGACGACGTCGGTCACAGCCTCACCTCCGAGAGCGCGTCGACGTCGGTGCTGGTCCGGTGCCGGAAGATCGCCACCAGAATGCCCAGGCCGACCGCCACCTCGGCCGCCGCGACGGCCAGGACGATGAACACGACCGTCTGCCCGGAGAGGGCCTCGGGCGCGCCGACGGCGGTCCACTGCCGCGCGTAGGCGACCAGGGCCAGGTTGGCGGCGTTCAACATCAGTTCGACGCTCAAGAACACCAGAATGGCGCTACGGCGCATCAGGACGCCGCTCGCGCCGATCGCGAACAGGGCCGCGCTGAGCGCGACCCACGCCTCGGTCGGAGCCGGGGTCACCTCACCGCCCCCCTTCCAGCCGGCGCGGGTTGGCGTCCCGCCGGTCGGCGGGCGGCGGCGCACCGGGCGTGCGGTCCGGCATGCCGGACCGGGCCTGCTCGTCCGCGGCGGCGCTGGGCGAGCGTTGCACCAGCCCGACCGCCCCCACGATGCCGGTCAGCAGCAGCACCCCCACCAGCTGGAACGCCAGCAGGTAGCGCGTGAACAGCGTGTCCGCGATGCCGGTGGCGCCCGCCCCCTGGAACACGCCGGCGACGACGTCGGCGCCGGGAAGCTCCTGCGGCACGGCCAGGACGGTGGCGGCAAGCGCAAGGACGGTGATCGCCCCCACCACCCCGGCGGCGGGCCGGATCCAGCGCAGGCGGTCCCCCACCTCGCGCTGGGTGACGTTCAGGAGCATGATCACGAACAGGAACAGCACCATGATGGCGCCCGCGTAGATGATGACCTGCGTCGCGGCCAGGAAGTGCGCCTGCAGCTGCAGGTAGGCGACCGCCACCGCCAGCAGCGTCCCGACCAGCGCGAGCGCGGCGTGCACCGGCTGGCGCAGCGTGACCACGCCGATCGCGCCCACCACCGACACCACGGCGACGATCCAGAAGCCGATCATCAGTAGTCCACGCCTTCCAGCACGTCGCGGTGCCCAGCCTCGAACCCCAGCGAGACGTCCTCGCCGTTTCGCGCGGCCTCGCGACGCTGCCACTTGGACCCTTTCACGCCGACCAGCAGGTCGTCCTTGCCGTACACGAAGTCCTCGTAGCGGAAGTCGGCCAGCTCGAACTCGTGCCCCAGCACGATCGCGCCGGTCGGGCAGGCCTCCTCGCACAGGCCGCAGAAGATGCAGCGCAGCATGTTGATCTCGTAGATGCTGGCGTAGCGCTCGCCTGCGGAGACCGGGTCATCGGGATCGTTCTCGGCGGCCTCGACGTAGATGGCGTAGGCGGGACAGGCGGCAGCGCAGAGGCTGCAGCCGATGCACTTCTCCAGGCCCGTCCCGGGGTGGCGGAGCAGGTGATGTCGGCCCCGGAAGCGCGGCTTGACGTCCACCTTCTGCTCCGGGTACTGCACGGTGACCGGCTTCTTGAACAGATGGGACAGGGTCACACCCATCCCTTTGGCGATGTCGAGGACGCTCATGCGGGCCCCCTTCCTTCGGCGTGCGGTCCGCCCGAGCGAGCGGCGTGGATGCGTCGCCCTGGCGTGGGGCGTGACGTGCGTTGCGGCGGGGCGCGGCGCGCGGTGGACGGTGCGCGTTCAGAGCACAAACGCGATCACCGCCCCCGTCAGCAGCGCCGCGCCCAGCGCGATCTCGAACAGGTAGATCCAGCCGAAGCGCATCAGCTGGTCGTAGCGCAGGCGCGGCAACGAGGCGCGCAGCCAGATGAACACGAACATGAAGATCGCCATCTTGAGGACCAGCCACAGGATCGGCCAGTCGCTCATCCCCGGCACGATCGCGTCCACGAACCCGGGGCCCTTGTACCCGCCCAGGAACAGCGTCGCGATGAACGCCGAGGCGGTCATCATGTTCACGTACTCCGCCATCTGGTACAGCGCCCATTTGATGGAGGAATACTCGGTGAAATAGCCGGCCACCAGCTCCTGCTCGGCCTCGGGCAGGTCGAACGGCGTGCGGTTGACCTCCGCGATGCCGCTGATCCAGAAGGTGGCGAACGCCACGATCAGCCCGGGCCACAGCCAGGGGCTCACCGACCAGACGTTCAGCTCCACGATCTCTCGCAGATTGAGGGTGCCCGAGATCATCAGAATGGTCAGCACCGACAGGCCCAGGCCCAGTTCGTAGCTGATGATCTGCGCGGACGAGCGGAGGCTGCCCAGCAGGGCGTACTTGCTGTTGGACGCCCACCCGCCCAGGAAGATGCCGTACACCCCGATCGAGGTGGCGGCCAGCACGTACAGCAGGCCGATGTCCAGGTCCATCACCCACGGGTCCAGACCGAACAGCGAGCCGGCCGGTCCGGCGGGAATGGCCCCGAACGCCGACAGGGCAAACGTGATGCTGATGAAGGGCGCCAGCACGTACACGACCTTGTCGGCCCCGCTGGGGATGATGTCCTCCTTGAACACCGCCTTCAGCGCGTCGGCGATCGGTTGCAGCAACCCGAACGGGCCGGTGCGGTTCGGGCCGATGCGGTGCTGGAACCGGCCCAGCAGCCGCCGCTCGACCAACGTCATGTACGCGAAGGCGCCCAACAGGACCGCGCACAGCACCAGGGCCTTCAGGAACACCACCCAGAGCGGCTCCATGTCAGGCCACCCCCGCCTCGGCGGGCGCGGCGTCGCGGGGCGCCGGCCGAACGCCTTTCACGTCCAAGGGGTACAGGCCGACCGGCTGGTCCGGCGTGGCGGGGACCAACCACAGGCCCTCGGGCACGTCCTCGCTGGGCGCCACCCGCAGGCGACGCGTCATCCCGCCGACCGGAACCAGCACCGTGTCGCCGGCGTTCAGGCTGCGCGCCTCGGCGTCGCGGGGATGCAGGCGCAGGGCGGCGTCGCCCCACTCCGCCCGCAGGGTCGGGTTGCGGTCCAGGTACTCGATCCGCACCATGCTGGGCACCACCAGGGCGCGGCCCGAACCGGCCTGGACGGCGCGGAGGGCGCGCACGCCCCGTGCTGCGCCCTTGGGGGCCGGCAGCCGGGCCCCGAACCGGGGCAGTTCGGCCATGTCCATGCCCAGCCGCTTGCGCAGCACCCGGCGGGCGCTGCGCGCGCTGCGACCGTCCAAGCGCACGCCGAACGCTTCGCCGAGCCGCCCCACGACGCCGGTGAAGTCCTCGACGACGCCCGCCTCCACCGGGACGGGCCGGACCGGCAGGGCGCGCCCCTCGGCGTTGACGGTGGTCCCTTCCTTCTCGTAGCCGGTCTTCGCGGGCAGGATCACGTCGGCCAGGGCGGTGGTGGCGGTCGGGAAGGTGGCGTGCACCACCAGGAACGACAGCTCCTGCAGCCGCTTCGAGGCGGCGGCGTCCGCGGCCGGGTCGAGCTGGCTGAGGACGAGCGCCTTGGCCTCGCCGGACAGCATCGAGGCGTAGTCGTAGCGCTCGTGGCTGGGCGAGACGCCGATGCGTTCCAACCCGTACGCGTTGGCCATCGAACCGAGGATCAGCACCTTGGCGCCGACCGCCTGCGCGAACGACCGGGCGGCCGCGTCGGCCTCGGGGTCGGCGGAGACGAACCCGCCCCAGACGAGCACCGGCGCATCGGCGCCGCGGAGTCGCTGGACCAGGGCGTCGGCCTCGGCGCGCGGCATGCCCAGCGCCGCCTCGTCCACCTCGGCCGCATCAAGGCGTCTCTCGGGGTCCTGCGCGGCCGCCAACGCGCTCAAGGCGCGGAACAGGGCGGCCTCGCCGCCGGCGGGGTAGGTGCCGGCCCGCCCGGCGTGCCGCATCAGGTCGGTGCGATACGGCGCGCACACCGTGAGGATGTCGCGCTTGCGCGGCATGCGCTCCCCCAGGCGCAGGTCGGCGATGGGCACGCCGTGCGGCAACAGCTCCGGCGGGCTGACGCCCTTGAGCGCGTCCTTGATGCGAAGGTCCACGATGCCGGCCTCTGCCGTGGGGTCACCCACCACCAGCAGCGCGTCGCTGGTGGCGACGTCACGCAGCGTGGCGCCGGCGCCGCCGGGCACCACCGAGGCGGGGGGGCGCGGCGCGTGATCCACGCGGCCGCTGCCGAGGTGATCGGCCAGCGCCTTGGCGGCGACGCCCTCCTCCAGCGTGGCGTCGGCGCGGATCGCCACGCCGATCGCCTTGCCGTCGACGCGCTGCAGGCCCTCGACGATGCGGCGGGCGGCCCCCTCCCAGGAGGCCGGGACAAGCTGGTCCCCCTCCCGCACCCACGGCGTGGTGATGCGGTCGGGCGCATCCGCGTACTCGTGCCCGAAGCGTTCGCCGTCGTGAATCCAGGTCTTGTTCACCTCGGGATTCAGCCCGGCCTTGATGCGCTCGATGCGGCCGGTGCGGGCGTCGACGCGCAACGCCGAGCCGCCGGGATCGTCCAGGCTGGTGGTGTCGGTATGGTCGTACTCCCAGTTGCGGCCCCGGAAGCGGCTGCTGGTGTCCAGCAGCGCGCCGACGGGACAGATGTCGGTGATGTTGCCGCTGAACGGGTTCGGCAGGCCGGTCTCCAGGTTGCCGATGTAGGTGTGGCTGCCCCGTTCGATGAAGTCGAGCACCTCGTCGCCGGGGACCTCCTCGAAGTAGCGCACGCAGCGCTTGCAGTGAATGCAGCGCTCGCGGTCCAGCGTGATCAGTTCGCTGAGGGCGTGGTGCTTCTCCTGGTGGCGCTTGTCGAAGTCGAAGCGGCTGTGGCCCGAGCCGTACTCGTAGGCGCGGTCCTGCAGCTCGCAGGCGCCGCCCTTGTCGCAGGTGGGGCAGTCCAGAGGGTGGTTGATCAGGGTGTACTCGGTCATCATCCCCTGGGCGCGCCGCACCTCCTTGGAGAGGGTGTCGACCACCATGCCCTCCATCACCTGGGTGGTGCAGGTCGCCATCGGGTTGGGGAACCAGAAGATTTTGCGTTCGCCGGTCTCCTCGTCCACGATCCACTCGCCGCTGCCGCGGTCCTTGCGGGGCGCGCCGATCTTGGCGAGGCACATGCGGCAGGCACCGACCGGCGACATGTACTCCTGGCTGCAGAAGTAGGGCACGTCGTACCCGGCCGCGAACAGCGCGTCGATGACGCTGGTGCCCTGCGCGACGTCGAGCTCGGCGTCGTTGACCTTGACCTTCACGCCTGCCACCGATCCTTCCGTGGGTGCAGCGGACGTCCGTGCTCCGCCAGGTGCTCGTACTCGTGCCGGAAGTGCTGCAGGCTGACCTGCACCGGCCAGACGCAGGCGTCGGCCAGGGGGCAGAACGCCGTGCCGCGGGTGCCGGCCGCCAGCTCCTCCAGCAGGTCGACGTCCTTTGGTTCGCCCTTGCCGGCCAGCAGCTTGCGGAACAGGCGCGGCATCCAATACGACACGCCCTCGCGACAGGGGGTGCACTTGCCGCACGACTCGTGCGCGTAGAAGCGCGTGACGTTGTACATGGCGTCGACGATGCACTGATCCTCGGGGATGACGATCAGGCCGCCGGTGCCGAGCATCGACCCGGCCTTGGCGACCGAGGCGTACTCCATGGGGAGGTTCAGGTGCTCATCGTCGTAGGGGAACAGCGGGCAGGAGGTGCCGCCCGGAATGAACGCCTTGGCGGGGCCGGCGGGGCCGCCGCCCAGGTCGTTGATGATCTCTCGGTAGGTGATGCCCATGGGCACCTCGTACACGCCGGGCGCGTTCACGGCGCCGGAGATCTGCACGTGGTGGATGCCCTTGCTGTCGTCGGTGCCCATGCGGGCGAACCATTCGGCCCCCTCGTTGACGATGTGCACGACCGCCGCGAGGGTGGTGACGTTGTTGATGGTGCTGGGCCGCCCGTACATGCCCGCTTGGGCGGGGAAGGGCGGCTTGAGGCGCGGGGTGCCGCGCAGGCCCTCGAGCGAGTTCATGAGGGCGGTCTCCTCGCCGCAGATGTACGCGCCGGCACCGCGGTGCAGCTCGATGTCGAAGTTCACCCCGCTGGCGAACAGGTCCTGGCCGAGGTAGCCGTGGGTCCGCGCCTCTTGAATGGCGTCGCGCATGCGTTCGTACGCCAACCAGTACTCGCCGCGGACGTAGATGAAGCCCTTCTCGGCCTTCATCGCGTGCCCGGCGATGATCATCCCCTCGAGCAGCTGGTGGGGATCGTCCTCCATCAGGTACCGGTCCTTGCAGGAGCCGGGCTCGGACTCGTCGGCGTTGCAGACCACGAACCGGTCGCCGCCATCGGGCGGCGGCATGAACGACCACTTCAGGCCGGCCGGGAAGCCCGCGCCGCCGCGGCCGCGCAGGCCTGAAGCCTTGACGACGTCCACCACCTCATCGGGCGAGCGCGAGAGCGCCTCGCGCGCCGCCTCGTAGCCGCGGTGCGAGAGGTAGTAGTCCAGCGTGTGGGCGCCATCGACGCCGACGTGCCGGTACAGGGTGACCTCGAAGCGCGGGTCCGTGCGGCTGGTGATTCGGCCGTCCGCGCCCGCCATGGCATCCGCCATCAGGCGTCTCCTTCCTCGTCGGTGGGCGCGGGACGTTCGCCGGGCGCCGCCGGGCCCGTCCCGTCCGCGCTCCCGGCCATCTTCTCGGCGCCCAGCGGGCCCGCGCCGGCCCCCTCGTTGTCGCCGGAGCGCGCCCGCCACGGCGCCGGCAGTTCCCCTTGGCGCATGGCGTCGATCAGGGCATCGGCGCGGCTGCGGCTCACGCGCTCGTAGTAGGTGTCGTTCACCTGCAGCACCGGCGCGGTGGTGCAGGAGCCGAGGCACTCCACCTTCTGCAGGCTGAAGCGCCCCTCGGCGTCCGTCTCGCCGGGCACCAGGTCCAGCGCCTCGCTCAGGTGGTCGCACAGCTGGTCGCTGCCGGCCAACGCGCAGCTCAGCGTGCTGCACACCTGCAGGTGGAATTCGCCCACCGGCTCGCCGTGGTAGGTGGCGTAGAAGCTCATCACGCCCTTGACCTCGGTGGGCGTGATGCCAATGAGCTCCGCGATCTCGGCCACGCGGGCCTCGCTGACGTGCCGCTCGGCGCGCTGCACCTCCCACAGAAGCGGCATCACGGCGCTTCGGCGCCCGTACGCCGGGTAGCGGCCCAGGATCTCGTCGACGAGCTCCTGCTTGTCCGCGAAGAACGAAGTGACTGTGTTCAGTTCGATCATGATGCGGTCTTCCCCTCGCGCCGCGGCCTCTCGGCCGTGCCGGCGTTCACGTCCGTCCTCCAGCGGCCCCCATCGAGGCCGCCCACAGCCCCCCGGCACAGATGCCGGCGAGCAGGGTCCACAACGGATGGGCGCCGCCCAACGCGGCGCTCACGCCCACCATCGCAGCACCGAGCGCCGCGATCCGCAACGCCCACCTCACACCCGAAGCCCATCGCGCCGGCCCTCACTTGTCGACATCGCCGAGAATCGGGTCCATGGTGGCGATGTTGACGATCATGTCGGCGAACAGCCCGCCGACGCAGGCGGGCTCGAGCGCCTGGAGGTTGATCAGGCTCGGCACCCGGATCTTGACGCGGTACGGCATGCTGCCGCCGTCGCTCACCAGGTAGTAGCCCAGCTCGCCCCGGGCCGACTCGGTCGGCACGTACACCTCGCCGCGCGGCGGGTGGAACCCCTCCGTCACCAGCTTGAAGTGGAAGATCACCGCCTCCATGCTGGTCTCGAGCTCCTTACGGGGCGGCAGGCTGATGCGCCGGTCGGGATCGTTGACCGGGCCCGGCTCCAGGCCGTCCAGCGCCTGCGTGACGATCTTCAGGCTCTCCTCCATCTCCAGCATGCGGATCATGAAGCGGTGGTAGGCGTCGCCGACCTCGAAGGTGGGCACGGCGAAGTCGTAGTGCTCGTAGCCGGAGTACGGCTGCGCCTTGCGGAAGTCCAGGTTCACGCCGCTGGCACGGGCGGAGGGACCGGTCAGGCCCACGTCCAACGCCACCTCGCGGCTGATCACGCCGACGCCGCGCGTGCGGTTCACGAAGATGTCGTTCTTCTCGAACAGCGCGCGGTACTGCTGCATGGCGGCGGGGAAGTCGCGCACGAAGGCGCGAACCTCCTCCTCGAACCCCTCGGGCACGTCGCGCGCCAAGCCGCCGACGCGGAAGTACCCGAAGTTCATGCGGGCGCCGCACACCAGCTCGAAGATGTCCAGCAGACGTTCGCGCTCGCGCATGGCGTAGAAGTACGGCGTCAGCGCCCCCATGTCGAGGATGCCGGTGCCGAAGAACACCAGGTGGCTGGAGATGCGGTTCAGCTCGTTCAGGATCACGCGGATGCGCTGCGCGCGCTCGGGCACGCGGGCGTCCATCAGCTTCTCGACCGACAGCACGTACGCCAGGTCGTGCGCGAAGCCGTGGAGGTAGTCCATCCGGTTGGAGTAGGTCACGCCCTGCGGGTAGGGACGGTTCTCCATCGTCTTCTCGAAGCCGGTGTGCAGGTAGCCGATGCGGGGCGAGATGCGCGCGATGCGCTCGCCGTCCAGGTCGACCACCAACCGCAACACCCCGTGCGTGGCGGGGTGCTGAGGCCCGACGTTGATGCGCATGTGCTTGGTCTCGAAGTCGCCGTGGCGCTCCTCACCCACCACCTTTGCGCGGGCGCCCGGCTCGCCGCCGCGGGCCCGCGTCATCCCTCGCCCCCCTCGGGATGCTCGAGGTCGGGGTCGCTGCGGACGCCCTTGCGGGCCCCGCCCGCCCAGCCGGTCAGGCCACCCTGCCGGCCAATCATGCCGGCCCGGAAACTCTCGGGATCCAGGAAGCGGCCCTCGTTGAACAGGGTGGGCGTCTCGCCCAGGGGGAAGTCCTTGCGGTGCGCGTGGCCGTCGAGATCCTCCGGCGTGAGCAGCTTGCGCAGGTCGGGATGCCCGTCGAATGGGATGCCGAACATGTCGTACACCTCGCGCTCCATGAACTTCGCGGCGCGCCACAGGCCGGTGATGGTCGGCACGTGCTCGTCGTCCCGGACGTTCACGCGCAGCATCAGCCGCTCGTTCTGCGTCAGTGAGTACAGGTTGTACACCACGGTGAAGCGCGGGCCCTGGTGGCCGGGGTAGTCGAGCCAGTCGATCCCCATCACGTCGCTGATCTGCTCGAAGCCGGCCGTCTTGGCGTGGCGGACCGACTCCGTGATGCGGGCCGCCGGCAGCAGCACGTGCAGCTGGTCGAACTCGCGCCGGACGGTGCCGCCCTCCGCCTCGAGCTCCGCCGCGACGCGCGCGGCCAGGCCCTCCCCCGGGCTCGCCTCCGTGCTCACGGGCGCGACCAGCCTTCGACCATGGGGAGTTCGACGCCGCGTTGGTCGAACGCCTTGCCCTGAACCTTCTTCTGAAGCTGCATCACCGAGTACACCAGCGCCTCCGGGCGGGGCGGGCAGCCGGGCACGTACACGTCGACCGGCACCACCGAGTCGACGTTCTGGACGATGGCGTAGCTGTTGAACATGCCGCCCGAGCTGGCGCAGGCGCCCATGCTGATCACCCACTTGGGGTCGGGCATCTGCTCGTAGACGCGGCGCATCACCGGCGCCATCTTCTTCGAGAGGCGACCGGCGACGATCATCACGTCCGCCTGGCGGGGGCTGGCGCGGAATACCTCGCTTCCGAAGCGGGCCAGGTCGTTGCGGGCGTTGGTGGACTGCATCATCTCGATCGCGCAGCAGGCCAAGCCGAAGGTGGCGGGCCACAGGCTCTTGCTGCGCCCCCACGCGACCAGCTTGCCGAGCGTCGAGAACAGGATGCCGTCCTGCTCCAGCTCCATGACGTCCTTTTCGAACAGGTCCGTGACGGCCACGGTCACCTCCAGTCGAGCACGCGCTTGCGCAGGATGTACACGTACCCCACGGCAAGGATGAGGACGAAAATCACGGCGTTCACGAACAGGAACTCCGGCGCGGCCTGGAAACGCACCGCGAGGGGAAAGAAGAACGCCGTCTCCAGGTCGAACACGATGAACATCATCGCGACCAGATAGAAGTGCACCGGAATCCGCTCACGGGCGCCGGTCGGCGCCGGCACGCCGGATTCGTACGGCGACAGGGTCGTGCTCGTCGCCCGTTTCGGACCCAGCACCGCGCTGGCCAGAATCGCCGCGACGCCGATCAGTCCGGCCGCGAGGAACATCATCAAAATGGCTGCGTACAAGGGGGGCCTCTCTTCCACCAGCCGCGGGCGTCCGAAACGTGGAGGCGCACCCTTCGTGCGCCATTTCACGTTGTCGCTGGAGGTCAAGATACCAGACCGCATGCGCGGCTCACAAGACAGCTGTCCCGGCTGCATGACGGCGTTCGTCGCCACGCCGCCCGCCGCGGCCAGGCCCGCCGACGCGGACCCCCCCGCCCTTCCGTGCAGGCGGGACGTCTGGCCTTGCAGCCGCGTCACGCACACGCATAGCGTGGTCTTCGACGAAGGCGGCTGCCAGGGGCCCGTGCGCAAAGCGCGACGCACCGGCCCTGGATGGCGGGGCTCGCCCGCCACGACGCGCGACCGGGGACCCCCCGGGAAGGAGAGTCGGATGACCCAAAGCAAATGGGTGTACCTGTTCCGCGACGTCGACGAGGCCGAACGGCGGCAAAACAGCTGGGAGGCCACGCGCGCCCTGCTGGGCGGCAAGGGGGCCAACCTGGGCGACATGACGCGCCTCGGCGTGCCCGTTCCGCCCGGCTTCACCGTCACCACCGAGGCGTGCAACGCCTACCTCGCCGAGGGCGAGACCTTCCCCGAAGGCATGTGGGAGGAGGAGCTCGAAGCGCTGAAGCACGTCGAGCAGACCACCGGCAAGACCTTCGGCGACCCCACCCGACCGCTGCTGGTCTCCTGCCGCTCCGGTGCGAAGTTCAGCATGCCCGGCATGATGGACACCATCCTCAACATCGGCCTGAACGACACCGTGGCCGAGGGGCTCACGCGCCTGACCGCCGACCCGCGCTTCGTGTGGGACAGCTACCGCCGCCTGGTGCAGATGTACGGCAGCGTGGTGCTGGGCGTGCCCGACGAGGTGTTCGAGGCCGTCATCACCGCCCGCCGCAAGGCCGCCGAGGTCATGATCGACGCCGAACTGTCGGCCGACGACTGGCGCGAGGTGACCCGCAAGTTCAAGGAGATCGTCAAGACCTACACCGGCCGCACCTTCCCCGAGGATCCGCACGAGCAGCTGCGCCTGGCCACCGAAGCGGTGTTCGAGTCCTGGAACGGCAAGCGGGCCCGCGACTACCGCAACGCCAGCGGCATCGCGCACGACCTCGGCACGGCCGTCAACATCCAGACGATGGTGTTCGGCAACATGGGCGACGACTGCGCCACCGGCGTGGCCATGAGCCGCGACGCCACCACCGGCGAGCCCCAGCTGGAAGGCGACTACCTCCGCAACGCGCAGGGCGAGGACGTGGTGGCCGGCATCCGCGAGACGCAACCGCTGGACGACATGAAGTCCGAGATGCCGGACGTGTACGACGAGTTCCAGCAGATCGCGCAGCGCCTGGAAGCGCACTACCGCAACATGCAGGACATGGAGTTCACCATCGAGCACGGCAAGCTGTGGCTCCTGCAGACCCGCGACGGCAAGCGCACCGCCCAGGCGGAGGTCCGCATCGCCGTCGACATGGTCGGCGAGGGCCTGCTCACCAAGTCCGAGGCCGTGCGCCGCGTGAAGGCCGAACAGGTGGACGTGTTCCTGCATCCGCAGTTCACGCGTGCCTCGCGCGAGCAGGCCGCCAAACTGGGCACGGGCCTGAACGTGTCGCCCGGCGCGGCGGTCGGCCGGATCGCCTTCGACGCCGACACGGCGGAACGGTGGGCCAAGGACGGCCGTGAAGTGATCATGGTCCGCCCCGAGACCCGTCCGGACGACGTGCACGGCATGCTGGCCGCCCGGGGCATCCTCACCAGCCGCGGCGGCCGCACCAGCCACGCCGCCCTGGTCGCACGGCAGTTCGGCAAGCCCGCGGTGGTGGGCGTCTCCTCGCTCGAAATCGACCTGGTCGGCCGCACGATGTCGATCGCGGGCAAGGAGCTGGCCGAAGGGGACGAGATCAGCATCGACGGCACCCTGGGCGAGCTGTACGCCGGCGCGCTCGAGACGGTGGTGCCGGACCTGGAGAACCCCTACCTGGCGACGCTGCTGGGCTGGGCGGACGAGATCCGCCGTCTGGGCGTGCGCGCCAACGCCGACTACCCCTCCGACGCCAAGAAGGCCCGCACCTACGGCGCCGAGGGCCTGGGTCTGGTGCGCACCGAGCACATGTTCTTCGAAGCGGACCGCATCGGCACGGTGCAGCGCATGATCATGGCGCGCAGCGCCAGCGAGCGGGCCGAGGAGCTCGAGAAGCTCCTCCCCTACCAGCGCAGCGACTTCGCCGGCCTGTTCCGCGAGATGGACGGCCTGCCGGTGATCATCCGCCTGATCGACCCGCCGTTGCACGAGTTCCTCCCCGAACACGCCAAGCTGAGCCGCGAGCTGACCGACCTCAAGATCCGCATGCAGCACCACCCGGACCTGAACTCGATCGACGACACCCTGGAGCTGCTGCGCGAGAAGAAGGCCCAGCTGGAGCGCGTCGAGGAACTGCACGAGTCCAACCCGATGCTGGGGACGCGCGGCGTGCGGCTGGGCATCCTGATGCCCGAGCTGACCCGCATGCAGGTCCGCGCCATCTTCGAGGCGGCCTGCGAGGTCGCGCGCGAGGGCGTGATCACTGACCCCGAGATCATGATTCCGCTGACCAGCCACGTGAACGAGCTCGAGGTTCAGATGGCCGCGCTGGCCGCGGAAGCGAAGCAGGTGATGGCGGAGCAGGATCGCGAGGTTCCCTACCGCTTCGGCACCATGATTGAGGTGCCACGCGCCGCGCTCACCGCCCGCGAACTGGCCCGCGTCGCCGAGTTCTTCAGCTTCGGCACCAACGACCTGACCCAGACCACCTTCGGGATCAGCCGCGACGACGCCGAGAAGGGCTTCCTGATCAACTACCTCGAGCAGGGCATCCTCGAGGACAACCCGTTCACCAGCATCGACGAGCCCGGCGTCGGGCACCTGATCGAGTTCGCCACCGAGGAGGGCCGCGCCGCCCGGCCCGACCTGGAGGTCGGCATCTGCGGCGAGCACGGCGGCGATCCCGCCAGCGTGGCGTTCTGCCACCGCGCCGGCCTCAGCTACGTCTCCTGCAGCCCCTTCCGCGTGCCGATCGCCCGCTTGGCGGCCGCGCACGCCGCGCTCGATGACGAGCGCGAGATCCCCACTTCGGCGGCCGAGCCGACCGGCGAGCCCGCGTCGGCTTAGGTCCGACTCCCTTCGAAGGAGGAAGCCCCGCCATCTGGCGGGGCTTCCTCCTGTGCCCGTCGGACCGCCACGGCGCCCGCAGGGGTGGCGCGCCGCCCTGCGCCACGCACGGGGCACGACGCGGCCTCACCCATCCAACAGCAACGTCTCCGGCGTCTCCAACGACGCGATCAGGCGGTTGGTGAACGAGGCCGCCTCGGCGCCGTCCACCAGGCGGTGATCGAAGCTGAGCGACAGGTACGTCATGCTGCGCGGCGCGATGGTGTCGTCCGGAAGCACGACGGGGCGCTTCTTGATGGCGTGCACCCCCAGGATCGCGGCCTGGGGCGCGTGGATGATCGGGAAGCTGAAGGTGCCGCCGATGGCGCCGATGTTGGTGACGCTGAAGGTGCCGCCGCGGACCTCCTCGCCGCCCAACGTCCCCTCGCGGGCGGCCTCCGCCAGGCGGCCCGCCTCTGCCGCCAGGTCCAGCACGCCACGCCGCGACGCATCGCGGATCACCGGCACCATCAGGCCCCGCTCGGTGCTGACCGCCAGCGACAGGTGCACGTCGCGGTAGCGCACCACCTCGTCGCGCTCCTCGTCCAGCTCCGCGTTCAGCGTGGGGTATTCCGCCAACGCCGCCGTGACCGCGCGCAGCACGAACGGCAGGTAGGTCAGCCGCACCCCGCGGGCCTCGGCCCACGGCTTCAGGCGCTGGCGCAACGCCACCAGCGCGGTCATGTCCGCTTCGTCCACGTGCAGGGTCCGCACGGTGCCCAGGTGGCTGGCCATCATCTGCTTCGCGATCACGCGCCTGAGCCCGCGCAGCGGCTCGCGCGTCTCCTCCGGCCCGTCCGGCGCGGGCCGTAGGGCGCTGCGAACGCCGCCGCCGTTGGCGCCGGCGTCGACGCCTACGTGCGTCGTCCCTTCCTCGACGTCGGCCACGCGGATGCGGCCGTGCGGTCCCGACCCGGCCAGCTCGTTCAGCGATACGCCCAGTTCGCGGGCCCGCCTGCGTGCCGCCGGCACGGCCAGGGGACGTCCGTAGGGACCCCGCGCCGCCGCAGGGCCGGCCGCGCCCGTGGGGGGCCTCGCCGCCGAATCGGGTGCGGACGGCGTGTCACGCGACGGCTTGCGCACCTGCGGGAGCGGACCATCGTCCACGGTGCTGCTGGCCGTGAACAACGTCAGCGAGGCATCGTCGTCGGCCTCGTCTGGCGGCGGCTCGGCGGCGCGGGGCCCTTCGCCGCCGCCGGGGTCCGGCCCCGCCTCGGGCTCGGGGGCACCGGCACGGCCACCGCGGACAGGCGTTTCGATCGGCCCCGCGTCGTGCGCGGCCTCGGCGTCGCCGCCGCCCGCGAACCGGGCCAGGGGGGCGCCCACCCGCACCACGTCCCCTTCCGCGGCCAGATGCGCCTCCAACACGCCCTCCAGGGGCGAGGGGATCTCGACCGTGACCTTGTCGGTCATCACCTCCAGCAGCGGCTGGTCCTCCTGGACCGGCTCGCCCTCGGCGACGAGCCACTTGACGATCTCGCCCTCGACCACCGATTCGGCCAGTTCGGGCATGGTGAAGGTACGGGACATCGGCTCCTCCGTGGGGCGGCCCCGCCCAGGCGGGTGACGCCCGCCGCTTCGGGGTCCGCGGGCTGGCGTCAGTAGTCGAGCACCCGCTGCACGGCGGTCAGGATGCGGCGGGGGCTCGGCAGGTAGTCGTGATCCTGCGCGTAGGGGTAGGGCGTGTCGAAGCCGGCGACACGCAGCGGCGGCGCCAACAGCGAATCCAGCACGGAGCCCGAGATCTCGGCCGCCACCTCGCTCATGAAGCCCAGCGTGTAGGGGCCCTCGCTGATGAGCACGCAACGGCCCACGCGCGCCACCTCCGACAGGACCGTGTCCCGGTCCCACGGCATCAACGAACGGAGGTCGATCACGGTGCTCTCGATCCCCTGCTCGGCCAGGGCCGCGGCGGCGCGGGCCGTCTCGGCCATGCTGCCGCCGTAGCTGATCAGCACCACGTCGTCACCGCGGCGGCGCACAGCCGCCGTCCCGAACGGCACGACGTGCGCGTCGTCCTGCGGCACGTCCTCCTTGACGGCGCGGTACAGCCGCTTGGGCTCCAGGAACACCACCGGGTCGTCGTTGCGGATGGCGGTGCGGAGCATGCCGGCGGTATCGGACGGGGTGGAGGGATACACCACCTGCAGGCCGGCCGTGTGCACGAAGTGCGTCTCAGGGTTCTGGGAGTGGTGGTGGCCGCCCTTGACGCCCCCGCCCGCCGGCAAACGCACCACCAGGGGTGCGGCGAACTGCCCGCCGGAGCGGTAGCGGAGCTTGGCGACCTGGGACACCAGCTGGTCGAAGCCCGGAAACACGTAGTCGGCGAACTGGATCTCGGCCACGGGCCGGAGACCGCGAACGCTCATCCCCAACGCGGCGCCGATGATGGCCCCTTCGGACAGCGGCGTGTCGATGACGCGGTCGGGGCCGAAGCGGTCGAACAGCCCCTTCGTGGCGAGGAACACCCCGCCGCGCTTGGCGACGTCCTCGCCGAGGACCAAAACGGCCTCGTCGCGCGCCATCTCGGCGTGCAGCGTGTCCGCCACCGCCTGGACGAGGGTGCGCTTCGCGACCGCGGGCTCGGGCGCCTGCGCCTGCGTCATCGCCTACGGCTCCGTGTCGGCACGTTGCGCCGCGAGATGGGCCGGCGTCTCGGCGTACACGTCTTCGAACATCCACCCGAACGGCACGGCGCCGGACGCGTCCGCCTCCTTGACGGCGGCCGCAAGGCGTGCCTGCACCTCGCTGCGGAGGGCCTCCTCGGCCTGCTCGTCCCACAGGCCGCGCCGTTCCAGAAAGGCGCGGTAGCGCGGCAACGGGTCGCGCCTGCGCCAGGCCTCGACCTCTTCGCGGGGTCGGTAGATGCTGTCGTCGTCTGCGGAGGAGTGCGGTCCGTAGCGGTACACGGTGGCCTCCAGCAGCGCCGGGCCGAACCCGTCCCGGGCGCGGCCGACCAGTTCGCGCATCAGGTACAGGCAGGCCAGCACGTCCATGCCGTCCACTCGGTACCCGGGCATGCCGTGCGCGTGGGCCTTGTCGGCGATGGTGGCGCTGCCGCTCTGCTTGTTCATCTCCACGCTGATCGCGTAGCGGTTGTTCTCGCACACGAACACTACGGGCGCGCCCTGCACGCCGGCGAAGTTGAGGCCGGCATGGAAGTCGCCCTCGCTGGTCGCGCCCTCGCCGAACGACGCCACGCACACCTCCCCCTGGCCGGCCATCTTCATGGCGATGCCCGCCCCCACGGCCGGCGGGATGTGCGCCGCGATGGGGCTGGCCGCGGTGAACACGTTCAAGTCCTTGCTGCCCGGATGGGACGGCATCTGCCGTCCACGGGCGGGATCGGCCCGCGTGCCCATCATCTGCCCGACGATCTCGACCAACGGCACGCCCAACGTCGCCGTGATCCCCGCGTCGCGGTAGTAGGGGAACAGCCAGTCGTGCCCCGTCCGTACGGCCCGGGCGATCGCGACCTGGATGGCGTCGTGCCCGGCGGCCGGGGCGACGAAGCTGAGTTTTCCTTGGCGTTGCAGCCGCACCAGCCGTTCATCCAGCGCACGGGCCAGCACGAGGTCGCGGTACAGGCCGGTCAGCTCCTCGTCGCTCATGTCGAGCTCGAACGCGCCGAGCCACTCGCCCTGGTCGCCGACGAGCCGGATCGGTTGCTCGCTGAACGGCTGGAATCGGCTGGAATCCCTGATCACGAGGGACCTCCTCTCGGGGAACCCGTTCCCGGTCCTGGTCGAGAGCATGGTAGCACCTGACGCCGAAAACCGCGTCGGCGACCGTGCACGCGCCGAACGCGCCGTCGCGCTGCCGCTCAGGCGCCGCGGCGGCGCGACGCATCCCACGCCCCCCGCCCCGACGAACCCGTACACTGGGCGCCCGAAGCTCCCGGCGGCACGACGCGGCATTCGCGCGCGTGCGGGAGGGAAAGGGAGGCGCATGATCACCGAGATGATCTGGGCCATGCTGGTCGCGGCCCTGCTCGGCTTTCTGATCGGGCTGGAACGCGAACGCAAGCGTGAACGGGCCGGCACCCTCTTCGCCGGCGTGCGCACGTTTCCGCTGATCGCGCTGTTCGGGTCGGTCGCCGGTCTGCTGGTCGAACCGGTCGGGACCTGGGCGCTCGGCACCGGGTTCCTCACCATCGGCGGCCTGATCCTGCTGGGCTACTGGCGGCAGAGCTCCGGCGCGAAGGTGGGGGGCACCACCGAGGTCGCGGCCCTGGTGGCCTTCTCGTTGGGGGTGCTGGCCGGCCTGGGGTACTTCGCGCCCGCCCTGGCCGGGGCGGTGGTCGTGACCGGCGTGCTGTCGCTTCGCGAGGAGCTGCACTCGCTGGCGGGCACGATCTCTCAGGAGGACCTGTTGGCGGTGGTCCGCTTCGCGGCGGTCTCGCTGGTGGTGCTGCCGTTGGTGCCCGACCAGTCGTACGGCCCGTGGGAGGTGTGGAACCCGCGCACCATCTGGCTGCTGGTGGTGCTCATCTCGGGGGTGTCGTTCGTCGGGTACGTCGCCATCAAGGTGATCGGCGCGCGCCGCGGCATCGGCCTCTCGGGCCTGTTGGGCGGTCTCGCCTCCTCCACGGCGGCCACGCTCAGTTTCAGCGAGCGGGGGCGCGACAACCCCACGCTGGGACCGGTGCTGGCCCTCGGGGCGCTGGCCGCCACCGCCGTGGCGGCGCCACGCCTGGTGGTGCTGTTGGGCATCGTCGGGCCGGGGCTGATCCCCTACGCGCTGATCCCCATCGGAACGCTGTTCGTGACGAGCACCCTGGCGGCCATGCTGATGTGGCGCCGGCACGAGTCCGTCGATGCGCAGGTGAAGGTCACCAACCCCTTCGAACTCCGCCCGGCGTTGCAGTTCGGCCTGCTGTTCGCCCTGATCCTGCTGCTGGCCCGCGGCGCCCAGGAACTGTTCGGCGAGAGCGGGGTGTTCGTGGCCAGCGCGTTGGCCGGCGTGACGCAGTTGGACGCCATTACCCTGTCGCTGGCGGATCAGCTCCGCAGCGGGCTCGACCCGGTCGTGGCGGGACGCGCCCTGGGGTTGGCGATCGCCGCCAACAACCTGTTCAAGGGCGGGCTGGCCCTGACGGTGGGGGGCGGCACCTTCGGCCGCACCGTGTTCGCCTCGTTGAGTGTGGCGGGGCTCGCCTCGGCGGCGGCGGCATGGTGGCTGCTGCCGCTCCTGCCCGAACTACCGTTCTGATCGGGCGCCAACGCGTCCCTCGTGGCCGGCGGGACATTTGGCTCCAGGCGCTCATGCGCGGGCCATCCGGTACACTGTCTCGAGATCGTGCAGGACCTCCCTGCCGTCCGTCGCGCCAGGCGCATGTCCGGCGCGACGGACGACCCCTCATCCGTCGCGGCCGTTTCGGCACGCGACTCCGCATCGACACGGAGGACGCCATGGACACCATCTTCCGCGGCCTGGACGGCGTGAACGTCGACACGAGCAAGATCTGCTCCATCGACGGCGACAAGGGCGAGCTCATCTATCGCGGCTACGACATCCGCGAGTTGGCCGACCACGCCAGCTTCGAGGAGGTCGTCCACCTGTTGTGGACCGGGGAGCTCCCCACCACTGAGGAGCTGGACGGGTTCCGGCAGGCCGTCGGGCCCGCCTTCGCGCTGCCGGCGGAGGTGCTCGACCTGTTGCACGCGCTTCCGGCCGGCACCGACCCGATGCACGCCCTCCGCACGGGCGTGAGCGCGCTGGCGTCGTTCGACGACGACCCCGACGCGGTCGACGCCGACAGCGTGCGCCGCATCGGCCTGAGCCTGATCGCGAAGTTCCCCGCGCTGGTCGCCGCGTTCCAGCGGATCCGGGCCGGGAAGGAGCCGGTCGCGCCGGACCCGTCCGCCAGCGTGGCCGAAAACTTTTTGCGGATGCTCAACGGCGAAGCCCCCAGCGAAGCCGCTGCGCGCGTGATGGACGTGGCGTTGGTGCTGCACGCCGAGCACGGATCGAACGCCAGCACCTTCGTGGCACGGTCGACGGCGTCGTCGCTCACCGACGTCTACAGCGCCGTCACCGCCGCGGTCGGCTCGTTGAAGGGACCGCTGCACGGCGGCGCCAACGCCAAGGTGATGGCGGCGCTGGAACGGATCGGCTCCGTCGAAGGGGTAGAGCCCTACGTCATGGACACGTTGGGGTCCGAGAACGGGCGCGTGATGGGCTTCGGGCATCGCGTGTACCACGTGATGGACCCGCGCGCGACGATCTTGAAGAACGTCAGCCGGCAGCTGGCCGAAGAGTCGGGCGCGTCGATCTGGTTCGACATGAGCCTGGAGATGGAACGGGTCATGAACCGCGAGATGGAGGCCCGAGGTAAGAAGGTCGCCCCGAACGTCGACTTCTTCAGCGCGTCGGTGTACCGCATGCTGGGCTTCGAGAAGGACACCTACACGCCGATCTTCGCGGTGTCTCGCATCGCGGGGTGGATGGCCCATCTGTTCGAGCAGTACGCGAACAACCGCATCATGCGGCCGCGGCTGGTGTACGAGGGCGAGCGCGGCAAGCGGTTCGTGCCCCTGGACCAGCGCGGCTGAGCCCGCCCCGCGGACGCTCGCCTACGGCGCGGCGCGCGTCTGGCAACGCCCATGCGACACGCCCCGGGGGATCGCCCCGGGGCGTGTCGCCGTCGACCTTGCGGACGACGTTGCAGCGAAGGTTCGCCGCGTCTTCGAAGGCGTTACTCGGCTTCCTCCTGCCAGCCGGCCAGCAGCTCGTCGTAGGGAACCGTCTGCGGTTCCTCGTCGGGCCGTTCGGCCTTGGGCGCGCCCGGCTGGTTCAACCAGTACTCGCGGTCGCGCGGCTCGTTGAGGCGCGGGCTGCAGGTCTCCATCCCCGCGCGCTCCAGCCGGCCCATGACTTCGTCCTGCTGCTGCGCGAGGCTGTTCAGTGCCTCCTCGACGGTGGCTTCGCCGGTGATGGCGTCGGCGATGTTCTGCCACCACAGCTGCGACAGGCGCGGGTAGTCGGGCACGTTGGGGCCGGAGTCGGTCCACAGCGGCTCCTGGGGTGAGCGGTAGAAGTCGATCAGCCCGCCGTACTCGTCGATGCGTTCGGTGAGGTAGTCGGCGTTCACGGTCGAGTGGCGCACCGGCGTGCGGCCCACCAGGAACTTCTTGAGCGACACCGTCTTGGAGCTGGCGAACTGCGCCCACAGCCAGGCAGCCTTCCGCTCGTCGCCCGTGACGCTGTTCAGGATGGTCCACGAGCCGGCGTCCTGGTAGCCGACCTTCATCCCTTCGTCCCAGTACTTGCCGTGCGGCGTGGGGGCGACGCGCCATTGCACGTTGCCTTCATCGTCGGTGACGGGGCTATCGGGGTCGTTGAAGGCGGGATCGGACAGGAAGGTGATGTACTGGAAGGGGCGCTGCGCGATCTGGCCCTGCGAGGGCACGGGGCCCGCCTCGCTCCAGGTGAGGGAGCCGGCCTCGGGCGGCGCGTAGTTCTGCAGCCAGTAGATGTACTTGTCCAGCGCGTAGTACGCCGCGGGGCCGTTGATGGCGCCGCCGCGGGTCACGTCGGAGCCGACCGGCTGGCACTGGTCGACGCGGATGCCCCACTCGTCGACGGGGATGCCGTTGGGCAGGCCGGTATCGCCGACGCCGGCGATGGACATCCAGGCGTCGGTGAAGCGCCAACCGAGCGAGACGTCGCGACGCCCGTAGTCCATGTGGCCGTACACGCGGGTGCCGTCGATCTCTTGGACGTGATCGGTGAAGAACTCGGCGATGTCCTCGTAGGCGGCCCAATTCACCGGCACGCCCAGCTCGTAGCCGTAGATCTCTTCGAACTGCGCCATCAGGTCGGGATCGGTGAACCAGTCGTAACGGAACCAGTACAGGTTCGCGAACTGCTGGTCGGGCAGCTGGAGCTGGTTGCCGTCGTAGTCCTGCCCGAACTCGGGGTTGAGCCAGTCTTCGAGATCGAGATGCGGGTTGGTGACGTCGGCGCCTTCGTTCGCCATGAAGTCGGTCAGGTTCACGGCGCTGCCGTAGCGCAGGTGGGTCCCGATCAGGTCGGCGTCGTTGACGTAGATGTGGTAGATGACCTCGCCCGAGTTCATCTGCGTCTGCAGGCGCTCGACGACGTCGCCTTCGCCGATGATGTCGTGCGTGACCTCGATCCCGCAGATCTCCTCGAACGCTTGCGTGAGGACGTCGGACTCGTACACGTGGGTGCGGATGTTCTCCGCGGTCGAGTCGATCTCCATCCCGCGGAACGGCTCGCACGCCTCGGCGAACCAGCGCATCTCCTCGAGCTGCTCTTCGCGGGTGAACACGCTGGGGGTGAACTCCTCGTCGATCCAGCGTTCGGCGGCTTCCATCCGGGCGTCCATGTCGTTCTGCGCCAGGGCGGCCCCGAACAGCAGGGCGACCAGGACGAGCGACCATCGCAGTGTCTTCATGCATTGACTCCTTCGCGCATCGAGAGGCTTCAGGCGCCGGTGTACGGCCTTCTATCACCCCCTCTCAAACACGAGACGATGACTACCCGTAGCGCGCGATGATCACGTCGATGATCAGCGCGATCGCGAGCGGGTACCACAGCGACGCGTCGCTGAACGTGAGCCACAGCAGCATCACCGCGAAGAACACGACGATGCTGATGAAGAACCGTTCGCCCCGCGTGAACGGGATGGGCAGGAACCCCTTGCGTTTGACGCTGGGGACGTACATGTCCCAGATCGACATCACGGTCAGGCCCGCGGCCAGGAGGATCAGGAAGATCGCGGTCGGCCAGGTCCACTCCATCCAGGACAGGTCCATCAGACCCTCCCCAACGCGAAGCCCTTGGCCAGGTAGTTGCGCACGAAGTAGATCAGCAGGGCGCCGGGAATGATCATCAGCACGCCCGCGGCGGCGATCACGCCCCAGTCCCACCCCTCGGCCCCGAGGCTGCGGCTGAGCTGCACCACGATCGGCTTGGCCGCCGTCCCGGTCAGCGTGCGCGCCATCAGCAGCTCGACCCAGGAGAACAGGAACGAGAAGAACGCCGCGACGCCGATGCCGGGCCCGATCAGCGGCATGAAGATGCGCACGAAGAAGCGCGGGAAGGCGTAGCCGTCGATGTAGGCCGTCTCGTCGATCTCCATGGGAATGCCGGACATGAACCCTTCCAGGATCCACACCGCCAGCGGCACGCTGAACAGGGTGTGCGCCAGCGCGACGGCCAGGGGCGTGTCGAACAGGCCGATGTTGGAGTACAGCTGGAAGAACGGCAGCAGGAACACCGCGCCGGGCGCCATGCGGTTGGTGAGCAGCCAGAAGAACAGGTGCCGGTCGCCGCGGAACTCGTACCGGGAGAAGGCGTACGCCGCGGGGATGGCCACGATCAACGTGATCACCGTGTTCAGGCCGACGTAAACCAGGGAGTTCAGGAATGCCTCACGCCAGGCGGGTTGGACGAAGATCTCGCGGTAGTTGGCCAGCGTCCCCGCGGCGGGAATCAGGTTCCGGGTCTGCAGAATCTCGTTGCTGGTCTTGAACGACATGCTGAGCATCCACACCAGCGGCGCCGCGAGGAACACGAAGTACAGCGTCATGCCCACGGTGCGTGCGTTCAGGAAGCGTTTCACGTCACCCCTCCTGCCGCATGCGCCCACCGGCGTGGGTGAGCACCAGGAAGAACACGTAGCTGATCACGATGATGATGAAGAAGTAGATCAGCGACAGGGCGGAGGCGTAGCCGAACTCGAAGCCGCCCACCGCCCGGTTCACCAGCAGGTCGCTCACGAAGGCCGTGGTCCGGCCCGGCCCCCCGCCGGTCACCATCTTGATCTCGGCGAAGATGCGGAACGAGTCCATGAACCGGAGCAGGATCCCGATCGTGAGCACGCTGCGCAGGCGCGGCAGCGTCACCACCCAGAAGGTGCGCCAGCGCGTGGCGCCGTCGATGCGGGCCGCCTGGTAGTAGGCGTCGGGGATCGCGTTCAGACCCGAGTAACACAGCAGCGCGATCAGCGGCGTCCAGTGCCACACGTCCATCAGCACGATCGTCCAGTACGCGTCGATCGGGTTGCTGGCAATGTTGTAGTCGTAGTTCAGGAAACTGAACAGGTACGGCACGATGCCGATGTCGCTGCGGGTGAACACCCGCCAGATGATGCCGACCACGTTCCAGGGGATCAGCAGCGGCAAGCCGATCGTGACCAGCGCGAGGGTCGCCGTCCAGCTGCGCTTGGGCATCCCCAGCGCCACCAGGATGCCGAGCGGCACCTGGATCAACAAAATCACGGCGGAGAACACCACCTGCCGTCCGAGCGCCCCGCGGAAGTTGGAATCGCGCAGCACGTCCTTGAAGTTCTCGAGTCCCACATGGACCGGTGGGAGGCCCGGAAGGATGTCCTGCAGCGAATAGTTGATGACCGTGATGATGGGGATGAACGCGTTCAGGGACAACACCAGCAAGGCGGGGATCAGGAACAGCCAGGCGCGTTGATCCTTCTGCTTCACGGCAATCCCTCCACCCGTTTGCGGTCGGCGTAGACGTTGACGCGTGCCGGCGGGAAGGCGAACCAGACCTCGTCGCCCGCCCGCACGGCCGCGTCCTCGGGCAGCTTGGCCTTGAAGGTCAGGTCCGCGCCGGACACGTGCGCGATCAACGCGTGGCCGGTCATGTCGACAGCATCGATCACACCCTCGAGGGCGCCGTCGAAGCGCTGAGGGCGGGCATCGACGAACTCGGGGCGGATGCCCACCTGCAGCGCCTCACGGTTCGGTGCCAGCCGTTCGCGGCCCTCCGCGTCCAGCGGCAGGCGAACGCCGCCCACGTGCAGCCCGTCCTCGCCCAGCTGGGCGTCGAACAGGTTCATGCCGGGACTGCCGATGAAGTAGCCGACGAACGGATCCGCCGGCCGCTCGTGGAGGTCCTGCGGGCTGCCGGTCTGCACCGCCCGGCCGACGTCCATCACCGTCACCTGGTCGGCGAAGGTGAGCGCCTCCTGCTGATCGTGGGTGACGTAGATCATGGTCATGCCGGTGCGGCCGTGCAGCGCCCGGAGCTGCCGACGCAGGCGCCACTTCTCCTGCGGGTCGATGACGGTCAACGGTTCGTCCAGCAACACGGCGCTGATGTCGCTGCGGACGATGCCGCGGCCCAACGACACCCGCTGCTGCTCGGCGGCGCCCAGGCGGTTGGCGTTCCGCCGCAGGACGTCCTCCAGGCCGAGGATCTCGGCCACCTCGTGCACGCGCTTGCGCACGGCGCTGCCCCGCTGGCCCTGATTCCGCAACGGGAACGCCAGGTTGTCGAACACGGTGAGCGTCTCGTACACCACGGGGAACTGGAACACCTGCGCGACGTTGCGTTCCTGGGGCGAACGGTCGGTGACGTCGACGCCGTCCAGCAGCACGCGCCCCTCGCTGGGTCGCAACAGGCCCGAGATGATCTTGAGCACGGTGGTCTTGCCGCTGCCCGACGGCCCCAGCAGCGCGCTGGCCACGCCCTCCTCCCAGGTGAGGTCGATGTCGCGCACCGCGTAGTCGCCTTCGACGTAGGCGTGCGACACGCCCTGAAGCTCGAGCCTAGCCATGATCGCGCCGGCTCCTGTCGGAGGTGCGAACCAGGTCGCCGCTGCCTGCGTCGAACAGGTAGACGCTGGCGGGATCGATCGCCACCGTGAGCTCCTCGCCCAGATCGTAGCGGCGAAGCTGGTCGCTGACGGCGATCAGCGTCTGGCCTGCGTGCGTGAGTCGCATGGTCACGTCGGAGCCGACCACGTCCGCCAGTTCCAGTTGCGCACCGATCGAGACCGCGGCCGCCGGGGCCTTCTCGGCGGACGCACCGACGAACAGCTGGTGGGGGTACACCCCCAGCACGTACCGCCCGTCCGGGGGCACGTCCGACCCGAGCGGAAGGCGGAGCTGGTCGCTGAACACCGCGACGCCGTCCTCCACTCGGCACGGCAGCAGATTCATGGGGGGCTCGCTGAAGCGCTCGCCCACCTGCAGGTGCTGGGGCCGGCGATACACCGCCTCGGTCGGGCCGTATTGCAGAATGCGGCCTTCGGCCAGGACCGCGACGTGCGACGCCATCATCAGCGCGTCGACCGGTTCGGGCGTGGCGTACACGAACAGGGCGTCGCGCGACCTGGACAGCTCCTTCAGCTCCAAGCGGAGCGCCTCGCGCAACTTGTAGTCCAGGTTGCCGAGCGGCTCGTCCAGCAGCACCAGCTCGACCTCCTTGACCAGGGCGCGCGCCAACGCGACGCGCTGCTGCTGTCCACCTGAGAGCTCTTGCGGCAGGCGGGGCAGGAGGTCGTCGATGCCGAGCTGCTCGGCGATGGCGTGCACGCGCCGGTCGAGCTCGGATCGCGGCGGTCTGGGCTTGGCGACGCGCAACGGCGAGGCGATGTTTTCGTACACCGTGAGCGAGGGGTAGTTGACGAACTCCTGGTACACCATCGACACGTTGCGCTTGCGCACGTGCACGCCGGTGACGTCGCGCCCGCCGACCGACAAACGGCCGGCGTCGAGTCGCTCGAGGCCGGCCAGCACACGAAGAAGGGTGGTCTTGCCCGATCCCGTCGGCGCGACCACCGCCACCATGTCGGCGTCGCGCACGTCCAATGTCAACTCGCGAAGGACGGACGTATCGCCGAAGCGTTTCACGGCGCGTTCGAGCTCTAGCTCCATGCCATCATCCACCGACACGTTTCTCTTGGCAGCGGCAGAAATGCCGCGCAAGCGGGTGATTCGCGACTTGTGACTGTCCGCACGATACGTTCGTGGGCCACGCCGTGTCAACTGCGTCGTGGGCACGGCATCGCCACGTTCCACGGCCCCGAATCACGCCGCGGCGGGCGAATGTCGCCCCGCCGCCACACGCGGCCTGCTAGCGTGGCACCGCAAGCATTCGACGAGGAGGTCCATATGTCGGTACGTGTGTCCAAGACGGCACTGGTCATGGCCGCCGCCCTGTTCTACCTGCTTCTCGTGTACAACGACGTGGTCATGTACGAAGCGAACGCCGCCTTCGTGCGGGGCGTGCTGAGCATGGAGTACGCCGCCGACGCGCAGGTGTGGCGCGCGATCGCCGACCCAGGCATCCAGGAGGCGTTCTACTGGGTCACCATCTTCTGGAAGGCGCTGGCGTTCCTGTACTGCGCCTGGGGCGCCCTGGCGATGTGGGCCTCGCGCCACGCGTCGCGGGTGGACTTCTACCGCGCCAAGGACAAGGCCGTCACCGGCATGACCCTCGGCCTGTTGCTGTGGTTGCTGGCCTACCTCACCGTCGGCGGCGAATGGTTCCTGATGACGCAGTCCGAGACGTGGAACGGCGGGCCCGAGGCCTTCCGGACCTTGGCGGCCTTCGCGATCCTGCTGACCTACCTGGCGCAGCCGGACCCCAAGGTCGGCGAGGAGGCGCCGTCGACCTGACCCACCGCGCCGCCGCACGACCCCGTGCGGCGGCGCCTCAGGACCAGGCGACTTCGCCGTAGGTGTCGATGCGGTCCGGGCTGGTCGAGAACATGGTGACCGGGACCCCCACCACCTCCTCGATCAGGGAGAGGTAGTCGGTCACCTCGCGCGGCAACGCCGCCAGGTCACCCAGTCCACGCAGGTCGCCCCAGCCGGGCATGTCGCGCCACACCGGCGCGCCGTCTTCGCCGTACGCCGTGCACACCCGGACCACGTCGAGCCCGGACAGCACGTCCAGTTTGGTGACCACCAGCGTGTCGAAGCCGTTCAGTTCGCAGGCGTAGCGGAGCTGCGCCAGGTCCAGCCACCCCACGCGGCGCGGCCGGCCGGTGGTGGTGCCGAACTCGTCCCACTGGTTGACGCCCGTGCCGCGCAGTCGCGCCGCGGCCGCCTCGTCGTGGATCTCGGTCGGCAAGGGCCCGTGCCCCACGCGGGTGGTGAACGCCTTCACCACCCCCACGACGTGCGACAACGCCTTGTGCGACACGCCCGCACCGATGAGGATCCCCCCGACGGTCGGGTGGCTGCTGGTGACGTAGGGGTAGGTGCCGTACGTCAGGTCCAACATGGTGCCCTGCCCCCCTTCGAACATCACCCGCCCCCCCTCGGCCAGCGTCTTGCGCACGCGCGCGCCGGCGTCGACCACGAACGGGGCCAGCCGCGCCCGCGCCTCGGCCAGGGCGTCCATGGCCTCGTCCACGCCGTTCCATCCCACGCGCGCGGTCGAGTTCGGCTTGCCCTGGATCAGGCGCGTAAGGCCGTCTCGAAGCCGTGACTCGTCCAGCAGATCGCCGGCGCGAATGCCCAGCCGGCGGGACTTGTCGCTGTAGGTCGGCCCGATCCCGCGGCCGGTCGTGCCGACGAAGCCGCCCCCCTCGTCGTTCTTGCGGTGGTGCGGCAGCACCAGGTGCGCCTCGGGCGAGATCCACACCGCCCCCGGATCGCGGCGCGCGGCCAACGCGTCGTACTCGGCCAGGAAGTCGGCCGGATCGATCACCATGCCGGCCCCCAGCACCGAGGCGGGCCGGTCGTGCAAAACCCCGCAGGGCAGGTGGTGCAGCTTGTAGGTCTGCCCGCCCGCGACGACCGTGTGCCCCGCGTTGGCCCCGCCCGAAAAGCGCACCACCACGTCGGCGTCGTGCGCCAGCGCGTCCACGACCTTGCCCTTGCCCTCGTCGCCCCATTGGGCCCCGATCACGGCGATTCCCGGCATGCGTGTCGTCCCCTTCCCGCCGCGCGCGGGTGTCTCCGTCGCGGCCGCGTGCAGTATGACACGGGCCCGCGCGGCGACCCCGCCCGCGCCCGAGGCCGTTCGCACGTGGCGGCGCCCCGCCCGGCCGCAGGGCTAGACTGGCCGGCATGAGACTTTCGGCCACCGACGTGTACGCCATGCAGGCGCTCGGGTACCTCGCCAGCCGCCCGCAGGGCGCATGGGTGGGCAGCGACGCGATCAGCGAAGCGACGGGCATCGCGCGCCCCTACCTGGCCCGGGTGCTGGCCAAACTGGTGGGCAACGAGATCATCCTCTCCAAGAAGGGCAGCGGCGGCGGGTACGCGCTGGCCCGCCCCGCCACGACGATCGACCTCCGCGAGGTGATGCGCGCCATCGACGGCCCGGTCGCGCCGCTCAGTTGCGTCAGCCTGAACTGGTACGCGTCCTGCGAGGTGGAGGACCGCTGCCACGCCCGGACCGCCGTGTGGCAACGCGTCCGGGACGCGGTGCTGGACGCGCTGTCCGAGGTGAGCGTGGCCGATCTGGGTCGCGACTTCGTTCAGGGGCTCGACTACCGCCCGTGCCTGGAGCACCTGTTGAGGCCCAGCACATGAGCGGGACGGCCCCGCGCCCGCGCGTGCTGATCACCACCGGCCAGACCTGGCGCGCGTCGCCCCTGCGGCGCCGGGAGGCCTGCACGGGACGGAACTACGCCGACGCGCTGGTGCGGGTCGGCCTGCTGCCGACGCTGGCGCCGTGCCTGACGGCCGAACTGGCCGCCGAGGCGTTGGCGCGCCAGGACGGCCTGGTGCTCAGCGGCGGGGGCGACCTCGACCCCGCGCACTTCGGCCAGGCCCCGCACCCCGAGCTGGAGGAGGTCGACCCGGAACGGGACGCACTGGAGCTGGCCCTGTACCGCGAGGCCCGCGCGGCGGGGCTGCCCATCCTCGCCATCTGCCGCGGCCTTCAGGTCGTCAACGTGGCCGAAGGCGGCACCCTGCATCAGCACCTGCCGAGCGTGGCCGGGCTGCACCAGCATGCCCAAGCCGCGCCGGACGGCGACCCCGCGCACCGCGTGCGGTTGACGCAGGGCCCCCTGGCGGAGGCGTTCGACGCCCGTGAGGTCCGTGTGAACAGCTACCACCACCAGGGCATCGACCGGCTGGCCCCGTCGTTGCTGCCGTGGGCGCACGCCGACGACGGGCTGGTCGAGGCGGCCGGCGCGGCGGCCGGCGCAGCGCTGATCGGCGTCCAGTGGCACCCCGAGATGTCGTTCGCCCGTCACCCCGCGCAGGCGGCGCCGTTCCGGGCCTTCGCCGCGGCGTTGGGGACCTGAGGTGCGGCCCGCCCCACTGTTCGGGACGGTGGTGGTGGCCGGCGTCGGGCTGATCGGCGGATCGGTGGCGCTGGGGGCGCGCCAGCGGTTCCTGGCCGACCGCGTGATCGGTCTGGACCGAGACCCGGAGGTTCTGGAGGTGGCCCGGTTTCACGGCGTGGTGGACGAAGCGCGCGTCGATCCGGGCCCGTGGCTGGCCGACGCCGACCTGGTGGTGTTGGCCACGCCGGCGCGGCTGCTGGTGCCCCTGGCGCGCGAGCTGGCCCCCTACCTCGCCCCGAACGCGATCGTGACCGACGTCGGCTCGGTCAAGCGCCCCATCGTCGACGCCCTGTCCGACCTCCGCTTCGTCGGCGGGCACCCCATGGCGGGCTCCGACCGGGCCGGGGTGCGCAACGCCGACGCGCACCTGATCGAGAACGCGGTATGGGTGCTGACCCCGACCCCGTCCACCGACCCGGGCGCGCTGGAACGCGTGCGAACGTTCGTGACGCATCTCGGGGCGCGGAGCCTGGAGGTGCCGCCCGAGCAGCACGACCGCTTGGTGGCCACGGTGTCGCACCTTCCGTACCTGTCCTCGTTGGCGCTGACGCAGGTGGCGCACCAGGACGGCGAGCGGGACCTGATGATGCTGCTGGCGGCCGGCGGGTTCCGCGACCTGACGCGGGTCGCGTCGGGCTCGCCGGTGATGAGCCGCGACATGGTGTCCAGCAACGCCGCCGCCGTGCGGGACGCCCTGCGGCGTTTCCGGGCGTCGCTGGACCGCCTGGAGGGGATGCTGGACGATCCCGACGCCCTGTTGGCGGCGGCGCAGGAGGCCAAACGGGCCCGCGACGCCATTCCCGTCGTGCGGCGCAGCCTCCTGCCACGGCGCCCCGAGGTGGTGCTGGCCGTGCCGGACGTGCCGGGCCAGCTGGCACGCATCACCGCGGCGTGCGGGGAGGCGGACGTGAACATCAAGGAGATCGAGGTGTTGTCGATCCGTGAGGCCGGAGGCGCGGTGCGGCTGGCGTTCGAGGACGAGGAGACCGCCGCCCGGGCCGAGCAGGCCCTACGGACCGCGGGCTACGAGGCGCGCGGCCACGGGGCGTAGCGCATGGCCGGATGCCTCGACGGCACGAGCGCCGGCAAGGGGTGGCGGTGACGGCCGGCGGCAACGACGGCCGCGAGGCGTTGTTCGACCTGGCCGTGAATCGGGCGCTGGCGTACGCGCGGCGTACCCGGGCCCTGGACCACGCCCACGACGTGCCGACGCTGTGTCGCGCGTTGGAGCTTTGGATGCTGCGCACCCGCTTCGCCTACCGGGTGCGATTGGAGGAGATCGCCGAGCGCCTGCTGCGCGCGCCGGAGGGCGAGGTGCACTGGCAGGGCGGTCCGGACGGCGCGTGGCGGGAGGGGCCACCGCCGCGGCCCTGAGGTCAGGGCCCCCAGGGGCGCAACACGATCTGGCCCTCCTCGAGGTGCGCCACCTCGGGCCCGTGGGTCCGGCCGTCGTCGCCGCCCGCCTGCGCCAGGGCGGGGCCGATGCGGAGCTGCGGGCTGCGGATGCGCTGGGCCCAGATCAGGGCCTTGTCGTTGCCGCCCGCGCCGGCGTGCGCCAGGCCTCGCAGGGTGCCGATCACGATGATGTCGTCGTTGGCGAGGATCTCCGCGCCGGCGTTCACGTCGCCGAGGATCACCACCGAGCCGGCCGACTCGACCCGGGCGCCGGAGCGGACGGTGCGGGAGAGGATCACGGTCTCGCCGCGGGGCTGCTCACGCGCCTGGGGCGGGCGCACGTCGGCCAGGCGGCCCCCTGCTGCCTCCGTCGCCTCGCGGATCGCGTCCAAGAGCTCCAGCTCCACGCGGGCCGCCACCTCGACCGAGACGGTGCCGGTCAGGATCGAGCGGTGTTCGGCCAGGGCGGCCTGCACCGTGTCCAACGTATCGTCGGGGGCCAACGTGAGCAGGATCCCCCCACGAATGCCACGTGCTTTCACGAGTCAGTCACCGTCCCAGTCCAGGTCGTAGTGGTCGGCCAGGAAGTCGCGCACGACCGGCACCGCCGTTGCGCTGCTGGAGCCGGCGTTCTCGAGAAATGCTACCACCGCGATGTCGGGATCGCCGGCCGGGGCGTAGGCCATGAACCAGGCGTGCTCCATGCCCTCCGGCCCGCCCGCCTCGGCCGTGCCGGTCTTGCCGGCCACGGCGAGGGGGAAGTCCGCCTGCGGCCCGATCCGCCGGCTGGCGCCGTAGTCGGTCACCATGCGCCGCATCCCTTCGGCCAGCACGTCCCAGGAGTCGCCGGGGATCTGGCGCGTGCGGACGGGTCGGGGCTCGCCGCCCACGGCGCGAACCAGGCGGGGCTGCACCAGATCCCCCCGATTGGCCAGGGCACCCACGAACTGCAGCGTCTGCAGCGGCGTGGCCAGCACGTCGCCCTGACCGATCACGGTGTTCAGGGTGTAGCCGGGGTACCAGGGGGTGTCCTTCGCCTGACGCGTCCAGTCCTCGTCGGGGACGCGACCCGAGTGTTCGGCCGGCAGGCCCACGCCGATGGTCCGCCCGTAGCCGAACCGCTGCGCATCCTCCTGCAGGGCTTGCGCGAACGCCGCCCACCCCTCGCGGAAGTCGGGGGTGTCGATCGCAGCGCGCCAGTAGTAGGTGTTGCAGCTGTCCGCGATCGCTTCGGTGACGGTGTAGTCGCCACGGTAGTACGTCGCCCAATTCCGCCAGATGATGCCGCCGAACGACAGCCGCGCCGAGCAGCCGTAGCGGGTGCCCGGCCCCACGAACCCGCGCTCCAGCAGCGTGTACGACGTCACAAGCTTGTACGTCGAGGCGGGAGGGAACGCCTGGATCGCGCGGTTCGCGAGCGGCTTGCCGTCGTCGTCGGAGAGCACGTCGGCCAGCGTCTCGGGATCGTTGGGACGGTGGGTGAACAGGTTCTGATCGAACGTCGGCAGCGACGCCATCGCCACCACGTCACCGGTATGGACGTCCATCGCCAGCAGCGCCCCCTTGGTGCGCGTAACGCGCGGAAGCCCGTTCTCGGCGCGCACCTCGTTGACGTACTGGGCTGCCCCTTCGAGCGCGTCCTCCGCCGCCCGCTGCGCATCCGTGTCCAGGGTGAGGACGACGTCGGTGCCCGGCGTGGCCGGTTCGAGCTCGCGCCGCACCAGCGGGACGCCGCGGTGATCGACCTCCACCAGCGCCCGACCCGGCGCGCCGTACAGGATCTCCTCCAAGCCGGCCTCGAGGCCCGACACCCCGATCATGTCGTCCAGGCCGTAGCCCGGGTGCCGTTCCGGGTCCGCCAGCCCGGTGTAGCCGACCGTTTGCGCCGCTAGGTTGGTGGGGTAGATCCGCTCGATGCGTTCGCGCAAATACAGATTCGGCTGCCCCGCGACGCGTTCCTCCACCGCGGGGACGAGCTCGTCGTCGATGTTCCATGCCACCACCGCGCCGTTGCGTACCTCGCTCGGCACCTCGGCGTCGGGCGGGCGCGGGGGGCCCTCCAGATCCAGCAGGTGCGCCAGGCGCGACCATCCACGAACCTCGCCCCCCCAGTACATCAGGTCGTACGCCACGCGGTTGTCGGCCAGCACAGTGCCGTCACGCGACAAAAGCCGCCCCCGCAGCGGCGCGATGCGCTGCGGGTGGGTGAAGTTCTGGCGGGAGAGGTCGCTGTACTGCTCGGCGCGGGCCAACTGAAGGTACATCAGCCGCCCGGTGAACACCACCAGGACGGTGAGCATCACCGCCAGCAGCACGCGCATCCTCGAGATCACAGCAGCTCCTTCTGCAACATCTTGCTCTTGTTCATGATCGCATCGGCCCAGGGCAGCAGCACAAGGGCGAACGCTGTGGTCAGCACCGTCTCGGTGACCGCGACCGCCAGGAGCTGGGCGGGATCCTGCATCGTGCCGGACAACCAGGTGAGCAGCAGGGCCGCGACCACCCACTTGCCGGCCTGCGCCGAAAGCACCATCAGCAGCCGCTCCAGCACGCCCGTGCCGGTGAGCTGCGCCCGGACCGCCGACGCCACCAGTGCGGCGCCTGCCAGCGCGATCGCGTGCAGGCCGAGGGCGCCGAACCCGATCACGTCCTGCACCAGGCCGATCCCGTACGCCGCCACCACCAGCTGCCAGGGGGCGATGCGCCCCAGCAACGTCAACGCCATGATCAGGAACAGATCCGGCGCCGGCAGGGTGCCGAACAGGGCCGAGAGCAGACCCTGGCCACTCAGAAGCAGCAGGTAGAAGGCCACGACGCGCATCGCCGGGCAGTCTACCGCCCCGCTTCTGGCCGTCGCCCGTGCGACGCCGACGTGCCGCCACGCGTCCTAGGTTCACGTGGCGGCCCCCGTCCACCTACGTTCCGCCCCCGCGTTCCACCCCCGGGAGGTTCCCCGTGATCCACGTCCGCCCCGCAGACCCGTTCGACGCCTCCGACGTCGCCGAGATCCTGGACGACGCCGGCGTGTTGCAGGTGGTCGCCGAGCCCGACGCCCTGACGCGGCAACGACTGCGCGCGCAGATCGAAGCGACCGAGGAGGAGCCGCACGACGTGTTCGTGGCCGAACGGAGCCGTGAAGGCGTGGTGGGATTCGCGGCGGTGAACTGGACTCACAACCTCCGGCACGGCCGGGACGCGCTGGTCTCCGACCTGTTCGTGCACAGCCGGGCGCGCGGCAACGGCGCCGGCAGCGCTCTGCTGGCGCGCATCCGGCAGGAGGCCTCCCGGCGGGGGTGCGTGCGGGTGGTGCTGTACAGCGGCCGCGAGGGCGACGCCTACGAGCGTGACTTTTATCCCAAGCAAGGCTTCGAGGAACACGACGAGCTGGCCCTGTTCACCCTGCCGGTCCCACCGGGCGCGGACGCTGGGGCGTAGGCCGCGCCGTCTCGGTCGGCGACCGACCCTATGCTGGGCACATGATCCACACCCTGACCGTCAACCCCGCCCTCGACCTCACCTACCGGGTGCCGGCCCTCCGGTACGACGACACCGTGCGGGCGTCCACCGTGCATCGGGCCGCGGGCGGCAAGGGCGTGAACGTGTCGCGTGTGGCGACGCGGCTGGGGCACGCCACGATCGCGATGGGCTTCGCGGGCGGGCGGGCCGGCGAGGAGCTGCTGGACCTGCTCCGCGCCGAGGAGGTCCGCACCTGGTTCTCCTGGCACGACGGGCGTACGCGCACCAACGCCATCCTGCAGGACGACGCCGGCCGCCAGGTCCGCGTGTCCGGTCCGGGCCCCGAGGTGCAGGGGCCCGAGATCGAGGCGTTGACCGAGGCCGTGTTCGAACTACGCGTGCCCGACGCGCTGGTGCTGAGCGGCAGCCTGCTGCCGGGCATGCCCAGTGACTACTACGCCCGCCTGTCGGGACGAGCGGCGGAGGACGGCGTCACCGTCGCGGTGGACACCGACCGGCACCTGCGCGCCTCACTGGCGGCCGGGGCGACGGTGATCAAGCCGAACGCGTTCGAACTGGGCAGGCTGGTGGGCCAAAGCGTCGACGATGCGGCCTCCGCCCGCCGGGCGGGCGAGGCGGCACGCGCCCTCGGCGCGGAGATCGTGGTGTGCAGCCTGGGCGCGCAGGGGGCGGTATGGATCGGCGCCGAGGGGGCCTGGCTGGCGGTCCCGCCGCGGGTCGAGGTGGACTCCGCGCTGGGCGCCGGCGATGCGTTGCTGGCGGGCGTGCTGGTGGCCCGCGCGGACGGCGCCGACCCGGCGGAGGCCTTGCGGCTGGGCGTCGCGTGCGGCACGGCGACCGCCCTCACGCCGGGCACCGACCTCTGCCGCCGTGACGACGTCGAGCGGGTGCGCGCGCAGGTGACGGTCGAGCGCTTGGACTGACGGCGCCAGCGCTCGGCAACGCCGCTGTTAGGCACGATTTAAACCACCGCCCGCTAGGCTACCTGCCATCGTCGCCGGGCCCGGGGGGCCGGCGACGCGCGTCGCGGAGCGCCAACGCATGCGCCCCGCCGCGACGCCGAGACGCCCCCGAACGCGAAAGGGACACAGATGCCACGCGCATGGCCGCCGTTCGATCCGGATCGCCTCGATGTGCTTCTGGCCCGCAGCCGCGTTCTGCGGGCCGTCGATCCGCGCATCACCGTCCCGGTCGTGGCCGCGTGCCTGGTGGCCGTCTGGGGGCTGGTGTGGGCGACCGGCGGCACCCGCGAACCGTACCTGCACGCCGCCTACCTGCCGATCCTGCTGGCCGCCGCGGGGCTGGGGCCACGCGCGGCCGTGGCGAGCGCCGCGGCGGCGACGATCCTGCTGGGGCCGCTGATGCCGCTGGACGTCGCGGCCGGCACGCCGCAGGCGACCTCCGCCTGGCTGTTCCGCGGTGCGTTCTTCGTGGCGATCGGGGGCGCGGCCGCGCTCGGCTTCGAGGTGCTTCGGGCCCGCTTCCGCAGCACGGCGCGCCTGCGCCAGCAGCTTGCCAGCACCTACGGTCGCAGCCTGCGGGTGTTCGCCCGCTTGGTCGAGCAACGCGACGCACAGACCTTCGGCCATTGCGAGCGCGTCGCCCGCAACGCCGTGGCCATCGGGCGCCACCTGGGCATGTCGCACGACGCGTTGGGGCGACTGTACTGGTCGGGCCTGCTGCACGACCTCGGCAAGATCGGGGTGTCCGAATCGATCCTCCGCAAGCCGGGCCGATTGGACGCCGCGGAGATGGACGAGGTGAAGCTGCATTGCGCGATCGGACGCGACGTGCTGCTGGATGTCTCGGAGCACTTCGCGCCGATCGCCGAGGGGCTGCTGAGCCACCACGAGAGGTACGACGGTTGGGGGTACCCGCGCGGGCTGGCAGGGGCGCAGATCCCGCGGTTCGGCCGGATCCTCGCGGTGGCCGACGTCTACGAGGCGCTCACCAGCGACCGGCCCTACCGGGGCCCCATGACGCGCAGCGACGCGCTGCAGATCCTGGACGAAGGTCGGGGCACGCACTTCGATCCCTCCGTGCACGACGCGTTCCTGGAGGCGCTGAGTGCCGGGGAGATCCAACACGAGCAGGACGGCGGGCCGGACGCGGAACGCTTCGTCGAGGCGCTGGCCGCCAGTGCCGAGATCGGCGAGAACCTGTTGAGTCACGACCGCGCACCCCCGGCCGCCGCCTGAGCGACCGCGCCGCGGCTCAGCGGCCGAAGATGTCGGGGAGGTCCTCCAGCGCCACCAGCACCTCGCGCGGCTTGCTGCCGACGTGCGAACCGACCACGCCGAGCGCCTCGAGCGAGTCCATCAACTTGCCGGCGCGGGCATGCCCGACCGACAGGCGTCGCTGCAATCGGCTGACGCTGGCCTGCTGCTCGTTGATCACCATTTCGGCCGCGACCCGGAGCTTGTCGTCGTTCCAGTCGATCAGGCCGGACGCCTCCGACTCGTCGGCCGAGACCGGCTCGAAGTCGGCGGCGTACGCCTCGACGAACTCGTCGTCGAAGTACTGCCGCCGCAGGAATGCGGCCAGCGCCGCGATCTCGTCCTCGCTGACGAAGGGCCCCTGCAAACGGGCGGGCTTCACCAGGCCCGGCTGGTAGAACAGCATGTCGCCCAGGCCGACCAGCCGTTCGGCCCCCATCGTGTCCAGGATGGTGCGGGAGTCGTGGCTGGAGCTGACCGCGAACGCCACCCGGGCGGGCACGTTGACCTTGATCAGGCTGGTGAGGATGTCGACCGAGGGGCGCTGCGTGGCCAGGATCAGGTGCATGCCGGTCGCGCGGGCCATCTGTGCCAACCGCATGATGGCGGACTCGACCTCCTTGGGGCTGGTGATCATCAGGTCGGCCAGCTCGTCGATGACGATCACCACGAACGGCAGGTGCGGCAGGTCCAGGTTGCGGGCCTTCTCGTTGTACTGATCCAGGTTCTTGGCGCCGATGCGGCTCATCATCTTGTAGCGCCGCTCCATGTGCGACACCGCCCCCAGCAGCACGCCGGCCGCGTCGGCGGGGTTGGTCACCACCGGGCGGATCAGGTGCGGCGCGCCGTCGAACGGCGTCAACTCCACCATCTTGGGGTCGATCATCAGCAGGCGCAGGTCGGTCGGCAGGAACTTGAACACCAGGCTGGCGATCATGGTGTTCACCGCCACCGACTTTCCTGAGCCGGTCGACCCGGCGATCAGCAGGTGCGGCATCTTGGCGAGGTCCCCGACCCACATCTGGCCGTCGATCGACTTGCCGAGGATCAACGGCAAGCGGGCTTTGGCACGGGCGTAGCTGGGGGACTCCACCGCCTCCCGGAAGCGGATCAGGTCCCGATCGGCGTTGGGGACCTCCAGACCGATCACGCTCTTGCCGGGGATGGGCGCCTCGATCCGCACGGAGCTGGCCGCCATCGCCAGCGCCAGGTCGTCCGCCAGGTTCGAGAACCGCGCGATCTTCTCGCCGGGGGCCGGCTCGACCTCGAAGCGCGTCACGGTCGGGCCCCGCACGGAACTGACGACGCGGCCCTGCAGGTTGAAGTTGGCCAGCGTCTGGTCGATCTTGCGGACGCGCATCTCCACCTCGCGTCGTTGCGCCTCGGGGTCGTCGCCGTGAGGGCGCCCCGGATCCAGCAGGTCGTCGCGCGGCAATTGGATGGGGATGCCGCCCACCTCGGGCATGTCGTCGGCGTCGCGGGTGGCGCTGGGCCGGACGGCGTGGCTGCCGCCGCGGGGCAACGACGGGCCCACCGCGCCGTCCGCCTCCTGGCCGGTCGGATCGAACGGCGGGGCGTCGGCGTCGGTTTCCGCGTCGGTTTCCGCGTCGGGTGTCGCCGTGTCCTCCTCTCCGCCGGCCGGCACGTCGGCCGGCCCCAACAGCGCCTCGTCGCTCACCCCCGTGCGGCCCGGCGACGAAGCGGCGCCGGCCTGCGCGGCCACCGCCTGCGCCGCGACGGCCTCCTCCTTGGCGCGGCGGCGCGCCTCTTGCGCGCGCGCCTCGACCGCCGCCACCGCCTCGGCCCAGGGCGCCTGCTGCGACAACGCCGCGCGCCCCCGCGCGCGCAGGTCCTCCGCCAGCGCGCCGTCGAGATCGTGCACCTCGGGCTCGTCCGGGAACGCCTCCAGCAGGCGCTGCACGTCGCCCACCAGGTCGCGCCAGGTCTCGAGGTGCTCGGCGTCGCGCTCCAGCGCCTCGGCGGCGTCCGCGACCTCGTGGTAGGCCTGACGCCGCGCGGCATGCGCCTGGCTGGCGGTCACCAGCGACGAGGCGCTGGCCCGGGCCAGCGCCGCCTCGGCCTGGTCCCGCTCGCGGGTGAGCCGTCGGTAGCGCGTGTCCAACGCCGTCAGGTCCAGCGCCAACGCCTTGCGGACGCCGTCCAGCGCCTGCGCCACCTGCGACGCGCCCTCCACGCCGCCCGCCAGGTAGGCCGCGCGGGTCCGGGCCCACTCGAAGAAGTCGCGCACGCCCTCGGCGCGGAGGTGCGCCACCAGATCCTCGGCCCGATCGGCGGTGAACGCGTCCACGGCCGCGCGCCAACTGGCCGCGTCGGCACGCGCCTCGTCCAGCATCTCGCCGTCGGCCCCGCGCAGGCGGCCCTTCAGCTCCTGAACCTGCTCGCGCCAGCGCGTCAGTTCGGCGCTGCCGGGGTACAACCCCGCCAGCGCCGCCAGGTCACGCTGGACCCGCGTCAGATCTTTGCGCACCAACGCCACGTCGGCACGGAAGGCGGCCCGCGCCCGTGCCGAGCGACGCGCCGCCAGCGCCCAGCGCCCCGCGCGCCGGGTGGCGCGCATCAGCCCCAGCAGCACGCTGCGCACGATGCGGGTGGGCCGAAGGCCCAGCATCGCCTCGAGCCCCAGCGTGAACGCCAACAGCGCGGGAACCGCCATCAGCCACCCGCCGGCGCCGGTCAGCCACGCCCGCGCCTCGGCCCCCCACGCCCCGGCGGCGGAGGGATGCACCAGCATCAGCACGCCCCACGCCCCCACGCCGCTCAGCAGGTACCCGAAGGTGACCCGCGGCCAGGCCGGCGGGTTGCGGCGGAACAAAAAGAACCCGCCCAGAACCACGAACGGCCACGGCAGTAGGTACGCGCCCCACCCCACCCGGCCGGCCAACGCGCGCTGGAAGGCCGTGCCCAGCTCGCCGGTCGGGAAGCGCGGGATCAACAGCCCCGCCATCGCCACGCCCAGCGCCAACGCCACCAGGCCCAGCGCCTCCAGATCGACCGTCATGGTGCGCGTACGCTGTCGCTTGCCCTTGCCTGCCACGCTTGAAGTGTATCGCGTGCACGGCGCCCAGCCGAACCGCGCCGAGGCGCCTCGGCCGAGCTCAGCCGTCCTCGCCCTCGGCGCCGGGGGGCCGGTCCGGTGCCGGCGCAGTGTAGGCCGGCCGCGTGAGCAGGTAGTCCTCCGCCACCACCTTGGCGAGCGCCACGGTGGGCACGGCCAGCAGCGCGCCGAGGATGCCCAACAGGCCCAGGCCCGCCATGATCGCCAGCAGCACCGTGACCGGGTGAAGATCGACGCTGCGCGACAGGATCAGGGGGCTCAGCAGGTTTCCCTCCAGCTGGTTCGCGATCACGAACACCACCACCGCGCCGGCCGCCACCCACGGCCCCACGGTGAAGCCCAGCAGGACGGCCGGGATCACCCCGATGATCGGCCCCAGGTAGGGCACCAGGTTGAAGATGGCGGCCAGAAAGCTGATCGCCGTGGCCAAGGGGAGGCCGATGATGGAGAGACCGATCCAGATCATCACGCCCAGGATGATCGTGATCAGGATCTGGCCGCGCAGGTAGCCGCCGACGGCCCGGTCGCTCTTCGCGATCAGGTCGTCGGCCAGGCCGCGCCAGCGGGCCGGCACGAAGCGCCGCACGTTCTGGGTGAAGCGCGGGAAGTCGTACAGAAAGTACGCGCTGGCCAGCAGGATCAGGAACACCTGAAGCGTGGTCGAGATGATGCTGGTGGCGCCGGTCAGCAGCACGCTGGGACCGCCGGTCAACACGTTCTCGAGGAGGGTCAACAGGCTCTCGGTCACGTTCTCCAGGAACGTCGCCACGCGGTCCTGCGCCTGCACGCCCAGGTCGCCCTCGGGGGCCTGGAGGCCGAGGCGCTCGTCCACGAAGTCCCGCACGGCGGGCGGCATGCGGTCCACCACGCCTTCGCCCCACGTGCCCAGCCGGGCGAGCTGCTCGCCGACCCGCTGGACGGCGCTGGGGATCAGGTTGACGAAGCGGCTCATCTCGACCGCGACCTGCCCCACCAGGACCGATCCGAACACGAACAGTTGGAGCACCAGCAGGTACACCAGCACCACCGCGATGCTGCGCCGGATGCGGATCCGGCCGAGCGCCTCGACCAGCGGATTCAGCACGTACGCCACCACGAAGCCGACCACGCCGACCTGCAGGGCGAAGGCGTACTTCTCCCGCAACGACCACAGCACGACCACCAGCAGCGCGAACAGGATCAGGTAGCTGGCGGCCCGCACCCACGCGTTGCGCCACACCACTTCGAGGGCGGTGATCTCGTGCGTGCCGCCGCTGTGCTCGGGGGGCGTGTTCACGGCAGGGAGTCTAGCAGAGCGCGCGGGCCGCCCGAGGGACGGCTCCGCGGGGCCTCGCGGGCGCCGCGGCCCGGCTCAGCCGTCGCGCGGACCCGCGTGGGCCCGCAGCGCGCGCACCACCGGGCGGTGCCCGCCGTGGTAGACCCGCAGCTCCGCCAGGTCCTCCCAGGCGCCGCCCGCGGCGCGCCGGGCGGCCTCGAACGCCCGCACGGCGTGGGTGATCACCAGCAGCCGCCCGCCGGGCGCCAGGACGCGGTGCGCCTCGCGCAGCAGACCGTCCGCCAACGTCCGCGCCTGCGCCGCATCCCCCACCGCGTCGCCCCACGGCGGATCGGCCACCACCACGTCGAAGGCGCCCGCGGCCCAGGGCGTCGCGGTGGCGTCGGCACGCACCAGCTCGGCAGAGACGCCGGCGGCGCGGAGGTTGGCGTCGCCACACAGGATCGCCGCCTCGTCCAGGTCCACGCCGGTCAGCCGCGCGGCCGGACCGCGCACGCCGCGCTCGACCAGCAGCGTGGCCGAGCCGCACATGGCGTTCAGCACGCGTTGCTCCGCCGCGACGCCGAGCAGGTCCCAGCAGGCGGCGGCCAGGCAGGCGTTCAGTCCCCCCGGCAGGTTGCACGCCCGCCACGGCCGAGCGGACAGCGGCCGCGGCGTGAGCCGGACCAGCACCTCCCACCCGGACGCCTCCGCGCCGCCCCGGCCGGGCCGCACCCGCACCCGCAGGTCGCCGTCCTCGGGATCGTCGGCCAGGCCCGCGGCGTCGGCCAGGGCCGTGCGCAGGCGGCGCATCACCGCCGAGTCGCGACCGGCCGCCTCCAGTCGCACCCCTGCGAACCCGCCGGGATCACGCGCCGTCACGGCGTCCAGCGCCGCCGCCAGGCGCCGGAACGGCGCGTCGCCCAGCAACGCCTTGGGGCGTGGCACCGCGAAGCGCAGCATCCGGTTCACCGCCGTGACCGTGCGCAGCCGGTCCAGAGGCGCCCAGTCGCCCGTCCACTCGAACGGCACGGCGTCGTCGGCCGCTGGGTCGCGGCCGGCCGCGGCGACGCTCGCCCCCGGGAGCGCCTCCAACTCCGTCCGGGCGAACGGGGCCAGGCCCGGCAGGACCTCGGCCTCCATCGGCTGGGCCTCGGCGTCGCCGGGCGGTGGGCCCGGCGCGGGTGCACGTCGCCTGCGGTTCACGGCGCGCACCATACCCGCGCCGCCACGCGCCCGGTCGTGGGCGTGGGGGACACGCCGCCCGGCCGGGTCGCGGCGGTAGGCTGCGGGGCGTGACGCATGCGGCCGCCCCCGACCACGCCTCCGCCGCCGCGCCTGCTGCGCCGGCGGACCGGCCGCGCGGGGCGTACCTCCACGTGCCGTTCTGCCCGCACGTGTGCCCCTACTGCGACTTTCACAAGATGCGCCGCAACGAGAACCTGGTCGCGCGCTACCTGGACCGGCTGGACGGGGAGATCGCCGCGGCGGGCGCGCGCTGGCCGGGGCCGCTGGACACGATCTACCTGGGCGGCGGCACGCCCTCGCACCTCAGCGACGCCGAGCTGGCGCGGGTCGCGGCGGCGCTGGACCGCGCGTTCGGGATGCCGGCCCGCCTGGAGACGACCCTGGAGGCGGATCCGCGCACCTTCGACGCCGCCCGGCTGGCGCGGTTCCGCGCCCTGGGGTTCACCCGCCTGTCGATCGGGCTGCAGAGCACCCAGGATGCGGTCCTGCGCTTCCTGGGCCGTCAGCACGACGCCCGCGAGGGATTGGCGGCGGTGGGGGCGGCGCTGGAGGCCGGCTTCGAGGTGTCGGCCGACCTGATCACGGCCGTGCCCGGCCAGGATGCGGTCCAGGACCTGGAGGCGTTGGCCGCCACCGGCGTGCCGCACGCGTCGGTGTACACGCTCACGGTGGAGCCCTACACGCCGTTCGCGCTTCGCCGCGTGCACGTCGACGAGGACCGCGCGGCCGAGGACTACGCGCGGGCGGCGGCGGTGCTGGGCGCGCACGGCTACCGCCGCTACGAGGTGTCCAACCACGCGCGGCCGGGCTTTGAGGCCGTCCACAACCAGCTGTACTGGCACGGCGACGCCTTCCTGGGGTTCGGCCCCTCCGCCGCCGCCTACCTGCCGAGCGACGACGGCCTGGGCCAACGCGTCACCCAGCCGCCCATCAAGGCCTGGCTGCGCGGCGACCCGCCCGAACGCGAACGCCTCGACCCCCGCGAGTACGTCCTCGAACGCCTCATGACCGGCCTGCGCACCGCGCGCGGCGTGGACCTGGACGAGGTCCAGGCCCGCAGCGGGATCGACGTGCGGGCGCGCTGGCGTGGGGTCGTGAGCGAGGAACGCCGGGCCGGGCGGCTGGAACTCCGGGAGGCCGAGCCGGGACACGGCCGCGGCGCCACCCTGCGGGCCACGCCCGAGGGGCTGATGGTGCTGGACGGGATCCTGCGGCGATTGTTCGCATCCTGAGGACGGCCAGGACGGCTCAGCGGCCGGGTCGTGCCAGCATCCGCACCAGCACCACCCCGCTGGCCAAGCCCAGCGATCGCTCCTCCTCGATCTCGGCCAGCGCGGCATCGAAACGGTCCAGCAGCCCAGGGAGGGTCGCAAGGTAGCGCTGCGGGGAGCGTGCGCCGCTCTCCTGGGCCGCCCGCACGTAGCCCATCGCCAGGTCCTGCTGGGCCTGCCGGAGGTCCATCACCAAGCCCGCCAACGCGATCTTGTCCCACTTCGCCTCGGCCGGAAGCTCCCGCAGGCGGTCGCGCAACCACCCCAGGCGCAGCCGCTCGCCGACGCCGTAGAACCGGCTCGCCGCCTCGTCCAGCGGCACCTCGGTGGCGCGGGACACCTCGATGGCGCCGATCGACGGCGGCAGGTAGTCCAGCACGGCGACCTCCCGTGCCATCTCCGGCGTGAAGCCCCGCTTGTCCAACTGCTTGATGCGACGCTTCAGGTGCCGCCGGTCGGCGCCCGGCTGCAACTCGACCAGTTCGCCGCGCAGGTAGGCCAGCGGCTCGGCGTACGTCTCCACGAACGCGTGCACCTCCTGGCCCGCCATGTCGTTCAGGAGGATCCACGACACCACGCCCTCCACGGCGCGCACCATCTCGGACACCCCGTGGTAGCGCGTGTCGGCGTCGACGGCGTCCAAGCCGTCAACGCGCTGAATGAACGCCGGCGCGTCCAACAGCTCCATCCCCACCAGGGCGGCCCGCAGCGTGTCGACCGGCGTGGCGCCGCTGTCGCGGATGGTGCGGTGCACGAAGGTGATGCCCAGCAGGTCCACCACGGCGTTGGTGATCTGCGTCGCCACGATCTCGCGCCGCAGCGGGTGCGCGCGGACCGCGTCTGGGAACCGCTCGCGCAGCTGCGAGGGGAAGTACGCGAACAACGTCCGTTCCAGGTAGGGATCGCTGGGGAAGTCGGTCTCGAGCAGGCGGCGGTACACGCCCATCTTGGCGTACGCCAGCAGGATCGCCAACTCGGGGCGGGTGTAGGTCTCCGCGTTGCGCTTGCGCTCGGTGCGAGCCTTCCGGTTGGGGAGGTCCTCGACGCCTGCGTCCAGACCGCCGCGCTCCTCCAGGTACTCCTGCAACGACGCGAACAGCGTGGGGTCCTCCCTCGCGCGCCGCTCGGCCAGCGACAACGCCAGCGCCTGACGGTCGTTGTCGTTCAGCACCAGCTCGGACACCTCGTCCGTCATCTCGTCCAGTAGGCGGTTGCGCTGCTCGAACGACAGCTCGCCGCCGGCGAGGAGCGGCTGCAGCAGGATCTTGATGTTCACCTCGCGATCCGACATGTCCACGCCGCCGGAGTTGTCGATCGCGTCGGTGTTGATCCGCCCGCCGGCCCGCGCGAAGGCGACGCGTCCCAACTGGGTGAACCCCAGGTTGCCGCCCTCCCCCACCACGCGGCAACGCAGTTCGTGAGCGTCGACGCGCACGGCGTCGTTGGCGCTGTCGCCCACGTCGGCGTGGCGCTCGCTGGCGGCCTTGACGTAGGTGCCGATGCCGCCGTTCCACAACAGGTCGACCCGCATCCGCAGGATGGCGCGGATCAGGTCGCGACCCGACAGGGCCTCCTCGCGAACCCCCAACGCCTCCCGCGCCTCCGGGCTCAGCGGGATGGACTTGGCGTCGCGCGGGAACACCCCGCCACCCGCGCTGATCAGGCTGCGGTCGTAGTCGTTCCAGCCGGAGCGGGGCAGCTCGAACAGGCGCTGGCGCTCGCGGTACGACGCCTCGGGGTCCGGGTCGGGGTCGAGGAACACGTGCCGGTGGTTGAACGCCGCCTGCAGGCGCAGGGTGGGGGTGTGCAGCATCCCGTTGCCGAACACGTCGCCGGACATGTCGCCGATGCCCGCCACGGTGAAGGTGTCGCGCGCGGAATCCAGGCCCATCTCGCGGAAGTGGCGGTCGACCGCCCTCCAGGCGCCGCGGGCGGTGATGGCCTCCTCCTTGTGGTCGTAGCCGTGGCTGCCGCCCGACGCGAAGGCGTCCCCCAGCCAGTAGCCGTGTTCAAAGGCGACCTCGTTGGCGGTGTCGCTGAAGCTGGCGGTTCCCTTGTCGGCGGCGACCACCAGGTAGGGGTCCGGTTCGTCGTGCACGACCATGCCGGGGGGGTGAACGATCTCGTCGCCGTCGCGGTCGTCGGTGAGTTCCAGCAGCGCGCCGACGTACGCGCGGTACTGGGCCTCGACGTAGCCGCGCAGCGCCTCCCGGTCGCTGGGCGCGTGCTTGACGACGAACCCGCCCTTGGATCCCACCGGCACGATGACGGCGTTCTTGGTCATCTGCGTCTTCATCAGGCCCAGGATCTCGGTGCGGAAGTCGTCGGGCCGGTCCGACCAACGGATGCCGCCCCGCGCGACCCGTCCGCCCCGGAGGTGCGTGCCCTCCACGCCGTAGCCGCTGACGCCGATCTCGAACATGGGGCGCGGCTCGGGCATCTCCGCCACGCGATCGGAGGCGATCTTGAAGGCGATCAGGGGCGAGCCCGCGTAGTAGTTGGTGCGCACGGTCGCCTGCATCAGGTCGAACAGCCCGCGCAGCGTGCGGTCCTCCGGCAGGGAGCTCACCTCCCCCAGCGCCTCGTGGAAGTCGGTCGCCGTACGCTCCATGGCCTCCTCGCGCGGCGCCTGGAGCGACGGGTCCAGGCGAGCGTCGTGATAGCGAAGCAGGGCGGCGGCCACGGCGGGGTGCGCCAGGAGCGCGTCGTTGACGAAGCTGCGGCTGGTGGCCGCGTTCAGTTGGGTGTAGTACATCTGGTAGGCGCGGACCAGGGCCACCTGCCGCAAGGAGACGCCGGCCCGCAACACCAGCCGGTTCAGACGGTCGCTGATCACCCCACCGGCCAGCAGGCGCTCCAGCGCCGCCACCAGCCGTTCGCCGTCGCGCCGCACGTCGAGCGTGCCGCCCCGCGCGTCCTGCACGCGGAACACGTCGATCCCGCGGACGCCGTCACCGTCGCGAAGGGGGTAGGCGACCTGCTCCAACACCCGCAGGCCCAGGTTCTCCAACACCGGCAGCACCTCGGACAGCACCAGCGTGGGGCGGTGATGGTAGACCTTCAGGATCGACACCTGACCGGCCTCGGCGTCTTGAACGGCGTCCAGCAGGTCGACGCGGGCCACCTCGTCGCCCAACGCCTCCAGGTTGGCGATGTCGCGCACCGCCTGGGCGGGACGGGCGTCCGCCTTGTAGCGATCGTCCATGCGGGGCAGGTAGCGTTCGGCCAGGCGCCTACCGGCATGGGTGCCGTGGGCGTCGTCCAGCTGCTCGCGCACGTGATCGTCCCAGCTTCGCGACAGCTCGGCCACCTCGCGGTCCAGCGCGCGCACGTCGACGTCCTCACGCCGCAGGTCGGTGGAGAAGAAGAAGTGGAAGCGGACCTGGGCCTCGTCCTCGCCCATCGCCAGGTGGTAATCGACGTGCCGGGCCTGGAGCCGGCGCGCCAGGTGCCGCTGGATGCGGCGCCGCACGTCGGTGTCGAAGCGCTCGCGCGGCATGATCACCATCACGCCGAGGCCGCGCTGCAGCGGGTCGGGGCGGACCGTGAGCTTGACGCCGCGCTCCTGTTCCAGCGCCATCACGGTGCGGATGTCGCGGTGCAGTTGCGCCGTGTCCGACCAGAACAGCTCGGAGCGCGGCATGGAGTCGAAGACGGTGACGATCTCCTTGTAGTCGTGCGAGCCGGGCAGCGCGTCGTCCATCTGCAGCACGCCGCGCAACTTGCGCCGTAGGATCGGCGTCTCGCCCACGGGGGTCGACAGCGCCTTCGAGGTGAACAGGCCCAGGAAGCGCTGCTCGCCCTGGACCTGCAGCGCCTCGTCCAATTTCTTGACGCCGACGTAGTCCATCCGGGCCGCGCGGTGCACCGTCGCTTCGGTGTTGGTCTTGGTGACGATCAGGGGATGCCCGCCGGTGACGCGCTCCCGCAGGCCGGGCGGCAGGTCGTCCAACGACACCGGCCGGGCGTAGGTGCTGGCCTCGGTGTCGCGCAGGATGCCGAGCCCCGACCCCCGCGTGACCTGCAGCATCGCCGTTCCATCGTCGGTGACGATGTCGTACTCCCGGTAGCCGAGGAACACGAAGTGGTCCTCGCGCAACCAGTCCAGGAACGCCTCGTACTCCTCCAGTTCCGCGGCCCGATCGGCGTTCGCGCCGTCCTGGATCCCCTCCCGGACGGCGCGCAGGCCGTTGCGCACCTCGACCGCCCGCGTGAGCATGGGATGGTAGTCGTCGGTGGCCGCCTCCACGTCGCCCAGCACGCGGGTGATGCCGCCTTGCAGGCGGGCGCGGTCCTCCTCGGCGTCCAACCCCTCGACGAAGTACATCTCGAACGCTTCGGGCGTCCCTTCGGGGACGCGATCGCCCAGCGTCTGGATCCGCCCCTCCGGGTCGCGCACGACGTGGTAGATCGGGTGCAGCAGGTGGAACAGGCCGACCCCTTGCCGCATCAACTCGGCGCGGACCGAGTCGACGATGAACGGCCGGTCCCGCATCGTCAGGCGCACCACCGTGAACCGTCCCTCCCAGCCGTCGGTCTGGGAGCTGGGGTCGAGCACCTCCACCACCGGACCGTCGCCCCCGCGCCGGTCCAGGAACGTCAGACCGCTGCGCGCCATGGCCACCATCGCGTCGGCGTCGAACGCCTCCAAGAAGGCCGGGTCGGCCTTCTCGAACAACGCCTCCGCGAAGTCCGCGAGGTACGACCCGTCCGCATCCTCGCCCGCCGTGATGCGGGCGCGAACCTGTTCGAGGGTGGCTGGCATGGGGGGGTTCCGCCTCTCCTGCGTACGGCCCGCCGCGCGGACCTCGCCTGCTGGGATTCGGGCCCACCATACCCACGGACCGCGCGACGACGTGCCGCGTCCCGGCCGGTACAATGCGCGTCATGACCTTCGCCGTGGCCGCCCTCCTGGTGGCGCTGGACCAAGCCACCAAGGCGTGGGCCAGTGCGACCTTCGCGGCCGGCGGCGGCGGTATGCCCTTGGGGCTCGGCTTCACCCTGACCTACGTACGCAACACCGGCGCGGCGTTCGGCATGCTTCGCGGCGTCGAGGTCTCCGTGTTCGGCGTCACGCTGGACGGGACGCTGCTGTTGGCGCTGGCCTCGTTGGCGGTGGCGGTGTGGTTGAGCGTCTACCTGTTGCGCCGCGGCCCGGAGCTGCCCGCGCTGACGCGCGCGTCCCTGGGCTTGGTGTTGGCCGGCGCCACCGGCAACATGATCGATCGTTTCCGCCTGCGGTACGTGGTGGACTTCGTGCACTTCGAGGTGGGCTGGTTCGACTTCCCGGTGTTCAACCTGGCGGATGCGCTGATCGTGGTCGGCGCGACGCTGCTGGTGCTGGTCGCCTGGCTGGGGCCCGACCCCGAGCGAGACGCGCGGCGCACCCCCCGCGACGACGCGGGGAGCTGAGCGCCGGCGCGCGAACCGAGCGGCGGCGCGCGAACCGGTGACGCACCCGCCCACGCCGGCACGCCGTCCTGCTACCATGCATGATTACAGACCATTCTGGACGCGGTTGCACCGCCTCTTCGCGCACGACGCGCGGGCGGGCGTGTTCGCGACGTAGGTACGTCTTGGCGGGCCACGCCCGCACTCGAAAGGAGAGGCATCGCATGAAACGAGTCCTGTTCTCCCTCCTGGCCCTCACCCTGGTGGCGTTCACCGCCTCCACCGTGGCGCAGGACGTCCCCGAACGCGAGGACATCCGCGTCGTGGTCGTCACGCACGGCGCCGCGGCCGACCCGTTCTGGTCGGTGGTCCGCAACGGCGTCGACCAGGCGGCGGAAGACACCGGCGCGCGCGTCGAGTACCGGGCGCCCGACACCTTCGACATGCCGCAGATGGCGCAGCTGATCCAGGCCGCCATCGCCTCCGATCCCGACGCGCTGGTGGTCTCCATCCCCGACGCGGCCGCCCTGGGCGAGGCCATCCAAGAGGCCGTCGCGGCCGGCATTCCGGTGTTCTCGATCAACTCCGGTTCCGAGGTGTTCCAGGAGCTCGGCGTGCTGCGGCACGTCGGCCAGACCGAGTACGAAGCCGGCCTGGGCGGCGGTCGGCGCGCCGCCGAGATGGGCGCGACGCAGGGGTTGTGCGTGAACCACGAGGTCGGCAACGTGGCGCTGGACCTCCGCTGCGAAGGGTTCGAGGAAGGCCTGGACGGAAACGTCGAGGTGCTGGCGGTCTCGACCGACCCGGTCGAGGTCCGCAACGCCGTGATTGGCGCCCTGCGCGACAGCGGCGTCGACGCGGTCCTGGCCACCGGTCCGGTGGGCGGCATCCCCACGCTGGCGGCGCTGCGCGAGACCGGCATGGCCAATGACGTCGTGTTCGGCACCTTCGACTTGGCGCCGGACCTGCTGCAGGGCGCGGTCGAGGGCGACGTGTCGTTCCTGATCGACCAGCAGCAGTACCTGCAGGGCTACCTGGCCGTGATCACGGCGGTCAACTACGTGCAGTACGGCCTGCTGCCCGCCAACGAGGTCATCCTGACCGGGCCCGGGTTCGTGACGCCCGAGAACGCGCAGCAGGTGATCACCCTCAGCGCCGAAGGCATCCGCTGAGCCACGCGCACACGGGGGCGGGCCGCACGGCCCGCCCCCGCAGCGGGCCCCCAGCCGAACGATCGTGACCCGCACGAGCGAACCCCGCCAAGACGAACGCGTCCGCCGCGTCGGGTGGCTGCAGCGCCTGTTGGTCCGCCCCGAGCTCGGTGCGGTCGCGGGCGCGTTGATCATCTTCGCGTTCTTTGCCATTCTAGCGGGCGACAAGGGCTTCCTGAGCCCGCGCGGCATCCGCACCTGGCTCGAGGTGTCGGCGCAGTTCGGCATCCTGGGCCTGGGCGCCACCCTGTTGATGATCGGCGGCGGCTTCGACCTGTCGGTCGGCTCGATGATCGCCGCGGCCGGCATGATGTTCATGCTGCCGGTGGTGGAGCTGGGCTGGCCGATCCCGCTTGCGTTCATCGTCACCATGGCGTTCGCCCTGCTGGTCGGGTGGGTGAACGGCACCATCGTGAACCGCACCAACCTGCCGTCGTTCATCGTATCTTTGGCATTTCTTTTCATCCTGCGTGGCCTGACGCTGGGCGTGACGCGCCTGGTGACCGGCACGACGCAGGTCTCGGTCCGCTCCTTCATCGGGACCGTGCCCGGCGTCACCACCGGCATGGAGGCCCGCGAGGTGCTGCAGGCCAACCCGATCGGGCGTGCCTTCAGCTTCGACTTCCTGGGACTGCCCGCCTCGGTGTACTGGTGGTTGGGGCTCACCGCCATCGCGGTGTACGTGCTGCGCCGTACGCGATTCGGCAACTGGATCTTCGCCGTCGGCGGCAACCCCGACGCCGCCCGCAACGTCGGCGTGCCGGTCGAGCGCGTGCGGGTGGTGCTGTTCATGTGCACCGCCAGTTGCGCCACCATCCTGGCGCTGCTGCAGGTGTTCGATCTGGGCTCGGCCGACGTGACGCGCGGCCTGCTGAAGGAGTTCGAGGCGATCATCGTCGCCGTGATCGGCGGCACCCTCCTGACCGGCGGGTACGGCGCCGCGGTCGGCGCCGTGTTCGGCGCGCTGGTGTTCGGGATGACCTCGCAGGGCATCTTCATCGCGCAGTGGAACACCGACTGGTTCCGGGTCTTCCTCGGCGGCCTGCTCCTGCTGGCGGTGGTGTTCAACGACTACATCCGCAAGCTCGTCACGGAGGCGCAGTGAACCAGGCAGCGAGCCAGAACGGTCCCCTGATCGAGGTTCGCGACGTCGTCAAGACGTTCGGCAGCGTCATCGCCCTGAACGGCGTGTCGATGGCGGTGCACCCGGGCGAGGTGATGTGCCTGCTGGGCGACAACGGCGCCGGCAAGTCGACGCTGATCAAGGTCCTCTCCGGCGTGCACCTCCCCACCCGCGGCGAGATCCGGCTGGCCGGCGAACCGGTGCGTTTCGCCAACCCGCGTCAGGCGCAGGCGCTCGGCATCGCCACCGTGCATCAGCACCTGGCCATCCAACCGCTGATGAGCGTCACCCGCAACTTCGTGCTGGGACGCGAGCCCACCAAGGGTTGGGGCCCGTTCGAACGGTTCGACATGGCGAAGGCGCGCCGCATCGCCGTCGAGGCGATGGGCGAGATGGGGATCGACGTGCGCGATCCCGACCAACCGGTCGGCACCATGTCGGGCGGCGAGCGGCAGTGCGTCGCCATCAGCCGCGCGGTGCATTACGGCGCGCGCGTGCTGATCCTCGACGAGCCCACCGCCGCGCTGGGCGTCAAGCAGGCCGGCGTGGTGCTGCGCTACCTGGCCCAGGCCAAGGTGCGCGGGGTGGCCGTCATCTTCATCACCCACAACGTCCATCACGCCTTCCCCGTCGCGGACGCGTTCACGATCCTGAAGCGCGGCACCTCGTACGGCACCTTCCGCAAGTTTGAGGTCACCCGCGAGCAGGTGCTGAGCATGATGGCCGGCACCGACGAGCTGGACGCCCTGGAGGCGGAACTGAAGGAGTTCGAGCGGGAGGACGGTGCGGCGACGGGCTGAGGGACGTCACCCCACGCCCCGCCACGCCTCCAACACCCGCGCCCGCCCCGCCAGGTCGTCGTGCACGCGCGTGCGCCACCCGCCGGGGCCCGCCTCGACCTCGGCGGCGGCGGCGTGCACGTTGCGGGGGTCCAGCTCGAACCAGGCGCGCGCCCGCGACGGGAGGCGGGTCACGGCCCCCTGCCAGGCGCGGCGGAACGGCTCGAGACCGTCCGGCCCGCCCAGCAGCGCGTGCGGCGGGTCGTGCCGCACCTCGCGGGAAAACCCGGCCGCGTCCGAGGCCGGCAGGTACGGCAGGTTGGCGGCCAGGGCGTCGAGGCGGGGCAGCAGCGCCTGCAGGGCCGGCGCGTCGAACAGGTCCGCGCGCACCAGCCGGACGGCCGGGGCGTGCGCCAGGGCGTTGCGCGACGCCAGCGCCAGCGCCTCCTCGGCCACGTCCGAGGCCCAGATTTCTGCGTCGGGCCGCGCGCGGGCCAGGGCGATCGCGACGGCGCCGCTGCCGGTCCCCAGATCCAGCACCACCGGCGTGGGCACGGTTCGGATCCCCTCCAGGACGCGCTCGACCAGCACCTCCGTCTCGGGACGCGGCACCAACGCCTCCGGGCCCGCCTGCAGGTCCACGCCGTGAAACGGCGCCACGCCGAGCAGGTGTTGCAACGGGTGCCCCTCGGCGCGCCGGCGCACCCACGCCTGCAGCGTGGCGTTCTGCGCCGGGGAGGGGTGCCACGGCGTGCCCGTGAGCAAATCCAGTCGGTCCCGGCCGGCGAGGTGGGTCAGCATCGCCCACGCTTCGGCGGCGGGGGCGGCGACGCCGGCCCGCCGCAGCCGCGCTTCCAGCCCGTGGAACGCCGTCATGGGCGCGGCGCTCAGGCGGGCCGAACCACCACGCGCCGGTCGCGACCCTCCCCGACCGACTCGGTGGTCACGTCTGCGTCGCCGGCCAGGGTAATGTGGATGATGCGACGCTCGGCGGCGCTCATCGGTTCCAGCTCGATCGCTTGGCCGCGCGTGCGGACCTGGTCGGCCGTCTTCTCGGCCTGCCCGCGCAGGCGGTCGTCGCGGCGGCGCTTGTACCCGCCGACGTCGACGTTGACGCGGACGTTGGAGTCGTCGCGCCGGTTGATGACGGCGTTGACGATCTGTTCCAGCGCGGCCAGGGTGCGCCCGTTCTTGCCGATCAACCGTCCGGCGTCCCCACCGTGGATCTCGACCGACACTTCGTCGTCGGCCGCCTGGGTGACCTCGACCGCGTAGCTAGGGTCGATGTTGAGCAGCAGGCCCACCAGGAAGGTCTCGGTGCGCTCGCGGGCGTCGCCCTCGGCCTGAATCACGCCCGGCACCGGCAGCGGCGTCTCCAGGTCGCTCTGCTGCTGCGGGGCGGGGTCGGCCGCGGCGTCGTCGTCGGTGGCGATGCCGAGGTCGGCCAGGGTCTTGTCGAGATCCTTGTCGCTGCCGTCGTTCACGTCGGATTCCTTCCTGCCGTCGCGCGGCGCGACGGCCGTGCCGGAGACGGCGCGCGGGTCGCGCCGGGCGCCCCGCTCATCCCTTGGCCTGCGCGGCCTTGCGCTGTGCCTTCTCGCGTTGGATCAACCAGTACTGGAACACCTGGGTGCCCATCGACACCACGAAATACAACAGGACGCCGGCGGGGAAGCCGAACAGGATGAAGGCGAACACGACGTTGATCAAGATCTGCTGCCGCAGGCTCTGCGGGTTGCCGCGCGACGAAAACCAGGACATGCCGAACATGACGGCGACGTACAGCATCGGCAGGATGAAGTACGGGTCGGACTGGCCCAGGTCCGGCACCCACAGGAACCCTTCGGAAAACTCGAAGTTGACGAACACGCGCCACAGGATGATGAACAACGGCATCTGGAGCAAAATCGGCAGGCAGCCCCCGGCCGGGTTCACGCCCGCCTCCTTGTACAGCTTCATCGTCTCCTGCGTGAGGGTCTCGCGGTCGTCCTTGTACTTCTTCTGCAGCTCTTGGATCTTGGGTTGCAGCTCCTGCATCCCGAACATCGACCGCGTCTGGGTGGTGATCAACGGCCACACCAGCGCGCGGAACATCAGCGTCAACACGATGATCGACAGGCCCCAGTTGCCGACCACGTCGTGGATGCTGACCAGCACCCACAGGATGCCCAGCGACAACCGCCCCAACAGGTTGGGGCGGAACAGCCCCGGCAGCTCCACGTAGCCCTCCTGCTGGTAGCGGACCAGCTCGTTGGGACCCAGGTAGGTGGTGAGCGCCAGGCGCGCCTGGCTGCCGGCCCCCTGCGCCAGTTCGGTCTGGAACGCCACCGCGTCGGGCGGCATCGGCACGGCGGCGAGGTCCTCGTTCCCGGCGGCGGCGGGGCGCAGCACGATCGCGAACGCCGTGTTGCGGTCGTTGTTCTGCAGGCTGGCGTAGCTGGGGTCGGGCACCGGCTGGGCCAACGGGTCGGTGGCGTGGGTGCCGGACTCGCCCAGTCCTTGGCCGATCTTGATCACCGGGTCGTCGACGTTGCCGATGCCGGGGTACGTCACCTGGACGGGGAGCGCCTCCTCGCCCTCCTCGACCCGTTCGACGCGCACGTCCACGTCGATGGTGTGACGCACGTTGGAGATGCGCATGGTGCGCTGCACGGCCAGCGGCCCGGCGCGGTAGCGGAAGTTGCCTTCGACGGTGTCGTCGTTCAGGCGCGTCCACGACCCCTCCACCTCGGTCGGTTCCAGGTAGGCGCCGTCCAGCATCACGGCGGCGCCGGGAAACGCGGCCATCTCGGGGATCAGGTTCTGGCGGTGGTCCAGCGAGTAGTCGCCGAACTCCTGCCCCTTCCGCGGCTTGGCGTAGGCCCCGACCACCTCGCCGGCGGGGCTGAAGAACAGGTCGACGCCCTTGGTGGGAACGCGCGTCAGCGTGGCGTCCCGAAGGCCGCAGAAGAACAGTTCGTCGCCGGCTTCGCATGCCGCCGTCACCTCGTCCGTGTTCTGGAACGCGGAGAAAAGGTGGTCGTGCACGCCGAACTCCGCGGCGTGGACGGCAGCGGGCGCCAACAGCGCCAGCGTGACGAACAAAGTACGCAGGTTCACGATTCCTCCGGAAGGTGGGACTCGGGCGGCGTCGGCCGGCCGGGGACGGGGTCCAACCCGCCCGGGTGCCAGGGATGGCACTTCAGGATGCGCCGCACGGCCAACACCGTCCCGCGCAGGATGCCATGCGTCAAGATTGCCTCCTGGGCGTAGGCGCTGCAGGTGGGATGGAAACGGCAGGTAGGCACCGGCTTGAGCGGCGAGATCCAACGCCGGTACGCCGCGATCGGCGCCACCACCACGCGCCTGGCCACATCGCCGGGGCCACGGTGCGTGTCCTGACCGGGACGCGCGGGCGCGCTCACGTGAACTTGCTCCGGTCCAGCGCCTTGCCCAACGCCGCGGCCAGCGCGTGGTAGTCGGCCTGCGCCGCTTGGGGGCGTGCGATCACGATCACGTCCCGGCCGGGTGCGTCCGCGCCGTCCGGGCGGCGCGCGCGCAGCTCGGTCCGCAACGCTTCGCGCAAGCGGCGGCGGACCCGGTTGCGGACCACGGCGTTTCCGACCTTGCGACTGACCACGATGCCCACGCGCACTCCTTCTTCTCGGCTGGGACGCCACCGGACGCTGAGCAGGCGCGCGCCCCCGCTGTGGCCCTTGCGGAGCCTCTGGAAGGCGCGGTCGCCCTTGAGCGAACGCAGCGCCGGCGCCACCAGGACGGCCGCCTCAGGCGTCGGACACGGACAGCCGCGTGCGACCCTTGCGGCGGCGACGCTTGAGTACGTTCCGTCCGGCGCTCGTCTTCATGCGGACGCGGAAGCCGTGCGTCTTGGCACGCTTGCGGCGATTGGGCTGGTAGGTGCGCTTCACTGTGGTGACTCCTTCCGGGGTTCGAGGGCATGCCGTTCGGCGGTATGGAGGCGGTCCCGACCTGGGGCGCCCCGGCCTCGTGCGCCCGCCTTCGCGCCGTGTTCCATGCACGGGGGCCCGCGCACGGCAGGCTCATGCGCACGAGGGACCCGTCACCGACCCGTGACGGCGGCGACGGGGAACGCCTAGCCGAAAGAGGATAGCACACGCTGCCGGCGGCATGGGGCCCCGCCCCCGACGCCGCCGGCGCGCTGCCAGGCCTGCTTCGCCCTATCCCGCCTGGGCCCCGTCGGCCAACGCCGCCGCCGCCCGGACCAGCCGGCCGTCTTGAAGCGCGGGTGCCAGCAGCTGCGCGCCCAACGGCATCCCGTGCTCGTCCCGTCCCGCCGGCACGCTCACGGCGGGCAGGCCGGCCAGGTTCGCCAGGCAGGTGTCGACGTCGGCGAGGTACATCGCCAGCGGGTCCTGGTCGTGCTGCCCCAGCGCGAACGCCGCACTGGGCACGGTCGGGCTGAGCAGCAGGTCGGCGCCTGCGAAGGCGGCGGCCAACTCGTCCGCGACCTTGCGTCGTACGCGCGAGGCGCGCCCGTACCAGGCGTCCACGTGCCCGGCCGACAGGGCGAAGGTGCCCATCAGGATGCGCCTGCGCACCTCGAGGTTGAACCCGTCGCTGCGGCTGGCGGTCATGACGGCCTCTTGTCCCTCGTGCTCCTCGCCGACCCGAACGCCGGTGAGCATGCCGTCGTAGCGGGCGAGGTTGCTGGACGCCTCCGCGCACGCGATCAGGTAGTAGCAGGACACGCCGGCGCGCGCGGAGGGGACGTCGGCCTCGTGCACCTCGGCGCCCGCGGCCCGCAGCGCCGCGGCGGTGCGGTGCGTGGCATCGTTCACGCCGGGATCGTTGCCCTCCCCCAGCAACTCGCGGATCAGGCCGACGCGCACCCCGCGCAGGTCGCCGGGCTCGGCCGCGGCGGCGAAGGTGGCCTCGACCGGCACGGTGGTGGCGTCGAAGGGATCGCGCCCGACCATGGCGTCCATCGCCAGGCCGACGTCGCGCGGGTCGCGGGCCAGCACGCCGACCTGGTCCAGCGAGCTGGCGTAGGCGACCACGCCGTAGCGGGACAGGGTGCCGTAGGTCGGCTTGAAGCCCAGCACGCCGCAGAACGAGGCGGGTTGACGCACCGAGCCGCCGGTGTCGGTTCCCAGCGCGATGGGGACCACGCCCGCGGCGACGGCCGCGGCAGAGCCGCCGGACGATCCGCCCGCGACCCGTTGGTCGTTCCAGGGGTTGAGGACGGGGCCGAAGTCGGATGCTTCGGTGCTACTCCCCATCCCGAACGCGTCCAGGTTGGTCTTGCCGATCGGGACGGCGCCGGCCGCCTCGAGCCGGGCGATGACCGTCGCCTGATACGGCGATTCGAAATCGCGCAGGACGCGCGCGCCCGCCGTGGTGGGCGCCCCCCCGCGGGCCAGGTTGTCCTTGGCGGCGTAGGGCACCCCGGCCAGCGGCGGCAGCGGGTCGCCGGCGCGCACCGCCTCGTCGACGGCGTCCGCGGCATGCAGCGCCGCGTCGGGCGTGAGGGTCACGAACGCGTTGCTTCGGGCCTGCACCCGCTCGGCCTCGGCCAGCGCCGCCTCGGCGACACCGCGAGCGGTCACTTCCCCGGCCGCGATGCGCCGGTGGATCTCGTGGGCGGAAAGCGCGCGGGTCCCAGCAGGCATGACCGCGAGCATAGCACCGTCCCGCACGGCCCCACTCAGGCGTGAACGTGCGGAGTTTCATGCCCCACGGACCGCCGTGGGCGTAGCCTGTGCCGGTATGTCCACGCCCGCCCAGGCCGACGAACTCGGGACGCGCATCCGCGTGTCCGGCGCCAGCCGTCCCGGCCACGTCCGCAGCGTGAACCAGGACGCCCACTTCGCCGGCGAGGTGGGCGCGCGCACCCTGCTGCTGGTGGCGGACGGCATGGGCGGGCACCAAACGGGCGAGGTCGCCAGCGCCCAGGCCACCGAGGCGATCCGGGCACAACTGGCGTCGTCCCGCGCGCATCCGCCCGCGGCGCTGGCGCGGGCGTTGCAGCGCGCCAACCACGAGGTGCTGGCGCACGCGCGCGCCGACCCGAAGCACGAGGGGATGGGCACCACGCTCACCGCCGTGCTGATCGACGACGACATCGGCCTGATCGCGCACGTGGGCGACTCGCGCGCGTACCTGTGGCGCGACGGCGCGCTCCACCCCCTGACCGAGGATCACAGTTGGGTCGCCGAGCGCGTCCGGCAGGGGCTCCTCTCCGAAGAGGAGGCGCGGCAGCACCGCTGGCGCAACGTGATCACCAACGCCCTCGGCGCCACCGACCGCTTCCGACTGGATTTGGCGCACGTCGCGCTGCAGGCCGGCGATCGGCTGTTGGTCGCCAGCGACGGCGTGACGGCGCTGATCCCCGAGGGCGAGTTGGCCGAAATGCTCGCGGAGGGCGCCCCGGACGAGGTCGTCGCCCGGCTGCTGGACGCCGCCGACGCCCGCGGCAGCCCGGACAACGTCACGGCCGCGGTGGCGGTGGTGGACGCGGCGCAACACGGGCCGCGCCCCTACGAGCTGCCGGCCGCGGTGCCCTGGACGGTCGACGTGGGCGACACGCTCAGCGGGATCCGTCAGGTGGAGGACCGCTACCCGGGCCGCGGACCGCTGCGGTGGGCGAGGCGGCAGTCGTGGTACCCCTACCGCTTGTGGATCCTGGGCTCGCTGTACCTGTTCTTGTTGCTGCTGGCGTTCCTGCTGGTGCGCTGAGCCGGCGCGGACGCTGTCGGCCTCGCGCAGGTCGCACGCGACCGCGTGCAGCGCTTGCTATCCTCGTCGGCATGAGCGACCGACGCATCATCCAAACCGATGCCGCCCCCGCCGCCGTCGGCCCCTACTCGCAGGCCGTCCGCGCCGGGAACCTGTTGTTCACGGCCGGCCAGATCCCGCTGACGCCCGGCGGGACGCAGGTCGAAGGCGACGTGGAGGCGCAGACGCAGCAGGTGCTGGCCAACCTGCGGGCGGTGCTGCGGGCGGGCGGATCGGACCCCTCCCGAGTGGTCAAGGTGAACGTGTACCTCCAGAACATGGCGGACTTTGGCCGGGTCAACGCCGTCTACGCCGAGACGTTCCCGGACGCGCCGCCGGCCCGGACGGCCGTGGAGGTGGCGCGGCTGCCGTTCGACGTGTCGGTCGAGATGGAGGCCGTTGCGCTGTGCGACTGACCCGCGCACCCTCGGGCGGGCGCGCCGCCGGACCCGTCGCTCAGCCCCCCTGCGGGACGCGCTGCAGGTAGACGACCGCCACGTACGCCAGGTAGGCCGCCAACAGGAAGCGCGCCCCGCTTCTTGCCCAGGCCGGCCCGCAACCCCATCATCGGCAGCAGCGCCAGCGAGAACGCGGTCGCGACCGCCAGGTCGCCGAACACGGCGGCCCGATCGATCGGGATCGGCGTGATCGCCGAGGTGGCACCCAACACGGCCAGTACGTTGAAGATGTTGGACCCGGCCACGTTGCCCAGGATCATCGTCCCTTGGCGCCTTGCCGCGGCCGCCAGCGCGCTGGCCAACTCCGGCAGGCTGGTGCCGACCGCCACCATGGTCAGCCCGATCACCCGCTCGGACACGCCGAGGGCGCTGGCGATGTCGACCGCGCCGCGCACCAGCAGCTCCGCGCCAGCGACCAGCAGCAGGATCCCCACCGCCGCGCCCCCCGCCGCCCGCCACGTCGGCACCTGGTCCGCGTCGCTGGGAAGTTCCTCGTCCAGGGCCCCCTCGTCCTGCCACACCATGATCCCCAGGTAGCCGACCAGCAGTACCAGCAACAGCGCCCCTTCCAGCCGGCCCAGCACGCCGTTCCACATCAGGGGGAACAGCAGCAGCATGGTAGCGACCACCACCGGCAGTTCGCGCCGGACCAGGCTGGCGCTGCTGGCGATCGGGGCGATCATCGCGGTCAGCCCCAGGATCAACCCCACGTTGGCCACGTTGGAGCCCAGCACGTTGCCGACCCCCAGGTCGGGGACGCCGCGCAGGCTGGACACCAGCGTGGCGGCCAACTCCGGGGCGCTGGTCCCGAACGCCACCACGGTGAGGCCGATCACCAACGAACTCACACCCAGGCGGACCGCCAGGGCCGCAGCGCTCCGCACCAGCACGTCTCCGCCCACGACCAGCATGGCGATCCCCGCCACCAGCAACAAGACGCTCACCGGCGTAGGGTAGCACCGCCGCCCGCGCCCGCCCACGTCCACGACGCCCGCTGGGGTCCACCGCCCGGGTAGCATCCGGACGTGCCTCCGCGATGGCGACGACGCCTGCGCACGCTGTTCACGCCGGCCAACCTGGCGGCCTTAGTGGTGCTGGTCGCGATCCTGGCCGGCTTGGCCTGGCTGCGCTCCGCCACGCCGTTCGACCCGTTCACGGCCGAGGGCATGCAGCGTCTGCTGAGCGACCTCGGCTGGCGGGCCCCCGTCGTGTTCGTGCTGGCGGTGGCGGTGGCGGTGGTGGTGAGCCAGATCCCGGGCGTGCCCCTGGCCGTCGCGGCCGGCGCCGCGTTCGGGATCGGACCGGCCACCGCGTACACGGTGCTGGGCAACTTTCTGGGCGCGATGGCGGCGTACGCCCTGGGGCGCAGCCTGGGACGCGGCATCATGCGACTGTTGGTGGGGCGCGTGGTGGTGTTCCGTGACCCGAGCGGGGTGCGCCCGCTGGGATGGGTCATCTTCGCGAGCCGCGCCATCCCGCTGTTTCCGTTCGACGCCATCAGTTACGCCGCAGGGGTGAGCGCCGTGCCGGTCCGCGTCTACGCGCCCGCGACGTTCTTCGGCCTGATCCCGTCCACGCTGGCGTTCACCACGCTGGGCCGCGGCTTCAACCTGGGCCTGATCGGCTCGTTGGCGATCTCGGCGGTGGCGTCGGTGGCCCTGGTGGCGGCGGTCTGGGCGTTCCGGGGCCGCAACCCGTGGGGCCTGCGCGACGCCGTGGCGCTGGAGGAGGGCGCGTGAACGCTGGCGGGGCGGTGCGTGCTGCACGGCATTCGACGCTGGGCCGGCGCGCCCCGTACCACGGCGCGTTGCAGGATCGCGCCCGGCCTGGGATCATGCCTTCATGGCCCTGATCCCTGGAGGCGTCCGATGACCCGCCGCGTGATCGACCTCGCGTTGATCATCGGCTTGGTGGTGGTGGCCGGTGCGATCGTGTGGACCCTGTTCTCGTTGGGGAGCGACCCGGCCCCCACGCAGGCGGGTGGGTCGCGCGGCCAGGACGCGTCCTCCTCGGAGCCGGATGCCGGGGGCGGCGAAGACGGCGGCATCGTGCCGGTATCCCCCGACGAGGAGGACGGCGACGGTGCGGACGGGAACGACGGCGTGGTCGCCCTGCCGCCGGACGGCGCCGAGCAGGACGGGGACGGGAACGGCGATCAGGACGGACAGGACGCCGCCGACGACGGCCCCAGCGCGGCTGCCGCCGATCCCGACGAGGACGACGCGGCGGACGGCGAGGACGGCGGTCCACAGGAACTCACGCTGGAAGGCGGCCGGCCCAATCCCGACGTTCCGGCCGCCGAGGCACCGCCGGTGCCCACCTCGGAACCGGTCGAGCTGGGCCGCGTCGGGTTCAGCTTCGTGACCGGCGGCGCCGGCGCCTGCGGGGTCGTGTTGGAACCCTGGACGCACGTGGCGGTGAGCCGCGAGCTGCTGGACGCCTACGGCTGCGGGGCGGAGGTCACCGTCACCCTGACCGACGAGACCGCGGGCCGCACCAGCTTCGAGGCGGTGGTGGCCGACACCATGAACCCGGGACGCTCCCGCACGGTCAACGTCTACGTCGGCGAGGACGAGCCCGCCCTCTCCTACGGCGTGACGGCCGGCACCATCGCGCCGGAGTGAGCCCGCTGGGCGGCTGCGCCGGCTGCGCCATGCCGGCGCGAGCTCGTGGCACGGGGTTCGGGGGACGTCCGCCTCTCGCCGTGCCGACCCGATCGCGCGACGATGGGTCCAGAACGCCCCGTACGTTCCTGGGGCGCAAGGAGGCTCATCATGGGCACGCGCTACGACATCGACGGCAAGGTCGCCCTGGTCACCGGGGGCGGCAGCGGCATCGGTGAGGCCTGCGCCAAGACGCTGGCCGCCGGTGGCGCCAAGGTGCTGATCGTGGACATGGACGAGGACGGCGGACGCCGCGTGGCGCAGGAGATCGGCGGCGACGCCGCATTCTTCGCCGCGGACGTCTCCGACGCCGCCCAAGCGGAGGCGATGGTGCAGGAGGCCACCCGCCGCTTCGGTGGGCTGGACGTCGCCGTGAACAACGCCGGCATCGCCGGCCCGGCCGCCCCGGCGGGCGAGTACCCGCTGGACGGCTGGCGCAAGGTGATCGACGTGAACCTGAACGGCGTGTTCTACGGCATGCGCTACCAGATCCCCGCCATGCTGGCCCGGGGCGGCGGCAGCATCGTCAACATGTCCTCGATTCTCGGCAGCGTCGGGTTCGCGACCGCCTCGGCCTACGTCGCCGCCAAGCACGGCGTGGTCGGGCTCACCAAGGCGGCGGCGCTGGAGTACAGCGGGCAGGGGGTGCGCGTGAACGCGGTCGGGCCGGCGTTCATCCGGACGCCGTTGATCGACCAGAACCTCGACGCGGAGACGCAGGAAGCGCTGGCCGGCATGCACGCGGTCGGCCGGCTGGGCCGGCCCGAGGAGGTGGCGGCGTTGGTCGCGTTCCTCGCCTCCGACGACGCCTCGTTCGTCAGCGGCTCCTACCACCTGGTCGACGGGGCGTACACGGCGCAGTGACCCGTCGCGAGGTACCGCCGGGCGCGTGGCGCGCCCGGCGGTACGTGCTACGACGCGCGCCGGGCACCGAGCCCGGCGCGCGTCGGCGACGGGATCAGGCGCTGCGCTTCAGCATCTCGCGCTTGACCTCTTGGATGGCGCGGGTGACGGGAATGTCGCGGGGGCACGCCTCGGTGCAGTTGTAGGCGGTGCGGCAGCGCCACAGGCCGTTGGCCTGCCCCAACACCTCCAGGCGCGCGTCGGCGCCCTGATCGCGCGAGTCGAAGATGAAGCGGTGCGCGTTCACGATCGCGGCCGGGCCGATGTAGCTCTCGTTGGTCCAGAACACCGGGCAGCTGGTGGTGCAGGCGGCGCAGAGAATGCACTTGGTGGTGTCGTCGAAGCGCTCGCGGTCCTCGGGGCTCTGGTACCGCTCGGCGCCGGGGGCGGGGTCGTCGTTGACGAAGTACGGCAGCACCGCTTCGTACGACTCGAAGAACGGGTCCATGTCCACGATCATGTCCTTGATGACCGGCAGGCCGCGGAGCGGCTCGATGCGCACGTCGGTGCCGACGTCGCGCACCAGCAGCTTGCAGGCCAGGCGGTTCACGCCGTTGATCATCATGGCGTCGCTGCCGCAGATGCCGTGGGCGCAGCTGCGGCGAAAGGTCAACGTGCCGTCGAGCTCCCACTTGATGTGGTGCAGGACGTCCAACACGCGGTCGGTGGGGCGCGCCTCGACGCGGTACTCCTCCCAGTGCGACTTCGTGTCCTTGTCGGGATCGAAGCGCTTGATCTTCATGCTGACCTGCACGGTGTCCATGTCGCCCCCCTCAGTAGACGCGCGGCTTGGGCTCGTAGCGGCCGAGCGTCACGGGCTTGTAGTCGATGCGGACCCCGCCGCCCTCCCTGTACACGAGGGTGTGCTTCAGCCAGGTCTCGTCATCGCGGTCGGCGTAGTCCTCGCGGGAGTGCGCGCCGCGCGATTCGGTCCGGTTGCGGGCGGCGTGCACCAGCATCTCGGCGTTGTCCAGCAGGTAGCCCAGCTCGACCGCCTCCATCAGTTCGGTGTTGAACACCGAGCCGGTGTCGTCGACCGACACTTCGCGGTAGCGCCGTTGCAGCTCGCTCAGCTTGTCGACCTGGCGCGCCAGCGTCTCGTCGGTGCGGAACACCGAGGCGTTGTCCATCATCGAGTCCTGCAGTTCCTTGCGCAGGTGCGAGACGCGTTCCGAGCCCGACGCGGCACGGATGCCGTCCAACTGCTCGCGGGTGCGGTCCTCCACGCCGGCGGGCAGGTCGTGCCACGGCGTCTCGGCGGCGAAGGCGGCGGCGTTCTGGCCGGCGCGGCGGCCGTAGACGATCAGGTCGCCCAGGCTGTTGGTGCCGAGCCGGTTGGCGCCGTGCAGGCTGACGCAGGCGACTTCGCCCGCGGCGTACAGGCCCGGCACCACCGTGTTCTGGCCGTCGGTGATGACGTGCGTGCCGTCGGTGGTGGGGATGCCGCCCATGGCGTAGTGCGCGGTCGGCTGCACCGGCACCGGCTCGTGGATGGGGTCCACCCCCAGGTAGATGCGGGCGAATTCGGTGATGTCGGGAAGGCGCTCCTCGATGATCTCGGCGTCGATGTGGGTGAGGTCCAGCAGCAGGTAGTCCTTGTCGGGACCGACGCCGCGCCCCTCCGCCACCTCGAGGTACATGGCGCGCGAGATCATGTCGCGGGGCGCCAGGTCCTTGATGGAGGGGGCGTACGTCTCCATGAACCGCTCGCCCTCGGAATTGCGCAGAACGCCCCCTTCGCCGCGGGCGCCCTCGGTGAGGAGCACGCCGATCCGGTACAGCCCGGTGGGGTGGAACTGGAAGAACTCGGGGTCCTCCATCGGCAGGCCGCGGCGGTACAGGATGCTGTTCAGGTCGCCGGTCAGCGCGTGCGCGTTGGAGGTGACCTTGAACATGCGGCCGAACCCGCCGGTGGCGATGATGACCGACTTGGCGTGGAAGGTGTGCAGCGCGCCGGTGGCCAGCTCGTACGCCACCACCCCGCGGCACTCGCCCTCGTCGAGGATCACGTCGAGCACGTGGTACTCGTTGAAGAAGGTGACCTGGTCCTTGATGGACTGCTGGTACAGCGTCTGCAGGATCATGTGGCCGGTGCGGTCGGCGGCGTAACAGGCGCGCTCGACGGCGCTCTTGCCGTAGTCGCGGGTGTGCCCGCCGAACTTGCGTTGCGCGATGCGGCCCTCGGGCGTGCGGCTGAACGGCAGGCCCATGTGCTCGAGCTCGTACACCGCCTCGATCACCTCGTGCGCGAAGCTCTCGGCGACGTCCTGGTCGGTGAGGTAGTCGCCCCCCTTGATGGTGTCGAAGGCGTGCCAGGCGGGGTGGTCCTCGCTCACGTTGCCGAGGGCGGCGCCGACGCCGCCCTGCGCCGCGCCGGTGTGCGAGCGGGTGGGGTAGAGCTTGCTGATCACGGCGACGGAGACGCCGGGCTGCTGGGCCGCGTACTTCGCCGCCATCAGGCCGGCGCCGCCGGCGCCGACCACGATCACGTCGTACCTATGGGGTCTCATCGTGGGTGGGTTCCTCCGAAGGCTCGCACGGTCAGTCGAGCGCCTGGACTGCGGCGCCCATCTCGTCGTAGCTGAACGCCCACAGCGTCATGACGCCCAGCACGAAAATGATGGCGGCGAGGGTGTACAGGATCGTCTTGGTCCAGAAGCGGCGGCCGGGGCGCCGGACGTAGTCCTCGACCGAGTAGCGCAGGCCGTTGGTGCCGTGCAACATGGCGAGGCCCAGCAAGAAGGTGTCGAACACCTTCACCGCCGGCTGGCTGAGGCGCTCGGCGACGTACTCGTAGTCGATGGTGGCCGCGTCGATCAGGATGTTGTTGAAGAACACGTGGGCGAACGCCAGGAAGATCAACAACATGCCCGAAATGCGCATGAACACCCACCAGGCCAACTCGGGGTTGGTGCGATACGTGCTGCGGGCCTGCTGGAAGGTGCGGGGGCGCGTGGCCATCTCAGGCGCCTCCGACGATCTCGGGCACGATCTTGATCAGCACCGGGATGCCGATCACGGTGGTGAGACCCAGGACGCCGTACCAGAGGGCGCCCTGGTAGCGCACCCCCCAACCGGTGAAGTCCATCAAGATGATGCGGAGGCCGTTCAGGCCGTGATACACCACGCCCGCGATCACCAACAGTAGGCCCACGCGGAAGGGCCACTGGTGATAGAAGGCCAAGAACGCGTTGAACGGGCCGTCGGGCCCGTACATCACCAAGCTGATGTCGATCACATGGAGCAGCAGGTACAACGCCAGCGCCACGCCCGACAGGCGGTGAAAAATGAAGGCCCATTGGCCTTCGCGTCCCCTGTACATACGCATGACCTCCTCGGGTTTCCCTAGGCGGCGGCGCGGGGAGGCCCCGCCTGCGGAACGCGGTCTGCTAAGACGATATCACGCGGCCTGCGGCCGCGATCCACGCGCTCGCCCCGGCCGGCGTGGCGCCGGCCCGGTCGCCGGCACGTGCTTGGGCGACGCGCGCAGCGCCAATCCGGAGTAGGCTGGTCGGTAATGTTGCTGGCCTTCGATCTCGACAACACCGTCGTCACGGCCGACCACCGCATCCCGGACGAGATCGCCGCCGCCATCGCGGCCGCCCGGGCGAAAGGCCACCACGTGACCGTCCTCACCGGCCGGCCGCCAGGGGCGGCGCAGCCGATGCTGGCGCACCTGAAGGTGCTGCCGGGTCCGTACAGCGTGAATCACGGCGCCATGGTCGTCGGCCCAGGAGGCGAGGTGCTCAAACGCCGCCGCATGCCGGCCGACGCCGTCCGCGCCATCCTGTCGCCGCCGCTGCTGCCCGGGGGCGTGCCGTTCGCGTGCATCATCGACGACGTGCTGCACGTGAACGACCCCGACGACCCCCGCTGGGCCTGGGCGCACACCACGGGCCGCGCGGTCGCCCGCTTCGAGATCGACGCCGTCCGGGACGCCGACAAGATCGTGTTCGGAGGCAACGGTTCCTCCAGCACGATCGAGGCGCAGGTGCGGGCGTCGTTCGACGTGACCACCTACGCGTGGGACGACGGCAACCTCGAGATCACCGCCACCGACGCCGACAAGGGGGCGGCGCTGGCCCTCATCGCCGAGCGGCTGGGCGTGCCCCGCAGTGAAACGGTCGCCTTCGGCGACGGCGCCAACGACGTCACCATGCTGGCCTGGGCCGGTCGCGGCGTCGTCGTCGGTCCCCGCCCCACGGCCGAGGTGCTCGCGGTCGCGGACGAACGGATCGCCGCCCCCGAAGAGCTCGGCGTGGCCGACTGGCTTTCCGCCCTGCTGCGCTGAGCCAGGTGCGTCATGGACAGGCCGCGCGTCCCCCTCCCCCGCCCGTTCGCCCCCCGCGCCGCCACGCCTGCGCGACCGGGCGGGCGTGGCCGCTTCCGCGGCCGCTCCTGGCTGTGGGAGCTCGTCGTGATCGGGGTGGCGCTGCTGATCGCCGCGCCGATCCTGGTGGTGGTGGCCAGCGTGTTCACGCCCGCGGGCGAGATCTGGACGCACCTGGCGACCACGGTGCTGCCGGAGTACGTCCGCAACTCTGTGCTGTTGATGCTGGGCGTCACGGCCGGAACCCTGGTGCTCGGGGTGGGCGGCGCCTGGCTGATCACCATGACCACCTTCCCCGGCCGGCGCGTGGCGGAGTGGGCGCTTCTGCTGCCCCTGGCGATCCCGGCGTACATCCTGGCCTACGCCTACACCGACTTCCTGCAGTTCTCGGGGCCGCTCCAGTCGTGGCTCCGCGATATGACCGGCTGGAGCGGCCGCGACTACTGGTTCCCGACCATCCGGTCGCTGCCCGGCGCGGTGGCGATGCTGACGCTGGCGCTGTACCCGTACGTCTACCTGCTGACCCGGACGGCGTTCCTGGAGCAGTCCAACTCGATGCTGGAGGCCACCCGCAGCCTGGGCCGCGGCCCGTGGAAAGGCTTCGCGTTGGTCTCCCTGCCGCTGGCGCGGCCCGCGATCGCGGCCGGCACGGCGCTGGCGCTGATGGAGACGCTGGCCGACTTCGGGACGGTGGAGTACTTCGGGGTGATCACGTTCACGACCGGCATCTACCGCACCTGGTTCGGCCTGGGCGAGCCCGCCGCGGCCGCGCAACTGGCGGCGCTGCTGCTGGGGTTCGTGCTGGTGCTGTTGGTGATGGAGCGAACGCTGGGCCAGCGGCCCGCGGCCCAGCCGCTCACCAGCCGCTTCCAACCGTTGGCCCGCTACCGCTTGCGGGGGTGGCGGGCGGCCGGGGCCAGCGCCTTCTGCGCCCTGCCGGTGGTGCTCGGCTTCCTCCTGCCCGCCACCGTCCTGGCCGTCATGACCTTCAGCCACGAGGCCCGGCTGGACGCCGGCTTCTTCACGCACCTCCGCAACACGGTCGGCGTGGCAGGCCTGACCGCGGTGCTGACGATCCTTGCGGCGTTGGTGCTGGCGTACGGGCGGCGGTTGCGCCCCAGCCGGATGGTCCGCATCGCCACGCGGGTGGCCTCGATGGGGTACGCGGTGCCGGGCTCGGTGATCGCGGTGGGGGTGCTGATGCACCTCGGCTGGATCGACAACCGCCTGGACGCCTGGCTGGAGGCCAGCTTCGGCCTGTCCACCGGATTGCTGTTGTCGGGCACGATCGCGGGGCTGGTGTTCGCCTACCTGGTGCGCTTCCTGGCCGTCGCCTACGGCGGGGTCGAGGCGAACCTGAGCAAGATCACCGCCAGCATGGACGACGCGGCGCGCAGCCTGGGCTGGCGGTCCTTGGGCACGTTGATACGGGTGCACGTGCCGCTGTTGCGGGGCAGCCTGCTGACCGCGGCGTTGCTGGTGTTCGTCGACGTGATGAAGGAGCTGCCCGCCACGCTGATCGTGCGGCCGTTCAACTTCGACACGCTGGCGGTGCGCGTCTACCGGCTGGCGTCGGACGAACGCCTGGCGCAGGCCGCGCCGGGCGCGCTGGCGATCGCCCTGGTGGGGCTGGTGCCGGTGGTGCTGCTCAGTTGGGGCATCGCGCGCGGGCGGGCACAGACGACGGGGCGGTGACGCCGGCGCCCAGGGCGCGCGCTCCCGGACCCGGGTCCGGGGGCGCGCCTTCATGGAGAAGCGGGGATGGCGCGGTGGCTCAGCGCCACCCGACGCGGTCGAAGATGCGGACCGCCTCGGGGTTGTTCTCGCCGTACACCGAGACGTTGACGGCGTCGGTCTGGAACGGTCCGAAGCCGCTGGCGACCTCGGAGGCGGGGACGCCTGCGACCACCGGGAACTCGTGGTTGCCGGCGGCGAACACCTCCTGCGCGGCGGGCGAGGTGAGGTAGGTGATGAAGCGGACGGCGTTCGCGCGGTGCGGCGCGGTGGTGACCACGCCGGCGGCGCTGACGTTGACGTGCGCCCCGCGGCCGTCCTGGTTGGGGAAGTGGAAGTCGACCTGCGCCACGACCTCCTGGTCCGCGGGGTCGTCCGAGGCGATCAGCCGCGCCAGGTAGTAGTGGTTCACCACGGCCACGTCGCATTGGCCGGCGGCGACGGCGCGGATCTGGTCGGTGTCGCCGCCCTGCGGCGAGCGGGCGAGGTTGTCGACGACGTCCGCGGCCCAGGCTTCGGCCTGCTCGGCGCCGTGCGAGGCGATCAGCGAGGCCAGCAGCGACTGGTTGTACACGTTGCTGGAGGAGCGGATGCAGAGCCGGCCCTCCCAGCGATCATCGGCCAGCTCCTCGTAGCTGGGCAGCGCATCCGCGTCGACCGCGTCCGTGGCGTAGACGATGCCGCGCACGCGCTGTGTGAGGCCGAACCACAGGCCGTCCGGGTGCCGTAGCGAGGAGGGCACCACGGCGTTCAGCACCGGCGCGTCCACGGCGTCCAGAAGGCCGGCCTGCTCGGCGCGCCACAGCCGGCCGGCGTCGACGGTGATGAACACGTCGGCGGGGCTGTTGTCGCCTTCGCTGGTGATGCGGGAGATCAACTGATCCGAGTCGCCCTCGATCACGTTGACCTCGATGCCGGTCAGTTCCTCGAAGCGCTGGTAGAGGGTCTCGTCGGTGTCGTAGTGGCGGGCGGTATACACGTTCACCACGGCGTCCTGCGCCATGGCGGCCCCGGCGAGGGCGGCGAGGAGCAGCGCCAGGAGGAGCGGACGTGCGCTCTGCGCGGTACGGCTGAGGGTCATGCGGGTCTCCAATCCACCGGCCGCGCCCGGGCGCCGTGCCGGTCCGGGTCGGGCCGGGGCAGCCCATTCCCGAGTGATGTGATCAAGTTTCCCCGGGAGGAAACGTACCGGGCCCGGCCCCCCGTGTCAATACCCGAGTGACTTGGTCTGGTATGCCGATGGCGTTGGCGACGCACGACGCGCCGCGGGGCGTCGAGCGTCAGCGGATGGCGTCCAGGAACTCCTGCCGCGTGCGGGCGTCGTCTTGGAAGGCGCCGCGCATGGCGTGCGTACGCGTCGACGACCCCTGCTTCTCTACCCCCCGCATCATCATGCACAGGTGGTGCGCCTCGGTGACGACCGCCAGGCCGCGCGGCCGCAACGCATCGACCAGGGCGTCGGCCACCTGCGAGGTCATGCGCTCCTGCACCTGCATCCGGCGCGCGTACACGTCCAACACGCGGGCGAACTTCGACAGGCCCAGGATGGTGCGGTCCGGGATGTAGGCGATGTGGGCGCGGCCGAAGAACGGCAGCATGTGGTGCTCGCACAACGAGTAGAACTCGATGTCCTTGACCACCACCATTTCGGAGCCCTCCGCCTCGAACAGCGCGCCGTTGATCACCTGGTGCACGTCGGCGTGGTAGCCGCTGGTCAGGAACCGAAACGCGTGCTCGACGCGCTCGGGCGTCCGGACCATCCCGGCGCGCCCGACGTCCTCGCCCAGGCCGGTGATGAACCGCGCCACCAGGGGCGCCAGCGGCGCCTCGCCGACCTCGTCGAACTCGGGACCGGCAGGGTCCGGAAGGTGCGCCTCGTCCCGGACGCCGGCGTCGACGTCCAGCGGTCCGGTGTGGGGGGCGCGCTCGTTTGGATCGTTCATGTCGTCCTCTCAGGCGGGCCGCCGGCCCGCGACCCGTCGTGAGGGGAAGCCTACGACGCCGCACCCGTGCGTCGCGTCGTTCCTGGCACGGTTCCTGGCTCCGCACCTCGCACCGCCCGAGGCACGGTGCAAGGTGCGGGCCGCCGCGTCAACCGCTTGACGGAACCGCCGGCCCGCGGCGCTTCATAGTGAACATCGTCCGACCCGGTGACGTCCCCATGCGTCGCACTACACGGAGAGAAGAAAGAGGAGGACACGTATGCGCCGATCCATCGTTCCGCGTCTCGTCGCCACGCTCGGCGGGCTGGCCCTGCTGAGCCTGCCGCTGACCGCCCTGGCCCAGGACGGCGGTCCCACCGTCGACGGGGCCTTCGCCACCGTCCTGCTGGACGCCTACGACGGGCAGTACCAGGAGTGGGCGTACGAGCCCGACGTGCCCGAAGGGTTCTACGCCGGCTCCCCGCCGCACGGCATGGTGCTGCGCACCTTCGTGAACGACGTCGCCATGGCGGACATCGCCGAAGGGAGCGCCACCTTCTCGGAGGGCGCCGTGTTCGTGAAGGAGAATCACATGCCGACCGGCGTGGACCGGGATGCCTTGGACGCCAAGGCGCCGGTCGAGGGATTCGAGGGAGACCTGGCCGCGTGGACGTTCATGGTCAAGGTGCCGGGCTACGCCCCCGATTCGGGTGACTGGTTCTGGGCCAAGATCGCCGCGGACGGCAACGTCGACGCTGCGGGCACGCCTGCGGGCTGCGTCGGCTGCCACGTGCAGGTCGAGGACAACGACTGGGTGTTCGACGCTTCGCTCAGCACGGCGGACGCCGCAGTCGACGGAAACTGACACCACCCCTGACGCCGGGCGGCCCGCCTGGCCGCCTCCTCCCCCGCGGGGCCGCACGCCGGCCCCGCGGTTTCGTGTCGTGCGCGGCTTTGGGCGAGCGCGGAGGCGCGGCCTGCGCCGCCCGGCGCGCGCGCGACCGCGCGACCGGTAGGGACGCCGCGGCGACGCCACCGGCACGCGCACGCGCCGCCGTGCGTGCTACCTTCGTCCGCGATGCGACCCGAACAGATCGACCCCTACCGCACCACGCTGGACACGCGCGTGCTGGCCCTGCGCCACGCGCCGTCGGGCACCTGGGTGGCGCTTCAGGAGAGCCTGTTCTACCCCACCTCGGGCGGCCAACCGTTCGACACCGGCGTGATCGCCTTCGCGGGCCGCGAGGCGCGCGTGGTGGACGTGGCCGCGGCGGGGCCCGAGGCGGTGCTGCACCGGGTGGAGGGCGCCGTCCCGCGCCAGGGCGAGGTGGTGACCTGCCGGATCGACTGGCCGCGCCGCTACCGCCACATGCAACGCCACAGCGCGCAGCACCTGCTGTCGCAGGCGTTCGTGCGGGTCTCGCCCACGTTCGAGACGACGTCGGTGTCGCTGGAGGCGCCCGACGCCACGCTGGACCTGGCCGGCGCGCCCGACGCCGACGCAGTCGCAGAGGCGTTCGCGTTGGCCCGCGATTGGGGGTACGCCAACCTACAGGTCGACGCGTTCGAGGTGGACGAGGCCGAGCTGGACCGCTGGCCGCTGCGGCGCCCGCCGAAGGTGTCGGGGCGCGTGCGCTTGGTGCGAATGGGCGAGGTCGAGCTGGCCGCGTGCGGCGGCACGCACCTGGCCCGCACCGCGGAGGCGCTGCCGCTGTTGCCGCTCGGCACCAAGCGGGTCCGCGGGGGCGCCACGCGCGTGACCTTCCGGGCCGGCCTGGAGGCCGGCGAGCGGGCGGAGGCCACCGTGCGCATGACGGAGGCGTTGGCGCAGTCGTTCAGCAGCCGCTGGGACGAGCTGCCCGACCGCGTGGCGGGCCTGCGCGACGCGCTGGGCAGCGCCGAACGCGCCGCGGCCGAGGCCCGTGCCGCCTGGGCCGACGCCGCGGTTCGACAGGCCGCGGCCGAGACGGGGGCGGGCGAGGGCCCACGGGTGCTACGCCGGGTGGTAGAGGACCCCGCCCTGCTGGAGGCGTTGGCCACGGCCTGCGCCGCGCACGCCCCGGACGCGGTGGCGTTGTTGGCGGCGCGGGAGGCGCAGCGGGTCACGCTGCTGTTCCAGGCGGGTCCGGACGCCGGCGTGGACGTGCGTCCGCTCCTGGACGCCGCGCTTCCCGCGGTGCAGGGGCGCGGCGGCGGCCGGCCCGACCGGGCGCAGGGCGCGGGCCATGAGCCGGCCGGACTCGACGCGGCGCTGACCGCGGCACGGGCGGCGCTACGGGGAGAGGCGAACGGCTGACACGCTGGCACGTCGCCCAAAGAACTCGGAATGGTTCCGAGAAATGTGCTAGACTACGCCTCGTACCCGACGCGCCCCCATGAGGGACGCGCCAACGTCACTTCGAAGTACAGGAGGATCCCATGCCCACCACCACCGATCGCACCTTCCAGACCCGCATCGACATCGCGAACGACGCCCGCAAGGAACTGGTCTCGCTGTTGAACCAGCAGATGGCGGACAACGCCGACCTGCACAGCCAGACCAAGCAGGCCCACTGGAACGTCAAGGGGCCCGACTTCATGCAGCTGCACCTGCTGTTCGACCAGGTCGCGGGCGTGGTCGAGCCGTTCACGGACGAGCTGGCCGAGCGCGTCACCGCCCTCGGCGGGTACGCCACCGGCACCGTCCGCATGGCGGCCGAAACCTCCACCCTCCCCGAATTCCCGACCGACGCCACCGACGGCAATGCGCACCTGAAGGCCCTGTCCGAGCGCTGGGCGGCCTACGCCGCCAGCACCCGTGCCGCGCTGCAACGCGCCGGCGAGCTGGGCGACCCCACCACCGAGGACCTGTTCACCGAGATCTCGCGCGAGATCGACAAGTCGCTGTACTTCCTCGAAGCGCACCTGCAGGGCTGAGCCCCGCTCTCAGGCCGAACCTGAACGCGCCCCGCCCCCGGCGGGGCGCGTGTTTGGGGTCGCCATACGGGTCGCCGCCGCGCCGCGGGTCGTCCGTCCCTCGTCCCCCCACCCAAACCCTGAGTAGAATACTCTGAAATGAACGAGCGGCCGCCCTCCGACCACCGCCTCCGCTACCAGCACCTCGCCGACCGGCGCCGGCTCGGCTTCGAGCTCGCACGGTTGTGGACCCGAATGACCCGCCACCCCGACTGGCCGCAGCGGCCCCTGGCCGAACGCGAGGCGCTGCGCCAGGAGTTGGACGTGCCGCTGGCGCCCGCCCTCGCCGACGCCCGCCACCTGGAAGCCGACGTACGGACGCTCACTGCGCGGCTGGTCCGACTGGCCAAGGCGTTGCGGGCCCTCGACACCGGCGACGCGTTGCCCGTCCCGGACTGACCACGCCCGCCGCCCACGCTTGGGCGCGGTCGCGCATGCGTCGTTCGTACGGGCGCCGTCGATGGCGCGGACGCCCTCGCCGGCTCAGGCCTCGAACCCGCCTTGGGTCTCGGTATCGTCGGACAGGCCGGAGTCCTCCAGCACGTGTTCAGCGACGTAGATCGGCGCGCCGGTGCGGACGGCGACCGCCAGCGCGTCGCTGGGCCGCGCATCGACGTCGAAGCGGACGCCGCCCCGCTCGACGCTGAGCATGGCGTAGAAGGTGCCTTCGGACAGGTCCGTGATCTCGACCTGGTTCACCTCGGCCCCCAGCACCTCCAGCAGCGACAACACCAGGTCGTGCGTGAGGGGCCGCTCGCTCTTCTCGCCGCTGCGGCCGGCCGCGATCGCCAGCGCCTGCATGGCGTCGACGACGATCGGCAGCATGCGGTCGTCCTCGCTCCGCAACAGGAGCAGGAACTGATTGCTTTCGCCCGAGACGGCGATGTCGTCCAGCTGCATACGGACCATGACCCGAGCATAGCGCACCCGGGCCCGGCCTTCGGTGGCGCGAGGACGCTCCAGGACGGAACCGGCCCGCCCCGTGGCGCGGGGCCCTGCTAGACTGGCCGCCATGCCGGACCCGGTGATCGGACTGGAGATCCACCTCGCCGTCGCGACCCGCAGCAAGATGTTCTGCGGCTGCGACGCCCAGGGGTTCGGCGCGGCGCCGAACACCCACGTCTGCCCCGTGTGCATGGGCCTCCCCGGCAGCCTGCCGGTCGCCAACCGCGAGGCCATCGAGAAGGCGATCCGCTTGGCGCTGGCGCTGGACTGCCAGGTCCCGGCGCGCACCCAGTTTCACCGCAAGCACTACTTCTACCCGGACGCGCCCAAGAACTACCAGATCAGCCAGTTCGACCGCCCCATCGGCGAGCACGGCGTGCTGCACGTCCCCGACGGACGCGAGATCGGCATCACGCGCTGCCACCTGGAGGAGGACGCCGGGCGTCTGGTGCACCCCGCCTACGCCGGCTACAGCCTGGTGGACCTGAACCGGGCGGGCGCCCCCCTGATCGAGATGGTCACCGACCCGGACGTGGCCTCGCCCGAGGAAGCGCGCGCGTTCCTGCAGGAGGTCCGGGCGTTGGCCCGCGCGCTGGGCGTCAGCGAGGCCAGCCCCGAGGAGGGCAAGATGCGGGCCGACGTGAACGTGTCGCTGCGCCACCAGGACGGGTCGTTCGGCACCAAGGTCGAGGTCAAGAACCTGAACAGCTTCCGCAGCGTCGAAGCGGCGCTGCACTTCGAGATCCGGCGCCAGGAGCGACTGATCGAGGACGGCTCCTGGGTCACCCAGGAGACCCGCGGCTGGAACGAGGGCGGCCAGAAGACGGTGCCGCTGCGCACCAAGGAGGGCTCCGCCGACTACCGCTACATGCCCGACCCCGACCTGCCCGAGATCCACATCGACCGCGCGTGGCTGACGCGCCTGCGCGACACCATGCCCGAACGGCCGGCCGAGAAGCGGGCGCGGTACGTGGCGCTGGCCGTCCGCGCCGAGGACGCCGCCACCCTCGCCTACGACCCGGCGGCCGCCGCGGCGTTCGACGCCGTCCATGCCGCCTTCGACGGGCCCGCCCAGACCGTCGCCAACTGGTTGTTGAGCGAGGTGGCCGGCCGCGTGCGCCAGGAGGGCGCCACCCTGGCGGAGGCCGAGCTGGACCCAGCGCGGCTGGCGGCGCTGTTGTCGCTGGTGCAGGACGGCACCATCTCCAACGCCGCCGCCAAGGAGATCCTGGGCGAGGTGATGGCCGGCGCCGATCCGGCCGCGCTGGTCGAGGAACGCGGCTTGGCCCGCGTCGCCGACGAGGACGCCATCGGCGAACTGGTCGACACGGTGATGGCCGCCCATCCCGCCATCGTCGACTCCGCCCGGCAACAGCCCAAGGCCATCAACGCCCTGCTGGGGCGGGTGATGAAGGAGAGCGGCGGCACGGCCGACCCGGCGGTGGTGCGCAGGCTGCTGGAGGCCCGCATCGCGCAGGAGTGACGGCGCGCCGCCCCGCCGCTCACTCCGCCCCGACGAAGATCCCCTCCATCGCCGCGAGGTCGTCGAACCGGTCGACCCGGTCGATCAGCGCCTGGCTGGTGGTGCTGCGGAACGCCATCCCCTCGACGCGCACGCCGCGCTCCTGCGCCAGCGCCAGCATCGGCACGTAGTCGCCGTCGCCGCTGGCCAGCACCAGCACGTCCAGCGCGTCCCACGCACGAACCATGTCGGCGGCGATGCCCATGTCCCAGTCGCCCTCCATCACGGTGCGCCCGGCGTCGTCGGCGCGGTGCACCCGCAGCGTGCGGCGGTGCACCCGGTAGCCGAGGGCGGACAGCTTGGTCACGAAGCCGTAGGCGGCGCGCTCGCCCTCCCGCTCGACCACGTAGGCGTTGGCCTGCTGCAGGCGCCGCCCCCGCGCGGCGTGCACCAGCAGCCGCGCGTAGTCCACGTGCCGCCCGTGGCCGTCGCGGGCGGCGTAGTACAGGTTCTGCGTGTCCACGAACAGCCCCACGCGCTGCGCGGGCCACTCGGCAGGGTTCGCCTCCGGCATGCGGCAGTGTACCGGCCGGGCGACCCGACCGCGCCGCCCGCCCTAGCCGCCGTCCGCCGGCGCCTCGCCCCCGATCCAGCGGCCCATCAACAGGTTGTCCTCGTAGCCGCCCTCGGTGCGGACGTGCCCCACCTCGCGGCCCTCCAGCACGAACCCCTCCTTCTCGTACAACGCCCGCGCGGCGCTGTTGCCCGCCCGCACGTCCAGGCGCAGCTTGGCCACCCCTACCCGCTGCGCCCACGGCAGGGCGGCACGGAGCAGGCGGGTCGCCACGCCGCGGCCCCGCCACTCCGGCGCCACCCCCAGGGTGAGGGTGGCCACGTGGGCCAAGCGGCGCGGCAGGTACCGGCCGGCCTCCAGCCACGCGATGGGGGCGGCCCCCGCCTCCGCCACCAGCATCAGCTCCCGCGCCGGATCCAGCCCGCGCAGGCGGCGCGCCAGCAGCCCCGACGTGGGCCCCTCGTCCCCCACGAACCACCGTCCCTCGCGGTAGATTCCCTCCATCAACGCCGCCAGGGCGCGCGCGTCGCCGGGCGTGGCGGCGCGGATCCGTACGGGCGCGGCGTTCGGGGGCGGTGTAGCGGTCGCGTGCCGGGAGGCGTCCACTCCCCGAGTGTAGCGGCTGGCGCGCGGGCGGGCGATGGCCCGCGGGGGCGGCTCTGGTAGCATTCCCGAACTGGAGCGGGCGAACGCCGGCGCAGGCGCACCGATGCGCGCCTCCGCAACGGGCGCGCGTCCACCCGCGTTCCGCTTGGAGGATGCCGTGCGACGACTCATCAGCGCCGAATCGGTCACCGAAGGACACCCCGACAAGCTCGCCGACCGCATCAGCGACGCGGTGCTGGACGCCATCCTGCAACGCGACCCCGACGCCCGCGTCGCGGCGGAGACGATCCTCACCACCGGCCTGGCCCTCATCGCCGGCGAGATCCGCTGCGAAGGGTACGTGGACCTGCAACGCATCGTGCGCGAGACCGTGCGCGAGGTCGGCTACGTGGACGCCTCCTACGGCATCGACGCCGACCACGCCTCGGTCCTGATCGCCATCACCGAACAGTCGCCCGACATCGCCCGCGGCGTCGACAGCGCCATGGACGCCGGCAGCGGCGATCGCTTCGACCGCATCGGGGCGGGCGACCAGGGCATCATGTTCGGCTACGCCAGCGACGACACCACCGCGCTGATGCCGATGCCGATCACGCTGGCGCACCGCCTGGCGCAGCGCCTGGCCACCGTCCGCAAGGACGCCACCCTGCCCTACCTGCGGCCGGACGGCAAGGCGCAGGTCACCATCGCCTACGAGGGCGACACCCCCGCCGCCGTCGACGCGGTGGTGATCTCGGCGCAGCATAGCGACGACATCGACATCGAGCAGCTCCGCGCCGACGTGCTCGCGCACGTGGTGGGGCCGGTCGTCCCCGCCGACCTGGTCACGCCCGACACCACCTACTACATCAACCCCACCGGCCGCTTCGTGCGCGGCGGGCCGCAGGCCGACGCCGGCCTGACCGGCCGCAAGATCATCGTGGACACCTACGGCGGCGCCGTGCCGCACGGCGGCGGCGCGTTCAGCGGCAAGGACCCGACCAAGGTCGACCGCTCGGGCAGCTACTACGCACGCTACATCGCCAAGAACGTGGTCGCGGCCGGCCTGGCGCGCCGCTGCCAGGTGCAGATGGCCTACGCCATCGGCGTCGCCCGACCCGTCGGGCTGTACGTCGACGCCTTCGGCACCTCGCGCCTGTCCGACGAAACCCTATCCCGCATCGTGTGGGACACCTTCGACGCTCGGCCGGCCTCCATCATCGAGCAGTTGGACCTGCGCCGCCCCATCTACGTGCCGACCAGCAGCTACGGGCACTTCGGGCGGGACGACTTCCCCTGGGAACGCACCGACCGGGTGGCGGACCTGCAACAGGCGGCGGCGGCGCAGGGCTGAGGCGACGATGCGCGCCGGACCGTCGACGCCGTCGGACCCGTCATCGACGCGCACCGCTAGGCCACGCTCCGGCCAGCGCAGGTTGGAGCGCGCCGGGCACGCGGCAGGTGCCGTGCGCCCCCGGTACGCGACTGTGATAGAACGAGGTCATGGCTCGCATCGTGATGGGGAATCGCGACGGCGCCGTGGCACTTCGCCAGGCGCGGTCCGTCCTCACGGAACTGAACGCCGAATGGCCCGACGTCCAGATTACCCAGAAGACGGTCCGTGCGGACGCCCCCGCGGCCCTGGCCGACGCGTTGGCGCAGGAAACGATCGGCATCGCCGTGCAACCCCTGGACACGCTGCCGCCCGCCCTGCCCGGCGGCGTGGTGCTGGCCGCCGTCGCCCGTCGCCTCGAACCGCGATGCGCGCTGGTCTCCCGCCGCGCGAAGGAGCTGGCCGGCCTGGCGGCCGGCAGCGTCGTCGGCGTGCGGGAGGGCCGCGACGAAGCCTTCCTGCGGGCGCTCCGCCCCGACCTTCGCTCACTGCCGCTGGGCACCTCGCTGGACGACGACCTGGCCCGCATGACCCGGGACGAGCTGCAGGCGCTGATCCTGCCGGGCGCCACGCTGTGGATCCTGGACCAACGCAACCGCATCGACGCGCTGCTGGAGCCCGAAACCTTCGCGCCGGCGCCGGGCCAGGGCGCGCTGGGGCTGCTGGTGCAGGAAAACGACGACCTGGCGTTCGAACTGGCGTACACCCTGCAACACCGCCCCAGCTACGACCGCGTCCGCGCCGAACGCGCCTTCGCCGCCGCCCTGGACGGGCACCTGGTGGGGGCGTTGGCCTCGGTCAGCGAAGACGGCGAGATGCGCCTGTTCGGCGCCGTCGCCGAGGACGGCCGCAGCCTGCAAGCCAGCGTCAGCGGCGACGCCAAGGAGGCGGAGCAGCTGGGCCGCGAGCTGGCCGAGGACGTCAAGGAACAACTGGCGGCGCTGTGAGCGCCTGCGCGCGCTAGTTGGCCGCCGCGCGGGCCTCCTCGAGGATCTTGTCCGCCAGGTGCTGCGGCACGGCCGCGTAGTGATCGAACTTGCGCGAGAACGCCCCGCGCCCGCCGGTCAGCGAGCGCAGTTCGGGCGAGTAGGCGCTGAGTTCCGCCTCGGGCACGTGCGCGCTGACGGTCGACACCGAGCCTTCGTTGTCCATGCCGAGGATGCGGCCGCGGCGCGCGTTCAGGTCGCCGATCACGTCGCCGGTGAAGCGGTCCGGCACGCGCACCTTCAGCAGCGCGACCGGTTCCAGCAGCACCGGGTCGGCCTGCAGCACCGCCTCCTTGAACGCCTGCGCCGCCGCGATCTGGAAGGCGACGTCCTTGCTGTCGACCGGGTGGTGCTTGCCGTCGAACACCGTCACCGCCACGTCGGAGACGGGGAACCCGCCCAGCACGCCGCCCTGCATGGCCTGCTGGGCGCCCTTCTCGCAACTGGTCTGGAACTGCGTCGGGATGGCGCCGCCTACCACGCCCCACGCGAAGGTGAGGCCCGAGCCCGGCTCGCCCGGGGCGACGCGGAGCGCCACCTCGGCGAACTGCCCGGCGCCGCCGCTCTGCTTCTTGTGGCGGTAGCGGGCCTCCCCCTGGCCCTGCAGGGTCTCCCGGTAGGCGACCTTGGGGGGACGGTGGGCGACGTTCACGCCGTAACGTTCCTTCATCAACGCGATGGACACCTCGAGGTGCACGTGGCCCATGCCCCACAGGACCGTCTCGCGCGTTTCCGGGTTGCGTTCCAGCGCCAGCGTCGGGTCGGCCTCCAACAACTTGTGGAGCGCGTCGCCCATGCGGTCGTCGTCGGCGCGGGTGGCCGGCTCCAGCGCCACCGCCATCACCGGCGGCGGGAAGCGGATCGGCTGCAGCGTGAAGGGGCGCTCCTCCGCCGCCAGGGTGTCGCCGGTATGCACCGCCTCGACCTTGGTGATGGCGCCGATCATGCCGGCGCGGAGCTCCTTGACCTCGCTCACCTCGCGCCCTTTGGGGACGTACAGGTGGCTCAGCCGCACCTTGGACTGCTGCGTCGTGTCCAGCACCGTGTCGCCCGCGCGCAGCACCCCGGACAGCACGCGCAGGTAGTTGATCTTGCCGAGGTAGGGGTCGACGGTGGTCTTGAACACGCGCGCCGAAAACGGCTGGTCCTCGCCCAGCACCGGCGGGTCGCCCTGAACGACCGGCAGGGGGGCGTGATCCTCGACGAAGCGGACCCCTTCGGCCATGAAGTCCAGCAGCATCGACACGCCCATCGCCCGCTCGGCGGAGGTGAGCAGCACCGGGGTGAGTTGCCCGCCGCGCACGGCGGCGTAGAACGCCCGGGCGATGGCCTCCGCGGAGATCTCGGCGTCCTCGAGGTACTGCATCATCAGGTCGTCGTCGGTCTCGACGACCGATTCGATCAGGCGCTCGCGGTACTCCTGCGCCACGCCGGCCACTTCGTCCGGCATGTCGACCTCGACCGGCGTGCCCTCCGGCCACACGTAGGCGCGCATGTGCAGCACGTCCACCAGCCCGCGGAAGTCCTCGGCCTGGCCGATCGGCACCTGAATGGCGGCGATGTTGCCGGCCAGGCTCTGCTCGATGCCCGACATGGTGCGGAAGAAGTCGGCGTTCTCGCGGTCCATCTTGTTGATCACGAACATGCTGGACAGCTCGCGCTCGGCGCTGGCGGTCCACACGCGCTCGGTGCCGACCGCCACGCCGGACACGGCCGACACCACGATCAGGGCCGCGTCGGCGGCGGCCTGGGCGCCCCGGATCTCGCCCACGAAGTCGGCGTAGCCGGGCGCGTCGATCAGGTTGAACGGGTGACCCTGCCACGTGATCGGATGGATGGTGGAGGTGATGCTGATCTTGCGCCGCACCTCCTCGGGCAGGCGGTCGGAGGCGGTGCTTCCCTCCTCGACGTGTCCCATCTCGGTAATCGCCCCGGCGCGGTAGAGCATCGCCTCCACCAGCGAGGTCTTGCCTGCGCCACTGTGCGACAGGACGGCTACGTTCCTGAGTTCCGACATCTCCGGATCCTTTCCGGCCTGGCGGCCCGGGCGGCGACGGGCGAGACGGGTTTCGTTGGCGGCGAGTATAGCAGCGTCGGCAGCGCGGATTCCGCGAGCGCAGGGCGCCGGCCGGTACAGTATGGACGTGACCTACCGCCAGTTCCGCGAGAGCGTGGCCGACATGGTGGACGAGATCCCCGAGGTGTTCATGACCGACCTGCAGGGGGTCCACGCCCTGCGTGAGGCGAAGCGCGAGGAGGGCTACCAGGACGTGTGGCGCATGGGCGAGTACCTCGACCCCGGCCCCGACGACCTCCTGGGCGGCAACGACGGCCTGGGCCGCCACGTGGCGCTCTATTGGGGCTCGTTCCGGCGCATCGCCGAGAACGACCCGGACTTCGACTGGGAGGAGGAGATCTGGGAGACCCTCACCCACGAGCTCCAGCACCACGTCGAGTCGCTGGCCGGCGACGGCCGCCTGATCGACCAGGACCTGCTGGACGCCCGCGCCTTCGCGGAGGCCGACGCGGAGGACGAGGCGGGGCGGGACGAGGCGGAGGCGGCCGAGGACGAGGGGGAGACCGTCGGAGGCGACGAGGACGTAGCCGATACCGACGGGTGGCGGGACGATGAGGCACGACGCGGAGGCGAGGATCGTCACGGCGGCGTGGCGGGCCTGCTGCGCCGCCTGTTCGGACGGGGCTGAGGCGTGCCGCAAGAAACCGAACTCAAGTTTTCCCTCACCGTGGAGGAGGTGCCGGAGGCCGGCGTGCTGGCCGCGGCGCTGCAGCCGGTGGGCCTGACGTTGGGCCGCGCCTCGCAGGTGGTGCACAAGGACCGCTACTACGACGACGCCCGCCTGAGCCTGTCGCGCGCCGGGTACGCGCTGCGCCGGCGCATGGCGGACGGCCGCATGCTGGCGACCCTGAAGACGCTGGGCTCGGTCGAGGGTGCCCTGCACCGCCGTGACGAGCTGGAGGACGAGATCCCCGCCGACGCGCCGGCTTGGAACCCGTGGCCGGCGGCGATCAGCGAACGCATCGGCATGGTCACCGACGTGCGCTCCTTGCGCGGCGCGTTCGAGCTGACCACCGAACGCCGGCTGTTCGACCTGCTGGACGCAGGCCGGCGCGTGGCGGTGGCCAGCTTCGACGCGGTCGCGGCGCGCCGCACCACCTCCGAACGCACGGTGCACTGGAACGAGCTCGAGATCGAAGCGGTGGCGCCGGAGGAGGGCGGCGAGGCCGCCCGCGAGGACGCCCTGCGGCGGGCGGCCGAGGCGATCGGCACGGTGGTGGCCCTGGTGCCGGCCAGCCACACCAAGCTGGAACGGGCACGCGCCCTGTTGTCGTTGGGCGCGGCCCTGGACGAGTAGGCGCGGGCCGGCCGGCGTTCAGCGCCTCAAAGCAGCAGCTGCAACAACTGGTGCTGGAAGAACATCACCACCACGCCAAACACGGTGTGCCCGATCAGGAACGACGCGATCAGCGGGAACGGGTCGCGGAACCGCGCCAACGGATGGAAGTCGGTCACGATGAACCCGCCGATCAGCGACATGAAGATGCCGTGGCCGAAGCCGCCGACCAGCCCCAGCAGCGGGTAGAACAGGTCCACCGTGGTCGGCAGGCCCGGCAGGATGGCGTAGGCGGGCGCCACGAACGCCCCGCCGGCCTGCTGCATGAACATCAGCGCGAACGCGCCGTAGAACATGGCGAACGCGATGCCGCCGAGCCCCAGCGCGACCGCCCCCAGCAGGCGGGCACGCACGTCCAGCGTGCGCGTCCACACCGTGCCGATCGCGCCGAGCGTGTCGTAGTACATGCCGTTCCACGCGGCCGGCAGGTACAGGAAGGCGACCATCACCCCCGTCGCCATCAGACCGGTGATCACCGAGGACAAAAACAGGATCGTGAACACGGCGCGCTCCTCCCCCCTACCAGAGCTGGTACCGCTGGATCGGCACCTGGTTGAGCAGCATGTCGATCAGCGTCGGAAGGTAGGCGACGGCGACCAGCAGGCACGCCAGCGCGAACCAGCCGTACAGCGAGTCCAGCAGCCTGAGCAGGCCGGTCCGCTCGAACGACGCGGCCTCGACGAACGGGATGGCGGGCCGCTCGTCTTCGCTCATGCTGGAACGGGCGAACAGCGTCCCGAACAGCACCGTGAAGTACAGCACCACCGCCACCAGCAGGATCACGCCGCTGACGCCCGTGAACACCATCGGCAGCCAGGCGTCGGCGTAGGTGCCCTCGGGCGCGGCGCTGATCAGGGCGCGGCGCGGCACGGCCAGGATGCCCTGCCAGTGCATGCCGAGCGCGAACACCATCATGCCGACGAACCACGTCCACGACGCCGCCAACGCCAGGCCGTTCGAGAACAGCCGCTTGCCGGTCAGGTGCGGCACCAGCCAGAAGGTCATGCCGAAGAACGTCAGCGTCACCGCCGTGCCGACGGTCAGGTGGAAGTGCCCGGGGATCCAGGCGGTGTTGTTCACCAGGATGTCGAGGTTGAAGCTGGCGTTCACGATCCCCCCGGCCCCGCCGAAGATGAACGCGATCATCGCCAACGCCTGCGCGGTGAACGCCGCATCGCGCCACGGCAGCTTGCCGATCCAGCCGAACACGCCCCGTCCGCCGGCCCGTTTGCCGCCGATCTCCATCGAGGCGGCGACCGTGAACGCGGTGATCAGGCTGGGGATGCCGACGAACATGGTCAGCAGCGAGTGCACCATCTTCCACCCAGCCGGGATGCCCGGGTCGGTGAACTGGTGGTGGAACCCGACCGGCGTGCTGAACAACAGGAACATCAGGAACGCCAGCCGCGCCAGCGGGTCGGACACCAGCGTGCCCCCCACCTGCTTCGGCACCAGCGTGTACCAACTGATGTACGCCGGCAGCAGCCAGAAGTACACGATGGGGTGCCCCGTCCACCAGAACAGCGTCCGCGCCAAGCCCGGGTCGACGCCCTGAATCCACCCCAGCGACCACGGCAGCAGGAACACCACCACCTCGACCACGATCCCGACCGAGGCGAGGATCCACATCAGCTGCGTGGCGACCGCCATGTACGTCACGATCGGCGTGACCTTGCCGGGGTTCGCCCGCCGCCAGGCGTGCCGCAGGCGCAGCGTCTCCGCCGCCACCATCAGGCTGGCCACCACCACCAGCGCCAAGCCCAGATAGAACCCCCAGTGCCCCGAGAGCGGCGGGTAGAAGGTGTACAGCACGTTCGAGGTGTTCGACAGGATCGCCAGGCCGGCGATCGCGAGACCCCCGACCATCACCCCGTACGACGCCCACACGAACCCCAGGTTCATGCGCACGTCCAGCTCCCGCGCCGGCAGGTACAACAGCACGCCCGCGTTGAAGAAGGTGGTGAACACCAGCGCGTTCAGCACCCCGTGCAGGGTGAGGCCCTGGTAGTACGACTGCAGCCACGGCAGGTACTGGTACAGGTCGATGCCGCCGTAGTTCAGCGCCTGCAGCGGCCCCAACAGCGCCCCCACAAGCAGCGCGATCAGCCCGGTGAGCAGGAAGGCGAAGGTGACCCGCCGCTCGCCGCGCAGGCCGGTCACCTCGGAACGGGGGGTCGTCGTCGCGCTCGTCGCGGTCATGTCGCTCATTCGGTCCTCCGCGCGTGCACGTCGGACGCGGACAGGCCCTGCCCGCGCGCCTCGGCGAACTCGCTGGCGGCGTACGGCTCGAAGTCCTCGGGCAGGTCCTCAGCGCTGAGCTCCTCCAGCACGTAGTTGCTGACCGCCGCCAACGCCCCGTCGGACAACTGCCCCCAGGCGGGCATCGCCCCGGCGTAGCTGGCGCCCTCCACCTCGATCTGTCCCTCGAGTCCGTACAACAGCACCAACGGGAGGTAGTCCCGCCCCTGCGTCTCCAACAGGTCGGCGGCGTGCCCCGCCAGCGGCGGGAACGCGCCGGGAATGCCCTGCCCCTGCGCCTGGTGGCAGGACGCGCAGTTGGCGGCGTACACCTCGGCGCCACCCGGCGCCCCGTCCGCCTCGTCATCGGCAGGCGCGGCCTCGTCGGCCTGCGCGCGCCACTGCGACGCCGGCACCACCGTGACCGTGCCCAGCATGTCGTGGTGCCCGATGCCGCAGTACTCGTTGCAGGTGACGCGGTAGGTGCCCGGCTCGCGGAAGGTGTAGTGCAGGCGCGAGACCTCGCCGGGGATGACCTCGACGTTGATGTTGGTCCGTTCGACCTGAAACCCGTGAATCACGTCGCGGCTGGTGAGGTAGAACTCCACCTCGCTGCCCACCGGCACGCGAATGTCGGACGGCTGGAAGTTGAACGCCTGCGCCACGCTGGTCACCTGCACCCGGCCGGGCCCCGCCGCCCGCACCCCCGGCTCGGCGAACAGGTCCTGCGCCAGGATCTGCTCGGGCGTGGCCTTGTCGGTCCGCTGCGCGATGTGGGCCCCCTCCACCGCCAGGTTGTAGGCGATGAGCAGCACGAACATGAGCGTCATCAGGCCGGACACCGCCAACCAGGCACGCTCCCAGCGCGCGATCTGCTGATGCTGACGCTCGTCCACGTCAGTTCCTCACCACGTTGAGGGCGTACATGGAGAACCACAGCACCAGGATGGTGGCCGCCAGGAACAACGTCACTGCGATCGCCCCTTTGGGCGTGTCCTGGTCTTCGGGGGGGGTCTCATCGGGATCGTGGGGCGGACGTTCGTCCACGGCAGTACCTCCATATCTTTCGATGGGACGCACCATAGCGCGCCGGCCGGCCGGATTCGTCGATCCTATCCGAACCGCCCGCCGGCGTGCACGTTGCGGTTCGCCGTCGTCGCGCCCGCGGACCTTGGGCGGCCAGGCCCGTGCCGCACGCGCGGGGCCCCCGACCGGTACGCTAGGCGCATGCCGCTCCGTCCCAGCCTGGTGATCGCCGGCGCGTCCGGCGTGATCGGGCGCGCGTTGATCGCGCGGGCTGCACCCCGTTGGCGGGTGCTCGTCCTTACCCGCACGCTGGACGGACGCGAACCGCCGGGCACCGAAGCGGTGGCGTGGAACCCCCGCGCCGCACGGCAGAACGATCACGCCCAGCTCAAGGCCCTGGCCAGCATCCTGGACGGCACCGACGCGATCGTCAACCTGGCGGGCGCCAGCATCGACGGCCGCTTCGGGCCTCGTCATCGCCGCGCCATTCGCGAGAGCCGCGTGGACGCCACCACCACCCTGGTGCGAGCGGCCGAGCTCACCTTCGCCCCGCCCCGCTCCTGGCTGCAGGCCTCCGCCGTCGGCCTGTACGGCGACCGCGGCGACGAACTGATCACCGAGGACGCGCCGCCCGGCAACGACCTGTACCTGTGCGAGATCGGCCGCGCCTGGGAGGAGGCCGCCGCCCCCGCCGCCGACATCACGCGTTTGGTGGTGGCCCGCTTGGGCGTGGTGTTTTCCCGCGACGCGGCGGCGTGGCGGCGCTTGGTTCTGCCCGTCCGCCTGGGCGTGGGTGGCCCGCTGGGAAGCGGGCAGCAGTGGTGGCCCTGGATCCACGCCGCCGACCTGGCCCGGGCGCTGCTGTTCCTGATCGACCCGGCGGTGGGCACGGACCCGCCCTCGGGGGTGTTCAACGTGGTCGCCCCACAACCCGCGCGGCAGATCCGCATCACCCGCGCCATCGCCCGGGCGCTCGGGCGGCCCGCCTTCGTGCCGGTTCCGGCCTTCGCGCTGCGCCTGCTGTTGGGCCGGATGGCCGACGAGGTGATCCTCCCCAGCACGCGGGTCCTGCCCGCCCGCCTCCGCGAGGCCGGCTTCGAGTTCCGCTTCGGCGCCATCGAGCACGCGGCCCAGTCGCTCCTGAAACGCCACACCCCCACCGCCTGACGCTCGGGGCGCGGGGCGGGGGCACGCGGTGCGTGGCTCCTTCTTGGGGCCCCCTTGATGCCCATGGGCATCAGCGGGCCGAACGTGCGCATCCTCGCCCGTGATGCGACGAGAACGATCGTCCCTGACGCATCGCGATTCTAGGGTTGGGTATTCCGGCGGCGGTGATGCCCATGGGCATCACCGAACCATGCAGCGATCTCCCCACCTCCGCGAGGCAGCCTGCACGACGGCCGCCGCCAACCCGTGCGCCTACGCTGCCCTCAGGGAGGCTTCGATGCCCGAACGCGACCCGGTGAACGCCCCGCGCCTCACCCGAGAGGACTTCATGGAGATGCCGCTGGAACGTCTGGCGGCCCGCACCGGCCTGACGCCACCGGACGGCGGGTCGCCCGACGAGGTGCTCGCCTGGCGCGAGCAGGCGTGGGAGGACTACCAGCTGGACATCGAGAACCGCGACGAGTGGGGTACGGCGCGGCAGGAGGAGCCGCCGCCGGAGGACTGAGGTACGCGGGGTACCGGCATCGCCTCAAGGCCTCGGAGGTTCGAAACGCGGAGGCATGGAGAGGGGGCGCGCCGCGAAGCGCGCCCCCTCGGCCTACGTTCGATCGGCGGCGAGCGTCAGCACAACGTCCAGATGGTGATGCGACGGACCGCACTTCGCGCGTTCCCGTCGCTGTCGGTCGCGGTGAACGTCACCGCGTGCGTGTCGCTGCTGCAGGCGTCGTTGTCGTCGTACAGGCGGACGGTGAGACTCTCGCCTGTACCCAGCTCGGGGTCCTGCAGATCACTGCGGTCGGTGGTCCAGATCAGGTCGCTGCCGGTGAGCGTACCGTCCTCGGGGTCGGTCGCCTCGCCTTCGAGTTGGACGTCGGTGTACCACTGGTTCCGGCTCTCGTCGTAGCCGTCGTGCACGTACTTGGAGTCGCTGGGCCCGCTGTCCTCGGGGGGTTCGGTGATGGCCACGTGGTCGGGGGGCTGGTCGCTGCATTCGACGATCTCGACCGCGACGCTGGTCTCGCTAGTCTCGCCCTGGGCGTCGGTGGCACGGGCGGTGACGGTGCGCGTGCCGCTCGACGCGAAGGCGCGCGTGACGTCCTTGCCGGTGGCGAAGGGGGCGCCTTCGTCGACGCGCCAGTCGACGTCGCTCGGGGGCACGGTGCGGTCCGGCAGTTCGTTGAGGTCTGTGACGCTGGCGCGGAAGTCGATGTCCTCGTCCTCGCAGAAGCTCGCGCCGTCCGCGGGCTGGATGATCTCGACGCTGGGCGGGCGGTTGGTGATGGTGATGTCGACGGAATCGCTGAGGGTAGCGCCGCTGGGCGCGGTGGCGGTGGCGGTGATGGTGTGGTCGCCGTAGGAGAGGTCGAGGTGGGACAGTTCCTCGCTGCTGGTGCCGAGGTCGCCGTCGACGTCGCTCTCCCAGGACACCTCGGGCGGGTCGGGGAAGCCTTCGGTGGTGACGCGCAGCAGCACGCTCTCCACGCCGCGCTCGTAGCTTGCGCCGTCGCTGGGCGAGGCGATCTGCATCGAAGCGTCGCCGGTGACCGTGATCGTGACGGAATCGGCGTCGTCGTCGCAGCCGGTGCGGCTCTCCAGCGTGAGGGTGTGCGTGCCGGGCGAGAGGTCGTCGATGCGGATCACGCCGGTGGGGTAGCCGGCGCGGCGGAGCTCGCCGTCGACGTCGCTGACCCAGCGGGCCAGGTAGGGCTCCTGCACCCCGAAGCGGCTCTCGATGCGGCCCATGAGCTGCACGGTGTCGCCTACCTCGAAGGTGGCGCCGTCGGCGGGCGAGGACACGAACACGTTCGGCCCGATGCCTTGGTACATGAACTCGCAGAGGGCGGTGACGTCGCCGTCGCTGAGGCCGCTGCGTTGGCCCAGGCGGCCGAGGGAGATGCTGGGGTCGGTGGGAGTGATCAGCGGGACACTCGGATCGACGCTCCACGAACCGATGAAGGCCGGGTAGTGCATGATCGAGTCGAAGTCGTAGGCGCCGTAGTCATTGAACACGTCGGTGGGCGCGATGGTGAGGTTGTTGCGCAGGTCGATGGCGGCCAGGTTCGAGAAGTTGACGTTCACGAAGGCGTTGCGGTCGGACCGGGACTGTTCGTGCGCGACGCCGAGGGCATGCAGGATCTCGTGCACCAGCGTGCCCATGCTGCAGCCGGCGCTCATGCGCAGGGTCTGCCGTCCGCCCTTCATGCCGACGGCGGAGGATCCGCAGACGCGGGCGTCGTCGGGCGGGATGAGCCGCAGGTAGTCGCTCTGCCCGAAACGGGGGCGCATGTCGATGTGGGTGCGGTCCTCGATGTGCGCCACGGCGCGATCCACCAGGTCCTGGATGGCGCTGCGGTTGGCGGGATCGTATTCGTCCACGTCGATCTCGTAGGGCACCACGCCGTTCGGCCAGCGGTCGATGTCGTCCTTCAGGCCGATCCCCTGGGCGGACAGGGCGTCTCCGCCGCCCGCGGCGGCCCGCTCGAGGAACGCTTCGGCCTCCGCGGGCGTGCCGAGGACCATGTCGCCCTGGTAGATGACCAGGCCGTCGATGAGCTCGTAGGTGAGTTCGACGCCGCCGGCGGTGAGGGTGCGGACCTCGCCGGGCTCGCGACTGTAGCGTTCGACCAGGGCCGGGTTCGGTTGGACGGTGAGCGCCAGCTCGGCGGTGGCTTCGGCGCTGCCGCGGGTGGCGCGCACGCTCAGCGTCGATTCGCTTCCCTCGGCGTCCAGGTCGGCCTGCAGCGTGAGGGTGCTCTCGCTGCTGGCGGGGTTGGGGTCGAAGGTGGCGGCGACGCCGCCTGGGGCGCCATCGACGCTCAGCGTGGCCGGCTCGCCGTCCGTGCCTTGCAGGGTCACGGTGATGGTGCCGGCGCCTGCTTCGCCGCGGCCGATCTCGAGGGCGTCCTGCGAGAGGCCGACCGAGAGGCCCCCGCCGCCGCCGTTGCAGGCCGCCAACAGGGCGGTCAGGAGGGCCGCGAGGGTGACGAGCCGGGCGGCCCCCCGCCAGGGGGAGGTGCGGCAGGCGGCGGTGCGCCGCGGTTTCGTAAGAAGTCTCCAAGGATGGCTCGGCATGTTCGGGTCCTTTCCCGCGCGCGGGCCGGGCCCACGTTCACGCGTCGCGGGGCAGGATAGGAAGCGACCGTTACAGGGGCGTCACAAGACGCGGTCCGGTTGCGCCCCCTCGAGGGTGGGCAGGACGTCGGCCACCGCCGACGCCAGCTGGGCCAGGTCGTGCGCGCGTGCCACCTGCCACGCGTGGCGCGCGTGCTGGGCGGCGCCGCCGGGCGCGTCGTCCGCGCGGGCGCGGGCCTCCAGCAGCAGGCCGTGGCCCATGTGTTCGGGCATCTCGTGGCGGCGCGCCAGGGAGGTGACGCAGCAGGCGTGGGCGCGGGCCGTGGCGGCGTCGTTCGTGAGCAACGCCACCTCGGCTACGGCGCGGTAGGCCAGCACCAGCGCCAAGCCGTGCCGGGTCTCGCGCGCCTCGTCCAGGGCGGTGGCCGCCTCGCGCTGGGCGCAGGCCGCATGGCCCCGGCGGGCGTGGTTCACCGCACTGAGGGCGTGCAGGTAGCTGGTGAGGTAGGGGAAGTGGACGTCGGCCAGGCGCGCCTGGGCGCGGTCGCACAGGCTGCGCGCGTCGGCATCGTGGCCGCGGTGATGCGCGACGTGGGCCAGGCGCACGTCCACGTCGGCGCTGCGGACGTGATTGCCCTGCGCCTCGAACAGTTCGCGGGCGCGCCGGAGCTGTTGCTCGGCCGCGTCGAGGCGCGCCCGGCTGGTGTCCAGCGTGCCCCAGGCCATCGCCGTCATCGCTTCGGCGTAGGTGTTGCCGGAGTCGTCCCAAACCTCGCGGCTTCGCTGCAGGTACCAGGCGGCCCGGTCCAAGCGACCCAACGTCCACTGCGCCACGCCCAGGTCGTGGTAGAGCAGCGTGACCTGCGCCGCGTCGGGGTCGTCGCGCAGCAGGGCCGTGAGCTGCGCGGCGGCCTCGCGGAAGCGGCCCTGGTGCCAGCGCAGCATCGCCAGGTTCAGGCGTGGCTCGCGCGCGCGGGGCTGGCGCGCCAGGGCGGCGTGGATGCCGCGCTCGGTGCCGGCGAAGTCGCCCAGCGCCCAGGCGACGCCGGTCGCGGCCTGCACGAGTGCGTCGCGTTCGCCCTCCTCCAGCACCTCGCGCGCCAGGCTGCGGGCTTCCCCCAGCCGCGCCGCCGCCTGGTCCGAGGAGCCGGCGAAGGTGGCCACGTCGGCGGCGGCCAGCAGGCACCACGGCTCCAACGCGACGTCGTGGACCGAGCGAGCCAAGTCCAGGGCGCGCTGCACGTCGGCGCCGGCGGCCGCGACGTCCCGGTCGATGCGCAGGCGGCCCAAACGCAACAGCGCGCGGGCGCGCAGCTGGGGCGAGACATCGTCCGACGCGGCCAGGTCGGCCAGCCAGGTGCGGGCCTGCTCGGTGGCTCCCTGCGCGTGGGCGCGTTCGGCGGCCTCCAGCCAGCGGGCGTGCGCCCAGGCGGGCGCGCCCGCCTCCCAGGCGTGATGCGCGATGCGGGCGGGGGTGGCGCCGCGCGCCTCCAGGGCGTGCGCGATCCGGCGGTGCCAGCCGCGTCGCGCCGGCTCCGCGAGGCTGGACAGCACGGTGTCGCGCAGCAGTTCGTGCGCGGGTCGCCCGGCCTCCAGGAACTGTCGTGCCTCCAGCCGCGCGACCTGCTGGCGCACCTCCGCCTCGGGCCGGTCCAGTGCGGCGGCCAGCACCTCCGCCTCGACGGGTGTGCCCAGCACGGCCAGCACCTCCAATAGGGCCCGCTTGGCGGCGGGAAGCCGCGCCAGGCGCCCGCCGATCATGGCGCCCGCGCGGGCCGGCAGGGCGCCCTCCACGCCGTGCGCGCCGATCTCGTCCGCGTCGGGGGGAAGCCGGTCGCGCTCGTGGAGGTCCTTGAGAACCTCGATCAACAGCTGCGGCGTGCCGCCCGCGTGGCGGTGCAGCGCCGCCGCCAGCGCGCCGCCGGGGTAGCCCATGCCGTCCAGCAGGGCCGCCACGCCGTCTGGGTCCAGGGGCGCCAGGGGGACGCGCGTCGCGGTGCCGGCCCCTTCCTGGCGCGCCAGGGCACGCGCCAGCGCAGGGGTGGGCTCGTCGCTGCGGAGGCAGGCGACCAGGTGCGCGTGCGCCTCGGCGCCGCCGGCATGTCGGGCGCTCAGCTCGGCGCAGGCGCGCAGCATCAGGTCGCGGCTGGCGTCGTCGAAGGCGTGCAGGTCGTCGATCCCGATCAGGTCGGCGTGAGCGGTTACGCGGCGGATCAGTTCGGTCATGGCGCCCGCGAAGCGGGCGCGTTCCTCCTCGGAGCCGACGGGCTCCGGGGGTGCGGCGTCGCTGAGCGGGACGAGGCGCGCCGCCTCGCGCCGGACCCAGGGCGGGAGGGCGCCCTGCAGCTCGGGCACCGCCTCGAACCAGTCGCGGAGGGCGCGCGTGAAGCTGGCGAGCGGGACGGCGTCGTCGCCGGCGTGGCCGCTGGCCAGCAGGATCCGCCCGCGTGCCTGGCCGTAGTCCATCATCAGGCGGGTCTTGCCGATGCCGGCCGGGCCGCTGAGCACCGCCACGCGCCCCTCGCGGCAGGTCGCGGCCAGTTGGCGCCAGGCGGCCTCGCGCCCCGCCAGCACCGGGGGGCGAAGCAGCGCCCGCGGCATGGGCGGCGGCGCGCCGCGCCGGACGCGGCGCGCGCGGCGCCGCGTGTCGCGCCGGCCGTGGAACGCGGCGCGGGCCAGGCGCTGGGTCGGCTCGGTCGGGTCGACGCCGAGCTCCTCCCGGAGCGTGCGGCGACACTCCTCGTAGGCGCGCCAGGCGGCCTGGACGTCGCCGGCCCCCCACGCCAGGCGCATGATGCGGCGGTGATTCGCCTCGTCGAGGGGGTCCAGGCTGCGCAGGCGGCGGCTGGTCGCCAGGGCCTCGGCGGCCTGGCCTGCGCGTTCCTGCTGCCCGGCCAGCGTGCGCAGCGCTTCGGCGAAGCGGCCCTGGAGCCGGGCGCGCGCCTCCTCCAGCCACGCTTCGAAGGCGGGCGCGGCCCGCGGGTTCAAGCCCTCCAGGAGAGTGCGGCCGTCGTGCAGCGCCACGGCGCGGGCGGCGTCGCCGTCGGCCAACGCCGCCTCGAACGCCGCCACGTCCGTGTCCGCGTGCACGCGGACCGTCTCGCCGGCCTCCAGCCAGGCGTCGGCGCCGGGGAGGGCGCGCAGGCGGTGCAGCGCTTGGCGGACGTTGCGGCGGCCGGCGGCGCCCCAGAGGAGTTCGGCCAGCTCGTCGCGGGTAGCGCACCCGCCGCGAAGCGCCGTGTACGCCACCGTAGCCAGCGCCTTGCGGGTCGGCGGCACCACCGGCGCCCCACGCCACCGGGCCTCCGGCACACCCAGCAGGCGCAGCTGCAGCGGCGGGTCGTTCGGGCTCGGCGCGTCGGTGGCGGGGTCGGCGGGCACGCGGCACCTCCGGCAGGCACGGGGCGGGGCGTCACCCCCATCGTAGGCAGGCGCGGGCCCGCTGTGCGCTGCTGCGCGACGGCCGGGCCGGGGGATCCGGCCCTGATATCCTCGCCGGTATGACCGTGTCCCGATCCGACCCCGCCGCCGGGCGTGCCGACCAGGCGTCGCCTCAGCTGCCACGCGACGAGACCCTGTTCGAGCTGATCGCGCGGGAGGAGGCGCGGCAGCGAGGCGGCCTCGAGTTGATCGCTTCGGAGAACTTCACCAGCGCGGCGGTGCGGGAGGCGACCGGCAGCGTCCTGACCGACAAGTACGCCGAGGGGTACCCGGGCCGGCGCTACTACGGCGGCTGCGAGGTGGTGGACGAGGTCGAGCGGCTGGCGTCGCGGCGCCTGAAGGAGCTGTTCGGGGCGTCCTGGGCCAACGTGCAGCCGCACTCGGGCAGCAGCGCCAACATGGCGGTCTACCGGGCGTTGCTGGAGCCCGGTGACACCGTGATGGGCATGGACCTGGATCACGGCGGGCACCTGACGCACGGCAGCCCGGTCAACTTCTCGGGGCAGGACTACCGCATCGTGGGCTACCCGGTCGATCCCGAGACGGAACGGGTCGACATGGAGAGCGTGCGGGCGTTGGCGCGGGAGCACCGGCCGCGCATGATCCTGGTGGGCGCCAGCGCCTACAGCCGCATTCTGGACTTCGAGGCGTTCCGGGCGGTGGCGGACGAGGTGGGGGCGTATTTGCTGGCGGACGTGGCGCACATCGCGGGGCTGATCGCGGCGGGCCTGCACCCGAACCCGGTGCCGCACGCGCACGTGGTGACCAGCACCACGCACAAGACGCTGCGCGGCCCCCGTAGCGGCGTGATCTTCGGCGACGACGCCGAGCTGGGCAAACGCATCGACCGCACCATCTTCCCCGGCATTCAGGGCGGGCCGCTGATGCACGTGGTGGCGGCGAAGGCGGTGGCGTTCTTCGAAGCGCTGCAGCCGGCGTTTCGCGCCTACGCCCAGCGGATCGTCGACACCGCGGCGGCGTTGGCGGACGCCCTCTCGGCGCGCGGCTACCGCGTGGTGTCGGGCGGGACCGACAATCACTGCTTCGTGCTGGACCTGCGCGGTCAGGGCTTGACGGGCAAGAAGGCCAACGCCCGCCTGCAGCGCGCTCACATCACCGTGTCGAAGAGCATGGTGCCGGGCGACCCGGAGAAGCCGTGGGTGACCTCGGGCATCCGCCTGGGCACGCCGGCGCTGGCCACCCGCGCCTTCGAGGCCGACGAGATGGTCACCGTCGCCGACCTGATCGACCGGGCCCTGACCATGCCGGACGACGCCGATGACGCCGACGTCTCGGCGTTGGCCGGCGAGGTGACGGCGCTGGCCGCGCGGCACCCGATGCCTTGAGCGGGCCCGCCGCCTTCCTTCACCACACGCGTGCGGGCAGCACTCACCCGCGCGCCCGCCGGACGGGATAGAACGACGACCGTGTACGCGCTCCAACAGGCCATGCGCGCCATCCGCGGCAACTGGGTCGCCTCCGTGGCGACCATTACCACCATGGCGTTGTCGTTGACGATCCTGGCGGGCTTCAGCCTGGTCAGCCTCAACCTGAACGCCGTGCTGCGCAATCTGCAGACGGAACTGGAGATGACGGCGTTCCTGGCGCGCGACGCCGATCCGAACCTGTTGATGCGCACCGTCTCGCAGTGGGAGGAGGTGGCCACCACCGAGTTCGTGGGGCGCGACCGGGCGCTGTCGCAGATGGTGTCCGACCTGCCGTCGCTGCAACCTGCGGCGGAACTGGTCGAGAATCCGTTGCCGGACGTGATCGAGTTGCGGCTGCTGGATCCCTCCCTCACTCCCGACGTGCGCGAGCGGTTGTTGGGCCTGCCCGGGGTGCGCGACGTGGAGGACGGCAGCGAGGCGGTCGAGACGTTCCTGGCCATCAACGACGCGTTGCGGGTGGGCGGCTCGATCCTGATCGTGGTGCTTCTGGGTGCGGCGCTGTTCGCGATCGTGAACTCGATTCGGGCGGCGATCGCGGCGCGGGAGAAGGAGATCGAGGTGATGCGGTTGGTGGGCGCCACACGGGGGTTCATCCGCGCGCCGTTCCTGATCGAGGGGTTCCTGTTGGGCCTGTTCAGCGCGGTGCTGACCTTGGCGTTGGTGATCCCCGGGTACCAGTACGTGGTGGCGCGGCTGGAGTCGCAACTCACGTTCGTGCCGTTCGTGCAGGACCCGTGGGTGCTGGCGCAGGTGGCGCTGTTGCTGGCGATCCTTTCGCTGCTGGTCGGCATCGTCGGCAGCGCCATCAGCGTGTCGCAGCACCTGCAGGAGTCCGAATGACGGCGCGGCTGCTCGCGGCGTCGTTGGCGTGCCTGCTGGTGGGTCTGCTGGCGGTCGCGCCGGCGCAGGTCGACAGCCAGTTGCGCGAGGAGCTGGAACGGCAGGCGTCGGAGTACCAGACGCTGCTGGAGGAGCGCCAGGCCGAGATCGCCCGCATCGAGGAGGCGCTGGGCGACACGCGCGGCGAGCTGGAGGCGCGCATCGCCGAGCGCGACCGGGTCAGCGCCCGCATCGCGGAGTTGGCGGCCGAGGAACGCGCGCTGGAGGCCCGCATCGCGGAGTTGGAGGCGGAACGGGCGGACACGCAGGCGCGCATCGAGACGGAGCAGGAGGATCTGGCGCGCCTGGAGGGCCGCATCCAGACCCTGTTGGTGAGCCTGCACCGGCAGCGGCAGGGGCGCAGCGTGACGGCGTTGGCGGGGGCGGACAGCCTGCACGACGTGCGCGTCAAGAACCGGTACCTGTCGATCCTGTCGCAACAGCACGTGGCGTTGGTCCAGGAGGTGAACGCGCGGCTGTCGTCGTTGCGCGACCTGCGGGCCGACCTGGAGCAGCAGTTGGCGGAGCTGAGCGCGTCGCGGGAGGAGCTGGCGGCGACGCGGTCGGCGCAGGAGGACGCGCGGGCCGAGTTGGAGTCGATCATCGCGCAGTTGAACCAGTCGGAGGAGGGCCAGCAGGCGCAGCGGGCCGAGCTGATGGCGGCGCAGCAGCGGCTGGAGGCGGAGCTGGCCCGCACCGAGGAGCGGCTGCAGGCCGAGATTCAGCGCTTGCGGGAGGAGGAGGCGCGCCTGCGCGAGGAGGCGGAGGCGTTCGTGAACGACCGGCAGCAGCGCGAGGCGTTGGAGGCGGAGGCGGACCGGACCGCCGAGCGGATCCGGGCGCTCACCTCGCCGCAGGAGCCGAACCCCTCGGGCTTCGTGGGTCCGCTGGACGGGGGGACGCTGGTGAGCGAATACGGGGACGGCAACAACTCGTTCGTGGCGATCCGGGCCGAGGAGGAGGGCGCGCCGGTGTACGTGGTGCAGGGCGGCGTGGTGACGGCGGCGCAGTCGATCGGCGCCAACGACGGGTTCATGGTGGCGGTTCGGCACGACGAGGCGTTGACGACGGTGTACACCAACCTGACCGACCCGGAGGTGCAGGTGGGCGACCGGGTGCAGCGCGGCCAGGTGATCGGGTACCTGGGCGGCGGCACGCTGCCGCCTCCGGACGTGTTGCGGCTGTACGCGCGCCTGTCGGATGGCACGCGCGAGGCGTTCGTGGATCCGTTGCCGCTTCTGGGGTTGTAACGGTCGGGGCTGGACCGCGGGCCGCGACGGCGTCGGGGCGAGCGCTTCCTGCGCGATGCGTGGGAGCGCCGCGTTGCCGCGCGCGCCACCGCCCCGAACGACCGGACGCGCGCACGCCCGTACGTATACTCGAGGTATGACCTGTCAGCGCTGCGGGGCGTCGAATCCGGGCGGCATGCGTTACTGCGGCATGTGCGGCCGGCCGTTGCACGACGTGCGGACGGGGCGCGAGCGGCGCTGGGTGAGCGTGATGTTCGTCGACCTGGCGGCGTTCAGCGAGGTGACGCGCGATCAGGATCCCGAGGAGTTGCGCGACCTGGCGGACGAGGTGTTGACGGTCGTCGCGGCGGTGGTGGGGGAGTACGACGGCTACGTGGACGCCTTCCGGGGGGACGGCCTGATCGCGCTGTTCGGCGCGCCGCACTCGCATGCGGACGATCCGGAGCGTGCGGTGCGGGCCGCGGCGGCGTCGCTCCGCGCGATCGAGCGGATCGGCGCGCAGCGCGGCATTCCGTTGCGCGGCCGGGCGGGCGTGAACACCGGCGTGGTGATCGCGGGCGCCATCGGGTCGGGCCGCGTGCGCGACTACACGGTGATGGGCAGCGCGGTGAACCTGGCGGCGCGCCTGGAGGCGGCGGCCCGACCGGGCGAGGTGTGGGTGGGGCCGGAGACGTTCGAGGCGGTGCGGCACCGCGTGTCGTTCGAGGAGACCGGCCCGGTGACGCTGCACGGCTTTCCGGACGTGACGCGGGCGTACCGGATGCGACCGTTGGAGGAGGAAAGCCCGACCGATCCGTTCGGTCACCTGGCGTTCGTGGGGCGCGAGGAGGAGCGGGCTCGGTTGTGGGCGGACCGGGACCAGGTGGTGACCTCGCAACAGCCGCGCGTCCGCTGGCTGGCGGGCGAGGCGGGAAGCGGAAAGACCCGCCTGCTGCACGAGACGTTCGGCGGCAGGGCGGGCGCGACGGAGGCGCCGACCGATCGCTTGGTGTGGTTGCGCGTCGGGGTGGGCGAGGAGATGCCGTGGTCGCAGCTGGCGTCGGTGGTGTTCGGCGTGGACGAGGCGGCACACTCGGTGGCGACGGAGCAGCGGGTCCAGCGCACCTTGGAGGCGTTGTTGCCGGGGGAGCCGCGTTGGCACCGGGAGATCCTGGCCAGCTTGGCGTTGCTGGAGCAGGCGACGTGGCGTCGCCTGGACCGTCGTTCGACCGATCGGACCAGCGTGGCGTGGCGCGACCTACTGGCGGCGTACGCGGGCACGTTGGGCGGCGCGTTGATCCTGGTGGTGGACGACGATCCGGGGGCCGCGTCGGTGGACCAGTTCGTGTCGCTGTTGTTGGAGAAGGAAGCGCCGATCCTGGTGGTGCGGACGGCGCGCCTGCGCGAGGTGCCCTCGGGCGTGGAGCCGGTCCACTTGGCGCCGCTGCCACCGGAGGCGTGCATGGCGCTCGTCCGGCAGTTGATCGAGCCGGCGATGGTGCCGGCGGCGCGGTCGTTGGTGGAGCAGTTGGGCGGCACGCCGTCGCACCTGATCGAGTTGGGGCGGGCGTTGTCGCTTCAGGAAAACGTGGCGGTTTCGCTGTCGTTGGCGTCGCTGCTGCAGGCGCGTTTGGACCGGGTGCCGCCGTCGGCCCGCCAGTTGTTGGCGCACGCCTCGTTGGTGGGCGAGCGGGTGTGGGACGGCCTGTTGCGGGAGTTGTCGCCGGAGCCGCAGGGGGCCGTGTTCGAGCAGTTGGTGGCGGAGGACCTGCTGGTGCCGGTGGCGGGTTCGTCCATCACGGAACAGCGGGAGTACCGCTTCCAGAGCGAACTGTTGCGCCGGGCGGTGATGCGCATGGTGCCGTTCTCGGACCGGCCGCACGTGCACGTGCGCATCGCGACGTGGCTGGAGGAGCGCGCCCCGCTGGCCCTGTCGGAGGCGATCGGTGAACATTTTCGCCTGGGCCAGGTGGACGACGCGGCCTACGCCCACTTCATGGCGGCTGCGGAGCAGTTGGTGTCGGAGGGCGCGTTGGGGCGGGCCGATGCCTTGTTCGAGCGCGCCTCATCGTTGGAGGTGCCGCCGAGCCTGCGCGCGCAGGCGTTGTTGTCGCGGGCGCAGCACACCCTGGAGTCGGGGGACGCCTCGGCCGCCGCGGCGCAGGTGGCGCGGGCGGAACCGTGGATCGCGCGGTCGGGGCCGGAGGCGCACGCGGACCTGAGCGAGGTGCGTGCGCGGCTCGAGCGCGAGTTGGCCGAGGCGCGGCAGGGGGCGAACGCACCCGCCGACGGCGCGTCGACCTCGACCGATGCGGCCACCGCTCCGGAGGCGCCGGACGTCTCGTCGGACGACCCCCCGCCGGGCTGACGTCGGGCTCGTCATGGCGGCGCCTGAGCGTTCAGGCACGGCCGGTATCCCAACCGAGTGCGATCTGGGGGACTCGTACCTGCGTGGCCCTGCGGTCGCAGAGCCGCGGACGGCGGCGCGCCGGCCGTTGTCGCTCGCGAAGTCGCCGCCCCTACGTCCCGCGGACGCGCACCGTGCCGGGCAGGATGCTGCGCGCGAGCGGGGGGAGGTACCGGCCCCGTGCGGCGGTCGTCTCGGCGCGGCGGACGGTGCGCCGTACCCGCACCTGCGGTCGTTCCATGGACGCGGCGGGCGAGATCGGCATCGTGGCAGCGCGGGTGACGTCCGAATCGCGCATCGCGCGCGCCGTGGAGGCGACGTGGCGCGGCGCGTCGCGCACGTGCCGTTCGGCGACCGCGGTCGCCTGGGCGCCGTGCCCGTGGCGCGGGTGTGCCCGGCCCCGGAGCGCGGCGGCGTACCGGCTGGATCGCTGGGCCGGTGGCACCGCGGAGGGCAGGTTCAGGCGCACGGCCAGGACGTCGTGTATCCATGCCGCGGCCGTGCCGGTCACGATGATCGCGGCGAATGCCAGGGCAAGGTAGGCGAGCATGGACACGGCGACTCCTCCCGGCCGTCCCACCCATCCGACCTCGTGCCGGAACGGCGGTGCGACCAAGGCGAGCCTAATGCCTTAATTGATAAGGTGTCAAGAGGGCGGTCGAACGCTCGCCCAGCAGCAGGTCCGGCGCGACGAACGGGCCCAGCCGCCCCACCGTGATAGCCTCACTCCTTATGACATTGATGACCACGTGGCTGTTCATCGTTGGCGCCCTCCTTCTCGGCGCCGTCCTGGGCGGGGCGGCGGCCCTGTGGATCGTGCGCCGCCAGTACGGCGACCGGGAGAGCGTCCGCGCCCTGCAGCAGGAGTTGGAGGGCTACCGCCGCGAGGTCGCCGAGCACTACGCCGAGACCGCCAAACGCGTCGACCATCTCACCCAGGCGTACAAGTCGGTTCACGACCACCTCGAGGACGGGGCGTACCGTTTGGTCGGCGAGGAGGAGCTGCGCCAGCGCCTGAAGAACACCCGAAGCGAGCGGGTCACGCTGGACGGGCTGGCGCCGCGCCGCCTCTCCGCCTCGGCCCAGGACGCCCGCGCCGACGACGCGCCGGCGTCCCCGCCGCGCGATGCCAAGGCGCACGCCTCGGACCCAGCGCCCGACCCGTCGGAACCGTCCGATGCGACCGAAGCGACCGAAACGACCGAAGCGAAGCGGCGCACGGACGCGGCGCCTGCCCAGGAAGGCGCGGCCACGGACGACGAGCGCCCGGACGCGGAGCGCGAGGCCGAGCGGGATCGCTCGCGCAGCTGATCGCGGCCACGTCGCCGGCCGGCTCATGAAGCGCTCGTGCCATTTTGCTCAGGATTCCGGGGGCGTCGCATGCTAGGTTGGGGGGCGATGACATGCCGCCCTGCAGCGCGATTCTTGCGCCCCACGCACGGTAGGACGCGAAGATTCGCCGTCTTCGCGTGGGCGTTGCTCCTGCTGGTGAGCACCCTGATGGCGGGGGTGGGCCTCGCCCAGCAACGGCTGAACTTCTTGGCCGTCGACGGCTCCCTCCTGGACGAGGTCGGGCCGTACTACTTCACCTCCTACGGCGACTCCAGCAACGCCTACGCCAAGGCGGCCCCCTTCGCCGAGGCGCTGGAGGTGAACCTCACCTACGACGGTGCGCAGGACCGTTTGCTGTTCGAGGCCGGCGGCACGCGCGCGGTGTGGCGGATCACCTCGGACGTGAAGGCCGGGCTGCAGCGCAGCGACGACGCCTTTACCGTCGACGGCCAGCCGTTCGCGCGGGCGGTCCCCCACGCCATCCTGGTGGACGGCACCAGCTACGTGCCGATCTCCCCACTGGTGGAGGCGTTCGGTGGCCGCAGCGAATGGTCGTCGGAGGCGCGGGTCATCGCGGTGGACAGCGCCGAGGTGGGCGCGCCGGATCCCGGCGCCTCCGGTGTCGCGGAGCCACGGATCGGGCGGCACGACGGCTTCGTTCGCGTGGCCCTGGAGGTGCCCAACGACGTTACGCCGGAGCTTCGGGTCGGGGACGACACGCTGGCCCTCGTTCTGCCGGGCATGCGGCTCCCGCCCCTGGACCAACGGGGCGGGCCCGAGCCGCTGACGCGCCTGTACGGCCGGCAGGTGGACGGCGAGGCGGCCTTGATGTTGGAGGTTTCGCACGCCGTGGACGCGAACGGCGCGGGGTACCGCATGGGCCGCACCGCCGGCGGGGTGACCTACCTGGACGTCGGCCCCTCGCTGCAGGGGGACCCCGCCACGGGCCCGGTCCCGGCCACGGCCCGCCCAACCCCGGCGGCGGCGCGGCCCCGTCCCGAGCGGACGCCGACGGTGGTGATCGACGCGGGGCACGGCGGGCACGACCCGGGCACGGTCAGCAGTTGGGCGCAGGAGAAGGAGATCGTGCTGAACGTCGCGACCCTGCTGGCCGAGCGGTTGCGCGACGCGGGGGTCGAGGTGATCCTCACGCGGGACCAGGACGAGTTCCTGACCCTGCAGGAACGCTCCACCTTCGCGACGACCGAGCGGAACGTGTTCGTGTCCATTCACGCCAACGCCGCCCCCAACCGTCAGGCGCAGGGGATCGAGACCTGGGTGTTCGGCCGGCCGCTGGACCCCAGCCTGATCGACCGCGCCATCCGCGAGAACGGCGGCGGCGAGCTCGGCGCCACCCTCACCGCCCAAGCGGCCGACTCGGCCGACATCGCCGGCGACATCCTGCGCGAGACCCAACTGAACTACAGCCTGGGGCTGGCCAACCGCGTGCAGAACGCCCTGGTGTCCGCCACCGGCGCGCGCGACCGCGGGGTTCGGCAGAACCTGTTCTACGTCATCCGCACCGCCCGCATCCCCGCCATCCTGGTCGAGTTGGGTTTCGTGAGCAACCCCGAGGAGGGGCGCCGCCTCACGCAGGCGTCGTACCAGCAAACCCTGGCCGACGCGCTGGCAGACGGGATGCTGAACTTCCTGCGCGGCGGCGGCACCGAGCTGGCCGAGCGCTGAGCCCTGCGGCCACCACAGGCGAACCGTCCGCGGGCGCCGGCGCGATGGGCGCCGCGCGCCGGGTGATAGCATGGCCGCCACGATGAGCGCCGCACAGGACTCCCGCAGCACCGCACGTCAGGACGCTCGGCCGCGGCCTGAGGAGGGCGCGGGCGGCGTGGTGCTGAACCCCGAAGGCCACGTGCTGGTGATCCGCAATCACAAGGGCGAGTGGGTGTTCCCCAAGGGCCACCTGGAGGCGCAGGAAACCCCGCTCCAGGCCGCCACGCGGGAGGTCGAGGAGGAGGCCGGCCTCGCCGCCACCTGCCCCAACCCGCACGCGCGCTGGACCACCCACTACCGCAACGACCGCGGCCAACCGCGCCGCATCACCTGGTTCTGCCTCCGCGCCCCCCGCGACGCGGCGCCGGTGATGCGCGAGACGCAGTTCCCCGAAGGCACCTTCCTGCCCCCCCAGCACGCCCGGGCCCGCCTGTCCTTCCCCGAGGACCGCGAACTGCTGGACCGGATCCTGAACGAGGCGCCGTCGCTGGAGTCCGGGGGCGCCCCGTGAAGCGAACCGTGACGCGCGAGGCACGCCCATGAGCGCCAGCGACACGCCGGTCCCCCCCGAGCCGGACGCGCGGGCGCGGCGGACCGTGCCGTCCCGTCCCCTGCGGGGGCACGCCGGGCCGGCCGACGCCGCCGCGCTGTTGCGCACCATCCTGGCGGCCGGAAACACCGGCACGCTGGCGGTCCGCGGGCCCGAGGGGGTGCGCTTCACGCTGGTGGAGGACGGCACCTCGGTCGCCCGCAGCGCGATGGACACCGCCCCGCCGGACGACGTGGCCGACCTGCCGTTCACCTTCCACCCGCACGTGCTGCCCAACGGCGCGCTGCACGGCGTGCCGGAACTCCCCTCGCGCCTTCCGGACGCGTACCACCCGGCGCTGCAGTCGTGGCCCGACCTGCCCGGCGGCGAGGACCTCCCGGCCGGCCGCGTCGGCCTGGCGGACCTGCTGCACGACCTGGGCCGGCACGGCTTCAGCGGCGTCGTGGGGGGCGACGGCCCGTTCGGCGCGGTCATGGCGGTGCTGGAGGGCGGCCGGTTGGTGGCGTCGGTCGCCGAACGCGAGGACCGCACCCTGCACCGCGGCGACGCCCTGCGCCTGCTGACCCGCCACGCCGCCGAACAGGACGGCTGCATGATGACGATCACCCCGCTGCCCGCCCTGTTGCGGCGCGGCCTGCTGGGCATGGCGATCGACCTGCGCGGCGACGCGCCCGACGGCGCCCGCGTGGGCGAGTCCGGCGCCGTGATCCTGCAGGGCGGCGTGCCCGTCCTGCGCGTCGCCTCCGCCTCGCGTGAGCGGATCGGCCGCTTCCGCGCCGTCAGCGACCCGGCCAAACTGCCGGTCCTGGCCCTACCGGAGGACCCGCCCGGCTGGGAGAACCGCACGTATCACCTGACCCTGCGCGGCCGGGACGTGCTGGACCCCATGACGGAGCTGTCGATGCGCTTCGACGCCGAGATCGGCGCCTCGGGCAAGCGCATCCTCAAGGTCGTGCGCGAGGGGCACCCCGTGGCCGCCATGGCCGAGGTCCTGGACCTGGAGCTGGACCAGCTGGGCGCGTGGTTGCGGCGTTTGGAGGCCGAGGGGTTGATTCGCGGGAACGGCTGACGCGGGGACCGTCCCCTGGGGAAGCCACACGGCTGAGGGTATTCTCCGAAGCAGATGTCGACTTCGCACTCTTCCAACCCACCAGGGCGGCCCTACCCTCCGCCCTACGACGACGAGATCAGCCTGCGTGAGTTGTACCTGATCCTGCGGCGCGGGCTGCCGTTGATCCTCGGCCTGGCGCTGCTGGCCGGCGTGGCCGCCTACGTCGTCACGTCGGTCCGGCCCAACAGCTACGAGGCGGAAGCGACCGTCCTGTCCAGCCCCAGCGCCGTCCGCGTCCGCGACCAGGGGACGCTTCAGTTCGAGCCGGGCGACGTGATCGGCTTCGACGCCTACGAGACGATCGCCACCAGCCGTGCGGTGTTCGAACGCACGCTGCAACGCCTGGACGACGCACTCGGCGACGATGCGCTCGGCTATCGCGACCTGGAGGGCGTCGCCGAAGTCGAACGCGTGGCCGGAAGCCAAGGGAACGGCCAGGCGTCCTTGATCGTGGCGCACCGCATCTCCTGGAACGACCCGGAGCTGGCGGCGGCGTTCACCAACGCCTGGAGCGAGGCGACGGTGCAGCAGGTGCGCGACACGCTGCTGGCCAACCTCGCCCCCACCCAGGAGGACACCGCGGAGACGGTGGAGCGCCGCCGCGCCGCCCTGGACGAGATCGAAACGGAACTCGAGGCGTTCTCGTCGCAGGACCCGCGCGACGAGCTGCGCCAGCGGCTCAGCGGCCTGGCGCAGCGCCACGCCAGCAACGACGCCCGATTGGACACGCTGGACCGCCGCATCGCCGACGCGCGCGGACGGCTGGCGGCGATGGGCCGCGCACCGGCCTCGGCGCTGGACGACGCCTCGTTGCAGTTGTTGCGCCGCGCACCGGGACCCACCGCCGAGGAGGCGCCGGACGGCGAGTCCGCGGACGAGGCGCTTCCGAACGACGCGCTGCTGATCGAAGGCCCCAACGCCGCTGTGCTGGCCGACCTGGCCGCCGCCGACCTGGCCGGCGCCCTGCGGGAACGAGAGGCGGCGGAGGCGCTGCGTTCACGCTTCGAGACGCAGGGCCGGGAGCTCCGCACCCGCCTGGCCGAACTGGACCGTCGCGGCGAGGAGCTACAGCGGCGCGTGCGGCAGGCGCGCGAGGCGTACACCAGCGTCGCCGAGCTGCAACCGCTGATCGACTACGTCGCCGACTTGACGCCCGGCAACACCCGCATGATCAACAGCGCCCAGGCGCCGCTGGAGCCCACCGGGCCACGCAAGCTTCTGATCACGGCGCTGAGCGTGGTGGTGATGGGCATGCTGGCGACCCTGTTCGTGTTCCTGCGCGAAGCGGTGCGCGACCCGGAGGCGTCACCCGACGCGAGCCGCCCACGCGCACCCGCCGACACGCCCTCGGAGGCGTAAGCAGCCGGCGTGCGGATCCTGATGACCGGCGGTAGCGGCACCCTCGGCCGCGAGCTGCGGCCGCTGCTGTCGGCGCACGGCCACGAGGTGCACGCCCCTAGCCACGCCGAAATGGACGTTCTGGACCCGGACGCAGTGATGCGGGCCACCCGAGCCACGGGCCCTGACCTGGTGCTGCACGCCGCCGCCTGGACCGACGTCGCCGGCGCCGAACGAGAGCGCCATGCCTGCTGGGCGCTGAACGTCGAAGGCACCCGGCACGTCCGCGACGCCGCCCGCAGCGTGGACGCGCCCCTGGTGCACCTCAGCACCGATTACGTGTTCTGGGGCGAGGAAGGCGGCTACGCCGAGGACGACCCGCCCGGGCCGGTGCGGAACTACTACGCCCTCACCAAGCTGGTGGCCGAGGAGGCCGCGCGCGCCCACCCGCGCACGCTGGTGCTGCGCACCAGCTTCCGGCCGCGCGACTGGCCGCATCCGGTCGCGTTCGAGGACCTGTTCACGAGCCAGGCATACGTCGATGAACTGGCGCCGGAGCTGGCCCTGGCCGTGACGCACGCGCCCGAGGTGCCGTGGGGCACGCTGCACGTGGCCGGCCCGCGCACCAGCGCCTATCAGCTGGCGCGGCGGCGCACGCCGGAGGTGCGGCCGGGCCGCCGCGCGGATGCCAACGTGGCACTGCCGGCGGACATCTCGTTGGACACGCGCCGGTGGCGGGACTGGAAGCGGGAGAAGCGGCTGGGCGCGGAGGAATAGGGCGAGGTGCGTCAGGCCGATGCCGTGATCGACCGAACCAGCTTCTCGCTCCACTGAGTATTTTTGCTCAGTACATTGAGCAATTCGCAAGGAGCCACCATCACGCCGTCCCCCACGGCCGTCCGCCTCGGGTACGATGCCGCCCATGACGCCGCCGAATCGTCCCGGACCTCTTTCCTGCCCCGCGCGTTGATGGCGACGTTCGAACCACTCGCGATCCCCGAGGTGATCGTGGTGACGCCGGAACGGCACGGCGACGACCGTGGCTTCCTGATGGAGCGCTACCGCGCCTCGCTCTTCGATCGGCACGGCATTCCCGGCACTTCGGGTCCCTTCGTGCAGGACAACCACTCCCGCAGCCAGCGCGGCGTGCTGCGCGGCCTGCACTGGCAGCTCCCGCCCGCCGCGCAGGGCAAGCTGATCGCCGTGCTGCGCGGCGAGATCGTGGACGTGGCGGTCGACCTGCGCCGCGGCGCGCCCACCTTCGGCCGGGCGGTGCGCACCGTGCTGTCGGAGGAGAACCTGCGGCAGTTGTGGATCCCCGCCGGCTTCGCGCACGGCTTCCTGGTGCGAAGCGCCTCGGCGGACGTGCACTACAAGGCGACCGCCGAGTACGCGCCCGAGTTGGAGCGAGGCCTGCGCTGGAATGATCCCGACCTGGCCATCGACTGGGGCGAGTCCGAGCCGGCACTATCCGAGCGCGACCGCGCCTGGCCCACCCTGAACGAACTGCCGCCCGAGGACCTGTTCTCGTACCCCGCCGTGGGAGGTGACACCCCGTGACCGCAGCCCATCGACCTGAACGGACCGTCCTGGTGACGGGCGGCGCCGGCTTCGTCGGCTCGTCGCTGGTGCGCGAGCTGCTGGACACCGGCCGCTACCGCGTGGTGACGTTGGACGCCCTGACGTACGCCGGCCACCGTGCCTCGCTGAAGGCGGTGTCGGACGACCCCCGGCACGTGTTCGTGCACGGCGACATCACCGACGCGGACGTGGTCGAGGCCGCGTTCGAGGTGCACCATCCCGACGCGGTGCTCCACCTGGCGGCGGAGAGCCACGTGGACCGCAGCATCGACGGGCCCGCCGCCTTCCTCCGCACCAACGTGACCGGCACCTACCACCTGCTGCAGGAGGCGCGACGCCACTGGCAGGGGCGCGACGACGTCCGCTTCGTGCACGTCAGCACGGATGAGGTGTTCGGCAGCTTGGACCCGGACGACCCGCCGTTCACGCCCAGTACGCGCTACGACCCGCGCAGTCCCTACGCCGCCACCAAGGCCGCCAGCGACCACCTGGCCCGCGCCTGGCAGCACACCTACGGCGTGCCCGTCCTGGTGACCAACTGCAGCAACAACTACGGGCCGCGGCAGTACCCGGAAAAGCTGATCCCGACGGTGATCCTCACGGCGGCGCGGGGCCAGCGGATCCCGGTGTACGGCACCGGCGCCAACGTGCGCGACTGGCTGCACGTCCGCGATCACGCCCGCGGGCTGATCGCGGCGCTGGAGCGCGGCGGGCCGGGCGCGACCTACCTGTTCGGCGCCCGCAACGAGCACGACAACCTGACGCTGGTCCGCATGCTGTGCGACCTGCTGGACGAGCTGCGCCCGAGCGGCGCGCCGCACCGCGAGCTGATCGAATTCGTGGAGGACCGGCCGGGGCACGACCTGCGCTACGCCATCGACCCCGCCCGCGCCGAACGCGAACTGGACTGGCGCCCCGACACCCGCTTCGAGGACGGCCTGCGCGAGACGGTCCGCTGGTACCTGGACCACGAGGCGTGGGTCGAGGAGATCCTGGCCGGCGAGCACGAGCTGGGCCGCCGCGGGGTGCTGCCGTGACGCGCGGCGGGTATCAGGACCGGGGGACGCCGTGAAGGGCATCGTGCTGGCGGGCGGTGCCGGCACGCGCCTGCACCCGCTGACGCGGGCGGTCAGCAAGCAGCTGCTGCCGATCTACGACAAACCGATGGTGTACTACCCGCTGACCACCCTGATGCTGGCCGGCATCCGCGACATCCTGGTGATCAGCACCCCCTACGACCTGCCCCGCTACCGCGAGCTGCTGGGCGACGGCCGCGCCTGGGGCGTGCAATTCTACGTACGCCGAACAGCCAAAGCCGGAGGGCCTGGCGCAGGCGTTCCTGATCGGCGAGGACTTCATCGGCCGCGACCCGGTCGCCCTGGTGCTGGGCGACAACGTGTTCTACGGCTACGGCCTGACCGGCCTGCTGCAGCGCAGCGCCCAGCGCACCGAGGGCGCCACCGTGTTCGGCTACCAGGTGCGCGACCCGCGTCGCTACGGCGTGGTGGCGTTCGACGAGCACCGGCGCGTCACCGACATCGAGGAGAAGCCGGAGAAGCCCAAGAGCCGCTACGCCGTGACCGGCCTGTACTTCTACGACGCTGACGTGGTCGAGGCCGCCAAGCAGGTCCGCCCCTCCGAGCGCGGCGAGCTCGAGATCACCGACGTGAACCGCGCCTACCTGCGCCGCGGCGCGCTGCACGTCGAGCTCCTGGGCCGCGGCATGGCCTGGTTGGACACCGGCACGCACGACGCGCTGATGCAGGCCGGCGCCTTCGTGCAGACGCTGGAGGAGCGCCAGGGCCTCAAGATCGGCTGTCCCGAGGAGGTTGCCTGGCGCAACGGCTGGATCAGCAGTGAGCAACTGGAGGCGCTGGCGGAACCGCTGGCGAAGAGCGGCTACGGGGCGTACCTGCGGGGGTTGTTGGGGGAGGGCTGACGGCAGGGGTAGGGCACGGCGTCCCGATCGTCGTGGTGCGAGAAGCTTGACGCGTCGAGTCCTCGAAATGGCAGCCCGGTCACGGTTCGACTTCGCCGTCGCCCCAGCTCGCCACGCGGAGCGACACCAAGTCTTCGGGGTCCCCGACGATCTCGTCCCGCCGCGGAAGTCGTGACAGGCGGCCCACTTCCGGTGGGGCCGGCGTGATCAGCAGCGTCTTGCCGTTCCGTTCGACCTCGACCGCTTCGCCCGTCTCGAGGATCTCGTCCACCACGCGGTACAGGTTCTTGCGCAGCGCCGTGACGCTCATCTTCTTCGGCATGCTGGCCTCCTATCCTCGCTACACTCACCCCGTGCCCCGCCTATGCCCTCCCGGCAAACTACACCGCGCGTTGGATACCTGCGAAGACGATCTCGAGGAAGGCCTGGCGCAGGTTCGGTCGCTGGTGCGCAAGTACCCCAAGGACCCGGACGTGCGGTCCGCGCTGGGCAGCGCCCTGCTCGACGCCGACGTGCCCAGCGAGGCCCTGCCGCACCTGGAGTGGGCGGAAGGCAAGGACCCCCGGCCGGCGCTCCAGCAGGCTTTGATGGAAACCTACCTCGCGCTCACCATGCCGCTGCACGCCATGCGGTTGGCCAAGCGCGCCGGGGCTGGCGTAGAGGACCCGGAGATCGAGCAAGCGGAGCTGACGCGCCAACACGGCGACGTGCCGGAGAGCGTGCCAACGCGGGCCCAGCTGGAGTTGGAGCAGGCCCGGATCGCCTTGATGCGGGGCGAGCGTGGTGCTGCACGGACCCTGCAGCGGCTGGTGGAGGCGCACCCGGACTACCTGTCGGCCCGAAATCTGTGGGTGACGGCGCTCATTTCCGAAGGAGAATTCGGGCGCTTCCTGGAGGCCGCCCGCGAAGGGGCCGAGCGCGCTCCGCACGACGTGCACGCCATGCTGAACGCCGTGCGCGCTGCGCTTCTACAGGAGGGCGTGGAGGCCGCGCGGGCGTACCGCGACCGCGTTGCTTCGGCCGGCTCCTACCGGAGTCCGGTCGACGCGCAGTGGGCGCGGGCCTATGCCTTCGCCCTGATGGACGAGGACACGGCGCTGGCCGACGCGATCATGCAGTACTTCGAGCTCACCTCGTACGCAGGTGAACGTGCCCAGGACACCGTCATGGACGATCTGGTCGACGCGCTGGAGCAGCGGTCGCTGGACCGGGACACGCCGCTGGTACGGCTGGAGGACCTCCTGGCAGGTGCTATCGACCGCTGGGAGACCCTGGGCGAGAAGCGCATGGCGCGGGAAGCGGGCCGCGACCTGGCCCAGGTGCCGGGCCTGCTGGGCCTGTTGCCGGGCTGGATCGGCTACGAGCAGCCTCGGGTGGCGCGCCTCCTGGCTGTGGCGCTGCTGTCGGACCATGCGCCGCCGTCCCCGGAGGCGCCGTGGGCCGAGGTGCTGATCCGTGTGGCGCAGGAGGGTCCCGGCATCCGCAAGACGCGGGTCGCGCTGCTGCTGTACCTCGGGGCGGCCGGAGTGATCGACGTAGGTGACGCCTACCTGGCCGGCGAGGACACCAACGACCTGCGCATCCACAGCCTCGAGGTCACCGGCGAGCCGACCCCCTCCGGCCTGTCCGACGCCGACGACGCACGCCTCACGGAGGCGCTGCAGGACCTGACGTCGGGCCGCATCGGTGAGGCGCGGCCGGTGCTCGCGGAGCTGGCCGCGCAGAACCCGCACTCGGCGACGGTGGCGTTCAATCTGGCCGTCAGCGAAACCTTGGGGAATCCCGAGGACCCACAGCGCGGCCGCGATCGTATGGAACGCCTGACCGAGGAGCATCCGCACTACCTGTTCCCGCGCGCCCACCTGGGGGTGGAGGCGCTGAAGGAGGGCAACATCGCGCGGGCGGAGGAGCTCCTGCAAATCCCGGAGGGCCTGGAGCGCGTGCACGTGCAGGAGTGGGTCACATTCACCGCCGCCTTGGGCCGCTTGGCGTTGGCCCACGGGGACATGGAGCTGGCCAATGATCACCTGGACAGCATCGGCGAGGCCATGGGCAAGGACCAACCCGCCTACCGCATGCTCTCCGACGCCATCGAGGAAGAAGAGTACGCAGGCTTGGCCGCGGAGGAGGCCGAGGGCGACGAAGAGGTCGCTTGGGGCGATCTGGACGGTCTGTTGGACGGGGACGGCGACGGCGCGGCCGACCCGGACGACGACTTCGAGGACGATCTCCTGGACGATTTCGAAGACGAGCCGCCCCCACCCGACCCCGCGGAGGTCGCCGCGCTGCCGGTGCTGGACGAAGGTTGGTTCTTCGCGGTGGCGCCTGCTGCCTTCATGATCGGCGAGGAGGAGCCCGAGGCCGTGACCCAGTGGTTGGCGGCGGTGGTCAGCGACGCCGGCGACGCCCGCGCCGTGAGGCCGCACCCCGAACCGCTGGACACGGACGCCGCCTACGCCGTGGTGGCGCGCGCCTGCGCCGGCACGGACAGCGAGGCGGAGCCGGGCCGGCCCCGCCACCTCACCGTGGCCAGCAAGCGGCGCGCGGTGCAGCTGCGTCGCGCCCTGAAGGGCACCGACATCCCGGTCGAGGAAGGCGACGCGTCCCCGGCGCGCGAACTGCTGGAGCAGATGACGGAGGCGCTCGGCAGCGGCGTGCCCGCCTGGCTGGCGAACGAAGACGAGAACGACGCCCTCGACTTCCTCGAGGCGACCGACGACTTCTACGACGCGATCCCGTGGGAGCGTTTTCCGCCGGACGGCTACCTGGCGTTCCGCGTGGGCGAAGGCCCGTGGCGCTACGCCAGCATCATGGGGCACCTCGGCGACGAGTTCGGCATGGCGATGTTCGAGGGTTGGGACCATCTCCAGGCGTTCACGGAGGGGGGTCCCACCGAGTCGCAAGAGGAGGCGTCCGCGCGCCTGAAGGCGACGGGCGACTTCGAAGGCCTCAGCCTCTCGCCGTTGGGCAGCCTGTCGCCGCTGGACGCGGCCCGCTACCTGGAGCTCGACGTCGGTCCCGACGTCGACGGCGAGGTGGCGACGCTCCATCGCTTCACGCCGGAGCGGATGGCACGCCCGCGCCACGGCGCGGCGGTGTACGCCGCGCTGCTGCGGGTGGTGGCGGACCGTGCCGGCCGCAAGGGCCCGCGCGCACGGGCGTTCGACACCACGTGCGACACGCCGGAGGGCACGCTGCGCGTGCTCTACCCCGCGCGGGGCGACGAGGGCGCGCGTGAAGCGTCGGGCGAAGACGTGCATGCGTGAGGCGCATGCCCCGCGTCGCCAAGGCGCTTCACCGATGCCGTTTGCATCACCCGACCGCGCCGGCGACGCTATCCTTAGGACATGCCGCGGATCCAGATTCGAGACGTCCCCGAGGACGTCCACGACGCCCTTCGTCGCCGCGCGGCGGCCCGCGGCACGTCACTACAGCAATACTTGCGCTCCAAGCTGATCGAGATGGCACGCCAACCGACGCTGGACGAGGTGCTGGACCGTGCAGAGGGCAGAAGCGGCGGGTCGGTCCCGTTCGCGTATGCGGTCGCGGTGCTACGAGGCGACCGAGCCTCGCATTGACCGTCGCTTACGTAGTTGCCGCACGTTGCGCCACGACCTACGGTGCGTAGGCAGCGCCCTTCCGATATCGTCAGGGACGCTCCAACGCAGCCCCATCACGACCTTGCAGGCATGCACTCGATTTCTCGTCTCCGCGCATTTGCACGGAGTTCCCACGTACGCACGGGCGCCCTAACGTGCGTGGGCCGTGGGGTCGGCAGGACGTGATTCGCCTCGACGCGCGGCGAACGCATGTGTCTGTCAACGCCTGCCTCGAAGGCAGGATCCCCACGTCGTGTCCGCGATCGTGTGCGTGGATCCGTTGACATACGGTGGGGGCGAGAGGAGTTCGGCCATGTCGTGGCACATCGAGGATCCGAGCACGTATGAACTCGCCCGTGCGCTGGCCGAACGGCGTAGCATCCCGCTCACGCAGGCCGTGCATGACGCTCTGCACGAAGCCCTGCTACAAGACGAAGAAGAAACCCGCCGCACCCTCGATCGCCTGAACGAGATCTCCCGCCATTGTGCGCGCCTGCCGGTTCTCGACGACAGCCCCGTCGAGGAACTGCTGGACTACGACGAACGCGGGCTGCCCCGATGAACCTCCTCGACGCCAGCGTCGTCACCTTGGTCGCGCATCGCGTGCGTGCAGCGTTCGCAGGAAAGACCGAAACCCCGCGCGTCTCGGCGATGCGCCACGCCCCGCCCGTTCAGCCGTCCAAGAACCCGAACGCCGGCAGCTCGTCCATGCCCCCGACCAACTGACGCAACAACGTCAACGTCGCGTCGGCGTCGCGCATGTCGGCGACCTCAAGCGGCGAGTGCGAGTAACGGCGGGGCAGGCAAATCGCGGCGGCCGGCACGCCGCGGCCTGACCAGGCGACCGTGGTGGCGTCGTTGACCGCGCCGGTGGCCGTCACCAGATGCAGGGGCACCTCGGCCTCGGCGGCGACGCGGCGGAGGTGACGCTTCACGGGCTCGGCCAGCAGGAAGCCCTTGCCGCGTGGTCCGGTCATGACCTGCAGGCAGGGCCCGGCGCCCAGCGCCACGTTCAGCTCGGTGGTGCGGTCCATGTCGGGCGTGTCGCCGCTTGGCATGGTGTCCAGCGCCAGGCCCAGGTCCGGCTGGATGCGTGTGCCGGCCACGCCCGCGCCCTTTAGGCCGACCTCCTCCTGGCAGGTGAAGGCGGCGACCAGCGTGCCGGCGGGCGGAGGGTCGCCCAGCAGCAGCTCGCACAGCACGGCGCACCCGAGTCGATTGTCGATCGCCTGCCCCGCCACCAGCGGCGTGTCGCGGCCCAGCTGCACGACCTCGCTGACGAACGCGACGGGGTCGCCGACCTCGATGCCGCGCTCGGCGATCTCCTTGTCGGATTCCGCCCCGACGTCGATGTACATCTGCGTGTGGGGCCGCACGCGGCTGCGTTCCTCCTCGCTCTGGTAGTGCCCGGCCTTCATGCCGATCACACCGAGCTGGTCCTGCACGCGAACCAGTCGGGCCGGCAGCACGGCGTCCAACACCCCGCCGATCTTCTCGAAGCGGAGAAACCCGTCGGGCTCGATCGCCTTGACCAGAAGCCCGATCTCGTCGGTGTGGGCGGCGATCATCACCGTCGGTCCGTCGCTACGACCGCGCTTGGTGGCGTAGAGGTTGCCGGTGGCGTCGACCTCGACGTCGTCGCAGTGGGGCGCCAGCACGTCGCGGAGGTGGCGCACCATGGGCTGTTCATGGCCGGAAACGGCGTCGAGGGCGGCCAGGGTCTCGAGGCGTTCGCGTAGGTCGCTCATGGAGCGCATGGTGTCACGGCGGCGGGGGACCGGTTTGTGTCTCACGGGCTGACGGTTCCCGGTTTTGTGTCTCACGCATGGCTTTACGTAAGACACAACGTGTAGGGTCATGGGGTCGAGCAATTCCACGTTCACGGCAAGGAGGTCCTCGTGCCCGTCCACTACCATCTCGGCCGGTTCCCTCCGGAGGGCATGGACCTCGAGCGATTGGTGCCGCTGATCGGCCGCGCGCATGCAGCGTTGGCGGCATACAACGCCCTGCTCGTCGCGATTCCGAACCCATCCGTTCTTCTGTCCCCATTGGTCACCCAAGAAGCCGTCCTTTCGTCGAAGATCGAGGGCACGCACGCGACCGTCGGTGAGGTCTTGGAGTTCGAGGCGGACTTGGAGACGTCGACCTTCGAACGCGCGAAGCGGAACGACATCGAGGAAATCCGAAACTACCGGATGGCCTTGAGCACGATGGCGAAGTCGTTGACCGAGCGCCCGCTGTCACAGCAGCTGCTTCGCGAAGCGCACGCCATGCTCATGCAAGGCGTGCGCGGACAGGGAAAGTCCCCTGGCGCGTATCGAAGCAGGCAGAACTGGATCGGTCCCGAGGGAGGAAGACTGGAGGACGCCTCGTTCGTGCCCATCGCCCCCGAACACCTGGCGGCCGGAATGGACGCCTGGACCAGCTACCTGCTCGATGAACGCCAGCTCGATCCCATCGTCCAATTGGCCGTCGCGCACGTCGAGTTCGAGGCCCTCCACCCGTTCGAAGACGGCAATGGCCGGCTGGGCCGAATGATCATTCCGCTCTACCTCTACGCCCGTGGCCTGTTGCGTAGCCCGGATTTCTACATGAGCGGCTATTTCGACCGGAACCACGATGCCTACGTCGCGCGGCTGCGCGCCGTCTCGAGCAATGATGCATGGAACGACTGGTGCGCCTACTTTTTGGATGGCGTGATCCGACAAGCGACAGCCAACGAGCGCAAGGCACGGGCCATCCTCGAACTGTACGAGCGCTGTAAGAACGACGTCGTCGACCTGACCCACTCGCAGTACGCCGTTCGCACCGTCGACTTCTTGTTTCAGTACCCGATCTTTGCGTCCCCGCATCTCGCCGAAGCTTCGGGCATCCCCACCAGGGCCACAGCAATGCGCATCCTGCGTCTGCTGCGCGAGGCAGGGCTCGTCCGCACGATTCGGCCAGGCCGCGGCCGCAGGTCCGGGATCTTCGCGTTCCCCGAGCTTCTGAACCTCGCGGAGGGAGAGGACGCCTTCTGACGGTACCCAACCTGGTTCCACAAGGTATCAGCGTTGATCGGCCCACCTCCTCCTACAACTCGATCGGCTCCCCCGCCCGCTCCACCATCTGCCGCAACGACGTCCGGTCCAGCACGCCCAGGATGGCCTTCTTGACGTCCAGCATGGTGCGACGCACCTCGCAATCCGCCTCGTTGGCGCAGTCGGGGCAGGGCGCGTAGTAGCGCTTGCTTACGCACGGGATGGGCGCCAGGGGGCCTTCGAAGATACGGATCACCGCGCCCAGGTGGATCTGCTCGGGCGGGCGGGACAACCAATACCCGCCGCCGCGGCCCTTGCGGCTCTGCAGGTAGCCGTGCCGCTTCAGGTCGGCCAGGATGCCCTCCAGGAACTTCGGCGGAATCGTCTCCCCTTCCGCGATGCGGGCGCCCAGCACCGGCTGGGGCGGCGCGCCGTCCTCCGGGTAGGCGCGGGCGAGGTGCGCGAGGGCCTTGAGCGCGTACTTGGCCTTCTGGGTGAGGGCGACCATGTGGGGTTCACCATACCTGCCGCCGTTCTCCCCCATCTGCCCACCGATTTGATAGGTTGACCGGCATGACGCGTGCGGATGCCGATCTCGCGGCCCAGGTGGCCCAGCTGGCCCAACAGGCCGGCCGCGCCATCCTGGAGGTGTACGACGCGCCGAACACCACCGACGAGACGGCGAAGGAGGACGGCTCGCCCCTTACGCGCGCCGACCTGGCGGCGCACCGCGTGCTGATGGAGGGCCTGCAAGAACTCACGCCCAACCTGCCGGTCCTGTCCGAGGAATCCGACGAGGACGCCTTCGCCGCGCGCTACGACTGGACGCGCTACTGGCTGATCGACCCGCTGGACGGCACCAAGGAGTTCCTGAACCGCAACGGCGAGTTCACCGTCAACGTCGCCCTGATCGAGGTCGGGCGCGCCGGCACCCACGATGGTCCGGGCCGGCCGGTGCTGGGCGTGGTGCACGTCCCCGTCACCGGCGTGACCTACAGCGGCGTGGCCGGGGTGGGCGCGTGGCGCGACGAGTGAACGCGGCCGCGCCGAGCTGTCGCCCACCCCGCCGGACGGGCCGGTCCGGGTGGTGGCCAGCCGCTCGCACGGCAATCCCGCCACCGATGCGTTCATCGCGGGGCTCGAGGCGATGTTCGGCCGCGTGGAGCGCACCAGCAGCGGCAGCTCCCTCAAGCTGTGCCGCGTGGCGGAGGGCCGCGCGCACTATTACCCCCGCATCGCGCCGACCATGGAGTGGGACACCGCCGCCGCGCAGGCCGTCGTCGAGGCGGCCGGCGGGGTGGTGTGGCGCTACGGCACGCGCCAGCCGCTGACCTACGCCAAGAGCGAACTCCGCAACCCACCGTTCGTGGTGGCCTACGGGCCCGAAGCCCCGCTGCCCGATGAGGCAACGGACCCCGACACGCCCGTGGAGGACGCATGACCCCACCCCCCGACGCCACGCCCGATATGCGCCACGCCCATTCGCCGCCGGCCCGACTCACGCACCTGCAACAACTCGAGGCCGAGTCGATCCACATCATGCGTGAGGTCGCCGCCGAGTTCGACGCGCCGGTGATGCTGTACTCGATCGGCAAGGACTCCAGCGTGATGCTGCACCTGGCGCAGAAGGCGTTCTACCCCGGCACACCGCCGTTCCCGCTGCTGCACGTGGACACCACCTGGAAGTTCCGCGAGATGATCGCGTTCCGCGACCGCCGCGCCGCCGAGGTCGGCATGGAGCTCCGCGTGCACATCAACCAGGACGGCGTCCAGCAGGGCATCGGCCCGTTCACGCACGGCAGCCAAGTGCACACCGACGTGATGAAGACCCAAGCGCTGAAGCAGGTCCTCACCCAGGGCGGCTACGACGCCGTGTTCGGCGGCGCCCGCCGCGACGAGGAGAAGAGCCGCGCCAAGGAGCGCGTGTTCAGCTTCCGGGACGCCAATCACGCCTGGGACCCCCGCAACCAACGCCCGGAACTGTGGAACCTGTACAACGCCAAACGCAAGAAGGGCGAATCGATCCGGGTGTTCCCGCTGTCCAACTGGACCGAGTTGGACGTGTGGCAGTACATCTGGCTGGAGGACATCCCCATCGTGCCGCTGTACTACGCCAAGGAACGCCCCGTGGTCGAGCGCGAGGGCACCCTGATCATGGTCGACGACGACCGCATGCCGCTGAACCCCGGCGAGACGCCGCGCATGGAGAAGGTCCGCTTTCGCACCCTGGGGTGCTACCCCCTGACCGGCGCGGTTCGCAGCGAGGCGGACACCCTGCCGAAGATCATCCAGGAGATGCTGCTCACCACCACCAGCGAACGCCAAGGCCGCGTGATCGACTTCGACCAGGCCGGCAGCATGGAGGCGAAGAAGCGGCAGGGGTACTTCTGATGGCGAGCGGCGCGCGCACCGGCGTTTCGGCGCGGCAGGGAGGTCGCTCGTGAGCCACCAGTCGCCCCTGATCGAGACCGACATCCACGCCTACCTCAAGCAGCACGAGCACAAGGACCTGCTGCGCTTCATCACCTGCGGCAGCGTCGACGACGGCAAGAGCACGCTGATCGGGCGGCTGTTGCACGACGCGCACCTGATCTACGACGACCAACTGGCCGCCCTCACGCACGACAGCGGGCGCTACGGCACCACCGGCGATGCGCCCGACCTGGCGCTGCTGGTCGACGGCCTGCAGTCCGAACGCGAGCAGGGCATCACCATCGACGTCGCCTACCGTTACTTCAGCACCGAGAAGCGGAAGTTCATCATCGCGGACACGCCCGGGCACGAGCAGTACACCCGGAACATGGCGACCGGCGCCAGCACCTCCAGCCTGGCGGTGGTGCTGATCGACGCCCGCAAGGGCGTGCTGCCGCAAACCAAGCGGCACACCAGCATCGTCACGCTGCTCGGCATCCGCCACCTGGTGGTCGCCGTCAACAAGATGGACCTGGTCGACTACGCCCAGGACCGCTTCGAGGAGATCGTCCGCGAGTACCGCGAGGTCCTGCGCAAGCTGGACGCCCAAGACGTCGACCTGCACGTGGTGCCCATCTCCGCCCTCACCGGCGACAACGTCGTCAACCCCAGCGCGGCGATGCCCTGGTACGACGGTCCGCCCCTGATGCGGGTCCTCGAAACGATCGACCTGCGCCAGGACCAGAACTTCACCGACCTGCGCTTCCCGGTGCAGTACGTCTCCCGCCCCGACCACGCCTTCCGCGGCTACGCCGGCACCATCGCGTCGGGCACGCTGCGCGTCGGCGACGAGGTCATGGTCCTCCCCTCCCGCAAGCGCAGCCGCGTCAAGCACATCGTCACCTGGGACGGCGACCTGCGGCAGGCCGCCGCCCCCCGCGCGGTGACCGTCACCCTGGAGGACGAGCTGGACGTCACGCGCGGCGACATGCTGGTCCACCCCGGCAACGCCCCCTCCGTCGGCGACGCATTCGACGCCACCGTGGTGTGGATGTCCGAGCAGCCGCTCGAACCCGGGCGCCTGTACGACCTCAAACTCGGCACCAAGGTCACGCAAGGCACCGTCCGCCGCTTGGCGCACAAGCAGAACCCCAACACGCTGGTGCGCGAGCCCGCCGACCGGCTGCACCTCAACGAGATCGGCGACTGTTCCTTCACCCTCGCGTCGCCGGTCGCGTTCGACCCCTACGGCACCCAGCCGGCCACAGGAAGCTTCATCGTGATCGACCGCGTCAGCGACGTCACGGTCGGCGCCGGCATGATCCAGCGCAGCGCCCGCACCACTGCCCCGGACCGCGCCACCAACGTCACCTGGCACCAGACCCGCATCGACAAGGCCGCCCGCGCCGCGCAGAAGAACCAGACGCCCCGCGTGCTGTGGTTCACCGGCCTCTCCGGCGCCGGCAAGAGCACCATCGCCAACGCCCTCGAACAGAAACTCGTCGCCATGGGCCACCACACCTACCTGCTGGACGGCGACAACGTCCGCCACGGCCTCAACCGCGACCTCGGCTTCGGCGACGACGACCGCGTCGAGAACATCCGCCGCATCGGCGAGGTCGCCAAACTGTTCACCGACGCCGGCCTGATCGTGATCACCGCCTTCATCAGCCCGTTCCGCAGCGACCGGCAACTGGTCCGCGACATGTTCGAACAGGGCGAGTTCGTCGAGGTGCTCGTCGACACCCCCCTCGAGCTGGCCGAGCAACGCGATCCCAAGGGCCTCTACGCCAAGGCCCGCACCGGCCAGATCCAGAACTTCACCGGCATCGACTCCCCTTACGAGCGGCCGCAACGGCCCGACGTGCACCTGGACACCGAGGGCATGACGGTGGAGGAATGCGTGGAGGCGCTGGTACGTAGTTTGGGCGTGGCAAACTGACCGCCGGTTCTCCACCCCACTGCGCGCTCAGTACCAGTCCTCCACCGTCAGATCGGGCACGCGCTCGAACGCGCGGGTGTCGTGCGTTACGAGTGTTGCTGAAGCAGCCAGGGCCGTGCCGGCGATCAGGGTGCCTGGCGGGCCGATGGACAGGCCCAGCTGGTCGAGCTTCGTGCGAAGTTCAGCGGCGGCTCGAGCCTGGGCACGACCGAAGGGCAACACCCGGGCTTGCTCGAACAGACCGGCCAACTGCTCGCGGCGTCGCTGGCCCGCGGGGGCGTTGGCGAGGCCGACCTCCAACTCGTAGACCACTACCGCAGGAATGCCGATCTCCTCGGGTGGCACGTGCACCATCCGGTCGGAGACGCGCCCCATCCCCTTGAAAAAGTGGATCAGCGTGTTCGTATCCAACACGTACACTCAGAACCCCTCGCGGGGGACATCGCTTCCCTGCCCACGGCGCAGCTCCTCGAGCGTCGGAACGTCCTGCCAGCTGCCGGCCAACTCACGGACGGTTTCCGGCCAGGACCGCGCCGTCTTGGCACGGATCAGTTCGGCGACCCACTTGCTTTTGGACATACCGGCTTGCTCCGCCGCCGAACGCAAGTGCGCTTCCGTCTCTGAGTCGAGGTAGATGGTGACCTGCGGCATGCTGC
>JAXHNB010000005.1:90000-895528 GCA_034520945.1 Trueperaceae bacterium | reverse complement strand
ACCGCGAACGCCAGCGCGACGCCGGTCTGCGCCGCCAACCGCCACCGCGCCAGCACGCCGGTGGCGGCGTCGATGTGCTCGGACGCCCGGCGCTTTCGGTCCAGCGAGGTGAGGTCGTCCCACAGCCCCAGCGCGCCGCTGGCCAGGACCAGCAGCACCAGCGCCAGCATCGCGCCGCCTGCCTCCGCCAGCGGCGCGTCGCGGCCGGGCACCTGCACCGGCCGGTCCAGATGCCCCATGCCGGCCAGCAACATCACGCTCACCAGGGTGGCGGCCAGGAACGCGACGCCGGCCATGGTGGGCGTGCCCTCCTTGGCGAGGTGCCCCGCGGGCCCGTCCCGGCGCACGGACTTGCCCCAGCCGCGCGTCCGGGACGCCACCAGGAACAGGCCGGTGAGCAGCCAGGAGAGAAGCGCGGCCCCGAGGGCCCAGGCGACCGGCATCACGGTGCCCCCGCCCCCGCCTGCGCGCGCGCCCGGAGCGCCTCGACCAACCGCTCGAAGCGCATGCCGCGGGAGGCCTTGACCAGGACGGTGCCCTGGGTCGGCAACTCGGCGACGGCGGCGAGGGCGTCGTCCATCGACAGCGTCCGCACCGCCGGGTTGCCCTCGCGGAGGGCGCGGGCCTCCGGCCCGACGGCCAGCACCAGGTCCAGCCCGCGCGTGGCCGCGCCCAGGTCGCGGTGGTGGCGCCGGCTCTCCTCGCCCAGTTCGAGCATGTCGCCCAGCAGCGCCACGCGCGGCGGGGGCGCTTGGCGGAGAAGCTCCAGGGCCTGCGCGCCGGAGGCGGGGTTGGCGTTGTAGCTATCGTCCAAGACCGTGAGGCGGCCGAGGCGTAGCAGCTGCAGCCGCCCCGGCTCGAGGGGGGCGTGCGGCAGGCGCCCGGCCGCGTCGTCCTGGGGCACGCCGAGGAGGTCGGCGACGGCGAGGGCGCCCAGCGCGCTCTCCGCCAAGCCGGTCCCCAGCCCGGGGAGCGGCAGCGTGCGCGTCGTCGGGGCGTGCACCGCCAATTCGGGCGCGAAGGGGTCGCCCTGCAGCGTGCCGCGCCACTCGGCGTGGGGCGCGTCCAGGCCGTAGCGGACGGTGCGGGTGCCCAGCGACGCCTCCAGGCGCTGCCAGGCCTCATCGGCCGCCAGGCAGCGCGCGGCGCCGTGCAGCATGACGCTCTTCTCCCGCACCACCGTGGCCGGGTCGCCGAGGCCGTCCAGGTGGCCGGCCGACAGGTTGGTCAGGACCGCCACGTCGGGGCGCACCAGCTGCGTCAGCTCCGCCATCTCGCCCCGTCGGTCGATGCCGAGCTCCAGCACCAGCGGTCGTGCGTCCCCGTCGGCCCACGCGCGCATCAGGCGCCCGGCCAGGGCGTGCGGGGTGTTGAGGTTCCCGTCGGACGCCTCCCCGTCCAGGGCCGCCCGCAGCAGCGCCTTCGCGGTGGTCTTGCCGGCCGAGCCGGTGACCGCCACCACGGGGCACCGTAGGCGCCCGCGGGCCCAGGCCCCCAGGCGCAGCAGGGCGGCGGCGGGGTCGCCGACGTGGATGCCGCGCGGGTGGGGCCGGTCGGACACCACCAGGGCGGCGCCGGCATTCAGGGCCTCGTCGGCGTGGGCGATGCCGTGCCCTTGGGCGCCGGGCAGGGCGAAGAAGGCGTCCCCCGCCCGCACGCGGCCGCTGTGGTGGGTGGCGCCCCGCACCGGCGGCAGCGACGCGGCCGGCGTCGTGCTGCCCAGCAGGGCTGCCAGCGTGCCGGCATCCAGGCCATCGGGGGTGGGGGAGGCAAGGGGGCGCGTCATCACGTCTCTGCCTGCCACGCTACCTCCGGCGCGGCCGCGCGTCCACGCGCCGCGCTGCCGCGTCGGGTCGGCTCACGGGAGCTCGCCGCGGGCGCCCAACAGGCGGTCCGGCCCGGGCACGACGCCCCAGTGCGCCACCACTTCGCTGCCGATGGCGCGGAACAGCGGTGCGGCGACGTAGGTGCTGGTGGCACCCGGGTCGGGCTTCTGCAGCATCACCACCATCACCACTTCGGGATCATCGGCGGGGAACATGCCGGCGAAGGTCAGCGAGTACCAGCCCGCGGGGTAGGTCCCCTGCTCGTTGGACCAGATGTCGGCGGTGCCGGTTTTGCCGGCCACGGACACGCCGGGGATCCGCGAGGCGGCCAGGCCGCTCTCCTCGACGGTGTGGTGCAGCATCTCGCGGACGGTGCGGGCGACCTCGCTGGACAGGACGCGGTAGGGCTCGGCGGTGGCCTCGTCGTCGACCAGGACGGGCGGAACGTACACGCCGTCGTTGGCGAACACGGCGTAGGCGGCCGCCAACTGCAGGGGGGTGGTCGCCATCGACTGGCCGATGGTGACGGAGGCTTGGTCCTGCGGCACCCAGTCGTGCCAGTCGTTCAGGTGGCCGGACCGCGTGAACGCCGAGCGGACCGGCACCTCCTGTCCGAAGCCGTAGTGCGACAGCCAGCCGGAGAGCTCCCGCGGCTCGAACCGCTCGGTGAGGGACAGCATCGCGGTGTTGCTGCTGTAGCGCAGCACGTCGCGCACCACCAACTCGTCGGGGTGGCTGGCGACGTCTTGGAAGGTCTGGTTCCCCACCCGCTTGGCCGGGGGCGCCGGCACCATCTCGTCGGGCTGCAACCGCCCGCTCTGCAGCAGCGCGCCGATCACGAACGGCTTCATCACCGAGCCGGGTTCGTACTCGTGCAGGAACGCCTGGTTGCGAATGGCAGCGCGGCCGTACGTGCTCTGGTGGTTGGGGTCGAAGGTGGGGTAGCTGGCCGCCGCCAGGATGCGACCGGTGCCGACCTCCAGGGCCACCACGCTGCCGTTCTCGGCGCCGCTCTCGGCGACGGCCGCCTCGAGCTGCCGCTCGGCAGCGCCCTGAAGGATCGGGTCCAGCGTGAGGGTCGCGTCCATGCCCGCCTGCAGGCGTGCGTCCAGGCCGTACTCGACGCCTTCCAGTCCGTATCGTCCGTCGGGCTGCACCGCGCCCGAGAAGCCGACGACGTTGGCGGCGAGGGAGCCCTGGGGGTAGCGGCGCGTGGCGACGTCGCCCTCGGCCAACACGGTGCCGTCGGCCGCCAGGATGCGGCCCCGCTCGGGCGCCACGCTGGGGGGACCGGGCCAGGCGGGCGAGCCGTGCTGTTGCAAGCCGAAACCGGCCAAGGCCGCCAGCATCGGCACGGCGAACAGCACGAGGAGCAGCGGCCGTCGGGCCAGGCGCAGCTCCGATTCGACGGCGGCGGTCGCGCGTCTCAACGCCATACGGTTCGAACCTCCAAGCCGGTCTCGCTCACGGCGAGCTCGGGGGCGCGCAGCGGCATCACCTGCTCCGCGCGGTCCACTTCGGGGGCGGGGACCATGCCGTGGTCCTGCGCCCAGCGGGCGACGGCCAGGGGGCCGCGCACGGCGGCGGCACGGGCGCGCAGGTCGACGACCTGGACGCGGACCCGTTCGCGCGTTTCGATGAGGGACAGCTCGCGGTCCAGCAGGTGCTGGTTCCACGCGCCCAATCCCGCCAACGCCAACAGCAGCAGCAGGTACGCCGGGATGAAGCGCACGGCCCCCCTGCTCATGACGACACCTTCTCGGCGGTCCGGAGCTTGGCGGCGCGCGCACGCGGATTGTCGGCGATCTCGTCCGCGGCGGCCGTGCGCGGTCGTTTGGTCAGGGGGGTCAGGCGGCTGGAGGTGCGCAGGAAGTGCTTCACGATGCGGTCCTCCAGGCTGTGGAAGGAGAGGACCGCCAACCGCCCGCCGGGCGCCAGCCCCCGCGCGGCGGCCTCGAGCCCTTCCTGAAGGGCGCCGAGTTCGTCGTTGACGTGGATGCGCAGCGCCTGGAACGTGCGGCGGGCGGGGTGCTCGTGGCGGGGTCCCGGCGGGTAGGCCTCCCGCACCACCTCCGCCAGGCGGGCGGTGGTGGTGATCGGCGCCTCCTGGCGGGCGGCCACGATGCCGCGGGCCAGGCGGCGGCTGTGCCGCTCCTCGCCAAAGCGGTACAGAATCGCGGCCAGTTCGGCCTCGTCCGCTTGCGCGATCACGTCCGCCGCGCTGGGCCCTTCGCCCGCCATGCGCATGTCCAGCGGGCCGTCCTGGCGGAACGCGAACCCGCGCCCTGCGTCGTCGAGCTGCATGCTGGATACGCCGAGGTCCATCAGCACGCCGTGCGGCGCGGGGATCTCGGCGGCGTGCAGCAGGTGTTCGAGGTCGCGGAAGTCGCCCCGCACGAACACGAGGTCGGGGTGCGCGATCCGCGCCGCGCGCGTCTCGGCGGAGGGGTCGCGGTCGATCGCCAGCACGGACGCGCCGGCGTCCAGCAACGCCCGGGTGTGCCCGCCCGCGCCGAAGGTGGCGTCCACGATCCACCGATCGGGTGCGGGCGCCAGCGCCTCGAGACAGGCGTCCAGCATCACCGGCACGTGGGCGGCGGCCTCGGTCATCCGATCAACTCCGACAGCAGCTCGGGGGCGGGCGGCTCCTCTTGAACCTTCGCGAGGTTCGCCTGCCAGCGCGTCTCGTTCCATACTTCCAACCGGTTGGGGGCGCCTGCGATCACCACGGCGCCTTGGGCGGCGTCGACGTCGGCGAAGGTGCGCAGGGTGGCGGGCAGCGTGATGCGGCCGGCCCCGTCGAGCTTGGCCTTGGCCGCGCCCGAGTAGAAGAAGCGCACGAACTTGCGCGCCTCCGGATCGGTGAGGGGCAACTCGGTCAGGCGTGCCTCGATGCGGCGCCAGGCGGGGAGCGGGAACACGTACAGGCATCCCTCCATGCCGCGGGTGACGACCATGCCGTCCTCGACGAATTCGCGGAAGGCGGGGGGCACGATTACGCGTCCCTTGTCGTCCACCGCGTATTGGTATTCGCCGAACGGCATCGTTCCCCCTTCGTCCCACCGCGCGGAGGGCGATTGCCGACGTGACCGGGCGCGGCGGGCGCGCCGAGGGGTCGTGGCGGACGGTCTTCCCCCGCGATGCCGCAGTTTAGCACGGATTTCCCACCTATCCCCACGATTTCCCACGTCGAATCGCGTTCGCGCCCGTTTCGAGTGAAATCTCCCACCTCGGCGCCCGGCGGGCCGGCGGCGCACCGTGCGCCGCTGCGCCGCCACGGGCGCGGCACGGCCGCCCGAACGGCGGCCCGCGTCCCGGGGTGGGAGAGGGTGGGAGGGGGTGGGTACGTGGACGGGTCCCATGAGAAGCGGGCGGGGGAACCCCCGCCCGCTGCGCGGGTGGACCGATAAGCCGGGTTCTGTCACCGCCCCGACGGGGCGGGTCCGGTCATCTATCTGGGACGCGCGTCGCCGCGCGCCTCGAGCGGTCTACCTGGAGATGTTGACGGGCCGGGCAAGCCCTTTCTCCCTCTCGGACCTTGCACCGGGTGGGGTTTACCTAGCTGCCCGTGTCGCCACGGGCACTGGTGCGCTCTTACCGCACCGTTTCACCCTTACCGCGCCCGAAGACGCGGCGGTCTGCTTTCTGTTGCACGTGCCGTCGCCTTACGCGCCCAGCGGTTGGCTGGCACCCTGCCCTTCGGTGCCCGGACTTTCCTCGGAGACCTCACGGCCTCCGCGACCGGATGGTCCACACCGCGAACATGAATGCTAGCACGCGCACCCACGCGAAAAGGGCCCCGCGACGACGCGGGGCCCTTCCGTCCTGCACGGCCCATGTCCGGGCCGCAACAGCGAATGCCTACTGGTACGACTCGACCGTGATCTCGCCCTCGACGATGGCGTCACGAATGCCGGCCAGCTGGTCGATCACGCTCTGCGGGATCAGATCCTCGTTGTACTCGTCCAACGCCCAGCCGACGCCGTCCTCGGCCACGCCCAGGCTCTGGAGTCCGCCCTCGAACGTGCCGTCGACGACGTCGTACGCCGCGTTCTCGGCCGCCACGTCCACGCGCTTGAGCATGCTGGTCAGCCCGTGGTTCAGCGTGGAGGGATCGTCGTCGGTGTCGCCGCGGAAGTTCTGGTTGCTGTCCACGCCGATGAAGAACAGCGGCTCGGCGTTCTCGCCGCAGTTGGACGCGTACGCGTCGTAGACGGGCACGTCGCGCAACGGCGTGGTACGAACCTCGTCGGACGGTGTGAAACACATGGTCTCGTTCACGAAGTCGATCACGCCGTTCCCGGACGCGCCGGCGGCGGCGTAGATGATGTCCGCGCCCTGGGCGCGCTGCGAGGAGGCCAGTTCCTTGGCGCGGGCGGGGTCGTTCCACGCCGACGGGGTGGTGCCGACGTAGTTGCTGATGATCTCGCAGCTGGGGCAGGCCGCCCGGACGCCCTGCTGGTAGCCGACGTCGAAGTTGCGGATCAACGGGATGTCCATGCCGCCCACGAACCCGACCGTGCCGGTCCGCGTCATCAGGCCCGCCAGGTAGCCGACCAAGAAGCCGCCCTCGTGCTCCTTGAACAGCACGCTGCGGACGTTCTCGGCCTCGACCACGCCGTCGATCAGCACGTAGTTGGTGAACGGGAACTCCTGCGAGACCGACGCGATCGAGTCGGCCTGCGAGAAGCCGGGCGCGACGACGAGTTCCGCGCCTTGCTCCGAAATGTTGCGCAGGCCCTGCGCGGAGGTGTCGGGCGTGCCCTCGAACTCGAGCAGGTCGATCTCCAGGCCCTGCTCTTCCTCGAGGTTCTCGATGCCGCGCACCAGGCCGCGCCAGGTACCTTCGTTGAACGAACCGTCGAACTTGCCGCCGGCGTCGAACACGATGCCGAACACGTAGTCCTGCGCGCCGGCGGTACCGAACGCCAGGGCGGCGGCCAACAAGATGATTCTGCGCATGTGGATGTGCCTCCATCGAACGAGAGAAGTTGGGTTGCGTGCGGTTGTGAGTATACCAGGGGGACAGCCGCGGTGAGGCATCCCTCGTCCCCCGGTGCGAACCCCCAGCGAGGCGCGTCCCCGGCTATACTCGGCCGCGATGAGCACCGATCCCGCCGAGCGCGCCGAGGCGCTGCGCGCCCGCATTCGCGACGCGAACCACCGCTACTTCGTGCTCGACGACCCGGACCTGTCCGACGCCGAGTACGACGCGCTGGTGCGCGAGCTTCGCGCCCTCGAGGAGGCGCACCCGGAGCTGCGACGCGACGACTCGCCCACGAACGCGGTCGGCGACGCCCCGGCGGCGGAGTTCCGAACCGTTCGGCACGGCGTGCCGCTGTTCTCGCTGGACAACGCCTTCGACGACGCCGAACTGGACGCGTTTCAGGCCCGCATCCGGCGCGCCCTGGGCAGCGACGCGCCGCTGACCTACCTGGCCGAGCTCAAGATCGACGGGCTCTCCGTGAACCTGCGCTTTGATGAGGGGCACCTCGTCTGGGCCGCCACGCGCGGCAACGGCCGCGAGGGCGAGGAGATCACACCCAACGTGCGCAGCGTGCAGGGGATTCCCGACACCGTGCCGGGCGCTCCATCCGAACTGGAGGTGCGGGGCGAAATCTACCTGCCCAAGGACGAGTTCGCCCGCATCAACGCCGCACGGACCGAGGCCGGCGAGCCCCCCTTCCGCAACCCCCGCAACGCCGCCGCCGGCACGGTCCGGCACCTCGACCCCTCGGTGGCCGCCTCGCGTCGCCTGGAGGCGTTCTTCTACGGCGTCGGCCGCCCCGAGGCGATCGGGGTCGCCACGCAGGGCGAGCTGCTGGACTGGTTGGAGGCGCACGGCTTTCGCGTCAACCCGCGCCGCGCGCGCTGCCGCGGCATGGACGAGGCCCGCGCCCGGATCCGCGCGTGGACCGAGGTGCGCGCCGACCTGCCGTTCGAGGCGGACGGGGTGGTGCTCAAGGTCGACGAGCTGGCGCTTCAGCGCGAGTTGGGGGAGACCAGCCGCGCGCCCCGCTGGGCGATCGCCTGGAAGTTCCCGGTCGAGGAGGCGACGACGACGCTGCAGGCCATCACGGTGCAGGTCGGCCGCACCGGCAAGATCACACCCGTCGCCGAGCTCGATCCCCAGCTGTTGGAAGGCACGGAGGTGTCGCGCGCCACCCTGCACAACCCCGGCTTCGTGCGGGCGTTGGACCTACGCGTCGGCGACCGGGTGGTGGTCCGCAAGGCGGGCGGCGTCATCCCCGAGGTGCGGGGCGTGGTGCGCGAGGCGCGCCCCGTGGGCGCGGAGCCCTGGACCGAGCCGGAGCGCTGCCCCGAGTGCGGCGCCACCCTGGTGCAGGACGGCGCCAACCTCCGCTGCGTGAACCCGTCGTGCCCTGCGCAGCGGCTGGAACGCCTGGCGCACTGGGCCAGCCGGCAGGCGATGGACATCGACGGCCTCGGCGACAAGAGTCTGCGCCTGTTCCTGGATCAGGGCCTGATCGCGGGCGTGCCGGACCTGTACGACCTGGACGTGCCCACGCTGAAGGCGCTGGAGGGCTGGGCGGAGGTGTCCGCCCGCAACCTCGTCGCGGCGATCGACGCGACCCGCACCCCGTCCATGGACCGCTTCCTGGTGGGCCTGAGCCTGCCGCAGGTCGGCCCCCGCACCGCCATCGCGCTGGCGCGGCGCTTCGGCACCATGGACGCTCTGCTGGGCGCGGACGTCGCCGCGCTCGAAGCCGTTCCCGACGTCGGAGAAGCCACCGCGCGGCTAATGCGGGACGCCCTCGACAGGCCCGAGATGCGCGCCACCCTCGACGGGCTCCGCCAGCGCGGCGTGTGGCCGGCGGCCGCGGCAGGGGGGGCGCGCTCCGATGCGCTGTCCGGCGTGACGGTGGTCCTCACCGGCGCGCTGTCGAGACCCCGCGAGCAGGTCCAGGCCGATCTGGAAGCCATGGGCGCACGCGTCACCTCGTCGGTGAGCCGCAACACCGACCTGGTCGTCGCCGGCGACGATCCAGGCAGCAAGGTGGACAAGGCGCACGCGTACGGCGTGAGCGTGGTGGGCGAAGAGGGACTGCGCACGTTCGTAGGCGAACGCGGCGGTCGCTGGCCCACGCCGGACCCCGCGACCGAGGCGTAGGCGGCGGGCCGGGCCCGCTTGGGACGGACGTCTCGGCGCTGGGCCGCGTCAGAACAGGATGGTGTCCCAACCGAGCTCGTCCATGGGCCGGAACACGTCGGCGTACTCCATCAGGATGCCGGCCGACTGGTTGCGGAACATGGCGATCTCGACCTGCTTGCCGCGCCGCTTGATCGCCTCGACCAACTCGACGTAGTCGCCGTCGCCGGAGACGATCACCGCCTCGTCGTAGGCGTCCTCGTAGGCCAGCCCCAACGCCTCCACGGCGATCGAGACGTCGATGCCCTTCTCGACCAGCGAGCCGTCGTGGCGGCGGTGGAGCCTGCCCAGCCGCACCGTGACGTACGGGATGCGGCGCAGGCTCTCGAAAAAGCGGGTCTGACCATCCCGCAGGTCCTCCCCGTAATCGTCCGTCAGCGGCGCGTTGTAGTAGTAGCACCGCACCAGGTAGCGGTCCCCGCGTAGCTGCTGGATGAGCTCGCCCAGATTCACGCGCGTGTTCTGGAGGTTCTCGCGCATCCCGTTGTACAGGTTGCTGCCGTCGATGAAGATCGCTACGCGCCTTTGCACGTGGTGCACCTCGCAAGCAAGATATAGGACTTCGTTCCGCCCACGGCGGGGAACGCTCGGCGGCGCCCAGCATACCCGCTGCCCGGTGCCACGTCCGGGGGAACGTGCGGCGGCACGAAGCGACCGCCCGCCGGCGTAGAGGCCGACGCGCGGCCACGCGAGCGGCTGCTATCCTCCGGTCATGACCAAGGCTGCGCACGTGGAATCGTTCGACCTGGACCACACCAAGGTCCGTGCCCCCTACGTTCGGCTGGCCGGCCGCAATGCGGGGCCGCGCGGCGACCGGCTCAGCAAGTGGGACCTTCGCCTGGTGCAACCCAACGGGGGCGAAATCCCTACCGCGGCGCTGCACACCATCGAGCACCTGTTGGCGGGCTACCTTCGCGGCGCGCTGGACGGAGGCGACACCGAGGTGGTGGACGCCAGCCCCATGGGCTGCCGGACCGGCTTCTACCTGGTGATGCTGGGCGAGCCGGACGCAGAGCGCGTGCGCGACGCGTTCGAAGAGGCGCTTCGCGGGGTGGCGACGCACGAGGGCGAGATCCCCGGCTGCGCCCCGGAACGCTGCGGCAACTGGCGCGACCACTCGCTGCACGGGGCGCACACCTGGGCACGGGACGTGCTGGCCCAAAAGATCGTGGTGCAGGAGACCATCCCGCTCGCCTGAGGCGGGCGGCCGCCGCGCACCGCGCCGCCGGCCTGCGCCGGTCCACAGGGCTCTCATGAATCCGTATGCCACCATTCGGGCCATGGAGCGCAGGCCGCAGGTCCTCATCGTCGAGGACGAGAAAGAAATCGCGAAGTTCATCGATCTCGAACTCCAGGCCGAGGAGTACGACACGGTGGTGACGTTCGACGGCGTCACCGGCCTCAGCAAGTTCCGCGAGCTGAACCCGGACCTGGTCGTGCTGGACCTCATGCTTCCCGTGTTGGACGGGCTCGAGGTCGCCCGGCGCATTCGCAAGACCAGCAACACCCCCATCATCATCCTCACCGCCAAGGACTCGGTCGACGACAAGGTCGTCGGCCTGGATTCCGGCGCGGACGACTACCTGGTCAAGCCGTTCTCGATCGAGGAGCTGCTGGCGCGCGTCCGCGCGCACCTGAGGCGTGTCAACCCCTCCGTCACCGGCGAGGTGCGCGTGGCCGACCTGGTCATGAACCTCGACGGGCGCGAGGCGTTCCGCGACGGACGCCGCATCGAGTTGTCCGCCAAGGAGTTCGAACTGCTGGAGCTGTTCGCCCGCAACCCCGGCAAGGTGTTCAACCGCTTCGAGATCGAGGAGAAGGTGTGGCCCGAGTACACCGGCGGCAGCAACGTCGTCGACGTGTACGTCGGCTACCTGCGCCGCAAGTTGGAGGCCGACGGGGAGCGCCGCATCATCCACACCGTGCGCGGCGTCGGGTACGTCCTGCGCGAAGAGTGAGGCCGCTCACATGACGCTTAGGCTCAGGCTCACCCTGTTCTACAGCGCCTTCTTCGTCATCGTCCTGTCGGCCGTGGCGGTCTCCGTCTACCTCCTGACCGAACGCTCCCTCAACGCCTCGCTGGAGGAGCGCGCCCGGCAGGCCCTCACCGACCTGTCCTCCGGCGCGGTGCTCGAAGGGCTCCGCAAGCTGCCCGGCGACGCGTACTACGAGATGGTCATCCTGGGGCGCGAAGGCAACGTGCCGTCCGACCCCGAGGTGGTGCGAAACGGCGTGCCGTACGTGGAGCCGTCCCGGTTCCGCCCCAACCCGACCGACGACGAACTGGTGACGCTGCTCAGCGACGCCGCCCTCACGGAGATGTTGAACACCGGCGGCATGACGGTGGGCGTGCAGCTGCCCTCCGGCGAGTCGCTGCGGGTGCTGGGCGACGTCGGCCGGCTGCGCTTCCCGGCCGAACAGGTCGTCCTGTCCGCGGCCGTGTTCGTGGGCGTTCCAGCCAGCAACGTCACCGCCACGCTGGACCAGTTGGCGCAGGACCTGGGATTGACGGTGGTGCTGGCGTTCGTCGGCTTCGCGGTCGGCGTGTTCCTGCTGTCCCGCCAGGTGCTACGGCCGTTGGAGCGGGTCACCCAGGCCGCCGCCCGCGTGACCGGCCGAGACCTGTCGCAGCGCGTGCCCGTCCCATCCAGCAACGACGAGATGCGCGAGCTGGCCGTGACGCTGAACCACATGCTGGACCGGCTTCAGGAGTCGTTCGAGACGCAGCGCCGCTTCACGGCCGACGCCAGCCACGAGCTCAGGACCCCCGTCACCGCCATCGTCGGGCACGCCAACTACTTGATCAGGCGTACCCGTCCCAGCCCGGAGCAGGTCGACAGCCTCACCGTGATCCGGCGCGAAGCGGACCGCATGGGCAAGCTGGTCAGCGACCTGCTGGAGTTGGCCCGGGCCGACGCGGGCTTCCGGATCGCCAAGGAACCGATGAACCTGGTCGAGGTGCTCGAGGCGGTGCACATGGAGGTCGCCCCCGTGGCCGGCGAGGCGAACGTCGTGGTCGACGCGCCCGAACCGGTGGTCGAGGTGCAAGGCGACGCCGGCCGGCTCAAGCAGGTCGTCCTCAACCTGGTGCAGAACGCCCTGAACGCCGGCGCGCACAACGTCCGCATGTCGCTGGAGCAGCAGGCGGACGAGGCGCAGCTGGAGATCCTCGACGACGGCCCCGGCATTCCCGAGGACGCCATCCCGCACCTGTTCGAGCGCTTCTACCGCGTGGGCGGCGCCCGCTCCACCCGCGGCAACGGCTCCGGGCTGGGCCTGGCGATCGTGCGGTGGATCGTTCAGCAGCACGGCGGCGACGTCGAGGTCCGCTCCCGCTCGGGCGAAGGGACCGTGTTCACGGTGCATCTGCCACAGGGAGAGAGCACGACGGACACGCGCGGCGACGGGCACCGACGCACCGGCACGCGCGGCCGTCCGCAGGGCGACACGGGAAACACCCGCACCGGCGCGAACAGCGACGAGGCAGCGCGCGGCCTACCTGCCACCGACGAGGGCACCTGAGGTGACGGCTGCGCGCCACGGGCGTTCCGGCCCTTCCCTGACCTCCCCGCACCTTGGACGTCCACCGGTCGAACACGCCCCCCTCCGACTGTGCGTATGCTCGGGGGCATGAACCTAATTCTTCTCATCGCACTGGTGGTGGCCGTCGGCGGCGTTTTCCTGATCGTTCAGGCCGCCCAGACCGACCGCGCCCCCCTCCGCAGCCTCGGCATCTTCATGATCGCCATCGGCCTGGCCGTTGGCGCCCTCACGCAAGCCTTCGTGATCGTGCCCGCGGGCCACGTCGGGGTGGTGTTCAACGTGTTCGGCGGCGTGCAGGACGACGAACTGGGCGAAGGGTTCCACATCGTGGTCCCGGGCCTGCAACAGGTCACCCAGTACGACATCCGCCAGCACGAGCTGACGCTGGCGACGGAAACCAACGACACGGTCACCGCCCGCTCCCGGGAGGGGCTCGAGATCACCGTCGACGTCACCGTGCTGTTCCAGCCGGAACCGACCAACGTCGCCCGCCTGCACCAGGACATCGGCCCCAGCTACCAGAAGGTGCGCGTGCGACCCGAGGTGCGGACGCAGATCCGCGACGGGATCGGGCAGTACGACGCCGCCGACCTGATCAGCTCGCAACGGACCGACCTGCAGCTCTCGGTCGAGGAAAGCCTGCGCAATGCGCTCAGCAAGGACAACGTGACGATCCTCTCGGTGCTGCTGCGCGACGTGAGCATCCCCGAATCGATCACCACCGCCATCGAGGAGAAGCAGGCGGCCGAGCAGCAGGTCGCGGTGGAGGAGAACCGACGCCGCCAGGCCGAGATCTCAGCGCAGCGGCGCGTCATCGAGGCGGAGGGGGAGCGTGACGCCGCGATCGCCCGCGCCGAAGGGGAGGCCGAGGCGCTGCGCCTGCGCGGCGAGGCGATCCGCGACAACCCCGAGATCATCCGCCTGGAGGTCGCCCAGCGGCTGGCCCCCGGCCTGCAGACGATCATGCTGCCGACCGACAACAACTTTCTTCTGGACGTGCGGAGCCTGACCGGCAGCGGCGCGGCCGGCAACCCGCCCGCGCAGTCCCCCTGAGCGAGGCCCCCTGAACCAGACCCGCGCCGCCCGCTCCCGGTCGTGGCGCTGCGGCCGCGTGCCCACGGGCGTGCGGCCGCCTTCCATGGCGCCACGGGGCCGGCTCGGCAGGCTGCGGTAGACTCCCGTCCGTGCCGTGGGCCGCGGACGTGTTGCTTCCCTTGCCGCTGGCGCCGCTTCGGTGGCTGCTGCCGTACGGCCGTCCCCGCGGGGCGGTCGGCGCGCGCATGGTGGTGCCGTGGCAGGGGGCCGTCCGGGCCGGCATCGTGACCGGCCTGGAGGAGGTCGCCGCCGCCCGGGCGATGGAGCTGAAGGAGGCGCTCGACTGGCTAGACGCGGCGCCCCACCTGCCGCCCGCCACCGTGGCGTGGCTCCTGGAGGAGGCCGGTCGCAGCGCGGCCCCGCCGGGGGTGGTGCTGGCCAGCCTGGGCCTGCCCGGCCTGCGCCTGCCGCTCCGCCACCGCGTGCGAACGCTGGACCAGGACGCCCCGGCGGCGGGATCCTGGCAGGACGCCGCCGCGCTGGACCCGGAGCGGCGGGACCTGCTCAGGGACCAGGGCCTGTTGGACGAGCGGGTCGAGATCGCCACCCCGACCCGCACGGTGCTCCGGCCCGGCCGCACCCCGCAGGAAGGCGAGCTGGACGGCGCCTCCCGCGCACGGCAACGGGCCGCCCTGGCGCAGCTTCGGGCGGACGGCGAGGCGGAGAGCGCCGCCGCGCTGGCCCGCGCCGCGGGGGTGCCCGACGCCTCCGTCCGCGGGCTGGTCGCCAAGGGCCTCGCGACGTACGAGGATCGGCCCTACCCGCCGGCCGCGCCCGCGGCCCCACCGCCGCCGGTCCCCTGGCCGGAGGGGCCGGACGGACCCGACGCACCCAGCGAGGAGACATGGCTCCGCATCGGCGGGGGCACGCGCGCCGCCAGGCTCCGGGCGCTGCTGCCCGCCCTGCGCGCCGAGCTGGCGGCCGGCCGCAGTCCGATGCTGCTGGCGCCGGAACGGCGGGTCGCCGAAGAGGCGGCCGGCTGGCTGGCCAACGAGGTGGACACCGTCCTGCCCCGCGCCAGCGACGACGACCGCGTCCGCCTCGCCACCGACGAGATGGCGCGGGACGGCGCGCCCCGCGTGTGGCTGGGCACCTGGCCGACGCTGGGCGTGCCGCTCGCGCGGCCCGGCCGGCTGAGCCTGCTCGAAGCCGGAAACGACGCCTACAAGCTCCGCGGCCACGCCCGCACCTGGGTGCCGGAGGCGGCGGTCTCCTGGGCCGACGCCCACGGCGTCGCCATGGCCTGCCTGGACCCCCTGCTCGGGCCCGAGGCGTCCGCCCTGGGCGGCGGGCAGGGCCGCCGCATCACCCTGGCCCCGCCGCCGGTCCGGTGGCGCACCACCGACCTGGCACGAACCCACGCCTGGCCCCTGTCCGACGACCTGATCCGCGTGTTGCGGCAGGTGCAGGCGCGCGAGCGACAGGCGGTGCTGCTGGTGCCGCGGCGCGGCTATTCGGCGGCGTTGGGCTGCCGGGACTGCGGCGCGGTGGTGATGTGCCCGAACTGCGACCTGGCGCTCCGCTGGCACGCCCACGACGGCCGCCTGCGCTGCCACCAGTGCGGCCACGACCAGGGCGCCCCGGCGCGCTGCCCGTCGTGCGGCGGCGTCGACCTGGACGCCCAGCGCGCCGCGGGCGCCGAGTGGGTGCTGCGCGCGGTGCGGGAGGCGCTCCCGGCGCTGAGCGCCTACCGCTGGGACGCGGACGTGCGGGACGACCTGGCGCCCCTGCAGGGCGGCGCGCCGGGCGTGGTGGTCGGCACCACCGCGCTCCTGCGACTGGCGCCGCTGCCGGTGCTGTCGTTGATCGGCGTGACGCAGATCGACGGCACCCTGCACGCGGACGACTTCCGAGCCGACGAACGGGCGCTCCGCACTCTGCTGACACTGGGGGAGGTGGCCGGCCGTCGCGCGCCGTTGGGGCTGATCCAGACCTTCGCCCCCGAGCACCCGGTGCTGGCGGCCCTGGAGGCGGGCGAGGCGGCCGCCATCGAGGCGCAGACCGACGCCATGGACGCGCGCCGACGCCGCTTCGGGTACCCGCCCCACGGCTTCCTGGCGCGGGTCCAGTTCTCGGCCCGCCGGCAGGAGGCCGCATGGGCGGCAGCGCGGACGGCTCGGGATCGACTGGCGCTGGAGGGGGCGACGCCCGAGGAGCTGTTGGGGCCGGCGGCCGCGCCCGTCGCCCGCATGCGGGGTCGCAGCTGGGTCCAGCTCCTGCTTCGGACCGATTCGGACGCGCGCCGCCGGGCGCTATTGGCCAGCGGCTTCGACCAAGGTCTGAAGGGCGCCCGCGTCCGCGTCGAGGTCGACCCTCGCGACATCGGAGAGGTCCTGGAGTGACGACGCCCGCCGTCGCCTGGACGCATCCCGCCCCCGCGCTGGACAAAGGCGGAGATGCGTGGCGACTACGACACGCGCGCGGCACGGGGCGTGGTTGGATGCCGTACCCGTGCCGTCGCGGCACGCGAGGGAGGACCGATGCTCACCAACCGACGCGCTCGCTTCGACTACGACCTGCTGGACGGCTACGAAGCCGGCCTGCGCCTCACCGGCAGCGAAGTCAAGTCGTTGCGTCAGGGCGGTGGCAGCATCGCCGAAGCGTACGTGCGGGTCGCGGGCGGCGAGGCATGGCTAGAGAACATGACCATCCCCCTCTACGAGCAGGCGAGCTACAACAACCACGAGCAGAAGCGGCCCCGCAAGCTGCTGTTGAAGAAGCGCGAGATCGCCGAAATCGCGCGTGCCCAGCAGCGAGGCGGCCTGACCTGCGTCCCCACCAAGCTGTACTTCAAGGACGGGTGGGCGAAGGTGAAGATCCACGTGGCCCGCGGGCGCAAGAAGCACGACAAGCGTCGCGCGGAACGCGAGAAGGAAGTTCGGAAGCAGATCGACCGCTACGTCGGGAACTGAGCCGATGAGAACCGTGCTGCGCCTCGCCGTTCTGTCGGGTCTCCTTGCGTGGGGCGCGGCGTTCGCTCAGTCTTCGTTGCTCATCGACGGTCGCCCCGCCGGCGAGGTGCGGACCGATCTCGTGCCCGGCAACAGCTACGCGCCGGCCGACCGGCTGGCGGAGGAACTCGGCGCGCGATTGGCCGCCCCCGTCGGGTCGGACACCGTCGCGCTGCTGTTCAGCGGGCACGTCCTCCAACTGGGCGTCGTACCCTTCGGCGACGAGGCCGGCGTCACGGGCGCCGTCCGGCTGGACGGCAGCCCCGTCGGTGACCTGGCCGCCATCCGCGGCGACGACGCGGTGTGGGTGCCGGTCGCGCCGGTGGTGCGGGCGTTCGGTGCCAGCATCTCCTACCTGGCGGAGCGCGACGCCGTGGTCATCGTCACGCCCCGCCCGAGCGTGAACGACGTTACGCTGGAACGCCGCGACGGCTTCGACCTGCTCCGAATCTCCCTGGACGGGCCGGTCGCCTGGCACCGCTTCGACGACGCGGCGGTCGGCGTCACCGAGATCACGTTGCGCCGAGCACGCCTGACGCAGGCCGAGAGCCTGGCCGGCACCTGGATCCGCCGCGCCGACCTGATCCCGGCGGGTCAAGGGGTCCGCGTCCGCATCGACGCGCCCGGTGCGACCCTCGAGGTGACGACCTTGGCGGCCGGCCGCGGCAGCGAGGTGCGCATCCGGGTCCAACCCGCCAGCGACACGCCGGACGAATTACGAGGCGAGACCGATCTGAGCGTGGTGCTCGACCCCGGGCACGGGGCGGGCAGCGGCCTGCCGGGCGAGGGCGAAGCGACCCTGTCGTTGGCGCGCGCGGTGGCCGAACGCCTGGAGCGCGAGGGCGTCTCGGTCCGTCTCACCCGGCAGGCGGCCGGGGACGTGCCGCACGCCCAACGCCTCTCGGCCGCGGCCGACGCCGACCTGTTCCTGTCCCTGCACGCCGCCGACCTCCCCAGCGGCGAGGTGCGCGTGTGGGTGCTGGGCGAGGCCGCCGAAGAGGCGGTGATGCGCGCTGCGATCCGCCGCAACGCGCGCGAAGCGCTGAATGCGGGCGTGGAGGACGAACTGCGCCGCCGCATCCTGCTGGGCCTGGTGCCCGACCTGGAATTGGGCCGCCGCTACGGCCGCGCCATCGCCACGGCGTTGTTCCAGGTCGGCGGCTACCGCGCCGGCGAGGTGGAGGCCGCACCGCTGGCGCTGCTGGAGGGAGCGGCGGGGCGGGGCGTGCTGCTGGAGTTCGCCCTGGACGACCTTCGCGATCCGGACCTGCCGGAGGTGCTGGCGGCCGCCGTGCGCAGCGCCGCCTCGGGGGCGCAGTGAGGTCCGACTCGGACCGCGCCCGGCGCGACGCGCAGGGCGGGCCGACGCTGCCCGGACCCGGCGGCATTCACTGGGCGTCGCCTCAGGTGATCCTGCCGCTCCTGGCCGTCCTGGTGACCGGCGTGACCTTCCTGCGCGCCGAGCCGCCCCGACCCCCGGCCGAGGTGCCGGACCTCCGCGTACCGGCGGAGGCACCGGAAAACCCGCCGCGCACCGAAGCCACGGTCTACGTCCTGGACGAGAACGGAGCGGCGCGCCCCGTCCGCCGGGAGGTGGTCGATGCCGGAGGGGAAGGGGCGCGCCTGCAGGCGCTGGTCGACGCGGTGCGCGCGGTGATGGTGGAGGAGGGGACGTGGCCGCCGGACCTCCCGAGTCCGCAGGTGTTCGCCCTCGAGGTGGAACGCCGCCCCGCCGCCGTCCTGGACCTCCCGGCGCACGACGCGCCGCTGGACGTCGCGCAGGAACGACAGATCCTGGGCTCACTGGAGCGCACCCTCCTGGAGCAGGGGATCGAGCGGACCGCCTACCTGCGCGAGGGACGTGCCGGCAGGCCGTGGCCGTCCCACCTGGCCGCCCCCTCCACCCTGGATTGACGCCCACGCGCGCGTCCCGCGATCGCTCAGGGGTACATGCGCGTCAGCATGCGCGGGAACGGCACCACCTCGCGGAGGTGCTGCGCGCCGGTGAACCAGGCGAGGAGCCGCTCCAGGCCCATGCCGAAGCCGCTGTGCGGGACGCTGCCGTGGCGCCGAAGGTCGAGGTACCAGGCGAACGCATCGCGCGGCAAGCGGTGGGCCTCGATGCGCGCCTCCAGCAGCGCCGGATCGTGGATTCGTTCCGAACCGCCGATGATCTCGCCGTACCCTTCCGGCGCGATCAGGTCGGCGCACTTCGAGCGGGTGGGATCATTTGGGTACGGCTCCATGTAGAACGCCTTCGCCTCGGCCGGCCACGCCTCCACGAACACCGGGCGCCCAAAGGCGTCGCCCAGGAGGGTCTCGTGGGGGGCACCGAAGTCGTCGCCCCAGGCGAGCTCGTGCCCGGCCGCGGCCAGCAGCTCCAGCGCCCGGTCGTAGCTGATGCGGGCGAACCCGCCGCCCGCCGTCGTCTCCAGCGCGGCGGGGTCGCGGCCCAACATGTCGAGCTCGGGGCGTCGCTCCTCCAGCACGCGGCCCGCCAGGTAGGCCACGAACGCCTCCTGCAGCGCGACGTTGCCGTCGTGGTCCAGCCAGGCGACCTCGGGTTCCACCATCCAGAACTCCAGCAGGTGCCGCCGTGTCTTGCTCTTCTCGGCACGGAAGGTCGGCCCGAAGGTGTAGACCTTGCCGAACGCCAACGCGCCCGCCTCCGCGTACAACTGCCCGGACTGCGCCAGGTAGGCGGAGCCTTCGCCGAACAGGTCGATGGAGAACAGGTTGGTGGTGCCCTCGACGGCGGTCGGCATGAACAGGGGCGTGTCGAAGCGAAGGAAGCCCCGCTCGGCGAAGAAGTCGTGGATGGCGCGCTCGATCGTGTCCCGCACCCGCATCATCGCCCACGGTCCCTTGTGGCGAAGGTGCAGGTGCCGATGCTCGAACAGGAAGTCGACGCCGTGCTCCTTGGGGGTGATGGGGTACGCGCCGCCCTCCGCCACGACCTCCAGTCCGTGCACCTGGATCTCGACGCCGCTGGGGGCGCGGCGGTCCTCCGACACCTCGCCGATGACGCGCAGCGCCGACTCCTGCGACAAGCGCCGCGCCTGTTGGAAGGTCGCCTCGTCCACGGCGTCGGCCGGCAGCACCGCCTGCACGAAGCCGCTGCCGTCCCGGAGCTGCAGAAAGGCGATCTTGCCGCTGGAGCGGAGGCCGGTCAGCCACCCCTCCACGCGGACGGGGCGGCCCAGCGAAGCGGGAAGATCTGCGATGGCGGTGGGGGCGTCCATGGCGCGAAGTGTACCAACGCCGCCCCGCAGGCCCGCCCCTCAGCGCCGCCGCGCGCGGACCGCCTCCTCCAACGCCGCAGCCGCGCCACAGGTCTCGGTCGTGCCGAGATGATGCGGGTAGCGCGCCAACATCTCGGCCGGCGCATCGCCCATCACGCGCGGGTGCCCGACGGCGTCCAGCATCGAGGCGTCGCCGAGGCTGTCCCCGACCGCCATCGCGTGGGCCGGGTCGATCTCCAGCCGCTTGCACAACAGCGTGGCGGCGCTGCCCTTGCTGACGCCGGTACGCGTCAGGCTGACGAAGTAGGTGTCCTTCAGCGCGGGGCTGGTGGCGACGCCCGCGTCGACGCCGTCGACCTCGATCTCCAACGCCTCGTCGATGCGGTCGTGCCCGACCACCCACTGGGCCCGCACCACCGGTTCGTCCGCCGCCACCCCCGCGAGGTCCCGCACGATCGCGTTCACCCCGATCATCTTGGCGTGGGCGGTGCTGATCTCGGTGCGACGCTCGACGTAGAGGGCGTCGGGCGTGTACAGCTCGAGCACCAGTCCACGCTCGCGGGCGTGCCGCACCAGGCGCTCCGTCGACCTCTGGCGCAGGGCGCTCACCTGGACGGTGTCGCCGTCGATGTAGATGACCTGCGCCCCGTTCTGGAAGATGTGCGGCGTGCCGGGGTCCAGCTCCCGCGCCACGCGGGCGGCGATCCCGAAGCCGGGCCGGCCGGTGCAGACCGCCAAGCGCACGCCGGCGTTGCGCGCCGCCGCGGCAGCGTCCCACACGCACGGCCGCACCGTCCCGCCCTCGCCGATCAGCGTGCCGTCCAGGTCCAGGAGCACCAGCGGAATCATGCGTCCACCCCCTCGGGCGCATCCTCGTCGTCGCGCTCGGTGACCGCCAGATGCAGCTCTTCGAGTTGCCCCGGTTCCAACGGCGCGGGCGCGCCCGTCAACGGGTCGCCGCCACGTTGGTTCTTCGGGAACGCGATCACGTCACGGAGGCTGCCCTGCCCGGCCAGGATCATCACCAGGCGGTCCAGACCCCACGCGATGCCGCCGTGCGGCGGCGCGCCGTACCGCAACGCGTCGAGGAAGAACCCGAAGCGCGCCTCGACCGCCTCGTCGCTGAACCCCAACGCACGGAACATGCGTCGTTGCACCTCGAGGTCGTGAATACGGAGCGAACCGCCGCCGATCTCGAAGCCGTCCAGCACCAGGTCGTACGCCAACGCCCGAACCCGGCCGGGATCCTCCTCCAGGTGCTCCAGGTCGTCGGGATGCGGGCGCGTGAAGGGATGATGCATGTACGTCCAGTCGCCCGCCTCCTCGTCGCGCTCCAGGAGCGGGAAGTCGTGCACCCAGGCGAACGCCGGCGCCGGATCGTCGGGCAGCAGTCCCAGCCGGTCCCGCAGCGCGGTGCGCACCGCCCCCAACGCCGTGCAGGCGACCTGCCAACGGTCGGCGATCAGCAGCAGCAGGTCGCCCTCCTCGGGCGCCTCCTCCCGCAGGGCGGGAAGCTCGGGCTCCAAGAACTTGGCGATGGGCCCCTTGAAGCCGTCCCCGGCACGCCGCAGCCACGCCATGGCCTTGGCGCCGTGCGTCTTGGCGTGCGCCTCCAGCTCGTCCAGGTGCTTGCGGCTGAGGCGCTCGGCGTGCGCGGCGGGCAGGTGCAGCCCCTTGACGTTCCCGCCCGCCTCCAGCGCGCCGGCGAACCCGCGGAACGCCGTATCGCGGAACGCCGCGTCGAGGGTGCGCAACGGCAGCTCGAAGCGGAGGTCCGGCTTGTCGCTGCCGTAGCGGTCCATCGCCTCGCGGTAGGGAAGACGGGGAAAGGGGCGGGCGATCTCCGTCCCGGTCGCGGCGCGGACCACGTGCGCCATCAGGCGTTCGTTCAGTTCGAGCACGTCGTCCACGTCCACGAAACTCATCTCGAGGTCCAGCTGCGTGAAGTCGGGCTGGCGGTCGGCGCGCAGATCCTCGTCGCGGAAGCAACGCGCGATCTGGAAGTAGCGGTCGACCCCGCCCACCATCAGCATCTGCTTGAACAACTGCGGCGATTGCGGCAGGGCGTAGAAGGCGCCAGGCCGGTTGCGGGCGGGCACCACGAAGTCGCGGGCGCCCTCCGGCGTGCTGCGCGTCAACAGCGGCGTCTCGACCTGCACGAACCCTTCGCCGTCCAGAAAGTCCCAGATCGCCTTGATCACGCGGTGCCTGAGCCGCAGTGGCGCCAGGCGTTCCGGGCGGCGCAGGTCCAAGTAGCGGTAGCGCATGCGCAGGTCCTCGGACGTCTCGCCCTCCTGGCCGCCGGCCACCTGGATCGGCGGCGTCTCGGCGCGCGCCAGGATCTCCACCTCTTCGGCGAGAACCTCGACCGCCCCGGTCGCATCGAAGGTACGTTGATCCTCCGGGCGTTCCCGCACCGCGCCCGTGACCTCGACCACCCACTCGGCCCGCAGACGCTCGGCGCGGGCGAACGCGTCGCCGAGGCTCGGCTCGACCACGACCTGCACGCGACCGCCATGATCGCGAACCTCGAGGAACACCAGCCCGCCCAGGTCGCGCCGGCGGTGGACCCAGCCCTGCAGCGTGACGTGCGCGCCGGCGTGCTCGCGGCGCAACGCCCCGCACGAATGTGTTCGTCGCATGCTCACTCCTCCCGGACGGCCGCGGCCAGCGCGTCCTGCTCGACTTCGCGCTGGTCCCCGCGGGCCAGGTGCTTCAGGGTCCACGCGCCGCGTTCGCGCTCGCGCTCGCCCCGGAGGGCGGCGTACCGGGCGCCGGCGCGGTCGGCGTCGCGCAGGCCCTTGCCGGGCGCGCGCCGCGCGTAGGCGTGCTCGACGTGCAGCGTGCCGCGGAGCTCCCGCGCCAGCGTGGCGGCCTCGGCCACGGCGGGGTCGTCCATCGGCACCAGGAACAGGTCCGGCCCGGCGGGCGGACCCGGCAGCGCGCCGGCCGCGTCCAGCGCATCCAGAACCCGCTCGACGCCGACCGCCCAGCCGATGCCGGGCGTCGGGGGGCCGCCCAACGCCGCGACGAGCCCGTCGTAGCGCCCGCCCCCCGCCAAGGCCGACTGCGCGCCGATCCCCTCGGCGTGGATCTCGAAGGCCGTGCGCCGGTAGTAGTCGAGGCCCCGCACGATGTCGGGCGCCAGCTCGTAGGCGATCCCCCAGGCGTCCAGGGTGGCGGCCACGGCGTCGAGGTGCGCCCGGGCCGCGTCGCCCAAGCGGTCCAAGGGCTTGTCCAGGCCGGCCAGCAGCTCCTGGTCGCGTGCCTCCTTGCTGTCCAGCACCCGCATCGGGTTCAGGCGCAGCCGCGCCCGGCTGGCGTCGCTAAGCTCATTCGCCACGGGCGTCAACGCCTCGCGCAGGTAGGCGTTGTACGCCTCGCGATCCTCGGGGTCGCCGACGCTGCCGAGGGCGACGCGCAGGTCGGACAGGCCGAGGGCGGCCAGCAGGTCGTGCAGCAACGCGATCGCCTCCGCGTCGATCAGCGGCCCCGGCAAGCCCAGGAACTCGCAGTTGACCTGGTGAAACTGCCGGTAGCGTCCGCGTTGGACGTTCTCGGCTCGGAACGCCGGCCCCAGGCTCCACAGCTTGACCGGCGTGGGCCGGGTGTGCATGCCGTGGTCGACGAAGGCGCGCAGCACGCCGGCCGTGAACTCGGGCCGCAGGGTCAGGCTGCGCCCGCCCCGGTCCTCGAAGCGGTACATCTCCTTCTGGACCACCAGGTCGGCGGAGTCGCCCACCGAGCGGTCGAACACGTCGCTGTGCTCGAACACGGGCGTCACGATCTCGCGCACGCCGGCGCGGCCGAGAACCCGCTCCACCGTGCCGCGCAGGTGGCGCCAGACCGGCTGGCGTTCGGGCAGGACGTCATAGGTGCCTTTCACGGCTCGAACGCGCATCACCCGCAGAGCATACATGCTCGTTGCACACACGCCGGGACCGGCAACGGTCGGCGTGCGGACGGCGGTGCGCCCGGACGGGAGCGCGTACCATGACGGCGCGCGACCCCGTCAGGCACGCGGCCAGCACGCCACGCCCGCCGGCGGAGCGGAAGGGAGGGCCGCCCCCGTGCGCCTGCGGACGATCGAGAACAACCTGACGCCACTGGTGCTGGCCGCCGCGGCGGCCGGCCTGCTGGTCCCCGCCCTCGGCGTCGCCCTGCGGCCCGCCGTCACCCCGCTGCTGGCGCTGTTGATGTTCTGCGTGAGCCTGACCTTCGACCTGGCCACGTTGCGGCGGGTCCTGACCCGGCCGGGCGTGCAGGCGTTGGCGACGTTCCTGGTGTACGGCCCGATGAGCCTGGCGGGGTTCCTGCTGGGGCGCCTGGCGTTCGGGGTGGAACCGTTCGCCCTGGGCTTCGCGCTGGTCGGCGCCCTGCCGACCGACGTGTCCTCGCCGCTGTTGGTGCTGATCGCGCGGGGCAACGTCGCGCTGGCGACGGTGCTGAATGCCGTGAACACCGCCCTGGCGCCGGTGCTGGTGCCGGCCGCGTTCCTGGCGTACACCGGGGTGGACCTTCAGGTGCCGGTCGCCCCGCTAATCATTGAGCTGGCGTTGGTGGTGCTGGCGCCGACCGCCTGCGGCGTCGCGCTCCGGACCTGGCGGCCCGGCCGCGTCGCGCCGCTGGAGCCGGTCGCGTCGGCGACGGCGTCGCTGGCCTACCTGGCGCTGGTGCTGGCCGTCGTCGGCCCCAACGCCGGCATGATCCTGGCCAGGCCGGCCATGGTGGCGGGCGCGGTCGGCGTGGCGCTGCTCCTCAACGGAACCGGCTACCTGCTGGGGTGGGCGGCCGGGCGGCGGCTGCCGGCGTCGGCCGACCGGACGGCGCTGCTGTTCACCGTCTCGAAGAAGGAGTTCAGCATTGCGGCGTTCATGGTGTTCGCGTCGGGGCTGCCGCCCGAAGTGGCGTTGCCGGCCGTGGTGTACGCGGTGGTGCAGATGGTGACGTCGCCGCTGGTGGCGACGCGGCTGGCCCGCCGCGCCCGCAGCGCCGAGACGTGAGACGGCCGGCCGCGAACGGCCGGCCGTCGACACCTGCGTGGGCGTGCGAGCCGTTCAGGCGATCAGTTCAGGTCGAGCGGCAAGCCGTTGCTGGTGACACCATTCGCCACCACGCACACGAAACCCGAGCCGACGCCCCCGGGATCGCGGAAGGTGATGCGGTTGGCGCTCCAGGTGTCGGCCTGGAGCTCGACGCCGCCGGTGCAGTCGCCGCGTGCGCCGATCACGACGTAGCTGTCGTCGGCCTGGCCGTCCTGCCCGTCCCCGAAGTAGCGGCCGTCGAGGCGGATCGGTTCGCCGTCGTCCTGCGGCAGTTGCACCGAGATCAGGCTCGGGACGACGTTGTTCATGACCGTGGCCTGCGGCGCACAGGCCGCCAGGACCCCCGCCACCAGCAACGAACTCAAGGCAAGACGCTTCACATGTGCCTCCTCGGACTGGAGCGTACGCGCGGCCGCACGCGGGCGTCAATGGCATCCCTCACGCCGCGGGCGGCGCTCGGACGCGCGGGGAGGAACGTGGCGCGGCATGCTCCCAAGCGATACGATGCACCCATGACGCGTGTCGTTGGGTGGCTCCGAGCGTATCTTCGGGCCCTGGGCATCTGGGTCCGTACCTTGGCGAGGGCCATGGGCGGCGAGCGTGAAGAGCTTTTGTCGGCGTCTGATGACCTGCGGTCGTGGCACGACGCCTCGCTGGCACCTCCGCTCGAAGCGGATGCGCACGGGCAGTTCGATCCCGACGAGCTTGGCGAGCCGTTGCGCTACGACCCTGTCCGTGGCTGGGTCGGTGGCCCGTAGCGCTGAACGTCGTTGGGTGTTAACGATTCGATAATGTCTCTTGTCGCTATAGGGTTAACATGCCTCCATGGATTCCGACGCCGGCACCTCGGCCCACGAACTGGCCCTCACGCTGCTGCGCCCCGACCACAGCGCCTGCAGCGCCCGTGAGGTGCTGGCCGCCCCTGGGCGCCTGGCCGCCGCGCTGACGCTGCTGCGCGCCTTCGGCCCCCGCCTGGAACGCCGCCGCCGCGACACGCTGGAGCGCGCCCTGGGCGCAGGCGCCGAACCGGAGTCCCTCGCCGCCATCGCGCGGCGCTTCGGCGTCAGCCGCGTCCGGGCCCACACCCTGTTCCGCAGTGGCATCGACGCGCTGGTGCAGCACGCCGCCAGCGGCGAGGTGAAGCTCAGCGCCACCACCGACCTGCAGGTCCGCAGTGAGGACGCCGTCGATACCGCCGTCCGCTGGGCGCGCCTCACGCCCGAACAGCGCCGCATCCGCGCCGTCCGCGCCGCGAACGAACGCGACCCGGGGGCCCTGTGGGAGGTCACGCACTACGTGCTGGCCACCCGCGGCAAGAAGCGCGCCGGCCTCAGCGACCGCACCCGCGCCGCCTACCGCCGCGGCGTGCACGACCTGGTGGCCGCCTGGCCCGATGAGAACCTATTACGTCCCTCGCCCGACGCCGGCGCGGTATGGCTGATCCGCCTGGAAAGCGACGGCGTGCCCCGCACCGTCCGCGGCCGCGACCTGAGCGGCCCGCTGGCCGCCTCCACCGTCGCGGTGCGCCTGGCGGCCGGCAAGGCGCTCTACCGCGCCCTCCGCCACGTCGGCGCCACCGACGCCGACCCGTTCCGGGACCTGGCCGCCCCCACCGACCCGGCCGCGCCCGAGGACAAGCGCGAGGCCTACAGCGCCGCCGAGGTCGGCCGCCTGCTGCGCGCCGCCGGCCCGGTCGACGCCGCCTTCGTGCAGTTGTGCGCCACCGGCGGCCTCCGCAACGCCGAAGCGACGCACCTCACCTGGGGCCAGGTCGATTTGGAACGCGGTCTGCTGGTCGGCGTGGTCGGCAAGGGCGGCCGCATTCGCGACGTGCCCGCCGCCGGCGCCCTGCTGGACGCGTTGCAGGCCATCCGCCCCGAATCGTCCGACCCGGGTGCCCGCGTGCTGGGCTTCGGCCCGGCCCGCGCCCGCATTCGCCTGCGCGACCTGTGCGGCCGCGCCGGCGTGCGCTACACCGGCCGCGAGGTGCACGGTCTCCGCCACACCGCCGGCACCGAAGTGACCCGCCGGCACGGCATCGACGCCGCCGCCGACCTGCTGCGCCACGCCAACCTGCAGACCACGCGGCGCTACAGCAAGCGCAGCCGGGCGGAGCGGCGGCGGATCGCGGACGATCTGGCGGGTGGATACGGAACGAACGAGGATTTTACCCGCGAGGAATGACAAAGCTGCGTAGTCCGATGGTTCGGACCCCCGCGAGCGGACCGATCGCTTCGCCGTGGCATGCCCATGGCATGCAGCCCAGCGACGCGTGCAAGGTGGGTGTGTGGTTGCGGCGCTCAGCATGACCGTGACCTGAACGCCGCGCTGAATATCCGTACCGAGGCTTTAAGACGCATCGTCGCCGCCGGTTCTTCCGAGACGTTAAACGCCTGTCTGAGTGCAAGTCAGACTCCCGCATTGGGAGCAACGCACGGTGATGCAGGAATCCCACTGCTTTAACTGTGGGAGGATTCAAGTTTCAATCCTCAGCCCCGCCGAAGCGGGGCTGCGACGGCTTCCATTTTAGCCCCGTCACGGACGGACGAAAGCCGGTCCTCCCGCGAACGTAGCCGAGCGCCGCCCGCAGGAAAGCATCGCAGTTCGATTCGGTTTCCATGGTTCACGCCTGCCACGGGCAGGTTCGGCATCGCGAACCCCCTGGCGACAAGACCATCGCTTAATGTTCGCGGCAGGAATCATACGATGAGCATGTCCTCGAAGTCGACGAACGTGTCCACGCCGTAGGTCTCCAGGTACGCGTCGCGTGACCCGTGCAGTCTGTAGACACGGAGGCTATCGGTCTCCTCCTTGAGGATTCGACGGTAGTTGTCAATCGGTGGTTGCCGGTGGTGGTCATGCGGTTTGGAGTGTCGGGCGGTTGATCCACGCCTCTTGGGGTGGGGCGGCGGGTTTGGATGGCTTCCGGAAGCGGGACCGCGCCTCGCGCTGGTCAGGCCGTCCAGCGTGCCGGCCGCGCGGTGCTTACGCCACTTCGTCAACGTGGACGAGTACAGGTCCCCGACGGCAGCGGCCGGACGGCACGCCTTCGCACGCTTCTCCTCCTCTACCTCCACGGCTTCGAGGTGGGACGTTACGTGAGCCTCGAGCGCATCGTCGAACGAAACCGAGACGGCTACTACGACGCGCTGGAACGCAGCAGCGCGGGTTGGCACTCGGACGCGCGCGATGCGCGCCCGTGGCTCGACTACTTCCTCGGCATTCTGATCGCCGCGTACGGCGAGCTCGAAGCGAGGGTCGACGCGGTCCGTAGAGGGCGCGGCGGCACCAACACCGAGATGGTCCGCACCGCGATCGCACGCCGCATGGCCCCCTTTGCCATCAGCGAGATCGAACGCGAACTCCCCGGGATCAGCCGCGACCTGATTCGAAGCGTCCTCAAGGACCTTCGGGACGAAGGGCCCCTGGCGCTACGGGGCCGGGGGCGAGGGGCCCGCTACGAACCCGTTGCGCGCACGTAGGCGGGGTGGGGTGCCGTTGCCCTCACCATGCTCCACGTCAGGCGCGGACCGTTCTTCAGTTCGTTCGGTTCGCAACGCCCGAATCGTCGATCTCAGCGTCCCCGTCGTCGCCGAACGCCTCGTCGAAGCGGTCCCAGGGCGTACCCTGCCAAGCCTCGATCCGACCCGCGGCGCCGCAGACGGGGCAGCTCTAGGCGATCACGGTCCAGTCCTCCACGGCCGCCGCCTGCACGTTGCCAGAACACGGTCGCCGCGCGGGCCGACGGCGACAAGCGACGTTCGTGTCGACGGGCGCCATCCGGTTCCAGATCGTCGCCCACCCGACGATCGCACCTTGGAAGCGGGCCAGGCGCAGTACGGGACCGGGCAAATCGTCGGGGATCCGAAGATCGGAGGTCAGGTAGTGACGAAAATCGGTGATCGACAAGAGAGCCTCCGGGTCGAGACGGCGCTCGATCAGGAGGAGGGCTTGCGCGACGTCACTGCATACAAGGCGGCTCACCGCGCCGTCGCCTCCAGGCAGACGTAGCGCAACGAGATCGCCCAGCACACGAGCCTGGGGCACGACAGCGTCCTGCGCGCGCGGTTGGACCGGCCGCTCGAGCTCGGCTCCCTCGAGGCGCACCGGAAAGGCCGCGATGGTGCCGGACGCTCGGTCGAAATCGACCTCGTCGCGCACCTCGCAACGGGAAGCGTCCTCACCGGTGCCGTGGAGTGGCACGGGCGCGTGGCGGGCCCCCGACTGCATCACGACCACCTCGCCGTGCTGCAGCGCGCGGCCGACAGCGGCCAGCGTTGGGCGCACCGTGCGCAGTAATCCGATGCCGTCCACGCGTACGTGGCGGTGGGCGGATTCACCGACGCGTTCCGGGCCGCCCTTACGGACGAAGAGCTCTGCGTGGTCGCATGGTCGTTGGAGGATCTCGACGCCGTCGAGTGACGTAGCCGAGTGCGCGGCCGGACCCATCGGCGCCCGCGCGCACGGCGCGAGGTGCACTCCGCCTACGCGCCTCCGCGGGCGTCATCCTTGGCACGCGCGAGAAGCTCGAGGAGCGCCTCGTCGAATCGGCACGGGAGTGCGGCCGTTTAGAACCACCGATCATCGAGCCTCAGCGGGACCTGAACGCACCCATGGCCCTCCCGGCGGCCACGCCCATGGGCGCCGCTCTCCTGAGTGGGCGTCCGCCAGCACGGGCAGTAGAAAGCTGGCGAGCCGCGTCTGGAGCGTCGCACCGGATCGATCGGTGGCTTCGATGCCCGCACGCCGAGCGAAAGCGCGCACCTGGGCGGGGCGCGAAGGGTTCTCCCAATAAGCGGGCGTGAGGCCGATAGGCGCTTCGGTCGGAATTGGTGTGCCACGCCTCGCGAACGTGCGCCGGACCGCCTCTGCGAGGATGGAGCGGTCGAACTCGAAGCTCGCGGCGAGATGGTCGAGATCAAAGAAGTCCTTGATACGGCTGTTCCGGTCCCCCAGCACCACCATCGCCTCGAGCTTCTCGGCGATTACGGCCTCGCGCGGATACACGAGGATCTCGGGGGCGGGAAAGTCGAGCAGGGTCGGGTACGCGCGGCGGTTGGGCTCCGGCCACACGGCGTCGGCGCGCCCGATATCGATCTGAAGCCGAAGCCGGGCAGTTCCCAAACGAGCTGGCAACGTCGCCCGGACTCCGGCGTACTCGTCCTCCGCACGGATCTCGGTGAGCTCGATGTCGGCGGCGTCGAAGATCACGGCGTCGGGCGCCGCGTCCGCCTCGCAGATCGCGCGGAGGGCCGCGGGAATCTCCGAAGATGCGTCGCGCATCCCCAACAGGTCGAGGTCACGCGTGGCGCGGTACGGCCGATCGGACCAGAGCCGCAGTAGCATCGCGCCCTTGAGCACGAATCGGTCGCGGGCCTGCGAGACGCCAACGCGGTACAGAAAGCGCTCCAGACAGTAGCTCGTTAGGAGTCCTTGGTAGTCGTCGCCCGTCTGCCGGGCGCGGTGAAGCAGCCGCGCGCTGACGGACGCGGGGAGGTTCGTAGCGCCGCTCACGCGATGGCGTCCAGGTACGGCTGCATGACGCGCGTCACGCGGCAGATGCGGGCGTAGTGGGCCAGTTCGGTCGCGCGGCCGCGAAAGCGGGTCCCGAAATCGCGCAGCGCCTCGACGGCGACGTCGATACCGACCTTGTTGCGGTACTTGAAGCAGTCGGCGACCGTCTTCGCGGCTGAGTAGACAGGGACGTGCACGCCCTCGATCTCGTGCATTTCGATGCCCTCCTTCAGGGCCGCACCAGAAAACCTGGCGACGCGGAGGCGTGGGTACGCGAGCTTCGGGCGCCGAGCCTTCTCGGGGAGCGCGATCCACACGTCAGCCGGCGCTTGGGTCGTCAGTCCGTGGAAGCGCAATGCGGTGAGGAGGCACACGACCCCTGCCGGCACGCGCTTGGCGACCAGGGCGAGGGCGTGCTCCGCGCTGGGTTCATGGTCTGCGGCGGCGTAGAGCCCACGATCGAGCCGCTCGACGCGGCCCTCGCGCACGAGGCGATACAGCGACGACGGCGGCACGCCCAGTGCCTCCAACTCGGCCCGACGAATGATTCCGGCGGAGCGAATGAGCTCGACGACGTTGTTGCGCCGGTTCGTGGTCATGACGCAGCATACAAAACGTCGGGGCTTGTGCGCAACTCCCGACGTTTCGTCTTCTTGCTGGCGCGAGATGCCGGCATCTTGCTTCGGGGTGCCGACATTCTGCGGTATCGCGCCGCGCGGGTGGGGCGAGGCCGTCGCCACGGTCGTGCGGACTCGAGCCCCCCTGCCAGGGGCCGACTACGCCGCCAACAGGACCTCGAGCTTCGCGAGGCTTCGCTGTACGCGAAGCGTTGGGACATCGAGATCAGCATCGGAGAGGTCAAGGCCAGCCAGGGCGGCACCCCCCCCTTGGTGCTGCGCAGCCGCACGCCAGGCGGCGTGATCCAGGAGCTCTACGGCTTCGCGTGCGTCCATTACGCCATCCGCTGGCTGCTGCACCAGGCCGCCCTCGGCGGCAACGTCGACGAAGGCAGGCTCTCCTTCACGGGCGGCCTGCGCGCCATACGGCGCAAACGCTCCAGACCCGAGCGTGTTTCCCCCCCCACGACCCGGGCCAAGCTGATCCGTGAAGCGATCCACGAAATCCTCTCCGCACCCAATCCCGCACGCCTGCGCTCCTGCCCCCGCGTCGTCAAGCGCGCCGTCACGTACGACCCACCCAAACGCGCCAAGCACGGAGGCTGGCCGCAACCGACCAAAACCCCGTCCGAAGCCGTAATCATCCTTACGTGAACGGCATTGGCGCTAAGCACGTTTGCCCCTCATGCGAGGTAGAACACCTTGGGTTGAGTGCCGAGTTCTTCTTTGAGCCGCGTCGCGTTCGTGCGCGAGGCGAGCTCGCTGACCAAGGAGGTCGGATCGTTCAGATCGCCGAAGAAGGTCGCTCGCTCGATGCAGGTGGTGACGCACATCGGCAGCATCCCCTGATCGAGCCGATGGGCGCAGAACTGGCATTTGCGCGCGTTGCCGACGGGGCTTTGCTCGAGCAGGCCCCGGAGCGGCCCCCCCGGCTCTCGCGTCCACTCCTTGCCGTACTCGAAGCTCGCTTCGCGCTCGTACCCCTTCGCCGAGTCGAGCGCGAGGGCGTCGGGCGCGCCCTCGGTCGCAGCGTCGGTCCAGTTCTCACCGAAGTCGAACGCCCTCGCTTGGTATAAACACGCTGTCAGACAGTAACGGCAGCCGATGCACGCCTCGTAGTCGATCTCGACGATGCCGTCGGGCCGTAGATAGGTGGCTCCGACAGGGCAGCTTGTTTTCCATGGCGCAGCCGATCGTGCATGCGTCGCACCCCACGCACTTGCGGGTGTCGATCACCATGCCCCACCGCCGCTCGTCGATTGGCTTCGCGAGCGCTCGTTCGAGCTCCCTCTGCATGCGGACGAGGACGTCCTCGTCCGAGTCGGCCGCGATGTCGAACGGGGGTCGTGGCGTGGCCGCCTCGGGTGACGGCGCCTGGGCTTCGACCTCGCGGCCGGAAAGCACGATCCCAGCGAAGATGGCGCTGGCCGCTTTCGTGAGGAAAGCTCGGCGGCCGGCGTTTGACGGTGGCGTGGGGCTGATCGGGTCCGGCCCGGGGACCGGGAGCGCATCGCCGTTACGGTCCATGCATCACCTCCACGTTGATGGTCGATGGTACGTGGACACGCGCGTGCGGGCTTGGTACAGACGTCCCGGCGGGATCGATCGACCTCGTGGTACCGCCCGCGTCGGGATCACATGGCGACGGCGACGATGCGCGTCCACGACCTCGAGCTCAGCGACCTCATTTCCTCCGCGCTCTCGGAGCCGCCCAGGCCCGGTCCACGACCCCGGGGGAGGTCCGGCCTCCCCGCACCCAGCCGGACGCACATCGAAACGTCCTCGTCCCGGCATACACCGCCAGACGTTCCCCTTGAACGCAGGCGTGCCCCCCGAACCAATTTGTATGATCATGCGAAGTATTCCGTGCGCCTGTCTTGGCTTGAGGTTCGCCCCATCAGGACGACTCAGAGCGTCGTACGAAGTGGACGCGATCCCAGCCGCTTCAGCGAACCGACCATGGGAGGCCCAACACGATGCAGGCAACCGGCGCAGACCGCGACGTCCACCGCGAAATCCGCCTCGCCGTCGTGATGTACGGCGGCACCAGCCTGGCGATCTACATGAACGGCATCAGCCAGGAGCTGTTGCAGCTGGTGCGCGCGACCAGCCCCGCGGCTGACCCCGAGGCGGCCACCACCAACACGGCCCGGGTCTACCGCAGGCTGGCGCACGTGCTCGGCGGGACGCCCCTCGACCAAATCGACGACGACGTCCTCGTCTCCCCTCCCCCCGTTCGATTCATCGTCGACATCCTCTCCGGCACCAGCGCCGGCGGCATCAACGCCGTGATGTTGGGCAAGGCGCTGGCCCGCAACGCCGACCTGGAACCGCTGAAGCGGTTGTGGCTTCAGCAGGGCGCGCTCGAGAAGCTGATCAACGACCACCGCAGCAGCAGCCCTACGCGCTACCCCTACCGCGAACCGGTCAAGGCGCTGTTCCAGAGCGACCGCATGTACGTCGAGTTGCTGAACGCGATGGACGCGCTGAACCGCAGCAGCCCCGAGGGCACGGGCGCGCTGGTCAAGGACCTGGACCTGGTCGTGACCGGCACCGACCTCGCCGGACAGGTGGCTCAGCTCCGGCTTGCCGACGGCGTCGTGCACGAGTACGACCACAAGCACGCCTTCACCTTCCGCCTGGCCGAACGGGGCTTGGAACACGACGAGTTCACCGCCGAGCACGACCCGCTGCTGGCCTTCGCCGCGCGCACCACCAGCAGCCTGCCCGCCGCGTTCGAACCGGCCGTGGTGCGAGGCGCCCAACGGCTGGCGGGACGCCGGCACGCCGGCGCGCCGTGGGCAAAGCTGTTCCGCTCCGGGCGCGAAGACACCCCCGACCGGCAGGTACGCCGCGCCTTCGCCGACGGTGGCTACCTGGACAACAAACCGTTCGGGCACGCCATCGATCGCCTCTCCGAAGCGCCCAGCGGGGTCAGGGTCCAGCGCAAGCTGTACTACCTGGAGCCCGCCCCGGAACGGATCGACCCCGAGGCGCCGGTCGCGCTGGACGACGTGCCCAACGCGCTGGAGAACACCATGAAGGTGGTCACGCTGGCGCGCTACGAGACCATCCGGGCCGACATCCAGCGAATCGTCGAGCGCAACCGCCTGCTGGACCGGATCCGGACCCTCGGATTCGGCGTGCTGGAGGACGTGCCGATTCCGGACGACCCCAACGACGCGACGGCGGGTCCCATCGACCCCAAGCGCGCGCCGTTGCAGGGCTTGGTGGCCCAGTACGGCTACGCCTACGGGGCATACCACCGGCTGCGCGTCGCCAGAACCACCGACGCCCTGGCCGACACGATCGCCGACGCCCTGCGCGTCCCCCCGGACGACGACGTCCGCCGCGCACTCCGGAGGGTGGCGAGCGCGTGGCGCAACTCCCACTTCCAACGCAACACGAGCGAAGAACGGCCGGACGCCGAGCTGGAGTGGGACTTCCTTCAACGCTTCGACCTGGCGACATATGCGCGCAGGGCGCGCTACCTGCTGAACAGGATCGACCAAGCGTTCGTGTTCGACCGAGACCTCGTGAACGAGCTGCGCCACGTGGTTGGCACGAACACGCACCTCGACGCGCTGGTGCGCGCCTACGACCGGGGTGACACACGCAGCGTGGACGACGCCTGGTCGGAAGTGCAGCCGCTGCTTCGCCTCGCCAAGACGTCGGCGCAGCGCGCCGTGTTCGCCCTCGATCCCGGGCGCGGCGCGGGCGAAGCGACCGACATTCACGTGGCTCTGCGCGACCTGGTGCATTCGGGCGGCGGCTCCGGCGGATTCGCCTCGTTCCGGGAGGCGTTGATCGCCATCCTGGCGGCGCCGACCGACGCGGCGGGTTGGCAGGCGGCCGAGGCCTTCCTGGCGCGCCATCGCCCCTTGATCGACGCCGTGGCGGCCACGATCGCGCAGCACAACCGCGAGCGCACCGTCAAGTCCGGGGAAGCGCTCCGCGACCTGACCGAACTCGAGGTCTCCCCTGCCCTTGCGAGCGAGGTGCGCACCCTGCTCTTGCGGTACTGGAAGCACTTCCGGCATTTCGACATGGTGCAGTATCCGCTGCTCGAGGCGACGGACGTCGGCCACGAGTTCGCTCCCGTCGACGTGCACCGCATCAGTCCCGTCGATGCGGGCCACTACGGCCAGGCGATCCCGGACGACAAACTGTACGGCGCCCGGTTCGCGTCCTTCGGGGCATTCCTGGACGAAGGGTGGCGCGCGCACGACATCCGCTGGGGACGCCTGGACGGCGCCGAACGGCTGATCGCGACGATGCTCGATGGCGCGCCGATCGAGGCGCGCGACGAGGTTCGTGAGCACCTCGTCACCGAGGCCCACCTCGCCATCGTGGAGGACGAGTTCCACCTCGGCGAGGAAGGGCGCAAGGCGCTGCGCGTCGAACGGCGCACCGAGGACGGCGGTGCCGAGCTGGACGTTGGCGCCACCAAGGCGAAGGTGGCGCGGTTCCTGACCGAACGACGCGAGGGCCTGCAGCTGGATCCCCGCCGGACGACCGACAGCCTGTCCAGGCTGGTGCGCGTCAGCGGCAAGCTCACGGACACGCTCTCGACCGAGTCGCGGATGCCCGACGCGGTCCGCAACCTCGTCGGGTTCGTGTCCTTCGCGGGTGCCAATTTGCTCGTGGCCGCCATTCCGAAGACGTTCGCGAACCTGCTGGCCTCGTACTGGGCCAATCTGCTGCTGTTGTTCGGCGCCGTGCTGCTGTTGATCGACAACCCGCTGTGGACCTTGGCCTCGTTGGGTCATGGGCCTGTGTTGGGGGCCGGGCTCGTCCTCTTCGCGCTGGCCTTCCTCATGTTTCGCGCGCTGCTGTGGAGCGCCCTGTCCCCCCGCGAGGCGAGGCGCAGGGGGCGCGTGGTCCCTGGCCGCGACGGCTCGGTTTGGTTTTGTCGGTCCTCGGCCTCGTGCTGGCGGCTACGTTCGGGTACGTCACGACGATGGGGACGAGCGGCCCGGGCGAGCCAGACCTGCTCGGCCATCCCACCGTCGCCGTCGCCTTGGGGTTCGCGCGCACGCCCGGCGAGGTGGCCTGCATCCTCGGGGAGAACGCCGGCCCGTCCTGCATGATCCCTCGCGACCCGGCGGCGACGCCGGACGCCAGCGCCGCCGCTCGGGCGCGCACGTCCGTGCGCCTCCACCTCGGGGCCGCCCTGTGGTACGCCCTGCTGATCGGCGCGATCGGCGTCACGGCATGGCGCACCTCGTCGTCCCTGGCGACCGTAGGGCTGGCGCTCGCCGCGGCGCTGATCGCGAGCGCGGTGTGGGAAGCGACGCGCGTCCTCACGACCCTCGACCTGCCGTACGCGGCCATGCGGGAGGCGTGGCTGGAACGAACCTCGTTGCTGGCCGGCGTGAAGCACATCTCGGTGTTCGCATCGATCCTGGTGATGGTTGGAGTCGTGCGATTGCCTGGGAGGCGGGTCGTGTGGCCAAGACGCGTGCTGGTGTCGGCCGTGCGCATCACCGGCGCCGTCGCGGGTGTGCTCGGCATCGTCGGCCTGTCCCTCGGACCGCCGCAGGCCGTCGGCGCCGGGTCGGGGTTTTTGCTGTTGGCCGCGATCGGCCTCGCGGGGTTGCTCGCGTCGGGCTACTTCGGGAGGCCCGAGCAGGAATCCTCATGAGTGGCGTCTAGGCCCGCGGTCGCGACGTCGTCGGCCCGGGCTGGAGAGCCCGGTCCATTCGATCGGAAAGGGAGATCAGCATGCGATACATCGGGTTTGCAGGTGCGCTGGCGATTCTCGGGTTCGCGGCGGGGTTCATGGTGGCGGCGTCCGCGTCGCCGGCCGTGACGGCCGCTCTGCCGGTCTTGGCGGGACTCGCGACCGGCGCGATCGCCGCCCTGCGCGGTCGCACCGACCGACAGGCCTTGGACGAGCGCTTCGAGGGGTTGAAGTCGACGCTGTCGTCTGACTCGCACGTCGCGACCGATGCCGCCCTTTCGACCTTCCGTGCATCCAACACCGCGATCCTGAGGCACCTCCGCGTGAACACGGCGGCGGTGGGGGCGGTGACCTTCGCGTTCGCCCTCTTCTTCGTCGTCGGACTCGGCCTCGGGATGTGGGCACGCCTCGACGGCGCGGCTGCCCGCACACTCAGTCCACTCGCGGGCCCCTGGGAGATCGAGGTGACCGAGGGGTCGCAGGCGCGGGTCATGCCGCCGTCGACGTCGGCGGCCTTGTACTGGCTGGGTCGACAGCAACAGCTCCGCTTGGCTGGCGTGCCCCCGCGCACCGTCGCAGGCATCTTCGATGCCCACGTGCTCGAGGTGGACGCTCGTGCCCGAGCCGCTGCGAACGCACGCGGCGAGAACGAGGAGGTGACGAACGCGGACAGGCGATCGGCCTGGGACGAATCGGTCCCCCAAGGCACGCCGGCCGCGGACGGTACGACGCCGCCCACCCGCGTGGTGCTGCCCGTGGTTCAGCCCGGCGCGCCGCTGGAGCGGCGGATCGAGGAGGCCATGGATGCAGCGCTGCTGAACACGAGGGATGAGCTTCTCAGCGAGTTGAACGAGGCCCTCGACGTTCGCTTGGCGACCTTGCCCACGGTCGAGGAACTCGACGAGCGGGTGGCCCGCTTGGACCTCCGCGGGGATCTCCAGGCGCTTCGAAGCCATCTCGAACAACGATTCGCATCCCTCGACGATGCCGGCAGCGGGGTTCTGCGACAGCTCGAACGACAGCCCGACCTGGAAGCAGTCTTCAGAAGCTTGCCGCAGGAACAGCGCAGGGACATCGGCGACGTCGAGACGTTCCGCAGCTATGCCGAGCCCGCGCTGGAGGCGTATCGAGGACTGATTCTGCAATCCGCTCCGCCGGGTCGGTAGGGGGTATGTGGCGGTCGTTCGCGGCCGTGGTGTCGCTCGCGACCTGCAGCGGTGCGATATCGCGTACACCGCCGTCGACGTGGTGGTCGGCGCCGATGGGGACCGGCGGCGTGAGGATGGGAATGCTCGCCGAGGCCAGGAGTGCCGCCTTGAACGCTTCATGCGTCATGGCGCCCCCACCGCTGACGACCCATTCCTCGGACATGACGTCTCCTCACGCGTGGAACGCGGCGGGTATCCCCATGTCCCGAACGGGTGACGTTCGTCGAGCATCGGGTATGGGGACGCGCCTGGCAACGCTACGCCGCGCCGCCCCTCACACCTCGCCGCGTTCGCCGTTGGGGGCGGTCTCCTGCATGCGCGGACGGAACGCCACCCGCGACCCGGGCGGCACCGAACGCGTCAGGAACACGTTGCCGCCGATGACCGAACCTGCGCCGATGACGGTGTCCCCGCCCAGCACGGTCGCCCCGGCGTAGATCACCACGCGGTCCTCGACCGTGGGGTGCCGCTTGGTGCGGGCGTCCTCCTTGCGCACGCTGAGGCCGCCCAGGGTGACGCCCTGGTAGATCTTGACGTCGTTGCCGACCTCGGTGGTCTCGCCGATCACCACGCCGGTGCCGTGGTCGATGCAGAAGCGCCGGCCGATCTTCGCGGCCGGATGAATGTCGATCGCCGTGGCGCGGTGCGCCTCGGACGAGATCATGCGCGCCATCAGGCAGGCGCCCGCACCGTGCAACCAGTGCGCCACGCGGTAGGCCGCCATCGCCCGGAAGCCCGGGTAGGTCCGCACCACCTCCACGCGGTCGTGGGCGGCCGGGTCGCCGGCCACGATCGCGGCCGCGTCCTCCTCCAGGCGGGCGTGCAGCGTGGGAAGCGCCCGGTGCAGGTCCCGCGCGACCTGCTCGGCGGCGTTGCGGTCCGGATCGCAGGTTTCGACCAGCTCCGCCGTGCGTGCGCGCACGCCGTCGGCGTGCGCCAGGAAGTCCGCCTCCTCGCTGGGCTGCCAGGTGGCCCACTCGGGGATGATCAGCCCGACGAGGTCCATCCACCAGCCGGCCACCTCGATCCGCGAGGGACAGGGGCGCGCCTCCGACTGGGCGCGGTACCGCGCGCGGAGGAACGCGTCCAGGGCGTCGTCTTCGGGCGCTTGGCCCGTCGGAGCGTCGTTCGGGTGGCGGGCATCGGTCACGTGGATCCTCCCCGCCCGCGACGCTACCACCCGCCCCCCGCGCGCCGACGTGTGCCACGTGCGCATGCGGCGCGCGCCCCGAGGTCGGCATACCTTCGGCCCAGCTGGCCCCGCGATTCAGGTCAGGGACGGATCGACGGCGATCACGCTGCCGCCTGGGACCGTCCGGACGTCGCCGCGCGGAGAACGGAGGCGTAGCGCGCCGCCTGCAGTGACGCCCTCCGCGACGCCCGTGGCGGGACCCGCGCCGGCCGCGGCGGGGGTGACGCTGACGGTCCGTCCCGCCAGCACGTCCCACGGCGCGAACATGCCCGGCAGCCGCACGGGCGTATCGGCGAGCGCCAGACCGCGCGTGACGCCGTCCATCACGGCGGCGTGGACCGCGTCCAGCGGCGCGCGCACCACGCCGAACCCCGCCGGCGCGGTGGCGACGTCGACGCCGACGCCGACGCCAGTGATCAGGTGGCCGTGCACGTGCTCCGCCAGCAACCCGCCGCACTTGCGGCCCGCCGGGTCGATCAGGTCGTTGGGCCACTTCAGGCCCACCTGCGCGCCGCGCGCGGCCAACGCTTCGGCGATCCCCACCGCCAGCGCCAGCGTGATCGCGCCGTGGCGCCAGGCGCCCTCCGCGTCCCGAACGACCAACGACTGGTAGCTCCCCCCCACCTCGCTGACGAAGCTGCGGCCGCGGCGGCCGCGGCCGGCACGCTGCCGGGCCGCCCGCAGCACGGTGGCGTCCAACGGCTCGCCGGCACGCAGGCGGCGCTTGGCCTCCTCCTGCGTCGAGTCGATCTCGTCGAGCTGCACGATCCGCCAGGCGGATGCTGGGTGGGGGGCGCCGTCCCCGCTCACCGGGGCGTCACCGGCCCGTCCTTCGCGTCATGAGGGGACGGACGGCCCCTCGTCCGCGACGAGGTCGGCGGCGGCGTCGTAGGCGGACGCGTCGTCGCGGTGGATCGAGAACACGCGGCTGACGCCGTCCTGCGTGGTCACGCCCCACAGGGCGCCGGCCACCTCGAACGTCGCCTTCTGGTGGGTGATCAGGACGAACTGCGTCCCGGCCGCCGCCAGGCGCTCCACGAAGCGGCGGTAGCGGTGGATGTTCGCCTCGTCCAGTGGGGCGTCGACCTCGTCCAGAACGGCGACCGGCAGGCGGGAGGCGTGTTCATCGCCCATCAGGGCGAACAGGAACGCCAGCGCCCCCATCGTTCGCTCGCCCACCGACAGCAACCCCAGCGCCTGCGTCCGCTTGCCGGGCGGGCGCAGGCGGATGCGCAGGCCGACGGGCCGGCCGTCCTCGTGGTCGGTGTCGATCTCGCCCTCCCCTTCCGGGCCGAACAGTTCGGCGACGTGCCGCCGGAAGGCCTCGCGGACCCCGTCGACCGCTGCGGTCAGCCGCCGGGTCGTCTCGCGGTCCAGTCGCGCCAGGGTGGTGAACAACTCGTCCACCGCGGTGCGGGCCTCCTCCGCCTCCGCGCATCGCGCGTCGTGGGCGGGCGACAGCTCGGCCAGTTCGTGCGCCGCACGGTGGTTCACGGCCCCGATCGTCTCCAGTTCGGCCTCGACCCTGCGAAGTTCGGCGCTGGCCTGTTTGGCCCCCAGCGCCAGCGGTTCGAGCCCGTCCGGGAACCCCGCGCGTTCCTCCTCCGCCGCCTCCAACGCGCTCTCGCGGCGGGCCTGCTGGACGCGGGCCCGCTCCAGCGCCTCGGCCCGTTCGGTCTGCCGCTCGTTGGCGGCGTCCACGGCGGCCTCCGCCTCCCGCAACGCCTCGCGTGCCTCCTCGCGCGCCCGCTCGGCGTCGGTGGCGTCCTCCGGCACCGCCGCCCGGGCGGTCTCCACGCGGGCCTCCGCCTCCTGCGCCTCGCCCCAGGCGCGTTCGGCCTCCCGCGCCAGCCGCTCCGCCTCTTGCGCCTGTTCCTCGGCGCGGGTGCGGTCGTGGCGCCACCGCTCCAGGGCGGCCTGGTGCGAGGCCCGCCGTTCCCGCGCCAAGGCCGCGTCGCGGGCCGTGCGGGAGGCGGCCTCCGCGGCGTCGCTCTCGGCTTTGTTGGCGTCGGCCAAGGTGCCGCGGGCACGGGCGTCGCGCTCGCGGACCTCCGCCAGGCGTTCCGGGGCCACGCCGCCAGGCACCTCGGGCAGCGCGGCCAGGGCCTGCTCGAGCCGTTGCCGGCGCCCCTCCAGCTCCTCGCGCATGCGGGCGTCGGCGGCGCGCGCCTCCTGGGCCCGCACCTCGGCCTCACGCGCCCGGTCCAACGCGGCACGGGCCTCCTCCACCCCCGCGCGTGCCGTCTCGAAGGCGGCCTGGGCGGCCTCCACCTCGGCCTTGGCGGCGGCTTCGGCCTCGCGCGCCCGGTCGCGGGTCGCTTCGGCCTCCTCCAGCTCGGCGGCGGCGCCCAGCACGGGCCCGCGACCCTGGCGCCGGCCGCCCGACAACGCCCCGCCGGGCTCCAGGATGGCGCCGTCCAGCGTCACCATCCGCGGCCTGCGGGCGTAGCGCTTGGCCAGCGCCGTGGCCCGCTCGGCGGTGTCCACCAGCGCGGTGCCGCCCAGCACCTGATCGACGGCGGGACGGTAGCGCGCGTCGCAGGACACCCGCTCGCTGGCCAGCCCGATCACGCCCGCCTCGGCTTCGAAGTCGGAATCGAGGCCAGGGCGCGAACGGCGGACCAGCGTCAGCGGCAGCAGCGTCACCCAGCCGCCGCGCTCCCGCACGTGCGCCAGCACCTCGCGGGCGGACGCGTCGTCGCTCATGACCACGTACTCGGCGCGGCGCCCCAGGGCCAAGCCGATGGCCTCCTGCAGCTCCTCGGGCACGCGCATCAGGTCGGCCAGCGACCCCTCCACGCCGTGGACGCCGCTGGTGAGGGCGTGCCGGGGGCCCTGGGCGTAGCCTTGGCGCGCCTCGAAGGCGGCGCGTTGCCGCTGCGACGCACGGTCCCAGGCGCGCGCCTCGGCCGCGTCGCGGGCGTGCTGGGCCTGCGCGTTCTCCAGGCGGGTCCGGGCCGACGCCAGCTCCGACTCGGCCGCCGCCAGCGCCGTGCGCGCCTGCCCCGCCCGGTCCGCCTCCTCGCCGATGTCGCCGTCCGCGGCGGGCGCCGCGGCGTCCGCCTCGCTCAGCGCGGTCCGCACCTCCTCCAACTGCTGCGTCAGCGACGCGTGGCGCGCCTCCGCTTCGGCCGCGTCGCGCGCCGCCCGGGCCGCCCGGTCCTCGAGCGCCTCCCGGGCGCGGCGGGCCTCCTCGGCCTCCGCCTCGGCCTCCGCGCGGGCCTCGCGGGCGGCGTGCAGGGTCGCCTCGGCCGCGTCGGCGGCGCGCTCGGCCGCCTCGGCGTCGTCGTCCGGCGCCTGGGGGGCTTCCTGCTGCGCCAGCTCGTTCGCTTCGTGCTCGGCGCGTTCCTTGCGGCCGGCCAGGTCGGCCGCCCGCGTGGTGGCGGCCTCATAGGCGTGCTCGGCGACGCGGAGCTCGGCCACGGCCCGCGCGTGCGCGGCGTGCGCCTCGCGGTGGGCCGCCTCCGCCTCCGCGTCCCTACGACGGGCCTCCTCCAGCGCGGTGCGCAGTTCCGCGAGGGTGTCGCGGCCCTGCTGCAACGCGTGTTCGTGCGCCTCGACGCGCTCGGCCAGCTCGGCCACGGCCGCGCGCAGGTCGCCTGCCCGCGCGTCGGCGATGGTGAGGCGCAACCGGTTGGCGCGGGCGCGAAGCTCGTCGTGCCGTCGCGCCTCCTCGGCCTCGCGCGTGAGCGCCTCGACCCGGGCGGCGTCCTCGGCGATGTTCTCGTCCAGGCGGGTCAGGTGCGTGCGCGCCTGCTCCAGGTTGGCCTCGGTCCGCTCCCGCCGGGTGGTCAGCTGCGCCACGCCGGCCGCCTCGGAGACGTACGCCAGCAGGCGCGAGGGATCGGCCATCAGCACCCCGCTCACCTCGCCCTGCCCGATCACGGCCAGGCTGCCGGTGCCCAGACCGGTGCCCGCCAGGGCCTCGTCGATGTCCAGGAAGCGCGCGTTGCGGCCGTTGAGCTTGAGGCGGGTGACGCCGTCGCGGTCCAGGGTGCGGCGGATGCGCAGCGGCCCGTCATCGGTGCCGATCTCGACCTCCACCTCGGCCAGGCCCATCCGCTTCTTGCCGGAGGCGCCGTGGAAGATCAGCTCGGTCTTGTCCTCCGCCCGGTACGCCCGCGCCCGCCCGCCGCCGGTGGCCCAGCGGAGCGCGTCCACCAGGTTCGACTTGCCGCTGCCGTTGGGGCCGACGATGGCGGTGACGGCGGCGTCGAACGTCAGGGTGGTGCGCTCGCCGAAGCTCTTGAAGCCCGAGACGACCAGCCGCTCGATCCGCACGAACGTCGCCCGGGCCGTCTCAGGCGGGCGCCAACGCCCGCAGGACCTCGGCGCTGAGACGAATGCCGCGGTGGTAGAGGTCCAGGTCGAACTTCTCGTTGGGCGAGTGGATCCGGTCCTCCTCGAGTCCCATGTCGACCAGCACCACCTCGGCGCCCAGCAGGCGCTGGAAGTCGGACACCACGGGGATGGTGCCGCCCGTCCGCACGAAGGCGGGATCGCGGCCGTCCACGCGGCGGATGGCGGCCGCGGCCGCCTGCACGGCGCGGCCGTCCAGGGGGCTCAACGCCCACGCGCCGGCGTTCAATTCGGTCACCTCGACCTCGGCCCCCTCCGGCGCCAACGCCCGCAGGTGCGCCCGGAGCGCCTCGGTGATGGTGTGCGGGTCCTGGTCGGGCACCAGCCGGCACGACACCTTCGCGAACGCCTCGGCGGGAATCACCGTCTTGGACCCCTCGCCCTGGAAACCGCCGCCCAGCCCGTTGACGTCCAGGGTGGGCCGCGCCCACAGGCGTTCGCGCACGTCCCGCCCCGCCTCGCCGGGGGTGGCGCGCACGCCCGCGTCGCGCATGAAGGCGTCCCGGTCGAATTCCACGCGCGCGAACTGGGCGCGTTCCTCGTCCGTGATCTCGCGCACGTCATCGTAGAACCCCGGCACGGTGATGCGCCCATTCGCGTCCTTCAGGCCGGCCAGGATCACCGCCAGCGCGTGCGCGGCGTTGGGGACCGCGCCGCCGTACGCCCCGGAGTGCAGGTCCCGCGCGGCGGTGCGCACCCGCACCTCCACGTAGGTCATGCCCCGCAGGCCGTACGTCAGCGTCGGCACGCGTCCGGGCAGCATCGCGCCGTCGCTGACCACCACCACGTCGGCCGCCAGGCGGTCCGCGTGCTCCTCGAGCACGGCCGCCAGGTTGGGGCTGCCGATCTCCTCTTCGCCCTCGATCAAGAAGGTGACGTTGACGGGCAGCTCACCCTCCGCCGCCAGCAGGGCCTGCACCCCCTTGACGTGCGCGAACACCTGTCCCTTGTCGTCGCTGGCGCCCCGCGCGACCACGGCGCCGTCCCGCACGGTCGGATCGAACGGATCCGTGTCCCACGCCTCGACCGGGTCGGGGGGTTGCACGTCGTAGTGACCGTAGATCAGCACCGTCGGCAGCGAGGGCGACACCTGCCGGTGCGCGACCACGACGGGGTGCCGGGCGGTCTCCAGCAGCTCGGCCTCGAACCCCATGCCCGCCAGGTCGTCACGAAGCCACGCCGCGGCGTGGCGTACCTGCTCGGCCCGGTCGGGATCGGTCGAGATCGAGGGAATGCGGAGGAACGTGAACAGCTCCGCTTCGAAACGCGAACGTTCGGACGCCAGGACGCCATCCAGCGGGGTTGGGCTCATGGCGGCGAGCCTATCACGCGGCCCGTCGGCCGCCGGACGCCGCGGGGGGCCTCACGCCTCGTCGTCCTCGTCCGCGTCCTCGTCGTCCTCGTCCGTATCCTCGTCGCCCCCCTCGACGTCGAGCTGGACCGCCAGGTCGCGCGCCAGCGTCTCGATCTCGGCGGGCAGCGCACCCCGAATGGTGCCCATGCGGTCCTCCAACTGGTGCTGGAGCTGCCCGATGCGGTTCTCCATGTTGTCCTGGAGCTGATCCAGCTTCTCACGCAGCTTGATGATCTCCTCGACGCCGGCCAGGTTGATGCCGAGCTCCTGCGTCAGGCGCCGGATCTCACGCAACTGCTCGATGTTGCGTTGCGAGTACAGGCGGGTCTTGCCCGCGCTCCGGCTCGGCTCGACCAGGCCCTTGCGCTCGTAGAGGCGAAGCGTCTGCGGGTGCATGTCGACCAGCTCGGCCGCGACGCTGATCACGTACAGCGGCTTGTCCTTGTCGAAACCTGCATCGTCGTCGTTCAACGCTCTCCTCCCCCGTCCCGAAGGACCTGGGACATCTTGTCACGACCCCAGCGTACGAGACCTCGCCACACGTGATGGCGCACCGTAACGCGGAGGTCGGCGCCGGCGAGCCCCCCACCGGGCACACGTACCACGCCTCCATCGGGCGTGCCAGCCGGAATCGTGACGTCGTTGCCGTGCACGTTCACGGTGACGCCATGCCGCGCCTCCAGCGGCGTCACGCTCACCTCGGTTCGCAGCTCGTCGCCCACGCGCGACACGCCGGCCGGCAACTCGACGCGAACCGTCACCAGGGCGTCGCCCGGTGGGCGCCCCGGCCCGCCGAGACCGCGGAGGCGCAGCTTGGTGCCGGGACGGATGCCGGCGGGGATCTCGACCTCCGCCGCTTCGCCCCGCGGCCGGAACCCCCGGCCCCCGCAGGCGGGACAGGGCCGACCCTCAGGCGCCAAGCGGCGCCCCCTGCACACGGCGCAGACGCTGGGGCCCGGCACCCGCACCCGCGTGGTGCCGCCCTGGCGGGCGGCGGTCAGGTCGATGCGCACCTCGCTCTCGCGGTCCTCGCCGGGAAGCACGCCCTGCGTGCGCAACATGCCGGTGACGGCCCCGAACAGCGCGTCGAAGACGGCGTTGCCGGTGCGCGGCATGCCCTGCCCGAAGTCCACCTGAACGTCGGCCTCTTCGAAAATGGTCTGCCAGTCCACGGTGCTGAAGTCGGGCCTGCGCCCCTCGGTCGGCGATCCGCCGCGGTCGACCCAGGCCCGACGCTCCGGATCCCGCAACGTCGCGTACGCCTCGCTGATGCGCTTGAAGCGCTCTTCCGCCTCCGGGTCGCCGGGGTTGCGGTCGGGGTGGTACTTCAGCGCCAGCCTGCGGTAGGCCGACTTGATCTGGTCGTGGCTCGCGTCGCGCTGTACGCCCAGCACCTGGTACGGGTCTCGCAGACCATCGCTCACGTTCGGGCATGATACCCGCCCTGGCGGCCCGGGCCCGATGCGTGGCGTGGTAGATTGGGGACGGAGGTGTTCCCGTGGCGCGCAGGCTCGCGTGGGCAGCCATGCTGTTTCTCGTCATCGCGCTGGTGTTGGGCGGCTGTCGCAACGAGACGCAGAACCAAATTCGCCGTTCGATCCAGGACTTCACCAACACGCGCATGTACATCACGGTGTACGCGTACGGCGGCGACGTCGTGTTCGAAGGCCTGGTGGACGGCAAGGTCACCCGCGCCGGGGTCGAGGCCATCAACGGGGGCCAGGCGAACGGGACCTACATCTACTGGTACGACGAACGGGGTCGCTACCACCAGACCGACCTTCCCTACATGGTCACCACGTACGACCGCACCGAGGACGGCCGCTGAGGCGGCGCCCCGGACCCTACGGAGGAACACGCATGAAGCCTCACGCGTCCGCACCATCTTCACCATCTTCGATCCGCCCCCTGCTGCGCGTCTTCGCGCTGGTCCTAGGGGCCGCCTTGTTGGCCGGCTGCACGGTCACGTACACCGGGCCGGATGCCCGCGGGAGCGGCTCACGCCTGCCCGACCGGGCCAACGCCGTGCTCGAGGTGTTCGAGCCGAGCGGCGGGCATGCCTCGTCCTACCGGGTGGGCGAGGAGATCTCGTTCCGGATCCGCAGCCGCGTGGAAGGGTACGTGACCCTCACCTCCCTGGAACCCGACGGCGAGGTGCACGTGTTCGCCCGCAACGTGTACGTGCCGGCACGCCGCACGGTGACCATCGACGGCAGCGACGAAGGCGTCGTGTTCGTGGTCGATCCCCCGCGCGGCTGGCACCGGGTACGCGCCAGCTTCACGCCGCGCCGCACCGACGTGTCGCGCGTCACGTTCCGCGGTCGCGCCGGCGAGGACGACTGGCGGGCCGCGATCCAGATCGAGCTCGAACCGTTCCAGGTCAACGACGTGGTCGAGACCCGCTTCTACGTGCGCTGACGTCCCCACCGCCACCGCTGAACGCCGCAGCGTGCGTGCAACGCCCGCCTGCGCGGCTCCGTGGGGTAGAATGGCCCATTCGCGAGGAGGTCTTGGCTTGTCAGGTCACAACAAGTGGTCGCAGATCAAGCGCAAGAAGGCGGCCAACGACAACCAGCGCGGCAAGATCATCAGCAAGCACATCCGCGCCATCCAGAGCGCCGTCCGCGAGGGGGGCGGGGCGGACACGTCCACCAACCTCGCGCTCAAGAACGCCATCGGCGCCGCGAAGTCCGACGACGTGCCGGCCGACAACATCGAGCGCGCCATCGAGCGCGCGCTCGGCGGCACCGACGGAGGCGACTTCGAATCGGTCGCGTACGAGGGGTACGGACCGGGCGGCGTGGCGTTCCTGATCGAAGCGCTGACGGACAATCGCAACCGCACCGTCGCCGAAGTGCGGCACGTGCTCACCAAGCACGGCGGCAACATGTCCGGGTCGACGGCGTGGCAGTTCGACTCGGTGGGTCTGCTGGTCTACCGCGACCCGCGTGAAGAGGTGCAGGAGGCCGCCATCGACCTCGGCGCCACCGACCTCGAGGTCGAGGACGGCGCGTTGACCATCTATACGCCCCCGACCGAGCTGTTCGGGGTCGCCGACGCGCTCGAGACGCGCTTCGGCCTGCAGCCCGAGGTGGCCCGGCTCACCAAGGTGCCGCAGGTCGTCGCCGCCCCTGGCGGCGGCGACGCCGCCAAGGTGCAGCGCATCATCGAGGCCTTGGAGGATCTGGACGACGTGCAGAACGTCTACTGCACGGCCGACGTAGACGCGGCGCTCGAGACGGGCTGAAGGGAACGAGCGTGGCATTCCCGAAGATGTCGTGGGACGCGTTTCCCAAGATCACCGGCGCTCAGATGCAGCAACTGGTGATGATGGCGACCGGCAAGTACGGCCTGGACGCCCGCGTGCTGGTCGAGCACACGGGCCGCAACCTCAGCGAACTCGTCGGCGCGTTCGCGCCCGAAGGGCCGGTGCTCGTGGTGGCGGGGCGGGGCGACAACGGCAGCGGCGGCCTGGCCGCCGCGCGCCTCCTGGGCCTGCGCGGCCGTCGCGTGTGGGTGGTGCCCACGCACGAGGCGGGCAACTACAGCGGCACCCCCCGAGAGCAGTTGGAGCTCCTCAAGCACGTCCCCACCGTGCGCGTGAAGACGAGCCTGCCCAAGATGAAGTTCGCCTGCGTGATCGACGCGGCGATCGGCACCAGCCTCGAAGGGCCGCCGCGCGGGCGGACGCTCGACGTGATCACGGTGTTGAACAAGATGCACGACGGATGCTGCGTGATCAGCGTGGACGTCCCCACCGGCGTGCACGCCGACGACGGCAGCGTCCCCGGCGAGGCGGTGCGTCCCAGCATGACCCTGGCGGTGGGGCTGCCGAAGCAGGGCCTCGAGCCCGGCGGGCCCGCTGGGCGCCTCTTCGTCGGCGACCTGGGGTTCCCCCCCGCCGTGTTCGAGTCGGTCGGCGTGGACCCGGTGCAACTGCCCGCCTTCGTCACCGAGATCGAAGGCGGGGCCTGACGCAAGAGAACGGGTGGGGGCGCCCACGCACCCCCACCTGACCCGTACGAACCTCAGGCCGAGACGCCGGCCTCGCGCCGCGCCGCCAACGAGGCGCTCTTGACGCCGAACTGACGGCTGGCCCCCTGCGCGGACTTGGACAAAAACCCGTAGGCGTCGTTGTCGCGCATGACGGTGACCGCCAGCCCAGCCTGGGTCATCAGGGCCCGGTAGTGGTCCTGCTGCGCCGCGCCGCCGATGCAGGCGGCCCACAACGACTCGTTGCACTTGATGTCCTCGTCCAGTTGCCGCTCCGTGACGATGTCGGCCAGCGCCAACGTCCCGCCGGGCTTCAGCACCCGCGCGACCTCCGCGAACACCTCGTCCTTCTGCGCGGAGAGGTTGATCACGCCGTTGCTGATCACCGCATCGAAGCGCCCGCCCTCGAAGGGCAACTCCTCGATGTAGCCCCGTTCGAAGCTCACGTTGTCGAAGCCGTGCTCGCGGCGCAACGCCTCGGCCTTGTCGAGCTGCTCGTCGGTCATGTCCAGCCCGACGACCTCGCCGCGCGGGCCGACCCGCAGGGCGGCGAAGAAGGTGTCCATCCCCGATCCGCTGCCGAGATCCAACACCCGGTCGCCCTCACGCAGCTCCAGCAGATCGAAGTAGTGCCCCACCCCGGCGAACGAGCGGACGGAATCTTCGGGAATGCGGTCGAGGAGCTCGGGCGGGTAGCCCAGGTCCGCGGCCAGCTCCCGTCCGGTCCGGAAGTGGAACTCGGCGTCGGGTTCCTTCGCGACGCGCTGGTAGACGTCCTTGACTTGGTTTCGCAGGTCGTTCACATCGACGATCGGCATGTTCAGGCCTCCAACGACACCCGTACGGGCACGGGGTTGCGCAACACGTCCATGACCGGCGAGGTGGACTGGACGTAGGCGCACAGCTCCTCGATCTGCTCCCGCGAGGCGTCGACGCGGTAGCGCACCTCGATCCCCTCGTAGCCGGCGCGGTTCTCCTCGCTCAACCCCAGGAAGCGGTGCAGGTCCAGGTCGCCCTCGACGGTGAAGTCCAGGCTGCGCACCTCGATGCCGCGCACCGCGGCGTTATACGCGAAGCCCACCGCCAGGCACGACGTCAGGGCGTGCAGCACCGTCTCGACCGCGTTGGGCGCGCGATTGGTGCCCAGCAAAACCGGGGGCTCGTCCCCCTCGAGGACGAACGGTTCCGTGCGGGAGGCGTCCTCCGTGCCGGCGCCGTAAAACCCGCCGATCTCGGTACGGACGTGGGCCCCGTCCTGCCACGAGGTCTGGGCGCGGAAGGTGAACCGTGCCAGCCCAGGGTCGTTCTGGATGTGCGACACCGTCTCCTGGAGGCGCGCCAGGTCCACGCCGTTCAACTGCGTACTCGTCGTACTCATCTCTCCCCCTCCTTGCGTGTCGCCGACTCGTTTCGCGTGTTCGAAACGAAGCATGGCGTCACCCTGAGGGTGTACGACGCACCCCTACCAATCCCCTACCAGCGCGCGCACCCTGGTGGACGAAGCACGGCGCCTTCCAGGCGCTACGCGTCGGGCGTGCGACGTTCACGATCCGTCCCGCGAAGGGGGTCAGCAGCGTCGGGCCCACGATGCGCATGTACCCCGCCAACGCCAGGTGGTCGATGTGGGCGGCGCGGAGTTCCTCCACGACGGACGCCTCGAAGCCTGCCTTGTCGGGGAAACCCCGCCGCTCACGCACCAGGCACGCAACGCCCCATGCCCGTGCGCGCTGCACCACGGGCGCCTGCGGCCGGTCGCACACCACCAACGGCACCTCGACCCCCCGCAGGGTCCCCCGGCGTGACCTCGCCGACGTGGTACGCGGTCTCGCCCAGAGCGCGACGGCGACGCACGTGTTCTGCGCGCCCGGCAACCCCGGCATCGCCGAGGTGGCGGAGCGCGTCCCCATCGCCGAGGACGACGTGGGCGGGCTGATCGACTTCGCGCGGACGCACGGCGTCGACCTGAGCGTGGTGGGCCCCAAAGCGCCCCTGTTGGACGGCATCGTGGACGCGTTCGAGGCGGCGGGCCTGGCCGTGTTCGGGCCGCGACGCGACGCAGCGTTGTTGGAGGGCAGCAAGTCGTTCGCGAAGGCGCTGATGCACGAACGTGGCATTCCGACAGCGCGCAGCGCCAGCTTCACGGACTTCGACGCCGCCCTAGCGCACGTGCGACGTCACGGCGCACCGGTGGTGATCAAGGCGGACGGGCTGGCGGCCGGCAAGGGCGTGGTGGTCGCCACCGACCTGGCGGAGGCGGAGGCCGCCCTGCGGGACGCCATGCTCCGGCGCACCTTCGGCGACGCCGGCGCCCGCGTGGTGGTCGAGGAGCGGCTGTCGGGCGAGGAAGTCTCACTCATGGCGTTCGTGGACGGCGACACGGTCCGGCCGATGGTGCCGGCGCAGGATCACAAGCCCGTCTTCGACGGTGACGTCGGGCCGAACACCGGCGGGATGGGGGCGTACTCGCCGGTGCCGCGCTTCGGCCCGCGCGAGGTCGCGCACGCTATGGACACCATCCTGGGGCCGGTGGCGCGCGCCATGACGGCGGCGGGACGCCCGCTGCGCGGGGTGCTGTATGCCGGCCTGATGCTCACCGATCAGGGGCCGGCGGTGATCGAGTTCAACGTCCGCTTCGGCGATCCCGAGGCGCAGGTGGTGCTGCCGCGGTTGGACGGCGACCTGGCGCAGATCCTGCACGCGACCGCGACCGGCCGCTTGGACGAAGTCGACGTGGCCTGGCGCGACGAAGCGGCGGTGTGCATCGTGATGGCCTCGGCAGGCTACCCCGGGCCGTACGCGAAGGGGGTGCCCATCGACCTGCCGCAGGTGGCGCCGTCGGACCGCGCCGTGGTGTTCCACGCCGGGACCGAGACGCAGGATGGGCGTGTGGTGACGCGTGGCGGGCGCGTGCTGGGCGTCACCGGCATCGGCGCCGACGTCGCCGACGCGCGGGCGCACGCCGAGGCGCTGGTGCGGCGGGTTCACTTCGAGGGGGCGCATTCCCGCAGCGACATCGCGTGGCGGGCGGTCCGTAGGTAGCGCGCCCACGGGCTCGGACGCCGCGCGACTTTGCACGGCCTTAACAGTCGCCGGGTACCTTGCACGCATGGTCATACTCGATCTGAAGCACCGCACCCCCCATTCGATCGAGGCCGCCGGTGGCGGTACGCAACGCGCACCGGTCCCGCCCGCGATCGCGCCCCGCGCATCAGGAGGCGTACGTGCGCAAGGGTGAGCGCCCGGCCCAGTCGTCCCCCAAGCGCCGTCGCCCGTGGTGGCGACGCCGCCCCGCCACCGCGACCGCTGTGGCGTCGCTCGCCGTGGCCCTCCTCGCCGTCGTGGCGCTTCGCGTCTCCTCGAACCGGTCGCGCGCGAACGCGCCGTCGCCCGTGTCGGCCGACGTGCTCGCGACCGGGGAGCGGCTCTACCAGGACAGCTGTGCCACATGCCACGGTGTCGAGGGTGGAGGCGCCGCCCAAGCCGGTATCCCGGCCCCACCCCTCGATGGCAGTGCCCACGCTTGGCACCATCCCGACCGCCAGATCATCGGCCTGATCCGCGACGGCGGCGTCCAAATGCCGGCCGTCGGCGCCCGTTGGAGCGACCCCGAGGTCGAAGCGGTGCTCGCCTTCGTGAAGTCTCGCTGGGAACCGTGGCAGCGCGAGCAGCAACCCGGCGCGATCGGCGAATGAGTCAGCACGGCCCTCCGCGCCGGCGGAATCGCCGCAATGCTGCGAGAACCGTCGCCGCCTGCGCGGTGGTGGCAGCGATCGCCTACGCCGCAGGTGTGCTGCTGCCAAGCCCGCTTTTGCTGCTCGGCAGCGACCGTGGCGCGCCCATCGTCCGCGTCCCCGCCGTGGCGGACGCCTCCCTCCGCGTCGTCTCCTCGAACGGCGTCACGGCGACGTTGGTCGGGGACGGTCTTCCCGCCGCGCGTTGGCCCGCCGCGTGGCTTCCCGACGGTATAGAGATCGGCGAGGAGGTGCGGCTCACGACCGCGATCGAACCGGGCGGGTCGGCGACGCGTTTCGAGATCGCGCTCGCATCTCGGACGCAGCGGTAGGCGTGGCGTTGCTCGCAGATACGATTCCGCGCCGCCGACGCGGCACGTGAAAAGATCCCGCTGCGCGCCGCACGAACGTACGGGCCACCAGCGGGATCTTCTCGGGTCCTTCTTGGTAGGCGCGGGCGGGATTGAACCGCCGACCTCTACAGTGTCAATGTAGCGCTCTCCCACTGAGCTACGCGCCTATGCGGCTACGACGGTCCGTAGCCGAAGGGGGTGGAGGCGCCGACCGGATTCGAACCGGTGAATGGAGGTTTTGCAGACCTCTGCCTTACCACTTGGCTACGGCGCCAAGCGCCTTCGAAAGGTATCACGCGGACCCGGGGGTGTCAACGCGCATGTGCGACACGGACGGGCGCGGCGGCCCGCCGGCACGCAACCGCATGCGGCCCGCGCCGCCCGCTGCCCGCCCAGCACGGCGGGCCGCGGTGCCTGGCGGGGACCCCACCGACCCGTCGGTATGCTGGGCCCATGCCCGAGGCGCCCACCACCTTCGCCCACCTCCACCAACACACCGCCTACAGCCTGCTGGACGGGGCGGCGCGCATCCAGGACCTGATCGCGTGGGTCAAGGAGGTGACCCCGGAGAACCCGGTCCTCGCCATGACGGACCACGGCAACATGCACGGCGCGGTGGAGTTCTACCGCACGGCGGTGGCGGCGGGGGTCAAGCCGATCCTGGGCTTCGAGGCGTACGTGACCGCCGGCAGCCGCTTCGAACGCAAGCGCCCCAGCAGCAAGCTGGACGGCGGCTACTTCCACCTCACCCTGCTGGCCAAGAACATGACCGGCTATAAGAACCTCTGCAAACTGAACAGCCGCGCCTGGCTGGAGGGGTTCTACATGAAGCCGCGCGTGGACCACGAGCTGCTGCGCGAGCACGCCGAAGGCGTGATCGCGCTGTCCGGCTGCCTGGGGGCCCAGATCCCGCGCACCATCCTGGACGTCGGCGAAGACGTGGGCGAGCAGGTGCTAACGCAGTACATGGACATCTTCGGCGACGACTTCTTCGTCGAGATCCAGGATCACGGCCTGGAGCAACAGGCGCGGCTGAACCCCATTCTGCGCGGCATGGCGGACCGTCACGGGCTGGGCCTCGTCGCCACCAACGACGGGCACTACGTCCGCCGCGACGACGCCAAGGCACACGAAGCGCTGCTGGCGATCCAGACCAAGACGACACTGTCCGATCCCGACCGCTTCCGTTTCCCCTGCGACGAGTTCTACGTCAAGACGCCCCAGGAGATGGCGGCCGCGATCCCGGAACGCGAGTACCCCTCGGCCCTCGCCAACACCATGCGGATCGCCGAGATGTGCACCGTCGAGCTGCCGATCGGCGACAGGCGCGTCTACCAGATGCCGGAGCTGCCCATCCCCGAGGGGCGCACGCTGGCCGAGCAGCTCCGCGTCCAGACCTACCGGGGCCTCGCCCAGCGCTACCCCGCCCAGGTGGACGAGGCGGTCCTGCGCCGCTACGCCGCGGCGGCCGCACGGGTGCACGGAACACACGGGGCGGACCCGGCGACGGGCGCCCTCGAGGACGTGCTGCTGGGACTGGCCCGCTGCGGCGAGCGCGGCCGCACGCCCAAACGCGAGGGCGAGGCCTACGACCGCTTCGCCTACCCGCACCTGGACGCCCTTCGCGAGGAGGGCGCGCCCGAGCGGGCGACGGCGATCCTGGAGCGCGCCGAGTACGAGCTGGGCGTGATCACGGCGATGGGCTTCCCCGACTACTTCCTGATCGTGGCCGACTTCATCAACTGGGCCAAGGACCAGGGGATCGCGGTGGGGCCGGGGCGCGGCTCGGGGGCCGGCTCGATCGTCGCCTACGCCGTGCGCATCACCGACATCGACCCGCTGGAGTTCGACCTGCTGTTCGAACGGTTCTTGAACCCCGAGCGGGTCAGCATGCCGGACTTCGACGTCGACTTCTCCGACGCGCGCCGCGGCGAGGTGATCGACTACGTCCGCGCCAAGTACGGCGAGGACAAGGTCGCCCACATCGCCACCTTCGGGACCATGGCCTCCAAGGCCGCCATCAAGGACGCCGCGCGGGTGATGGAGGCCAGCTTCGCGGAGGCCGACCGCGTCAGCAAACTGGTGCCCCTCAAGTTCGGTCGTTCGGTGCCGATCGCGCAGGCGCTGGAGGAGGTGCCGGAGTTGTACGAGCTGTACGACGGCGGCGCCCGCACCTACGTCGACATCGCCCAGTCGCTCGAGGGCCTCACCCGGCACGCCTCCGTGCACGCCGCCGGCGTGATCATCTCGCGCGACCCGCTCCAGGAGCTGGCGCCGGTATTCCGCTCGGGCGACGGGCCGGTGGTGTGCCAGTACGACATGGGATCGGTCGAGGACCTGGGCTTCCTGAAGATGGACTTCCTCGGCCTCCGGACCCTGTCGTTCATCGAGGCCACCCTCCGCATCGTCGAGGACACCCGCGGCGAGCAGCTGGATCCAGCGTCGTTCCCGCACGACGACCCGGATACGTTCGCCCTCCTCTCGCGCGGCGAGGCGGCGGGGGTGTTCCAGTTCGAGTCCGGCGGCATGGTCGACACCCTCAAGAAGCTGAAGCCGCGCCGTATTCAGGACCTGATCGCCGTGTCCGCGCTGTACCGCCCGGGGCCGATGGAGAACATCCCGGCCTACATTCGGCGGCACCACGGCCAAGAGGAGGTCCGCTACGACGAGTTCCCGAGCAGCGAGGCGATCCTCTCCCCCATCCTGGACGAGACCTACGGCATTCCCGTCTACCAGGAGCAGATCATGAAGATCGCCCAGGCCGTCGCAGGGTACGACCTGGGCCAGGCCGACCTGCTGCGGCGGGCGATGAGCAAGAAGAAGGTCGACGAGATGGAGCGGCACCGCAAGCTGTTCGCCGCCGGCGCCGAGGCGAAGGGCATCCCCGACCGCGAGGCGCACCAGATCTTCGACCTGCTGGAGAAGTTCGCCAACTACGGGTTCAACAAGAGCCACAGCGCCGCCTACGGCGAGCTGTCGTTCCAGACCGCCTACCTGAAGGCGCACTACCCGGTCGAGTTCGCGGCCGCCCTGCTGAGCGTCGAGCGGGCCGACAGCGACAAGGTGGCGGACTACGTCGCCGACGCGCGGCACATGGGCATTCGCGTCCTCCCGCCCGACATCGACGAGTCGCGCGGCGACTTCACGCCCGTCGGGGACGTGATCCGCTTCGGGTTGTACGGCATCAAGAACGTCGGCGACGCCGCGGTCGACCACATCGTGGCGGAACGGGAGCGCGGCGGCCGCTTCCGCGACCTGTTCGACTTCTGCCGCCGGGTCGACGCCGGGCTGGTGAACAAGCGCGCCCTGGAGCACCTGGTCAAGGCCGGCGCCTTCGACCGCTTCGGCGACCGCGCCACCATCCTCGCCAACGTGGAGCCGGCCATGAAGTGGGGCGCCGCGCAACGCGAGAGCGACGCGGCCGGCCAGGGCGCGTTGTTCGGCGCCGAAGAGCTGAAGCCGCCGGAGCTGCGGGCGGCCGAGGCGCTGGGGGAGCTGGACCGCCTCCGCATGGAGAAGGAGGCGCTGGGGCTCTACATCAGCGCCCATCCCATGCGGTCGTACCCGGGCCTGGCGGAGGCGGCCAGCTGCCGCGTCGACGACCTGGACGACTGGCTCCGGGCCCGCCGCGCGGAAGGCACGACCGACGGGCGCCTGCGGGTGGTGCTGGCGGGGATCGTGCAGAACGTCGTCAAGCGCCCCACCCGCAAGGGCACCATGATGGCCCGCTTCGAGATCGCCGACGAGAGCGGCGCGCACGAAGTGGTCGCGTTCAGCCGCGTGTTCGAGGAGATCAGCGGCCTCCTGAGCGAGGACGCGCCGGTGGTGCTGATCGCGGAGGCGTCGGAGGACGAGGAGGCGGTTCGGCTGGTGGCCGAACGGCTGATCCGCTGGGACGTGCAGTCCGGACTGCCCGAGGTGGCGGTGTTGACGTTCGACGCGCGCGAGATCGGCTCGCACCAGCTGCTGGAACTGCGCTCCCTCCTGGACGAGATGGCGGGCCGTACGCCGGTGCAGCTGCGGTTCGACGCCCCCCGCGGCCGCGTCACCTGGGCGACGGAGGGCATCACGATCGACCCGGATCGCCTGGCGGAGATCGAGGCGACCTGCCCCTGGGTCCGCACCGCCGTCACGGTCGACCGGCAGCGCCTGCTGGCGTCGGGGGCCAACGGGGGGGCACGGCCCACCCCGGTCGCGGGCACGGAGGTGCCGTTCTAGGCAGGGCGGGGCGGGCCTAGTACTGCGTGGCGCGCGGGTCGCGGCCCGCCTCGACGTCCACCTGGGTGGTGGACATCTTGAACGCCTGCTGGCTGGTGGCGGACGCCAGGCCGGTCTCGAACGAGATCACGCCCTCGGCGTACAGGCGGGCCAGGTGGTCGTCCATCAGCTGCATGCCGTCCAACGTCGAGTCGCGGATGGCGTCGTACAACTCCGAGCCTCGCTCCTCGTCGCGCACCAGGTCCTTGATCCGCAGGGTTCCCTTCATGATCTCCATCGCCGCGACCCGGCCCGGCTTGTCGTGCCGGGGCACCAGGCGCTGGCTGACGATCGCGACGAGCGACTCGGCGAACAGGATCCGCGCCGTGGCCCGTTCGTGCGGGGGGAACAGCTCGATCATGCGGTTGATGGTCCGGACGGTGTCCTGCGTGTGCAGGGTGCTGAACACCAGGTGGCCGGTCTGCGCCGCCGACAGCGCCGCTGCCGCCGTGGTGTGGTCGCGGATCTCGCCGATCATGATCACTTCGGGGTCCTGCCGCATGGCCGCCACCAACGAGTCGGCGAAGGTGGTGGCGTCCTGGCCGATCTCGCGCTGCACGATCGCGGACTTCTTGGAGCGGTGCAGGTACTCGATCGGGTCCTCGACGGTGACGATCATCTTGTTGTGCACCTGGTTGATCTCGTCGATGATCCGCGCCAGCGTGGTCGACTTGCCGGAGCCGGTCGGGCCGGTGACCAGGACCAGCCCCTTCTCCTTGTCGCGAATGAAGTCGATGGTGTCCTGGGGGAGGTTCACCACCTTCAGGACCGACTCGTCGCCGGTGATCACGCGCAGCACGGCGCTGACCGATCCGCGTTGCCGGAACAGGTTCACGCGGAAGCGGCCCAGGCCCGAGACGCTGTACGCGATGTCGACTTGGTGCTTTTCCTGGAACGTGGCGCGCTGCCGGTCGTCGCACATGACGTCCAGCAGCTTCTCCGTAAACGACGGCGTCACCTTGTTCTGGCCCACCGGCGTGAGCTTGCCGTTGATGCGGGCCAGCGGCGGCAATCCGCAGTGAAGGTGCACGTCGGAGGCGCCCCGTTCCACCAGGTTCGAGAGCATTTCACTGAAGTTCAGTCAAGACCCCCTTTCAAACCGTGCGTGCGGATTTCCCGCACACGGCTTACCGGTGACCTCTCGAGATGCAACATTACGCAACACTCCGAACCGGTGCCGGGTAACGCACCGTGCCAGTAAGGCGATGAAGGCCAAGCCGATAGAAAGTCGCACGCGTCCAACGCGCCACATCGCCCGCCCGAACGTGCCGCCCCTTACGCTCGATGCGCAAACGGAGCAGCCGCTCCCAGACGTAACGATCAAGGGCACTGAAACAACGCGCAGCATTCCCGGTCCGAAAGTAGTTCCCCCAGCCACGCAACACCACGTTCAGGTCACGAATCACGTGCCTGATGTCCTCATGGCACCTACGCCGCGGGGTCAACTCCTTTACACGCTGCCGAATTCGCTTCATCGCACGCTTCGAGGGCCAACGATTCAAGAAGTACACGCGCCTACCCTGACGCTCCCAAATCCGACCCGACATGCGCTTCCGCAAATGACAACCGAGGAAATCGAACCCCTCCCTACCATCGAAAAGGTCGACCATCCTCGTCTTCTCCGGGTGCAACTCCAGACCCAAACGCCCCAAAATCACTTCGAGACGCGCCCGAGCCTCCTCGCAATCCCTGCGGGACCTGCAAACGACCACGAAGTCATCCGCATACCGCACCAAAGTCCCCAGATGAGAACAATGCCGCGTCCACAAGAGATCGAGATAATGCAAGTAGATGTTGGACAACAACGGTGAAATGACACCGCCCTGCGGCGTCCCAGCAACCACCCGAGACACCACACCATCCTCCATCACACCCACACGGAGCCACTGCCTGACCAACTTGAGCACCCGCCGATCCGAAACACGCAACGCCACCAACTTCATCAACTTCTCGTGGTCGATGCTCCCAAAGTAATCCCTGACGTCGACCTCCAGCACGAAACGACCACCAGAGTTCCCCTGCTTCCGCAGCTCCTCCAGCGCCATCGTCGCGCCCCGCTTCGGCCGAAACCCATACGAACAAGGCAAGAAATCCGCCTCGAACACAGGCTCCAACACCAGCTTCGCCGCCATCTGAACCACCCGGTCCCGAACCGTCGGAATCCCCAGCGGCCGCTCCCTCCCATCAGCCTTCGGAACGTACCGCCGCAAGACCGCCTGCGGCCGGTACCTGCCCTCACGCAAGTCAGCACCAAGCCCCTCCAAAAAGGACTCGACACCAACCGCCTCCACATCCGCGATGGACTGAGCATCCACACCAGCCGCACCACGATTCCGGCGCACCCGCTCCCACGCCTCCCACAGGACGTCACCCCTGTAGATACGGTCATACAACGCGTGAAAACGACGCTTCGGAGCCCGCTTCGCCGCAGCCCACAGTCGCCTCTGAAGTTCTCGCACTTTATCCATGAGACCAACGTCCCAGGGGGTAGTTAGAACCGGTCCAGCCGGCCATGCCCTCGCGCTTACCCACATCAACGACACCAGCCACCGCAGGGACCCTTCCCTCCAGCCGCGTTCTGCCACACGACCTTCGGGCTCAGTCTACGTCCTGGTGCTCACGGCGCCCTTACGCGAGGTCACGTCGCCTGCGCGCCGCCGGGGTAGAATCGGCGCCATGACGCACGCGAGCGGCCCTCCCGGGGGCGGAGCGGAGCCAGACGCGCCGAGGTCGGCATGCGCCAGGTGATGGCGGTCGCCCTGGTGGTCGCGGCGCTCCTCGCCGGCGGGGCGTGGGTGGCGTACGGCGACCTGTGGGGCGGCGGCGTGACGCCGGCGCCTCGGGCCGAGGGCACGCCGAACGTGGCGGACGCGCCCCGCGCCGACGCCGAGGGGTACGCCGCGGTGCCGTTCCGCAGCGACGAGCCGGTGCGCCGTTTCGACGGCCCCGAACAGGTGCTGGCGCCCGACACGGACTACCGTGCGGAGATCGACACCACGGCGGGCACGCTCACCGTGGACCTGTACGAAGGCCGCACGCCCCGCACGGTCGAGAACTTCGTGTTCCTCGCGCTGCATCGCTACTACGAAGGCGTCTCGTTCCACCGGGTTCTGGACGACTTCATGGCGCAGACCGGCGACCCGTCGGGCACCGGCGCGGGCGGGCCCGGCTACACCTTCGAGGACGAGATCAAAGACGGCCTTCGCCACGACCGTCCCGGCCTGCTGAGCATGGCCAACCGCGGGCCGGACACCAACGGCAGCCAGTTCTTCATCACCTTCGCCGCCACGCCCTGGCTGGACGGGAACCACACCGTGTTCGGCGAGGTACGTTCCGGCCTGGAGGTGCTGGACGCGCTGACCCGCATCGACCCGCAGAACCCCTCCATCGTGGCCGGCCTGAGCGCGCCTGCCGCCACGCTGGCCGAGCAGGGCGTAGAGGCGGCCCGCGGCGCGGACGGGACCGTCGAGGACTGGCTTAGGGAGGAACTGGAATCGGTGCCGGACGAGGGCCGCTCGTTCCAGATCGGGGCGCGCCGCGGCGTGATGGGGCGCGCCACGGGCGAGCTCGCGGTAGGCCTGTTCCCCGTCCCGGACCGCATCGAGTCGGTCACCATCCTGGCGCGACCCGATCCCGACGACGACTGACGCCCGCGTCGCACATCTGGTCGACGCGCCGCTCGGGAACGGACAGCATCCATCGCCTTGCCCGATCCGACCGGTGCTGACGCTACCGGGCGCCGTCCCTCAGGTCGAACCCCTCGCCGAACGCGAAGCTGCGCGGCCAACTCCCGTACGACCGTGAGCTGACGCCGTTGCGCTCGGCACCCACGTAGCTGTCGCGGCTGCCCAGGATCCGGATCAGAACGCTGCCAGGGTATGCGCCGTCCTGAACACCGGCGTGGACCGCGGCGCGACAGATGGCCGAATCGTCGGTGTACGTGCCGTGGCCCCAGACCGTGCCGCCGTCGGTGCACCCTGCCGGACACGCGACGTGGATGCGGCTGCCGGGCGCGAGATCGCCGATCGCGCCGTCCTCGGCCGTCGTCGTACACGTCGCCGTGACGGTCGGTTCCATCATTGCTCCGCCGAGGGAGCCGCCGCGGAACGCCTCGACGCTCGCCATCCCCGCGTCGGCGTGGCCAACGAGGTACTCGGCGCGGACCGCGAACGACGTGACGTCGGCCAGCACCTCCGCCAGGCTGGTCGCGCCGCCCCCCAGTCGCCAGCCCGTCGCGTCCACGAGCGACACGTCGTGCGGTGACCAGGCGCGCGTGGGGGCCCGCGGGAACGCGTAGCTCGCCGTCTTCGCGCCGTTGGCGAGCACGACGTCGCCGACGCCGTCGTACTCGTACGGACCGAAAAGCTCGCCCTCGTACTGCGGTCCGTGCCGCAGCACGAGCGTGAGCGACGACAGCGACGACCAGTCCCCCAGCAGCTCGGTGGGCGCCACGAAGTACCCCACCGCGCGATCGCTCGGCGTGTCCGCATACAGGTACCCGCCGCCGCCGGGGCCCCCTCCACCGGGATTGGACAGCGAGCCGTTCTCGAGCGTCCAGCCCAACGTCTCACCCGACGCGAAATCGTGCCGCCACGCGGACGCGCTTGGTCCGGCCGGCGCTGCCGTGTCCCCAGGCGCGCCGGGCGACGGAGCGGTGGCCGGCGCGTCGGACGGCCGTTCTGGACTGGGCGGACGTGTCGTGGTGGGCGCCCCTGGGGATTCGACCGAGAGGACGTAGGGCACCTCCCGGCCGAGGGGGCTGACGACCGTGAGCGCGTAGGTACCGGCGGCAGGATCGGGAAGGCGGAACACCGGGTACGGGTTCGTGCTCACGTCGCGGAAAATCTCTCGGCCCCCGAACGTCACGGAGAGGTCGACGTCGCGTCCCCCGGCATCGACCCGAACGGTGAAGGCGTGCGTGCCACTGGGCACGCCAAGGTCGTAGGTGTGCCCGGACCGGGACGCGGGCGCGACGCCGCGGCGCGCTTCACCGAGGCGGATGTCGCCCTGGATCGGTCCGGCGGTCGCCTCCCGGTCGGGCGCACGGCGGCTTTGCGCCGACACGGTCAGGGTGTAGTGCAGCTCTTGAAACAGCAGGTTCAGTACCTCGATTCGGTACTGGCCCGCCGACGGGGAGGCGAGGCTGTACGACGCGGCCGTGTCGCTGCTGGTGTCGCGGAAGCGTTCCTCGGCGCCGAAATAGACGGCCAGATCGGCGTCCCGGTCGCCCCCGTCGACGTCGATGACGAGGTGCTCGATCCCCGGAGGCAGGTCCAGGAGGTACGCGTGCGTCGACTCCATGGCCGAGATCGTGCCGGTCACGACGTCGTTGGAACCGATCGAGGAGATCGACTGGCCGAAAGCGATCGCGGCACAGGCAGCGAGGGCGAGCATGGCAACGAGGCGCGGCATGGGGTCCCTGCCCTTCGTGAAAGCGTACGAGTCGTGCGCCGCCCGCATGGTGCCGATTCGACCTTCTCGAGACTAGGACCGCATTCCTGCCGGAACAAGGGACAATTGGCCGGGAAGACGTCGCCACGAAGCACGGCCCGGCGTCGCCCCGCCCGCCATGCCCGCCGGCCCGGACGGCGCGCTTCCTCGGTGGTGACGCGCCCCGAGGGGCCTCGGCTCAGGCGGTCGCGGCGGCGATCGGCGCGACCCGACCCGCGCGCGCGTCGCGGGCCGCGACGAGATGGTCGACGAACCGCTCCAGTTGCACGCCCTTCGCCTCGGGCTCCTGGCGGCTGCGGAAGCTTACGGTGCCCGCCTCCTCCTCACGGTCGCCCAGGATCAGGGTGTACGGCACCTTGAACAGTTCGGCATCGCGGATCTTGGCGTTCATGCGCTCGCTGCGCAGGTCGGTCTCGGCCCGCAGGCCCTGGGCGGCCAGGGTATGACGCACCCGCTCGGCGTACTCGGCGTGGCGGTCCGCGATCGGTACGATCCGGACCTGTTCCGGCGCCAACCACAGCGGGAAGTCGCCGGCGTAGTGCTCGATCAGGAAGCCGATCAGGCGCTCGTGCGTGGACAGGGGCGCCCGATGCAGGCACAGCGGCATCTTGCGGCTGCCATCCTCCGCGACGTAGGTCAAGCCGAAGCGCTGCGGCTGCGCGAAGTCCACCTGGTTGGTCGCCAACGTGAACTCGCGCCCGATGGCGCTGGTGATCTGCACGTCGATCTTGGGGCCATAGAACGCCGCTTCGTCGTCCGCCTCCGTGAACGGCACCTCGTTCTCGAGCAGTACGCGCCGGACCATGTCCTCGGTGCGGCGCCAGAGTTCCGGCTCGTCCACGTACTTCTTGCCCAGACCCTCCGGCGCGTGCTTGGAGAGCCGCATGACGTACTCTTCAATCCCGAACAGGCGGAAGTACTCGAAATAGAGCTCGATCACGGCCAGGAACTCCGACTCGAACTGGTCCTCGGTGCAATAGATGTGCGCGTCGTTCATCTGCATGCTGCGCACCCGCATCAGGCCCATCAACGCGCCGGAGTCCTCGTAGCGGTAGCAGGTGCCGTACTCGGCCAGCCGCAGCGGCAACTCGCGGTAGCTGCGGGGCCGGGCGTCGTAGATCTTGTGGTGGAACGGGCAGTTCATCGGCTTCACGAAGTACCGCACGTTGTCCAGGTCCATGGCGGGGTACATGGCGTGCTCGTAGTACGGCAGGTGGCCGCTCTTGACGAACAGGTCCTCCTTGCTGAGGTGCGGCGAGCGGACCCGCTGGTAGCCGGCCTTGGCCTCCATCTCCTTGGCGAGCGCCTCGATCTCGTCCACCATCACCGTGCCGCGCGGCAACCACAACGGCAGGCCGGGCCCGATCTCATCGTCCAGCGTGAAGATCTCCAGATCGCGGCCCAGGCGGCGGTGGTCCCGCTTGCGGGCCTCCTCCACCTGCCACAGGTGGTGCCGCAGTTCCTCCTCCGTCGGGAAGGCCACGCCGTAGACGCGTTGCAGCATGGGGCGCGACTCGTCCCCGCGCCAGTACGCCCCGGCGATGCCGGTCAACGTGAAGTGCGGCGGCACCCGGCCGGTCGAGGGGACGTGCGGACCGCGGCACAGATCCGTGAACCCCTCCTCTCCCCCCTGCTCGTAGAAGGTGACCTCGGCGTCCGCTGGGAGGTCGCGGATCAACTCCTGCTTGTAGGGATCGTTCAGCTCGCGATAGCGCGCCAGCGCCTCCTCGCGCGGCAGCGCGTAGCGTCGCAACGGCAGGTCGGCCTTCAGGATCGCCTGCATGCGCGCCTCGAGGGCCGGCAGATCCTCGGGCGTGAGGCTGCGAGGCAGGTCCATGTCGTAGTAGAAGCCGTTCTCGATCACCGGACCGATCGCCAGCTTGACGTCGTTCGGGTCGAACCCCTCCTCGACCATCGCCTCCCGCACCGCCTGTGCCATCACGTGCGCCAGGGTGTGACGGGCCAGCGCGATCCAGTCCTCATCGCGCTTGGTCACGATGGTGACCTCCGCGCCGCCCGGCACCTCCGTCATCAGATCGGACAGCTCCCCGTTCACCTTGGTGCCGAGCGCGGCCTTCGCCAGGCCGGGACCGATCGCCTCGGCCACGTCGCGGCCCGTGGCGCCGCCGGGAACGTCCAGATTCGTACCGTCGGGAAGGATCACCTGCATGCGGTCACCTCGGTTCGGGCCCCGGGCGGGCGGTCGCGTAGGTAGGGGGGTTCGGTCGGGTTCGCGCCGAGCGGCCCGCAGGACGGGCACGCCCGGCGCAGCGCCGGCCGAGGATACCACGGCGCTCGCGGTATCCTTCTCGTCATGCAGCTCGTCGCCTTGCTCGGCACCGATCCGACCGCCCGCGCCCTGGCCCGATTCCGGGACCCCGAAGGGCGCGTATGGCTTCACCCCGCACCCCCCGGCGACATCGCCACCGCGGTCGCGGCCCTGCCGGTCCTCGGCTTCGCCGGTGCGTTGGTGTTCGGCGACGAGGCGCGGCGCGACGCCGCGGCGGCCACCACCCGCCGCTCGCTGGAGGGCAGCGATCTGGGCGTGGTCGACGCCGTCGCGGTGGCGGGCGACAGCACCATCGGCGACTTCGTCACGGCGCGCGCCCTGCTGGACGGGCTGCAAGCCGGCGGATGGGAACCGAGGGGCGCCCGCATCGCCGCGCTCGGCGGCGGCGCGGTGGTGCGCGGCACCCTGCGCGAGCTCGCGACCGCCGGCGCGGCCGACATCGCCCTCATCGCGCCCGACGCGCCCACCGCCGAACACGCCCTGCCCGACCTGCCGGCCGGCGTGCGCGGCCGCGCCGTCGCCGCGGCCGACCCCACCGTGCCCACGCTGCTCGAACGCTGCGACCTGCTGCTCCGCAGCGAGAACCTGGCGTCGCCCCACGCGGATGCGCTGGGGCCGCACCTGACCGTGCTGGACCTGGCGCCGGGCCTGGCACCCGACTGGCGGACGGAGGTCCGCGCCGCCGGGGGGTCGGCGACCGCATTTCCCGACATCGCCGCCCGCACCGCCGCCGCGGCGCTTCGCACCGTGGTCGGCGGCGAGGTCGGCGTCGAACCGCTCCTCGACCTGCTTCACGAGACGTGACGCCGCCTCGTTCGGGTCTCACCCGGTTCAGGCCGACGACCCATACCCTCTGGGCCATGAAGCGAGCGACCCGGTCGACGCCTCTCCCCCTTCGACCCGACACGAAGCCGGCCCAGACGCTGCTCCTGACGGTGCTGGCAGCGCTTTCGGTCCTGGCGTCGCCCGCCCTGGCGCAGCAACCCTTCAACGCGCCCAGCGGGGAGGCGCCGGCTCTGATCGTGCCGAACGAGCTGGTGCGCGTGTCGGACGGGACCATCACGCTGCAGCTGCGCGGGCGGGCGCTGGGGTACGTGCCGGGGCTCGGCTGGACCGACGGGACCGCGCGCGACGCGCCCCGCGTCCGGGAGGACGGCCGCGTCACCGTCGGACCCGACCTCGCGCGCGCCCTCGACCTGGCCCACGTTCGCGAGATCCGCACCGGCCAGGACGGCGCCACCACCCGTCTGGTGTTGGACCTGGTAGGCGTCACGGCCGCCTCGCTCGAGGGGGCGCGCCGCGACACCCGCGTGAACGCCGGCGAGCCGCTGGAGATCCCCCTTCCCGGCGTGCTCGTTCCGGACGCGGAGCTGTTCGGCGGCGACGCGCTGCGCGTACGGAGCCTGCCCGCCGACGGCGCCGGCCCCGCCCGAATCCGCCTGCAGGGTCCCGCCATGCACGTACGCGCCTTCCCCCTGGACGGGCCGCCCCGACTGGTGCTGGACCTCACGCCGGCCGTGCCGGGGGAGGAGGCCGGCGCGCCTGCGGCGCCGGCACAGGCCGACCCGGCCCGGGAGGCGCCGCCCGTCGCGCCGGACGATCCGGCCGAGGCGACGCGCCGGGTCGCGCCGGGCGTGTCGTACCGGTCGATGCGCGCCACGGGCCTGCACGGCGACACGCGCGTCCACGTCCTGTCGTTGGACCCCGTGGCGACCGAACTGCGCGTGGTCGGCCGCAGCGGCGAGGGCCGCACCGTGGGGGAGTGGGCCGGCAACGCCGTGGCCGCCATCAACGCCGGGTACTTCCGGCCCGGCGACTTCGAAGCCATCGGGGTGCGACGCATCGGGGGGACCCTCCTCTCGCTGCCCTCGCGCCGGCGCGCCGCGGTGGGGTTCGGCCCCGACGGGGCCGTCATCGCGCGCGCCGACGCCACCGTGACGGTACGCCTGGACGGCCGCCCGGCCCTGCAGAGCAGCCTGTCGCAGGATCCGGCGTTGGCGCTCTCGCGCGTGCCGGGCGTCCGGGTCGGCACGGCCCGGCAAGGGGTGCTGGCCGTGGGTGCCGACGACCGGGTGGTGTCGAACACGATCGGTCCGGTCCGCGTCCCGGAGGACGGGTACGCGCTGGCCTACCCGCCACGCTTCCGCGACCTGGCCCGCGCCGAACCGGGCGCGCAGGTGCGCGTGATCGTACGGCTCGAGCCGCCCGCCCTGGAGCGCAGTCACTGGGTGGTGGAGGCCGGTCCGCTCCTGGTCCAAGGCGGGCGCGCCGCCTTCGCCCCCAGTGAGGAGTCCTTCGCGCGCGGCACGCGCATCCTGGACGAGCCGACCCAGCAGGCCGCCCTGGGCGTGCGCGCCGACGGAACGGTGCTGTTCGTGGTGGCGGAGCGGATGGTGGCCGAGGACCTGGTGGGGTTGTTCCTGTCGCTGGAGGCGGAACACGCCCTCCGGCTGGACAGCGGTTCGTCCGCGACGCTGGTGGTCGACGGCCGCCCCCTGAATCGCCTGTTCACGCGGCGGGTGGAGAGCGCCATCGTCGCCGTGCTGGCGGAGGACGCAGGCGCCGGCAGGTAGCATCGAGACGTGAACGCGAGCCTGCCCGGCGGTGAGGGCGCACCCCGCCGTGTCCTGCTGCGCCGCGCCCTCCTGGCCAGCCTGACGACCTGGGCGTTCCTGCTTGCGGGAACGACCGGCGCGCAGGCGCGTGCCGAGCTGTCCCTCGGCGTGGCGCGGACCCCCGTCGCGGAGGCGTGGAACCCCCTGGAGGCGCGGGTACGGGACGCGCCCGCCGCGACCCTGGTGTTGACCGCCGACGCCGGCGGCCTGCACCGGGGCGAAGTGATCCAGACCACCACCTGGACGTTTCCCGACGCGGCCGGCGTGCAACGCCTGGACGTCGACGTGCCCCTCCCCTCCTGGCGCGCCCTGTCGTGGCGGATCGAGTACCGGGACCGCGTCCTGGCCAGCGGCACCTGGGGCGCCCGCGACCGCGATCCCCGCCCCCTCGACGTGGTGGTCACCTCCAGGCCGGCGACCTGGTCGGACGCCCTCGGGCCCGACGCCCGCGTGACGTTCGCCGGAGCGGCCGACCTACCTGCGCGCGCCGCCGGCTGGGACAGCGTCGCCTCCCTGATCATCGACGGCACCGCCGCCGCCCCCGAGACGTCCACCGTCCTCACCGCCGCAGCCAGCGGCGTGCGGGTCGCCGTGGCGCCCGAGGGGCGCGCCGGTCACGGCCCCCTGGCCCGCCTGGTGGCGGCGGGCCCCCGGCGCGTGGGGGCAGGATCGTTGGCGCCCCTGCAGGACGCGGAGGGGGGCGAGGTCGGCTCGCCGGAGGCGTCCGCGTGGTCGCACCCCGCACGGCGGCAGACGCTTCAGGCAGCGACCGGGGCCCTGCCCGGCGTCGCCTGGGCGCACGCCCCCAAGCCGTGGGTCGCGCTGGGGGCGGCGGCGTACGCCGTCCTGGCATGGACGTTGCTGCGCGTGGGGGGCCGCTCCGGGCTCCTCAGCAGCGTGCTGGTGCTGGCCGCCACCGTGTTCGCCGTGCGGGCCGTGGCCGCCGACGGGGCGGTGCGCGAGGTCCGCGGCGCCGTGGCGCTGGCGGCCGACGGCTTGGCCTGGCGCACCGAGGTGCGGGAGGTGGCGCGGCTTCCGCGCGGCACGCTGCACCTGGACGGCGTGTACCGGCCGGTCGACCCAGGCGCCGTCACCTGGCGGGACGGCACGACCCGGCTGTCGCTCGCGGCGGGCGGGCGCGTGCGGTTGACGGGCCGCCCGGAACTGGTCGACGTGCCGAATGAAGCGACCTCCGGCGCGCCCCTTCCAGCCGACCTGCGGGAGGCCCTTCCCGCGAACGTGGACGGACGCAGCTGGGACGGAACCTGGTGGTTGTGGCGCGCGAGAGGCGACGACGACGTGGCCGTGGCCCCGGCCGGTCGGGGGGTGCGCCCATGACCGCGCGCGTGGACAGGATCGCCCGGGCCGACGCCGGCCTGGCGCTGGTGTTGGCGGCGACCGCCATCGTGCTGATCGCGACCTGGCCCGTGCGGCCGGACACGCCCAACGCGAGTTGGTACACGGTGAGCGTCGTGCGTGTGGGGGCCCTGGTGGCGTGGGGCTGGCTCCTGGGCGCCAACTCGCCTCCGGGGCGCGCCGTGTGGCGTCGGGACCTCACCCGGTTGGCGCTCGGCGCCGTGGCCAGCGCCCCGTTGGAGGCGGCGGCGCACGCCGCGACGGTGCCGGCCGTCCCCGTGGCGTGGGGAATGATCATCGCGCTGCCCGCCTCGTTCACCGCCTTGGGGGCGGGCCGGTTGGCGACGTGGCTGCTGCAGCGGGCGCGCCTGGGCGCGCTGGCCCCGATCGGTTCGCTGGCCGCGGCGATCGCGCTGGTGTGGCTCGACCTGAACGTCCTGCACAGCGCGGCGTTCGTGCCGTGGGTCCTGCCGAGCGCGCCGGGGGTGTTCCCGGCCACCGTCCTGGGCGTCGGCGCCGCAGCGACGGTCCAGCTGCTGGCGCGACCGTTGGCGGGGGCGCAGCCCGAGGGGACGGGCGCGTCATGATCGGTCCCGGCCGTCGCCGGCGCGCCCCCCCGCCCGGCCTCGACTGGCATCGCCGACTGGCGGCACGCCGTGCCCGCGAGGTGCGCGCCGTGCGCGCCGCCACCGCCGGCCTGGGGGGCGCCGCGGTGGGGGTCCTCCTCGTCGCGGTGGGCGCGCCCGCGGCCGCCGCGTGGGGGGCGTGCCTGCTCGCCGCCGGCGGTGCGGCCGCCTGGCCGGTGCGGCACACCGAAACGTGGGCGCGCCGTTGGATCACCGCGACGCGCGGGCTGGCGTACGAAACGGCGCTGGAGGCGCCCGGCCGAACCGATCCGTACGGCCTGTGGACACGAACGCGCGAACACGCCGTCCGCTCGCTACGTGACGTGCGTCCCCCCGAGGCGGGGCATGCCTGGCTGCCGCCGCTGGTGGCGGCGGTGCTGGTGTTGGCGCTGGTGCAGTTGGGCCCGCTGGGACCGGCCGCGCCCGGTGGGGGCGGCGCGGCGGGCGGCGGGGGCCCGTCGTCGCCGCAGGGCGCCACGGACCCCGCGGCGGACGCCGGTGGGGACGAAGCGGACGTGGACGCGGCACCCGACGCGGCCCCGCCGGACGCCCGAGACCCGGACGCGGCACCGGCGCCGGAGCCGCGGCGCGACGACGCGGAGGGCGGCGAGGAGGCGCCGGGCGAGGCGCGAGACGCCACCGGCGAGCAACCGGGCGCCGCCGACGGCGCGGGATCCGGCGACGGGCCGGACGCCGTCGACCGCTACCTTCGGGACATGGAGCGCCGCGAGGCCGAGGGTGACGTGAACCCCTTCGATCCGGCCGGCCGAGAGGAGGCGGGGGACGATCCGCCCGGCGGGGGCGAGGCGCCCTCAGGCGAGGCGGCGCGGGAGGGCGACCCTCGGATGGGCGACGCCTCGGACGCGGACCGCGCGTCCGACGCGAACGGCGAAGGCGACGAGGCGGCGGCCGGCGGCCGCGGCGAGGGCGCTTCGGAACGCGACGCCGAGGCGGCAGACGGCGGGGACGGCGAAGAAGGGGCCGACGAAGGGGACGGCCAGGAATCAGGGCAGGCGCGGGCCGGCGAAGCGCCCGAGGAGGGCGGTGAGGGCGGCGCCGAGGCGGCGGCCAACGGGGACGCCGACGCGCCGCCCGACCGCGCCGAGGAGGGGGCCGGCGCGTCGGAGCAGGCAGGACGGGCGCGTCCCCGCGAGGCCGAGGGGGCTCCCCGCCAGGGGGACGATGCCGGCGGCGCGTCCGATGCCGGGCAGCCGGAGGCCGACGGCGCCGACCCTGACGACCCAGGCGGCGGGGGCGCCGGGCGCGACGCGGCCGCCCCGGGCGAGGGCGGGCCGTTCCTGCCCGGCGCTGGCGGCGGCGCCGAACGCCTGCCGGGCGCCGTCCAAGAGGGCGAGGTCGACCGGGTCGGCACCGTGCGGGGCGGCGGGCGGGCGCCGGAGGCGCTCCCCGAAGGCGCGCCGGTGCCCGAGGGATACCGTCGCGCTGCTGAGCGCGCCGCGGAGGAACCCGACGTGCCCGCTCCCTACCGGGAGATCATCCGCCGCTACTTCCGCTGAACGCGGCGGCCCGGTCGCGCAGCGCGCGGCCGACCGCCTCCGCCAGCGGGTCCAGGCTCTCCTCGACCAGGTCGGCCAGCAGGCGATCATTGCCGATCGGCGGGAGTTCGTGTTCGTCCAGGTTCCGCTCGCCGCTCAGGGTGGGGCCGGGCACGCGCGCCAACACCTCCGCGTCGGCCGCGCGGATCAGGACCGCCTCCAGTCGAAGTTCAATTCGCTGGCGCGGCCGCCCCTTGGGACCCGTGAGCTCGCGCTCCAACACCGCCGCGCCGATCGTGACCGCCACGTCGGCGCCGGTGGACCTGGCCACCCGGGCCGCGCCGGAGGTCACGCGGCTCCCGACCAGACCGCTGCGCACCTCGAGGAACCGCAGCGTGGCGGCGGGCACCAGATCGAAGCCGGTGGACGCGTCGGCCAGGCGGGCGTGCAGCCCGTCCGCCGCGCCGGGGAGGCGCTCTCCGGCCGGAACGCCGATCACGGCCACGTCGGGGGTGTCGTCCTGCAGGGCCCCGGGCAGGCAGCCCGTCCCCCCCAGCAGCACCACGGCCAACACGAACAGCGTGCGCATCCTTCGCATGGGACCAGGATGCACGCCGCGCCCATGAAGCGGTTGAGAGGCGAACGAACGTGCCTTCATGATCGCTCGCTGGCGTCCGGCGGGCCGGAAGCCGCCGGAGGCGACGGTTCAGCGCGGGCGGCGCCCGCCGTCACGTCGGCGAGCACGGCTTCGAGGCGGGCCGCCTCGCGGGCGCGGACACGGACCCGGACCGTGATCCCCTCGGCGTCGTAGCTGGGCTCCTCCTTGGCGAGGTGCGGCCAGGCGTCCAGCGTCCGGTGCAGCGCGTCCGCCTGCGCGAACGGCGCGCGGATGCGCAGCCAGGCCATGTCGAACACGCGGCGCTGGCCGGCGCCGTCCAGCGCCTTCGCGACCGTCCCAGCGTAGGCGCGCGCCAGCCCTCCGGCCCCCAGCTTGGTGCCGCCGAACCACCGCACGCACACGGCGGCGACGTGATCCAGCTCGCGTTTCAGCAGCACGCTGAGCATCGGCCGGCCGGCCGTCCCGCCGGGCTCCCCGTCGTCACTGAACGCCATCGCCTCCCCCACGCGCCAGGCGCTGCAGTGGTGGCTGGCGTCCGGATGACGACGCCGCATCTCGTCCAGCAGCGCCGCCGCGGCGTCCGGCGTGTCGGCGGGGGCCACCACCGCCAGGAAGCGCGATCCTCGCACGCGCTCCTCGACCTCGAACCGGGCGGCGACGGTCGTGTGGGGCACGCGGGAGGGTACCACCGGCGGTGCGGGCCGCCCGCAGGGCGTGGTAGCATCCCGCTCATGGTCTTCCGCGTGCTCGCCTCGCAGCGATGTCGGCCGCGTCGCGCCTGCTGACGCCGCACCCCTGACCTGACCCGACCCGACCGACCTGCGAGGTGAAGCCGTGGCCCTGCACCTGTACGACTCCAAGACCCGACGCAAAACGCCGTTCGAACCGGTCACGCCCGGGCACGCCGGGCTGTACTTCTGTGGTCCCACCGTCTACTCCGAGCCGCACCTGGGGCACGCCCGTGGGCCGGTCGTGTTCGACGTGCTGCGCAACTGGTTGGAGCACGAGGGCTACCGCGTGCGCCTGGTCAGCAACGTCACCGACGTGGGGCACCTCACCGACGACGCCGATCAGGGCGAGGACAAGCTGGCCGCCCGCGCCAAGTTGGAGCGGCTGGAGCCGATGGAGATCGCCGAGAAGTACTTCTGGGCGTACTTCGACGCCATGGCCCGCTTGAAGGTGCGGCGCCCCAGCGTGGTGCCGCGCGCCACGGGGCACATCCCCGAACAGATCGCGCTGGTGCAGAACCTGCTGGAGGCGGGGCTGGCGTACGAGCGTGACGGCAACGTGTACTTCGACGTGTCGCAGTGGCCCGACTACGGCGAGCTGTCCGGCCGCGACCCCGAAGAGCTCGTGGAGGGCACGCGGGTGGAGGTCCGCAGCGACAAGGACGACCCGCACGACTTCGCCCTCTGGAAGGCGGCCGGCGAGGAGCACATCATGCAGTGGGCCTCCCCGTGGGGCCAGGGGTTTCCCGGCTGGCACCTGGAGTGCTCGGTGATGAGCACCAAGTACCTCGGCGAGACGTTCGACGTGCACGGCGGCGGGCTCGACCTGATCTTCCCCCACCACGAGTGCGAGCTGGCGCAGTCGCGGGGGGTGGGGATGCCGTTCGCCCGGACCTGGCTGCACTGGAACATGATGACGATGGACGGCGAGAAGATGTCGAAGTCGAAGGGCCACTTCGTGGCGCTGGCCGACCTGTTCGACGCCTTCGATCCGACCGTGGTGCGGTTCCACCTGCTTCGCAGCCACTACCGGAGCCTGTCGGAGTTCGGCGACGCCGCGATCGTCTCCTCGCGCCAGGGGCTGGGGCGGTTGCGGGAGAGCCACGCCTGGCTCCGGGACCGTGCCGGAGGCGCCGAGCCGGACGGACGCTTCGGCGCTGCGGCGCGCGAGGCCTTCACGGAGGCGATGAACGACGACCTGAACACCCCGCAGGCGATCGCGGCGCTGTTCGAGTTGGTGCGCGAGGCCAACCGGCGCGGCGACGCGTTGACGCCGGAGGAGGCGGCGGACGCCGCAGCGGTGATCGGGTCGCTGCTGGGCGACGTGCTGGGCGTCCCCCCCTCGGCGGAGGCTGAGGAGGGCGCGGCGGCGCGCGACCGGCTCGAAGGGCTGCTGGAGCTGGTATTGGAACAACGCAAGGCGGCCCGCACCCGTCGCGACTTCGGCACGGCCGACGCCCTGCGCGACCGGCTGGCCGAGTTGGGGATCGAGGTCGAAGACACCGCACGAGGGCCGAGGGTCAAGCTGTCCTGAACCGCGAATGCGCGGGCCCCTGCCGCGGCCCGGGTGGGCTTCGGCCGCGGCCCGGGCGGCGCGATGCCCTGATGCACGCGATCCGCGTCCCAGCCGCGGGCCGGGGGCCGGCGCCCGCCGCGTAGTCTGCCGGCATGGTTCGGCCCCCCGGCCCCGGTTCCTCGGAACGCCCCTCCCCTGCGGAGGATCCCGACGACGCGCGCCTTCGACGCGAATGTTGGACCGCACTGGCGCTGGCCGAGGGGCTGGGCGCGGTCCGTATCGGCCGCGCCTGGCGCGCCTTCGACCGCGACGTGCGCCGCATGGCGACGGCCAGGCACCCACCGGACGACGAGGCCGAGAAGGTCACGTCAGACGCCTGGGGCCGCATTCGCGCGGCGCTCTCGCCGGCCGGGCGTCGCGACGCCCGGCACTACCTCGACGCCTGGACCGCGCGGGGTCCCGCCCCGATCCACCCGGAGGACCCCGCCTACCCCCCGCTGCTGGCCCGCACCGTCGATCCGCCCCCGTTGTTGTTCGTGCGGGGCCGCCTGCCGCAGGGCACGGCCGCCGCGCCGGCGGCGTCGCGGGTGGTGGCGGTGGTCGGGACGCGCACGGCCAGCCCGTGGGCGCTGTCGTTCGCGCGCGGCGTCTCCGCCGAACTGGCCCGAGCGGGGGTGTGCGTCGCCTCGGGGCTGGCGCTCGGCGTCGACGCCGCGGCCCACGCGGGGGCACTGGACGCCGCGCCGGACGCCACCATTGCGGTGCTGGGCTCGTCCCTGGACCGGGTGCACCCGGCGCGACACCAGCCGCTGGCCGACCGGATCGCGCAACGCAGCGCCGTGGTGAGCGAACATCCACCCGGCACCAACGCCTACCCGGGCTCCTTCCCGCGACGCAACCGGATCGTGTCGGGGCTCGCCCGCGCCGTGCTGATGGTGGAAGGGAGGGAGGGGAGCGGCGTGAGGCACACCGTCCGCTTCGCGAACGACGAGGGGCGCGAGGTGTTCGTCGTCCCCCAACGGCCGGACGGCCCGAAGGGCCGCTACGCCGCCTCGCTCCTGGCCGACGGCGCCACCCCCTTCGTGGGGACCGCCGAACTGATCGCGGCCGTGTCCGGTCTGGCGGAGGCGGCGGCCCCCCACGCCACGGCCCCGCCCACCGGGGCCGTATCGGCGATCCCCGACGATCCCGCGGCCCGCCGCCTGCTGGCCCTGCTGAGCGACGGCACGCCGCGCCCCTTGGACGCGCTCCTCCCCGCCGGCATGCCGGCCGGTCGCCTGCTGGCGCTGCTGACGCGGTTGGAGTTGGCGGGCCTGGTCACGCCCGACGGGCGCGGCGGTTGGCGCAGGGCCTGAGTCCGGCCGGCGGGCCGATCGCGCAGGTACACTGCCTGCCATGCGATGCGCACCCGCCGGCGACCCCCCCGCCCCGTCCGCGGCGTCGCGTGCGCGCCCCGCGCAGCGGTGGCGGCGTGCCCCGCAGCGCGCTGCGGGGTCGCTCGCCCTCTTGGTCGCGCTCCTCCTGGGCGGGGCGGGCGCCGTCGCGCAGGACGCGCCCGAGGTGACCGTTTGGACACCGGCCTCGGGCGCCATGCTGGAGGCGGTTCGGCAGGAGGCCGCCACCTTCACAGGCGCGTTCGACGTGGAGGTCGACGTCACCAGCCTGCCGGCGGGCGAGTTGGCGGTTCGCATGATCTCGGACGCTCCCGAAGGCGACGGCCCCGACCTCGTGGCGTGGCTGCCGCACGCCGACCTGTCGGAGCTGGGCCGCGAAGGCGTGCTGGCGGACCTGCGCGACACCGTGACCGACGCCTACCTGGAGGAGACCGGCCCGAACGCGCGGCGCGCGCTGGCCCCTGCCGGCCCGGTGCTCGCGCTGCCGATGAGCGTGGAGGGACCGGCGCTGTTGTACGACCGGGAGGTCGTCGACGAACCGCCGGCCGACTACGACGCGCTGGTGCGGCGTGCGGTCGAGCTGACGGGCGACGGGCGCTACGGCTTCCTGGTCGACGCCACCAACTTCTACTTCGCCTACGGCTGGCTTCGGACCTTCGGTGGGTCCCTGTTCGCCGGGGCGAACGACGGCGCGGCGGACGACGGCGCGGGGGAGGTAGGTGGGGCCACGCCCCAGCTCGGCCTGACTCGTCCGGGCGCCGTCCGCGGCCTCGAAGCGTTGCAGGCGTTGGTGCACCAGCACGAGGTGATCCCCCCGGACGTGGACTACGCGACGGCGCACGCGCGCTTCGCGGCGGGCGACCTGGCGATGTTCCACACCGGGCCGTGGGCGGTTCAGGCGGCCCGGGAGGCCGGCATCGACGTCGGTGCCGCGCCGATGCCGCCCGCTGGCCGACGGTACGCCCTGGACGGCGTTCATGGAGGTCCGCGGCGTGGCGATCAGCCGCTTCGCGGAGGCCCCGCGCGACGCGGCCAACCTCGCGAAGTGGTTGTCGCGGCCGGGGGCGCAGGCGGCGTACGCCCGTCGCGCGGGGCGTGTGCCCGCCGCCCCCGAAGCCCTCGCGGATCTGGGCGAGGGGCACGCGCTGGCCGCGTTCGGCCAGGCGATGCTGCACGCCGATCCCATCCCCGTCGCGGCCGCCATGGGCCGCGTGTGGGGGCCGATGGGTCAGGCGTTGGCGCGCCTACTGAGCGATCCTGTCACGGAGGTGTCGGAAGAACTGGCGCGCGTCGCGGCCCAGATCACAGGCGAGTGACGGCCACGCGTTTGGTAGCGTACGGCGTGGACGCGAGCGAACCCCTCGGTACCGGCACGTTGCTTCTCCTCGACGGTCGCCGGGCCGGCCCCGGCATTCTCACCGACCCTGCGGGGCTGGACGCATTGGTGTCCGCCTTGGCGGCGCAGCTCGGCGAAGAAACCACCCGCACCGTCACCCGGGTCGAGGAGGCGGACGGCAGCAGCCACGGCCTTTCCCTCGACGAAGCGCATCTCGTCCTGCACACCTTTCCGGACGTGGGCGCGTTCGCGTTCAAGGCGTTCAGCCGGCACGCGATCCCCGACGCCGACCTGTTTCAGCGCGTCCTGGCCACGCTTCACGCGGGGCGCTTCGACAGTTCGGTGCGACGCCGCGCGGCTGGACTCCCGCACGATGCGCCCCGGCTGGCCGCGCGGCTGAGGGGGGAACGGGCCTGGGCCCGCGCCCGGCTGGTCCCCCTCCCCCACCCCACGTGAACGCCGCGACCGGGCGAACGCCCCGACACCCCCAGCCTCTCCGGCCTCAAGGAGGACGCCATGGCCCACGCCATCCTCTCGCTCGACCAAGGCACCACCAGCTCGCGCGCCATCCTGTTCGGTCCTGACGGGCGGATCCTCTCGGTCGCGCAGAAGGAGTTCCAGCAGCACTACCCGAGGCCCGGCTGGGTCGAACACGACCCGCACGAGATCTGGAGCACGCAGTCGAGCGTCGCCACCGAAGTGCTGGCGCAGGCACGCTTGGAGCCGAGCCAGGTCGCGGCGATCGGCATCGCCAACCAGCGCGAGACGACGGTGGTGTGGGATCGCGACACCCTGCGTCCCGTGCACAACGCGATCGTGTGGCAGGACCGCCGCACCGCCGGCCTGATCCAACGCTGGGTGGACGCCGGGCTCGCAGGCGAGATCACCGCGCGTACGGGCCTGATCCCGGACGCGTACTTCTCGGCCAGCAAGATCGCCTGGATCCTCGAACACGTCGAGGGCGCCCGCGAACGCGCCGAGGCGGGCCGGTTGGCGTTCGGCACCATCGACGCGTGGCTGATCACCCAACTCACGCGCGGCACCGTGCACGTCACGGACGCCAGCAACGCCAGCCGGACCATGCTGTACGACATCCATGCCCGCCGCTGGAGCGACGAGCTGCTGGAGGCGTTCGGGATTCCGTCCTCGATGATGCCGCAGGTGGTGGCCAGCTCGGGCGAGGTGGGGCGCGTGCCCGCCTCCCTGTTCGGGGCCGAGGTGCCCATCGCCGGCATCGCGGGCGACCAGCAGGCCGCCACCTTCGGGCAGACCTGCTTCCAGCCGGGCCAAGGCAAGAACACCTACGGCACCGGTGGGTTCATGGTGATGAACACCGGCGCCGAGCCGATCGCGTCCCGCAACCGCCTGCTGACCACCGTGGCGTGGGACCAGGGCGGGTTCGAGTACGCCCTCGAGGGCAGCATCTTCGTCGCCGGCGCGGTGGTGCAGTGGCTCCGGGACGAGCTGGGCATCCTGCGCCGCAGCGAGGACGTCGAACCGCTGGCACGCCAGGCGGCGGACAACGGCGGCGTCTACTTCGTGCCGGCGTTCACGGGCCTGGGCGCCCCGCACTGGGACCCTTACGCACGGGGCGCGCTGCTGGGCTTGAGCCGCGGGAGCGGCCCACCCGAGATCGCGCGCGCCGCGCTGGAAGGCATCGCCTTCCAGGTGCACGACGTGATTCGGGCGATGGAGAGCGATGCCGACATCACCATGGAGGAGCTGCGCGTCGACGGGGGCGCCACCAAGAACGATCTGCTGATGCAGATCCAGGCGGACCTGTTGGGCATACCCGTGGTGCGCCCGGAGATCACCGAGACCACCGCGCTGGGGGCGGCCTATCTGGCGGGGTTGGCGGTAGGGTTCTGGTCCGGCCGCGATGAGCTCTCCGCGCAGTGGCGCGAGGACGCCCGCTTCGAGCCGGACATGGACCGAAACCAGCGCGACGCGCTGCTGGCCGGCTGGAACAAGGCGGTCTCGCGCGCCAAGGACTGGGCCGAGGTGGACGCGTGAGTCCCCTGTCGCGCGAGGCGTCGTTCGCACGGCTGGGCGAGGATCCGTTCGACCTCCTCGTCGTCGGGGGCGGGGCGACCGGCGCGGGCGTGGCGCTGGACGCGTCCACGCGCGGCCTGAGCGTCGCCCTGGTCGAGCGGGACGACTTCTCGGCCGGCACCAGCAGTCGCAGCACCAAGCTGATCCACGGCGGGGTGCGCTACCTCGAGAAGGCGGTCAAGGAGTTCGACCGCTCGCAGTTCAACCTGGTGCGGGACGCCCTGCGGGAGCGTGCCGTGCTGATCCGGATCGCCCCCCACCTGGCACGGCCCATGCCGTTGGTGACGCCGCTGTATCACTGGGTGCAGGTCCCCTACTTCCGCACGGGCCTGAAGCTGTACGACTGGCTGGCCGGCAAGTCCAATTTGGCCCCCAGCCGCTTCGTGGACGCCAAGGAGGCGCGGGCGCGCTTCCCGATGCTCAAGGCCGAAGGGTTGCGCGGCGGCGTGATCTACTACGACGGTCAGTTCGACGACGCGCGCATGAACGTGGCGATCGCGCTGACGGCCGTCGAGGACGGCGCCGTCTGCGTGAATCACGCCGAGGTGACGGCGCTCGACAAGGAGGACGGGAACATCGCGGGCGCCCGCGTGCGGGACCGCTTCAGCGGCGAGGAGGTCCGGGTGCGAGCGCGCGCGGTGGTGAACGCGACGGGTCCGTTCACCGACGCGGTGCGGCGGATGGACGATCCGAACGCCCGCCCGATGCTGAGCGTCAGCAGCGGCATCCACATCGTGCTGGACCAGCGGTTCAGCCCGCCCGACACCGGCCTGCTGATCCCGGAGACCGACGACGGACGCGTGCTGTTCCTGCTTCCGTGGCAGGGACACACCCTGGTCGGCACCACCGACGCGCCGGCCGAGATCGAAACGCACCCCAAGGCCTCCGACGACGACATCGAGTACGTGCTCCGGCACGTGCGGCGCTACTTCGCGTCGCCGGTCACCCGCGAGGACGTGCGGGCCACCTTCTCCGGCCTGCGGCCGCTGGTGTCCGACCCCGATTCCAGCGACACCGCCCGGCTGTCCCGCGATCACGTGATCAACGTGTCGACCGGCGGCCTGGTCACCATCGCGGGCGGCAAGTGGACCACCTACCGTCGCATGGCGCTGGACACCGTCGACCAGGCGATCAAGGTCGGCGGTTTGTCGGCCGGCCCCTCCCGCACCTCCGAACGCGTGCTGATCGGCGGGGCGAACCACGACCCGGACGGCGCGGCCGCGCTCGCGGACCGCTTCGGCCTGCCGGAGGACGTCGCCCGCCACCTGAACGGGGCGTACGGCGACCGCGCCGCACAGGTCGCGACCGTGGCCGCGGAGGAGGGCCTCTCGGCGCGGCTGGCGGAGGGTCACCCCTACCTCGAGGCCGAAGCGATCCATGCCGCCCGCCACGAGTTGGCGCGAAGCACCACCGACGTGCTGATGCGCCGCACGCGCCTCGGCGTCCTGGACCGCGACGCGGCCGTGGCGGCCGTCGCGCGGGTCAACGAACTGCTGGCCGCCGAGCTATCCTGGAGTGAGGCGCGCGCCGCAGAGGACCGGGCCGACGCCACCGCCTACGTGGTGTGAGGCCCCGCCCCCGCAGGCGGCCAGGGGCGCGGTCCGGGGCGCGTGGCCGCTTGGTACGCTGATCGCGACCGGCCGGGATGGCGGAATCGGTAGACGCTGCGGACTTAAAATCCGCTGCCCGCAAGGGCGTACGGGTTCGAGTCCCGTTCCCGGCACCAATGCCCGGTGCCATGGCACGAACGTGGCGCAGGGCCCGTGCACCCTGCGCCGTGTGGTAGCGATGCGGGGACTTGAACCCCGGACCTCACGATTATGAGTCGTGCGCTCTAACCAGCTGAGCTACATCGCCGTGCGGGACGTGCGGCGCCGAGGCCGTACCCCGCGCGGGTACACGGTCTCGAGCCTACGGAGTGTACCGCAGCGCGTGGGACGAGGCAAGGCGTGAGGGACTTCGCATTCGTGCCGCGGGGCCCCTCGTGCTATCCTCCGCCCATGCTGGAGCCGTCCCTCGACCTGTACGGCGCGGCGCACGGCCGCGTCGAGGCCACGCTGGACGAGCTGCTGGGCCGCAGCCGGGCCCGCTACGCGTTGGTGGTGGACCGCAAGGGGTTCGTGTTGCTGCACGCGCGGGCGTTGTGGGCGCCCAAGCCCCCCTCGCTGGATTCGCTGGCGACGTTGGTGGCCTCCAATCATTCCGCCAACGAGGCGATCGCCAAGCTGTTCGGCGACGAAGGGTTTCGGGAGATGGTCCACCAGGGGAGCGATGTGGGCACCTACGTCGAGGAGCTCGGTCCCGACGCGCTGCTGTTGGTCGTGTTCGACGCGTCCGCCGCCCTCGGCAAGATCAAGGTGCACGCCCATCGCGCCGCGCGCACCATCCGCGAGGAGTTGGCGGCCCTGCGGGAGATGGACGCCCCCGCGTTGAACCTCGACGAGCAGTGGAGCGAGTCGACCGAGAAGCTTCTGGACGGCCTGTTCGGCCCGAGGGACGTATGAGCACCATCAACTTCGGCGCCCGCGAGATCAACTTCAAGATCGTCTACTACGGCCCCGGCCTCTCCGGCAAGACCACCAACCTGAAGATGATCTACGACCGCGTCCCCGGCGAGTCGAAGGGGGAGCTCGTCAGCCTCGCCACCGAGGACGAACGGACCTTGTTCTTCGACTTCCTGCCGCTGGACCTGGGCACGGTCAACGGCTTCAAGACGCGCTTCCACCTGTACACGGTCCCCGGTCAGGTGTTCTACAACTCCTCGCGCAAGCTGATCCTGAAGGGCGTGGACGGCATCGTGTTCGTCGCCGACAGCGCCCCCAACCGTCTGCGCGCCAACGCGGAGAGCCTGCGCAACCTGCGCGAGAACCTGTTGGAGTACGATCTGCGCCTCTCCGACGTGCCGCACGTGGTGCAGATCAACAAGCGCGACCTGCCCGACGCGCTGCCCAGCGACATGGTCCGTCAGGTCCTCGACCCCGAGGAGAAGGTCCCGCGCTTCGACGCGGTGGCCGCCCGCTTCGAAGGGGTGTTCGAACCGTTGCGGGCCGTGTCGCGCTTGGTCCTGGAGAAGCTGGCGCAGAAGGCCTGAAACGCCCCGGTGCACGGGGGGTCGCTCAATCGGCGGGTGGTAGCGTGCCGGCCATGGAGACGACACCGTTGACGTCCGCGCACGAGGCTCTCGGCGCGCGGATGACCGACTTCGCCGGAACCCGCATGCCCCTGCAGTACCGCTACGGCATCTCGCACGAGCACCTCGCGGTCCGGGAGCGCGCCGGCGTGTTCGACGTGAGCCACATGGCCGAGTTCCGCATCGACGGACACGGGGCCCGTTCGTTCCTGCGCTACGCGCTCCTCAACGACGCGAAGAAGCTGCGGGTCGGCCGGTCGCACTACACCATGGTGCCCAACGACCGCGGCGGCCTGGTGGACGACGGGTACCTGTACCGCCTGGCGGAGCAGGGCTGGCTGCTGGTCTCGAACGCGGCCAACCGGTCGGCCGTCCGCGACCGCCTCCAGCAGCTGGCGCACGGCGCCGAGGACGTCACGGTCGAGGACGTCAGCGACCGCTGGGCGCTATTGGCCGTGCAGGGCCCCGGCGCGGCGCTGACGCTGGACCGCCTCGTCGACGAGGATTTGACGTCGTTCCGCAAGAACGACACCCGGCCGGCGCAGTTGGCCGGCGTGCCCGTCCGGATGGCCCGAACCGGCTACACCGGCGAGGACGGCTTCGAGGTGTTCACGCGACCGGACGACGCGGTCGCGGTATGGACCGCCGTCACCGACGCCGGGGCGGAACCGTGCGGGTTGGGCGCGCGGGACACCCTGCGACTGGAGGCGGGCTTTCCGCTGTACGGGCACGAACTGGGCGAGGACACCGACCCGCGCTGCACGCCGTTCGCCTGGGTGGTGAAGGACAAACCGTTCGCGGGGCGCGACGCGTTCGGGGACGCCCCCTCGTGCACGCACCGGCTGGTCGGCCTGCGGGTGTTGGGGCGCGGGATCGCCCGGCAGGGCTACCGGGTGCTGGACGCCGACGGCGCCCCGGCAGGCGCGGTGACCAGCGGCACCATTTCACCGCTGACGCGGGACGCCATCGCCTTCGCCTGGGTGCGCAGCGACCTGGCCGAGCCGGAGCGCGAGGTGGGGGTCGAGATCCGTGGGCAGCACGTCTCCGCGACCGTCTCCGACATTCCGTTCTTCCGCGCCTGAACGCGGGTATCGTGGCGAATACGCATTCCTGCCCGCCGCAGCGCGGCCGGTCCCTGGAGGACGCATGAACATTCCCGAAGCACTCAGGTACGCCTCCACGCACGAGTGGATCACCGACGTCCAAGACGGGCAGGTGACGGTCGGCATCACCGATTTCGCCCAGGATCAGCTCGGCGACGTCGTGTTCGTCGAACTGCCCGAGGTGGGGGCCCGCTTCGCCGCCGGCGATCCGGTCGCCGTCGTCGAGAGCGTCAAGACCGCCAGCGACATCAACGCGCCGCTCGCCGGCGAGATCACCGCCGTCAACGACGCCCTCGAGGGGGCCCCCGAACGCATCAACGAGGACCCCTACGAGGCAGGCTGGCTGTTCCGCATGAAGGTGGACGACCCCGGCGCCCGCGACGGGCTGCTGGACGCGGACGGCTACCGCGCCGTCGCCGAAGAGGAGTCGTAGTGCGCTACACCCCCCACACCGACGGGGACGTGCGTCGCGCCCTGGAGGCCATCGGGGTGGCGGACGTGGACGCCCTGTTCGCGTCGATCCCGGCGTCGTTGCGCGATCCCGAACTGGACCTCGCGGGCGCGATGGACGAAGTCGCGCTGATGGATCACCTGCGGCAGCTGGCCGCCCGGGACGACCACGCCAGCCCCTCGTTCCTCGGCGGCGGCGTACGACGGCACTTCGTGCCCGCCGTGACCCGCCATTTGGCGTCGCAGTCCGAGTTCGTGACGGCGTACACGCCGTACCAACCGGAGGTGTCGCAGGGGGGGCTGCAGGCCACCTTCGAGTACCAGACCATCATGAGCGAGCTGACCGGCCTGGACGTCTCCAACGCCAGCATGTACGACGGCGCCACCGCCGCGGCCGAGGCCGCCCTGCTGGCGTTGCGGGCCACCGGCCGGGGGCGGGTGGTGGTGTCGCGGGGCGTGCATCCGGAGACCCGCGAGGTGATCGCCACCTACCTGGAGCCGCTTGGGGTACAGCTGGACGTGATCGACCTGGACGGCCTGGCCACGCCCGTGCCCGCCGACCTGAACGAGGCGGCCTGCCTGATGGTTCAGAACCCGAACCACCTGGGTCGGATCGAAGCGACCGCCGACCTCGCCGAGGCGGCCCACGCGGCCGGCGCCCTGCTGGTCGCGGTGGTGGATCCCCTCTCGCTGGCGGTCCTCCGTACGCCCGGCGAAGCAGGCGCGGACGTGGCGGTCGGCGAGGGCCAACCGCTCGGCGTGCCGCTGCAGTTCGGCGGGCCGCACTTCGGGTTCATGGTGGTGCGCGAGGCCCTGCTGCGGCAGCTGCCGGGACGGCTGGTGGGCGAAACGCGCGACGTGGACGGCCGGCGCGGCTTCGTGTTGACGCTGCAGGCGCGCGAGCAGCACATCCGGCGCGGCAAGGCCAAGTCCAACATCTGCTCGAATCATCAGTTGACGGCGTTGATGGCGACCGTGAACGTCGCGGCGCTGGGCCCCCAGGGCCTGCGGGAGATGGCGGAGGGCACCGTCCGCAACGCGCACGCCCTGGCGGACCGCCTGACGCGCGAAGGGTTCGACGTGGTTCGAGGCGGCCCGTTCTTCGCGGAGTTCCCCCTCCGCGTGCCGCACGATCCCCGGACGGTGCGTCGCGACCTGCACCGCCAAGGCGTGCGCGCCGGCGTGCCGCTGGGGGCGGAGTACGGCCTGGGCGACGCCGTGCTGCTGGCCGCCACCGAGCTGACCCGGCCCGCCGACGTCGAGCGGCTGGTGACGGCGCTGCACGCCGTGGGGGCGGAAGGGCGGGTGCGCTCCGGTGTCTGAGCACGACGCGCCGCTGCTGTTCGAACGCTCGCGGGCCGGTCGCCGCGCCGCGCGCCCCCCGCAGGTGGACGGCCCCTCGATGGAGGCGCTGCTGGGCGCGGACGCGCTGCGGGAGGCGCCCCCGCGGCTCCCGGAGGTCTCGGAGTTGGACCTGGTGCGGCACTTCACGCAGTTGGCGCACCGGCAGTTCTCGATCGACGGCAACGTCTACCCGCTGGGCAGCTGCACCATGAAGTACAACCCCAAGGTGCACGAGGACGCCGCGGCGTTGTTCGACGACCTGCACCCCTACCAGGACCCCGAGGGCGCGCAGGGCGTGCTGAGCCTGTTGTGGTCGTTGAAGCAGGACCTCGCCACGCTGACCGGCATGGACGAGGTGAGCCTGCAACCCGCCGCCGGCGCGCACGGCGAACTGACCGGCATCCTGATGATCCGCGCCTACCACCGCGCCCGCGGCGAGGACGCCCAGCGACGGATCGTGCTGGTGCCGGACGCGGCGCACGGCACCAACCCCGCCACGGCCGGGATGGTGGGCTACCGGGTGGTGGAGGTGCCGACGGGCCCGGACGGGGAGATGGACGTCGGCGCGTTCGAGGCGGCGCTCTCCCCCGAGGTGGCGGCGGTGATGCTGACCAACCCCAGCACCATCGGCATCTTCGAGTCGCAGATCGTCCGCATCGCGGAGGCCGCGCACGCGGTCGGCGCGCAGTTGTACTACGACGGCGCCAACCTGAACGCCATCGTCGGCAAGGCCCGCCCGGGCGACATGGGCTTCGACGTGGTGCACCTGAACCTGCACAAGACCTTCACCACCCCGCACGGCGGCGGGGGGCCCGGCACCGGCCCGATCGGCGTGCACGACCACCTGGCGCCGTTCCTGCCGCGCCCGCTGATCGTCCGCGAGGGGGACCGCTACCGCCTGGAGGAGGACCGGCCGGGGTCGATCGGCCGCATGCGCAGCTTCTACGGCAACGTCGGCAACCTGGTCCGCGCCTACGCCTACATCCGTTCGCTCGGCGCGGACGGCCTGCGCAACGTGGCCGACATGGCGGTCCTGAACGCCAACTACCTGCGCGTCCGCATGGGGGAACACGGCTGCACGGCGGCGTACGACCGGACCTGCATGCACGAGTTCGTGGCACGCCCGCCGGCGGGCGTACGCACGCTGGACGTCGCCAAGGCCCTCCTGGACGAGGGGATGCACCCGATGACGGTGTACTTCCCGTTGATCGTCAAGGAGGCGATGATGGTGGAGCCGACCGAGACCGAGTCGTTGGAGACGCTGGACGCGTACGCCGAGGCGATCGGCCGCATCCTGGACCGCGCGGCCGAGGATCCGGACGCGCTGGCAGGCGCGCCGCACCACACGCCCGTCCGGCGGCTGGACGAGGTGGCGGCGGCGCGCCGGCCGGTGCTGCGCTGGTCGCCGGAGACGCACGAGGAGGTGCCGGACTGACGCGCCGCGAGGCGGTCGGCCCGTCGTCCCGCACGAAACGTTCCGGCCCGGACGCGCGTCCGGGCCGGAACGATGGGGTCTTGAAGGAGGCCGGCGGGGCGTGGCCCGCGCCGGCCTCGAACCGCGTGGCTCAGGTGGCGCAGCCGGCGCTGCCTTCGCCATCGGGCGCGCTGGCGCCGTCGGTGCGGAAGCTGCTGCCGCAGCCGCAGTTGCTGCTGGCGTTGGGGTTGTGCACGGAGAACCCGCCGCCCATCATGTTCTCGACGTAGTCCACCTCGCTGCCCTGCAGCAACGGCCAGCTCATCTTGTCGACCACCATGCGGACGCCCTTGTCCTCGAACTCCTGGTCGCCCTCGAGCCGGCGGTCGTCGATCGACATGCCGTACATGTAGCCGCTGCATCCGCCGGACTTGACGAACACGCGGATGGCGGCCTGCTCTTGGTTTCGTTCTTCCAGCAGCGCGGCGGCCTTGGCGGCGGCCGCGTCGGTGAAGGTCATCTTGTGGGTCTCGCCGGTCGCGCCGTGTCCAAGCTGATTGCATGGCGTCACCTCCCGTGCCGAATCTGGTTCAGGATACCAGAGGGCGGCGCCAGGGCTTCGGGGCCAGGGTACGTGCAGGGGGCGAGCCGGTCGGCTCGCCCCCAGGCACTGCACTGCACACGCGAATCGTCGCGACGACGGACAGGACATCATGGGCCCTTGCTCACCGCACGTGTTCAGGGAACACGGACGATCTCGATGCCCTTCACGTTGGGGTTTTCTTGGCCGTGCAGGAAGGTGATGTCGAGGTAGTCATCGGCAAGCGTCACCGTCGTCGAGAGCATGACACCCACGTCATGACCGTACGACTCGAACAGGTTGATGCTGTCGAACACGGCGGGGACCGACCCCTCCACCTCCACATCGAACACGCGTGGACCCTCTGCGTCATGGTTTTTGTCGTCCAGGTAGATCTCGGCCAGGTACAACCGCACTTCGTACTCCACCCCGGACGCCAGGTCGAAACTCCACGTCATTTCGATCTCCGGATCAGGGTCGCTCGAGGGATCCCAGCGTTCCGTCTGGAACAACGCCATGGGGGTACCCCCCGGAACCGACTCGTGCAGGCCAATCGTGTCGGCCGTCGAGTACGTCTTGTTACCACTTTCCGGGACGTTCACGTAGGTCGACGGGTTCAGGCTCGTATCCTTCGTCCAGACCGGGTCGTGGGGCTTGAGTTCCTTACCGCCCGCGTTCACCCGGTAGAGCGCCTGTGGTTCGAGCGATTCCACGAGCTGCAGGACCACCACGTTCGAGGTGAGGCTCGTGGCACCATCTTCGTCCTCACGGGCGGCCACGAAGTAATTGTACCCGCCGACGTCGGTCGACGAAGTCAGCGTGACCGGCACGTCGACCGTGCCGCCAGAGCCGACGGTGGCCTCGTGGTAGATGACGTTCACGGCCTTGTTGGCTTCGAAGTCCTCGATGTCGTAGCCGGGGGTCCCATCTGAATCGGGAACGTTATCGAGTGCGAGCTCACCCTCGATCTGCAGGAGGGTGATGTTCTCCCCTGCGGGCGCGTCGACCACGATGGTCGGGCTGCTGTCCGTCACCGCGGCCGCCGTGTGCTCGGACGAGAACGTGGTCGCTTGGATGGTGACGCCCTGCGCGTCGATCGTGGGCGCGGCTGGCACGCCCTCGTTCGCCACGGACTGGGACCCGCCGACGCTGCCGTCGCCGAACACCTGGTTCGTGTGCGCCGTTTCATCGGCGTATTGGACCGTGAAGGTCGCCCCCGTCAGTTCGAGTCCCGACACCGGCCCGGCGGCCTGCGAGCCGATCGTCGCGCCCTTGATGCTGGTGGGATCGTTGTCGACCGAGAACGTGAACGTCTCACCCGGCTCGAAGTCGTCGAACGTGATGGTCAACACCTCGTAGCCGTCGTCGGGGTCCCCGTCGTGCGGAACGGACAGGCTTCCCCCGACCAGCCCGGTCGCTGAGCCGCCGCTGTCCGCCGTGAAGACCTTGCCCGTATCGTCTCCGGCGGTTCCTTCTGGGTCGTACACCATGTCGGGCATCACGGTCGTACCCAGATCGAGCGACGCCGAAGCAATGTTCTTGTCCCCGACGTTGGTGATCTGGAACGAACCGCCGTTGTAGGTGCTCGCCTCGATGTCCGAGCTTTCCTCGGTGATGACGAGCGAGGTCTCGCCCACCAACGCGGCCGGTTCGATCCCTTCGCCACTGAGGGAGAGTTCGAGGGGGTCGTTGGTGCCGCTGTGGTTCGACGGTCAGGCGTGCCGGCGCTGTGCACCGGACGGCGGCGGGCGTGAAGCTGACGTCGACGGTGGTGCTGTCGCCGGGATCGAGGGTGGCCGCGCCGTGCAAGCGTGGCGTCGTAGTCGCTGTCGGCGCTGACGCTGTCGATCGTGATGGTGGGGTCGCCGGTATCGCCGAGGTTGGTGAGCGTGACGGTTCGTTGGGTGGTGCTGCTGGTCTCTTGTTGGCCAAAGTCGATCGAGCCAGGGCTGGCGCCAAGGTGATCGGGTTGCGGTTCGGCCGTCAGCACCTCGATGGCGGAAATCTTGGCGTTATTCGCGATGGTAGAAGCTGAAGTCGATGTCGAGCGTACCGTCTGTAACGTCGACTGCGGGCCTGAAGGTTTCCTTCATGGACGGCGCGTGATCCGCGCCGACATCCGGCGTACAGGTCGAAGTCCTCGACGGCACCGTGCTCACCTTCGACCATGGCGGTACTGAACACGCGCGCACCTTCAGCCTCGTCGTCGCTCGGATCTCATCCTCCGACGATTCACTGGTAGATCTCCGCGAAGTGCAAGCACCACGTCGTACTCGCCATTGGGAACGGGTATCGGCGTAGGAGAAGTCCTCCCGTAACCGCTCGGTTTGATACAGGAAGTTGTCAACGGTACCTGTCGATCGTCAGACGTCCTTCGGGCCGTCGGGCGGCCACGCGGTCGTATTGGCGTTCATCGTCGTAGCTAGTCGTCAGCGATCCAGTCGTTTTCGTTCGACGTCGGTGTGAGCATCTCCGCCCGCATTTATGCGGATCGGATCGAAGACGGGCACGTCGTCGACGAACAACGCGACCGAGGCGCTTCCCGCGGTGCCGGCATCGATGTGCACGGGACCGCTCTCGGCGTCCTGGGATTGCTCCACCTGATAGGCAGCCGTGTGATCCTCGACGCCGCGACCCAGAGGCGTCAACGTGATGCCCACAGGCGAAGTGATCGTCAAGTCAGGCAGCGGCTGATCGACCGGCATTCCCCACAAGAATCAGACCCGAATCGTTGGTGCCAAGCTCCAACGTATCAGGCTTCACCACCAAATCCGCATCCAGATCATCGTCAACCACGTTCTGAAGCACAAGCACCGCATCACTGACGGTAATCGCACGATTCCCATTCAAGTCCGCAAGGTACAGCTGGACATCGGAAGGACTATCGAACGGAGCCGTCGCCGTCGCGATGTTCAACACCGCACTCGCATCCGCAATGCTGACACTGCCACTCTGATCAACATCACCAAGAACGTAGTTCGCATACGAAGCATCCAACGTCAGGATCGGCGGGAATCGCCTGCGCCGCGAGATCACCAGCAGCGTCCAATCCGGCGCCCTCAGCGCGGCGCAGCGACACCGTGATCGAACGCCGCTTCACGGCGCCTTCCGAGCACGCACGCCTGCACCGTCGAACGCACGCACGCTGCCGATACTGCGCGGTGACGCCTTCGCATTGCCAGCGCCCGGAACGTACACCGTTGACCAGCTCGCCCCCGGCGTGACTCGGCGCGATCGCCGCCAACACGCACACGTCCTGGCGAGGACGCTACTGCCTCGGACAGCCATACCGACCACTCGACAGCTCCACGATACTCCAGCGCCTCCACGATCGAACTCCAGGGTCGCCTCAACCGCCGTCGGCACTCAGCCGGTACCGACAACGCGTGACTGTCGTGAAACGATTCCGGCGCGGGAGACCGACCACAAGCGACCAACACGAATGAACTCAAACCAGACGGTACGAGACCGAAACAGGGAGAACGTCGTCATCAGGTCAACTCCTTAGCAGTGTACGGTGGGTCCCGTAGGCGCAGCGCATGCTGCGCCCAGGCCCATCGAGCACGATCGTTCAGGGCTAGTCGACGTCGACGTCTCGTGGATGTAGATGTACTCCCACGTTGCGGCGAACTCGGCGGCGTCACCGAGTGGAGGTGGCGATCACGCCGACTGCCAGGCCCATGGTCGTCGCTTGCGTCGAGCCAGCTGGCGGGCGATCGTCCAACGGCGCTGTCGGTGCCGACGTTGTTCACCGTACCGCCATCGATCGGCGTATCTTCGGCTGCGCCGTGAGTGCCGCTCGGATCGGGTCGACCTCCAGGAACAGCTGGACCGAGCTAGCTTCCGACAACTCAGGACGCCCGTCGATGTCGGTACCGCGTGCCAAGTCGACAGGGCTGAACCGCCGGTCCTCGAGGACCGACTTCGATGCCGCCGTCGCCGTCGCCTCCGTCGTCTGACGACGACCTTCAGGTAGTTGTCCTGCGTCGCCAGTGCCCGATGTAGAAGCCCTGAACGACTGCGAAGTTGCCGGGTCTGCATCGCCGTTGAAGGAGCGTCGATCTGGACCTCGATGGTGAACCTCGGCCGGATCGATGTCCGTCGTCGACGTCGATGCCGAACTGCAGCGCGTTGACCTGCAGTGTTGTCGTCATCCTCGTCATCGTGTGCGTCGCCCGGCTGCCGACCGACTGGATCGGTCATGCAGTCCGGACGTGCCGCCCAGGCTGCAGGTCGTCGTCGGGATCGAACAGCGTCGAGGTAATCGCTGTCCCGTTGGTCATCAGACCGGTGAAGCCGAGGCCGCCGAAGCCGATGCCGGGATCGTCATTCCAGAACAGGTCGTACTCGACCGGAAGCGACAGTGGTGGTGCCGTTGTCGGCATCCGAGCGCGAACGCGATCGGTGGCGTCGGGCATGACTGTCGTTGTCGTCGTCTTCGGATCGAGGAGGTCGGACACGCCGTCGCCGTCGAAGTCGGGCGGGGTCGACGCCGCCGAGCACGGGTTGGTGCCATTGTCGATCTCGTCGGCGTTGGTGTAGCCGTCGCCGTCCTCGTCGCCGAGGGGTTCTCGGCGGCGACCGTACTGCAGCTTCCGATCGAGACTGCCGCCCCCTCCGCCGCCCGAGCCGTTGCCGCTGTAGTCGACCGGTTCGAACACCATGATGTCGTTGGAGCCGTAGGTGGCGGCCCACACGGTGCCGGCGAAGAGCGGCTGTCGTCGGGCAGCGCGGTCACGTCAAGCGGGCGTCGAGCCGAAGCCGGAGAAGAGCTGCTCGGGCGTCGTCGGTGACGTCGTCGCCGGAGGCGTTGAGCTGTGGCCCGGTAGATCGCGGCCGCTGTAGCTGGCACAGCAGCAGGTCGCCCTGTCATGGCGCCGCCGAAGTTGCTGGCGGGGTACTCGGTGATGCCGTTGGTCGACGAACCGACCATCGCGAGCGCGCCGTCGTCCACGTCTCGGGGTTGCGGAAGTCGCACTCCACGGCGTTGTACGTCCCGATCGACGGGAACGGGCGGCCAGTCGTCGGGCAGGTTGGCGTGGCCAGGAGTCGTAGAAGTCTCCGTCGACGTAGAGGCCAGCGCCGCCGGGGTTGGCGCGCACCGGAGTCGGGTGACCGCCGTAGAAGCCCTGGGCGGGGACGTGGTGCAGGTTGTCCTCGTTGTTGACCTCGCTGTCGGGTTGCTCGTCGCTCAGCCGCCGTGGCCGTAGTTCCCGTCGTGCAGCTCCACGTCGCCAGGTAGGCCGCGGGATCGGGACCGGGACTGCTCGAGCCAGGTTCGCCGGAAAGGAAGGCGTTGGTGCAGTCGTAGCTCTCCTCGTATTCGGGGTAGCCGCCCCAGCCGTCGTTGGCGCCGTTGTCGTACGATGTAGAGCTCGCCCAGACCAGCGTGATGACGAGGTCGTAGGCGTTGCGGTACCCGGGCGAGTACACCTGCACGGGACCGCCGAACACGATGCGGGCCTGGTTGAGGCCGTCGTTGCCGCCGAAGGGATCGCCGGGATCGCTGCCGTCGGATTCGTTGGTGCGTGTCGGGTCGTCCAACGTCGGCAGGTCGTACACGTAGTCTCCCGACGCGTCCGACTTGACCTCCATGGCTTCGAGCGCATCGAGGTCGACCGACAGCATCGCGGCCGACAGCGCGTACTCCGGTGGTGAGCGCGAAGTTGTTGCTGACGGCGAACCGGCGTTGGTATGCCCGCCCTGCGTCGAGGTAGAGCACGTTGTTCACTCGCGTCGTACTGTCGAGGCCGTTCGAGGCGTGGTTCTCCTCGGAGCGCGGCAGACCGCGGACCAAGTTCGACGTGGTCCAGTCACAGGCGTCAGTTCCGGATGCGCAGGTTGCAGGTCAGCTGCGAGATCACGCCCGAGTTGGTGTCCGAGCCGCTGAGTCGGGTCCGCCTCCGGCACCGATCCGCGGGTCGCTCGACGACACGTACAGCACCGGATTGAGCGCCGTGCCGGCCACGTAGCAGGCCCGTGACCTGCCGGTCGTTCTCGCCTGCGTTCGCGCTGCCGTCGTCATCGTTGTGGTTGGGGATGTCCTGAACGAGCGCGATCGTCTCGGTGTCGGTCACCTGAGTAGTCGTTGGCGCCGTCGCGCACCGACGGTGTAGGCGTTGCAGTATCCCGTTCTGCTGGGACACGTACAGGCGGCCGTCGGGGCCGAGGTCCAACGACGTCGGATTGCTGAGGCTGACCCCCGCGAGGCCACTCGAGCCGAACGAGACCGGTGCCGCTGCGGGATCGAAGCCCTTCGCCCGCCAATGAAACGGCAATCGGCAGACGAGGTCGTCGGAGCCGCTGTCGTGCACGATGTCGAGGCTTTCCGGCGCTGGACGCCCGTCGACGGCGGGCGCGAACGTCACCTCGAACGATGGTCGAGGTGCCCGGGCGTCGATGCTCGAAGCGCGCCGCTGAGCGTCGGTCGCCAGAAGTCGCCATCCGGAACGCTCGACGTCTGTCTGACCGTCGATGGTCGGATCGCCCGCGCTCACCGAGGTTGGCGAGGGTCACGGTCATGTGCGGCGCTGTTGCCGTGTCGATCGACGGTCGACCGAAGTCGACGGCGCGCATCGGCAACGCGTCGAGCTGTGCCAGCCTGCGGTTCGGCCGTCACCACCTCGATCGCGGAGATCTTGGCGTTGTCCACGGAGGCGGTGAACTCGATGTCCAGCGTGCCGTCGGTCACCTGGATACGGGCCGAAGACTCTTCTGGATCGGCGGTGGCCGACGTCGGTCATCCGCGCATCACGTCGTAGTCCGTCGAGGACCGTGTCGCCTTCGATCGTCGCGTACTGAACACGCGATCGCCTTCACGCTCGCCGCTGTTCGGTGCCAGCGGACAACGCCGTGGTAGATCTCCGCGAAGTGCAGCACCACGGTCGTACTCGCCCATCGGGAACGGGAATGCCGTACCCGAACGAGGTCGGTCTCGCCCGTAGCGTTCGCTCTGGTACAGCGATGTCGTCGACGGTCGTACCGTCGACGTCCTCGGCCCGGGTCGGCTGTACGGTCGTACTGCCGTCCGGTCGAAGTAGTCGTCGGCGATCCACGTCGTGGCCGAGCGATGTCGGTCGTACGCCGTCGCCGCCCGCATTGATGCGGATCGCGTCGAAGAGGACGGGTTCTTCGCCGTCGACGTACACCCCGACGGTCGCGCTTCCGGCGGTGCCGGCATCGATGTGGACGGGACCACTCTCGGCGTCCTGGGTTTGCTCCACCTGATACGCAGCCGTGTGGTCCTTTACGCCGGGATCCAGAGGCGTCAACGTGATGCCCACAGGCGAAGTGATCGTCAACTCAGGCAGCGGCTGATTCCCAGCATTCCCCACCAGAATCAGACCGGAATCGTTGGTGCCAAGCTCCAACGTATCCGGTTTCACCACCAGATCCGCATCCAGATCATCGTCAACCACGTTCTGAAGAACAAGAACCGCATCACTGACCGTAATCGCATGATTCCCGTTCAAGTCCGCAAGGTACAGCTGGACATCGGAAGGACTATCGAACGGAGCCGTCGCCGTCGCGATGTTCAGAACGGCACTCGCATCCGCAATGCTGACACTGCCGGTCTGATCGACATTGCCAAGAACGTAGTCCGCGTAAGACGCTTCAAGCACAGGATCCGCAGGAATCGCCTGCGCCGCAAGACCACCAGCAGCGTCACCGTCACCCTCAGGCGGAGAAGCGACACCACGCTCGATGCTACTCACAGCACCATCGCGAGGAGCCCCCGCAGGATCGTACGCCTGTAGGCTGGCGATACTCGGCGTGGCACCCGATTGCCGGGTGCGGAACGTAGCCGTGACCAACGCGCCCCCCTCGTGGTTCGGATCGATCGCGGCAAGACGCACCCGCCCCGAACCAACGGCATCGGAAGCGATACCACCACTCGAAAGCTCCAGGTACTCCAACGCCTCCGGATCAAACTCCAACGTCGCTTCAACAGCCGTAGCCTCAGCCGGCACGGAAAGCGTGACAGTCGTAAAACGCTCAGGCTCCGCCGACCGACCACAAGCGGCCAACACGAACAGCCCAAACAAGACGGACAAAACCGAAAACACAGCGAAACGTCGCATCAGGACTCCTGCTCGAACGTACGGGACTCGGATGGATGCTGGCCAGGGCACGTGCCGGTTGCGGCGCTCATGGGAGCGTGATCTCCGCGCCGGGCAGGCCCGACATCGCAGAGCCGTCGTCGCGCACCACTTCACCGTCCGAGGTGCTCAGCGTGTCGCTACCCGTGGCGACGCGCTCGACGACGAGCACGTAGATCTCGCCGCTGCCGGTCGCAGCATCGCCACTCAGGGGCTCGACGCCCGCAGCGGTCGTGCTCGACACGGCGTCGAGGTCGAAGTGCGACGTCAACGACCCAAGGCCGGATGCGTTCTCGTTGATCGCGTAGTTGCCCTGATCGAAGGAGAATCCGAACTCGAACCCGTAGAAGTCGTCCTCGAAGTTGATGAGGTGGACCAGGACCTCGCAGCTCTCGCCGGTGGCGGTGCCGCTTTCGCAGGTCGTGCTCAACGGCACGATGCGTGTATTCACGAAGCGGTCGACTTCGACGGTGGCGTCGAGCGTCGCGTCCTCGGAGCCGTCGCCGGAGCCGGTGAGCGTGCAGTCGTAGCCTTGACTGTCGTTGCTGACGCCTTCGTCCGCGTGCACCGTGACGCTCGCCGTGGTGTCGCCTGCGGCGATCGTGACCGGATCGAAGGTGATGCCCGATTCGCTCGCGCAGGTGCCGGTGATGTTCACTGCACCGTCGAAGCCGTTCGCGCGGGCGATCTCGACCGCCTGCGTGTTCGAATCCGCCGTGCCTTCGATCGTGAACGTCAGGCTGGCATCCGTCGGTGAGAAGTCGATCCCCTCCACCGTCCGGTCCACGATGACCGTCACGTTCGTACTGGAGTCGGTCGAGCCTTGTGCGGTCCCCGTCACGGTGCATGCGTCCGTGTAGGTGCCGTTCGGCACGCCCGGTGCGTCGACGGTCAAGGTGCTGCTGTCTTCGGTCGTGGCCTCGGGCTGAAGCGAGGCCGCGATGTCGCTGCCGTCGCCGGTCGCGGAGCATTCTACGCTCAGCGTCACTTCCTCATCGAAGTTGTTCGCGCGCGCGATGCTCAAGGCATGCGTGGCCGGATCGTTGCCGTCGTCGACGGTGACGGTGATGCCGGTTCCGTCGCTGCCCGGAAGCTGGAAGCCGTCGATGGTGCGATCCACCACCACGTCCACCGTGGTCGTCGCATTGGTCGAGCCGTCCGCACTGGCCGTGATCTCGCACGCCCCTGGGTACGTCCCGTTCGCCAATCCGTTGGCGGGGGTTACCAGGCTCACGACCAACGTGGCGTCCGTCGCGGGATCGACCAGGGGGCTCGTCACGCTCTCGACCTGCAGGCCGCCCTGGGAGCATTCGCCCACCAGCGTGACGTTCCCACCGAAGCCATCCACGCGCGTGACGGAGAAATCCGCCGAGCCCTGGTCGCTGTCGTCGATGGTGAAGGTGATCGACCCATCGTCGGGTAGACCCAAGCCGTCGACGTCGCTCGGCCCGTCATCGTCGCGATTCACGACGACCTCGACGGTGGTCTCGACGCTCTGCTCGCCGTCGCTGACAGTGATGACGCAGGTGTAGGTCCCGTCGGAAACGGCGGCGCCCGCGACGACGGTCACTTGGGCCGCGCTGTCGGGGTCGACGGTGGACGGCTGCACGCTGAAGCCGGCCGCGTCGGCGCCACCTTCGTCCGTGCACACGATGCTCACGTCGATTGGCCCATCGGACGCGTTGTCGACCTGAACGTCCGGCGAGCCTTCGCCCGAGGCGTCGTCGATCACGATCGGGTCGTCCCCTGGGGGGGTGACGTCGAACGCGGGCTCCTCGGGTTCGGGCTCTGCTTCGACGGTCGTGAAGCTCCAGGTCGCTTCGCCCTCGGGCGTGTCACCGTTGTCGAGGGTCACGCTCCCTTGCGCGGTCACCTGGTAGGTGGTGCCGTGCGCCAGGTCGTCGTCCGGCTCGAAGATTACCTGGCCGGCCGCGACGTTTACGGTGGTTTGGCCCGCGACCTGTGCGGTGTGCACGCCGGCCGTCTCGGACTCGGCCGCCGTCACCGTGAACACGATGTCGGCGTCCGCGATGTCGCCTTGACTGAAGTCGTAGGTGGCCGTGATGTCGGTGTCGACGGGAACGTCCACCGCGCCGTCGGCGGGGTCCAAGGTCACACTTCCGACCCATGACGCCACCTGCGGTTGCGTGCCGCACGCGGCGACCAAGAGAACGAAAAGTACTGCCAGTCCTAACCGCTTCATATCTGCATCCCTCTCCTTTGCCCCTCGAAGAGCGTGGAGTGTTCGCTCGAAGGTCGCGAGGGCGCCTCGAACGATCTGGGTCTACGGCGCGCTGCGCCATCCCAGCACCAATATGGATGCATCTTTGGTCGGTTGCGCCACTGGCTCGGCCGTCCCGATCAGCGCCCAATCTACGGGTCCCGGCGTCAATGCCACCTCGATGCTGACTCGTGCAAGCCGGAGGCTTCCACGGGACGGAGATTCGAAATGCTCCAACGGAGCTCGCGTAGAGGCACGCGCGTTGGGCCATCTCGGATGTCCGTCGGAGCCCATGATCATAGCGACGTGAAAAATCCAACGTGCATTCGTCACTTTGTGCGGAGTTCCATGTGGTGCACGGGCGCCACCACCCAACACTGGGGTATTGCTCAGGACGGCCTGCGTGTCGGGGACAAGTGCCCACGCAACGACCGACCGAGCGGTCGGCGTCTTCCTCGAGGGTATGGAGCCTGCGAAATGTTGCATCTCCCGTGCGGCGACCCCACACGAAATCGGACGCGCGAACCGTGTTCGCGCGTCCATTCCCTCACGGTGGCGGGCGCAGGAGGACTCGAACCCCCGACCTACGGTTTTGGAGACCGCCGCTCTACCGACTGAGCTATACGCCCACACGCGGGCCGAAGCCGGCGGGAAGTATACCCGGCCAGCGCCGCGGCTGCCAACATGCCGCGAACGCAGGACCGACCGGCGCGCCCCCCACTCACACCGTTCGTGAGAAGGTCGGCCGGTCCGGCGTGCGCTCGCGCAGGTGCCGGTCGAACACCATGGCGACGTTGCGGAGGAACATGCGTCCCAGCGGGCCGGCGCGGAAGCCGTCCTCGTTCGGCTCCAGGAACCCGTCCCGCACCAGGGCGTCGATCTCGCCTCGTTCTTCGGCGAAGTAGGCGTCGAACGCGATGCCGAAGCGCGCTTCGAGGTCGCGGACGGGAAGGTGCAGGTTGCACATCCACTCGCGGATCAGGTGCTGCCGCACGCGGTCGTCGTCGCTCAACTCGTAGCCGCGCGCGGTGGGCAGCCGGCCCGCCGCCACCGCATCTTGGTAGCGGTTCAGCTTGCGGTGGTTCTGCACGAAGCGGCCCTGCACCTCGCCGATGGCGGACAGGCCCAGGCCGATCACGTCGCCGGCGCGGACCGGCGTGTACCCCATGAAGTTGCGCGACAGGCGGCCCTCGCGTTGCGCCTGGGCCAGCTCGTCGTCGGGCCGGGCGAAGTGATCCATGCCGACGTCGAGGTAACCGGCGCCGGTGAGGCGCTCGCGCGCCGTGGCCAGCAGCCGGTACTTCTCCTCGCCGCGGGGGATGGCGTCTTCGGGCAGGCGCTTCTGGTGCGGCGCGATCCACGGCACGTGCGCGAAGGAGTACACCGCCAGCCGGTCGGGGGCCATCCGCAGCACCTGGTCGACCGTCCGGGCGAAGGAGCTCGGCGTCTGGTACGGCAGGCCGTGGATCAGGTCGACGTTGACCGAGGTGAAGCCGTAGCGCCGGGCGGCCTCGACCAGGCGCATGGTGTCCTGGAAGCCCTGTACGCGGTGGACGGCCTCCTGCACGCGGGGGTCGAAGTCCTGCACCCCGAGCGACAGTCGGTTGAAGCCGTGGTCGGCGAGGACCTCCAAATGCTCGGTGGTGGTCACCCGCGGGTCGGCCTCCAGCGCCACCTCGGCCCCCGGTTCGAACGCGAAGCGGGCCCGCAGGTAGGACATCAACTCGGCCAACTGCGCGGGGGCGTAGTAGGTGGGCGTGCCGCCGCCGAAGTGGAACTGCCGCACGGGACGGGCCGTGCCGAGGTGCGTCGCCACGAGGTCGATCTCGCGGCGCAGGTGCTCGAGGTAGGGCTCGCTGACCTCGGGGTGCTGGGTGATGACGACGTTGCAGGCGCAGTACAGGCACCGCTCGGCGCAGAACGGCAGGTGCACGTACAGGGACAGGGGCGCGTCCACGGCGGCGGCGTCGGCGAGGGCCCGCTGGTAGGCGGCCTCGTCCACGCCGTCGTGGAACAGGGTGGCGGTGGGGTACGAGGTGTAGCGAGGCCCTGGCTTGTCGTGCCGCGCGAGCAGCGTGGCCAGGTCGTCCGTGTCGGGCATGCGGCAGGCTCCCGTCGTGGTGGCACGCCGCGGCTGCGGTCCGAGGCGCGATTCCCGGATCAGGATGTCCGAGGTCGCCCCGCGGCTCGTAGAGACGAACGTCCCTGCGCCCGAAACCGCGTGTCCACGGCGCCTTGGCGCACCACGTGCCCGTGCTACAGTCCCCGGTGTGAGAAACGCTTCGCTGCGAGGATGTCTGGTCGCCGTGGCGGCGCTGCTGGCGATGGCCTGGCCGGGTCCCGCGCACGCGCAGGATACGGACGCGGTGTGGATCCTCCCGATCGACACCGAGATCATGCCCGCCACCGCCCAATTCGTCGCCTCCCGCATCGAACGGGCCAACGAGGAGCGGCCGTTGGCGCTGCTGCTGCGCATCGACACGCCGGGCGGCCGCGTCGACAGCATGCAGCGCATCGTGAACGCGGTGATGAACGACGCGCGTGTCCCCGTGCTGGCGGTGGTCGAGAACGCCTTCAGCGCCGGCGCGTTGATCGCGATGTCGGCGGAGCAGTTGGCCATGCTGCCAGGCGCCTCGATCGGGGCGGCGCTGCCGATCATGGTGGGCGCCGGCGGCGCCAGCCCCGTGGACGAGAAGTTCGCCTCGGCGGTCCGCGGGCAGTTCCGCAGCGTGGCCTCCGCCCGCGGCCGCGACCCGCAGGTGGCGGAGGCGATGGTGGACCCCAGCATCGAGCTGCCCGGCCTGTCCGCCCGCGGCGAGCTGGTGACGCTGACCGCCGACGAGGCGGTCGACAACAATATTGCCGACGTGGTGGCGCGGGACCTGCCCGACGCACTGCGCATCTTCGGGTACGGCGGGGCGCGCACGGTGGTGCTGGAACGCAACCTGACCGAGACCATCGGCACCTGGCTGGCCGGCCCCATCGTGGCGGGCGTGCTGCTGGTGTTGGGGGTGGGGGGGTTGCTGCTGGAGTTGTTCACGCCGGGCTTCGGCATCCCGGGCGCGATCGGCGTGCTGGCCCTGGCGTTGTTCGCCACCAGTACCTTCGTCGCGACGCCGGCGGGGACGATGGACCTGCTGCTGATCATGGGCGGCCTGCTGTTGCTGGCGTTGGAGGCGTTCGTGATCCCCGGCACGGGGGTGGCGGGCCTGCTGGGGATCGCCATGATCATCGTGGCGGTGATCCGGATCTTCCAAGGGGACGCCGTCACCGTGTTGGCGACCTCGGCGTTGGGCGGTGGCATCGTGCTGGGGTTGATGCTGTGGTTGCTGCCGAACAGCCGGATCGGGCGGATGCTGACCTTGAGCGAGCGGATCGGTGGGACGCCCGCGGCGGCCGGGGCGGGTGGCGGTACGGTGGACCCAGAGCACGCCAAGCTGGTCGCGGACCGCAGCGATTTGCAGGGCCGCACGGGCGTGGCCCTCTCGGATCTGCGCCCCGCCGGCGTGGCCCGCATCGGCAGTGAGCGTGTCGACGTCGTCACCGAGGGTGACTACATCGGTCACGGCCAGGCGATTCGCGTGTTACGTACGGAAGGGAACCGCGTGACCGTGCGCGCGGTCGAACCCGACGACCCCTCACCGGACGCGGACGCGTCCGGCAGCACCTCCTAGGAGCACTTCATGGGTATCGGCATCGACGCCACCGTGCTGGTCATCGCCGGCGCAGTCATCCTGTTCTTCATCGTCTTGTTCACCTTCATTCCGGTCGGTTTGTGGATCGCCGCGATCTCCGCCGGGGTGCAGGTCAGCCTGATCAGCCTCGTCGCCATGCGGTTGCGGCGCGTCCCGCCGGCCAAGATCATCAACCCGTTGATCAAGGCGCACAAGGCGGGGCTGGATAGCCAACAGAACCAACTCGAGGCGCACTTCCTGGCGGGCGGGAACGTCGATCGCGTCGTCGACGCCTTGATCGCGGCGGACAAGGCGCGGATCGCGTTGCCGTTCGATCGGGCGGCCGCCATCGACCTGGCCGGCCGCGACGTGCTGGACGCCGTGAAGGTGTCCGTCAACCCGCGCGTGATCCAGACGCCCAACGTGAGCGCGGTGGCCAAGGACGGCATCGAGTTGATCAGCACCGCGCGGGTGACGGTTCGCGCCAACCTGGAGCGCCTGGTCGGGGGCGCCGGCGAGGAGACCATCATCGCGCGCGTCGGCGAGGGGATCGTCTCCTCCATCGGCTCCAGCGACACGCACAAGAAGGTGTTGGAGAACCCCGACAGCATCAGTCAGACGGTGCTGTCCAAGGGCCTGGACTCCGGGACGGCGTTCGAGATCCTGTCCATCGACATCGCCGACGTGAACGTGGGCCGCAACATCGGGGCGCAGCTGCAGACCGACCAGGCCGACGCCGACAAGCGCGTCGCCCAGGCCAAGGCCGAGGAGCGCCGCGCCATGGCGGTCGCCGCCGAACAGGAGAACCGCGCCCAGGTCGAAATGATGCGCGCCAAGGTGGTCGAGGCCGAGGCCGAGGTGCCCCTCGCCATGGCCGAGGCGTTCCGCGCCGGCAACATGGGCGTGATGGACTACTACCAGCTCCGGAACATCGAATCCGACACCACCATGCGCGGCAACATCGCCCGGGCCAGCGAAGCCGACGAGGACGAGGGTCCCCCCAACACGTGAGCCTGAACGACCTGCTTCCCCTGCTGCTGTTGGCGGCGTTCGTACTGAACATCGTCGTGCGTGCTCGGCGTCAACGGCAGCGCGGGGGCTCCGAGCCGACCCGGCCGGGACGCCCCACCTCCCGGCCGGGCGAGCGCCCCGCGCCACGCCCCGAAGCGGGGCCGGACCCCGCCCACGGTTCGGCCGAGCGCACCGCAGGCGGCTCGGCCTCGACGGCGCAGGGGGACCGCCCCACGAACGTTCTGGAGGAAGCGCGAAGGCGCGTCCGGGAAGCGATGGCGGAGGAGTCAGGCGACGCGCCCCCCGCGAGGCGGGCGCCCTCGGCAGAGGCCTCGCCCGGCGGTCGCCAAGCGGCGCCGGTGTCCGGCCGGCAGGGCCAGCAGCGTCCCTCCGGTGCGGCCGGCCCCTCGCCCCAACGGCCCCACGCCGCCCCGCCGCAGGGATTCCTCGGCCGGGAAGGGCAGTCGGGGTCGGCCCCGGGCCAGCAACGCTCCCAAGAGCCCGGACGGGAGACCATCGCCTCCCGCATGAAAGGCGAATCGACCGTTCCGGTCGTCGAGCGACGTGGCGCCCGCAAGGGGTCGGCTAGACTGCGCGCGGCCGAGGGCCTGGGGCGCGACCGGCGCGACGTCGTACGCGGCTTCGTGTGGAGCCTCGTCCTCGGCGAGCCCAGTTCGCGACGGTTTCGCCCAAGGAGGAAGGTATCGCCACGTCGGTAACCTTGAAGCTGCGGAGTCCCGCGGAGGCGATCCGCCTCTTCGGCCGGAACGACGAAAACCTCAAGGCGCTGCGACGCCGGCTCGGCGCCAAGGTGGTGGCCCGTGGCGACGAGGTTCGCTTGAGCGGCGAGGACGCCGCCGTGCAAGAGGCCGAACGGACCTTCCGAAGCCTGCTCGGCACCATCCGCAGCGGTGGGGACGTCACCCTCACCGAACTCGAGCACAGCGACCTGGCCGACCTGCAGGACGAGCCGACCCCGCCGGAGGACGGCCAGGGCGAGCCCGCCCCCACGCCGGAGGGCGCACGGCTCCCGGGGCGCGCCAAGCCGAAGACGTCAGGACAGCGGCGCTACGTCGCGGCCATCGCGAACAACCCCATCACGTTCGGGATCGGGCCGGCCGGCACCGGCAAGACGTACCTGGCGGTCGCCATGGCGGTGCAGGCGCTCCTGCAGAAGCGCGTCAAGCGGATCGTGCTGACGCGCCCGGCGGTGGAGGCGGGCGAGAAGCTCGGCTTCCTGCCCGGCGACCTGCAGGCCAAGATCGATCCCTACCTTCGGCCGCTGCACGACGCGTTGTACGACATGATGCCGGCCGACCGCGCCGAGCAGTACCTCGAAAAGGGCGTGATCGAGGTGGCGCCGCTGGCGTTCATGCGTGGGCGCACCCTGAACGACGCGTTCATCATCCTGGACGAGGCGCAGAACACCACCGGCGAGCAGATGAAGATGTTCCTCACCCGCATGGGGTTCGGCAGCACCGTCGTGGTGACCGGCGACGTAACGCAGACCGACCTGCCGGGCGGGACGGACAGCGGCCTGCACCTGGCGCGCCGGATCCTGTCCGACATCGACGGGATTTCGTTCGTGGCCTTCGACAAGGGCGACGTGGTGCGCCACCCGCTGGTGGCCCGCATCGTGCGCGCCTACGAAGAACGGGTGGACTGAGGTGGCACGGCCGCTGAGGCGCAAGCGCGAGCGTCGCCCGCCCGGCCAGACGTGGCCGTTCGTGGTCGCGCTCGTCGTGCTATCGGCGCTGATGTACAGCGTGTACGGCCAGCGCCAGGCGATCCCCCTCAGCGCGGGCGAGCCCAGTCCGGAGACGTTCACCGCCCCGACCGACCTCCAGGTCGGGGACCCCGTCGCGACCGAACGGCGCCGACAGGCGGCGCGCGCGCAGGTCTCCCCCATCACCAGCGTCGACTCGAACGCACAGGAACTGGTCCTGTCCGCCATCACCTCGGCCAACCTGCCCGAATCGGTCACCACCTACCTGTTGGGGCGCTACCAGAATGCGGCCGGGGTGACGCAGGAGGACCTCGCCGACGTGATCGACGAAGCCGTGGCGCGCGCGCCCGCTCCGCGCGGGCGCAACGTCCGGCTGATCCTTCAGCAGCAGCTGATGCCGACCGCATTCACGGACGAGCGCCTGACCGCCGCCGCGCGGGACGCGGCCGCGCGGGCGGTCGCGCCGGTGCTGCGACGGCTGGCGGAGGGCGAGACCATCGTCGCCGCCGGCGAGGCCGTCACCGAGGAACAACTGCGCGCCCTGCAAGCGGTCGGGTTGTACGACCCACGCAGCCGCCAGTTGCGCCAGACCGCGGTGGTGGTGCTGGGGTGCCTGCTGGTCGGCGCGTTGCTGGCCTCCCCGATCCCGTACGCGGCGCGCGCCCTGCGGCGCCGACTCACCGCCCGGCAGTTCGCATTCATGGTGGGCGTCACCCTCACGACCCTGGCGATACAGCGCGCCGCCCTCGATGCGTCCAGCGAGTTCGTGTTCGTGCTGTTGGCCCCCCTCCTGGTCGCCACCTTGCTGGGCGAGGTCGCCGCGCTGCTGTGGGCCGGCTGGTTGGCGATGGCGGTGGGCCTGCTGGTGCCGGGGGCGCCGCTTCAGTCCGCCGCTGCGGTGCTGGTGGGCGGCCTCGCCGCGACGCTGCTGGCGGGGGTGGTGAAGAACCGGATCGCCCTGCTGATCGCCGGCACGGCCGGCGGGTTCGCCAGCGGGGCGACGCTGATCTTCCTGCAACTCATGAACGGCGGCGTGGCGCCGCTCCCTGCCGCCACCAACATGGCCGGCTTCCTCGGGGGCGGGCTGCTGGCCGGAATCGTCGCGCTGGGCCTGGTTCCGCTGGCGGAAGGGGTGTTCGAGTTCCTGACCGACTTCCGCCTGGTGGAGCTGTCCTCGCCGCAGAACACGTTGCAGCAGCGACTGGTGCTGGAAGCGCCCGGAACCTACCAACACTCGCAGGTGATCGCCAACATGGTGGAACAGGCGGTGCAACAGATCGGGGGGAACGCACTGCTGGCGCGCGTGGGCTCGCTGTATCACGACGTCGGCAAGCTGCAGCGGCCGGAGTTCTTCGCCGAGAACCAGGCCAGCGGCGACAACCCGCACGACAAACTGAGCCCGCACCTGAGCTACCTGATCATCACCAGTCACGTTCGCGACGGCATCGAGATGCTCCGCGACCACAACCTCCCGCCCGCCCTGGAACCGTTCGTCGCCGAACACCACGGCACCACCGTGCTGGCGTACTTCTACAAGCGCGCCCTGGAGGACACCGAACAGCTGGACGAGCTGAACTTCCGCTATCCGGGGCCGAAACCGCGCAGCAAGGAGACGGCGGTGCTGATGCTGGCCGACGCCGTCGAATCGACCAGCCGCTCGCTGAGCGACCCGACGCAGGGCTCGATCCGCGCCATGATCGACCGCCTGTTCGAACAGCGCCTCCAAGACGAACAACTGACGGAAAGCCCGCTGAACCTACGGGACCTGAACGTGATCGCCAACGTGTTCGAACGCGTCATGACCGCGTCGATGCACCGGCGCGTGAAGTACCCCAGCGAAGAGGAGATTTCGAGGCTGAAACGTGGTGGAGATCCTGGACGAAACCGAGCGGTTTCCGGCGCCTGAACGGCTTCGCAACGCTCTTCAGGCGCTCTTGGACGAGGGCGGCCTGAGCAGCAAGGAGGTGACGGTGGTGCTGCTGGACGACGCAGCGATGACGCGCCACAACGAGCGCGACCGGGGTGCGTCCGGCCCCACCGACGTCCTCTCCTACCCTAGCTTCGAACCGGACGACGTCGGCCGGGGCGTGCCCGAGGTCGCGCACCTCGGCGACGTGCTCATCGGCGTCGACGTCGCGGCACGGCAAGCGGCCCATCACGGCCACGACCTGGCCGCCGAGGTGCTGGTGTTGGCCGCCCATGGGCTGACGCACCTCCGCGGCTTGGACCACGCCACCGAGGCCGCATGGGCCCCGTTCCATGCGGCGCAACGGCGCATCCTGGAGCTGGCGCCCGAATGAGCCGCCGACCGCCCGGCATCGGCCTGCGCTACGCGCTCCGCGGGCTCGGTCGAGCCTTCCGGACGCAGCGCAACGTCCGCATCGAGGCGGCCTGCGCGGTCGCCGCCGTCGCCGCCGCGGCGTGGCTGAACGCGCCCCTGGCACCGATCCTGCTGAGCTGCGGGCTGGTCCTCGTCGCCGAACTCGTCAACACGGCCACCGAGGCGGCCGTCGACCTGGCGTCACCCGGCGCGCACCCCGCCGCCGGCGCGTCCAAGGACGTGGCCGCGGCGGCGGTGCTGGTGGCGGCCGGTACCTCCGTCCTGGTCGGCCTGGTGGTGCTGGGCCCGCCGCTGTTGGACCGCCTCGCGAAGGGAACCCCATGACTCCACCCCACGACGCCTCGCCCGGCGGGGCCGCCTCCCCGCGGCCCCCCACCGACCTGGTCGACGCCGCCTGGGAGGCGCACGCCCACGCGTACGTCCCCTACTCGCGCTTCGCGGTCGGCGCGGCGCTGCGCACCCCGGACGGCAGGACGTACGCCGGCGCCAACGTCGAGAACGCGTCGTACGGGCTGGGTCGTTGCGCCGAACAGTCGGCGATCCAGGCCATGGCCAGCGCAGGGGCGCGGACGTTCGAGGCCATCGTGGTCGTGTCCGACGGGGACGAGCCGGCGACGCCGTGCGGGGCGTGCCGCCAGATCCTGTTCGAATTCGCCCCTGACGCGACGGTGTGGTTGGTAGCGCCCAGCAAGGCGGTGCAGCGACACACGGTGCGGTCGTTGCTGCCGTACGCCTTCACCTTGCGCCCCGAACGGTGAGCCGCCCGACGGCTTCAGGCTTTTCACCCGGCGCCACGCTAGACTGCGCCGCGATGATGACGTCCCGTACGCACCGCACCGTCCGCCCCATCCTGGCCGTATTCCTAGCGACCGTGCTGATGGCGTTCTCCGCCGCGGCGGCGCAGGCCGAACCCACCCGTATCGTGATCGTCCCCCTCCAGGGCCCCAGCGAGTTGTCGACCTGGTCGTTGGGCCTGTCGGCCGGCTTGGGCCGGAGCCTCAACGCGATCGACGGCGTGTACGCGCCCCCCATCGGCGACGCGTTGATCCTGGCGAACCGAGCCTCCGAGGCGGGGCTCGACACCGCCGCGGTGCTCCACGAGCGGTTCCGGGCCGCCTCGGTGCTGGGCGGCCGGGTGGCCTCCGCCCCCAGCGGGATCGACCTCACGCTGGAACGGTACGGCAATGGCGGGGTTCAGGCATCGGAGACCATTACGCTCCCCGAGGCGCCGGCGGAGGCGTTCCCGCGCGCGGTGGAGCTCGCCATCGAGGTGCTTGGCCTGGCACCCGGATCGGACGCGCGCGAGGCGGCCCTGGCCACCGCCGCGCAGGCCCCCTCGGTGCCGTCCCTCCAAGCGGTGGCGCTGTCGATGTCGCGCCTGCCCGGACCGGGACCGTCCGAGTTGCGCGCGGCGCAGGAGCTCGACCCTGACTCCAGCTGGGTGGCCAGCGAGCGGGCGCGCGTCACGTCGGGCGAGGACATGCCCGACGTGGCGCGCGAGAGCGCCGTGGCCGCCACCGACGCCGAACCGCGCGACGTCGAGGCGTGGGCGGTGCGTGGCGCGGTCCACCTCCAGGCCGGCGAGGACGCTGAGGCGGAACGGGCGTACCAGGAGGCGCTCTCCCGCAACGCCGTGCACGCCACGGCGCGCACCGGCATGGCGCAACTCCGCTCGGGCCAGGACCGGATCCGCGAGCTGGAGCGGGCCATCGACGCCTACCCGCGCATGCTGGACGCGCAACTGGCGCTGGCGGACGCCCTGGGCGGCGCCCGCGGCGTACGGTCGTTGCGTTCCGCCGCGGAGGTGCTGCCCGACTCGGTGACGCTGCACGCCGAGGTGGTCGCCCACGTCCTGCGCGCCGGCGACGCAGGTGGGGCGCTGGCGTACCTGCGCCAGGCGGCGGAAGAGCCGCTGGCGAGGCGGCCGGGCCTGTACGGCCTGGCGGCGCGCCTGCCCAGCTCCGTGTCCGACGGTGCGCTGGCGTTCCTCCGCGAAGGTCGCGAGGCGTTCCCAGACGACACCGCCCTGGTCGTGGCGGAGGCCGGCATGCTGCTGGACCGCGACGACCCCGCGGCGGCGGAGGAGGTCCTGAGGCCCGCGTTCGAGGCGGCGCCGGACGATCCGCGGGTGGCCAACGAGCTGGCGCTGGCGTTGGCCGCGCAGGACCGGCCCGGCGAGGCGCGGGAGGTGCTCCAGGCCGCGGCGGAGGGCAGCGCCACGGTGCGTTTCAACCTGGGACAGGCGCTTCTGGAGGCGGGACGCCCCTCGGCCGCGGCCGAGGAGTTGGGGCCGTTGATGGAATCCGACCCGGAGGACGCCGAAGCATGGGCGGTGTACGGCACCGCGTTGGCGGGGGCCGGCCGCCTGGAGGAGGCGCAGGAGGCCTTGGACCGCGCGCTTTCGCTCGACGCCGAACAACCGCTGGCGCAGCGCACGCAGCGGCGCTTGGAGGAACGGGAACGGATCGCGGGCGAGGGTGCCGACCCGCTGCCGAGGGGGGCGCAGGCCCCGTTCGACCGCGGCTTGGCCGCGCTGGAGCAGGGCCGCTTCCAGGAGGCGGCGACCGAGTTCGGCCGCGCGTACGACGCGGCCCCGGACCGGCCGATCGTCGCCTTCTACCTCGCCAACGCGCTGCAGCGGGCCGGGTCGGTCGAGGAGGCGCTGGACGCCTACGCCCCGGCGCTGGAGGCGTTCGGGGACAGCGGCACCGTCCTGAACAACGTCGGCTTCGCCCACCTGCAGCTCGGCCGCTACGACCGTGCCCTACCCACGTTGCGCGACGCGGTCGACGCGTCGCCCGAGAACGCCCGCGCGCACCTCAACCTCGGCCTGACCTACTACGGCCTGTCCCGCTACCAGGACGCCCTGGCATCGTGGGACCGCGCGACCGAGCTCGACCCGTCCTTGGCCTCCTCGATCGCCGACGTCCGTGAGCGCGCCCAGCAGCGCGCCGGCGGCGCGGGCGAATGAGGGCCCCTGCTAGCATGACGTCATGAGCATCCGCGACGAGGTGCGTCACGCACCCGGCTACCGCTTTTCCGCCCATCCCTACCGCGTCAAGCTCGATCAGAACGAGGCGCCGGACGACCTCCCGCGCGACGTGCGGGCGCGCGCGCTCGCCAAGATCGAGGCGAGGTCCTGGAACCGCTACCCGTCCCTGCACGGCCACTCCGTCGCCCGCGCATTGGCGGCGCGCGACGGGTGGGACCCCGACGGCGTCGTGGTGGCGAACGGCTCCAACGTCCTCATCCAGGGGGCGATCCTCGCCGCCGGGCTGGGCCGCCGCGTGGCGACCGCCTCCCCCACCTTCGCGGTGTACGGCGATCAGGCGCGCGTGCTGGGCGTGCCGGTGCACGAGGTTCCGCTGCGGACGCAGGACTTCGGCTTGGACGTCGCCGCGTTTCGCGCAGTGCTGGCCGACGGGCCCGGCGCCCTGTTCCTGGCCGACCCGGCCGCGCCGACCGGCAACCGCTTGGCGGACGACGACGTCGGCGCCGTGCTGGACGCCGCCTCCGAGCATGATTGGACGGCCTTCGTGGACGAAGCGTACGCGCCGTTCGACGGGCGCGACCGGCTGGACCTGGTGCGGGGCCGCCATGAGCGCGTCTCGCTCCGCACGCTGAGCAAGGCGGAGGGGCTGGCCGGGGCACGCCTGGGGTACGCGCTCTGCAGCCCCGACACGGCACGTCAGTTGGAGAAGGTGTTGCTGCCCTTCCGCCTCTCCGCCCTGCAGGTGGCCGTCGCCGAAGCGGTGCTGGAGGCCGGCGCCGAGGCCCGCGACGCGCGCATTCGCCATGTGGTGCGTGAGCGCGAGCGGATCCGCAGCGCGCTGGCGGAGCTGGGCGACGTGCACCCGTTCCCCTCGGACACGAACTTCGTGACGTTCCGCGTCGATGACCCGGCGGCGGTGCACCGCCGCCTGCTGGAGCAGGGGATCCTGATCCGCCGGCAGGACCACCTGCCCGGCCTGGCAGGCTGCCTCCGGGTGACCATGGGCCGCAGCGACGAGAACGACGCGTTCCTGCAAGCGCTCCCGCACGCGCTGGTCGGCGAGACCGTCCATGGCTAGGCGCGCCCAGCGCCACCGGGCCACCTTCGAGACCGACGTGCGCCTGACGTTGGACCTGGACGGGGGCACCGCACGGCTCGACACCGATCACGGCTTCCTGACGCATCTGCTGGATCAGCTGGCGCGGCACGGCCGCTTGGACCTCGAGCTCGAGGGGCGCGGCGACGTGGCCAGCGTCGACGTGCACCACCTCGCCGAGGACGTCGGCATCGTGCTGGGCGGCGCCCTGCGCGAAGCCCTCGGCGACGGCGAGGGCATCGAACGCTACGGGGACGCCTTCGTGCCGATGGACGAAACGCTGGCGCACGTCACGGTGGACCTTTCGGGCCGCGCGTTCCTGGCGTTCGACCCAGGTGGCTTCGAGGGGGACGCCCATGGATTCCGCGTCCATCACCTGCGCGAACTGCTGCGCGGACTCGTCAACCATGCCGGCGCGACCGTCCACGTTCGGGTCCTGGCGGGTCGCGAAGCACACCACGTCTGCGAAGCGGTCACCAAGGCGTTCGCGCGCGCCCTTCGCGACGCCGTGCGCGTCACGGGGGGCGACCTCCCCAGCACCAAGGGGGTCCTTTGACGTGCGCACGGTCCTGATCGATTACGGGGCCGGCAACCTGCACAGCGTCTCGAAGGCCCTCGCGGTGGCCGGACTCCCGGCCGAGGCCCAGCGGGATCCGGCCGACGCCGAAGGCGCCGACGTGCTGGTTCTCCCGGGGCAGGGTCACTTCGGCCAGGTGATGCGTTCCTTCGCGGACAGCGGCTTCGAGCCGGTCGTGCGTGCCCACCTGGCGGCCGGGCGGCCGTTCTTGGGGATCTGCGTGGGCCTGCAATTGCTGATGGAAGGCTCGGACGAGGCGCCCGACGTGCCGGGGCTCGGCCTTTTGCCGGGATGGGTGCGACGGTTCCCGGCCGGCGGGCCCAGCGTGCCGCAGATGGGCTGGAACCGCGTGTGGAAGGTCGGCGATCCCGAGCTGCTGGCGGGCTTGCCGGACGGGGTTCACGCCTACTTCGCGAACTCGTACTACGTCGACTTCGACCTGCCCGACCTGGTGGGGGGGCGCACCCGCTACGGCGAGACATCGTTCCTGAGCGCCATCAGTCTCGGCACGCTCCACGCCACCCAGTTCCATCCCGAAAAGAGCCAACGCGCCGGCCTGCACCTGCTCCGGACGTTCGGACGCCTGGCCGGCGCGACGGTCCCGGGGACGCCGTGAGCGGGCACGCGCCGGCGTTCCTACGCGCTGTGGCCTGGTCGTGCGCCCTGCTGCTGGCCGGGACCGCCTGGGCGCAGACGTGGACCGTGCAGACCGTCGCGTTGCGCGACTACCAGGAGGCACGCGCCGTCGCGGCGGACCTCGAACGGATGGAGTTCGACGCCTACACCGAGTTCGCGATGAATGAGGGGCGTCAGTACACCCGCGTGCGGGTCGGGTGCTACCACGCCCGGCGCGACGCCGAGGCCCTGGCGGAGCTGTTGCGCACGCGCGCCACGGACGAAGCGGTGGCGGTCTCCCGGACCCCAGGGGCTCCGGCGGCGGGGTGCGTGAGGCGCAACGTAGGGTTCAGAGCCCCCGAGTCGTACCACCAGCCGATCCCCGGCTCGGCGACGTTCGTGGTCGACGTGGGCGACATGCGGGGCATGATCCGGTTCCGCGACGGTCGCTGGGAGCTGCTGCAAGAGCCCGCGGCGCAGGCGCTGGCGCCGACGCGTCCGGGGGCGTCCACGCGCTTCGCGCAGGTCGCGGACGCGGACCCGGCGTTCGTGCGCGTGCGGGAAGAACGCGACACCTGGATCGTGTGTCCCGGGCGCATGCTGGCCCAGGTGGCGCGCGCCGCCATCGTGGAACAGGGCGGCGTGGTCGTCGCCTGCATCTGGACGCCGGGCAGCGCCCCGCAGGGGGCCCGGTGACGGTCGTCGTCCTGACCGGCATGAGCGGCGCCGGCAAGACCACGGCGCTGCACGCGCTGGAGGATGCCGGGTTTCTGGCCGTGGACAACCTGCCGCCCGCCTTGTGGGCGGACATGGCACGTGCTGCCCACGCGGCGGGGCGCGAGACGCTGGCGATCGGCATCGACGTGCGGACCGCCCCGTTCCTGCCGGGTCTGAACGCGGCCCTCGCGGCGCTGTCCGCCGCGGGCGCGATGGTGCGCGTGGTGTACCTCGACGCCCGCGACGACGTGCTGGTGCGCCGCTTCAGCTTCACCCGCCGCACCCACCCGTTGGGCCAAGGCCGCTTGGAGCAGGACCTGGGCGAAGAGCGGCGCCTGCTGGCCCCGCTGCGTTCGCGCGCCGACGTGGTGGTCGACACCACCGCGCTGGCCGAGCGGGACCTGCGCGCACGCATGCAACGCATGGCGGGCGACGACCGTTTTCACGTGCGGTTGGTTTCGTTCGGCTACAAGCGCGGCCTGCCCACGGACGTCGATACGGTGTTGGACGTGCGCGGGTTCCCCAACCCCTTCTACGACGAGGCGCTGCGGCCCCTGCCGGGCACCGACGCACGCGTGCAGGCCCACGTGTTCGAGCAGGGGGGACTGGACGCGTACGCGCCGTTGCGTCACGTCACGCGCGAGCTCGCCGCCGCCGCCCGGCACGCTGGGCGCGGTTCGTACGCCGTGGCCATCGGCTGCACCGGGGGGCAGCATCGCTCGGTCGCGGTGGTCGAGCGCTTGGCGCACGACCTCGCCGGCGAGTTCACGGTGGAACCGGCCCACCGGGACTTGGCGGCGGCGTTGGCGGAACGTCCGGACGCGCACGAGGACGACGCGGGGACACCGTGAACGAACGGTACGAGCCGGGCGCGGCGCGGGACGTCGGCGCCACGCCGGTCGGGCCCCTGGGCCGCCTCCGCTTCTGGTTGGCGCCGGGCATGGGCGTGAAGCGCTACGTCTTCATGGCCGTGCTGGGCGTGATCATTGTGATGGTCGCGACGGTGGTCGGGGCCTTGTGGCTGCTGGGCGAGGAACGCCGGGCCATCGCGGCCCCCATCGAGGAGGTGCTGGTCGGCGATCGGTGGCGCACGTACGGTGGGTGGATCTCCCTGCTGGTGGGGGTGGTGGGCGCGGGTTTCGCCATCGAGGCGATCGCCCGTCTGAACCGTTCGCTGCTGTCCAACTGGATGCCGCGGCCCCGCGACGCCGCCATGCTCCTGCACCGGCGCCTTTCGCTGTCGCGCGGGCCCCGCATCGTGGCGTTCGGCGGGGGTACGGGGCTGGCCAACGCCTTGCGCGGCCTGCGCCAGGCGACGAGCAACCTCACGGCCGTCGTCACGGTCGCCGACGACGGCGGGTCGTCGGGCCGCCTCCGGATCGCGTTCGACATGCCCGCCCCGGGCGACCTGTCGGACTGCCTGGCGGCACTGTCCGACCACGAGGTCGAGGTCAGCCGGCTGATGGACTACCGCTTCGCGCGTGGGGACGAGCTGCGCGGCCACACCTTCGGCAACCTCTTGATCGCCACGCTGTCCGAAGTGGAGGGCGACTTCGGGCAGGCCACGCGGGTCCTGAACCGCCTCCTCAACCTCTCGGGCGCCGTGTGGCCGGTCACGGCGCAACCCGTCGGCCTGGTGGCCCACAAGGATGGGGGCGTGGTGGCGCGGGGCGAGAGCTACCTCCGCACCGTGCCGGGTCGGGTGCGAGAACTGGCGCTGGAACCGGCGGACGTGCGCGCCCTGCCCGAGGTCGTGCAGGCCACGCACCACGCGAACCTGGTGGTGCTGGGACCCGGCAGCCTGTACACCTCGGTGCTGGCCCCCCTGGTGGTCGACGAGGTCCGCACGGCGCTCAGGCGGGGCAAGGCGCCGGTCGTGTACGTGTGCAACATCATGACGGAGGCGGGCGAGACGGACGGCATGACCGCGTTCGAGCACGCACGGGCCATCTTCGACCACCTGGGGCGTTGGCCCGACCTGGTGCTCCTCAACGACGCGCCCATCGACGCGGCACGGCGGGAGGCCTACCACGGCGAGGGGGCCGAACCGGTCGACCCCGACCTGGCGTCGTTCGCGCATCAGGGCGTACCCGTCCGTGCCCTTCCCCTGCTGGGCCCCGGACCGCACGCGCAGCACGACCCGGAGCGGCTGGCAGGGGAGTTGATCGGCCTGGCCTGGGCGGCGCGTAGCGGCGAGGTGCTGGCGTGACCCTCGAACTGCTCGCATTGGCGGCCCTGGCGACCTGGTCCGACCCGGGCGGCGACACCTACGGCGCCGGCGACCTTACGCCGCCGACGGCGGCGGTGTACTCCTCGCTGGCCCCGTTCGACCTGACCGAGATCGCATGGCTCGAGGGCGAGACGCTCACCTTGCAGGTCACGCTGGCGGCGACGCCGAACCCCGGCGACCTGCCCCTCGGCCTCACCCTGGCGGTGGTGGATCTGTACCTCGATACCGACGAGGGCGGCCGCGAGACGCTGCTGCCCGGCCCCGACATGCGCATGCCTTCGGACCGCGCGTGGAACATCGCGGTGCGGCTGACGGGCGATCGTGCCTTCGCCCGTCTGGCCAGCGACCAGGAGGACACCGAGTATCCGGTCCGGGTCGCCCGCGACGGCGATCGGCTGGTGATCCGCACGCCGTTCCGCACGCCGGAACGCCTCCGCGTGCAGGCGCTGACGGGCGTGTACGACCCGTTCCGGCTCGACGGGTGGCGGCCCCTGGCAGACGGACCGAGCCCGTGGGCGTTCTCGCACCCCGGCGGCGGCCCCCCGGTGGTCGACCTGCTGGCCTCGGATGAAGCGGCGCAGGCCCAGGCGTGGCGCTCGGGCGTGCTGCCGGCCGGCCGCTCGGGCACGCCGGGCGCGCCCTGGCTCGTCATGATGGTGCTCGGACTCGGGGTCGCCACCGCCGGGCTGGTCCTTCGCCAACGTATCGCGCGGCGCGCCGGCGCTCCGGCCCACGGCGAGGCGATCCCCTCAGCGAGCGAACCGGAGGCGCCCAGCGGCGGCGAGGCGCTGCGACCCGGCAGCGCGGACGCCGACGACGCTGAGGGCGCCACGATCGAGGAGAGCGACACGATCGAGGAGAGCGACCTGGCCGCGGCACCGGAGTCCTCCCCCGCGGCAGGCACCGACGGCGCCGACCCCGACCTCCCCGACGCCAGCGAGCGACCGGAGCGTACCGTCCCACGCAGCCACGCCCCCGCACGAGGGGGGCGTCCAGCACCCCTGGCCGGACGCGGACGACGACACCTGGCTTCATGGCAACGAGGACGACGAGCCGGCCTGGACGCCAGCGCCCCCCGCGCCGGCCGCCCGCGACGAAGGCGCGACGGACGCCGACGACACGGCCGCGGATCCGGTGCAAGACGCGGGCGAATCCGAGGGCGCACCCGACGCCGACCCCGATGCGCCCGACCCGAACGATCCCGACGCCCGCACGTGACGCACGCCTACGCGATGCGCCGCCGGCCGTGCGTCCGGGGCGGGGTCCGTGCCGGCGGGGTGCGACAGGCGGCCGGCCGGCGCCTCGGCCCGGTTCAGGCCGTGCGCGCGCCGGAGGCCGCGACGCGCGCGGCGGGTTCACCCTCCCCCACGCGGGCGTTCAGGCCGCGGAGGCGCGCGGCGAGGTTCTCGTAGCCCCGGTCCAGGTACTCGGTGCCGGTCAGGCGCGACGTGCCCTCCGCGGCGAGTGCCGCGACGACCAGGGCGCCCCCGGCGCGAATGTCGGCGGCATGGATGTCGGTGCCGGCCAGGGTGCCGCCCTCGATGGTCAGCGTGCGCTCGTCCAGGGACAGGCGGGCGCCCATCTTGCGCAACTCCTCGACGTGCGTGAAGCGGTCGGGGTACACCTCGTCCCGCACGGTGGAGGTGCCCGGAAGCGTCGCCAGGTAGGCGCCGAAGGGCGCCTGCAGGTCGGTCGGCAGGCCGGGGTAGGGCGTCGCGGTCACATCGATGGCGTGCAGGGGCCCCGCGGCGTCCAAGCCGACGGTGCGGCCTTGCGTCTCGATCAGGACGCCGGTGGCGCGGAGCGCGGCCAGGACCGCCTCGAGGTGTTCGGGGCGCACGCCGTCGAGGTGCACCCGTCCCCGCGTCGCCGCGGCGGCCAGCAGGAACGTGCCGGCCTCGATGCGGTCGGGGATCGGCGCGAAGGTCGCCCCGCCGAGGCGGGGAACCCCCTGCACGCTCAGCACGCGGGTGCCCGCCCCTTGGATGCGCGCCCCCATGGCGGTGAGAAGCTCGATCAGGTCGGCCACCTCGGGCTCCAGCGCGGCGTTCTCGATCACGACGCGGCGGCTGCCCAACGCGCTGGCCAGCAGCACGTTCTGCGTGCCGCCGACGGTGGGGGCGTCGAACGCGACGTGGCCCTCCAGCGGCCCGTGCCGTTCGGCGACGAAGTCGCCCTCTTGCTCGATGATGCGGACGCCGAGCGCCTCGAAGGCGCGGATGTGCCGGTCCACGGGCCGAGGGCCGAAGGTGCACCCGCCCGGCACCCCGATCCGCGCCACGCCGGTCCGCGCCAGCAGGGCGCCCATCACCACGAAACTGGCCCGCATCTTGCGGACCAGGCCGAAGGGGGCGTCGGAGCGGACGACGTTTCGGGCGTGCAGGTGCAGGTCGCGACCGCTCCAACGCACGTCCACGCCGACGTGCGAGAGGATCTCGAGCCCGACCAGCACGTCGCTGAGGCGGGGCACGTCGCGGAGGACGACCTTTTCGTCGGTGAGGAGCGAGGCGAGGATGAGGTACAGTGCCGAGTTCTTGGCGCCCTGAATGCGGGCGCGCCCCTCGAGGGGGCGACCTCCGGTGATCGTGAGCGCGTCGTGGGGGATGCTGGTCATGGGGTCGGTCCCATCGGGAAGAGGTCGGGCATACGTACGCATCTTACACACGATGCTCACGAGGAGCATAGCCACACACGTCATGATTGTCAAGCATATGCGTTCAGTGCTACACTGACGCCACCTCAGTCGTGGTGGAAGGACCCTGACGTGCCCAAACGCGAAAAGAGCAAGCGCCTTCAGGTCGTTCTCAGCGAGGAACAGGACTCGCTGCTGACCAAGACCGCCTACCAACTGTCCAACCCCGAACGCTTGGTGTCCAAGTCCGAGGTGGTCCGGCTCGGCATCGAGATGCTGAACAAGGCCGTCGAGGACGGGCAGCTGGATCCGAGGCTGCTGAAGGACCTGGACGACGAGCGCTGAGCGGGGATGTTCGAACCCGGTGACGTCCTGGGCGACCGCTACCAGATCGAGGGGCCGCTCGGGCAGGGCGGCATGGCGCACGTATTCGCGGCGCGGGATCTCCACCTCGAACGGCAGGTCGCGCTCAAGGTCCTTCGGCCCCACCTGACCGAGGCCGACAGCGAGCGGTTTCGCCGCGAGATCCGCGCCTTGGCGCAACTGTCCCATCCCGGGATCGTCACCATCTTCGACCTGGGACAGGGCGAGCACGTCTACTTCGCCATGGAACGCATCGAGGGCGGCCCGTTCACCGACCTCGGCCCCTGGGAGGGCGACGTGGCATCGCAGGGGCGCCTGCTGCGCGCCGCGATCAGCGTCGCCGAGACGCTGGGCTACGTGCACGAGCTCGGCATGGTGCACCGCGACCTCACCCCCCGCAACATCCTGCTCCCGCCGCACGGCAGCCCCAAGGTGATGGACTTCGGCCTGGTCCAACTGACCGAGAGCAGCCGCGAGCTCACCCGCACCGGCTTCACGCTGGGCACACCGCAGTACATGGCGCCCGAGCAGGCGACGGGCGAGGCGACCGGTGGGGCGACCGACCTGTACGCCTTCGGGGTGGTGCTGTACCGCACCGTGACGGGCGTCGCCCCCTTCGACGCCGACAACGACCAGGCGGTGCTGTACCAGCACGTGTACGGCGACGTGGTGCCCGCGATCGAACGTAACCCGTTGGTCCCCCCGTCCCTGTCGGACCTGATCTCGACCCTGCTGGAGAAGGCGCCCGCGCAGCGCCCCTCCTCGGGGTACGAGGTGGCGGAGGCGTTGCGCTCGGTCATGGGCGAGGTGCGCCTGTCCGCCACGCAGCTGCCCGCCGCCGGGGCGGCCCGCTGCGGGTATTACCCCAGCGGCCCGGCCGCGCCCCGGAGCCTGCACGAGCGGTGGCGCGTCCGGCTGGACCAAGGCCCGCAATGGCCGGCGGGCCTGGCCGCGGCGGAGGGGTTTCTGCTGGCCGGCCTTCGCAGCGACACGCTGGCCGTGCTCCGGCCCGCGGACGGCGGCGTGCACGACCGCTTCGAGCTGCGCGACGAGGTCAGCCTGCCCCCCGCCTACGCGAACGGCCGCATCTGGGTGGCCAGCCGCGACGGCGCGCTGGCGGAGATCGCCTGGCCGCGCGGCGAGACGGTGTGGCAGGGCGAGGGGGTGGACGCCGTCGGCCTGGCACTGGTCCAGGACGGCCTGCTGCTGACGCGGCGCGAGGGAAGCATCGAGCGCTGGACGGCGCAACGCGAGCTACGCTGGCACGTCGATCTGAACGCGCCGGCCGCCACCCCGCCGCTGATCCACCGGGGCGAGGTGATCGCGCTGGACGCAGACGGGGGCCTGGTGGCCGTCTCCCTGGGGGACGGGACCACCCGCTTCCGGGCCGACCTGGGCGTCCCCCCGAGCCCCCCCGCCGCGTCGTCCGGCATGGTGCTGCTGCTGGAGCGCAGCGGCGAACTGCACGGCTTCTCGCTGGCGGAGCGCGACACGGTGTGGAGCTACGGCCTGGAGGGCGACGCCTACGGCGGCCCCGCGATCTGGAACGGGCGGGTGTACGCCGCCTCCTGGGCCCGCACGCTGCACTGCCTGTCGTTGGCGAGTGGCGACGACGTGTGGAGCCAGCCGTTGCCGGCCGCGGTGACCGCCAGCCCGGTGGTGGCGTCCGGCGTGGCGTGGGTGGTGACGGAGGGCGGCGAGGTGCTCGGGTTCGACGCGCGGGACGGCACGCCGCGCGCCCGCGCCCGCCTGGGCGCCGCGCCGATCCAAGCGCCGCCCCTGCCCGTGCACGACACCCTGGTGGTGGCGGCCACCGACGGCACGGTGGTGGCCTACCGCTGAGCGCGGGCCGGAACCCCGTGGGGCGCCGAACCGACCCGCACGGCCCGCTGGAGCTTCGAGGCGGCGCGCCGCCTCAGGCCGGCACCTCGGCCGGGACCAGCGTGGACAGGGCGCGGTCCGCGAACCACAGGCCGGGGTCCTGGTCGCTCTCGTGCCCGGGCAGCGTGTGCGGCGCGACCCGCCAGAAGCGTGCGCGCGCCGACGCCCAGTCCTCCAACAGCCCCTGGACCGTGGGGCTCCGGGTCGCCTGGAGGTGCCGTTCGAGCAGACTTCGCAACAGCACCTCGTCCGCCTCGCCGGCCAGCCGCTTGGCGACCACCATGGCGGGGTTGTAGCGCCCCTCGAAGCGGCCGTCACGGTCGTAGACGAAGGCGACGCCGCCGGACATGCCGGCGCCGAAGTTGCGCCCGGTCGCGCCGAGGACGACCACGGCCCCGCCGGTCATGTACTCGCAGCCGTGATCGCCGCAGCCCTCCACCACCAGGTGCGCGCCGGAGTTGCGGACGGCAAGGCGCTCGCCGGCCTGACCGGCCGCGAACATGCGGCCGCCGGTCGCGCCGTAGGCCACGGTGTTGCCCAACAGCACCGGCGTCGGCTCGCCCGGCACCCAACCGGGGGCGCGGATCACGATCTCGCCACCCGACATGCCCTTTCCGACGTAGTCCTGGGCCTCACCGCGGAGGAACAGGCGAATGCCGGGCGCCAGGAACGCCCCGAAGCTCTGGCCGACAGGACCTTCGAAGCGCAACCGCACGGTGCCTTCCGGCAGGCCGGCGGCGCCATGTTGCCGCGCGATCACGCCCGACAAGCGGGCGGCGAGGGTCCGATCGCGGTTGGTGGTCCGGTAGGCACGATCGCTACGGCCGAACTCGCCCAGGTCGCGGAGCACGTCGTCGCGGACGCGCTCGTCCAGCGGATCGGCGTCGGGCCGGTCGTTGCGGCCCCCCTCGCTGCGGCGCGCCCGGCGGCCGGCCGGATCCGGGTCCCGCAGCAACGGCGCAAGGTCCAACGTCCCGCCGCGCGGCAGGCGCACCTCCTTCGGCTCCAGCAGATCGACGCGGCCCACCACCTCGTCCAGGCTGCGGGCGCCCAGGCTGGCCAACAACTGGCGCACCTGCTGCGCCACGAAGCGCATGAACGCGATGACGTGCTCGGGCCGGCCGGTGTAGCGCGCCCGTAGGTCCTCGCGCTGCGAAGCGACCCCGACCGGACAGGTGTTGAGGTGGCACTGCCGCGCCATCACGCAGCCCGAGGCGACCAGCGCGGCGGTCCCGAACCCGAACTCCTCAGCGCCCAACATCGCGCCGTACATCACGTCGCGGCCGGTCTTCAGGCCGCCGTCCACGCGCAGGCGCACCCGGCCGCGCAGGTCGTTCTCGACCAGGGCCTGCTGCGTCTCCGCCAGGCCCAGCTCCCAGGGCACGCCGGCGTGCTTGACGCTGGAGAGGGGGCTGGCGCCGGTCCCGCCGTCGAAGCCGGAGATCTGAATGACGTCGGCGTACCCCTTGGCCACGCCGGCGGCGATGGTCCCGACCCCGTGCGTGGCGACCAGCTTGACGCACACGCGGGCGTGCTCGTTGACGCGCTTCAGGTCGTAGATCAGCTGCGCCAGGTCCTCGATCGAGTAGATGTCGTGGTGCGGCGGCGGGCTGATCAGCGGCACGCCCGGCACGGAGTGGCGGATCCGGGCGATCTCCTCGCTCACCTTGTGGCCGGGGATCTGGCCGCCCTCGCCGGGCTTGCTGCCCTGCGCCATCTTGATCTCGAGCTGATCGGCGGTCGCGAGGTAGTGGGCCGTCACGCCAAAGCGCCCGGAGGCGACCTGCCGGATGGCGCTGCCCGCCCGGTCGCCCGCCTCGGGATGCCACGCCGCCACGGAACGGTCCTCCCGGTCGCGATCGTAGGGCGCGAACCGTTCGGGATCCTCGCCGCCCTCGCCGCTGTTCGACTTGCCGCCCAGGCGGTTCATGGCGATCGCCAGGGTCTCGTGCGCCTCCCGGCTGACGGCGCCGTGGCTCATCGCCTGCGTGGTGAAGCGGCGCGCGATGGCGTCGATCTCCTCCACCTCCTCCAACGGCACCGCGGGACCCAACGGCCGGAACGCCAGCAGGTCCCGCAGCAACGTCACGGGGCGCTCGTCGACATGCTGCTGGTAGGTGTCCCACGCCTCCTGATCCTCGTTGCGGACCGCCTTGTGCAACGACTTGAACACGGCCGGGTTGAAGGCGTGATACTCACCGGCCTTGCGGAAGCGGTAGATGCCGCGATCCCGCAGACCCGGGTCTTCGCCGTACGCCTCGGCGTGCAGGCGCAGGACGTCCACGGCCAGTTCGCGAACGCCCACGCCGCCCAGGCGGCTGGGCGTGCCGCGCAGGCAGCGCTCCACCAAGCCCTCGTCCAGGCCTACCGCCTCGAACACCTGCGCCGCGCGGTACGAACTGATGGTCGAGATCCCCATCTTGGACATGATCTTGAGCAGCCCCTGGTTCACGGCGTCCACGTAGTTGCGGCCGGCCGCTTCGGGGTCCAGCGCGTCGTCGCGCCTGACCGCGTCGCGCACGCCGCGGCTGGTGGCCAACGCCAGGTACGGGATGGATCAAGGCCGCGCCGTAGCCGATGAGGCAGGCGTAGTGGTGGTCCTCGCGCGGCTCGCCCGTCTCGACCACCAGGGCGGTGCGCGTGCGCAGGCCCTCGCGGATCAGGCGGTGGTGCACCCCTCCGGTCGCCAGCAGCGCCGGTACGGCCGCATGCTCCGATGACACGCCGCGATCGGTGAGGATCAACAACCCCGAACCGGCGCGGGCGGCGGCCACCGCCTCGTCGCACAGACGGTCCAGCGCCGCCTCCATCGCATCTGGCCCGTCGGCGACCGCGAAGCGCGTGTCCAGCACGGCCGGACGCATGGCGTCGTGCCGACGCAACCAGGCCAGCTGGGCGGCGTCGATGATCGGCCCGTCGAAGCGCAGCACGGCGGCGGCGCCCTCGGTTTCGTCCAGCAACGGTCCGCGCGGCCCCACGGTGGTCTCGAGGCTCATCACCGTGCGTTCGCGGTACGGGTCGATCGCCGGGTTGGTGACCTGGGCGAAACGCTGCTTGACGTAGCGCCACACCTGCTGCGGCTGGTCGCTCAGCACCGCCAAGGGGGTGTCGTCCCCCATCGAACCCACCGGAATGGCGGCGTCGAACGACATCGGTTCGAACAGCCGGTCGAGGTCCTCCTTGCCGTACCCCATGGCGGTCTGCAGGCGGGCCCGCTCCTCGCCCTCCGGCGCGTCGGGGGGCGCGTCGCCGAACGCCGGCGATCGGTCCAGGTTGGCGTCCAGCCAGGCGCGGTACGGCCGGCGCGCCGCGAGCTCGGCCTTCAACTCGTCGTTTCGCAACAGCCGACCCTCCACGGTGTCGACCGCCAACATCTGGCCGGGCCCCAGCCGGCCCCGCTCGGTGACGCGGTCGCTGGGGAGGTCCAGCATGCCGGCCTCGCTCCCCACCACGACCAGGCCGCTCTCGAACAACTGGTAGCGCTGCGGTCGCAGCCCGTTCCGGTCCAGCGTGGCGATGGCGCGCCGGCCGTCGCTGACCGCCAACGCGGCGGGACCGTCCCACGGCTCCATGATGCTGGCGTGATGCCGGAAGAAGGCGCGGACGTCGGCGTCCATGGCGTCGTCGCCCTCGAAGGCGGGCGGCACCATCATCGCCAGGGCGTGCAGCGGGTCCCGGCCGGACAAGGCCAGCAGTTCCAGCACGTTGTCCAGCGCGGCGGAGTCGCTGGCGCCGGGCGGAACGATGGGCAGCAGATCCAAGGCGGTGTCGCCCCACACCTCGCTGGCCAGCACCGGTTCGCGGGCGGCCATCAGGTTCACGTTGCCCTGCAGGGTGTTGATCTCGCCGTTGTGGGCCAGCATCCGGAACGGTTGCGCCAGCGACCACCGCGGCATGGTGTTGGTGCTGTAGCGCTCGTGGAACACCGCCAGCGAGGTCTCGAAGTCCGGGTCGGCCAGGTCGCGGTAGAAGGCGTCCAGCTGATCGCCGACCATCAGGCCCTTGTAGACGACGGTTCGGCTGCTGAACGACGGCACGTAGGCCCGGCCCAGCCCCGCCTCCTCCAGCGCCCCTTCGATGCGCTTGCGCGTCAGGTACAACAGGCGCTCGTACGCCAGCGGCTCCATGCCGGCGGGGCGACCGACGATCGCCTGGCCCAGCACGGGCCGGCGGCGGCGGGCGTCCTCGCCCAGGGCGGACTCGTCCACGGGCGGATCGCGCCACATCAACAGGCGCAGCTGGCTCCGGTCCAGCGCCTCCTCGATCACCTCGTAGATGCGCCGCCAGGGCCCGTCGTTGGTCACGAAGAAGGTGCCCACGCCCAGGTCGGCGTCCTCCACGTCCGTGATGCCCTCCGCGGCCAACTCCCGCCGCAACAGCCGGTACGGCAACTGCGTCAGGATGCCGGCGCCGTCCCCGGTGCGCCCGTCGGCGCTGACCGCGCCGCGGTGCGCCAGGTTGCGAAGGGCCTCCAGCGCGTGCTCGACCACGCGGCGTTCGGGCCGGCCCGCGAGATCGGCGACGAACCCGACGCCGCAGGCATCGCGCTCGGCAGGCCAGGCGAGGGAACGGAACTCCGTGGCGGGCAGGCGACGATGAGGCAAGGTGGATCCTCCGGGATGGGCAACGCGCGGAAACGAAGAGGCGGGTGCAGGGACGGGGCCCGTGCACGCACGCGACGTGGATGATCGGGAATCGCAAGTCAGGAATCGGGTGCGCGGACGGCGCGCGCGTCGCGCGCCGTGGCGGAAAGAATATCCCCCACGCCCGACCGTGTCAATCAAAGTCGTGTCTGTGACGGGCCAAGACCCCGCCCAAGCTTTCCGATCCCTTGCGCCAGGAGGCGCACGCCTACGATTCGTAGGCCTCGTCGCGTCAGCGCGTACGACCCGGCCGCGGCGGTCGCCGCGCAGGGCCACCGGTGCCACGGCCGGGCGCCCCCCGCAACGCCGCCGGCGGCGGACACCCCTAGGGGGCCGCGGTCGCCTCCGTGGAGGCGTCGCGCGGGGCGACGCCGTCCTTGACCAGCTTGTACTCGATGGCGTCGATCAGCGCCTCGTAGGAGGCGTCGATGATGTCGGTGCTGGCCCCGACCGTGCCCCAGCGTTCGCCTCCGTCGCTGAACTCGACCTGCACGCGGATCACGCTGGCGGTGCCGGCCTCGTCGCCCCCAAGCACGCGCACCTTGTAGTCGGTCAGGTACACGTCGGCGATTTCGGGGTAGAAGCGGCGCAGCGCCTTGCCGAGGGCCCGGTCGAGCGCATTGACGGGCCCGTCGCCGTCGGCGGCGGTGTGCTCCATCATGCCGTCGACCTCGACCTTGACGCTGGCCTCGCTGCGGGGCTGCCGTTCGTGGTCGCGCTTGTCGATCACCACGGTATAGCCGTGCACCGTGAAGTAGGCGCGGTGCTCGCCGCGCACCTTGCGCGCCATCAGCTGGAACGACGCCTCGGCCCCCTCGAAGGCGTACCCCCGGTGCTCCAACTCCTTCATGCGCATCACCACGTCGCGCGCGCCTTCGCTCGCCTCGCCGCCGGCGTCGCCATCGCCCTTGGCCAGCACGTTGGCGCGCCCCGACAGGTCGGACAGCAGGATGCGGCGCTCGTTGCCGACCGACTCGGGCACGACGTGCTCGTACGTCTCGGGCAGCTTCGCGACGGCGGAGACGTGCACGCCGCCCTTGTGCGCGAAGGCGGCGTCGCCGACGTAGGGGGCGCGCAGGTCGGGTTGCAGGTTGGCGCGCTCGTCCACGTACCGCGCCAGCTCACGAAGCTGCGACAGGTTCTGGGGCTGCGGGCAGCCCAGCTTCAGCGTGAGGTTGGCGAGCACCGAGACCAGGTTGGCGTTGCCGCAACGCTCGCCGTAGCCGCCGATGGTCCCCTGCACGTGCCCGGCACCGGCCTGAACGGCGGCGAGCGCGTTGGCGACGGCCAACTCGGCGTCGTTGTGGGTGTGGATGCCGACCGGGGCGTCGAAGCGTCGCGCGACCTCCCGCACCCGCGCCGCGATCTCCTCGGGCAATGTGCCACCGTTGGTGTCGCACAGCACCAGCCGCGACGCGCCGCCCTCCACCGCGGCGGCCAGCGTCTGGAATGCGTAGTCCGGGTCGGCCGCGCAGCCGTCGTAGAAGTGCTCGGCGTCGTAGACGACCTCGCGTCCCTGCGACACCAGGTACGCCACCGAGTCGCGGATCATGTCGAGGTTCTGGTCCAACGTCGCGCCGAGCGCTTCAGTGACGTGCATCGTCCAGGACTTGCCGAACACCGTGACCACCGAGGTGCCCGCCTCCATCAGCGCGCCGAGGTTGGGGTCGTCCTCGGCGCGTCGGCCCTTGTGGCGCGTGCTTCCGAACGCCGCCAGCCGCGCCTGCACCAACGGCACGTCGCGCATGCGGGCGAAGAACTCGACGTCCTTGGGGTTGGAGCCGGGCCAGCCCCCTTCGATGAAGTCCACGCCGAAGGCGTCCAGCCGCTGGGCGATGGCGACCTTGTCGGCACTGGTCAGGGTGAATCCCTGTCCTTGCGTCCCGTCGCGTAGGGTGGTGTCGTAGATCTCGACCGGTCGCATGGGGGCTCCTCAGGGCGTCGCCGTGGCCTCGGCATCGCCGGGACGGCGGCCGAGCCCGGCGGCGAGCTTGTTCAGCACCTCGACGTAGGCCTTGGCGGACGCCTCGACCACGTCGGTGGACAGGCCGCGCGCATGCACCACGCGATCCTCGCTGCGGACGCGGATCGCCACCTCGCCGAGCGCGTCCTTGCCGTGCCCGACCGACCGCAGCTCGTACGACTCCAGCGTGATGGGAACCTGCGTGATGCGCTCGATCGCGCGGTAGATGGCGTCCACGGGCCCGTCGCCGGTGGCCGCCTCGATGTACACCCCGGTGTCGGTGCCGACGCGGACGGTGGCGACGGGCATCATGCCGGAGCCCGACTGGAACTGGACCGACTCCAGCCGGTAGGTCTGGGGCACGCGGGTGGTCTCGGTGTCGACCAACGCTCGGATGTCCTCGGTGGTGACCGAGCTCTTGCGGTCGCAGAGGTCCTTGAACTCCTTGAACAGCCGCTTGACCTTGTCCTCTTCGAGATCGGCGTACCCCATGTCGCGCAACGTCTGCTTGAAGGCGTTGCGGCCCGAGTGCTTGCCCATCACCAGCACGCCGGCGTCGCGGCCGACGGTCTCCGCCGACATGATCTCGTACGTCTCGACCGCTTTGAGGACGCCGTCCTGGTGGATGCCGGCCTCGTGCGCGAACGCGTTGTCGCCGACCACGGCCTTGTTGGGCGGCACGGTCATGCCGGTCATCATCGACACCATGCGCGAGCTGCGGTACAGCTCCCGCGTGTCGATGCCGGTCTCGTGCTCCCAGAAGTCGCGGCGCGTGTGCAACGCCATCACGATCTCCTCGAGCGAGGCATTGCCGGCGCGCTCGCCGATGCCGTTCACGGTGCACTCCACCTGCGTGGCGCCCGCCCGCACGCCGGCCAGGCTGTTCGCGACCGCCAGCCCGAGGTCGTCGTGGCAGTGCACGGACACGTCCACGTCCCGCAGCGCCGGCACCCGCTCGATCAGGCCACCGATCAGCCCGCCGTACTCCCACGGCGTCATGTAGCCCACGGTGTCCGGCACGTTGACGGTGGTCGCGCCGGCGTCGACGGCGGCGCCGAGGATCTCGGCCAGGAACGCGGGATCGCTCCGGCCCGCGTCCTCGGCGCTGAACTCGACGTCGTCGACGTGGCCCTTGGCCAGGCGCACCGCCTCGACCGCATGCTCGATCACCTGCTCGGGCGCCAGCTTCAGCTTCTTCTCCATGTGGATCGGGCTGGTCGCGATGAACACGTGGATGCGCGAGCGCGGCGTGCCCGCCAGCGCTTCGGCGGCCCGCTCGACGTCGGCCGGGTTGGCGCGCGCCAGCCCGGCGATGATCACGCGGGCATCCTCCTCGGCGGCCGCGCCGGCGATCTCGCGGACGCTCTGGAAGTCCCCTTCCGAGGCGACGGGGAAGCCCGCCTCGATCACGTCGACGCCCAGCCGCGCGAGCTGCCGTGCGATCTCGCGCTTCTCGCGCGTGTTCAGGCTTACGCCAGGGGACTGTTCGCCGTCGCGAAGGGTGGTGTCGAAGATCTTGATTCGTGCCATGTTCCTATCTCCTTCCCGAAGAGGGGGCGTGCGCGGACCGCGGTCGGTCAGAAAAGCCGCAGCTGGCCCGGTAGTCGCGGGTGGGCCGCGACGAGGCCGCGCCGTAGACGCCGGCCGAGCACGGAGGGAAGGAGGGGGCGCGGCGTGTTCACGTTCATCCGTCCTCGATGAAGGCCATCATCTTGCGGAGGCGCTTGCCCACCTCGGCCACCTGCGAGCGGTCGGTCGCGGCGCGCTGGGTGCGGAGGCGGGGTTGGCCCACGCGGTTCTCGAGCAGGTACTCCTGCGCGAACTGGCCGTTGCGGATCTCGGCCAGCACCTGGCGCATCTCGTCGCGGGTCTTCTCGGTCACGATGCGCGGACCGGTTCGGTAGTCGCCGTACTCGGCGGTGTTGCTGACCGAGTAGCGCATCCGCTCGAACCCGCCCTCGTAGATGAGGTCCACGATCAGCTTCATCTCGTGCACGCACTCGAAGTAGGCGATCTCGGGCTGGTAGCCCGCCTCGACCAGCGTCTCGAACCCCGCCTGCATCAACGCGGTCACGCCGCCGCACAGCACCGACTGCTCGCCGAACAGGTCGGTCTCGGTCTCCTCCTGAAACGTCGTCCCCAGCACGCCGCCGCGGGTGCCGCCGATCGCCTTGGCGTAGGCCAGCGCGCGCCCCGTCGCCTCGCCGGTGGCGTCGACGTGCACCGCCAGCAGGCACGGCACGCCGGCGCCCTGCTCGAACACACGGCGCACCAGGTGGCCGGGCCCTTTCGGGGCCACCATGGCGACGTCCACGCCGTCTGGGGCCACGATCTGATGGAAGTGCACGTTGAAGCCGTGCGCGAACATCAGCATGTCGCCCTCGCGCAGGCCGGGGGCGATCTGCTCGCGGTACGCCTCGCCCTGGGCCTCGTCGGGGAGCAGCACCATCACGATGTCGCCGGCCGCGGCCGCCTCGGCGACCGAGGTGACCTTCAGGCCGGCGGCTTCCGCCTCGCGGCGGGAGGACGAGCCCTCCCGCAACCCCACCACCACGTCGAGCCCGGAGTCCTGGGCGTTGCGGGCGTGGGCGTGCCCCTGGCTGCCGTAGCCGAGGATGGCGATGGTCTTGCCCTCCAGCAGTTGCAGGTTCGCGTCGTCGTCGTAGTAGATGTCTGCCATGCGGGGGCCTCCTGAAGGGGGTCGGGTCACGCCACGCGGGCGCGGCGTTCGGGCGCTTCGGTGGATTCGGCGCTACGCGGCAGGGCCACGCGGCCGGTACGGATCAGTTCGACGATGCCGAAGTCGCGCATCTGCTCGATGAACGCGTTCATCTTGCCTTCGTCGCCGGTCACCTCGAAGATCAGGGCGCGGCGGCTCACGTCGACGATGCGGGCCCGGAAGTCGTGCGCGATCTGGCGCATCTCGACCCGATCCTCGGGGTGGCGGACGGCGACCTTGATCAGCATCAACTCACGGTCGACGAAGTGGGTCTCGGTGTGGTCATTGACGCGGATCACGTCGATCAGCTTCTGCAGCTGCTTCTTCACCTGCTCGATCGTGTCCGAGTCGCCGTTGACCACGAAGGTCGTGCGGCTCAGGCCGGGCGACTCGGACTGCGCGACCGACAGCGACTCGATGTTGAAGCCGCGCCGCGCGAACAGCCCTGCGATGCGGACCAGCACCCCCGGCTGGTCGCGAACGGTAACGGAGATGACGTGACGGCGCGCGCTCATGCCGGGGTCTCCTCTTTGGCGGCGGGCGCCATGACGGGTTCCTGATCGCCGATGATCATCTCGTCGTTGCCGGCGCCCGCGGGCACCATCGGGTAGATCTTGTCGCTCTCGTGGACCATGAAGTTGATCACCGCGGGGCCCCGCCGGCTCAACACCTCGGGCACCAGCCGCTGCGCCGTCTCACGGTCGGACACGGTGTGGCCCTCGATCCCGTACGCCTCGGCCAACTTGGCGAAGTCCGGGTTCGAGTCGGCGAGGTGAATCTCGCTGAACCGCTCGGCGTGGAACAGCTCCTGCCACTGGCGGACCATGCCCAACACCCCGTTGTTCACGATGGCGATCAGGATCGGCAGGCGGTTCTTGGCGATCGTGGCCAGCTCTTGGATGTTCATCTGCACGCTGCCGTCCCCCGCGACGCAGACCACCTGCTTGTCCGGCCGGGCGAACGACGCGCCGATGGCGGCGGGTAGGCCGAAGCCCATCGTCCCCAGCCCGCCCGAGGTGATCCAGGTCCGTGGCTCGTGGGTCGGGAACAGGCGCGCAGCGAACATCTGGTGCTGGCCGACCTCGGTGGTGACGATGCAGTCGCCCCGGGTCTCGCGCTGCAGCAGTTGGATGACCTCTTGGGTGACCAGCGGCTTGTCGGTCTCGTAGCGCTCGGGGTACGTCGCCTTCCAGGCGTTCAGCCTGTCCCACCAGTCGTCGATCTCGAGCCGATCGAGCTCGGCCCCCAGGCGTGGCAGCACGTCCTTGAGGTCCCCCACCACGGGGACGTGGGCGCGTACCAGCTTGCTGATCTCGGCGGGGTCGACGTCGATGTGCACCACGGTCGCGTTCGGTGCGAAGCGGCTGATCTTGCCGGTCACCCGGTCGTCGAACCGGAGTCCGGCCCCGATGAGCACGTCGCACTCGGTGATCGCGCGGTTGCTGGTGACCGTGCCGTGCATGCCGGGCATCCCCAGCGCCTGCGGTCCGCCCGCGGGGTAGGCGCCGATGCCCATCAGCGTGGTGATGATCGGCACGCCCGTGCGGTCGGCGAAGCCCATGACCGCCTCCGCCGCGCCCTGGCAGCCGCCCCCCACCATCATGATGGGGCGCTTCGCCTCGCGGATCGCCTTGGCCGCCTTGCGGATCTGTCCGGCATGCCCCACCAAGTTCGGGCGGTAGCCGGGCAGGTCGATCTCGACGTCGAACGCCTGCGGCCCCCCCTCGAACGCCGCCTTCTGGACGTCCTTGGGGATGTCGATCAGCACCGGTCCCGGCCGGCCGGTGGTGGCGATGTGGAACGCCTCGGCCACGATGCGCGGCAGGTCCGCGACGCGCTTGACCAGGTAGTTGTGCTTGGTCACCGGCCCGGTGATGCCGTACACGTCCGCCTCCTGGAAGGCGTCGGTGCCGATCAGGTCCGTCGCGACGTTGCCGGTGATCGCCACGACGGCGCTCGAATCCATCATGGCGGTGGCCAGACCGGTCACCAGGTTGGTGGCGCCGGGGCCGCTGGTGGCGAAGACGACCCCCGGCCGGCCCGAGGCACGGTGGTAGGCGTCGGCCGCGTGCGCCCCGCCCTGCTCGTGCCGAACGAGGATGTGCCGGAGCTTGGCGTCGTACAACGCATCGTATACCGGCATGATCGCGCCGCCGGGGTGACCGAACACGATCTCGACGCCCTGGCGTTCGAGCGCGTGCATCAACACTTCCGCACCGTTCATGGCATCCTCCATCGGCCCTTGGCCTGGAATGCGACGTAACGCGCCCCGCCGATCTTTTGGAACGGCGGGGCGCGGACCACGTACGCGTCGGTGAACGACTACGCGGGGGCACCCCCGAGCGATACTAGCTCGTGAACCCGAATGATACGCACGCGGCCGCACGACGTGCGGCGGCCGGCAACGTTCTGGACGGGGGTGTGTGCGTCGTCGCTCACTGTGAAGGAGTATACGAGGTGGTAGACTCGATGTCAACGAACGGGGAACGCGCCGTCGGCCGTTCTCCGGGCGTCCCCTGCGGACGACCGGCCGTGCGTGGGGGTGCCCCGAACGACCTCCGGGGCAAGGGGGTGTTCGACCATCGAAGTGTTGCGCGTCTCCGGAACCTCCCGGCCCAACTCGGTCGCAGGCGCGATCGCTGCCCTTCTCAGGCACGCCGGCGAGGTCGAGGTGCAGGCCATCGGCCCGCAGGCCGTCAACCAGGCCGCCAAGGCGATCGCGGTGGCCCGCAACTACCTCGCGGAGGACGAGCTCGACCTCACGGCCGTGCCGTCGTTCGTGAAGCTGCAACTGCAGGACGAGGAGCGTACGGCGCTGCGATTTCACGTCTGCGCGGTGCGGCGGGCCTCGGAAGCTCACGAAACGCTCAAGACTTCTGCGTAAGATAGACTCAGGTCCGGCGGGGGCTCGTCCCTCCGCCCCGACGCGACGCCCGATCCGTGCCGCCCGGACGCGGCACCCGACCTTACGGAAACCGACCCTACGGAGAAGGAGAACCCTGACACGATGTTCGCGATCTTCATTCTGATGATGGTGATGACCCTGGGGGCGCAGTGGTACCTCAGGCAGACCTTCGGCACCTGGAGCAAGAAGGCCAATGCCAGTGAGTTGACGGGCAAGCAGGTCGCGCTGGCGATCCTCGACCACGCGAACCTCACCGACAAGGTGAGCGTCGAGAAGGTCGGCGGCCAGCTCAGCGACCACTACGACCCCACCAAGAGGGTCGTCCGCCTGTCGGAGGCGATCCATGACCGGCCCTCCGTCGCCGGCATGGCGGTCGCCGCCCACGAGGTGGGGCACGCCATCCAGCACGACCGCGCCTACGCCCCGCTGCAGTGGCGCTCCACCTTGGTCCCCGTCGCCGACATCGGCGGTCGGTTCGGCCCCTACCTGGCCATCTTCGGCCTCCTGTTGGGTGCCACGGGCCTGTTGCAGGTGGGCATCGTGCTGTTCGGGGCGGCGGTCCTTTTCCAACTGGTCACGCTTCCCGTCGAGTTCGACGCCTCTCGCCGCGCCATGGTGCAGCTGAACGAGCTGGGCCTGGTCACGCCGAACGATTCGGACGGCGCCCGCAGCGTGCTGAACGCGGCCGCCCTCACCTACGTCGCCGCGGCCGCCGGCAGCGTGATGTACCTGCTGTTCTTCATCATGGCCGCGCGCAACTGAGCGGCCCCGTGGCGCCGCGCGTCGCGACCGGCCCGCGCTCGCTGGCCCTGGACGTCGTGATCCGCGTCGCCCGCGGCGCCTACCTCACGCCCGCCCTCGACGGCGCCCTCCGGGGCGCCGAACTGTCGCGCCGCGAACGCGCCCTCGTCACCGACCTCGCCTACGGGGCGGTGCGCAACCGGACGTGGCTGGACGCGGCGTTGGCGCCGAACCTCCGCGACCCGGGAGGCCTGCCCCTCGACGTGCGCGAGGCGCTCCGCTTGGGCGCCTACGAACGCCTGGTCCGCGGCACGCCCGCCCACGCCGTCGCCAACGAGTGGGTCGGCGAGATCCGCCGCAGGCGTCCCGGCCTCAGCGGCCTGGCCAACGCCGTGCTGCGCCGGGTGGCGCCGCCACGCGCGCCCGACCCCGCCACGGCCGCCTCGCTTCCCCCCTGGCTCTACGCCCGCTTCGAGGACCTGCTGGGCGAGGACGCCGCCGCGGCGACCGCCGCCATGCGCGCGCCCGCCCCGCTGTGGCTGCTGGCGTACGCCGACGACGCGGCCGAGCGCCTCCGCGACGAGGGGTGCGAGGTGACGCCCGGCCCGCTCCCGAACACGCTGCGGGTGCGACCGTCGGCCCCCTTGGCCGAGCTGCGCGCCTATCAGGACGGCGCCGTGCAGCCGCAGAACCCCGCCTCCGCGCAGGTGGCCCGCACGGTCGCGCCGCTGGCCGGTACGCGCGTCCTGGACCTCTGCTCGGGGCGCGGCGTCAAGGCCGCCCTCCTGGCCGCCACCGGCGCCGACGTCACGGCCGTGGAGCAAGGCGCCGACAAGATCGCGCGCGCGGAGCGCAACCTGGCCCGCCTGGGCCTTCACGTCCGGCACCACCGCGCCGACCTCCGCACCGTGCCGGCCGGCCTCCCCCCCGCCCCGCGCGTTTTGCTGGACGCGCCCTGCAGCGGCACCGGCACGCTTCGCGCGCACCCCGAGATCCCCTTGCGATTGCGCGAGGAGGACGTCGCCGGCCTGACCGAGCTGCAGGACCGCCTCCTCGACACCGCCGCCACGCTGACGGCGCCGCAGGGCACCCTCACCTACGCGGTGTGCTCGCTGCTGCGCGCGGAGGGCCCGGCACGCATGGAGGCCTTCTTGGCGCGCCACCCCGAGTTCACATTGGCGCCGCTCGATCCGCCCCTCCCCCACCATGCCCACGACACCGGCGTGACGATCCTGCCCCTAGGCGGGCTCGACGGCTTCTACCTGGCCCAACTGCGACGGGGCTCCACCTAGATGCCGCCCGCCGGCCGAGCCGCCGAACGGCACGGCCGCCGCCGGATATGGTGCGTCCATGGACGCCACCCACGAAGGACGCCCCGGCGCCGACGCGCTCCTCCGGCAGGTCGCCCGCGACTTCGCGACCGACCCGGACGAGGCGTTGCGCGCGTTCGAAGAGGGGGTGCGCATTCTGGAGAAGGACGCCGCCCCGAGGCCCGAGGTGCGGGTCCGGCTGTGGGCCCGCGCGGGGCAACTGGCGGTGTTCTCGGGGCGGATCGACCAGGCGTTGCGGCGGCTGTACGACGCGCTCGCCATCGCCGACGACGGCTACCTGGCGTTGCAGCTCGGCAACGCGCTGCAGTGGTACGGCGACGCACCCTCCATCGACGAAGCCGAGGGGCACTTCGACCGGGCCCTGGCGCACGCCCGCCGCGCCCGCGACGGGACGCTCGCCATCAGCGCGCTGTGCGGCCGGGGCGAGGTCTGGACCTGGCGCGGCCGACCCGACCGTGCCCGCGCCGCCTTCGGCGAGGCACTCGGCATCACCGAGTTCTCGCCCGGCGACGGCCCCACCATCGCGCCGCTGGCGGGGCTCGCGACCGCGCACGCCGAGGGCGGCGTGCCGGAGAAGGCCGCCCGCTTGGCCGAGCGGGCGCTGGAGCGCGCGCTCCGGGTCGGCGACGCTGCCGGGGAGGCCCGCGCCCGCATGGCGGCCGCCCGGATCACGGGCGACGCGGCGGAACTGCTGCGGGCCGCGGAGGCCGCCGAGCGCGCGCCGCACCGACCCCTCGCCCTGCGGGCGCGCCTGCACGCCTGGCGCCTCGATCCCGACGAGCCGGGGCGGGTACGGCTCCTGGCGGCCGCCCGTGACGCCGGCATGCGGGGCGACGCCGCCGCGCTGGCCCCAGGCGTTGATCAGGGCGGGCGGAGCGAGCGCGACTGACGCGCGTCCGAAAACGGCGTCGGGGACGAATCATCGTCGCCTGCGCGACGTCGGCCGGCTTACGGGTCCCGCCCGGAACGCGGTGTCTACTCGGGCATGGACTGGGAACTGCCCGTCATCGCACTTCGCAACCAGGTCGTGCTGCCCCGCACGCTCGAGAACGTGGACGTAGGGCGGCCGAAATCGAAGCACGCCCTCGAGGAGGCGCAGGCCGCCGACAATCGCGTGCTGCTGGTCGTCCAGCGCGAGGCACGCGTCGACGATCCCGGCGGGGACGACCTGTACGAGGTCGGAACGCTGTGCGTCGTCAAGCAGGTGATCCGCCTTCCGGACGACACCCTGCAGGTTCTGGTCGAGGGACGCGAGCGGGCGCACATCGACGCCGTGCTGGCCGGCCCGTCGCTCCGGGCGCAGGTGTCGACCCTGGCCGAGACCGAGGCCGAGGTCGGATCCGACGTCCGCGCCCTGATCGAACAGACGAAGTCCGCGTTCCACGACTACGCCCAGCAGAACAAGGGGCTGAGACTCGACTCGTTCCACCTCGAGAACCTGCGCGGCCTGAAGGAGCCGGGGCCGTTGGCCGACGTGATCGCCAAGTACGCCACCTGGGAGGTGGCGGACAAGCAGAAGGTCCTCGAGGAGCCGAGCGCCCGAGCGCGGCTGCAACAGGTGTTCGACTTCCTCTCGCGCGATCTGGAGCGGTTCGACACCGAGAAACAGGTCAGCGCCCGCGTCAAGCAGCAGATGGACTCCAACCAGCGCGAGTACTACCTGCGCGAGCAGATGAAGGCGATCCAGAAGGAGCTCGGCCAGGACGAGACCGACGAGGTCGAGGAGCTGCGGCGCCGGGTCGAGGAGAAGAACCTCCCCGAGAAGGCGCACGAGCGGGCCGTCAAGGAGATCGACCGGTTGGAGAAGATGCCGGGCGGCAGCCCCGAAGCGACGGTGGTGCGGACCTACCTCGACACCGTCCTCGAGCTCCCTTGGACCGAACGGGACGAGGAGCAGCTGGACATCGCCCACACCGCCGAGATCCTGGAGCAGGACCACTACGCGCTCGAGGAGCCCAAGGAGCGGATCCTGGAGTTCCTCGCCGTGCGTCAGCTCACCAAGGACGCGCCCGAGGCGGACTACAAGGCGCCGATTTTGTGCCTGGTCGGCCCGCCCGGCGTCGGCAAGACGAGCCTGGGCACCTCGATCGCCCGCAGCATGGGCCGCGAGTTCGTACGCATGAGCCTAGGCGGCGTACGTGACGAGGCCGAGATCCGCGGCCACCGCCGCACGTACATCGGCTCGATGCCCGGACGCATCGTTCAGGGCATGAAGACCGCCGGCAAGGTGAACCCGGTGTTCCTCCTCGACGAGGTCGACAAGATGACGGCCGACTTCCGGGGCGACCCCAGCTCGGCGCTGCTCGAGGTGCTGGATCCGGAGCAGAACGACACCTTCGCCGATCACTACCTGGAGATGCCCTACGACCTGTCGCAGGTCATGTTCATCACCACCGCCAACACCACCGCCACCATCCCGCGCGCCCTGTTGGACCGGATGGAGGTGATCCACATCTCCGGGTACACGCTGGGCGAGAAGCTCGAGATCGCCAAGCGCTTCCGCATCCCCCGGCAGCTGCGCGACCACGGCCTCGCCGAGCGGGTCGACATCGAGGACGCCGCCTTGCGCCGCGTGGTGACCGAGTACACCCGCGAAGCCGGCGTGCGCAACATGGACCGCCTGATCGCCAAACTGGCCCGCAAGTCGGCCAAGACCTACCTCACCGACGCTTGGAAGGGCCGCCGTGACCTCGACGAGCAGGCGGTGCGCGAGCTGCTGGGCGTGCCGCCCTACCGCGACGACCAGGCCGAACAGTCGGCCCAGGTCGGGCTGAGCCACGGACTGGCGTGGACGTCGGTCGGGGGCGTCACGCTGGACATCGAGGCCGTCGCCGTGCCCGGCACCGGCAAGGTGGCGCTCACCGGCCAACTGGGCGAGGTGATGAAGGAGTCGGCGCAGGCCGCGATCGCCTACCTGCGCGATCACGCCGCCGAGTACGACCTGCCGCACGACTTTCACGAAGCGCGGGACCTGCACGTCCACGTGCTGGAGGGGGCGACGCCCAAGGACGGCCCCTCGGCCGGCATCGCCATCGCGACCGCCGTGGTGTCCGCCCTGACGGGCCGCCCGGTGCGTGGCGACATCGCCCTCACCGGCGAGATCACGCTCCGCGGCCGGGTGTTGCCGATCGGCGGCGTGAAGGAGAAGCTGCTGGCGGCCCACCAGGCGGGCATCCACCGCGTGATCCTGCCCGAGGAGAACCGCGCCAACCTCGAGGACGTCCCCGACGCCGTGCTGAACGAACTCGAGGTCACGCCCGTGTCGACCTTCCGGCAGGTCCTGGACGTGATGATGCTGGACCCCTCGGACGCCGCGCCCCCGCCCCACGCCGGCGACACGGACGACGGCGACCGTCCCGGCGCGCCCGCCTGAGCGGGCGCGCGGCGGGCTCAGCGCAGCCGCACCGGGCGCTCGTCCTGGAACAGGCGGGACAGCAACGCGCTGATCACGGTGAGCACCAGAGCGCCGAGCACCGCTCCGCCGAAGCCGGACAGCGTCACCGGCGTCAACGCAGCGACCACCCCGAGCGCCAGCGCGTTGACCACCAGCAGGAACAGGCCCATGGTGAGCACCGTCAGCGGCAGGGTCAGCACGATCATGATCGGACGCACGACGGCGTTGACGAGGCCCAGCACCAACGCCGAGATCAGCAGCGGGCCGAGCCCCTGCGCCGCCAACGACACGCCCACGTTCAGTTGCACCGTCAACCACAGCGCCAGGGCGTTCAACGCCCATCGAATCAGCAGACTCATGGCGCGACGATAGCAGCCGGCGGCCGCCACGACGCCGTTCCTTTGACCGCGGCGCCCCCTGGTGCCACGACGTGGGAACATGACGCCATGGCCCGCCCCCGCATCCTGTCCGGCTCCGCCAAGGGCCAGGTCCTGGAAACGCCCACCCGCGGCACGCGCCCCAGCCCCGCCCGCCTCCGCGAGGCGGTGTTCGACATGGTGCAGTTCCGCCCGCGGGGCCCGTTCCTGGACCTGTACGCCGGCTCGGGCGCCGTAGGCCTGGAAGCGGCCAGCCGCGGGTTTCCCGCCGTCTGCGTCGAGCGGGACCGCCGCGCCGCCGAGGTGGTGCGCCGCAACGCCCGGCGGCTGGGGCTGGACGCCGAGGTCGTGCGCGCGGACGCGTTGGCCTACGTACGCACCCACCCCGCCGCGTTCGAACTGGTGTTCGCGGCACCCCCCTACCCCACCGATGTGGTGGAGGTGTTCCGCGCCGTGCTTCAGGCGGGACCGGCCCGAGCGGGCGGTCGCTACCTGTTTCAGCACCCGTCCCATCTGAACGTGCGCGCCGCGCTGGCGCCGGAGTTGGCGTCGCTCGCCGGGGCGGGCGACGAGGTGGCCTCCGTGCGGCGCTACGGCAACAACGCGATCACGCGCGTGGACGTCCCCGGCGCGTAGAACGGCCGACGGGCCAGGGACGCACGGGTGGTAGACTGAAGCGCATTTGCCAGGCGGCCCCCGGCGGGTCGCCGCGTACGCGCCGGCGACCCGCCGGAACGGCGTTCCGTCGATAGGGAGTCCCATACGCATGCTGCAGCTCTTGAACAAGTTCTTCGATCAGAACGATCGCGAAGTCCGAAAACTCGAACGCGAGGTCATCGGGGCGGTCAACGCGCTCGAGGAACAGACCGAGAACACCGACGACCTGGTCGCGGCCTACGACGCGCTGCGGGAACGCCGTGCGAACGGCGCGTCGCTCGAGGAACTGTTGCCCGAGGCGTTCGCCCTCGCGCGGGAATCGGCCAAGCGCTACGTGGGGTTGCGCCACTTCGACGTGCAGCTGATCGGCGGCGCCGCGCTGCACTACGGCCGCATCGCCGAGATGAAGACGGGCGAAGGCAAGACGCTGGTCGCCACGTTGGCGCTGGCCCTCAACGCCCTGGACGGCATGGGCAGCCACCTGGTCACCACCAACGATTACCTGGCGCGGACCGGCGCCGAATGGATGGGGCCGATCTACCGCGGCCTGGGGTTGTCGGTCGGGGTGGTCGAGCACGGCCAAGACAACGCCGCCCGGCGCGACATGTACCGCTGCGACATCACCTACATCACCAACTCCGAACTGGGCTTCGACTACCTGCGCGACAACATGGCGTTCCGGCCCGATCAGCTGGTGCACCGCGAAGAGACGCCGATGCACTACGCCATCATCGACGAGGTGGACTCGATCCTCATCGACGAGGCCCGCACCCCGCTGATCATCTCCGGTCCGGCCGAAGCGGCCACCGACAAGTACTTCAAGATGGCCGACCTGGCCCGCAAGCTGGAGCGCGGCGAACCCGGCGAGGGCGAGAACCAACCCCCCACCGGCGACTACACCGCCGACGGCAAGACCAAGGACGTGCACCTCACCGAGCAGGGCATCGCCAAGGCCGAGGAGGGGCTCGGCATCGACGACATCTTCAGCCACGAGAACATGGAGCTCGGCCACATGGTGCGCCAAGCCCTGCGCGCCAAGGAGCACTACCACCTGGACAACCAGTACGTGAAGGACGAGAACGGCCAGATCGTCATCGTCGACGAGTTCACCGGCCGCCTCATGCCCGGCCGTCGCTTCGGCGAGGGGCTGCACCAGGCGATCGAGGCGAAGGAAGGCGTCAAGATCGAACGCGAGAACCAGACGCTCGCCACGGTCACCTACCAGAACTTCTTCAAGCTGTACGACAAGATCTCCGGCATGACCGGCACGGCCAAGACCGACGAGAAGGAGTTCCAGGAGATCTACGGCTCCGACGTGCTGGTGATCCCCACCAACGAGCCGGTCATCCGCAAGGACTTCCAGGACATGGTGTACCGCACCGAGGACGGCAAGTACCGGAACGTGGTCGAGGAGATCGCGGAGATCCACGCCGCCGGCCAACCGATCCTCGTCGGGACCGTCACCATCGACGCATCGGAGAAGCTGTCCCGCATGCTGAAGCACAAGGGCATCCCGCACGAGGTGCTGAACGCGAAGTACCACTCGCGCGAGGCCGACATCATCGCCCAGGCCGGCCGCAGCGGCGCGGTCACGATCAGCACCAACATGGCCGGCCGCGGGACCGACATCGTGCTGGGGGGCAACCCCGAGACGCTGGCGCGGCAACTGCTGGTGCGCGAAGGGTTCGAGCGCTACGACAGCGACACCGAGCTGGTCATCAAGTCGGTGATGATGAAGCGGATGGATCAGGCGCGCGAGATCGCGAACCGCATGGAGGGCCTCCCGCCGGACGTGCTGGGCAAGCTGGAGCGCCTGCGCGACGACGCCGCGAAGGACCACGAAAAGGTCGTGGAGGCCGGCGGTCTGCACATCATCGGCACCGAGCGGCACGAGGCGCGCCGTATCGACAACCAGCTTCGCGGCCGCTCCGGTCGTCAGGGCGACCCCGGCAGCAGCCGCTTCTACGTCAGCTTCGAGGACGAGTTGATGCAGCTGTTCGCCAGCGAGCGCGTGCTGGGGATGATGGACCGCCTCGGCATGGACGACGACCAACCGATCGAGGCCAGCATGGTGTCCAACGCCATCGAGCGGGCGCAGAAGCGCGTCGAGGACCGCAACCTGGGGATCCGTAAGCAGCTGCTCGAGTACGACAACGTGATGAGCAAGCAGCGCGAGGTCATCTACGCGCAACGCCGCGACATCCTGCTCGGCCACGACATCAGCGACGACGTGCAGGACATGATCGCCGAATACGTCGACCAGCAGGTCCAGTCGGCCCTCAACCCCGAGCTGGAAGCCGAGGAACAGGAGATCGGCGACCTGCGCACCGCCCTGCTCGAGGCGGTGCCGGCGCTGGAACCGTTCGACTTCGAGGAGCTGCGCGGCATGGACCCCGACGAGGCCACCCAGCAGCTGGTGCCCGAGATCGAACAGGCGTACGCCGCCCGCGAGGAGGAGTTCGGCTCCGAGCTGATGCGGCAACTGGAACGCTACATCGTCCTGCAGGTCGTCGACCAGCACTGGAAGGAGCACCTCCACGCCATGGACGTGCTCCGCCAGGGCATCGGCCTGCGCGGCTACGGTCAACGCAACCCACTGCAGGAGTACGCCTTCGAGGGCTTCAACCTGTTCGAGGAGATGAAGTCCAACATCCGCCTCAACGTCGCCAAGCTGCTGTTCCGCGTGCAGGTCCGCACCCAGCAGCCCCTCCAGCGGCGCGAACGGCCGCAGATGCAGATCGACTACTCCACCGACCAGCAGGTGACGGGCGTCAGCGCCGGCGGCCAGGGCCAGAGCAAGACCCAGCCGATCACGGCGGGCGAGAAGGTCGGCCGCAACGACCCCTGCCCCTGCGGAAGCGGCAAGAAGTACAAGCACTGCCACGGCCGCGTCGCGGCGTGAGCCCAGGCAGCGACCGGCCGGACGCCCCGGCCGGCGGGCGCGACGGCGCGGACGCGGAAGGCGCGCCGTTCCACGCACGCGTTCTGGACCGCATCGCGTCGCTGGGCACGGCCGTGTGCCTGGGCGTCGACCCCCGCCCCGAACGCCACCCCGCCACCCATCCGGACACGCACGGCGGCGACCCCGCCCAGGTGGCGCGGGCCGTGACCGTCTACTTCCGTGACCTGATCGATGCGGCGGCGCCCTACCTGGCCTGCGTCAAGGTGCAAAGCGCCTTCTTCGAGCGCCTGGGCGTGCCGGGCATGATCGGCATGGCGCAGCTCCTGGCCGACCTACGCGAGCGCGACATCCCCAGCATCCTCGACGCCAAACGCGGCGACGTCGGCGCGACCGCCGAGGCGTACGCGGGCGCCTACCTGGAGGACGGGGTGTTCGCCGCCGACGCCCTCACCGTGAACGCCTACCTCGGCATGGACGCGCTGGAACCGTTCGTGACGGCCGCGACGCGCCACGGCCGCGGCCTGTTCGTGCTGGTCCGCACCAGCAACCCCGGCGCGGCCGACCTGCAAGACCTGGCGCTGGAGACCACCGCCACCGGCGCCCGCACCGTGTCGGAACGCCTGGCGGACCTCTTGACCGAGCGCGCCCGCGACCTGGGCGTGGACGCGCGCGGCTACGGGCCGCTGGGCGCCGTGGTCGGCGCCACCGACCCCACGCAGCTGCGGGCGTTGCGGGCGCGCCTGCCGCACGCGCTGCTGTTGGTGCCCGGCTACGGCGCGCAGGGCGCCCGCGCCGGCGACGTCGCCGGCGCGTTCGACGCAGGCGGCCTTGGTGCGGTCGTGTCGGCCAGCCGCAGCCTCACCTACGTAGGCGGCGACGATCCGCCCGCCGAAGCGGCCCGCGCCGCCCGCGAGATGCGGGACGCCCTGGCCGCCGTGCGCGCCTGAGGAACCGGGGCCCCTTCCCGCGCCACCGGCCGCCGGTCCTGCTCAGCGAATCCCTCGCACCAGCCGCAGCAGCGCGCGAGGCCCCATGCTGCTCCGAACCCCGGGCAGCGCCCGCGCCAACGCCACCGGCCCGGGCCCCGAGCCGGAGAACCAGGCGCTGAACGAGGTCAGCTCGCGCGTCGCGGGGTGCTCGAATTGGAGCGCCGCCAGCACCTCGTCCGGTCCGATCCAGGCCCGAACCATCCCCCCCTCCTGACGCCGCCCGACCACCAGCATGGTGGGCCCGTCGCTGGCCGAGAGCAGGCGCCGCGCCAACGCAGGACCCCCCACGATCCACTCCTCGACCTCCACGGCACAGGTCTCCAACGCGTCGAGGATGGCGCCCGGCGTGGTCGCTACCGACCCGTCGCCCGGCGGGCGCACCACCCGCAAGCGATCGATCACGGGCGAGGTCCAATACGCCCCCAGGAACGCCAGGCGGCCTTCGTCCCCCTCCTCCTCGACGAGGATGGCGTAGGGACGCACGCGCTCGGCTGCGGCCCGCTGCCAGCGGCGCAACGCCGCGTCACTGGGGCCCGCGCCGCCGTCCTGGACCGCTTCCTCCCAGGGCGTGTCGTACGCCCGCGCCAGCGCCTCCCACGGCGGCGGCTCTGGATTCCCCTCCGCGTTCGGGACGGCGTGGGCTTCGCGGTATGTCAGCACCGCCCGCGCGTCGTCGCCGAGGCGTAACGCCGACCAGGCCGCCAAGTCCGGATCGAGGGCCTCCACCGCCTGCGCGAAGCGCGCCGGGCCCTCGGGCGGCGCCTCGCACGCCCAACCGGCGGTTAGCAGCGCCAACGCGAAGGTCAGGACCGCGGCGCGCGCGGTCCTGACCGGCACTTCGCGACCGCGCTCTGGCATTGGCGGTCTACGCAACGTTGCCACGAACGGCGTGAATCAGTCCGTCTGGAGGTCTAGCGTGTACTTGCTCGCACCCGACACACCGGCGCGTTCGGTCGAACCGCCTGACTGGACGCGAACAATTTCGAACGTCGAAACCTGTTCACTTTCTCCGGCCGTGATCGTCCGTGTCGGATTAACGCCAGTTGGATCGGAAATGCGTGCTTCGTAGGGGATCGCTGAATCTTGTTGGCCAGGATCCAAGAACAACGTCCCGCTCGTCTGGACCTCGAACTCGTCAACGTCCCCCAATGTCTCGATCGCTCCGCGCGTTACGCCACCGGGCAACGCGATGGGATGGGACTGGTACTCATTGCCGTCCTCGAAGTCGCGCAGTACGGCGTAGACGCCCACCGTTACGGTCGACGACGTCGAATTGTGAATCTCCAGGTACCGGTTGGCTCCCCGGTTGGGCAGGATCACGCACGAACCAGGGCAGGTCTGGTTGACACCGATGTCGGCCGGTCGCAGTGCAGCCGCATCGGCATCGAGACCGACGACTCTATGCGATGTGAAGTAATCGGGTCTCGCGCTGAACGCGAGCAATGAACCGAAGCCGTTCTCTACGCTCAACTCGAGGGATTCGTCGAGATACAGGTACAGGGCATCGCCCCCCTGAGACGAAACCTCGACACTGCGAACAACCGTTTCGCCCGGAGCCAGGCGTTCCGTGAGTTGCGGTGCCTCATCGCCGATCGCAGGTTCCGTCGACGTCCTGGCTGAAATATCGAAGTCCACCAATCCCCCATCCAACCCATTGCACGCCCCTAGCAACAGCGCCAATAGAGCAAGACCGAGTCCGGTACGTAGGTTCATCATGTGAAGCCTCCTTGCGTTTCATCATAGCCGCTTCGGCGCCGGCCGCCGTGAACGACCGCGGCCCACATCTTCAGGGCACCTTCACGTTCACGTTCGCGAACCCCGGGCGGGCGGCGGCTACTCCAGCACCATCAGAAACGGGTACAGGTCCGGCGCGCCGGGGTGAACCTCGACCTCCAGCTCTTCGACGTCCGCCATCAACGCGTCGGCCAGGGCCCGCGCCTCGTCCTCTCCGACGGCGCTGCTGTGGAACAGCGTGCCGATCTCCGCCTCACTGGCGCAGGCCGCGACCAGGTGGCGCAGCACCTCGGCAGGGTCGTCGCCGCTTCTACGGAGGGCGCCGTCGACCAGCCCGATGAACTGTCCCTCGGCGACCGAGACGTCGTCGATGGTGACGTCGCGGCTGGCGATCGTCACCTCGATCGTCACGGCGTTTTCCGCAGCAGCGCGCATTTCACTCAGGAGGGCGCCTACGTCGTCGGCATCGTCGCGGAACGACACCGCCGCCGCCAGCCCCTCGCCCATGGTGCGGGTGGGCAGGACGTGAACGTCGTGGTCGGGCAGCAGTTCGTCGACGCGTTCGGCGGCCAGCACGACGTTCTTGTTGTTCGGCATCACGATCACCGTCTCCGCGCCTACGCTGCGCACGGCATCGGCGATGTCCTGCACGGAGGGGTTGTTGGTCTGGCCCCCACCGACCACGCGGGCGCCCAGGCTACGGAAGGCCTTGGTGACGCCGTACCCGTCGGCGACCGCCACCAGCGCGACGCGGGGCGGCTCAGCCTCCGACATGTCGACGCTGGCCAGGATCTCGCTGTGCTGTTCGCTCATGTCCTCGACCTTGGAGCGCACCATGTGGCCGTAGCGCCCCACCTCGGCCAACAACCGTTCCGGCTCCTCGGTGTGGATGTGCCCCTTGACGTACCCTTCGGCCCCCACCACCAGAAGCGAATCGCCGTACGGCGCGACCAGCTTCTGGATCTGCTTGGTGGGGACGGTCGCGTCGCGCAACAGGAACTCGGTGCAGAACCCGAACGCCTCCTCGTCGAAGCCGAGCTGCGCGCGGCGTTCCACCTTCGGCGGTGGGGGAAGATCGCGCTCGTCGAAGTACGCCAGCACCCCTTCGATCACGCGCAGCAGCCCCAGTCCCCCTGCATCCACGACATTGGCCTGCTTGAGGAGCGGCAGTTGCTCCGGCGTGCGCGCCAGCGCGTCGTGTCCGGCCTGGTGCGCCGCGCGAAGCAGCTCCAACGGCGTCGTCTCACTGCCCGCCTCGGCCCGTTCCGACACGGCGCGCGAGACGCTGAGGATGGTGCCCTCGACCGGTTTCATCACCGCCGCGTACGCGCTGCTGGTCGCCTGCGTCAGGGCGCGGCGCAGGCCGCCGGCGTCCAGTTCGTTTTCGTGGCGGATCACCTCGGCGAAGCCCTTCAACACCTGACTCAGGATCACGCCGGAGTTGCCGCGCGCCCCCAGAAGCGAGCCGTACGACAGGGCGTGCGCCAGTCCCTCCATGGTGCGGGGGTTCTCGTCGTTCAGTTGGCGCCGCACCGACTGCATGGTGAGGTGCATGTTGGTGCCGGTGTCGCCGTCGGGCACCGGGTAGACGTTGAGCGCGTTGACCTCGTCGACGTGCACGCCCAGCCAGTCGGTGGCGAACACGAAGGCGCGGCTCAGCGCCTTGGCGGCCAAGGCGCGCGGCGCTTCCTGCGCGACCTCAGTCACGGGACACCCCCGCGACGTGCACCCGGACGTCGTCCAACGTGACGCCCGCGTCGTGGCGCGCGATGTAGCGGACGCGCTCCGAGATCGATTCGGCGACCACGGGGATGTTGACACCGTAGGCCACCACCACGTGCAGGACCACCTCGGCGCGATCGGGGGTGTCGTCGTTGCGATGAATCTCGACCCCTTCATTGGCCTGCGCGCCGCCGAGGATGCGGCGGAGCCCCTCGCCGAGGTTGGCGGGCGCCATGCCCACCACGCCGGGCACCTCGTGCGCCGCCAGGCCGATCAAGGTCGCCAGCGCCGCGTCGGTGACGTGCGTCGCGTCGCCGTACGTGACGGGGGCCGGGCGGGCGGGCTTGCGCCGGGACCGAGCCGGTCCGCCGCTCTTCTGGGGTCGCGGGACGTCCTCCTTCTGGGGCGCGTCCTCGTGAACCTCGTCGTGCAGCTCGTCGCGCATCGCGGCCTCCTCGGGCGCTGCGGGATCGTAGCGTCAGGGCCGCCGCCGGCACGGCCGCGCGCCGGCGAACGACGTTTCCTCCGGGCATTGTACCCGCCGCGCGCGCAGAGGCCGTTTCGCGCCGCCCGTGGCGATCAGTCCCACCGCTCCACCTCGCTGCGGACGTCGCGCAGGGTGAGGCCCATCCCCTCCGCGAAGGTGGTGGCGCGCTGCAGCAATGCGCGGCACACCTCCGGGTCGCCGCTGACGGTGACCGCCACCAGCACCTCGTGATCCAGCGCCTCTTGTCCGCCGACGCGCGCGACCGTGAACGGGAACCGTGTTCGGAGGCGCTCGACCAGGGGTGCGATCATGCCGCGCTTGTGCTTGCGCGAGCGCGCGCTCGGCGTCTCCGCGGTGATGGTGAGGACGCCGATCCAGACGGGCGCCTCGCCCTGGCCGGCCGGCTGGTGCCTCATTCCATACCGGCCAGGAAGCCGAGATGTCTGAGCGCTCGGATCATGTCCATCACGGTCGCTTCGGTGGGGTCGTAGCGCACCTCCACCTGTTCGGTGTCCCCCGCCTCGACCCCGTGCACGCCCGGCAGGCCACGCAACGCCTCGTGAACGCGCGTGCGGGACTCCGCGGTCGTCATGCCTCGCACCCCGAGCAGGATGCGGGCCGCCTCCTGGCTCACGGCGTTCCCCGCGAGCCGAGCGTGCGGCGGTACGGGCGGGCGGCCAGGGGGCGCCAACCGGCGGCTTCGAACAGGGCGCGCGCCTCCGGATCGGCGTCGGGAACGTCCGCGGCCAACGCGTAGACGGCAGCGTCGTAGGCGCTCTTGGTGACCGCTTCGAGCAGGGCGGCACGGACCTCGTGGTCGGAGGCGTCCGCCAGCGCCAACGTCGCCAACCGAACCGTCGCCTGATCCCCGTCCCAGACCGCCTGCGCCAGGGCGAAGCCCTGGGGCGTCCCGTCACGCCAGGCGGTGAAGGCGTGCCCGCTCCGCCCATAGAACGCGAGGGCGCCCCGGTTCAAGGCCGGGGCCCGACCCGTCCGCGCGGCATCGCGCAGGTCGATGGCCGCCAGGGCCTCGGCGTCGTCAGGATCTAGCGGTCGGGCCTGGACCACGGTCCGCTCGTTCACCATGCCGCGATGCTACCGCGACCGGCCCAGATGTCGGCCACGTGCGCGTCGCTGCGCGCCTCGTCCCAGGCGTCGTAGCCGGCCTCGACGAAGTACAGGGCGTGCGCCTTGGCGGCGTGACCGGCGCGCATGCGCGCCCGGGCGGCCAGGACGGCCGGCACCTCGTCGGCCGCCAACGTCCCCTGCCCCACCCAGATCAGCGTGCCAATGATCGCGCGCACCATCCCGCGGAGGAACCCGTCGGCGGCGACGTGAAGGGACAGGTCGTCGCCGCGCCGGCGAAGGCGGCACAGGTGGACCGTGCGGACGCGGCTGCGGGTCTCCTGCGTCGCCAGGCTCGAGAAGTCCTGGGTGCCCTCGAACGCCGGGGCGGCACGCGTCATGGCGTCCACGTCCAGGCGCCGCAACAGCATCAGGACCCGGTCGCGGTCCAACGCCACCCCGCGCGGCCGGTCGCGCGCCAAGCGCATCCGGTACAGGTAGCGGCGGTAGCGGCACGAGAACTGCGCCTCGAACGACGCGGGGACGGTGCGCACCGCCAGCACGGCCACGTCCCCCGGCAGGTGCGCGTTCAGCGCCAGCCGGAGCTTCTCGTCGGAGATGCGGCTGGCGGTGTCGCAGTGCGCGACCATCGCCAGAGAATGCACGCCGGCATCGGTGCGTCCCGCGCCGTGAACGGCGCCGTGGGGGCCGGGAAGGGCCGCGAACGCCGCTTCGATCGCGCCCTGAACGGTCCGTTCCTCGGTGGGTTGGCGTTGCCAGCCGCGGAAGTCGGTGCCGTCGAACTCCAGGGTGAGGGCCACGCGCCGAAACGCGGCCGGCAGGTCGGCGCTCACGCGGGCCGCGGCCGCGGCATCCAGCCCAGGCGCATCGCCAGCCACGGGGCCGCCACCACGCCCATCCAGGCCAGCACGAAGTACCGCAGCGGCGCCACCAACGCGTGGTCCTTCGCGGCCTCGGGCAGCGCGACGCTGGTGCCCAGCAGCCACGCGAACACCAGCGCCAACCCCAGCGCGGCGATGCCCGCCCGGCGCCAGGCCGAACCGGTGGGCCGGTAGCGCACCACCTCGGGCCCCGTCGCGAACCCGGCCAGCGCGCCTGCGATCAAGCCACTGTCCGTCGTCGGCCACACCAGGTGCACGGCCAGGGGCCCCGCCACCCAGCCCGCCATGCGCAGGGGCAAGCCGAGCCGCGGCCGCCACCGCGCCAGCGCCAGCGCCGCCGCCACCACGGCCAGGCCCAGCAGCACGCCGCCCAGCACGTCGATCGGCCAGTGCAGGCCCAGGTACAGGCGCGTGGCCGCCATCACGGTGATCACGGAGGCGCACGCCCAGGTGACCCAGCGGCGCCGCACCAGGGCGGCCACCAGCCCCCAGAAGGTGGTGGCGGTCTGCACGTGACCGCTGGGAAACGCGGCGCCCGGCGCGGTCAGACGGGCCGCTTCGGAGCGCAGCAGGGCAGGATCGTCCACGAACGGCCGTGCGGTGTCGAACCACGCCTTGGCCTGCTGGTTCAGGTAGTAGCTGATCAGCACCGACATGCCCAGCAGCCGGCCGGCCCGGGCGTCCACCGCCAGGTACGCGACCAGGAGCAACGCCACGTAGGCCTGCTCGGACCCGCCGTGGGTGAGCGCCAATGCGACCGCGTCGAGCCAGGGGCTCGCCACGCTCTGAAGCACCGAAATGATGGGCACCGTCTCCTCCTCGCCCCGTTGGGTCCGACCTCGAGCTTGAATGGTAGCAGCCGCGATTCGCGACGCCGCGCGCCGGCCGGGCATGCGAACATGCCGCCATGGACATGAACCGTACACGATCCGCCGACCTCTTCGAACGTGCGCGCGCCCGCATCCCGGGCGGGGTGAACTCGCCCGTCCGGGCGTTCGGCAGCGTGGGCGGCACCCCGCCGTTCCTGGAGCGCGGCGAGGGGCCGCGCGTGTGGGACGAGGACGGCAACGCCTACGTCGACGCGGTGGGCTCGTGGGGGCCCCTGCTGCTGGGGCACGCCCACCCCGCGGTGGTGCGCGCCGTTCAGGAGGCGTTGAGCAAGGGCACCAGCTTCGGCGCACCCATCCGCGCCGAGGTCGAGCTGGCGGAGGCGGTCATCGACCGTCACCCCAATGTGGAGCGGCTCCGTTTCGTGAACAGCGGCACGGAGGCGACCATGAGCGCCGTCCGGCTGGCTCGGGGGGCGACCGGACGCGACCGGGTGGTCAAGTTCGCCGGCAACTACCACGGGCACGTCGACGGGCTGTTGGTCGCGGCCGGTTCGGGCGCGATGACGACGGGCGTGCCCTCCAGCGCCGGCGTGCCGGACGCCACCGCGGCCCTGACCAGCGTCGTGCGCTACGGCGACGTGGCCGGCCTGGAGGCGCTGTTCGACGCGCACGGCGACGAGATCGCCGCCGTCATCTTCGAGCCGGTGGCGGGCAACATGGGCGTGGTGCCGCCCGAGCCGGCGTTCCTGGAGGCCCTGCAGCGCCTGAGCAAGGCGCACGGCGCCGTGCTGATCGCCGACGAGGTGATGACGGGCTTCCGGGTGGCGCGCGGCGGGGCGACCGAACGCTACGGGCTGGCGCCCGACCTGATCTGCTGGGGCAAGATCATCGGTGGAGGGCTGCCGGTAGGCGCCTTCGGCGGGTCGGCCGCGCTGATGGACCAGCTGTCGCCCGGCGGGCCCGTGTACCAGGCGGGCACGCTGTCCGGCAACCCGCTGGCGATGGCGGCCGGGCTGGCGATGCTGCGCGTGATCGACGACACGCCGGACCTGTACGACGTCCTCGAGGCGCGCGGCGCGCAGCTGCAGGTCGGCCTGGAAGCCGCCGCCCGCGGCGAAGGGGTGCCGTTGGTCGTGAACCGGGTCGGTTCGATGATCACGCCGTTCTTCACGGACCAGGCCGTCCACGACGACGTGACCGCCAAGGCCAGCGACACCGAGGCGTTCGGCCGCTGGTTCCACGGCATGCTGTCGCGCGGCGTCTACTGGCCGGCCAGCCAGTTCGAGTCGGCGTTCCTGTCCTATGCGCACGAGGAGAGCGACGTGGCCCGCATGGTCCAGGCGGCGACCCACGCCTTCGCGGAGCTCGCCGCCTGACGTGCCGCTCCCGCCGCCCGGCGACACCATCACGGCCATCGCCACGGCGCCCGGCGAAGGGGCCATCGGCGTGGTGCGCGTCAGCGGTCCCGACGCCTACGCCGTGGCCGACGCGGTGTTCGTGCCCGCCTCGGGCGAACGGCCCAGCCGCCTGCCCGCCCGCCGTGTGGCGTTCGGCCGGGTCCAGGACCAAGGCGAGACCGTCGACCAGGGGTTGTTGCTGACCTTCCGCGCGCCGCACAGCTACACCGGCCAGGACGCCGTGGAGGTGCAGACCCACGGGGGCGCCGCGGTGCTCCGCCGGGTGTTGGACGCCTGCCTGCGGGCCGGCGCGCGCGCGGCGGGCCCGGGCGAGTTCACGCTGCGGGCGTACCTGAACGGCAAGATGGACCTGGTGCAGGCCGAGAGCGTGCTGGCGGTCGTGCGCGCCCGGACCGATCGTGCGCGCCGCACCGCCGCGGCCGGCCTGACGCGGCGCCTGTCGGACGAGCTGACGTCGTTGCAGGATCGGCTCACCGCGGCGTACGGCGACCTCACCGCGGTGCTGGACTACCCGGAGGAGGGGGTCGAGCTGCGCGATCCCAGGCCCGCGCTGGCGCAGGTGCGGAGCCGCATCGCCGAACTGCTGGCCACCGCCGAGGCGGGCCGCCTGGCGGAGCGGGGCGCGCGGCTGGCACTGGTGGGGCGTCCCAACGTGGGCAAGTCCAGCCTGCTGAACGCCCTGCTGGGCTTCGAACGCTCCATCGTGTCGGCGTCTCCGGGCACCACCCGCGACTACCTGGAAGCCCCCTTGGAGCTGGAGGGGGTGCCCCTGACGGCGGTGGACACCGCAGGCGTGCGCGACGCCAGTGATGAGATCGAGGCCTCGGGGGTGCAGCGGGCCCTGACGTTGGCCGAGAGCGCCGACCTGGTGTTGTGCCTGCTGGATCTCTCCCAACCGTTGGAGCCGGCCGATCGTGCCCTGCTCGACCGGCTGGGCCAGGCGCGCACGCTGGTGATCGCCAGCAAGGCCGATCTGCCGGCCGCCTGGTCGCCCGAGGAGGCCCACCCGCGGACGATCCCGATCAGCGCCACGCGGGGCGACGGTCTGGACGTCCTGCGGGGGCGTATCCGGGACGCCCTGCTGGGCGACGCGGCCGGCACCGAGTTGTGGATCTCGAACGAGCGGCACGCGGATGCGCTGCGCCGGACCGAAGCGCTGCTGGCCCGCGCGGCGGACGCGCCGGACGACCTGATGGCGCTGGACCTTCAGGAAGCGCTGGAGGTGTTGGCGGGCCTCACCGGGCGCGGCGAGATCGCGGAGGACACCCTGGCGCACGTGTTCGAGAACTTCTGCGTCGGCAAGTAGCGCCCTGCGCCGAACGGGAGAGGCACGCCCGGGTCAGACGAAGGTGGCCTCGCGGGCCCGGGCGGCGCGCTGCACGGCGCCGGGGAAGCGCGCGCTGACGCGGGCGAGCACCTGTTCGGCCGTCAATCGGATCATCTTCACCAGGGCGCGTCCCCCCCACCGCTCGGGTTCCGGGACGGCCAGATGGATCTCGATCTCGAAGCGATACCGCAACAGGCTGCCGTCCGGGTGCGGCATCACCTCGGCCTCGCCCGACACGCGGGCCCAGCCGGGCCGCTCGTCCAGCGGCAGCCCCACCAGGCGCGCGCCGTGCACTGTGGGTTCCAGGCGGCTCTCGAAGCGGAGGCGGCGCTGCCCGAACAGCGAGGCGTTGACGGGCAACTCGGCCCGCACCACGCCGCCCGGGCCCACGTGCAGGTCGGACAGGAAGTCGGCGTACGCCAGGCTGTGCTCTACGTCGCGCACGAACGCGACCGATTCGGTCCTGCTCAGTGCGACCGGCAGATCGAAGGAGACGGCGTGCGTCGAGATCATCCTCAGCGACCCCGCCCGCCGACCCACTCGACGCGGACACGCCCCTGCGCCAGCGCCTCTTCGAGCTCGCCCTCGCTGGCGCTGCGGAGGCGTGGCAGGTCGGCGAACGCGGGGGTGCTGCGCGCCAGGCCGACGCGCACGGTCACGGGCCCCTCGTCCGACACCCGGCCGATGCGCCACACCAGTTGCCCCGCCAACGCGTCCAGCGCGGCCCCGTCCACGCCGGCGCCGTCCACCTGCGCCGCCCGCTCGTCCCGGTCCGTGTCGTGGAATTCGTCCATGGGCCTCCCCGCCCGCAGCCTACCGTACGCGGGCGGCGCAGACGCGAGCCACGGGCACGGGACGTGCTACCTTCGCGGGCGTGAACGCCGAACCTGCAAGGCGGGGCTTCGTCTACACCGCGGCGTGCGGCGTGGCGATGGGCGCGTCCGACCTCGTGCCGGGCGTGTCCGGCGGGACGATGGCGCTGGTCCTGGGCGTGTACGACCGATTGATCGCCAGCCTCGGCGCGTTCACTCGGAAGGCGCTGTGGCGGGCGGTACGGGCAGGGCGGTGGGGGGACGCCTGGCGGGCGGTCGACGGGAGGTTCCTGGCGACGCTCGCGCTCGGGATCGCGGTGGCCATCGTGACGCTGGCCCCCCTGCTCGGCGCGTTGCTGGCGTCGTACCGCGCAGCGGTGTACGCGTTCTTCTTCGGCCTGATCGCCGCGTCGGCGGTGTCGGTGCTGATGCGGATCCGGGGCGACCGTGCCCGGCCCCTGCTGGGGGCGGCGGTGGCGGCCCCCGCCACCTTCGTGCTGGTCGGCCTGCCGACGGCGGTGACGCCGGACGCACCCTGGGTGCTGGCGGCTTCGGGGCTGCTGGCGGTCAGCGCGCTGCTGCTGCCGGGGGTGTCGGGGGCGTTCGTGCTGGTGCTGCTGGGCAAGTACGAACTGGTGCTGGACGCGCTGTCGCGCGCCGACCTCGCCGTGCTGGCGCCGCTGGCCGCTGGCATGGCGGTGGGGCTGCTGGCGTTCTCGCGGGTGCTGGCGGTTCTGTTGCGCCGCCACCACGACGTCACCATGGGGGTGCTGATCGGCGTGCTGCTGGGGGCGCTCCGCAAGGTGTGGCCGTGGCAGGTGGACGCGGACGGCCGCACGGTCGCCGCTACCCCGCCGGGGGTCGCCGAGCTGCTCGGGGCCCTGCTGCTGGCGGGCGCGGCGGGCGCGCTGGTGTGGGGCCTGCAGCGCGCCTCGCGCGAGCATGCCTCTCCGCCCGAGGGGGACCGCGCCCGCGAAGCGTAGGCCGGTCCAAGCCTCGGCCCGCACGCTCATACGGTTCATTCCCACACGACTAGACACTCAGGTCTTCGTCCTATCCTGTAGGCAAGAATCTTCGGCGGGCCTTTGCCCGCCAGGAACGAGGAGGATCCAATGCCCTTGCATCACACCTTCCGTCGCGCCACCTACGCCCTCGCCGCGCTTCTGAGCGTCGCCGCCCTGGTGTTGCTGGTGCCGATCGGCCCGGTCGGCGCCCAGTCCGAGAGCCAGGACGCCACACGTCCCGCGGACGCGCTGCTGCCAGACGAACGCAACACCGTCGACATCGTCGACACCTACGGGCCCGCCGTGGTGGCGGTCAACGTCTCGGTCGAAGGCCGCATCACCAGCCCGTTCGAGGACATCCCCGAGGACCAGATCCCGCCCTTCTTCCGCGAGTTCATGCCCGAGTTCGAGGAACGCCAGGCACCCCGGCGCGGCTCCGGCAGCGGATTCGTCGTCGACGCCGACGGCGGGGTCGTGACCAACTACCACGTGGTCGCCCAGGCGCTGCAGGACGGCTCGGTCGACCTGCGCGAGGGCGCCGAACTCACCGTGAGCTTCCCCGACGGGAGCACGCACCCGGCGACCGTGCAGGGCGCCAACGCCCTGTACGACCTCGCCCTGTTGCAGCTGGAAGACCCCTCCGCGCTGCCGGAGACGTTGCGGCCGATCGAGCTGGGGAACGGCGAAGCGCCCATGGTCGGCCAGAAGGCCATCGCGATCGGCAACCCCTTCGGCTTCGAGTCGACGGTCACCACCGGCATCGTCTCCGGCATCGGCCGCTCCCTGCCCGGCGTCGGCGAGGTGAACGTCCCCCTGGTCCAGACCGACGCCGCCATCAACCCCGGCAACTCCGGCGGGCCGCTGCTGGACTCCAGCGGCGACCTGATCGGCGTGAACACCGCCATCATCCCCAGCTTGGGCGCCGGGGGGCAGCGCGGCTCGCTCGGCATCGGCTTCGCCGTCCCGAGCTCGACGCTGTCCAGCGTGCTGGACGACCTGCGCGACGGCGGCTTCACCAGCATCGACACGCGGCCCAGGCTGGGCATCCAGATCCGCGACGTGAGCGCCTACCCCGACGCGATTCGCGAGCGGCTCGGCATTCCCGACGAGGGCGTCGGCGTGCTTCAGGTCCAGCCGGGCAGCGCCGCTGAGGAGGCCGGCCTCCGTGGCAGCGAGTTCGCGGTGCAAATCGGCGGCCAGACGGTGCCGGTCCCGGGCGACGTGATCACCGCCGCCGACGGCGACCCCATCACCAGCGCCGACCAGCTGCAACGCCACGTGTTCGCCCGCTCCGAAGGGGACGTGGTCACGCTGAGCGTACTGCGCGGCGACGAGACGCTCGAGATCGACGTCGAGCTGGCGGTGGTGCCCACCGAGACCGAGGAGGAATGATCTGGAACCATCGCCCGCACAACGCGTCGGGCCGGGGCTGCACGCCCCGGCCCGACGCGTGCGGAACGATTCCGCTCGCCGGCGTAGCGCGTGCTAGCGTGCCGGCATGACACGTCACCCACGCGTGGGACTGGTTCTATCCGGGGGTGCCGCCCGAGGCTTCGCCCACATCGGGGTGTTGCAGGCGCTCGAGGCGCGCGACATGCGCGTCGACGTCATCGCCGGCACCTCGATGGGGGCGATCCTGGGGGCGCTGTACGCCAACGGCATGACGGCGGACGAAGTCTATGAGCTGGCCGATGACGTCAGCATGCGCGACGTGCTGGACTTCAGCCTGCAGACCGGCCTGATGAAGGGCGAGAAGCTGCAGACGTACCTCGCCGAGCATCTTCCCGCACGCTTCGAACAGCTTCGCAAGCCCTTCGCCGTGACCACCACCGACATCGAGAGCGGTGACGAGCATGTGCTCCTGGAGGGCGACCTCGTCCGCGCCGTCCGCGCGTCGGCCAGCTTTCCCGGCGCGTTCGAACCCGTCGAACTGCACGGCCGCACGCTCGCCGACGGCGGCATCGTCAACAATCTTCCGGTGCAGGCGGTCTCGCTTCTGGATTGCGACTTCATCATCGCCTCCGACACGACCTCGCCGCGCCGCTCGGTGCTGCCGTCCGACGAGGACGCCGCCGAGAGCTGGTGGCAACGAATGGCCAAGACCCTGCGCCTGGAGCGACGCAACCCCATGCTCGGCATGATGCTGCGCTCGACCGATGTGATGCAGGCGATGCTGACCGAGTTGCAGTACGCCCTCCACCCCGCCAACGTGCGCATCGTCCTGGACATGCCGCAATACCGCGTGGAGTCGTTCCGTGCCTTTCGCAGCATCGTGAGCACCGGGCGCGAGGTGGCCGAACGTTCCCTCGACGCGATCGCTCGGGACCGGCCCGACGCGCTGCCCCCGACGTGGGACGCGCCGGCGCGCGAGGCGACAGCGTCCAGCGACCGCGGCTAGGGGTACACTCGCCGGCATGTCCGACAAGCGTTCCGCTCGCCCCGCCGGCAAAAACACGGGCCGCAAGACCTTCGCCCAGCGCTTCTGGACCGAGGTCCGCGGCTACGCAGAAGCGCTGGCGATCGCCTACCTGGTGGTCACCTTCGTGTTCAATACCGTCGGTGTGGTGGGCAGCTCCATGCGCCCCAACCTGGACGGCGGCGTCGGCGGCAGCAACGTCCTCCGCAGCCTGTTGACGGGCGACCGCGTGTTCATCCCCAAGTACGACACCTGGCTTCGGCGCGCCGGCCTCCTCGGCCCCTACCGCCGCGGCGAAATCGTGGTGGTACGCGAACCGGCCAACGCCCCGACCGCGCAGGAGCGGGACCGGCGCCCGTTCTTCATCAAGCGGGTGATCGCCCGCGGCGGCGACCGCTTGCGCATCGACGACGGGCGGGTGTTCGTGAACGGGGTGGCGATCGATCAGCGCTACCTCACCGAGAGCGGCGAGATCACGCCCGACCCCATCGATTTCCCCGTGATCAGCCTTCGCGACAGCCAGCTGAACGGGCTCCACGTCCGCTTCGCGACCACGCTCGGCGGCACGGCGGTGCCGCAGCTGCCGAACGACGGGTCGTACCCGCCGCCCGTGCCGGCCAGCGATCCTCGCGTGGAGCTGTACTACGGCGAGATGTTGGATGCGCTGGCGCCGTTCCCGGAGAACGCGCCCGAGGGGGAGCCGTTCGTGCACGAACTGATCGTGCCGGAGGGCGACTACTGGGTGATGGGCGACAACCGGCAGTCGTCCGCGGGCGGCAGCGAGGACTCGCGCTACTTCGGCACCGTCGACGGCATCACCGTCGCGGGACGCGCCACCGCCGTCATCTGGCCGCCCCGCCGGGACGGCGCCTGGAACTGGCGCCGGCTGGTCCCGCCCCCCGCCTTCGAGGAGATCCCGCCGCCCGAGCCGGCGACGAACGCCGGCACGAGCGACTGACCGCCCGCGGTGCGGCGGCGCCCTCGCCCAGCCCGGCCGGCGGCGTCAGGCCTGCGAGCCGTCCAAGCCCAGCGCCTCGGCCCGCCCCTGCATGGCGCTCAGCACGAACGTGACGTGCGTCCACAGGTCGACGCCGAGCTCCTCCGCGCCGCGCCGCACGTCGTCACGGTTCACGCCCCGGGCGAACGCCTTGTCCTTGAACTTCTTCTTCAGGCTCTTGGGGGTCTGCTCGCGGACGTCCTTGTCCGGCCGGACCAGCACCGCCGCCGTGATCAGGCCGGTCACTTCGTCACAGGCGTACAACACCTTCGCCAAGCGGCTTGCGCGCGAAACGCCGGTGTAGTCGGCGTGACCCAGGATCGCTTCGCACACCTCCTCGGGCCAACCTTCGGCCCGTAGGTGCCGCACGCCGACGAAGGGGTGTCCCTCTTCGCTCGGGTCCGGGTAGGCTTCGTAGTCGAAGTCGTGCAACAACGCCGTGGCGGCCCAAAGGTCCCGGTCGGCACCCTCCTCCAAGGCGTAGGCGTCGACGGCCGCCTCGACCGCCAGCATGTGCCGGCGCAGGCCGTCGTTGCGCGTCCACTCGGTCATGAGCGCATAGGCACGGTCGCGCATGGGAGCTGTCGGGGTCATGACGGAGGCTACCACGTGCCCTGGGCGCCTCCAGGTACGCTGCAGTTATGCGACCGAGCGACCTCCGCCCCGTACCCGACGTCGCGCGCGCCGCGACCCAAGACCTGCTCCAGGCCATCCGCGACGCCGACGCGGCGCGCGGACGAACGGTGCTCTGCCTGTCCGGCGGCGGCACCCCGACCCCGATCTACCGGGCGCTGCGGGACCACCGTGACCTGCCGTGGGGGCGCATGTGGATCGCCTGGGGGGACGAGCGCATGGTGCCCCCGGGCCACGGTGATCGCAACGAACGGGCGGCCCGCGACGCGCTGCTGGACCACGTGCCGATCCCGGAAGACCAGATCCTGCCGTGGCCGTACGTGCCGGACGCCGACCCCCAGGACCTGGCGGACGCCTACGCGCTGCAGCTTCGGCGCACGCTGGGCGATCCCGGCGAGGGGCCCTGGTTCGACGTCACGCTGCTCGGCCTCGGCGAGGACGCGCACACCGCCGGCCTGTTTCCAGGCACGGGCGGCACCCGCGCGGCCGGCCTGGCCGTGGCGACGCGACCCACCTCGACGCCGACCCCCCGCCTGTCGCTCACGCCCGAGGCGTTGTCGGCGTCGCGGCAGGTGTGGTTCCTGGTGGCGGGCGACGGCAAGCGTGCGGCGTTGCAGGCCACCCTGGCGGGGGGCGATCCGGAGCGCCTGCCCGCCACGTCGATCCGGGCCCTGGACGAACTTCGCGTCTACACCGACGCCCCGCCGGCCTGAACCGCGGCGGGCTCAGCTGGCTCAGCTGGCTCAGCTGGCCCAGCGGATCGCGCCGGCGTCGAACGGGCTGGCCAGGTCCTCGTGGACCGGCAGCACCCGCACGCCGTACACCACGCGCCCGCTGAAGTCGGGGCGGAAGCGGGCGCGGTAGAGGACGCCGCCGTCGTCGTAGCGCTCGACCTCCTCCATCGAGACGCGGCGCAGGCCGGTCGACAGACTGCCCGACTCGGGTCCGTACACGACCTCGACGCGAAGCTCGACGTCCGACAGCTGCCTGGGGTTCAGCACCGCCGTCACCTCCACCTGATCCCCGACGCGCCGTACGCCGCCCTCGGCCGGTTCGGCGTCGAAGAACACGTCACCCCAGTGCTCCCGCACGTGCTTCTTCCAGGCGGCCAACGCCGTGGCGGGCGCGTACCCGTCCTGCGCCATCCGCGCCGACGCCTGCGACGTGGGGGCGTAGGCCTGCCGCACGTAGTCCTTGACCATGCGTTGTGCGTTGAACTGGGGAAGCACGGTGCCGATCGCTTGGGCGGCGCGGGCCATCCACGCGCGCGGCACGCCGTCGCCGTCGCGGTGGTAGTACAGCGGCACCACCTCGCGCTCCAGCAGGTCGTACAGCGCATCGGCGTCCGCTTCGTCGGCGCGCGAAGCGTTTTCAAAGCCGGCGCCGTTGCCGATCGCCCACCCGTTCTCGCCGTCGTACCCCTCGGGCCACCACCCGTCCAGCACCGACAGGTTCAGCACGCCGTTCATCGCCGCCTTCTGTCCCGACGTCCCCGACGCCTCCAGGGGACGGCGCGGCGTGTTCAGCCACACGTCCACCCCGCGCGTGAGCGCACGCCCGACCGCCATGTCGTAGTCCTCGATGAACAGGATCCGGCCGGCGAAGCGCGGATCGCGCGAAAGCTCGTCGATGCGTTGGATCAGCGCCTGGCCGTCCCCGTCGGCCGGGTGCGCCTTGCCGGCGAACACCAGTTGGACCGGCCGGTCCGGATCCGACAGAATCCCCGCCAGCCGGTCGAGGTCGTGAAAGATGAGGGTCGCCCGCTTGTAGGTGGCGAACCTCCGGGCAAAGCCGATGGTGAGCGCCTCCGGGTCGAACAGTTCACGGCTGCCGTGCTTCGCGGTGGGACTGGCCTCCTGCCGCTCCAGCTGGCGCAGCACGCGCCGGCGCAGGAAGCGGACCGAACCGGCCTTGAGGGTGCGTCGCACCTTCCACAGGCGAACGGGGTCGACCTCGCGCACCGGCGCGAACATGTCGGCGTCGGACAGGTCCACCCGCCACCCCTCCGGCAGCAGCTCGTCCAGCAGCGCATCCACCTCGAAACTCAGCCAGGTGGCGGCGTGCACGCCGTTGGTCACGTGCGAGATCGGCACCTCCTCGCTCGGAACCTCCGGCCACAGGTCGTTCCAGATGCGCCGGCTGGTCTGACCGTGAAGGCGCGCCACGCCGTTGCGCGCCGTGGACATGCGCAACGCCAAGGCCGGCATGCTGAACACCGGGCCCCAGCCGTGGTCCGCGTGGCCGAGCCCGTGGAAGTCGTGCTGACGAACGCCGAGCGCGTTCCACCACCCTCCGAACGCCTCGTCGACCAGTTCGAAGGGGAACGCGTCGTTGCCCGCCGCGACCGGCGTGTGCACGGTGAACGCCGTCCCGGCCGCCACCGCCTCCCGAGCCGCCGCGAAGCCGTGCCCCTGCGCCACCAACTCGCGGCAGCGCTCCAACGCCATGAAGGCGCTGTGCCCCTCGTTCATGTGCCAACTGGTGGGGGCGATCCCGATGGCGCGCAACATCCGCACCCCGCCGATGCCGAGCACGATCTCCTGCGCGATGCGCGTCCGCTGGTCGCCGCCGTACAGGCGGCGCGCCAACGCGCGATCCTGGGGCGCGTTGGCCGGCAGGTCCACGTCCAACAGGTAGACGGGCACGCGCCCCACGTCGGCCCGCCAGGCCCGGATGGCCAGCTCGCGCCCGAAGGCCTGGACCTTGACGACGCGCGCCTGCCCCTCGTCGTCGGTGACCAGCTTCAGCGGGAGGTCCGTCGGCTCGTGTCGCTCGTACACGGCCTTTTGGGACCCGTCCCGGGCGATGCGCTGGTGAAAGTACCCCTCCGGGTAGAACAGGCCGACGCCGACCAGCGGCACCCCCAGATCGCTGGCCGCCTTGGTGTGATCGCCGGCCAACACCCCCAAGCCGCCGGAGTACAGCGCCACCGCCTCGTGCCAGCCGTACTCCGCGCAGAAGTAGGCGTAGACGTGCTCCTCGCCGACCTCCCGATCGAACCAACTGGCCTGGTCGACGTACGCGCGGTAGGTGCGATACGCCCGTTGCACCTCTTCGACGTACGCCGCGTCGCGGGCGGCCTCGTCCAACCGTTCCTGCGTGACGTCCCGAAGAAGCGCCACCGGGTTGTGCCCGGACGCCTCCCACACCGACCGGTCCAAGCGGCGGAACAGGGCGCGGACGCTCGGCGACCACGTCCAGTACAGGTTGCGGGCCAGCTCCTCGAGCGGGGCCAGCGGTTCGGGCACATGGGGAAGGACGGTCAGTCGTCCGAGGATGTTCATGATCGAGGGTCCCTTCGGCGTGCGGCCGGCGTGCGGCCAAACGTCCGGGAGTCTACCACCCGCACCGGCGGCGCCCAGGTCGCGACGTGTCAGGCTGTCGGCGTGACCCGACCCATACCCCTCCTCTCCTTGTGGCTCGCCGCCGTGGCCGTGCTCGCCTGCACCGGCACGGCGGCGTCCCAGACCTTCGAAGCCGCCCTCGTGGCAGGCCCGGAACGCACGGTGCACCTGGGCTTGGACGGGGTGCGCCAGGGGCCCGACACCGTGTCCGCCTCGGCCGTGCTGGGGCGGGCGCCCGGGTTGGACCTGTCGGTCCGTCGCAGCAGCAGCCTGCCGCCGTTCGGCACCCTCGTGTTCGAACTGGACGGCGGCGTGCGTGCCGGGCCGGGCGGGTTCGCCACCCGGGCACGCGCGGGCGGGCGCGGCACGCTCGGGCCGGTGGCGGCCCGCGCCTCGCTGGAGGCGTGGACCGCTCCGCCCGACCGGTTCGACCCGCTGGCCGATCCCGGTCTGGGGCGGGCCGGCGAAGGCGTCGCGCTGGCGGTCGGCAGCGACGTGCGGCTGGACGGAACCTGGATCGTGAGCCTCGACGCCCGCATGGAGCGGGACGTCGCGCGAGCGGCGACGTCGATCGACGCCAGCGCCACGCTGCGCGCGCGGCGCCTGCTGTCCCGCACCGTCGATGGCATCCTGGTGGTCCAGGGCCGAGCGGCGGACCGCGCCGACGGCCGCGCGGGCGTCGGGGCCGGCGTCCTGGTCACGCCCCGGCGGGCCCCGGAGATCCAAATCACCGCCTGGTGGGACGCCGCCCCCGGCGAAGGGGACGGCCTGCGCGGCGCCTTGGGCGTCGAGACGCGCGGCGCGGTGCGCGTAGACGCGGCGCGCCTGTCGTGGCGGCTGCGCGTGCGACCGTTGGCGCCGCAGCGGCACCCCATCGATGCGAACGCGAGCCTCGTGGTGCCCTGGCGTGACGGCGAAATCCAACTGGGCGCAAGCGCGCACCGCGACACGCATCGCGACGTGGGCGCCGCGATCCGCCTCGGCTACGCGCGGGCGCTGAACCCCTGAGCGCACCGCGCGACCCGGCGCGTCGCTACTCCGGCGGGGGCGGCTCGGGCGACCCGAAGCGCGGCTGGAGTTCGCCCGTGTCGAGATCGAGCTCGAACACGCCGCGCGCCGGGACGGCGCGCAGCACTTCGGTCCGTTCGCCCCGATCGATCAACTCGATGCGGCGCAGGCCGGGCTCCAGGTCGCGCGCGAACCCTTGCCCCTGCAGGCGACCGTCGATCCGCACCAACGTCTCGCGCTCCTCCGCCCAGTACACCAGCGGTTCGCGCACGGGCTCGAGCCGGCCCTCCACGCGCGTCACGCGGTAGGTGCGCACCGGCACCTCGAACGCCTCGGCCGCGAACCCGTCCCGCACCAACTGGATCGTGTGGCGGCCCGCCCGCGCAGGCACCGTGAGGGGCGTGCGACCGACCCGTTCGCCGTCCAGCCGCACGCGGGCGTCGGGCGTCGAGGTGACGCGGATGCTGCCGCCGCTGATCGCCGTCATGACCACGTGCTCGAACCCGGTGTCGCCCGCGCGCAGCTCGACGCTGCGCGAGGCGGGCAGGAACCCCTCCGCCCTGAGCTCGATGCGGTAGCGTCCCGGCGCCAACATCAACGGCCCGACGTCCGGCGTGGTGCCGACCGGCACGCCGTCGACGCTCAGGCGGGCACCGCGCGGCTCGGAGGACACGAACAGGCCGGCATCGCCGCGCGGCAGGTCGCCGAGCGGCTGCGCGAACGCCGCGATCTCGGCCGCGAGGGCCGCGGCGACGCCGGCCACGTCGTCCGTGCCGAGCGGTCGGCTGATCAGGTCGGTGGTGCGGTCCGACCCGGCCTCCACGGCGATCAAGTTGACCAGATAGCGCCGCTCGGCGTCCGGGCCGGCCTCCGCCACCTCGCCCGACACGGCGTAGCGGCTGCCGTCCACCTCCGCGATCAGTCGGGTGAACTCGGGCTCGAGGCTCCCCGCGATGCCGGCGGTGATCAGTTCGCCCACCCGCACGTCCAGCCCCTCGGCCGCCAACCCCTCGCGCAGCCCCGCCGTCAGCCGATCGACCACGTCCTGGGGCACGTCGCCGCGCGTCCCCAGCGTCGGGACGGTGATCTGCGCGAAGGCGGCCCCCCACGCTGCCAGCGCAAGGAGGCAGCCGATCAGCCGAAGGAGCCATGCTCGCTGCACCCCGGCAGTATAGCCCGGCACGCACGCGCCCCTTCGGCCGCCGCCGGCGCGCCCCGGGCCGGTGGTATCGTTCGCGCGTGCGGTACCTGGTGCTGAGCGACGTCCACGCCAACGCGACGGCGCTCGATGCCGTGCTCCGCGACGCCGAACGACGTGCGTTCGACGCCTACGCCTTCCTGGGCGACGCGGTCGGGTACTACCCCGACGCCGAGGAGGTCGTGCAGCGCCTGGCGGCCTTGGCGCCGGCCATCGCCCTGCTCGGCAACCACGACGAACTGCTCCTCAACCTGGCCGACGGCCGCGGCGACGCCAATGAGGCGGGACGGAGCCCCGTCGTCCGCCCGATCCTCGAACGACAGTTGGCCACCCTGTCGCCCGACTCGGTCGCGTGGCTGCGCTCGCTGCGCATGCACGAGACGACCGATCTGCTCGAAGCGGTCCACGGGGCGCTGGCCGACCCCTGGCAGTACCTCCACGGTCTCCCCGACGCCGAAGAGAACCTGTCGCTGCTGAGCCGGCCGGTATGCCTGGTGGGTCACACGCACGTCCCCCGCGTGCTGGCGTCGGTCGAGGCGCCCGGTGGCCGCCGCCTGTGGCGACAGCTGATGTTCCGCGACGAGGTGGGCACCTACCGCATGCCGCCCCGCGCCCGCGGCTTCGTGAACCCCGGCTCGGTGGGGCAGCCGCGGGACGGCGTGCCGCTGGCGTCGTACGCGCTCTACGACGCGGACACGCGCCGGCTGCAGATCGTGCGCGTCGCGTTCGACGTGATGGCCGTGCAGCGCCGCGTGAAGGAGGCCGGCTACCCCGCGGCGCTGGCGACCCGGCTGGCGGTGGGTCGGTGAGCCTGGAGGTCACGGGGCACGACGAGGTCCAAGACGTCCTCCGCGCGCTGGGCCCCGGGGCGCACTCGCTGCTGTTCGCCGGCCCCGACGCCGTGGGGCGGGCGCCGACCGCCCGCTGGTACGCCGCCCTGCGCAACTGCGCCGACCCGGCGTCCGCGCCGTGCGGGCGGTGCGACGCCTGTCGGCGCATGGCCGCTGGGACGCACCCCGACCTGATGTATAAGCGTCCCGAGGCCACCACGCGCGCGGGACGGAGCAGCCGCCGGCCCATGCTCCGCATCGACCAGATGGTGCCGCGGGAGGGGCCCAGGATGGACCCCGAACCGCTGTCGCGGTGGTTGGCGCACCGCCCACAGGGCCGGGTGCGCGTCGGGGTGGTGGACGACGCCCATACGCTCAACCCGCAGGCAGGCAACGCCTTTTTGAAGGTGCTGGAGGAGCCCCCTAGCTGGGCGGTGGTGATCCTGATCGCGCCGGGCCCCGAGGCGGTCCTGCCCACGCTGGCGTCGCGCTGCCTCACGGTGCGCTTCGGCGCGGCCCCCACCGGCGGCTTCGAGGACCTGGCCCCGCACCCCGCGCTGCGCAGCGGTCAGGTGGGGCGGCTGATCCGGGCGCGCGAGGCGCCGGAGGCGGAGGCCCACATGCAGGGACGGGTCGCGGACTGGGTCGCCGCGTTGGACGGCCCGCTGGGGCCGGCGTTGACGGCCGGCGCGGCCCTGGTCGAGGCGTGGACCGAACGACCGGACCTGGCCCCGGCCGAGCGCGTGTTGGCCCACCTGAGGCGCGACGACCCGTCCCGCTACCCCACGGCGCTGGACGCCGTGCGGCGCGCGGAGGAGGCCTTGGCCGCCTACGTCTCGCCCACCGTGGTGGCGCACGCCCTCACCTTGCGCCTTCGTCGCGTCCGCTGAGGGGACGGGGTCCCGGGCGCGTCAGCGCTCGCTCGGCCGCGTCAGCGATTCGGCCGGTACGCCCTCCAGCACGCCGTCGTCGGTGCGGAGGTCCGCGGTGCCGCGCAGCGGATCCAGCTTGATCACGCGACCGCAGGCGCCGCTCTCGGTGTGGCAGGCGCGGCCGCCCTTCTTCGGCAGGCGCTGAAGCAGCTCCTTGTACATGTCGTGCTCGTACTGCAGGCAGCACATCAACCGGCCGCACGGTCCGCTGATCTTCTCCGGGTTGAGCGGCAACTGCTGATCGCGCGCCATTCGGATCGACACGGAACGGAACCCCTGCAGCCAGGTCGAGGAGCACGACCCCTCTCCGCAGGCGCCCAGGGTGCCGAGGATGCGGGCCTCGTCGCGTGGGCCGACGTTGACGAACTCGATCCGCGCCGAGGTGTACTGCACCAGCTCCTGCGCCAACACCCGTAGCGCGGGATGCGTCTCGGCGGCGTAGTGCACCAGCAGCAGGCTCTCGTCCAGCGTGAACTCGAGCGACACGATCTTGACGTCGCCGGCCCCGTGCTGACGCGCACGGGCCCGCAACAACCAGGTCAGGTCCTCGGCGCGCTGCGCCAGGCGTTGCTGCAACGCGAGGTCCTCCTCGCTGGCGACGCGCACGACCTCACCGGAGACGCGATCTTGGCTACGGGGCTCGGTGCGGACCCGCCCGACCTCGAGGCCGCGCCGGCTCTGCACCACGCAGGCGCTGCCCGGCGCCGGTGCCTCCGCCGGACTCCGGACCCAATGGATCTTGGGGCCGTTGTCGAACTTCACGCCGATGCACTCGGCCACGTAGAACTCCCCCTCGTGCGGCGCGCGGCCGCGGAACGTTCAGGTTGGTCGCGGCTCACGATACCGTCCCCGCAGGCGGCGCGTCACCGTTCGGTCTCGCCGGCCAGCACCCCCCGCACCGGCGCGAAGCGGCGGCGGTGCAGGCAGCAGGGTCCGTGCGCACGCAGCGCGGCCAGGTGCACGGGCGCGCCGTACCCCTTGTGCCCGGCGAAGCCGTACGCGCCAAAGCGCGCGTCGGCCACCTCGGCCATCCAGCGGTCGCGGGCCGTCTTCGCCAACAGACTGGCGGCGGCCGCCTGCACGCTGCGCGCGTCGGCCCGTGGGGGCGCCAACACCGGCCCGGGCCAGGGCAGCCGGAGGTAGTCGGTCACCAGGGCCCGCGGCCGCACCGTGAGGCGGGCCAGCGCCCGCCCCGCCGCCAGGTGGGTCGCGGCCAGCACCCCCACCGCGTCCACCTCCCCCGCCTCGGCGCGACCGACCGCCCACGCCAGGGCGCAGGCACGGACCTCCGCCGCCAGGACCTCGCGACGGGCGGGGGACAACGTCTTCGAGTCCCGAAACGGGTGCACGCCGTGCGGGAGGACGACCGCGGCGGCCACGATCGGTCCGGCCCAGGCCCCGCGGCCGGCTTCGTCGACCCCGGCGACCGGCGTGTGGCCCGCCCGCCACAAGCGCCTCTCGAACGCCCACGCCGGCGCCCTGCCGGCCGCGCCGGGGCGCACGACGCTCAGGCCACGGCGACCGGGTCGTCCCCGGCCCGGGCCGCCACGTCGACGGGGATGGTGAAGAAGAAGGTGCTGCCCTTGCCGGAGCGGGACTCGACCCAGATCGAACCGCCGTGCTTCTCGACCGCCAGCTTGCAGAAGGTGAGGCCCATCCCGGTGTCGAAACGGTCGTGAATGGTGTGGCGCGACTGCTCGAAGGCGTTGAAGATTCGCTTCTGGTCGGCCTCGGGAATCCCCTCGCCATCGTCGCGCACCGACAGCACGAACGCGTCGTCCTGCTTCCAGGCCCGAAAGTCGATGTAGCCGCCGCGGCGCGTGTGCTTGATGGCGTTGGCCATCAGGTTGGCCATCACCCGCCGCAGCAACTTGGGGTCGGCGTGCAGCGATTCGGCCTCCGGTCGGACCAGAAACCCGAAGTTCCGCTCGCGTGGGCCGCCTGAGACGTCCCCGAGCGCCTCCTTCGCCAGCTTGGTGAGGCTGGCGACCTCCTCGGGCTGGTACGGCATGTGGCCCTCCTTCATGCGCCGCACGTCCAGGATGTTGGCCGCCAGGCTCAGCAGGTGTTGCGACTCGTTGCGGGCCAGGGTGAGCAGTTCCGACACGGACGCGTCCCCTTCCCCACTGGACAGCATCTCGATGCTGTGGTCCAACAACCCCATCACGCTCGAGATCGGGCTCTTCAGGTCGTGGACCAGCATGTGCGTCAGGTCGTCCTTGACCCGCTCGGAGTCCTTGTAGGCGTGCTCGAACGCGCGTGCGCGCTCCAGCGCCGCGCGGAGCTGCCGGTCGCGCTGGCGCCGGTCCAACAGCCGCGACAGGTGCGCACGGACCACGGCCGGACGGGTCGGCAGCGCCAGGTAGACGTCTGCACCCGCGGCGACCGCACGGGCGTGGCGCTCGGGATCGTCGGCGCCCAACACCAGCAGCGGGACCTCGGTGAGTTCCTTGCGGCGGCGCAGCAACGACAACACGTCCAACTGCGGCACGCGCTCCAGAAGGGCCTGCTCGATCACCAACGCTTCGGGCACGGCGCCCCGGGTGTGGTAGAGCAGCGCCTCGACGTCCGTGAACACTTCGCTGGCGTAGCCGAGGTCGTCGGTGACGCGTTGCAAGCCCGAGCCGCGCCGTTCCCCATCGGTGGCGAGCAGGACGTACGGCGCGGACGAGACCTCGGGAGCATCCATATCGTGAACATCATAGCAAGCGCGCTCATGGCCCGAGTTCCGGGGCGCTGCTAGCATGTCGTTGTGGACGCCCTGCCGGTGGCCCTGAGCCATCCGCTCTGGCTGCTCGGGCTGTTGGCCCTTCCGTTGCTGCCGCGCGGACGGGGCCGGCTCCTGCGCGCAGCCATCGTCGCTACCCTCCTCCTCGCCCTCGCCGACCCGGTCGTGCCGCGTCCTGCCGAGACCGTCGCGGTGCTGGCCGACGTCTCCGACAGCGTCGGCGACGCGGCGCTGCGTGCCGCCGCCGGGCTCGACGTGCCCGAAGGGGTGCGCCTCGACGTGTGGCACTACGCCGGCGAGCCCAGCGAGGCGTCCGACCTGGACGCCGCGGCCGCCCAAGGACTGAACGTCGGCCGAACCGACCTGGGGCGAGCCCTGGCGGCCGCCACCGCCCGCAATGTGGGCCGCGTGCTGGTCATCGGGGACGGCCTCGACACCGAAGGCGACCCCGTGTCGGCCCGTCCGGACGTCCCCGTCGACGTGATGCCGGTGGAAAGCGTCGAAAACCTGCGCTTGGCGACCGTTCGGGCCCCCCTTCGCGCCGCGCCGGGAAGCACGGTGCGCCTGGAGCTGGCGCTGACGTCCGACCGGGCCGGGCCGGCCTTGGTCGAGATCCGGCTGGGCGACACGGTCGTGCACGAACGCCGCGTCGAGGTTCCGACGGGGCGGAGCACCGTCCCGGTGCGCATCACGCTTCCCGAGACGGGGCCGGCGCGGATCGAGGCGAGCGTACGCGCTCCCTGGACGCAACCGACCCGCGACGACGCGCTGGCGCTGGACGTCGATCTGGAATCGCGCGATCCGGTATGGGTGGTCGGCGATCCCGCCTTCGCCGAGCTGTTGGAGGCGCAAGGCCTGCCGGTCCGCCGCATGACGCCCGGCGAGATGCGCCTGCCGATCGACGCGGGCGCGGTGGTCCTCCGCGGCAGCGCGGCCGACTTCACCGCCCGGCAGCTGGAGGCCCTGGCCGATTGGGTCAACGACGGCGGCGGCCTGCTGATGACGGGCGGTCCCGAGAGCTTCGGGCTGGGCGGGTGGTACCGCACGCCGGTCGAGGCGGTCCTGCCGGTCGACAGCGACCTGCGCTCGGAGGTGCAGGTGCCGCTGCTGGCCATGGTGATGGTGCTGGACCGGTCCGGCTCCATGGCGGGCGGCGCGCCCAGCAAGATCGCGCTGGCGCGCCAGGGGGCAGCGGAGGTGGTCGAGTTGGCCTTCGAACGCGATCAGCTGGGCCTGATCGCCTTCGACGACGACCGCGACTGGGTGTTCGAGCTTCGCCCCGCGACGGCGCGCGGCAAATTGGAGATGCTGAGCGCCATTCGACAACTCGGCACCGGCGGCGGCACCATCCTCGGCCCCGCCCTGGTCGAGGCGATCGACGCTCTTCGCGACAGCGACGCCTCCATCAAGCACCTGATCGTGCTGTCCGACGGTCGTCTCTACGACGGGCAGGGCCCGTTCGGCGGCGACCCGGTCGACCTGGTCGGCGAGGTGGACGCGGCCCGCGAGGCCGGCATCACACTCAGCACGATCGCGATCGGGGAGCAGGCGGACTTCGCGCGCCTGCGGGCCCTCGCCGACGCGGGCGACGGGCGCTACTACGAAGCGCTGGACGTCAGCACCCTCCCCCGGATCTTCGCCGGGGAGGCGATGACGGTGAGCCGCACCCTCCTCCGCGACGATCCGGGCGCGCCGGAGGTGCGCCCCCACCCGCTCCTGGCCGGCAGCGGCGGCCCCCCGGCGCCGAATGCCTACGTCGCGACCACCCTCAAGCCCGACGCGGAGGCGCTGTGGACCTACGGCGACGAGGAGCCGCTGTTGGCGGTGCGCCGCCAACAGCTCGGCCGCACGGCCGCGTTCACCAGCGACCTGGGGGGGCTGGCGGGGGCGCTCGGCAGCTGGCCGGAGCTGCCCACGGTGCTGGGCGACCTGGTGCGCTGGCTGGCGGCGCGCCCCGAACGGTTCGCCGCCCAGGTCCGCCAGGACGGCGAAGATACCTCCCTGGTGGTGGACGCGGTGGAGGACGGGCGCTTCCTGGACGGTCTCTCCCTCACCGCGCGGGCGGGCGGGCGCGAGCGGCCGCTCCGCGCGGTCGGGCCGGGGCGGTACGCCACCGATCTTCCCGCCGCCGCGGCGGGCGAGCCGATCGTGGTGTCGCAGGGCGGCGAGGTGGTCGCCCGCGCACGCTACCTGGCGCAGAATCCGGAACTGCGCACGGGCGACGGGAGGGCGGCGCTGGAACGCTTGGCGGAAACGAGCGGCGGGCGCGTCCTGTCCCCAGGCGACGCGTGGGATCCGGGCCCGGCGCCCCGACCGCGTTCCCTGGCCCCGTGGGCGTTGGCCCTGGCCGGGACGTTGTTCCTGTTGGAGCTGGTCCTGCGCCGCGTCCGCCTACGGTGACGCGGCGTCGTGCGTGGGCGAAGGGACGGGCGCGTCGACCGCCGTCTTGGTGACCTCGCGCAGCACCGAGGTGGCGTACGCGCCCTTGGGCAGGGCAAAGGCCACGCGCAGGCCGTCCGGCAGCGCTTGCACCTCGACGTCACGGGGCACCACGCGGCTGGGCCGGCGGTCGCCGCGCCGCCCGACCAGGTCGCGCCAGCGCAAGCCCAGCGCCGCCAGGGCCTCCTCCTCGCGCCGGCCCGGCTCGTCGCTCGAGATGCGGACCTTGCGCCCGTGCAACGGCAGCAGCGCCGTGATCTCGAGTCGGGCCGCGCGGGCCCCCTCCGCGGCGTCCTCGACGCGGAACACCCCGCCGGAGTCCAGGCGGCGGGCCCAGTCGCCCGGCAGCACGGTGTCGTACAGCCCGTCCACGATCCGGTCCGCCAGCAGGCGGTTGAACAGGTGGCTCTGCACCGCCGACACGAAGAAGCGTTGCAGCCGCCGGTCGCCGGGCACCTGCTCGCCCCGCAACAGCTTCAGCCCATCGACGGCGTTGCGACCGAAGCGCCCGAAGCGTTGCGGCCCGAAGTAGTTGGGGGCGCCCCCGGCGACCAGGCGGTCCAGCACCGCCCGCGCCCGCGCCTCCGCGTCCGCGGACACGTCGCGAACGGTCACCTCGAACCGATTGCCGCGGAGGTGCCCCGTGCCGAGCTTGTTCTTGTGCCGGTTGCGCGTCACCACCTCGACGCCTTCGAGCTCGTCCAAGGCGTCCGCCGCCTCGGCCTGACCCCACGGAATGGAGATCCACTGTTCGGTGACCGCGTGCTTGTCCTTCAGGCCCGCCACCCCGATCCGTGCGTCGGGGACGCCGGCCGCCTGCAACGCCGACACCAGCGCCCGGGTGGTGACGCCCCGCTTGCGGACGTACAGGTACAGGTGGGAGCCGCTGCCCTGCGGCAGGTAGCTCGGCTCCTCGACCACGCGGAAATCGTCCAGGGTGCTGCGCAGGACGCCGCCGACGCCGGGCAGCTCGGCGGTGACGGCCGGCAACGCGGACCAGTCGAAGACCGGCCCGTCGCTCACGCGGATCCGCCGTCGGGACCGTCCCGACGTTCCGCCAGCCGGTCCTTGATGGCCTCGCGTGCCGCGGAGAAGCGCGCCTCGAGACTGTCGGCCTCCAGCAGCCGTTGCGCGTCCTCGACCGGCAGCCGCAGGTTGGCGCACACGAACGAGGCCTGGTACAGGGGATCGTCCGGCATGGCAGCGCGCGCCTGCCGCCTGGCCTGCGGGGCGAAGAACGCCTTGCCGTAATCCTGGAACGCGTCCAGGGCGTCCCAGGCCGCCACGCGCTCGGCGTTGGGGTCGCCGCGTTGCAACGGCCACGCCTCGGGATCGGCGAACCAGAGCGGGCGTTCGCCGCCGCTTCGTTCCGCGATGCGCTCCTCCCGGCGGTAGTGCAGCCGGCAACGCTCCCGGCCGTGCCCCAGGACGCGCAGCGTCCCGTCCAGGTTGTCGCTGACGTCCATCACCTCGGTCAGGGTCCCCACCGTGCCGGGGCGGTCCGGCCCGTACTCGTCCAGGCGGTCGGGGGGCGGCGGGGCGATCGCGAAGTGCGGCGGCGTCCGCTCACTGGCGTGCTGCACCAGGCGCTTGTACCGCTCCTCGTACACCTGGAGCGGCACGGTCATGCCCGGGAACACGACCACGTCCAGCGGGAACACGGCGACTTCGTCCACCCCTCCAGGCTATCAACGCCGCAGCGCAGGCGCGTCGCCGGGGCGTCCGACGCCGCCACGGGGCTCACAGCGCCCCGGCGAACCCCGCCAGGTCGAGGGTCACGCCGAGCAACACCAGACCCGACACCCACAGGTTGGCGTTGAAGGCGCGCAGCGCCGCGGCCACCCCCCGCCGGCGCAACAGCAGGTGCTGCAGTGCCAGGATCGGCCCGACGCCGAGGATCACCACGACCAGGTACAAGGCGCCCAAGGGCGTCACCGCCGCCAGCCCGATCAACGTCAGCAACGAGACGGCGTGCGCCCACGCGGCCACGCGGAGCGCGACGGCGGGCCCGAACCGAGCCGGCACGCTCTGGATGCCTTGGCGACGGTCGACCTCCAGGTCGAGCAGGCCGTACACCACGTCGAACCCCCCGATCCACGCGGCGACCGCCAGCCACAGCGTGATCGCCTGCAGGTCCATGCGGCCGGTGACGCCGATGGCGCCCCCCGCGGCGGCCGCCCCGATGGTGACGCCGAGCCAGGCGTGGCACGCCCACGTCAGCCGCTTGGTGTAGGGGTAGACCACCATGAACGCCACGGCGAGGGGCAGCAGCGCGAAGGTCAGCGGGTTCAGCGACCAGCCGGCCCACGCCAACGCCGCGAACCCCGCCGCCGCCAAGGCCAGTCCGTCGCGGCGGCGCAGGCGGCCGCTGGGGATCTCGCGGCCACGGGTTCGTGGGTTTCGGGCGTCGATCTCGGCGTCCACCACGCGATTGACCGCCATGGCCGCCGTCCGTGCGCCCACCATCGCCAGGGTGATCCACGCGAAGGTGACCCAGCCGGGCCACCCGCGGGCCGCGAGGACCATGCCGGCGTAGGCGAAGGGCAGCGCGAACAGGGTGTGTTCGAACTTGACGAACGCCAGGTAGGTCCGCAGGGTCCGTGCCGGACGCCCGCCGCCCGCCGCCGCGGCGTGCGCGGCGTCGGGCTCAGGCCTCGACGCCGGCATCCTCGAGCTCGCGGCGTACGTCTTCGAAGCCTTCGCGCCCCATCAGGCCGTAGGTGTACACCTTGCCGAGCAGCTCGCCCAGCGCGGCGGCGTCCAGGCGAGGCGCCCACGCGTCCAACGCCCGCGCCAACGCCAACCCTTGGTGGGACCCGACGCAGGTCACGTCCACATGGGTGAGATCCAGACGAAGCACCATGCCCCCATGCTACCGGGCTGGGGGGCGGGCCTCCGCTCAGTGTTGCTTGGCGTTCTCCTTGACGGCGTGGGTCGAGAACCCGAACTGGGGCAGGTGCCGCTCGCCGGTGCCGGTCAGGATGCTCCGCGCCAGCTCGGCCAGGTCGGTGCCGCCCACCTCGATCTCCATCGCCAGCTCGCGCCGGAGCTCCGGCAGGGTGCGCTCGTCCAGGAACGCGTCGGTGCCGTACTTGACCACGTTGGGGCTGACCAGCATCAGGTCCGCCTCGCCCGGCTGGACCCCGAGCAGCAGGTCGCGCCCCGCCAGCAGGCCCGCCACGGTGGTGACCTCGCCGAACGTCCGGTTGGGGATGGCGCGCACCTCCAGCTCCAATCCTTCGATCCGCCGCAACGGCGCGACGGCGCGCGCCAGCGCCGGCGCGAACAGGCTGCCCGTCGCCAACAGCACGCGCCGCGGCACCGGCAGCCGCGCCGGCAGCGGCGGCAGCGGACGGGCCAGGAAGTCGCGGACCATGCCGACGCCGTTCTCCAACATCGGGAATCCCTCGTAGGCGTCGGCGTCCGGAAGCGACACGCCGGCCCGCAGGTAGAACTCGTCGGACAGGAACACGAAGCGCGTGCCCCGCTCGCGCAGCATTCGTTCCTGGAACGCCTGCACGCGCCGCACCACGTCGCGCGCCTCCTCAGCGTCGTACGGCTTCAGGTCCGGCAGGTTGGTGCGATGCGCCGTCAGGCCCACGGGGACGGCGGCGACGGCCTGCACGTTGGGTCGCGACGCCAGGTAGGCCAGGGTGCGCTCCAGGTGCTCGCCGTCGTTGCGGCCGGGGAGGAGCACCATCTGCGCATACAGATCGATCGGCGCCAGGCGCTCGATCATGTGGCGGATCCGCGTGGTCGCTTCGCTCTTCACCTTCGAGCGCCACCACTTCATCATGTCGCGCCGCAGGTCCTCGTCGGCGGTGTGCACCGACACGTACAGCGGGCTGAGGTGCTCGTCCAGGATGCGCTGCACGTCGCCCTCGCTCAGGTTGGTGAGGGTGACGAAGCTTCCGTACAAAAAGCTGGTGCGGTAGTCGTCGTCCATCACGTACAGGCTCTTGCGGAACCCCTGCGGCATCTGGTGCACGTAGCAGAACTCGCACTTGTTGGCGCACAGGCGGATGCCGTCGAAGATCACGTCATCGAACGCCAACCCGGGATCCTCCCACGCCACCTGGAACGAGGTCTCGGCCCCGCCGGGCGCGCGCACGCGCAGCTCCGCTTCGCCCCGCGCCAGCTCGCGCCGGTAGGCCAGGACGTCCGGAATCTCGCAGCCGTTCACCGAGAGCAGCGACCATCCGGCCTCGACGCCGGCGACGTCGGCGGGGCTGCCGGGGGTGACGGCGTGGACCGGGGCCATGGGGGGAGAGGGGTCGCGACGCGGCATCGCCAGGGACGGTAGCAGACCTAGCCGCGCCGCGCGCCAGGTCCGGCTACCTGCGCCCGGCGGCGGCCTTGCGCGCGCCGGCGGTGGCCGGCCTACAGTGCGTCGTCGACCGGGGTGGCGGCGCTCTTGCGGACCGGCGGCAGGACGAAGGCGTGCAGCGGCGCGGGCGCCTCGAAGTGGATCCAGCGGCCCTCCGGCGCCGGCGCGTCGGTCCCGGCGAAGGTCAGGACCAGCGGCGCGCCGGCATCGACGACCACGGTGCGTCCCTCCCGGTGTTTGACGCGGCCTCGGCCGTGAAGGGTGCCGAGCACCGGCACGCGCAACGACGCCTCGCCGACCTCGGCGGGGTCCCACCGCTCCGCCGTGACGTGCAGCACCAGGCGCGCCGGGCCCGGGGGCGCGTGGTAGGGGTTGGTCCGCTCGAACAGTTGCAGGATGCAGCCCGCGACCTCGGCCTCCAGCATCGGTGTCCCTTCGGGGCGCGGGAACAACGTGGCCTGCGCGGCGTAGGCGCGCCAATGCTGCATGAACGAGTCGGGCCCCTCTTCGATCATGCCTGGAGCATACCCGCACGTCGTGGTATATTCCCGGACGTGAAGAGTGCGTTCGCACAATGCGGCTTCGCGCCGACGCGCGGGTCGTAGTCATGAATCGACGCTCCGTTCGCCGTTGCGAGCGGAGTTCTTCTTGTGGGCCGCGCGGGGCGTGCACCCCACGGGGGAGGACGAGATGCTGGAACGACTGAGCGAGGTCCAGTCGAAGGACCTGGAGCTCGACGCGCTGGACGCGGAGCGGGCCGACGTGCCCGCCGAGCTGGTCACGGCGCGCAAGGAGCTCGAAGACCTCGATGCGGCGCTGGCGACCCGCACCGCGGAACGCGACGAGCTGCGACGGCGCGTGCGGGAGGCCGAACGGGAGCTCGAAGGCCTCACCGCCCGCAAGAAGGAGGCGTCCGCGGCGTCGCTGCGCGCCTCCACGCCCAAGGAGGCGGCGCAGTACCAAAACCAGGAGCTTCAGTTCGCCACCCGCCAGCAGGAGCTGGAGGAGGACACGATTCCGCTGATGGAGGAGCTCGAGCGCTTGAACGGGGTGGTCGAGGAGCTCGAGACCAAGCGCGCCTCCTTGGCGCCGGAGCTGGAATCCATGGAGGCCGACGAGACCGAGCGGCAACGCATGATCGACGAGAAGGAGGGAACCCTTCGCGAGACCCGCGACGCGTTGGCCGCGGAGGTACCGAACGATCTCCTCGCGCAGTACGAGCAGGTGCGCCGGGCTCGTCGCGGCGTCGGCCTCGCCGAGATCGTCGGCGAGCGCCGCTGCGGCGGCTGCAACGTGCAACTGCCGATCTACGTCGTGCAGAAGGCCCGCAAGGGGCGGGCCACCGTGCGCTGTCCCAGCTGCGGCCGGATCCTTTGGGCCAAGCAGGCCGCCTGAGCGACCGCCCTGCAACCGTGAGGGGCCGCGCGACCTGGGCCGCGCGGCCCCGCGTGCTTTACGAATTCGGTACGTGCGTGCCCGGCGGGGCACGCACGCCGCGTCCTCAGTTCAGCTCGCTGAGGGGGTCCCGCGCCTGACCGTTGCGGCGGATCTCGAAGTGGACGTGCGGCCCCGTGCTCAGGCCGGTGGACCCCACGCGCCCGATGGTCTGACCCTGTTCGACCCAATCCCCGACGCCCACGTGGAGCTGGCTCTGGTGGGCGTACCAGGTCTCGTCGTTGCCATGGTGGCGAATCTTGATCAGGTACCCGTAGCTGCCGGACCAACCCGCGAAGCTGACGGTGCCGCTCCTGGCCGCGACGATGGCCGTGCCCGACGGGGCGGCGACGTCCATGCCCCGGTGGAAGCTGGAGGTTCCCAGCCCGAGGTTGCGGCGTCCGTAGTAGCTGGTGATCCGCCCGTGGACCGGCCATACGTAGCGGTTCTCCTGCTCGCGGACCTTGGCCAAGCGCTCCAGGGCCCCATCCGGCGACACCCCGGGCAACCACAGCAACATGCCCGGCTCCAGATCGGAGGGGGCATGGATGCGGTTGCGGCGCAACACCTCGGTGGGCTCGGCCCCGTGGGCACGCAACAACGCGCCGAGGTCGTCGCCCGGCTTCCAGGTGACCAGCAGACCGGGCCCGGGCGGGATCAACAACTCCACCCCGACCGGCAGGCGGTCCAGCGAACTGAGGTCCGGATTGGCACCGACCAGCGCCTCCAGGTCGATGTCGTAGCGGGAGGTGACCTCGGACAACGTCTCGCCGCTCTTCAAAACGTGGCGATGGAACCCGGGGGGCGGTTCGGGGGCGGGGTCCGCGACGCCGCCTCGGGCTTCGCCCAACGGCACGCGCAACACGTCTCCCGGGTGGATGATCTCGCTGTCTAAGTCGTTCGCTTCGCGCAACGCGTCGACGGGGATGTCGTACGCGTCCGCGATGGTGCTGAGGAGGTCGCCGCGCTGCACCGTTCGCAGCGCATACCCCTCCGCGATGACGAAGGTACCGGTGGCGACGAGGATGCTCAGGGCCAGAATGCGAAACGTCATTCGTCGATGGATCCTAGACCGTAGCTGTACACGCGCTCCAACCTAACGGCCGCAGCCCGAAAACGGGTGAGAGAATCATGAAACGCGGGTGGACACCGCGAGCGACCCGGGGCGCCGCGGCGCCCCGCTCACGGTCCGCCGGCCGGTCCGGCGGGCTCGCGCGCGCCCGCCACCTCCGCCCGGACGTAGGCGATCACGTCGCGCGTGGAGGCGCCGGGCGTGAAGATCCGTCCCACCCCGAGCCCGCGAAGCTCCTCCATGTCGTCGTCCGGCACGATGCCGCCGCCGAAGACCAGCACGTCGTCGGCCCCCGCCTCGCGGAGGCCCTGAACGACCTCCCGGAAGTAGTGCATGTGGGCGCCCGAGAGCACCGACAGGCCGACGGCGTCGACGTCCTCTTGCACCGCGGCGGAGACGATCATCGGGGCGGTCTGCCGCAGACCGGTGTAGATCACCTCCATGCCGGCGTCCCGCAGGGCCCGCGCGATCACCTTGGCCCCCCGGTCGTGGCCGTCCAGACCGGGTTTGGCAACGAGCACGCGAATCGGTCGTTCCATGCATCCTCCCTTCGGGCGGGCGCGCGCCCCCTGCCGGCGCGCCGACGCGTCACACCGACGCAGGTTCCTCGTACACGCCGTGCACCTCGCGCAGTACGTCCATCTGTTCCTGCAGCGTACAGTACGCGTGCGCGCAGGCCAGGAAGGCGGGCATGGAGTTGGTCCCCTCCTGCGCCGCCTGCCGCAGGCCGTCCAGGGCCCGCTGGGCCGCGCCCGGGTCGCGTTCGCGGCGGACCTGGGCCAGGCGGGCCTCCTGCGCCCGCACCACGGCCGGGTCGACGCGCTGAAGCGGGATCTCGGGCGACGGCCCGACGTGCGCGTTGACACCCACCAGCCAGCGCTCGCCCCGGTCCAGTTCCTGTTGTTGTTGATAGCTGGCGTCGCCGATCTCCCGCGCGAAGAAGCCGTCCTCGATCGCGGCCTCGACGCCGCCGAGCTCGTCGATGCGCGTCAGGTACGCCTCCGCGCGGCGTTCCATCTCGTCGGTGAGGGACTCGAGGTAGTAGCTTCCGCCCAGCGGGTCGGCGACGTTCGCGACGCCGGTCTCGTACGCGACGACCTGCTGGGTGCGAAGCGCCAACGTGGCAGCCTCCTCGGTGGGCAGGGCGACCGCCTCGTCGTACGCGTCGGTGTGCAGGCTGTTGGTGCCGCCCAGCACGCCGGCCAGCGCCTGGATGGCGACGCGGGCGACGTTCACCAGCGGCTGCTGCGCGGTCAGGGCGACCCCGGCGGTCTGCGCGTGCGTGCGGAGCTTCCAGCTGCGCGGGTCCTGCGCGCCGAACTCGTACCGCATGCGCCGCGCCCACATGCGCCGCGCCGCCCGCAGCTTGGCGATCTCCTCGAAGAAATCGTTGTGCAGGTTGAAGAAGAAGCTGATGCGGGGCGCGAAGTCGTCCACGTCCAGCCCGCGCGCCACCGCCCGCCGCACGTAGTGCAGGCCGTCCGCCAGCGTGAACGCCAGCTCCTGCACGGCGGTCGAGCCGGCCTCGCGGATGTGGTAGCCGGAGACGGAGACGAAGTTCCAGCGCGGCACGTGCGCAGGACCCCACGCGAAGGTGTCGACCACCAGGTCGACCGAGGGGCGGGGGGGCACGACGAACTCCTTCTGAGCGATGAACTCCTTGAGGATGTCGTTCTGAATGGTGCCGCCCACCCGCGCGAGGTCGGCCCCCTTGCGTTGGGCCATGGCGAGGTACATGGCCCACACGACGTTGGCCGGCGCGTTGATGGTCATCGAGGTGGTCACGGCTTCGGGGTCGATCCCGTCGAACAGCACCTCCATGTCCGCCAGCGAGTCGACCGCCACCCCGCACTTGCCGACCTCGCCCCGCGCCATCTCGTCGTCGCTGTCGTACCCCATCAGGGTGGGGAGATCGAACGCCGTGGACAGGCCCGTCTGCCCCGCCGCCAGCAGGGCGTGGAACCGCGCGTTGGTCTGCTCCGCCGTGCCGAAGCCGGCGAACATGCGCATGGTCCACAACTTGCCGCGGTACATGGAGTGCTGGACGCCCCGCGTGTAGGGGTACTCGCCCGGGTAGCCCAGCTGCGACTCGGGGTCGTGCCCCTCCAGGTCGTCGGGGGTGTAGACCGGGTCGACCTCGATGTCGGACAGGGTTCGAAACGGCGCGTCCCGTTCGGGCCGGCGCGCGGTGGCCTCGGCGTACGCCTCCGCCAACCAGTCGCGTTTTGGCTTCATGCGGCCACGATAGCAGCGCGGACCCCGGCGCGCACGCAGGCGCCTCTTCAGGACACCGCCTGCGCCGTGAGCGGCAGCGGCACCACCGACGCCGGCGCGCCGCCCACCACCAGCGCCGCGTCCTGGGGCACGTCGCGGCGGAGGACCGCCAGCGCGATCGCGCCATGCACCGGGTGCACGGCGACCGTGCCGAGGACACCGACGCTGCGTTCGCCGTGCAGGACGGGAAGGCGGGCCGAAGCGCCCCCCGCGTGCCCCGTCCCGCCGTCCGCCGTGGCCGAGGGCGGCGCGCCCTCGAAGCGCAGCCCCACCAGGGCCCGCTTGACGCGGCCCCGGGCCTCCAGGCGCGCCATGATCTCCTGCCCCAGATAGCAGCCCTTGCGGGTGCTGAAGGCGTCGTGCAGGCCGGCCTCCTGGGGGAGCACGCCGGCGCCGGCGTCGGGGACGGCTCGCGGCAGCCCCGCCGCGACGCGTGACGCCTCGAGCAGCGCCCACGGTGCCTCCACCGCCCCCGCCCGCCGCACGACCGAGGCCAGCGCGCCGGCGCCGTCGCCGAACACGTACAGATCCACCCCGCCCGGCTCCGAGCGGCGCGCGCGGGCCAGACGCACCGTCGCGCCCGCCACGGACGCCTCCAGGGTTTGCCCCTGCGAGGGGACCGGAAGGCCCGTGCGCTGCAGGGTGGCGAACGCCTCCGGTCCCTGCACCGTGAACGACGTCAGCGCGCCGTCCAGGGGGTCGATCTCGACCTGGTCGAAGACGACGTAGCGCTGCAAGCGTTCGCGCACCCACGGCGCCGCCCCGTCCTCGACCACCAGGTCGATCGCCCCCTCGGCCCGCTGCACACTCACCTCGGCCCGGGCGTGCCCCTTGACGTCCAGCAGCAACGCGCGCTGCACCTGAGAGACCGCGAGGCCGCGCACGTCGTGCGCCAGCTGTCCCTGCAGAAAGTCGAGGCGGTCGTCGCCGTGGACGCGGAGCGCCTCCACCGATGCGAGCGGCGTGAACACGGCCCCGCGGCTCAGGGCGTGCCAGGCGTGATCCAACTCCGGGGTCGCTGTCGCGCGGTCCATCACGCCCGACGCTAGCGTGCGCGGCCGGGTCCGCGCGTCGCCCGGCGTCGCACCGTTCACCCGGGCTACAGCTCGAACACCGCGAAGCCGAAGGCGTTGATCACGCGCACGCCCTCGTCGGTGACGTACTCGCGCGGGGCGTTGGCGCCGCTGAGGTGCACGTGGCCGTGCACGTGCACGCGCGGGCGCCACCAGCGGTGCAGGCGGTTGAAGGCGCCGATGCCGCGGTGAGGCCGGTCGGTGCCCTCGTGCGGCCCCTTGGGGGGCGCATGCGTGAGCAAGAGGTCCAGCGCGCGGCCGCGGGCGAACCGGTTCCAGGCGAAGCGCGGCGTCATGCCCGCCACCATCCTTGAAAACTCCGCGTCGCTGAACTGGTGCGGTCCGGGCTTGTAGCGGGCGCTGCCCTCGAAGCCGGCCACCAACAGCCCATGGTGCATCGTCACGCGGCGGTGCACGTCGATGCAGCCGCCGGGTCGCACCAAGCGGTCCTGCGGGTCGCGCAGGTAGCCGTTGGCGTGGTTCCCCATCACGTACAGCGGTTGGACCGTCAGCTTGGTGGCGACGAACTCCAGCACGTACCCCGGCATGTCGCCGGCGGACACCACCAGGTCGAACGGCGGCAGGTTGTGCGGAAACGACGGGGTGTACACGAACGGCGATACGGTGTCGGCGATCGCCAGGACGCGCACGGCCCGCCTCCCCGCCCCGACCGGCTCAGGCCGCGGCGGACGTTTGGGCGGCCTGCCACTCCAGCCCGGCCCAGAGAAGATCCTCGATGTCGCCGTCCAGCACGTCGTCGGGGTCGTGCCGCATCTCGCCGGTGCGGTGATCCTTCACGTACCGCTTGTCCAGCACGTAACTGCGGATCTGCGAGCCCCACTCGATCGCCTTCTGCTCGCCGCGCGCCTTCATCTGCTCCTCGCGCCGGCGGCGCTCCTCGCGCTCGAACAAGCGGCTGCGCAGCACCGTCATCGCCTTCTCGCGGTTCTTGATCTGACTCTTGCCGTCCTGGCAGGTCACCACGATCTCGTCCGGCGTGCCCCCGCAATACACCACGCGCACCGCCGAGTCGGTCGTGTTGACCGACTGGCCGCCCGGTCCCGACGACCGGTAGACGTCCACGCGTACGTCCTTGGGGTCGATGTCGACTTCGATCGACGCGTCGATCTCCGGCATCACCTCGACCGAGGCGAAGCTGGTGTGCCGCCGCCCCTGCGCGTCGAATGGACTGACGCGCACCAGACGGTGCACGCCGTTCTCGGGCGAGAGCATCCCGAACGCCCGCTCGCCCCGCACGATGATCTGGGCGTAGTCCACCCCGTTCGGCGCGTCGGAGCTGGGCACCGCATCCAACAACTCGACCGTGTAGCCGGCGCGCGCGGCGTAGCTGCGGTACATCCGCAACAGCATGCCGGCCCAGTCGGACGATTCGGTGCCGCCCGCCCCGGGCTTGATGGTCACGATGGCCGGCCGCTCGTCGTGCGCGCCGCGGAACAGCGTCTCGCGGTACAGCGACTCGAGGTCACGCTCGATGCGGGCGCGCTCGTCGGCGAGTTCGTCGGCGTCGTCCTCCGAGGCCAACTCGATCAGCTCCGCCAAGCCGTCGACGTCCGCCTCGAGGGTGCGGTAGGTATCGACGACGCGACGAAGGCGGGCAGCCTCCTGCGTGACCTGTTTGGCCTGGTTGGGATCATTCCACAAGGACGGGTCGTTCAGCTGCAGATCCAGTTCGTGGAGCCTGGCCTCCTTGCCAGGCAGGTCAAAGATACCCCCGGATGTGATGAAGCCTGCGTACCAGTTCTTCCATGATTCGATACTCCGTTCCCTGACGCCCCGGGCGGGGCGGGTCTCCTCCACCCCGGCGGAGTGGAGGCGCGTGGGCCCACGCCGTGACGGACGCGCGGCCGATGCGGCGTGAATGGTATCCTACCCGAGTACGCCACACCAACCCGCCGCTCGCAGCGCGCGGCGGCGGGTCCGTCCGTCCCACCTGCCGAGGGAGGCCCCGTGACGATCCTCGATCGCTTCGGTCCGCTGGAAGCCGTGGACGTCGCGATCTTGGCCGTGCTGATCTACCAAGGCTACGTGCTGCTCCTGGGATCGCGCGCCTGGAACGTCCTCCGCGGGCTGGCCGCACTGGGTGGCCTGTGGTTGCTCGCCAGCGCGGTGGGCCTGGAGGGCACCAAGTGGGTGTTCGACCGCCTGGCCCCGGTCGGCATTCTTGCCCTCGTCGTGGTGTTCCAGCCCGAGCTTCGCGGGGCGCTGGAACGCGTGGGACGCGGCCGCGGCACGCTCAACGTGGCGGGCGACCCGGTGCGGGAGATCATGGACGCGGTACGCGAACTGGCGGCGCGCCGCGTCGGCGCACTGATCGCCGTGCAGCGCAGCACCCCCCTCCGCGAGTACGGCGAGACGGGCACGCCCCTGGCCACGCCGGTCCGCGCGGAGGTGATCGAGAGCCTGTTCGACTCCCGCGGTCCCCTCCACGACGGTGCGTTGATCGTGGAAGGCGCCACCATCGCGTTCGCGGGCGCCATCCTGCCGCTGTCCGAACGCCAGGAGGACTGGGAGGCGCAACTCGGCACGCGGCACCGCGCCGCGCTGGGGCTGGCGGAGACCAGCGATGCACTGGTGATCGTGGTGAGCGAGGAGCGCGGCACCGTCTCCCTGGCACGCGACGGACAGTTGCTGCATGACCTCGCCCCCTCCGACCTGGTCAAGGCCTTGCGCGAGGTGTACGGCGAGGCACCCACGTGACCTGGCGCAGGATCCTCCGGCGCCTGCGGCGCGATTGGCCCGGCAAGCTCGCCGCCATCGCCGCCGCCTTGGTGTTGTGGTGGGTCGCCTCGACCAATCCGGACACCACCGCGCAACGCTCGCTGCTGGTCCCGCTGCAGGTCACGGGCGCCGCCGAGGACGAGGTCACCGTCGGCGTGCCGGCCCGCGTCGAGGTGGTCGTCACCGGCGGCAGCGAGCGCATGGAGCGCTTGAGCGCACGCGACATCGAGGCGGTGCTGGACCTCAGCGGGGCGTCCGGCGAGTTCTCCCGCCGGATCGAGGCACGCGCACCGACGGCGTTGCGGGTCGAACGGGTGGTCCCCGACGAGGTGATCGGGCGCCTGGAGGCGATGCGCCGCGCGGAGTTTTTGGTGCGGCCGCGCGTGGAGCCTGCGCCGGCGGGCGAGGTGTTCGCCACCGTGCACGTCACGCCCGAACGGGCCGTGGTCGAGGCTCGCGATCCGGTTCTGGCCGACGTGGACGGTGTCGTCGCCTGGCGTCCGGGCGACGCGCCCACGGGCGGGGAGGCCGTGCTGCTGGCCGTGGACGCGGGCGGGCGACCGGTCGCCGAGACCCACGTGGTCCCCGAGGTCGCCACCCTCGAGGTGGTGCGCGAACCGCGGTGGGCCCGCAGCCTCGTCGCCGTGTCGGTCACGCCGCCGAGTGATCCCCGCGTGCGCATCGAGGGGGTGACGCCGGGGGAGGTGGAGCTGATCGGGCCGGTGGGGGCGGCCGACGAGGTGGAGACGGTCGACGGTCGCGTCCCGGACGCGACCGCGATGTTGCCACCGGGGCGCTATGATCTGCCGGTGCGACTGGCGCTGCCGGACGGCGTCGTCGCCGCAGGCTCGGTCACCGCTCAGGTCCGGGTGTCGCCCGACGTGGCGCCGCCGGGCGTGATGCGCGGACCCTGACCGATCCCACCGTAGGTGCTGGAGGCCCCACCCGTGATCCATCCCATCCGACTGTACGGCGATCCCGTGCTGCGCCGCCCCGCGGCGCCGGTGCGCACCTTCGACGAAACGCTGGCGCGTCTGGCGACCGACATGTCCGAGACCATGCACGACGCCCGCGGCGTCGGGCTCGCAGGGCCGCAGGTCGGCGTGTCGTTCCGCCTGTTCGTGGCGCTGGAGCTCGCGGAGCCGGACGAACCGGACGAAGACGACACCGTAGCGGCGGACGCAGCAGACGTGGCGGGCGCTGCGGGTGCGGACACCGGCCACGCCCCGCCCGAGGCGGGCCAGGTGGAGGTCGGCGTAGGCGAGGAGGAAGCCCCCGAACCGACCGTGATCGCCGAACACGTGATGATCAACCCGGAGATCACCGCCCGCGCGGGCCTGCGCGTGGCGCCCGACGGCTGTCTCAGCGTGCCGGGCCTGTGGGTGGAGGACATGGAGCGCGACCAGTGGATCGCGGTGCGCTACCAGGACCTGCGGGGCCGCTGGCAGGAGCGGGAGGCCGAAGGGCACTTCGCCCACGTGATCCAGCACGAGATCGACCACCTGGACGGCGTGCTGTTCTTCGACCGCTTCCCCCCCGCCACGCGGCAGCGCTTCATGGAGGAGCACCGCCAGGAGCTGGCCGACATGCAGCGCCGCGCCAAGGCGTTCCTGCGGGAACGCCAGGACGCGCGGCCGGAGGCGGGATGACGGACCGATTGCGCGTCGCGCTGTTCGGCTCGCCCGCGTTCGGGGTCCCGGTGCTGGAGCGACTGCACGACGAGCACGAGGCCGCCCTGGTCGTCACGCGGCCGGACGCGCCCGCCGGCCGCGGCATGCGGGTGCGTCCCTGCGCCGTGGCGGCCCGGGCCGCGGAACTGGGCCTTCCCCTGTTCCAGCCGCGCCGCTGGGTCCGCAACGACGAGGCGGTGGAACGGCTGCGGGCGCTGGACCTGGACGTGGCCATCACCGCCGCCTACGGCCGCATCCTTCCAGAAGCGGTCCTGGGCGTGCCCCGGCACGGGTTCCTGAACGCGCACGCCAGCCTGCTGCCCAAGCTGCGGGGGGCCGCGCCCGTCCAATGGGCGTTGATCCAAGGCTTCGACGAGACCGGCATTACCGTGATGCAGACCGAGGCGGGCCTCGACACCGGCCCGATCCGCCACGTGGTACGGACGCAAATCGGGCCGCACGAGACGGCCCCCGACCTGTTCACGCGGCTGGCCGACCTGGCCGCCGACGCCGTCTCCGAGGCGCTCCGCGCGTTGGCGAAGGGGGCGCTCCCCCTGGTCCCGCAGGACGACGCGGAGGCGACGCACGCCCCACGCCTGACCAAGGAGGACGGACGGATCCGCTTCGCTGACCCCGCGGCCGCCGTGTACGACCGCTGGCGCGGCGTGCTGGCGTGGCCGGGCAGCTGGTTCGAACGTGCGGGCGAACGCGTCCGCGTCGACGAACTCGCGCGCGACGCCGGCGACACGGCGCCCGCCGCTGGCGGCGGCGCCGAGCCGGGGACCGTTCTGGAGGTCGGCGAGGCCGAGGTGCGCGTCGCGTGCGGCCGGGGGGCGGTGCGCCTGCTGCGCGTCACCCCGGCCGGACGTCGAACCATGGCGGCGGCGGACTGGGCGCGCGGCGCCCACCTGGGGGAGGGCGACCCTGTTGCGTAGCGTAGCGATCGTCGGACGTCCCAACGTCGGCAAGTCCAGCCTGTTCAACCGCCTGCTCGGGCGGCGGGAGGCCATCGTCGACGACGCGCCCGGCGTCACGCGGGACGTGAAGGAGGGCGTGGTCACCACCGACGACCACCGCCGCTACCGGCTGCTGGACACCGGCGGCCTGTGGTCGGGCGACGGGTTCGAGGCGCCGATTCGCCGCACGGTCGAGGAGGCGCTGCGGGGTACCGACCTGGTGCTGTTCTGCATCGACGGGCGCACCGCCCCGACCGACACCGATCACGAGATCGCCGCCTGGCTCCGCCGGCAGGGGGCGCCGGTCCTGCTGGTGGGCACCAAGGTGGACGACCCCCGCCAACTGGAACGCCCCGAGGCGTTCGAGGCGTACGCGCTCGGGTTCGGCGCCCCGCATCCGACGTCGGCGCTGCACCGCCAGGGCGGCCCCGAACTGGACGAGGCGATCATGGAACGCTTGGGCGAGGACGAAGACGACGCCGAGGACGCGCCGATCACGGTCGCGATCATCGGCCGGCCCAACGCCGGCAAGTCGTCGCTGGTGAACACGCTGGTGGGCGGCGAGCGGGTGATCGTCTCCCCCGAGGCCGGCACCACCCGCGACGCCATCGACGTGGCGTTCACGTTCGCCGGCCGGCCGTTCGTGCTGGTGGACACGGCCGGCATACGGCGCAAGCCGGAAGGCGACGTGGCGTACTACGCCAAACTGCGCGCCGAGGCGGCGCTCCGGCGCGCCGAGGTGGCGGTGCTGGTCGTCGACCCGTTCGAGCTCGGCGACCACGAGATGCGGATCGCCAACACGGCGTTGCAGGCCGGCAAACCGGTGGTGCTGGCCGTCAACAAGTGGGACCTCGTCGAGGACGACGCGTTGGTGCGCATGCGGCAGCGCATCGACGCGGCCCTGTCGCACCTCGCCTTCGCGCCCCGCGTGTACGTGAGCGCCCGGACCGACTACGGCATGCACGAACTGCTGGCGAGCGTGGTGCGCGTGTGGGACACGGCGCGACGTCGCGTGCCGACCTCGGCGTTGAACGTCTGGACGCGCGTGTGGACGCAACGACAGGCGCCGCCGAACTTCAGCGGCCGGCCGCTGAAGCTGCTGTACGCGACGCAGGCGGACGTGGCGCCCCCGACGTTCGTGTTCAGCGTGAACTCCGAAACCATGGTGACGCGCCCCTTTGAACAGTACCTGCGCAACCGCATCCGCGAGGATCTCGGGTTCGCGGAGGTGCCGTTCCGCATGATCTTCAAGAATCGCGACAAGGAGGGCGGCAAGCGCGTCCGACGCTGACGCGCGGCGCTCAGGACTTCTCGACCTCGACGCGCACCTTGAGGTTGCCGCGCTTGGTCTCGCCCTCCACCCCCAGCACGTGCACCCGCCCCAGGCCTTCGGCCCAGAGTTCGCTGCCGGGCTCGAGCAGGTGCGACTTGCCGACGCGCGCGCCGTCCACGCGGACGTTTCCGGCCGCGACGCCCTTCCCGAACCAGGAGCGGGAGGCGCCCAGCGCCTTGGCGCCCAGCACGTCGGCCCGCAGGGCAGGCACCACCAGAACCTGCGTCTTGCGCGTCCCCGTGGCGGCCCGTTCCAGCGGAACCGTCTCCGGCACCACCTCGCGCCCTCCGAGGCGGACCGCCCCCAGCTCTTGGGGTCGGAACGAGGCGCGGACCACCAGGCTCAGGCCATCCGCGTGCCGGACCGCGTCGCCCAGGTCGCCGGGCTCCGCCCCGGCGGCGCGCAGGGCCGCGCGCGCCTCACTGGCGTCGTGCGCGCCGTCCAGGTACAGCGCCGCGAGCGCGGGATCGGCGCTCGGAACGTGCTCCCCTCGCGCGGTGACGATGCGGCGCGCCGCACCGGGGTACCCCCCGGTGGCGCTGGCCGCCACCCCGTCGCGGCGCAGGCGCGCCACCCACGCGGACGAGGTCGCCTCGCTCAGGAAGGCCGAATGCGCGACGGCGCCGCCCCGGGCGGCGGCGGCCAGACCCTCCAGGTCGGGGGCGTCCCTCACCGCACGTCCGTGACCGAGATGCCTTCGGCCTTCAGCCTGTCGGGGAACCCGGCGGCGTCCTGGCCGGTGACGCGCAGCACCAGGCTGCGGACGTGACCGTGTTCCACCCCGGCCGTGACGGCGGCGACGATGTTGGACGGCGCCGCCGCGCGGGCGGCCCGCGCCAGCACGCCCGGTTCGTCCGGCACCTCGACCGTGACGCGGGTGCCGCCCTCGCGAATGCCGAGAAAGCCCACGAAGGCGTGCAACAGATCGGTGATGGTCACGATCCCGACCAACCGGTCGCCGTCCACCACCGGCAGGCCGGAGATGCGGTGTTCCTCCATCAGGAGCGCGGCCCGTTCGATGGGATCGCTCGGCCGCACGGTGATGACGGGCTCACGCATCACGTCTCGGACGCGCATCTGCGCCAGAAGGTAGTTCAGCTCGTAGACCGATAGCGTCGTCGCCTTGGACGGCGCCGCCTCCTTCAGGTCCCGGTCGGTCACGATCCCGACCAACCGGTCCCCGTCGACGACCGGCAGACGTCGGTACCCGCCCTCGCGGAGGCGCTGCATGGCCTCCATCATCGGCGTGTCGGTCGAAACGAGCGTCGGGTCCGCCGTCATCGCGTCGCGTACCAGCACGTCGGCCTCCTTCCGCGTACGCGCCGAAGCTGCGCGCGCCGTGCATGACACGACCGCGGCCCCGTGCGCGTGGGAATGGTACCACCGCGCCGCCCGCGGCCCGGAGGGACGCCCGCCCCCGCCACGGCGCCGCCGTGCAGCACGTGCGATGATGCGCCCATGAGGACCATCACCGTGCTCGGGTCCACCGGCTCGATCGGAACGCAGACCCTGGAGGTCGCGCGTTGGCGCGAATGGCGCGTCACGGCCCTGGTGGCCGGGCGTGACGTCGACCGGCTGGCGGCGCAGGCCGACGCCTTTCGCCCCGAGGTGGTGGCCTGCGATCCCTCCGTCGCGGACGTCCTGGCGCCCCGCCTTCCGGGAGGCACGCGCCTGGACGGCGCGCCGGGGGCAGCCGAGCGTGCCGCCCGGCTCCCGGCCGACACGGTCATTGCGGCCATTCCCGGCATGGCCGGTCTTGCGCCCGTCCGTGCCGCCCTGGGGGAGGGGCGGCACGTGGCGTTGGCCACCAAGGAGGCGATGGTGGTGGCCGGTCCGCTGATGCGCGCCGAAGCGGCGCGGCACGGGGGGCGCATCACCCCCGTCGATTCGGAGCACGCCGGGGTGGACCAGGCGTTGCGCGGCCAGAACCGGGAGGCCGTCGCGGCGATCGTGCTGACCGCCTCCGGCGGGCCGTTCCGCGAAGGGCCGGCCGACCTGCGGCAGGTCACCCCGGCGCAGGCGCTGAAGCACCCCACCTGGCGCATGGGGCCGAAGGTGACCATCGACTCCGCCACGCTGTTCAACAAGGGGCTCGAGGTCCTGGAGGCCCATCACCTGTTCGAGGTGCCGCTGGACCGCATCGAGGTGGTCGTCCATCCCCAGTCGTGGGTGCACGCCCTGGTGCGGTTCCGGGACGGCAACCTGTTGGCGCAGGTCGGTCCGCACGACATGCGGCTCCCCATCCAGTGGGCGGTGGAGGGCGACGCGCGTCCCGCCGTCCCGCTGGATCCGTTCCCCTTGCGCGGCCGCTGGGAGTTCGAACCGCCCGACGTTGATCGGTTCCCGGCGCTGGGCCTGGCGTACGAGGCGGGCCGTCGGGGCGGCACGGCCCCCGCCATCCTCAACGCCGCCGACGAGGTGGCGGTCCCCGCCTTCTTGGACGGCCGTCTCCCCTTCGACGCCATCCCGCAGGTGCTGGCCGCCACCCTGGACGGCGTCGCCCCCGAGGCGCTGGGGTGGGAGGCCCTCCGCGAGGCCGACGCGGACGCCCGACGCGTCGCGGGCGACGTGGTCGGGCGTCGCGCGACCGGGGCCTGAGGATGCGCGGGTATCGCCTGCCGGTCCGCTTGCTTGGCGTCCCGCTGCGGCTGGACCCCAGCTTCCTGCTGATCCTGCCGCTGCTGGCGTGGCTGATCGCCTCGCAGATCCCCGCCTACGTCGCGTTGATGAGCGAGGCCGGGGTGGCCCTCGACCAGGAGGCGCTGACCCAGGGGGTCACGCCGGCCCTGCTGGGCTTGGTGGCGGCCACGGGCCTGTTCGTCGGCGTCCTGCTGCACGAGCTGGGTCACGTGCTGGTGGCACGGTTCTACGGGGTCCAAGCCGAGGAGATCACCTTGTGGTTCCTGGGCGGGGTCGCCAGCTTCCGCGACCTGCCCCGCGGCAAGGGGGCCGAGGCGATCGTGGCGGTGGCCGGGCCGATCACCAGCATGGGCCTGGCGCTGCTGGCGGGCGCGTCGCTGGAGTGGGTGCAGTCGGCGGGGGGGCGTTTCGTGCTGTCCTACCTCGCGATCGCGAACGGCGCCCTCGGGGTGTTCAACCTGCTGCCGGCCCTGCCGCTGGACGGCGGGCGGATCCTCCGCTCGCTGTTGGCGCTGGCGATGGGCCGGTACGCCGCCACGCGCGTGGCGGTGGGCGTGTCGCGCGTGGTGGCGATCGGGCTGGGCGTGTGGGGCTTCGTGTCGCTGAACCTGTTGATGGTCGCGATCGCGTTCCTGGTGTATCAGGCCGGCGGCGCGGAGGGTCGCATGGCCCTGCTGGAGCGCGCGTTCGCGGGCAAGACGGTGCGGGACCTGATGACGCCCGATCCCGCCACCATCGATCCGGACGTGCCGTTGGACCGCTTCGCGCGCCTGCGGGCGTTCCGGTCGCACGCCGGCTACCCCGTCGTCGACCAAGACGGGCGCCTGCGGGGCTTCGCGCGGGTACTGGACGCCGACGTGGAGGAGGGCGTGCCGGACGACGCCACCGTCGCCGACGTGACCGTGGAGGCCGAAACCATCACGCCGCACGAACCGCTGGCGCAGGCGGCGACCCGCCTGGCGACCGGCGCCACCGGCCGCCTGGTCGTGGTGGACGAACGCGGCAGCGTCGTCGGCATCCTGTCGCGCAGCGACATCGTGCGCGAGCTGGAGCGCCTGGGCGGTCCCGACGCCCCCGGGGCGCTGCGCGGCCCCGACGGGCCCCCGCCGTGAGGCGCGGTACCGGCCCCGGCGCGGGAACCTGGAATACTGCCGTCATGGAGTCCTCCTCGTGACCACCGGCCTCGTGTTCGTGCTGATCCTGTTCAGCGCCGTCATCGTGCACGAGTTGGCCCACCTGTTGGCGGCGCGTAGCGTGGGGCTCGAGGTGCGAGCGTTCAGCGTCGGCTTCGGGCCGGTGTTGTGGCGTCGGCGCTGGCGCGGCACCGAGTGGCGCCTCTCAGCGGTGCCGCTGGGCGGCTACGTGGACCTGCCGGGCATGGCGCCCGAACAGGGCGACGACGGCAGTCTTCGTCACCCCACGGGCGGCATGGCGGCGTTGGGCCTTCCCGCGAAGCTGTGGGTGCTGATCGCCGGCGTCCTGGCCAACTTCGTGCTGGGGACGGTCCTGGTGACGGGGGCGGTGCTGCTCGAGCCCGGCTTCCGGGCGCTCACCACCGGCGAGGATCCCGCGGTGCGCGGCGCCCGCATCGCCGAGGTGGTGCCGGACTCCGCCGCCGAACGTCTGGGGTTGGCGGCGGGCGACGTGCTGGTCGGCATCGAGGGGCGTACCGATCCCACGCCCGCCGACGCGGTCGACGCGATCGCGGCGGCCGAGGGGACCCTGCGGTTGCAGGTGCGCCGCGACAAGGCGGTGCGCACCTTCGAGACGCCCTGGCCGCCGGCGGACGCCCCGGAGGGGGACCGTCCCCTGTTGGGGGTGCAGCTGAGCCCCCTCGAGGTGGAGCGGGTGGGGCCGCTGGTCGCCTTCGGCGAGAGTGCGGTGTTCGCGGTGCGGGCGGTGCCGGAGATGGTGGCCGGCTTCGTGCGGGGGTTCGGGAACGTGCTCAGCGGTCAGGGGTCCGAGGACGTGGCCGGGCCGGTGGGCATGGTGTCGCTGGTGGGGGACGCGGCGCAGGTGGGCGTAGCGCCGGTGCTGCTGCTGGCGGCGATCATCAACTTCTCGCTGGCGGTGTTCAACCTGCTGCCGATCCCCGGCCTGGACGGGGGCCGCATGCTGCTGGCGGTGGTGGTCGGCGTTCGTGGCCGGCCGTTCGCGCCCGGCCAGGAGGAGGTGTTCCACTTCCTGGGCATCCTCGCGGTTCTGGCGCTGATCGTGTTGATCACCGTGCAGGAGCTACAGGGCGCGCTGCTGGGCGGATGAACGTTCGGGCGTCCGCCGGGGGGTCGCGCTGCTGGGTGCTGGTGCCCGCCTTCGACGAGGAGGCGCGGGTGGCGGACGTGGTGCGGGTCGCCCGGGCCGCCGAGGTGGGACCGGTTTTGGTGATCGACGACGGTTCGCGCGATGCGACCGCCCGGGTGGCGGAGGCGGCGGGGGCGCGGGTGTTGCGGTTGCCCCGCAACGTCGGCAAGGGCGGCGCGTTGGCGGAGGGTGCCGCGTCGTGCGACGCCGAGGTGCTGGTGTTGCTGGACGCCGACCTGACGGGCCTGCGTCCCGCCCACGTCCGGGCGCTGGCGGGGCCGGTGCTGGACGGCGAGGCCGACATGACGCGCGGCGTGTTCGCAGGGGCGCGCCTGCGAACCACCGCCGCGCAGCGGTTGGCGCCGCAGTTGGGTGGGCAGCGCGGGGTGCGGCGCGAGCTGCTGCAGGGGGTGGCCGGCCTGCGGCAGAGTCGCTACGGCGTCGAGATGCGGCTGGCGGAGGCCGCCCGCAGCGGAGGCTGGCGCGTACGGGACGTGCGGCTTGCGGGCGTGAGTCAGGTCATGAAGGAGGAGAAGCTGGGGTGGTGGCGGGGGTTGGGCGCGCGCATGGGCATGTACCGCGACATCGTTCGCGCCTGGTGGGCGGGGGGGCGCACCTGAGGAGGCCCGCGCGCCCGGGGCTCGCGGAGGCGAGGGGCGGCGCGCGCCCCGCCCTCAGGGCGCCAGGCCCAGTCGGTACGAGGTGAGGGCCGCGAGCTCGCGCAGGGCGTAGCGGAGGCGCCCCGAGGGGACGGGCGCGCCCACGGCCTGCGCCTGCAGCCCCTCGCGGCGCGCCAGGTAGACGCTGCGCCAGGCGTGCAGGTCGTCGGTGACCACCAGCACCTTGGTGCTGTCCAGCATCCCGCGCGCCCGGGCGACGTTCTCGGCGCTGGTGGTGGCGGTCTCCTCCGCCCGCAGCGCCGCCTGCGGCACGCCCCGGCGGCGCAGCCAGGCGACGCCGGCGGCCCCTTCGCTGGTGTGGTCGCCGGTCCGCATGCCGCCGGAGACGACGATCCGGTCGACGCAACCCGACCGGTACGCCTCCAGCGCCCGGGACAGCCGCCGCTCGAAGGCCGGGGAGGGGCGACCGGCGTACTGCGCCGCGCCCATGACCAGCGCCGTGCCGGCCGGACAGGAGGGGGCGCCCCCGGGGCCGGCGAGGATGCGGACGGCGTCCCCCGCCAAGACCGCCAGCACGAACAGCGGCAGCACTGCGAACAGGCGGACGCGGCCCGCGCGTCCGCGGCGGCGCGCACGGGTCGGCGCGCCGCCCTCAGTCACCGTGGTTCAGGCGTGCAGCGATCGCCCGGGCGTGCGCCTCGAGGCCCTCGGCGCGCGCCATGCGCACGCCGGCCGGGCCGACGCGTGCGACCAGGTCGGGCGAGGCCGCCAGGACGGGGATCACCTTCTGGAAGTCACGCAGGTTGAGGAAGCTGGCGAACCGCGCGGTGGTGGAGGTCGGCATCACGTGGCTGGGGCCCGCCACGTAGTCGCCCAGCGCCTCCATGCTGTGCGCGCCGAGGAACACCCCGCCGGCATTGCGGATGCCGCCGAGGTAGGCCCAGGGATCGTCCACCAGGAGGCAGAGGTGTTCGGGCGCGAGGGCGTTGGCGACCTCGAGCGCTTGTTGGGGGTCGGCGACGCGGATGGCGAAGCCCCGCTCGGCCAGGGATTCGCGGGCGGCGTCGGCGGTGGGCAGGTCGCTCAGGCCGTCGTCGATTGCGGTGAGGATGGCGTCCAGTACGGCGTCGGACCAGGTGACCAGCATCGGTTGCGCCCCGAGGTGCTCCGCCTGGGCCAGCAGGTCCGCCGCGGCATGTCTGGGGTCGGCGTCTTCGTCGGCCAGGACGAGGGTCTCGGTCGGGCCGGGCAACGACTCGATCCCGACCGATCCGTACACCAGCCGCTTGGCGGCCACCACGTAGGCGTTGCCGGGCCCGACGATCTTGTCGACCCGGGGCACGGCGTCCGTGCCGTAGGCCAGCGCCGCGATGGCTTGCGCGCCGCCGACGCGCACCACGGCGTCGGCGCCCACCACCTTGGCGGCGTAGCGGATCTCGGCGGCGACGCTCCCATCGGGCCGAGGCGGGGTCGCGACCACCAGGCGTGACACGCCCGCGACACGCGCCGGCACGGCGCTCATCAGCAGGCTGCTGAACAGCGGGGCGGTGCCGCCCGGCACGTAACACCCGACCGAGGCGATCGGCCGCACGATCTGGCCGGTCACGCCGTCCTCGTCGGCGTGCAGGAATCCGCCGGTCGGTTGACGATGGTAGTAGGCACGGATGCGCGCAGCGGCGGTGTCGATGGCGTCGCGCAACTCGGGTTCGAGCTCGTCCGCGGCCGCATCGATGCGCGCCTGCGGCACCTGGATGGCGTCCAGGCGGACGCCGTCGAAGCGCTCGGTGAGGTCGCGCAGCGCGGCGTCCCCATCCCGCCGCACATGGTCCACGACCTGGCGCGCGGCGGTTTCGGCGTGGGGGTCCAGCGCGCCGGCTTCGCGGCGTCGGGCAAGGTCCAGAGCGGCCTCCAGGCCGCGTACGATGCGCATGAGGGGCATCATATCCGCGCTGCGGGCTACAGTGGCCCGCCATGGGAACTCCCGAGGAATCGGAACGCCTGGAGGTGTTGTGGCGCAGCGAGCTGGGCGCCGAGGAGGTCGCAGGTCACCCGGCGCCCAGCGGCGTGCGCATTCGCGTCGAAACCGACGCCGAGCGCGCGGTGGCCGCCTGCGAGGGCGTGCAGGTGCTGATCGACGGGCACCCCTCGGACGCGTTGCTGGACGCGCCGCACCTGCGGACCGTGATCGTGCCGTACGCGGGGGTGGAGGCCGGCCTGCGGGCGCAGATGGCGGCGCGGCCCCACCTGCGTTTGTACAACTCGCACTTCAACGCGCCGTTCGTGGCGCAGCACGCCGCCGCCTTGCTGCTGGCCTGTGCCGGCCGCCTGGTCCGCTATGACCGCGCCCTTCGGCAGGGCGATTGGGCCGGTCATCGCGACGGTCCTGCCAGCGTTCATCTGGTGGGCGCGCAGGCGTTGCTGCTGGGGTACGGCGCCATCGGATCGGCGTTGGCGCCGATGTTGCGCGGCCTGGGCATGCGCCTGACGGCGCTGCGCCGCCGGCCCGACCCCGAGGCGAGCGACCCGGTGGAGGTGGGGCCGGCCGAGCTGCACCGGGCATTGTCGGAGGCGGACGCGATCGTGATCACGTTGCCGTCGACGCCGGACACGGACGGGCTCCTGGACGCCGCGGCGTTCGAGGCGATCCGTCCCGGTGCCCTGCTGGTGAACGTGGGGCGCGGCAGCCTGATCGACGAGGCGGCGCTGTGGCAGGCGTTGGAGGACGGACGCCTGGGCGGCGTCGGGCTGGACGTGTGGTGGCAGTACCCGCCGCACGCAGCGGCACGTCGCGCCACCCTGCCCTCGTCGCGACCGTTCCACCTTCACGAGGACGTGGTGCTGAGCCCGCACCGCGCCAACGCGGTGCACGGTTGGCGCGACGCCAGCGTGCGGGACGTGCTCCGCACCCTCGCCGCCCTGGCAGCGGGGAGGGAGCGGAACCGCGTCGACCTGGAGGCGGGGTACTGAGCGAGCACGCGGGCGTGACGCGCCCCGAACGTGCGTGGCGCGCCGGATGGGGCGCGCCACGCAGGTCGTACGTCGGTTCGGCGTGTCGCTCAGGCGGCCTTCTGCTTGGCGACGTCGATCAGCGACGCGAACGCGTCGGGTTCGCGGACGGCGAGGTCGGCCAGCACCTTGCGGTCGAGCTCGACCCCGGCCTGGCGCAGGCCGTGCACGAAGGTGCCGTACGGGAGGCCGTGCTGCCGCGTGGCGGCGTTGATGCGCGAGATCCACAGGCGCCGGAACACGTGCTTCTTGTCGCGGCGGTCGCGGTAGGCGTAGTCGGCCGCGTTGAGCAGGGTCTGCCGGGCGCCGCTGAAGGTCTTGGACCGCAGCCCCCAGAACCCCTTGGCCCGCTTCAGGATCTTCTTGTGGCGGGTGCGACGTACGGTGCCGGTCTTGCTTCTAGGCATGTCGGGCCTTCCTCACTCGTACGGGAGGAGCTTCTTGATGCGCTCCGCCTCGGTGTGCGCGAGGACGAGGTCGGTTCTGCCCTGACGAATGCGCTTGCCGGACTTGTGGTAGTTCAGGTGCCGCTTGCCGGTACGCATGGCCGTGACCTTACCTCGCCCAGTGACGTTGACACGGGCTTTGGTGCCCTTGTGGGTCTTCAGTTTCGGCATGGTGTCTCCTGGTGTTCTCGTTCGCGTCGGGCCCGCCCGAGCGGACCTGTCGTGAAGGGATGAGGGGTGGGGTCGGGTCGCCGAAGGACCTGGCGACGACCGGTTCGGGTCAGGCTTCGGCAGCCATGACGGGGCGCAAGGTCATGTTCATGTCCATCCCGGCGAGGGTCGGAGGTTGATCCACCGTCGCGATCTCCGAGACGTCCTGCGCCACACGGTTCAGCAGATCCTGGCCGAGATCGGGGTGCGTGCGTTCACGACCGCGGAACATGATGGTGATCTTGACCTTGTGGCCGGCCTTGAGGAAGCGCCGCACGTGGTTCACCTTGGTCACGTAGTCGTGCTCGCCGATCTTGACCCGGAACTTGATGGCCTTCATCTCTTGCTGGCGGGAGCGCTTGCGGGCCTCCTTGTCCTCCTGCTGCATCTCGAAGCGGTACTTGCCGTAGTCCATGAGACGCGCGACGGGCGGTTGGGCCCGTTCTCCCACCAGAACCAGATCGAGATCGTTCTCGCGCGCGCGGCGCATGGCCTCGCGGGTGTCGACGATGCCCACCTGGTTGCCATCCTGTTCGATCAGGCGCACCTGACGCACCCGGATCTGGTCGTTCACCTTCATGTCCTTTGCTATGGACTCCACCTCCCACGCGTGCGGTCCGGGTCCTTAGGCGGCCCGGGCACGGGGCCTGAGTGTAGCAGACGGAGCGAGGTGCATCAATGCGCCTCGCACACGCGTATGCGCGCTGCGAGTGAGCCCTGGGCCATGGACGCCGGGGCCTCGGCACCCGCTGGTACGATCCCGGCCATGCGCCCCTTGCGTCTGGGATTCTCCCCCTGCCCGAACGACACCTTCGTGTTCCACGCGCTGACGCACGGGTTGGTGGACACGCCCCTCACGTTCGAGGTTCAGCTGGAGGACGTCGAGACCCTCAACGGACTCGCGGCGGAGGGCCGCTTGGACGTCGCCAAGGTCTCCTATCACGCCTTCGGACGCCTGGCCGCGGACTGGTGGGCCCTGCCCGCGGGGGGCGCCGTGTCGCGCGGCATCGGCCCGCTGGTGGTCGCGCGCGACCCGGACCTCGCCCTGGACGGCCGCACGGTCGCCACGCCCGGCGGCCGGACCACCGCCAATCTCCTGCTGGACCTGTACGCCCCCGCCGCCACCGACCGGGTCCCGATGCGCTACGACCGGATCATGCCCGCCGTCGCGGCCGGCGAGGTGGACGCCGGCCTGATCATTCACGAGTCCCGCTTCACCTACCCGGCGCACGGCCTGCACGCGCTCATCGATTTGGGGCGCTGGTGGGAGGACACCACCGGTGCGCCGATCCCCCTTGGCGTGATCATCGTGCGGCGGGCGCTGGGGCCCGAGGTGGTGGACGGCGTCGCGCGCGCGGTCGCCGCCAGCGTCCGGGCCGCGCTTCATGACCCCGACGCGAGCGCGGCGTACGTGGCCAGGCACGCGCAGGAGATGGCGCCCGAGGTGCGCGCGCGCCACATCCGCACCTACGTGAACGGCTTCACCGAAGACGTGGGCGCCGAGGGCCGCCACGCAGTCCGCACCCTGTTCCAGCACGCCACCGACCGCGGCCTGCTGCCGCCGGTGCCGCCGGACCCGTTCTGGGCGCCGTCGTGACGCAGCTGCGCCGCGCCTGGCGGGCCGCCTCGGTGCCCGGCCGCTTCTTCGAGGACCTGCCGGACGAGCCCGCCCTTGGTGCGGCCGCGGCCGCAGGCGGGGTGTCGCTGCTGATGGGCGCACTGGCGCTGGGCGTCGTGCTGGCACGCGGCACGGCGTCGGACGCCTGGCCGTTGTTCCTGCTGGGCACGCCGCTCATGGTGCTGCCCTACGCCGTGCTGGTGTCGATCCTGGGGAGCCTGGTCCTGATGCGTCCCGCCGGAATGGACCTGCGGGCGTTCGAGATCGTCGCCTGGGCGTGGGTTCCCAGCGGCTTCCTCGCCGTGTCGCTGCTGCCGATCGGCTGGTTCGCCCCCTGGGCGACGATGGCGGGCGCCCTGGCGATGCTGCCCGCCTGGCACCTGTGGCTGGTGTGGCGCGGCACCGAGGTGCACGCCACGGCGCGCCCGCGCGCGGCGGCGATCCTGTACCTACTGAGCGTGTTCGGCCTGCCCTCGGTACTGGTCGCGTTCACCCTGAGCGTGCTGTCCCACGCCGGGTAGAGGGGGTCCGCGACGCTCGCCCGCGCGGGGTGCGGGGCACCGGGACGAACGCCCGCCGCGGGCAGGGCATGGCGGTGGTATCGTCGCGGCATGGACGGTCCCCGCTACATGATCGGCGAAGAGGTCCTCAGGGACGGCAAACGGTACGTGATCGCCGGGCGGCGGCAAGGACCGTACCCCTACCGGCTGCTGTCGGCCAGCGGCCGCCACGCGGGCGAGGGCGCCATCGTGTGGGCGGCCGAGGACGAGCTGGCCCCCATGCGCAGCTACACCGAACCGCGCGACGACACCTACCTGCGCTGAACGTGAGCCACACGGCGCGTCACGTCGCCTCCAGCCAGGCGTGCACCGCGTCGGCCAGGGCGATGCCGTCGTGCGTGGCCGCTTCGACGTCCAGCGGACCGTGCGCGCAGACGCCCGCCGCGAACGCGCCCGGGATGCGGACGAGGTGCATGCCCGCGCGTTCGTCTTCGCCCAAGCGGTCGAACCGCACCTCCCACGCGGGCCCGGCGCCGCCCCCGACCTGACGCGCCGCCACCATCCGCACGCCGCGTGCCGCCAGGTCGTCGGCCAGGTCGTCGTACGCCATCTCGCCCGGCCGGCCCGCCCGTTCCTCCGCCTCGCCGACGCGGAGGCGCGCCCGCAAGAAGCTGCCGGCGCACAGGGCCACGGCGCGGCCGCGGCGCGGGACGCCCTCCCAGGTCCGCACGCCGGTGGCCCGCCCGCCCTCGGTGATCAGGCCCTCCACGTTGGATTGCAGCAGGTGGACGCCGGTCTGCCCCTCCAGCCGATACTTGGCCGCGGTGTGCAGCGACCAGGCCGACACCGTGCCGTCCGCGTCCGGCCGCACGTCGGCGGCCACGGCCTCCGCCAGGCTGCCGGCGGGCCCGCCGGGCCGCGCCCGTTCGGCGGGGGCGGCGTAGACCGTGTCCAGGCTGGTCGTCACCAGCGCCACGGTGCGCCCCTGGCCCGCCAAACGCCAGGCCGCCTCGGCGCCGCACGCGCCGGCCCCGATGATCACCGCGTCGTACGCGTCGTCGGGGTCCGGCACGGGCGGCGTCACGCGCGGGGACGCTTCAGGACGACAGCGTCCCCAACGGTTGGTAGGGGTGCTGCCGGCCGGCGCGACGCAGCACGAGGTGGCGGCCGTCGCCGGTGCGCTGGTACACCAGCATGCCCTGGGAGGCCCCGACCAGCTCGCTGGGCACCTGGGCGTCCACCATCACCCGCAGGTGCAGCGGCAACACGTCCTGGAGCTCGCCGAGCTCGTAGCGCTCGGTGTCGCCGGTCCGGTAGCCGAAGAACACCTCGGGCGGATCACCGTCATCGTAGATGCAGGTGAGGGACTGCGCCTCGCCGGCGCGGTAGGCGGCCGTCGCCTCCCACACGACGGCACGGGCCTCCTCTTCGCTCACGAAGTCCTGCTCGGGAAGGTCGGTCCCGCCGAAGAAGGCGGCGGGAAAGCGCCTGGACTGGAGGTAGAACCCTTTCGACCCGACGCGCAGCTTGACCGCGTCGTTGTCGTACCTGCGGCCCTTCACCATGCTCTTCAGGTGGTGGATCGCCAGGCCGTAGCGCGCGTCGTGATGCTCCACGAACGCCTCCCAATCGGGATCGACCAGCGCCGCGTCGGTGTTGATCTCGAACTCGCTGAGGTTGTGCGTCATGCGGCGTCCTCCCGGAGGCTCCCGGTGCGAGCGGCGTCGTCCTGCATGTCCACGTCGGCGACGTGAAGTGCGGACACGCCCAGCGTCTGCGGCGTCCAGGTGACGGCGTCGAAATCCGCCGCCGAGATCCCGGCCGCCAGGTCGGACGGCGCCGGAAACGCCATCACGCTCTGAGGCAGATACGAATATGCGTCGTCGTGGCCGGACACGAGCCGGCCGATCGCCGGCAGGACGCGCGTGAAGTAGGCGCGGAACACCGCCCCGAACCACCCGCGGGGCGGCGGGGGGAACTCCAGCACCACCAGCCGCCCGCCGGGGCGGAGCACGCGCCGGAACTCCCGCAGGCCCGCACTCAGATCCTGGAAGTTGCGAAGGCCGTACCCGATGGTCACCACGTCGAACGCGGCGTCCTCGAACGGCAGGTCCGTCCCGTCCGCGCGCGACAACGTGATGTCGCGGCCCGACCGACGCACCTTGTCGCGCCCGCGCGCCAGCATCACCTCGGACACGTCCACGCCCCGCACCTCGGCGCCCGGCAGGGCCCGGCCCAGCGCCAGCGCAAGGTCACCGGTCCCGGTGGCCACGTCCAGCAGACGCGCGGGTCGCTTGGCGAGCGCCGCGTCCACCGCCTGCGCCCGCCAACGCCGATCCATGCCCGCGCTGAGCACGGCGTTGAGCAGGTCGTAGCGGGGGGCGATGGCGTCGAACATCGCCTCGACCCCTGCCGCGTCGTGCGTCGGGCCGGGCGTGCGCGTTGACGCCGGGGTGTGCGCGTCGGTCATGGCGAAAAGCCTACCATGACGCCCCGGCGGCGCCTCGGCGGCCCACCCCTCAGCGGAGGTCGTGACGGTCCAGGAAGGCGTCGAGGCGCCTACGGTCGAAGTTCGACAGGCTGGCGGCGTCGTCGCCGAAGGCCAGCGTCGGCACGCTCCTGCGGCCGCCGTTGACCTCGAGCACGTAATCAGCGGCGCCTGGGTCCTCTTCGATGTTCACTTCCTCGTAGGGGACGCCCAGCCGTTCGAGGGCCATCTTGGTGGCCTGGCAGTCGCTGCAGCGTCCCGTGGTGTAGATCGTCAACGTGCGGTCGCTCATGATTCCACGGTCCTCCCAGGGTCGGCGCTGGGCGGCGCCGACCCGCAGGCCGGAGGGTACCCGCGGCGCCCGCCCGAGTCGGTCGCCCACGCGTCGCACGGGGGCCCGCGTCGCCGGACGACCCGAAAACGGGCAACATGGTGCTAGCCTTAGTGTTTGGACGCGCCGCGGGCGCGCCGGAAGGCAGGCCGGATGAAGTATCACAACATCGCGATCGTGGCCCACGTGGATCACGGCAAGACCACTCTGGTGGACGGCATGCTGCGGCAGTCGAACATCTTTCGTGCCAACCAAGAGGTGGCGGAGCGGGTGATGGACTCCAACGCCCTCGAGCGGGAGCGCGGCATCACCATCCTCTCCAAGAACACCGCCGTGATGTGGCGCGACCGAAAGATCAACGTCGTGGACACGCCCGGCCACGCCGATTTCGGCGGTGAGGTGGAGCGCGCCCTGGGCATGGTCGACGGCGTGCTGCTACTCGTGGACGCGGCGGAGGGTCCCATGCCGCAGACGCGCTTCGTGCTGGGCAAGGCGCTGGCGCAGGGCCTGAAGCCCGTCGTGGTCGTGAACAAGATCGACCGACCCGACGCCCGCCCCGACCGGGTGGTGGACCTGACCTTCGATCTGATGGTCGAGCTCGGCGCCAGCGACGCGCAGTTGGACTTCCCCGTCATCCACGCGATCGCCCGCGACGGGCGCGCCTGGCGCGATGGCGAGACGCCGGGCGATGATCTCGGCCCGCTGTTCGAGACGATCGTGTCGCACCTCCCCACCGCGGAGGACGACGCGTCCGGCCCCACGCTGCTTCAGGTGGCCAACCTCGACTACGACGACTACCTGGGACGCTTGGCCATCGGCCGCCTGCGGCGCGGCCGCCTGCGCCCCGGTGACGAGGTCCTCCACCTCGCTGCGGACGGGCGGGAGCTGCGGGCCCGCATCGGCAAGGTGTACACGCACCTCGGGCTCGGCCGGCACGAGACCGAGGACGCCTTGGCCGGCGACATCGTGGCGCTGGCCGGCATCGCCGACGTGATGATCGGCGACACGCTCACCGATCCGGACGCACCCGAGCGCCTGCCGGTCCGCGCCATCGACGCGCCCACCGTCAGCATCACGGTGTTCCCCAACACCAGCCCGTTCGCCGGCCGGGACGGACGCTTCCTCACCAGTCGGCACATCGGGGAACGGCTGGTCCGTGAGGAGCTCACCAACGTCGCCCTCCGCGTCGAGCCGTTGGGTGGCGAGAGCTACCGCGTCGCCGGTCGGGGCGAGCTGCACCTCTCGATCCTGATCGAGCAGATGCGGCGCGAGGGGTACGAGTTCAGCGTGTCCCGCCCCGAGGTGGTGCTGAGGCGCGAGGGGGACCGTGACCTCGAACCGATCGAACGGGTCGTCGCCGAAGTCCCCGCCGACACGCTCGGCAGCGTGATCGAGCTGATCACCCAGCGTCGCGGCAAGCTGGTGGACCTGGAGCAGGGCGAGACGCGGGCCCGCGCCGAGTTCCTGGCCCCCAGCCGCGGCCTGTTCGGGATTCGCAGCACGTTTCTGTCGCTCACCGCCGGCGACGGCCTGCTGAGCCACGTGTTCGACGGGTACGAGCCGCTGGGCAGCGCGATCCGCACCCGCCGGAACGGCTCGCTGGTGTCGATGGAGGCCGGCGAGGCCTTCGCGTACGCCCTGTTCAAGCTGCAGGACCGGGGCACCTTCTTCGTGGCGCCCGGCGCGGAGGTCTACCCGGGCATGGTGATCGGCGAGAGCAACCGCCCCAGCGACATCGAACTGAACGTGTGCAAGAACAAGAAGCTCACCAACGTCCGGGCGTCGGGCAGCGACGACAACATCACGTTGAGCCCCCCGCGGCTGCTGACGTTGGAGGCATGCCTGGAGTACTTGGCCCAGGACGAACTGCTGGAGGTCACGCCCAAGCACCTGCGCCTGCGCAAGCGCACGCTGGACGCGCACCAGCGTAAGCGCGAGGCCAAGCAGGTCGCGACCGGCTGAGCCTCGGCGCCCGCCGCGACGGCCTCAGGCGACCGCCCCGCGCTCCTCCGCGCTTTCGTCGGCGCCCCCGTCCCCCTCGGCGCCGAGGCGGGGGTCGGGGGGCGTCACGACCTCCAACTCGATCTCGCCGTAGGTCCGCCCCTGCTGCGCCCGCACCCGGCCGTCCCGCACCAACTCCAGCATGCCGGCGAAGATCACCGTGCGCTCGCCCCAGCTCCGGGCGGGGTGCAACCGCCGCAGGGGGCCGCGGCCGCACCGGGCCAAGGCGCGACGGAGCCGGCGCATGGCGCCCTCCAGCGTGAACCGCTCCCGCACCAACTCGAAGTAGCCCTGCCGCTGCACGCGGGACGCCAACGCGGCCAAACGTTCCGCCGTGGCCGCCAACGGACGTTCCGGGCGCGGCAAGGAGGGGCGCGGCGCCTGCGCGGGGACGACCACCGCCCGCTCGGCGCGGCGGCGGCGGAGGAAGCCGATGGCGCCCTCCAGGTCCTCCAGCAGGGCCACGGCGTGCAGCGCATCGTCGACGTCGTCCTCCTCCGCGTCGGCGCCGCGGGGCGGCCGGGGCAGGAGCAGGCGCACCTTGAGCTCGACCACCCGCGCCACCTGGGGCAGCGCGACGCTGGCATCACTCAGGTCGCGTTCGGCCTCCCGCTCGAACCATTCCAGTGCGGCACGCACCAGGGCGCGCAGGTCGACCTGGGCCGGGGTGAGCGCGCCGCTGCGAAGCGCCTGGGCCAGCCCGGCCAGGTCGCCCTGGTAGTGGGGCAACGCGACGCGGAACACGGCCGGTTCGGCCGCCGGCGCGCTGCGCGCGCCGGCTGGGCGGGACGGGGCGGCGGGACTCACTCCCAAAACGGATCGGTCCCGTCCTCGTCGAGGTGCCTCGTGTCGTTGACGCGTTCGACGATCATCTCTTCGCCTTGCATGATGATCCGGCTCACACTGCTGTGCCGCAGGTAGATCCGCTTGCGCCAGCGTGGGCGGTCCAGGCCGAGGACGTACGCCAACAGCATTTGGATCGTACCGCTGTGCGTGATGGCCACCACCTCGCCGGGCCCTTCGGGCAGCGAGGCGAACCACGCCACCGAACGCTCGCGGAGGTCGCGGTAGGACTCGCCGCACGGGGTGGCGTTGTCGAACGGATCGGCGATCCAGCGCTCCCATTCCGGCCGGCGCCGGTTCTCCTCCAGCGTGCCGCCTTCGAAGATCCCGAAGTTCAGCTCCATCAGGCGCGCATCGGTCGTGATCTCGGCGTTCGGGAACGCGATGGTGGCCGTCTCGTACGCGCGGCTCAGCGGGCTCGACACCACCACGTCGGCCTTGCGCATCCGCATGGTGCGGCGCGCCAGGCGGCGTGCCTGCCGGCGGCCCGCCTCGGAGAGCGGCAGGTCGCTCTGTCCTTGGAATCGTCCGCTGACGTTCCAGTCGGTGAGGCCATGGCGAATCAACGTAAGGCTGCGGCGCACGCGGCACGCTACCACGCGCCGAACCGGCCGGTTTGGCGTCAGGAACGCGCCGCAGACGCAGCGCGCGTGCTAGCGTTCACGCATGAGTCTAAACGGAAAGTCCGCACTGGTCACTGGAGGCAGCAAGGGGATCGGCTACGGCGTGGCGGCGGCGCTGGTCGACGCCGGCATGGACGTGGCGATCACCGCCCGCACCGAGTCGGACGTGCGCGACGCGGAGGCGTCGTTGGTCGCCCGCGGCGGCGGACGGGCGCTGGGCCTGGTGTGCGACGTCCGGGACCTGGCGCAGCAGCGCGGCACGGTCGCCGCGACGGTCGAGCGCTTCGGTCGCCTGGACGCGCTGATCGCGAATGCGGGCGTGGGGCACTTCGCCAGCATCGAGGAGCTGGCGCCGGACGACTGGCAGCGCATCATCGACACCAACGTCACCGGCGTGTACTACAGCATCAAGGCGGCCGTGGAGGCGTTGAAGGCGTCGAAGGGCTACTTCGTCACCATCGGCTCGTTGGCGGGCACCAACTTCTTCCCCGGCGGGGCCGCCTACAACGCCAGCAAGTTCGCGGTGACGGGCTTCACCCAAGCGGTGATGCTGGACCTCCGCACGTACGGCATCCGCAGCACCGTGATCATGCCGGGCTCGGTCGCGACGCACTTCTCGGGGAGCGCGCCGAGCGACCAGGACGCCTGGAAGATCCAGCCCGAGGATCTGGGGGGCATGGTGCGCCACCTGCTCGAGACGCCGGCCCGCACGCTGCCGTCCAAGATCGAGGTCCGTCCCAGCATGCCGCCGTCCGCCCGTTGAGCACGCCCGGGCGCGGGGCGGACGATGCGGCGTGGACGCCGTACCGCCTGCTGCGCCCCCTGCTGTTCCGACTGGATCCCGAGCGTGCCCACGGACTGGCGCTGGGGACGCTGAACGCCGTGTCGCGGGTGGGGCCGCTCCGCGCGGCGCTGGCCGCCACGGCGCCGGTGTTCGATCCGCGCCTGCAGGTGCGCGCACTGGGGCGAACCTTCCCCCATCCCGTCGGTTTGGCCGCTGGAATGGACAAGGACGGCACCGCCCTGCCGGCCTGGACGGCGCTCGGCTTCGGGCACGTCGAGGTGGGGACGATCACCGCCCAGCCCCAGCCGGGCAACCCCCGCCCGCGCGTGTTCCGCCTGCCGGCCGACCGCGCGATCGTGAACCGGATCGGCTTCGCCAGCGAAGGGGCTGCCGGGGTGGCGGCCAGGCTCCGTGCCTGGCGGCAGGTGGGGGCGTGGCCGGCGGTGCCCATCGGCGTCAACCTGGGCAAGAGCCGTGCGGCCGCGCTGGATGAGGCGACGGAGGACTACCTGGCGTCGTTGCGGACGTTGGCGTCGTTCGCGGACTACCTGGTCGTCAACGTGTCCTCCCCCAACACGCCGCAGCTGCGGGCGTTGCAGGACGGCGAGCGGCTCGAGGCCCTGGTGCGGACACTGACGCACGCCGCGGAAGGCGTGCCGCTCCTGGTCAAGCTGGCCCCTGACCTGAGCGACGCGGCGTTGCGGGAGGCGACGAGGCGGGTGGAGGCGGCCGGCGCCGCGGGCGTGATCGTCGTGAACACCACCGTGGCGCGGGCCGGCCTGCGGCGCGACCCCGGCGAGGCGGGCGGCCTGTCGGGGCGGCCGCTCGCGCCCCGCGCGCGCAGCGCCCTGCGGGTGGTTCGGGCGGCGACGCGGCTTCCGGTGGTGTCGGTGGGCGGCATCGACGGCCCCGAGGAGGCCGTGCGTCGCCTCGAGGCGGGCGCCGACCTGCTGCAGGTGTACACCGGCATGGTGTACGAGGGACCCGGGCTGGTGCGGCGCATCGTGCGCGGCCTGGGGGCCGCGCTGGAGGCGCGCGGCCTGCCTGACCTGGCGTCGCTCCGGTCCGCGGAACGTCCGGTGGGCGCGCTCAGGCGCGACGCAACCGGCTCGCTACCCGCCAGCGGGACTCGCTGACGCCGTGGCGCGCGTTCACGGCGCGCGCCAGCACGAACAGCAGGTCCGAGAGACGGTTCAGGTAGGCCAGCACGTGGGGGTTGAGGGTCGCCTCCTCCGCCAGCAGGGCGACGTCCCGCTCGGCGCGGCGCACCACGGCGCGCGCGACCTGCAGCGCGGCGCTTCCCTGATGCCCGCCGGGCAGGATGAACTGTCGGAGGGGTTCCAGGTCGGCCTCCGCCTCATCGATCCACGCCTCCAACTCCGCCACGTCGTCCGCGTCCAGGAGCGCCAGGCGGGCGCGTAGCGGACTGTCCTCCGGCGTCGCTAGGTCCGCACCGAGGTCGAAGAGCGCGTTCTGAAGGCGGGCCAAGCGTACGTCCAGCTCGACGTCGTCCACGTGGGCGCGTGCCATGCCGAGGTGGGCGTTGGCCTCGTCCACCGTCCCGTAGGCACGTACACGGGCGGCGTGCTTGGGGGTCCGCTCCCCCCCGAACAGCGAGGTTTCTCCGACGTCTCCGGTCCGCGTGTAGATCTTCATGACTGAAGGATATCGCCCCGCGCACGGCGCGACCGCCGCGCACGGCGTCCGGTATCGTGCCCGCCATGGACCTCGGCTGGCTCACCGACACCACCCTGTTCGGGAACTCCGCCCTGCGCTGGATCCTGTTCGCGCTCGTGGCCCTGGTGGCGACGGTCGCGCTTCGCTCTGCACGGGAGCTCGGGCGGCGGCGCCTGCGCCACATGGTGGGGCGGACCCGCAACATCGTCGACGATCTGCTGTCCGACCTGGTGTCCAACGTGTGGACGCCGGTGTTGGCAGGGCTCGGCCTGTGGCTGGGGTCGCAGCTGCTGGAGCTCCCCTCCGGACTCGGCGGTTGGCTGGACACCGCCATCACGCTGCTGCTGATCCTGCAGGGCGGCATGTGGGGCAACCGCTCGATCCAGGTCGCCGTGCGTCACTACCGCACGGAGGACGGGGTGGACGGGGCGCGGCGCACCACGCTGGCGGCGCTGACCTTCCTGGGGCGGCTGACGCTGTTCTCGGTCCTGATCCTGTTGGCGCTGGACAACCTGGGGATCGACATCACCGCCCTGCTGGCCGGGGTCGGCATCGGCGCCGTCGCCATCGGCTTGGCGCTGCAGAACATCCTGTCCGACCTGTTCGCCAGCCTATCGATCGTGCTGGACAAGCCGTTCGAGATCGACGACTTCATCGTGGTGGACGACCTGGCCGGCACGGTCGAGAACGTGGGCCTGCGCACCACCCGCGTGCGAAGCCTGTCGGGCGAGCAGCTGGTGTTCGCCAACAACGACCTGCTGACCAGCCGGATACGGAACTACAAGCGCATGCAGGAACGCCGCGTGGTGTTCTCGCTGGGCGTGGTCTACGACACGCCGCACGACGTTCTGGCCGAGATTCCCGGCGTGGTTCGCGACATCGTGGAGCAGCAGGCGTCGGTGCGCTTCGATCGCGCCCATCTCAAGGGGTTCGGCCCCTCCTCGCTGGACTTCGAGGTGGTGTACTGGATGTTGGACCCGGACTACACCGCGTTCATGGACACGCAGCAGACCATCAACCTGGCGTTGGTCCGGGCCTTCACGGAGCGCGGCATCGAGTTCGCGTTCCCGACGCAGACCCTGCACGTGCACGGCCTGCAGGGCACCCCCCGCACGGCGGGGTCGGAAGGGTGACGCACGCTCAGTCGGGGGCGTAGCGATCATTCACGTAGCGCTCGACCATGCGGTTGAACTCGGCGGCGATGGTCGGACCGTCGCCCTGCAGGGTGCCTACCAGCTGGCCGTCGCGGTACACCGGCGCGCGGGGATGCTCGCCGGTGCCCGGCAGGCTGATGCCGATGTCGGCGTGCTTGGACTCGCCCGGGCCGTTCACGACGCAGCCCATCACGGCGACGTTCATGTTCTCCACCCCGGGGTAGCGCTCGCGCCACATGGGCATCTGCGCCTTGAGGTAGGCGTCGATGTCGCGCGCCATCTCCTGGAACAGCGTGCTGGTGGTGCGGCCGCAGCCGGGGCAGGCGCTGACGGAGGGGGCGAAGCGACGGATCCCCAGCGTGCCCAGGATCTCCTGCGCGATCTCGACCTCGCGTTCGCGCGGGGCGCCGGGGTCGGGCGTCAACGACACGCGGATGGTGTCCCCGATCCCCTCGGCCAGCAGGGGGGCCAGGCCCGCGGTGGACGATACGGCGCCCTTCGCGCCCATGCCGGCCTCCGTCAGGCCGAGGTGCAGCGGGTAGTCGCAGGCGGCCGCCAAGCGCCGGGACACCTCCCACAGGTCACGGGCGCGACTCACCTTGGCGGACAGCACGATGGCGTCATGGGGCAGGCCGATCTCCTCCGCCCGTTCGGCCGAGCCGAGCGCGGAGCGGACCATGGCCCGCAGCGTCACCTCGTGCGCGTCTGCTGGCGCGTCGCTGCGAGCGTTCTCGTCCATCAGGCGCGTCAGCAGGTCCTGATCCAGGCTGCCCCAGTTCACGCCGATCCGCACCGGCTTGCCGTGCGCGATCGCGACCTCCACGATGCGCCGGAAGTTGTCGTCGTGGCGCGCGCCGACCCCGACGTTGCCCGGGTTGATGCGGTACTTGTCCAGCGCGGCGGCGGCCTCCGGCACGCGCGTCAGCAGCTGATGGCCGTTGTAGTGGAAGTCCCCCACCAACGGCACGTCCAGGCCGTGCTGCCGCAGGACCTCCGCGATCTCGGGCACGGCCCGCGCGGCGCGCTCGTCGTTGACGGTGATCCGCACCAGCTCGCTGCCAGCCCGGTGCAGGGCCGCCACCTGCCGGGCCGTTCCCTGCACGTCGGACGTGTCGGTGTTGGTCATCGACTGCACCACGACCTCGTGCCGCGAGCCGATCGGCACGGATCCGACCCACACGGTGACGGTCTGGCGGCGCGGAAAGGCGGTCACTTGAAAAGTGTACCCGCGCCGCCCCCTACGTCCGTGACCTGCACGCCACCGCCGGCCAGCAGGTTCAACACGTCGCGCCGCAGCGCCGCGTTGACGCTGACGCCGTCCTCGCCGTGGATGGTGTCACGCCCCTGCCAGTCCCCGTACGACCCGCCCGCCTCGGCCAGCAGCACCGGCAACGGACCCGCGTCCCACGGGTGCATGGCGGGATCCAGCATCGCCTCGATGCGGCCGCTGGCGACCAGGGCGTGCCCGTACGCGTCGCCCCATCCGGCCCGCACCCAGGTGGCGTCCATCACCCGGCGCCAGGCCGCCTCCTTGCCCAGCGACGCGAACGTCCCGGCGTCGGTGGTGCTGACGACGGCCCGCCGCAGGTCGTCCACGCCAGAGACGTGACAGCGCCGGCCGTTCAGCCGGCACCCCTCGCCGCGCGCGGCGGCGAGGGTCTCCCCCAGCGCCGGGAACTCGGCGACGCCGGCGACCATTTCACCGTCGCGCTCGATCCCGATCAGCACGCCGTACAGCGGCACGCCCCGCACGAACGCCTTGGTGCCGTCGATCGGGTCGATCCACCAGCGCCACGCCTCGGTGCCCTCGGTGCGGCCGAACTCCTCGCCGGCCACGGCGTGCCCTGGATGCCGCCGCTCGATCTCGTGCCGGATCAGCGTCTCGGCCTCACGGTCCGCCGCGGTAACGGGCGTGTCGTCGGGCTTCATCTCGGGCCGCGTGCCGACCCGGAAATGCCCCAGCGTCAGGCGGCCGGCCCGAACGGCCAGGTCGGTCGCCAGGTCCAGCATCGACGTCAGTTCGCTCACCGCGCTCCTCCTCGCGCCGCGCCCCGGTCGGGGCGGCGCGGCGCATGCTAGCACCCCCGCGGTAGGCTCGCCGCACCATGTTGTTCCCGCGCGCACGACTCGAATCCCGCGAACGCGACGTCCTCGCGCCCTACGCCTGCCTCGCAGCCGACTCGCGGGGCCGCGTGCACGATGAATCCGAAAGCGCGTACCGCACCGCGTTCCAGAAGGACCGGGATCGCGTGATCCACACCACGGCCTTCCGGCGGTTGGAGTACAAGACGCAGGTGTTCGTGAACTACCAGGGCGACCATTACCGGACGCGCCTGACGCACACCCTCGAGGTGGCGCAGGTCGCGAAGGCGGTGTGCCGGGCGCTGGGCCTGAACGAGGACCTGGCCGAGACGATCGCCCTGGCGCACGACCTGGGGCACCCTCCCTTCGGCCATGCCGGCGAGCGAACGCTGGACCGCCTGGCGCAGGAGGCCGGCGGGTTCGACCACAACAAGCAGAGCCTGCGGATCGTGACCCGACTGGAGCGGCGCTACGACGCCTTCGAGGGCCTGAACCTCGCCTGGGAGACGCTCGAGGGGATCATGAAGCACGAGAGCGAGTACGACCTCCCGGACACGGACTGGGAGCCGGACAAGAAACCCAGCCTGGAGGCCCAGGTCGTCAACCTGGCCGACGAGATGACCTACAACGCGCACGACCTGGACGACGGGCTCCGGGCCGGCCTGCTGTCGCTGCCAGGCATCGCCCAGGTCTCGTGGATCGCACGGCTGATGGACGAGCTCGACATCGATCCGAACCGCGCCGCCGAGCGGGAGCGCTACCTGTTGAACCGGGAGCTCCTGGGGCGCAGCATTCATGACGTGGTGCACGCGACCGACGCCGCGCTGGCGGACGCGAAGGTGGGGACCGCCGCCGACGTGCGCGCCGCCGGCGTCACGCTGGCGCGCGCCTCGGGCGACATGGCGCGCGACCAGGCGGAGCTCAAGCGCTACCTCTACGCCAACCTGTACCGGCACCACCGGCAGATCCGCATGAACCGCAAGGCCGACCGGATCCTGAGCGAGATCTTCGCGGCCTACCTGCGGACGCCGGAGATGCTACCGGCGTCGTGGCAGGCCGCCGCCGAGGCGCGCGGGCTGGTGCGCGCCGTGACCGACTACCTGGCGGGGTTCACCGACCGCTTCGCGGGGGACGAGTACCGCCGATTGTTCGACCCCAGCAGCCTGACCTGAGGGCAAACCGCGCCGGCGGGTGCGTCGGGCGCGCCACTCGCCGTCAGCGTCGCTCGCCCTGCTCGGCGCGCGCCACGGCGAACAAAGCGCCGTCCGCCGCGTCCCGGAACCAGGCGACCCGGGCGTCCCCGCCGAGCACGCGCACCAGCACCCACGGGGTGGTGACCACCGTGGTCGCCAGCTCGTCCTCCGCCGGCTCGGTCAAGCGCAGGTCCACGTACAACTCTTCCCCGTCCCGCTCGACCCGCTCGATGTCGATGCCGTGGCCGCCACTGGGGCGCTGCGCCAGCCGGACCCCCAGCAGCGCCTCGCGACCGAACCGTGCCTCCGGCAGCGCCGGCGGCGTGAGCACGCGTGCATGCACTTCGCTCCAGAACGACCGGAGCCGTTCCTCGCTACGAATCAGCACGAAGCGGTCGCGGCCGGGGTCGTTGCCCTGGTCGCCACGCGCCACGACCTCGTGCACCGTCGTCCGGGGCGGCGGGGTGTACGCCGAGGCGTCGACCTCCACCCCCTTCTGCACCCACACGGTCGTGAAGCGGTATTCGTCCAGTCCGTCGGCCGGGCGCGGCGCCAAAACGGGATCGTCCGCGTCGTCCGCGCCGGCATCGTCACCGTCGCCGCCTTCGCCCGCGCCATCGGCCGTCGGGCGCTGGAAGGGGTCGGCCAGGAACCCGACCGCCGCCGGCCGGCCCTCCGCGCCGACGGCCGCCGCCATGGCGTCGGCCTCCGCCGGCGTCAGGTCGCCGGCGCCGCGAAGCGCGCCCGGCGCGGCACGCGGCGCCACCGTGAGCGTGCGCCCCGCTGGAAGATCGCGGCCCAGCGAGAACCACCGCTCGCCGTCGAAGTAGTACGCGCGCGACAGCTCCTGGTGCGTCCGCACGCGAAGGTCGGTCGTGAGGGGGATGCGCGCCACCTGCAACGGCGGGGCGAGCTCTCGGTCGTACGAGGTACGCAGGAACGGCTCGCCGTCCACCAGGCGGGCACTCGCCACGGCCCAGGGCCGATCCTCCGCCGCGTCTGCGACGCTGGCGCCGAGCTCGTGCTCGGCGTCGCGCAGCGGAAGCTCCTCAGCGCTGCCGTAGGCGTAGCCGATGCGCGTCACCCCGCCTGGGTCCGCAACGACCACCTCGTGCAGTTCGCGCGTGCCTACGGGCGCGCAAGCGATGAGCACGGCAAGCAGGACGACGGTCGCGACCATGAAGTTGCGAGGCGCGTGAATCACGCTTCGGACGATATCACCGGCCCGTGAGCGGGGATGAGGGACGACCCTGCTACACTTCGCGTCGTGGCGTCACGTCCCCGGGTGCTGATCCTGTCCGCCTCGATCGGAGGCGGGCACGTCGCTGCTGGCAACGCCCTCGAGGCCGCCTTCGGCGAACGGGGCGACCCATGCCTGCACGTGGACCTGCTGGACTACACCTCCGCCCCGTTCCGGCACCTCTACCGCCGCACCTACTTCGAGCGGGTCCGCGCCGTGCCCGACCTGATCGATTGGCTCGGCAAGCGCCTGGACCGCGCCCCCAGCGAACAGCGCACCCGCATCCGCCGACTGCGGGCGCAGCTGACGCGGCTGGTGTCGTACCACCTCCCCCGCGTCCTGCGCGCGTACGCCCCCGATCTGTTGGTGCACACGCACTTCCTGCCGCCCGAGATCGTGTCGACGCTGCGTCACCCGAAGGCGCCCCCGCAGGCGGTGGTGGTGACCGACTTCGCCGCGCACGCGCTGTGGCTGCAGCCCAGCATCGAGCGGTACTTCGTGGCGACCGAGGTGGCGCGCGGTTGCCTGGCCATGCTGGGGGACGCGTGAGGGGCGCCGCCCCAACCCGCGTCGTCGGTCGGGGCGCGCGGGCGCTCCTCTTGGCCGTCGTCTGCGCGGTCGCCTGGGGCGCGCTCGCGGACGCGACGGCGCAATCGGCCGCGCCGACGGCCACGCGGGCCGACGTGCTGGTCCTGGGCGCGGAGCCCGAGGCGATCGCCGCGGCGATCGCGGCGGCCGAGACGGGAGCGCGTACCGTGTTGGCAACGGAGAATGATCGCCTCGGCGGCCTGTTCGTGCTGGGCGCCATGAACGTGTTGGACGTGCGCACCTCGCCCCGCAACTACCAGGAGGGCATCTTCGCGCGCTGGTGGGCGCGCGTGGGCGGGGAGGGGGCGTTCGACCCGGTTCGGGCGGAACGGGCGTTCGAGGCCATGCTGGCGGCCGCCGGGGTGGAGGTGCGAACCGGCCTGCGGGCGCTGCGCATCACCGCCTCGGACGGCGTCGCGCGGGGCGTGACGTGGCGCGGGGGCAAGCTGCGGGCCGCGCAGATCGTCGACGGTCATGCCGACATGCGCTACGCCCACGCCGCCGGGGCGGCCGCCAGCGTCGGATGGCGGTCGTTCCACGTGGACCTCCGCATGGCCGACACGTTGATGTTTCGCATGGAGGGGATCGACTGGTCCGCCCTGCGGCGTGCCGCCGAGCAGCGCGGCCGGTCGTGGGCCAGCGTGGACGACCGGGTCGCCTGGGGCCACTTCGGGGGCGTGCCCGCGGCCTACCCGGCGCAGGACCCGGACGTGCGCCTGCGCGGCCTCAACCTGGGACGGGACGACGCCGGCGGCGTGTGGGCCAACGCGCTGCTGATCCACGGCGTCGACCCCTTCGACCCCGAGGCGCGGCGCGACGCCCGGGCGCGCGCGGAGGCCGAGGCCGAACGCGCCGTGGGGTGGTTGGCGGAGCGCCTGCCCGGCTTCGAGGACGCCCGCCTGGCCGGCGTCGCCGACCGGCTGTACGTGCGCGAGACGCGGCACCTCGAGGCTGCCTGCGTGCTGGACGCGGACCACGTGCTGGACAACGTGATGGGGCCGCTGGACCTCGCGGTCGGCGGCTACCCCCTGGACGTGCAGGCGCTCACGCGGCAGGACGACGGCTACGTGTTCGGCACGCCCGTGATGTACGGCGTGCCCGCCTGCGTCGCCGTCCCTTCCGAGGGGCCGGACGCCCTCTGGGTGGTGGGGCGGAGCGCGGGCTACGACCCCATCGCGCACGCCAGCGCGCGCGTGGTGCCGCAAGGGATGGCGGTGGCGGAAGGGGTCGGCGTGGCCGCCGCGCTGGCCGGCGCCACGGGGCGCCCCGCCGCCGAGCTGGCAGGCGACGCCGCCTTCGTCGGCGAGGTGCGGGCGCGCCTGCGGGCGCGCGGCGCGTACCTGCCGGCGCCCGCCTCGCGCCCGCCGGTGGGACCGCACGAACACGCGCACTACGGCGCCTACCGCACGATGCTGTCGCGCGGGCTGGCGGTGGGCGGCTTTGACAACGCGCCCCGCCTGGACGAGTCCGTGCCGGCCCTCAGCCACCTGTACCTGGTGGCGAACGTCGCGACGCGGTTCCTGGACCGACGCGGCCTGGCGCGGGACCTGGTCGCCGCCTACGGCGGGGTCACGGGGCCGGCGCAGGCGCGTGACGTCGCGCACGTGCAGCGCGCGGCGGCCTGCCGTCTGCCGGCGGCGACCTGCCCAGGGGGCGCGTCGCCGGCGGACCTGGCGGCCGCGGGGGCATGGCCGGACGGCGTGCCGCAGGAGGGCCCGTTGACGCGCGGCGAGGTGTACGCCTTGGGCGAGGCGCTGCTTCATGCCGCCCGGGGACGCTGAGTCAGACACCTCCCCGACGCGCGATCCACCCGCAACGCGGTATGTTGACCGCCGGTGGGTCCGTTGCTAGGATGCGCCGTCGATCTGTGCCGGGATGGCGGAACGGTAGACGCAGTAGACTCAAAATCTACCGGGGCAACCCGTGCGGGTTCGAATCCCGCTCCCGGCACCACCCCGCACGTTTCGGCCGCAGGCCGTGGAGGTAGGAAACCTTGTTCTGGATCGCGCTCATCCTGTTCGTCCTGGCATCCGTGTTGCTCACCACCGTGGTGCTGCTGCAGGAACCCAAGCAGTCGGGGCTCGGCGGCGGGCTTACCGGCGACACCGGCGGGGGCGGCGACTTCGGGACCTCCGGCGGCACCGCCGGCGGCCTGCAGCGCCTCACCATCGGCATCGCCGTCGCCTGGGGCCTGCTGGCGCTGATGCTGCAGCTCATTTCGCGCTGACGCCCCGCCACGCGCAGCACCTCGAGCCGGCCGGTCGCCCGCACGCGACCGGCCGGCGACGTTGGGACCGCATCGACAGCCGACCGCCGTGCGACCTCGGCCCGGCGCCCTTGTGACCCGGCCCAGGCCACGGTAGGCTTGTCACCCACGACCCGTCCCGCCCACACCCTAAGCGTCCGGCTCCCGGGCCAACCCGGACGGGCACGTTCCAAATGGAGGTACCATGCGTAGATTCCTGCTCCCCCTCGCCGCCCTGGCGATCGCCTCGTTCGCGCTGGCGGACCCGTTCGTGTGGCCGAACGCCTGGACGTCGGCCGAGCCCGGCGAAGCCGCCCATGGCGGCACGTTCCGTGATTACGCCATCTCGGACCCCCGCACCTTCAACCCGTTCGTGAGCGCGGAAGAGAACGACGTCGTGGACGCAGCCAATCTTACGACGTTGATCACGCAGGGCCCCGACTCGGACGAGTTCATCCCGTACATGGCCGAGAGCTTCGAAGTCAGCGACGATGGCACCACCGTCACCATCCACGTGCGCGAAGGCATGAAGTGGTCCGACGGCGAGGACATCACCGCGCAGGACTTCTACTTCACCTACCTGGCCGAGACCGACGAGGACGTGGGATCCAACGGCTACGACAGCTGGTTCATTCAGGACGAGCTGATCGAGGGCACGCTGGTCGATGAATACACGCTGCGCTTCGACTTCCCCTCGCCCGACCGCACGGCGTTGCCGGTGCTGGCGATCGCACCGGCCCCCGACCACATCCTGGGCGAGATCTATCGCGAGGGCGGCGCCGAGGCGCTGCGCGAAGCGTGGGGCACCGAGACCGACATCTCCGAGACGGTGTGGGCGACCCCGTTCGTGCCGACGGAGTTCACGCCGGGCCAGCGCATCCGGTTCGAGCGCAACGAGCATTTCGGCGAGTGGAACACCGACGCGCAGGGCAACGCGCTTCCCTACCTGGACCGCTACGTGGTGCAGATCGTAGAGTCGACCGACGCCGCGCTCAACCTGTACCTCGCCGGCGAGATCGACGCCTACAGCCCGCAGAACCTGGACCAGGTCGGCGTGGTCAACCAAGCGATCAACAACGGCGACATCGACGCCGAACTGCTGCCGAACGTGGCGCCGACGGCGTCAAGCCAGTTCATCGTGTTCAACTGGAACATCGCCAGCGACCCGTTCAAGGAGTCGCTGTTCCAGAACGTGAACTTTCGCCGTGCGATGAGCCACCTGGTGGACCGTGAAGCGCTGACCGACCTGGTGTACGGCGGTTCGGCCTCGCCGATGTGGTCCAACGTGTACCAGGTGTACGACTTCTGGGTGAATCCGGACGTGCCCAAGTACCGCTACGACCCCGAGCGCGCGACGGAGCTCCTGGACCAGATCGGCTTCACCCGCACCAACGACGACGGCGTGCTGGTGGACGCCGACGGAAACGAACTTTCGTTCACGTTGGCCACCAACGCCGGCAACGCCGAGCGCGAGCAGATCGCGCAGATCTTCGCGGACACCGCCCGCGAGATCGGGGTCGAGGTCGACGTGCAGGCGGTGGACTTCAACCTGCTGGTCGACCAGCTGCTGTCCACCGGCGACGACCGGCCGTTCGAGGCGATCCTGATCGGGCTGCAGGGCGGCAACCGGGTGTGGCCGTTCGGCGTGAACGTGATCCCCTGCGGTACCAACCTGCACGCCTGGAACCAATCGGGCGACTGCCTGAGCAGCCGCGAGACGCTGGCCGAAGAGCTGTACTTCGAGGGCCGCCGCACCCTCGACACGGAGGAAGCGCGGCAGATCGGCTTCCAGATCCAGGAGACCCTGGCCGAGCTGCAGGCGCAGGTGTACACCGTCAGCCCGCTGTCGCACTACAGCTGGCTGTCCGAGGTGGGCGGCGAACATCCGCACGACCTCATCGACGACGCGGTGGGCTCCCGCGAGCTTCCCCTGACCTTCAAGGTCCAGTAAGCCCAGTTCCGGGGCGGACGCGGTCCGCCCCGGTCTTTTATCTTGTGGCGTCCCTCAGCGGGACGCGTATCCACGCGGGAGGCGCGTGCATTGTTCGCGTTCATCGTTCGCCGTCTCTTCAACCTGATCCCGACCTTCATCGGCGCGACGCTGCTGGCGTTCGTGGTGTCGCAGTTGGTCCCCGGCGACTTCCTGACGCAGCGTGCGCTGGAACCCAACGTGCGACCGGAAACGATCGAGCGCATGCGCACGCAGTTCGGGCTCGACCTGCCCTGGCCGGTGCAGTACGTCCGCTGGATGGGCAGCCTGGTGCAGGGCGACCTCGGCATGTCGTTCAGCAGCAACCAACCGGTGCGCAACCTGATCACGCAGCCGATCCTGAACTCGATGGTGCTGGTGATCATGTCGCTGATCATGCTGTACGGCGCGGCCATCCCGCTCGGTGTGTACTCCGCAGTGCGGCAGTACTCGGCCGGCGACCAGATCGTGTCGGCGGTGAGCTACTTCGGACTGGCGATCCCGAACTTCTTCTTCGCGCAGGTACTGATTTTGATGTTGTTCGTCCTGCGCGGCTGGACCCGCGAGACGATCGGGTTCAACCAGCTGCTGCTGCCCGTCGCCCAGATGACCAGCAGCGGCTTCAGCGACTGGCCCTGGTACCGGCAATGGTGGGACGTGTTCAGGCACGCCCTCATGCCGGCCTTCGTGATCGCCACCGCCGGCATCGCCGGCTTCACGCGGGTCCTGCGCGCCCAGATGATCGAGTACCTGTCCAGCGACTTCATCCGTACCGCCTGGGCCAAGGGCCTGGGTCAACGCACGGTCACCTACAAGCACGCCCTGCGCCCCGCCGTGATCCCGTTCATCGCCGGCATCGGCGCGATCCTGCCGATCCTGATCGGCGGGGCCGGCCTGGTCGAAATCGTGGTGTCCTGGCCGGGCATCACCCCCACCTTGCTGGACGCCATCAACCGGCAGGACATCTACGTGGTGTTGGGGCTGGTGGTGGTCACCACCGTGCTGCTCATGATCGGCAATCTGATCTCCGACCTGTTGCTGGCCGTGGTGGATCCGCGGATCCGCTACAACTGAGGCGCCTGCCATGAGCGAGTTCCGTCCCCAGGGTCCCGACGAGGCCGCGCCCGCTGACTACGTCGCCGCGGCCGATCCCGTGCAGGGCCGCGCATCGAAGAGCCAACGCCGCATCGCGTGGGAGCAGTTCAAGCGCCACAACGCCGCCCTGATCGGCGGCGGCATCCTGGTGGTGATGTACCTGGTCAGCGCCTTCGCGGGTTTCCTGGCGCCGTACGGCATCAACGAGTACCGCACCCGCCCCTCCGGCGCCTTCCGGCCGCCCACGCAGATCCACTGGACCGACCCCGAGACCGGCAGCCTCACCCGCCCGTACGTGTACGACGTGGAATCCTCCCGCGACCCGGTGACGTTTCAGCGGGTGTACGAGGAGGACACCTCCGAGCGCTTCCCGATCAAGCTCTTGGTGCGGCGTCCGGAGGCCACCTACAGCGTGCTGGGGCTGTTCGAGAGCGACCTGCACCTGTTCGGCGTCGACGACCCGGCACGCATCTTCCTGTGGGGCACCAACAGCCTGGGCAAGGACGTGTTCTCCCGCGTGCTGTATGGGGGGCAGATCAGCCTGACCATCGGCGTGCTGGCGGTGTGGGTGTCGCTGTTCCTGGGGCTGCTGCTCGGCGGGCTGGCCGGCTATTACGGCGGTTGGGTCGACGAGTTCGTGATGCGCCTGATCGAGGTGCTCTCGGCCATCCCCGGCCTGTTCCTGCTGATCGTGCTGGCCAGCCTGCTGCAGGATCCCCGCAACCCGTTGGCCCGCGCCTTCGGGCTGGAGATGAACTCGGCGCAGACGTTCCTGATGGTGGTGATGGTGCTGGGCTTCGTCGGCTGGGGCGGGCTGGGCCGCACGGTCCGCAGCCTGGTCCTCTCCATCCGCGAGATGGAGTACGCGCAGGCCGCGAAAGCCCTGGGCGCCGGCGAGGGACGCATCTTGTGGCGTCACCTGCTGCCCGCCACCGCCAGCTACGTCATCGTCGACCTGACCCTGGCCATTCCCGGCTTCATATTGACCGAGACCGGCCTGTCGTTTTTGGGCCTCGGACCCAGCGCGGTGGATACCGCCAGTTGGGGGTTGCTGCTGCGCGACGCCACCGACCGGGGCATCTCGATCCAGTTCGTGCCGTGGTTGCTGATCCCCGGCGTTCCGATCTTCCTGGCGGTGCTGTGTTGGAACCTCGTCGGGGACGGTCTTCGCGACGCTCTCGATCCGCGCAAGCGGCGCTGAGGCGCGTGCCGGAGCGCGCCCCGGGTCGGCGGGTCGCATCGGCGGCGGATCTGGGGTACACTCTCGGCGTTCGGATTCAGCCCGGACGTTTCTATGATCTTCTCCGCGCATCGCGCGACTCTTTCACGACGTGGAATCTCGCCCCGCCGATTTGGTTGCGAATGGACCCTCTATCCGTTCGCTTCGCCCGGAGGGACGCCCGCATTCGCGGGGTAGAATCCGCTCTCGTGAGGAGTTCGCACCCATGCCCAGCTCTGACAGGCTGCTCGACGTCCGAGGACTGAAGACCTACTTCGACACCGACGAAGGCACCGTGAAGGCCGTGGACGGCGTCAGCTTCCACCTGGACCGCGGTGAGACGCTCGGCGTCGTCGGCGAGTCCGGGTCCGGCAAGTCCGTCACCAGCCTTTCCACCATGCGCCTGATTCCGCAACCCCCTGGACGCTTCGCCGAAGGGGAGATCATGTTCGAAGGCGAGGATCTGCTGAAGAAGAGCGAACGGCAGATGCGCAAGATCCGCGGCAACGAGATCAGCATGATCTTCCAGGAACCGATGACCAGCCTGAACCCGGTGTACACCGTCGGCGACCAGATCGCCGAGGCGATCGTGCTGCACCAGGGCAAGACCAAGCGCCAAGCGATGAAGAGCGCGACCGACATGCTGGAACTCGTCGGGATCCCCGAGCCGGCCAAGCGGGTTCGGAACTACCCCCACCAGTTGTCCGGCGGGATGCGGCAACGCGTGATGATCGCGATGGCGTTGTCGTGTGGCCCCAAACTGCTGATCGCGGACGAGCCGACCACGGCCCTCGACGTGACGATTCAGGCGCAGATCCTCGACCTGATGCGCAATCTCCAGAAGGAGATCGGCATGTCGATCCTGTTCATCACCCACGACCTGGGCGTCATCGCCGAAATGGCCGACCGGGTGGTGGTGATGTACGCCGGCCGCGCCGTCGAGGAGGCGAACGTCGAATCGATCTACGCCCACCCGCGCATGCCGTACACGGCCGGCCTGCTCAACTCGATTCCGCGCGTGGACAAGGCCGCCGACCTCCAAGATCGCCTGGAGTCCATCCCCGGCAACGTCCCCAACCCGCTCAGCCTCCCGCCGGGATGCAGTTTCCACCCCCGCTGCAAGTACGCCCAGGAGAAGTGCAAGCAAACCACCCCCGAGCTCGAGGACGCAGGCGACGGGCACATGGTGCGGTGCATTCGCTGGGACGAGATCGATCTTCGTGAACCAGGGGTGACCACATGAGCGCTGCAGACGCCGCGACGACCCCCAGCACCGGCGCGACCGGGCAGGCGCAGCCTCTGCTGGACGTCGTCGACCTGAAGAAGTACTTCCCGATCCGCGGCGGGATCTTCTCCCGCGTCGTCGCCAACGTCAAAGCGGTCGAGGACGTCAGCCTCTCGATCGGCCGGGGCGAAGTGGTCGGCCTGGTCGGCGAGTCCGGTTCCGGCAAGACCACGGTCGGCCGCGCCATCCTGCGCCTGATCGAACCGACCAGCGGCGAGGTGAACTTCGAAGGCGTCGACATCACCAAGCTGAGCAAGGGCAAGATGCGGGAGTACCGCAAGCGGATGCAGATCATCTTCCAGGACCCGTTCGCCAGCCTGAACCCGCGCATGTCGGTCGGCGACATCATCGGCGAAGCGCTGACGATCCACAACCTGGCGCGCGGCAAGGCCAAGGACGAGCGCGTCGCCGACCTGCTGGAGCGCGTCGGCATGTCCGCCTCGCACATGCGGCGCTACCCGCACGAGTTCTCCGGCGGGCAGCGGCAGCGCATCGGCATCGCCCGCGCCCTCGCGGTCGACCCGCAGTTCATCGTCGCCGACGAACCGGTCAGCGCGCTCGACGTGTCGATCCAGGCGCAGGTCGTGAACCTCCTGCAGGACCTGAAGGAGGAGCTGGACCTGACGCTGCTGTTCATCGCGCACGACCTCGGCGTGGTCGAGTACATCAGCGACAAGGTGGTGGTGATGTACCTCGGCCGGGTGATGGAGGTCTCGCCCTCGAAGGAGCTGTACCGCAACCCGGTGCACCCCTACACCGAGGCGCTCCTCTCGGCCGTCCCCGTCCCCGACCCGAACTACAAGCGCGACCGCATCATCCTGCAGGGGGACATCCCCAGCCCGATCAACCCCCCGTCGGGCTGCGTGTTCCGCACGCGCTGCCCGATCGCGATCGAAGACTGCAAGCACGTCGATCCACCGCTCGAAGAGGTCGCCCCCGGTCACTTCAAGGCCTGCATCCGCCGGCCCTGAGCGTGCCGAACGCGGACCCCGACCGCCATCGTTCCACCGACGGGCCGCCCCGGAACGGGCGGCCCGAACTGTCGCATCGCGACGTGTGGCGCTTGATCCTGGCCACCTACCGGGCGTCCCTCCCCTACTTCCTGATCGTATTGGCGAGCCTGATCCTCGCCACCTGGTTCCTGACGCGCGTGCTGTTCCGATGACCGCGGGCGATGACGCGGCATGGATGGCTCGACTGCGTGAGCGGATCCTGGCCGCCGTCCCCGAAGGGCACGACGTGCCGGAGTTGGCCCGCTTCCGCGCCTTGCAGCGCGACTACCCCGCACGGGGCGGCAAGGGACTGCGTGGACGCGTCGTGCTGCTGGCCGCCGCCGCGCACGGCGCCGATCCAGAAGACGCGCTCCCCGTGGCGGCCGCGCTGGAGCTATTCCAGAACTGGGTGCTGATCCACGACGACGTCGAGGACGACTCCGAGACGCGCCGCGGTGAACCGGCGCTGCACCGCATCGCCGGCATGCCGGTGGCCGTCAACGTCGGCGACGCCCTGCACGTCGCGATGTGGCGCACCCTGATTCACACCGACGCGCCCTGGCGCAACGCCGTGCTGGCCGAATTCCTGGACGTGATCGAGCGGACCGCCGAGGGGCAGCACCTCGACCTGTCGTTCGTCGCCGAGGGCCGCTTCGACGTCACCGAGGCGGCGTACCTGCGCATGATCGAGCGCAAGACCGCCCGGTACACCGTCGTCGCGCCGCTGCGGCTGGGGGCGCTGGTGGCCGGGGTGGACCCCGATCCCCGCCTGGACCCAGCCGGGCTGGCGCTGGGCCGCGCCTTCCAAATCCGCGATGACGTGCTGAACCTCCTGCCCGACGAGTCTGGCGCGTACGGCAAGGAGTTCGCCGGCGACCTGTACGAGGGGAAGCGCACCCTGGTGCTGGCGCGCGCCTTCGAGGTGCTGGACGCCAGCGACCGGGCGCGGCTGCGCGACCTGCTCGGGCGGCCCCGAGCCCAGAAGCGCCCCGAGGAGATGCGCGAAGCGCTGGACCTCCTGGCCCGCGCCGACGCGATCGCGTACGCCCAGGGCGTGGCGGAGCGCGACGCCGCGCAGGGACTCTCGGGGCTCCGCGACGCCTTCTCGGCCGCCGCCGACCCGACCGCCGCCTTCGACCTGCTGAACCTGCTCACCGGCCTGGCCGAACGCCACGCCTGACGCGTCTCCACGCGGCACGGCGCCCACCACGCCGGACGTGGACGGCGGCGGACGCGTAGCGTGCGGCATGTTCGCGCGACTGCTGGCCTCCTTGACGCCGTGCCCCCTGTGTGGGCGCCGCGCCGCCGGGCCCGAAGGGGCGTGCCGGCCCTGCCTGCGGCGCCTGGTCGCGGGGGCGGGGCGCGACCGGCTGGGCGGCGTTCCCCTCGCCTGGCTCGGCCCGTACGACGGCGCGGTGCTTCGCGCGGTTCGCGCCGTGAAGTTCGGGGGGCGCCTGGCGTTGGCGCATGCGCTGGGGCGCCGCCTCGGCGCCCGCGTGCGCGATTGGCCGGTCGCGCGCGTGGTTCCGGTCCCGCTGCACCCCCGCCGGCGGCGCCGGCGGGGGTACGACCAGGCGGCACGGATCGCCGCCGGCGTGGCGGCGGCGCTCGGGGTGCCCCACGCCCACCCGCTGCGCCGTGTACGCTCGACCGCGCGGCAGGCCCGGGCGCGCGGCGGCGCGCGGACGGCCAACGTCGCGGGGGCGTTCACCTGCCTGCGGCTGCCGCCCGTGCCGGTGCTCCTCGTGGACGACGTGTGGACGACCGGCGCGACCGCGATAGCCTGCCGCGCCGCGCTGCTGCGCGCCGGGGCGCGGGAGGTCCGCATCGCCGTGGTGGCCCGGGCCGGACGTCCACCCCCGCCCCTCACGCGCGAGGGAACCCAGCGGCCCGCCGCGCGCCCGTCAACCGGTCAGCAGCACCGCGGTGACCACCCCGACGAGGCCGCCCACCAGCACCTGCGGGTAGGTGTGCCCCAACAACGTCTTCAACGCCTGGGGTTGGAAGCCGTCGTCGAACAGGTGCCCGAGCTCCTCGACGAGGTCGTTGATCATCTGCGCCTGCATGCCGGCGGCGCGCCGGATGCCGGTGGCGTCGTACATGACGACCCCGCCGGTGACGGCCGCCACCGCGAACAGCGGCGAGCCCCACCCCTCCTGCGCACCGATGCTGAGCGCCAGGGCCGTCACCGCCGCCGAGTGCGACGACGGCATGCCGCCCGTCTCGAGCAACCGGTCGAACGCCCAGCGCCGCTCCGTCGCCAACACCAGCAGGACCTTCACCACCTGGGCGACCGCCGTCGCGGCCACCGCGACCCACAAGGGCCCGTTGGCCAGAATGTCAGACACCGTTTCCTCGGCGCGCCCGCGCCGCCGCCACCGTATTCGCCACCACCATGGCGACGGTCATCGGTCCCGTCCCGCCGGGCGTGGGGGTCAGCGCGGACGCCACCTCGGCCACCTCGGGCGCGACGTCCCCCCGCAGCGACCCGTCCACGCGGGACTGCCCCACGTCCAGCACCACGGCGCCGGCGCGAACCATGTCCGGCTGGATCAAGCCCGGCCGGCCCGCCGCCGCCAACACGATGTCGCCCCGTCGTACCTGCGCGGGCAGGTCACGGGTGCGGGAGTGCGCCACGGTCACCGTGGCGTGCCGGCGCAGGAACAGCGCCGCCGCGGGCTTGCCGACCAGCTCGCTTCGGCCTATGATCACCACGTGCCGCCCCTCGATCTCCACGCGGTAGTGATCCAGGATGCGCATCAATCCTGCCGGCGTGGCCGGCACCAACCCGGGCCGGCCGCTCCACAGACGTCCCACGTTCACGGGATGAAGGCCGTCCACGTCCTTGTCCGGATCGACCGCGTCCAGGATCGGCCCCGCGTCCAGGTGGTCGTGCAGCGGCAACTGCACCAACACCCCGTCGACGTCGGGATCGTCGTTGGCCTCGGCGACGGCGTCCAGCACGTCCTGCTGCGACGCGGTCGCCTCCAGGACGCGGGTCTCGTGCCGCACGCCCGCCTTGCCCGCCAGCTTGGCCTTGGAGCGTACGTACGACGCGCTGGCGGGATCGCTGCTGGCCCGCACGAACACCAGTCGCGGCGCGGCCGGCAGGGCGTCCACGTCCGCCCGCAGCTCCTCCAGCAGCGCGGTCGCCACCTCGCGGCCCCGCATCACCTGCGCGCTCATGGTACCTCCGCCGCTCTAGGATGCATCTTGCGGTAGACCGCGCCCAGCACCCCGTTCACGAAGCGCCCGGAGTCCTCGCCGCCGAAGCGCTTGGCCAGGCGCACCGCCATTTCGAGCGTCACCCGCGCCGGCACGTCCACCTCGTAGCGGAGCTCGCTCAGCGCCAGGCGCAGCACGTTCAGGTCGGTCTGCGACATCTGCGGGAACGTCCACCCCTCGATGAGGTCGGTCAGCTCCCCGTCGATCTCGGCCTTGTGGTCCCGGTAGGCCTGCACCAAACGCTGCGCGAACGCCAATGCCTCGGCGTCCAGCACGTCGCCGTAGGCATCCTCGTCGTCCGGATCGCGGCCGTCGCCCGCCTCGGCGCGCACCTGGGCCCACACGGTGTCCAGGTCCACCCCGCCCCGGTCGGCCTGGAACAGGGCCCGAAACGCCAGTTCGCGTGCACGGCGCCTAGCCACCGGCGTCCTCCACCTCGTCGTCCGATGGACGTTGCGACAGGTCGATCCCCACCACGTTCACGCGGACGGCGCGCACGTCGAGGCCCGTCATCGAGGCGACCGCTTCGCGCACCACCTTCTGCGCGCGGGCCGCGAGCTTGGGGATCTCCAGACCGTACCGGACGGTGACGTTGAGATCGATCTCGACCACGTCGCCGCTGCGTTCCACCCGCATCCCCTTGGCGCGCCGACCGGTCAGGAACTCGCCCACGCGGGCCGGCGGCGCCAACGGCCGAAGGCCGTCCACCCGTTCCAACGCGAGCTGGGCGATCCCGAACAGCACGTCCTGTCCGACGTCGGTCGTGACCGGCTTGGTCGGCATGGCATCCTCTCCCCGCATCAGGTGAGCCTGCGCGCGATGAAGTTGGTGTACACCGCGCCCCTACGGTAGAAGGCATTGTCCAACACCCGCAAGTGGAACGGAATGGTCGTGGTCACGCCCTCGATCACCGTCTCCCGCAAGGCGCGCTCCATGCGGGCGATGGCGCGCTCCCGATCGGGCGCCCACGAGAGGATCTTGGCGATCAGGCTGTCGTAGCTCGGCGGCACACGGTACCCGGCGTAGATGTGCGAATCGACCCGGATGCCCGGCCCGCCCGGCCAGTGCACGTCCGTCACCGTCCCCGCCGACGGGCGGAAATCGCGGTCAGGGTCCTCCGCGTTGATGCGGACCTCGATCGCGTGCCCCTCGACGCGCACGTCGTCCTGCGTCCACGACATCCCCTCGCCGGCGGCGACCAGGAACTGCTCCCGCACCAGGTCGGACCGCGTCACCAACTCGGTGGCGGGGTGTTCCACCTGAATGCGCGTGTTCATCTCGCTGAAGAAGAAGGCGCCGTGCTTGTCGACCAGAAACTCGCAGGTGCCGGCCCCGCGGTAGTGGATGTGCCGCGCCAGCGATACCGCCGCCTCGGCGATGTCGTGCCGCAAGCCCGGGTCGAGGATGCTGGGCGCCTCCTCCAGGACCTTCTGGTAGCGGCGCTGGATCGAGCAGTCGCGATCGAAGTAATGGATCACGTTCCCTTCGCCGTCCCCGAACACCTGGATCTCGACGTGCTTGGGCTCTTCGAGGTACTTCTCGAGGTACATCTCCGGGTTCCCGAACGCTTCGCGCGCCTCCTCGCGCGCATGGACGAACTGCCGCTCGAGGTCCTTGCCGCTCTGCGCCACCCGCATGCCGCGCCCCCCGCCGCCGGCGGACGCCTTGAGGATGACGGGGTAGCCGATGTCGTCCGCGTAGCGGCGCGCATCCTCCACGTCGGTCAGCGCGCCCGAGCCGGGCGTGAGGGGCACGCCCGCCTCCTGCGCCAACGCCCGTGCGCTGGCCTTGTCGCCGATGCGGCGGATCGTCTCCGGGCGCGGCCCGATGAACACCAGGTTGTGCTCCTCGCACTTCTCGGCGAACTCGGCGTTCTCGGCCAGGAAGCCGTAGCCGGGATGGACCGCTTCGCACCCGGTCACCAGGGCGGCCGACAGGAGGTTGCGCACGTTGAGGTACGACCCGCTCGCGCGGGTGGGCCCGATGCACACCGCCTCGTCCGCCAACAGCACCGGCAGGCTGTTCACGTCCACCTCGGAGTAGGCCGCCACCGTCCGGACGCCCAACTCGCGCGCCGCGCGGAGGATCCGGAGCGCGATCTCGCCCCGATTGGCGATGAGAATCTTCTTGAACACGGCTTAGTCCGGGTCGATCCGGAACAACGTCTGACCGTACTCGACGGGCTCCTCGTTGCGCACCAGGACCTCGGCGATGGTGCCCGAGGTCTCGGCCTCGATCTCGTTCATCAGCTTCATCGCCTCGATGATGCACAGCACCGTGCCGGGCGTCACGCGGTCCCCCACCTTCACGTACACCGGCGCATCGGGCCCGGGCGACTCGTAGAAGGTGCCCACGATCGGCGCGGTCACCTCGACCAAGGGGGACCCGGCCTCCGGCGCGGGCGGCGCAGCCGCCTGCGCCGCCGCCGGGGACGACGCGTCGGCCGGGGCGGGCGGGGGTTCCTGGGTACGCGCGGGGGCGTCGCCGCCCGAGTCAGGCCCGGCGCGCGCCACGCGCGCCTCCTCTCCCCGGCGGGCGGACAGTTTGACGTCCGCCGTCTCGAGGGTGAGCTCGGATACGCCGGCCGTCTTCATGGCGTCCAGCAGCTTCTTGATCTCCTTGACGTCCATCAGGCCCTTCCTAGGTACTCGCCGGTGCGCGTATCCACCTTGATCACGGTGCCCTGCTCCAGGAAGAGCGGCACCGACACCGTCGCGCCCGTCTCGACCTTGGCGGGCTTGCTGCCGCCCGAGACGGTGTCGCCCTTCATGCCGGGGTCCGTCTCGGTGACGGTGACCTCGACGACGTTCGGGAGGGTGACCTTGAGCGGCTTGCCGCGATGGTAGTCCACCGTGACCTCGGTGTTCTGCTTCAGCCACTTGGCGGCGTCCCCGAGCTGCGCACGACTCAGGGAGGGCTGCTCGAAGGTCTCCGTGTCCATGAAGGTGTACAGGTCGCCGTCGTGGAACAGGTACTGCATGGGCCGGTAGTCGATGAACACGTCCTGCAGCTTGTCGCCTGCGTTGAAGGTGCGATCCTTGGTGGCGCCGGTCTCGAGGTTGCGGAACTTCGCGACCACCTTGGCCCCACCCCGACCGATCTTCTGGTGCTGGGACTCGAGGCACTCCCAGAGCCCCCCGTCCATCTCGACCTTGGTACCGCCCCGCAAATCCGTCACACTGATCATCAGAGGTTGCCTCCACTGGAAACGGGCGCGCACGCGCCCGACACATGCACGGTTCGTCTGGCGCAGTCTATCACCTCGCCCCCGGCCGTCCCGACCGGCCCGGGGCACGTGTCGCGCCGCCGCACCCGCCTCAGCCGGGCGTCGCCGAGGGCACGATCCGCTTGGCGTACCACGCCAATACCGGCGCCGCATCGATGGCGAACCGGTAGCCGAGCTGATGCCAGAACCGCCGCGCCCCGGGGTTGCTCCCGTACACGCTGGCCAAGACACGGGTCGCCCGCCCCTGAAGGCGCTCCTCCAACGCCCGCATGCAGGCCGCGCCGATGCCGCGGCGCTGCAGGTCGGTGCGCACCAGCAACAGGTTGACGGTGGCGTCCCCCTCCTCGATGTAGTCGAGGGTGACATCCAGGTAGCCCGCCACCCATGCCCCGGTGTGCGGGTCCGGGTCCGGCGTGGCCGGCGAAGGGTCGTCGTGCAACAAGATCAGCTCGGTGCGGCGCCTTGGATCGCCCGCGGCCGCCTCGAGCTCGGTCCGGACCTCTTCGGCGGAGGGCACGGGCGCGTTCAGGACGTCGAAGTAGCTGGGAACCGACAGGTACAGGGCGTGGACGCGCTCGGTGTCGTCCGGCCCCGTGGGCCGCAACGACACGCCAGGCGCCGTCACCTGGGCGGAAGCTTCCATCGTCCCCCCTTCGACGAAATCGCATCGAATCCGTTCACTGCTTTGATTATACCGGCTGCCAGCGGCCGGGTGCCGCGCCGCACGGCACGTGCCGGAAACGGCCGGGCAGCGCCGGCGGGGCGCGTCCCCGTCACGCCGAGCCGGCGTCCCTGGACGATCCGCCCACACGGAACGTCGATGGGTGCGTGCTATCATGCCCCGTTCGCCGGGGGCGACCGGCGCTGGAGGCCTTCTTGTCTGACGCTCGCGAGTTTTCCCCGACGACCGCACATCCCGAGCGCACCGGCGCCGATGGGCGTGCCGCCGAGGACGCGTTCGCCAAGGCGTTCGCGTTCACGCGCGCCGAATGGGCCGAACGGGCGGGGCTGCACCCCTACTTCAAGGTGATCGAGTCCCAGCAGGGCGGCACGGTGGTCGTCGACGGCCGCGAGATGGTGATTTCCGGCTCGAACGACTACCTCGGGCTGACGCAGGACGAGCGCCTCAAGACCGCGGCCCGCGACGCGCTGAACGGGTTCGGCACCAGCTGCACCGGCTCGCGCTTTCTGACGGGGACGCTGTCGTTGCATCACACGCTGGAACAACGCCTGGCGGTGTTCCTGCAGCGCGAGTCGGTGCTGACCTTCAGCGCCGGCTACCTGGGGGCGCTGGCGGTCATCGCCGCGCTGGCGGGCCGACACGACGTGCTGTACTTCGATCGCGAGAACCACGCCTGCCTGTACGACGGCGCCCGGCTGAGCTTCGGGTCGTTGCGCAAGTACGACCACGGCGACGTCGACGACCTCGCTCGCCTGCTGGAGCGGGACGTCGACCGCCCCGGCGGCCGCATCATCGTCACCGACGGCGTGTTCTCGATGAGCGGTCACGTGGCGCCGCTGCCCGAACTGGTCGAGGTCGCGCGAAGGTACGGCGCCCGCCTCATCGTGGACGATGCGCACGCCACCGGCGTTCTGGGCGCCCACGGGCGCGGCACCGCCGAACACTTCGGCCTCGAGGCCGAGGTGGACCTGATCGTGGGCACCTTCTCGAAGGCGTTCGGATCGGTCGGCGGGTTCATGGCGGGCCCGGCCAAGGTCGTGAACTACGTCAAGCACCATGCCCGGCCGTTCATGTTCACCGCCGCGCTGCCCGCCATGCAGATGGCGGCCGCCCTGAAGGCGCTGGACATCATCGAGACCGAACCGTGGCACCGCGACCGGCTGTGGGACAACGTCGCCAAGCTCCGCACCGGCCTGGATGGCCTTGGGTTCGACACGCTGGGGAGCCGCACCCCGATCGTGCCGGCCCTGATCGGGGACGACGACACCACCATGCGGTTCTGGCGCGGCCTGTGGGACGCGGGCGTGTTCACCACCCCCGCCCTGCCTCCCGGCGTGCCGCAGGGCAAGTCGATCATTCGCACCAGCGTGAACGCGAACCACACCGATGCACAGTTGGACCAACTGCTCGAAGCCTTCGAGAGGGTCGGGCGCGCCCTTGGCGTGGTCTGACCCGCGGCCCGGCCCCACCCGGCGCGCCCCCTCGCCCGCCGAGCGCCGCGGGGGACCGTCGCCGCGCGTGGCGGGACCACGCCCGTGACCACCGTACGGCGCGCCGAGGGCCGCCGCGACCGGGCGCGCTTCTTGGACCTGCCCGTGCGCCTGCACCGCGGCACGCCCGGTTTCGTGGCGCCACTGCGCATGGCCGAACGCGAGACGTTGGACGAAACGCGCAACCCCTTCTTCGAGCACGCCCGCATGGACCTGTTCCTGGCCGAACGGTCGGGACGACCGGTGGGGCGCGTCGCCGTCATCGACGACGACCTGCACAACCGGATTCACGGCGACGACCTCGCCTTCTTCGGCTTCTTCGAGGCCGAGGACGAGGAGGTGGCCGCCGCCTTGCTGGACGCCGCCGAGGACCGGGCGCGGGCGCTGGGCCGCACGGCGTTGCGGGGGCCGGCCAACCCGTCACTGAACGACAGCGCCGGGCTGCAGGTGGACGCGCATCACCTGCCGCCGTACGTGATGATGCCGTGGAACCCCCCCTCGTATCCCGCCTGGGTCGAAGCCCGCGGCTTCGCCAAGGTGAAGGACCTCTGCGCCTGGGAGGCGCGCAGCGAGTACGGCATCCCCGAGCGGTTCGTGCGGTTGGCGGAACGCGCGCGGCGGCGCACCGGCGCAGTGGTGCGGCAGGTGCGCTTGGAGGACTGGGACCATGAACTGGCCACGGTGCACCGCCTGTACGCCCAGGCCTGGGAGGACAACTGGGGCCAGGTGCCCTACACCGACGCCGAGTTCGCGCACCTGGCCGACACCCTCAAAATGGTGCTGGACCCGCGGATCGTGCTGTTCCTGGAACTGGACGGCGAGGTGGTCGGCATGGCCCTGGCGCTGCCGAACCTGAACCAGGTGCTGGCCCGCTTTCACGGGCGGATCGTGCCGTTCGGGATCGTGCCGTTGCTGCGCCGCAAACGGATCATCTACCAGCTCCGCCTGGCGTTGCTGGGCGTGCTTCCGCCCCACCGCAATCGTGGCCTGGAGCTGGTGCTGATCGACGAGATCTGGCGCCGCGGCGAGGTGGCGGGCTACCGCCAGGCGGAGCTGTCCTGGATCCTGGAGGACAACGAGCCGATCAACAAGGGCCTGCGGCTGCTGGGCGCCGAGGTGTACAAGACCTACCGCCTGTACCAGAAGGCGCTGTGACGCGCCGGCACGCCGGGACGATCGGGCCGTGAAGGTGCTGCTGACGGGCGCGACCGGCTTCGTCGGCGCGCGGGTGGCGGCCCGCCTGGCACAAGGCGGCGTGGCGCTGCGCGTCACCCTGCGCCGCGGCAGCGATGCCGGGCGCCTGGCGGGGGTTCCGGCCGAGCACGTCCTGGCCGACCTGTCGGACGAGGCGGCGCTGCGGGCGGCCTGCCACGGCGTGGACGCGGTGGTGCACGCCGCCGGCCTGACCCGCGCCCGCAGCGAGGCGGCGCTGCACGCCGCCAACGCGGACGGCAGCGCCCGCCTGGCGCGTGCCGCCCTGGACGCAGGCGCCGGGCGGTTCGTGTACCTGGGCAGCCTGGCCGCCCGCGGCCCGGACCCGGTCGCCGGCGACGCGGGCACGACCGTGCGGGCCAGCCCGGGCGACGCGCCGCGCAGCGCCTACGCCCGCAGCAAGCTAGAGGGGGAGCGGCAGGTGCAGGCGCTCGCACCGGCGGGCTGGGCGGCGTCGCTGCGGCCCAGCGCCGTGTACGGCCCGGGCGACCGCGACCTGCTGCCCCTGTTCGCGCTGGCGCGCCGCGGCGTGCTGGCGCTCCCCCCGGGCGGCGGGCGGGTGCAGCCGGTCTACGTCGACGACGTCGCCGAGCTGGTGGCCCGCGTGTTGGCGTCCGATGCGACCGGCTTCGGCCCCTGGCCGGTCGCCGAACCACGGGCATACGCCTGGCGCGACCTGCCGGCGCTCCTCGCCGCCGCGGTCGGCCGCGACGCCGTGCGCACGGTGCACCTCCCGCCGGTCGCGTTCCGCTTCGCCGCCTACGCCAGCGAGACCTGGGCGTGGCTGCGCGGCACCGCCCCCGAGCTGGACCTTCGCCGCGCACGCGACCTGGCGGAACGGAGCTACACCACCGAGGTCGCCTCGACCATGGACGCGTTCGGGTGGACCGCGCCCACCGCGTTGGCGGACGGGGCGCGGGCCACGGCCGCGTGGTACGCCCAACAGGGATGGATGTGAGCGCGGGCCGACCCCGCGTCCTGTTCGCCATGATCACCGTCGGGAACGGGCACCGAACCTCGGCGGAGGCGCTGTCGGCGTGGGTCGAGCGCGAAGCGCCGGGCCGCGTGGACAGCGCCGTGCTGGACTTCACCGCCGCGGTGGGCGACACGGGCCTGGACCGGCGGCACAAGGCGTCCTGGCGCTGGATGCTGCGCGCACCGGCCGCCGCCTACCTGGGACAGCGCGCCCTGGACGAGGTGGTGCCGGCCCGCATCAGCCGCGCCGTGCAGGGCGCCATGCTGGCGGCGCACGCCCGCCACGCCGCGGCGTACCTGCGGACGCACCGCTTCGACCTGGTCGTGGCCACCCACTTCTTCACGGTGCAGGCGCTGGCGTTGGCGCGGCGGCGCCACGGCCTGAACGTCCCGGTGGTGGGCGTGAACCCCGACGCGATGGACGCCCACGCCTTGTGGGCCGAACCGCACGTCGACGCCATGGTGGTGTTCAGCCGCCGCGCCGCCGCCGACCTGGCCCGCCACGGCGTCCCGGAGGACAAGATCGCCCGCTTCGACTTCGTGGCGCGTCCCGAGTTCGACGGGCCCTGTCCGGACGCCGCCGCGCCGCGGCGGGCGTTGTCCTTGGATCCCGGGCGATTCACGGTGTTGTGGTCGGCCGGAGGCGAGGGGATCGGCGGGCCGCTGCACGCCACCGTGGCCCGCCTTCGCGCCCAGGGCGTCCCCGTCACCGTGCTGGCGGCGTGCGGCCGCAACGAGGCGCTGCGCGCCCGCCTGGCGCGTGACGCCTCGGAGGAGGGGCCGACCCGCGTGGTGCCGTTGGGGTTCCGCAGCGACATGCGGCGCCTCACCTGCGCCGCCGACCTGCTGATCGGCAAGGCGGGGCCGGCGTCGACCTTCGAGGCGTTGTTGAGCGGCCGGCCGGTCGTACACACCGGCTACGCCGCCGCCAACGAGAAGGCGATCGCGGACTACGTGGTCCGCGCCGGCGTCGGCACCCTGGCGCGGCGGCCCCGGGCCCTGGCCGAGCTGATCGCCGGCTTCGCCGCCCACCCCGACGCTCTGGACGGCTGGCGACATGCCATCGCCGCCCTGGATCTCCGCAACGGCGGCCCCGATGTGGCGTCGTGGCTGCTGCGACGGTTCCTGACCCCGGCCGAGGCATCTCCGTGACAGGGACGGTGATCCGCGCCCTGGTGGCGTCGTTCCTGATCGGCGGCGCCGCGTTGGCGGGGGTGGTCGCCTGGCTCGGCGTGGAGGAGCTGCAGCACCTCTCCCGCATCGAGCTGCCGTGGTTGGCGGCGGCGTTGGGGTTCCTGTTGGCATCGTTCCTGTTCGCGGGGATGCGCCTGGCGATGCTGGTGCGGCGCACCGGGGCGCCGCTGCGGCTGCGGCACGCGGTGCGCTGCCACGTGCTGGGGTTGTTCGCCAGCACCGTGACGCCGGGCGGGAGCGGCGGCATGCCGGCGCTTGCGCTGTCGCTGACCCGCCAGGGCGTGCCGTCGGGAACGGCCTGGTCGAGCGGCGTCGCCGCCATCGCCGCCGACACGGTGTTCTACGGCTGGTCGCTCCCCGTGGCGTTGCTGGTGCTGGACCGCAGCGTCACGCTGCCGAACCCGGTCGTCCTGCGCACCGCCGGGCTCATCGTCAGCGTGGGCGGCCTGGCCGTCGCCTACCTGCTGGCCTTCCGCCTGGCGTGGGCGCTGCCGCTGTCCCGCTGGGCGTTGCGCGGCCGCCTCGCGCGCCACCGCGAAGGGGTGGAACGCTTCCTGACGAACCTGCTGGAGGCGCACGGGCTGCTGCACGGCGCCCCGTGGAGCTGGCACGCGCGGTTTCACCTGCTGGTGGCCGCGTCGTGGGGGGCGTTCTTCGCGGTGTTGTGGGCGTCCGCGCGCGGCTTCGGGCTGCCCGTCGACCCGTGGACGGTCATCGCCGCATTGGTGCTGGTCGCCGGGTTGGGTTCGGTCGTGCCCACCCCCGGCGGCAGCGGCTTCTTCGAGTTCGGGGCGTCGCTGGCGCTGGTGGCGCAGGGCGCGCGCGGCGGCGTCGTCGGTGCGGTGGTGGTGTGGCGCTTGATCAGCCACTACGCCCTGTTCCTGATCGGGCCGCCCCTGGGGGGCTACCTGTGGGCGCGGCACGGCGGCCCGCCGGCGGGCCCGGACGAACCGGCCGAGGTCGACGGGCCTGACGAACCGGACGAGGCCCCGCCGCCGACATGAGTCCGTCGCGGCCCGCGGAGCCCCGGCCGCACGCTGCCTGAAGCGCCCCACCCGAGGCGGGCCCCTACGTCCCGCCGTAGCTGCGGCCCTTCCACGACACGCCCCGCCGCGTGACGTGCGCGTACGCGGACGCGAGCAGCATCGCGGCGTAGACAGCGCCCCCGAGCGGGGACACGGCCAGGAGTGGCGGGGCGTCCACCAACCGGGCGGTCAACGGCCCTGCAGCCAGCACCTGGAGCGCCAGCGGAATCGTCCACGGCCACGCCGGACCCGCCCCGAGCAGGGCGGCCCCGAGGCCCAACACGGGGCCCCAGGTGACCAGCAGCACGAAGGCGACCACCCCGAGGGTGGCGATGAGGGACGACCCCAGGCTCGGAAACAGGTTCTTGCGCCATCCCTCCCAAAGATCGCCGAGTCCCTCGTACATGTGGACCGACACCAGGCGGTGCCCATCGAAGGTCACCGCGTGCTCGCCGGCGGCGCGAAATGCGTCGCACAGTTCGCTGTCCTCCAGGATCCGGTCGCGCACGGTGGCATGCCCCCCCACCCGCCGGTACGCCTCGGCACGCACCAGAATGAACACGCCCCAGGCCGACAACGCGACGGGAAACGGCGGTCCCCACAGGCGCCTGAGGGCGTTGCCCACCGCCGTGATCCCGATCACGACCGGTTGGACGGCGCGCTCCCAGAACGACGCCGTGCGTTGGCGGGGCCACAGCGACAGAAAGGTGGCCTTTTGACGGCGAACCTCTTCCAGGCTGGCCGCCAACGCGCCCGACGACGCGCGCGTGTCGGCGTCGACGAACAGCAACCAGGCGCCGTGGGCCTGGGCGCTGCCGTGCGCCAACGCGTGCGCCTTGCCGTGCCAGCCGGGCGGCAACGGCGGCGACTGCAGCAACCGCACGCGTTCCTCCCGGCGATGAAGATCGCGCACCACCTCGGGCGTGCCGTCGGTGGAACCGTCGTCCACCACCAGTATCTCGCCCACCACGGCGCCCTGGTCCAGCGCCGAGCGTACGGCCCCGGCAATGGCGGGCGCCTCGTTGCGTGCCGGGATCAGCACCGACACGCACCCCGCGTCCGCGGGGGCGGCCTCGCGCGGTTGGAGGCGCGGGCAGCGCAGCGCGAACCAGGCCAAGCCGCCCACGTAGGCGGTGAGCACGAGCAGGACCAGCGCAAAGGTCATCGACTGCCATCCTAGCCTGCACGGGGGGCGTGGGACGCGATGGTACAAGTAGTGCGGTCGGCGGCGCCCCGCCGCCTGGAGAGTCGTATCCCATGCCGATCCTGCTTCGTTTGGCCGCGCGCAATCTGATTCGCCATCCCTGGCGCACCCTGGCCACCATCCTGGGCGTGGCGCTGGGCATCGCCGCCGTGCTGGCGACTCTATCGGTCGGCGCCAACGTCCGCGCCAACGTGCAGGCCGGCTTGGAGGCCGCGGCCGGCCCGGCGGAGCTGTTGATCACCCCCGGTGCGCAGGGCCGCGCGGTGATGGAGGCGGAGCCGCTGCGGGAGCGCGTGGCCGGCACGCCGGGCGTGGCGCGGTTCGAACCGGTCCTCAACGTCCGGATCGAGCCGGTGCGCGACGTCGAGGACTTCGAACGCTCGGTCGTGCCGGGCGTCGACAGCGGGTTTCAGGTGTCCGGGCGCCACACCGAGCGTCCGGCTGCCCTTCCCGCTACGCTGTCCGCGGGCCGGTGGCCCGAGGCGGGCGAAGACACCCTGGCGATCACCGACGCGTTCGCAGGCGGCCGCGATCTCGCGATCGGCGACGTGATGACGTTCGCGACCCGCTTCGGGGAGGTCGACCTCGAGATCGTCGGGCTGATGGACGCATCGGAAGGCTACGCCGCCACCAACGGCGCGCGCGTCGCCATCACCCACCTGGAGACGCTGCAGGAGGTGATGCGCCTGGAGGGTCGCATCTCGCACCTGGAGGTGCTGCTGGCGGACGGTGCCCTCACGCGGGAGGTGAAAGAGGCCCTGACCTCCCGCCTGGACGCGTCGTACGCGGTGGCGTCGCCGGCCGGAACCGGCGAGGTCGCCGGCGGTATCGTGCAGACCCTGCAGTCCGGGATGCTGGTGCTGGCGGTGACCCTGTTGGCGTTGGGCGGGTTCATGGCGTACGCCACCTTCATGGCCGGCGTGGTGGAACGCACCCGCGAGTACGCCCTGTTGCGCACCATCGCCATGCGCCGGCGCGACGTGCAGCGCCTGGCGCTGGTCGAGGCCGCCCTCCTCAGCGCGCTGGGGGCGGGGGTCGGGATCGCCATGGGCGTGGCGTTGGCGTGGGTCCTCACCCGCGTGAACGCGGTCGGCCTCGGCTACCAGGTGCACACGTTGGTGGTGCCGGCCTGGTCGGTCATCGCCTCGGTGCTGCTCGGCTTCGCCGTGTCGCTGCTGGCGGGGGTGCTGCCGGCCCGCAGCGCCTCGGCGTACTCGCCACTGGCGGCGTGGCGCCGCTCGGACACCGCCACCGCGCCGGCCCGTACCGGTCTCGGTTGGGCGTTGGTGGCGCTGGCCGTGATCGTGACGCGCCTTCCGTGGGAGGGGTACGCCGCGCTGGCCGGTGCCGGGCTGGCGATGGTGTCGTTCGCGGTGGGGACGGCGCTGGCGGCGCAGAGCCTCCTCAGGCCCGCGCTGCGGGTGATGGGGCCGCTCCTGGCGCGCGTGCTGGGCGTGGCGGGACGGCTGGGCGCGTCGTTCGCGGAGCGCAGCGCCAGCCGCAACGGCGTCGCGATCGGCACCGTGATCATCGGGACCGGCCTGGTGGTGGGCGTCGGCGCGCTGATCGCCGGCATCAATCAGGAGCTCGAGGATTGGGTGGAGACCACCGTGGTGGGCGACCTGTTCGTGACGTCGCCGGTGTCGTTCCCAGAGACGTTCGCCGAGCGGGCCCGCGCGGTCGAGGGGATCGACGTGGTGTCCGGGGTGGGCCTTCGCGCCGTCCGCTTCCGCCCCGAGGACCAACCGCGGGGCCGCACTGTGGCGCTGGTGCTGGTCGACACGGACCGGTTCCACCCCGACGAGGGGTTCGGTCGCTTCCAGTACGTCCAGGGCCAAGGCGATGATCGGGCCGGCTACCAGGCGCTCACCTCGCCGGACGGGGTGCTGGCCGCCAGCACCATGCGCAGGCGCTTCGACCTCGGCGTGGGCAGCGAGGTCGAGCTCCGCACCGAGGAGGGCTTCCAGACGTTCGAGGTCGGCGGGGTGGTGGTCGACTTCACCGGCGGCGGCGAGGCGTTCGTCGCCTCGATCGCGCAGATGGAACGGTTCGGGGGCGGCACGCCCGACCTGTACGTGATGACCGTCGAGGAGGGGCGCGAGGCGGGCGTGGTCGCGGAGCGCCTCGGCGCGGCCTTTCCCGAGCTGTACCTGGACGTCACCCCGAACCAGGCGTACCAGGATCGCATTCTCGCCCTGTCCAACCGCACGTTCGTCGCGACCCACATGCTGCTGGTGCTGGCCGTGATCATCGCCGCGCTGGGGGTGGCCAACACGTTGGGCATGAACCTCGTGGTGCGCGGTCGCGAGTTGGCGATGTTGCGCACTTTCGGCATGACCCGCGCGGGGATCCGACGCGTCGTCATGGCGGAGGGCATCGTGGTGGTGATCACGGGTAGCATTCTCGGCGTGGCGTTCGGTCTGCTGTTGGCCGATGTCGTGACGGCCGGCGCCTCGGCGCTGACCGGCTACGCCATCGATCCCGTGGTGCCGTGGCGGCTGGTGGGGATCGCCCTGGCCGCCTCGCCCGCGGTCGGGCTTCTCGCCTCGCTTTTGCCCGCCCGCCGCGCCGGGAGGCTGGCCCCCATCGTCGCGCTGAGAGGTACCGAATGACGCGCCCCACCCCCGACGACCTCGTCCTGGACGCCCGCGAGCTGGCCAAGTCGTACCGCATGGGCGAGGCGCGCATCCATGCCCTTCGCGACGTGTCGCTTCGGGTCGCGCCCGGCGAGTTCATTGCGGTGATGGGCCCCTCGGGCAGCGGCAAGTCGACGCTGCTGTACCTGGTGGGCCTGCTGGAGCCGCCCGACACCGGCACCGTGCGTATCGGCGGCGCCGACGTGGGCGGCATGGACGACGACCAGCTCACCCTGCTGCGCCGGCAGCGGATCGGGTTCGTGTTCCAGACCTTCGAGCTGATCCCGAACCTGACGGCGCGCGAGAACGTGCTGCTTCCCGCCGAGGTGGCGGGTCGCGGCGCCGAGGCGGCGCGTCGCCTGCCGGAGCTGGCGCGGCGCTTGGGCATCGAGGACCGCCTCTCGCACCGGCCGGCGCAGCTCTCGGGCGGTCAGCGGCAGCGCGTCTCGCTGGCGCGGGCGTTGATCAACGACCCGCTGCTGCTGCTGGCGGACGAGCCGACCGGGAACCTGGACACCGCCACCGGGGGCGAGGTGCTGGACCTGTTGCGCCACGGCGTCGATGATCAGGGCTGGACGGTGGTGATGGTCACGCACGACCCGAACGCCGCCTTGGTGGCGGACCGGATCGTGTTCCTCCGCGACGGCAGTGTCGCGGGCGAGGTGGATGCGCGGGAGGAAGGCGCGCGTGCACGCATCGCCAGCTTCGCCGGCGTGTGATGAACCCAGGACGACCCCCGACCGGCTTCTTCAGGCGCGCGGCCCGCATTCCCGCGCGGCGTCCGCGCTACGTGCTGGCCCTGTGGGCGTTGATTTTGGGGCTCAGCCTGCCGCTGGCCGCCCGCGTCGGGGAGGTGCTGACCGCCGAGCCGTCGCTGAGCGCCGACACGGAAGCGGTCAGCGTGGCGACCCGCGTGGCGGACCAGTTCTCGGGGGGCGATTCGGTATCGGTGGTGCTCGTCGTCCGCGCCGCGGACGAGAGCGACGCCTACCGGGCACGCCTCGACGCGTTCCTCGCCGACGTGCGACACCTCCCCGCCGTGTCGTCGCTGCGCGACATCCGCGACCTGGTGCCGACCCGCGCGGCGGAGGGCACCTTTCTGGGGCAACTGGCGTTCGGCGGCCCGGATCGGACCGCCGCGCGGCAGGCGGTCGCGACCATCCGCAAGGCGGCCGCGGCGAGGCCCGAGCTCGAGGTGGCGATGGCCGGCGGGCCCGCCACCACGTTGGAGTTGCGGGAGGTGAGCGCACGGGACACGCGCCGCGGCGAGGCGTTCGGGCTTCCGATCAGCCTGCTGGTGCTGATCGTAGCCTTCGGGGCGCTGGTCGCGTCGGTCCTGCCGTTGTTGGTGGCGGCGACCACCATCACGGTGGCGCTGGCCGGGGTGTTCCTGGTGGGGCAGGTGTTCCCGTTCGCGGTGTTCACGCAGAGCATCGTCACCATGCTGGGCCTGGCGACGGGGATCGACTACGCGCTGTTGACGGTGAACCGCTATCGCGAGGAGCTTCGGGCGGGCCGCACCCCACGTGACGCGGCCGAGGAGACGGGCGCCACCGCCGGCAAGGCGGTGGCCTTCAGCGGCCTGACGGTGGTGGTGGCGTTGTCGGCGTTGCTGCTCGCGCCGCTGCCCTACGTCCGCAGCGTCGGCGTGGGCACCATGATCGTGATGAGTGCCAGCGTCCTGGTGTCTTGGACGGCCTTGCCCGCGCTGCTGGCGTTGATGGGGCACCGGGTGGATTGGCTCAAGGTGACGCGCCGGACGCCCGGCACGAGGACCCGCGTGTTCTGGCGGCGGCGGGCGGAGGTGATCATGGCGCGGCCGTGGACGTTCACGGTCCTGGGCACGGCGGCGCTGGTGCTGCTGGCGCTGCCAGCGTTTTGGATGCAGCTGGCCGACCCCGGCCCGCGCGGCATGGCGCGCGGCACCGAGGCGCGCACGGCCGTCACGGCGTTGGAGGACGCGGAGCTGGGGGGGTTCCTGTCCGCCACCACGGTCCTGGTGGACATGGGCGAGGAGGGGTTCTTCGGGCCGTCCGCCCCGCGTCGCGTGTCGCGCCTGACCCGCGACCTGGAGGCGCTGGAGCCGGTGCGCTCGGTGATCTCGCCGTTCTCGGCGCCCGGCGTGCCGCGGTTGTTTTTGTTCCAGTACTACATCGACGAGGACCTGGCCCGCAGCAGCGACGTCGCCGAGCTGGTGGACGCCACCGTCGGCCAGGACGGGCGCTACGTACAGCTGCAGGTCGTGCCGATCGGTGACCTGCCGCCGGCCGAGAGCGCCGGGTTGGCGGCCGAGGCGCGGCGCCTGGCGGCGTCGCACGGCCTGGAGGTGCAGATCGGCGGCAGCGCCGCGTTCGAGGCCGCCTGGAGCCGCGTGCTGTACAGCAGCTTCCCGTTGACGCTGGGGTTGGTGTTCGCGGCGACGCTGGTGCTGCTGGGCCTGGCGTTCCGCTCGGTGCTGATCCCGATCAAGTCGATCGTGCTGAACGCGCTGACGGTGGCGGCGTCGTACGGGGTGATCACGCTGGTGTTCCAGATGGGGGTCGGCGCGCCGCTGCTGGGCCTCGACGGGGGCCTGGGCATCGTGGACTCCAACGTGCCGCTGTTCGTGTTCGCGATCGTGTTCGGCCTGTCGATGGACTACGAGGTGTTTCTGGTGGCCCGGATCTTCGAGGCGCACGAACGCGGTCTGTCGGACCACGAGGCCGTCGCCAGCGCCCTCGAGACCACCGGCGGGGTGATCACCAGCGCGGCGACCGTGATGCTGGTGGTGTTCAGCGTGTTCTTCTTCAGCGAGGTGGTGCTGATCAAGACGCTCGGCGTCGGCCTGGCGGTGGCGATCCTGCTGGACGCGACCTTGGTGCGGTTGGCGTTGGTGCCCGCGGTGATGACGCTGGCGGGCCGGCTGAACTGGTGGTTGCCGGCGCCGCTGGCCCGGCTGGCGGACCGCTTCGGCCTGTCGCACTGACGCGGCCGGCCGGCCGGGCGGGTCAGGCCAGGCGGATGCGCGGGTTCAGGGCGGCGTACGCCAGGTCGGCGGCCAGGTTGGCCAGCGCGAACGCCACCACCGCCACCAGCGTGATCGCCTGCATCAGCGGCAGGTCGCGACGGTCGATGGCGAAGGTGAGCAGCCGGCCCAAGCCCGGGTAGTTGAACACGTTCTCGACCACGATCAGGCCGCTGATCAGCCAACCGAAGCTGATCGCGATCACGGTGATGGCCGGGAGCAGGGCGTTGCGTAGCACGTGGCGCAGCATCACCTGCCGGGGGTGCACGCCCTTCAACCGGGCGGTGCGCACGTAGGGGCGGGCCAGCTCCTCGAGGACGCTGGCGCGCGTCAGCCGGGCCACGTACGCCAGCATCACCAGCGTGGCGGTCACCGCCGGCAGCACCAGCTGCGGCAGCACCTCGATGAGGCCGGCGCCGGGCGACACCGAGGCGTTGGCCGGCAACCACCCCAGCCGGAACGAGAACACCTGGATCAGCACCAGGCCGGTCACGAACTCGGGGAGCCCCACCACCGCCAGGCTGCCGACACTGATCACGGTGTCCGGCCACCGTTCGGCGTAGATCGCCGCGATCACCCCCAACACCAGGGCCAGCGGGACCGCCAGCAGCAGCGTGAGGCCGGCCAGGCGCATGCTGTTTCCCAGTCGATCCAGCACCAGGGGGCGGATCGCCTGCCCGCTGGCGTAGCTGTCGCCCCAATCGCCCGTCAGGAACGCCCCCAACCAGCGGGCGTACTGCACCGGCGCGGGCCGGTCCAGCCCCAGCTCGGTGCGCAGCTCGGCCAAGGCGGCCGGTCCCGCCTCGCGACCCAGGATGATGCGCGCCGGGTCGCCCGGGAGCCACTGCGTGACCGCGAACACCAGCAGCGAGGTGAGGAACACCGTGAGCGCCAGGAACGCCAGGCGCCTGAGCAGGTAGCCGCTCACCGGTCGGCCTCGCTCAGTTGCGCGTCCTGCGCGGCGCGCAGCTCGTCCACGGGGATGTGGCAGCGGATGCGGTGCCCCTCGCTGGGGTGCCGCTCGGGGGGCGGTTCCTCCCAGCACACGTCGCCCAGCACGCGCGGGCAGCGCGTCGCGAACGGACAGCCGCGGGGCGCCTCCAGCGGACTGGGCACCTCGCCGCGGACGGGAACCGTGTCGCTGGGCACGTCGGGGTCGGCGCGCGGCACCGACGCCAGCAGCACCTCGGTGTAGGGGTGATACGGCGGCGCCAGCACCTCGTCGGTGGTGCCGGACTCCATCACCTGCCCCAGGTACATGACGGTCACGTCGTCGGCCAGGTGCGCCACCACCGCCAGGTCGTGGCTGATGAACAGGTAGCTGGTGCGGCGGTCGACCTGCAGTTCGGCCAGCAGGTTCAGAACCGCGGCCTGCACGCTGACGTCCAGGCCCGAGATCGACTCGTCGAACAAAATCAGTTCCGGGTCCGACGCGAACGCGCGCGCCACCGCGACGCGTTGCTTCTCGCCGCCGGACAGCTGGTCCGGCGTGCGGGCGGCGAACTCGGCGGGCAGCTGCACCGAACCCAGCAGCGCCGCGACGCGGTGGTCGGCCTCGCTGCGCGCCAGGCCGGCCAGCCGCATGAACGGCCGCCGCAGGGTCGAGCCGACGGTGCGGTGCGGATTGAGCGCCTCGTCGCTGGACTGGAACACCATCTGCAACTGGCGGATCACCGAGACGTCGCGGCGTTCCAGGCGGCGCGCCAGCGGCACGTTCAGCAGCTCCATCCGCCCCTCGCTGAGGGGGCCGAGGCCGATCACGGCCCGCGCCAGGGTGCTCTTGCCGCTGCCGGACTCGCCGACCAGGCCGAGGGTCCGACCGCGGCGGACGGTGACGTCCACGCCCTGCAGCGCGTGCACGGACCTGCGGGGCCGGCCGCGCAGGCGCTCCGCCAGACCGCGGCGCAAGGGGAAGCGTTTCTCGGCGCCCTCGGTGCGGAGCGCCACGCCGCCGGACGGTTTGCGGCTGCCGGGATCGACGCCCGGCCGTTGGCGGGCGGAGGCCTCGCCGTCCGCGATCTCCCGCCACCGGCGGCAGGCGACCCGGCGTCCCTCGCCGGCCTCCTCCAGCGGGGGGCGCGCCTGGCGGCAGGCGTCCTCGGCAGCGGGACAGCGGGGCGCGAACACGCAGCCGGGCGGCAGCGCCTCAGGCGCGGGGATGCGGCCGGGAATGGGCCGGAGCGGCGCGTCGGTCTTGCGGCGGCCCAGCCGCGGCAGGCCGTCCAGCAGACCCAACGTGTAGGGGTGCCGCGGCGCGCGGTACAGGTCGCGCACGGGGGCGGACTCGACCAGCTCACCGGCGTAGAGGACGTCGACGCGGTCGCACAGTTGCGCGACGACGCCGAGGCTGTGGCTGACGTACAGCACGGCGGCGCCGACGTCGCGTACCAGGTCTCGGACCAGGTTCAGGATGGCCGCCTCGGTGGTGACGTCCAGGTTGGTGGTCGGCTCGTCCATCACCAGCAGCTCGGGCTGGGTCAGCAGCGCCATGGCGATCATCACGCGCTGCTGCTGCCCGCCGGACAGCTCGAAGGGGTAGGCGGCGCGCACGCGCGGCGGGTCGGGCAGGCCAACCCGGTCCAGCATGGCGTTGATCGCGTCGCGGTCGGCGTGGCGGGGCGCGTCCGGCTCCAGCGCCTCGGCCAACTGCCGTCCGATGGTGAGGGCCGGGTTCATGGAGGGCAGCGGGTTCTGCGGCACCAGCGCCACGCGGCGGCCCCAGAAGCGCCGCAGCGTGTCCGCGTCCATCGCCAGGACGTCGTCCCCGCCCAGTGTGATCGTGCCGGCGGCGAGGGCGCCGTTGCCCGGGAGCGCCCGCAGCACCGCGAGGGCCAGGGTGCTCTTGCCGCTGCCGGACTCGCCGACCAGGCCGACCGTCTGCCCCGGCGCGACACGCAAATCGACGTCGCGGACCACCTCGACCCCGTGCTGCGCGTCTCCGTACCGCACGGTGAGGCCGCGGACGTCGAGGCCGGCACTCACGTGTCGGCCCTCAGCGCCCGGCCCAGCCCGTCGGCGGCGAGGTTGACGGAGACCACCAGCAGACTGATGGCGGCGGCAGGGAACGCCAGCGACCACGGCGTCAGGTAGACATAATCGCGGGCCTCGCTGACCATGAGGCCCCAGTCCGGGTTGGGCGGTTGGACCCCGACACCGAGGAACCCCAGCGAGGCGACGAGAAAGATGGCGTAGCTGAAGCGCAGCGCGGATTCGACCGCCAGGGCGGGCAGGACGCTGGGCAGGATCTCGCGGCTGAGGATCCACGGCAACGGCTCGCCCTGCATGCGGGCGGCGGCCACCCAGTCGCGCGTCTTGACGCTGAGCACGACGCTGCGCACCACGCGCGCCACGATCGGGGTGTAGGCGACCGCGATCACCAGCAGCACGCTGTTGCGGGACGGCCCCAGCGTGCCCAGCAACAGCAACGCCAGCAGCAGCGCCGGGATGGCCAGCAGCGCGTCGTAGACGCGGAAGGTGATCTCCTCCCACCACCCGCCGAGCGTGCTGGTGAGCAGGCCACTCAGCGTGCCGGCCAGGACGGCGAGGGCGGTGCCGCCACCGGCCAAGGCGAAGATGTCGCGCGCGCCGCGTACGATTCGGCTGAACACGTCGCGGCCCAGCCGGTCGGTGCCGAACCAGTGCTCGAGGCCCGGCGCCTGTGAGCGCTCCGCGAGGATCTGCTCGGTGGGGCCGTAGGGCGCCACGTAGGGCCCGACCAGCGCCATCAGGGCGAACAGCGCGACCAGCGTGGTGCCGGTCGCGCTGGCGGGCCGGGCGTACAACTCCCGCAGCACGGCGCGGACGCCCGCGAGGGGCGCGCGCCGTGCGGATGCGGATACGCCGTGCGTACCCGCGCCGGGGGTCACTCGAGGGTGATGGTGGCCAGGTCGGTGCGGCCCGGGAACGCCTTCATGTCGAAGCCCTGGACGCCCTCGCGGACGGCGCCGAACTGCGGGAAGAAGTAGGGGATCACGTACGGCCCTTCGGCGGCCAGGATGCGTTGCAGCTCGCCGTAGGCTTCGGTGCGTTCCTCCTCGTCCAGCGTGGTGCCGGCCGTCTCGATCAAGGCGTCGACCTCGTCGTTGCAGTAGTGCGCCTCGTTCCATTGGGCGTCGCAGGCGATCATGGTGTCGAAGTAGAACTGCGGCACCGGCCGCGAGCCCCAGCCGGTGATGCCGAAGTCGACCTCCAGCCAGCCGCCGTCGCCGTAGTAGACGCTCTCGGGCTGCAGGCGGACCTCGATGTCGAAGCCGGCCTCGTCGAGCTGTTCCTTCAGCACCACCGCCAGGTCGGGCCGGTCGCCGCTGTCGGGCACGTGCAGCACCAGCTCCAAACCGTCCTCGTAGCCGGCCTCGGCCAGCAGCTCACGGGCACGATCGACGTCGCGGGCGGGCGGCGTCAGCTCGGGCAGGTGGTACGCCTCGTACAGCGGGCCGACGGGATTGTCGGCGCCCAACTCGCCCAGGCCGTCGGTGACGACCTCGACGATCGTTTCGCGGTCGACCGCCAGCTTCAGGGCCTGCACCACGCGGGGATCGCTGCCGGGCTCACGATCGGTGCGCAGCCGCACCAGATCGAAGCCGTTGGTCGGCACGCGGACGCGTTCCACGCCGGGCGCGCCCTCCAGGCTCTGGTACAGCGGCGTGGACATGCGCATCACCACGTCCACCTGCCCGCCCCGCAGCGCGTTGACGGCGGCGGACTGCTGGGAGAAGAAGATCAGTTCGATCTCGTCCACGCCGGGCGCACCGGCGAAGGAGTCCTCGTTGGCGGCCAGCACCATGCGGTCCTCAGCGGCGTACGACGTGACTTCGAATGGACCCGTTCCGGTGAACGTCTCGGCCAGGTCGCTCGACCCCGCCGGCGTGATCACGGCGTGGTTGTCGGACAGATCGTACAAGAAGAAGGGGTTGGGCTCCTCCAGCGTGAAGGTGACCTCGTGCGTGCCCGTCGCCTCCACGGAGGTGACGCCGGCGTACAGGTCGCTGGTGGGCAGGTCGGCATCTGGGTCGGCCAGCCGTTCGAACGTCCACACCACGTCCTCGGCGGTGAAGTCGCTGCCGTCGTGGAAGGTGACGCCCTCTCGTAGGGTGAAGGTCCAGGTGGTGCCGTCCTCGGACACGGTCCACGATTCGGCCAGGCCGGGCTGAATGTCGTTGGACGCGTCGATCTCGACCAGGTAGTCGTACACGTTGGAGACGACCAGGATCTCGGAATCGGCCGACGCGAAGGCCGGGTCCAACTGGACGGGGGTCTCGATGCCGACGCGAAGGGTCTGCGCCGAGGCTGTGCCGATGACGACGGCCAGGGCGGCGACGGCGGCGCAGACGCGCACGCCGAGGCGGGTACAGAACACCGTACGGATGAGCATGGGTCCTCCTCGAATTCGGGGGCGGGGGGCGAGCGAGCAGCCGCGTAGCTGCCGCAAGACGGACGGCTTGAGCGTACGACGACGAGGCGGCCTCGAGCGTTCTCTATCGTGCAGACAGCGCCACGCTAGCATGCGTGCGCTTGACGCCGGTCGGGCCCCGGCGTAGCATGACGCATCATGTGTAGCCTACACACCGTACGCACGCGCTGGTGGGCCGTGGGACGCGCGCGGCGATGAGCGCAGGCGGCCGGGTCCTGCTGTTGTGCGGCGGCCGCTCCGGCGAGCACGAGGTGTCCCTCGCCTCCGCCGCCAGCGTGCTGGCCGCGGCGGAGGACCGCCTCGACCTCCTCCCCCGCGTCATCGCCCGCGACGGGCGCCTGCTGAGCGAAGCGGCCAGCCGCCACGCCCTGCAGGCCGGACGCAGCGACGCGCCCGATCCCGACGCCGCCCCCGACCCGGTCCGCGGCCTGGCGTCACTGGCGGACGGCGAGGTGGACGTCGTCTTCCCCCTCCTCCACGGCCCCAACGGCGAGGACGGCACCATCCAGGGACTCCTGAGCGTCCTGGACGTCCCCTTCGTCGGCTCCGGCGTGCTGGGCAGCGCCGCCGGCATGGACAAACCCACCATGAAGCGCATCTTCGCCAGCGCCGGCGTGCCGCAGGTCGCCTGGGCGGAGGTCCACCGCGCAGACTGGCGCGACGACCCGGACGCCGCCAGCCCCGCCCTGGCGCACCTCCCCTGGCCACGCTTCGTCAAGCCCGCCGCCCTGGGCTCCTCGGTCGGCATCGGCCGAGCCGACGACACCGCCGGACAGGCGGACGCGTTGCACGAGGCGTTCCGCTGGGACGACCGCGCCATCGTCGAGGCCGGCGTTACGGACGGCCGGGAGTTGGAGGTGGCCGTGCTCGGCAACGAGGCGCCCCAGGCCAGCCCGCCCGGCGAGATCCGCGTGCCCAAGGGCGCCTTCTACGACTACGCGCACAAGTACCAGGACGGCGCGACGGAGCTGCGGGTGCCCGCCCCGCTGGACCCCGCCACCGCCAACGCCGTGCAGGCATGGGCAGTGCAGGCGTTCAGGTTGGTCGGCGCCGCAGGGTTGGCGCGGGTCGACTTCTTCCTCCGCCCCGACGGCGAGGTGCTCGTCAACGAAATCAACACCATGCCCGGCTTCACGCGCCACTCGATGTACCCCAAGCTGTTCCAGGCCGCCGGCCTGTCCTACCCGGACCTGATCGTGCAGCTGATCGCGCTGGCCCGCGCGCGGCACGCCGCGGCCTCCGCGCGCACCGTGGACGCCTGAGGCCTTCCGCCCGTCCGACCGGTTCGGTACGCTAAGGGCCGAACGCTGGCGAAAGGAGGTGGGCGCGGCCCCGGACACGCGCAAGGACGACCCTGGACCCGGCCCGACCCCGGCCGATCCGAGCCAGGCAGAACCAAGCCAGGACGGCGTCAACGAGGAGGCCGAACTGGCGGACCTGTTGGGCCTCGAGCCCCTCACCGACCCCACCTCGGCCCGGGTCCTGATCCTGAACGCCAGCTTCGAACCGTTGCACGTCTGTTCCGTCAAGCGCGCGGTGCAGCTGCTGATGATGGAGGTGGCCACGCGGGTGGAGGACGCCTCGTCGGTCCTGCGCACCCCCAGCCGCGCCGTGCCGGTGCCGAGCGTGGTGCGGCTGCGCCGCTACGTGCGACGGCCCCACCACCAGAAGGTGGCGTTCAACCGCCGCAACCTGTTCCGCCGCGACGACCACCGCTGCCAGTACTGCGGCCGCCACGCCAGCGACCTCACCCTGGACCACGTGGTGCCCCGCAGCCGCGGAGGGGCCACCGCCTGGGAGAACGTGGTGGCCTGTTGCCGCGGCTGCAACGCCCGCAAGCGCGACCGCACCCCCGAAGAGGCCGGCATGACGCTGGCGAGGCGCCCGGCCGCGCCCCGCTTCGTGTTCAGCAGCGCCTACGGCCTGATCCAGCAGGTGGACCCGATCTGGGCCAAGTACCTGCCGGACGGCTGACGCCGCGCCACCGCGTGCCGCGGGCGGCGCTCAGCGCATCCCGCCGACGAAGGCCTCCAGCGCGCCGGCGATCTCGGCCTCCGCCACCGCCCGCGGCACGGTGGGGGTACCGTCCCCCCGCTGCATGCCGTACCGGCCGAAGAAGGCGTGCACCGCACCGTCGATGACCTCGATGCCGGCGCGATCCGGCAGCCGCGCCATGCCGCCTTGCACCTCCTGCAGCGTCGCCAGCCCGTCCCGCTCGGCCGCCAGCGCCAGCACCGGCAGGTCCCGCGTCGACAGGTCCACGCCCCGGCCGGGATAGGCGCCCATCAACACCAGCGCGTCGGCCGTGTCCGGCGCGGCCTCCAGGTGCGCCGCCGCCATGGCACCCCCCAGCGAGTGCCCCGCCAGCATCACGCGCGCTTCGTCCTGCCCCATGCGCCGCACCAGCGTCGCCGCTCGGTCCCGGTCCAACACCGCCAGGTCCAACGGAAAGGTCGGGATCAGCGTACGCACCCCCACCGGCGCCAGGGCCGCCCCGATCCAGGTGTAGGCGTGCGGCCGCACCCGCGCGCCGGTGTACACGACCAACAGCGTGTCCGCGCCCCCATCCGCCGGCGCCACCTCGATCCCGCCGCCCGCCTGGTCGAAGCGGTCGATCCGGACCGAGACCGGCGCCACCCCCTCCACCGCCGCGTCCGCCGAGGGGCGCAACGGCGCCGGCCACGCCACGTGGGTCAACCACCCCGCCCCGAACGCCAACGCCACCAGGGCCGCCGTCCGCAGCGGCGTGCGCCAAGCGGGGCGGCCCTTGGCGCGAGACGCGCGCCGCCGCGACGACGTGCCGGTCCGGCGGCGCCTGCTCACGCCACCTCCTTCTGGCCGGCCTGCAGCGCGTGCAGGTGCGCGTACAGCCCGCCCCGTGCCAACAGCTCGTGGTGGGTCCCCGCCTCGACCATCCGACCGCCCTCCAGCACGTGGATGCGGTCGGCGTGCTGCACCGTCGACAGGCGATGCGCGATCACCAGGGTGGTGAGCGCCTCGCGTCGGCCCAGCACGCCGTCCAAGGCGTCCTGAATCAACGCCTCCGACTCGCTGTCCAGGCTGCTGGTCGCCTCGTCCAGCACCAGGATCTCGGCGCCCTTCAGCAACGCCCGGGCGATCGCGATGCGCTGCTTCTGCCCACCCGAAAGCTTGACGCCCCGCTCGCCGATCTCGGTGTCGAACCCGCGGGGCAGGCCGCGCACGAACGCCTCGGCGTTGGCCAGCCGCGTGGCGTCCTCGATCTCCGCCCGCGTCGCCTCCGGCCGCCCGTACCGGACGTTCTCGGCCACCGTGCCGGAAAACAAAGTCGGTTCCTGCGGCACCACCGCCACCGCCCGCCGCACCGACGCCAGCGACGTGTCCTGGAGCGGGCGGTCCCCCACCAGGATCTGGCCGTCCTGCGGCTCGTACAGGCGCGACAGCAGCCGCGTCACGGTGCTCTTCCCCGCCCCGGACGGCCCCACCAACGCCGCGGTGCTGCCGCGCTGCACGTGCAGGTCCAGCCCCTGTAGCGCCGCCTGCTCGGTGCCTGGGTAGCGGAACGTCACGCCGCGAAACGTCACGTCGCCGGGCGTGAACGCCTCCCCGCGCGTGTACGGTTCCGGCGTCTCCGCCAGCAGCGCGTCGATCCGTTCCAGCGCCGCCACGCCGGCCTGCAACTGGTTGTTGAAGTTCAGCAGGAAGCGCACGGGGTTGATCAGGTTGTTCAGGTACAGCACGAACGCCGTCAGCGTCCCCAGCGTCAGGCCGCCCGACCCGTCGGCGCTCTGCACGATCAGCCAGCCGCCGGCCAGCACCATCGCCGCCACGCCCAGTTCGCTGCTGAGGCCGATCGCGCCCTGCATCAGGCCCACCTCGCGGCGGCGTGCCAGGTTCAGGTCCCGGTAGGCGTCGGACTCGACCCGGAACCGTTCGAACTCGGGCGCCTCGGCACCGAACGACTTCACGACCGCCACGTTCTGCACCGCCTCGCTGGCGACAGCGCTCATCTCGCCCACCCGGCCGCGGATCCGCCGCGCCAGGCGGCGCAGCGGCTCCTGGAACCGCACCGTGAAGTAGCCCATCAGCGCCACGATGACCACCGACACCAGCGCCAGGCGCCAGTCCATCACGAACAAGATCACCAGCACCACCAGGATCGAGAAGGCGTGCCCGATGATGCGGCTGGCGCCGGCCTGGATCATGGCCTCGAGCGCGTTGACGTCGTTCACCACCCGCGACACCAGGCTGCCGGACCGCTCCCGCGTGAAGCGCGACAACGGCAGCGCCAACAGGCGCCCGTACGCCGCGCGGCGGGTCTCGTTCACGATGCGTTGCGTGAACGCGAAGCTGAGCAGCATGCCGGCGTACTTCAGCCCCTCCGAAACGACGTAGAACACCGCCATCGCCGCGCCGGTCAGCAGGAACAGCCGCGCTTCGCCGCGCGGGATCACCACGTCGAACACGTACCGCACGAACTGCGGCGCCAATTGCGTCACGCCGGAGGACACGGCGATCAGCAGCGCCAACCCCGCCAAGCGCCGGCGGTACGGCCGCATCAGCCGCCACAGCGCCGCCAACGCCACCTCGGGGCGCGCGCCGCCCGTGCCCGCCTCGGCGCCCGGCTCGGCGTTGGGGGGTCGTTCCTGACGCGTCACGCCGCCCAGGCTACCGCGGTACCCCCCGCACGACGTGTCCGCTGCCTTCGAGGGCGTACGCGCCCAACGCCGCCGGCAGCACCGCGGTCCGTCCGGCGGACAGCGTCGCCCGCCCGCCGCTCCACGCCAGCACCGGTGTGCCGTCCAGCACCGTGAGGACGTGCATCGCCTCGCCGTCGGTTTCGGCCGCCAAGCGGCTGCGCACATGCGTTTCGTCCAGCCGGTAGTACGGGCAGGTCGCACGCGTGATCCAGCCGTCCGGCCGGTACGCGGGCGAGGGGTGAGGCGAGCCGCCGGCGGACAGGTCCGCCACCGCCAGGCCGTGCGCCAGGTGCAGCTCGCGCGGGCGGCCGTCGGCGCCCACCCGGCCGTGATCCCACAACCGGTAGGTGAGGTCCGAGGCCTGCTGCAGCTCGTAGATCATCGACCCCGCCCCGACGGCGTGCACGGTGCCGGCGGGATTGTGCACCGCGTCGCCGGGGCGGACCGGCACCCGGCGCAGCAGCTCGTCGAGCGTGCCGTCGCGAATCGCGGCGCGCACCTCCTCCACGCCGGCGGGACGCGCCAGGCCCCACACGATCTCCGCGTCCGGCTCGGCGTGCAGCACCAGCCATGACTCGGTCTTGCCGACATGGCCGCTCTCACGGTGGTGCCGTAGCGCGTACGCGTCGCCCGGGTGAACCTGCACCGACAGTTCCAGCCCGGCGTCCAGCAGCTTGGCCAGCAACGGCACCCGCGCCCCGCTGCGCGCCACCGCGGCGGCGCCCAACAGCTGCGCGCCATGCGCCTCGGCCAGCGCCTGCAACGTGTCGCCGGCGTGCGGCCCGCCTGCCACCACGCTGCCGGCGTACGCCAACCACGCTTCGGCGACCGGCTCGTCCCCGGGCGGCGGCGTCACGCCCAGCAGCGCCGGCAGCGTGTCGCCGCCCCACAAGCGCCGCACCAACTCGGGCACCAGGAACAGGGGGGCGTCCATGGCGGCCAGCATACCCGCGGGTGCGCACACGGGTTCGACGAGCGCCGGGCGGTCACGCGCGTGCGTCACCCCTGGGGGGTACGCTTGGCCGCATGGTCGAGAGCCTGAGCGTGCTCATCACCGCGCAGGGGTGGCTGGCGCCGCTGTGGTACATGGCCGGGTTCGTGCTGGCCGCGCTGCTGCCCATCATCCCCACGCCGCTGGTCGCGGCGTTGGGCGGTTCGGCGTTCGGGGTCGTCCCCGCGGTCGTGTACGGTCTGGTCGGCATGGGCGTGGGGGCAGCCGTCGCTTTGGGCCTGGCGCGAAACATCGGCATGCCGGTGGTGAAACGGCTGGTGCCGGCGGACACCTGGCACGAGTGGGAGGTCCTGCTGGGCATCCGCTCGCTGCTGATGTGGTTCGTGGTGTTTTTGTTCCTCAACCTCGACCTGGTGGTGATGGCGTCGGGCATGTCGACGTTGTCGACGCGGGCGTTGTGGGCTACCGCCATGGTGGCGCGCCTGCCGTGGCTGCTGGCGGCGTCCTGGTTCGGCGACGTGCTGCTGGTCAACGACCTGGCGCTGCTTCTGGTCGCGCTGTTCGTCGCCCCGGCCCTGTGGGCCGTGAACCGGATGCGGCCCACCCTGCGTCGCCTGCTGGTGCGCTGGGCGGGCGAGGAGGCGGCGGAGCGGCTGGACGGCCCCGGCCCCGACGAGGGCCCGCGCCGTGACGGCGCGGGCCCTCCAAGGAGCGATCGCTGAGGCCGGCCGTCCCTACTCGGACAGGCGTGGGTCCAGCACGTCGCGTACCGCGTCGCCCAACAGGTTGAAGCCCACCACCGAAAAGAAGATCGCGATGCCGGGGAAGATCGACATCCAGGGCGCACGCAGGAACTGCGAGAAGCCGTCGCGGATCATCAGGCCCCACTCCGGCGCGGGCGGTTGCGCACCCAGCCCGAGGAACCCGAGCGCCGCCACGTCCAGGATGGCCACCCCGATGGACAGCGTGAGTTGCACGATCAGGGGGCTCAGCGAGTTGGGCAGGATGTGGCGGAACACCACGCGGAACCCGCCCGATCCGAGCGCCGTGGCCGCCGAGACGTACTCCGACTCCCGGAGCGACAACACCACCGAGCGCACGATGCGCGTGTAGATGGGGATCTGCGTGATGCTGATCGCGATGAGCGCATTGGTGAGGCTGGGACCGAGCGTGGCCACGATGGCGATCGCCAACAGGATGCCGGGGAACGCCAGCAGGATGTCGATCGACCACACCACCAGGGTGTCCACCCACCCGCCGACGTAGCCGGCCAGCAACCCCAGCAGCGTCCCCGCGGTCACGGCCAGCGCCACAGCGGCCAGGCCGACGCGCAGGCTGATGCGCCCGCCGTGCCACACGCGCACGAACAGGTCGCGCCCCAGCTCGTCGGTGCCGAAGATGTGCTCGGCGGACGGCGGTGACAGGCGCGCGCGAAGGTCCCGGTCGCGCGAGGCGTCGTAGGGCGCCAGGATGGGCGCGACCAGGGACGCCACGATGAAGAAGGTGATGATGGCCAGGCCAGCAACGCCGGTGGTGTGGCGAAAGAACTGCCGCAGCCCGTCCGCCAGGGACGACTTGGCGGGCCCCATCGCGGCCTGTGCCTCGTTGTATCCGCTGTCGCTCGACATGCGTTCCCCTAGCTGTACTGGATCCGCGGATCGATCAGGGCGTACGACAGATCGACCAACAGGTTCACGATGACGAAGACGAAGGCGATGAACAGGATCCCGCCCTGAATGATCGGGTAATCCCGCGCCGAGATGGCGTCGTACACCCAGCGGCCGATGCCGGGCCAGCTGAACACCGTCTCGGTCAGGATGGCGCCCGAGAGCAGCGTGCCGAACGACAGCCCGATCACCGTCACGACCGGCAGCAGCGCGTTGCGGAGCGCGTGCTTGTTCACGACGGAGCGTTCGGCGACGCCCTTGCTGCGGGCGGTACGGACGTAGTCCTGGCTGAGCACCTCCAGCATGGAGGATCGGGTCATGCGCACCGTGATCGCCAGCGGAATCGTCCCCAGCGCCACGGCGGGCAACAGCAGGTGGCGCGCCGCGTCACGCAGCGCAGGCCAGTTGCCGCGCAAGATCGAGTCCAGCACGTACAAGCCGGTCACGGGATCCAAATCGGTTCCGACCGATAATCGCCCCGAGGGCGGCAACCAGCCCAGCACCACGGCGAACAGGTAGATCAGGATGATCGCCAACCAGAACACCGGGAACGACACGCCGGACAGCGCGATGGTCATCACGATGGTGTCCTGCACCTTGCCGCGGTGCAACGCTGCCCACACCCCGGCCGGCACGCCCACCAGGATCGCGAACCCCATCGCGAACAGCGTCAACTCGATCGTGGCGGGAAACCGTACGGAGAGGCTCTGCGCGACGGGGATGCGGCTGAACACCGAGCGTCCCAGATCCCCTTGCAGAAGCCGGCCCATGTACAAGAAGTACTGCGAATCGAACAACCCGCCGATGCCCTCCTCGCGTGCCCGCTCGAGGTTGAACAACATCGGCTGGTTCAGCCCGAGGTCCTGCCGGAGTTGCTGCAGGGCCTCCGGGCTGGCGCGTTGCCCGAGGAGGGCCACGGCCGGGTCGCCGGGAATGAAGCGGGTGATCGCGAACAGGAGCAGCGATACGCCGAACAGCACGGGGATCAGCCCGAACAGGCGGCGGAAAAAATAGGCCGTCACGTACGTCCTCCCGGTGGGGCCACCCCCGGACGGACGGGGCGGCGTGTCAGGTCGCGCAAATAGAGGCCGAACGAACCCGGAACGTCCGACGCGTGCGTCAGATAGGGAGGCGCGCCGAAGCGCGCCTCCCAAGCCTTCACTCCTTGGTGACGGAGTGGAGCGAGACGGAGGAGTAGCCGAGCGGGCTCGGCACCCAACCGTCGATGGTGTCACGGTGCGCACTGAGCGAGCGGTTGTGCGCCATCGGGATCGAGGCGGCGTCTTCCGCCACGCGGTTCACCACGCTGGCGTAAAGGTCCGCGCGCTCCTCGTGATCGGCGGTCTGCCGCGCCGACTGCAGCATCTCGACGACGTCGGGCGCGTTCCACGCCAGCTGGTCCTGCGTGCCGGCCGGCCCGAAGAAGGTCATCAGGAAGTTGTCCGGGTCGGCGTAGTCGGCGTTCCAACCCAGCATGTACATCGGGAACTCTCCCTCTTTGTAGTCCGCCAGGTAGGTCGTCCAGTCCTCCGTCATCGGCTGCGCGTCGATGCCGACGTCGGCCAGGTAGGAGGCCATCGTCTCGGCGATCGGCTGCGGCGCGGGGTAGTACGGCCGGCTCACCGGCATGTACCACAACTCGGTCTCGAAGCCGTCGGGGTAGCCCGCTTCGGCCAGGAGTTCCTGGGCGCGCTCGGGGTCGTACTCGTACGGCCACGGCTCGCCGTGCCCGAACAGGGCGGGCGGCAGGTGATCGTCCGCGACGACGCCGAGACCCTGGTAGAACGCATCCACGATCGCTTCACGGTCGATGGCGTGCGCGATGGCCTTCCGGACCCGCACGTCGTCCATGGGGCTGTTGGACTGGTGGAACGCCAGATAGCCGACGTTCAACTCGGCGTCCGCGATGGCGGTCTCGAGCGAGTCGTCGTTCTGAACGGCGTTCAGGTCGTCGGAGGACAGCAGCACGGCGAGGTCGATCGCGCCGGCCTGCAGTTCGGCCAGACGGGCGGTCGGTTCGCTGATGCCGCGGAACACGACCTCTTCGAGCTCGGCCGGGCCGCCCCAGTACTCGTTGTTGCGGGACAGGCGAACCTGCTCGCCTTCACGCCACTCCTCGAACACGAACGGGCCGGTGCCGACGCTGCCGACGCCGGGCGTGCCGTAGTCCGCGCCGTGCTCTCTCACGGCCGCCGGGCTATCGATCTGGAAGTAGATCGCGGCCAGCTGCGCCGGGAGGAACGGGGTGGGCTGCGCCATGCGGAACTCGACCGTGTGATCATCCACGACCACGACCTCGTCGAGAATGCCGCCTTCGGAGCGCGGGCCGCCGAAGACCCAACCCCACGGCACGTAGGTCTTGCCTTCGTCGCGGTGGCTGTACTCGTGGTCCACGAGGTTCCAGCGGTCGAAGTTGAACTTCACGGCCTCGGCGTCGAACGCCGTGCCGTCATGGAAGGTCACCCCTTCGCGCAGTTCGAACGTCCACACGCTGCCGTCCTCGTTGGAGGACCACGAGGTGGCCAGCTTCGGCTCGAGGTCGGTCGACCCGGATGCGAACCCGATCAGCGTCTCGGTGATCTGGCCGCTGACGACCAGCGAGTTGCCGTCCTGGGAATCCACCGAATCGAGGCTGGAGGGGAACCCGGACAGCCCGTACACGAGGGTTTGCGCAGCGGCGAACCCGAACACCAACAGGGCCGCCAACGCGAGTGTGATTCTCTTCATGAAACCTCCTAGAGCGTAGCTGCAGGTCCGTCCACATAAGCGAATCCCACGTGCAAACGGATTTCCTGCGTCGCTACGAAGTGTAGCACGCAGCCACGGCAGGGTCAGGGCTACGCCGACGCGGCCCCGGCCAAGCGGCCGCCCTCGAGGTGCCAGCGCGCGTCGACCTCCTCCACCAACCCCTCGTCGTGCGTGACCATCACCACCGCGCGGCCCCGCTCCCGCGCCAGGCGCACCAACAACGCGAACACGGTGCGGGCGGTCGCGCGGTCCAGGCTGCCCGTCGGCTCGTCCGCCAGGATCAGCGGCGGGTCGGCGTACAGCGCGCGCGCCACCGCCACCCGCTGCCGCTCGCCCCCCGACAGCGTCGCGGGCCGCGCCCCCGCGCGCTGGGCCATGCCGACCGCGTCCAGCAACGCCCGCCCGTGCGCCGCGTCCGCCGCGCCGCGAATGCGGCCCGGCAAGGTCACGTTGGAAAGCGCGTCCAGCTCCGGCAGCAGGTGCGGGTCCTGGAACACCAACCCCACGCGGGCCATCCGTTCGCGCGCCAACGCCTTCGGCGCGTGCGCGTGCACGGCCAGGTCGCCCCACCACACCTCGCCGCCGGTGGGCCGGTCCAGGCCCGCCAACAGGTGCAGCAGCGTCGTCTTTCCACTGCCCGAAGGCCCCAGGATGGCGACCACCTGCCCCGGCGCCACCGCGAGGTCCACCCCCTGCAGCACCGGCAACGGCCCGGCCGGGGTGGGAAAGGTTCGGTGGAGCGAGGAGCAGCGCAGGACGGCGGTCACGAAGCGAATGCTAGCAGCCGCGTGGTAGGCTCACCCGCGGATGACGGATGACGCGAAGCGTTCCCACGAGGCGTTGGTCTCCTTTCTCGCCACCGTCCCCCTGTTCGCGAACGCGCCGGCCCGCGCGCTGGAGATCGCCGCCGACGCGGTGCAGCGTCGCGCCTACCCGCCGGGCGAGTTGCTGTTCCGCGAAGGGGACGAGGGCGAGGCCGTGTACCTGCTGCGCCGCGGCACCGCCAAACTGTCCAAGGTGGACCTGGCCGGGCACGAGAAGACCCTCGCCCTGCTGCGCCCGCCGGAGTTCTTCGGCGAGATGGCGCTCCTGGGCGACACCGCTCGCAGCGCCACCGCGGCGGCCGCCACCGCCGTTGAGGTGCTCCTGTTGTTCGGGGACGACTTCCACCGCCTGATGCACGACAACCCCAGCATCGCCCTGAACGTCAACGCCACCCTGGCGCGCCGCCTGCGCGGCATGGACGACGAAGCACAGGTGCTGTCCTACCAGGACGCGCAGGGCCGCGTCGCCTACGTGCTGCTGCGGCTCCTCCGCGGCGGCGTGGTCGAGCTGGCCGCCGACGGCCCGCGCGTCCGCCTCACGCACCAGGAGTTGGCCAACATGGCCGGCACCAGCCGCGAGACCGTCACCCGCGCCCTGAAGACCCTGGAGAGCGAGGGCGTGATCACGACCTTCCCCCGCGAAATCCTGCTCCGCGACCTCGACGGGCTCGAAGAGATCCTGCACGGCGTTCGCTGACGCGCGGGTCGGGCGCGCGGGTGCGGGTGCGCCGGCTCGGGCGCGCGGGTGCGCCGGGTCCGGCTCACCCCACCCTTCACCCCACCTTCGGCGATCCGGTCCGGCGCACCGGCGGCGGCGCATCGGGGTCGAGGTCGAACGGCACGATCTCGGCGTGGTCGACCGGACGCGGCCGGCCCACCACGCTGGCGATCACCACGGCGTGCGTCACGACCGCAAGCGCGGCGAAGCGGCGGTAGCGGCGCAGCACGTTCAGCGCCCGCGCCCGCACCTCGTCCAGCGTCTCCCACGGCCCTTCGCCGGGGTCCTCGCCGAACTTCAGCCGCTCGCCGGCGCGGCGCAGCAGTTCGGGATCGAGCTCGCGGGCCGGATCGGCGTGCGCCCGCCACTCGTGCAGGTCGACCTCCACGAAGAACGGCTTCCCCACCGAGCGCGCCAGCAGCGCCGCCGACTCCAGCGAGCGGGCGTAGCTCGACGACAGCACCGCGTCCACCTCCTGCAGGCGGTAGTCGCGGGCGATGGTGTCGATCTGCACGCGGCCGATCGGCGTGAGCGGCGCCAGGTCGTGCGCGCGGGTGCCCAGCCCGGGCGATCCCAGGCTGGTGTAGTCGGGTTCCCCGTGTCGAATGAAGTAGAGTCGCATTCCTCGTCGATTCCCCCGCTCACGCCCCGGTCGACCGTGGTGCGGCGGGGGCCGGTTCCGAGATGTCCGAAGCATAGGCCGGGCCGGGCTCGCGAACCGTCGGTTATTTCATTCGCCCCCTCCTGAACGGGGGTTGGGGGGGCGTTGTCGGCGTCCCTACGGAAACCGCGCGTATGCGTCATACGGTGCATACACCGTGGGGGGAGCACCGCGACCGCCGTTCGTACGTGCAGCACGACCCTCTGCTGCTTCGGCATCGACGACGGCCTGTGAACAGGTGCGCCGGAGGTGGCACATTTCGGACCGAAATCAGGCGCGGTCGTCCAGGCAGCCGGAACGTGAAGGGGTCGCGCCACAGGGGGCTCGACGCAGGAGGTCGCCACGACGTTCGCATGGGGCCCGAGGCCGGCCCGCGCCACGGCACGGACGAGCGAACCCCGCCGGCGACGGGGTTCGAGACTGGAGCCAACGGTCGGATTTGAACCGACGACCTGTCGATTACGAATCGACTGCTCTACCGCTGAGCTACGTTGGCGCGGCGCGGGAGTGACGACACGTGAATGGTGGCCAGGGACGGAATCGAACCGCCGACACTGCGATTTTCAGTCGCATGCTCTACCGACTGAGCTACCTGGCCTCACGGGCGGGCGCCCCTGGGGGCGCCCTGACCGGTGCTGGCGGAGCCGACGGGATTCGAACCCGCGACCTTCTGCGTGACAGGCAGATATGCTAACCGCTACACTACGGCTCCACGTCAGCGACGCGCAATCCTGCGCGGGCAAGAGGGAGGATACCCGACCGCCTGGGGGTTGTCAACGCGCTAGGCGGCGGCCCCGCCGGCCGTGCGGGCGCGGCCGCGATGCGCCGGCACGCGGCCGAACGCTGCCGGACGCTGCCGGACACTGCGGGACGCTGGCCGGGCCAGGCTCAGCTGCTGCGGGCCGCCGCCGCGACACCGGAGGTGCCGCCTCGCGCCGTGTCCGTCTCCTCCTCCTTGGAAATGGACTCGCCTTCGTCCAGCCATGCCCGGATGCGCCGGCGCAGCGCGCCTGGGCCGTACCCGAGTGCCTCGTGCTGCTTGGCGGGCGAGCCGTGCGGCACGATCACGTCGGGAATGCCGAGGCGGGTGAGGGGGGCCGGCACGCCGTGATCGCTCAGCAGTTCGGCGACGGCGGTGCCGAAACCGCCCGGGAGGGCGTGGTCCTCGATGGTGACCAGGCGCGCGCCAGTTCGTGCCAGGCGCAGCAGCAGCGCCTCGTCCAGCGGCTTGACGAAACGGGCGTCGACCACGCCGACGCGTGGGTCCTCATTGGCGGCCTCCAGCGCGTAGTCGAGGGTGGGGCCGAGGCCCACCAGCCACAGGTCGCGGCCCTCCTTCAGCACTTCGCCGCGGCCCCAGGGGACCGGCTCCCAGCCGTCCACGCCGGCGTCGGGGGGTGCCTCGACCTGGCCGCGGGGCCAACGGACCGCCTTGGGTCCGCCGTCCGCCAGGGCGGTCTTGAGCATGCCGCGCATCTGCCGTGCGTCGCGGGGCATGCCGATCTGCAGGTTGGGGAGGGCGCGGAGGTAGGCCAGGTCGTACACGCCCTGGTGGGTGGCGCCGTCGCCGCCGACCAGGCCGGCGCGGTCGATGGCGAAGATCACGTCGAGGTTCTCGATCGACACGTCGTGGATCACCTGGTCGTAGCCGCGTTGCAGGAAGGTGGAGTAGATCGCCACGATCGGCTTTTCGCCCCGCAGGGCGAGGCCGGCGGCGGTGGTGACGGCGACGTCCTCGGCGATGCCGACGTCGAGGTAGCGGTCCGGGTGGCGTTGGCTGTAGGTCACCAGGCCGGAGCCTTCGCGCATGGCGGGGGTGACCACCCAGATGCGATCATCGTGGTCGGCCAGTTGGATGGCGGCGTCGCCGAAGGCGTTGGACCACTGGTACGGCTTGCCGGCGTGGACGGGCGCCTCAGGATCGAACTTCGACGCGCCGTGCCAGGTGATCGGGTCGGACTCGGCCACCTGGTAGCCCTTGCCCTTGGTGGTCAGCACGTGGAGCATGGTGGGGCCGTCCAGCTCGCGGATGCGTTCCAGGTAGTACAGGACCTGGAGCACGTCGTGGCCGTCGATCGGCCCGACGTAGCGGAGCCCCATGGCGTGAAACGGGTTGTTGCTGGCGGGGTCCAGGAAGCGGCGGGCGGCGGACTTGGCGCGGCTGCCGAGGGTCGCCAGCGGCTCCCACACGTCGGAGAGGGCCTTCTTGCTCTTCACTTCGGCGCGCTGCACCCAGGGTTGGACCTGGAGTTGGCGCATGTAGTGGTTCAGCGCGCCGACGTTCTCGCTGATCGACATTTCGTTGTCGTTCAGGATGACGGTCATCTTGGGTTTGACGTGCCCGATCTGGTTCAGGGCCGCCAGCGCCATGCCGCCGGTCAGGGCGCCGTCGCCGATGACGGACAGGACGCGGTAGTCCTCCCCGCGGGCGTCGCGGGCCAGCGCCATGCCGAGGGAGGCGGCCAGGCTGGTGGAGGCGTGCCCGACGGTGAGCGCGTCGTGGGGGGACTCGCTGACGCTGGTGAAGCCGGCCAGCCCGCCGTCCTTGCGGATGGTGTCCAGGCGATCGCGGCGGCCGGTGAGGATCTTGTGGCCGTACGTCTGGTGGCCCACGTCCCACACGAAGCGATCGTAGGTGGAGTCGAACAGCCAGTGCATCGCGACGGTCAGTTCGACCGCGCCGAGGCTGGACGCCAGGTGCCCGCCGGTGCGGGCGCAGATCGCGATGATCTCGGCGCGGAGCTCGTCCGCGACCTGCGGGAGCTTCTCGCGCGGGAGGCGTTTCAGGTCCGCGGGGGTGTGGATGTCGTCGAGGAGTGCCATGTCGTGGTTCCCTCCCTGCCCCTGCAGCCCGCCGCGCTCGCCGCGTTCCCCGCGCGGCGCGTGCGCGTCGGACCGCGTCATTCGGCCCGGGGCAGACCCTGCAGGTTGGATTCGACCAGCACGAAGCCGTTCTCGGTCCGTACCTCGCCCAGGTACGGGGAGAACCAGGTCTCTTGCGTGAGTTCGTCGACGACCTCGCCGTCCTCGTTCACGCTGCGGCTGGTGAAGTTGAGCACGAACGCTTCGAACTCGCCGGCCACCACGTTGACGGTGCGGCGATCGACCACCGTGTACACCCACTGCACCTCCAGCTGCTCCCGGCTCTGGGCCTCCTCGGCTTCGGGGAAGCGGAGGGTGGCGGTGGTGTCGCCCGACCAGGTGGCGCCGACGCGCAGCGGCCCTGGCGGGAGTTCCCGGATGGGCGGGTCGAAGGTGATGATGGTGCCGGGCCGCTCCTCGCGGAACAGGAAGGTGCCCTCACCCGTGTGCTCGCGGAAGTAGCGCACGTCGAAGCCGCGCCCGACCTGCCGCCAGGTGGTCACCACGTCGCCGTCCAACACAGTCGGTCCCTCGATGGTGACGTTCACGCGCGGATCTGACAGCGGCGCGCCGTTGGGCAGGTAGCTCCAGGTGGCGCCGGTCGCGGTCGGCACGTACGAGACGGGGCCAGTGGGGTCGGTGCGCGCTTCGGCCTCGCCCTCTTCGTCGGCCGCCGGCGCGCAGGCGCTCCACAGGAGCGTCGCGACGGCCAGCACGAGCGCGAGGGGCGCCCTACGGCGGGCGACGGCGGGGTGGTCCATGCTGTGAGCGTACCGTACCGGGCGACGGGCGTGCGAGGCGTACGTCCCGCCCAGGCGCGTGCGGGCGCGCGCTCAGTCGCGGGTTCGGGTGCGCCAGTACCGCACCAACCCCATCACCGTCATGCGCGCGTCGCTGGAGGCCTTCAGGTGCGCGCGCACGGGCGTGTCGGACGGGCCGGTGAGGCCGGCCTCGTCCATCTCGGCCTCCTCCAGCGCCTCCATGCGGCGGATCAGGGCGTCCTCGTCCTCGCCGGCGTCCAGGCCGCGGCGCACCTCCTCCGCCCAGGCGCGGTTGCGTTCCGGCACGGCCGCGAGGTGCGCCTGCGGATCGTCCACCGGCCCGAAGTGCGTGAGCAGCAGCCGGGCGGGACGCGCGTCGGCCAGGCGGCGACACGACGCCTCGGCCGCCTCCAGGTCCACGTCGGGTGGGGGCAGCGCCGGGCGGATGAGCGGGCTGCCGGGCAGTTGGATGCCGGCCGCGTCGCCGGCGTACGCCTCGCCGTCGGGCCCGAGCAGGGACAGGTGATGCCGGGCGTGCCCGGGGGTGTGCACCGCGCGGTAGCTGCGGCCGCCCAGCGTCAATTCCTGGCCGTCCTCCAGCGCTTGCAAGCGCGCTTCGGGCACGGGCTGCATGGGGCCCCACAGGGCGTCCATGGCGTCACCGTAGAGGCGTGCGGCGCTGGCCCACAGCTTGGCGGGATCGTGCAGGTGGCGCAGGCCGCTCGGGTGGACGTAGACGGGCGCGTCGGCCCAGGCGGACAGCGTCCCGGCGGCGGCGGCGTGGTCCAGGTGCACGTGCGTGACAATGAGCGCGGCCAGGTCGCGCGGGCCGACGCCGAGGTCCTGCAGTTGGGCCTGGAGCGCCTGGGCGGTGGCGCCGGAGCCGGCCTCGATCAGCGCGGCGCGGCCGTCGGGGAGGTGCTGCAGGAACACGCCGATGGTGCGGGGCATGCCGCCCAGGCCCGTATCCAGCAGCCAGGTACCGCCGCCCAAATCCTGAGGCGGGGCGGGGTCGGGCGGCCCGATTCGGACGTCGTTCACGCCGCCTCGACCAGAGCGGTCAGGTCGCCGACGCCGCCGACGTGCACCCGGACCTCGTCGCCGACGCGGAGGGGGCCGACCCCCTCAGGCGTGCCGGTAAGGACCAGGTCGCCGGGGACGAGCGTCATGAAGCCGCTGACGTACGACAGCACCTCGGCGACGGGGAAGATCAGGTCGCGTGTGTGCCCGTCCTGCCGGGTCTCGCCGTTGATGACCGTGCGGACGCGCACGTCGGTGGGGTCGAGGTCGGTCTCGATCCACGGCCCGACGGGGCAGAACCCGTCGGCGCTCTTGGCGCGCACCCACTGCAGGTCGCTGCGTTGCTTGTCGCGGGCGGTGACGTCCAGCGCGCAGGTGTAGCCCAGCACGTGCTCCAGCGCGTCGGCGGCGCTGACGTTGCGCATGGTGCGGGCGATGACCACGGCCAGCTCGCCCTCGTAGTGCAGGTTCTGCGTCCAGTGCGGGTAGGGGACGGGATCGCCGGGGCCGGCCAGGGCGTTGAGGCCTTTCAGGAACAGGCCCGGATCACTGGGTAGGTCGCTGGCGTCCCCGCCCATTTCGGTGACGTGGCTGGCGTAGTTCTTGCCGACGCACACGATGGTGCGCGGGTCGCAGGGCGCCACCAGCGACACGTCGGTGAGGGGCACGACCGCGCCGCTACGGCGGCCCAGCATGGCGGTGAGCTGGTGCACGCGGCCGCCCTCCACCTCGCCCCAGTGGACGCCGTCGAAGCTTCGGTAACGGACTCGTTGCATGGGGCCTCCTCGGCACGGAAATCGGTCGGTGGCAGCGAGTGTACCACCGGGCCGTTCACTGCCCGCGGGCGGCGCGCTTGGTCTCCAGCGCCTTGCCGGCCGCCTCCCACGCCTCCATGGCGGCCAGCAGGTCCGACTCGGTGCGGGCGTGGGCGCGGCCCAACTCCGCCAGGTGCTCGCCAATGTGCATGGCGGGATCGGCCAGGCGGCCCTGCAGCTCGGCCAGCTCGGATTCCAGCGTTGCGACGCGGTCCTCCAGCTGCGCCAACTCGCGTTCCAGCTTCCAGGGGCTCAGGTCGCGGAAGCGGGCGTCGACGGCGGCGTCGGCCGCGCGGGCCGCGCGGGTCTGGTGCCGGGCGGGCGCCTCGGCCTCGGGCGGCGGGGTGGAGGCGTCCTGCGCCTCTTGCAGGGCGGTCCGCCGCTCCTGCGCCTTGCGCTCGTAGAACGACCAGTCGCCCTCGTAGTCCTCGAACTGCCCGTCCTGGATCTCCCACACGCGGGTCGCCAGCGAGGAGACGAAGCGGCGGTCGTGGCTGACCAGCAGCAGGGTGCCTTCGAAAACGTCCAGGGCGGCTTCGAGCGCTTCGATCATCTCGACGTCCAGGTGGTTGGTGGGCTCGTCGAGGACCAGCACGTCGTGCTGGCCGAGGGTGAGCTTCAGCAGCGCCAGGCGCGCGCGCTCGCCGCCGGAGAGGTCGCGGACCTTCTTGTACTGCGCGCCGAAGGGGAACATGAACTTGCCGAGCAGGTCGTGCCCTTCGCGGTCGCCGACCAGGCGGATCAGCTCCTCGATCAGGGTGAACTCGGGGTCGACGCCGCGGAGCTCCTGGTCGTAGTACCCGACGCGCACGTGCGTGCCGTAGTCGATGCGGGCGCGGGGGTCGTCGCTGGGCAGTTCGCCCAGCAGGACGCGCAGGAAGGTGGTCTTCCCCGCCCCGTTGGGGCCGGTGACGGCGATGCGTTCGCCGTTGCGGACGGTGACGGCGACGTCCTGGAACAGCGCCTCGGCGCCGAAGCGTTTGGAGAGGTGGTGGGCTTGCAGCACGGTGGTGCCGCGCGGGTCACAGGGGAAGGTGAAGCGGACGGTGCGGCCGGGGCGTTCGGCGTCGTCCAGCATGCCCTGGCGGTGGCGTTCCAGCCGGGTCTCCATCGATTTGGCGCGCCGCATCAGCTTGGCGTTCTGTCCCGCCCACTTGCGCATCTTCGCAGCGGCGCCCTCCAGGCGGGCCTCCTCCTTGTGTTGGTTGTGGCGGGTGCGGGCCTCGATCCGTTCCTGCTCGGCGCGTTCCTGGCGGTAGCGGGTGGGGTTGCCGGGGCGGACGTGCAGGCGGCCGCGGCCGACCTCGGCGGTCTGGTCGCAGGCGCCGTCCAGGAAGGCGCGGTCGTGACTGACGATCAGGGCGGCGCCGGGGTAGTGCGCCAGGTAGCTCTCCAGCCAGGTGCGCATCTCGACGTCGAGGTGGTTGGTGGGCTCGTCCAGCAGCAGCACGTCGGGTTGGCGCATCAGCAGGCGGGCCAGCGCCAGGCGGGTCTTTTCGCCGCCGCTGAGGCGGCCGGCGTCCTCGTGCTCTCGTCCCGTGAACGCCAGGGCGTGCAGCACCATGTCGCGGCGGGCGCGGCGCCTGTAGCCGCCGCGCCGTTCGAAGGTGGCGTGCTGCACCTCCCAGCGCGCGAAGGTGTCGGGGTCGTCCAGGCCGTCCGCCTCGAGCGCCTGCAGGCGGGCCTCCATCTCGTCCAGGTCCTGAAACGCAGCCTCGCACACCTCGCGGACGGTGTGGCCGGGCGGGAACTCGGGGTCCTGGGTGAGGAGAGACACGACGGCGTCGTCGCGGGTCCACGCCTCGCCGGCGTCGGGCCGTTCGCGTCCGTCCAGGAGGCGGAGGATGGTGCTCTTGCCGGCGCCGTTGCGGCCGATCAGGGCGATGCGGTCGCCGCCGCGCATCTCGAGCGTGGCGCCGCCCAACACGGTCTGCTCGCCGTAGTGCTTGTCGACCTGCCGGAGCGCCGCGAGGACCATGCGGCTCAGCATAGCCGAGGCGCCGGCGGGGGCTCGGCGTCGTTGCCGACGGGGCGGGGCGGGTCGTATGCGCCGGTCGGGGCGGCGGGGTCGTGGGCGGCCCGCGGGGCGCCCACGAACAGGGCCCCGGCGTACGGTCGCCGGGGCCCGTGCGCGCCGGGAGGGCGCGTCAGGCGAAGCGCAGGTTGGGCTCGTCGCCCTCCATGTCAAAGGCGTGCAGGAAGTCGGGATCGGCCAGCAGCTCGATCTCGTCGCCGGCGTTGACGGGCGCGTGCGGGTCGACGCGGGCGACGACGGTCTGGTCGCCGCCGACGGAGGCCAGGATGTGGGTCTCCGCGCCGAGCGGCTCGACCACCTCGATGGTGGCGCGCACCACGTTGTCCTTCTCCGGGACGGTGGTGTAGCCCTTGAGGCCGAGGTTCTCGGGCCGGATGCCGACGTACACCTTCTTGTTGCGGTGCTGGTGCAGCTTCTCGAGCAGTTCGCCGTTCGGCTTGATGTCGAAGTTGGCGCTCTTGAGGCGGCCGTCGGTCACCTCGCCCACCATGAAGTTCATGGCGGGACTGCCGATGAAGCCGGCGACGAAGCGGTTGACGGGCTTGTCGTACAGCGTGATGGGGTCGGCGACCTGGTGGATCACGCCGTCCTTCATCAGCACGATGCGGGTGCCCATCGTCATCGCTTCGACCTGGTCGTGCGTGACGTAGACGGTGGTGACGCCGAGGCGCTTGTGCAGCTTGCTGATGGAGGCGCGCATCTCGACGCGGAGCTTGGCGTCGAGGTTGGAGAGCGGCTCGTCCATCAGGAACACCTTGGGTTCCCGCACGATGGCGCGGCCCAGCGCGACGCGCTGGCGCTGCCCGCCGGACAGCTCACGCGGGCGGCGGTCCAGCAGATGCCCGATCTGCAGGATGTCGGCGGCGTCCTGCACGCGGCGCTGAATTTCGTCCTTGGGGGTCTTGCGCAGCCGCAGGCCGAACGACATGTTCTGGTGCACGTTCATGTGCGGGTACAGCGCGTAGTTCTGGAACACCATCGCGATGTCGCGGTCCTTGGGCGGCACGTCGTTGACGACCTTGTCGTCGATGCTTAGCGTGCCGTCGCTGATCTCCTCCAGGCCGGCGATCATGCGCAGGGTGGTGGTCTTGCCGCAGCCCGAGGGGCCGACCAGCACCACGAACTCCTCGTTCTCGACCTTCAGGTTGAAATCCTGAACCGCGACCACGTCGCCGAATCGCTTGTAGATCCCGTCCATGATGACTTCGCCCACGTCGTCCTCCTTCGTTGCCTTGGCGGCAGGTGTGAATTGCCAGGAGTGTAGCACGCGGCGCGCGGCACGACCACCGCTTCGCTCGTCGGGGACGGCGTTTTGGTGATGTCGGCCGCGCTGCCCGCCGGACGGGATCTGGCACGACGTGCCCGCGTGCCAGATCGCGCCAGGCAGGTGCTAGGCTGAGGCATGGCTGCCCGCACGCCCGACGCGCCGCGCCGGCTCCGCGTCCGCTTGGACGCGCAGGGCCGCGCGCTGATCCCGAAGCCGTTCCGCGACGAGCTGGGGCTGGACGCACCCGGGGAGGCGATCGCCTGGCTGGAGGACGGCCGGCTGGTGATCGAGGCGCGCGCCTCGCTTTTGGCGCGCCTGCGGGCGCGCTACCAGGACGCCGACGCCTCGCAGGCGGAGGCGCTGCTGGCGGACCGGCGCGAGGAGGCGACGCACGACGGGGCCGGGGCCGAGGAAACGTCCCGCGAGGACGGACCGGGGTGATCCGCGGCCCCGTGGTGCTGGACGCCTCGGCGCTGATGGCGTTCCTGCAGGGCGAGGTGGACGACGACGAGGTGCCCCTGGCCGGCGCGGTGCTGAACAGCGTCAACTTCGCGGAGGTGGTGCGCCGCTCGGTGGCGCAGGGCGCGGAGACCGAAACGTTGCTGGACGAGCTGCTGCTGCTGGGACTCGAGGTGGCGCCGTTCACACCCGACGAGGGCGCCGCGGCGGGGCGCTTGGCCGAGCGGGCGGGCGGGGCGGCGCTGCCGTTCGGCGCGCGGGCCTGCCTGGCCAGCGCGGAGGTGCGCGGCGGCACGGCGGTGACGACGAACCGGGCGTGGGCGAACTTGGACCTGGGCGTGCCGGTGCGGGTGGTGGGGATGGGCGACTGATCGCGGTCGGGGGTGCGGGCGTTTGGACGCTCCGCACGTGCGTGCGCACGCGGCAGCGCGCCTCCGCCTCGCGAAACGACACAAGGAACCGACCGGGCGGGTGGCCCGGTCGGTTCGGCTGGTGGAGGCGGCGGGAGTCGAACCCGCGTCCGAGGCCCCCTTGGCCCGGCTTCTACGCGTGTAGTCTCCGATCGATTGTCGGCGCGAGGCAGGCTGGAGACCCGCGAAACCGCGCGCTTAGGCGCCTAAAATCTTACCCTCGGGCCGGCGCCACGGCCGTTGGGCCAGTCGGTTTCAGGACGTCGGACCTAGCGAACCACCGACGGGGTTTCTAGGCGACGCTGACTACGGGTTACGCAGCCAGAGCGTAGTTCTGGTTGCCAGTTATTGGCAGTGCAGCTTGTTGACGCGGCCAACTGCATCCGCGACGCGCGACCGGTGCCTTGGTCGAGCCCCGTCGAAGCCGTATCGCCCCCACGGGTCCCAGCACCTGTTGCCTGCCTGGAAGGCTACGCCACCCTTCCATGCACCACTACGCTAGCACGGCGGGACGCGGTGGGGACGTCGTCCACGCCACGCCCCGCCGGCCGGGGAAACCCGCGCCAGGCCGCGTTCCACGGACCCCCCGTGCTATCCTCGCGCCATGCCGGACGCGGTACGGATGAGCGGAATCACCAAGCGGTTCCCGCTGGTGCTGGCCAACGACGCGGTGGACTTTGGCGTCGCGTGGGGCGAGGTTCACGGCCTGATCGGCGAGAACGGCGCCGGCAAGTCCACGCTGATGAAGATCCTCTACGGCCTGCAACCCCCGGACGAGGGCGAGATCGCCATCGACGGCCAGCCGGCCGTGATGCACGACGCGCGCGACGCCATCCGCCGCGGCATCGGCATGGTGCACCAGCACTTCATGCTGGTGGAGCCGCTCAGCGTCACCGAGAACCTGGTGCTGGGCAGCGAACCGGGCAGCGCCGCGCGGATCGACTACGCCCGCGCCCGCGCCCGCACGCGGGAACTGATCGAACGTTTCGGCTTCGACATCGACCCCGACCAGCCCGTCGGCGAGCTGCCCCTCGGCCGCCAGCAACAGGTCGAGATCCTCAAGACCCTGTACCGCGACGCCAAGATCCTGATCATGGACGAGCCGACCGCGGTGCTGACGCCGCAGGAGACCCGCGGGTTGTTCCAGTTCCTGAAGGAGTACGTCGCGGACGGCAACGCGCTGGTGTTCATCAGCCACAAGCTGGACGAGGTGATGGAGGTCTGCGACCGCATGAGCGTGATGCGGGACGGGCAGATGATCGGCACCGTCCGCAAGCAGGAGACCGACACGCCGAAACTGGCCAACATGATGGTGGGGCGCGAGGTGCTGCTGCGGGTCGAGAAGGAACCGCCGGACCCGAAGGACGTCCGCCTGGAGGTCCGCGATTTGCGCCTGGCGCACCCCGTCAAGCCCCGCGACGTGCTCGGCGGCGTGTCCCTGCAGGTCCGCGCCGGCGAGATCCTCGGCATCGCCGGCATCGAAGGGAACGGCCAGACCGAGCTGGTGGAGTGCATCACCGGCCTGCGCCAGCCGGACGGCGGCCAAATCCGCATGATGGGAGAGGACGTGACGCACACCTCCGGCCGAGCGCGACGGACGGCCGGCATGAGCCACGTGCCCGAGGACCGCAACGCCCGCGGCCTGGTGGCGTCGTACTCCGCCGCGATGAACGCGGTGCTGGGCGACCATCACCACCCGCCGTTCGCCACGCGGCAGGGATTCCTGAACCTGAAGGCGATTCAAGATCACGCCGGCCGCATCATCGAGGACTACGACGTGCGGCCCCGCTCGACCACCGTGATGGCGCAGGCGTACTCGGGCGGCAACGCGCAGAAGCTGATCGTGGCGCGCGAGCTCGAACGCGACCCCAAGGTGCTGATCCTGGCGCAACCGACGCGAGGAGTGGACATCGGCGCGATCGAGTTCATCCACCGCCAGATCGTCCGCGCCCGCGACCTGGGCCTGGCGGTGCTGCTGGTCAGCGCCGACCTGAACGAGATCCTCTCCCTCAGCGACCGCATCGCCGTCATCTTCGAAGGCACCCTCATGGGCGAGCTGCCCGCCACCGAGGCCGACGCCGAAACGCTGGGCCTGATGATGGCCGGCCGCCGCCGCGACGCCGCGGCCTGAGCCGCACGCCCCGCCGAGCACCCCGATGACGACCCCGACCGACACCCGCGCCTCCCCCCTGTTCCTGCGCGACCCCGCCCACGCGCCCATCCGGATCGTGCGCGGCGAGGGCACCTGGCTGATCGATGAGCACGGCCGCCGCTACCTGGACGCCGCCGCCGGCGCCGCCGTCGCCTCGCTGGGGCACGGCCGCCAGGACATCGCGGCGCTGATGGCCCAGCAGGCGTCCCGGCTGGCGTTCGCGCACCCCAGCAAGTTCGTCACCCCCGAAGCCGAAGCGCTGGCCGAACGCCTGGCCGCCCGCGCCCCCGCCGGCCTGGACCGCGTGCTGTTCACCTCCGGCGGCAGCGAGGCGACCGAGACGGCGCTCAAGTTGGCCCGCCAGGTGCAGCGCGCCCGCGGGTTCGAGCACAAGACGCTGGTGGTGACGCGCCGCACCAGCTACCACGGCGCCACCCTCGGCGCCCTGTCCGTGTCGGGCCACCCGCAACGGCGCGACCCGTTCGCGCCGATGATGCAGGCGCAACCGATGATCGCGCCGACCTCGTGCGCGCGCTGCCCCTTCGGCAAGGAACCGAGCAGCTGCAACGTCGAGTGCGCCAGCGACCTGGAGACGCGTCTGCAGGACGTCGGGCCCGAGAACGTGGCGGCGTTCATCGCCGAACCGGTCGTCGGCTCCTCCGCCCCCGGCCGGCACCCGCCGGAGCGGTACTGGCCCCGCATCCGCGAGATCTGCGACCGGCACGACGTGCTGTTCATCGCGGACGAGGTGATGAGCGGCAACGGCCGCTCCGGCCGCCTGGTGGGCGATGCAGCACACCGGCGTGACGCCGGACATGATCACCACCGCCAAGGGCCTCTCCGCCGGCTACGCGCCCCTCGGCGCGGTGCTGGTGCCCGACGCGCACGACCAGGCGGTGCGCCGCGCGCCGGGCGGCTTCCCGCACGGCCACACCTTCGCCGGCAACCCGCTGAGCTGCGCCGTCGGCAGTCACGTCATCGACGTAATCGAACGCGAGGGGCTCCTCCCCCGCGTCACCGAGCTGGGCGCCCTCCTGAAACGCCGCCTGCAGGAGACCCTCGGCGACCACCCGCACGTCGGTCACATCCGTGGCCGCGGACTGTTGCTGGGCGTCGAGTTCGTCGCGGAACGAGACGGCATGACGCCGTTCCCGGCCGAAGCCGACGTGCGCGGCCGCTTCGCCCGCGCCTGCCTGGACGAAGGCGTGTACGTCTATCAGGGCGGCGGGCACGTGGACGGCCGGCGTGGCGATCACGCACTGCTGGCGCCGCCGTTCGTGATCACGGAGGACGAGGTGGAGGTGCTCGTGCAGGGCATGGCGGCGGCGCTGGAGCGCGTGACGGGCGAGGTGGCGGCGTGAACGCACCGCGGCCCCGGAAGGTCCGCCTGGACGAACTGCCGGGCGAGACACCCCGCAGCGGCGTGACCCGCCGCCGCATGACCGGCGAGCGCCTGGAGCTGATCGCGTACCGCTACGAGCCGGGCACGACGTTTCCGCGACACGCCCACCCCGCCGAGCAGCTCACCCTGGTGCAGGCCGGCGCGCTGGTGTTCGTGTTCGACGACGGCGAGACGCACCTGGCGGCGGGCGAGGTGCTGTCGATCCCGGGCGGCATCGCGCACGCCGCGTACGTGCCCGAGGACGCGCCCGGGCCGACGGAGACGCTGAACGTGTTCACGCCGGTGCGGGCGAAGGGCGCTCAGGCACGCCAATGCGCGTCGCCCACGTCGCCCCGATGGGCGTGCGCGAGCGCGCTCGTCCCGCTGGACAAGTGAGCCGCCATCCGCGGTAGCTTGCGTACGTGACGACGCAGGTGGCGGACAGGCTGCGCCGGCCGTTCTTCGTGGCGGCCGTGGTGCTGGCCGTCTTCGTGATCCTGATCGAGGTGGGCGCATCCACGTGGTTGCCCGCTATCGTTCCGACCTGGGCCGACGGCGACGTGCGCACCGTGGGCGCGGCATCGCGTACATGGCGCTGGTGGACGGGCTGGTGCTGCTCACGTTGTCGTTGATGCTGGCCTCGCTGATCGTGCCCGAACGCGTGCACGGGCGCGTCCAGGGCGTGGTGACGCTGCTGGCCTCGTTGCTGATGCTGCTCGGGGCGATCGTCATGATCCTGACGGCGCTGGGGCTGCTGATCCTGATGGTGATGCTCCTGGCCGCGGCGCCGTTCGGCACGGCGGTGTACTTCGCGCGCTACGCCGAGCTTCCCCACGGGGACCGCGGCCACGACGCTGGGTCTGGTCCTCGCCCGGTACTCGGCTACACGGCCTGCCGCTGCTGGCGCACCAGCGGATGGTGCAGAACAAGGGGCTGGTGGCGCTGGTGCTGAGCGCGCTGCTGGCCAACATCGTGGTGAGCTTCCTGCACGCGATCGTGCCGGGCTTCCTCGTCGCCATCACCGACGCGGTGGCGGCCATCGTGGTAGGCATCCTGGCGGCGGTCTGGTGCGTGGTGCTGCTGTTCGGCTCGGTGGTGCCGGTGCTGAAGGCGTTGCGGTTGGACCGGGCCTGAGGCGCGTACCGGCCGCGGTGTGCCGCCTCACCGCACCTCGATCCGCCGCGGGCCGGGTCGACCGGTTCACGACGGTGAGCGTCCCCCCGCCGTCCAACACCAGGAAGGTCGCGTCGGGCAGGTCTCGTGCGTCTTCCGGCCAGGAGCTGGTCTCGGTGAGTTCGTCGGGGTAGTCCTCGTTGCCGCTGGTTCTCGGGGCGTAGGTGATCGTCAACGCGGTCGCGCTGGGCGCCGGCGGCTCGGTCGCCGCGAGGTTCCAGGCGGCGGTAGCGTCGTTCCTCCGCGGGCAGCGGAAGCTCCACCCGCTGACCACCGCTCAGGTCGTACCCGAGCCGCCTGCGGAAAGCTCCATCTCGGGGCTGAACCAGCGGCCGAGGCTGCCGAGCAACGGGTAGGACGCGTCGACGTCGAAGGTGCGCCGTTGCGCCCCTGGGGCCCCTCGTCGCTGCGGGTCCGCGACCCGATCGCCAGCGTGAGCAGGTACGCCATGATCGCGACCACCGGCGACGAGGATCAGCAGGTGGAGCGGCTTCACCGGCACTGCGGCGTCGCGCCCGCGCCCAGCCCGGAACCGGTGCGCCGGGATCTCGTGACCCGCCGGGCGGGGGGCGCTACCCCCACGGCGGGGCCAAGAACGTCACGACGATGCCGACGAACGAAGGGCGCCATGACGATGTAGGTGACCCAGTCCGCGGGACGCGGGTGTACTCGGCGCCCACCTCCGGCAGGGCTCGCGCCCGCCGCGGCGGACTGGCCGGCGCTCCCGCGATCACCGCCAGCGTGCGGCGCCCCGCCAGGAAGCGCCGCCGGCCCAGACGCCATACGCGAACTGTCCGGTACCACGATGAGGTCGACGAGGGCCACCGCGCCGGCGGCGAATCCGGCGATCACGCCGAGAAGGTGCGCGACATCTTGGAAGAATTCAGGGACATGGCGTTCCTCCTCGCGGCCAGGGTTCAGCGCGTGACCAGGCTCGAAGTCGAACGGCGGAATCGGTCCATTGCCGGGACCAAGGGGAACGTTCAAGCGGCGGAGAAGGGCCGGGTCGATCTCCTCCAGGTACCCGCCACCGAAGGTGGCTGCCACGGAGAGCGAGACGGTGGTTCCCGGATCCACGGCTGCGCCGCCATCGATCGACTGCCTGGTGACGGTCCCGGCCGGACGGCGGCTCCGGAAGTCCGAGTTCAGCTCGAACGACAGCCCGGTCCCTCCAGCGTGCGGAGCGCGTCGTCGATGTGCTCGCCCACCATGGGGGCACATCGACCCCCTCGACGACGAAGGGTGACCTCCGCGCCGGGCTCGACGTCGTCGGACGGGCCCGGGTCGCGAGACGACCCGGCCGCGGCGCGTGCGAGCCGGTGACCCTCAGGCCCGCCACCGTCACGGCGAGGCCCGCATCCCGCAGGGCGCGTTCGGCGTCGGCGCGCTCCATGCCCACGACGTCCGGTACGCCAGCCAGCGTCACGACGACCGGGCTGCCCGGCTCGGCCAGCGTCTCCGCCTCCGGCTCTTGCGCGGCGACCCTGCCGGCCCCGACCTCGTCGCTGGGGCGCGGCGCGTCGGCGACCTCGAGCGTGAAGCCGGCCCCTTCGGCCGTCTCCGTCGCCTCGGCGACGGTCATGCCAGCCAGACCGGGCACCTCGCGTTCGCTCGGACCGAACGGCCAGAACGCCACGGCCAGCGCCGCCGCACCCCCGACCAACACCACCGCCGCGATGGCGATCCACAGCCAGCGCGGCACCGCCGGCCCGTCGTCGACAAGGGCCGGCGGCACCTCGAATCCACCTCGGGTCCCTCCACTTCGCCCTCGTCGGGACGATGCACGTCCACCACGTTCAAGCGAAAACGATGCCCGCCCGGCGTGCGCGTCCGCGGGCGGCGCGACCCGCACGGTGAAGGTGTGCGTGCCGTTGGCCTCGAAATCCCGCTCCCGATCCCCAACACCTCCAACCACGCCGACCCCCACCGAACCGAGCGGCTCCACCGCGGCCCGACCCGGTCACCGTCGCGCGGCCCGTATCGTCGTCACCGCGAACGTGACCTCCTGCGCCACGACCGCGCCGCCCTTCCCACGCGACAACGCCAACGACGCCGGCGACGCCGTGACCGCGAACGAAGCCGCCATCAGGCCGTACCTCGTCGGCCGGGCGACGGCCTCACGGCGCGCGCCTCGCGACAGGCTCCGTACCACGGCCGTCCACCTCGGAGCTGCCGCGTTCTGAGACGGGCTTGTCCAACTCCACGGGCAGCCTGCCGCCCCGCAGGCCTGCGTCGTTGCGGACCGCCGTGACTTGCCAAGAGACGTCCGCACCGGGCTGTCCCTCGGCTACGGCGAAGCGCCCTTGCGAGAACTTCTCCGACACGTGCAAGTTCGGCATGGCCTGCCGATGGGCGAGCTCAGTAACGAACGTCCGTGTTCAGCGCTTCGAAGTAGTCCGAGCATCGCACGACGGCCGTGCCGTCCGCATCCAGGCTCGTGGTGCCGCTGTAGACGTTCAGCACCTCGTTGGATTCGACAGCGAAGTGGTGCAGGTACCGGTTGTCGGGATCGAGAGGATGGTCGATGCGGAAGCTCTTGGTGCCCGACACGCTGAGGTTGCCGTTGATTTGCACCGTTCCATCGAACACGCCTGCACGTCCGTCGCGGCTCCGGCCGTAGATGCCGTCGCTCCGTGGTGCCGCACCCGCCCACGGCGTAGCTGCCGGCGCACGACGTCTCCCCTTGGGTGCCGACCACGCCGCGCGTGTCGCTGACGCCGAGCACGCCAATGCCGCCACCGGCGCGACCGACGACACCGTTCCCCGTGGTCGCGCATCCGCCGACACCGTACGTTCCAGCGCAGGATCTGGTGCCCTGGCGGCCGATGATGGCACGGTCGTCGTCGGTGGCGAGCATCCCGCCCACCACGTCGAGCTGGAAGCCGGAGCTGCCGGTGCCGATGCCGACGTTCCCATCGTCGTCGATCGCGATGGCGTCTTCGAAGGTCGTGATCGCGCCGGCCAGCACCTGGAAGTTCTCGTTGACTTCGCTGGAGCTGATCGTCGTTTCCGGTGAGAACAGATGCGGAAGGTCGATGGCGAACGCCCAGATGCCGAGAACGGCGACCGGGACGATCAGGCGTAGAACCTTGCGGGTGTTCGGGTTCACTCGGGCCTCCTTGCTTTACGAGCGGCGTGGTCGTGGTCCCCAGAGGGCGTCGTCCCGCGGGGCGTCGTCCCAGATTCCCGGGAAAGGGGCCGCGGCGTGACCTCAAGCACGAACGTGACGCTGTCCTCCAATCCAGCTGCGTCCCGCGCCACCACGGTGATTTCCGTGCTTCCGGCTGCGCCTGCCGGTGGCGTGATGCGCAGCGACCGCTCGGCACCGTCGCCGAGGACCTCGACGCTGCCAGCGGGCAGCAGGGCCGGGTCGCTGGCCGACGCCTCGATCGTCATCGTTCTCGGGGTTTCGTCGGCGACCTCGAACGCGACCTCGAGCGGCGCCCCCTCCTCTGTACGCTGCTGGGCAATGGGCGACAGGCCCGGGGTTCGTTGGGCGGTTCGCGCGCCGTGACGCTCATGCTATCGCTGGCCGGGCGCGACCCGTCGGACACCGTCAAGGCCGCCACGTACGTGCCGGCGACGTCCGGCGTGAAGCTTGGCGAGGGCGTGTCGCGCGTCCGCGAGGGCCGCAGCCGCTGCCGTCGGGTCGCCGTTCCAACGCCCATGAGAACGCCACCGCGTCCCCGTCCGGATCGCTGGACGTGCTGCCGTCGAGCGTGACGGTCGTTCCCACCTCGACCTCACGATCGCCGCCGGCGTCGGCGTCGGGCGGGTCGTTGCCCAGCACCAGGACGGCCGCGATCACGCCGCCTGCCACCACCAGCACCGCGATGGCGCATCCACAGCCAGCGCGGCAACGACGGCACCGTCCTCCGCCGGGGCCGGCGGCACCTTCGAACCCCACCTCCGGCCCCTCCACCTCGCCCTCGTCCGGATGGTGCACGTCCACCATGTTCAAACGAAACCGGTGCCGCCCAGGAGGCGCGCCCGCCGGCGGCGCCACCCGCACGGAAAAGGTATGGCGTCCCGTTCGCCTCGAAATCCCGCTCCCGCTCCCCCAACACCTCCAACCAGCCCGACGCCACCGGAACCCAGTGGCTCCACCACAGCCCGGCCCGTCACCGTACGCGAACCCCGGCATTCGTCACCGCGAACGTGACCTCCTGCGGCACGACCTTGCCGTCCCTCCCACGCGACAACGCCAACGACGCCGGCGACGCCGTGATCGCGAACGAAGCAGCCATCAGGCCACCTCCGTGAAGGGGCATGAATGTCTAGTCCTGGAACGCATACACCGCTCCCACCGCCTCGTCTCCACCCATGTCGTCGGACGGCGCGCTCAGCAGGAGCCGTGGACCGTCGAGCGCGATGGCTATCCCGAAATGCCGCCGGCGCCGACCTCGCGCGCCGTGAGTTGGCGGAGCGCCCGCCAGGTGTCGTCGTCGCGCCGGTAGACGTACACCGAGGAGCCCGGATCCTCCGCGAGGAACGCGCCGCCGTTCACCGAGGGCGTAGTCGCCGTCGAGCGCCACGGAGTTGCCGAAGAAATGCCCGGCGCGGGCGTCGCGCGCGGTGAGCTTCGCGACTTCGCGCCATGCGTCGCCGTTCCTCTCGAAGACGTACGCGGCGCCCGTCCCCTCGCCCTCGCGCTCTTCGCCCGAGGCGGCGATGAGCGCCGTGTCGCCGTCCAGCGCGACCGGCCCACCGAACGACGCGTCTCGCGCGCCTCGTCGGCGGTGAGCTTGGCGACCTCGCGAAAGGCGTCGCCCTGGCGCTGGAACGCGTACGCCGCACCCGCATCTTCGGCAGCCCCGTCGTGGCTGAGGGCGCCGATGAGCGCAATGTCGCCGTCCAGCGCCACGTCCGACCCGAAGCGGTCGCCGGCTGCGGCATCGCTGGCGGTGAGCTTCTGCGCCTGCCGCCACCGTCGCCATCGCGCTCGAAGAGGTAGGCCGAGCCGGCGTCATCGCCGGCCTGCGTGCGTCGAGGGCGCCGATCAGGACCCGATCCCCGTCCAGGGCCACGTCGGTAGCCGAACAGCGTGTCCTCCTCGGCGTCGCGGGCGGTGAGCTTGGCGACCTCGCGCCAGGTGTCGCCCTGCCGCTGGAAGGCGTCGAGTCGGCACCGCGCGTCGTCGGCGGCACCGCTGCGTCGAAGCGGGCTGCGATCATGGCGTGATCGCCGTCCAGCGCAACGCTCATGCCGAAGTGGTCCAGCTCGTCTGCATCGCTCGCGGTGAGCTTCTCCACTCGGTCCAGACGCCGTCGTCCAGCCGGTACAGGTAGGCGGCTCCCGCCGCCTCCGCGACGCCGCCGTCGAACGAGGCACCGACGACGGCGTGATCGCCGTCCAGCGCGACCGACGTCCCGTAGAACGACCCCTCGCTGCCGTCGCTGGCGCTCAGCGCCGGCAGTTGGACGTCGAACGGCCGGCGCACCTCGACCTCGAACGAGGTGCTGCCCTCCAGGCCCTCGGCGTCCGCGCCACCGATCGCGGTGAGGACGGCGCGCCCCACCCCGAACCGCGCCGGGGGTGACGCGCAGCAGGCGGTCCGCGCCCTCGCCGGCCACCTCGAGGTCGTCCGCCGCCACGAGGGTGTCGTCGCTGGAGCGGACCGCGACGGCGACGGTGCCCGGATCTTCGTCGCGGATGGCGAGGGACACCTCGGCCGCTTCGCCCTGCAGGGTGCGCGACGTTCTCGACGTCGGCCAGGCTCGGCGCCTCGTTGACCGACCCGAACGGCCAGAACGCGACGGCGAGCGCCGCCGCACCGCCGAGCAGCACGACCGCCGCGATCGCCATCCACAGCCATCGGCGGCATCGTCGGCCCGTCCTCCGTCGGGGCGGGGGGAACCTCGAACGCCACCTCCGGGCCCTCCACCTCGCCCTCGTCCGAATGGTGCACGTCGACGACGTTCAGGCGGAAGGCGTGCCGGCCCGCCGGGGCGTCCGGGGGTGGCGCCACCCGCACCGTGAACGCGTGCGTCGCGTTGGGTGCGAAGTCGTGCTGCGCCTCGCCCCGCAGCGACAGCCAGCCCGGCTCGGCCCCGCCCAGCGGCTCCAGCGCCGCCCGGGCGGTCACGCGTCGCGCGCCCGTGTTGGTGACGGTGAAGGTGGTCTCGTCCGCCTCGATCCGCGGCCCGACACGCGAAAGCGTGAGCGAGGCCGGCGTGACCGTGACGCTCAGCGGGGTCCTCATGGCGGTCGCTCCCCGTCACCCGCGGGGTCGCCTCTGCCTTCGCCCTCCAAAAGGCGCAGGGTGCTCGTCGCGTAGGCGGGCTTCTCCGAGGCGACGATGGTCTCGATCAGCGGCCCGCTGGCCGGCGGCGCCGGCCGGCACACGCACCTCGACGTCGAACGGTCGAACGTCGCCGTAAGCGTCGCGCACGTGGTCGTCCACCTCGAAGCCGGGCACGCCGGTCGCGACCTCCAGGAAGCGCGCCAGGCCGTAGGCGGTACCCCGCCAACGCGACAGGTCGGCGGCAGCGGCGGTCAGTTCGCGCAGGCGTCCGGTCGGCAGTGCCACGGCGGCGCTCCGGCCGTGCGGCCCCGCGGCGCGCACGATGCGGTCGAGATCAAGCCAGGACGCCAGGTAGGCCGCCGAGCGCAGGCGGGCGCGCCGCGGGTCGAAGTAGCCGTCCAGGTCGTCCAGAACGGCTTCGCTTGGTGCGTGCATCCCCTCCATGGCCGCCAGGAGGCCCAGCAGCGGGGACCCCTCCAGGCGGAGGACTGGAACGCCTGCGGCAGCAACGCGAGGATGCGCTCAGACTTCATCGTCGCGCACCACCTCGACCTTGTGCGGCGCCGGGGCAGAACAGCCACGCCGGCGGCACCGTCACCTTGTCCGCGTAGGTTCGTCGCGACACGGGCTGCCAGGTCCGGCCCTGATCCGTGCTGCGGTGGACGCCGGCGTGCCCGCCCGCCAGCAGGCGGGGGGCGTCGCCGCCCCGCGCGGCGACGGCGCGGACCGGGTGCAGCAACCGTTCGGCGTCGCGGAGCGGCAGCCCGCAGTCCAGGGGCGGCCCCTCCCAGGCGGCCTCCCGGCTGCCGGCGTCCAGCCGCAGCGCGCCCCCTGCGTGCGTGGCGGCGTACAGCGCCCCGCCGGCGACGGCCAGTTGGTAGCAACTGCCGCCGCGCCAGCCCTGGCGGTACTGCCGCCACTGGGAAGGGGCGTCCTCACCGAGGCGCAGCTCGCGCCGCGGAAGCAGCCGTCGCCCGGCTCGCCCCCGACCGCGGCGGCGCCGGCCCACAGGTACAGGCGGGGCCCGTCGGCGTGCATCTGCAGGACGCGCACGTCCGTCCCGTCCAGGCCGAACGCCCGGAAGGTGCCGTCCCCGCCGCCCTGATCGGACAGGAATACCCCGCCCAACTGGTCCGCAGCGACCGCCACGAACGTGCGGCCACGCACGCCGGCCGACACGGCGACAGCGTAGAAGCCGCGGTCGGTCTTGTCCGGATCGACGGGCACCTGAACCGGCGTCAACGACGTGTCGGACAGCGGAAGCTGGAACAGTCCCTGGCGCGTCGCGAGAAGGAGCACCGCGTCGCCGGTCCGGTCCAGCCAGGCGACGTCGTAGACGCGGAAGCTGAGTTCGGCCTCGTTGCTGCGCCACGACTCGCCGCAGTCATCGCTCACCGCCAGCCGCCAGCGGCCCTGCGGTTCGTCCTGCAGCAGCACCGCCACCATGCCCGGCCGCGACGGGTGCGGGAAGACGCCGGCCACCGTGAACGCCTCGTCCACCCGCACGCGCTCCCAACCGTCGGCGTCGTCCAGCGTCCGGTAGGTCGCGCCGCCGGCGCCGGCGTACCAGGTGCCGGGCTGGAAACGGTCGGTCGCGACGGCGTGCACCTCGGCGTCGGGGGCGCTGTCCACCTCGAGGTGCACGTGGTCGGCGTAGCGAACGCCCGGCTCGCGCAGCAGCACGTCGTAGACGTCGGACGCCCGCATGGGCTCGCCGAAGTCCCGGGCGCGCAGCGGGTCCAGCAGTTCGTTCAAGCGCCCCGCCAGGCGCGTGCCGACCGCAGCGGCGTCCTCCTCCGCGAACACCACCACCCGCGCGCCGATCCGGAGCGGCTTGTAGCGGGCCCACGCCACCCGGCAGCGCGTGCCGAGCGGCCTGCGGGCGTCGACGTCGTTCTGCACGTCACTGAGGGCCTGCCCGGTCTGGGCGGCCGTCAGGGCGTCCAGCGTCGCGCCGCTTTGGGCGGTGCGCCCCGGGTCGAGGTCGGGCACCAGCACCAGGTGGACGGTGCCGGGCACGCCGTGTCGCCACAGGGCGGCCTCCGCGAACGCCTTGGCGCGTCGCACCGCGCCGGCGCGCTGGGCGATTCGTTCGAAGTCCCGCAGTGACGGCCTGCTCCAGCGCGTGAAGCGCTTGGGGACCGCGCTGCAGCGCGTTGGGCAACGATCTCGCGTCGCGCCCGCCGGTGGCCGCTTCGGGGTTGGTGACCGCCACCCCGGGCACGTCGTCCACGAAGGCCATCAGCGCGCCGGCGCGCACGTTGCCGTCGCGGCCCCCGCCGCGGCGGTACCAGGCCCGCACCTCGCGGCCGGCCGGCACGACCTCCGCCAAGGCGGTCGCTTCGCCTGCGACGGTGCGGCCCGCCTCGCTCTCGTGCACGGCGGGGGCGAAGGTAATGCGGCCCGACGCGCGGTCGGCCAGGTAGACGAAGCGGTCCTCGTGGGCTTCCGCGAAGCTGACGACCTCCCGCCAGACTCGGTAGGTGCGGTCGTCGTGCCGAATGGCGGGCGCGCGCCCCGCGTCGCCGCCTGCCTCCTCCTCGCCAGCCTCGACGCCGATCACCAGGTCGGCCCCGTCGCCGCTGGGCGCCACGATGGGCGGGCGCGACAGCGTGAGGCTCAGGCCCGGCCGGCCGGTACCGGTCCCCACCCGTTCCGCCGCGACCGTCTCGGCGTGCAGGGCCGTGACCTGCGCCGTCGCACCGGGCGCCACGGTAGCGTCCTCGGTGGTGACGAACACCGGTGCGTCCCGTTGGTCCAGTCCCTGGCCGATCGTGACGCGGGTGCCGCGCGGCACCGTCCGCGCGTCCGTCCCCTCGGCGTCCCCCGTCAGCCGCAACCGGACCTTGGCCGCCGCCGGCGGGCGCAGCGTCACGCCCATCAGGCGGAGGAACTCGACGTACGCCTTCTCCGGCACCCGGTTCAGGCGGTAGATCATCATCTCGGTCAGGTAGGCGAAGGCGTCCAACAGCACGATGCCGGGATCGCTGGGCGAGTGGTCGGTCCAGCGCGGGCTCGCGTCCTGGATGCGGGCCAGCGCCTCGCGCATCAGCGCCTGGAAGTCGCGGTCGTCGAGGTCCGGGGGGCGCAGGCTCACGCGATCGATCCTTCCGCCAAGTCCAGGCTCAGCGCCAGGCGGTCGGCGTGGCCGCTGTCCCGCACCTGGTAGTCCAGCACCACGTCCAGGCGGGCTTCGGGATCGTCCACCGCGCCGAGGCCGGGACCGTGAAAGAGGCGGCGGCCGGCATCGACGCGCAGCACCCGCGCGCGCGGCTCCCACCGCGCCACGGCGCTGCGAACGTAGTGGATGGCCAGGCCGGCGGTGGTGGCGTCGTTGGGGGCGAAGGCCAACCGGTTCAGGTCGCAGCCGTAGTCAGGCCGCATGACCCGCTCGCCGCGGGCGGTGGACAGGAGCAGGAGGATCGACTGGCGCACGCAGGCGTCCCCCTCGACCACGTCGATGCCGCCGGTCGCATCGACGTGCAGGCCGGGCGTCCGTTCCGCGATGCTGGCGGGCACGTCCACCGCTGGGTGGACGAAGCGCCAGGCCCGATCGGGCGGCGCGGTCATCGCCTGCACCTCGACCCAGCCCTGGCCAGGTGTATCGACCAGGTAGGCGACGGTACCGGGCGGCGTGCCGTCCGTGAGGCCGGTGACGGCGTCCAGGCAGGCGCGACGCCCGTCGATGCGCAGCAGTGCGGCGTAGCCGTCCTGCACCTTCAGGGTGGTGGTGCACGGCTTGATCGTCGGTCCGGCGTTGGGGCACCCCGCGATGCGCTGGCCGACCGGGTCGTCCTCGACCAGCACGCGGCGTCCGTTCACGGTGACCAGCCCCTGGGAAGGCGGCACAATGATCACGCCGCGGTGGCGGCACGCCAGGCGGGCGTCCTCGCTCAACAGCTTCACCTAGCGACTCCTCATGTCGATCGCGTCGGCCCCGAGGGTGAGGGTGCGGCCCGGCGCTTCGATGCGGAGGTCACGGGCGGCGTGCAGCACCACCTCGTCTGCGCTCATCTCCAGGTAGCTGCCGTCGGCGTTCTCCAGGCGCACCAGCTGGCCGTGGTCGTCCAGGCGCAGCCGCTGGCCGCCGGGGTGCGCAGCGCGTACGGCCGCGGGCGGCGACCGGCGATGTCGGCGTCGGCGCTGGGGCGGGTCCCGTACAGGCCGCCCAGCACGATGCCGGCGGAGGGATCGGTCCCGCACAGCAGCACCAGCACCACGTCGTCCGCCTCGGGATAGATCGTCAACCCCTTGTCCGCCCCGGCGCCGGCGATCATCACCGGCAACCAGCCGGTGGTGACGTCGCCGAACGCCTCCAACGCCACGCGGACGCGGCCGGTGCCGACAGGGTCGTCGCTGTCGACGACGCGCGCGACGGTGACCTCCATCGGTTCGGGCGGAACCTGGAGGCGCGGCGGGTCGGTGCTGAACTCGGTGAGGTAGCCCGCCCGCTCGTCCAGGGTGTGCTCGGCGTCCGTGACGGCCTGCGCCTCGTGCAGCGCCGCGCCGAAGCCGTGCAGCCGCACCGCCTGGCCGGGCCGGATTCGGGCGTCGCCCGGGCCGGTGGCCCAGATCACCAGCCGGCCGGCGTCGCGCCGTTCCATCTCGGCGCGGGCGTCCTGGGTCTGTTCACGGCCGCTGCGCAGCACCCGGTTGGTCCGCCACAGCGTCGGCGCCCCGTCGGCCGATGGCGTTCGGCGTCCACCGTCCTGCACGGCGTTCCAGCGTACCGGCGTCCCACCCGGCGGTTTCCGTCGCGGCGGCGTCGCCGTCGACGGTCCGCTCGAAGCGCGCCTCCCAGCGGCCCGCGTCCCGGTCCAGCTCGAGCGGCGGCGCGGCGGCGTCCAGGCGGATCAGGCGCAGCGTGTCGCCCTCGCACGCCAGGTAGTAGCCGCAGCGTCCCGCGTGATCGACGAGGAACTGCAGGTCGGACTGCCGGTGCTGAATCGACTGGCTCGGCAGCTCCGCGTCCTCGCCGCCTTCGACCCGCAGGCCGGCGGGTCCGGCCAGGGCCTGTGCCAACGCGTGCAGGGTCGGCTCGGCAAGGACCCGCAGGTGGCGGCTGCGGCGGAGCTGGTGGAGCCGGTCGTACGCCCGGAGGTGCATCCGCCGGCCGGCCGCGCCGTGGAAGGCGTGCTCGACGGCGACCAGCCGGCCGTCGAACGCCGGTGCGCCGTCCTGCGCGAAGCCCACCCGCACGCCCTGATCGGGCTGCAGCCGCGGGTCGTCCATGAGGTGGGCGGGCGGGTCGGTAAGGGTGATTTCGCACAGGGTGGGCACATTCAGCACCTGCCGGATCCGCAGGCCGCTCACCGTTGCCGCCGCCTCGTCCTCCAGCGGCCGGCCGGCCAGCCGTATCTCGGCGCGGGGAAGCGCTGCGGGGACGCTCACGGTCGCTCCTCGCCCCCCGGCCGCAGGGAGGGAAGGCGCAGGCGCGTGTCGGGGTCGACGCGGGCCGGGTCGTCGAGGGCGTTGGCCTCCGCGATCCATCGCCACAGGGTGGCGTCGCCGAAGTGCAGCGCGGCGACGGCGTCGAGTCGGCTGACGCCCGCGACGGGTCGCTCTCCCTCATTGCCCGCGCCTGCTGCGCCGCCGGCCAGCGGTCCCATCACCACGGTTCCGTCGCCGCCCGCCCCGTCGCGGGTGGCGGTGCGGATGCCGTCCAGCGGGTCGGTGCCGCTGCGGTCGCGCGGACCGCCTGGGTGCGCCATGCGGCGGAGGCGCATCCGCAGCCAGGACCGGCCCGCCACGCCCTCGGCGTCGAAGCGTTCCAACCGTTCCGCCACCGCCAGCACCACGCCGGGAAACCCCTCGCGTTCGCCCCAGAAGAACTGCACCACCGGCGGCCGGCCGCCTTCCAGGCGGGCGTGGGTCTCGGCCAGGTCCCACAGCGGCCGGGTCAGGTCGCGAACGTCGAGGCTGACGACGGTCGATCCGGCCACGCCGACGTCGAAGAGGAGATCCAATTCGAGTTCGGTCACGCCGCCCCCGACGTCGATGAGCGGATCGTCGCTGAGGCCGCGGCTGGCGATGGCGCCTGCCGCGCCGCTGCGTGACCGCACGCCCGCACGCCGCGTCAGCGTCAAGGTGGCGGGGTTCAAGAGGCACCCCAGGCGCTGCCCGGTCGCCTCGACGAGGAACGTCACCCGTTCCATGTGCGTCCCTCCTGCTCGCGGGCCACGCGCTGCTGCCGGCGCGCGGGTCCCAGGTGCGGCGCACGACCGGTTCGGTCGCTTCGACTGCGGGCGCGGACGGTGGGAGGGGCGGCCACGGGTCCGCCATGGGGTGGACGATGGCGTGCGCATACGGTTCCGGCTGCACCCGCCGGCCCCCCGCTGGAGCGTCGAGCCACCCGTGGTCGGGCCGCGCCAGCGAGTCTGCGTCGTCCATCGCCCACACGGTCGCGTCCCACGGGATTGCGGTCCGTGCGTCCGAGTGGACCTCGTGTTCGGCGGCGGCCTCTTCGTCGTTCGGACCGGAGGTGGCGTCCTGTAGCGGCTCGAGGCGCCGGTACGCACCCGTCCCGCGCGGCGTCGCGTCCGCTGCGTCCGGGTGCGGCTCCGACGACGCGGAGGTAGCGTCGGTCGCCATGCGTTGCGCGTCCACCGGTGCTTCCGGCGCGTCCAGGTGGTCCACGTGCCACGGGCGATTGGACTGCGCGTCCTGCACGTGGGTGCCGGCATGGTCGGCGGGTGCGCCCGCGTCGCTGGGCCCGTCCGCGCTGTCGGGCGGCGGCGCCTCACCCTGCCGGGACGGGTCCGACGGTTGCGCCGTCCCGGGTGCCGGTACGGGCCGGAAGTGCCGCCGGCGGTACAGGTCGTCGCCCCACGGGCGTGCAGGACGCGTCGTGTCGCCGGGCGTCGCCCCGGGCGGTTCGGCACCGTCCGTGCGGCGCTGTGCGGACGGTGCGGTCGGTGGTGGCGGCCATCCGGCGGCTTCGTCGCGGACGGACGTGCGCTGCTGCGGGTCGAGCCCCGTGCCCCCGCGTCGTCGCGCAGCAGGTAGGGCGCGCGCTCGCGGACCGTGCGCAGCCAATGCTCGGGCGGCCGGGAGGGCGGCCCCTGCGGACGATGCGGGGTCGCCGGGTCCTCGCCCGGCTCGAACACGACCGGCGGCGGCTCCATCAGTTCCTGCTCCAAGCGTCGCAGGACGCGGCCCAGCAACGACCGCAGCGACGCCAAGGCCGCGTACAGCCACCTCAGGACCGAGTGGCGCGCCCGCACCGCCTAGCTCCGGTCCAACGACTCGAAGACGAGGTTCAGCGTTTCGATCGCCGCTTCGCGGCCCATGCGCGTCCAACGGGGCACCCTCCCACTGGCAGGGCCAGGCGTCCACCAGGTTCCAGCGCAGCACCTCGTCGACGCCGTCGGGCGACAGCATCAGAACGGACACGTTGCGGCGCTCGACGCGACCGCGGACCGCGGTCATGAACCAGTCCCACAGGTCGGTGGATTGCGTCAGGCCGTAGCGGAGGGTCACCTCGCCGTAGTCGACGGCGCCGGGCAACGCCCGGGTCGCCTGGGCGAGGCCGCCCTCGCGGTAGCGGATGGGGTGGACGCGCATCTTCAGGCCGGCGCACTCGGTGAAGTGCCCGCGCGTCACGCCCTGGATCTCGAGCTTGAAGTTGTACGCGCGGTACGGATCGATCCGTCCACTCTGGCGCGCTTCGGCGGTGGCTTCGTCTGGGCATGTCGGTTTCCCTCTTCCCCAGGCAGTCAGGCGCTCACGCCGAAGCGATTTCGGTTCGCCCGCGCTCTGGCCGATGCGGAAGATCACGAACTCGGCCGGCTTGACCGGCGCGATGCCGATGACGGTGACGACCTGCCCGGCGTCGATCACCTCTTGGGGGTTGGTCTCGTCGTCGCACTTCACGAAGAACGCCTCCTCCGGCGACGCGCCCGCGAGGGCGCCGTCCCGCCACAGCATCGTCAGGAACGCGCCGATGTCGCGCGTGATCGATTTCCACAACGTGCGGTCGTTCGGTTCGAACACCACCCAGCGGGTGGAGTTGGCGATGGACTCCTCGACCATGTTGAACAGGCGCCGCACGTTCAGGTAGCGCCACTCGCTGGCGGAATCCGCCACGGTGCGCGCGCCCCACACACGGATCCCCTGGCGCGGGAAGAAGCGGATGCAGTTGACGCCCGCGGGGTTCAGCACGCCCTGCTCCTCCTTGGTGAGGCGGTAGGTCACGTTGAGGGCGCCGCGCACCGGCTCGTTGGCGGGCGCCTTGTGCACGCCGCGCGCCGCGTCGCTGCGGGACCAGATGCCGGCCAGGTGGCCCGAGGGGCGCAGACGACCGTTTCGTTGGGCGCCAACGGATCGCGGACCCACACGCGGGGAAGTAGAACGCCCCGAAGCCGCCATCGGACTGCCGTGGCCGCAACCCTTGATTGCGGCTCGAACCGCCCGAGCCGCCCGACGCGCCGCTGGTGTCGTCGTCCTCGCCCGACGCGCTGGCCGAGGCCGAGCCCCGGCGGGCGGTGGCGACCTTGGTCAACGCGTCGAGCCGCTTGACGGCCTCGGGGGGTCGAGGATCGCGACGCGGTCGCCAAGCTTCTCGCAGTGGCTCAGCAACGCCTCGTAACTGGCGGCGTCGGCGTAGCCGGGGGCCGTCACGATGGCGATCTCGTCGATGCTCTCCAGCAGGTCGAGGCCCTGCCCGCCGCCGGCGACGGCGTCGGACGTGCCGACGGGTGCGACGTAGCAGCGCCCCCCGCCGTTGAGGAAGAACCCGTGCACCGCCAGCACCAGGGGCGTGCTGGGGCCCGTGGCCTCACCGACGTACGCCTTCTGGAACGCGGTCCAGTCGTTGACGGCCATGGCCTCGTCGCGGGGTGCGGTGCCCCCATGGGCACGCCGACGAATCCCGCGGTGCTGGTGCCCACCCGCTCGATGGGGCGTGCGCCGCCCGATACCTCTTCGACGTACACGCCCGGGGTCAGATAGGTCGGCATGTCATGACTCCTTCGCCTGGAGGTGAATGATCAACGGTTCGTCCTGGCCGGTGCGTTCGGCCGTCACGGCGTACTGCTCGGCGCCGGCGCGGACCTCGAGTTTGCGCGCGTGGCCGGACGGCACGCTGGCGAGGTGGAACCTCCCGTCCCGGTCGGTCCGTGCGCATGCCCGTGCTCGACCGATCGGACCTCCGCCCCCGCCACCGGCGCCTGGCCGGGCCCGAACACTCGGCCGGACATGGCCTCCAGCGTGGCGTGCTGGACAGTGATCGGGGACCGTACGCGTGGCAGCGACGGCCGCTGCGCGGGGGCGACCGCCTCGGCGCGCAGGACGAACGCCGGTCGGGGGCATCCCGGCCGCCTCCCACAACGACAAGGGCGGCTCGTCCGGTTCGACCTCGAAGGTGGGGTGCTGCATGGCAGCGGTGAGCAGGGCGCCGACCCAGCGGTGGCAACGCTCGGCGCGGGCGTCGGCGGCGGTGATCAGGAAGCGGCAGGTCGCGCGGTAGGCCGGTCCGCCGTCGTCCTGGATGGTCGGGCCGGGCCGGATCGCGAACAGCCACGCCACGATGGCGGGCCCCTGATCGTCCGTGAAGGGCCGGTCCGCCACCGCGACCTCTTCTGGGTCTTGACCGCCGTTCTGCGCGGCCCAGTCCGCGACCCGCCCGCAGACGTCTTCGATCATGAGCCGTTCATGGCGTACCCCGCCATGTGAACTCACCAAGTGCGCCAGGACCACGCATGTGTTCTCCCCACTCTCACGCGAGCGCGTGAACATCATCATGCGCCGTGATGCATGGTCGGGTCAAGGGCAGGGCCGCAGCGGTTCGGCCCGACACGACGGCCGCGCCCGCCACGCGCCTCTCGGCGCCGTACCGACCGCGTTCCGCAAGGGCGACCGGCGCGCGCAGGTTGCGCATGCAGGGCTATGAACATGCGCCTTTGCCTCGGCGCCGCACATACGGGGCTCGGCGTGGCCCAAGGCGTCGTGAGCGCCATGTTGGACTCCCTCCTGCTGCGGTAACGAGGTGATCGCCACCCCCTTCAGCTTCATCGCCACCCGCGTGGCTCGCGAGGGTGTCGGAAGGGTCGCGAAGGTTGGCTCGAGATCGTCCTTGGCCTGCTAGACTAAGACTAGGCTGACTAGTCAGATGTGTTCCGGTGCCGAAAGGATGGAATCGTGCAGACTCGAACGCGCAAGCTTCAAGATGCAAAAGCTCGCTTCAGCGACATCGTTCGTCGTGCGGAAGAAGGGGAAGACACCATCGTGACCAGGCATGGGGTCGCCACGGCCGTCGTGATGAGCATCCACCGATATCGGCGCTTCGTTCAGCCACGCCAATCGGTTCTCGAAGCCCTTGGGGACATGCCTGCCATGGACGACCTCCCCCTCGAGCGGCTCGATGATATGGGTCGCGACACCGAGCTTCCGTGAGCTCGGGGTACCTCCTCGATACGAACGTGCTGTCCGAACCCGGAAAACGGGCCCCTGATCCCAACGTGGTGGCGTGGCTGGATTCCCTCGATGCCGGATCGACATACCTCAGTACGCTCACGATCGGAGAGGTCGCCCAAGGTGCCGCCCGACTGGGCGCACGCGGAGAACCGTACGTCCGGTGGCTCCACGACGTCATGATCCCCAACTACGAGGGGCGGATCCTCAGCATTGACGCGAGGGTCGCCCTCGCGTGGGGTGAACTCCGAGGAGACTCGGTTCGGCGAGGACGGACACTTCCGGTGATCGACTCGCTGTTGGCGGCCACGGCGATCGCTCACGATCTGACCTTGGTCACCCTGAACGTACGGGACTTCGACGGCCTACCGGTCGACCTCGTCGACCCTTCGCGTAGCCCCTGACGGCACGCTGGCCGTGCACGCACCCCGCGGTACACTGCCGCCGATGCCAAGCGCGCCGCACGAACCCATCCCAATGCTGGACCTCGCCGGCGAGGTAGAGACGCTCTGGGACGAGCTTCAACCCGCCATCGAGCGCGTGCTGCGCTCCGGCCAGTTCGTCGGCGGGCCCGAGGTGGCGGCGTTCGAAGCGGAGGCCGCGGAGGACCTAGAGGCGGGCCACGCCGTCGGCCTGAACAGCGGGACGGACGCGCTGGTGATCGCCCTGGAGGCGCTCGGGATCGGTGCCGGCGACGAGGTGATCACCACCCCGTTCAGCTTCTTCGCCACCAGCGAAGCGATCCTGCGGCGCGGCGCCACCCCCGTGTTCGGCGACATCGACCCCGAAACCCTGAACCTGGACCCGGACACGATCCCGCCGCTGCTGAGCGACCGCACGCGGGCGATCCTGCCGGTGCACCTGTTCGGGCTGCCGGCGGACATGAACCGCATCACCGAGATCGCCGAGGCGCACGACCTGGCCGTCGTCGAGGACGCGGCGCAGGCGTTCGGCGCGCGGTGCACTGCCGCGGACGGCGCGAAGGCCGGCACGCTGGGCACGCTGGGGGCGTTCAGCTTCTACCCCACCAAGACGCTGGGGGCGTACGGCGACGCGGGGCTGCTGACCACCCAGGACGACGAGCTGGCGCAGACGATCCGGCGCCTGCGGACGCACGGTTCCCGCCCGAACGCCAAGTACGTGCACGACATGCTGGGGCACAACTCGCGCCTGGACGCGCTACAGGCCGCCATCCTGCGGGTCAAGCTGCCGCGCGTGGCCCTGGCGAGCGCCGCCCGCCGCCGCGTGGCCGGGTGGTACCACGAGCTCCTGAGTGACACGGACGGCGTGGACCTGCCCCCATTGCACGACGATCACGTCTTCCACCAGTTCACCGTGCAACTCCCCGAGGAGCGCCTGGAGAAGGTACGCGGGGCCCTGGACGAGGCCGGCATCGCGCACCAGCGCTTCTACCCGGTGCCGCTGAGCTCGCAGCCGGTGATGGGCACGCCCCAGGCGCGGCCCGTGGCGGACGCGGCCAGTGCGCGGGTGCTGTCGCTGCCCGTGCATCCGGGGTTGACGCCGGAGCAGGTGGGGCGGGTGGCGGAGGTCGTGCGTGGCGTCGTGCAGGGGTGAGGTGGCATGATGGTGGCACGGCGGAGAGAGGACGTGTCTTCATGACCAAGCTGGGACGACGCGGACGGATCACCATTCCCAAGCACGTGCGTGAGGCGTTGAACCTCCGACCGGGCGACCGAATCACCTTCGAGGCGGAGGACGGACGCCTGGTGGGCCGCGTCCAAAAGCCGGAATCGGTAATGGACTTGTACCGGCGGTTGCCAGGCGTACCGCCGGGCGACATCGACCTGGAGGCCGAAACGCGAGCCTTCGCGGAGGCGGCTGTCGAGAACGAAAAGCGGCTAGCGTCGCAGCTCCAGTAGGCGCGGGCGCCTGTCCTCCAGCCCATGCGGTGAGACCAGCAGCACCGGAATGACGCGCGGGAGACGCTGCGCTCCCTCCCCTACCCTCTCCTACGCCACCTCGTTCAAGAACCGCCGCAGCTGCGCTGCCACCTGCGGGAACTCGATCAGGAACGCGTCGTGCCCGTGCGGGCTGCGCAGGGTCGCGCACCGCGCCCGCGGCAGGAGCTCGACGAGCTCGCGCTGCTCGCGTTCGGGGTACAGCACGTCGGAGTCGATGCGGATCGACCAGGCCGTCGCGACGGCCTGGGACGTCTCCGCGGCCGACACGCAGCTCGCGGACGATCCCTTCCCGTGATCGACTCGCTCCTCGTGGCCACGGCCATCGTTCACGGCCTCATGCTCGTAACGCGAAACATCCGCGACATGCGCGACCTCGGCGTCGAGATCATCGACCCGGGCGACCCAAGGAATCCGGCCTGATATGAAGGCGTGGGAGGCGCCGCCGGGGTAGGGCGGTCAGGGGGCGCGGTACTCGACGCCGGGCATGTCTCGGAAGTCCGCGTCCTGCGTCCAGAGGACGGCGTCGTACGCCTTCGCTGTGGCGAGGATGATCGCATCGGCGAGGGGAAGCGGCGCGGTCGCGGAGAGGCGCGCCGCCGTGATCGCCAATCCTGCGTCGAGGTCCACGGTTCGCGATCCGGACCGCATGATCGAGACCGCCCGCACGGCATCGGTCTCACCGCGTTGGACGAGCACCCGCTTGAAGACCTCGAACAGGGTGAGTGTGGGTACGAGGCGTTCCTCGGGCCGCTCGATCACGGTGGCGAATGCATCGGCATTGCGCGTCCCGGCGAAGTACGCGAGCCATGCGCTGGAGTCGACGACGTTCATACCCGGTCTTCGTCGCGAGGCACGCTGGTGTCGATGCCGTGGAGGAATCCGCGCGCCTCCTTCAGCGACGGAACTGGGATCATCTCGATCCGCCCGTCCACGACGACCATGTCGAGGTACTGCCCGGGCTCGAGCGTCAACGCTTCACGGATGCGCTTAGGGATGACGACCTGGAACTTGGGTGAGATCTTCACGGTCTCCATCATGCTCCCTTCGATCGATCCATCGTAAAGCGCCCAATCGATCGATGACGTGGTCTGCGCACGATCCTCGCCAGTAGGCGGCACACGCCGCGGTACACTCCGCCCGATGCCCGACGCGAACCGTCCGCCCATCCCCATGCTCGATCTCGCGTCCGAAGTCGACGGCCTCTGGGACGAGCTCCGTCCGGCCGTCGAGCGCGCTGCAGGCAGCGGTGCTGCGCATCAAGCTGCGGCACCATCCGGATCGCGCATCAGCGCTTCTACCCGCTGGCGCTCAGCGCGCAGCCGGTGATGGGCGCGCCGGCGTCGCCGCCGGTCGTCGCGGAGGTGTGCGAGCGAGTGGTGTCGCTGCCGATCCATCCGGGGTTGGGCGAGGGCGACGAGGCGTCGCTCTGCGCGTGACCGGTCGGGGGTCGTTCAGGCGATCGGAGCTGCCCCACAGGCGGCATTGATGGTCTCCTCGAGTTCTGCCAGGTGCTCGAGAATCTGGTCGAATGCAGGTGGTTCTGCGACGAACATGCCCGCCTGCGACATCTGGCGGTAGTCCTGCTGCAGCTGGGTCAGCAACGTGTCCCCGGGGATCAGCCGGAGGCGCCCTCTGCCACGATCCCTGTACGACGCACCGCCGCCAGGAAATTGCTTGGCTTTGACGTCGATGACCGGTGCGAAGACCGCGCTCGCAGCGAAGGCGGCCAAGCTCGGTCGACCTCGCCGAGGGAGGTTCAAGTTCACCATCACCCCGAGTGGCGGTGATGCGGTGCGTGCACCCGGCTGCAGGCAGTCCGGCGTAGCCTCGCCACCCGTCGGTGTGCACGAGACTCCCGGGCTCCACGCAATCGCTGATGAAGCCGAGCAGGCTCGCCTTGAAACCATCTGGCACGTGGCGCAGGTGGACGCGTCCGCTCCTTTTGCCGGCCGTCTCCACGGCGATCACCACCAACGCTTTGCCGACCAGCGGGCGGCCATGGACCCCCGGTTCGCTTGCCCCCAGGTACGTCTCGTCCCCCTCGACGGTGCCCTGCAGCGAGTCCCTGCCGAGCCGCACCATCGCCGGCTGCAGCTTCTGGAGCATCACCCATGCCGTGCGGTAGCTTCCCAAGCCCAGACTCGAGTAAGGTGCCCTACTAGAGCGCCGCTATTTGCGGAAACTCGATCAGGAACGCGTCGTGCCCGTGCGGACTGCGTAGGGTGGCGTAGCGGGCGCGGGGCAGGTGCTCGACCAGCTCCCGCGGCTCCCTCTCAGGGTACAGCACGTCCGAGTCGATCTTCATCACCCATGCCGGCATCGTCATCCGGCCCAGCACCTGCGCCAGGCGACCGCGGCCCTCGATCGCGTCGTGATGGTCCATGGCGCGGGTGATGTAGAGGTTAGGTGTTCGCGTCGAAGCGCTTGGACAGCTTGACGCGATCGAGCCTACGCATTTCGGATTGTCTGCTATTCTGACATCATGAGCACCGTCGAGCCGCTGGTTCAGCTTTCCCCGCGTGGCCAGGTCACCCTCCCCGCAGGGCTCCGGCGGGCCCTTGGCTTGCGTGCCGGCGACGCGTTCCGCGTTCGGGTCGATGATGGCCGTGTCGTGCTCGAACCGGTCGAAGTCGTCCCGATCGAGCTGTACGACGACGACCGCATCGCCGAGTTCGAGCAGGCAGCATCGATGTCCGACGAGGAACTCGAACGCGCGCGGGCCGCGTGGAACCGCTGAAGACGTTTCTCGACGCCAACATCCTGTTCAGCGCGGCCGTGGGTGGCCCCGTCTTCGACCTGCTGTGGTCCCTTGGCGACGACGAGCGCCTGGTCCTGCTGACGAGCCGAACGTGCCTGATCGAGGCGGAGCGGAACCTGAAGCGCAAGCGCCGTCACGCCATGCAGCGCTTCGGGTCTCGAACGCGTGTCGTGCACGTCGTGCCTGACGTCACGAACGACGAATCGCGCTTCGATCTACCACCCAAGGACGCGCCGATCTACGGCACGGCCGTCGCCATCGGAGCGGACATCTTCCTGACCGGCGATCTCCGCCACTTCGGTGGACTGATGCGCAGGACCGATGTTCCCGTCCGGGTACGAACCGTACGGTCCTTTCTATTGGAGAGCCTGGAATAGCCCACTGCGAATGACCTTCGAGCGAACCTGCCCAGCGGCCTCGTAGCTCCCGCCTACGCCACCTCGTTCAAGAACCGCCGAAGCTGCGCCGCCACCTGCGGAAACTCGATCAGGAACGCGTCGTGCCCGTGCGGGCTGCGCAGGGTGGCGTAGCGGGCGCGGGGCAGGTGCTCCACCAGCTCGCGCTGCTCGCGTTCGGGGTACAGCACGTCGGAATCGATGCTGATCACCAACGCCGGCATGGTCATGCCGGCCAGCACCTCCGCGGTGCGGCCGCGGCCCTCGGCGAGGTCGTGGTCGTCCATGGCGCGCGTCAGGTACAGGTAGGTGTTGGCGTCGAAGCGTTGGCTCATCTTGACGCCCTGGTCGTTCAGGTAGCTCTCGATCTCGAAGCCGACCGACATCAGGCGGCCCAGCACGTCGCTTCGGGCCTCGCTTCCTGCGGGCGCTGGTGGGCGGGGAGCCGTGAACAGGCGCGGGCGACGGGCCGCACGCGGATCCGCGTGCGCGTCGCGTGAGCTCGGCCGCGACCTCCGCTCCGTCGACGCGTGCAGCACGAAGCGCAGCGCCCCGCCCATGCGTCGCCTCCCGCACGAGCGCAGCGACGACGGAAGCAACGACGGTCGGCTGTTCAGCCTCGTGCCTCCCCCGGCTCCTCTCGCGACTCGAGGAATGCTTCGATCCGTTGGGCGAACTCCGCGAAGTCATCCAGGTGCTCATTCAGAAGCGTGTGCACCTCTTCGAGATCGACGTCGAGGTACTGGTGCACGAGGATGTTCCTGAACCCGGCCATGGGTGCGATCCGCCGCGCGAATGCCTCCGGCAGGACACCGAGCGGCGCCAACGCCAGAAGGTTGTTTCGGTACTCCTCGTGCACGGGCACGTCGTGCACCGCGACCAAATGCGAAGCCAGGTCCAAGACCGCTTGCACGCAAAGCTGCAGGCCGTGCTGAACGGCCCAGTGCACCTTCGGGCTTCGCGCCAGTTCGTCGAACGTCATTCCCTGGTACTCTCTCAGCACCTCCACCGCTTCCATCATGTGCGCGAGGCGCCGCCTCACGGCTTCGTGGTCGAGGTGTGCGCCGGTCACGTCGACTCAGTCGCGAACGGCGTCGAGCTTTGCGCGCAGGCGGTTGGCCTGAAGCTCACGGAGCGGCTTCGTATCCTCGTACTTCTGCATCGCCCGGATGGTGAACTCGGCAACGGCGCGATCGTCGACGGAGTACAGAAGATGCCCATCCCGCAGCACGCGATGCAGCAGCAGCGGTGGGGCATCATCGAGGATCACGACGTCCACGTGCGGCGTACCGAGAACCTCCATGAGCTCGGACATCAGCCTCGACCGGTACAAGCCCTCCCGTGCCTTCTCCCGGTCGAGGAGAACGCCCAGATCGACATCGCTGCCCGGCCTAGCCTCGCCTCGCGCATGGGATCCGAACAGAAGGGCCGCCAGGATTTCGGGCCGCCCGGCAAGGTACTGGTCCAATCGTGCCTTCGTGTCGGGATCGAACATGTCCACGACGCCACCTCACCCCCGCCTGCGATCCCACGATACCAGGCCAGGGGACGACGTTCGCGACGGCCCAAGCGCCTGGCGCGAGCCCCGCTACGCCACCTCGTTCAAGAACCGCCTGAGCTGCGCCGCCACCTGCGGAAACTCGATCAGGAACGCGTCGTGCCCGTGCGGGCTGCGCAGCGTGGCGTAGCGGGCGCGGGGCAGGTGCTCCACCAGTTCGCGCTGTTCGCGTTCGGGGTACAGCACGTCGGAGTCGATGCTGATCACCAGCGCCGGCATGGTCATGCCGGCCAGCACCTCCGCGGTGCGGCCGCGGCCCTCGGCGAGGTCGTGGTCGTCCATGGCGCGCGTCAGGTACAGGTAGGTGTTCGCGTCGAAGCGTTGGCTCATCTTGACGCCCTGGTAGTTGAGGTAGCTTTCGATCTCGAAGCCCACCGACATCAGGCGGCCCAGCACGTCGCTGCGGGCCTCTGAAGCCGACTCGCCCTCCTCCTGCTGCGCGCGGACGCGCTCGCGGCCGAACTTGGCCTCCAGGGAGTCGAAGCTGCGGTACGACAGCATGGCGATGGCGCGGGCCAGGCCCAGGCCGGTCTCGGGCTGCTGCCCGGCCGGGTAGCGCCCGCCGTTCCAGGCGGGATCGGCGGTGATGGCGCGCCGCGCCACCTCGTTCAGGCCGATCGCCCAGGCGGAGTGCCGCGCGCCGATGGCGACCGGCGCAATGGCGCCCACCTGCTCGGGGTACATGGCGGCCCACTCCAGCGCCTGCATGCCGCCCATCGACCCGCCGATCACCGCCGCGACGTGCCGGACGCCCAGGCGGTCGGCCAGGCGCTTCTGGGCGCGCACCATGTCGCGGATGGTGAACCGCGGAAAGGCGGGTCCGTACGGCCGGCCAGTGTGGGGATCGAGCGAGGTGGGACCGGTGGAGCCGTAACATCCGCCGAACACGTTGCTGCTGATCACGAAGAACCGATCCGTATCGACCGGCTTGCCCGGCCCGATCAAGGGGTCCCACCAGCCGGGCACCTCCTCGCGGGCGTGCACGCCGGCGGCGTGCGCGCTGCCGGTGAGCGCGTGACAGATCACGATCGCGTTGTCGCCGCGGGCGTTCAGCTCGCCGTAGGTCTCGTACGCCAGCGCGACCGGTTGCAACTCCCCGCCGCGCTCCAGCGGCAATGGATCGTTGGGGCCGGCGACGTCCATGACGTGCGTGTCGACCTGCCCGACGCGCCCGCCGGGCCCGGCGCGGGTGCGGGCCAGCAGCGCCTCGTGGTCCCCCCAGGTCTCGTGCACCAGGTGGAGGGGCTTGTCGCTGCCGGGCTCACGCGGGCCGCCCTCGTGCGTGCCCCAGGAGCGCGGCTTCATGCGTTGCCCTCCTCCCCCGGGTGCGGCCGCGCCTCGCGCGCACCGCGCACGGCCTGCGCCAGGTCGGCCAGGATGTCGCCGGGGTCCTCCAACCCCACGGACAGCCGCACCAGGTCGGGCGTGACGCCGGCGGCGCGGCGGGCCGGCTCCCGCAGGCCGGCGTGGGTGGTGGTCCACGGGTGGATGGCGACCGTCTTGGCGTCCCCGATGTTGGCCAGGTGGCTGATCAGACGCAAGCGATCCAGCGTGCCGCGGGCGGTGGCCTCGTCCTCGAACGCCAGGCCCAGCACCGCGCCGTAGCCGTGACGCAGCACGCGCCGCGCCACCTGGTGGCTGGGGTGGCCGGGCAGGCCCGGGTAGACCACCTCGCGTACGCCTTCGAGCTCGCCCAATCGCGGCGCCAACGCCAGGGCGGTGTCGCAGCAGCGCTGCACCCGCAGGCTGAGGGTCTCCAGGCCCTGCAGCAGCAGGAACGCCTCCTGCGGGCCCAACGTCATGCCCATGGTGGTGAGGCCGAGGTCCTTGACGCGCGCCGCCAGGGGCGCATGCGGCGCCTTCTGGAGCACGGTGCGGCCGCGGGCGTCGGGGCGGTGGAAGCCGGGGTGCCGGTCCGGGTCGGCGTGCCAGTCGAAGCTGCCGCCGTCGATCACCGCGCCGCCGAGCGCCACGCCGTGCCCGCCGATCCACTTGGTGGCGGAGTGCACCACCGCGTCGGCGCCCTGCGCCAGCGGAAGGCACAGGTACCCGCCGCAGGCGAAGGTGTTGTCCACGACGAGCGGCGCGCCGGCCGCGTGGGCGGCGTCCGCCAGGGCCGGCAGGTCGGGCACGGTGCCGCTGGGGTTGGCGAGGGTCTCGACCCACACCCCCACCGTGTCCGGGCCGGCGGCGGCGCGGACGGCGTCCGGGTCGGGGTCCACGTAGCGCACGCGCACGCCCAGGGGGTCCAGGATCTTGTTGGCCACCGCGGCGGTGCCGCCGAACAGCTGGTTGGTGACCAGCCACTCGCGGCCGGGCGAGGCGAGCGCCAGCATCACGGCGCTGGTGGCGGCCTGCCCGCTGGAGAGCACCACGCCCGAGCCTGGGGGGCGCCCCTCCAGGTCGGCCAGGCGGTCGGCCAGCACCCGGACCGTGGGGTTGTCCATGCGGCCGTACTGGTTGCCCGCCGCCGTGCCGGCGAAGACGCCTTCGGCGTGGGCGGCGTCCTGGAACTGGTAGCTGGTGGTGGCGTAGATCGGCACCGCCCGCGCGCCGGTCGCCGGGTCGGGCCGCTGGCCGGCGTGCAGCTGCCGGGTGGCGAAGCCCTGCGCGCCGTCCGGGCGGGCCTCACTGGGCCCGTCCGGGGGCGGCACGCCGCCAGGCTCGTGGCGGTCGTTTCCGTTCATGCCGGTTGGGGTTCCCTCGCCGCCTCGAGCGCCTGCGCCAGGTCGGCGGTGAGGTCATCGATGTGCTCCAGGCCGGTCGCGATGCGGATCAGTCCCGGCGTGACGCCCGCGGCGCGCAACGCGTCCTCGTCCAGCTGCGAGTGGGTGGTGCTGGCGGGGTGCGTGACGCTGGTCTTGGCGTCGCCGAGGTTCACCAGGCGCGAGCACAACTGCAGGGCGTTCAGGAAGCGCTTGCCGGCCTCGTGCCCGCCCTCCAGCTCGAAGGTCAGCACCCCGCCGGCGCCACGGGGGAAGTCCTGCACCGCGCGGGCGTTGTCCGGGTGGTCGGGCAGGTCGGGGTGATTCACGTTGATGACGCCGTCGCGGGCCTGCAGCCACTGCGTGAGGGCGTGCGTGTTCTCGATGCAGCGATCCGCCCGCAGGCTGAGCGTCTCGAGCCCCTGCAGGTGCAGCCAGGCGTTGTGCGGCGCCAGCGCCGCGCCGACGTCGCGGAGGCCCTCCACCCGCGCGCGGATGGCGAAGGCGATGTTGCCGAACGGCCCTTCGGGTCCGAAGGTCTCCCAGAAGTTCATGCCGTGATAGCTGGGGCTGGGCTCGGTGAACAGCGGGTAGCGGCCGTTGCCCCACTGCATGGTGCCGGCGTCGACCAGCACCCCGCCGATGCTGGTGCCGTGCCCGTTGATCCACTTGGTGGCGCTGTGGATGACCACGTCGGCGCCGTGATCGATGGCGCGGTACAGGTAGCCGCCCATGGCGCTGGTGTTGTCCACGAACACCGCCACGCCCTTCGCGTGCGCCGCCTCGGCGATGGCGTCGGTGTCCAGCAGCTTCAGGGACGGGTTCGGCAGCGTCTCGACGTACACGGCGCGGGTCTTGTCGTCGATCAGCGCGTCGAACTCCTCGGGGGTGGCGTCGGGGCCGGTGAAGCGCACCTCGATCCCCAGCCGCGGCAGGGTGACGTCGAACATGTTGCGGGTCCCGCCGTACAGGTGCGGGCTGGACACGATGTTGTCGCCCGCCTGCGCCACGGTGAGGATCGCCAGGAACTCCGCGGCGTGCCCCGAGGCCAACGCCAGGCCCATGACGCCGCCCTCCAGGGCGGTGAGGCGCTTCTCGAGCACGTCGTTGGTGGGGTTCATGATGCGGCTGTAGATGTTGCCGAACTCCTGCAGGCCGAAGAGGCGCGCGGCGTGATCGGCGTCGTCGAAGTTGTAGGCGGTCGTCTGGTAGATGGGGACGGCGCGGGCCTTGGTGGTCGCTTCGACCTCTTCGTAGCCGGCGTGGATCTGCAGGGTTTCGAAACGGTGGGACATGAACGGTCTCCTTCGCGAGGGGGCGTGCGGGGTGTCGGGTTCGGCGGTCACGACGTAGACGCGCGCACCCCGGCAGCGCGAAGTGCGGTGCGGGATGCGGCGTGGGGTCCGGCGGTCTGGCGCCGGCCCGGATCTGCTCAGGTCTGCGCGGTCGGCAATGGGCCTAGAGCGGCAGCAGCGGCGATCGGGCGGTCAGCGCACGGCCGCCCGCGGCATTCGTGGGCCCATCACCGGGTGGAACAGGGTTCGTGTCGTGGTGTCGCTTTGCATCTCTCGCCTCCTTCCGCCCCTTTCATCTCGGGGCTGGACACGAAGACGAGGCTTTCGCCCCTATCTTCCCGGAGGGCCCGGCCATCGTAGCCGTCCGTCCGGCTGGAGGAAGCACCCGCGGAGATGACCGCTGGTTGCCGCAGGGTCACAGGGCCAGGTCCCTTGCCTGCTCTGGATAGGCGACGCGCGAAGCGCCATGGAGGAAAGTAGAGCACAGGAAGCCCATGGCCGACAAGAGCGCGCATTGACAAACGGTCCGCGGCCAGTCGGGCGTAGTTAGAACGGTGCACGCCGATTCCCTAGTCCGCGGCCTTCCACCATCCCCAGTTGCAGCCCCTGGATACGAGAGAACCAAAAGACCTACTGGTTGATTCAACTTCGCGCCCAGGACAAAAGGCCACGCCGGACAACGCCGACGTGGCCTCCGTTCGTACACAAATCCGCGCGTCAACGCAACGTGACGAACGAAACGACAGCATCCGTGTAGTCTGTCGTTGGCGGGGCGACTTCGTAGTCGCTGTCGAGTTCGACTCCCGAATCCCAGGAAGTATTTGGCGTCCCCGCGATCTTCACGTCGCCCTTAGACGCGATCCCTCCGAAGAAGGACGAGTGCGGAGCGCCAGCCAAGTGCGCCCCAGCACCCGACACGAAGTACCCACGTATGTCGGCAAAAGGCATCCCGCTGATCTTGATGCATTCCTCGGAGACAACGAGCAACGTCACGTCACCGTCTTGCAGTGCTGGCGACTGCCCCCGGAAGTGAACACCGCGAAGCGGATCTGCACAGCCGTCGCCCTCGTCGGCATCGCCACCGTTTTCCTCATCCAATACGGTCGCCCCCTTCGACGCGATGGTCACCTTACCGTACGCAGAGAAGTCCTTCTTGAAGTCGAGGCTGTCGTGCGAGAAGATCGCCGTGTCCTTGATTGAAAAGCGATCGGGAAGCTGGACCCCTCCACCCGTACTGATCAGCGTCACACCCTCGAGGTCGGCTTCGTCATCCTCGTCATCATCGGACGAACCGCCGCCACCTCGACCGGGCGGGCCCTTTCCGGCGGGAGGACCGCCGCCTCCGTCACCTCCGCCGCCACCCGAACTCAAAATCGCGACGTCGCCATCGGCGATGATCCGCGTAACACCGGAAGGAATGTCATCCGGTGAACTGAATGTGACGTCACCCGTGTAGCAGCGCGTGTCGACGCGATCGCACGAATCGCTGTTCATGTCAACGGACCCGTGCCGAAGCGCACCTTCCGCAGCGAGGGACAGACGTTCTTCATAGGCGACGTGGACTTCCTGGGTCCCGCCGTCGCGGCAGCGCTGATCGTTGACGCCTCCTACGTCGCAGTTAGAGCCGTTTGCGGTCGAGATCGGGTATTCCGGTGCCGTGGGGTCTGAGAAGAACTCAGTCACAAACCCGTCTTCGCAGTCGCCCGACTCGTCGCGTTCGTCCCTGCAGGTCTGAAAAGTCGGCCGCCCCATCGTCACGCGCTCGTTTCCATGCACCGGCATGTCCCGCAACCTCGGACTGCCACCCGCAAGGTGAACAGCCGTCTCGGAAAACAGGCCGGGGATCATCTCGTCTCCTCCCGAAGGAGCCCCTTCTGCCACATCGACTTCGGCGATGAGTCGCGCGGACGTGGTGTGGCGCGCACCGTTCGGCCCACTTCCTTGAATCTCAAGCTCGACGCGGTCGTCTTCCGTCATTAGGGTGTAAGAGACGAGCTCGTAGACTGCTTGCGCTCCCTCGCTACCGGCAAGTTTCAGCGACGGGACCGTGAAGTTACCCTCTTCTGGGAACGCGCCGCTGTCGCGGTAGTGCGATTGCAATGCGAGCCGGGACAGGTCCATTGCCGTTTGAGAGGCGTTCTTCGCAATCGCCTGGCTCCGGACGTTCTCCGTGGTCCTTGCATTCATGGTGGCAAGCCACATCGACGAGGCACCGAGGCCAGCGACAATGACGAGAATCAGTAGAGAGGAGACAAGCGCGATCCCGTCCCTTGCGGTGACGCTCACGCCCCTTGTCTGATCCTGTACAACGCACTCAATAGGCTGGCACATGTGCCCACTCCAATACCCGGGACGCTTCATCAGTTGGTCTCCTCCTCCACGACGCTTCCGAAAAAATCGTTCTGGCGATTCGCGAACGGAATCGTCAGGTTCAGTGGTGCAGCTTCCTCGAATTGCACACCGATCCGCACACCTGTAAGCTGACCGAGTTGCTCGGCCGATACCTCGAACGGGGCGATGGCCTCATCCGACGAAGCCACGAACTCCTCGACCTCGAAGCCCGTGACTCCTTCGACAACCGCCTCCCCATCCTGCGTGAAAAATCCATCAGACGCAGAAAACGTGATGTGCGTGACGGAATCGCCGTTCGAACAAAGTGTGCTGTTGGTCGGCTCATCCGCTTCGTACCTGCGATCTTCGAAGTAGCGAATGGTGAGAGCGTCGGATCCACTACCGGAACCTTTAGTAGCCTCGACAGAGCGGCCGCATACGGTATTAACCTGCTCTCCGGTGGATCCCACGTAGCCTGCGAGCCGAACGTGGTAGCGAAGAATCTGCGTAACTAGGAAACGAACCTCCGACTGGTCGACCGCACGGGCGTGGGTCCGGTACGCGGTGTTCGTGGTGTTCAAGATGGACGCCAAGGCGGCGAGAAGGACTCCCATGATCGCAAGTGCGACGAGGAGTTCGATCAACGTGACGCCTTGCGACGAGCGCCGTGCGCCATGCACGCTCATTCTTCAGCCCCGTCGAAGTAGGGTCGCTCGCCGAGAACGCGCTGAAGCACGACCTCTCGGGGGCCGAGCGGGGATGTCGTTGTCACGCGTACGAGAAACGCGTTGCCGGCCCCGGAATCATCACATGCGGCGCTGGAACCGGCCGTGACGACGCAGTCGAAGACTTCGACCGTACACACGATTTCATCCCTGTAGGGATCCGAGTCGGACACGGGTGATGAACAGGCACCAGCGGTCGGCTCGAGATCCCGGTCAAAGACGCTACGCTGAAATGCCAACTCCTCATTGGCTCGTTCCGTCAACGCTTGAATCAACGACACGTTTCTCGTAGTGCGCAGGGCCGTGGTCTGCAGGCCAGCCGCTGCAAGGATGCCGATGGCCAGTATGGCAACGGCGATGATCACCTCAAGCAACGTCAGCCCAGCACGCCTCGACTTTGATGCTGTCAACCTGCTACCTGCAACCATCACTGCACCTCCACGAAGCCGGCCGGCGAAATCGTGACTTCGAATGTGGAACGACGGCCTTCGACGACAACTCTTGATTCATTGCCCGTGCCCGTGAAGACATCATTCGAGCATGTGCGCGCGATGTTGCTCGGAAGCCATATCAACCCTGCGCCATCGAGACCAACGCTCACGGACCGCACACGCCGATCGGACGCGTCAAGCGTACGCACGAGTGTCCCCGCATCGGCACAAGTGGCTACACCTGCTCGCACCTCGAGCCTGCGCACACTGTCATCGTCGTTCCACACAACGGCTACTGGAGCCTCTCGCTTCACCGCCTCGAAACGCGCCTGCGTAAATAGTCTCGCCATGTCCCGAGCCGTGCGGCCCGCATCGTCCGTCCTTGCGGAAATCGAGATAGAAAAAAGAATGCCGAGGATCGCCAACACGATAAGGATTTCCATCATGGAGACGGCGTCGCGTCCCATGCCGACGGGGTGTCGTAGCATCAGTTCGCCTCGAATCCTCATGCTTATGACTATCGCCGCCGGTTGGCTGGCGCACCACCCACGTTTGGGGGGGCGGGTATTCCTGAACCGCTCTGGGTTGCGTAGAGGCTCAAGTTGCTTGTGCAGCCTTCCGCGTAGGGACTGTAGGTGAGTGTATCTTGCCGTGATGGCAACGGGGCTCTGATACTGAAGGCGCAATGCCGCCGCCGAGGCTCGTACCACATTCAGCCTACTGATCGCCTGTGTACGTCCAATCAGAATTCAACGGGGACCAACCGTGCGGTCCAGCACGTAACAATCTAATGCACGAACTCGCCCGGGTAATGTACGTAAACGCGATCGAACCACGTCGTCACCGACAGTGCACCGTCACGGGCTCCTGCATCGCATCGGCAGAGCGCTCTGACGGCGCAAGGACGTGCGAACCGCGAAAGCCGAACACCTGCCATCCTCGAAGGCGAGCTTCGCACGCCATTTCGCGATCTCCCGCGCGCGTCGCCGCTTCGATCCAATCCCAGTAGATGTAGGGATCCGCCACGCGAAAGTCATCGACCAAGCGCTCATGCTCGCGCAGCACGGGCAACGGATCCACGCCGGAACGCCACACCGTGGTCTCGAGTTCATGGACGAATCGACGGCGCTCCGCCAACGAATCGGGATTCAGGCGTGCCGCCCCTGCGGCCAGGCGCAGCCGATCTGCCTCGGTCGAACGCGCCATGACGTCCGATACCGTGGTTCGCTCCGCCAGGCGGCGCCCAAGGGCACAATCGAGTTCCTGGCAAGGAAGCGACCACACCGCCCAGTACGCCACGAACGCGAACACCGCCACCAACGCGACGAGTCCGAGCATGCGGTGCGCGGGAGCACTCCCATTGGGGAGCGCAAACGCCCGCTTCTCCGTCGCGGCCCCCGCACCAGCAAGAAGCATGAAGCTCATCATCACGCCCGGGAAGTAGCCGGCAACGTCGAAGCCGAGGTGAATCGCGAACAGGACACCTGCGACGCCGAGCGCAACACGCCCACGCAGGAATGCAAGGTGAACCGCACCGAACAACCACCAGACCAGTGCAAGCGCGCCGATGGGCCCCAGCGTCATGAACGTCTGCACGTAGTAGTTGTGGACGTCGACGGACTCGACGCCAGGGTGGGACTGGATCGACGAGAAGATGTGCCGCGTGCTGCCAGCGCCCGTCCCGACCGGAAAGCGCTCTGCACCGCGACGGAGCGCGTCCGCGATCCACACCCCGCGCTCCCTGAACGTTTGGCGCAGGTTGTCCTTCGTCAGGTCCTCCTCCTCCGGCTCGCGAACGTCCGTTAGGTTGACGCCCCCGCCGAGGACCTGAATGGCCTCCGGCTCGACGAGTTGCAGCGCGAATGTGAATCCCACCGCTACCAGCGCGACAAGAACCGACGCGCGGACCGCGACGGCCTTGACGTGCTGGATCAACGCGTTGCGGTTGCGAATCGCGTGCAGCGTGGTTAGGCCAGCGAGTGCGATCACCGCCAACACCTGTCCCGCCAGTGAGATCGTGAACACGACGAACCCGAGGGTGAGTCCCAGTCCCAAACTCACGTAGGGCTGCCACCAACCGGGGCGAAGGATCGCCGCGACCAATAGCGGAACCATCGACACCAATCGCAGGGCGGGACCGCGCCCCGCTGGCTCTTCCATGTTGAGGCCGCTTCGTGTCAACGTAGGGCGGCGTCGACGCGGGGGGTGTGGTTTTCGCCGCGTTTGCTTGGGTGCGGTTTGTAGTTCTTGACGGGCCGGTCGCGCCTGGCGGTGGGGGCGGGGGTTCGCGCCTCGATGCGGGGTCCCCTTGCCTTGTTCTTCCATGCGCACTCGTGGTGAGCCGGTAGGTCGGCTCGGTGCAGGGTGGGGTACACCCAAGTTGGGTGCTGCACTCTTCCATGTTGAGGCCGCTTCGTGTCAACGTAGGTTGGCGCCGACGCGGGGGTGTGGTTTTCGCCGCGTTTGCTTGGGTGCGGTTTGTAGTTCTTGACGGGCCGGTCGCGCCTGGCGGTGGCGGGCGGGGTGCGCGCCTTGATGCGGGGGTGCCCTTGCCTTGTTCTTCCATGCGCACTCGTGGTGAGCCGGTAGGTCGGCTCGGTGCAGGGTGGGGTACATCCAAGTTGGGTGCTGCACTCTGTAAAGCGGCTTCGTAGAGCCAGAGCCAGCCGTCGCAGTCACCCGTCCCGGAAGGTGGGCACGCCCCAGGTGCGATCCTCGTCCGTGCCGCGCGCCGAGCGCGAACTCAACTCACGTCAAGGGGGTCGGTTTCGGTTGGTTGTTGTGGAGCGGTTCGTACACCTCGCCGGTGATCCAGAGTCGATGCAGGAGGATGGCGAGCTTGCGGGCGACGGCGACCACGGCACGTCGTTTCGCCTCCTTGGTGCCGGGTTGCATGATGCGTTGCCCGTGCCGCTTGAGGTCACTGTCGATGCCGCGCTTGCCGAGGATGCGTTGGGCGCACTGAATCAGCAGCCTGCGTAGCGCACGATCGCCGGCCTTGGTGATGTGCCTATCGGGATCCCTGCCGCCGGATTGTCGTTGGCCGGGTGTGAGACCGAGGTACGCGCCGACGTCGCGACTGCGGTGGAACCTGTTGGGGTCTTCGAGAGTGAGGACGTACGTCAAGGCGGTGGTTTCGGCCACGCCGTGTACTTGCGTCAGGACGGCCGTCTCGGGGTGGGTCGTGCGGCACAGCTCCGCTACGCGCCGATCGGCGCTGCGGATCTGCTCTGTGAGGTGCGCGATCGCCTCGATCTGCGGTTGCAGGGCGGGCAGCAGGTCCGGGGGAACGTGCGAGGCGGCGTGCTTGGAGAACGCGCTCGTCTCGCACTTGGGGATGCGCTGCCCGTAGGACTTCACCACCCCGCGCACGTGGTTGATCAGGAGCGTGCGCGCCCTGACCAGCGCGTCCCGTGCACGGAGAACGGAAAGGTCCAGTTGCGCGGCGCGACCCCGGTGCGTGATGGGCGCGAGCAACGCCCGGTCGTACCGGAGGAGGCGCCCGAGTTTCTCGGCGTCCAGCCGGTCGTTCTTGCGTTTGCTGCCGTGAATCAACCGGACGTGCGCGGCGTTGGCGATCGTGACGTCTTGCCCCGCGTCGCTGATGGCGCGCGCGATCCACGACGAGTGCGTCCCGGTCTCAATGGCGACACGCAATGGGTCCAACCGCGCGAAGTACCGCTCCACGTCCGCCACGCGCGTCCGAACGCGGGTTTCCTCCAGCACGTCTCCCGATGCCGCATCCAAGATGCACACGCTGGAGGTGTCGTCCCCAATGTCGACCCCTGCGATGCAAGGCGAAACCGAAGACGTATCCTGGATCATGGCCGTCCTCCCTTCCGGGCCAACCCAGCCCGTCACCACAGGGTAGAGCAGCCCCGCGACGGGTGACTGCGTCAGGCGGAGGGCGGCCTCTACATCCCATCTGTAACTGACGGGCTCGTGACCCAGAAAGGAGAGCGACCGTGTCCCAGGATAACGGACGGATCGCCGGTGTGGACCTTGCTGTGTCAACCGGCATGTGGTGTTTGAGTGGGGATGGTGACGCCTCGTTGTTGGAGGTGTTCGCGGATGGCGTGGGTGGGTTTGAGGTAGGCGTCGATGATGTCGAGGTATTCGTGGATGAGTTCTTGGCCGTGGCCGAGGACGGTGGCGATGAGGGGGGTGGGGAGGTGGTAGGTCTTGAGGATGAGGACGGCGTCGAACGTTTTGAGGTAGGCGTCGATGCTGCGGGGGTTGTGGTGGGTGCGGTCGCTGATCTCGAGGACGGTGTGGCCTTGTAGATGGAGTTTGATGATGAGGTCCTTGTGGGTGAGCATGCGGCCCATGTCGAGGACGGTGCCGGGGCAGGGCAGGATGACGTGGTGCGTGCGTTGGTAATGGTCGATGGCGCGGGAGACGCTGGCGTGGCTGGCGAGGAAGATCCACTGCAGTTCGGTGAAGGAGAGCAGGCCGTCTTGGAGGTACGCTTCGCTGAGGGCGCGCGCCATGCGGGTGCCGTGAAGCTGGAGGTACGCGTCGCCGCTGGCGGGCGGGTTGGCTTGCAGGGTGCCTCGTTCGGTGCCTTGTGGCTATTCCACGCTATTCGGCCGCCGTTTCCGGTTGATTCCGGCCGGTGATTCCGGGGTTATCCGGCCACCCGTTCCGGGTGATTGCGGCCGCCCTCTCCCTGGGGGGCGGGCAGGTGGGTTAACTGTTGCTTGTGGCCTGGTGGTCTGTCAATCGGCCGCGGGTTTTGCGCATGCTGTCGCCGCGTAGGTCGAGTCGGTGGGCGTTGTGGATGAAGCGGTCCAGGATGGCGTCGGCGAGGGTGGGATCGTTCAGGTAGTCGTGCCAGGCGTCGACGGGCAGTTGGCTGGTGATGAGCGTGCTTCTGGTGGCGTAGCGGTCGTCGAGGAGTTCGAGGAGGTCCCGCCGGTTGGTGTCGCTCATGGGGGTAACCCCCAGTCGTCGAGGGCGATGAGATCGATGCGTTGGAGGCTGGCGAGCATGCTTCGGTAGCGGCCGTCGCCTTTGGCGATCTCCAGGTCGTGCAGGAGCCTGGGGAGGCGTTGGTAGAGGGCCTTGTGGCCCTCTTGGCAGGCCTTGTGCGCGAGGGCGCAGGCGAGGTAGGTCTTGCCGACGCCGGTGGGGCCGGTAATGACGAGGTTCTGGTGCCGCTCGATCCAATTGCAGTTGGCGAGGTTCAGCAGGACGCTCTTGTCCAGGTTTCGTTTCGCTTGGTAGTCGATGTCCTCGATGCTGGCCGGCACGCGTAGTTTCGCTTGGGTGAGGCGGGTCTTGAGGCGCCGATCGGCGCGGGTCGTTTCCTCGCGGTCCAACAGCAGTCCCAATCGTTCTTCGAAGGAGAGGGTTTCGATGTCGGGCGTGCGGGCTTGGTCTTCGAGGGCGGCAGCCATGCCGCGCAACTGCAGGGTCCGGAGTTTCTCGAGCGTGGGGTGCGTCAGCATGCCGGCTGGCCCTCCTGCTCTTCTTCGCGAGGCTCGCTGGGAGCCGCGTAGTACGCGCCGCCGCGGACGTTCTCATGCTGCGTTTTCGGTGGGGCGGCCGCTTGGGGCGTTTCGAGGGGTTGCTCGTCGAGACGGTTCTTCAGGATCGCCTTGACGCTCTTGAGGGAGTACGAGCGGAGCTTCACGGCGCGCGCGCAGGCGTTCTCGAGCCGGTCGTTGCCGTACGTCTTGCCGAGGTTCAGGGTGCCAACGCAGGACCGGAACGCCTGCTGCGGGTGCGTCCGCGCGGCGATGGCGCCCTCCGTGAACGCGACGGTGGCGGGCCCCATCCGGCCAGCCCACGCGAATAAGGTCTCTTCTGTCATGCCGGCGTGCTCCTGGTGCGCTTTGGGCATGTGCTCCTTGACGGTGGTGTGCCCGCCCTTCTGGTACGAGCGGGCGTGGCTCGCCACCCGCGCGTTGCGGTGGAACACCTCGATCGTCGAGGCCGTCACGCGCGCATCGAGCTGTTTCTTGCGGAGTTGGTAGGGGACACTGTAGAAGTGCTTGTCGATCTGGACGTGGTAATCGATGTGCGGTCGGACCTTCGACCACTCCGCGAACACGTACCGCGCGGCGGGCAGCGGCCGCAAGGCCGGCCGGTCGAGCTCCAGGAACATGGAGCGCCTCGAGCCGGGCCGCTTCTGGAACGGCCGCTCGTTGTACTCCTCCAGCAACGCCCAGATCGCGTCGTTCGCTTCCGCAAGCGTGAAGAACGTCCGGTTCCTGAGGCGCGCCAGAATCCAGCGTTCCACCACCTGCACGCCCGACTCCACCACCGCCTTGTCCTTGGGCCGGCGGCGGCGGGCGGGAATCACCGCGACATCGTAGTGCCGCGCGAACTCGAGGTAGGTCGGGTTGACCTCCGGCTCGAACAGGTGCGGGCTCTTCACGCCGGCCTTAAGGTTGTCGGGCACGAGGATTTCGGGGCACCCCCTGAAGTAGGCGAGCATCCGCACGTGCGACGCGATCCAGTCCGGCAGGGCCTGCGTCCAGGTGGCCTCCACGTACGCGTACTGGCTGGCGCCCAACGCCCCGACGAACACGTGCGCGTCGCGAACCTCGCCCGTAGCGGCATCGACGATGGGAATCGTGTCCCCGGCGTAATCGACGAACGCCTTCTCGCCCGCGTAATGCACCTGCCGCATGGAGACGTCCAGCGAGTCACGCCAGGTGCGCAGGCCCTCACAATACTTGCTGTACGCGTACCCCAGCGGATGCGCTGCGCGGTACTCCTCCCACAAAAGGAGGCGCGTCACCCGCTTGTTCCGCCGCAACTCCCGGTCCGCCGCGTCCCAGTCCGGCAACGGCCGTTCGACCTCCTTCGCCCCAGGCCGTGGGGGGAACAGCGTGTTCTCCAGCGTCCCGTCGTCCACGTCCGGCAGCGGCCATGACAAGCCCGCAGCTTCGGCCCTCCGCTCGTACTCTCGGACGCTGCTGCGTGCCAGGTTGCAGCTTACGGCCACCTCCCGCGCGCTCCGACGCTGGCCCCACAACAAGCGCAATACCTCTCTGACCTTCCGCATCGACAACCTCTTCCTCGGCATACGGCCTCCCCTCACGGAAGCACCGTAAGCCCAACGAGATTCCCGCCCTACCCCTCCCGGGAAGGGCGGCCGAAATCCCCTGGAACAGGTGGCCGGAATCCCGTGGAATCAGTGGCCGCTTTCCCGTGGAATCGGTGGCCGAAAACGCCTGGAATACCCACCTTGCAGGACGCTGATGGTGATGGGCGCGAGGGGTTGGTCGCGACTGGCGCGCCAGAGGTTCCGGCCGGCATCGGCGTGCATGGCGGCGAGGGGCATGTGGCCGCTGGCGAGCATGCCGACGCGGGGGTGGAAACGGGCGCGTAGCGCGCTCAACTCGAGCAGCATCGGTTCCTGCACGGCTGGGGGAATGCCGGCCTCGGTGCCGAGGTAGCGCGTGAGGGCCATGAGGGTGTCTTGCTCGTGGGCGGGCCTGGGTGGGCCGCGCTGCGTGCGGCGTTCCGCCCGTGCGAGGTCCAGCTCGGGGGCGGGCGTGCCGCCGGGGATGGTGCTTCCCCACGGGCGCGTGCGGCGCGGCCCGACGGCGGGATGGGTGCCGGCCGTGCGTGGCATGCGGCCGGGATAGAGGGCGCGGAGGAAGTCGCGCACGTCTTGGGGGTGCGCGTCGGGGAACAGCTGTCGGTACCGATCGGCGCTTTCGGTGAGGATGTCGCGTCGCACGCGGTCCCAGCGTTCACCGTCAATGACGCGCTGGAGCAGTTCTGGGGTGCGTAGCGGCAGGACGAGCGGGCCGCGGCCGGTGCGGATCAGCAGTTCGCCGGTATGGACGCGTTGCACGCCGCGCCTTCGCTCTTCCGTGTCGAGGGCGGTATTGACCTTGGTGACGATGGCGCGCGCGAGGCGAGAGTCGCGGGAGAGGTCGTACCGCGTGGCGAGGCAGTGCACCTGGGCGTTCTCCAGGGTGCGCTCCAGCATGGGGCCGAACACCTCGTGCTGCCAGGTCACGGCGTGCCGTCCCCGGTACGGGAAGCACGGTGGTGCCCCCCCTTTTCGCCGCCGAGGAGGTCCTCGCGGGTGAACGCGTCACGCAGTTGCGACAACCGGAAGTGATGCTCGGGCCGGTCGTAACGCCGGTACAACTCGAGGTAGCCGTTCACCAGTGACATCGAGCGGTGCGTGACGCGCCGGATCATCACCGCGTTCATGCCGCGATCGGCAAGGATCAACACCCGCGCGAACTCCCTGAGGTACGCTTCGACGCTCTCGTACGCGTGCTGGGTGCGCTCGACGATCTCGCTCTCGGAGTGCATCTGCAGGTACAGCTCCACGATCCAGGTCTTGTGGCTCACGCCCCGCCCGATGTCCTTGACGCGCCCGCGGGTGGGGACCAGCACGTCGGGATGCTCCGCCAGGTGATGCCGGATGGCGTCGACGTGCATTCCGAGCAGGACCGCCAAGTCCGGCAGGGTCAGCAGGGCGCCCTGCTCACGGGCTTGGCGGGCGAGCCGTTCGATCCGCGCGAACTTCATTTCCGCCACCCGCGTCGGGACCAGCCCGCGCGGCCCCAACGCCAGGTCCGCGTCGGTGATGAACGTCAGGCGGACCGGTACCAGCTTCGCCTCCGTCAGTTTCGCGCGGGCGCCCTCGCCCGCGTCGATCGCGAAGAAGGTCAGCTCGCCCTCGCCCGCGCCCGGCGCGGCCAGTTCGCCCGCCAGGCGCGCCAACCACGCCCGGTACAGGCCCGCCGCCACGCGCGAGAACCCGAACCGCTCGACCAGTTCCCCCTCGATCTCCTCCCCCCGTGCCTGCGAGGGAGGCAGCGCCGATACCGCGGGGAGGTCCAGACCGCCGTGATCCGCGACCACCCGCAGGCCCTCGCGCACCTCGCGAACGCTGCGCCCCACCACGCCCGCGATCTCCTCGGGTTCGGTGCCGGCCTCATGCAGCGCCATCATCCGCGCGGCGGCTTCCAGCACCCCCCGCCATGCCGCATCGCCATACCCCGCCAGTTCCAGCGCCGCCGCGAGGTCGCCGCCCCCCAAGTGCCGACCCAGCAGCCAGGCCTCCACGCCCCACGCCGCGTCCGACGCCGCCGGCCCGCCGACGTGCGGCAGCCACACGCCCACCTCCCGCAACGGCCGCAACCGCGATGAGAGCGCCGTCGGCGTCAGGTTCGCCCACGCCGCCACCTCGCTCAGGCTCGCCCAACCCCCCTGCCGGTGGACCTCGAGCAGCCAGCGCACCGCCCGGGCCCGCTGCAGCGCGGGCAAGCCCCAACGCCGCCACGCCTCCGTGTCGCGCTCCACGTCCACCAGCGATAGGGTCGCCATGCGCCTGCGCTCCCGTGCCCAACGACGCGACGCCGTCGCCGGCACCGACAGCGTCGCTCGTCCCGGCGCCAGGCCCACCCCCAACGCCGGCAGCCACGCCACGCTCCGCGCCGCCAACGCCTCCGCCTCCATCCGGCTCCGGCCGAACTCCGTTCGCAATGCCCGCGCGATCACCGCCGACACGCCCTTCACCGCCACCGAACGCGTCTCCGCCTCGATCCGCTCCCGATACCGCCGCGACCTACCCACCAGCACCCTCCCAACCCAAGAACGTACCCCTTCCTACCACATGACCGCTATCCCGCGCTCGACAGTTGGTGGTCATAAGGATCGGCCGTGCGGGAAGTGTGGGACGCTAGAACGGCCGTTGAAGGCGGTCTGGGGTTTGTGTCTACGCCTTCAGGCGGCCTTGGTGGGGGTGGGGAACGCCAGGTACCTGGGGGGTGGTCTCAGGTTCACGGCGTCCAGGACGGCTTTCTGCTCGGTGTTGGGCCGGTTGGTTTGCACGATGGGGCCGGCCTCGGTGGTGTGCTCCGCGACGGACAAGGAATGCAGGGTTCGTTTGAGCTGAAACCAGGTCCGGCCGGTCTCGTTCTCCGCCACGCGGATCAGGAGGAGCGCCAGCCAGCAGAGGATCATGTGCGCGCGAATCCGATCGGCTCGGCGGTGGTAGACGGGCCGGACGTCGACGGTGTGCTTCAAGTCCCGGTGGACGCGTTCCACCTCGTGCAGTTGCTTGTACCCCATGGCGACGTCCTCGGCGGGGAGGTGCGGATCGCTGGTGCTGACCAGGAACTTCCCGTCCAGTTTCGCCTCCCGCGCGATCTTGCCCTTGTCCAACCGCAAGAGCCCGGTCTTGGTCTGCCGGACGTACCGCCCGAAGCTCGGGTGCGCGCGCAGGTCGCACGCGGCCTTGGTGTGCGCCTCCCCGTCGAGCTGGTTCATGTTCGCGAGGCGCATCTCGGTGTCCGCGACGATCTCGTCGCGTTTCGCCTGGTCCCGTTTGGCCTGCTCAGGGTTGTGCACCACCACGAAGCGCCGGGCCATCACGCTGCCCCGCTGCGTGGTGACCTCCTTGATCCGCAACCCGTTCTGAAGGGTCTTGTACCGGCCGGGCCGCCGCAACGCCTCCGGCAGGGTGCCGTTCGGTCCGAGCCGGAGTTTCTCGCCCAGGATGTACGCGTCCGCCGCGCCCTGCAGGGTGCGGCGGTTCGCTTGCGATGTTGAAGCCGGTGTCGGCCACCACGATCACGCGGTCCAGCTTCCAATCGTTCAGGTCCCGCTTCACTTCCTCGACGACGTTCACGTCCGCCGTGTTGCCGGGCCACACCCAACACCGGACGGGAATCCCGTCGCGGGTGACGGCGAACGCCACAACGGCCTGCGCCAGGTCCGGCCGGGCGTCCTTGGAGTGCCCGCGCATCCGCAAGGCCTCGGCGCCCTCGGCACCCTCGTCGCCCTCGCCTTCGTCGCCGTTCCCAGCCTCGTCGTCGACGGGCGCCTCGTCTTCGCCTTCGATCTCGAAGTACACGCTGGTGGTATCCACGAAGATCACGTCCACCTCGAGGTTGAAGAGGTTGCTGACGCTCCAGAACACCTCGCGTTGAATCTCGTCGTGCGCCTCAAGCAGGAAGTCCATGGCGCGGTAGAGCTGTTGCACGTCCACGCTGCTCGAGGCCGTTCACGTGCGTCTCGTCCCGCACCCAAGACTCCACGTCCAGCTTGCTGCCCGGGTTCAACGCCCGTTGCGCCACCAACGCGAACAGGAGCCGTTCGACCGGCGTGCGGAACCGCCGCGCCTTCAACAGCCCGCGTAACGCCTCGTCGATGCCGAGACGCGCCCAGATCCCGTCCAGCACGTGCGTGCCGCCCAGCCGTTTCGCCCGCACGAACGCGCCCAGGTCGCCCAGCGCGCCCGACCCCGCCAACTGCTCCACCTCGCCGGGCTCCAGGAACCGCGCCAGGCTGCGCACCAGGCGCCGCAACGCGTTCTGGTCGATGCGGTCCTTCCGACCGAAGTTGTACAGCACCTCCGCCTTCACCTGCCCGCTGTCCGGATCGCGCCGGTTGTGCGCCAACGACAAGTAGGCATGCCCGCCCGACTTCACCTCCCGAACGTACATGCCCACACGATAGCACGTCACCTACGAACAGGACAAGCTCGTTATCCACAAGCTTATGCCCATCGCAAGCCCCCCGACGCGCACCTACGACCCTACGAACCCCGTCCCACGCACGACCCCACCCCCGCGCATGCCCACGAGGTGTCGAAGGCGGGATAGCGGTTTGCCAGTACGATAGCCTCCTCGTTCTTGTCTTGGAGGGGGTGACGGGGTGGGTCGGGTTCGGAATTACCGGCAACGGATCGCGTTCGAGATGCGTTCGGTGCGCTTGAAGGGGGTGGGGGTGGTGATCGAGCGGGCGTTGCGGGTGGAGTTCGGTCGTAGCCCCTTGGAGGCGGAGGTGTTGGCGCGCGCGAGCCTGGGGTGGTTGCCGTCGTTGGGGTTGGCGGTCCTGCCGGGACAGGTGCGCTTGCCTGCGCCGCTGACGCGTTCCAGGCGGCACTCGGCGGCACGGCGGGCGCCGGTGATGATCACGGCGGTGGACGTGCTGGAGGACAGGTGGGCGTGGGAGGCGTGGGGCCTTGCGGGCCTGCAGCGCGCCCGGATCGTGCGGTGGCTTCTCGAGGTGCACCGCGCCGGCGGGTGGGCGAGCCTGGCGGACGTGGGGGCGTGGGCGAGCTTGTCCCCTTCGGCGTTGGCGGGCCGCCTCCAGCCGTAGCGGGAGGCGGGCGTGTGGCTGCCGCACGTCGGGGGTCGCCAGGAGCAGCTGGAGGCGTTGGGCGTGGTGGCGTGGCTTGTGGGGCGCCTCCTGGCGGGAGGCGCGCTGGAGGAGGAACGCGCCGCGTTGGGCGTGACGCCGTCGGCCTGGAAGGCGCTGCTGGCTGGGGTCGTGCGCGTGCGCGACGCGCACGAGGCACCTGCGGAGGTTTTGGCCGCGCGGGTGGGGTGGAGCACGCTCGAGGTCGAGCAGGTCCGTTGGGTCTTGCAGCGCCACCCGCGCGAGGCGGGGGAGCTGGACGTGCCGGCCGGCGCGATCCTGCCGGGCGCGCCCGCTGCGCGGGAGGGCATGCACCACGAACTCACGGACCGTTACGGGTTCAGCGCCCTGGCGGCCGAGCTGTACCTGGAGTGGCTGGCGGAGCTGGTGACGCGCCTGCAGGTGGCGCCCGCCGCGGAAGGGGAGGTGGTGGTCCTCGCCATCGACGCCACCGAGGGCGCCCGCGCGAAGTTGGATCAGGCGGAACTGGTGCCGGTCCGGTTGTCGTTCTTCAGCGATGGATATTCCGGTCGTTGTCGCCACCTGATTCCGATTCATGTCGCCATCTGATTCCGGTTGATGGCGCCACCGGATTCCGATCGATTCCGCCAGCCTCCCGGGGTGGGGTGCGGGTTGGGGATTCTTGGGGGCGTACGGTGCCGTTGGAGGTGCCGCATGCCTGGAAAGAGGGTTTCGATGCGGAAGATCAGGGAGGTACTGCGGCTGGTGTGGGTGTGGAGTTCCTCCGGCCTCGTGGACCATGTGACTGCTTCCTGGTAGGTTCCGGGAAGGAAAGGACTGGTCCGAATGGCCAAGCGGTACAGCAGCGAGTACAAACAGGAGGTCGTACGCCTCTACCGGGAGAGCGGCAAGGGCTTCCGGAAACTGGCGGAGGAACTGGGCGTGAGCGCGTACTCGATCCGGAAGTGGGTGCGGGACGCCGAAGTCCAGGAGAACCCGCAGGCGGTCGAGGAAAGCGCGGAGATCCGCCGTTTGAAACGCGAGAACCGCGTGTTGCGTGAGGAACGGGAGATTCTCCGAAAGGCGGCAGCCTTCTTCGCGACGGACGACCGATCGACGCGGTAAGCGTCTATCGGTTCGTCGATGCGGAGAAGGCGAACCACAGCGTCAGAACCATGTGCCGCGTTCTGAACATTGCTCGGGCGGGGTACTACGCCTGGCGGGACCGCCCGCCGTCCCAGAGGGCCCAGGAGGACGATGAGCTGCTTCGCGTCATCCGTGAGATTCACGCCGCGTCGGACGGCACGTACGGCTCACCACGGGTGCACGCCGAGCTGCGCCTGGAGCACGGCTGGTACGTCTCCACAAAGCGCGTGGAGCGCCTCATGCGGGCTGCGGGCTTGCAGGGGGTGCACCGCCGCAAGCAGGGCCGCCGCAAGGCGCAGGAGGCCTCACTGGCGGAGCGCGTCGCGCCGGATCGCATCCAACGTGCCTTCGAGGTGGAGGTGCCCAACCGCGTGTGGTTCGCGGACGTGACGCAGCACCTTACGGACGACGGCTGGTTGTACCTGGCGGCCGTCCTCGATGCGGCATCGAAACGGATCGTGGGGTGGTCCATGGGTACGCAGGCGTCCACCGAGCTGGTGGTCGACGCCGTCGCCATGGCCGCCGGCCGGCGCGACCTGAACGGCGGCCTGATCCATCACTCCGACCGCGGAGCGACGTACACCTCGATTCGTTTCGGCGAGACGCTATCCGGTTTGGGCCTGGTCAGTAGCATGAGCGGTCGGGGAAGCCCCCACGATAACGCTGTGATGGAAAGCTTCTTCGCGTCGTTGCAGACGGAGCTCCTCGACCGCCACGCGTGGCGGTCGAGGGAGGAACTGAGAACCGCGCTCTTCTTCTGGCTGGAGGTGACGTACAACCAGCGTCGGCGTCACTCCACCCTGGGCATGCTCACCCCAGTGGAGTGGGAAACCCAGTACGCTCGCAGGACGGTGCCCGCATGATCCAAGGCGCCCAAGCCCGGTCCACCTCGCCGGGGGAGGTCCACCGGCCGGCCCGGACCGAACACCACCTACAAGCGCGTCGACAAACGCAAGTGGACCATCCACCACCATGTCAATGAAGAAGCGCTGACCCTCACGCGCGCGAGCGATGGGATGTTCCCCCTCATCAGCAACGACCGCACCCTCACGCCCGAGCAGGCGCTCGACGCGCACAAGCGCCAGCACGGCGTGGAACGACGCTTCAGCGACGCCAAGAGCGGCCTCGAGATCGCGCCCGTCCTGCTCAAGAACCCCGGCCGCATCCACGCCCTCCTGATCATCGACTTCCTCGCGCTCCTCACCGGCGCCCTCATCGAACGCGAACTACGCCAAGCCATGACCCACCACCACATTCATGGCCTGCCGCTCTACCCCGAAGGGCGCCCCACCAGCCGACCCACCAGCAACCTCATCCTCAAGCTCTACGCCGGCATCACCCGGCACGCCATCACCCACAACGGAACCATCCTGCACACCTACCCGATCACCCTCACTAACACCCAACACCAAGTACTGAACCTGCTCAACATCCCCACCGAACGCTACACCAACGCCTGACACGCAAAACACGCCCCCCCGAAACCCCCCGCAAAACGACCCCACGAACGTCGGAACGAGAGGATCGTGCGTTCAACACGGCCTGATGTGCACTCCGGCCAGGGCGGAACCCATAGCTCGACTCGGAAAAGCCAGGATCGAAAACAGGCGACAACACCTGAAGCAACGCCTGCTGCACCAACCGGTCCATCACCGTCGGAATGCCAAGAACACGCACCCCACCGCCCGGCTTGGGAATCTCAACAACCCGCACCGGCGCCGGCTCGTACCGACCAGCCAACAACTCCTCCTTCACCCGCGACCAACACTCGTTCAGGCACGGCTTCAAGTCATCAACGGACATGCCATCCACGCCCGCTGCACCCCTGTTGCCAACCACCCGCTTGTAGGCCGCAGTCATGTTCCCGCGTTCGACCACCACGTCCATCAACACCAGCAATTCCGGATCGGAGTGATCCCTCGCTGCCGTGGCGCTTGACGCACCCAACCCATGCCCCAGCGACATCCGGCCGCTACTCTCCGGGTGGGAATCAGGCATCCCAGCCATCTTGTCTGCGTCTCCACTCACCATCGAAACTCGAGCTCCGTCCGTCACTCCCTGTTCAGGCCTTCAGTCCGGTCGAAGGACCTACTACGCCCTCGGCTGACTCCTACCGGCCCATCCCAGCACCTCTCGATGCCAGTAGCACACAGGCCAACCGGTAGGCCTCCCCGGGTAATGCGCATCCACCTTCACGCTTATGCCCGCCGCATCTACGGCCATACCCTCCGTGCAAGAACCGGACTTCAGAGACTTTGGACTCCTCATCCAGCATGACCGCCTCCTATGCGATTCCTATTCGTCGGGCCAGCGCTTTGCCTCCGGCTTCCTTCAGATCCCACCTCACGACGGGCACCCTTGCCATCGGCTAGCAGTTCCCCTTGCCGGGCCTGCAGAGGACTCTCACCTCCAAGTGAACGCGCCCTGCCGGGCGCACCAACGAAGATAGCCCCGCCACAAGGGCGGGGCTCTCAGCACAGCGAATCAAGAGAGGGCGTTAGGTCACTCGTTGACCCTCTTGACCGGCGTTCCCGGCGTCACCTCATACAGGTACTCGCCGTAATCGTGCAGGCCCGTGTACCTGTAGTCGTCGTCCTCGACGTGGTCCACGGTCACATTCACACCTTCGCAGGCGGCGACTGTACTCGGATCGAAGGCGGGATCATACTCGAAGGGGCTCTCAGTTGCGATCGCCTCTTGGCGGGTGCCGACCTCCTTCAAGCACGTCTGCGTGGCGGTGTCGTACGCGAGCCCACGAGGGGCGAGAACCACCGGTATGAGGACCGCCGCGAGCACAGCTACAATCGCGATGACAACGAGGACCTCGATTAGCGTGAATCCCCCACGACGGAAGAGTGGGTGCATGTCGCGCCTCACAAAGTGGGCGCCCCGAAGGGCGCCAACTGCATCAGTCTGAACGCCGTCAGCCTTATGGTTGTGTCGGAACGCCCGGAGCAGTTCCGTTGAAGGTAATCTCAGTGTAGGGCTCGACTCCACTACCGTTCGTGACTCCGTACGCCGTCGTGCCACTGTTGTGAATCGCGGCGAAACCGAATGTGGTGTCCGCGATACTGGACGTGATGGTCACGTTCTCACACGAGTTGACGGGCTCCGCAGTAGCTCCGTCAATGGCCACAGTGGGCGGATTCTTGCTGTTGTCGACGACCAAATCGGTGTACACGAATGGCGAGTTGCTGGCCGCTACTTCGGCCTGTGTGCTGAGTTCCCGAAGACAGGTCTGTGCCCCAGCATCGAACGCGCGTTCGCGAGCGTTCAGCAAGTTCGGAATGAGAACCGCTGCCAGAATCCCGATGATCGCAATCACGATCAGCAGCTCGATGAGGGTGAAACCCCCGGTACTCTTGTTGCGCATGATGCGCTCCTTTCGATCTGGAACGTCCGAGTAGGGATGAATGATCGTCGGGCGTTCCCTTTTGAAGTTCGAACACAAGCCCTTTGCCTGCGTTCACCTATGACTCTACTCCCGAATTCTCACAGGACTCTTACAGATTCGCCACAAGTGGCGCGGCGACCCTCAATTGCCCTTCATCGCCCAGTCCATGCCGGCGCAGCCCCGTCACACGCCGCGGCGAGCCCATGTCCAGCCGCGCCTCCGGTGCGCCTGCCTCCCGTGATAGGCTCTCGCCGGTCCCGCTGGCCCAACGCGGTGGCGACCCCCGAACCTGGTCAGGCCGGAAGGAGCAGCCATAAGGGGTGATCGTCAGGTGCCGTTGGTCTCCGGCGGGGCCTTACCTGTGCCCAAAGCGCCAGCACGACCATCACGAAGCCCGCACGACCTGCTGCACCCGCGCGCGGAGCGGCCCCACGTACCCACCGCCGAACAACGCCACGTGCACCAGCAGTGGCACCAACTGCCACAAGGCCCGCCGCCACGCCCAGAACGCTTCAGGGACGCCCGCCAGCCCGTCGTAGCGGCGCCAGAACGCCTGCCCCACCCCGCCGAACAAGTCGATGAACGCCAACTCCGTCTCGGCGTCGCCGTAGTGCACCGCCGGGTCCAGCACGCCCGTGACGCGCTCACCGTCGCTGAGGACGTTGCCGGACCACAGGTCGCCGTGCAGCAGCACCGGCCGGGGCGCGTAGTCGCCCAGCAGCTCTGGCAAGCGGGCCGCGACCCCCTCGATCTCGCCCTGAAGCCCCTTCGGCAGGTGCCCGGATTCCGCCGCCAACCCCAACGCCCATCGCAACCGCCGCTCCCGGAAGAACGCCACCCCGTCCTCCATCCAGCCATTGGGCAGCTCGAACGGCCCCAGCAGCGTGTTTCGCTCCAGCCCGAATGCCGGCCCCTCGACCGCGTGCGTCTCCGCCAGCAGCTCGGCCAGGTGCGCCTGCGCCGCGTCGCTGCGCACGCCGGGACGTCCGGGCAGTTCCTCCAGCACCAGCAGGTCATCACTGGCGTGCAGCACCGCCGGCACCGGCAGCGGGCTCGACGCAGCCAGGGTGCGCAGCATGAACGCCTCCACCTCCAGCCCACCGCCGGGGCTGGTCTTGGCCACCACGCGCCGGCCGTCCGACAGGGACACGCGCCGGACCGCGCCGATCATGCCGCCACTCAGCGCCTCCGACGCCGTCACGGACGCGCCCAACGCCTCCGCGACGGCCGCCTCCAGCGAGCCGCCGTTGCTCACGACAGCCGCCCCCGCACCTCCTCCAGCAGGCCGTCGGTGGCGGCGTCGATCAGATCCAGCACCTCCTCGAAGCCCCGCTCCCCGCCGGCATAGGGGTCGGGCACGTCGCTGCGGGGCGCATCGGGCGCGAACTCCAGCAGCTTCTGGATGCGGGGCGGGTCGCCGTCCTCCGCGCCGGCGCGGCCGCGGGCGCCGTGCGCCAGGGCCTGCAGGCTCCACAGGTTGCCGCCGTCCATCGCCAGCAGGTAGTCGAAGCGCGACAGGTCACTGGGCTCCACCTGCCGGCCACGGATGTCGGACAGGTCGATGCCGCGGCGCTTCGCCGCCTCCTGCGCGCGCGAGTCCGGGGCTTGACCGACGTGCCAGTCGCCCGTCCCGGCCGAATCGACCTCGACACGGTCCGCCAGGCCGGCACGGTCCAGCTTGTCGCGGAACACGCCCTCGGCGGTGGGGCTGCGGCAGATGTTGCCCATGCACACGAACAGGACGCCGATCTTGTCGCGGGGTTCGCTCATGGCGCCCAGGCTACCCGGACCCGCCCGCCTGACGCCGTCGCGCCCAGCGCAACCCCTACGCCTTGAGGCCCGGCTTGCTGCGGTAGATGCGGGTCACGTCGGCGATGCGGCCGACGGTGTCCTTGATGAAGGTGATCTCGCCCTGGTCGCGGACGTCGACGCGGAAGTGGATGCGGGCCTCGGTGGCGGACTGCACGTCGGCCTCCACCCGGGTGGCGGACTTGTTCATGCCCGCGATCACGTCCAGGACGTCTTTCAACAGACCCGGCCGGTCGACGGCAACGACCTCGAAGTCGACGGGGAACACCTCGCCCGACGGGGTGTCCCAGGTGACGTTGACGAAGCGTTCCGGTTCGCTGGTCATCAGGTGCCGCACGTTGGGGCAGTCGACGCGGTGCACGCTGACGCCGCGGCCGCGGGTGATGTAGCCGACGACGTCGTCGCCGCGGACGGGGCTGCAGCACTGCGCCAGGTTGGCGGGCGAGTCCAGGCCGTCGACGAACACGCCGCTGACGCTCTTGGTGTCGGTCGGCGGGGCGGGCAGGGTGGGCTTGCGGTCCTGCGCCGTTTCCGGTGCCAGCGCCTCGACCGCCTGGCGGGGGTGCAGGCGGCGGTTGGCGAGGGCCAGGTACAGGTCGTCGGGGTTGTCGCTGCCGATCAGTTCCTCGGTGGCCTTCTCCAGCTTGGCGCGGGTGGTGTAGGGCGCGATGCCCAGCTTGTGGCGGCGAAGGGCGCGCTCCAGGGTGCGCTTGCCGGACTCGATGTTGCCTTGGCGTTCCTGCAACCGAAAGTAGTGCCGGATCTTCTGCCGGGCGCTGCGGGTGGCGGTCATCTTGAGCCAGTCCTGGCTGGGGCCGTAGTTGCTGGAGCGGTTGGTGAGGATCTCGACCCGGTCGCCGGTCTGCAACTCGTGGCTGAGCGGCACGATCTCACCATTCACGCGCGCGCCGATGCAGCGGTGGCCCACCTGGGTGTGCACCTGGTACGCGAAGTCGATGGGGGTGCTGCCGCGCGGCAGGTTCAGGACGTCGCCGGCGGGGGTGAACACCAGGACGCGTGCGCCGAGGAGGTCGTGCTTGACGGCGTCGACGAAGGCGCCGGCGGAGTCGGCGTCCTCGTCGGCGTCGAGGAGTTGCTGCATCCAGCTGAGGCGGCGGGCGACCTCGTCGGTGTCGCTGATGCCCTGCTTGTACGCCCAGTGGGCGGCGACGCCGAACTCGGCGATCTGGTGCATGGCGCGGGTGCGGATCTGCACCTCGATCGGTTGGCCGCGCGTGCCGATCACGGTGGTGTGCAGGCTCTGGTACCCGTTCGGTTTCGGCACGGCGACGTAGTCCTTGAAGCGGCCGGGGATGGGCGTCCACAGGCTGTGCACGATCCCCAGCGCGCGGTAGCAGACCGCCTTCTCCGCCTCCTCGCCCTCCAGTTCGGTGGCGCTGTGTTCCGAATCCAGGACGACACGGATGGCCAGCAGGTCGAAGATCTGGTCCAGGCCCTTGTTGTCGCGCTGCATCTTGCGGTGGATGGAGTACAGGTGCTTGCTGCGGCCGGCCAGCTCGTACGACAGGCCCTCCTGCGTCAGGCGGTCCTCCAGCTTGCCGATGGCGACCTGGACGTACTCCTCCCGTTCGGCGTGCCGCATGCGGACCTGCCGCTGCAGCTGCTGGTAGCGCTCCGGCTCCAGGTACCGGAACGACAGGTCCTCCAGCTCGTTCTTGATGTGGCTGATCCCCAGGCGGTGCGCCAGCGGCGCGAAGATCTCGATCGTCTCCTTGGCGATGCGTTGCTGCTTGTGCGGCGGCATGGGGCCGAGGGTGCGCATGTTGTGCAGCCGGTCGGCCAGCTTGACCAGGATGATGCGCACGTCGCTGATCATCGACAGCAGCATCTGCCGCAGGTTCTCGGACTGCTCGTCGGCGTAGACGCGGACGGCCAGCTTGCTGATCTTGGTTTCGCCCTCGACGATCTTGCGGACGGTGTCGCCGAAGCGCCGCTCGATGTCGTCCAGCGTCAGTTCGGTGTCCTCGACCGTGTCGTGCAGCAGGCCCGCCACCAGCGCGTCGGCGTCCAGGTGCATCTCGGCCAGCAGGGCGGTGACGGCGACGGGATGGGTGATGTAGGGCTCGCCCGACATGCGGGACATGTGGCGGTGCGCGTCCTCCGCCACCTGGTACGCCTCCTCGACCTTCGACACCTGCGGCGGGTCGAGGTAGTCCAGTTGGCGCGTGAGGTCGTCCAGGAGGCCCGGCATCAGGCCTGTCAATCTAGCACCTAGGCGGGGCACGGCGTTCCTCGTTCACTACCGGCGCCTGGCGCCGCCACGGGAGCGCGCCGCGGGCGGAGCGCCAAGCGTTCGTCGCTGCCGTTCGCTTCCCGGGCGCCGCCGGTACGTACGATGCTCGTATTGTGGGCCGCCTACTCCTCGCTGTCGCCGTTGGAGCTGTCGTCGCCGCGCTCGTGGCCGTGGTGTACCTGGCAACGTCGGCGGCGATGTGGCGGGGCTTCGACGCGGTCGAGCGGACCGTGGCCATCGAAGACATGGACCGGCTGCGCCGGGCGCTACGGGGCGAGCAGGCCCGACTCGGCCACGTCGTCGGGGATTGGGCCCCGTGGGACGACACCTACCGCTTCGTTCAGGACGGCAACCAGGCGTACGTCGAAAGAAACCTGACGCAGAATGTGCTCCGCAACTTCGACCTCGACCTGTTGTCGTTCCTGAACGACCAGGCAGAGGTCGTCGGCGCGCTCGTGTGGCGCGACCCCGCCCGCGGCGCCGACCTCCTCCACGCCGAACTGCTGGCGCACGTGGCGGAACGTGACCTCCTCTTGCGGCACGACGAACCGGACGACGTGGTCACGGGCGTGGTCGCGCTGCCCAGGGGACCTGCGCTGGTCGCGTCCGCGCCGATCGTACACAGTGACCTGACCGGTCCGCGCCAGGGCACGATGCTGGCCGCCCTGCGCCTGGACCGCAAGGCACTGGACCGCCTCGAATCCGCGACGCGGCTCCAGCTGACCGCGCGGGCGCCGACGGGCGCAAGCGAACCTCGCCTCGAAGAGGCCAGCGAGAACGAGCTGGCCGCGTACCTCCCCGTCCCCGACCTGTACGGCGATCCGGCGGTGGTCCTGCGGGCAGCGTTGGCGCGGCCGGTGCACGGGCAAGCGCAGGCCAGCATGCGGTTGTTGCTGCTGGTGCTGTCGGGCGTGGGGCTCGCCACGGCAGGCGGCGCCTACGTCCTTTTGCGCGGCCTGCTGGCGTCACGGCGGGCGCTGGCGGCGTCGAACGAACGGCTGGCCGCGACGGCGCGGGAACGGACCGCCAAGCTGCGCGCCGCCAACGCCAAACTCCAGCACGACGCGCAGCACGACGTGCTGACCGGCTTGCCGAACCGCGCGTTGTTCATGGACCGGCTGGAACACGCCGTGTTGCGCCAGCAACGCGATCCGGCGGCGGGTTTCGCCGTCATGTACCTCGACACGGACAAGTTCAAGAGCATCAACGACGAGCTCGGTCACGGCGCCGGCGATGCGTTCCTCCAGCAGTTGGCGCAGCGCCTCGCCTCGTCCATACGCAGGACCGACACGGTAGCCCGCTTCGGCGGGGACGAGTTCACGGTGCTGTTGGAGGGAGCGGGCGACGAGCGGGTGGCCCGCGAGGTCGCAGCGACCATCCTCGAGGCGGTGCGGCGGCCGTTCGACCTGGATGGCAACACCGTACGGATGGGCATGAGCGGTGGGCTGGCGCTGAGCACGCCGAAGGTGGACGAACCCGAGGCGATCCTGCGAGCGGCCGACGTGGCCCTGTACCGCGCGAAGGAGGCGGGCCCCAACCAGTTGGTGCTCGCGGACTTCGCCGACGCGGCGTAGCCGCCCGACCCGCCTTTCGGTCCGGCGCCTATCGCGTCCGCAACCGCATCATCAACGCCACCCCGATCGCGCCCAGCAGCACGTTGGCGGACCACGGGCCCGCCCACACCGGCACGGTGCCGGCCTGCGCGGCGAACTGCCCTACCGTCAGCAGCAGGTACCACACCAGCGTGACGACCAGCGACAGCCCGAACGCCACGCCGCGCCCCCGCGCCCAGCCCAGGGAGAGCGGCACGGCGACCAGCAGCAGCACCAGGTTGGCGAACGGTTCCGCCAGGCGCCGCATGAAGGTCGCGCCGGCGGTGCGGCGTTCCGTCACCAGCGCGCCCTCGCGCTGCCAGTCCTGCGCCAGTTCGCTCAAGGAGCGGGGGTCCTCGAACCCGCCCTGCGAGAAGCGCGCCGCCAGGTCGTCCGCCTGCGCGCCCAGCTCGATCCTGAGCGGCGACGACGCGTCGCGGGCGCGGTTGTCCAGCGGCACCAACGCCCGCAGCCGCGCAGCGGCGTCGGCGTACGCGCCGTCCAGGGCGGCCAGGTCGAGGATCTGCGTGCGGTGCCCGGTGAGGACCAGGTCGCCGCCGTCGAAGCGGCCCTGCTCGGCGCGGAGCAGGGTGAGGCGTTCGCCCTGCCACTGCTCGATGCGCACGTCCTCGATGGTGCCGCTGCCGCGGTCCACCCCGCCGAAGTGCAGCGTGAACCCCGCCACCGGCAGGCTGCGGCCGGCCAGGCGGAACAGGCCGGAGCCGCCGGCGGTCATGCGCCAGTACTCGCCCGCCACCCAGGCGTGCGTGCGGGGCGTGACCCACTGGTGGATCGCCAGCGTGCCCAGCGTCAGGACGGCGCCCAGGATCAGCATCGGCCGCACGATCCGCGGCAGGGACACGCCGCCCGCCCGCCACGCCAGCAACTCCCGGTCGCCCGCCATCCGCCCGAACGTCAGCAGCACCGCCAGCACCAGCGCGATCGGCATCGTCTGCGCCAGCGCCGTCGGCAGTTGCGCCGCCAGCCACGCCAGCAGCTCCGGCACCGAGGCGCCCACCAGCCACTGCAGGCGCGGCAGGGTGGCGCTCATGACGGCCAGCACGCCGTACAGCAGCGCGCCGAACACCAGCGCGGGGATGCCTTCGGCGAGGAGGGCGCGGTCGAGGCGTCTCATCGGGCGTCACGACCTTCCGCCCGACCCGAGGCCCCGGCGAGGGCGGGCCCGGGCTCGCCGGGCGCCGCGCCCGAGTCGCCAGGTTGCGGGGAGGGGTCCGGCGAGGGCTCCAACGACGGCAGCGGCGGGATGGTGGGCAGGGAGGGTTGGGGCGGCCGGTCCAGCTGCAGCGGCGGCAGGGTCACGCCGAACGCCAGGCGGGTTTCGCCGTCCTCACGTTCGTAGCCCAGCATCCACCCGCCGCAGCAGTCGTTCACGGTGACGCGCAGGCCGTGCGCGTGCAGGGCCGGGCCGCCGGCGCCGCGCAGCAGCGGCGCGACGTCCACGCTCAACGACGGCTCCAGCACGACCGACCCGCCGGGCATCGACACTTCGAACCCCGTCGCGGCGGAGGCGCGCACCCGCCGCAGGGTCAGGTCCCGCGCGCCGCTGCGGACCTGCAGCCCGAAGCTCGAGGCGTGCCCCGCGATCGGCCCCTCCGCCGTGGCGCCGGCCTGCAGCCAGTCCTCGCCGCTTGGCCCACCGGCCAGGCCGGCGAGTTCCGCCCGCAGTGCGGGCCGCAGCGTCCAGTCCGCCCCCAGCGCCAGCTCGGCCGTCGCGCGGCCGGACAGCGCCTCCCAACCGGGCGTCTCCGGCGCCAGGCGGCGCACCCCGCGGGCCTGCAGCGTCAGCGGCCCGGCACGCAACCGCCCGTCGGCCCGGAGGCGCGCCCGGGCGGATACGTCGTCGAATTCGAACGGCCCATCCCCGATCGTGACGCGCCGCCGTGCGCCCAGCACCAGCCGGCCGGACGCCGGCCCGAGCGGCCCCTCCAACCGCAGCGACGGCGCAACGTCCAGCGCGGCCCGCCCGCCCGGGGTCATGCCGGGGTAGGCGGTGGCGGTGCCGGTGAGGCGCAGGTCCGCCCGCGCCCACGAGGTGAGCGGCGTGCGCAGGCGGGCCTCGGCCCGGAACGGTAGGCGCGGGCCGGCCACGTCCCGGTCGGGCTCGGCGGCGATCTCGGCGCCGGCCCGCAACGCCCCTTGGACGCGCAGCTCGCCGCCCGTGCCCAGCGGGAGGCGGGTTTCGGGGTCGATGCCGCTCGTCAGGCCGGCGCGCAGGCGCCGCTCATCGCCGTCGCGCAGGCGGGTGTCGCTGAAGGCGTCGAGCCACGCCCCGCCGCCCAGCGGGTGCCGCGCGCGGCCCTGCAGCCACAGGCCGCGCGGGTCGGCCTCCAGCGCAATGCGCGTCCCGCCCGCCTCGGCGCGGAGGGTGGCCAGCGGTTCGGGCGTCAGCGACGTCGTGCCGCCCAGCTCTACGCGCACGCCGTCCCGCCCGCGCGGCGCGTACGCCGCCACGGTGCCCAGGTCCTCGCGCGGACCCAGCACGAACGGCACGTCCAGGTCCGGCCCTTCGGGTCCGAGCGTGAGGGTCTCCCCCAGCGGGACCCGCACGCCCAGCACCTCCACCACCGGCGCGTCGATCTCGGCGCCGCCCCCGCCGATGCGCGACCCGCACCCGGCGGCCGCTCAGGTGGTAGCGCGGCACCTCGCAGCTGCAACTGGTGCCGCGCGCATCCGACAGGGTCAGCACCTCGCCGTCCAGCACCGCCTGCCGGGCGGTGATGCGGTAGTACGTGGTATTCAGCGCCACCTGCGACAGGGTGGCCCGCTCCCCCTCCAGCTCGACCGTGGCGGCGGCGCCGGCCGCGCCGGGGGCGAACAGGAACACCTCCTCGGCGCGGAGCGCATCGATCGGCCCGTCCAGGCGCGCCACCCGCAGCCGCCAGCCGGAGACGTCCAGCTGCACCTCGCGCGCCTCGATGCGCGGCGGCGCGCCGTCTCCGGCGTTCATGTCGCGCAGGTCGATCTCCGCCACCCGCAGCACCAGGTCCATGCCGGGCGCCTCGATGCACACGCCGCCCGAGAGGTGCGCCGTGCCGGCGGCGCTGTCCACCTCGATCCGGTCGTACACCGCCCGTCCGACCCCCTCGATCTCCAACTCGGCGCCGGGCACCTGGCACGGCGCGCCGACCGGCAGCTCCGCCTCCGGCACGCCGGCGCGGATCTGGGCGGGCAGAAGCGACGTCTGCTCTTGCGCGACCGCGAGCCCCAGCGCGAGGACACCCATGCACGCCACCCGCCGGGCCCACCCGCCCAGGCACCGCGGCGGCGTCACCGAAGCGGCGCCACGCGGGCCCATAGATCGTCGTCGATCGTGTTGGCGGCGCGGTAGCCGGGCGTGCCGTCCTCCGCCTCGACGGGCCGCAACTGCAGGACGGCATCACTGCGTTCGTCCCGCAGCGTGAAGGCGCCGTCCTGGAACAGGTACGGCCCCAACAGCAGCGCGTCGCCGTCCCGCGCGTCGTAGATCAACGCCTCCGCCTCCAGGCGGGGATCGCTGCCGCGGGGGCGTTCGAAGCGCACCAACTCCTCGTCCAGGCGGTAATCGGCGGAATCGGCGCGCACCTCCAGCCCTTCGCGTTGGAAGGTGACCCCCTCGGGCGCGCGGGCGCGCAGGGCGGGCACGTCGATGCTCAAGCGGGGCGCGCGCAGCAGGCCGGCGTCGGTCTCGGCCTCGGCGTCGCGGGCCTCGATCGACTCGCCCTCCACGTACGCGATGTAGGGCGCGCGGATCGTCAGCCCGGTCTCCAGGTCGGTGATGGTGCCGCCGTCCTCCAGCACGGTGCGGCCCGTGGAGAGGTCGTACGACTGCGCGCCGGCCGCCTCGACGGTGAGGCGCGCCACCTGCGGGGCGGCGTCCTGCGCGGCGGTGTCGGCACCGTCGCCCGGCTCGCCGTCGTCCTGCGCCAGCGCCGCGCTCAGCAGCACCGGCGCGAGCAGGATCATGGCGAGCCGCACGGCAGCGCGACCCCACCGCTTCCTGGACGTCTGCCCGGCCCGCACCGCCCGTACGGCCGGGCGGTCCGCAGCGTGGAACGACGTCATGCGAGGGCGGGGCCGGCGCACGGGCATGGGGCAGGGTACCGTCGCGACATGAGCGCGGTGAAGGACGCGCGACGCCGGCGCGTCCACCTGCCGTGGCCACCGCTCAGTCCCCCGCCGGCCCCAGCACGTGCAGGTGCATGGCGTCGAAGGGGCGGCGCGCCAGCAGCGCCTCGCCCTCTTCGGGTTCGGTGGCGTGCACGCGCGCCAGCAGGGCGCGGGGGTCGTGCAGCGCCCGCCGGTCCAGCCAGGCGTCGGCCAGCGCCAGGGCGCGGCCCAGGCTCGATTCGGCCCGCAACGCGATGTCGGTGGCGAGGGTGCGGCGGGCGCGGTGCCACGCCGCCGGGTCCAGCGGGGCGTCCTGCGCCTCCAGCAGGGTCGCTTCGAAGCGGGCGCGGGCCTCCGCGGCCCGGTCGGGCGCGGCGGCGTACCAGCCGGTCCAGGTGCCGAACCCCGCGCCCGGCTCGTGGTCCAGGCCGGCCTGCTCCGCCAGGCCGGGATCGACCAGCGCCCAGTGCAGCGCGCCGTGGCCCGGCTCGCCCAGCACGCGGGCCAGCAGCGCCGCCGCGATCCGCGCCTCCTCATCGGCCGCCACGCCGGGCGCCAGCATCGCGCCGTAGGCGCGGGTGACGCTTGGATCTCCCTCCTGACTGCGGCCGGCGTGCGGCGTCGGCGCGACGCGCGGCTCGGGCGTGGATCCGTCGGCCGCGAGGGCTTCGGCCAGGCGCGCCACCCGGTCGGCCTCGGCGTCAGGGTCGAAGCGGCCCGCCAGCGCCACCACCAGCCGGGCGGGGGCGTAGTGGCGGGCGCGCCATGCGTCCAGCGCGTCGCGGGTGAGGCCCGCCACGCTGGCGCGCGTGCCCAGCACCGGCCGGCCCAATGGGTGACCGGCGAAGTAGCGGGCGGCGGCGGTCTCCAGCGCGCGGTCGTCCGGCTGGTCGTGCGTCATGGCGATCTCCTCCAGCACCACGGCGCGCTCGACCTCCAGGTCTTCGGGTCGGAGCGCGGGCCGCAGCATGGCGGCCAGCGCCTCGTTCAGCGCGCCCAGGTGCTCGGGCAGGACCGTGCCGTGGTACGCCGTGCGGTCCTCGCCGGTGAAGGCGTTCACGTCCGCGCCGAGGGCGTCCAGGCGGCGGTCCAGCTCGCCGGCGTTCAGCTCGGCGGGGCCCTTGAACGCCATGTGCTCCAGCAGGTGCGACGCGCCCGCCCGTTGGTCCGGCTCGTCGCGGGAGCCGACCGGCGCCAGCCACGCCGCCGCGGCGCTGGGCGCGGCCGGGTCCACCTCCATCAGCAGCGTCACGCCGCCGGGCAGGGTGCGCACCTCGCGCTGCACGGCCGTGTGATTCGCGCGCTCGAGGGGTGCGTCCGAATGCGCGTCGGGGCGCGTCATGCCGCCTCCCCTGCGCGGGCCGGCGCTCGCTCGGGCCACAGCGCCACCCGGGTCGGTGGCCGCTCGGGCCAGGCGGCCAGGGCGGCGCGAACATCTTCGGCGGTAGGTTCCATCAGGGACTCGTCGCGGGCCCGTAGGCTGCGCGCGCGGCCCAGCAGCCACACGTCGCGCGCCGCCTGGGCGGCCCGCCCGGCGCTGGTCTCGGCGGTGAGGGCCTCGCGGGTCCGCAGGCCGGCGCGGGCGCGGCTCAGTTCCTCCTCATCCACGCCGTCGGGCAGCTCATCGAGGATGCGTTCGATCACGGACATGGCCTCCTCCGCCCGCTCGGGGCCGGTGGCGGCGTAGGCGCTGGCCCAGCCCGTCCCGGCGAGGGTGTGGGTGCCGGCCTCCACCGCGTACGCCAGGCCGCGCGCCTCGCGCACCTCGCGGAACAGGCGCGCGCCCGACCCGGCGCTCAGCACCGCCATCCCCAGCGCCTGCGCGGCGGCGCGCGGGTCACCGGGCGGCAGGACCGGCCAGGCCCAGCCCAGGTGCGCCTGCTGCCCGCCGCCCACCAGGTCGTGTCCCGCCGGCGGCGCCCACGCCAGGTCGGGCAGTCCGGACGCGGGGTCCGCCGGGGCGGTCCAGCCGCCGAACGTCGCCTCCACCGCCGCCCACGCCGCCGCCTCCGGCATGCCGCCCGCGACGGCCAGCACCGCGCCGTCGGGGCGGGCGCGCTGCAGGTAGCCGCGTCGGACCGCCTCGGCGTCGGCCGCGGCCAGACCCTCGTCGTTGCCGTAGGCGCTGCGGTCGTACGGCGGCCGGAACGCGTGGGCATTCAGCGCCTCGTCCAACTGCGCGTCGGGCCGATCGCTCAGCGCGTCCAACTCGTCTTGGGCCTGCGTGCGGGCCAGCGCGAAGGTCTCGTTCGCCAGCGTCGGCGCGGCCGCCTCCGCCGCCAGCAGCCGCAGCGCCGGGATCAGCACGTCGGGGGTGGCGGTGAAGGCCCGGACGCTGACCTCGCGGCCGGCGTGCCCGCCGGGGCGGGCGCCCAGTTCGGCCCAGGCGTCGGCGTGCGCGTGGGCGTCCCGGCCGGCCGCGCCGCGTTCCGCCCACGCCCACGCCAGCGCGCTCAGGCCCGGCAGCTCCGGCGGGTCGTGCGCCGCGCCGAGTGGGAGCAGCAGGCGCGCCGCGACGGTGGCGACGCCCGGCAGCGGCTGCACCGCGACGCGCAGGCCGTTGTCCAGCCGGTGCGTGCGGGGCGAGGGGGGACCGCCGGCCCTCACCCGGGCCGCACCGACACGTCGGGCACGGTGGCGGAGGCGGGCACACCGATCAGGTCTTTGATCACGTTCGCCACCGCCTCGGGCCGCAGGTACGCCTCAGGCTGGTACGGCCCGCCCTCCTGCCGGCGCACCTCGCGCTGCATGGGGGTGGCGGTCCGACCCGGGTAGACGCTGCTGACGCGCACGCCGGCGGCGGCCTCCTCGTCGCGGAGGGCGTCCGCCAACGCCCGCAGCGCGAACTTCGAGGCGGCGTACCCGCCCCAGTCCGGCTTGGCGCGCTGCCCGGCGCCGGAGTTGACGAACACCACCAGGCCGCGCGCCTCGCGCAGGCGCGGCAGCAGCGCCTGCGTCAGCGCGAACGGCGCGCGCACGTTCAGGCGGTACTGCTCGTCCAACGCCGCGACCGGCAACTCCGCCACCGACCCCAAACCCACCACGCCGGCGGCGTGCACCAGCACGTCCAACGGCTGCCGCACCCCGTCCGCCAGGCGCTGGACGGCGGCGTCGTCGCCCAGGTCGGCCGGGTGGGCCTCGGCCGTGCCGCCCAGGCCACGGACCTCCGCGGCCACCTCCTGCAGGGCCGCCTCGTTGCGGCCGTTCAGCAGCAGCGTGCGGCCGGGGCCGGCCAGCGCCCGGGCGGTGGCGGCGCCGATCCCGCTGGAGGCACCGGTGATCAGGATCCGCATCGTGGTTCCCTCAGCTTCGGTCATTCGGCGCGCCCTCCTCGCCGGCGTCCAGGCCCTCCCGCAGGGTGCGCAGCGCGACCTCCAGGTCCTCGCTGCCGGCCAGGGAGGTGCCGATCAGCACCGCGTCCGCCACGCCCCGCAGGGGGCGCAGCTCCTCGGCGCGGGCGTAGCCGGACTCCGCGACGCTCACGCCTTCGAATCCGGCCGCCCGCGCGTGCGACAGCAGACGCGGCGCCACATTCAGGTCCACCTCCAGCGTGCCCAGATCGCGGTTGTTGACCCCCAGCAGCTCGGTGCCGGCCGCCAGGGCCGCGTCCAGCTCCGCCTCGCCATGCACCTCCACCAACGCGGCCAGCCCGAAGGCGCGGGCGTACGCCAGGTAGTCGGCCAGGGCCGGGCCCAGCACCGCGGCGATCAGCAGCACGCCGTCGGCGCCGGCGTCGGCCGCCTCCGCCACCTGCAAGGGATGCACCACGAACTCCTTGCGCATCACCGGCAGCTCGCTGACCTCCGCCACGCGCTGCAGGTGCGTGAGGCTGCCGCCGAAGTGCCGCGGTTCGGTCAGCACCGACAGCGCCGCCGCGCCGCCGCGCTGATACGCGCGGGCGGCCCGCACCGGGTCCAGCGGCGCGATGGTGCCGGCCGAGGGGCTGCCGCGCTTGATCTCGGCCATCACCGACAGGCCGGGCGCCCGCAGCGCGTTCGGCAGCCGGGCGGGATCGGCGCCGTCCGGGGCGACCGCGTCGGGGGTGCGTTCGCCGGCGTAATCACCGGCCCGTTCCCGCGCGATGGTGCCCAGCACGCCCGGCACCTCCGCCAGGTCCTTCGTGCGCAGGGGGGCGGGCGCCTTCACGCCCGGTCCAGACGCGTTCGGCGCCGGCGCGTTCGGCCCTGGCGCGTTCGGTCCGCACGCGTTCGGTCCCCACGCTGGGACGTGCGGGCGTGCTCAGTTGACGTGAAACCCACGCAGGCCGCTCCCTTCGCTCCAATGCTCGTCGACGTCGGTCACCTCGCCGTGAGGCGGGCCGCGCCGAAGGTGGATCAGCAACTGCTCCAGTTCGCTGCGGGGCCCCTCGGCCACCACCTCCACCCGGCCGTCCGCGAGGTTCTCGGCCGTGCCGGCCAGGCGCAGGTCCAGCGCCCGGCGGCGGGCGTAGGCGCGGAACCCCACGCCCTGCACGCGGCCGGAGATCAACGCGGTCAGTCGTTGCGGACGGTCCATATGGCGCGCATGCTACCGCAGGCCGGCCCGCCCGCCGGGTGACCCGCGACGCCCCTCCGGCACGTCCAGGGCCGTTCATGGGGGCTCACCCGCCGGTGCTACCATTCGCTGAGGCACGCGGCTCGCCCGCGTGCGATCCCCGATGCCGAGACGTTCCCTTCTGACCCTCACCCTCCTGGCCGCGGTGGTGCTGGCCGCAGCGCTTCTGCCCGCCACCCCCGCGGGTCGCGGCTGGCTGCTGGACCGCGCCCAAGAGGCCGCCGACGCGGCCGGGTACGAGCTGTCCTGGCAGGACAGCGGCGGCAACCCCTGGCGCCAGGTGACGCTCCGCGACGCGCGCGTGCGGGCCCCCGGCGTGGACGCCGAACTGGACCGCGCCACGGTGGGCTGGTTCCTGCCGGGCCTGCTGCAGGGCGAGCTTCCGTTGTGGGTCACCGTCGACGGCGCCCGCGTCCAGCTGGACCCGGCCGCCCTGGATTCCGGCGGCGGCGGGCAGGGCGGCCTGCCGGTCCGACCGGAACTGCGGGCCCTGGACCTGGCGGGCGTCCGCCTGGAGGTCAACGACGCGCCGTGGACGCTGCCGGACCTTCGCACCGAGGAGCTCGAGGTGCGCGGCAGCGGCCAGGGGGTGGCGGCGTCGGGCCGCCTGCGCACGGACGAGGGGGCGCTGGACTTCGACGCGCGGCTGGGCCTGGCGCCCCTGACGCTGAACGCCGAGGTGCAGGACGTGGACGCCCGCATCGGCCGGCACTGGTGGCGCGGCGTGACCGCCGGCCGCGGCGAGGGGAAGGTGACCTACACGCCGGAGGGCGGCCTGCGCGCCGACCTGGAGCTACGCGGCGGCGCGATCGCCGTGGTGGGCCTCGAGGTGACGCAGGTCGAGGGACCCATCGAACTGCGCGGCGGCGTGGTGCGCACCTCCCTGTCCGGCACCGGCCTGGGCGGGCCGGTCCTGGCCACCGGCCGGGTCGACGTGCCGGCGCGGGCATGGAGCGCCTCCCTGCGCGCCACGCCGCCCCTGCGCGAGGTGGCGGCGTGGGGCGCCGGCGACGCGCTGCCGCCCGCCCTCACGCCGGACGGGGAGGCGCGCCTGTGGGCCCACGCCTCGGGCTGGACCGACGTCACCGTCGACGGCCGGGCGGAGGCGGAGGGCACCCTGGACGGCCGCCCGCTGACGCTGCGTAGCGACGAGGTGCGCTACACCCGCACAGGCGGCCTGTCCGCCGCCGCGACCGGCGAGGCGCTCGGCGGCGCCCTCACCGTGAACGCGGGCGTACGCAATGACGAGCCGGTGTGGACGCTGGGCCTGCAGGACGCCCGCTACGGCCCCGCCCGCGACCTGAGCGCCGACGCCACCCTCCGAACCGGCCCGCTGCGCGGCGACGTGACCGCCCGCGGCGCCCTCGGCGACGCCGCCCGCCTGCAGGTGGACGCCACCCTCGCGGACGGCGGGGTCCAGGGGTCGGTGCAGGGCGAGGTGACGCCAGGTGGAACCGTGGACGGCGCGCTGTCGTGGCAGGACGGCGCCGTCACCGGCGCGGTGCGCCTGGCGGGCTGGACCCCCGCCGGGCAGGACCCGCTGCACGCCGAACTGCGCCTGGACGGACCCCCGAGCGAGCTTCCGTGGACGCTGGCGCTGCAGGGCGAGGCGCCGTGGACCCCGTCCCTGCCCGGCGCGCAGTTCGACGCCGACCTGCGCGGGGAGGCCCGCGGCGTGCTGCGCGGCGGCGCGCTGGAGGAGATCGAGGCCGCCCTGGGGCCGCTGTCGCTGTCCGGGCGGCTGCCGCTCGCGACCGACGCCGACGCCGGGTCGACGCCGGCGCCGACCTCGCCTGGTCCCTCGCCCCCACCCCCCTTCGGGCCGGCCCGTTCCAGGCGGTCCTGTCCGTGAGCGAAGGTTCGATCACCGGACGTCCCTTCGGCGCGAGCGACGACGCCCCGCTGCAGGCACGCGGCACGCTCCGCGCCGAGGAGGCGGCCGTCCCGCCCGTCGCGGCCGACCCGGTCGAGGCGTCGCTGCAGGCCGGCTGGGCGCCGGGCCGCGGCGTCACGCTGGCGCTGAACGGCCCCCGCCTCGACGCGACCCTGAGGGACGGCCTGCTTCGGGCCGAGCTGCACGGCCTGCCGGTCGCGGTGGGCGACGCCCGCGGGCCGTTGAACGCCTCCCTCCGCGCCGACGCCGCCGATCCCGCCGGCACCCTGCGGGGCCAGGCGAGCGTCGCGGCCGACCCGGCACGCATCACGGTCGACGCGGGCGAGGCGGGCCTGTCGGTCCGCGCCGACCTGCCGGCCGGGGCGCGCCTGCGGGGCGTCACGCTGCAGCGCGCCGTGCAGCTCCGCGCCGAACTCACCGAATTCCGCCGTGGCCCCGTCACGATCGAGACGGCCGGCGCCCGCCTGGACGGCGCGCTGGACCTGGACGCCGCCGAGCCGTTCCGCGGGGCGCTCCGCACCGGTGCGGACATTGAACGCCGCCTGGTGGCGATCGCGCGGCGCGACCCGTGGCGCCTGGCGCTGGACGGCGACGCGACCCTGGCCCCCGTGGCGGAGGCGCTGGGGGTGCCGCTGACCGGCACGCTGACGTTGGACGGCGTGGAGGCGTCCAGGGACGGCGTGACCGGCGCGGCGACGCTGCGGCTGGACGGGCCCGTCCCCGCGGAGGTGGCGTGGCGGGACGGCATGCTGGACGGCCGGGTCGACACGCCCGCCGGCGCGGCCGAACTGACGGGCACCCTCGCGCTGGGGACGGACCCCACCGCCGAACTCACGCACCCCTGGGGCGACGTGCGGCTGGAGGGGGGCGCGCTGCGCGGCGGCGGCACCGTCCCCGCCCAGGCGTGGCGAGGCGTCCGCGCCGGGCCCCTGCCCTGGTCGCTGCGACCGACCCCGGACGGCGGGGCATGGCCCACGCTGGAGCTCGGCGACAGCGTCCTCGCCTTCACGGACGGCCGCCTCACCGCAGACGTGGACCTGCCGATCGAGATCGGGGCCGGCGACGCCGCGGCGTCCGGCGACGGTGAGGCCGGCACCGCACGGCCGGCCCGCCTGCACGGCCGGGCCGAGCTGCTCGGCCCGGACGCCCGGCTGGACCTCCAACTGGACGGCCCCGGCGACGCCCGATCCAGCCTGCGCGGTCCGCTGGACGCCGCCGCCCTGCAGGCCGAGCTGCCCGCCGCCGTGCTGTCGTCCGCCGCCGCGCTGGACGCCGAGCTGCCGGGCGCCCTCACGCTGGAGGGACCGGTCGACCTGACCCGCCGCGCCTGGTCGCTGCGGGGCGCGTGGGCGGTCGGGGACGACACGTTGCAGGTGCAGAGCGAGGGGCCCGACCCCGCACGCCTGGAGGTGAGCGGCGCCGGGCTGAGCGCGTCGCTGCAGCCCGGCGCCGTGCACGTCACGGCGGCGGGCGCGACGCCCGGCACCTTCCTGCCCGCCCTGGCGGGCCTGCGGCTGGACGGCCGCCTCCGGGCCGACCTCGCGGCCGAGACGAAGGACCGGGGCCGGCCTGGGACGGCACGCTGCAGGTGCGGCACGACGCGTTCGGGCAGGCGGAGCTTCGCGGCGACGGCGCCGCCCTGCGGCTGACGGCCGACGGCGCCTGGCGGTCGCTGCAGGGCCGGGCGGACGGCACGGTGCGGCCGGCGCTCGACCTGGCCGTGACGGCGCAGGAGGCCCGCAGCGGCGCCGAGGCCGACCTGCGCCTGCAGGCCCCCGAGGGAGGCGTGCCTTCGCTGGACGACGTTCGGGTGGCGGGCAGCCTGTCGTGGCCGCGGCTGGGCGGCGAGGCGTACGCCCTGGCGGCGCAACGGCTGGAGGTGCGCGGCACCCTGGCGGAGGTGGCGGTCGGCGGCCCGCTGGGGGGAACGCTGCGGCTGGCGGGCGGCCGGCCGTCGGGGGCACTGACCCTGCCGGCCCGCGTGGCCGGCCAACCGCACCCGCTGGGCGTGCGCATTGCGGGCACGCTGGCCGACCCGCAGGTCGCCCTCTCCGCCCGTGGCGCGGCCGGCGAGGCGCGCCTGGACCTGAACGATCCGGACGCGGACGCCTGGGTGGTGCTGGACGTGCAGGCCACCCCGGCCGCCTGGCCCGACGCGGCCGGGGCGCTGGACCCCCGTGGCGCCACCCTGCGCGCCACCGTGGACCGAGACGGCGCGTGGGCGGCGCAGGCCAGCGCCGCAGTCGCGCCCGCCGGCCGCATCCTGCGGCTCAGCGCCGACGCCCAGGGCGAGGGGACGCAGGGCACGGCGGACTGGGCGCTGGCAGCAGACGTGGCGCGCGACCCGGCGGACGGGCCCGGCACGCTGCTGCGGGGCACCGCCTCGCTGGGCGACGGCGGCCTGGAGGGCCGCGCCGACGTGGGCAGCCTGGACCTGGCCGGCCTGGGCGCCTGGTTGGGCACGGAGCTGAGCGGCGACGCCTCCGGCGAGGTGCGGGCGCGCCTCCGGCCCGGCGGCGAGGGCGGCATGGAGGACGGCAGGCTGCAGGTGCAGGCCGACGCGCGCCTGTCCGGCCGCGCGGTGGGCACGCCCGTGGAGCTGGACGTGCGGACGGGCGACGGGGACGCGCTCATCCGGGCGCTGGCCGGACCGGCGGAGGCGACCCTGACGCGAAGCGCCCCCGGCCTGGCCTGGGAGGTGCGGGCGGTCGGGCCGGAGATCGCGCTGCACGGCGAATTGTCGGCCGACCTGCGCCGCCTCACCCTGGACGGCACCGCCTGGGGCGGGCCCGCCACGGTCCGCACCGCCGGCGGCGAGGACGGCTCGCTGGTGGCGGTGGCCGAGGCGTCCGACGCGCGCGCCTCGCTGGGGGTCCGCAGCGGCGCGGAGGGGATCGCGGTCGATCTGGACGCCGCCGCGCCCGCCCGGGCCGGCCTGCCGGTCGCCGGCACGTTCAGCGCCGCCGCGCAGGTCCGCGGGGGGCGCGCCACCCTGCAGCGGGCCGACCTGGCGATGCGGTCGCCCGCCGCGCTGCGCGCCGACCTGTCGGGCGAGGTGTGGCCGGAGCTGGACCTGCGCGGCGCCGCACGCCTGGGCGAGGCCCCCACCGTGGCACCTGCGGACGGGGACGCGGCCGTCCCGGCCGATCCCGACGCACCCCCACCCGCCGCGCCGGGCGTTGTGGGAACGCAGGCACTCGGCGTCACCCTGCGCGGCCCCCCCACGGCCGCCACCCTGCGGGCGTCGCTGCCGGGCCTCACCCTCCGCGCCGACCTGGACGGCGTCCAACCGGTCGCCGCGTCATTGCAGGGCAACGGGCTGCAGGCGTTCGGCCTGACGCTCACGCCCGGCCCGGACGGGCTGCGCTGGGACGCCGGCGGCGGGTACGCCGGCACGGCCGAACTGGGCCTGACGCCCGGCGCCGCGGGCGACGCCACACTGCACGCCGAGCTGGCGGCTGCGGCGGACGGCCTGCGCGCCCGCGTCGAGGCGTCGGCCGGCGCCGGCCCCGCAGGGGGCGACCTGACCCTGGACGCCACCCTGCACGGCCCGCCGTGGGCGGGCACCTGGTCCGGCGGGGGCGAGCTGCAGGCGCGCCTGCACGCCGACCCCGACGAGGACCCGCCCCTCCACCTCCGCGCCCCCCTCGAGCTGAGCGGCGACGCCGCCGCCCCCACCCTCGGCGGCCCCCTCTACCTCCGCGGCAGCACCACCGCCGAGGGAACCCTCCAGGTAGGCCCAGGCGGCCTCACCCTCGACCTCAGCGGCGACGCCCTCACCCTGGACGGTCGCGCCGACCCCGGCGGCTGGAACGTGGACGCGCGCGCGGAGGGGCTCCCCTTGGCGCCGTGGCTGTCGGGCCTGCCCGGCGTGCGCCTGAGCGACGCCACGCTGGACGCCGAGGCGCAGGCGACCGGCGCGTGGGGGGACGCCCCCGAGGTGCGCGTGCCCGACTGGACGGTCCGTTCCGCCGCCGGCCGGGCGACGGGCAGCGCGCACCTGCTGGGCGACCTGGCCGCCCGCGCCGACGTCGACGCCGACCTCGGCGTGCTCCTGGACGGCGCCGCGGCCGGCCGCGTGCACGGTCCCCTCCACCTGCAGCGCGCCACCGACGCCTCCTGGAGCGCCACCACCCTCAGCGGCGCCCTGTCGCTGGACGGCGTCACGGTGGACGGCACCACCGCCGAGGGCGACCTGGCGCTGGGCGGGTCGCTGGTCGCCCCCGACGTCACCGCCAACCTGGCGTTCCGCGGCGAGGTGGACGGCCCGCTGCGGCTGCGCCTGCACGCCGCCAGCGGACGGATCGACCTCGACGCGGAGTTGACGCGCGGCGACAGCGACCTCGACCTCCGCGTGGCCGGCCCGCCGGGCGCGGTCCGCATCGACGCCACGCTCCGCGCCGGCGGGCGCACCCTGCGCGCCACGGGCGACGCCACCGCCTCGCTCGATCTCATGGAGGGCGGCCCGCCCGACCTGCGGGCCGGCGCCGAGCTGACCGCCGAGATGACCCCACCGGACGGGGGCGAACCGACCCGCCGACCCCTCCGCCTGCACCTCCACGCCACCGGCACCTCGGTCGACCTGGGCGCCCGCACGCCCGGCCTGGCGCTGGACGCCCGCCTGGACGGCGCGCGGCCCCTCAGTGTGAGCCTGCACGGCGACGGCCTTCGCGCCGGGGGCGTGACGCTGACCCCCGGCCCCGACGGCCTGCGCTGGAACGAGATGGACGGCTGGGGCGGCCGGGCCGAGGTCACGCTGGCCGGCGAAGCCGGCCCGGCGCCGGGGGCGGGCGAGCCGGCCGGCGCGCCCGCGGGCACCGCGCCGCTCCGCGCCGACCTCAGCGGCGAAGGGCCCGCCCTGCGCGTCCAACTCCTGGCGGAGGCGGCCGCCGGCACCGCCACGCCGGCCGCAGCGCAGGACGCAATACAGGACGCGGCACAGGAGGCAGCACAGGACGGAACGCAGAACGCCGCGCCCAACGCCGCCCTTCGCGCGACCGGGCGCGCCGACCTCGACGCGCGCCTCACCGGCCCCCCGTGGGCGGGCAGCTGGTCCGGCGGCGGCGAACTGCAGGCGCGCCTGCACGCCGACCCCGACCAGGACGCTCCGCTCCGCCTTCGCGCCCCCCTCGCCCTGAGCGGCGACACCCTCGCCCCCACCCTCGACGGTCCCCTCCACCTCCGCGGCACCACCATGGCCGACGGACGCCTCCACCTGGACCCAGGCGGCCTCACCCTCGACCTCAGTGGCGACGCCCTCACCGTAGACGCCGCCGCCGACCCCGGCGGCTGGCGCGCCGACGCCACCCTCGAGGGCGTTCCGCTGAAGCCCTGGTTCGACGCGATCGGCGTCGGCCAGATCCGCGACCCCGAATTGGCCGGCGAACTGCACGCAGGCGGCGCCTGGGGCGACGCGCCGGAGGTGCGCGTGCCGGCGTGGGCGCTGCGCGCGCGCGGCGCCGAGCTGCGCGGCAGCGCCAGCACGGAGGACGGCCTCCGCCTGGAGGCGCGCCTCGACGCCGACCTCGGCGTGCTTTTGGACGGCGCGGCCACCGGCCGGCTCCACGGGCCGCTCACCGTCGACCTGCCCCGTGGCCGCCCCTGGACGGCGGCGCAGCTGGACGGCAGCCTGGACGCGGAGCGGGTGCGCATCGCCGGCGTGGGCGTGAGCGGCGCCGCCTCCCTCAGCGGTCCCGCCGGCGCGCCCGACCTGGCCGTGGAGGCCCGACTGGAAGGACGCGTGCAGGGACCCCTGGCCCTGCACCTGAACACCGACACGCGCCGGTTGGAGGTCGACGCCGAGCTGGCCAGCGACGCGTACGGCCTGACCCTCACCGCCCGCGGCGGGCCGGACGCGCTGCAGGCGGACGGGACGCTCCGCACCCCCCGCGGCCCGCTGCAAGCCCGCGCGGAGGGGGCCTCCCTGGTGTTCGCCGGCCAAGACGGCCTGGACGGCGTCCGGATCGCGCTGACGCCCTTCCGGGGCGACGACCCCGCCGCGCGCCTGCACCTGCCGTTGGCGCGCCTGCATGGCGCCGCGGAGGGAACCCTGCAGCTGGCGCTGGACGCCCGCGCCGACCCGTGGTTGCGCGGCGAGCTGCACGGCGCCGCCCTGGCCGGCGTGCACCTCCCCCCGCTGGCGCTGCGCAGCGACGGCACCACGCTGCACGCCTCGGGCCGGAGCGAGGCCGGGGCGGTGACCGCCCGCGTCGCCGTTCCCACCGGCGCATGGGACGTGCAGCTGGGCGGGCTGGCGCTGCCCGGCGCGCTGCGGCTCGACGCCGAGGCCGACGGCAGCGGCGCGACCGGCACGCTGGCCGGGACGCTCGCCGAGGCGCCCCCCACCGAGGGCGACGAGATCGGCGACGACGGGCCTGACGAGGGGGCCGGCCTGCGCCTGCGCGCCGCCCGCACCGAGAACGCCACCACCCTCGCCGCGAGCGGCCGCCTCCGCGGCGGCGAGGTGACGATCGAGCTGGCCCACGACGCGAGCGGTTGGACCGGCCCCATCCGGATCGACGGGCTGCGCACCCCGGCCGGCACCGTGCGCGCCGAAGGGCGCGCCCAGGGGGCGGGCGCCGTGCCGGGCGCCGCGCTGGAGGTGACCCTGGACGGGCCGGTCGCCGTGGCCGGCCAGGTACGCGCGGGCGGGCCGGAGCTGCAGGCGCACCTGGACCTGGAGGCGCGGCTGCCGGGCGGCGGTGCGCTGCGGGTGACGGGGGACGCCTGGCCCGCGCTGGACCTGCGGATCGCCACCGAGGGCGCCGCCGAGGGGGCGGGTGCGCGACTGCGGGCCGAGCACCTGCTGCGCGGGGCGCCCTGGCGGGTGGAGGGCCACGCCACCGTCCCGACCGCCGCCGGGGAGGTCACGCTGCGCGGCCGGCCGGAGGACGGGTCGCCACGCCTGGAGGTCGCGCCGCGCGGCGTGGCGGAGGGGCGCCTGCAGGTCGACCTGCCGGCCGACGCGCCGCTGCCCGCCGTCCAGCGGGCCTGGGCCGACGGGCTCCGCGCCAGCGGGCAGGGCGCCCTGTCGGGCCGCGTCGATTGGCGCCCGCCCGCCGGCGTCACGGTGCGGGACCTGACGTGGGCGGGGGCGTGGGGCGACCTGAGCCTGGCCGGCGAGGTGCGCGGGGGGCGCGCCGACCTGAGCGGGCGCGTCACCGACGAGGGCGACGGCGCCGTGCCGCCGCCGCTATTGAGCCTGCTGCGGGCGCCGTTCGGGGCGGGGGCGTTGGCGTACCACCTGGAGGGCGGGATGGACGCCGCCGAGCTCCGCGTGCACGCGGCGGAGGCCGGTCACGCCGCCGCCGTCGAACGGGGCGCGCCGCTGCGGCTGACGTGGGCGGGCGAGCGGCGCGCCCTGCACCTGCAGGTGGACGGCGGGCCGGTCCAGGCCGACCTGGCGTTGGCGCCGGGCGCGGGGCTGGAGGGCGAGCTTCACTTCGACGACGTCACCGTGGCGCTGCCGGGCCTGCCCACCGGCACGCTGGACGCCACCCTGGCCGCGGACGGCGCCACCGCGACGGGGCAGGCCGCCCTGCGCGGGCCGGGGCGGCTATCGGCAGAGGGCAACGCCGACCTGCGCGAGTGGCTGCCGGCGCCGTACCGCCCGCCGGGCGAGCCCGACCCGGACGCCACCTCGGTGTCGGTCCGCCTGACGGAGTTGCCGCTCGACGAGGTGCCGGCCGTGTCCCGCATCCTGCCGGGGCTCGGCGGGGGGATGAGCGCGGTGATCGAGCTGCGGGGCCGGCGTTTGCTGGCGCAGATCACCGCGCCCGAACTGACCACCGGAGGGCGCGCGGTGCCGCTGCAGCTGGAGGCTTCGGGTCGGATCGGCGCCGGCGAGGAGGGGATCGACTTCGGCGGCACCTGGGCTGGCAGTCCGGTGCAGGGCACCCTGACCGGCGAGGCGCTGGAGGTGCTGTGGACGCTGGAGCGCTTCCCCGCTCAGGCGGCGTTGGAGGCCCGCTTCGGGGCGCTGGACGCCGTCGCGGAGGTGACGGGCGTGGCGCGGGTGCGGCTGCCCTACGACGCGCCCGGCCGGCCGGACGTGCGGCTGGCGACCGAGCACGTGCGGCTGGAACGCGCCGGGGTCGTCACCACCGGACGCTTCAGCGCAGCGCTGCAGGACGGCGGGGTCGAGGTCGACGCCGCCTTCGAGGGGCAGGGGCAGTGGTCGGCGGTCGGCACGCTGCGTCCCGAGGCGTTGGACTTCACCCTGCGCGCCGAGGACGCCGACGCCGGCCCGCTGTTGGGCCTGGTTCCGGTGCTGTCGCGCCTCGGCGCCGACGCGCGCGGCGACCTGACCGTACGGGCGCAGGGCAGCCTGGCGTCGCCCCGCCTGGACATCGAGACCGACGGGCTGGAGCTGGCGTTGGCCGGCGCGCGCTACCGCTTGGAGACCGGCACCGCCACCCTGCGGGACGAGGCGTTGTCGGTCCAGACCGAACTGAGCGGCGTGGAGCCGGTCGGCGGGCTGCTCACCGTGGAGGGGTCGGGCCAGCTGTCGTTGTCGCCGTGGCGGTTGCGGGACGCCGCCATCGAGTTGGACGGAGCCGTTCGGCTGCCCGTCGTCGGGGAGTTGCGCGAGGTGCGGGGCGCGCTGCGGGCGGACGCGGAGGGGCGCCCCCGCCTGGAGGCGGACGCCCGCATGGGCGCGCCGCTGCAGCTGGAGGGGACCCTGTGGCCGCTGGACGTGCGCCTGCAGGGGGAGGGCCTGGCGTTGCGCGCGCCGGCGTTCATGCTGGACGAGAGCACCTCCGACGTGGACCTGCGCCTTCGCTACACCGAGGCGTTCGTGATCTCGGGCGGCGTCACCGTGCGGGGCGGCCGCTTCGCGCTGGGCATTCGTCCGCCCCCCGCCGAGCCGGAGGCGCAGCGCACGCCCAACCCGGCCCTGCAGCGCATCCGGCTGGACGACATCGCGCTGGTCGGCCGGCGGCTGTCGTTCTCGGAGTCGTTCGGCACGGCCGAATTCGAGGCCGACCTCGTCCTCGGCGGGACCGCCGCCGAACCCCGCCTGGCCGGCGAGGCCGAGGCCCAGCGCGGCACCTTCCGCTTCTCCGGGCGGGAGTTCGACCTGGAACGGGGGGTCGCCGCCTTCGAACGCTCCCGCGGCGTCTACCCCACCCTCGAGGTGGTCGCCACCGCCGTGTTCGACAAGCGCACGGTGCTGCAGTCGATGCCGCGCGGCGCCACCTTCGAAGCGCCCTCCGGCAGCACCTTCGACGTGCGCTTGGCCTTCGACGCCGAGGTGGTGCCCACCCCGCGGGAATCGCGGCCGTTCCGGTTGGACCTCGACCCGGTGTTGAGCAGCGACGCCATGGTGACCCTGCCGGGCGCGAACGGCTTCACCCCCGGCGCGCGGTCCCTGACCGAAGCGGAGCTGGTGTCGCTGGTGGCGTTGGGGCGGCTCACGCCGACCGGCGACCCCAGCGCGGCCGGGCTGGCGGGCGGGGTGGCCCGCTCGGCGCTGGACAGCGCCATCGACCTGCTGATCCTGTCCGAGCTGCAGTCCGCCGTCAGCGAAGCGCTCGGCATCGACGTCGTCGAGATCCGCACCAGCACGCTCAGCAACGTGCTGGACGGCAGCAATGATCCGTTCGGGGTGTCGCTCCGCCTGGGGGGGTACCTGGACGAGGGGCTGTTCGCCAGCCTGCAGATCGGCCGTCTGGCCGGCGGCGAGGTCAGCGACGCCTTGACGAACACCCTGGCGCTCACCTACGAGTTGGGCCCGGTCGCCTTCGACCTCTCCACCGAGCTGGCCTTCCCGGACGACCCGTCCCTCCCGCCGGTGCCGGCGCTGGGCGCCACGCTGCGCTACGACCTGCGGCCGGGCCTGTCGATCGAGTCGGGCCTGTCGTTCTCGACGCCGGAGAGCGAAGCGCGCTTCGGCGTCACGCTACGCTGGTAACCTGCTCCGCCCCCGCTTCTCCCTGGAGGTCGCATGACCACCCCCCGCCCCGCAACGCCCGAGCACCTGCCCGGCCTGGCCCACGCGCACGTGGTGCGCGAGTGGAGCACCGCCGCCTGGGTCGAGCACGCCATCGCGGCCGGCGAGGGCCGCCTGGCCGAGACCGGTCCGCTGGTGGTCCGCACCGGCGCGTCGACCGGCCGCTCACCCCTCGACCGCTTCCTGGTGCGCGACGCCGAAAGCGAGGCGCGGGTCGCCTGGGGCGAGGTGAACCGCGGCATGGACCCGGACGCGTTCGCGCGGCTCCTGGCAGACATGAACGACTGGCTGCGCGGGCGCCGCGTCTACCTGCAGACGCTGGCCGCCGGCGCGCACCCGGACATCCGCACCTCCGTCACGGTGATTACGCAACGCGCCTGGCACGCCCTGTTCGCCCACAACCTGTTCCTGCGGGATCGCAGCGGAGGCAGCGAGGGCTGGACGGTGCTGGACCTGCCCGACTTCGAGGCCGATCCGGCCCGGCACGGCACGCGCAGCGGCACGGTGGTGGCGCTGGACCTGCAGCGCCGCTTGGTGCTGATCGGCGGCACCGGCTACGGCGGGGAGATCAAGAAGAGCATCTTCTCGGCCCTGAACGACGTGCTGCCGGCGCGCGGCGTGCTGCCGATGCACTGCTCCGCCAACGTGGGCCGCACCGGCCGGGTGGCGTTGTTCTTCGGCCTCTCCGGCACCGGCAAGACCACCCTGTCGGCCGACGCGGACCGCACCCTGATCGGCGACGACGAGCACGCCTGGTCCGACGCCGGCGTCTCCAACCTGGAGGGCGGCTGCTACGCCAAGGCGATCGAACTGTCGCCCGATAAGGAGCCCGAGATTCACGCCGCCTGCACCCGCTTCGGGACGGTGCTCGAGAACGTCACGCTGACCCCCGAGCGCACGCTGGACTTCCACGACGACAGCCTCACCGAGAACACCCGCGCGGCCTACCCCATCGAGCACGTGGCCGGCGCGTCGACGCTGGGCACCGCGGGGCATCCCGACCGGGTGCTGTTCCTCACCGCCGACGCGTTCGGGGTGCTGCCGCCCCTGGCGCGCCTGTCGCGCGAGGAGGCGATGGCGCACTTCCTGTCCGGCTACACCGCCAAGCTGGCCGGCACCGAGCACGGCGTGAGCCAACCGACCGCCACCTTCAGCGCCTGCTTCGGCGCGCCGTTCCTGCCGCGCCCCGCCACCGTGTACGCCCGCATGCTGGCCGAGCGGCTGGACCGGCACGGCGCGCAGGTGTGGCTGGTGAACACCGGCTGGACGGGCGGGCCGGCCGGCAGCGGCCGGCGGATCGACCTGCGCGCCACCCGCGCCATGGTGCGCGCCATCCTGAACGGCGAGCTGGACGCCGTGCCCACCCAGCGCGATCCCGCCTTCGGCCTGTCCGTCCCGCACGAGGTGCCGCGGGTCGACCCGGCCCTGCTGCGCCCGCGCGACACCTGGGCCGACCCCGCCGCGTACGACGCGACCGCCGCCGACCTGGCGCGCCGCTTCGCGGAGAACCTGGCGCAGGTCGCGCCGGACGCGCGGCCGGAGGTCCGCGCCGCCCTGCCCGGCCGCTGAGCCCGGCGCGTGCGCCGCCGGTCCGGCCGCGCGATGCCCGGGCCCTCGCGTGCGCCCGAGGCGCGCGGGCGACAACCGCCCCGTCAATCGCCGAGCTCGACCCGCGCCAGGGCGCGCGCGCCGAACACCAACGGCAGCGCCGTGACCGCCAGCGTCAACGCGGCCGCCAGCCCGGCGGCCAGCATGCCCTCGGGCGTGCGCCACACCGGCGCGCCGGGCGTGCGCAGCACCTGCCACGCCGGCCAGGCCAGGATCACCGTCTGCGCCAGCGCGTAGCTCATCCCCGCCCCCATGTACACCAGGCCGCCGGGCGTCAGCGGCACCTCCGCGGGGCTGGCCGCGTCGAAGCGCGGCCACGCCGCGCCCAGCCCCACCCCCAGCCCGCACGCCGCCAGCGCCGCGCCCGCCCCCGCCCAGGGCGAGACCGCCGCCAACGGCGGGGACAGGTCCAGCAGCCAGGCGGCGCCCGCGCCGACCGCCAGGCCCAACGCCAGCATGGGCGGCAGCGCCTGCAGGAACTTCGCCGCCACCAACCGGCCCGTCGAGATCGGCGCGGTGCGCACCAGCCACCACCCCTCCCCCTCCAGCGACACCAGCGGGAACGCGGTCCGCACCCCCACCCCGACCAGCAGGAACGCCACGAACGCCAGGTTCATGGTGCCCAGCGCGTCGCGGAAGCGCTGTTGCCCCACGTCCAGGCTGGCGGTGCTCAGCAGGTACACGCCCGCCAGCGCCAGCAACACCAGCAGTTGCGACCACTGCGTCGGGTCGCGCGCGGTGAGGCGCAGGTCCTTCACCCACAACGACCCGATCGGGCCGAGGCGGTGCAGCGGCCGCTCCCACGCCGGCGGCGGCCGCGGGCGAGGGTCCCGCACGGCACGGACCGAATCCAGCCCGCGGATCCAACCGCTGCGGTACGCGAACGCCGCCACCCGCGACACCCCCCACAACGACGCCGCCGCCACCCCCAGCAGCCCGAACAGCCAGGGCGAGGCGCTGCCCTCCAGCGCCGACCAGGTCGCCCGGGAGGCCCAGGCGGGCGGCGCCCACAGGAACTCCAGGCGGGCGAACCCCTCCAGCATCCGCTCGAACTCGTCGGGGTCCATCGCCTGCAGCCGCTCGGGGCGCAACGCCCGCAGGCCCAGCACCAGGCCGGCGGCCAACACCACGTTGGCGGCGGTCGCCACCTCCGCCGCCCGCCCCGGCGGGGCGGCGCGCACCAGCAGCAGCGACGCCAGCGCCCCCAACGCCACCGGCAGGGCGTACAACGCCAGCACCGCGGTGAGGGCGACCGGGTAGTAGGCAGCCGGCGCGCCCCGCTCCAGGCCCAACCCCAGCACGGCCGGCGCCGTCAATAGCGCGGGGATCATGGCGCTGCCGGCGAACACCTCCACCGTCTTCAGTGCGAACACGCGGGCGGGCGGCACCGGCAGCGACAGCAAGAGCGGCAGGTCCTGCGAGGCGTACAGGGTGGTCACGGCGCTGGTCAGCACGCTGAACGCCACGCCGAGCATCAACACCGTGAACAGCCCCTCCAGGCTGCGCATCAGCACCGCGTCGGCGATGGTGCCGATGGCGGGGAAGTCGTCCACGAAGCGCACGCCGCGCCGGGTGGCGGCCAGGATGCCCCACCCGGCCAGCGTCACGGCCGCCAAGGCCGCCAGGTGGCGGACCGGCCGGTGCCGCACCGCGTTCCGGAGCGCCGCCAGGCGCATCCGCAGCAGCGTCACCCGTCGCCGCCCGCCGCCGTTGCGGGCCCTGCGCCCTGCGCCTCCTCGGTCAGGGTCAGGAAGATCGTCTCGAGGGTGGCGTCCTGCGCGCCGGTCCGGTCGCGCAGTTCCGCCAGCGTTCCCGCCGCCGCCACCCGCCCGCGGTGCATCAGCACCACCCGGTCGGCGGCCTCCTGCGCCACGTCCATCGAGTGCGTGGTCAGCAGCACGGTTCCGCCCGCCGCGGCGCGCTCCCGCATCAGGGTGCGCACCTCGCGGGCGGCGCGGGGGTCCAGGCCCACCATCGGCTCGTCGATGACCACCACCGGCGGGTCGTGCAGCAACGCGGCGCAGAAGGTGAGCTTCTGGCGCATGCCGTGCGAGTACGCCTCGATCCGTTCGTTCTGCACCTCGGTGAGGCCGAAGCGCTCCAGCCAGGCGTCGGCGCGGGCCTCCACGCCGTCCACGCCGCGCAGGCGGCCCAGGAAGCGCAGCAGCTCCCGTCCGGTCAGTTTGGGGTACAGGTAGGGCCGGTCCGGCACGTAGCCCAGCGCCGCCTTGGCCCGCACGGGGTCGCGGGCCACGTCGACGCCGGCCACGAGGACGCGGCCGGCGCTGGCACGGATCATGCCGGTGATGACCTTGATGGTGGTGGTCTTGCCCGCGCCGTTGGGCCCCAGCAACGCCAGCACCTCACCGGGACGGGCGCGCAGCGTGACGCCCTGCGCCGCGGTGACGCGCCCGTAGCGCTTGGAGAGCGCGTCGACCTGGATCACGGCGCCCTGCCGGCGGGCTCAGTCCGCGGCGCCGCCCGCCACCACCCGGTTCAGCAGCGTGTCCACCGCGGTGCGCAGCGCGGGGTCGGCGTCGAGGTCCACCATCGCTTCGCCCTGCACCGGGCTGATCTCGGGACGCGGTCCGGTGGTGACGAACTGGAACTCGCCGTCCTCGTCCGCGGTGGCGGAGCCGAGCGACTCGCCGTCCACCACGATCTCGACGGTCTGCCCGGCCTCGGCGCCCTGCCCCTCCAGGCTGATGGTGTTGGGGTAGCGCTCGTCCTCGGCGTGCACGTCGGGCTCGATGCCTTCGTGGGCGATCGTCTCGCGCGCCGGCGTCAGCCACTCGAACGAGGTGAACGCCAACTGCCCGCCGTCGGCCAGGGAGATGACGCTTTGCGCCACGCCCTTGCCGTAGGTTTCCTCGCCCACCACCAGCGCGCGGTCGTTCTCCTGCAGCGCGCCCGCCACGATCTCGGAGGCGGAGGCGGAGTTCTCGTTCACCAGCACCACCATGGGGATCTCGTTGGCGTGCGGGTCGGCGCGGGCGATGCGCTGCGTCACGCCGCGGGCGCGCTGGAACACGATGTCGCCCTCCGACAGGAACTCGTCCGCGACCATGATCCCCTGCGTCAGCAGCCCGCCGGGGTTGTCGCGAAGGTCCAGCACCAGCGAGGTGGCGCCCGCCTGACGCAGCTCCTCGAGTTGCGACACCAGCTGATCGTGCACGCGTTCGTTGCCGAACTGCCGGATGTCGATGTAGCCCACGTCGCCCTGCAGCATGGTGGACGCCACGTCGATGATGTCGATGCGGTCCCGTTGAATGGCGAAGTCGACCGGTTGATCCCGGCCGGGGCGGCGCATGCGCAGATCGACCTCGGTGCCGCGCGGGCCGCGGACCAGATCGACCACGTCGCTGATGGTGGCCTTGCGCACGTCGGTGCCGTCCACCTCCAGGAAGATGTCGCCCCGCTGCAGGCCGGCGGTCGCCGCCGGGCCGCCCTGGTAGACCTGCAGCACTTCGACCCCGCGGCCGGTCTGCCGGTTCAGCGGCGTCAGCACCGCGCCGATCCCTTCGAACGAACCGGTACGGTCCTGCGCCTGCCGTTCGGCCGAACGCGGCTCCAGGTAGTACGAGAACGGGTCGTCCAGCGCGCCGATCATCCCTTCGATCGCGCCGCGCAGAATGGTTTCGCTGTCCACCTCGTCGAGGTAGTTGGATCGGAGCGCCCCGTACACCTGCACCAGCGCCTGCCCGGTGGGATCGTCCATGAACTCCTCGCTGCGGTCGTTCCCGAACTGGGCCCACCCCCACGTGCTTACCAGCACCAGACCGGCAACGAGGATCATGATTCGACGGTTCATACGCGCATCCCGAGGTTCGGCATGCGGGAAGGATAGCCGTCACGGGCCATGAGAACGGTAAGCGATCCGACTGCCTGCGTGTACACTGGCCCGCGATGCGAATCCTGTTCGCCACCAGCGAAGTCGTCCCCTTCAGCAAGACCGGCGGGCTGGCCGACGTGGCCGGGGCGCTGCCGCGCGCGCTGGCCGCCCGCGGGCACGAGGTGCTGACCCTTACGCCGTGGTACGCCGACCTGAACGCCGACCCGCCCCCGCTGTGGATCGGCGACGTGCCCGCCCCGTTCGACGGCGGCTTCGAGCCGGTCGGCGTCGGCACGCTGGAGGCGGGCGGCGTCCGCTTCGCGTTCGTGGGGCACGACGCCTTCCGGCGCGAGACGCCGTACGGCCATCCGGACGACGTGCCGCGCTTCGTGCGGTTCACGCGCGCCGTCCCGCAGGTCGCCGAACGCGCCGGCTTCCTGCCGGACGTGGTGCACGCGCACGACTGGCACACCGGCTACCTCCCCGCCGTGCTGCGCCACGGCTGGCACCTGCCGGACGGGTGGGCCGGGCTGCCCAGCGTGTTCACCATCCACAACGTGCAGCACCAGGGCGTGTCCGACCTGGACGCCACCCTGCACCAGCTGCGCCTCCCGCGCGCCCTGCGCGCCAGCGGGATCGACCACTTCGGCCGCGCCAACGCCATGCAGGCCGCCCTGGACTTCGCCACCCACGTCACCACCGTCAGCCCCAGCTACGCCCGCGAGATCCAGCTGCCCGCCTTCGGCTACGGCCTGGACGGCACCCTGCGCCACATCGCCGGCAAGCTGAGCGGCATCCTGAACGGCCTGGACACCGACGCCTGGAACCCGGCCACCGACCCGCACATCGCGGCGCCCTTCGGCGTGGACGACCCGAGCGGCAAGGAGGCCTGCCGCCAGGCGCTGCGCGACGCCTTGGACCTGGACGAGGGCGGGCCGTTGCTGGGGGTGGTGTCGCGCTTCGCGGAGCAGAAGGGGATCGACCTGCTGCTGGAGGCCGCGCCGCGCCTGGTAACGCGCGGCTGGCGCCTGGCGCTGCTGGGCGCGGGCGATCCGGCGCTGGAGGCGCGCGCGCGGGCGCTGGCGTCGGCGCACCCCGGCCGAGTGGCGGCCGTGATCGGCTACGACGACCCGTTGGCGCACCGCATCTACGCCGGCGCGGACGCGCTGGCCATCCCCAGCCGCTTCGAGCCGTGCGGGCTGACGCAGATGATCGCCATGCGCTACGGCACGCTGCCCGTCGCGCGGGCCACCGGCGGGCTGAACGACACCATTCAGCACGGCCGGACCGGGTTCCTGTTCGCGCACGCCAACGCTGAGGGGCTGGCCTTCGCCGCCGAGGAGGCGCGCCAGGCGTTGGCGGGCGACGCCGCGGACGAGATGCGCCGGGCCGCCATGGACCAGGAGTTCGGCTGGGACCGTTCGGCCGCCGCCTACGAGGCGATCTACCAGCGCGTACGGGAGGCCGCCACGTGAGCGACGACGAGACACGCGACCCCACGACCGACGCCGCACCGACGGAGGCCGCCTCGACGGAGGCCGCCCCCGACGCCGCGACCGACCCGCGCCGCTGGCGGGAGCTCCTGGCGGAGGGCCGCTTCGAGACCGCCTCGCGCCTGCGCCTGATCGCCGTGGGCGAGGGCGCGGACGAAGACGACGGCGACGAGGCGGCGGCGGTGCGGGCACTGGCGGACGTGCAGGGACTGCTGCGCGACAAGGCCTGGGCGCGGGCGCGGCGCCGCTTGGATCAGTTGGAGGCCCGGCCGCCGCTGCTGCCGTGGGAGGCGTTCGAGGCGGAGCTGGCGCGCCTGGAGACGGCCGGGCCTGCCCTGGACCGGCGCGAGGTAGAGGTCGCGCTGGAGACGCTCGAGGGCGACCCGCCGGCCCTGCTGGAGGCGGAGTGGCGCACGCAGTTGGGCACCGCGAAGGTCCTCGACGACGCGCCGAACGAGGCGCAGGACGCGTTCGAGCGCGCCCTCCAACTGGACCCCCGCCACTACCGCGCGATGGTGAACCTCGGCAACGTGGCGTTGGAGGACGGACGGGTGGACGACGCCATCGCGCTGTACCGCCGTGCGCTGGACGTGAACGACGACTTCCCGAACGCGCACCACAACCTCGGCGTCGCCTACCGCCGCAAGGGCGAGATCGCCAAGAGCGTCCGGGCGTTGCGGCGGGCGCAGAAGGCCGACCGGGCGCGCGAGACGGCGGAGGCCCGCGCCACGATCAAGAAGGCCGGCGGCGGCCTGGGCGGGCGGCGCGCGCGCTGGGTCGCGTGGGCCGCCGTGGCAGCCCTGGTGGTGTGGTTCCTGCTGACGCGCGGCTGAGCGCGGCCCGGCCCCAGGCGGGCGGGCCGCGCCGGCTCAGCGCTCCTCGCTCGGCGGGTCGCCGGGGCGAAGATCGGCGAGGATGTCGTCCATCTCGCGGTCGTTCAGGACCCGCAGGCCGCTGCGGTAGGCGTCGATCAGCCGCTCGATGCGGTTCAACAGGGCGGGGTCGCGGATCGCGCTGACCTCGCCGATGATGCGAATCTGGCGTTCGGAAAGGGTCTGACCCTCCATGTCGCCTGCCTCCCGATTCACCAGCATACGCAGCTCTCTATCCCTGCGGACGTGACGGTTGACCGTGGGGTAGGCCGCGTCGCGCGCCGCCGGGTCACTCCACGGTGACGCTCTTCGCCAGGTTGCGGGGCTGGTCCACGTCGCGGCCCAACCGCACCGCCACCTGGTACGCCAACAGCTGCAGCGGGATCGCCACCAGGAGCGCAGAGAGCAGCTCCGAGGTGCGCGGCACGTACAACACCTGGTCGGCCTGCTGGGCGATGTCATCGTCGCCGTCGCTGGCGATGGCGATCAGCCGCCCGTCCCGCGCGCGCACCTCCTGCATGTTGGACACCGTCTTGGCGTAGGTGTCGCCGGCGGTGGCGATCACGATCACCGGCATGTGCTCGTCGATCAGGGCGATGGGGCCGTGCTTCATCTCGCCGGTCGGGTACGCCTCGGCGTGCAGGTAGCTGATCTCCTTCAGCTTCAGGGCGCCCTCGAAGGCGGTGGCGACGTGCACGCCGCGCCCCAGGAACAGGGCGTCCCGCGCGCCGGTGAGGCCGGCCGCGACGGCGTCGACCGCGTCCCTCCGCTCGAGGGTCTCCTGCGCCAGGCCCGGCATGCGCCGCAGCTCCTCGATCAGCGCGCGGGCCTCGTCCTCCCCGAGCGTGCCGCGCGCCCGCCCCAGGCGCAGCGCCAGCAGCGCGAACGCCGCGATCATCGCCAGGTACGCCTTGGTGCTGGCCACGCCGATCTCCGGCCCGGCGTGCACGTACAGCACGTCGTCCACCTCCCGCGCCAGGGACGAGCCCTTCACGTTCAGGACGGCCAGCGTCCGCGCGCCCGCCTCGCGCGCGCGTCGCACCGCGCCGAGGGTGTCGATGGTCTCGCCCGACTGGCTGACCGCCACCACCAGGGTGCGCGCGTCCAGCACGGGCCGCTGGTAGCGAAATTCGCTGGCGACCTCCACCTGGACCGGCAGGCGCGCCCAGCGCTCGATCAACGCGCGGCCGACCTGGCCGGCGTACGACGCGGTGCCGCACGCGGTGATCACCACCCGGTCCACGGCGGCGGGATCCAAGCTCAGGTCCAGGTTCACGTCGCTGCCGCTGGGATCGAAGCGGCCGCCGAAGGTGTTCTGCAGCACGGTGGGCTGCTCGAAGATCTCCTTGAGCATGAAGTGCGGGTAGCCGCCCTTCTCGGCCGCCTCGGCGTCCCAGTCGACGCGGTCCTCGCGCACCGGCCGGGGGGCGCCGTCCACGTCCTGCAGTTCCAGGCCCGAGGCGCGGACGATGGCGACGTCGCCGTCGGCGAGGTACACCACCCGGCGGGTGTAGGGCAGCAGGGCCGGCACGTCGCTGGCCAGGAAGGTCTCGCCGTCGCCCAGGCCGACCACCAGCGGGCTGGTGGCGCGCGCCGCCACGATCTCGTCGTGACCGGCGTGGGCGCACACCAGCGCGAACGCGCCCTCGACCTCCCGCAGCGCCGCCCGCACGGCGGCGGCCAGGTCGCCACGGTAGTGGTGCTCGATCAGGTGGACCAGCACCTCGCTGTCGGTCTCGCTGGCGAAGGCGTGGCCGGCGTCCTGCAGCCGCGCGCGCAGCGGGGCGTAGTTCTCGATGATGCCGTTGTGGATGATCGCCAGGCGGCCGTCCTCGCTGAGGTGAGGATGGGCGTTGACGTCGCTGGGCCGGCCGTGGGTGGCCCAGCGGGTGTGGCCGAGGGCCAGGTGTCCGGGCAGCGGCGCGTGCTGCATGGCGTCCGCCAGGACCCGTAGCTTGCCGGCCCGCTTGACGTGCGCCATGGCGCCGTCCGCGTCCAAGCTGACGATGCCTGCGGAGTCGTAGCCGCGATACTCCAGGCGGGACAGCCCGTCCAGGACGATGGGCGACGCGTCACGCGCGCCGACGTAACCGACGATTCCACACATGTGGACTCCGTTTCGTGTTCAGCAGCGTTTTCGGTTCGGGGTGAGCTGGGCCGGCGGGTCGGGCCGGCGGCACCGCTCGGGTGCCGGGGGCGGCGATGTGCATCGCCGCGAGGGATCCGTGCGTGTACGCGAGCGAGGGATCCATCTCGGGAGGGGCCCGCAGACGTTCTCGCGTTTTCGGCGCCGCACCTCTCGGTGTGCGCCTGTCCCCCCGGGTCGCCGACCGGCCTGGTGGCCGCGGCGCGGGACCGCAGGGGGCCCTCCACCTCGTCACCGGTCCGCGTGCGGACCGGGCTTGCGCTTCCTCGCGTGTCTACCTAGCTTGGGGGACCCTCAGCCTCCCTCCTGCCGCCACGGCCTGCCCACCACCAGCAAGCGGTGCAGCCCCCGCAGCAGCGCCCGGCGTTCCTCGGGCACGGCGTTCTGCGCGTCGAGCAACGGGAACAGCAGCACGTCGCGACCCACGTCCATCGTCCAGGAACGCAACACGGCGCCCTGCACCAGGGGGGGAAGGTCACGGGGCGGGTAGTAGAGCTGGTTCGGGTCGAACGGGCTGCGTTGGATCGGGAGCGACACCGCGATGGCCAGCACCAGCGCCGCCCCCAGCGAGGCGCCGCCGAGACCGCCCAGCACGCGCTGCCACACCCGGCCGGTGCGCGCCTCCACGAACAGGTGGCGGCCCACCAGGCCCAGCAGCACGCCACCGCCGAGGGCGGCCGCCAGGCCCACCCACGGCGACGCCGCCGCCAGGCCCAGCACCGGCCTCAGCAGCAGCACCCCGCCCACGCCGACCCACAGGCCGGTGAGGCGCCGGTGGGCGCCGAAGGCCGTCATTCCGGCCAGAAGCAGGGCGAACACGCCGTCGATCCAGCTCACGGCGCGAGCATACCTTCGCTACGAGCCGCGAATGCCGAAGCCCGCCGCCCGCACCGCGTCTGCGACCGCCGCCAGCCAGGCGTCGACCTCTTCGTCCCGCAGCGCCCGCTCGGGGTGCCGCCAGCGCAGCCGGATGGCGACGCTTCGCTCGTGGCTGCCCAGCGGGGGGCCCTGGTAGACGTCGAACGGTTCGGCGTGCACCAGGCGCGGGCCGGCGGGCTCCCGCACCAGGGCGGCCAGGCGCGCGTACGGCACCTCCGCCGGCGCCACGATCGCCAGGTCGCGTTCGGCGTACGGCTGGCGGGGCACGTCCTCGATCGCCAGCGGGCCGGGCGCCAGCGGGAGGGTCAGCTCCGCCAGGTAGACGTCCGCCAGCTCGTACGCGGCGGCCACTTCGGGGTGGAGCCGGCCCATGATGCCGACCTCGCGCCCCTCCCACGACACCACACCCGCCACGCCGGGGTGCAGCATCGGCGCCTCCTCCGGCCTGGCGGGCCGCACCTCCAGGGCGGCGCGCCAACGCGTCGCCAGCCCCTCCAGCACGCCGCGCAGGCGCCACACGTCCACGCGCGTGCCCTCGCGCCACACGCCGCGCTCCCACGCGCCGGACAGCAGGACGGCGAGCCGTTCCTCCTCGGGCTCCAGGAACACCCGCCCGATCTCGAACAGCGCCAGGCCGTCCGCGCCGCGGTTGGCGGCGGCGGCGGCCAGCAGGCCGGGGTGCAGGGCGGTGCGGAGCCGCGCGCGCTCGACCCCCTGCGGGTTGGACAGCCGGACCCGCGCCTCGGGGGCGTGGGCGCGCGCCAGCTCCTCGTCGCCGCTGAACACGTACGCGATCGTCTCCTGCAGCCCGGCCGCCGCCAGCGCGTCGCGCAACGCCCGGTGGGTCGGGTCGGTGTGCGGCGGCGTGAACGACAGGTCCGGCCGGGTCGCCCCGACGTGCTCGTAGCCGTGCAGCCGCCCCACCTCCTCGACCAGGTCCTCCTCGATGCTCAGGTCGAAGCGCCAGCTGGGCGGCCGCACCCGCCAGGCGTCCGCTTCGTCTTCGTGCACCTCGCAACCGAGCGCCTCCAGGTAGCGGCGTTGCAACGGCGCCTCGACGTCGAACGCCATCAGGAACGACACGCGCGAGGGGCGGAAGTCGATCTCGGCCGGCGCGGGCGCGCCGCCGGTCCGGCTGCGGGCGGGCACCACCGTGCCGCCGGAGGTCTCGGCGATCAGCGCGGCGGCGCGGGCCGCCGCGACGGGGGGCAGGGCCGGGTCGACACCGCGTTCGAAGCGGTAGTGCGCGTCGCTGTGCAGGCCGTGCCGCTTGGCGGTCTTGCGGATCGACACCGGGTCGAAGTGCGCCGCCTCCAGCACCACCTCGTCGCTGTCGGCCCGCACGCTGTCGTGCAGGCCGCCCATCACGCCGGCCAGGCCGACGGGGCTGGACGCGCCGTGCTCGTTCGGCGTGGCGATGACCAGGTCGCGCGGGTCCAGCGCGTAGGTCCGTTCATCCAGCAACTGGACCTCTTCGCCGGCCTCGGCGCGGCGGACCTGCAGCACGCCCTTCGGCAGGGCGCGGCGGTCGTAGGCGTGCGTCGGTTGGCCCAGCTCGAACGTGACGTAGTTGGTGACGTCGACGACGTTGTTGCGGGGCCGGAGCCCCAGCGCGGCCAGGCGGCGTTGCAGCCACACGGGACTGGGCCCCACCCGCACGCCGGTGATGCGTCGGGTCACCAGGTGCGGACAGCCCTCGGGGTCCGCGACCTGCACCTCGAAGGCGTCGTCGTCCCCGTCCGCGGGCGTGGCGCCGGCGGCGGGGTGGCGCAGGCTCACGCCCAGCTTGGCGCACAGGTCGCGCGCCACGCCCAGCAGGCTGAACGCGTCCGCCCGGTTGGGGGTGAGTTCCAACTCCAGCACCGTCTCGGCCGGCCAGACCTCCTGCAGGTCCAGGCCGAGCGGCGTGTCCGGCGGCAGCGTGAGGATGCCGGCGGCGTGGTCGAACAGGCCCAGCTCCCGCGGCGACGCCAGCATGCCGGCGCTCTCCACGCCGGCCAGGGTGCGGCGCTCCACGCGCAGGCCGGCGGCCGGCAGCTCGGTGCCGGGCGGCACCAGCGCGCTGCGGACGCCGGGCCGGCAGTTCGGCGCGCCGCACACCACCTGGTGCGTATCGCGCCCGTCGAACGCGCGTACGCGCAGCAGGTGGTCGGACCCCTCGATCTTCAAAACCTCGCGCACCTCCGCCACCACCACGCCCGCCGGCGCCGCCGGTCGTTCGTGCACCGCCTCGACCCCCAGGCCCAGCCCGGGCAGGAGCTCGCTCAAGGCGTCGGCGTCGGGCAACCCCGGCACCAGCTCCGCCAGCCAGCCGTGCGGGATCCTCACAGCGCCCCCCGGAACTGGCGCAGCACCCGCAGGTCGCTCTGGTAGAACCAGCGGATGTCCGGCACGCCGTAGGGCACCATCGCCAGGCGTTCGATCCCGAACCCGAACGCGAACCCGGTCACGCCCTGATACCCCACGGCACGGAACACGTTCGGGTGCACCATGCCGCAACCGCCGAGCTCCAGCCATTCCGGCCGGCCGGTACGGGGGTGCGTCCAGTGCACCGCGAACTCCGCGCCGGGCTCGACGAACGGGAAGTAGCTGGGCTGCAGCCGGGTGCGGGTCCCCTCACCGAAGAAGGCGTCGGCCATCGCCTGAATCGCGCCGCGCAGGTCGGCCATGGTGATGCGCTCGCCCACCACCAGCGCCTCGAGTTGATGGAACTGCGCCTCGTGGGTGGCGTCGACCGCCTCGTTGCGGAACACCTTGCCGGGCACCACCACCTTGAACGGCGGCGCGTGCGTCTCCATGTAGCGCACCTGCATGGGGCTGGTGTGCGTGCGCAGCAGCCGGCCGTCCTCGCTCCAGAAGGTGTCCTGCTCGTCGCGGGCGGGATGCTCGGGCGGGAAGTTCAGCGCTTCGAAGTTGTAGGCGTCACTCTCCAGTTCCGGCCCGGTCACCACCTCGTAGCCGAGGCCGTGGAACACGTCCAGCAGCCGGTTGGTGACGCGCGTCAGCAGGTGCAGGCCGCCGTCCGGCCCCCGCGTGCCGGGCAGGGTCACGTCGACCCGCTCGGCGGCCAGGCGGCGCGCCACCTCCGCGCGCTCCAGCTCGGCCTTGCGGGCGTCCAGCGCCTCCTGTATGCGCTTCTTGGCTTCGTTCACGCGCCGCCCCGCCTCGCGCCGCTCCTCGGGCGGAAGCGAGCCCAGCTTGGCGAGCTCGGCGGTGACGCGGCCCTTCTTGCCCAGCCAACGGACGCGGACCTCCTGCAGAACGTCCAGGTCGGCGGCGGCCTCGATCTCGGCGCGGGCGTCTTCGTACATCGGGGGGCCTCCTCGGGCGTGGGGCGTGGCGGGCCCGCCACGGGGCGCGCCGGCCACAAAAAAGCCGCGCCCCGGACCCGGGACGGCGGCGAGGCGACGCGGCGTCCGCGCCGCTCAGTGGGCGAAGGCTGCGGTCCGGGCCGGACGCGTCATGCGGCCAATCCTAGCCCCGGCCCCGACCCCCGTCAAGCGCGGCCCGCGGGCGCAGACGGGGACCCGCCCGCGCCGCCGCCGGCCAGCCAGGCCTCGTCATTGGGGAACACGTCGCAGAACCAGCGGCCCCGGTACGGGACCGGGTCGGACATCAGGTCGGCGGAGAGGCGCCCCTCGGGCCAGGCACGGGCCTGCTCCTCGCTGTCGAACGGCCCGATCAGCGCCGCATCGCCCTGCCAGGCGTCCGGCGGCGTGGGCAGCATCAACTCGCGGCGCGTGCCGCGGATGTCGCGCACGGTGCGGAAGAAGGCGTACGCGTCCGCGTAGGCGTCCTTGGCGACCAGGTCGGCCGCGCCGTCGTCGAAGGCTTGATACGCCGCGGCGTCCAGCGGCGGGAACGCCAGCAGCCGTTCGTGCGCGCCGGAGGGCACCCGGTAGATGCGCCGCTCCGGAAAGGCGGACCACACCAGCGCCGCGACGTCGTCGGCCAGCTCGGGCGACACGCGGGCGATTTCGCCGGCGTTCAGCATCCGGAACGTCTCGGGGTCCTCGCTGCGGGCGCGCGCCAGGTCCACCCCGGCGCGCTCGGCGCGCGCCTCGGCCTCCGCGCTGGGCTGGTGGTCGCGCACGTCCTCGGGGACCGGCTCCGGGGCGCCGCCGTCCTGCGGGGGGGTCACGCGGGGACCTCCACCTCGTCCACCGTGCCGCCGGCGGAGGCGACCGCGGCGGCGTCGAAGCGTTCCGGCAGCGCCGGGGCGTCCAGGATCTCGGCCAGCGCCTGCATCAGGCGCCGGTAGTACGACACGCGCGCGTTCTCGCCCATCAGCCCCAGGCGCCAGATCCGCCCCTCGGTGCGGCCCAGCCCGCCGGCGACGCTGATGGCGTGCTGGTGACGCAGCGCATGGCGGACGGCCCGATCATTCAGGCCGGGCGGCAGCGTGAGCGCCAGCACGGTCGGCAGGCGGCGCCCTTCCGGCACGAACGGGGCGAACCCTTCGGGCGCCAGGCTGGCCAGCACGGCCTGCCCCAAGCGCCGCACGCGGGCCTCGCGCACCTCCATGCCCTCCTCCAGCGCGGCACGGATCGCCTCGCCGGTGGCCCAGTGCAGCTGCACGGGGATGGTGTGGTGGTAGGCGCGGGCCCCGCCGGGGTCCCAGTAGGCGCGCATGCCGTGGGCGTCGGCGTACCAGGTGGCGGGCGGCAGGCGCCGCGCCTCGACCGCCTCCATGGCCCGCGCGCTGTACACCACCGGCGCCAGGCCGGGCGGCGCCGACAGGCACTTCTGCGAGCCGGTGTAGGCGTAGTCGATCCCCAGCTCGGCCATGCCGAACGGCATCATGCCGACGGTGGTGACCGCGTCGACCGACAGCAGGGCGTCCACCTCGTGCGCCACCTCCGCGATGGCCGGCAGCGGGTTCAGCACGCCGGTGCTGGTCTCGCCGTGCACGACGGAGATCACCTTGGGCCGCACCCGCCGGGCGACCTGGCGCAGCTCGTCGGGGTCGATGGCGTCGCCCACCGCGGCCCGCACCACGCTCACCTCCAGCCCGAGGCGGCTGCCCATCATCGCCATCCGCTCGCCGAAGGCGCCGTTGCTGGCGACCAGCAGCCGCTCGCCCCGTTCCAGCAGGTTGGCCAGCCCGGCCTCCATGCCGAGCGACCCCGTGCCCGAGAGCAGGCTGGGGAAGGCGCCCTCCTCGGCCCCGTACAGGCGCGCCAGGTCGGCGACCAGGGCATCGTTGTACGCGAACACCTCGGGGTCCATGTGGCCCCGCATGGGCCACTGCATGGCCGCCAGCGCCCGGGGGTGGATCGGGGTCGGGCCCGGCGTGAGCAGGAGCACCTCGCCCGTGGGCTTCGTCATGTTCCTCCCTACCGCCGCGGCGTGCGCGTGGGGTCGCGTCCGGCCTGGCCCAATGGCGTCCCGCCCAACGAAACGGACGGCCCCCGCTCGGGGCCATCCGACGTGCGACACGCGTCCTGGACGCGTGTCATCAGCTGGAAGCTCGCGACACCTGCGGCATCGCGTCGCATGCTACCCGCTGCGTCCCGCCCGGCACAAGTCCGCGCGTCGTCCGGTCCCTTGTCGCACGCGCGCCAGAGCGCTATACTCCCGAGCGGAAGTTTGGTCCGACTGCCTTGCCGGGTGGGTTCGACGAGCCCGCCCTTTTCATTGCAGGACCGACCCCCCAAGGCACCGGACGCGGCCCGCACGGCCGCGACCGGCGCACGGACGGTGTCGGCGGGTACGGACCAGGGAGGACGCATGGATCTGGCGCAGGCCGCAGCCGAGGTGCTCACGCCCCTCGGGTTCGAAGTGCTCGAGGTGAACGTGTCGCACAAGACGCGCACCCCGCGGGTGCTGGTCCGCATCGATCGCTGGGACGAAGGCACCGTCTCCGTGGGCGACGTGCAGACCGCCAGCGAAGCGTTCGGCTTGGAGTTGGACCGCCTGGACCCGTTCCAGGGCCGCTACCAGCTGGAGGTCGAATCGCCCGGCGCCAAGCGGCCGCTGTTCCGCGCCCGGCACTTCGCCCGCTTCCACGACCTGGCCGCCAAGGTCCGAAGCGGCGAACGCAGCTTCACCGGCGTGATTCGGGAGGCCAGTGACACGAACGTCGTGTTCGAGGTGGACGGAGAACGCCTGGAACTCACGCTGCACGACATCGACACCGCACGGTTGGCGGAATGGCCCAGCGAGCCGCGCTGACCCACAACCGAATAGGAGTGAACGCATGAACAAGGAATTCATCGACGCGCTGAACACCATGGCGGCCGAACGCAACCTCGACCGCGACCAGTTGCTGACCAGCTTCGAGGAGGCGCTGGAGCACGCCTTCGAACGCAACGTGATGCCGGGCAAGAACATCGAGGTATCGATCGATCCGGAGACCGGCGAAATGGAGGTGCTGGTCGTCCGCACGGTGGTGGCGGAACCGAACGAGGACGAGGACGAACGCGGCAAGGAGATCCTCCTGGACGAGGCACTGGAGCTCGACCCGGAGGTCGAGATCGGCATGGAGATGGAGTTCCCGGTCGACCCTGAACAGTTCACCCGCATCGCGGTGCAGACCTCGAAGCAGATGATCACCCAGAAGATCCGCGAGGCGGAACGCACCCTGGTGTACGAGGAGTACAAGGACCGCGCCGGCGAGATCATCACCGGCGTCGTCAGCCGGGTGGACAACAAACGCAACGTGTTCGTCGATCTCGGCCGCGGCGAGGCGATCATGCCGCCCCGCGAGCAGATCCAGGGCGAGCGCTACATGGTCGGCATGCGCCTCAAGGTGTACGTCGCCAGCGTCGAGCTCGGCACGCGCGGCCCCAGCATCCTGGTGTCCCGCGCCGCCGGCGAGCTGCTGACCTACCTGATGCGCCAGGAGATCCCCGAGGTCACCGACGGCACGGTCGAGATCAAGGCCGTGGCGCGCGAGGCGGGCGCCCGCAGCAAGGTGGCGGTCACCAGCAACAGCCCCAACGTCGACCCGATCGGGGCCTGCATCGGGCACCGCGGCAGCCGCATCCAGGCCGTCACCGGCGAACTTCAGCGCGAGCGCGTCGACATCATCATGTGGGACCCCAACCCGCGCGAGTTCATCCGCAACGCCCTCTCCCCCGCCAAGGTCGGCACCATCGACCTGAGTGAAGAGCAGATGGAGGCCCGGGTGCTGGTCCCCGAGGACCAGCTGTCCCTCGCCATCGGCAAGGGCGGCCAGAACGTACGGCTGGCCGTGAAGCTGACCGGCTACAAGATCGACCTGGAGGCGTCCGAGACCACCAGCGACCTGGACGCCGCCATGCAGGCCGCCGCCACTCGCCAGGACGACGCCTACGCCGCGCCCGATGGCTCGCGCGCCCGCTTCGACGCCCTGTTCGCCACCCGCGCGCAGGGCGCTGAGGAGGCGGAGGGCACGCCCGACGACATCCAGGCCAGCAACGAGGACGTGGAGGCGGTGCTGAGCGAAGGGGTGACCCCCGAGCCCGAGCCGGACGCCCTGGCGGAGGAGGTTCTGGGGAACGCCGAGGACAGCGGCGAGGACGTCCCCGAGCACGGCCTCGGCGACGAGGACGACGAGACGCGTTCCGCCTCCTAGCCATGGTGCCGACGAGCCGCCACGTTCCCCTGCGGCGCTGCGTACGCTGCCGCACCTCCGCCCCGAAGGCCGCCCTGCTGCGGATCGCGCGGGCGGAGGACGGGACCTGGCGCCTCGATCCGGACGGCACCGCCGGCGGGCGCGGGGCATGGGTGTGCCCCGACTGCGCGGCCGTGGCCAAGGAAAAGGATCTTCGCCGCGCATTCCGCGGGCAGGCGGGCGCGGTGGCCGAACAGCTCGATCGTCACCTCGAGACACGACGCAGCGCACGGGAGGGATGAATGTCCGAAAAGGTACGGATCTACCAACTCGCGAAGGACCTGGGGATCGAGAGCAAGAGGCTTCTCGCCATCCTCGACGACATGGGGGTGGCGTACAAGTCGCACTCCAGCACCCTGGACGCCGACACGGCGGAGACGGTGCGTCAGCTGGTGGACGAGAGCAGCGATGAGGGCGCCGGCGGGGGCGGCGACGTCCCCGCGCCGGCCGCGCCCGAGCCCGCACCGACCGCGGCGTCCGGCGGCGACGCCCCCCGTGGCGGCACGGCCGTCAAGGAGCAGCCCGCCGCCGGGCCCAGCGCCACGGCGACCGCCGAGGCCGAACGCGCCCCGCTCCGCGCCCCGGTGGTGACGGTGATGGGGCACGTGGATCACGGCAAGACCTCGCTGCTGGACTACATCCGTAAGACACGGGTGGCGGCCGGCGAGGCGGGCGGCATCACGCAGCACATCGGCGCCTACGTGGCCGAGACCGCCGGTGGACCGATCACCTTCCTGGACACGCCCGGGCACGAGGCGTTCACCGCCATCCGTCAACGCGGCGCCAACGCCACCGACATCGCCGTCATCGTGGTCGCGGCCGACGACAGCATCATGCCGCAGACCCGCGAAGCGATCGCGCACGCCAAGGCGGCCGGCGTGCCGATCCTGGTGGCGATCAACAAGATCGACCTGCCCCGCGCCGACCCCGAGAAGGTGAAGCGCGACCTGATGCAGGTCGAGCTGGTGCCCGAGGACTTCGGCGGGGACACCATCGTGGTGCCGATCAGCGCCACCACCGGCGAAGGCATCCCCGACCTGCTCGAGATGATCGGGCTGGTCGCCGAGGTGCAGGAGCTGCGGGGCGACCCCGAGGCACCGTTCGAAGGCGTCGTGGTCGAGTCGCTCCTCGACAAGCGCGCCGGGGTGCTCACCACCGTCCTGGTGCAGCAGGGCACGCTGCGGGTCGCCGATTACGTCGTGTCGGGCGAGGCGTGGGCCAAGATCCGCCGCCTTAGCGATCACACCGGCTCGCAGATCTCGGAGGCGGGCCCCAGCACGCCCGCCCAGATCCTCGGCTTCAGCGAGCAACCCGGCGCCGGCGACACGGTCGTGGCCGCCCCGAACGAGGCCACCGCCAAGCGGATCGCGGGCGAGCGCCTAGAGGCGCGCAAGGCGTCCGGGCGGGGCGACATCGGACGCAAGGACCTCACCCTGGCCGACCTGTTCGGCAAGCCCAACGTCGCCACCATCAACCTGATCGTCCGAGCGGACACGCAGGGCACCCTCGAAGCGATCAAGGGCGTGCTGCAACGCGAGTCCGAAGCGACCGACGACGTGGACATCGACATCATGCTGGCCGACGTCGGCGCGCCGACGGAGTCGGACCTGCTGTTGGCCTCCACCGGCGACGCGCAGGTGATCGCCTTCGGCGTCAATCCGCCCGGCAGCGTCAAGAAGTCGGCCGAGCGCCAAGGCATCCCGCTCAAGACGTACAAGATCATCTACCAACTGATCGAGGACGTGCAGCGCATGATCCGCGGTCAGATCGAGCCGGAGTTCGAGGAGAAGGTGCTCGGCCACGCCGAGGTGCGCATGGTGATCCGCGTCCCGCGCAGCGGCAACATCGCGGGGTCGTACGTCACCCACGGCGTGATCCGGCGTGGCGCCAAGGCGCGCCTCAACCGGGGCGGCAAGGAGGCGTACAAGGGCTCCATCGCCGGCCTCAAGCGCTTCAAGGACGACGTTCGCGAGGTCACGCAAGGGTTCGAGTGCGGCATCAACCTGTCCAACTACGACAACGTCCAGGAGGGCGACATCATCGAGGCGTACGAGATGGTCGAGGTGCCGGGCACCTGATGCGACGCGGGGCGCCCACGGCCGCCGCGCGGCTGCGCACCACGCTGATCGCCGCCCTGCTGGCGGCGGGCGCGGGCGCGTGGCCGGCGGGCGCCGCGGCGCACCCCGCCCCGCCGGTCGGCGAAGGGCCCGCCGGCGCGCCGGTACCGCTGCACGCGGGGCTGGCCGCCCCCCCGCCGCCGCTGCTCCTGTCGGTCGCGTACGTCCCCGCCCTCCTCACCGGGGACGCCGCCACGCCGGGCGTGCGGCCGTGGCGCGGGGCCAGCCGCCACACGCTGCCGGCGCTGCCCCGGGCCGCCGCGCGCACGCCGGTCCGGCGCACCCGCGCCCAACGCTGGTTCTCGAGGCGCAACCTGGAGGGCGGATGAGGCGACGGCCTCGTTTGCCCGACCCCAACGCCCTCGCACCCCTCCCAGGAGGATCATGAACCAGCGAACCTTCACAGCCGCCCTCGTCCTGGCCGCCGTCCTGGCGTCGATCGCCTACCTGTGGCAGCCGTGGAACCAGACCGGAACCGACAGCCTGAAGCTGGGCCTCGACCTGCAGGGCGGCCTCCGCGTCGTCCTGCAGGCCGAGGAGCCAAACCCAGCGCAAGAGGACATGCAGACCGCCCGCAACATCGTCGAGAACCGCGTCAACGAGTTCGGCGTCGCCGAGCCGCTGATTCAGACCAGCGGCGGCAACCGCGTCGTCGTCGAGCTTCCCGGCCTCACCTCCGAGGATCAGGACCGCGCCCTCGACCTGATCGGCCAGCAGGCGGTGCTCGAGTTCGCACTGGTACGACCCGAGGCCAACAGCGTGCCCTCGGAGCAGCTGACGCTGGACGACCTGGAGGAGACCACCTTCACCGGGGAGATCATCCAGACCGCCCGCGCCGACTTCCAGCAGGTGGCGGGGGCGTCCACCGGCCCCGCGGTGTTCTTCACCATCAAGCGCGAGTACACCGGCGACTTCGGCGACTTCACCGGCACCAACACCGGGCGCCGCATGGCGGTGGTGCTGGACGACAACATCATCACCGCCCCCACCCTGCAGTCCCGCATCAGCGATCAGGGCCAGATCACCGGCATCCAGGACCTGGAGGAGGCCACCGACATCGCGCTGGTGCTGCGGAGCGGCAGCCTGCCGATCAACCTGCAGGTGCAGGAGGTCCGCGCCATCGGCCCCACGCTGGGGCAGGACTCCGTCGCGGCCGGACGCACCGCCGCCTTCATCGGCGCGGCCGCGGTGATCATCGCGATCATCGCCTACTACGGTCCGCTGTTCGGCCTGGTGCTCACGCTGGGGCTGGGGCTGGCGATGCTGTTCGTGTTCGGCGTGCTGGCCGGCCTGGGCGCGGCGTTGACGCTGCCGGGCCTGGCGGGCCTGGTGCTCACCATCGGCGCCGCCGTCGACGGCAACGTGATCAGCTTCGAGCGGATCAAGGAGGAGCTCCGCGACGGCCGTGGCCTCCGCTTGGCCATGAAGAACGGCTTCGGCAACTCGCTCTCCGCCATCATCGACGCCAACGCCACCACGCTGCTGGCCACCGCCGCGCTGTACCAGTACACCACCGGGCCGGTACGGGGCTTCGCCATCACGCTGGCCATCGGCATCGTCGCCGCCGTGTTCGTGAACACCGTGGTGGTGCCCTGGATGTTGGACGTCGCCAGCCTTCGCTTCAAGCGGCCCCGCATGCCCGGCGGCTTCTACCTTCGCGGCATTCGCTACCGCTTCGTGCGGAAGGCGCCGATCGTGATGTCGATCTCGGCCCTGCTGGCGTTGGTCGCCATCGGCAGCGTCGCCATGACCGGCCTGCGGATGTCGACCGACTTCACCGGCGGCACCTCGGTGCTGCTGCAGGGCGAGGAGGCCCTCCCCATCGCGGACGTGCGCCGAGCCATCAACCAGCTGGACTTCACCGGCGTGTCCGGCGAGGGCGCCACCGTGGTCGAGGTGCAGGACGGCACCATCGGCGAGAACCTGGTCAGCGTCCGGGTGGGGCTCACCCAGGACGAAGCGGTCGCCAGCGAGTTCCCCAACGCCCTGGCCGAGTCGCTGAACGCGCGCGTGTTGCAGGCCGACTTCGTCGGGCCGGCCGTCGGGTCCGACCTGCGGCGCGGCGCCATGTACGCCGTCGGGATGGCCCTGATGCTGATCCTGCTGTACGTCACGTCGCGCTTCTGGCCGACCTGGATCGTGGCCATCGCGGCGGTGCTGGCCGCGGTGCACGACGTCGGCATCACCCTGGGCGTGATCGACCTGGTGAACGCCCAGTTCAGCATTCCGGTGCTGGCGGCGCTGTTGTTCGTGGTGGGCTACTCGCTGAACGACTCCATCATCATCGCGGACCGCATCCGCGAGAACCTGCGCCGCACCCGCGACCGCAGCTACGACGAGATCGTCGACCTGTCCGTCAACCAGACGCTGTCCCGCACGGTGATGACCAGCGCCACCACCCTGCTGCCGGTGCTGTCGCTGCTGCTGTTCGGCGGCAGCGTGCTGCGCGACTTCAGCCTCACCCTGCTGATCGGCATCGCCGTAGGGACGTACTCCAGCGTGTTCATCGTGTCGCCGCTGGTGGTGTGGTTCAAGAGCCGCCAACGCCAGCCGCGCACCGCCCCCAGGCCCGCCTGACCCCGGCCGAACCCGGTCGTGCGCCAACGCCCCGGACGCCCCGCGTCCGGGGCGTTCGCTTGACGCCCGGCGGCGTCAGGGGGCCAGCGGTTCCTCCCACGACACCTGACGCAGGATGCGCGCCTCGAACGACAGCACCGCCCGCCAGCGACCCTGGCGCGTGCGGGGCACGTCGTCCGGGAACGGGACGCGGAGGGTCTCCCCCGCCCTCGCTGAGGACAACCACACGCTGGCCGACGCCACCGACGCGCCCGAGGGCGGGAACCACTGCACCGCCAGCCACCCCTCGGACGTCACGCCCTGCGGCACGAACGTCACCACCGGCACCTCGTCGTTCGCCTCGACCCGCACCTCGGACAACCGCAGGCGCTCCGGCACCGGCGGCAACGACGTTTCACTCGGCACCAGCGGCACGTACAGCGGCCGGCAGGCCGGCGCCGCCACCAACGCCAGCCCGGCCAGCAGGAGCAGCAGCAGGCGCGTCACGGCGCCAACCAGGTCAGCACCGCCGCAGCCACCGCGACCGGCGCCGTTTCGGCGCGCAGCACGCGGGGGCCCAACGCCACCGGCGTGGCGCCCCGCCCGCGCAGCCCCTCGACCTCCTCGGGCGTGAACCCGCCCTCCGGCCCCGTGAACACCGTCAGGTGGGCGGCGCCCGCCTCCGCCAGTTGGCGGCCGCGCTCCCGGATCGGCGTGCCGCCGTGCGGGTCGGCCACCCAGGCCGGCCCCTCCCAGACGACCTCGTCCAGGGGTCGGGGCGGGCCGATGCGTGGGACGCGGGCGCGCCCGCTCTGTTTGGCCGCCTGCTCCGCCACGCGCGCCAAGCGCTCCGCCTTGCCGGGCGACAGGCGCGGCACGTCGGCGCGGCGCGACACCACCGGCACGACCGCGTCGACGCCCAGCTCGGTGCTCTGCCGCACCACCTGCGTCAACTTGTCGCCCTTGAGCAGGCCCACCACCAGCGTCAACGACAGCGGCGCCTCTCGCTCCGCCTCCGCCGGCGCCCCCAGGCACAGCTCGACGCGGTCGCCCGCGACCGCGGCGACGCGCCCCTCCGCTTCGAGGCCGTCGCCATCGAAGGCGCGGACCGCGTCGCCCGGGCGGCTGCGCAGCACGCGGGCCAGGTGGTGCGCCTCGCCGCCGTACAGCCACACGCGGCCCTCCCGCAACGAGGCGACGCGCACGCGGTGCGCCCTCACGTCCGTACCCACGTCAGCATCGTCCAGTCCCCGTCCACTTCGGCGTCCGCCGCGCGCAGGCCCGGCGGGCGCGCCGCCCGCACCTGCGCCGCGCGCTCCGCCAGGATGCCGCTCATCAGCAGCCGCCCACCGGGCGCGAGGGAGGCCCGGTAGGCCGGCAACAGCCGCACGTGCAGCTCGGCGAACAGGTTGGCGACCACCAGGTCGGGCCGCGCGGCGTCGCCCGCCGGCGGCAGGGTGCCCGCCTCGAACGTGGCCCGCGAGCGGTTCCGGGCGGCGTTCTCCCGCGCGACCGCCACCGTGCCGGGATCGTTGTCCACGCCGCGCGCCTCGGCCGCGCCGAGCAGGTCGGCGGCGATCGCCAGGATGCCGGAGCCCGCCCCGACGTCCAGCACCCGCCGGCCGGCCAGCGGCGTCCGGTCCAATGCGGCCAGGATCATGCGGGTGGTCTCGTGGTGGCCGGTCCCGAACGCCATGCCGGGATCCAACCACAGGGGACGCTGTCCGGGACGTAGCGTCAGCGGCGCGTGGCTGGGCGCCACCACCAGCGTGTCGAACCGGACCGGCTCGAGGCCCCGGTAGTACGCCTCCAACCAGTCGGTGTCGTCCGCCGCCGACCAGGTCCCGGCCACCGGCAGCGGCACCTCCTCGTCGAACCACGCCAACACGTCGGGCCCGTCCTGCTGCATGCCGCGGCACCCCGCCGACCACACCGCCGCCGCCTCGGGCGGGTCGGCGTCCAGCTCCCCGCGGAACCGGAACACCTTCACGCCGTCTCCGGCGCCCGCGCGACGCGGGCGTCGTAGGTGACGATCTCGAACCCCAGGCGCTCGCCCTGCGCCAGGTACCACGCCACGTCCTCGCTGCGGGTGAGGGGCCCGGTGGAGGCCCGGTCCGCCGCGCCGGTGGCGGCCAGGATCATCGTCTCGGCCAGGCACGCCGGCACCAGCCCCTCGCCGAAGTGCAGGTCCAGCTGGCTGCGCGTGGCGCCGGGCGGGCGCACCACGCCGCCGGGCACCAGCTCCACCCCCGGCACCTCCCGCACGGCCGGTGAGACGTCGGCGGGCCGGCCCAGGTCGTAGATCCAGGCCCCCGGGCGCACGTGCTCGGGCCGGATCACGTGGCCGGGCTCGTTGGTGGCGGTGAACACCAGGTCGGCCCTGGCCACGTCGGCGATGTGCGTCGAGGTCGCCACGACCAACCCGGGGCGCTTGCGGCGCAGCGTGTCGGCGCTCCGCCCGAGGCGCGCGCCGTCACGGCCGATCAGCAGCAGCGACCCCACCTCGGGCGCCAACGCGCGGGCGACCCCGAACGCCACCACGCCGTTGGCGCCGACCACCGCCGCCGTGGTGCGCGCCAAGGTGCCGCCCTGCGCCCGGTAGCGCGCCAACAGGCCCGGGATCGCCGCGCGGACGGTGGCGGCGGTGTACGCCCCGCCGTGCGTGATCGGCAGGTCCGGCACCGCCGCTTGCACCTCGCGTCCCTTGTCGCCGACGGTGGACCAGTACGCGCCCAACCCGAACGCCTCCGCCCCCATCTCGCGGGCCAGCTCGGCGCCGCGGATCGCCATCTGCGTGGCCTCCGCCGGGTGGCTCCGGATCTGGTCGGGCAGCAGCGGCCCGCCGATGAGGACCGTCTCCAGTTCACGCCCGTCAGGGAGACGAACCCCGCGCAGCACCCCGTACACCTGGGGGCGCAGCCACCGCAGCGCCCGCCGCAGCAGCGGTTCGGGCAGCCAACCGCGGCGGTACGGGCCCGACAGCCACCGCTGGCTGCGGGCCTGCCACAGGTCCGGCACCGACATGGGGTGGATCATGAAGGCGGCCCGCACCCGGCCGGGTCGTAGGCCGCGCACGGCGGGCGGCGCCCCGACCCGCGCCTCCGTCCCGTCCGCGATCCGGGCCAGCGCGGGGGCGCCCCGCACCGCCAGCAGGCTTAACCAGGCGAGGACCACCAGCGTCGGCGTGCCGGGCACCAACAGGGCCAGCAGCAGCCCGATCAGCGTCGCCGGCGTGACGTAGCGCCAGCGGGCCAGCGCGGCGGCGAACGCCAGCGACGCCACCCACACCGCCGCGGGCGGCACGGCGCCCCGCAGGGCGAGGGCGGCCAGCGCCCCGACCAGAACCCCGTTTCCCCGTCCGCGCGGCGCGCGCGCGTCGCCCGGCCACGGCGGGGGGTACAGGTGGCCGGCCAGCACCCCGACCGCGGCCGCCCCCGGCGCCGGCAGCGCCGCCACGCACGCCGCGCCCTTCAGCACGTCCAGCAGGAATCCGACCGCGGCGACGTGGGGGCCGAGCAGGCGGAACACGTTCTCGACGCCCAGCAGGTGGGGGTTCACGTCGCGGGGTTCCAGGCCGGTGGCGTGCCGCACCCACCACGCGCCCAACGGCAACGACCCGACCATCCAGGCGGCCAGGATCCACAGCGGCACGGTCCAGGACGGCTCCATGGCCGCCATTGTACCGGCGCGGCCGGCCGCGCGCCGACGCGGGGCGCCCGGCCGCGGCCGGGCGCACGTAGAATGGACCCCGTGGAACGCCGCACGCCCCCCCAGAACCTGGAAGCCGAACAGAGCGTCCTCGGCAGCATTCTGCTGGACAACGAGATGTACGCCACCCTCGAGGGCACGCTGCGGCCCGAGCACTTCTACAAGGAGTCGCACCGCAAGGTGTTCCGGGCCATCGAGCGCCTGTTCAAGCGCAGTGAGCCGATGGACCTCGTCACCCTCACCGAGGAGTTGCGGCAGTCGGGCGAGCTCGAGGACGTCGGCAACGTCCCCTACCTGATCGGCCTGGCGGAGGGCGTGCCGACCGCGGCGTATGCGGAGAGCTACGCCCGCATCGTGGTCGAGAAGGCCGTGCTGCGTGACCTGATCAGCGCCAGCGGCGAGATCATGCAGGCCGCCTATGAGCAGGCCTCGCCGCTGGCGGACGTGCTGGACGCCGCCGAGCGCACCATCTTCGAGCTGTCCACCGCGCGCCGCCGGCACGGGTTCGGCTCCATGAACGAGCTGGTCGCCGAGACCTTCGCCCACATCAACGAGCTGTTCACCAACCCCGACCCGGTCTCGGGCCTCCGTACCGGCTTCAAGGAGCTGGACCAGATGACGGCGGGCCTGCAGAACTCGAGCCTCAACGTGCTGGCGGCCCGGCCGTCGATGGGCAAGACCGCCCTGGCGCTCTCCATGGCCCTGAACGCCGCCCTGCGCGAGGACCGCACCGTCGGCCTGTTCAGCCTGGAGATGTCGGGCGTGCAGCTGGTCACCCGCATGTTGTGCAGCGAGGCCCGCGTCGACATGAGCCGCGTCCGCAACGGCCAACTGACCGACCGGGACTTCCAGCGGCTGGCCGACACCGCCGGCCGCATGAGCGAGGCACGCATCTTCGTCGACGACAACGCCGACCTGAACGTGATGGAGCTCCGCAGCCGCGCCCGCCGCCTGATGGCGGAGCACGACCTGGGGCTGATCATCGTCGACTACCTGCAGTTGATGAGCAGCGGCAACGTCGGCCGCTCCGGCGCCGAGAACCGCCAGCAGGAGATCAGCACCATCTCGCGGGGCCTCAAGGCGCTGGCGCGGGAGTTGGACGTGCCGGTGCTGGTGCTGTCGCAGCTGTCGCGCGCGGTCGAGGCGCGGCCCAACAAGCGGCCGATGCTTTCCGACCTGCGCGAATCCGGCGCCATCGAGCAGGACGCCGACCTGGTAATGTTCATCTACCGAGACGAGTACTACGACCCGCACTCCGAGAAGCAGGGGATCGCCGAGATCCTGGTCGGCAAGCAACGCAACGGCCCCGTCGGCAGCCTGGACCTGCAGTTCCACAACGCGCACGTGCGCTTCAACGACCTGGCGCGCGGCACCCCGTGAGCCCGGGCGGTTCACGGCGCTGCGGCGCCTCTCACCTTGCTCGGCTAAGATCGTTTCATGGGTAGGTTCCCGCTCCGCGGCGCGATCGTCGTGGCCGCTGCATTCGCCGTCGTGCTGTTCCTCGCCACCCGCAACGGGGAGGACGGCGGTGGCGAGGTGCGCCCGTACAGCGCCTTCGAGCACGAGCTTCAGGCCGGCAACGTCCGCAAGCTCGTGGTACGCGGCACCGAGCTGCAGGTCACGCCCGTCGCGGGCGAGCCCTACCGGACGCGGGTCGCGGCCCCGCCCGAGAACCTGGATCGGTTCCTGGCCTCGGGTGCCGAGGTGGAGGTGATGCCGCCCGGCACCGACTGGGGCACCATTGCGTTGTACGCGGTGCCGATCGTGCTGATGGTGGCCTTCTTGGTGTTCCTGCTGCGCGGTAGCCGCGGGGCCGGCGGCGACGGCGCGACCAACTTCGGCAAGAGCCGCGCGCGCATGGCGACCGAGGAGACCTCCGGCACGCTGTTCCAGGACGTGGCGGGGGTCGAGGAGGCCAAGGCCGACCTCACCGAGGTGGTCGAGTTCCTGAAGAACCCCAGCAAGTTCCACGCGCTGGGCGCCCGCATTCCGCACGGCGTGCTGATGGTGGGCCCGCCCGGCAGCGGCAAGACGCACCTCGGCAAGGCCGTCGCCGGCGAGGCCGGCGTCCCGTTCTACTCCATCAGCGGCTCCGACTTCGTCGAGATGTTCGTCGGCGTCGGTGCCGCGCGGGTGCGGGACCTGTTCGAGACCGCCAAGAAGAACGCGCCGTGCATCGTGTTCATCGACGAGATCGACGCCGTGGGACGGCGCCGCGGGCTCAACCCCAACGGCGGCAACGACGAACGCGAGCAGACCCTCAACGCCCTGCTGGTCGAGCTGGACGGCTTCGAGCGCCAGCACGACATCATCATCATCGCCGCCACCAACCGCCCCGACGTGCTGGACCCGGCGCTGCTGCGCCCCGGCCGCTTCGACCGGCAGGTGATCGTGGACGCGCCCGACGTGCGCGGTCGCGAGGCGATCCTGCGCATCCACGCCCGCGGCAAGCCGCTGGCCCGCACCGTCGACCTTCGCAAGCTCGCGCAGCGCACGCCCGGCTTCGTCGGCGCCGACCTGGAGAACCTCCTGAACGAGGCGGCGTTGGTGGCGGCCCGCAGCGACCGCCGCGAGATCGTCGGCCCCGACCTCGACGAGGCGGCCGATCGCGTGCTGATGGGCCCCGAACGCCGCAGCCGCGTGATCAGCGACCGTGAGAAACGCGTCACCGCCTACCACGAGGCCGGCCACGCCCTGGCGGCGCACCTGCTGGAGCACGCCGACCCGGTCCACAAGATCACCATCGTGCCGCGCGGCAGCGCGATGGGCTACGTGATGCAGTTCCCCGAGGAGGACCGCATGTCGGCGTCGCGCACGGCCCTTCTCGACCGCGTCGCCGTGGCGCTGGCGGGCCGCGCCACCGAAGAGCTGGTGCTGGGCGACGTCACCACGGGCGCGCAGAACGATTTCCAGCAGGCCACCGACGTGGCCCGCCGCATGGTGACCCGGTGGGGGATGAGCGAACGGCTGGGGCGCGTGGCGCTGACCGCGTCCAGCGAGGGCTACCTGGGCGAGAGCGAGGGGCCGCGCGCCTACAGCGAGGAGACCGCGCGGCTGGTCGACGACGAGATCAAGGTCATCGTGGAGGGACAGTACGTCCGCGTCACCGCCATGCTGGAGGAACACCGCGTCACGTTGGACGAGGTGGTGTCGGTCCTGCTGGTGCGCGAGACGCTGCACCAGGACGAGTTCGCCACCCTGATGCGCGGCGAGGCCCTGCCGGATCCCCCGCCCGTCGCGGATCCGCCGAGCCCCCCGCAGGACGCCGCGGAGGCGTCCGAGGGGCCGCGGCCGACCGGCGCCGCGGCGCCGCGCGAGCCGGGGGCGTCGCCGGAACCCGGCTGAGAAGTCGGCCACGAACGCGCTCCCGGTGGGGAATTTTCACCATACGGCGCGCGTAGCGCGTGATAGCCTCCCGTGAGATCGTCAGGGAGGAGTCAACATGGCCTCGACGCGCGACCGACTCTCGCGCTTGTTCAACCCAAGAATCGAAGCGGTCGGGCTCGAGGTCGGCACCGCGAACCTCAAGGTCGTCGAGCTTCGTGCCGGGGTTCCGCCCGGCCTGGCCACGCTGGCGGTCCGGGCGATGCCGCCCGGGTTGGTCCAGGAGGACCAGGTGGTCGACCCCCAGGGCCTCGCCGAGGAGATCAAGGCGTTGTTCGACGAGGCGGGCATCTCCAAGCGCTTCGTGGTGACCGCCGTCGGCAACCGCCAGGCGATCACCCGCAACATCAACGTCCCCAAGATGTCGCTGCAGGAGCTGGACGAGGCCATCAAGTGGGAAGCCGAACGCTACATCCCCTTCGCCATCGACGAGGTGGTGCTGGATTACTACGTGCTGGACAATCCCGAGGACGTCGAGGAGGGCGGCCAGTTGGAGGTCGTCATCGCCGCGGCGCGCCTGGACCTGGTCACCCAACAGGTGGAGTACCTCAAACTGGCTGGGCTGGAACCGGTCGTGATCGAGGTGAAGCCGTTCAGCCTGCTGCGCTCCCTCAAGGGCGCCCTGCTGGGCGAGCATCTCACCAAGACCACCCTGACGGGCAAGGGCTACACCGAAGGCAACGAGGTCGGCGTCGTCCTCGACATCGCGGCCTCCTCGACCACCATCACCCTGGTGCGGGGCGAGCGCGTGCTGATGAACCGCAACGTCGGGGTCTCCGGCGACGACTTCACCGCCGCCCTGCAGCGCGCCTTCGGGCTGGACTTCGACAGCGCCGAAGAGGTCAAACTGGACTACGGCACCGCCACCATCCCCACCGAGGACGAAGAGGAGCTGCTGAACTTCGACGCCAAGCGCGAGCAGTTCAGTCCCAGTCGCGTCTACGAGGCGCTGCGCCCGCCGCTGGTGGACCTGACCACGGAGATCCGCCGCAGCCTGGAGTTCTTCCGGGTGCAGACCGGCGACGCCACCATCGCCCGCATGCTGGCGACCGGCGGCGGCGCCAAGCTCCGCGGCCTGCCCGACGCGATCGGCGACGCCTTGGGCGTCCGCGTCGAGGTGGCCGACCCCTGGTTGTCGGTCACGGTCGACGAGCGGCAGTTCGACGAGCAGTACCTGGCCAAGATCGGCCCGGAGTTCGGCGTACCGCTGGGGTTGGCGCTTCGGGGGGTGAGCGGCCTTGATTAACGTAAACCTGCTGCCGAAGAATCTTCGGCGCGTCCGCGAGCCCGGCTACTGGCGCCTGCTGGCGGTGCTGGTGCCGCTCTTGGTGTTGGCCGTGATCACAGCGTTCCAGTACTTCGCGTGGCAGACCGAACGCAACCTGGAGCGGGAGGTTCAGTCGCGCGAGGACCAGCTGGTCCTGCTGCAACCGTTCCTGGAGGAGCAAGAGGCGCTGCAGGCACGGCAGCGCCAGTTGAACGAGCTGATCTCGGTGTCCCAGGACGTGCGGGAGAACCGCATCGCCTGGTCCGGCGAGATCGTGGCACTGCTGGAGACGCTACCCGCACAGGGCGGCGGCGACCGCCCAGCGATCGACTTCCGCAACCTGAACATGCAGGCGGTCACGCCGCCCAGTTCCGACCCTCAGCGCTACGAAGGGGCCCAGGTGATCGCCGAGATGTCGATCTCCGGCAACGTGGTCGACCTCGACGTGCTGGCGTCGTTCGTGCGCAACCTCGAGGACGCCACCGACTTCGGGGTGCTGTTCCAGAACGCCAACCGCCAGGGCGAGGAAGACGAGGCGCTGTACGCCTACAGCCTCACGGTCGGCGCCACGGACGAAGACGAAGCCACGGACGAAGACGAAGGGGGGGACGGCGAATGAGCCCACGCCTCGGTCTGGGCCGCCTGCGGCAACGCGACTGGGCCCTGATCTTCATCGTGTTGTCCATCGTCCTCGCGGCCGCGTGGTACTGGTTCATGTACCGACCCTCGCAGGAACGCATCACCGCACTCGAGGACGAGATCGCGCGCCTGGACGTCCAGATCGAGCGGGGCGAGGCCGCGCGCCGCAACCTTCCCGACCTGCGCCTGGCGGTGGCGGAGCTCGAACAGGACCGCCGCGCCTTCCTGTCGGAGCTTCCCACCGAGAGCGAGGTCGCGGACCTGATCGAGGAGCTCCGCGGCTCCGCCGCCGACGCCGGCGTGCAGGTGAACCAGATCGGGCGCGGCGGCGGGCAGGGCGACATCCAGGACGTCCGCCCCATCGGGTTCCAGATCGCGACCGTCGGCACCTTCGGTGAGACGATGTCGTTCCTCGGCACCCTCGAGAACCTGCAGCGCTTCACGCGCATCTCGCAGGTGTCGCTGTCCACCTCCGAACTGATCGACGACCCCACCCTGAACGCCAATTTCGGCTTCACCGTGTACGTGTTCACCGGCGACGATCCCGGCGACCCGGAGGGCCTGCCATGACCCTCTCGCGCACCGCGCGCATCCTGATCGCCCTGTTGCTCGTCGCCGCCGCTGCGTTCGTGTGGATCAACTTCTTCGCCACCACGACGGAGACGCCCGGCGTGATCACGCAGCAGACCCCGGACGATCCCGCCGACGCCGACGCGGGCGCCCAGGCCGATGCCGATGCCTCGCCGACGCCGACGCGGAGGTGCCGCCCGGCGACGCGGACGCACAGGACCCACAGGACGCCCAGGCGGCCGCCGCCGAGGGCGAGGCGCCCGCGGACGGGGAACCGCCCACCGTCGTGGCGGGCGGGGAGGACGTGGTCGGCCGCGACGTGGAGGTGGCCGAGCTGCCGTTCCTGGTCACCGGGCCCCCCGCCGAGGACGAGGCGGCCGCGGCGGAAGAGGCTGCGGCGGCCGAAGGGGCACGGCCGGGCTCCGAGGTCCAGGTCAGCCTGAACCCGTTCTCCCCCATCCGGGTGGAGGCCGCCGACGCGCCCGAAGCGGACGCGCCGCCCGCCTCGCCGGAGGTGCAGGAGGTCGAGGTGCCCGACGCGCCGGAGGTCGAGCCCGCCCAGGCGGCCCCGCCCCCCACCCCGCCGGCCCCGCAGGCGCTGGCTCCCCGCACCGCGTCGTCGCCGCGGGCCCTGCCGCGCGCCCTGCCCCGCGGCACCCTGCCCGTGGCGCCCACCCTGCTGCAGGGCCGACGCGCCCCCGAGCAGGACAGGACGCCGGTTCCGGCCCGCGACCGCATCGACGTGCGCGTACCCGACACGGAACCGGGCACCCCCGCCCTCGCGCCTCTCGGCGGTCAACTTCCGGACGCGGAGGGCGACCCGGCCCCGCTGGCGCCGGGCGCCGTGGCCGAGACCGGCGTCCCGGATGGGCCGATGGTGGCCGGCACCGACCCGCTCAGTCGCTACCTTCGCGACAACGACGTGACCTTCACCGGCTCCGTGGTCGGCTCCGTCGGCGTGGGCGTGTTCCGCATGGCCGACGAGTCCGGCCCGGTCGTGCTGGCCCTCGGACAGTCGCTCCCCGACACGGACATCGTCCTCACCGATCTCCGCGGCCAGGCCGCCGAGTTCAGCCGGGGCGACACCTCGCAACTCTTGAATATGGATCTCAGGCGGTGATCATGACGCGTACTCTGCCCCTTCTCCTCCTGGCGTCCGCCCTGCTGGCGGGTGCCGCCCTGGCCCAGCCGGCGCCCCTGCCGGACGACGAACGCTTCGACCAGACGGTGTCGTTCTCGACCGGCCGTCAGGGCGAGGACCTCGACACCATGCTGTCGGCGCTCGCACGCTCGGTCGGCCTCACCCCCGTCGTGGACGACGTCCCCGAGGAGACCATCCGGTACGACATCGACGAGCCGACGCCGTTCCGGCAGGTCTGGAACCTGATCCTGTCCCTGAACGACCTGGACTACGTGCTGCAAGAGAACGACGTGATCGTGATCGGCCCGACCGACGCGCTGGCGTCGTTGCGCCGCGCCGAACCGCGGACCGATGACGCCGGGGCCCCGGCCGCCGCCGACACGGTGCAGCGCGTGTACCGCGTGAACGGCTCGCCGAATGACCTGGCGGGCGTGGTGGGCCGGCTGGTGCCTGGCGCGCGGACCGTGGAGGAGCTCGAAGACAGCTCCCGGTTGTTGGTGGGTGCTACGGAGACGCAACACGACAAGGTCCAGGCCGCCCTGGACGAGTTCGACGAGGAGCCACGCGAGCTTCGTCGCTACGAGGTGCGTGGCTCCGTCGAGAAGGCTGCGGAGTACTTGGCCTCGTTCGTGTCCGAAGGAGATTCGATCGCGGCGCGGTCCAACAGCAACATCGTGATCGTGACCACCACGCCAAGCGGACATGCACGTGTCGAGGAGGCGCTGGAAGCGTACGATTCGCTTCCCTCGGGTGATGCAGCCGCAGCAGCCGAACGCGATGTAGCTATTGAGCGCCGAGTCTACCGTGTCAACGGAGAGGCTGAAAACGTCAAGAGCCTTATTAAGACGTTGGTACCAGAGCTGCAGGGATCCGGCGATCAGGAGACTCAGCGGTGGTCAGTCGACGATCCACGTGGTTGTCGTGGTTGGCACGGAGGATCAGCACGAGCGCGTTCAGCAGGTGCTCCAAGAATTCGACCCGCCTGCAGCAGCGTTGGTCTGGAGCAGCGCATCTACTCGCTCGAACAACGCCGATGCCACCGAGCTCGCACGAGATCGCTGCAGATCCGAAACTTCGGTCTGGAACGGTCTGGCTTGCTCACGGAGGCTACGGACGGCGTCCGAAGCGAACGGCGACGGTGACGAGAGCGCAGGATCGACGTCAGCCCTTGCACAGACCTGACGGCCGGCGAGCACGGCCAAGGTGACAGCCAGTTCACCGTTGTGGCAGATGAGCGAACCAACTCAATCGTCGTGACGGCGACCCCTTCCGTACAGGCTCGCCTGGCGGAGCTGATTCCGGAACTCGACGCACCGCAGCGGCAGGTGAACGTGCAGGTCCGGATTCAGGAGATCAACCGCCGCGTCGCCAGCAACCTCGGCATCAACCTGGGTGCGGCCAGCGGGAACTTCGCGGCCAACCTGCTCGACTCCGGCCTTCGCTTCGTGTTCGATCCTCAGTCGGCGGTCAGCGGCCTGAACATCGGCGCCGTGCTGGACACGCTGGAGAGCCAGGGGCTGTCGCGACGCGTCGATGATACGACCCTGACGGTGCTGAACAACGGGACCGGGCGCATGCAGTCCGGCGGTCGGATCGAGATCACCTTCCCCAGCAGCGACGGCGAAATCGCGACCCGCACCATCGAGTTCGGCGTGATCATCGAGGTCTCGCCGCGCGTGGCGGACGACGGCCGCGTCACGCTGGACGTGTCGGCCGAGGTGTCCGACGTGCTGGTCCCGATCAACGAAGGGGGCATCCCCGAACGCATCGACTTCAGTGAGCGCAACGTCACCTCCACCGTCACGCTTCGGCCCGGCCAGACGGTCCTGTTGGGTGGCCTGCTGCAGAACTCGTTCTCGCAAACGGAACGCCGCGTCCCGATCCTGGGTCAGATCCCGCTGATCGGCGCGCTGTTCGGCAGCACCGAGGTCGAGGAAGAGAACAGCGAACTGATGTTGGTGGTCAACGCCCAAGTCATCGACTGAGCCCCCCACCCCCGCAGATCCAGACGGCGCCCGGCTTCCCCCGGGCGCCGTTTCGTGCCGTCCTGGCGGGCGCCCGCGCCGCCAGCGAAGGCGGGACGCGCGCGGGGCGCGTGGTAGGCTCTCGCCATGCTGAGGTACCTTTCCGCAGGCGAGTCGCACGGCCCGGCGCTGACGGTGCTCCTGGACGACGTACCGGCCGGGCTCGACCTGGTCGCCGAGCGGGACGTCGACCCCTGGTTGCGGCGGCGCCAGGGCGGGTACGGCCGCGGCCGCCGGCAACTGATCGAGAGCGACGCCGCGCGCTTCATGGCGGGCGTACGGGCCGGCCGCACCACCGGCGCGCCGCTGGCGATCCAGATCGAGAACCGCGACTGGCGGAACTGGACCGAGATCATGAGCCCCGAACCGAACGGCCAGCCGCGCAAGCGCCCCCTCACCAAGGCGCGGCCCGGCCACGCCGACCTGGCCGGCGGCATCAAGTACGGACACAAGGACCTGCGCGACGTGCTGGAGCGCGCCAGCGCCCGCGAGACCGCCAGCCGGGTCGCGGCCGGCGCGGTGGCGCTGCGGCTGCTGGAGGTCGCGGGCGTGCAGGGCAGCGCGCGGGTGGTGTCCCTCGGCGGGATCGCCTGCGACGGCGGCATGGACTGGGACCGTCTGGGCGCGCTGGACGAGAGCCCGATCCGAAGCTTCGACGCGGACGCGGAGGAACGGATCAAGGAGCGCATCGACGAGGCCAAGCGCGACGGCGACACGCTGGGCGGGGTGATCGAGGCGCGCTTCCGCGGCGTGCCGGTCGGGCTGGGCAGCCACGCCCAGTGGGACCGCAAACTGGACGGACGCCTGGCGCAGGCCGCGATGAGCATCCCCGCCATGAAGGCGGTCGAGATCGGCGAGGGCTGGCGCAACGCGGGCGTCGCGGGCAGCGACGTGCACGACCCGATCGACAAGGCACCCGATGGCTTCGCGCGGCGCAGCAACCGCGCGGGCGGCCTGGAGGGCGGCATCACCACCGGCGAGGAGCTGGTGGTGCGCACCGCCATGAAGCCGATCGCGACGCTGATGCGGCCGCTCCCCACCGTGGACGTGGCGACCGGCGATCCGGCCGACGCGGCCCGCGAGCGCAGCGACACCACCGCGGTGCCGGCCGCGTCGGTGGTGCTGCTGGCGATGACCGCGCTGGTGCTGGCCGACGCGCTGGGCGAGAAGTTCGGCCGCGACACCGTGCGCGAGATCACCGAGCGGCTGGAGGTCCACCGGGCGTACGTGGCGGGGTACTGACGTCATGCGGACGCCGCGCGCGCGCCGGTACTTCGTCCCGCCGGATCGGCCGGTCACCTGGGTGGCGCTGGTCGGGTTCATGGGGACGGGCAAGAGCCGCATCGGTTGGGAGTTGTCGCGGCGCCTCAGCCTGACCTTCATCGACACCGATCGCGTGATCGAGCGGGTGAGTTGCCTGCGCATTCCCGAGATCCTCGAGTTGTACGGCGAGCCGGTGTTCCGGGACTACGAGACCGAGGTGGTGCGCCGCTGCCTGCGCCTGGACGAGGTGGTGATCAGCACCGGCGGCGGGACGGTGGTGCGCGAGGAGAACCGACGCCTGCTGCGCAGCCGCGGGCCGGTGGTGCGACTCCGGGCCAGCCCCGAGACGATCTACAAGCGCACCCGCCGCCACAAGCGACCGTTGCTGGAGCTCGGCGACCCGACCGAACGCATCCGACAGTTGATGGCCGAACGCGCGTCCGCCTACGAGGAGGCGGCCACCATCACGGTGTCCGGCGACGGGCGGAACTCCCAGGACGTCGTCGAGGAGATCGTCCGCGCCCTCACCGCCTGGGCCGCCGTGCAGGACGACGCCGGGCGCGATCCCGGCTCGGGGCGCGACGACGGCAAGGCCATGGCGTGAGGCAGGCCGGCCCGGTCGCGCCGGAACGGTTCGAGGTGGCGGTGACGCCCCCCTACCCCGTGCGGGTCGGCCCGGGCGTGCTCTCCGGACTGGCGTCGCTGACGCCGGGCGGGCGGGTGGCGCTGATCGCGGACGAGAACGCAGGCGCCCGCTACGGGGACGAGGCGGCGGACGCCCTGGCGGCGGACGGGCGTCAGGTGCTCCGCCTCCGCGTCCCGTCCGGTGAGGACGCCAAACGCATCGAGGTGTGGGCCGAGCTGTTGGGCCGCCTGGCCCGCGCCGGCTTCGCCCGGGACGACGCGGTGGTGGCGCTGGGCGGGGGGGTGACGTGCGATCTGGCGGGGTACGTGGCGGCCGCCTACATGCGCGGCATCGCCGTGGTGCACGTGCCGACCACGGTGCTGGCGATGGCGGACGCGGCGATCGGCGGCAAGACCGCCGTGAACCTGCCGGAAGGCAAGAACCTCGTCGGCGCGTTCTGGCAGCCCCGCGCAGTGCTGATGGACGTACGCACCCTGCGGAGCCTGCCTCCGCGCGTGTTCATGCAGGGCACGGTGGAGGTGTTCAAGCACGGCCTGCTGGCCGACCCGGCGCTGGCGGAGGCGGTGGTGTCGGGCGCGTTGGCGCCGGACGCCGATGACGCCGCCCTGACGCGCTGGCTGGCGGCCTCAGGGCGCGTCAAGGCGGCGGTGGTGGCGGGCGACGCGCGGGAGGACGGCGCGCGCGCGCACCTGAACCTGGGGCACACGCTCGGGCACGCGCTGGAAGCCGCCTCCGGGCACCGCCTGGCGCACGGCGACGCGGTGGCGTGGGGGTTGTTGTACGCCGCCTACCTGTCGCCGCGGGTGCTGGACGTGGACGACGCGGAGGAGGCGCAGGCGTTGGTGCGGCGCTTGATCCGCACGGTGGCGCCCGCCCCGCCGCCGGCCGCGTCGTGGGACGAGCTGGCGCCGTTCCTGGGGCGGGACAAGAAGACCCGCGGCGGGCGGCGGCACTGGGTGCTGATGCGGGCGCCGGGGCGGCCCACGCTGCAGCACGGCGTGCCGGAGGACGCCGAGCGGGCGGCGTGGGAGGCGTTCTTAGCCGACCCGGTGCAGGCCGAGCGGGCGGCGGCCGAATTGCCCGCCGCGAAGGGAGAGGCATGAACATCCTGGTCCTGAACGGCCCCAACCTGAACCTGCTGGGCACGCGCGAGCCCGATGTGTACGGACGCGCCGGCCTGCCCGACCTGGAGGCGGCCTGCCGGCGCTGGGGCGAGGGCGTCGGGGCAGGCGTGACCTGCCGGCAGTCCAACCACGAGGGCGAACTGATCGACTGGATCCAGGACGCGCCGCGCGACGGGATGCACGGCGTGGTGCTGAACCCGGGCGGGTACACGCATTCCTCGGTGGCGTTGCGGGACGCCGTCGCGGCGATCGAGGTGCCGGTGGTGGAGGTGCACCTCTCCAACGTGCACGCCCGCGAGCCGTTCCGCCGCGAGAGCCTGGTGGCGCCGGCGTGCCTCGGCACCATCGCCGGCCTGGGGTTCGAGGGGTACCGCGCCGCGATCGAGGCGCTGGCGCGGCGCTGAGCACGCCCCCGTGCGGCGCGCGCGCCGCTCACCCGCGCAGGAAGCCGTCGCCCGCCTCCTCGAGGGGCGGGAGGTCGTCCAGCGACCGCAAGCCCAACTCGATCAGGAACTTCTCCGTGGTGCCGTACAACAGCGGCCGGCCGATCACGTCGCGCCTGCCGACCACCTTGATCAGCTCGCGTTCCTGCAGGGTGTCCAGCGTGGAGTGGCACGAGGCGCCGCGCCACGTCTCCAGCTCGCCGCGCGTGACCGGTTGGTGGTAGGCAACGATCGCCAGCGTCTCGATCGCGGCTGCGGATAGCGGCGGCAGGGCCGGGGGCGCCAGCAGCTCCTGCAGGTCCGGCAGGACATCCGGGTGGACCACCAGCCGGTAGCCGCCGGCGACCGCTTCGACCTGAAGGCCGAGCCCCTCGCGGTTCAGGCTGGCCTGCAGGTCCTGCGTCGCCTCCTCGACGGCGTCGGGGGCGAGACTCAACGCCCGGGCCAGGTCGCCGGTGCGGAGGGGACGACCGGCCGCCAGCAAGGCGGCGCACAGTCGAGCGCGAACGGACACGCACGGCAGGATACCCCCTTACGGGTAGGCCAGCCGCGCCCCGGCCGTCGCGGACGCCCCCGGCACGCGCGCCTCGACCTCCACCTCGACGGCGTCGCCTTCGAGCGGGCGATACCCCACCACCCGCAGCGTGAACCCGCTGCCCGCCGGCAGCTCGGGCGGCCCTTCGGGGACGCCCCCGCCGCCCGCCACCTCGGCCGCCAGGACGGCGTCCAGCAACGTGATCCCGGAGCGTGCCGCGGCGTGCGCCACCTGCCGCTGGCGGGCGTAGCGCGCGCCCTCGAGCTGCATCCACCCCAGCAGCGCCGCCAACGACGCGGCCGTCACCAGCGCGGTGCCGGCCAACAGCACCGCGGCCAGCACCACGCCGCGCCGGCCCCTCACGGCGTGCCCCCGGGGCGGTCCACCGCGACCGGCCCCGCACGGCGAGTGGCGGCCATCAGCCGCACCGCCTCCCCGTCATACAGCGCGACGCGTAGGTCGAGCGCGCGCAGTTCCATCCCGTCACTCAGCGCCGCCCGCGTCCGCGTCCGACCGTCTACGCTCACCGCCCCGACGACGTGCACGCCCTCCACCCCGAGCAGCCACGGTTGCCGCACGCCGTCCGGCGGCTTTCGGTACAGGTTGGGCCGGCCGGCCGAATCGGTCGCCGCGAAGAAGGTCGCGTCCACCTCGGCCGGCGCCACCCGGTGCGCTTCGGCCAGGTAGCGGACGGTGACCCGGTCGCCGCGGGGCGCGCCGTCCTGAAGCGTCAGCGTCAGCCCCGGCGCCTCCTGGCCGCGGCCGGCCCGCTCGACCTCGCCGCGCAGCAGGGCGGCGGCCAGCCCGGCGCGCTGGGCCCGGTCGGTCCGCACCCCGACGTCGGCGGTGGTGCGGCCCACCCGGACCAGCAACGCCGCCAACGATGCGGCCACCACCGCGGCCAACGCCAGCGCCACCAGCACCTCCAGCAGCGTGAATCCGCCCCGGCGACGGGGGTGGCGCGGCGCGGTCACGGCGACACCCGGCTCCAGGAGCGGACGTCGTGGGGGCGGCCATCCTCGGGGGTCGCGACCCGGACCACGGTGAGGCGCAGCCCGCCCGAGCCGTCGCACACCAGCCCGTCGGCGCTCAGGTGGCAGGTCTCGCGGCGGGCCGTGCAGGGCCCGCCCTGCGCGGGGGCGGCCGTGCAGGCCGCCGGCGGCGCCGCGCCGGCGCGGGCCGGCACGGCGTAGGGCTCCAGCAGCGCCGTGGCGCGGTGCAGGCGGCCGGCCTCGGCGCTGGCGCGCAGCCCCGTCGCCAGCGCCGCCACCGCCGCCGCGGCGAAGATGGTGAACACCGCCAGGGCGACCAGCACCTCGATCAGGGTCATGCCGCCCGGGCGCGTCATCGGGCGCGCTCCAGGCGCAGGCGACCGCTACTGGCCACCACGACGTCCCACGCCTCGTCCCCAGCCTCGAAGCGGACGCGGCCGCCGTACACGCCGCCGCCGTCGCAGCTGCGGCCGGCCCCGTCGGGCAGCCACGCCACGCCGTCGCGCAGGACGCGGGTGACCGCCACGCCGCCCTCCGGCCGGTGGCGGCGCAGCACCGGCGCCGCGCAGGCGCCCTCGGCCCCGTCCTCGGCGCGCCCGTCGCGCACCACGAACGCCTCCGCCGGCCCCTCCCAGCGCAGGGCCACCGCGCGGCCCGTCAGGGCCCGCAGACGCGCGGCGTGCTGCGCCGCGAGGTAGGTCTGGGCAGCGCGCCGGGCGGAGGACGGCCGCCACGCCGGCCAGGTCAGCGCGACCAGGACGGCCAGGACGCCCAGCACCACCAGCATCTCCAACAGCGTGACGCCACGTCTTCGGGTCATGCCGCACGCTAGCGGCGTGCGATGGCGCACGTGCGCCCTGCATGGCGCACGGCCGAGGGGGCGCAGCGCGCGAACCGGCCGGAGCCAGGCGCCGGCCGGGCGGCCCCCTACACGAACCCCAGCCGCTCCGCCTCCCGTACCGCGCTGACGCGGTCGCGCACCTCGAGCTTGCGGTACACCGACGCCAGGTAGTCCTTGGCCGTGTCCGGCCCGATCCCCATGCGACCGGCGATCTCCTTGTTGGACAGCCCGTCCGCCAGCAGCGTCAACGCCTCACGCTCGCGGACGGTGAGGCGGGGCACCGAGACGTCCGGCATCCAGTTCCCGGTGGGATCGTTGGCGATGCGCTGCAGCGTCTCCGCCAAGCGCGCCGGTTCGGTCTCCTTGGACAGGTACGCCACCGCGCCGGCATCGCGGGCGGCGGCCTTGATGGCCGGCTCGTCGAAGGTGGTCAGCATCACCACGCAGGGCGGATCCGGGAACGCCCGCAGGGCCCGGCACGCCTCGACCCCGTCCATGGTCGGCATCCGGACGTCCAGCACCACCAGCTCGGGGCGGTGGGTGCGGCACAGCTCGACGGCGTGGCGGCCGTTCTCCGCCTCGCCGACGACCTCGAACCCGCGGGCGCGGAGCGCGTGCGCCAGCCCGATCCGGAACAGCGGGTGGTCGTCGGCGATCAGGATGCGCGTCACGCGCGGCTCCCATCCCCGAAGTAGGCCAGCAGCACCGTGCCGCCCGGCCCGTGCGCTTCGGACACCAACCTGCCGCCGTGCGCCTGCAGGATGCTGCGCGCCACGTACAGGCCGAGCCCGCCCATGCCCGAACGGTAGCGTTGCCCGTCGATCAGGGCCGGTTGGTCGTTGAAGGGGCGCGCCAGCTCCTCCAGCGGCGCGGGAAGGCCGGGCCCGTCGTCCTGCACGCGGAGCATGCCGGGCCGGATCTCGACGCGCACCGACCGGGTGGCGTAGCGCACCGCGTTCTGCAGCAGGTTGGCCACCATCCGCGCCGCCAGGTCGGGATCGACGTCGACCTGCGCGTCGCCGTGCACGGTGATCCGCACCTCGCGCTCTCGCGCCTGGTGCGCCACCCGCGCCACCGCGTCGTCCACCAACGACCGCAACGCCACCCGGCGGCGCTGCACCCGCACCTCGCCCTGCTCGAAGCGGTGGGCGTCCACGAGCTGCTGCACCAGCGCCAGCAACGCGTCGGTCTCCCCCTCCGCCGCGGCCAGCAGTCGGGCGCGTTCCGCGTCCGGCAGGCCCTCGGGGCCTTCGCGCAGCACGCGCAGCGCGTTGGCCTGCGCCAAAAGCGGCGTCTTCATGTCGTGCATCAGGGTCGCGGTGAAGGCGCTGCGGCGCCGCTGCTCGGTCTGTACCTGCGCCAGCAACCCGTTGATGGCGTGCCGCAACGACGCGACCTCGGGCGGGTCGTCCTCCGACACCGCCAGGCGGGCTCGGGCCAGGCGGGGCGCCGTGCGCGGCAGCGCCTCCGCGTCCCGCGTCACCCGCGTCAGCGGCGCCAGCAGCACGCGCGCCAGCAGGTACCCGATCGCGGCGGAGAACGCCACCACCGCCACCAGCCACACCAGCAGCGACCCCGTCACGCGCGCCGCCAGGCCGCCCGACTCGCGCACGGCCGGCAGCAGCACCAGCGCCGCCATCACCAGGTTCGGCAGCAACGACAACAACGCGATCACCCAGGCCAACTGGGTGCGCATCCCCAGCTGCAGGTTCAGGCCGGCGCGGCGACGCCCCTGCACCGGGTCACTCCTCGCTGGACAGCACGGCCAGGAACGCCTCTTGGGGTACCTCGACGCGTCCGAGCTGCTTCATGCGGGCCTTGCCCTTCTTCTGCTTCTGCAGCAGCTTCTTCTTGCGGGTGATGTCCCCGCCGTAGCACTTGGCGGTCACGTCCTTGCGGAAGGCCCGCACCGTCGCGCGGGCCAGCACCTTGCCCTGCACCGCGGCCTGGACCGGCACGGCGAACATCTGTCGGGGGATCACCGCCGCCATCTTGTCGACGATCTTGCGGCCCATCTCGTACGCTTTCTCGCGGTGGGCGATGATCGACAGGGCATCGACCTTGACTTCGTTGACCAGAATGTCGATCTTGACCAGGTCGCCGGAGCGGTAGCCGGTCTCCTCGTAGTCCATGCTGGCGTAGCCGCGTGTGAGGCTCTTGAGTCGGTCGTGGAAGTCGTACAGGATCTCGCCGAAGGGCACCTCGTAGCGAAGCTCGACGCGGCGGCCGTGATACAGCATGTCCTTCATCTCGCCGCGCTTCTCCTGGATCAACTGTATGGCGTTGCCGACGTACTCCTCGGGCACGAACACCGACAGGCGCACCCACGGCTCGCGGATGTCGAGCAGCTCCGTCGGTTCCGGCAGCATGGAGGGGTTCTGCACCAGGAAGGTGGCCTCGTCCGTGGTGGTCACCTCGTACACCACCGCCGGCGCCGTCGCGATCAGCTCCAGGTCGTACTCGCGCTCCAGGCGGGCCTGCACGATGTCGGCGTGCAGCAGGCCGAGGTAGCCGCAGCGGAACCCGAACCCCAACGCCTCGCTGGTCTCGGGCTCGAAGGTGAACGCCGCGTCGTTGAGGCTCAACTTCTCCAGTGCGTCGCGCATCTTGGGGTACGCCTCGGTGTCGGTGGGGTACAGGCCGCTGAACACCACCGGACGGGTGGGCTTGAACCCCGGCACCGCCTCGGCGGCCGGCCGCGCGGCGTGCGTGAGCGTGTCGCCGATCTGCGTCTCGGTGATGTCCTTGATGCCCGCGGTGATCCAGCCCACCTCGCCGTGATGAAGCACGTCGGTGAGGGTCGGTTCCGGCTTGAAGAAGCCGACCTTGTCGACCTCGTACCGCTTGCCGGTCGACATCACCATGATGCGGTCCCCGGCGCTGACCTGGCCGTCCAGCACGCGCACCAGCGTCACCACGCCCTGGTAGCTGTCGTAGACGGCGTCGAAGATCAGGCACCTCAGCGGCGCGTCGTCCGAGCCCTCCGGGGCGGGCAGGATCCGAACGATCGCCTCCAGGATCTCCTCGACGTTGTCGCCGGTCTTGGCGGAGACGGCCACCGCGTGCTCGCCGGGGACGCCCACGACCTCCTCGAGCTCCTGGATCGCACCGTCCACGTCGGCGTTGGGCAGGTCGATCTTGTTGATCACCGGCAGGATCTCCAGGCCGTTGTCGACCGCCAGCACGGCGTTCTGGATGGTCTGCGCCTCGACGCCCTGGCTGGCGTCGATCACCAGCAGCACCCCTTCGCAGGCGCGCAGGGCGCGGCTGACCTCGTACCCGAAGTCGACGTGCCCGGGCGTGTCGATCAGGTTGAACATGTACGTGCGGCCGTCCCGCGCGGTGTAGTACAGGCGCATCGGCGAGGACTTGATGGTGATGCCCCGCTCCCGCTCCAACTCGAGGGTGTCCAGCATCTGATCGCGCCGCGTGCGCTCGTCGACGCTCTGCGTGAGCTCGAGGATGCGGTCGGCGAGCGTGGACTTGCCGTGGTCCACGTGCGCGATGATCGAGAAGTTGCGGATCTCCATTCCGACCATCATACATGCGCGGCCCGCACGGCCCGATCGCCAGGAAGCCCGTTCGGGACGGGCTCGGACCGTCCAGGGCGTTTCGCCCTCCCCGCGGGCGGGGCGTTCACGCCCCCTCGCTCGGCGCCCCCGCGACGCGTCGCGCGGCGAAGAACCGCGCCAGGCGGTGCGCCGCTTCGCGCGCCAGAACGCCGCCCCGAAGGGCCGGCACGCGCTTCCAGGGGCCAGCCCCGAGGTCGACGACGCTGCCGAACGCACCGTCGCGCCGGTTGTCGGCGCCCCACACCACCCGCGCCAGCTGCGACTGCAAGATCGCGCCGGCGCACATGGGACACGGTTCCAGGGTGACGTACAGCGTGGCGCCGGCCAGGCGCCAGTCGCCGTCGGTGGCGGCCGCGGCGCGCATGGCCAGCGTCTCGGCGTGGCCGAGGGGGTCGGCGTTCCCCTCGCGCGCGTTGGCCCCTTCCCCCAGGACCTCGCCGTCCCGCACGACCACCGCCCCGACCGGCAGCTCCCCGGCCGCCGCGGCGCGGTCGGCCCACGCCAGGGCGCGCCGCATGAACGGTTCGTCCGCGTCGTACGCGGCGGCCGGCCAGGGCGCGGCCACCGCGATCCCCTCGACCCAGACCACCGCGTCGTCGCGGGCCAGCACCCGCACGGCGGGCCGGTCCTCGCGGGGCACGCCGCGTTCCCCCAGCAGGTCGGCCACCGTGCGCGTGCCGGCCGCCAACCGGATCCGGTCACCCGGCCGCCAGCCCCGCAGGGTGAGGGGACCCTCCGCCAGCACGCCGGCCGGCACGCCCGCCGGCAGCGCCCCCGGGTCGGCGACGCGCCGGAACGCGGGCGCGGCGGGGGCGCCCATCGCCCCGCGCGCCAGCACCTCGACGCGGCCCCCGAGGATGCGCACCCGCACGCCGCCCGGCACGTCCCGGCGGGTCGCGCCCTCGCCCGGCAGGGCGTCCAGCAACGCGTCCAGGTGCAGCCCGTCCAGCGTGCCGCCGGCGGCCCGGACGCGGCCGGCCAGGGCCTCCCGCGCCAGCGCCCGCGGGGCGAGCGCCAGGGCCCGGCGCGGCAGCGGGCCGCGCGCCCCGAAGCGGCGTTCCGCCTCGGCACGCAGGAACTCCGCCTGGTCGCGCTGCAGCAGCCCGAAGCGCGCCAGACGGGCCGCCGCGCCGGGTCGGCGCGTCTCCAGCCGCGGCACCACGTCGTGCCGGATCCACGCCCGCTCACCGCCCGACACGTCCCAGTTGCTGGCGTCCTCCCGCCACGACTGGCCCAAGCCGTCCAAAAACTGACGCAGGTCCCGCTTGGACAGCTGCAGGGCCGGCCGCACCACCCGACCGCGCACCGCCCGGATGCCGCGCGGGTGGGCGCTGCCGCGCAGCAGCTGCAGGAGCACCGTCTCGGCCGCGTCGTCGCGGGTGTGTCCGGTCACGATCGCGTCCGCCCCGTGCGCCTTGGCGGTGCGCGTCAGGAAGGCGTAGCGGAGCGTTCGGGCGACCTCTTCTACGTTGCCGCCTTCGCGCCGCGCGATCTCGCCGACACGCACGGCCTCCCGCGCCAGCGGCACCGCCAGGGCGTCGCACAACGCCTGCACCCAGGCGGCGTCACTGGACGAGGCCGGCCGCAGGCCGTGATCGAGGTGCGCCGCCACCAGGGCCGGCGCGTCGCCGGCCGCGTGGGCCCGGTGCAGGGCGCGCAGAACCGCGACGGAGTCGGATCCGCCCGACACCGCCACCACCACCGCGCTGGCGCGCGGCGCCAGCGAGCGGAGGGTGGTGGCGATCTGCTCGGGAATCGTGGGCGAGGCGGGCACCTGGGCAGTATCGCAACTCCGCCGGTATGCTGCCGCCATGACGTTGACGGTGATCGTGCTCGATTCGGTCGGGGTGGGGGCGTTACCGGACGCGGACGTGTTCAATGACGCCGGCGCCCACACCCTCGACCACACGCTGGCGCGCACCGGCGTGACGCTGCCGAACCTGGCCGCCCTGGGCCTGGGGTGCGTGCCGGGCGTGCACAGCGTGCCCGCGGTCGCGCGGCCCGGCGGGGCGTACGGGCGGATGCGGGAACGCTCGCCCGGCAAGGACACCACCACGGGGCATTGGGAGTTCATGGGGGTGGTGCTGGACCAGCCGTTCCGGACCTTCCAGCGGTTTCCGGACGCCGTCATGGAGGCGTTCGACGCCGCGACCGGCCGGCCGCACCTGGGGAACCGGCCCGCCAGCGGCACCGAGATCATCGAAGAGCTCGGTCCGGAGCACGCCCGCACGGGCGCGCCGATCGTGTACACCAGCGCCGACAGCGTGTTCCAGGTCGCGGCGCACGTGGACGTGGTGCCGCTGGACACGCTGTACGCCTGGTGCGAGGCGGCGCGCGAGCTGCTACGCGGGCCGAACGCGGTCGCCCGGGTGATCGCGCGGCCGTTTCGGGGCGAGCCGGGCGCGTACGAGCGCCTGAACGGCGCGCGGCACGACTACTCGCTGACGCCGCCGCGGACGGTGCTGAACGCGCTGGCGGGCGCGGGGCGCGAGGTGGTGGCGATCGGCAAGATCGCCGACATCTTCGCCGGCTCCGGGATCACCCGCACGGTGAGCACGCCCGACAACGACGCCGGCGTGGACGCCACGCTGGAGGCGATGCGGGCGCGACCGGACGGGTTGGTGTTCACGAACCTGGTGGATTTCGACGCCCGTTACGGGCACCGGCGGGACCCGGACGGCTACGCGGCGGCGCTGGCCGCCTTCGACGCGCGCCTGCCGGAGCTTCTGGCGGCGCGGGCGGCGGGCGACGCGCTCATCCTCACCAGCGACCACGGCAACGACCCCACCTGGGCCGGCACCGACCACACGAGGGAGTACGGGCTGCTGTTGGCGGACGCGGACGGCGCTGCCGGCCGCGACCTGGGCACGCGGGCTTCGTTCGCCGACCTGGGGGCGACGATCGCCGAGGCGTGCGCCGTGCGCTGGGACGGGCCGGGCGCCAGCTTCGCGGCCGCGCTGCGGGCCCACGCCTGAGCGGACCGACCCCGCTCAGGCCTCGTCGTTCACCAGCTCGATCAGCGCCTCCTGCACGGCGTCGCCGCGGCGCGGCTGCAGGCGGTAGATGCGGGTGTAGCCGCCCTTGCGGTCCTGGTAGCGCGGGCCGATCTCGCTCATCAGCTTGCTCAGCACCTCGCGGTCGTGGATTTCGCGCGCGACCAGGCGCCGCGCGTGCAGGTCGCCGCCGCGGGCGGTGGTGATGAGCTTCTCGACGTAGGGCGCCAGGTTCTTCGCCTTGCTCAAGGTGGTCTTGATGCGGCCGTGGCGCAACAGCGCGGTCGCCTGGCTGCGGGCCAGGGCGACGCGGTGACTGCTGGTCCGGTTCAGCTTCCGTCCGGCGGTCTGGTGACGCACGATCTCACTCCTTCAGTTTCATGCCGCGGGCGGACAGCCGTTCGCGGATCTCTTCGAGCGACTTTTCGCCGATGCCGCTGACGCGTTTGAGGTCGCGTTCCGACAGCGCCATCAGGGCGTTGACGGAGTCGATGCCCTCTTCCTGCAGCGAGTGCAGCACACGATTGGACAGCTCGAGGCTCTCGAGGTTCAGCCGGGGCGGCTCGTCCTCGGGGACCGGCTCGCCGGCGGGGGTGGGAATGGTCACGACCGGCACGTCCTCTTCGACCTGCACGCCGTCGCCCCCGAACACGTTCAGCTGACCGCGCAGGATCTCGACCGATTGGTCCAACGCGTCGCGAGGCGCGACGCTGCCGTCGGTCCACACCCGGATCACCAACCGGTCGAGGTCGGTCTTCTGCCCCACGCGCGTGTCCTCCACGCGGTAGGCGACGCGGCGCACGGGCGTGAACACGGCGTCGACGGGGATCGAGTTGATGCGGTCCTTGTGGCCGTGCAGCAGCTCGGAGGGCACGTAGCCCACGCCGGGATCGACGCGGACCTCCATCACCAGCTTGGCCTTCTCGCCCAGCGTGGCGATGTACAGGTCGGGATTGACGACCTCGGCGCCCATGGGGACGTCCAGGTCGCCGGCGGTGACGGTGCCCGCCCCCTCGCTGCGGAGGGTGAGGGTGACCGGCTCGTCATCGAACAGCTTGACCACGAGTTGTTTCAGGTTGAGGACGATCTGCATGACGTCCTCTTTGATGCCGTCGATGGTGGAGAACTCGTGGAGCACGTCCTCGATGTACACGCTGGTGACCGCCGTGCCGGGGATCGAGGAGAGGAGGATGCGCCGTAGGGGGTTCCCCAGGGTGACGCCGAAGCCGCGCTGCAACGGCTCCACCACGAACTCGCCGTACGACTCCGTGGCCTTGGCCTTGAATTCGGGGATGATCTGCACGCTTGTCTCCTAGCGGCTCAACGCGAGTAGTACTCGATGACCTGCAGCTCGTTGACGGGGACGACGATGTCCTCGCGCGAGGGGACGTGCCGGAACACGCCCTTCAGGCTCTCCGGGTCGAAGTCCAACCACGGCACGGTCTTGCCGCGCTGGCGGTCCTCGACGTTCTGTTTGACGTGCGGATTCTTCTTGGAGCGCTCCACCACGGCGATCTCGTCGCCCGGCTGCACGCGGTAGGACGGCACGTCGATGCGCCGGCCGTTCACGGCGATGTGGCGGTGCGCCACGAACTGGCGTGCCTGCCGCCGGGTGTGCGCGATGCCCATCCGGTACACCACGTTGTCCAGCCGTCGTTCGAGGAGTTGCAGGAACACGGTTCCCGTCGCGCCCTTCTTCTTCGACGCCTCGACGAACAGGTTGGCGAACTGCTTCTCGGAGAGGTTGTACAAGAAGCGAAGCTTCTGCTTCTCGCGCAGGCGCACCCCGTAGTCGCTGATGCGGCGGCGACGGCGCTGGCCGTGCTCGCCGGGGGGGTACGGCCGGCGTTCCATGTACTTCTGCGCCTTGGGGGTCTCGACGAGGTTCACCCCTTCGCGGCGGCAGATCTTGACGATCGGTCCTGTGTATCGGCCCATGATCCTCCTGCCCTACTGCCGGCGCCGCTTGCGAAGTCGGCAGCCGTTGTGCGGCGTGGGGGTGTCGTCGATGATCGTGCGGACGGTGACGCCGGTCGCCTGGATCGAGCGGATCGCCTGCTCGCGACCCGAGCCGGTGCCGCGGATCACGATGTCCAGGGTCGCCAGGCCCATGTTCTGCGCCTTGCGGGTGGCGTCCGCCGCGGCCAACTGGGCCGCGTACGGCGTGCCCTTCTTCGACCCCTTGTACCCGATCGACCCCGACGACGACCATGCGACCGTGTTCCCTTCGGGATCGGTGATGGTGATGATGGTGTTGTTGTAGCTGGCGTGAATGAACGCCTTGCCCTCCGCCAGCGTACGCCTGGTGCGCCGGCGCGGCTTCGCGCTCTTGGTCTGTTGCTTCGCCACGAGTCGGCCTCCCCTACTTCCTCGGCGCCTTCTTCTTGCCGGCGACGGTGCGGCGCGGCCCCTTCCGGGTGCGCGCGTTGGTCTTGGTGGACTGGCCACGGACGGGGAGCCCCCGGCGGTGACGAAGCCCGCGGTAGCTGCCGATGTCCATCAGCCGCTTGATGTTGAGCTGCACCTCGCGACGCAGATCGCCCTCGACCTTGTACTGGGCGTCGACGACCTCGCGCAAGCGGGCGACTTCGGATTCGGCGAGGTCCTTGACGCGCGTGTCGGGATCGACCTCCGCGCTGTCGAGGATGGCACGCGCACGCGACACGCCGATGCCGTAGATGTAGGGGAGCGCGAACTCGACGCGCTTCTCCCGCGGAAGATCGATGCCTGCGATTCGTGCCATTCGCTACCCCTGCCTCTGCTTGTGCTTCGGGTTCGAGGAGCAGATCACGTAGACCCGCCCGGCCCGCCGGATCACTTTGCAGCTCGCACACATTGGTTTCACGCTGGCGCGTACTTTCATGGCGGCTCCTACTTTCTGTACACGATCCGGCCCTTTTCCGGATCGTAGGTGCTGATTTCGACCACGACACGGTCACCGGGGAGAATACGGATGTAGTGGCGGCGCATCTTGCCGCCGACGTGAGCGAGGATGTCGGGGCCCGCGTCGAGCTGCACCAGGAAGGTCGTGTTGGGACGCGCCTCGAGGACGACGCCTTCGGTCCGGATCGAGTCCTGGGTGGTCTCGTTCCCTTTCTGGCGGTTCTCGGCTCGGCCGCGGCCGCCGCTCTTGCGACGCCCCCGTCCGCCTCCTCGTCTACGCGCCATGCGTTCCTCCCTGCGCGACCCCTGAGCGCGAATCGGCCTGGGTCAAGATGCGTGGCCCGTCGTCGGTGACGGCCACGGTGTGCTCGAAGTGTGCGGCTGGCACGCCCGTCTCGGTCGACGCGGTCCAGCCGTCGTCCGCGACCACCACCGCGGCCCGCGAAAGCGACACCATCGGCTCGATCGCCAGGACCAGCCCAGGGCGCATCACCGGCCCGGTACCGGCTCGCCCGAAGTTGGGGACGTCCGGTTGTTCGTGGAATTCACGGCCGATTCCGTGTCCCACGAACTCGCGGATGACCCACATCCCCGCCGACTCGACGACGTCCTGAATGGCCGCGGAGACGTCGCCGAGGCGCTCCCCGGGGCGGGCGCGCGCGATGCCGGCGTAGAGGGACCGCTCCGTCACGTCCAGCAACTGCTGGACCTCGTCCGAGACCGTGCCGATCGCGTACGTGCGCGCCATGTCGGCGGCGTAGCCCCGGTAGAACGTCCCCACGTCGACCGACACGATGTCCCCCTCCTGGAGCGGTCGATCGTCCGGAATGCCGTGGACGACGACCTCCCCCACCGAGGTGCACAGCGTCGCGGGGAAGCCGCGGTACCCCTTGAAGGCAGGCGTACCGCCGCCCTCTAGAATAGCCGCTTCGGCCACGTCGTTCAACTCCATCGTGGACACGCCGGGGGCGATCCGCGTCTCGACGGCCTCGAGGGCCGCCCGGTTGATCTTGGCGGCAGCGCGCATGGCGTCGATTTCGCTTGGGCGTTTGAGGTTCAAGCCAGCACCCCGCGGATCCGTTCGGTGACCTCACTGACCGAGCCGGTCCCGTCCACGCGGTGCAGCGTGCCGCGCGCCTCGTAGAACGCCAGCAGCGGCGCGGTGGTGTCGCGATACACCTTCATCCGCCTGCGGACGGTGGCCTCGTCGTCGTCGCTCCGGCCTTCCTGCTCGCCGCGGAGCGTGAGCCGTCGCACCAGCTCCTCGTCCGACACCTCCAGCAATACGGCGGCGTCGAGCGACGCGCCGGCCTTCCCCAGCAGTTCGTCCAGCGCCTCGGCCTGGCCCGGCGTGCGGGGAAAGCCGTCGAACAGCACGCGGACCTCGTCCATTCCCGCGAGCTCGTCCCGGACCATCGCGGTGATCAGGTCGTCCGGCACCAGCTCGCCGGCCTCCATGATCGCCTTGGCCTTTGCCCCCAGCTCGGTCCCGCGGGAGACGTGATCGCGCAACATGTCGCCGGTGGACAGCTTGCGCAAACCCTCGACCTCGGCCAGGGCGCTGGCCTGCGTCCCCTTGCCCGCGCCGGGGGGCCCCATCAGCAGCACGACCTGGGACGCCATCAGAAGCGCCGCCCGCGACCGCGGATTCGACCCTTGGAGACGAACCCTTCGTAGTGACGCATCATCAGCTGCGACTCGAGCTGCCGGAGCGTGTCGAGCGCCACGCTGACCATGATCAGCAGGCCGATGCCGCTGAACACGAACGACAACTGCCCGGTGCCGGTCAGCCACGCCAACGTCTGCGGCAACGCGTTGACGGCGCCGAGGAACAGCGCCCCCCACAGCGTGATGCGGCTGGTGATGCGGGTGAGGTGCTCCGTGGTCGGTTGGCCGGGCCGGACGCCCGGCACGAAGCCGCCGTACTCGCGCAGGTTCTCGCTGATGCGGCGGGGATCGAAGCTGATCTGGGTGTAGAAGTAGGTGAACGCCACGATCATCACGGTCGAGGTGATCAACCCCTGCCACTGGGCGGGGTTGAACCACGCGCCGATCGCCTGCAGCCAGCCGAGGTCGGGAAAGGCGCCGATGATCGTCTGCGGCAGGATGATGATCGACACGGCGAAGATGATCGGAATCACGCCGGCCGCGTTCATCCGCAACGGGATGTAGGTCGACTGCCCGCCCATCACGCGGCGCCCCACGACCTTGCGGGCGTACTGCACCGGGATGCGCCTCTCGGCCTGTTGCACCAGCACCATCCCCGCCAGGGCGATGATCAGGAAGGCGAAGAAGAACAGCAACCCGAACAGGTTGCCCTCCCCTCGTCCGATCAGCGCGAACTGCTGCGCGATGGCGCTGGGGAAGGCCGCGACGATGCCGGCGTAGATGATCAGCGAGATGCCGTTCCCGATCCCGTGCTCGCTGATCTTCTCGCCCAGCCACATCACCAGCGAGATGCCGGCGACCTGCGTGACCAGCACGATGAACCAGAAGAACGGGCCGTTGCTCCAGCCGACCTTGAGGGCGCCGGACGGCCCGAGCAGGGCGATGGCGAGGAACACGGCCTGGATGGCGCCGAGGCCGATCGCGCCGTAGCGGGTGTACTGGGTGATCTTGCGGCGGCCCTCTTCGCCCTCCTTGGCCAGCTTCTCGAGCGGGGGCCAGGTGGATTGGAGCAGCTGCACGATGATGCTGGCGGTGATGTAGGGGATGACGCCGAGCGCCGCGATCGAGAACACCTCGAAGTTGCCGCCCGAAATGAAGTTGAGCAGGGTGAAGATGTCCCCCTGACCGAAGTTCCCCTCCCGCAGCCGGTCGATGTCGATCCCCGGCGTGGGGATGAACACCAGCAACCGGTACACGGCCAGAAGGCCGATGACGACCAGCAGCTTGGCGCGCAGGGCCGGAATGGCCGCGGCGTTGCGGAAGGCTGCCAGCATCAGCCCAACGCCTCTTCTTCGCCCGCGCCGCCGCGGACCGTCCCGCCCGCATCGCTCACCGCGGCGGCCGCGCTACGGCTGACCGCGTCCAGCGAGACGGTGAGGCGCCGCTCCAGCGTGCCGTCGCCGAGCAGCTTGATGGGCCGCTCCGCGTGGCGCACCAGGCCGCTTTGGGCCAGCAGGGCGGCATCGACGGTGGCGCCGTCGTCGAAGCGGTTCAGGTCCTCCACGTTCACGATCTGCACGGGCTCCTTCACGCGGTTGAAGCCACGCTTGGGCAGGCGCATGATCAGGGTGGAGCGGCCACCTTCCCAACCGCCGCTCTGGCTGAAGCCGCTGCGCGACTTCTGGCCGTTGTGGCCGCGGCCGGCCGTCTTGCCGTGCCCGCTTCCGATGCCACGTCCCACCCGCCTGCGGCGCGGCTTGCTGCCGCGGGGGGGTCCGAGTTCGTTCAGCTTCACTTCACGTCCTCCTCGATCTCCAGCAGGTAGGCGACCTTGCGCACCATCCCCTGGACGTCAGGCGTGTCGGTCACCTCGCGGCTGTCGCCGGTCTTGCGGAGCCCGAGCGCGCGCACGGTGGCGCGTTGGTCGCGGGGCACCCCGATCAGGCTGCGCGTGAGGGTGAGGCGCATCACTCCGCCCGCTCTCGCTCGGCCTTCAACTCGGCGTAGGTGGTCAGCTGCTTCAGCCCGTCCACCACGGCGTAGGCGACGTTGGTCTGGTTGCGGGAGCCCAACTCCTTGGTCAGCAGATTGCTGTAGCCGGCCAGCTCCACGATCGCGCGCGGCACGCTGCCGGCGATCACGCCGGTGCCGGCGCCCGCGGGCTTCAGCATCACGCGGCTGGTGCCGTGCGCGCCGAGCACCTCGTGCGGGATGGTGCCGGGCTCCTCGATCGGCACTTCGATCAGGTTGCGGCGCGCGAAGTACTGGCCCTTCTGGACCGCGATCGGAACCTCCTTGGCTTTGCCCAGGCCGACGCCGACGCGTCCCTGCCGGTCCCCGATCACCACCATGGCGCCGAAGCGGAACCGCCTGCCGCCCTTGTAGGTCTTGGCGGTGCGGCGGATGAAAATGACCTTGTCTTCGAAGTCTTGTTCAGCCATCAGAACTCGAGTCCTCCCTCGCGGGCGCCGTCGGCCAGCGCCTTGACGCGGCCATGGAACCGGTACGGACCGCGATCGAACACGACGCGGCGTACGCCGGCCTCCTGGGCGCGCTCGGCCAACGTTTTGCCGACCGCGCTCGCTTGGGTCGTCTTGTCGCCTTCCACGTCCAGGCCCTTGCTGTTGGCCTGGGCGACCGTGGTGCCCGTGCGGTCGTCGATGACCTGGGCGTAGATGTAGCGCGCGCTCCGGAACACCGACAACCGCAGCCGGCCGGTCTCGACCGGGCGGCGGATCCTGCGCCGGGTCCGGAGGGTGCGACGCTGTCTGGCGGTACGTTCGTTCATCTCTGCCTACCCCTTCCGGCTCAACGGGACGCGGCCTTGCCGGCCTTGAGTCGCACGCGTTCGCCCTCGTAGCGCACGCCCTTGCCGTGATAGGCGTCGGGCGGACGGACGGCGCGGATGTCGGCGGCGACCTGACCGACGGCCTGCTTGTCGATGCCGCGGATCTCGATCCGCGTCGGTTGTGGCGCGTCGATGCTGACGCCCTCGGGCGGTTCGATGCGGGCGGGGTGCGAGTACCCGACGGCCAGTTCCAGGGCCGCGCCCTTCATCTGGCAGCGGTAGCCGACCCCCTGGATCTCCAGGCGCTTCACGAACCCTTCGTTCACGCCTTTGATGGCGTTGGCGACCAGGCTCCGCGCCAGGCCGTGCTGCGCACGGTCGTCGCGGTGGTCGCTGGGACGGTGGAAGGTCAGCGTGCCGTCCTCGTCCGCTTCGACGCGGATGCGGGGACTGATGTCGACGTCGAGTTGGCCCTTGGGGCCCTCGACGTGCACATTGGTGCCCTTCACGGACACCTGGACCCCCGAGGGGACCGGAATCGGCCAACGCCCGATCCGAGACATCACCACACCTCGCAGACGAGTTCGCCGCCCATGCCGGCGCGGCGCGCCTCGCGGTCGGGCATCAACCCCTGCGAGGTCGACACGATGGCGACCCCGAGGCCGCCCCGCACCGTGGGGACGTGCTTGGACTTGGTGTACGCGCGGCGGCCGGGCGTCGACAACCGGCTCAACTGGTGAATGATGGGCTTGCGGCGCGGACCGTACTTGAGGCCGATGCGGAGCACGGGGTGCCCGCCGACCTCGACGGTCCGGGCGTCCTTCAGGTAGCCCTCGCGGACCAGCAGCTCGGCGAGGGCGCGCTTGAACTTGCTGGCGGGGACGTCCACGTGCGCGTGGCCGACGGCCACGGCGTTGCGGATCCGGTTCAGCATGTCGGCAATGGGATCAGAGTGCACCTTGTACCTCCGTGGGGGTGGTTCCGGCGGCCATTCCGCCGGCCTGCGCCCCTGAAACACGATGTCTGTGTTGTCGTTACCAACTCGCTTTGGTGACGCCCGGCAGGTACCCCTTGTGGGCCATCTCCCGCATGCAGATCCGGCACAGACCGAAGTCCCGCAGGTAGCCGCGCGAGCGTCCGCACCGATTGCACCGGTTCACGGCCCGGACGGAGAACTTGGGCGTGCGCTTGGCGGAGGCGATCTTCGCTTTGGTTGCCACGCGTGTCTCCTTACTTCCTGAACGGCATGCCGAGGAGCTCGAGCAGGGTGCGCGCCTCCTCGTCGGTCTCGGCGGTGGTGGTGATGGTCACGTCCATGCCGCGCACGGCACCGACGGAGTCGTAGTCCAGCTCGGGGAACACCAGCTGTTCGCGGACGCCCATGCTGTAGTTGCCGCGCCCGTCGAACGCGTTGGCGCTGATGCCGCGGAAGTCGCGCACGCGCGGGAGCGCCACGTTGATCATCTTGTCCAGGAAGGCCCACATGCGCTCACCGCGCAGCGTGACCTTCAACCCCACCGGCATGCCGGCGCGGATCTTGAAGTTGGACACCGACTTCTTCGCCTTGGTGACGACGGGCCGCTGCAGCGCGACCTGCGCCAACTCGTTCTGCGCCTTCTCCAAGGCCTTGCGGTCGTCCCGGGCGTCCCCGATGCCCATGTTCAGCACCACCTTGCTCACGGTGGGGATGGCCATGGGGTTCTGGTAGCCGTGACGCTCGCGCAGCGTGTCGCGGATCTCGGCGTAGCGGCGCCGCAGGGGGATCTCGACCTTGGCTTGCACTGTCCGCTCCTCACTCATCGAGGGTCACTCCGCTCTTCACGGCGACGCGCACCTTGCGGCCGTTCTCGTCGATCTTGCTGCCGACACGGGTCGGCTCGCTGGTGTTCGGGTCGAGCACCTGCACGTTGCTGGCGTGGATCGCGGCCTCCCGCTCGTCGAAGCCGCCCCGGGGGTTCTCCTGGGTGGGGCGTTGGGCGCGCTTGACGATGTTCACGTTCTCGACCACCACGCGACTGGTGTGGTGTTGGACGTCGATGATCTCGCCCTCGAGGCCCTTGTTCTTGCCGGCGATGACGCGGACCTGATCGCCCTTCTTGAGCCTGAGTCGCCTGGGCATCACAGCACCTCCGGGGCGAGCGAAACGATGCGCATGAAGCGCTTCTCGCGCAGCTCGCGCGCGACCGGGCCGAACACGCGCGTGCCGCGCGGTTCGTTCTCGGGCGTCACGAGCACGGCGGCGTTGCCGTCGAAACGGATCGACGACCCGTCCTTGCGGTTGATCTCCTTGGCGGTACGGACGATCACCGCGCGGACCACTTCGCCCTTCTTGACCTGGCCCTTCGGGATCGCGTCCTTGACCGAGGCGACGATGATGTCGCCCACCCCGCCCACGAACTGACGTCCCGTCCCCAGCACGCGGATGCACTGGATCCGCCTTGCGCCGGAGTTGTCGGCGACGTCGAGATAACTCTCCTGTTGAATCACGATGCCTCCGAGGCCTAACTACGCGCTTTTTCGAGAAGCCTGCTCACACGGAAGCGCTTGCGCTTGCTCACCGGGCGGGTGGACACGATCTCGACCGTGTCACCGACGCCGTAGGCGTTCTCCTCGTCGTGCGCGAGATACTTCTGACTGCGACTGACGACCTTCTCGTAGAGCGGGTGCTTGAAGCGCCGCTCGACCGACACGGTCACGGTCTTTTCGGCCTTGTCGCTCACGACGCGGCCTTGCAGGACCCTCTTCACGACGCCTCCTTTTCATGGTGGATGGTGAGAAGCCGCGCGATCTCTCGCTTGGTGGTCCGGATCCGGCGGGGATCCGACGCCTGCCCGACCGCGGCCTGGAAGCGCAAATCCAGCAGTTCCTCCCGGCGCTCGTCCACGGCGGCCGCGATCTCCTCCGCCGTCAGGTTGCGAATCTCATTGGGCTTCATCGTAGATCTCCCGCGAAACCATCTTGGTGGCGATCGGCAGCTTGTTGGTCGCGAGGCGGAACGCCTCTTGCGCCTGCGCCTCGGTCACGTTGGCGACCTCGAACAAAATGCGGCCGGGCTTCACCACCGCGACCCAGAACTCGACCGCGCCCTTGCCCTTGCCCATGCGCACTTCCTGCGGCTTCTTGGTGACGGGCTTGTCGGGGAAGATGCGGATGTAGATCTTGCCGCCGCGCTTGAAGTAGCGGCTCATGGTGATGCGGCACGCCTCGATCTGGTTGGACTTGATCCAAGCGGGCTCGGTCGCGACCAGGGCGTAATCGCCGAACGCGACGTAGTCGCCGCCCTTGGTGTCGCCCTTCATGCGACCGCGGAACTGCTTGCGGTATTTGACGCGCTTGGGGAGCAGCATCGCTCAGTCGTCCTTCCTCACGCGGGTGCGGCGTCCGCCCGGCGCGTCGCGGCGACGCGTGGGACGGCGGCGCTTCTTCTTGTCGTCGTCGTCGCGGCGGGTACGGGGCAGCACGGCGGCCTCGCGTTGCTTGTCCCCGACGATCTCGCCGTGGAACACCCAGGCCTTGACCCCGACCACGCCGTAGGCGGTCCGCGCCTCCGCGGTGCCGTAGTCGATATCCGCTCGCAGCGTCTGCAGCGGAACGCGGCCGTCACTGTACCACTCGGGCCGGGCCTGCTCGGTGCCGCCCAGACGACCGGAGCAGCGGATCTTGACGCCCTTGGCGCCCGACTCCATGGTGCGCTGCACCGCCTGCTTCATGGCGCGACGGAACGCGAAGCGGCGCTCCAGCTGATCGCGGATGCGCTGCGCCACCAACATGCCGTTGGTGTTGGCGTTCGGCACCTCCTGGACGTTCACGGCGACGGTGCCGTCGATCTGCTTGTCCAGCTCCGCCCGCAACGCCTTGATCGCCTCGCCGCCCCGGCCGATCACCACGCCGGGCTTGGCCGTGAACACGGTGACGTTCAGGTTGTGCGCGGCGCGTTCGATGTCGACCCGTGCGATGCCGGCGTGTCCCACGCTCTTGTGGATCAGCCGGCGGATCGTCTCGTCCTCCGCCAACAGGCGGGGGTAGTCGGCCTTGCCGGCGTACCAACGGGCCGAAGCGACCTTGTTGACGCCGAGGCGGAAACCGAGCGGATTGATTTTATTGCCCACTGCGTTCCTCCAGGGTGATGGTGACGTGGCTCGTGCGCTTGCGCATAAGATCGGCGCGGCCGCGGGCGCGCGGCAAAAAGCGCTTGAGCGTCGGACCGTCGCCCACCTGCACCTCGGACACGTAGAGGGCGTCCTCGAACATGTCGTGGTTGTTGACGGCGTTGGCCTTCGCGCTGGTCAGCAGTTTCAGCACGGGCGCGGCGGCACGCTTGTCGGTGAAGCGCAGGATCGACTCCGCCTCGCTGACGTCCTTGCCGCGGATCAGGTCGATGACCAGCCGCGCCTTGCGCGGCGACGCACGGTGCATGCGGAGGGTGGCGGAGGCCCGCACCTCACTCCCTCCGTCCGTGCGTGCGGAAGGTCCGGGTGGGGGCGAACTCACCGAGCTTGTGCCCCACCATGTTCTCCTGCACGAACACCGGCACGTGCTGCCGCCCGTTGTAGACGCCGAGCGTGAGGCCCACCATCTCGGGCACCACCGTGCTGCGGCGGCTCCAGGTGCGGATCACGCGGCGGTCGCCCGCCTCGTTGGCCGCGTCGATCTTGGTGAGCAGGTGCTCGTCGACGAACGGCCCCTTCTTCATGCTGCGCGCCATTACTTCCTTCCCTTCCGACGCCGCACGATGAAGCGGCTCGAGGTCTTGCGCCGATCACGCGTCTTGAGACCCTTGGATTGCTGGCCCCAGGGGCTGACCGGCGGGCGTCCGCCGCTGGAGCGACCCTCGCCCCCGCCGTGCGGATGATCGACCGGGTTCATCGCGCGCCCGCGCTGGTGCGGCTTGCGCCCCATCCAGCGCTGGCGGCCGGCCTTGCCCAGCACCAAGTTCTTGTGCTCGGCATTGCTGACTGTGCCTACCGTGGCGTAACACTCGCCGTGCACGCGGCGCAATTCTCCCGACGGGAGGCGCAAGGTGACGTAGGCGCCGTCCCGCCCCTGGATCTGGATCCTGGTGCCGGCGCTGCGGGCCAACTGTGCGCCCTTGCCGGGCACCAGCTCGACCGCGTGCACGACCACCCCGACCGGGATGAAGCGCAGCGGCAGCGCGTTGCCGACGACCGGTTCGGCGTCCGGACCGGCCACGATGGAGCTCCCGACGCGGATCCGCTCGGGGGCCAACACGTAGCGCTTCTCGCCGTCGACGTAGTGCAGCAGCGCGATGCGGGCGGTGCGGTTGGGGTCGTACTCGATGCGCGCGACCTTGGCCGGCACGCTCTCCTTGTCGCGGCGCCGGAAGTCGATGATCCGGTAGCGACGCTTGTGCCCGCCCCCCCGGAAGCGCGAGGTGATCCGGCCCCGATTGTTGCGGCCCCCCGTCCGCTTCATGCGGGTCAGCAGCGACTTCTCCGGCTTCGCATGCGTGACCTCCGCGAAGTCGGAGGTGGTCATGAAGCGTCGGGAGGGCGTATACGGTCTGTACTTCTTGGTGGCCATGGCCCCTCCCTTAGGTCAGGCCCTCGAGCTGCTGGATCTTCTGTCCCGCAGCGAGGGTGACGACGGCTTTCTTCCGGTTCGGGCTACGCCCCTGGTACCGCCCCATGCGCTTGAGCTTGCCGGGCACGTTCAAAAGGTTGATCTTGACGACGTCGACCTCGAACACGGTCTCGACGGCGTCCTTGATCTGGGTACGGTTGGCGCCTGGGTGCACGAAGAAGGCGTACTTGCCGGCTTCGATCTCCGAGACGGCCTTCTCGCTCAGCACGGGTCGCCGGATCACGTCGTGAACATTCATTCCGCGTCCTCCCCGTCGAACAGCGCGGCGTCGGCGATGAGCGCCTCGTGACGCAGGATGTCGTACACGTTCAGGCCGCGACCCGGCAGCACGTGCACCCACGGCAGGTTGCGGGCGGCGCGGCGCGCCAGTTCGTCGTCGGTGACCAGCAGCACGTGCTCGCTGCCGTCGAACCCGTTGGCCCGTGCCCAGGCGACGAACTCCTTGGTCTTGCCGTTCACGTCGAACGACTCGACCAGGGTCAGCTTGCCCTCTTGGGCCCGGGCCGCCAGCGCCATGTGCAGTCCGAGCTTGCGGACGCGGCGCGGCAGCGTGTAGCCGTACGAACGAGGCGCGGGGCCGAAGGTGATCCCGCCGCCCACGAAGATCGGCGCCTTGCGGCTGCCGTGTCGGGCGCGGCCGGTCCCCTTCTGCGGGTAGATCTTCGCCGTGGAGCCCGCGACCTTGCCCCGCGACTTGGTGGCGGCGGTGCCCCGGCGCCTCTTGGCCAACTGCCAGGCGACGACTTCGTGCAGCACCGACTCCTGAGGCTCGGGCAGGTCCAACGTCACGGTGCGGCCGCTGCCGACGACGTCCAGCGTGACCGGCATCAGCTCACCTTCTTCCGTTGCGATTGCTTGACGACCACCATGCCGCCCTTGGGACCCGGCACGGCGCCCTTCAGCAACAGCAGGTTGTCGTCCTTGCGCACTTCGAACACCTCGAGCCCGATCGTGGTGACCGGTTTCGCCCCGTAGCGGCCCGCCATCTTGCGGCCCTTGTACACGCGGCCCGGCGTCTGGCCGGTCCCGATCGAGCCCGGGTGGCGGTGCTTCTTCTTGGTGCCGTGGGTGGCGGGCATGCCCGAGAAGTTCCAGCGCTTTATGACGCCGGCGGTGCCACGTCCCTTGGTGGTGCCGATGACGTCGACCACCTGAACGCCGTCGAAGACCTCGACCGTGACCGAGTCGTCCTCGGGCGCGTAGTCGCGGAACTCGACGAGGTGCCGCTGCGGCGGCGCCCCGTGCGCGTCGAAGTGCCCCTTCGTCGGCCTGTTCACCGACGATTCTCGAACCTCGTCCCAGCCCAGTTGGACGGCGTCGTAGCCGTCGTGGGCCGCGGTCTTTCGCTGCACCACGGGGCACGGACCGGCCAGGACGACGGTGACGGGAATCAACCGTTCACCGCGCCAGACCTGGGTCATGCCCACCTTGGTGCCGAGGATTCCTTTCACTAGCGGCCTCCGACCGTCTTGATCTCGATGTCCACCCCTGTCGGGAGGTCGAGGTGCATGAGGCTGTCGATCGTGCCCTTGGTGGGCGACTTGATGTCGATCAACCGGTTGTGGGTACGGATCTCGAAGTGCTCGCGGCTGTCCTTGTCCGTGAACGGACTACGAAGGACGCAGAACCGGCGCACACGCGTCGGCAGCGGCACCGGTCCCGCCACGTCGGCGCCGGTGCGGCGAACGGTGTCGACGATCCGGGTGGCGGAGCTGTCGAGGCTGCGGTGGTCGAACGCCTTCAGTTTGATGCGAATCTTCGGGGTCGCCACGGCTTACTCCTCGATCCCCGTCACGACACCCGCACCCACCGTACGACCCCCCTCACGAATCGCAAACCGCAACCCCTCCTCCATCGCAATCGGCTTAATCAACGACACCGACAACTCCACATTATCCCCCGGCATCACCATCTCCACATCCCCCGGCAACGTACACACCCCCGTCACATCCGTCGTACGAAAGTAAAACTGAGGCCGATACCCCGCAAAAAACGCACTATGCCGACCCCCCTCATCCTTCCGCAACACATACACCGACCCCCGAAACTTCGTATGCGGCGTAATCGACCCAGGCTTCGCCAACACCTGACCCCGCGCCACCTCATCACGCGCAACCCCCCGCAACAAAACCCCCACATTATCCCCAGCCATCCCCGACTGAAGCGTCTTCCGATGCATCTCCACACCCGTCACCACAGACTTCCGCGTCGCCGACAACCCCACGATCTCGACCTCATCCCCCGTCTTCACCACACCCCGCTCAACACGACCCGTCGCCACCGTCCCACGACCCGTAATCGTGAACACATCCTCCACAGGCATCAAAAACGGCTTATCCACATCACGCTCAGGCGTCGGCACATACCCATCCAACGCATCCATCAACGACCAAACCTGATCCACCCACGAATCCTCACCCCGCTGCACATTCGGATTCGCCACCAACGCCTCCAACGCCTTCAACGCCGACCCCGACACCACCGGCACATCATCGCCGGGAAACTCATAACTCGACAAAAGCTCCCGCACCTCCATCTCCACCAACTCCAACAACTCCTCATCATCCACCATGTCCACCTTGTTCAAAAACACCACCACATACGGCACCCCCACCTGACGCGCCAACAAAATATGCTCACGCGTCTGCGGCATCGGCCCATCCGCCGCCGACACCACCAACACCGCACCATCCATCTGCGCCGCCCCCGTAATCATGTTCTTCACATAATCCGCATGCCCCGGACAATCCACATGCGAATAATGACGCGCCCCCGTCTGATACTCCACATGCGCCGTATTAATCGTAATCCCCCGCGCCTTCTCCTCCGGCGCCTTATCGATCTGCTCATACGACATCGTCTCAGCAGACGGATCCGCCGCCGCAGCCGCAAACGTAATCGCAGCCGTCAACGTCGTCTTCCCATGATCCACATGCCCAATCGTCCCCACATTCACATGCGGCTTCGAACGCTCAAACGTCGCTTTCGCCATGACTCCTCAGCTCCTTACTTCTTGGTGAGTTGTTCCTGGATGCTCTTCGGCACTTCCGCGTAGTGATCGAGGAACATCGTGAAGGTGGCGCGGCCCTGCGTCAGGCTGCGAAGGTCGGTCGCGTAGCCGAACATCTCGGCCAGCGGAACGTGCGCGGTGACGACCTGGTACTTGCCGCGCGGCTCCATGCCTTGGATCTGGCCGCGGCGCGAGTTCAGATTGCCGATCACATCGCCCATGTGCTGTTCGGGCGTGACGACCTCGACCCGCATCACGGGTTCGAGGAGGACGGCGCCGCCCTGGGCCATCACGTTCCGAATGGCCATCGACGCGGCGATCTTGAACGCCATCTCGGAGCTGTCCACCTCGTGGTAGGAGCCCTCGTACAGCGTCACCTTCACGTCCACGATCGGGAAGCCGAGGAGCGGCCCGTTCTGCATGGCCTCCTCGACGCCCTTCTGCACCGCGGGAATGTAGTCCTTGGGGATGGTCCCGCCCACGACGGCGTTCTCGAACTCGAACCCCTCGCCGCGGTCGCGCGGCGCCGCCTTGATCTTGACGTGACCGTACTGCCCACGCCCGCCGGTCTGCCGGACGAACTTGCCCTCCACGTCCACGGGCCGCGTGATGGTCTCGCGGTAGGCGACCTGCGGCGCGCCGACGTTGGCGGCCACCTTGAACTCCCGCCGCAGGCGGTCGACGATGATGTCGAGGTGCAACTCGCCCATGCCCGAGATCTTGGTCTGGGCGGTTTCGGGGTCGGTCTCGACGCGGAAGGTCGGATCCTCCTCCGCCAGCTTGGCGATGCCGTTGCTCAGCTTGTCCTGGTCCGCCTTCGACACCGGCTCGATCGCGACCGTGATCACGGGCTCGGGGATCTCGATCGACTCCAGCTCGATCATGTGGTCGGGATCGGCCAAGGTATCGCCGGTGGTGGTGTCCTTCAGCCCGATCACGGCGCCGAGATCGCCCGCCTCGATGCGGTCGACCTCCTCACGGCTGTTGGCGTGCATCTTCAGCAGGCGCCCGATGCGCTCGCGCTTGCCCTTCGACACGTTGTACACGTACGAGCCCGCCTCCAGCACGCCCGAGTACACCCGGACGAAGGTGAGGCGCCCCACGTAGGGGTCGGTCGCGATCTTGAACGCCAGCGCCGCGGTCGGCGCGTCCCGGTCGGCCGGCCGGCTCTCCTCGCTGCCGTCGGGCAGCAGGCCGTGAATCGGCGGGACGTCCAACGGGCTGGGCAGGTAGTAGGTCACCGCGTCCAGGACGCGCTGCACGCCCTTGTTCTTGAGCGCGGAGCCGCACATCACGGGAAACACCTCGAGCGCGATGACGCCCTTCCGGATGGCGTTCTTCACGGTGTCGACGTCGACCTCCTCGCCCTCGAGGTACGCCATCGCCACCTCGTCGTCCACGTCGGCCAGCCGCTCGACCATCAGGTTGCGCTTCGCCTTGGCCGTCTCGGCGTACTCCTCGGGAACGTCGGAGATGCGGATGTCCTTGCCCATGTCGTCCATGAAGGTGTACGCCTTCATCTCGACCAGGTCGATCACGCCGAGGAACTTGTCCTCCGCCCCCATCGGCCACTGGATCGGCACCGCGTTGGCCCCCAGGCGCTCGTCCATCGAGTCGAGCACCAACTGGAAGTCGGCCCCGGTCTTGTCCATCTTGTTGGCGAACGCCAGCCGCGGCACGTGGTACCGGTCGGCCTGGCGCCAGACCGTCTCCGACTGCGGCTCGACCCCCTGCGAAGCGTCGAACACAGCCACCGCAGCATCCAACACGCGCATCGAGCGCTCGACCTCGATCGTGAAGTCGACGTGGCCCGGGGTGTCGATGATGTTGATGCGGTGGTCGTTCCAGGCGCACTGCGTCACAGCCGAGGTGATGGTGATGCCGCGCTCCTTCTCCTGCTCCATCCAGTCCATCTGCGAGCCGCCCTCGTGCGTCTCGCCCATCTTGTGGATGCGGCCGGCGTAGAACAGGATCCGCTCCGTCAACGTGGTCTTGCCGGCATCGATGTGCGCAGCGATCCCGATGTTGCGTACCCAGCGTAGGTCGATCGTGGTGGAAGTAGCCATCTGAATGTGTCGGCGCCTACCAGCGGTAGTGCGCGTAGGCCCTGTTGGCCTCCGCCATGCGCTCGACGTCCTCCTTCTTCTTCGCGGCGCCGCCGCGTCCCTGCGAGGCGTCCAACAGTTCGCCCGCCACGCGCTCGACGGCGGTGCGTTCGGGACGCGAATCGGATGCGGCCACCAACCAGCGCAGGCTCAACGAGTGGGCGCGGCGCGCATTGACCTCGACCGGCACCTGGTAGGTGGCCCCGCCGACGCGTCGGCTCTTGACCTCGGTCTTCGGCCGCACGTTGTCGGCCGCCTGCCGGAAGACCTTGAGCGGCTCCTGGCCGCTGCGCTCCTGGATCAAGCGACAGGCCCCGTAGAAGATGCGGCTGGCCAGGTTCTTCTTGCCGGCGCGCATCATCTTGTTCACGAAGGCGGTGACCGTGGTGTCGGCATAGACCAGGTCCGGTTCCAGCTTGCGGATTTCGGCTCTTCTTCTGCGTCCCATGTCCCCCCTCCTTACGACTGCGGCTTCTTGGTGCCGTACTTGCTGCGGCCCTGGTTGCGCTGCACGTAGCGCCCCACACCGACGCCCTGCGCGTCCAGCGCGCCACGCACGATGTGGTAGCGCACGCCCGGCAAATCCTTGACACGGCCGCCGCGGATCAACACCACGGAGTGCTCCTGCAGGTTGTGCTTCTCGCCGGGAATGTAGGCGGTGATCTCGTAGCCGGTCGAGAGCCGCACACGGGCGATCTTGCGCAGCGCCGAGTTCGGCTTCTTGGGCGTCTGCGTCTTGACGGCGGTGCACACGCCACGCCGCTGCGGCGCGCCCTTGAGGGCCGGGGTCTTGTTCTTCTTGCTCAGTTTGTTGCGCCCCTTGCGGAGCAGCTGATTGACGGTCGGCAGCGTGATCACTCCTCGTTCCTGGCGTCACCGGCCCGTGCATGGGTCGGCGCGTGTACGTGTACGGGCCTAACGGTCTCCGGACGGTCGAGGCGGCGCGCGGGGTCCGGGGCGTCCCCGGAACGGCGTCCCTCGCGCTGAAGGGGTACGCGTCCCCGCACCTGGGTGCAAGCGACCCGTCATTGATCGCGAACGCTCACGACAGGCCAGCCCCCGGACCCGTCGCTGCGAGCCAGGGGGACGCAAACTTTGCCAGTATAGCGGGTGCACCCGCTCCCGCGCAAGCCCCGGCGCGCCGGGACGCGCCGCACGACCCCAGGACCGGCGCCTAGATCAGCCAGTAGCGCTGGTACGGGGTCAGGGCGAGGTGGCCGCTGGAGACGTCGACGAAGGCCTGCTCGATCTGGTCGAACGGCTGCTCGATGCCGTGATCGAACAGCACGCCCGCGGGCATGGACTGCGCCCGCTCGGTCATGTTCATCACCGCCAGCAGCTGGCCCAACGGATGCGGGCGAACGAATACGAACAGGCTCGGATGGCCGACGTCCAAGACCTCCGTGCCGTACGCCGCGTGCAGGTGCGGGGTGCGCGCCCGGGCGCGCACCAGCCGCCGCAGGCCCTGGAAGATTCGGCCCTCCACCGCATCGGCGTCCCGCCGCCGTTCGGCCGCGTCCCAGTCCATGAACGGCCGGTGCAGCCAACGGTTGTCGCCCACGTGATCATTGCGGCGCTCATAGCCGTAGTCGTTGCGCATGCCCAGCTCGTCCCCCATGTACAGCAGCGGGATCCCCCCGAAGCCGAAGATCAGCGCGTGCCCCAGCAGGATCCGCTCGATGCTGAGGGCCACGCGGCGCTCGTCCCCCTCGTCCAGCGCCTGCTCCAAGCCCGCCAGGCTGGCCAGCATCCCGGAGATCCGCCGGTCGTGCGTCTTCGGGTTGAAGGCGAACACCCGCCCGCGGGCGTGACTGCCCGGAAACGCGCCGGCGTAGAAGTCCGACAGGAACGCGCGGTGCGTGGCGCCGTCCAGCCCGACCGCGGCCGCGTCCTCGTCGGTGATGGCCCAGCCCACGTCGTCGTGGCCGCGCAGGTACGTGCCCCACGCGATCGAGGTGGGCGTCCGAGGGAACTCCTGCAGCGTGCGCGTCATCAGGCGCGTGTCGCGGCTGGCCAAGGACGACCAGAACTGCACCATCAACGTGTTGTGGTAGGCGATGTTGCTCACCTTGCCGTAGCGCCGACCGGTGCCGAAGTAGTGGATCAGGTCGTCGGGGCTGACGATCGCCTCCGCCTTGTGCGCGACCGCCGGGGTGGCGATCTTGCTGCACGCGCGCAGACCCTGCAGCAGGTCGTGCACCTCGGGCTGATTCTGGCCGTTGGTGCCCAGGCGCTTCCACATGAACGCGACGGCGTCCAAGCGGAACACCTCCACCCCCAGGTTGGCGAGGTCCACCATCGCCCGCACGATCTCGGAGAACACGTGCGGGTTGGACCAGTTCAGGTCCCACTGGTAGGTGTGGAACGTCGTCCACACCCAGCGCCCCATGTCGGGCTGGTAGGTGAAGTTTCCGGGCGCCATGTCCGGGAACACCTCGGGCAGCGTGCGCTCGTACGCGTCCGGCATGGTGCGGTCCTCGAAGGTGTAGAAGTAGTCCTGGTAGCGCTTCTCGCCGGCGGTGGCGCGCTGCGCCCAGGCGTGCTGATCGGCGCAGTGGTTCAGCACCACGTCGATGCACACGCTGACGCCCTTCTCGCGAAGCACGGTGCACAGCTCCTGCAGGTCGGCCCGGGTGCCGAGCGCCGGGTCGACCTCGCGGTAGTCGCGGATCGCGTAGCCGCCGTCGTTCTCGCCCTCCCGCGCCTGCAGCACCGACATCAGGTGCAGATAGGTCGCCCCCACCTCGGCCAGGTACGCCTGCGTCCGCGCCTCCTTCAGCCCCGCCAACGTCCCCGCGAAGCGATCGACGTAGAACACGTAGCCCAGCATCGACTCGCGCTGGAACCAGTCCGGCGTCAGGTCGCGCTCCAGGTCCAGCTCCTTCAGCGTCTCCGGCCGCGCGGCGTACCCCTCGGCGAGCTCGCGGCACAACCCCACCAGGAAGGTCCGAAAGTCGGACCGCTGCCCGTACACCGGCGTCAGCCCGTCCACCAGGTTCTGGAACCAGCGTTCGAGCCGCAACAAGAAGATCTGCCGGTCCCGTTCCGGGAGGCGCGACAGCGGACCGGAGGCGGCCGCGCGCGCCTCGAGGAAGAGGCCTGCCGCCTCCGGGGTGAGGTGCAGGACGTTCTGCATGGCGCAAAGGGTACCGCAGCGTCGCGGGCCGCTCCGGCGACCCCGGCCCGCTACCCCCGTTCCTCCTCCGGGCCCGGGCGGTCGCGGCCCACCGGGGCGCACGCGCGCTGCAACCGGTCGTGGACGGCGGCCCAGGCGGACCCCTCGGGGGGGCGTTCCACCCACAACAGCTCGGCCCCCGCGGCGTCGAGCTCGCGCAGGGCGGCGTACAGGCCCCGCGCGTACCCCTCGGGCGCCGGCGGGAGCTGCCGCACCGGCCCTCGGTGGCCGGCGGGCGCCTCGGCCTGGTGCAGCAGCAGCGCGGCGCCGTGCGGCACCGCGCCGGCGCGGCCGAGCTCGGCCGGCACGCCCAGGCGCGTCGGCGTACCGGGCGCGTAGTGGCTGGGCAGGCCGCCCGGGGCGCGCGGGCGGTCGGACGCCGCGCCGGCGACGGGCACGGACCGTCCCAGCGCCGCGGCCAGCGACGCCGCGTCCACCGCCCCGGGCCGCAGCACCCGCGGGTGGGGGCCAGAGAGGTCAAGGATCGTCGACTCCAGGCCCACCTCGCAATCGCCGCCGTCCAGCACGCCGATGTCGGCGTCCGGGAACTCGTCCAGCACGTGCGCCGCGCGGGTGGGGCTGACGCGGCCGAAGCGGTTGGCCGACGGCGCGGCGACACCGCCGCCGACGCGCGCCAGCAGCGCGGCCGCCACCGGGTGCGCCGGCAGCCGCAGCGCGATGGTGGGCTGCCCGCCGGTGATGACGTCCGGCACGTGGGCGGCGCGCGCCAGCACCAGCGTCAGCGGTCCCGGCCAGAAGCGCTCCGCCAGCACGCGCGCGCCGAAGGGGACGGGATCGGCCCAGTCGTCGACCTCCACCGGGCGTGCCAGGTGCACGATCAGCGGGTGCTCCGCCGGCCGTCCCTTGGCCCGAAACACGGCGGCGACCGCGCCTGGATCACTGGCGCGCGCCCCGAGCCCGTACACGGTCTCGGTCGGAAACGCCACCAGCCGGCCGGCCCGCAGGCGCGCCGCCGCCTCGGCGATCCCCGCCTCGCCCGTGGGCAGCAGGTGGGCCATCAGCCGCGCGCCCGCCGGCCGTCGCCCGCGGGCGGTGGATCGACCCACACGAAGCGCAGGTCGTTCACGTTGGTCCGGGTCGGTCCGGTCCGGAACAGGGCGCCGACCTGCTCGAAGGCGACGTAGGAATCGTCGCGCGCGTCGGCGGCCTCGGCCCGTGCCCGCGCCGTCCCCGCGAACATGCCGGGGCGTACGAACGCGCCCGCGTGCCCGCCGACACCGTCCACCCCGTCGCTGTCCGCCGCCAGCGCCCATACCGGCAGGTCATCCCGCAGCGCCAGCGCCAGCGCCAGCGCGAAGGTCGAGTTCCGGCCGCCGCGCCCGGCGCCCCGCACCCGCACCGTCGTCTCGCCCCCGCTGAGCAGCACGCACCCCTGCTCGGCGCCGCGCAGGCGCCGGGACGTGCGGCGCGCCAAGCGGGCGTGGACCCGCCCGGCGCGGCGCGCGTCGCCGGTCACCTCGGCCGTCACCACCCGCGCCGCCAGGCCGGCGTCGGTGAAGGTCGCGGCCGCCGCCGTCAACGCCCCGGCCGCCGACGCCACCACCCTCGTCCGACATCGCGCCAGCCGAGGATCACCGGGGCGGGGCGGCCCGGGACGGCGCCCCGCCCGCTCGGCCTGCAACGCCTGACGCGCCCCAGGGGCGTCGATCCGGTAGCGATCCAGCACCGCCAGCGCCGCCTCGGGACCGGCCTCGTCCGCCACCGTCGGACCCGAGGCGACGTGCCGCGGGTCGTCCCCCACCACGTCCGACACCACCAGCGCCACCACCTCGGCGGGGTGGGCGGCGACGGCCAGGCGGCCGCCCTTGACCCCGTCCAGCCGCCGGCGCACGGCGTTGATCTCGCGCACGTCGGCGCCGGACGCCAGCAGGGCCCGATGCGCCTCGGCCCATTCCTGCGCGTCCACGCCGTCCGGCACGGTGGTGAGCGCACTCCCACCGCCGGAGACCAGCACCAGCACCAGATCGCGGGCGCCGGCCCCCTCGGCGCGGCGCAGCAGGGCACGCCCCGCGGCCTCGCCCGCGGCGTCCGGCTCGGGATGCCCGGCCTCCCGCACCTCCACCCAGCGGGTCGGCGCACCGTGCCCGTAGGGCACCACGGCCAGCCCGTCGACGCGCACCCCGCGCGCGCCGTAGTGCGCCTCGGCCGCGGCCGCCATTGTGGCGGCGGCCTTGCCCAGCGCCAGCACGCGCACCGTGCCCGCCGGCGGAGGCGGCCAGGCGTCCTGGAGCACCGTCACCGGATCGGACGCCGCCACCGCCGCCTCGAACGCGCGGGTCAGCAACGCCCGACGCGCGTCGTCACCAGCGAACCACGCGTCGCTCACGGCCGTGACGTCCCGCCGGCGTGGGCGCGCGGGGTGAAGGGAGGCGGCATGCATGCTCCTTTCGGGCGTGCGGGAGGCGCGGCCCGGCCGGACCCCGCCGCGCACGGCTGGGATAGGATACCCCCATGTTCGGCCTCTTCCGTCGCCAGGATCCCCGCTTCAAGGACGTCGGCGACGCGCTGCTGGCGCGGGTGCGCACCGAGAAGCACGGTGAGATCATCGCGGTGCGTCTCTCCAAGACCAGCGAGATGAGCGCCATGTCCGGCGGGTACTTCGTGCGCAAGACGCTGGTGGGACCCGAAACGTTCGATCAGGCCGTGCTGGAGGTCACCACCAACCGCAGCCACAAGGTCACGTTGGCCACGGTGGACGGCGGGGACCTGGTGCCGGTGGCCGAGTGGTCGTGAGCCCGGCGGCCCAGCGCACGGCGCGCCCGCCTCGGTGCCGCCGCTGGGCGCGTCGGGGCCCAGCGGCGCTACTGGGCGCTGGTCAGGTCGGGGCGTAGCTTCACGGCGTCGCGGAGGTAGATGTGCTGCATCTCGCGCTGCCCCCGCGTGGTGTTCACCTGCATCATCACGCGCACCACCCGCGGCAGACGGCCCGCCACCGGGATCTCCTGGTTGCAGATCAACGGCACCATGTCCATGCCGACGTTTCGCGCCGCCTCCGCCGGATAGGTAGAGACCAGGTCGGGGGTGGTGGTGAAGAAGATCGCCGCGATCTCGTCGAAGTCCCGCACCTCGTTGGCGCGGAGCATCTCGCGAAGCAACTCGCGCGTCGCCGCCAGCACCTGTTCGGGCTCGTCGCGCTCGACCGTGATCGCCCCGCGGATCCCTCGCAGCCATCGCTCCATGCGCGCGAGCATAGCAGAGCACCCGGCGACCGGCCGCCGTGAGCGCCCCCATCTTCCTGCTCAGCGACTTCGGGACGCGCGACGCGTTCGTGGGGGTCATGCGCGCCGTCATCGCCACCCTGTCCCCGGCGTCGCCCGTCCACGACCTGGTGCACGACCTTCCGCCCCAGGACGTCGGCGCCGCCCGCTGGCAGCTGGCCGCCGCCCTCCCCTACCTCCCGGACGGCGCCGTGGTGTGCGCGGTCGTCGATCCCGGCGTGGGCGGCGCGCGCCGCGCCGTCGCGGTGCGCGCCCGCCGGCCCGACGGGGCGCGCCTGTGGGCGGTCGCCCCCGACAACGGCCTGTTGGCCCCGCTCCTGCGCGGTCCCCCCGACCTCCGCGACGGCGGGGCGCCGAACGACGCCACCGACCCCGCCGGCTGGCGCCCCCTGGCGGCCCGGGTTTTGCCCAAGTCGGGGCTCGGCCCCGACGGACCCGGCACCACCTTCGACGGACGCGACGTGTTCGCCCCCGCCGCGGCACGACTGGCGCGAGGCGACGATCCCGCCACCCTGGGCGAGGCGACCTCGCCGGAGGCGCTCCACGCGCCCACGCCCGACCCGCCCCGCCGCGAGGGCGACGCTTGGCGCGGCACGGTGCAGTGGATCGACCGGTTCGGCAACCTCGTCACCGACCTGCGGCCGCGCCATATGCCCGGCGCGCCCGAGACGGTGCGCATCGACGTGGAAGGCCACATCGTGCACGGGCTGAGCGACGGGTTCTCGGCGGTGGGCGCAGGCCAGCCGGTCGCCTACCTGGGGTCGCTCGGAACGCTAGAGATCGGCCTGCGTGACGGCGACGCCGCCTCCCGGTGGGGCGTCCGGACCGGCTGCGCGGTGCGGCTGGAGACGGTGCCGGACGCCCCCTGAACCGCGTCCGGACCGCCGGGTGCGTTCAAGACGTGGCCGGGCAGGTGTCGCGCGGCGGCCTGCAGCACCTCCGGCCCGGCCGCGGGACGCACGCCCTCCTCGGTGAGCGTGCGGCGCCAGGCGCGCGCGCCGGGCACGCCTCGCACCAGCGGGATGAGCGGCTTCACCATGGTGGCCAGACGCACCCCGCGCGCCAGGCCGTCCTCGATCACCTCGTGCATGGCGTCCACGACCTGGCGCAGGCTCGGGGCGGGGCCCGGCTCGCCGAACACGCGGACGTCCGCCTCCGCCCAGCGCATCGGCGCCTCGAACGCCGCCCGCCCCACCATCACGGAGGGGACATGACGCAGCTCGGCCAGGACGGTGTCCAGGTCGCGGACCCCGCCGTTGAGCTCGATCACCTCGTCGGGCCGCTCGGCGGCCAAACGACGGACGTCGTCGTACCGCAGCGGCGGAACCGTCCGGTTCTGCTTGGGGCTTAGGCCCCGCAGCCACGCCTTGCGCGCGTGCACCGTGAAGCGGTCCGCGCCCGCCGCCGCCACCACGTCCACGAAGCGCCGCATGTCCTCGTACGCGTCCAGGTCGTCGATCCCGATGCGGTGCTTGACGGTGACGGCGACATCGCTGGCCTCGCGCATGGCGGCGACGCAGTCCGCCACGCGCGCCGGCTCCGCCATCAGGCACGCCCCGAAGCGTCCCTCCTGGACGCGGTCCGAGGGGCAGCCGACGTTGAGGTTCACCTCGGTGAAGCCGGCGGACTGCGCCAGCCTGGCGCACGCCGCCAGCGCGCCTGGGTCGTCGCCGCCGAGTTGCAGCGCCAACGGCCGCTCTTCGGGGTGATGCGCCAGGAACCGCTCGGCGTCGCCGTGCAACAACGCCCCCGTGGTGATCATTTCGGTGTACAGCAGCGTCCGGCGCGTGATGCGGCGCATCATGCGGCGATACGCCCGGTCGGTCCACCCCATCATCGGCGCGACCGACAAGCGGGGGCTGCCCGCGCGGCGCCCGGAGGGGGCCGCCGTGCTCACGGCGTCGTGCCCTCCGGCGGCACGCGCTTTGGCTTGCGGAAGGCGATGTCCTCCCACGCCCCCTCCTCCACCAACTCGAGGTCGGGATTGCGGGCGCGGAACCAGGCGACGACGTCCTGGACCAGGTCGTCGGGGGTGGACGCCGCCGACGACACCCCGACCGTGCTCACCTCGTCGAACCAGGCGGGGTCCAGCTCGCTGGCGTCCGCCACCCGGATCGCGCGGCCGCTCAGGCGCTGCGCCAACTCGGTGAGGCGCATGCCGTTGCTGCTCTCGGTGCTGGACACGATCACGAACGCGTCGACGGAGTTTGCGATGGTGCGGACCGCGTCCTGCCGGTTCTTGGTGGCGTAGCACAGGTCGTCACGGGCGGGCACCACCAGGTTCTCGAAGCGCTCGCGCAACAGGGCGATGGTTCGCATGGTGTCGTCCACCGACAGTGTGGTCTGCGTCAACACCGCCACACGGTCGGGATCGCGAACCTGGACCGTCCGCGGATCCGCCAAGGACGGATCGGCGCCCTCCTGGCCGACGACGGCGACGACCGTGGTGGCCTCGGGCGCCTCGCCCCGGGTGCCGATGACCTCCTGGTGGCGGATGGAGTCGCCGATCAGCAGGATGTCGTACCCCTCGCGCGCGTAGCGCCCGGCCTCGGTGTGCACCTTCGTCACCAAGGGGCAGGTCGCGTCGATGGTGGACAGGCCAAGATCGCGCGCCTGCTGCCGGACCGCCGGCGACACGCCGTGCGCGCTGAACACCACCGTGTCGTCCAGCGTGCCCCCCTTCGCCTCGGTCCGGGCCCGCACGGACTCGAGGTCGTCCAGGTCCTCCACGAAGTGGACGCCGTGCCGTTCTTCGAGCCGCGACACGACGGTGTCGTTGTGCACGATGGAGTGGTAGACCGGCAGCGCGCCCCGGCCGTTCTCGCGATTGTGGCGGGCGGCCTCCTCCACGGCGTCGATGGCCATCACCACGCCGGCGCAGAACCCCCGAGGCTTGGCGAGTCGAACGGTACGGACCATGCCGAAATGGTACACGCGCCGCCCGCCCTCCGGCGTAGGCGGGCCGGCGGGCAGCCGCCCCGCCAGTTGACCGCCGTGGGGCCGGGTGATACGCTCTTCGGCGCTGCACGGGCGATTAGCTCAGTCGGTTAGAGCGCGTCGCTGATAACGACGAGGTCGGTGGTTCGAGTCCACCATCGCCCACCACGCAGACGCTGCACGCGCGTCCGCCCCGGGGTGTCCGGGGCGGACGTCGTTTTGGTCGTCGAAGGTCCGGTGCCTGCCTGCAGAAGCCCGACCGGCCGGCCCTCACGGGCCGGCGAACACGTCCCGCCGCGCGCCCAGCGTCAACTCCAGGCGCAGCGTCGCCCGGCCGCGCTGGACGCTCAGCGTCACGCTCTCGCCGATGCGCTTGGCGCGCACCACCGACAGGAGCGCATCGAAGGTGGGGGTCGGCTCGCCGTCGACGGCGGTGATCACGTCCCCGCTTCGCTCGACCTCGATCACGCGACCTTCACTGTCGCGGATCGGCTCCTCACGGTACGACCGCAGGCCGGCCTCGTCGGCGGGCCCGCCGGGCGCGACGGAGACCACCACCGGGCCGGGCCGGGGGCCGAACGACCAGTCGCTGCGCTCCGGGGCGTAGTCGAACCCTGGCCGCCACGAGAACCCGATCACGGGCACGTCGCGCTGCTCGCCGGCGCGGAGCGCCCGCACCAGCTCCCCGTTCGCGCGTACGGGCACGGCGTACGACGCGAACGAGCCGGGCAGGTTCAGGCCGCGGAGGAACGGCGGCACGTAGCGTTCGGTGTCCAACGAGCCCGGCGCGAAGCTGATGTAGCTGACGACGCCCACGGCGCGACCGGCCGCGTCGACGACCGGACCGCCGGAGTCGCCCGGCGCCACGGCGGCGGTCAGCTCGATGGTGTCGCTGGCGAAGTTGGCCCGGCCGGCCTGCACGCCGAGGCGGGTGATGCGACCCGCGCGCGGCGCCAGGAAGTCGCCGCGGCTGTTGCCGATCGCCACCACCTCGGTGCCGGCCCGCGGCGTGTCGCCCGCCAGCGTCAGGTAGGGCACCTCGCCTTCGGTGGCGGCCTGCATCCAGGCCACGTCGAAGTAGGCGTCGAACCCGGTCAAGGTGAGGTTCAGCTCGCGCCCGTCCTCGGTGACGGCGACGTGCTGCACCGGGCACGCGTCCACGCCGCTGGCGTCGATCACGTGGTACGCGGTGAGCAGATCCCCCTCGGGCGAGACGAAGAACCCCGTCCCCACCCCGATCGGACCGCCGCGGAACATCCCGGCGCAGCGGGCCTCGACCCGCACGGTGGCGGGACGGGCCAATTCGTACGCCTTGGCGAGCGCCCCTTCGGGCGCCACCGGCGCGGGCGGCGACGCCTGAACCTGGGCCTGCTGCGGCGCGGGCTCGGGCACCATGCGCGGCACCACCGTGGCCACCAGCAGCAGCAGCGCCATGAGCGCCACCGTGACCCCCCGAACGCCCCTCCGTCGCGGGGGCTCCTCCACCGGCGCGGGCACCGGGTACGCCGACTCCGCGTCGGGCCGGTCCCCGTCCAGTGGGCGGGAAGGGTCTCGCGGCGTTCCTCGCTCGTCGTCCATGCCCGTAGTATGCGACGACGAGGCGCCCACGTCCGTGCGCTGCATCGCACGGCCGCGTGCGGCGGCAAGCGGAGGCGGCAGGTATCATCTCGCGCATGGAACACGCGGTCGACAATTCAGGCGAGCGGGACTACGGCGGCAAGATCGCCGACGTGGCCACCACGTTGGCGGGTTGGGACGGTCCGGTGGTCCTGATCGCCCACGTCGATCCGGACGGCGACGCGCTGGGCAGCACCCTGGCCATGAAGCGCGCGCTGGACGCCTTGGGCAAACAGACCGTGCTGGCGATCGAGCCGCCCGCCTACCTGACGTTCTTGACCCAGCCAGGCGAGACCCGCGGCGCCCTGGACGCGCTGCCGCAGGGCACGTTGGCGTGCGTGCTGGACGTCGCCGATCGTCACCGCGCCTGGGGCGCGCCGCTGGAGCAGGCGGCGTTCACGGTGAACCTGGACCACCACGGCACCAACGAACGCTTCGGCGACCTGGCGCTGGTCGAGCCCCGCGCCGCGGCCACCGCGCTGATCGTGAAGGACGTGATCGACGCCCTGCCCGTCGCGTGGACGGAGCCGATGGCGACGCCCTGCCTGACGGGCATCCTCACCGACACGGGCACGTTCCGATTCGCGAACACCGACCGGGCGGTGCTGAGCGCGGCCGGCGAGCTGATCGAGCACGGCGTGGACTACCCCGCCCTGGCCGACCGGTTGCAGTGGCGCCCGCAGGGCTACTTCCGGTTGTTGGCCGCGGTGATGGGGACGGTGCGCTTTCCGCTGCACGGTCGCGCGGCCCTGGCGCACCTCACCGAGTCGATGAAGGAGGGCCTCGGCGCCGTCGACGACGGCGACGACTTCGTCGGCCTGATCCGGTACGCCGAGGGCGCCTACGTCGCGGCGCTGCTGAAGCAGAAGGAGGACGCCGTCAAGGTGAGCGTGCGGGCCCGCGCGCCCGTCTCCGCGCAGGCCATCTGCATGGAGCTGGGCGGCGGCGGCCACGTGGCCGCCGCCGGTGCCAAGTTCTCAGGCCCGGACCTGGCGGCGGCCGAAGCCCAGTTGGTCGCGGCGATCGAACGGGAGCTCGGCCGCCACGACCTGGCATGACGCCGCGCGCGACGCCGGCGGCCCCGAGCCGCGGCGCCATTCGCGCTACCATTCCAGCGTGCTGCAGGTACTCGAACTCCAGGACTTCGTGTTGGCCGAACACGTCCGCCTGGAGCTGGGGCCCGGCCTGCAGGTCCTCACCGGCGAGACCGGGACCGGCAAGTCCCTCCTGGTGGACGCCCTGGCCCTGCTGGCCGGCGGGCGTGCCGACCCCGAACTGGTCCGCAGCGGGACCGATCTCGCGCGCGTCCAGGCCGAGTTCGCCGGGCCCGGCCTCGCCTCGGCCTCGCGCACCCTGGTGCGCGAGGGGCGGAACCACGCCCGCCTCGACGGCGAGCTGGTCACCGTCGCCGAGCTGGCCGACGCGGTGGGGGCCCGGCTGGCCGTGTTCGCGCAGCACGCGCACCAGGCCCTCCTCACGCCCGCGCGGCAACGCGAAGCCCTCGACCGCCTCCTGGACGAGGACGGCGCGGCTGCGCTGCGCGCCTACCGCGAGGCGTACGCGGAACGCCGCGCCCGCGCCCACGAGCTGCAGCGGCTCCAGGGCGAGGCCCGCGCCCGCACCGAACGTGCCGAGACCCTACGGGCCCGCATCGACGAGATCGACGCCGCGGGCTTGAGCGCCGGCGAGGAGGAGGAGCTGGCCGCCGAGGCGGCTCGCCTGCGGCACGTCGACCACATCGCGCAGGCCGCCGCGGCCGCGTTGACGGCGTTGGAGGAGGACGAGGGCGCGGTGGCACGCTTGGCGCGCGCCGTGCGCGAACTGGACGGTGCCGCCCGCTACGATGCGCGGCTGGCACCGCTGGCGCGCGACCTGGACGACGCCCTGCGCGGCGCGCAGGCGGTGAGCGACGAGCTTCAGGACGTGCTGGACCCGCTGAGGGAGGACCCCGCGCGCCTCGACGAGGTGGAGGGGCGGCTGGCGCGAATCCAGCGCCTGTCGGCCAAATACGGCGAGGGGACCGCCGCGATCCTGGCCCACCGCACCGCGCTGGCCGACGAGCTGGAGGCGCTGGACCGCAGCGAAGACCGCGTACAGGAGCTGGCCGACGAGGTGGACGCCCTGGACGCGCGCCTGGCCGAGCATGGCGCCCGCCTGAGCACGGCCCGCCGCGCGGCCGCCGACCGGTTGGAGCGGGGGGTGGCCCCGTTGCTGGCCCGGCTGGCGCTGGACGCGGCACGTGTCGAGGTGGTGCTGGAGGAGGCCGACCCGGGGCCGCACGGCCGTGAGCGCGTGTGGTTGTCGTTTGCCGCCAATCGCGGCGAGCAGGCGGCGCCGCTGGCGCAGGCCGCCTCCGGCGGCGAGCTGTCGCGCCTGATGCTGGCGTTGTGGTTGGTCACGGGCAGCGACCGGCCCACCCTGGTGCTCGACGAGGTCGACGCCGGCGTGGGCGGGCGGGCCGCCCTGGCGGTCGGCGAGATGCTGGCGGCCCTGGCGCAACGTCACCAGGTGCTGGTGGTGACGCACCTCGCGCAGGTGGCGGCGTTCGCCGACGGCCACCACCGGGTCGACAAGGAGACGCGCGCGGGGCGCACCGTGTCGACCGTCGCCCCCCTGGAGGGAGACGCCCGCGAACGGGAGCTGGCGCGGATGCTGGCCGGGCACGAGGAGGCGCCCGCGGTGGGAACGGCGCGCGATCTGCTGGCCCGCGCCGAGGCGACCCGGCAGCGCGGCTGAGGGCCGCCGGCGCCCCCGTCGGGCCCACCGGCGCCGGTCCTGCGTCCAACGCCCCCCGCCCGCCGCCTCGGATACGCTCCGGCCATGAGGGAGGCACGCGATGTTCGACGCGGAAGGTAGCTTCGATGGGGTTCCCTGCCCCGAGTGCGGCAGCGAAGCGACGGTCAGCTGGCACTTCGCCGAGGGCTTCGACGAGTTGGAGTGCCGGCACTGCGGCTACCGCAGCGACGAGGCCGACCTGGCCGCGCTGGAACGCGACGCCGGGGACGTGCTGCTGCAGGACGAGTCCGACGCGCCGCCGCTGCGGAAGAAGCCGCTCCGCGCCTGAGGCGACGGGAGGTCCACATCCGGCTCATTCCGGCGCGCTACGCTGAGGCAGGCGCCTGCACCGACGCCCTGGGCGTCCGACCGGAAGGAGTCTCCATGGACGTGAACGTGGTCCTCAGTTCCGACGAGATCCTGCGTGGACTCAAGCACTACCGCCGCCTCGCCAAGCAGGACCTGTTGCGCGCTGACGATGCCGAGCACCCCGACGCGTTCCGCCGGCACGCCGAGGCCCGCCGCGAAGTGTATGCGGAACTGACCGAGATGGCGACGCACGGTACGCCCGAAGAGGTCGCCCACGCCGCCTTGGCGATCTACAAGGAGCTCCCCTTCGTCACCGGCAGTCCCGCCGACGCGCATGCCGCCGTGAAGGGCCGCGAGAACGCCCTCGAGAACTTCTTTTTGATGATCGGACTGGAGCCGAAGGTGCGCCGAGAAGTGCGCAGCCAGCGGCCCCCCTCGGCCCCCTGACGGAGCGGCAGGAAGGCCGCGTGCGGACCGTGGTACAACCACGCCATGACCCTGCGCGACCTCGAACGCAGCGCCGCGGAGCGCCCCGACGCCCTGCACGAGCTCTCCAGCACCCTCGTCTTCGGCGAAGGGGACGAGGACGCCGCATTGATGCTGATCGGGGAGGCGCCCGGCGAGGAGGAGGACCTCAGCGGCCGCCCGTTCGTGGGTCGCGCGGGCCAGCTGCTGGACAAGATCCTGGAGAGCGTCGACCTGAGCCGGGACGAGGTGTACATCACCAACATCGTCAAGTACCGGCCGCCCGGGAACCGCAACCCCCGACCCGAGGAGTTGGCCGCCAGCGCGCCGGTCCTCCTGCACCAGATCCGGCTGATCCGCCCACAGGTCATCGCCACGCTCGGCAACGTGTCCACGCAGTGGTTCTTGGACACCAAGGACGGCATCACCACGCTGCACGGCACGTGGCAATCAAAGCAGGGGATTCGCGTGATGCCGCTGTATCACCCTGCCTACCTGCTCCGCAACCCCAGCCGCGAACGCGGGGCGCCCAAGTGGCAGATGTGGGAGGCGATGAAGCGGCTCCGGCAGACGCTGGACGCGTTGCCGAGCAAGTCCGGGCCGGTCGTGATCGACACGGCGCGCCAACAGGGGCTGTTCTGATGGGACCGCGCCGGATCGCTGCGCCGGCCGCGCCGTGAGGGCGGTGGTGCAACGCGTCGCCCACGCCGAGGTGCGGGTGGACGACCACAGCGTGGGTGCGATTCATCGCGGCCTGTTGGTGCTGCTCGGCGTCGGCCAGGGCGACGACACCGCCCACGCCGAGGCGCTGGCGCGGAAGGTGGCGCGCCTGCGCATCTTCGAGGACGAGGCGGGCAAGATGAACCGCAGCGTCACCGACGTACGTGGCAGCGTCCTGGTGGTCAGCCAGTTCACGCTGTACGCCGACACGCGCCGCGGCAACCGCCCCAGCTTCCTGGGCGCTGCCCCGCCCGAGACGGCCGACGGCCTGTACGAAGCGTTCACCGCCGCGCTGTCTCGCGCCGGCGTGCCGTGCCAGACCGGCACGTTCCGTGCCGGCATGCAGGTGGCGCTCGTCAATGACGGCCCCGTCACCCTGCACCTGGACACGCACGCCGGCGACGCGGGCGCCGTGAACGACGGCGAGGGCTGAGGCGTGGCGGTCACGTTCTCGCTGATCTCGGTCGCGACGCTGCCGTGGTGGTTGTCGATGCTTTTGTTCCCGCGCACGCCCAGCACGCGCACGCTGGTGACGTCGCCGTGGCCGTTCGTAGGGCTGGCCGGCGCCTACGCCGGGCTCCTGGCCGCGACCCTGGTGGCGGGCGCCGCGCCGCCGTCGCTGGACCCCCATGCGTTGGCCGACGCGATGGGGCGGCCGCTCGGCTTCCTGACCGCCTGGGCGCACATGGTGACGCTGGACCTGTTCGCCGGGGTGTGGCTCTTCCGCGACGCCCGCTTCTACGGCCGCCTACCCCGCACCGAACTGATCCTCACCTGGGTGGCCGGGCCGCTGGGGCTCGGGCTCTACCTGTGGCGGCGGCGCGGCTGGTCGGCGTCGGTCGGCCGGACGGTGAACTGAGGGCGCTCCGCCGCGACGCGAACCGCCGAGCACCGCTCAGGTGTAGGGCACCGCCCGCGCCGCCGGCAGCGCCGACGCGCCCTCGAACGCCCCGACCTCCTCGATGAAGCGGCGGAACAGGTAGTTCGCGTCGTGGGGGCCGGGGCTGGCCTCGGGGTGGTACTGCACGCTGAACACGGGGTAGCGCTCGTGGGCCATCCCCTCCAGGGTGCCGTCGTTCAGGTTGACGTGCGTGGCGCGGAACTGCCCGCCGGGGATGGAGCGTACGTCGACGGCGTAGTTGTGGTTCTGGCTGGTGATCTCGACCTCGCCGGTGACGACGTTCTTGACGGGGGTGTTGGCGCCGTGGTGGCCGTGCGTGAGCTTGAAGGTGCGCCCCCCGACCGCCAGGCCGAGCAGTTGGTGCCCCATGCAGATGCCGTAGGTCGGCAACAAACCCAGCAGCTGCCAGACCGTGTCGTGGGCGTACTTGGGGCCGTCCGGGTCGCCGGGGCCGTTGCTGAGCACCAGGCCGTAGGGGTCCAGCGCCATGATCTGCGCCGGCGTCGTCTGTGCCGGGACCACGATCACCTCGGCGCCGGCCAACTCCAGCTTGTACACGATCGAATGTTTGATCCCGAAGTCGATCACCACCACCCGCGGCGACGCCCGAAAGGTGGGCCGCGCGTAGGGAAGCGGGGTGGTCACCTCGGGGGTCATGTCGCGCCCGTCGATGTCCTCGTGGGCGCGGGCGCGGGCGACCAGCTCGGCCTCCAGCGCCTCGTCGCGCGCCCCGTGCCGGATCACGCCCTTCACCACGCCGCCGGTCCGCAGGCGCCGGGTGAGGGCGCGGGTATCGATCCCCTCGATGCCGACGATGCGGTGCTGCTCCATGAAGCTCTGCAGGTCCTGGTTGGCCCGGTGGTTGCTGGCGGCGCGCGAGAACTCGCGCACGATGAAGCCGCGCGCGAACGGACGGTTCGACTCCATGTCGTACACCGACACGCCGTAGTTGCCGATGTGCGGGTACGTCATGGTCACGATCTGACCGTGGTAGCTGGGATCGGTCAGGATCTCCTGGTACCCGGTCATCGAGGTGTTGAACACGATCTCGCCGACGGTTTCGCCCGGATGCCCGAAGGCGTACCCGTAGTAGAGGGTCCCGTCCTCGAGCGCCAGCACCGCCGGGGGTTTGTCGAAATACGACATCATGCCTCCCGCGCGCCAGGATAGCACCGCGCCCGCGACGGCGCGTGCCCCCACGGGACGTGCGTCACGGCGCACTCCGCTACCATGGGATGCGAGGGAGCGTGCGATGAGCCCAGAAGACGACACTTCGACGACCCCGACGGAACGCAGCGGCGGGACCGCCGGCCGCCCCCTGATCGTTCACATGTTCAGCGTCCACGGCCTGATCCGTGGACACGACCTGGAACTCGGCCGCGACGCCGACACCGGCGGGCAAACCAAGTACGTCGTCGAGCTGGCCCGGGCCCTCGGGCGACGCGAGGACGTACGCGACGTGGTGCTGTTCACGCGCCTGATCGACGACGACCGCGTCTCGGACGACTACGCCCACGAGGAGGAACCGATCGGCGAGAGCGCCCGAATCGTCCGCATCCGCGCGGGCGGCACCCGCTACCGCCGCAAGGAGCTGTTGTGGCCCTCGCTCGACGCGTTCGTGCAGGGCGTCCTGCGCTGGAACCGCGAACACGGCGTGCGCCCCGACCTGGTCCACGGCCACTACGCCGACGCCGGCTACGTCGCGCTGGAGATCGCCAGCGCGCTGGCCCTGCCGTTGGTGTTCACCGGCCACTCCCTGGGCCGCAACAAGGTCGAGGTGCTCCGCAACGCCGGCGTGGACGAGGAGGCGCTGGAGTCGCGCTACAAGATCTCGCACCGCATCGAGGTCGAAGAGGAGCTGCTGCGGAAGGCCGACGTGGTCATCGCCAGCACGCAGCACGAGGTCGAGTACGGCTACCAGCTGTACGAAGGCCACCGCAGCGCCAGCTACCAGGTGCTGCCGCCCGGCATCGACGTGGAGCGCTTCTACCCCTGGTACTACGATCAGGACCGCAGCTTCGACGCGGGCGACGACATCGTCGAGGCGCGCGTGCGGATGTGGCGCGAGCTGGAACGGTTCCTGAACGATCCCGACAAGCCCCTCGTGCTGGCCGTCAGCCGGCCCGACCGGCGCAAGAACATCGACGGACTGATCACCGCCTACGGAGAAGACAAGGAGCTGCAGTCGATCGCCAACCTGGCGGTGTTCGCCGGCGTGCGCAAGGACATCGAGGAGATGGACGACAACGAGCGCGAGGTGCTCACCGACCTCCTCCTCAGCATGGACCGCTACGACCTGTACGGCAAGCTGGCGCTGCCCAAGAAGCACGACCCGGGCACCGACATCCCGGTGCTGTACCGCCTGGCGGCCTCCAGCCGCGGCGTGTTCATCAACCCGGCGCTGGTCGAGAACTTCGGCATCACCCTGATCGAGGCGTCCTCGTCGGGACTGCCGGTCGTGTCCACCGACCACGGCGGCCCCAAGGAGATCATCGGCACCTGCGGCTCCGGCGAGCTGGTCGACACCCGCGAGCCCCAGGAGATGCAGGCCGCGCTCAAGCGCATCCTGGTCGATGAGGAACTGTGGGACACCTACAGCCACGCCGGCATCGAAGGGGTGCGGAGGCACTACTCCTGGACGGCTCACGCGGAGACGTACCTCACCGCCGTATGGCCGCTGCTGGAGACGCCGGCCGACGACCTGGCCAGCGACCCCTGGCGCAGCACCGTCGGGCGCGACCTGCAGGGGCTGCGCAGCATGTTGATCAGCGACATCGACGGCACGCTGGTGCAGGACGAGCCGGACCCCGAAGCGCTGGAGGCGCTGGCGGACGCCTTGCGCCGCAACGACATCGGCTTCGGCGTGGCGTCGGGCCGCAGCCTGGCGCTGGTCGAGGAGGCCATCGACAGCTACGGCCTTCCCGACCCGCAGGTGATCATCTGCGACGTCGGCAGCGAGATCCGCTACGGGCCCTCCCGCATCCTGGACCGTGGCTTCGAGCGCCACCTCCAGGCCCGCTGGCAACGCGACGCGGTCCGCGACACGCTGCTCGAGCTCGGCCTGGAACCCCAGGGCGAGGAGGCGCAGACCGCCGTCAAGCTCAGCTTCTACCTGGAGGACGAGGCGCGCCTGACCGAGATCTGCGAGGCGCTGGACGCGCGGGACCTGCGCTACACGTTGGTGTGGTCGCACGGCCGCTACCTGGACGTGCTGCCGCACCGCGCCGGCAAGGGCAAGGCCGTCCGCTACGTGGCGACCAAGTGGGGCCTGGACCCCAAGCGCGTCTGCGTGGCCGGCGACAGCGGCAACGACGCCGAAATGCTGCGCAGCCGCTTCCGCGGCATCGTGGTCGGCAACCACGCCTCCGAGCTCGAGCCTCTCCGCGGCAGGCGCGGCATACGGTTCGTGGACGAACCGCACGCGCGCGGCGTCCTGGCGGGACTCCGCGCGTATGGGTTGGTGGACTGACGTTGTACCCGGTTCGCGGGTTCCGGCCCGTCCAGATCGGCGACGTCGACGTCATCGCGCACGACGGCGCCTACCACCTGTTCCACCTGGTTCTCCCCAACCACGACCTGATCGCCCACGCCATCAGCGAGGACGGCCTGAGTTGGCGCCGCGCCCCGAACGCGTTGTTCGTCGGCGATCCCGGCGCGTTCGACGACGACATGCTGTGGACGATGCACGTCAGCCGCGACCCGGCGGGCGGCTTCCGCATGCTGTACACCGGCCTGGCCCGCGACGAGGAGGGGCGCGTCCAGCGGATCGGGCTGGCCCGGTCCGACGACCTGATGCACTGGCGCAAGGTCGAGGGTGGCGGGTTTCCCCTCGCGTTGGATCATCCCGCCTACGAGTGCGAGCTGGAGCCGCGCGGCTGGACCAGCTTCCGGGATCCGTACCTGATCCAGACGGAGCACGGCACCGAGATCCTCGCCAGCGCCCGCGTCGCGCACGGACCGCCGCTGCGGCGGGGCTGCGTCGCCCGGCTGGCGTGGGACGGCCGGACCGCCCCACGGCCCAAGGCGCCCCTTCATCACCCCAACCGCTACGACGACGTCGAGGTCCCGTCGCTGTTCGAGGACGGCGGGCACTGGTGGTTGTTGGGCTCGATCCGTGAGGACCGAAAGGTCCACCTGTGGCGCGCAGGGCGCCCGGACGGCCCGTTCGAAGCCCCCAGCGACAACGTGCTCCTGCCGCAGGGCAACTACGCCGCGCGCATAAGCGCCTCGTTGGACGGCGGCGCACGGTCGTTGTGGAACTTCTTCGCCTCCCCTGACGGCCATCACCTGATGGCGCCCCCCAAACGTGTGGAGGCCGAGAACGGGCGCCTGCGGGTCCGCTCGCACCCCGCCTTCGACGCCAAGGTGCGCCAGGCGGTACCCGGCGCGGAGCTGAGCGCGTTCACCCCGCTGTGCGGCGTTTCGGGCACCCGCGCCGAGGGTCCCGACGGGGCGGGCACGGCCGTGTTGCGCAGCCCGCACGCCACCGAACTGTTCCTGATGCCGGAGGTGCACCGTGACGTGCGCGTCCGGATGCGCCTGGCCCGCGAGGGCCCCGGCAAGCTGGGCCTGCTGCTGCGCGTGAACGAGGGGGGCGAGGGCTACCACCTGAGCCTGTCGCCCGACAAGGGGCTGGCCGCGCTGCGGGTGTGGACCGCCCGCCGCGGGCATGTCGAGCCGGGCGCCGCCGCCTTCGACTACCGGGCCTTGCAGGAGGCCGCCTACCTGGTGCGTCCCGAACCGCTGGAGCTGGAGGTGGTGGCGTTCGGCGGCTACCTGGAGGCGTCCCTCGGCGGCGAGGTGGTTCTCAGCCTGGTCGACGACACCATGCGCGAGGGGCGCTTCGGCGTGTACGTCGAGAGCACCGCGGTGCGCCTGCGCGACCTCACGGTCGAGATCCTGGACGGACCGGCCGACGGGGGCTACCGGCTGCGGGGGTAGCGGCCGCGGGGCCGACGCGGGGCCGACGCGGGGCCGAGGCCGTGCCGCTGGCGTCGGGCGACCGCGCCAGGGCCGTGTCGGGGGGCGTGTCGGGGGATCGCGTCAGCCGAAGCGGGCCTCGCTGGCCAGCGCGTGCGGCGGGACCCACGCCCCCGCGGCGACCTCGCAGTCCTGCAGGTGCGCCCCCGCCCCGATCCGCGCCCCGTCCCCGACGCGCGTGCCGCCCTTCAGCACCACGAACGGTTCCAGCACCACGTCCTGGGCCAGCACCACGCCGTCGTCGATGAAGGTGGTCTCGGGCGACGCCATGGTGACCCCCTCATTCAGCCAGCGGGCGCGGACCCGGTCGCGCATGACGCGTTCGAGCACCGCCAACTGGGCCCGGTCGTTGGCGGCCAGCCCCTCGCGCGGATCCTCGGCGTGGTACGCCCGCACGGGCGCGCCGTCGGCCAGGTATGCGGCCGGGAGGTCCGTCACGTACGCTTCCCCCTGCGCGTTGTCGCGACCCAGCGCCGCGGCGCGTCGCAGGGCGGTGGCGTCGAACAGGAACACGCCGGGGCTGATCTCGCGGATGCGGCGGGTGGCGTCACTGGCGTCCTTCTCCTCCACGATCGCGCGCACGCGCCCGGCCTCGTCGCGGACGACCCGGCCCAAGCCGGTGGGGTCGTCGGCGGTGACCGTCATCAGGGTCATGCCCTCGCCGGGGCGTGGCCCGCCCTGCTGCAGGCGTTGCATCGCCTCCAGCGACGCGGCGGTCACCGTCGGCCCGTCGCCGTTGAGGCAGAACACCGGGCCGGCCCAGGCGCCCAGCGCCTCCCGGGCGCTGGCGAAGGCGTGCCCCGTGCCGAGCGGGCGGGATTGGGTGGCGAACGCCACCGCCTCGCCGGCCAGCGCCTCGCGCACCCGGTCGGCGCCCGCGCCGACCACCACCACGACGGGGTCGGCGCCGAGCGTCCGGGCGGCCCGCACCACGTGCGCCACCATCGGCCGGCCGGCCACCTCGTGCACCACCTTGGGCAGCGACGAGCGCATGCGCCGGCCCTGTCCGGCCGCCAGCACGACGGCGGCGGGCCGGTCGCTCACCGCCGGTTGGCCGCCCGTCGCGCCAGCCGGCCCTTGCGGTCGTCGCGATCGGGATCGAGGGTGAACAGCGCGTACACCGCGATCAGCACGATCGGGATGGACACCAGTTGGGTGAGGGTGAACAGGCCGATCCCCGCGGTGGCGTGTTCGAAGACGGGCCACGCCAGCGGGTTGTCCCGGAACGGCTCCTCCAACACGCTGCGAAGCAGCGAGTACCACACCGCGAGATGCGCGAACACGAAGCCGGGCGCGGTGCTGCGCCGGAACGCCCACGCCAGGATCGGGATCAGCAGCACGCCGACCACGGCGCCGTAGATCGGCGTGAGGTGCACCACGCACGCCTCGCCGGCGGGCACCGTCTGGCACGCCGGGGGGCCGTACTGCCACAGCTCGGGGCCGAACACCACCCGCCCGAACGCCCCCAACGTCTCGGTGCCGGGTTCGGGCCAGGTCACGCCGATCCCCAGCTCGGTCAGGCGCCCGCCGGTGTCGGTGCCGTTCATGACGTTGCCGATGCGCCCACCGATGATGCCGAACGCGCCCAGCGGCGTGAGCACGTCCATCACCGCCCACGGCCGCATGCCGCGCCGGCGCGCCAGCAGCAATACCGCCAGCATCACGCCGAGGATGGCGCCGTGAATGCTGAGGCCGCCCTGCCAGATCGCCAAGGCGCTCCAGGGGTTGCCGCCGGGACCGAAGAACGGGCCCGGGCTGGTCGCCACGAAGACCGCCCGCGCGCCGAGGATCCCGGCGATCATCAGCCACGGCGCCATGTCCAATAGCGCCTCGGTGTTCATTTCGCGCCTGCGCGCCTCGCGCAGCGCCCATATCGACCCGGCCACCACGCCGAGGGCGATCAGCAGGCCGTACCACCGAATCGCCAGGGGGCCGATCGAGATCAGGATCGGGTCCATTCGCACCTCGCTTTCAGAACCCGCATGCTAGCAACGTTCACAGCAGCGCGGGGATCATCACGACCGCCATGGCGATCGTGATCAGGAACTTGGCGACCACGCCGCCGACGCTGCCGGCGAACGCGCCGATGCCGGCCCGGAATGCCTCCGGCGCCGGGCGCCCGGTCGCCAGCTCGGCCCCCACCGCCCCGACCAGGGCCCCCAACAGGAATCCGAACGGCGGAAACCATAGCAACCCCAGAAGCGAGCCGATCACCCCGCCCCAGAAGCCGGCCCGACCCGCGCCGTACACCCGCGCGCCGAACGCACCGGCCGCAATGTCCAGCAGCTGCGCCACGATCGCCAGCACCACCACCCACGCCAGGGGGGTCCAACCGACCCCCTCGAAGCCGCGGATCCAGGCGGCCAGGATCGCGCCGGCCGCGGCCAGCGGCACGCCCGGCAGCAACGGCACGATCACGCCCGCCAGGGCGATCACGAGCGACAGACCGAACACGGTGAGCGCCAGCCAGATCATGTCCGTCCCGACTCACTCGTGCCAGGCGCCGGGGTCGGCGTGGCCCTCGCCCTTCAGCACGTCCAACGCGTGCGGAAGCACCGGTAGCGCCGCACCGAGCGCCTCGGACGCCCCCGGCGGGCTCCCGGGAAGGTTCACGATGAGCGTCCCCCGCCGCACGCCCACCAGGCCCCGAGACAGCACGGCCAGTGGGTTCGATCGCGCGCCCACGGAGCGCATCAACTCCGGCAGCCCGGGGACGTCGCGCTCGATCACTTCGCGCGTCGCCTCGGGGGTGCGATCGCGTAGCGACAGGCCGGTCCCTCCGCAGGTGAGCACCAGGTCGACGTCGTCGGCGTCGGACCACAGCCGCAGCTTGGCGCGTATGCGAGCCTGCTCGTCTGGTACGAGCTCGTAGTCCACTTCGACGAACGGCCCACCTGCCAGCACGTCGCGGAGCGCCTGTACCGAGCGGTCCTCGCGTTGGCCGGACGCCCCCTTGTCGCTGACGGTGAGGATCGCAGTCCGATACATGCGGCGACTCTACCGCTGGCCGCCTACGCAGGGCGTACCGCACCGCATGGATGGCGTCCCCTCCGACGCGCATTGCCCAGTGCCGTTCTCCGGGGTACCCTCAGGCGGTCGAACGTCGGCCCGGGAGGTTCACGTTGAAGATCCACGAATACCAAGCCAAGTCGTTGCTGGCCGCGCGCGGCATCCCCGTTCCCGAGGGGCGGCTCGCCACCAGCCCCGACGAGGCCGTCGCGGCCGTCCGCCCGCTGGTCGAGGCCAGCGGGTCGCCCGTGGTCGTCGTCAAGTCCCAGATCCACGCCGGGGGGCGCGGCAAGGGCCGCTTCGCCGAACACCCCGAACTCGGCGGCGTGAACGTCGTGACCGACGGGATCGAAGGGGGCGTGGAGGCGACGGAGGCGAAGGTGCGGGCGCTGGCGGAGCGCATGCTGGGCGCCACCCTCCGCACCGCCCAGACCGGACCGGAGGGCAAGACGGTCCAGCGGCTCTACGTCGAACAGGGCGTCGGAATCGCGCGCGAGCTGTACCTGTCGGTCGTGCTGGACCGCGCGCGGGGACGCAACCTGGTGATGGCCTCCACCGAGGGCGGCACCGAGATCGAAGAGGTGGCGGCCGCCACCCCGGAGAAGATCCTGCGGGAGTCGGTCGACCCCGCCATCGGGCTGGCCGACTTCCAGGCGCGCCGCATGGCGCTGGGGCTCGGCCTGAGCGGCGACGCCCTGACGAACGGCGCGCGCTTCGTGAAGGCCCTGGCCACCTTCGCCGCCGACATGGACACCGACCTGGTCGAGATCAACCCGCTGGTGGTCACCGAGGACGGCGAGGTGATGGCGTTGGACGGCAAGATGGGCTTCGACGCCAACGCCCTGTTCCGGCACCCCGAGGTCGCCGAGATGCGCGACGTGTCGGAGGAGGATTCCGCCGAGACGGAGGCGGCGACCTACGGCCTGAGCTTCATCAAGCTGGACGGGTCGATCGGCTGCCTGGTGAACGGCGCCGGCCTGGCGATGGCCACGATGGACACCATCAAACAGGTGGGCGGCGAACCGGCCAACTTCCTGGACGTCGGCGGCGGCGCGACGACGGAGAACGTGACGGCCGCGTTCAAGATCATCACGCAAGACCCCAACGTGAAGGGAATCTTCGTGAACATCTTCGGCGGCATCATGAAGTGCGACACCATCGCCCACGGCGTGGTCGAGGCCGTCCGCGAGGTCGGCCTGGACGTGCCGCTGGTGGTACGCCTGGAGGGCACCAACGTGGAGCTCGGCAAGCAGATCATCGACCGTTCCGACCTGAACGTGGTCAGCGCGGACGGGATGAAGGACGGCGCGCAAAAGATCGTGGAGGCGACCCGGTGAGCATCCTGGTCGGCCGTCACACCAAGGTCCTGGTCCAGGGGCTCGGCAGCGCCGGTCGGTTCCATACCGACCGCGCCGTCGCGTACGGCACCCGCATGGTGGCCGGCGTGCACCCCGGCAAGGGCGGCACCCAGATGCGGTTCGAGGGCGAGACCGATCACAGCGGCGTGCCCGACCGCGATGACGCCTACCGCGTCGACCTGCCGATGTTCGAGACGGTCCGCGACGCCGTCCGCGAGACCGACGCCACCGCCAGCGTGGTGTACGTCCCCCCCTTCGCCGCCGCCGACGCGATCCTCGAGGCGGCCGACGCCGGCCTGGAGCTGGTGGTCGCCATCACCGAGGGCATCCCCGTGCAGGACATGGTACGCGTGAAGCGCGTCCTGGAGGGAAGTTCCACCCGCCTGGTCGGCCCGAACTGTCCCGGCGTGATCACCCCGCACGCCTGCAAGATCGGCATCATGCCGGGCTACATTCACGACGGCGGCCGCATCGGGGTGGTGAGCCGCTCCGGCACCCTCACCTACGAGGCCGTGAAACAGCTCAGCGACGACGGCCTGGGCCAGACCACCGCCGTCGGCATCGGCGGCGACCCCGTCCACGGCGCCAGCTTCGTGGACGTCCTGAAGGCGTTCGCGGAGGACCCAGACACCGAAGGGGTGATGATGATCGGCGAGATCGGCGGCACCGCCGAAGAGGAGGCGGCCGCCTGGATCGAGGACAACCTGGCCAAGCCGGTCGCCGGCTTCATCGCCGGCACCACCGCCCCGCCGGGCAAGCGCATGGGCCACGCGGGCGCGATCGTGGCGGGCGGCAAGGGCACGGCAAAGGACAAGATCGCCGCGCTGGAGGGCGCCGGCGTGGTGGTGGCCCGCACCCCCAGCGACATGGGCCGCGCCATGCGCGACGCGATGGACCGCGCCGGCCGACGCTGAACGTGGACGAGCTGGTGCGCCGCATCCGCCGGGAGGGACGCGTCCTTCCCGGCGGCCTGCTGAAGGTCGACGGCTTCTTGAACCACCGCCTGGAGCCGGCCCTGACGCTGGCGATGGGACGCGCCTTCCAGGCCCGCTTCGCGGCGGCCGGCGCAACGCGCCCAGGCGTGGTGCTCACCGCCGAGACCTCCGGGATCGGGCCCGCCTTCGCGACCGCCGTCGCGCTGGACGTGCCGGTGGTGTACGCCCGCAAGACGCGCCCGGCGACCCTACCGGGCCCGGTGCTGGAGGCCCGCGCGCCCAGCCGCACCAAGGGGGGCACCACGCCGCTGATCGTGTCGCCCGAACTGCTTCCGCACGGCGCGCGGGTGCTGATCATCGACGATTTCCTCGCCCGGGGGCACACCATCGGCGCGCTGGTCGAGCTGATCATGGCCGCGGACGCACAGCTGGTCGGCATTGGCGCGGTGATCGAGAAGTCGTTCGAGGACGGCCGTGCCCGCCTGGCCGACCTCGGCGTGCCGGTGCTGGCGCTGGCGGTCGTGGAGGCGTTGCACGAAGCGGACGGCCGCATCGAGGTCCGGGCGGGCTGAATGCCGCGCGGCCGCTACGCCCCCTCTCCGACCGGCTGGCTGCACCTCGGCAACGCCCGAACGGCCCTGGCCGCCTGGTGGCGGGCGCGCGCCGCCGGGGCCTCGTTCGTGATGCGGGTGGAGGACCTCGACGGGCCGCGCACCGTACAAGAAGCGGTGACGGGCAACCTGGAGGAGCTGCGCTGGCTGGGCATCGACTGGGACGAGGGGCCGGACGTCGGCGGGCCGCACGCCCCCTACGAGCAGTCGCAGCGGGGGGAGGCGTACGCGCGCGCCCTGAGCACCCTGAGCGCGCAGGGCCTGACCTTCGACTGTTGGCTGTCCCGCAAGGACCTGCGCGAGATGGCGTCGGCCCCGCACGGGCGCGCGCCGGTCTACGGTCCCGAGCAACGCGTCGCGAACGACCGTGTGGCCGCCCGCAAGCAGCGCGAGGGCAAGACGCCCGCCACGCGCGTGCGACTCCCCCCCGGCCCGGTGACGTTCCACGACGGCCTGCGGGGCGAGGTGCGCGCGGACGTGGCCCGCGACGCGGGGGACCTGGTGCTCCGCCGCGCCGACGGCGCCTGGGCCTATCAGCTGGCGGTGGTGGTCGACGACGCCGCCATGAACGTCCGCGAGGTGGTGCGGGCCGACGACCTCCTGGACGCCACCGCCGGACAGGTCGCGCTGTACCACGCCCTGGGCCTGGCGCCGCCCGGCTTCCTGCACCTGCCGCTGTTGCTGGACGCCGGCGGGCAGCGCCTCGCCAAGCGACGGGGCGACCTGACCCTGCGCGCGCTGCGCGACGAGGGGGTGCGGCCGGCGCGGGTGGTCGGCTGGCTGGCGTACGGCCTCGGCCTGCTGGACGCGCCGCGCGAGGCGACGGCGCGGGAGCTGGTGGCCGCGTTCGACGTGACGCGCCTGGCCCGCCACCCCGCGCGCCTGGACGCCGACGCGCTGGCCTGGATCCGTGCGGAGCGGCGCCTGGACAGCGGCGGGACGCCCCGGTAGACTCCCCGGCATGAGGCCCCGCCCGCGCGTCCGCACGCCCCGCGCCTTCAAGCGGCGCCACCAGCGTTGGCGGCGTGGCCACGCCTAGGCCGGCACGGCCCGCATTCCTGCTTCTGACCCCGAACCGCCTTCGCCGCGGCCCGCGCCTATCCGCGCGTCCGGCCGCCGGTCCCGAGGAGGCCCCATGTTTCCCATGCCCGACGCCCGCGGTCGCTTCGGCGACTACGGCGGGCGCTACGTTCCCGAAACGCTCGTCCCCGCGCTGGAGGAGCTCGACGCCGCCTACCAAGACGCCGCCGCCGACGCGGCGTTCGACGCGGAACTCTCAGCCGTCCTGCGCGACTTCGTCGGCCGGCCCAGCATGCTCACCGAAGCCGCCAACCTCACGGCCCGCCTCGGCGGCGCGCGCCTGTGGCTCAAGCGCGAGGACCTGAACCATACCGGCGCCCACAAGATCAACAACACCGTCGCGCAGGTCCTGTTGGCGAAGCGCATGGGCAAGCCCCGCATCATCGCCGAGACCGGCGCGGGCCAGCACGGCGTCGCCACCGCCACGGCGGCCGCCCTGTTCGGCCTGCGCTGCGTGGTGTACATGGGCGAGGAGGACGTGCGGCGCCAGGCGCTGAACGTGTTCCGCATGAAGCTGCTGGGGGCCGAGGTACGCCCGGTCGGCAGCGGCACCCGCACCCTGAAGGACGCCACCAACGAAGCGATCCGCGATTGGGTGACGAACGTGCGGGACACCTACTACGTGATCGGCTCGGTGGTCGGGCCGCACCCCTATCCGATGATCGTCCGCGACTTCCAGGCCGTAATCGGCCGCGAGACCATGGCGCAACTGAAGGACGCCATCGGCCGCGAAACGCCGGACGCCGTGGTGGCGTGCGTGGGGGGCGGGAGCAACGCGATCGGCCTGTTCGCGCCGTACGCCTACCTGCCCAGCGCGCAGCGGCCCCGCCTGATCGGCGTCGAGGCGGCCGGCCACGGGCTGACCTCCGGCGCGCACGCCGCCAGCATCAGCGCGCACAAGCGCGGCGTGCTGCACGGCGCGCTGATGTACCTCCTGTCCGACGAACACGGCCAGGTCACGCCCGCGCACTCGGTCTCCGCCGGCCTCGACTACCCCGGCGTCGGGCCCGAGCACGCGTACTACGCCGACGAGGGGCTGGCGACGTACGTCTCCGCGGACGACGACGACGCGCTGCGGGCCTTCCGCGTGCTGGCGGAGACCGAGGGGATCATTCCCGCGCTCGAGACCAGCCACGCGCTGGCCGCCGCCATGGAGCTGGCTCCCGAGCTGGGCCCGGGCGCCGAGATCGTGGTCGGACTGTCCGGACGGGGCGACAAGGACGTGAACGAAGCGATGCGGGTGCTCGAAGCGGTCCGCGGAGAGGAACCGTCATGAGCCGCATCGCCTCCGCCTTCGCCCGCGCCCGCGCCGAGAACCGCGCCGCCTTCGTGCCCTACCTCACGGCCGGCTTCCCGAGCCGACGCGAATACCTGGACCACGCCCGTACGCTGCTGCGTCACGCCGACGTGCTCGAGGTGGGCCTGCCCTACTCCGACCCGTTGGGGGACGGCCCCACCATCCAGCAGGCCGGCGAGACGGCGCTCCGGGACGGCACCACCCCCCGGGAGGTGTTCTCTTGGATCGAGACGCTGCGCGCCGAGTCGGACGCCCCGCTGGTGCTGATGAGCTACTACAACCCGATCTACTGCTACCAAGGTGGCGGCGAACGCGGGTTCGTGCGGGACTTGGCGGCGGCCGGCGCCGACGGGCTGATCCTGCCCGACCTTCCGCCCGACGAGGCCGAGACGCTGATCCCCGAAGCCCGCGCGCACGACCTGGACACGGTGTTTCTGGTCGCGCCGACCTCCACGCAGGCGCGGATCGCGCGCGTCACGGAGGCCTGCCGCGGATTCGTGTACGCGGTCTCCGTCACCGGCGTCACCGGCGCGCGCGACCAGGTGGGCGCCGAGGTCGCGGACCTGGTGTCGCGCGTGCGGCAGGCCAGCGACCTTCCGGTCGCGGTCGGCTTCGGGGTGTCCAGCGGCGCGACGGCGCGCCAAGTAGCCGCCTTCGCCGACGGCGTGGTCGTCGGCAGCGCCCTGATCCGCGCCATCCAGGACGGAGGTGACGCCGGCGCGCTGGCCGCCGAGATCCGCGCGGCCTGCCAGCGCTGAGCCGCGCGTCAGTCCGCCATCACGGTGGCGGCGTCGCCCAGCCGCGACGCCAGGCCCGAGGAGGCGAACACCGCCTCGCCGCCCCCCTCGGCGCCCGTCTGCGGCGTAAGAGGCACCGCCCGCACCAGCACGGAGGCGCCCGCCTCGTTGCGCAGCACCACCAACGACCCGGGATCGAGACCGGGCACGATCACGTCGTAGCCGCCCAGGCGCGGGTCGACCCGGACGGTGCGCGGACCGCCCGACGCCTCGGCCGGCTCGATCCGGACGGCGGCCACGCCGGAGGAGATCAGGCCGATCGCCTCGGCCGCGGCACGCGACAGGTCGATCACGCGGCCCGGCTTGAACGGTCCACGATCGTTGATGCGCACCACCACCGACCGGTCGGTCGCGAGGTGGGTCACCCGCACGCGGGTGTCGAACGGCAGGCTGGGGTGCGCGGCGGTCAGCCGCTGTGGATCGAACGTCTCGCCGTTGGCGGTCGGCCGCCCCACGAAGTTCGGGCCGTACCACGACGCCTGCCCCTCCTCCACCCAGTCGTGGGCCAGGGTCGGGGCGGCCGCGGATTCGGGCGTGGCGGCCGTCGGTTCGGGCGTGGCGGCCACCTCCGTGTCCGGGGAGGCGGGCGGCTGCGGACCTGCGGCGGTGCGCGAGGCGGGCGCGCACGCGCTCAGCGCCAGGGCGGCGGCTAACACGGCCATCCCCACGAAGAAGAGGGGGCGACGGCCGAAGGGACGCCCTGGGGCGGGCCCCGCGGATCGATCATCGAGGCCGTGCGCATTCGAACCGGCCACGGGAGGACGAACGTAGGACGCCATGAACGTCACCATACTCGGACGCCGGCGGCCCGCGCCACCCGCACGCTTGCACCAAGCCCGCGACGCGCGTGCCGCTCAGGCCCAGGTACGGCGCGCGAGCTCCTTCTGGCACAGGACGAAGGCCTCGTAGTCCTCGATCTCGGCCGTGCCGTCGGCGATGGCATCTTCGCAGCGCGCGATGGTGTTCGCGAGCTCCTCGGTGCTCATCCGCTGGACGTGGTCGGGTTCGTGACGTGTGGACTGCATTGCCATCAACGTGGGCCTCGCGATCTGCGGACGCGCCGCAGAGGACAACGTACGTTCCCCCTTCTTACAGAACTCTCACCCGAGAGAACGTACCCTAGCACGATGATCGACACGCATTGCCATCTCGACCGCGTACCAGACCCCGAGGCGGCGATGGACAACGACCTCCGAGCCATGGTCACCATCGGCACCGACGCGGAACGGAGCGAAGGGGCCCTCCAAACCGCCCGTGATCACCCGCGCGTGTTCGCAGCCGTCGGCGTCCACCCCAACGACGCCCCCCTCGCCGACGACGCCGACGTGCGCGCACGCATCGAGGCGCTGTCGTCGCAGCCACGCGTCGTCGCCATCGGCGAGACCGGCTTCGACGCGCACTGGCAGGACACCACGCTGGACGTGCAGCGACGGGCGTTCGACTGGCACGCGGCGCTGGCGGGACGGTCCGACAAGCCGCTGATCCTGCACGTCCGCGACCCCCAAGGTGCCGACGACGCCTCGCGGGCCGCGGAGGCGGCGATCCGCGACGCGGGCCACCCCCGCGGCGTGCTGCACTGCTTCGGGGGGGACCCGGCGCTGATGGCCACGGCGCTGGATCTGGGCTGGATGGTGTCCTTCGCCGGCAACCTGACGTTCAAGAACGCCGCCGACCTGCGTGAGCGGGCGCGGGAGGTGCCGCGCGAGCGGCTGCTGGTCGAGACCGATGCGCCGTTCCTGGCGCCGGAGCCGAAGCGCGGCCGCCGCAACGTCCCGGCCTGGGTGGCGTACACCGCCCGCGCCCTGGCCGAGGCGCGCGGCGAGGACCCGGACGCCCTGGCGTCCCTGCTGGACGACAATGCGATCCGCTTCTACCGCCTCCCCTTGTGAGCCTTTCCCTCGCGTTCGGCGCGGGGCTCGTGCGCGTCCCAGCGAAGCACCTCCGCCAGGCGCGTCCGCGAAGGTACCCGGTGCGGCTCTTCGGGGATGAACGCCGTCACCACGTCCACGGCACGGGGCCGCGCGAACTCCAACACCACGTGCAACGGCAGCTTCACGTCGGCGCTGATGGGAAGCCAGCCGAGCACCAGCAGACGCTCGTCCTCCAGGTAGCGCACCATTTCGCGGCCGTGCAGGACGGTGGCGACGATGTCGTGTTCGGTGAATCCCTCCGTCGCGGCGTGCTGCGCGGCGTGCCGGGCGATGCGGTACCGCCCTTCCCGCACCAGCGGACGCAGGTCGCCGAGCGTGCGCCGGCGGGGCCGGCGCGGCCGGCCGTGCGGGGAGCGCCGGGACGCCCCGCGCCGCTCGGGCTCGCGGGGACCTGGGGTGGTCGGGTCGCGTCTGGACTCGTCCATCTCCGCCTCCTCGTGTCCGGGCCGGGAAGCGGCGCCGGGCCGCCCCCACGTCCTCACGCTACCACGCGCGCCAGCGGACGCTCCTATGCTCGGGGCATGGAACACCACGGGGTTACGTTCATCGAGTGCAATGGGCCAGGCGCGCACGCGCACCTGGCGGCCCTGCGCCGGCGGTTGCGGGAACGCGGCGTGCCCGCGCGCCTGCTGCGAAGCCGCGAGGAGGCCTCGCTGCACCTGTTGCTCATCGAGGGCGACATCGCCGCCGACGAGGACACCTTGCGAGACTGCCGCCGCTGGCGCTTCGAGGACGCACCGGCGGCGAACGGGGAGGCGCGCGGGTGAGCTGGGTCGACGCGCCCATCACGGTTCAGGACCGCGACGCGGACCTCTACGTCGAACAGGCCGGGCCGCAGGAGGCGCCGGTGGTGTTGTACCTTCACGGCGGTCCGGGCTACGGGTCGTTCAGCTTCCGGGACCTGATGGGCGACGAGCTCGAGGACTTCCGGATGTTGTACGCCGACCAGCGGGGCGGCGGCCGCAGCTACGCCGGCGGGCCGTTCGGGCTCGACGACCTCGCCGACGACGCCGCGACCCTGCTGCGAGCCACGCGCCTGGAGAGGGCCACCCTGCTGGCGCACGGGTTCGGTGCGTTGGTGGCGATCCGCGCCGCCGTGCGGCACCAAGACCGCATCGAGCGGCTGGTCCTCGTCAATCCGTGGTTCTCGATGCCGCTCTTGGCGCGCACGCTGCAGCGCCGTGCCGCAAGCATGGCCGGCCGGGCGGCCGAGGCGCTGCCGGGCGAAGAGGCGCTGGCGGACCCGGACGCGCTGGACCCCGACCAGCTCGTCGAGACGGCGTACGAGATGATGCCTGGAAAGCAGCTGCTGGACGCGCTCGAGTTTCCGGACCCCAGCAGCCGCATGCGGCTGGAGCACGCAGACGCGGTCGCGCAGTTCGGCCCGCAACGCCACGACGCACCGGGAGACGTCTGGCGCCTCTCCGTGCTGGACGACCTGGCCCAGGTGCAGGCGCCCCTGGTGGCCTTGTTCGGCACCCAGGACGGCACCTCGTTCCCCGAACAGGCGGAGGCCGGTCTGGCGCGGGCCCCGCACGCCACCACCGGCATGGTCGAGGGCGGTCACTACCCCTGGCTGGACGACCCCGAGGCGTTCGTTCCGTTGGTGCGCGAGGCGCTTGGGGCCCCCCGCACGCCGACGGGCACGCAGGGAGGGTAGAGGCATGACGCCGCTCGGGGACGGGCGTGCAACGCGAACGTGAGGTCCTCGGCAGCCGAACGTACGGCGTACTGCTATGCTTCCTGGGTGCGCCTACGCCCCGACATCCGCGTCGAACACGTCCGCTGTCTCACCCCGGCCGTCCTGGGCGCGCATGGGCTGCGCGGTCTGCTCCTCGATCTGGACGAGACCCTGCAGGCCGCGGACGCGTCCACCCCATCCGAAGAGGTGCGGGCATGGACGGACGGCATGCGGCGGGCCGGGATCGCCCTGGCGATCGTCTCCAACGGCACGCGGGCGCGCGTGGCGGCGGCGAGGGAGGCGCTGGACGTGCCCGCGTTGGCGTTGGCCGGCAAGCCGCGGCGCCGCGCGTACCAGCGGGGGCTGGACCTGCTCGGACGCGACCCCGCCGAGGTCGCGATGGTGGGCGACCAGCTGTTCACCGACGTACTGGGGGCGCATAGCGCGGGCTTGGGGACCGTGCTGGTCACGCCGCTTACAAAGGGCGGGCTGCCGCACACGCGGGCGTTGCGGGTGCTGGAGCGCGCCGTGCTGAAGGGGGGTGAACATGGCCGTCCTGTCCATCGGTGACAAGCGCCTGGGGGCGGTCCTCCTGGAGCGCGGCTACGTCACCGACGACGCGTTGCAGGAGGCGATCCAACGCCACACCGACGTGGGGGGCCGGCTGGCGGACGTGCTGGTCCACATCGGGGTGATCAGCGAACAACGCATCGCCCGCGCGGTCGAGGAGTCGATCGGCATCCCGCTGGTGATGCTGCCACGCGTCGACGTGATGTCCGACGCCATCGCGAAGGTGCCGGGCGACCTGGCCCAGGACGTGGGGGCGCTTCCCTTCGCATTGGATGGCGATCGTTTGCGGGTCGCCTTCGTGGACCCGCTGGACGCGCTCGCGATCGAGGAGATCGAGGACGCCTCGGGCTGCCTGGTCGAGCCGTACCAGGCGCTCCGCAAGGAGTTGCAGTGGGGGCTGGCCACCTACTACCCCGAGCTCGGCCTCGAGCCTCCGCCGGACTTCGAATCCGACGTCGGCGCCCGCCTCGGCGCGCTGGCGCTGGACAAGGGCTGGATCACCGAAGCGCAACTGCAGGCGGCCGTCGAGGAACAGAAGCGCACCAGCGGCCTGCTGGGGCGGATCCTGATCCAGCAGGACGCGCTGCAGGAGGACCAGCTGGCTCGGCTGCTGGCCGAGCAGATGAAGATCCCCTACGTGGAGACGCTGGAGGAGCCCCACGCGGACGCCAAGCTCGCCAGCCGGCTCCTGCGTCTGGACGCGGTGCAGTTCAGCGCCGTGCCGTATCAGATGGACGGCGACACGCTGGTCGTCGCCATCGCCGACCCGCGCCGCATGGCCGACATCGAGGCGATCGTCGCCGGGCCGGTCCGCTTCATCGCCACGGTCGAGCGCGAAGTGATCCGCCGCATCGAGACGCTCTACGCCGACGACAAGGGGCGACTGGGCGAAACGCTGCTGATGAGCAAGAAGCTCAAGCGTGAGCAGCTGCGCCGCGCGTTGGAGGAACAGGCCAAGCTCGGCAAGGTCAAGCCGCTGGGCGAGATCCTGGTGGACATGGGCTACGTCACGCAGGCCGACGTGGACGAGGCCCTGAACAAGCAGCGCTCGGGCGGCGGGCGGCTCGAGGACACGCTGGTGCAGTCCGGCAAGCTCAGCCCCGAGATGCTGGCGAAGAGCCTGGCGATGCAGTTGGGGTACGAGTTCGTCGAGGAGGAGGAGACCAAGGTCGACCCGTACGCGGTCAGCCTGGTGCCCGAGGCGACGGCGCGGCGCTACAACGCCATGCCGATTCGGCTGGAGGACGACACGCTGGTGGTGGCGATGAAGGACCCGCGCCACGTGTTCGCCCTGGACGACATCCGCCTCATCACCGGCAAGGAGATCCAACCGGCCGTCGCCACCGAGGACACGCTGGCGCGGTTCCTGAACCGCTTCTACCGCAGCGACGCCGACATGGACGAGTTGGCCACCGCCCTGATGGAGGAGGTCGGTCGGGCGCCGGTGCAGGAAGAGGAAGACACCAGCGCGATCGACGACAACGCCCTCGTCAAGATCGTGAACAACATCATCCGCGAGGCGATCCTGGCCGACTTCTCCGACATCCACGTCGAGCCGCGACCCGACAACGTCGTCATTCGGGTGCGCAAGGACGGCACGTTGCGCGAGTACATGACCATGCCGAAGGCCACGGCGGGGGCTCTGGCGGCGCGCATCAAGATCATGGGCGGCCTCGACATCGCCGAACGGCGCCAACCGCAGGACGGCCGCGTGCGGTTCAAGGACCGCAGCACCGAGGTCGACCTGCGCCTCTCGACGCTGCCGACGGTGTACGGCGAGAAGGCCGTGATGCGCCTCCTCAAGAAGGCGGCCTCCATCCCCGAGATCGAGCAGCTCGGCTTCGCCGACTACAACCTGCAGGCGTTCGGCGACGTGATTCAGAAGCCGTACGGCATGCTGCTGATCACCGGCCCGACCGGCTCGGGCAAGTCGTTCACGACCTTCAGCATCCTCAAGCGCGTCGCCACCCCCGAGGTGAACGTCTCCACCGTGGAAGATCCGGTCGAGTACGAGATTCCCGGCATCAACCAGACCCAGGTGAACACCAAGGCCGGCCTCGACTTCGCCCGCGCGTTGCGCGCCTTTTTGCGACAGGACCCGGACATCATCATGGTCGGCGAGATCCGCGACCACGAGACGGCCAAGATCTCCGTCGAGGCGGCGCTGACCGGCCACCTGCTGATCGCCACGTTGCACACCAACGACGCCGCCGGCGCCATCACGCGCCTCACCGAGATGGGGATCGAGCCGTTCAACGTCTCCGCCTCCCTGATCGGGGTGCTTGCACAGCGCCTGGTGCGCAAGGTGTGCGACGGCTGCAAGGTCGAGTACACCCCCGATCCCGACGTCCTCCGGCGCCTCGACCTGGGCGGCGACGAGATCAAGGGCAAGAAGCTGTACCGAGGGGTCGGTTGCGAGAAGTGCAACGGCAGCGGGTACAACGGCCGGCACGGCATTCACGAGCTGCTCGTCGTCGGCGACGATATCGAGGGCGCCATCGTCCGCGACGCCTCGGCGCTGGAGCTGCGCGACATCGCCATGGAGAAGGGCATGCACACGCTCCGGCAGGACGGGATTCACAAGGCGTTCCAAGGCATCACCACGCTCGAGGAGGTGCTCGCGCGGACCGCCGACTAGGCGCCGCGCGCACCACCCCTCCGACCCGGAAGGGACCCCCATGGCCGACCAGATTCGTCAGACGCAACTCCAGGTGGACATCGTCGACCTGCTTCGCTCCGCCGTCGAGCGGGGCGCGTCCGACCTCCTGCTCACGGTCGGCCTGCCGCCCATGCTCAAGGTCGACGGCGAGTGGCGCCCCACCGAGCACGATCCGCTGACACCCAACATGACGCGCCGCTTGATGTACTCGATCATGGACGAGAAGAAGCAACGCAACTTCGAGGAGCGCAAGGACCTCGACTTCTCGTTCAGCCTCTCCGGCCAGGGCCGCTTCCGCGTGAACGTGTTCCAGCAGCGCGGCTCGGTCGGCGGGGTGATGCGCACCATCAGCGAGGAGGTGCTCACCTTCGACCAGCTCGGCCTCCCCAAGGAGGTCGCCGACGTGGCGCGGCTCCCGCGCGGGCTGGTGCTGGTCACCGGCCCGACCGGCTCGGGCAAGTCCACCACCCTGGCGACCATGGTCGACCTCATCAACGAGGAGTACCCGCGGCACATCGTCACCGTCGAGGACCCCATCGAGTTCTTTCACCGGCACAAGACCTCGGTGGTGAACCAGCGCGAGATCGGCGAGGACACCGCGAACTTCCATGCGGCCCTGCGCAGCGTGCTGCGCCAAGCGCCGGACGTGATCCTGGTGGGCGAGATGCGCGACTATGAAACGATCGGCGCCGCCGTCACCGCCGCCGAGACGGGCCACCTGGTGATGGGGACCCTGCACACCAACAGCGCCTCGGAGGCGATCGACCGCATCATCGACGTGTTCCCCGAAGCGCAGCAGGAGCAGGTGCGCGTCCAGCTGGCCAACAACCTGCAGGCGATCCTCACCCAGCAACTGCTGAAGCCGCAGACGGGGAACGGCCGGGTGCTGGCCTACGAGTTCCTGCTGGCCACCCCGGCGCTGCGGAACCTGGTGCGCGAGGGAAAGAGCCACCAGATCATGACGGTGATCCAGACCGGCGGGCAGGTGGGCATGCTGGCGATGGACGCATGCCTCGCCAACCTGCACCTGAAGCGCAAGATCTCGTTCGAGATGGGGCGCTCGCGCGCGGTCGACCCCAAGGAGTTCGAACGGCTGGTCGAGAGCGGCGGCTTGGCCGGCAGCGCCGAGGCGGCGCGCCAAGCGCCGGGCGCACGACCGATGGACGCGCCGGCCCCCATCGACCCGCCGGACGGCCGCGGCAGGGACGGCCGCGGCGGATTCGGGCGCGGCCGCCGCTGATCCGACACGGACGCGCCTCCGCTCAGATCACCTTGCGGCGCAACCAGCCGGACACGAACTCGCCCGCCACCACCACCAGCAGGATGGCGATCAGGATGGTGGCGACCTCCTGCCATTTGAAGGTGTCGATCGCGCCCTGCAACAGCAGGCCGATCCCGCCCGCCCCCACCAGTCCCAGCACCGTCGACTCGCGGATGTTGATGTCCCACCGCAGGATGGCCACCGCGAAGAAGGTCGGCATGACCTGGGGCACGATGGCGTAGGCGATCACCTTGGCCTTGCTGGCGCCGGTGGCCTCCATCGCTTCGACCGGCTTCCGGTCGGTCTCCTCGATCGATTCGGCCACCAGCTTGCCGAGGAACCCGATGGAGCGGAACGCGACCGCCAGGATGCCCGCCAGGGGGCCGGGCCCGAAGATGGCGACGAACAGCAACGCCCAGATGATGGTGTTCACCGAGCGCGTGGACACGACCACCAGCCGTCCCAACGCCAGCGTGAACGAGTTCGGGGTGGTGTTCTGCGCGGCCAGGTAGGCGACCGGCATGGCGAGGATCAACGCCAGCAGGGTCGCCAGCGTGGCGATGTGGATGGTCTGCAGCATCGCAGCGCCGATCAGGTCCAGCGTCGACACGTCGGGCGGGACCATGCGGCCCAGCAGGTCCGCCATCTGGATGGGCGCGTCGACCACCCACGGCCAGAAGATGTCCAGATCGAGCACGGCCCACACCAGCACCGCGACCGCGCCCAGGTACACCGCGAAGCGCACCAGCGTCTCGCGCGTCCCCCGTCGCCTCCAGCGGTAGGCGGTCGCCTGCTCGCCGGTCACGAGATGTTCCGCCGGATGCGGCCGCTGACCGCCTCGGTCGCGAACACCACCGCGATGATCACGAGCAGGATCGCCAGCGCGAAGTCGTAGTCGTAGCGCCCGAACGCGTTCATGAGCGTCCCGCCGATGCCACCCGCGCCGACGATGCCGACCACCGTGGAGGCGCGGAGGTTGATGTCCAACTGGTACAGGGTCAGGCCGATCTGGCGCGGCATGATCTGCGGCATCACCCCGTAGGCGAGGACCTTGAAGTAGCCAGCGCCGCTGGCCTGCATGGCCTCCACCTGGCCCCAGTCGATCTCTTCGATCGCTTCGGCCAGCAGCTTGCCGACGAACCCGAGCGTGTACACGATCAACGTCAGCATCCCGGCAAGGGCGCCGAACCCGACCGCCTTGACGAAGATGATCGCCACGATGACGGGATGGAAGCTGCGCGCGGTGATCACCAGGGCGCGTCCCAGGGCGAACACCGGCAGCGGCGCCACGTTCCGCGCCGACATGATCGCCGCGGGGATACTGAGCAACACGCCGATCGCCGAAGCGACCAGAGCGATCTGGATGCTTTCCATGAAGCCGCTGAACAGCAGTTGCCAACGAGAGAAGTCGGGCGGGATGCCGCCGCCGAAGATCTGTGCGGCGCGCGGGATCCCCTCCGCGATGCGTTCCAAGTTGAAGGGTATGGAGCTGAGGGCCCACACCAAGTAGGCGACGATCCCCACGTAGAGGCCGTAGCGAAGCAGCGGGTTGGAAATGAACGGCGGCCGGCGCCAGCGGTAGGGGGCCCCTGCGGACGCCATCATGCCTGCGCGGTGCCGGGTGCCTGACCGGTCACTTCGGCTTCGTCCAGCGTGCCGGCATAGATCTGCTCGAACGCGGTGTCGTCCAGCTCGGCGGGACGCCCGTCGAAGATCACGCGGCCGAAGCGCAACCCCACGATGCGCGCGGCGTACGCCTTGGCCTGCGCCACGTTGTGGATGTTGATCAGGACGGGCAGCGACAGCTCGTCGGCCAGCTCCTGAAGCAGCCGCATGATGTCCTCGGCCGTCTTGGGGTCCAGCGAGGCGGTCGGCTCGTCGGCGAGAATGATCTCGGGGTTCTGCATCAGCGCGCGCACCACCCCGACCCGCTGGCGCTCGCCGCCCGAGAGCGCGTCGGCGCGGGTGTTGACGTACTGCGCCAGCCCGACGCGGGTCAGCAGCTGATACGCGCGGTCCACGTCGGACTGGGGGTAGCGCCGCGCGTAGGCGCGCCAGAACCCCACGTAGCCCAGGCGGCCCGCCAGCACGTTCTCCATCACCGTGAGGCGGTCCAGCAGGTTGAACGCCTGGAACACCATGCCGATGCGGCGCCGGGCGCGGCGAAGGTCGACGCCACGAAGGCCGGTGATCTCGAGGCCGTTCAGTTCGATCGAGCCCGAGGTGGGCTCGACCAACCGGTTTACGCAGCGAAGCAGCGTGCTCTTCCCCGCCCCCGACGAACCGATGATCGCCGTCAGCGCGTTCTGCTCGACCGTGAGGTCCAGCCCCTGCAGCACCAGTTCGCCGGATCCGTAGCGTTTGTACAGGTCGCGGATGATCAGCATGGACGTCCGTTCCTACGTGTCATCAAATAGGGGTGCGGCGGACGATCCCGCGCTGGGGACCGTCCGCCGCCGAGCGTTACTGCAGGCCCTCTTGCGTGTACTCCACGTCGTTGAACTCCTGGATCTGCCGGATGACCTCCCAGTCCTCCTGGTAGGTGATGGGAATGAACTTGTCCACGCCCTCGAACTCCTCGCCGAGCTCGGTGCCGGCGAACTCGAAGCTGAAGAACGCCTCCTCGATGCTGGCCACGAGGTCGGGATGGAGGTTGTGCGCGTAGCCGTACGAGGTGGTCGGGAACGCGCGCGATTCAAAGAGGATCTTGACCTCGTCGGGATCGTACAGGCCGCGGTCGGCCATGCGGTCGACCACCTCGGAGGCCACCGGCGCGGCGTCGTAGTCGCCCGCGACCACGCCGAGCATGGACTGGTCGTGGCTTCCGGAGAACACCACCTCGTAGTCCTCGCCCGGCACGACCCCTTCGGCGGGGAACAGGGCGCGCGGCGCCTGGTTGCCCGAGTTGGAGGTCGGCGAGGTGTGCGCGACGCGCTTGCCCGCGATCTCCTCGATCGAGTCGATGCCGCTGTCCTTCCGGGTGTAGAGCTGCAGGGTGTAGCCGAAGCGGCCGTCCTCGCTGCCCATCAGCGCGAAGGGCACGTACCCCGCCAGGTTCACCGCGAACGGGGTCGGCCCGGTCGAGAAGCCGGCGACGTGCAGGCGGCCGCTGCGCATCGCCTCGACCTGCGCCGAGTTGGATTGCACCGCGAAGAACCGCACGTTGCGGCCGGTGACCTCTTCGAGGTGGTCGATGAACGGCTGCCAGATGTCCTGGTAGATGGCGGGGTCCTCGACGGGCGTGTACGCGAACACGATGGTGTCGGGGTTCACCCATTCGCTCTCGTCTTCGGGACGATCGGCGGTCAGGTCGCCGTCCGCGTCGCAGTAGCGGTCGGCCAAGGCCCCCCGGTTGCTGCATTCGTCCTGCGCGAAGGCGGAGGACGCCAGCAGCAGGAAGGCGAGGGCCAGCGCCCCCCCGAACCAGACGCGAAGATTGGGCAACGATGTGCGTACGATCATGCGTGACCTCCTTCTAGGCTCACGTGACAGCACGCCCTGCGGTGGCCCGGTGCGATGAGATCCGTGATGCGTCGCCGCGGGTCGGCGGGGGCAACACAGGGTCGAAGCTGAAACGCCTGTACGAGCGTAGCACTGCCGAGGGGGGTGGGGGCGCAGGTCGCGCCCGATGCCGTGCGCGCGTGGGTGACGAATGCGTTGACACCCCGGAGGGCCGGCCGTATACTCGCGGACGATGTCGTTCGGTTCCCGGCACGCCCGCCCGCGCCTCCGCGTGATCCGCCACACGCACACCCACCTGCTAGCGTTCGCGAGGGGGGCCGGCCACTCGTCGTGACGACCTGATCGCGTGCGTGCCCGCCCCGCCCCGACCCCCGCCGGTCGTGGGCGTTTTTCGTTGGCCGCCGATCCCACCCGGCCGCTCGCCCACGACACCGCACGGCCCGAACCCACGCACCACCCCCCACGCACCCCCCTCGCGAGTTCAGGGAGAGACGATGACTCACACCCCGCCGCGCAACCTGTTCGAGAAGGTATGGGACGCCCACGCCGTGCGAACCTTTGGTGATAACAGCACCCAGCTGCTGATCGGGACGCACATGATCCACGAGGTGACCAGCCCGCAGGCGTTCGGCATGCTGAACGATCGCGGCCTGCCGGTCGCGATGCCTGAGCGCACCTTCGCGACCGTCGATCACATCGTGCCCACGCACAGCCGCGTAGAGCCGTTCGACGACGCGTTGGCCGACGAGATGATCCGGGAGCTCCGCGCCAACTGCGAGGCGCACGGCATCACCATGTTCGACCTCGCCTCCGGCCACCAAGGGATCGTGCACATGGTCGGGCCGGAGCAGGGCATCACCCAGCCCGGCAGCACCATCGCCTGCGGCGACAGCCACACCAGCACGCACGGCGCCTTCGGCGCCATCGCGTTCGGCATCGGCACCAGCCAGGTCCGCGACGTGCTGGCCACCCAGACGCTGGTGATGACGCGGCCGAAGGTGCGCAGGATCGAGGTCAACGGCGAGCTTCCCCCCGGCGTGTACGCCAAGGACGTGATCCTGCACATCATCCGCACCCTCGGCGTGAAGGGCGGCATCGGCTACGCCTACGAGTACGGCGGCGACGTGTTCGACCGCATGAGCATGGAAGAGCGGATGACGGTCTGCAACATGTCGATCGAGGGCGGGGCCCGCTGCGGCTACGTGAACCCCGACGACACGACCTTCGCCTACCTGAAAGGTCGCCCCTACGCGCCGAAGGGGGCCGACTGGGAGGCGGCCGTGGCCCGTTGGCGCGACCTGGCCAGCGACCCCGGCTGCGCGTACGACGACCGGGTCCACATCGACGCGGCCGACATCGCCCCCACCGTCACCTGGGGCATCAACCCGGGCCAGGCGATCTTCGTCGACCAGAACGTGCCCGATCCGGCCACCGCGGACGAGGGCGAGCGCGCCGCCATCGAAGAGGCGCTGGCCCACATGAAGCTGACGCCGGGCCAGCCGATCGAGGGGACGAAGGTCGACGTGGCGTTCTTCGGAAGCTGCACCAACGCGCGTCTGAGCGACTTCGTCGAGGCCGCCCGGGTGCTGGAAGGGCACACGGTGGCCAAGAACGTCCACGCCATCGCCGTGCCCGGCTCGCAGCAGGTCAAGGCGGAGTGCGAGAAGCGCGGCATCGACCGCATCTTCCGCGAGGCGGGGTTCGAGTGGCGCGACGCCGGTTGTTCCATGTGCCTGGCGATGAACCCGGACAAGCTGGTCGGCGATCAACTGTGCGCCAGCAGCTCGAACCGCAACTTCAAGGGCCGGCAAGGCAGCATCACGGGCCGCACCGTGCTGATGAGCCCGGTGATGGTGATGGCGGCCGCCGTGACGGGCCGCATCAGCGACGCACGCCGCACCTTCGGCGCCGCACGGGAGGTGGTGGCATGACCGAGCTCGAGAACATCTCCGAGATTCGTGGCACGGCGGTGGTGGTGCCCGGCGACGACATCGACACCGACCGGATCATCCCGGCGCGCTTCTTGAAGTGCGTCACCTTCGACGCCCTGGGGCCGCAGTTGTTCCACGACGAACGCTACGAGGAGGACGGCACCCCCAAGGACCATCCGCTCAACGCGCCCGGCGCCGAGCACGCCAAGGTTTTGGTGAGCGGCGACAACTTCGGCTGCGGCAGCAGCCGCGAGCACGCACCGCAATCCATCCACAAGGCCGGCTTCCGCGCGGTGATCGCCAGCAGCTTCGCCGAGATCTTCTTCGGCAACGCCCTTACGCTCGGCATGCCCTGCGTGACCCTGTCTCCCGACGACCTCGGCACGCTGCAGGCGCTGCTTCGGCGCGCCCCGGACACCGAGGTCACCGTCGACGTCGCCGGGCGCGAGGTCCGCGCCGGCGACCAGCTGTTCCCCGCCCACCTGCCGGACGGGGCTCGCAGCGCCCTGCTGGAGGGCCGCTGGGACCCCCTGAGCGAGCTTCTGACGGCCCGGGACGACGCCGCCGCGCTGGCCGCCCGCCTCGGCTACGGCGGGACGGAGGCAGCGTGAGCCGCAGCTACGTCGTCGCCGTCCTGCCGGGCGACTTCATCGGCCCCGAAGTGATCGATGCCTCGCTGCGGGTTCTGGACGCGGTGGCGGACCGCCACGGCCTGAGGTTCGACACGCCGCGGTACCCCTTCGGCGGCGCGGCGATCGAGGCGCACGGCGAACCGCTCCCGCCCCAGACGCGCGAGGGCGCCAGCGCCGCCGACGCGGTGCTGATGGGCTCGGCGGGCGGGCCCCAGGACCACCCCTGGAACCGGCTCCCCCGCGCCCAGCGCGTCGAGAGCGGCATCCTGGGCCTCCGGCGCCACCTGGGCGTGTACGCCAACCTTCGGCCCATCCAGGTCTTCGAGGGGCTCGAACGGCTCAGTCCGCTCAAGCCCGAGGTGGCCCGCGGCACCGACCTGCTCATCATCCGCGAACTGACCGGCGGCATCTACTTCGGCCGCCCCTCGGAGGCGACCGAAGACCGCGGCGTGTCCACCATGGCGTATGGGCGCGACGAGGTCGAACGGATCGCGCGGGTCGGGTTCGAGACCGCCCGCAGGCGCGGCGGGACGTTGACGAACGTCGACAAGGCCAACGTGCTGGACGTGTCGCAGTTCTGGCGGGACGTGCTGGTCGGCGTCGGCCAGAGCGCGTACCCCGACGTCACGATCGAGCACGTCTACGTGGACAACGCGGCCATGCAGATCGCGCGCGACCCCCGCCAGTTCGACACCATCGTGACCGGCAATCTGTTCGGCGACATCCTCTCCGACCTCGCCGCCGTCATCCCCGGCTCGTTGGGCGTGCTGCCCTCCGCCAGCCTCGGCGGGGCGACCGGCCTGTTCGAGCCGGTCCACGGCAGCGCCCCCGACATTGCCGGCAAGGGCATCGCCAACCCGGTCGGCACCATCCTCAGCGTCGCGATGATGCTGGAACACGGGCTGGACCTGTCCGAAGCGGCCCGCGACGTGCACGAGGCGGTGCGCACCGCATTGAGCGACGACGCCACCGTGGACCTGGGCGGCACGCGCGGGACCGACGCCTTCACCGAGGCGGTCATCGCGGCGCTCCCGGCCCGGCGCACGGCACAGGCGGACCCAGACGGGGCGCGCGGGTGAGCCCGCGGCCGGCCCGGCGCGTGGCGGATTTCGATGAGACGGTCTTCGCCGTCTACAGCCGCTACGCCAATGAGCACGGCGCGATCGACCTGGGCCAGGGCTTCCCGTCGGGCGGCCCGCCCGAGTTCGTGCGGGAGGCGCTCCGCGACGCCGCGGACGGTCCGCAGCAGTACGCCCCCCTGCCCGGCGACCCGAAGCTGCGGCGCGAGGTCGCGTTCGATCACGGCCGCTGGCTGGGACGCGAGCTGGACCCTCTGGCCCACGTGCAGGTCACCGTCGGCGCGACCGAGGCGTTGTTCGCCGCCATGCAGGCGTTCGTGGAGCCCGGCGACGAGGTGGTGTTGTTCGAGCCGTTCTACGACGCCTACCCAGCGGACGTGACCATGGCCGGCGGCGTCCCGGTGTACGTTCCGCTGCATCCCGGGCCGGACGGCCGCTGGACCTTCGACCCCAGCGAGCTCCACGCCGCCGTGGGGCCGCGGACCCGCATGATCGTGGTGAACACCCCGCACAACCCGACCGGCACCGTGTTCCGCGCGGCCGAGCTGGACGCCGTCGTGGCCGAAGCGGCCCGCGTGGACGCGCTGCTGCTCAGCGACGAGGTGTACGAGCACCTGGCGTTCGAGGACACGCTGCGGCTGGCGACCCGGCCGGGCGCCTGGGAACGCACGCTGAGCATCTCCAGCTTCGGCAAGAGCTTCTCGGCGACGGGGTGGAAGATCGGCTGGGCGGTCGGGCCCGAGCCGCTGGTTCATGCGCTCCGCATGGCCCACCAGTGGATCCCCTTCGCCGTCGCCACGCCGCTGCAGCGCGCCGCCGCCGCCTCGCTCCGCCATGCTCGTGACCGGGACGACGCGTACTGGCGCGCGCTCCCGCGGGGGTTTCACGCCAGCGCCCGCACGCTGGTCGACGGCCTGAACCAGACCCCGCTACGCGCCGTCATGCCCGAGGGGGGCTACTTCGTGATGGCGGACGCGTCGGCGTTGGGCTACCCCGACGACGTCGAACTCTGTCGCGACCTGCCCCCCCGCGCCGGCGTCGGCGCCATCCCGCCCAGTGCCTTCTACTGCGAGGCGCATCGGCACCTGGCGGCGTCCTGGGTTCGCCTGGCGTTCTGCAAACCGGACGCGGATTTGCACGCCGCCATCGACCGCCTTCGCGGCCTCGCCACCTAGGCACGCCCCCACCCCACCGACCTCTACGTTCTCCCCGGAGGAGCCCCGCCCATGAGCCACGACGCCCCCAACCGTCACAGCCGCGCCGTCACCCACGGCGATCAACGCGCCCCCAACCGTGCCATGCTTCGGGCCGTCGGCTTCACCGACGCGGACTTCGCGAAGCCCATCGTCGGCGTGGCCAACGGTCACAGCACCATCACCCCCTGCAACGCCGGGCTCGGCGAGCTGTCCGACGCCAGCGAAGCGGCGATCCGCGCCGCCGGCGGCATGCCGCAGACGTTCGGCACCATCACCATCAGCGACGGCATCAGCATGGGGACCGAAGGCATGAAGTGCAGCCTGGTCTCGCGCGAGGTCATCGCCGACGCCATCGAGTCGGTGTGCCGGGGCCAGTCGATGGACGGCGTGCTGGCGGTCGGCGGGTGCGACAAGAACATGCCGGGCGCCATGATCGCCATGGCGCGGCTGGATCTCCCCTCGATCTTCGTGTACGGCGGCACCATCAAGCCCGGGCACCTGGACGGCGAGGATCTGACCATCGTCAGCGTGTTCGAGGCGGTCGGAAAGTACGCGGCGGGGCGGATCCCGTTGGACACCTTCCGCGCCACCGAGCAGCACGCCTGCCCCGGCAACGGCAGCTGCGGCGGCATGTTCACCGCCAACAGCATGTCCAGCGCCTTCGAAGCGATGGGGTTGAGCCTCCCCTACGCCTCGACGATGGCGGCGGAGGACGCGGAGAAGCGCGCCAGCGCCGAGGCCAGCGGGCGGCAACTCGTGAGGCTGATCGAGGAGAATCTGACCGCGCGCGCCATGATGACCAAGGAGGCGTTCGAGAACGCCATCCGCGTGATCATGGCGGTCGGCGGCTCCACCAACGCCGTGTTGCACCTGATCGCCGCCGCCCGCGCCGCCGAGGTGGACCTCGACCTGGACGACTTCGAGCGCATCCGGCGCGATACCCCGCACGTGGCCGATCTCAAACCCTCCGGCCGCTACGTGACCACCGACCTGCACCGCGTCGGCGGCATCCCGCTGATCATGAAGATGCTGCTCGAGGCCGGCCTGCTGCACGGCGACCTCCCCACCGTCACCGGCGCCAGCGTGGCGGAGAACCTCGAGGGCGTGCCCGCCCGTCCGCCGGACGATCAGGACGTGGTCGTCCCCATCGACGCGCCGAAGTACCCCCACGGCCACCTGGCGATCCTGAAGGGCAACCTGGCCCCCGAGGGCGCCGTCGCCAAGACCAGCGGACTGGCCACCACCCACATGACCGGACCCGCCCGCCTGTTCGAATCCGAGGAGGAGGCACTCGCGGCCATCCTCGAGGACCGCATCCGAGAAGGCGACGTGGTGGTGATCCGCTACGAGGGCCCCAAGGGCGGACCCGGCATGCGCGAGATGCTGGCCCCGACCAGCGCCATCGTCGGTCGCGGGTTGGGCGACAAGGTCGGCTTGATCACCGACGGGCGCTTCTCGGGCGGCACCTACGGCCTGGTGGTCGGGCACGTCGCCCCGGAGGCGGCGGTCGGCGGCCCGATCGGCCTGCTCCAGGAGGGCGATCTGATCACCATCGACGCGGATCGGAACCTGCTGTCCGTCGACCTGGACGAGGCCGAACTGCGCGAACGCCGCGCCGCCTGGCGCGAGCCCGAACCGCGCTACACCAGCGGCGTGCTGTACAAGTACGCGCGCCTGGCCGGCAGCGCCGCGGAGGGCGCCGGCACCGGCTGACGCGCCTGCCCGTCGTGCCGCCGGCGGCACGACGGGCAGGGTAGGCTGGGACGGGCGAAGGAGGACGGCATGCCCGACATCCGAGTCCTGATCTGGAACGAGTACCTCCACGAGACCGAGAACGCCGAGGTTCGCGGGCTGTACCCGGACGGCATCCACGGGGCGCTGGCCGGCGCGTTCGCCGAGCGCGGCGGCTTCGACGTCTCCACCGCCACGCTGCGCGAGGAGGGGCACGGGCTTTCCGAGGAACGCCTGGCCGACACCGACGTGCTGCTGTGGTGGGGCCACAAGGCGCATCACGAGGTGAGCGACGAGGCGGCGACGCTGGTGCACGAGGCGGTGCTGTCCGGCATGGGCCTGATCGTGCTGCACTCGGGGCACATGTCCAAGCCGTTCAAGCGCGTGCTCGGCACGCACGGGACGCTGTGCTGGCGCGAGGCCGACGAGAAGGAGCGCCTCTGGAACCTGCGTCCCGACCACCCCATCCTGGCGGACGTGCCGGACCGGATCGAGCTGGAGCGCGAGGAGATGTACGGCGAACGCTTCGACGTGCCGGAACCGGACGAGCTCCTGATGCTGAGCTGGTTCCAGGGCGGCGAGGTGTTCCGGAGCCTGTGCACCTGGCGGCGCGGGCTCGGCCGGGTGGTGTACTTCCGGCCCGGCCACGAGACCTACCCCACCTACCATCACCCCGAGATCCGCCGCATCGTGGTGCAGGCCGCCCATTGGGCCGCCGCGAGAGTTCGCCGCGACGCGCGTACCTGCCCCAACCCGGCCGCCCTGGAGCCGGTGCCGAACCCCGGCAAGGAGCACATCGTCTGACGCCTACGGGCTGGGCGGCGTGCCGTCCTCCTCGATGTTCACGGGGCGCGGCACCAGCGCGGCGGCCTCCACGGGACCACGCGCCGGCGCGCACCACCAACCCGGGTGCGCCTCTTCGATCACGGCCGCGGCGTCGCGGGCATGCGCCCCGTCGCGCGCCAACGCGAAGCAGGTCGCGCCCGACCCGCTCAGCAGCGGCGCCTGGAGCTCCACCTCCAACAGGGCACGCAGCACATCGCGCACGCCTGGTTGCAGCCGGGCGACGGCCGCCTGCAGGTCGTTGCGCCAACGCGGGACCTCGCCGGCGTTCCAGGCCCACCGAAGCCCCTCGGCATCGGTGGGCGGCCCGAACGACGACAGCGCCGCGTAGGCGTCAGCGGCCGAGACCCGCACGCCCGGATGGACCAGCACCAGGTCGCGCGGCGTCAACGCCATCTCCGCCAAGCGCTCGCCGCGCCCGCGGCCGCGGGCCGCCGGCAGCCCCGCGGCGAAGAACGGCACGTCGCTCCCCACCTCGCGCGCCACGTCGGTCGCCTTCGCCTCGCCCGGGAGGATCTCCGCCAAGGCACGCAGAACGGCGCCCGCGTCGCTGCTGCCGCCGCCGAGGCCGGCCGCCACCGGGATGCGCTTGCGGAGCACGATCCGCACGCCCGCGTCGTGGCCCGTGGCGCGAAGCCAGGCTTCGGCCGCGCGGTACGCCAGGTTGCCGTCGTGCATGCCGGGCACGGCGCCGTGCGCCCCGGGCGGGTCGTTTTGGACCTCCCCGTCGATGCCGGGGCCGTCCGTCCGCGTCACCTGCACGTCGTCGTGCAGGTCCAACGCCAAAAACACCGTGTCGATCTCATGGTAGCCGTCCCCCCGCTTGGCGGCCACGCGCAGGCCGAGGTTCACCTTCGCGGGTGCGATGAGGCGCCGTGCCTCCGGGGCCCTCACCGGGGCGCGACGTCCCGCGGCGCCGTGAACCCCAGACCGTGCGCGAGGGCCTCCAGCAACTCCAGGTCGGCCGGGCCGGTCAGTTTGTGCGACAGCGGGCTTCCCGCCACCAAGGTGACGGCGTGCGGCAGCGCACGCACCAGTTGCGCGTCGTCGGTGCCGTACAGGCCGTGCGCCCGGGCCCGTTCGTGCGCGCGCTGCAGCAGGGCCCGCTCGAACGCTTGGGGCGTCTGGACCAGACGCAACGCCTCGCGGGGCACGGCTCGGTCCAGCGTCGCGTCGTGCAGGGTGTCGGCGACGTCCAGCACGGCACTGGCCGCACCGTCATTCTGCGCGGCGGCGAGAACCCGCGCCGTCGCGGCCGGCGGGGCGAACGGTCGGGCAACGTCGTGCACGAGCACCACGTCGGCTCGGGTCCGGGCCAGCAACGCCCGTACCGTGTCCTGACGCGTGTCGCCGCCCGGCAGGACCTCCGCGAGGGGCGCCAGCGCGGCCGCCTCCGCCTCGCGGCCCGGCGGTACGGCGATCAGCAGCTCGTCCGCCACGCCTTGGAACGACCGCGCGACGTGCGCCAGCAACGCCGTGCCGCCCACCCGCACGAACGCCTTGGGGCCCAGGCCCAGGCGCCGTCCCTCCCCCGCCGCCGGGATCAGCACGGCGACGCGACTCACGCCGGGTCCTTCCAGCGGGGGCTGCGGTCGTGCGGCACCCCGAGGTGGTCCAGCACCCGGGCGGTCACCGAACCGATCAGCTCGGACACGTCCCTGGGTCGGTGGTAGAAGCCGGGCGACGCCGGCAGGATCGTCGCCCCCCCGTCGTGCGCGCGCAGCATGTTGTCCATCATCGGGCGCGAGTAGGGCGCTTCGCGCACCACCAGCAGAAGGGGGCGCCGCTCCTTCAGCGCGACGTGCGCCGCGCGCGACACCAGATTGTCCGTCATGCCCAGCGCGATCTTGGCCAGCGTGCCGGCGCTGCACGGCACCACCACCATGGCGTGGGCGCGAAACGATCCCGACGCGATGGACGCGCCGAGGTCGCGGTCGTCGTGCACCACGTCCGCCAGCGCGCCCAGCGACCGGAGGTCACCCTCGGGCTCGCTGGCGAGCACCTGCTTGGCGCCGGCGGTGACGACGAGATGCGTCTCCAGCTCGCTGGGTTCCAGGGCGCGCAGGAGGTCGAAGGCGTAGATCGTGCCGCTGCCGCCGCTGACGCCGACGACCAGGCGCTGGGGGGCCGGCTGGTTCACGGCGCCCATGCTACCGCGGCCCCTGCGGACGCTATGCTCAGGCGTGGTCGATCTGGAGGCATGGAACGAAGGCGTCGCCCTGTTCGAGGCGGGCGCGTACTGGGACGCGCACGAGGTGCTGGAACCGGCTTGGCTGCGCGCCGAGGACACCGAACGCGAGTTTTTGGCCGGGGTGATCCTGTTGGCCGCGGCGCTGCACAAGGCGCGGGCGATGGGCAGCCCCCGTGGCGGCCGGCGCAATCATGCCAAGGCGCTGGCCCACCTGGCGCTGGTGCCGGACGGGCACCGTGGGGTGGACGTGCGCGAACTCGAGGCGCGCGTGCACCATGCCCTGCGCACGCCCGACGAGCGACCCCGCATTCCGCACCTGGCGCCGCCGGCCTCGGAGCGCCCGTGAGCCGACCCGACCCGCTTCTCCACGAGCAACGCCGAGCCCGGCGTCCCCACGGGGCCGAACGCCTCACCAGGAGCGCCACCGACCGGCGCCTGGCCGGCGTGGCGGGCGGCATCGCGGCGTTCACCGGCGCGAACCCGCGTACGGTGCGCGTCCTGTTCGTGGCGTCGGTACCGTTGTCGCTGGGGTTGACGGCCGGCGGCTACCTGCTGCTGTGGTGGTTGCTCCCGCCGCCCGAGCATGCCTGAGCCCGCGGCGGGGCCCCCGCGCGGGCCGGTCGGTCACGTGAGCAGACGCAGCGGATCCTCGATCCGTTCCGCGACGCGCGCCAGGAACGACGCGCCCTCGCGGGTGTCCACGTCGCCGCTCAGGGCCAACGTGGCGTAGGCAGTGCCGTCGTCGCCGTCGCGGAGGACCCGGCCCAAGGTGAGTTGCGGGGCCGCCACGTCGAGCACCACGTCGTCCAGATCCAGCGCGCTCAGGTCGCTCAGCCACAGATCGACCCCGTCGGGGTCGTCCGCGGCCGGATCGTCCGCCAGCCCGCGGGAGATGGCGGCCAACCCCCGGGGCGCAACCGCGACCGCTTCCAGGGCACCGCCGTCCGTGAACCGCGCGACGGCGACGCGTCCCTCCCCGAACGGCGCGCCCGCGTGGCGCACCGCCGCGGCCAGCAGGGCGGCGACGGCCGTGCCTTCCGTGCCCCCCTCCCGCACGACGGCGCGCTGGGCCGCGAACGCGGCGCCCAGCGCCACGTGGCGCCGCAACACCTGGCGGGTGCGCGCCAGCGGCAGCGCCGACGCCGCCGCTTCGGTCGCACCCGACGCCGCCGGCGCCACGGCGGGGGCGACCGCCGGTCCATCCGCGTCCACCTCGTCCAACGGGGGGCCGTGCCCGACCTCGGTCGCGTCGCCGACGCCCGCGGGGGCGACCGGCGCTTCGTCGTCGAGCGATCCGTCCACGCCCCCTGCGTCGCGGGCGGGCTCCGGCCCGGCGTCCGCTGGGGCGGCCACGTCCTCGCCGGGGAACCCACCGAAATCGAAGCCGGCGTCGCCCTCGCTCCGCCCGTCGCCCTCGCTCCGCCCGTCGTCCTGCGCGGACGCGCCGGCGTCGAAGGCGGGTTCCGCTGCGGCAGGCGCTTCGTCCTCCCACTGGAGGTCGCCGTCGAAGAGATCCGGCGCCCCCTCGCCGGCGTCGTCGGGGGCGGGCGGGTAGGCGTCGTCGCCGCCGGCGTCGGCCCCGTAGGCCTCGTCGTCGAACAGCGCGGGTCCGTCGTCGAAGCGTCGTTCCGACGCCGCGGCATCGTCCGGGGCCTCGCCGTCCCCCACCAGCAGTCCATCGTCGTGCGCGGGCCCCTCCGCGAGATCGTCGCCGGCCAGGAGCAGCTCGTCGTCCCGCTCGGCCTGGGTGGCCGTGGCCGCGTCCTCGGGGCCGGCCGGCCCCGCCTCCGGCCGCGACGGGGACGGGTCCTCCTCGGGCCAGGCCTCCAACCCCTCGGGAAGGGGCTCGGGCGTGGGGTCCACGTCCTCCTCGCCGGCCATGACCCGCGCGAGGTAGGCGAGCACGTCGCGTTCGACGATCCGCCCGTCCGTACCGGTGCCGCGCAGGGTGCGCCAATCGACGTTGTTCTCCTCCGCTAGGCGCTGTGCCAGCGGGGCGATCTCGGGATCAACCACGGAATCCTCCTCGTGACGGCCCCCGCGAGGGACGCCGGACACGGTTCAGTGTGACGAGCCTGCTCCACGGCGGGCTGCGAAATCGTACACTCGGCGCCTCCACCCGGCGTCGGCTCACGGCCGCCATGCCTGGAAGAACACCCCGTTGACGTAGGTTTGGAGCAACGGCTCGTCGCCGTGCACGGTGACGCTGGACCGGATCGGTTCGCCGGCACGGAGCGTCTCGTCCAGAACGGTGCGTTCCCCCTCGGCGTCGGACACCACCAGGCGCAGGTGGTAGTCGCTGTTCATCAGGCTGCGGATGCCGAGCTCGTTCGGGTCGAACCGGAACGGCACCCGCCGACCGCCGGGCGACGCGTCGTCCCCGTCGTCGCCCTCGTCCTCGTCCAAATCCGCCCGGGCGTCGCGCGCTCCGATGTCCGGCTCGTCACCGAGGTCCACCTCCGTCCCGGGCGCCGTGTTGACCACCAAAAACACGGGCGTGCCCACCGGTGTCAGCCCCGACGGGCGCGCGGCGACCACCCCCTCGGGGGTGTCGTCGCGGTGCACCACCTCGATGGGACCGAGTTCGAGGCCCGCGGACCGCAGCGCCACGCGGGCCCGCCACGGCTCCATCCCCGCCACGTCGGGCACCTCGGCGACCTGCCGGCCCTCCAACGCGTACCCCAGCAAGACCGGCCGGCCGCGCTCGATCACGGTGCCAGCCGCCGGTCGTTGCTGCGTGACCGACCCCGCCGACAGTGCGCTCACGTCGGAGGCCACCGCCTCGACGCGTCGCACCCCCAACGCCGCCAACGCCCTGCGTGCCTGGTCGACGTTCATCCCGACCAGATCGGGCAGCTCGACGGGCGAGGGATCGGCGCCGCGACCGACCTCCAACTCGACCTCCTCGCGTGCGCCGGCCGCGCTGCCCGCGGCCGGCGTCTGGCGCACCACGCGACCCGGTTCGCCCTCGCCCGAGACGTAGACGACGTCGGGCGCCGGCAACGCCAAACGTTCGAGCGTGGCCGCCGCGTCGTTCACGGACAGCCCCACCAGGTCAGGCATGCGGTCGACCTCCGCGGGCACGTTGACGCCCACGCTGATCCTACGGCCGGCGCGCACCACCGTGCCCGGCGGAGGCGCTTGCTCGGTGATGGTGTCCGCGGGGAGCTCGGGCGCCTCGACCGGGTAGCTGCGCAGGGTGAGGCCGGCGCGTTCCGCCAACCGAGAGGCCTCGGGGAGCCGTAACCCTTCGAGTTCCGGTGTGCGAACCTCCTCGACCTCGAAGTAGCCGCGCGCGGTCACGGCGGCCGCCAGCGCCACCCCGAGCAGCACGAGCCATCCCACGCCCAATGCCACGCCGACACGGCGCCATCCGCGTCGGTCGGAAGCTCCCTCGTTCACGCCCGTGACGCTACCACGGCCGTTCCGGGGCCCGTGCGGCCCACCGAACCCCACACCACGTCCCGCGCCTCCGCTGGGCGGATAGGGTGGCTGCATGGACGGACCCCCCGAGGACGCAGCCGCCTTCCTGATCGGGCGGGCCGGCCCGCCCGCCGTGGCGGGCGAACCGGCCGAGCTGGCCGCGCTGGCCGCAGGCGGGTTGCCCCTGGCTCCGATCCTGTGGGTCCCGGCCGCCGCCGAGGCAACGTTCTACCGCCTGAACGGCCTGCCACACCGCCTGGAGGCGCTGTTCGAGACGCTGGACCCGGTCGACCCGGACGAGGACGACGTCGAGGAGCTGGCGCCGCGGGCGCGCGCGCTGCTGCGCGAGCACGTGGTGTTGGATACGTGGATCGACGCGTTCTACGACCGACTCGAACGGTTCCCGTCGCCCGTGCGGGTGCGCCGCCCGGGGACGGCCGGGCGGGTCGAGCCGAGGGGCCGACCGGCGCTGCTGGCCCTGCGCGCCACCTGGGCGGACGCGTGGTCGGACGACCGCGTGTTGGCCCGCGCCCGCGCGACGGGTTCCGTGCACGCCACGCCCGCGCCGGTCCTGGTCCAGGCTGCGGACGACGCGCCCGCCTCCCCGGACGTCTCCGCCCGCGCCGAAGCGATTCTGGGGGAACGGCGCGAGGTGCGCGTCCTCGCGGGCGGCGGCATCACGCGCGTGGCTCGCGTGGACGGACACGTCACGCCGCACGCACCAGACCTGCCGGCGTAGACCGGGGGCGGGGGGAACGGCTCCGGCCGGGCCCCTCAGCGGCCCTTGGGGACGGTGCTGCCCTCCGGCGTCACGGTCGCTTCGGCGTCCGCGCCCTCCTTCTCGGTCACGACCTTGTCGATGTAGTCCGAGTTCAGCAGTTTGAGCGCCCCCATGTAGCGAAGACCGAAGCGCAACCGGTCCCCCACGCGGGTCGGCCTCGTGCGCCGCCCCACGTCGACGACCGTCATGTCGCTGCTCATGTCGACGATCTCGACGCCCTCGTCCTGAGGGGTGAGGAACTCGGCTTCGAGGTCCAACCACCCCACGTCCAGGATGGCGCGCCGTGCGGTGCCGACCGGGCCATCGCTCGCCTGGTGCCGCTGACCGAACGGGTCGTCGCCGAAGGGGCCCGACGGTTCGGACGGCTTGTCGCGAACCTCGATCACCTCGGCTTCGAGCTCGAACACGTCGTCACGCATGCCTTCGAACGTCTCGCCGCGCACCAGGTCGGCCCCGAAGAACAGGCTCTCGCCGATGCGGTAGTGGTTGACGGCGCTGGGCACCTGCCCGGCGAACAGCATGGGAAGCGCCACGCTGGTGCCGCCGGACACCCAGGCGAGCTCCACGCCGTAGCGGAGCTCGACCAGTTCCCGGAACAGGGCCAGCTGCCACAGCTTGTCTTCGCTGGGAACGGTGCCGTTCAGGCAGTTGAAGTTGGTGCCGATGCCCTTCAGATCGAGGTTCTCGAAGCGCAACGCCTGGCCGACGAACTCGACCAACCGTTCGCGCATCACGCCCTCGCGCAGGTCGCCCATCTCGACCATCACCACCACGCCGTGCCGCACCCCCTGACGTGCCGCCTCGGCGTCCAGCGCCCCAAGCGTGGCCAGCTCGGTGTTGAAGCTCACGTCGGCCCAGCGGACCACGTCTTCGACGTTGCCGTGGGCGGGCGGCTTGATGTAGACGGTGCGGGCGTCGGGATCGATGCCCTTGATGGTCCGCAGGTTGCTGGTGCGGGCGTCCATCACGTGGGAGGATCCGAGGGCCAGCACCTCCCGCAGGAACGCCTCGTTGCCGCAGAGAAGCTTGGTCACCACGCCGTACGACACGCCGTGACCGGCCATGCGCCTCTCCAGCTCCGCGTAGTTGTGGCGGAGCGCGTCGCGATTCATGCGCAGGATCGCCATATCAGCGTTGGAGTCGCATTTCGAGGTACTTGTTGGTGTAACCGAGCTTGCGGTACAACGCCGCGGCGGGGTTGTCGTGTTCGACGTGCAATGCGATGGAACCGTCGACGGCGTCGGCGGCGCCCTCCATCAGGGCGCGTCCGATGCCGAGCCCGCGGTGGTCCGCGTGCGTGGCGACGTACACCAGCAGGTTCTCGGGGGTATAGCCGGACATGTGGGTGTCGTTGGTGACGACCGCCCCGACGATGTCTCCGTCGCGCTCGGCCAGGGTCACCGTCCCCCCGTCGGTGGGCCTGGAGCCGCTGGCGCGCTCGAGGCAGGCACGGATGTGCTCGAGCGGGTCGCCGTAGGCGTCGAGATGGGCGTGCAGAAATGACGCGACCGCGTCGAGTCGATCTCGGCGGAAGCTCTCACGTTCGCCTTCGCTGGCGAACGTGTAGCTCGTCAGGGTGAACGGCAGCGTGGATGTGGTCATGGGGTCCCTTCGTAGGGTGCGGCTCGGCCTTCCCCGATCCGGGGAGGCGGCGCTTGCATATGCGACCGTAGTATACGAATGGCGATCGCAATGCAATCCCGCTGACACATCGGGCGACGGGCGTATGACATTGGGCCCGGATGCCGCTACGGCGATCGTTTGACTCCGGCGCTCTCGGGTGGTATGCATGCTTGCACCGTTCGAACGTGACTCGTACATGGATCAGGCCATTTCCTGGACCGTGCGACGCGTTCGGGCCTTACGCGTCCGGAACGAGCCGGACGTGGCACGACGCCCCGCCGGGGCCGAACCCATCACGTTCCATTTCGTTTCAAAGGAGTTCGCATGAAGATTCGAACCACGATCGTGTCCATGATCGCCGGCCTCACCGTGCTGGCCGGCACCGCCTTCGCCCAGATCGACATCTCGGACGTCCCGCAGCTCGAGGACGGCGTGTTCACCGTCGCCATGTCGGGCGAGTACCCGCCGTTCTCCATGCCCGCCGAAGAGGGGGGCCTGGAAGGCTTCGACGCCGACGTGGCCCTGGCCCTCGGTGACGTCCTCGGCGTCGAGGTCGAGATCGAGCAGGCGCAGTTCAGCGGCATCATCGGCGGCGTGCAGGCCGGCCGGTTCGACGCCTCCATCGCCTCGCACGCCCGCACCCCCGCACGCGAGCAGAGCGTGGCGTTCCTCAGTGAACCGTACTACTACGGCGGCGGTCAGTTCTTCGCGCCCGCCGACAGCGAGTACGACGACTGGGAAGAGATCCTCGACGCGGGCGGCACCATCGCGGTCGACCGCGGCGGCACCAACCAGCAGTGGCTGGAGGACAACGGCTACGGCGACAGCGTGGCGACCTACTCGGGCGTGCCCACCTCGCTGCAGGCGATCCGGGCCGGGCAGGCCCAGGCCATCTTCACCAACCCCATCGTCGGCAACCAGGCGTTCCGCTCCAGCGGCATGGACATGAAGCCGGTCAGCGGCCTGGTGTTCGAGGAGAACGCCTGGATCACGGTGGCCAGCGGCAGTGACGAGTTGAAGGCCGTGCTCGAGGAAGCCCTGAACACGCTTCGCGAGAACGGCACGCTGCTCGAGATCAGCGAGGAATGGGTCGGCGGCGACATCGTCACCCCGCCCAGCGAGTAAGCTTCACACCCACGTGACACCCTTGCGCGGCCGGCTGCCAGAGCCGGCCGCGCCTGCGTAGGAGACGAGCATGATCGCGTATTTTCAGGACCTCTTCGCCAACGTGTTCACGCCGACCGTGTTCGGGAACCTCTGGGACGGCACGCAGGTCACGGCCGCCGTCACGCTGCTGGCGGGCCTGTTCGGCCTGATCCTCGGCCTGCTGGCGGCGCTCGGCCGCATGTCGGGGATCCTGCCGTTGCGCATCGTCTCGGTCGCGTACGTCGAGTTCTTCCGCGGCACGCCGCTGCTGGTGCAGCTGTTCATCCTCTGGTTCGGCCTGCCCACGCTGCCGTTCTTCCAGTGGGACAGCGCGTTTCAGGCGGGCACGACCGGGATGAGCCTGTACGCCGGCGCCTACTTCTCCGAGATCATCCGCGGCGCCTTCCAGGCGGTCCCCAAGGGCCAGCTCGAGGCGGCCCAGGTACTGGGCCTGAACCGGTTCCACAGCTTCCGCTTCGTGCAGCTGCCGCAGGCGATCCGCTTGGCGGTGCCCGCGCTCGGCAACCAGTTCATCTCGTTGATCAAGGACTCGACGCTGGTCACCGTCATCAGCGTGCAGGATTTGTTGTTCGAGGCCGACAACGTGGTGTCGCGCACCTTTCGGCCGTTCCCGATCTACATCGGCATCGCCATGGTGTACCTGGTGCTCAGCAACATGGCCTCGCTGGGCGTGAACCGCCTGGAGGCGTACTACGAGCGTCCCTACCGGCCCGCGAAGTGAGCGTCGGCCGCGCACCGATTGGACCGCCCCAGGTCACTTCCGGGGTCGCGCCGCCGCCTGGCGGGTGAGCCGAACCGGGGTCGTGCTTTCGAACGACACGAACGCCTGCGGATTGGTGCCGTGCACCAGCTTCAGCGCCTCTCGCTTGCGACGCCGGGGCAGCACCGAGAAGGTGACGCGCACCTGCCCGTCCCGCCCCTCGGCGTTCATCTCGGTGACGATGTAGCCCGCGCGGCGAAGCGCCCCCGCCGTCGAGGGGCTGGCGACCGGCGCGACGATGCGCATCATGACGTCCCCCACGGCGATCCAACGGTCGATGTACATCCCCAGCACCGTGCCGGTGGCGAAGCCGCCGGCGTAGGCGACGAACTGGACCATGTTGTCGAGGTTGGTCAGGACCTGCGCCGCCGCCGCGAGCCACACCATGATCTCCACGAACCCGAGGGCGCCGGCCACCAACGGTCGCTCCCGCGACAGGAAGGCGATCCGCACCGTCCCGATCGCCACGTCCGCGATGCGGAGCAGGAAGATCACCAGCGCGGAGAGGAACACCTCCACCGCGGCTCATCCCTCCCGTTCCGCCACGGCGGCCGCGCCGATCACGCCGGCGTCGGTGCCGAGTTCGGCCGGCAGCAGAGCAGGCTCGGGCCAGCCCTCCAGATGCTCCCTGGCGGCCGCCCGCACACGGTCCATGTAGAACGCGCCGGCGCTGGCCATGCCGCCCCCCACCACGAAGGCATCGGGGTCGAACACCTTGACCAGATTCGCCAGTCCGATCCCCGTGAAGCGGGTGGCGTTGTCCACGATCCGCAGCGCCTTGGACTCGTTCTGTTGGGCGCGACCAAAGACCTCCTCGGTCCGCATGTCGACGCCGTAGGCGTAGCTGGCATCACGGGCGATCGCCCTGCCCGCGGCGATCGCCTCCCAACTGCCCAGGCTGCCGTCCCCGCCCAACGGCCCGCCGGGCAGGAGCGTCATGTGCCCGATCTCGCCGGCCACCCCGTGCGCGCCGCGAATCACCCGATCGCCCAGGAACAACCCCCCGCCGATGCCGGTCGACAGCGTGACGTATACGCTCGAATCCAGGTCGCGCGCCGCGCCGTAGCGGTGCTCGGCGTACCCCGCCGCGTTGGCGTCGTTCTCGAGCACCACCGGCAACGGGATCCGTTCCTCGAGCGCGTCGACGATCGGCACGTCCTCCATGCCGGGGATGTTCGGCGCGAACACGACGCGCCGCCGCGCGAAGTCCAGCGGGCCCGGCGATCCGATCCCGACGACGCGCACCTCGGGATGGACCTGCAGAAGCTCGTGAGCGAGCTCCGCCATGCGCGCGATCACCGCATCGAAACCGGTTTGGGGCGTGGGGGCCCGGCGGTCCGCCAGGATCCTGCCGTCCCGCACCACCGCCGCCGCGATCTTCGTGCCTCCGAGGTCCAAGCCCAGCGTGGTCATGCGCCGTCCTCCCCGCGGGCCGCAGCCCGCACCAGCTCGGCGATGCGCCCCTCTTCGTCGGTCGGGATCACCCAGCACGCCACGCGCGCGCCCTGCGCCCCGATGCGAGGGCCATGGGCGGCGTTGGCGTCCGGGTCCAGGCGCAGCCCGAGGAAGTCCAGCTCCTCGGTGGCCGCGGCGCGCATGCGGGCATCGTTCTCGCCGACGCCGCCGGTGAAGGCCACCGCGTCCAGCCCGCCCATGGCGGCGGCGTAGGCGCCGATCGTCTTGCGGATGCGGTAGGCGTAGACCTCCAGCGCCGCGGCGGCGTCCTCGTCGCCCCCATCCGCCGCCGCCCAGACGTCGCGAAGGTCGTTGGAGACGCCAGAGAGGCCGAGGAGTCCCGACGACCGGTTCAAGGTCCGGTCCAGCGCCTCCGCCGTCCACCCTTGGCGCAGGAGGTGCATCAGGATGCCTGGGTCGACGTCGCCGGGGCGCGTGCCCATCATCAGGCCTTCCAGCGGCGTGAAGCCCATGGTCGTGTCCACGCTGCGTCCGAATTGCACCGCCGCCGCACTGGCGCCGTTGCCCAGGTGCAGCGTCACGATGCGCAGCTCCCCGCGGGAACGGCCCAGCCGCTCGGCGATGCGGGTCGACACCACGTCGTGACTGGGGCCGTGGAAGCCGTAGCGACGTACGCCCTCCTCGCGGTACAGCCGCATCGGCAGGCCGTACAGGTAGGCCCGGCGCGGCAGGCCGGCGTGGAACGCAGTATCGAACACCGCCACCTGGATGGCGTCCGGCAGGGCGGTGCGGGCGGCCCGAATGCCGGCAAGGTTGCCGGGAAGGTGGAGCGGCGCCAACGGCGCCAACGCCTCCAGGTCCTGCAACGCGCGGTCGCTGATGCGCAACGGGGCGCGGTGGCGCTCGCCGCCGTGCACGACGCGGTGGCCCACCAGCTCGATGCGCGGGGTGTCGGAGCGCGCGCCCAGCGCATCGAGCACGACCTGAATGGCGGTGGCCACATCGGGCACGCGGCGCTCGCCCTCGCGGCGGCCGCCCACCGTGACGGGGCTCGGCGCATCCTCGCCGATGCGTTCGATCCCGACGGCCACGCCGGCCGGGGAGAGGCGCGCCTTGAGGCTGGAGCTGCCGGCGTTGAGGACCAGCACGGGTTCGGCGGAGGCGGGGGCAGCGTCGGGCACCAACGATCCTTTCCAGCCCCGGCGACGGGCCCGGGACGCCCCGGGGAACGTGCGGGGGCGCGGGAAGTCTACCAATCGCGCGCTCCGCGGCAGCGACCGCGCGGACGGCCCACGCCGACCGCGTCCTACCTGAGCCTGCACGGCTCAGATTTTCGTAGCATGCCTCACGGCGCGACGCCGGCGAAGGGCCTATGATGTCCTTGAACAGAGGGAGGTCGAGAACGTGTACAAGCTGTTCTCACTCGAACGCGCACAACAGATGATCCCCGTCGTAGACGCGCACATCGCGGCGCTGCAACGCACGATGTCGGACATGAACGATGCCAAGCGTCGGCTGGCCAAGACGGGGGCCCACGATCCCGAAGCTCTGAACGCCCGCCAGGAGGCCGCCTTCCTCACGCAAGAGGCCCGCGAGACAGCGGAGGCGCTGGCCCGCCTAGGCGTGCAGGTAGAGGACCTCGAGGCGGGGGTGGCGCTGTTCCCCAGCCGGATCGACGGCGAGGTCGTCAACCTCGTCTGGGAACGCGGCGAAGACGCCATCACCCATTACGCGCGCCTGACGGGCGACGACACGCTCAGGCCGCTGGGGCCATCCGGCCCGTGAACACGCACGCAGGCTCGAACGCCAGGTGATCGGCCGCCACGAAATGCACGTCGGTGTGCGGCAGGTGCCGGATCACCTGTTCGCGGCCGCCGTGGACGTGACCGAACACCAGCGCATCGGGCGCGAACGCCTCGATGCGCTCCGTGAACCCGGACGCCTCGAGGCGCGGGTTCGTCGGCGGAAAGTGCAGCATCACCACCACCGCGTCCCCCGGCCGGCGCAGGCGGGCCGCGTGCGCCAGCGACAGGTCCAGCCGCTCCAATTCGCGCCGGTAGACGCGATCGTCGTGCGCCCCGAACTCGTAGCTGCCGGGACAGGCCCAACCGCGCGTCCCGGCCACCACCACGTCGCCCAGGCGTAGGGCGTCGTTCTGAATCGCGTACATCCCCTCCGGCAGCGCGGCACGGAGCTTGCCGATCCCCGGCCACCAGTAGTCGTGGTTGCCGCGCAGCAGCACCTTGCGGCCGGGAAGCTCGGCGATCTCGCGAAGGTCCGGCAGGGCGTCGGACAGCCGCATGGCCCAGGAGATGTCGCCCGGCACCAGCACCAGGTCGCCCGCCCCGACCGTTCGGCGCCACCCTGCGAAGAACGCCTCAGGGTGTCCCGCCCAGCCGGGGCCGAACACGTCCATCGGCTTCGCGTCGCGGCGGGACAGGTGGGGGTCGGCGATGGCGAAGACGCGCACGGGCGCGAGTCTACCGCGGCACCCACGACACGTCCGCCGGCCGCAGGCCGCTTCGGTCCAACGCCGCCAACGCGTCCGCCGCGGCGACGCCCGTGCGGGGGTGCCGCCACTCCGGGTCGACCTCCAGGAGGGGCACCAGCACGAACGCCCGCGTCATCATGCGCGGATGGGGCACCACCGGGTCGGGCGCGTCCCGAACCAGCGAACCGTAGGCCAACAGGTCGAGGTCCAGCGTGCGCGGCGCCCACCGTTCACGGCGCACGCGCCCATGGCGGGCCTCCACGCCGTGAAACGCCTCCAACAGGGTCGTGACGTCCGCGTACGGGGCGGCCGGACGCAGCGCGATCACCGCGTTCAGGTAGTCGGGCTGCCCGGGCGGCCCGCCGACGGGGTCGGTGCGCCACAGGCGGGAACGACGCGTCACGGTGCCGAACGCGCTTAGCTCGCCCGCCGCGCGGCGCAGCGTGACGGCGGGATCGCCGAGGTTGGCCCCCAACGCGATGAGCGCCTCGTCCTCAGCGACGCCGGACCACCTCGACCCGCACGTCGCGCACCACCCCCGGCAGGGGCGCGTGCGGCTTGTGGACCCGGACGGTCGCTTCGCGCACGCGCGGGTCGGAGATGAGCACGCGCTCGGCGATGCGCGCCGCCAGCGCCTCGATCAGGCGGTAGCGCCGCCGGGTGACCTCGCGCTCGACCAGGGCGTACATGCGCGCGTAGTCGACCGTCCGCGCCAGCACGTCGTCGTCCGGCAGCGCGCAGCGCATCTCGACGTCGACCACGAACCGCGCGCCGAAGCGTCGCTCCTCCGGGAACGCCCCGTGGTAGCCGTGAAACTCCATCCCCTCCATCACGATGCGGTCGTCCTGCGCCCCGGGCCCCGCCCCGGCCGTCAGCCCGGCCTGCACCGCCAGCGCCTGCACGTGACTCCGCACGTCGTGCACCCGCACCACCGCCGCGCCACGGCGCGCGGCGTCCAGGTGGATGGCCACGCTCCCCGCGTCCCGCTGGGCCGCGTCGCGCTCCCCGGTCAGCTCCCCGACCAGGCGCTTGCGGGAGGCCCCGATCATCAGCGGACGCCCGGCGGCCGCCAAGCGCGGCACGGCCCGCAGCAGCGCCAGGTTGTGCGCCGAGGTCTTGCCGAAGCCGATGCCGGGATCCACCATCACCGACGGCACCCCGTCCGCCTCGGCCCGTTCCGCCTGACGGGCGAGGAAGCCCTCGACCTCCGCGACCACGTCCTCGTAGCGGGGGTCTGCCTGCATGGTGCCGGGCTCGCCCTGCATGTGCATCGCGATGGCGGGCGCGCCCGCCTCGGCGCAGGCGGCCCGAAGCGCGGGGTCGCGCAGGCCGGTCACGTCGTTCACGATATGAGCGCCGGCCGCCAGCGCGTCGCGGGCCACCTCGGCGTGCCGGCTGTCGACCGACACCACCGCCCGCCCCTCCGAGGCGAGCGCCTCGACGACCGGCAGGATGCGACGTCGTTCCTCGTCGGGGGGCACCGGCTGCGCTCCGGGGCGCGTCGATTCGCCCCCCACGTCCACGAACCGCGCGCCCGCCTGGATCATCGCCTCGGCCGCCCGCAACGCCGCAGCCACGTCCGGGTAGCGGCCGCCGTCGCTGAAGCTGTCCGGCGTCAGGTTCAGGACCCCCATCACCGCCGTTCCGGACCAGCGCAGCGCGTACCCCCCGCCCTCGCGCACCGAACCGGGGAGCGGCCTACGGGCCAGAAGCGTGTGGATGGGCGCACCGTTCACGTCCAAGGATGCTATCACCGGCCCCGCGCCCGCCGGCGCGCGGGATGCGCTGCCCTCAGGCGCCCCCCGGGTCGTCCCGCCATGGATCGGGGCGGGGTCCCAGCCCCAACCGCCACGCCACGGCGGCGGCGACGCGCGGCCCGGCGTGGCCGTCGCCGTACGGGTTGCGCGCGGCGCGCATCACGCGCAACGCGGCCTCGTCGGCCAGCAGCCGCGTCAGGCGCTCGCCCACCGTGTCGGGATCGTTGCCGATCAAGACGAGCGCGCCCGCCTCGACCCCCTCCGGGCGCTCCGTCACGTTGCGCACCACCGCGACGGGCACGCGGAGGGCCGCCCCCTCCTCCTGCAGCCCCCCGGAGTCGGTCACGATCAGCCGCGCGGTGGCCAGCAGCGCCACCATGGCCCCGTACCCCTGCGGTTCGGTGAGGTGCACGTTGGGCACCCCTGCCAGCGGCGGCTGGACCGCGCGGCGCACAGCGGGGTTGGGGTGCACCGGGTACACGAAGGCGTGGTCCGGGAACGCCCGCGCCACGTGCGCCAGCGCCTCGGCCAGGCCGCGCAGAACGGGAAGGTTCTCGCGGCGGTGCAGCGTGATCACCACCCGCGGCTCCGCGGCCGGCGCCACGGCGGGGGGCGCGGCGCGGGCCGCGACCTGCCTCACGGCGTCGACGGCGGTATTGCCGGTGACCACGATGCGCTCCTCGCAGACGCCCTCGCGCAGCAGGTTGGCGCGCGCCCCCGCCGTGGGGGCCAACGCTACGTCCGTCAACGTGTCGGTCAGGCGCCGGTTGGCCTCTTCGGGGAACGGTTGCCGCAGGTCGAAGCTGCGGAGGCCCGCCTCCACGTGCCCCACCGGGATCTCCTCGTAGAAGGCGGCCAACGCGACGGCGAAGCTGGTCAGGGTATCGCCGTGCACCAAGCAGTAGGCCGGCTCGGCCCGCCGCAACGCCTCGGCCGCGGCCGGCACGATCTTGGCCAGCAGGCCCGGCAACGTCTGACCCTCGACCATGACGTCCAGGTCGGCGTCGGCACGAAGGCCGAACAGCTGCATCATGGCGTCGAGCTGGTCGCGATGCTGCCCGGTGAGCAAGATCCACGGCGCCAACTCGCCGTGCGCCTCCAGCGCCTGCACGACCGGCGCCATCTTGGACGCCTCGGGCCGCGTGCCGAAGGCGACCGCGACCCGGGCGGGCCGACTCACCGCGTGCGGCGGTCCGCCTTCGCGCCCGCCGGCGCGTACGCCCGGCGCTCCTCCGCCCGGACCTCCGCCCAGCGCAGGGCGCTGGCGCCCCCGATCAGCGCCACGGCCAGCACCACCGTGAGCACCAGGGCCACTGGCGGCGTATTGGCCAACGACATGCCCAGCACCCCCAGCACCAGGGTGGCGCCCCACAAGGTGAGCACCGTGCCGCGTTCGCTGCGGCCGCGCTGCCGCAGCAGGTCGTGCAGATGGTCGTTCCCCGCCTCGGCCGGGCTGACGCCACGCCGCATGCGACGGACCGTCACCTGCGTGATGTTCAGCACGGGCAGCGCCAGAATCAGCAGCGGGGCGGCGACGGTCACGGCCGCCGTCACCTTGAGCGCCCCCAACACGCTGGTCGCGGCCAGCACGTATCCGAGCAGGTAGGCGCCGGCGTCGCCCATGAAGATCGTGGCCGGACCGGCATTGTGCCGCAAGAACGCCACGGCGGCGCCGGCCACCGCGGCCAGCAGCAGCACCGACGGCCCGCGGTCCGGCACCTGGAGCGCCACCGCGAGCAAGCTCAGGCTGCCGATGGCGGCCACCCCGGAGGAGAGCCCGTCCACGCCGTCGATGAAGTTGAACGCGTTGCTGAAGCCCACGACCCACAGGATCGTCAGCAGCGCAGCGACGGTCTCGCCGAAGAACACGAAGTTGCCGTCGCCCGCCCAGTGGGACAGGGGACCGACCGCGAAGTAATTGGTCACGAACTGGATCTGGACGCCGTGCACCACCAGGATCCCCGCCGCCACCGTCTGCGTCGCCAAGCGCATCGCCACCGGCAACTCCCACAGGTCGTCCACGAGTCCGACCAGCGTCATCAGCACGCCGCCCAGCACGATGGCCAACAACGGGGCGCGGTCGGCGCCCAGGGCGCTGGGCATCAGCGCGGCGCCGGCCAGGAGGGCGAACAGAAACCCCGCCAACAGGGCCACGCCGCCGATGTTCGGCACGGCGCCCTCGTGCCGGCGGCGGCCGTGCCCGTGCCGGCGCCCGCCGGCCTGCACGGCGCCGACGCGGAACGCGAACGACCGAACGCGCGGGACCAGCAGGGCCACGCAGGCGAGCGCGGCGAAGAACGCCACCAGGGCCAGGGGAAGAAGGGGAAGCGGCGCCTCTTGCACGAACCGCATCCTAGCGCGAGGCGGCGCCGAACGATGCGAAGCGCTTCTCGCCGAGCTGGGGCGGCCGCCCGCTCACCGCGTCCCGTAGATGCGGTCGCCCGCGTCGCCCAAGCCCGGCACGATGTAGCCGTGCTCGTCGAGACGCTCGTCCTGGGCGGCCAGCACGATCTCGACGTCGGGGTGCGCCGACGCGACCGCGTCCACCCCCTCCGGCGCCGCCAGGATGCACAGCAGTCGAATCCGGCCCGCTCCGTGCTCCTTCAGCATACGGGTCGCCGACACGGCGCTGCCCCCGGTGGCCAGCATGGGGTCCAAAAGGAACACGTCGCGTTCATGGATGTCGCCCGGCAACTTGGCGTAGTACCGGACGGGGGACAGCGACTCGGGATCGCGGAACAGCCCGATGTGGCCGACGCGCGCACTGGGCACCAGGTCGAGGATCCCGTCGACCATGATCAGGCCCGCCCGAAGGATCGCCACCAGCGCGAGCTTCTTGCCGGCGAGGCGGCGTACGCGGGCCGGGGCGACCGGGGTTCGGACCTCGGCCTCCTCGAGGGGAAGGTCGCGCATCGCTTCGAACGCCATCAACATCGCGATCTCGGTGCACAGGGCGCGGAAGTCGCGCACCGGCGTGTTTTGGTCACGCATGATGGAGAGCTTGTGCTGAATCAGGGGGTGATCGATGATCACGGTGGACACGGACGACCTCCTCGCGCGCGACCGGGCCGCGGCGGCGGGCCGCCGGCCTCGGCCCAAACGCGCGGCCGCCTTGCTAAGGCGGCCGCTGCATCGTTGGCGGAGAGGGTGGGATTCGAACCCACGGTACCGCGTAAGCGATACAGCGGTTTTCGAGACCGCCCCGTTCAACCACTCCGGCACCTCTCCTCGGACGCCGGGCGAGCCCGGCGCAGCGCCCAGCACTCTACCCCAACGCGCTCGCGCGCGGCAAGGCCGGCGCGGCCGCGGCTCGCGACGGGACTGCTTGACGGTCCTCGCGTCAGCGCTGTACACTCCGGCCTGCACTGGCCCGTAGTCTAATGGCAGGACACCCGGTTCTGGTCCGGACGGTCGGGGTTCGAATCCCTGCGGGCCAACCAAACGACGCACGCAGCCCCGGCCCCCGCCGGGGCTGCGTGCGTGCGCAATATGGTGGGCGGCGGCCCCAGGCCTCCGCTTGACCGGCCGGCATGGCGCGGATACGATCTGGTTCGCCCCGCGGCTGGGGCGTCGGTGGCCCGTCGTCTAATGGCAGGACACCCGGTTTTGGTCCGGACGGTCGGGGTTCGAATCCCTGCGGGCCAGCCACGCTGCGCCCGCCGCGGGGCCGCTTCGTACCGCCTCGGGCGCTCAACGATCCGGCGCGTACAGGTCGAAGCGCACCGTGCGCCCCTCGATCCGGCCGCTCCAACCCGGTTCGAGGGGCGCCGACTTGGCGGGGCGCTTGACCACCACCCGCCGCCTCGCCACCGCCCGCGCCCGCGCCAGCAGGGCGCGCTGCTCCGCCTCGTCGGGCGGGCCCGACAGGTCCCGCAACCAGGCGGCCGACGCCCGCTTCGCCCCCCCGCGCCGCCGCGGGTGCATCGGGTCCAGGAACACGACCTGCGGCGGCGGCGCCAACGTCGCCAGCAGCTCGCGCGCGTCCCCCACTCGCAACGACAACGCGACGGCGCCCGGCTCGGCGGCCTCCAGCCGCGCCAGCCCGTCGGCCAGCAGCGCGCCGATCACCGGGTGCCGTTCGATCATCACGACCTCCAGTCCGGCACGCGCCAACGCCGCGGCGTCGGCGCCCAGGCCGGCGGTGGCGTCGACCACCCGGCCGACCCGGTCGCGGGGACGGCCCCCCGTGACCGCGCGCACGACCGGGACCTGCCCGCTGCGGCGCGCGCTCAGGTCGACGCGCAGGGCCGCGGCCCGGTCGGACGGCGCCTGCTCGGACACGAGCGCGACGCCGCCTGCGCCGACCCGAAGCTCGTAGCGCGCCGGGACGAGGCCGAACGCCAGCCCCAGGCGCGTCGCCAGCGTGCGCGCGTCTTCCTCGAAGCCGGGGTCCGCGCGGACGCGGACCGATGGGGGGGCCCAGGGGGCCGAGGAGGGCACGCCGGCAGGCTACCGTGCCCCCGCGTCCGGGGTACACAGCCCACCCGGCCCGGTGCTATTCTAGTAAAGTCGGTTCCGCGGATCGTCTCGGAACCGTAACCCCATCCCGCGCGCAAGCTTCGGAACGACGGGCGTAATGCCCACGATACTTTCGAACGCCACGCCGCGGTCAGGCCCGGGAGGTGCCCATGAGCAACCAGGAATTGGCCCGCCGCCGCGCAGCGGCCGTCTCGCCCGCCGCGGCGTCGATCCATCCGATCTACCCTGCGGACGCCAAGGGCTCCTACGTCTGGGACGCCGACGGCACGAAGTACCTCGACTTCTCGGTCGGCATCGCCGTCATGAACGTCGGCCACTCCCACCCCAAGGTGGTCGAAGCGGTGCGGCGGCAGACGGAGCGGTTCCAGCACCTCTGCTTCGCCGTGGGCATGCACGAGTCCTACGTCGCGCTGGCCGAGCGCCTGAACGCGCTCGCGCCGGGCGACGGCCAGAAGAAGACGTTCCTGGTCAACTCCGGCGCCGAAGCGGTCGAGAACGCCGTCAAGATCGCGCGCGTGGCGACCGGACGGCAAGGCATCGTCGCGTTCACGCACGCCTTCCACGGCCGGACCCACATGGCGCTGTCGCTAACGGGCAAAGCGAACCCCTACAAGGCCGGCTTCCGCCCACGGGCGGCCGAGATCTACCGCGCGACGTACCCCTACGCCTACCGCTCGCCGTTCACCGCGAAGGACGGGGACGTCGGCGAAGCGACGCTGGCGCAGCTTCGCGACCAGGTCAAGACCACCGTCGGTGAGGACGAGGTCGCCGCCTTCGTGCTGGAACCGATCGCCGGCGAGGGGGGCTTCATCCCGGCGCCGCCCAGCTTCCTGCGCGGCCTGCGCGCCTACGCCTCCGAGATCGGCGCGTTGTGGATCGACGACGAGATCCAGGCCGGCATCGGCCGCACCGGGGCGTGGTGGGCGGTGGACCACGCCGGTCTCGAGCCCGACCTGGTGACCAGCGCCAAGGCGCTCTCGTCGGGGTTCCCGCTCTCAGCGGTGGTCGGCACCGCCGAGGTGATGGACCGCGTCGGACCCGGCATGCTGGGCAGCACCTTCGGAGGAAACCCCGTGTCGATCGCGGCCGCGCTGGCGACCCTCGACGTGATCGAGGAAGAGGGCCTGCTGGCGCGCGCACGCGAGATCGGCGACGCCCTGAACGAACGGCTCCTTGGGCTGCAGGCCGAGTTCGCCGAGATCGGCGACGTCCGCGGCATGGGCGCCATGATCGGCATCGAGTTCGTCGCCGACGAGCACAAGACACCGAACACCGCCGCCGTCGAGGCGGTCGTGGCGCACGCCCGCGAGAGCGGGCTGCTGCTGCTCCCGACCGGCACCTACGGCAACGTGATCCGGCTCCTGCCGCCCCTCAACCTGTCGGACGAGGAGCTGGCCGAAGGCGCGGACAAGCTCGAGGCCGCGATCCGTCACGCGCTGGCGCCGGTCGGCGCCGTCGCCTGAACGCAATTCCAACGGCCGGCGCCCGCCGGCCCCACCGCGCGCGAGGAAGGCACCATACGCGTCGAGGCCGGGGGCGTTGCCCCGGCCTCGACGCGTGCTGGACAGGCTAGGCGCGAGCATCGCCTCAGGGCTCGGCCCCCTGCGCGACCGGCACGCCGACCATGTTGCCCCATTCCGTCCAACTGCCGTCGTAGTTGCGCACGTCGGGGTAGCCGAGCAGGTACCTGAGCACGAACCAGGTGTGGCTGCTGCGCTCGGCGATGCGGCAGTAGGCGATCACCGGCCGGTCGGCGGTGACGCCGTGCCCCCGGTACAGCTCCGTCAACTCGGAGGCGGGCTTGAAGGTGCCGTCGTCCTGCACCGCCTGGGCCCACGGCACGTTGGCGGCACCCGGGATGTGCCCACCGCGCAGCGCGCCCTCCTGGGGGTACTCGGGCATGTGCAGCTTCTCGCCGCTGTACTCGGCCGGGCTGCGCACGTCCACCAGCGCCCCCCGGCCGTCCTTGACCGCCAGCAGGTGCTGCAGCACGTCGGGGGCGAACGCCCGGATGGAGGCGTCGCGGTACGGCACGCGGTAGATCGCCGGCTCCCGCGGCGGCACGTCGCGCGTGATCGAACGCCCCTCGGCGACCCACTTCTGACGGCCGCCGTCCATGAGCCGCACGTCCTCGTGGCCGTTGTACTTGAGGAACCAGAACGCGTACGCGGCCCACCAGTTCGACTTGTCGCCGTACAGCACGACCGTGTCGTCGTTCGAGATCCCCTTCTCCTCCATCAGGGCGGCGAACTGTTCCCGGTCCACGAAGTCGCGCACGTCCGGGCGCTGCAGTTCGGTGTGCCAGTCGAGCTTGCGGGCGCCGGGCACGTGCCCCTGCTCGTACAGCAGCACGTCTTCGTCGACCTCGACGACGCGTACACCGTCGTCCCCGTGGTGCGCTTCGACCCAATCGGTGTCGACCAGCACCTCGGGATGCGCGTACCCTCGCTCCATGTTCGCCTCCTCTGGGTGGTTCGGGTGAGATGCGTGCAGCTGGGCTGCGTTCGCTGTGGTGACGTCCGTTGCGATCCGCTCGCCAGGCCTGCCGGCGCGTCCCGCAAGGATCGGCACGCAGGTATTGTATACCTCGCCGCTCAACAATGGGGCGTCGGCCGGCCGACGGCGAGGCCGGCCTCGGCACCGTGCCGACGCTACGTGCCTGCCGGGAGGCCGCAGCGGTATCGTGCCCCATGATCCGCATCGCGCCCTCGCTCCTCGCCGCCGATCCCGCACGCCTCGGCGAGCAGATCGACGCCGTCACCGCCGCAGGGGCCGACTGGCTCCACCTCGACGTGATGGACGGCACCTTCGTTCCGAACCTGTCCTTCGGGCCGCAGGTCGTGCGGGCCTGCCGCGACCGCACCGACGCGACGCTCGACGTGCACCTGATGGTGCACGCGCCGGAACGCTGGCTCGAGCCGTTCGCACGCGCCGGCGCGGATCGCCTCACCGTCCACGCCGAGCCGGTCTGGCACCTGCACAGGTGCCTGGACGACGTCCGCGCGTTGGGCATGAAGACCGGGCTGGCCGTGAACCCGTTGACCCCGCTGGAGGTGGTGCGGGACGCCCTCCCGCTGCTGGACCTGGTGCTGGTGATGAGCGTCGACCCCGGCTACGGCGGGCAACGCTGGATCGAGGGGACGGCCGAACGCCTGGCGCGGGTCCGCGCCTGGCGGGACCGGTCCCGACCCGACGCGCTGATCGAGGTGGACGGCGGCATCGACGCGGATACGGCGGCCGTGGCCGCCAAGGCTGGAGCGGACGTGCTGGTCGCGGGAAGCGCGGTGTTCGGAAGCGACGACGTCGCCTCCGCCCTGCGCCAGCTGCACGAGCGCGCGTCGCAGGCGCGGGGTCCCGCCTGAAGGTGCCTCAGGCGGCCTCTTCACCGCCGAGTTCGGTGAAGCGGCCCAGGCGGCGGAACCGCGCCCGCCGCTGCGTCACCAGCTCCGACCCCTGGACGCCAGCCAGAGCCTCCAGTTCCTCCTGCAGAGCACGACCCACGGCGTCCATCGCCTCGGCCGGGTGCTTATGCGCGCCGCCGATCGGTTCATCGATCACGCGATCGACCACGTCGAGCTCCAGCAGGTCGCGCGCGGTGAGCTTCAGCGCCTCCGCCGCCGTCGGGGCCTGGCCGACGTCGCGCCACAGGATCGCCGCGCACGACTCCGGGCTGATCACGGAGTAGGTGGCGTTCTCGAGGATCAGCACGCGGTTGGCCACGCCGATCGCGAGCGCCCCGCCCGAGCCCCCCTCGCCGATCACGACGCTCACGGCGGGCACCCGCAGCCGGCTCATGCGGCGGATCGATTCGGCGATCACCCACGCCTGGCCCTGTTCCTCCGCGGCGATGCCGGGATAGGCCCCCGGCGTGTCGATCAGCGTGACCACCGGCAGCCCGAACTTGTCGGCCAGGTCGAACATGCGCATCGCCTTGCGGTACCCGCTGGGGTGGCTCATCCCGAAGTTGCGGTGGATGTTCTCCTTGGTGTCGCGCCCCTTCTGCTGCGCGATCACCATCACGCTGCGCCCGCCGAGCTCCGCCACGCCGGTCACGAGGGCCGGATCGTCCCCCAGCGTCCGATCGCCGTGCAACTCCTTGAAGCCTGTGAACACGCGGCCGACGTAGTCGAGCCCCGTCGGGCGTCCCGGCGCGCGGGCCACCTGGACCCGTTGCCAGCGGCTGAGGCTGCGGAAGGTCTCCTTCTTGAGCGTCTCGAGGCGGCGCTCCAGCAGGGTGATCTCCTCGCTGAGGTCGATCTCCTGCTCTTCGGCGTAGCTCCGCATGTCGCGGATCTTGCTCTCGAGATCCTCGATCGGTTTCTCAAACGGAAGCGGCACGGGCGTCCCCTTCCCGCGACGCGTACACGCCGCCGCGCAACAAGCGGACGACGTGCGCCACCGACGCCTTCATCTCGTCGCGGGGCACGACGTCGTCCAGCATCCCCTTCTTGAGGAGGAACTCGGCGCGCTGGAACCCTTCGGGGAGGTCCTGTTTGATGGTCTGCTGAATCACCCGCGGCCCGGCGAAGCAGATCAGCGCGTTCGGCTCCGCCAGGATCAGGTCGCCGAGCGTCGCGAAGCTGGCCGTCACGCCGCCCGTCGTCGGATCGCTCAACACGGTCACGAACGGCAGCCGCCGCTCGGCGAGCTCTTCGAGCGCGGCGGTGGTCTTGGCCATCTGCATCAGGCTGAGCACGCCCTCCTGCATGCGGGCCCCGCCGGACGCCGTCACCGCCACCAGGGCGCGGTCCTCGGCGGCGGCCCGCTCGGCAGCGCGGGCGATCTCCTCGCCGACCACCGACCCCATCGACCCCCCCGCGAAGTAGAAGTCCATCACCACCAACGCCACGCGCTGGCCCTCCAGTGTCCCCGCCCCGGTCACCACGGCATCGGGGCGGCCCTGCGTCTCCTGGACCCGCGCCATGCGTTCGGGATACGGCTCCGTGTCCACGAAATCCAACGGGTCGGTGGGGGCCAGCCCTCCGGACCAACGTTCGAAGGTGCCTTCGTCCAACAGCGACTCGATGCGCGCATCGACCGGCATGCGGTAATGATGCCCGCACTCCGGGCACACGTACAGGTTGGACACCAGGTCCTTGCGGTAGATCTGAGCGCTGCAGGCGTCGCATTTCATCCACAGCCCGGCCGGGCTCTGGTCGTCGCTGCGCGTCGGCCGACTCCGCCGGAACCATCGCTCAAGCGCCACGGGACCTCCTCCCGGCCGGCACGACACCACGTCCGGACCTCAAGGGCCCGGCATGGCGTCGCGAAGAGGCCGTCACGCCGCATGGTAGCAGGCGCCCCGCAGCGGTTCGGACCCGACTCACGACCGCGCCTCCTCGGGCGCCGGCACCGGATCGTCCCCGCCGCTCCCGGCGGCCGGTTCGGCCCTGCCCACCGCCTCGGCCGGCGCGCCCTCCGAGGCGTCCGCCGCAGGCTCGTCGCCGGCCATGAAGCTGCGCCCCGAAAAGCGGGCGCCCTCCTCCACGTCCAGCGTCGCGGCGTGCACGTCGCCCCGGACCTCGGCGTCGCGCCAGATCTCGACCTTTCCCTCGGCGTGCACCTCGCCGACGACGATCCCGGCGACCCGAACGTCGGTGGCCCGCACGGGACCGCCCTCGACGCGGCCGCCGGGCGCGATCTCCAGCACGCCCGCGGCGCGCACCTCGCCGTTCACCGTCCCGTCGATGCGCAAACGCCCGTCGGACACGATGCGTCCCTCGACCTCGGTGCCGCGGTGGACGTAGCTGTACGGTTCGGGCGACGCGTCGTTGCTGGCCTGCATGCGGCTCCTCTCGCGCCCGAGCCTACCAGAGCCCCGACCGACGGGGACGGAAACGGCGTACCGAACGGACCTCCCCACACCGGCGCATTGGTTGTGAGCCCCTGGCGCCGGGAGTATCCTGACGCCATGTCGCTTCCCGGGGTGGTACTGGTCACGGGCGTGGGGCAGGGGTTCGGCCGGGCCATCGCGCTCGGGTGGGGCCGCGTCGGGTACGACGTCGTCTGCGCCGACCGCGATGTCGCCATGGCCTCCAAGACCGCCGCCGAGGTGGAGGAGGTCGGCGGGCAGGCGATCCCGATTCAGATCGACGTGACGCTGCAGCTCGACGTGCGCAACGCCTTCGACAAGGTCGACCAGCTGTTCGGCGGGTTGGACGGCATCGTTCACGTCGCCACGCGCGCCAGCGGCGCCACCGGGCCGGACCTCACCGACGGCGAGTTCTCCGAGCTGGTGGACGACACCCTTCGAAGCAGCCAGTGGATCCTCCGCACCGCGACCCGCCGCTTGGAGCGCGCCTGGATGGTGGTGGTGGCGCCGCCGGCGTCGGCGACGGCGCCGCAGAACGCGATGGTGCGCGGCGGGCTGGCGCGCTTGTGCCGCGCCTACGGCCAAATGCACGGCCGCCTGCGGGCCAACGTCGTCGTCCCCTCGCGGCCGGCCAGCGACCCGCCGCACGATGCGCGCGTGGTGGACACCGTGCTGTGGCTCGGCTCCGAGGCGGCGTCCGGCGTCGCCGGGCAGGAGGTCACCGTCGACCTGCCCAAGCCGCCGCGCGTGATCGAGACGCTGCTGCCCGAGATCCAGGCCGCCCTGGACGACCGGGTACGACAGTCCGATCTCGAGGCCGACGTCTGGCGCGGCGACGGTCCGGAGGGGGACGGCGAACTGGACGAGGACGAGGCCTCCACGGACGAGGACGGCGACGACCTTCGCGACGGCGGCGAGGACGCGGACGCCGAGTACGACGAGGCGCCCTCGCCGCGCCGACGCTTCGCCGGACGATCGACGTGACCCTCGCGCCGCCGCGCACCGCCGGGGGGGACGTCAGGCGATGAAGTGCCCGTACTGCTCGGCCGTGGACACGCGCGTGGTCAACTCGCGCCCCTCGGACGAGGGGCAGGCGATCCGGCGCCGGCGCGAGTGCGACGCCTGTCACCGCCGTTTCACGACCTACGAACGCGCCCAGTTGGAGGCGCTGATGGTGCGCAAGCGCTCGGGGCGCCTGGAAGCGTTCCAGCCCGACAAGCTTCTCGGCAAGCTACGGGTGGCGACGAACAAGCGGCCGGTGACGGAGAAGCAGCTCCGCGAGTTCGCCTACGCGCTCGAGGACGAGGTGCACACCGCCCGTATCGATGCGGACGAGATCGGCCGCCGCGCGCTTGCCTTCCTCAAGGAGGTCGACGACGTCGCCTACATCCGCTTCTTGAGCGTCTACCGCGACTTCGACTCGGTCGAGCGGTTCATCGAGGAGATCCGTCAGCTCGGGGGGCGCGTCCCCGATTTGCCCGAAGAGGACCTGCCCGAAGAGGACCTGCCCGAAGAGCCCTGATCCCGTCGGCCCCGCAGCGCCGGCGCTTGCCCCGCTACGCGCGGCCGTGCTAGAGTCCCCTCCGGCCTCGCCGCGCCGGCGCCGCGCGCGCCTACGGGCACTTCGGCCGTCGCCGCCGTGCCGGCACGCAGCCGCATGGCGACGCGACCTCCTGGACCGTGCACCGATGTGCGGCGTGCACGACCAAACACGAATCGGACGCAAGAGGGACGTGAGCAACGTGAAGACGTATTTTCCCAAGGAGACCTCCAACGACTGGGTGGTCGTCGATGCCGCCGGCCAGACCGTCGGCCGGCTCGCCACGCGCCTCGCGCAGGTGCTTCGCGGCAAGCACAAGCCGACCTTCACGCCGAATCAGGCGGGCGGGGACTTCGTGATCGTCGTCAACGCCGACAAGGTCGTGTTCACCGGCAGCAAGCTGGACCAGAAGGAGTACACCCGCTACAGCGGGTATCAGGGCGGGCTCACGCGCACGACGGCCCGGACGATGATGCGCCGCCGTCCCGAGCGGGTGGTGGAGTCCGCAGTGTGGGGGATGCTGCCCAAGAACCGGCTGGGCCGCAAGATCATCCGGCGACTCAAGGTGTACGCCGGCGACGCCCACCCGCACCAGGCGCAACGACCGAAGACACTGGAGGTCTGAACATGGATCAGTACTACGGGACCGGCCGACGCAAGGAAGCTGTCGCACGCGTCTTCCTGCGCCCCGGCTCCGGCCGGATCAACGTGAACGGCAAGGACTTCCAGGAGTACTTCCGTGGCATTCTGGTCGGCGTGCAGGCGCTCGAACCGCTCAAGGCGACCAGCACCGCTGGCCGGTACGACGCCACCATCACCGTACGCGGCGGCGGCCCCGCAGGCCAAGCGGACGCCATCAAGCTGGGCGTGGCCCGCGCGCTGCTGGAGGTCGACCCGAACTACCGCGACGTGCTGAAGCAGGCGGGTCACCTCTCGCGCGACGCGCGCGTCGTCGAACGCAAGAAGTACGGCCTCAAGAAGGCCCGTCGGTCGCCGCAGTTCAGCAAACGCTGAGCGTAGCCCCGGACCGCGCGCGTGGCCGGTGGGACCCTCCCGCCGGCCCGTTCGTTGCGGACCCCGGCCGATCGACACCCGACACCGTAGGAGACGCACGTGGGGGACGTAGAGGCGATCGTGCTCGGCGTGGTGCAGGGGCTCACCGAGTTCCTGCCGATCTCGAGTTCCGGCCACCTGGTGCTGGCCTCCTACTGGCTCGGGCTGCGGGCCGAAGGGGCGTCGCTGGAGCTGGCGGTCGACATCGCCACCAACACGGGCACCTTCCTTGCGGTGCTGTGGGTGTTGCGACGGGACGTCGCCCGCGCCGCGGCCGGCTTCCTGCGCGGCCTGGTCTCCCCCGCCGCCCGCGGCGACCCGGGCTGGCGCCTGGCCTGGTTGGTGATCATCGGGTCGGTGCCCACCGCCGCGATCGGACTGGGCCTGCGAGGCGTGTTCGAGCACCTCAACGCGCCCGTCCCCGCCTCGCTGGCGCTCATCGTGACCGGCCTGATCCTGTGGACCGCCCCCGCCAGCGGCCGCCGCGACGCCCCGCAGGACCTGACCTGGCGCGACGCGCTGGTGGTGGGCTTCGCGCAGGGCCTGGCGGTGATGCCCGGGATCAGTCGCTCCGGCACCACCATCGCGTCGTTGCTGTGGCGCGACGTGGAGGCGGCCACCGCCGCGCGCCTGTCGTTCCTGCTGTACCTGGTCGCCTCGGCCGGCGTGGCGGTGCTGGGCCTCACCGACGTGCGCGAGGCAGGCTTCGGGTGGCGCGCCGTCGCCCTGATGACGGTGGCCTCGTTCCTGACGGGCTGGCTGGCGCTTACATGGTTGTTTCGCCTCCTGAAGCGGGGCCGGTTCCGATGGTTCGCCCCCTACCTGTGGCTGATCGCGGCCGCGACCCTGCTTCGGGTGCTGCTCAGCGCCTGACGCGACCCCGGCGACCCGCCGGCCCGCGGACGCGGGCTATGATGCTCATTCGAGATAGGAGACCACGCCATGAACGTCGTGACCCGCATCGCGCCATCGCCCACCGGTGACCCGCACGTCGGGACCGCGTACGTGGGCCTGTTCAACTACGCGTTCGCCAAGCGGCACGGGGGCCGATTCGTGTTCCGCCTCGAGGACACCGACCGCGAACGCTACGACGCCACCTCGGAGGCGCGCATCCTGGACATGTTCGCGTGGCTCGGCCTTCCCCCCGACGAGGGGCCCGGCATCGGCGGCGATCACCGACCGTACCGGCAGAGCGAACGGACCGAGATCTACCGCGCGCACGCCGACCGCCTGCTGAGGGAGGGCAAGGCCTACCGGGCCTTCGAGACGCCGGAGGAGCTCGAGGCGATGCGCTCCGAGCAGCGCCAGCAGGGCAAGGCGCTGGGCTACGACGGGCGCGGGCGCGTCGTCCCGGCCGAAGAGCAGGAACGACGCGCCGCCGCCGGCGAACCGCACGTGGTTCGGCTGGTCACGCCGGACCGGGGCGAGACGGGCTTCGACGACCTGCTTCGCGGCACCATCTCCATCCCGAACGAGGAGATCCGCGACACCGTGCTCCTCAAGAGCGACGGCTTCCCCACCTACCACTTCGCGAACGTGGTGGACGACCAACTGATGGGCGTCACCCACGTGCTCCGCGCCGAGGAGTGGGTGACCAGCACGCCGGTCCACGTACTGCTCTACGACGCGTTCGCGTGGGCGCCGCCGGTGTTCTGCCACCTTCCGCTGCTCCGCAACCCCGACGCCAACAAGACCAAGATCAGCAAGCGCAAGCTGGACACCAGCGTCGACTCCTACCGCGCCCAGGGCATCCTGCCCGAAGCGCTGCGCAACTTCCTCGGCACGCTGGCGTGGAGCATGCCGGACGGCCGGGAGTTCTTCGATCTGGACGAGATGGTCGCCGCGTTCGATCCGTCGCGTATCTCGCTGGGCGGGCCGGTGTTCGACCTCCGCAAGCTGCGGCATTTCAACGCCCGCTACCTGCGGGAGATCCTCCCGCTGGAGGAGATCGCGGCGCGCCTGAAGCCGTCGTTGGAGGCCGAAGGGTACGACTGGGAGAGCGAGGATTACCTCCTGGACGTCGTCGACGTGCTGCGGCCCCGGGCCGAGACGCTCCGAGACCTGCTCGACGCCGGCCGCTACTTCTTCGACGACGACTTCGCGTACGACGACGAGGCCCGCAAGCGCGTGGCCGCCGCCCAGCAGATCCTCGCCGACCTCGAGCGCGCCTTCTCGATGCTGGACTTCCTGGACGAGGACGCCGTGGACGACCTGTTGGACGACTACGTGCGCGCGCGCGAGATCAAGAAGCCCCAGGTGATGATGCCGCTGCGGGCGGCCCTCACCGGCACCACCCAGGCGCCCTCCGTCACCGACCTTGCGGCGATCCTGGGCCGCCAGCGCGTGCTGGCCAGGATTGGCCGCGCGTTGAGCGAGACCACCGCGTCGCTGCCCGACGACCACCCGGTGCAGGGAGAGGAACAGGCCGAGGGGGGCGAGGAGGAACGGCCCAACGCGCCCGAAGGGCGGGTCGGATGAGCTGGTTCGAGCGGCTCCGCCGCGGGCTCGGCAAGACCCGCGACGTGCTCACCAGCGACGTGCGCGACCTCACCAAGAGCTGGGAGATGGACTGGGACGACCTCGAGTTCGCCCTCATCGGGGCGGACGTCGGTGCCCACATCGCCGCCGAGGTCGTGGCCGAAGCCAAGCGCCAACGCGAGGGCGGGATGGCGTTCCGCGACGCGCTGGAGCGGGCGCTTCTCGATCAACTGGAGCCGAACCGCATGCGCCAGAAGCTACGGCGCGTCGGCTTCGAGTTGGACGTCGGACGCAACGTGGTCGAACCGTCCGGCCACGTGGTCATGGTGGTCGGCGTCAACGGCGTCGGCAAGACCACCACCATCGCCAAGCTGGGACGCTACTACCTGAACCACGGCCGCAGCGTCGCCTTCGCGGCGGGCGACACCTTCCGCGCCGCCGGCAGCGCCCAGCTGGGGGTGTGGGGCGAACGCCTCGGCGTCCCCACCGCCGTCGGGCCCGACGGCGGCGACCCGGGCGCCGTCGCCTTCGACGCGGCCGCATCGCGCAAGGCGAAGGGCAGCGACGTTCTGTTCGTGGACACGGCCGGCCGGCTCCACACCCAGCACAACCTGATGGAGGAGCTCCGCAAGGTGAAGCGCGTCATCGGCAAGGCCGACGCCGGCGAGCCCGGCGAGGTGTGGCTGGTGCTGGACGCTGTCACCGGCCAGAACGGCCTGGCGCAAGCGAAGCGGTTCCACGACGCCGTCGGCGTCACCGGCGTGATCGTGACCAAGCTGGACGGCACCGGCAAGGGCGGCATCCTCCTGCCGATCGCGCGCGAGTTGGAGCTGCCCATCAAGTTCATCGGCGTGGGCGAATCGGCGGACGACCTGCAACCCTACGATGCCGCCGCCTTCGTGCGCGCCCTCCTGGACATGCCGGCCCGCGAGGCGGCCTGAGGCGTGCCGCCCGGCGCGAGCCCCGACCCGCGCGCGCTCGCGTCCCTGCCGCCGGGCGACCCCGCCCAGCTGTTGTACGCGGCCGGTGCCGCCCTGGCCGTGGACGCGATTCCGGTCGCCGGCGGGTGGCTGCTCCGCACCCCTGACGCGCCCCTGGCCCTCACCGAGGCGGTGTGGGATCCCGAGGCGGCCCGCGTGGCCGAGCTCGCGGAGGGGTGCGCCGCGCACGGCGTGCGGCCCGCCGTGCTGACGACCGGCCCCGGCGCCGTGGAGGACGCCCTGGCGCAGCTGGGATGGGCACCGTCGTGCGGCGTCGCCCTCGACCCGGCACGCGACCCGAACGTCCCGTCCGGCGGTCCACGCCCGGACGCCGGCGCCGTGCGCCTCGGCTGGGACGGCGCCGGGGAGGTCGCCCGCGAGATCGCCGACGCCCATGCGCTGCCGGACGCGGCCGCCTCGCTGGCCACCCTGCTGGCCTCCGCCACGGCTGCGGACGACCGCGTGCGGCTGCTGAGCGAGACCGGGGACGCAGGCGCTCGCGCCGTGTGCGTCGTCGTCGAAGACGACGCGTCGGCGGTGGTCCTGCTCACCGCCGGGCCCGCCGAGGCGCTGGTGGCGCGGACCCTGGCCGCGGCGCGCGGACTGGGCAAGCGAACGGGATGGGCACACGCCACCGCGGCCGACGCGGCGGACGCCGTCGTGTGGCGCTGGGAGCCCGCGACGTGACGCCGGACGCCGGCACCGCCCAGGCGCCGCTGGCGATCCTGGCCGCCACCCCCATGGAGCTGCGCGCCATGGTCGCGCGCACGGACGCCCAGCCGCAGGCGTCCGACTGGCCCCGCACCTGGACGGGGCATCACCGGCGCCGCGCACTGGTGCTGGTCGAGGGCGGCGTCGGAAGCGCCGCGGCGGCGGCCGCGGCCGCCCTCACGAACCAGCGGCACCGGCCGTCCGCCCTGCTTCTTCTCGGCATCGGCGGCGCCTACGCCGGCAGCTTCGTGCCGGTCGGCGCCGCCGCCTGCGCCGCATGGGAGTTCGCGTTGGACGCGGGGGTCGTGGCGAGCGAGGGCACCCGCAGCCTGGCCGAGATCCCCCTGGCGTTGGCCAGCAGCGCAGGCGGCGATCCCCTCTACGACCGCATCCCGACCGATCCGGGCTGGCAGGCCGCGTTGGCGCGGGCCTGTCGCATGGCGCCGCAGGGCTTCGCGACGTCGGACGGCATCTCCGGCGATCTCGACGTCGCAGGGGCGCGCGCCCAGCGCAGCGGCGCCGCGGTGGAGTCGATGGAGGGCGCGGCGGTCGCTCTGGTGTGCGCACGCATGGGCCTGCCGTTCGGCGAGGTGCGCGGCATCAGCAACGTCGCCGGGGTCCGCGACCACGCTTCGTGGGACGCGGAGGGGGCGGTGCGCGCGGCGACGTACGCGCTTCTGGACGCCCTGGCCGCAGAGCCGGCCTGAACGACGCCGGCAGAGGCGCGCCCGAGGGGGTGCGGTATGCTCGCGCCATGCCTCTCGCCAGCGGACGCGACATTCTCGCAGCGGCGCGCGCCGGCTCGTACGGCGTCGGCGCGTTCAACACCAACGACATGGAGATCACGCAGGCCATCCTGGGCGCGGCCGAAGACACGCGGAGCCCGGTCCTGCTGGCGCTCTCGGAGGGCGCGCTGACGTACGGCGGGGACGCCCTGCCCGCCATGGTGCACGACATGGCCCGTAACGCCACCGTGCCGGTGGCGATCCACCTGGACCACGGCAGTTCGTACGAGTCCTGCATCCGCGCCCTGCGCCTGGGGTTCACCTCGGTGATGATCGACAAGTCGCACGAGGAGGAGGCGGACAACATCCGCGAGACCGCCCGCGTGGTCCGCGCCGCGCACGCCGTCGGCGTGTCGGTGGAGGCCGAGATCGGCCGGCTCGGCGGGGTCGAGGAGCACGTGGTGGTGCGCGAGGAGGACGCCATCCTCACCAAGCCGGACGAGGCGGAACGGTTCATGGCGCAGAGCGGCGCCGACTACCTCGCCGTCGCCATCGGAACCTCGCACGGACCGAACAAAGGCACGGGACGCCCCTACATCGATCACGACCGCATCGCCGAGATCGCCTCGCGCCTGCCGCACCCGTTGGTGATGCACGGCGCCAGCGGCGTGCCGAGCGAGCTGGTGGCACGCCTGAACGCGGCCGGCGGGTCGCTGGATGACGCCAGCGGCATCCACGAGGAGGACGTCCGGCGGGCGGTCACGCACGGCATCGCCAAGATCAACACCGACACGGACCTGCGCCTGGCCTTCACCGCCCGCGTCCGCGAGGTGCTCCAGTCCGACCCGGCGCAGTTCGATCCGCGCAAGATCCTGGGGCCGGCGCGGGACGAGATGCGCGCCGTCGTGGCGGCGCGCATGCAGGTGTTCGGCTCGGCAGGGCAGGCCTGACCCCCCGCGCCGGCGGCCCCTGCGCCTTGGAACGCGTCAGTCGCCCGCGGCGTCCAAGGCGTCACGGTGGGCGTGCAGCGTACGCCCGGCCAACCAGGCGGCCGGCACCAGCGCCAGGAACGCCAGCATCATGGCCGCCGGGATGCCGATCCACTCCTGGAGCGCGCCGATGCCGACGTACAGCACGCCGGCCGTCCCCCACGTGAAGCCCATCATCAGGCCCGACGCCGTCCCAACGGCGTGTGGGGCGAGATCCTGCGCGCTCACGATCATCAACGGCAACGGCGCGTTGACCAGCACCCCGCCGGCCACGATCATGAGGTAGAAGACCGGCGCGCCGGGGGGAAGCACCAGCAACGACGCCAACACCGGCACCCCCGCCAGCATGCTCCCCGTGATCAGCCGGACCCGGCCGACGCGAGGTTCCACCGCGCCGGCCAGAATGCCGCCCAGCCCGGCCGACAGGCTGAACACCGTCAGCGACCAGAACGCCACCGGTGCGTCGGGGGCCACGCCGCGCGCCCCCACCAACAACAGCGGCAAGGCGTTCATCACCGTCACGAACGCGATCCCGCGCAGGATCCCCGCCAGCGCCAACGCGCCGACGGGACCCCGGAGCAACGCCGGATCGAAGATGCGCCCGCCAGCGCCGCGGCGCATGGGCGGCTGGCGCGGCGCCATCACCAACATGGCGCCACCCAGCACCAGACCGGGAAGCATCATCCACGGCGAGAACGACAACCAGTCGTTCATGACCAGCACGCCGATGGCGAGCGGACCGATCGCCATGCCGACCGTGCCGCCCGCGCTGAAGATCCCGACCGCCAGGCCGGTGCCACCACGTTGCCCACGCGCGGCGTCGCGGGCCAGCCCCGTCCCGCTGGGGTGGAACGCCGCCGATCCGAGACCTCCGAACGCCAGCAGCAGGTACAACACCCAGACGCTGGGGGCGATCGCCATCAGCGACAACAGCCCGGAGCTGGTGATCACGCCCACGGCGCCGACCACGCGCCGCCCGACGGCGTCCGCCAGCGCCCCGAACAGCGGCTGCGTCACCGACGAGCTGAACGACAACGTCGCGACCAGCGTGGCCAGCACCGTTTCGGACAGCCCGAAGCGCACCTGCAGGGACGGCAGCAGCGCCGCCAGCATGCTGGCGAACGCGTCGTTGGTCATGTGCACGATGATCAGCAGGGCACTGAGCGCAGCGCCTTCCAGCACGACGGGGCGGCGGGCGGTGACGCGCATGCCGCGCAGTCTACGCCCGCTCCGCGGCGGGGTTGCGGCTGGGTGTGACGAAGACGGTCTTCTGCTGCGTATAGTGCACCGCGCCGGGCGGACCGCCCTTCACCTTCCAGACGTACTTCCTAAGCGTGTAGTCGACGGGGACGTTGTCGCCGCCGGACGCCTTGGAGTGCCCTGCCGCCAGGCGGGCCGCGAACAGGATGGTGTCGAACGGCACCTCACGACCGCCGGCCTGAACGATCACGTGCGAGCCCTGCCATCCCTGCACGTGCAACCACACGTCCAGACTACGCGCCACGCGGAAGGTGATGGCAACGTTGTCGCGCGCGTTGCGGCCCACCAGCACGGTGAAGTCGTGCGGGGCGGGGTACCGCGCGCCGGGCCCGCGCGTGCGGCGGTCCTCGCGGGCGGGCTCGAGCTTGGCCCGCCGGGCCCGGAGCGAGTCGTCGTCCCAGTCGTCCAGCCCGTCCAGTTCGCGGCGGAGCGCGTCCACCTCGGCGCGGAGGTCGTCCTGCCGGTCCAGGGCCCGTTCGGCCCGGTCCTCCCGCTTGCGGGCCTGCCGGTAGCGTCGTTCGGCGTTCTGGGCGGCCGACGACGACGGGTCCAAGGCGAGGGTGACCTCCCCACCTTCGAATGCTGGGAGCGTCACTTCGCGGACGCCGGCCGGTACGCGCGTCGCGTGCGCCAGCAGCAGGTCGCCCTCCGTGCGCACCCGGTCCGCATCCTCCGCGGCCTCCAGCGCCTTGTCGACGTCGCGGAGGCGCTTCTCGGCCAGGCGCAGCCGTTCGCGCAGCAGGCTTCGGACGCGGTTCAGATCGGCCTGGCGGCGTTGGCGTGCCTGCAAGCGCGCCACGTCCGGACGGTCCAGGGCCCGCGCACTGGCGCCACGCGGGTCGCGGGCCACCTCCCGCAAGGCCGACACGAACGCCTCCAGCGCCTCCCCCTCCAGGCGCGCCTCCTGGGGGAGACCGGCCAGGGCGAGGGTCGCCCGGGTGAGCTCCGGACCGACGCCGTCCACCACCCGCTTGACCTGGGCGGGCGTCCGTCCCCTCAGGGCGCCGGCAAGCTCCTCGTCGTCGGCCCGGCGCGGGTCGATCTTGTCGTATGGCGGCGGAGGGCGGTACGTCGCACCGGGCCGAACCTGCCGGTAGCGGTTCATCTCCGCGCCGACCTCGCGGGCCGACCCCAGGATGGTGCCTGCATCGTCCACCAGGATCAGGTTGCAGTTGCGGCCGGTCGCCTCGAAGATCAGGTCCACCGGCGGGGCCGCCACGAACCCTTCGCGCGGCCCGAACCGCAGCCGCGTCACGCGGTCCAGCGCCGGCTGCTCCGCTTTGATGAGGGGGCCGACCGCCCGTGCACGGAGAAGCGCCTGAAAGTTGGTGGCGGCCGCGCCGGCGCCCTGCGGCTGATCGAAGCGCAGCTCCAGTCTGGGGTTCGGCGGGACGATCGACGATCCACACGGCGCCGCCGGGCACCAGGGGAAGGACCGCCGTGCGCGCGTCCTCGAAGCGCCAATCGAGCCGATCCGCGGGCAGGCGCGTCCGCAGTTCGTCCAGCACTTGTGCCAGCAGGAGCCCTTCCACCCGGCGCAGTGTACCCGCGCGGACGCGCGGGGCGCGCGTCAGTTCAGGATTCGGTCGAAGCCGCCCAACCAGGACCGCGCCTGCGCGACGTGGGCGTGGAGGGACACGGCCCACTCGCTGTTCGGCTCGGTGTGGGCGAGCGCCAGGCGCGCGTGGATCAGCACGCGCTCGGCCCCCTCCGGGCCACGTTGAATGAACACGTCGGCCAACAGTTGCTGCGCGGCAAGCCAGATCGGCTCGCCCGGCGTGGCGGCGCTGGCGGCTTGCTCGAACCAGCCGGCCGCGTCGTCCAGCGCGAAGTACTCGAACGCCACCTGCCCGAGGGTGAGGCAGGCGGGCGCGACCGCCCCCGCCGCCAGGGCCTGGTGGCCCGTCTCCTCGGCGCCGGCGAGGTCGCCGCGGCGGAGGCGGGCGTCGGCCAGGTCCGCGGTCGCCTCGGCCCGATAGGCGTAGTCGGGGTCCGACAGCACGCCGACGAGCACCGCTTCGGCCTCGTCGGCCAGGTCCGCGTCGAGCAGCGCCGCCGCCCGTTCGTGCATCGTCACCGCGCGCGCTTCGGCCGGCGCGCGCGCCACTAGCTGTTCGAGGCGTTCCGCCGCCTCCGCGCTCCGTCCCTGCAGCAGCAACGCCTGCACCGCCGCCTGCACCGCCTCGTCACGAAGGTCCGCCTCGGGCGCGATCCGCTCGGCCTCCGCCAACGCCCCCAGCGCGCGCCCCGGGTTGCCCAGGCCGATCTCGGCCCGTCCCGCCAACTGCCGTGCCTTCGACCGCAGCGAACGATCGACCTCGGCGGCATCGACCGCGTCCAGGAGCGGCGCCATCTCGTCGAAGCGACCGAGTTCGAGGAGGGCCGAGGCCAACCGCACGCCCTCGCGCACGCGCTCCTCCGGCGGCGCTTCCGTCCAGGACGAGCCGAACGCGTCCGCGGCCTCCTGCCAGGCGCCCGCGTCGGCGGCGGCCATGCCGAGCAGGGAGGCACGACGCCAACGAAGGTAGGCCGGCAACGCCTCCGAGGTCAACGCGTGAAGCGCCCGCCGAGCGGTCCGCGCCGCGCCGGCGAGGTACAGCGCGCTGGCGGCATGATAGGCCGCGACCGCGTCGTGCTGGGCGTCCAACCCCCGCATGCCGCGGCGCACCTCGCTGGCGGTGGCCCCGCGGAGGGCGCGGAACTCCCAGTGAAGCGCGCGGTACAGCGGATGCGTCACGCAGCCCGGGTCGAGGCGCGCCGCCTCGACCAAGGCGCGGCGGCCGCGGTCCACGCCCTCTTCGCCACCCAGCGCCTCGGCGGCGGCAAGGTGCAGGTGGTACTGCGCCTGCGTTCTGCGCGCCGGGGTACGCCGGGCGGCGTCCTCCAACAGCGCGTGCGCAGCGGCATAGCGGCCCTCCGCCAAGGCGCGGTGGGCGGGCGCCAGCCGGGTGAGCTGGACCGAACGCGTGATCACGCTTCCGAACCTATCACGCGCCCGCGAGGCGCGTCCGTGACCGCCGTCCCGGCGCCGCGGCGCGCCGGCGGCCGTTTCACGGGAACGACACGGTGCGCGTCTCGGCGCCGGGGGCGACGGGCGCGCCGCCGACGCCGACGCGAGTGAACGTTTCGGTGAACAGTCTCGCGGTGAAGCGCTCCATGAAGTTCAGCACCGAAAGCGCCTGGGTGCGGTGGGCCGCCATGGCGCGGAGCTTGCGCTCGACCTCGGCGGGGGCCAGTTCGATCCGGTGGCTGGGCGGCTGGTGCCGGTCGCGGATCTCCTCCGGCGACAGGAAGCCGGGCCGGGCCGCCCCGTCATAGGGCGCCTCGGAGGCGTAGTGGTAGATCCGCGCCGGCACGTGCCCGCCCCGCTGAAGCGCGCCGTGCACCCGCAGGTGCGTGGCGACGTGATCGGGATGGCCGTTGCTGCCGTGCGGCCCGAAGGTGACCAGCGCCTCCGGCCGCAGGCGGTCCAACTCCAACGCGATCGCCCGCTCCAGCGCCTCCGCCGGTCGGTCCTGCAGGCCGGCATCGCGCGGGATCCCGCGGCTGTCGTCCGGCACGTAGTCGTGTTCGTCCCACACCGTCAGGTCGTCGACGCCGAGCGCCGCGGCCGAGGTGCGCAACTCGCGCTCGCGCAGCTCGCCGAGCTCGGCCGGCGGGCACAGCCCCAGCGTCCGTCCGGCCCGACCTCGCGTCAGGGTGAGCACGGCGGTGGAGGCCCCTCGTTCGGCGAGTCGGGCGAACGTCCCGCCGAGGCCGAACACCTCGTCGTCCGGGTGGGGAACGATGAGCATGAGCTCCGTCATCCCGTCGAGCGTACCCCAACGGTACGGGCCCCCGAACCGCCCGTGCGGGCACGGCCCCCAGACCGACGCGCGCACGCCGGACGCCTCCGCGAGGGCGTGATAGCGTTCCCGCCATGGATCTGCACGGTTTCACGCCCGTCGGCGAGCGCGAGCTCGCCATGTTGGGCGTTCACGCCCGTCTCTACCGCCACCACGCCACCGGCGCCGAGCTGCTGGCGTTGTCATCGAACGAGCGCAACAAAAGCTTCGCCGTGGGCTTCCCCACCCTGCCGTCCAATGATACCGGCGTCGCCCACATCCTGGAGCACATGGTGCTGGCCGGTTCCGAACGGTTCGCGCTGAAGGATCCGTTCTTCGAGATGATCAAGGGGTCGCTGGCCGGGTTCATCAACGCCATGACCTACCCGGACCGGACCGTCTACCCGTTCGCGACCGAGAACCGCGTCGACTACCTGAACCTGCTCGACGTGTACCTGGACGCCGTGTTCCGCCCACGCCTGTCGGCGGAGACCTTCGCGCAGGAGGCGTGGCATCTCGAGCCGAGCGGCGAGGACGGCGAGCTTCGCCTCGGCGGCGTGGTGTACAGCGAAATGAAGGGCGCCCGGGCCGACCCGAACCGAGCGCTCGAGCTGGCCGAGCTGGGCGCCCTGCTGCCGGACACCGCCTACGCGCACGACTCGGGGGGCGATCCGCGCGCCATTCCGGACCTGACCCAGGGCGCCCTGCGGGCGTTCCACGCGGCGCACTACGGTCCGGGCCGCGCCCGTTTCGTGGTGCACGGAGACGTGCCCCTCGAGGAGACGCTGGAGCGGATCGCGCGCTACCTGGACGGCGGGGACGACGGCGCGGGCCCCACGGCGGGCGAGGTCCCGGCCCCCACGGCGAGCCCCGGTCGTCCGCCGGCGGCGCCGGCGGTGCAGCCGCCGTTCGACGCGCCGCGGGAGGTGACGTCGTCCTACCCCGCGGACGCCAAGGGCAAGGCCATCGCCACGGTGTCGTGGGCCCTCCCCCCCGCGGACCGGCCCGAACGAGGCATGGCGCTGGAGCTGCTGGAGCACGTGCTGGTGGGCTCGCCGGCCGCGCCGTTGCGTCGTGCCCTGCTGGATGCCGGTCTGGGCGAGGCGTTCCTGGGCGGGCTGAGCGACGCGTTGCGGCAACCGATGTTCCGTGCCGGCCTACGCGGGGTCGACCCGGCGCGCACCGACGAGGTGCACCAAGTGGTCCAGGACACGCTGCTGCGCCTGGCCGAGGAGGGGCTGGACGACGCCGACCTGGAGGCGGCCCGCAACCAGCTGGTGTTCTCCTTGCGGGAGTTGGACGTCCACGGCGGACAGCGCGGCCTCGCCCTCGCCGTCACCGCGTTGGGGCCGTGGCTTCACGGGCTCGACCCGTTGACGCACCTCGACTTCGATACCGCACTGCAGCAACTGGACCGGGAGTTGCCCCAGGGCGGTGCGTCACTGACGACGCTGATGCGCGAGGCGCTGGTCGACAACCCGCATCGCGTTCACGTGCGCGTGCTCCCCGATCCGAACGCCAGCGCGCGGCGGGACGAAGACGAGCGGGCGCGCCTCGAGGCGCTGACCGGCGACATGGACGCACATGATCACGCGCGCGTGCGCGCCGACGCCGAGGCGTTGCGCACGCATCAGGAGGCGCCGGATCCGCCCGAGGCGCGGGCCACCCTCCCGCGCCTCCGGCGGGCCGACCTGGGGCCGCCGCGGCCGGAGCTCGAGATGCGCAGCCGGAGCGAGGGCGGCGCCGAACGGGTGCGGATCTCCGCGCCGACGCGGGGGCTCGTCTACCTCGACCTCGGCTTCGACCTGCGGGCGTTGCCCCGGCCGCTGCTGCCGCATGCGGGCACCTTGGGTCGAATGCTGCTGGAGACCGGCACCGCCCAGCGTGACCTCACCTCGTTGAGCCGCGCCATCGACCGCGAGACCGGCGGCATCGGCGCGCAGCTGGATCTGGCGCACGGGGCGGGCGACGGCGAGGGGATCGCCCGGTTCTTCCTGCGCGGCAAGGCGCTGGCCGAACGGGCGGAGGCCCTGGCCGACCTGATGGTGGAGGTCCTCCGGGAGGCCCGGTTGGACGACGTCGCCGCGATCCGCCGCCTGGCGCTCGAGAACCTGGCGCGCAGGCGCGCGGCGCTGGAGCCCGCCGGGCATCGTTTCGCGATCCGCCGACTGGGGGCCCACGCCGGGGTGGAAGACCGCGCGGACGAGCTGCTGGGCGGCCTCGCCTCGCTGGCGGAGCTCGACGCGTTCGTGCAGCGCGCCGCGTCCGACGAGGCCGCGGTCCGTGAGGAGTTGGAGGAGGTACGCCAGCGACTGTTGGTCCGGGACGCCCTGGTGATGGGCATCACCGCCGACGAGGCCTCCGGCCCGGCCGCGGAGGCGGCGGCGGAGCGCCTGATCGCGGGCCTGCCACACGGGGACGGCGCACGGCCGGCGTGGCACCTCGATCCGCCCGACCCGCGCGAGGGGTGGGCCCTGTCGGGCCAGGTCCACTACCTGGCGGCCCGTTGGGAGCTCTCGGGCGGCGCCCCGCTGCCGGGCGCATGGTTGGCGGCGGCCCGCCACCTGCAGGCCGACGTGCTGATGCCGCGGTTGCGCTTTCAGGGCGGCGCCTACGGGGCGGGCGCGACGCTGGACCCGCTGCGGGGGGCGATCACGACCTGGTCGTACCGCGACCCCAACCTGGAGGAGACGTTGTCGGTGTTCGAAGAGGCGCCCGAACGCTTGCGGGAGGCCGCCGACACGCTCGAGGAGGCCGATCTGGACGCGTTGATCCTGGGCGCGGTCGGCGACCTGGATCCCTACGCCTTGCCGGGCACGCAGGGGTACCGCGCCCTGCGCCGCCGCCTGCGCGGCACGGAGAACGAGCCGCGCCGCCTGCGCGAGGACCTGCTGGCCACCTCCCGCGACGCCTTCCGCGAACTGGCCGCCGCGATCGAGGCATCCGGCGAGCCCACCCTTGCGTTGCTCGGGCCGCGTACGGGCCTGGAACGCCTCCAGGCGTCGCGGGGCCTGGTGGTGCGCGACCCCGCCTGATCCGCCGCACCGCCGCACCCGGATTGGCCCACCCGGCGTGCAGACGCGGCGCTACGTCCGGTCCGCCTCCCAGCGGCCGACCTGGCCCGCGACGCGCCAGGCGTCGGGCACGGAGGCTTCGAACATCCGCCAGTACGCCGCCTCCTCCGCGGAGCGGAGGGGGACCGGCGCATCGCCGGTGGTGCCGGGCAGCGTTCGTGCGATGTCGCCCAGCAGGTCCTTGGTGCCCGACCCCTCGTCGAACTGGGCCTTGTCGCGCCACACGATCTCACGGGGGAGAAGGTTCTGCACGGCCTTGCGCAGGATCCACTTCTCGACGCCGTCACGCTGCTTGAGGCGAGGGTCGATCCGCTGGGCGACGTCGATGACGTCGCGATCGAGGAACGGCACGCGCCCTTCCAGGCCGTGCGTCATGGTCATCCGATCGACGCGCTGAAGGTTGACGTCGTGCATGGACCCGAGGGAGCGTGTCAGCTCGGTCGCCAGGGCGTCCGGGCGTGCCCGGTAGTCCCGGTGGTAGGCGTAGCCGGCGAACGCCTCGTCCGCCCCCTCGCCGGTCAGGATCACCTTGACGTACCGCGCCGCCAGACGCGCGGTGAACCAGGTCGGCACCACGCTCCGCACCAGGTCGGCGTCGAACGACTCCAGGGCCGGCACGATCCGTGGGAGCACCTCGCGCACCTCCTCCGGCTCCAGGATCCCTTCGACGTGATCGGTGCCCAGATGCTCGGCGACGCGGCGGGCGGCCACCAGGTCGGGCGAGCCCGCCACGCCGACGGAGAAGGTGCGCAGCCGTCCGGTTCGGCGGATCGCCAGGGCGGCGATGGCGCTGGAGTCCAGACCGCCCGACAGGAACGCGCCCAACGGCACGTCGGCCATCAGGCGCTTGTCGACGGCGGCCTCCAGCGCGGCACGGACCGCGCCGGCCGCCTCATCGGCGTCGCGGAGCTCCGGGCGCGCGCCGGGCAGCTCGTAGGTCCGGATCGTGCCACGGCGCGTGTGCCAGGCCGTCCCCGGTGCGAGGGGGCGGACGGGCAGGCCCAGCCGGGCCAGCGGCGTGATCTCGGAGGCGAAGAACGTCGTGTCGCCGTCGTGGGCAACGTACAGCGGTTTGATACCCAAGGGGTCTCGTGCCAGCACCAGGTCGCGTCCGTCGGCGATGGCCAGGGCGTACATGCCGTCGAGTCCGCGGGCGAAGCCCGGCCCCTCCTCCTCGAACAGGTGGAGGGCGGCCTCGCAGTCGCTGTCGGTCGCGAAGCGGTGGCCGCGCAGGGCGCGCCGCAGCCGGGCGTGCTGGTAGATCTCCGCGTTCCCGGCCAGCGCCACGCGCCCGTCCTCGCTGAGGAGCGGCTGGTCGCCGCCTTCGGGGTCGACGATGGCCAGGCGGACGTGGCCGAGCGTCGTCGGGCCGCGTCGCACCATCCCGGAACCGTCGGGGCCGCGGTGCCGCAAGTCCTCCATCATGCCCGCGGTGACGCGCTCGGGGTCGGGGTGGGGTCCGTGAACGCCGCAGATGCCGCACATGTCATTCCCTCCCGGGAGGACGGGGCGTGGCCCCCGTGCGCCGCCTCGATGCGGCGGGCCGCCCGTCGTGGGCACGAGGGTAGCCCGCACGCCCACACGCGACGTCGCCCGGCACACCAGGCGCACACGCGAACGCGGCGCGGCGGCGGGTCGGTGCGCGCCGCCGCGCCGCGCGCGGTCCGCGGGCAGCTACGGCGTCCCCTGCGTCAGGGGCGGCCGAATCTCCTCGTTCAGGCGAGGACCTCGTGGGGCGTTTCGGTCTCGAACGCGATCCGATCGCCCTCCAGGCGTGCACGGACGGTGTCGCCGTCCTGGACCTCGCCGGCGAGGATCTCGCGGCTGAGCGGCGTCTCGAGGTGGGTGCGGATGGCGCGGGCCAGCGGCCGGGCGCCGAAGGCGGGATCGAAGCCGATGCGCGCCAGGTGCCGGAGCGCCTCGTCGTCCACGTCCAGTCGGATGCGGCGACGGTCCAAGCGCGTCTGCAACTCGGCGATGCGCAGGCGGGCGATCTCGACCACCTGCTCCTGGTCCAGCGCGGAGAACACCACGATGTCGTCCAGCCGGTTGAGGAACTCGGGCCGGAACGCTTGGCGCAGTTCGGTCATGACGGTGTCTTCGATTTCCTTAGGGGCGCGGCCGGCGCGGCCCATCTCGAGGATCTGGGGACTGCCGACGTTGCTGGTCAGGATCAGCACCGTGTTGCGGAAGTCGACCGTGCGGCCGTGCGCGTCGGTGAGGCGCCCGTCGTCCAGCACCTGCAACAAGGCGTTGAACACGTCGGCGTGGGCCTTCTCGATCTCGTCGAACAGCACCACGGCGTAGGGGCGGCGGCGGATCGTCTCGGTCAGCTGGCCGCCCTCCTCGTAGCCGACGTAGCCGGGCGGGGCGCCGATGAGGCGGGCCACGGTGTGCTTCTCCATGTACTCGCTCATGTCGAGGCGGACCATGGCGTCCTCGTCGTCGAACAGTTGCGCGGCCAGCGCCTTGGCGGTCTCGGTCTTGCCGACGCCGGTGGGGCCGAGGAAGAGGAAGCTTCCGATCGGCTTGCTCTCGTCCGCCAAGCCGGCGCGGGACCGGCGCACGGCGTCGGCGACGGCGGTGATGGCGCGGTCCTGGCCGACGACGCGGCGGTGCAGCTCGACCTCGAGGCCGAGGAGCTTCTCGCGTTCGCCCTCCATCAGCCGGGCAAGGGGGATGCCGGTGGCGCGAGAGACGACCTCGGCCACCTCGTCTTCGCCGACCTCCAGCCGCACGTAGTGGGCGTCCTCGAGTTCGGCGGTAAGCTGCTTGATGCGCTCGTCCAGTTTCGGAAGGTGCCCGTAGCGTAGCTCGGCGGCCTGGTTCAGGTCGTACTCGCGTTCGGCCGCCTCGATGCGGGTGCGGACGCGGTCGCGCTCCTCCTGCGCTTCACGCAGCGCGTCCAACCGTTCCTTCTCGGCCTTCCAGTCGCTCTGGGCCTGCTCGATGCGAGCTTCGAGCTCGCCCAGCTCCTCCTCGGCCCGCTCCAGCCGCCCGGCGCTCTCGGGGTCGTCCTCCTTCTGGAGCGCGGCGCGTTCGACGTCGAGCTGCAGCTTGCGGCGGCGGACCACGTCGATCTCCTCCGGCAGGCTGTCCAGCTGCATGCGGATGCGGCTGGCGGCCTCGTCGATCAGGTCGATGGCCTTGTCGGGCAGCTGCCGGTCGGTGACGTAGCGCCCACTCAGCGACGCGGCCGCGATGAGGGCGGGATCGGTGATGCGCACCCCGTGGTGCACCTCGTACTTCTCCTTCAGGCCGCGGAGGATGCTGACCGTGTCGAGCACGCTGGGTTCACTCACGAAAACCGGCTGGAAGCGTCGTTCCAACGCGGCGTCCTTCTCGATCTGCCGGTACTCGTGCAGGGTGGTCGCCCCGATCATGCGGAGCTGACCGCGGGCCAGCGCCGGCTTGAACATGTTGCCGGCGTCGACGGCCCCCTCGGCCTTGCCCGCACCGACGATGGTGTGGAGTTCGTCGATGAACATGACGACCTCTCCGCCGGCGCCTGCCACTTCGTTGACGACGGCGCGGAGGCGCTCCTCGAACTCGCCGCGGTACTTGGCGCCCGCCAGGAGCGAGCCCATGTCGAGCTGCACGATGCGCTTGCCGCGCAGCCCTTCGGGGATGTCGCCGGCCACGATCCGCTGCGCCAACCCCTCGGCGATGGCGGTCTTGCCGACCCCCGGCTCACCGATCAGGACGGGGTTGTTCTTGGTGCGGCGCAACAGGATCTGGACGGTGCGCCGGATCTCGTCGTCGCGCCCCACCACGGGGTCCAGCTCCCCGTCGCGGGCGCGCTGCGTCAGGTCGATCCCGTAGGTGTCCAGCGCCTCGAAGGTGTTCTCGGCCGTCTCGGACTCGACGTTGCGGCCGCCGCGGATCTGCTTGGCGGCCTCCTCGAGGGCGTCCGCCTCGGGCAGCATCGCCAGGTCGCGGCCCGCCTCGCGGCGCAGGCTGACCAGCACCGCGTCGGCGGCCACGTAGCGGTCGCCCCACTGCTGGGCCAGGCGCTCGGCGGCGTCCAGCGCGCGGGCGAGCTCCTTGGAGACGTACGACTCGGCGTCGCTGCCGCTGACGGTGGGCAGCTTGTCCAGCGCGGCGCCGAGCGCGGCGTACGCCTGGGCCGGATCCCCGCCGGCACGGGCGACGACGCGGCCGGGCGGCCCGTCGGGGTCGGCCACCATGGCGGCCGCGAGGTGCACCGGCCTCACCTGCTGGTGCCCGCGCGTTCGGGCAATCTTCTGCGCGCCTTCGAGCAGCGCGCGCGTCGCTTGGGTCAACCGTTCGGCATCCATGTCGATATGGTAAAACCTGAGCGTGTTTATGTCAAGTTATCTCACTCGGCGCGACCGCTTCGTGAAGCCGCGCCCACATCGCGCCCCTCGCCCCCGTCCGGCCGCGCGGCGCACATCAGGGACGGCCCCCGCGCTGGGCGGGGGCCGTCCTTTCCTCGTCGGTGCGCACGGCGCAGGTCCGCGTGGGGATCAGCTGACGCCCAGTGCCTCCTTGAACTCGCTCACCAAGGCGGTCAGCGTCGCCTTGGCGTCCCCGAACAGCATGCGCGTGTTGTCCTTGACGAACAGCGCGTTGCCGACGCCGGAGAAGCCCGCGCCCATGGAGCGCTTCAGCACGAACACGGTGCGGGCCCGGTCGACCTCGAGCGTGGGCATGCCGTACAGCGGGCTGGTGTCGTCCTCGCGCGCGGCGGGGTTCACCACGTCGTTGGCGCCGATGACGATGGCCACGTCGACCGATTCCATCGTCGGGTTCACGTCCTCGGGCTCGACCAGCTGCTCGTAGGGGACGTTGGCTTCGGCCAGCAGCACGTTCATGTGGCCCGGCATCCGCCCGGCCACGGGGTGGATCGCGTAGCGCACCTCGGCGCCGTTGCGCTGCAGCAGGTCGGCCAGCTCCTTCACCGCGTGCTGCGCCTGCGCCACCGCCATGCCGTAGCCGGGCACGAACACCACGTTCGACGCCGCCTCCAGCACGTAGTAGGCGTCCTCGGGCGACAGCGGATGCGGTTCGCCCTCGACCGCGGTGCCCATGCCGCCCTCGCCGCCGAAGCCGGCGAACAGCACGTTGAACAGGCTGCGGTTCATGCTCTTGCACATGATCTGCGTCAGGATCAGGCCCGCCGCGCCGACCAGCGACCCGGCCACGACCAGCGCGCTGTTGCCCAGCACGAAGCCGGCCATGGCCGCCGCGATGCCGGAGTAGGCGTTGAGCAGGCTGACCGCGATCGGCATGTCGGCCCCGCCGATCGGCAGCACCAGCAGCACGCCCAGCACCAGCGCCACCACCACGCCGATCATCAGCATCAGGTACCCGACCACGCCGGAAGGCGTCAACAGGAACCACACCGCCGCGCCGATCGTGATCAGGCCCAGCAGGATCATCACCAACGTCTGTTGCGGCAGCCGGATCGGACGTCCCGGCAACTTCTCGGACAGCTTCCCGAAGGCGATGACGCTGCCGCTGGCGGCGATCCCGCCGATCAGGGCGGCCAGGACGACGGCGACGCCCGTGACCACCGGCAACGAGGCCGCATCGTGGTACTCGGCCCACGCCACCAGCAACGAGGCCAGGCCGCCGGAGCCGTTGAACAGCGCCACCATCTCGGGCATGGCGGTCATGGCCACGGCGCGCGCGGCGATGGCGCCGACGCCGCCGCCGACCACCAGGCCGATGATGATCCAGGTCCACTCCATGCCGCCTTGCAGCAGCGTCACCACCACCGCGAGCAGCATGCCGGCCGCGGAGATGAGGTTGCCCCGGCGCGCCGTGTCGGCGCGCCCCAGCATCTTGAGCCCCAGAATGAACAGGACCGCCGCCGCGATGTATCCGAGCTGTACCCCTACCGGCATGGCCTACGCCCGCTTTCCGGCCCGGAACATGCCGAGCATCCGGTCGGTGACGAGGTAGCCACCGACCACGTTGATCGTCGCGAACACGAGCGCGAGCACGCCGAGCACCTGTCCAAAGGTCGAGCCCGTCCCCGCCGCGATCAGCGCACCCACGATGGTGATGCCGCTGATGGCGTTCGAACCGGACATGAGGGGGGTATGCAACTGGCTGGGAACCTTGTTGATCAGCTCGAAACCCAAAAAGATCGCGAGCACGAACACGAACAAAAGCAGAATCACGACTCGTCCTCCTCCGCGAGCACCTTCGACACCCGCTCGTCGCGTACCTCGCCCGCCTGCGTCAGCAGGCAGGCGCCGACCACCGGGTCCTCCTCGGGGTCCAGCGTCATGCGCCCCGACTCCGCGTCCCAGGCGTGCGTGATCAGGTGAACCATGTTGTTGGCGAACATCTGTCCCGCGTCGCGCGCGACCGAACTCGGCAGGTTGGTCGCCCCCACGATGCGGATTCCTTCCTCGGTGAGCACCTCTTCGTCCGGCCGGCTGCCCTCGACGTTGCCACCGGATCCGGCCGCCAGGTCCACCACCACGCTGCCGGGGCGCATGCCCGCCACCATCTCGGCACTGACGATGCGCGGCGCCGGGCGTCCGAACAGCTGCGCGGTGGTGATGACCACATCGGCCTCGGCCACCACGCGCGCCATCTGCTGGCGCTGCATCTCGAGCTGCTCGGGCGTGAGCTCCTTGGCGTAGCCCTGCTCGGTCTCCCCCGTCTCGCCCACGTCGAGCTCGACGAACTTGGCCCCCAGCGAGCGCACCTGCTCCGCCACCACCGGACGGGTGTCGTACGCGTCGACGCGCGCCCCGAGTCGCTTGGCGGTCGCGATCGCCTGAAGGCCCGCGACGCCGACCCCGATCACGAACACCCGCGCGGGCGCGATCGTGCCCGCCGGCGTGCTCATCATCGGGAACGACTTGTCGATCCGCTCCGCCGCCCGAAGCACCGCCGCGTAGCCCGCCAGGCTCGCCTGGCTGGACAGCACGTCCATCTTCTGGGCGTAGGTGCTGCGCGGGATCAACTCCATGCAGATGCCGGCCAGCTTCCGCGCCACCAGCGCGCGGACCACGTCCGTGCGCCGAAACGGATCCATGAGGCCGATCACGGTCGCACCCTCGGGCATCATCGCGAGGTCGTCCGGATCCGGCGGGTTCAGGGTCAGCAAGACGTCCGCTTCGCGCAGCAACGTCTCGCGCGGCGCGAAGTCGACGCCGGCGTCGCGGTAGGAGGCGTCATCAAAGAAGCTGCGCCCCCCGTAGCCGGCCTCGAGGCGCACCGTGGCCCCGAGGTCGACCAGGCGCGCCGCGGCGTTCGGCGTCAGCGCCACGCGGTGCTCCCCAGGCGTGTGGTCGGTAAGACTGACGAAGTGCATGCGGCATCATTGCATCTCGCGCCAAGGCCTGCCGGGACGGACGCCCCGCCGAACGCGCCCCGCGTGGCTATACTGCGCCGGTGATGAACCACGTGGCCGTACTCACCAGCGGGGGCGACGCCCCAGGCATGAACGCCGCGATCCGCGCCGTGGTCCGCACCTCCGTGACGCGTGGCCTCCGGGTGTCCGGCGTGTACCGCGGCTTCCAGGGCCTGCTGGACGACGACGTCCACGAGTTGGGTCCCCGCAGCGTGGCCAACGTGATCCAGCGCGGGGGCACCATCCTGCGCACCGCGCGCTGCACCCCGTTCCTGGAATCCTCGGGGCGCAGCGAGGCCGCGGCGACGATGGCGCGGCACGACATCGACGGGTTGATCGTCATCGGCGGCGACGGCAGCTTTCGCGGCGCCTCGAAGCTGCACGAGGAGCACGGCATCTCCGTGATCGGCGTGCCCGGCACCATCGACAACGACATCTTCGGCACCGACGTGTCGATCGGGTTCAACACCGCCATCAACATTGCCCTCGACGCCGTCGACCGCCTCCGGGACACGGCCGCCAGCCACGACCGCGTGTTCCTCGTCGAGGTGATGGGGCGCAACTCGGGCCACATCGCCCTCAACGTCGGGGTGGCGGGCGGGGCCGAAGCGATCCTGTACCCGGAGCGCACGAACGACGCGAAAGAGGTCGCGGACCTGCTGCGCGCCGCGGAGGCGCGCGGCAAGAGCTCCAGCGTGATCGTCGTCGCCGAGGGCGCCTACCCGGGCGGCGCCATGGGGTTGGAGCGCGCCCTGCAGGAGCGGACCGCGTCGGAGGTCCGCACCTCGATCCTGGGGCACGTGCAGCGGGGCGGTTCCCCGTCGACCCGTGACCGCGTGTTGGCCTCGCGCCTGGGGTTCATGGCGGTCGAGGGCCTGATCCAAGGCCGCAGCGGCGTGATGGTGGGGATCGACAAACGCGGCAACGCCTTCATCCCCCTGAAGGAGGTCTGGGAGAACGTCAAGCCGATCGACGCGCAACTGGTCGAACTGGCCACCGTCCTGGCGGTGTGAGCCCCCGCGGCGCGGGCCGCGCGTCAGGCCCGGCGCACCCGCACGAAGGCGTCCCGGCCCCGCTGCATCACCACCGGCCGCTCCAGCGACAGATGCGCGCGCGGATCGTCGACCGGCTCCCCGTCGATCCGGAGCCCCCGATTCTGGATCAGGCGTCGCGCCTCGCCGTTCGACCCCGCGTGTCCCGCCAGCACCGCCAGACGTAGCACCCCCACGCGGCCGTCCTCGAATTCCTCCCCCGGCACGGCGACCTCCGGCAGGTCGTCCGGAATCCCGCCGCGCGCCACCTCGTCGTAGCGTCGCTCGGCGTCCATTACCGGCGCGTCGCCGTGGTAGGTGCGCACCAGCTCGCGGGCGAAGGCGCGGTGCGCGCCGACCGGATCCTCCTCCAGTTGGGCCTCGAGCGCGTCCAGGGGCAGCAGCGTGCACAGCTCGGCGTAGCGCATCAACAGGCGATCGGGCACCTGCATCGCCTTCTTGAACATCGCGGCGGGCGGCTCCTCGACGGAGATGGTGTTGCCGAGGCTCTTCGACATCTTCTGCGACCCGTCCAAGCCCTCCAACAGCGGCGTGGTGAGCGCCACTTGCGGCGTGAGATCGTACGCCCGCTGCACGTCGCGGCCCACCAGCAGGTTGAACAGCTGATCCGTACCGCCCAGCTCGACGTCGGCGCGGATCGCGACGGAGTCGTAGGCCTGTGCCAGCGGGTACAGGAACTCGTGCACGCTGATCGGCGTCCCGCCTGCGTAACGCTTGGTGAAGTCGTCGCGTTCCAGCATCCGCGCCACCGTATAGGTCGAGGCCAACCGAATCACGTCGCCGAAGCCCAGCCCGTCCAGCCACTCCGAGTTGTGGCGAATCTCGAGCCTCTCGGGATCGTCGTCCAGCACGCGCGTCGCCTGCGCCACGTAGGTGCGGCCGTTGCGGCGGGTCTCGTCCAAGCTCAGGACGGGCCGGGTGCGGTCGCGGCCGGAAGGATCGCCGATGGTGGCGGTGAAATCACCGATGATCAACACGGCCAGGTGGCCGAGATCCTGGAACTGCCGCATCTTGCGCAGCACCACGGCGTGTCCCACGTGCAGGTCGGCGCTGGACGGATCGACGCCCAGCTTGACGCGGAGCTGCCGGCCCTCCTCCGACGCCGTGCGCAGCGCCGTGGCGAGCCCGTCCTCGGGCACCACGGTGTCGGCGCCACGTCGCAACAGAGCGAGGGCGTCCTCGGGAACGGTCGATGGCACGTCTGTCCTCCTCGGCGGTCCGCTCGGCGCGGACGGGTCGTCGGTCGCGGCGGTCGGGACGAAACCCACGTCGGGCACGCCCGCCCAGCGGTGCATGGCGGAGGAGTCTACCACGCCCCTGCCGCCCCGAGGCGGCGCCCAGGGGCGGTATCGTGTCGCATGAGCACCAACCCCGATGCCCCCGACGGACTTCGCGCAGACCCGCCCATGCCGTCGCCCGACGCCGTCGCCTTCGTCGTCTTTGGCGTCACCGGCGACCTGGCGACACGCAAGCTGATGCCGGCGCTGTGGGCGCTGCACACCCAAGGCAGCCTGCACCCAGACACGCGACTGGTGGGCTACGCCCGCAGCGAAGGCGATGACCAGGCCCTGCGCGTTCGGATGCGCGACGCGCTGGAGCGCTACGTCGGCCCGGTGGACGAAGACGCCTGGCGCGACTTCGGCGCGCGCATCCACGCCGTGCGCGGCGGGTACGACGATCCCGAAGGCCACCGGGCGCTTGGTGCGCGCCTTGGCCAGCTGGGGTTGCCCCGCCGGTTGTTCTACACCGCGACGCCGCCCTCGACCTACGCCGGCATCGCGGACGCCATGGCCGAGGCGGGCCTGAACCGGGCGCCGGAGGGCGGCTGGGCACGTCTGGTGATCGAGAAGCCGTTCGGATGGGACGAGGACAGCGCGCGCGAGCTGAACGCCCGCCTCCGCGCGTCGTTCGACGAGGCGCAGATCTACCGCATCGATCACTACCTGGCCAAGGAGACGGCCCAGAACCTCGCCGTACTGCGCTTCGCGAACACGTTGTTCGAGCCGGTGTGGTCCAACCGCTTCGTCGACCACGTCCAGATCACCATGGCCGAACCGATGGGGGTCGAGGGGCGCGGCGCGTTCTACGACGAGGCGGGCGTGGTGCGCGACGTGTTTCAGAACCACCTGCTGCAACTGCTGGCGCTCGTCGCGATGGAGCCCCCCGCCCGCTGGGAAGCGGACGCCGTCCGGGATGAAAAGGTCAAGGTGCTTCGCGCCATGGCCTGTCCCCACGCCGACCGCGCGGTGTTCGGGCAGTACGTCGCCTCCGGCGCCATGCCCGGCTACCAAGACGAGGACGGCGTCGCGCCGGACTCCACGCAGGCGACCTACGCCGCCGTCCAATTCGACGTCCACACCTGGCGATGGTCGGGCGTGCCGTTCTACGTACGCAGCGGCAAACGATTGGCGGACAAGGCCAGCGAAATCGTGCTGCACTTCAAGACCCCACCCCACGTCCCGTTCGAGCTCGGCGGGCCGCTGGCCGCCGACCGGCTGGTGTTGCGCGTCACGCCGAACGAGGGCATCCGGCTGCACTTCAACGCCAAGCTCCCCGGCCAGGGGATCCGCCTGGGGCGCGTCAGCCTGGACTTCGCGTACGAACGGCGCTTCGAGCGTCCCTCCCCAGACGCGTACGAGACGCTCCTGCTGGACGCCATGCTCGGCGATGCGACGCTGTTCATGCGCTCCGACGAGGTGGAGGCCCAGTGGCGCGTGGTCACGCCGCTCCTCGAGTGCGCGGACGGCGGCGCGGCGCCCCAGCCCTACCCGGCGGGCGGACGCGGACCGGACGCCGCCGACCGGTTGCTGGCGCGCGAGGGACGCCGTTGGCACCCCCCCGGCGATCCGGCCGACGGTACCGGCGGCTGAGGCCGACGCCGGGCCACGTCCGCGGAGCGCGGCCCGGCATGCGCGGGCCGCTCCCCTCGGTGCCCTCGGCGTGACATGGTGAGGCATGGACGACATTCACATGCTCGGCGTCCCCATGGATCTCGGCGCCGGCCGGCGCGGCGTGGACATGGGGCCCAGCGCGTTGCGCCTGGCCGGCCTTGCCCCTGCGCTCGGCGCCCTCGGCCACCGGGTGGTCGACCACGGCAACGTGGTCGTGCCCGAACCCGAAGCCACGCGCAACGAAGACGGCCCGCACTTCATGGGCGCCATCGCCCGAGCGTGCGACGAGACGCGCACCCGGCTGCGCACCCTCCCCGACGACGGCTTCCCCCTGGTGCTGGGCGGCGATCATACCGTCAGCCTCGGCGCGGTGGCGGGCGTGGCAGGCCGCGGCCGCACCGGCCTGCTATGGATCGATGCCCACGCCGACCTCAATACGCCCACCAGCAGCCCCAGCGGCAACGTGCACGGCATGCCGGTCGCCGCGCTCCTCGGCGAGGGGGACGAGCGGCTCACCAGCCTGTGGGGCGGGGGATCGTTGCTCCGGCCCGAGGACGTGGTGTTCGTCGGGTTGCGCGCCGTGGACGACGGCGAGCGCGACCGGTTGAGGCGGTACGGCATGCACGCCTTCACCATGACCGACGTGGATCGCCGCGGCATCGCCGCGGTGGCCGACGAGGCGCTGGCGCACCTGGCGCACCTGCCCCGCCTGCACGTGTCGTTCGACGCCGACGCCTTGGATCCCGATCTGGCGCCGGGCGTGGGCACCCCCGTCAAGGGCGGCCTGACCTACCGTGAAGCGCACCTGCTGATGGAGCTTCTCTCGGATGCGGGCGCGACCACCAGCCTGGACCTCGTCGAGGTGAACCCCATCCTGGACCTGCGCAACCGCACGTCCGAAATCATGGTCGAACTGGCCGTGAGCCTGCTGGGCAAGACCATCCTCTGAGCGCCGGCGCGGACGGCCCGCGTTCGCCGGCGCTCACGAAGGTCTCAGCCGGCGGGGACCACGGTGACGGCCCCGGCGCGGGGACCGCCCCGCGCGACCGCGTCGCGCAGGGCCGCCAGCAGGCGCGGGGCGGCGGCGTCCAGCGCCGACTCGCCCGCACGGATCGCGTCCTCGGCCCGGTCGAACCGCAGCCAATGGATCGGGGGGCGCGTGTGCACCTCCATGTCCGAGACGTCCTCCACGGCGGGGCTCGCGCCGGTCATGGGCGCGTCCGCGTACCCGTCCATCGTCCACGCGACGGCCCGCGCCAGCGATCCCAGCCGGCCGGTCCCACCACGCCCCAGCGCCCGGTGCACCCCCTGGCCCCACGGATGCTCCATGGCGCGCACCACCCAGCGAATGGCGCCGGAGTCGTCGGCGTCCGTGCCCGCCCCGATGCCGATCTTCAGGTCCAACGCGAACGCGTCCAGGCTCCGGACGGGCACGGGGGTGCCGATGCCGCCGTCGATCAGGCGCCGGCCCTGGTGCTCCACCGGCGCGAACACGCCCGGCATCGACGCGGACGCCCGCAGGGCCGGGGCCAGCGGCCCCTCCCGCAACGCCACGCGCTCACCCGTGTCGGCGTCGGTCGCGACCACCACCAGCGTCCGATCCAGGTCCTCGAACGCACGCCCCTCCACCAGGCGATCGAAGTAGGCCTCCAGCCGCTGCCCGGAAAACAGGGCGGCCTCGAACAGCCCGAAGTCGATCACGCGGGGCAGCACGTCGCGTCGACGCAACGCCGCCGCCTGCGCCTCCATCTGGGCCGGCGTGCGGCGCATGGCGTACAGCGCGCCGACCACGGCACCGAAGCTGGTCCCCGCCACCACCTGGGGGGCGAGGCCGTGACGTTCCAACGCGGCGAGGGCGCCGATGTGCGCGTAGCCGCGGGCGCTTCCGCCCCCAAGGGCCACGCCGATGGTCGGATCCGATCGCTTCACGCGACCTACGTTAGCGCGCGCAGGTGAGAATCCGGTGGCCTGGCTGCGCTAGCCTGAAGGGGTGCGCATCGCCGAGGTCGCCCTGATCCATCACCGCACGCCCCAGGTCGCGGCGCGCGCGCTGGCGGCCCTCGCCCGCTCCGCGCCGGAGGTCCCGGTCCGGGTACTCGACACCGGCGGCACGGCGCCGGAGGCGCTGCGGGTCGGCGCCGCCCACCCGCACGCCCGCCTGGAGCCACGACCCAACCTGGGCTACGCCGCGACGGTGAACCATGCCCTGGACACGGCCGGGGGCGCTCTCGTCTGCGTCATGAACGCCGACGTGCTGATCGAACCGGACACGTTGCACGCCCTGGCCGCCCCGTTTCACGACCCGCGCGTGGCCCTGACCGGTCCGCTGGCCCGCGGCCCGGACGGGCGGATTCAGGATCAAGGGATCCCCTACCGCGCCTACACCGCGCAGCTGGGTGGCGCGGGCCCAGCGGCGACGCTCCGCGTGCCGTGGGTGTCCGGATGCATCTTCGCAGTGCGCGTCGCCGCGGCCCAGGATGCGGGCGGCATGGACGCCTCGCTCCGCTTCTATGACGAGGACCTGGAGTGGGGGCTGCGCCTGCGGGCGCGCGATTGGCGCGTGCAGCTGGTCGGCGCCGAGGTCGTGCACCTCGGCGCCGGGAAGGGGCCTTCGGATCCGCGCTTCATGATCGAAGGGTTGCGGGGCGGCATGATCACGGCCCGGCGCCACCACGGGCCCGTGCGCCGGGCGGCGCAGCGGTGGGCGGTCGGCGCCGTGGCCATGGTCCGCGCGCGGGTGGGGCCCGCCCCGCAGCGGGCGGCGTGGCATGCGGTGCTCGGCATGTTCTGGCACGGACGCTTCGACCAGAGCCCGTTCGGAGAGACGCTGGACCAGGACGACCCCGACTTCGACCCGTGGGGGCGGCGTGCCTAGCTGGCTGCCCGGCGTGGAGGCCGGCGCCGCGTGGGCGCGGGTGACGTCCGATCCGTTGCTCGGCTACGCGCTGTTGGCGGCGACGATCCTGGCCGGCGCGTCGCTGGTGGGCGGGTGGGCCCGGGGGGACGCGCGCGCCCTGGCCCGGCCGCTGCCGTGGATCTGCGCCGCCTTGGCGGCGCTGGCGGGCCTGAGCCTCGTCGTCGCGGGCGAACGTATCGAGGCCGCCGGCATCGACTGGCCCTTGGACGGACTTCGCCGTCTGCCGCTGTACCTGGTCGCGCTCGGGTACGGGCCGACCCTGGGCGTGGTGGCCGGGCTGCTGTTCGCCGCGGTGGAGAGCACGCGCCACCCGTTGAGCGGGGCGGAGGCCGTTTTGGCGCTGGAGCTCGCCGCGCTGGGCTGGATCGCGATCGCGCCCTCCCCCCGCCGGACACGCCTGGCGGCACCGCTCGGGATCGTGTTGGCCTGGACCCTGGCCACCGCATCGGGCGGTCTGGCCGCGCTGGCGTGGGCGTTCCGGCCGCTGCCGGCCGAGGGGATCCTCCCCCACCTGGCCACCGACCTGCCGGGCGTGCTGGCGGCGGCGGCGCTGACCGGCCTGCTCGGGCCCGCCTGGTGGCGGCGCGCGGCGCCCGGCGCCGCCGAGGGCATCGCGGGGTCGACGTTCGGCGGGGCCGACGAGGACGCGGAAGCACGCACGCTTCACCCACTGGAACGGCCGCCCCGGAGCCCCCGCCGCGAGCTGGAAGAGGTACACCTGCCCGCGCCGCTCCCGCCGCGACCTCCACGCAGCCGCACGTTGACCCCACCCCACCCGCCTCGCGACGCCGGCGGGCCGGACGACCCGGCCTGAAGGGGCCGGCACCGGCCACGCAGGTGTCGGCCGCTTCGCAGCGCGCGACGCCATGAAACACGTACCGTAAAGACGTGCCGGCCCCTTCCCCCAGCGCCCGCCGCCCACGCCGCATGCTCCGCTGGACGCTCCTGCTGAGCGGCGCGCTGTTGGCCGTCGCCGCGCTGGCAGCCGTGGACCGCGCGGCAGCCCTCGACGCCTCCGCGTCGGTGCCTGCGGCGCCTTCGGCGCACGACGCCGCGGCCGCCCCGGGGCCGATCGAGCGCGCCTGGCTGCGCCTGCGCGGCCCCCCCACCATCGGGCTGCAGGTGGGGCACCTGCGCGCCTTTGATCATCCGGACGAGCTGGCCGCGCTGCGCCTGAACACGGGCGGTCACGCCGCCGGGCTGGACGAGGTCGAGGTGAACCGGGCCGTGGTGGACGCGCTGGCGGCGCAGTTGGAGGCGAACGGGATCCACGTCGACGTCCTCCCGGCCACGGTGCCGCCCCGCTACCGTGCCGACGTACTGATCTCGGTCCATGCCGACGTGAGCCCGGATCCGCGGCGCACCGGCTACAAGAGCGCCCACCGGCGACCGGCCCGCAACGCCCTGGAACCGGTGCTGAAGGCGCATCTCGACGCCGCCTACCTGTCCGCCTCCCCCCTATCGGACGACGACGCCAACGTCACCGGCGCCATGCTGCACTACTACGCCTTCTCGGACCGCCGCTACCTCCACGCCGCCCACCGGGCCACCCCGGGCGTGATCGTCGAGCTCGGCTACCTGTCGAACCCCGATGATCGCGCCTGGCTCACCGATCCGGACGGACCGGCCGACGCCCTGGCGCGCGGGCTGCACAGCTACCTGGCCGACATCGGCCGCTGGCACCCCTCGATGGCGTCCAAGACGCAACGCGAAGGAGGCAGCGGCGTGCTAGCGTGGGCCGCATGCCTACGCTCCCCCGCCTCCTGCTTCTGATCCCCTCCGTGGTGCTGACCACGGCCCTGATCGCGTGCGAAGCGCCAGACCGGCAAGCCTCCGCCTCCGGCGGCGTCGCCCCGGACGTCCAGGTTCGCCTCGTCCTCCCCGACGCGCCCACCGTGGGCCCGGCCGACATTACGGTGCACGTCACCGACGGCGAGGCACCCGTCGAAGGTGCCCGCGTGGAGCTCACCGGTGACATGACGCACGCAGGCATGGAGCCCGTCATCGAGGCGGCGACCGGGGGCGAGGAGGGGCGCTACCGTACGGCCGACTTCGCGTTCACCATGGCGGGCGACTGGATCCTCACGGCCGAGGTCACGCTTCCCAGCGGCGACACCGTCCTCGAAGAGACCCAGGTGCGCGTCTCCCAGCCGTGAACCCTCGGCGCATCGCGCTGCCCCGCGCGGGGGCGTACGTCGACCAACCCCGCGGCTTCGACCTTCTCGCCCTCCCCGGCCTCAGGCGGTTCCTGCGCTGGCGCTACGCCCGCTTCGCCCTGCAGGTTCCGCTCCTGATCCTGGCCGCGATGGTGATCACCGACGGCCTGACGGGACGGCAGTTGGCCCCGCGGAACATGGCCACGACCGCCGGCTGGCTGCACTACCGGGGCCTGGTCGTGGTGGCGCTGGCGATCTTCGGCAACGCCTTCTGCGCCGCCTGCCCGTTGATGGCGACGCGCGGTCCCGCCGCGTTCGTGAAGCGCCACCTTCGCCTCGAGTGGCGCTGGCCGCAGGCCCTACGCTCGAAGTGGCTGGTGGCGGGGCTCCTCCTGGCCCTGTTCCTGTCCTACGAGATCTTCGACCTGTGGGCCAGCCCCTGGCTGACGGCCTGGCTGGCCATCGCCTACTTCGCCGGCGCGTTCCTGGTCGACACCCTGTTCCCGGCCGGGACCTTCTGCCGCTACGTGTGTCCGCTCGGCAATTTCAACTTCGTCTTCGCCAGCGTGTCGCCCACCCAGATCGCCGCCCACGACCCGGACATCTGCCGCAGCTGCGAGCACAAACCCTGCCTGCACGGCCGCGAGACCTACGCCGATCCCGCCCGCGCCGACGGCCGACACGCGTTCGTGCCCCTCGGCGACGTGACGAACCCCAACGGCGAAGGGGCGTTCCCCGGCTGCGAGACCAAGCTGTTCGTGCCCACCCTCACCTCCAACATGGACTGCACCTCCTGCATGAACTGCGTGCGGGCGTGCCCGTACGACAACGTGGCCCTGGTGGCGCGCTCACCGGCGCGCGAGCTGGCCTCCGACCCGTGGCGACGGCGCTGGGGCCTGCCCCTCATGGTGATGGCGGTGCTGCTCCTGATCTGGGGGCTCCTGAACGCCGTGGCGATGGTGCCGCCGTTCTACGACCTCGCGGCGTGGACGTCCCGCGCCCTGGGCACCCGGAACGAAGCCGCGTTGTTGATCACGATGTTCGCGCTCGCCAGCGGGGCGGGCCTGGCCCTCGCCTGGGGCGCCGCGATCCTGGCCGACCGAATCGGAGGTGCCGGCTGGGCGCCGCGCCGGGCCCTGCTGCGCTGGGGCTACGTGTTCGTGGCGCTGGGCTTCGGATTCTGGGCCGCGCACTACCTGTTCCACTTCCTGACGGGGGCCGTCTCGATCGTGCCGGTGTTCCAGCACTTCTTCGAGTGGCGCGGCATGAGCGTCGACCCGAACTGGCGGCTGGCCCGCATGGTGCCCTCGCGCATGCTGTTTCCCATCACGGCCGGCGTCGCGTCCGCCTACTCGCTCCTGGCCGCAGGCCTGTGCGTTCGCATCGCCGTGCGCGACTTCGGACGCCGGGCCGCCGGGGCGATGTGGCCGATGCTGCTGCTGACGATCGCGCTCGCCGCCTTCCAACTGTGGGTGTTGTCGCTGCCGATGGAGATGCGGGGTACGGTGCTGGGGCCCTCGTTCTGATGCGAGCCCGGTCTTGGACCCACCGTGCCGGCGCCGTTCGCACGCTTCGGACCGTGGCCTGCCTGGCGCTGCTCGCAGGGGCCGCCGCGGCGCCGCCCCCCTGCGCGTACGAGGACCGGCCGGCCACGGTGGTGCCGCCGGACGACGGGCGATGGACCGTACTGGACACGGTGTTCCGGCTTCCGGGCGACTGGCGGCCGCCCGACCTGGTCGCGGCCCGCCGGGCGGGGTTCGCGGACGACCGCTTCGTCCGCGCCGTCATGGTGCCCGACCTGCGCGCCCTGCGCGAGGCGGCCGCGGCGGCGGGGCATTCCCTGGCGTTGTGGTCCGCCTTCCGGAGCTACGACTACCAACGCCGCACCTTCGCGTACTGGGTCGAGCGTGACGGACGACGGGCGGCCCTGCGCACCAGCGCGCGGCCGGGCCACTCCGAGCATCAGCTGGGCACGGCGGTCGACCTGGGCACGACGGGCGGCCCGGCCCCTTGGGACCAGCGCGATTGGGCCGACACGCCGGCCGGTGCGTGGGTCGCCGCGAACGCCTGGCGTTTCGGCTTCGTGATGAGCTACCCCGAGCATGCCCGCGACAAGACGTGCTACGCCTACGAGCCGTGGCACTGGCGCTGGGTCGGCCGGGCGCTGGCCGCACAGATCCACGCCGACACGAGGACGCCCCGCGAGGTGCTTTGGGAGGTCGACCATGAGCTGCCGCAACGTGACGCGCCCTAGCTTCGACGCCGCGCGGCGGCAGCTGGCACGCCCCGGGCTGCTGATCACGGCGCTGGCCCTGTGGGCGGTGGCGGGCGCGCACGCCACCCTGGTGTTCGGCACCGTGCGCACCCAGCCCGCCCCGCCGCCGGTCGGCGCGCCGACCACGCTGACGCTGGAGCTCCGCGACCCGACCGAAACCCCGGTCGAGGACGCCGTGATGCAGGCCGAGGCGATCCCCCCGGGCGGCGAGGACCCGACCGTCCAATCGGGTCGCTTCGACGAAGTGGAGCCCGGCCGCTACCAGGGACGCCTGACGCTGGACGCCCCCGGCGCCTGGAGCGTGCGCTTCCGCGACACCACCTTCGAGCAGGAGGAGGCCCGAGCCACCGTGACGCTCGAGGTGGGGCCCGGCGGCGCCACCGAGCCGGTGTCCTTCATCTTCCCGCCGACCGATACCGGCCCGCGAAGCCTGAGCACGTGGCTGGTCTGGCTGATCGGGCTGCCGTTGGCGGCCGGCGCCATCGTGACCGTGATGGTGCTCCGCAGCGGCGGACGAGCGGACGCGGGCGACGCGGACGAGGCGGACGAGGCGGACGAGGGCGCGCCGCGCGCAGGGGGCGACGGGTGAGCCCGTTCGAACAGACCTCCGGCACGCTGGTGAACACGTTGAGCGTCCTCGTCGGGTCGGGGCTCGGCCTGTGGCTGCGGCACAGGCTGCCGCGGCGAACCGTGCGCGTGATGATGCAGGCCATCGGCCTGACGACGCTGTTCATCGGCCTGAACGCCGCCTTCGACCTGACCCGCGTCGACGCGCCGCCCGGCGTGATCGTTGCGCTGCTCGGCCTGGCTCTGGGCGGCGCGCTGGGCGAAGCGATGCGCATCGAGGACGGGCTCGAGGCGATCGGCGACCTGCTGAAGCGTCGCTTCGCGGGCGAGGGGCGCTTCACCGAGGGGTTCGTGACCGCGACGCTGCTGTTCTGCGTCGGTCCGCTCACCCTGCTCGGCTCGATCCAGAACGGGTTGACGGGCGATCCGAGCTTCCTGTTGCTGAAGAGCACGTTGGACGGTCTGTCCGCCTTGGCGTTGGCCACCACCTTCGGCCTCGGCGTGATGATGTCGGCCGCCGTGGTGCTCGTGTTCCAAGGGGGCCTGTCGTTGGCCGCCGGCACGCTGACCACCCTGGTCCCGGATCCCACCGCCGACCCGCGCGTGTTGCTGGTCAACGGCGTCGGCGGCCTGATGATCGTGGGGCTCGGCTTGGGCCTGCTGGACCTGGTGAAGGTCCGCGTCGCCAGCATGCTTCCGGCCCTGCTGTTGGCGGTGCCGCTGTGGTGGCTTCTCGGCCCCCTGTTCTGAACGCCCCGACGAGCGCCCACCCGGCGGGCGACGCCTCGACGCGGCCGCCGCGCGGCGTGCTACCGTCTCGTCATGCGCATCAGCGACGAGGAACTCGCGCACCTCGAACGCTTGGCCCGCCTCCGCATCCAGCCGGACGAACGCGACGCGGTGCGGGCCGACCTGGAACGGGTCCTCGCCCACCTGGGCACCCTGTCGGAGGTGGACGTCGGCGGGCTCGAGCCGATGCTTCGGCCGGTCCACGTGGACGACGGCACGCGCCAGGATCAGGTGCGGGGCGGCCTGTCCGCCGACACCGTGGGCCGCACCGCCCGCGCCCAGCAGGACGGCTTCCTACGGGTGCCCCGGACCGGCACGGAGGACTGAACGCCGCGCCCGCCGGGCGCAGCGCAGCACCCCGCCTCAGCGCAGGCGGTCGGTCCCCAGGTACGGCGCCAGCACCGCCGGCACCGCCACCTCGCCCGCGTCGTCCTGATGCGTCTCGACCAACGCCGCGATCGTCCGTGGGAACGCCAACGCGCTGCCGTTCAGCGTATGCACGTGCGTGGTGCGCCCGGATCCGTGCACCCCACCCGGCCGGGCGCGCGTGGCCAGCCGTCGCGCCTGGAAGTCGGTGACGTTGCTGACGCTGCTGACCTCCAACCAGCGCGACTGGGCGGGGCTCCACACCTCGAGGTCGTACTTCTTGGCCTGCGTGAACCCCATGTCCGCAGTGCACATCAGCAGGCGACGGTAGGCGAGGCCCAGTTCCGTCAACAGCGCTTCCGCGAGCTCGGTCATGGACTCCAGCATCTCGTAGCTGTCCTCGGGCGCGGTGAACGCGACCATCTCGACCTTGTCGAACTGGTGCACGCGGTTCAACCCCCGCACCTCGCGCCCGTGACTGCCGGCCTCGCGCCGGAAGCACGGGGTGAACGCGCAGTAGCGAAGCGGCAGCTCGGCCGCGTCCAAGATTTCGCCGCGATGCAGGTTGGTGACCGACACCTCCGAGGTCGGGACGAGGTACAGGTCGTCCTGCACCCGGTACATCTGACCCTCCTTGTCGGGCAGCTGGCCCGTCGCGGTCGCGCTCTCGCGGTTGGCCAACAGCGGCACGCGCACCTCCGCGAAGCCGGCGTCCGCCAGCCGGTCGATGAAGTAGCGCTCGAGCGCCCGCACCAAGCGGGCCCCCTCGCCGCGGAACACCGGGAAGCCGGCGCTGGCGATGCGCGCGCCCGCCTCCATGTCCAACCACCCGCGCTCCCTCATCAGCGACCAGTGCGGCTGCAGCGACGCGCTGGCCGGCCTCGGATCGCCCCGCTCGTACAGGACGACGTTGTCGTGCTCGCTTTCGCCGATCGGGACGCTCTCGTGCGGCAGGTTGGGGACCTCGAGCGTCAGGCGCTCGATGCGTTCGCGCAGGGAACGCTCGCGCTCCTCCAGTTGCTTGACCTCGGCCGAGAGCTCCCCCATCGTGCGGATCAGCTCGTCCGCGTCGGCCCCGTCCCGCTTCAGCTCGCCGATCCGCTTGCTGTCGCGGTTGCGGCGCGCCTGCTTCTCCTCCAGGTCCCGACGCAGCAGGCGGTGCTCTTCGTCCGCCAACGACAGGGCGTCGAGGGCTTCTTCCGCCCCCTCGATGCGCTTGGCGCGCACGCCGGCGCGTACGGCCTCGGGGTGGTCGCGGAGAAGGCTCGGGTCCAGCATGCGGCGAGCCTACCAGGCGCACGCCCGCACAGCGCGGCCCTGACGGCATGCGTCAGTCCGGCAAGCGCGACGCCCAGCGCGCCACCAGCGCAACCACGGGGGCGTCGCGGGCGGTGAGCAGGTCCATGTGCGTCAGGCCCCGCAGGATGGTGACGCTCAGGGACGACCCCAGGCGCTGCTCAGCGTAGGCCTCGAACGCGCCGTGACTTCGCAACAACCCCCGGTCGGAGCCGATCGCCAGGGTCGGGAGCGGCACCTCCCGCATCGGCACGAAGGCGTCCTGATCGGTCAGGTCGGGCGACAGGGCCGCCAGGTCCCGGAGCAGCTCGACCGGCACGTACCACTCGGCCACGTCGGCGCGCGGGTCGTTCCACGCGGCGAACAGCTCCTGCGCGTCGCTGCGTTCGAACCGGGGATCGCCCGGCCGCCAGCCGACGCGTTCCTCCCCCGCGGCCACGCCGACCACCGACGCGCTCCGTGCCGCGACCGGGCCGCCGACGAGGAAGGCGGCGAGGTTCCCGTCCAGCTCGGCGCCTTGCACCTCCCCGATGGAGGCGTAGAACTGGTTCAGCGGGCCGTACTGGTCGTCGTGCATCAGTCCGCCGTAGGCCAGATTGGTCAGGGCGAACGGCCGGACGTGCGCCGGCGCGTCCTCCTCCGGCGCCAGCGCCGCCAGCACCGCCGCAGCCTGACGCTCGGCGAACTGCGCGCCCCCCTTGCCGAGGGTGACCCAGGGGGCGGCCTCGCCGCTGCGGACCGCCTCCTCGGTCGGCAGAAGGCGCACCCCCGCGAAGCGGACGTCTCGTCCGCGCCCGTACGCCCCCGTCCGCCCCGGCGCGCCATCCACCAGCACCAGACCGTCGACCTGGGCGTGTCCCAGCCCGTCGGGGCTGCGCCACGCCACGTACACGCCGGCCAGGCTCGCCCCCATCGAGTGCCCCAGCAGCACGACCCGTTCGGCCGACGCGCGCGCCTCGCGCACCACGGCGTGCAGGTCACGGAGGTGCACGTCGAGGTCCCACGCCGCCACGAAGCGGTGCGTCTCGGGCCGCGGCGGTAAGAACGTCGGCGGGGCGTCGCCCGTCCCGAGGTACGCGGCGACCGCGGGGGCGGGATCACTCGCGGCGAGCGCCCGCCGCACCGGCTCGCGGTCCTCCAAGGCGTTGGCGCGACGGTCCAGCGCCCACACCTGCGTGCCAGGCTGGCTGGCCACCAAGCGGCGCGCCAACGGCGCGAACGCCGACGCGCCCCCGAACAGGCCCGGCACGGCCACGTAGATGGTGTCGGCCGGCTCCGCCAGCTGGAAACGCAACGTGGTCGTGCCGTTCATGTCCTCCGGCGTGCCGGGCACCGAGGCGCCCGGCACCCACACGGCCCGTGACGGCACGCTGGCGGGGGACACGCGCATGGTGGCCTGCAGCGGGGGCGTGTTCGTGCGCGCGTCGGGCAGTGGCAGGCATCCCGCCACGCCGACGAACAGCGCGGCGGCGACGGCGGGCGTCCACCACCGCGCACCGAGATACGACCGGGCTTCGAAGGGCCACATGACGGGGCCAGGCTACCGCGGGCGCCGGACGGCGGGCCGTAGCGCGGGGGCTCCGTGCTACCATTCGGCGTGTCCGTCGAGGTACATACCTACCGGCTGGAGGTTCGCGGGGCCGCGGCCGGACGCCACGTGCTGCGTCAGGAGCGGGACGGCCGCAATGTCCACCTCGAGGCGGAAACGCGGTTCGAGGGGGCATTGGGTCGCGCCGAGGTGACGCAGCTCAGCCGTTGCACGTTCGATCACAACGCCAGCGTCGCGTTCGTCGAGCACCACAAGGACCCGCAGTCCACGCGCTCGTTCCGGATCGACTTCGACGACGAACAGGGCTTGGTTCGCATGCAGCGCGAAGGGGACGACAGCGCCGAGGTGCCCTACCTGTTGCCGTACCGGGACCCGCTGTCGATGATGCGCGACCTGCGTGACGCCGCCCCGGACCGGACGCGGGTGTGGATCCCGATGCTCGGCAAGTCGGTGCTGGCGCGCGCCCTGGGCGAGGTGGAACTCGACACGGCCCTCGGCACGCGGCGGGCGCGCAGCTACCTGCTGCATCCCGGTGGCAGCCGTGTCTGGATCGACGTGCGGCCTCCGCACGCCATCCTGAGGCTGGCGCAGGCGACGCCGGAGCAGACGCTCGACGTGTTGCTGGTATCGGTCGGATCGGACACCCGCATGCCGGCCTGGGAGACGCTCGAAGCCGAGGTAGGTCGCAAGGACGCCAAGAAGCGCCGGCGGCGCCGGCGGCGTGGACGCGGAGGCCGGCGCGGCCGAAGCGGCGGGTGAGCGTCACGCCGACTGCCCGCGCCCGATCACGGCCATCCGCCTACCAGGATGCCCTTGCGCGACTGTACGCACGCAGCCGTCAGGGCGCCCCCCGCGATCCGGCCCGCACCCGGCGGCTGCTGGACGCCCTGTCGATTCCGGATCCTTTGAACGTCGCGCACGTGGTCGGCACCAACGGCAAGGGCGCCGTGGCCTGTCGGATCGACGCCGGCCTGCGCGCGGCCGGGCTCCGCAGCGTGCGCTTCTTGTCCCCCCACGTCGAGTCGTTCGCCGAGCGAATCGCGCTCGACGGGCGGCCCGTGACGCCCGAGGAGGTGATGGCGTTCCTGGACCGGCTGAGCCCCCATCCGGACGCCCCGCCCGCCGCGTTCTTCGAGGTGGTGACGGCGATGGCGTTGGACCTGGCCGCCAGGGGCGGCGCGGACTGGGCGGTGCTGGAGGCCGGGGTCGGGGCGGCGCGCGACGCCACGCGCGCCGTGAACGCCGTACGCGTGGTGGTGATCACCAACGTGTCGCTGGATCACGCCGACGTGCTCGGGCCCGACGTCGCCGCCATCGCGGAGGACAAGGCCGCGGCGATCCGACCCGGCGTGCCGGTGGTGACGGCGGCCGACGGCGAGGCCCTGCAGGTCGTGCGCGCCGTGGCGGCGGCGCGCGACGCACCCCTGCACGTCGTTCGATCCGGCCGAGATCGCGGTTCGCAAGGCCGGAGAGTGGACGCCGTCGCCCAGGACCTGGCCGCGGCCGCGCTGCGCTGCGCCTCGCTGCCGGCGGCCGCGCTGCCCACGGCCCTCGCCGCCGCCGCTCGGCCGCCGGCCCTGCCCGCCCGGCGCGAAGCGTTTTTCGTGCGTGGCCGAGACGTCCTGCTGGACGGGGCGCACAACCGCGCGGCGGCCGAGGCGCTCGCCGAAGAGGTCCCGGCGGGCGCGCACCTGCTGCTGGGGATTCACGGCCGCAAGGACGCGGACGGCATCCGCGCGGCGCTGGCGGCGCGCGCGGCGCGCGTGCGCTTCACCGCCCCGGGCGCCGGCATCGCGGCGTTCGCGGGTGAACCGGGCTTCGACCCGGATCCCCGCCACGCGCTTCTCTCGGCCCTGGGGGAGGTGCCGCCGGGCGGGCTGCTCGTGGTGGCGGGGTCGTTCTACCTCGCCGGCTCCGTTCGCCCGTGGTTGCGGGCGCACCACGACCCAGGCGCCGACCGCCGGCGCGGCTGATGCCCCCGGCACCGGCCGGGCGGGCGAGCCGGCTCAGCCCAGCGGGCCGCGCTTGCGCAACAACCGCTCGAACTCCATCTCGTTGGGGACGTCCTGCGGCCCGACCCGCTGGGTGATCATCAGGCGCAGCTCGTGTGGGCTGGTGGCCATGAAGGTCGCGTCCTCGAGCGTGATGCGGCCGTCCAGGTACAGGTCGACCAGGTTCTGGTCGAACGTCTGCATGCCGCGAAGGTTGTCGTCCATCAGCGCTTCCTTGATCAACGACGTCTTGTCCGGGTCGCGGATGTAGTCGCGAATCAGGGGGGTGTTCACCAGCACCTCGGCCGAGAGGACGCGACCCGGCCCGTCGGCCCGCACCAGCAGCCGTTGGCTCAGGATGCCGAGCAGCGACTCCGCCAACATGGAGCGGATCTGGTTCCGCTCGAACGGCGCGAAGAAATCGATGATGCGGTTGATGGTGCGGATCGAATCGAGCGTGTGCAGCGACGACAGGACCAGGTGTCCCGTCTGGGCGGCGGTGAGGGCCGCCTCGACGGTGGCGCGGTCGCGCATCTCGCCGATCATGATCACGTCGGGGTCCTGCCGCACCGCGAACTTGAGGGCGTCCACGAAGTCGGCGGTGTCCAGGCCCACCTCGCGCTGCACCACCAGGCTCCGTTGGTTGGCGTGCAGGATCTCGATCGGATCCTCGATGGTGATCACGTGCCGGGGAAAGCGACGGTTCACGTGGTCGACCATCGCCGCCAGGGTGGTGGTCTTGCCCGACCCGGTCGGTCCGGTCACCAGAACCAGGCCCCGCGGCTGCTCGGCGAACTCGGAGACCACTTCGGCCGGGAGGCCCAGCGCGTCGAAGCCGGGGATCGCGCCGCCGATCACGCGCATCACCACCCCGACCGAGCCGCGCTGCCGGAAGGCGTTGCAGCGGAAGCGCGCCACCTCGGGAATGGTGAACGCGAAATCCAGCTCATGACGGTGCGTGAACGCTTCGCGCTGCCCTTCGGTCATCATGGCCAGCGCGATCTTTTCGGTCTGCGCCGGCGTCAGGGCCGGGCTCCCCTCCCACGCCAGCAGATCGCCGTCGATCCGGACGTGCGGGGGGGCGCCGGCCTGCAGGTGCACGTCCGAGGCGCCCTTGCCGACCATCCGGCCGAGCAGGTCCGCCATTCGCACGCCCCGTCCTTCGGTTTCCATCAAAGCCCTCCCAAACAGTCCGCACGTCGCCCGCCCCCGAGGGGCGGGCGCACGGCTGGGGGCAGCATACGGCCCGCCGCGGGCGGCGGGCTGTGAGAACCGTCCTATCGCGGCGCGCGGCCCGTCGCCCCGAGTTGCGGCAGGTGCCGCGGCCGCGCGGTCACAGGATCTTGGACAGGAACTCGCGGGTGCGTTCCTCCTGGGGGTTCTGGAAGAAGTGCTCGGGCGTGCCGACCTCGACGATCTGCCCCGCGTCCATGAAGATCACCCGGTCGCCCACCTCGCGTGCGAAGCCCATCTCGTGGGTGACGACGACCATCGTCATGCCCTCCTTGGCGAGGTTGACCATCACCTCGAGCACCTCGCCGATCACCTCGGGGTCGAGGGCGCTGGTGGGCTCGTCGAACAGCATCACCTTCGGCTCCATCGTCAGGGCCCGGGCGATGGCGACGCGCTGCTGCTGGCCGCCGGACAACTGGCCGGGGTACTTCTGGGCCTGCTCGGGGATGCCGACCTTCTCCAGGAAGTACGTGGCGCGCTCTTCGGCCTTGGACCGCGTCCACTTCCGCACCCGGATGGGCGCCAGTGTGATGTTTTCCATCACCGTCAGGTGCGGGAACAGATTGAACTGCTGGAACACCATGCCGGTCTCGCGCCGGATCAGGTCGATCTTGCGGACGTCGTCGGTGAGGCGATTGCCGTCCACCGTGATGGCGCCCTCCTGGTGCTCCTCCAGCCGGTTGATGCAGCGGATCAGCGTCGACTTGCCCGAGCCGGACGGGCCGATCACGCACACCACCTCGCCGCGGTTGACGGACATGTCGATGTCCTTGAGGACGTGGAAGTCGCCGAACCACTTGTTGAGGGTGAGGATCTCGATGATGCGCTCGCCGTCCTCGGGGGCGTGCGCGCTGACCATCGCCCCCGTGTCGACGGGCGCGGGCCCTGCGGCCTGTTGCTGGGGATCGGTTCGTGGTTCCGTCATCTCGTCTCCTTCACAAGGGCGAGCGGTGATGTCTCGCGCCGGCGTCAACGCTCGCCCACCCCGAGGTGCTTCTCGAGTTGCCGACTGGCCATCGACATACGGTAGCAAAAGAACCAGTACATCGCCGCCATGAACAGCGACAGTTCCAGCAGGACGCCGCCCGCGTACTGAAGCGACTCGGGCTGGCTGGGGATCACGCGGCGGCCGATCTCGAAAAAGTCCAGCAGACCCACGATGAACACCAGCGAGGTGTCCTTGAACAGGCTGATCGCCTGCCCCACGATGGCGGGGATCACCGCGCGCAGGGCCTGGGGGAGGATGATCAGCTGCATCGTCTGCCAGCCGGACAAGCCCAGGGCGCGGGCGGCCTCGCCCTGCCCGCCGGGCACCGACTGCAGGCCCCCTCGGACGTTCTCGGCCATGTACGCGGCGCTGAACAGGGTGATCGCCACCAACGCCCGTGCGATTGCGGGGATGCTGTCGGGACTGACGTCCAACAACAGGGGCACCATCAGCGACGCGATGAACAGCCAGGTAATCAGCGGGGCGCCCCGGATCAGCTCGATGAAGCCGATGCAGAAGTACTTGATGGCGGGCAGTCGGCTTCGGCGCCCCAACGCCAAGGCCACGCCGAGGGGGAACGACACCGTGATGCCGACGCCGGCCAGGACGAGGGTGAGCATGAAGCCGCCCCAGTCGTGGGTGCTGACGGTGGCCATGCGCCCCACCCCGCCCGTGCCGTACAACAGCACCGCGACGGCGGGCAGGGCCACCGCCCAGGACCACGCCTGAATGCGCGCCAAGCGGGGGAAGCGAAGGCCGAGGCCGTACCCCGCCAGCGCGGCGACGCTGATGACCACCCACCAGCCGCGGACCGACGGCCACTGGAACAGCGCCAAGGCGGTGAGCACGAACGCCAGGCCCGAGAACCACCAGAACACGCCACCGATGATCTGGCCCTTGCCGGCCCGCCTGCCGAGCCCGGCGCCGAGACCGAGCAGGGCCAGCACCAGCGCGACGGAGACCATCGGCCGCCACAGAAGTTCGACGGGGTAGCGATACACCGCCAGCAACCTGAGGTTGTCCCACACCGGCTGCCACGCGGCGCCCGTCACCATCCAGCCGATGAGCGCCATCGCCGCACGCACGACGGCGTAGCCGACGAACAGCGTCGTGAGCGTGTTGCCGACGCCGTGGAACAGGTTCTTGCGAAGCCAAAGGATGACGCCGCGCTCGCGGCGAGGGGGAAGGCGGGACGGAATCATGTCAACGCTCCACGATCGCCATGCGGGCGTTGACGATGTTCAGGATGAAGGCGAACACGAAGCTGATCAGCAGATACGACACGATCAGAAGCACGGTCACCGGCACGCTGGCGCCGGTCTGATTCGCGACGATGGTGCTGATCGCGAACAGCTCGCCGTAGGCCGCCAACGGCCCCAACGAGGAGTTCTTGGTGAGGTTCAGGTACTGGCTGATCACGGGCGGCAGGACGATCCGGACCGCCTGCGGAAACACCACCAGGTTGAACACCTGCCCATCGGACAGCCCCAACGCCTTCGCCGCCTCGGTTTGCCCAGCGGGCACCGCCTGCAATCCGCCGCGTACGATCTCGGCGATGAAGCTCGAGGTGTAGATCACCAGCGCCAGCAACAACGCCAGGTAGCTGGGCGTGAAGCGGAAGCCCCCCTCGTAGTTCGAGACTGGGATGGTGGGGCGGCTCCACACCAGCGGGCCCGACACGTGCGGATCGACGCTGCCCTCCAGCGTCGACGCCTCTTCGCCTTCGGGCGATCCGAACTGCAGGTTGAAGCCGGCCGCCGCGCCGCCGTCCTCTTCGGCCTCTTCCTCGGCCAGGGCCTCCGAGGCGGCGGGCGACTCGAAGCGGGGGATGCGCGAGCCCCCGTCGCGGCTGGTAACCAGGTAGCGCTCGAAGCCGGTCACGTGGAGCTCGAGGTCGACGCCGTCGAAGCCATCGCCGTTCTCGCCCGTTTCCTCGCCCGGCTGCCAGGTCCCGTCGCCGTTGCGATCCTCGTACAGCCAACCGGCGCCCGGCTCGCGCTCGATGTGCACCGAGAAGCGCTCGGCCTGCTCTGGATCCGCGAAGCGCAGCTCGGCCGATTCGTACTCGTGGGGTTCGACCACGGGGAAGCGGAACACGCTCGGCTTGCGCTGGCGTTGTTCGTTGAGGTTCCGCGTACGGTCGGTGAGCATGCCCTCCTCGATGCGCACGGTGGCCGGCGCGAAGCCCACGGTCGGCTCCGCGGCGTCACGTTCGCCGTCACCGTCACGATCCAGGTAGCTGGTGAGCCGGCCACGATCGATGTTCAGCTCGAACACGAGGTCTTCGGGGGCGGCGGCGCCGCGCGCCCCGATCAGGTAGCCCACGCCGGCCAGCACCGCGAACGCCGCCAGCGCCGCGGGCCAAGCGCGCCCCGGCCGTTCCGCGCGGGCGATCTGGCGACGCCGCCACCACAGGACCAACAGGTAGGCGGCCACGGCAATGACCAGCCACGGGAGCCAGGCGCGGAAGGCGAAGCCGGGATAGGGGAACGGAAACGCCAGGCCGCGGTTGGAGAAATAGAACCCGCCCGGCAGCGTGATCGGGTTGGTGATCGTCGGCGGGAGCGTCGCCAGCGCCGCCGTGTACCAAAAGATGATCTGCACCGCCAGCGGCGTGTTGCGCAGCACCTCGACGTACCAGGTGGCGATCTGTCGCAACAGCCAGTTGCCGCTCAGGCGCGCCACCCCAGTCGCCACCCCGATGACGCTGGCCATCGCCACGCCGACCAACGACACCTTGAGCGTGTTCAGGAAGCCGATGAGCAAAACCCGCCAGTACGGATCCGACGGCGTGTACGGGATCGGCCGTTCGGCGACCGGCACCCCGGCCCGGGCGTCGAGCCAGCCGAAGTCGGCCGGCAGGTTGGAGCGGGACAGCGCCGAGGTGACGTTGAGCCACAACACCACCACCGCCGCCACGACCACCGCGGCGAAGACGAGCTGCGCCAGGATGCCGATGGTCTTGACGTTGCGCCAGAACGGAATGCGTTCCGTGTGGCCATCGTCCCGCGGGCCAGGCCGCGTCACGACTCTCTCCTCCCGGTCGCAAGAGCTTGGGGTCGATCACAGATAGGGAACGGCGTAGCGAGAAGATTCGCAACCAGAGCGGGCGAAACCAGATAGCGGTTCACGAGATCGTCGTCATGGTGGGCCTGGGGTGCACGCGCCGGGCGTCGCAGTGCGCGCCCACCCGGGCGCGCGAAGGCGACACCGTTGGGGAGGGGCATGCCCCTCCCCAACGGACCGGGTTCAGCGGAAGGGCGGGCTAAACAGCAGGCCGCCGTCGGTGTAGAGCGAGTTCAGACCGCGCGGGATGTCGAACTGCGTGTCGGGACCGAGGTTGCGGTTGTAGATCTCCTCGTAGTTCCCGACCTGTTCGATCGCGTTCACGATGGCGTCCTGCTCCAGTCCGAGCTGCTCGAGCACCTGGCCGTCGACGCCCAACATGCGGCGCACGGCAGGGTTCTGGCTGGACTCCATCACGTCGCGCACGTTGTCGGAGGTGATGCCGTACTCCTCGGCCGCGATGGTGCCGAACACGACCCAGGTGACGACGTCCTTCCAGGTGTCGTCCCCGTGCAGGACGGCGGGCCCGAGCGGCTCCTTGGAGATGCGTTCGTTGAAGATGACGCTGCCTTCGGGGTCCTGCAGCGTGGTCTTGCGGCTCACCAGTCCGGAGACGTCGGTGGTGTACGACTCGCACTGACCGCTGTCGTAGGCGGAGATGGCCTGGTCGGCGGTTTCGAAGATCACCGGCGTGTACTCGATGTCCAGCGCCGCCATCACGTCGGCGAGGTTCAACTCGGTCGTGGTGCCCGACTGCACGCAGATGCTGCGGCCTTCGAGATCCTGGAGCGACTCGATGCCCGAGTCCTCCTTCACCATGAAGCCCTGGCCGTCGTAGAAGGTGGTGGGCGCGAAGCTCATACCGACCTCGGAATCGCGGCTGGAGGTCCAGGTGGTGTTGCGGATCAACACGTCGACCTCGCCGGTCTGCACGGCGGTGAAGCGTTCCGCGGCGGTCAGCGGGCGGTACTCGACCGCGTCGGCGTCGCCCAGCACGGCGGCCGCGACGGCGCGGCAATAGTCGACGTCGAAGCCGTGGAAGTTCCCGTCGGCGTCGGTCGAGCCGAAGCCCGGCAGCTGGTTGTTCACGCCGCAGGCCAACACCCCGCGTTCCTGCACTTCGTCCAGCAGGCTGTCCTGCGCCAGCCCCAGGCCGGTCAACAGGCCCAGCGATAGCACGGCGATCAACAATCTATGCATAGTCTCTCCTCCTAGGCGATGCGTGCGTCGTCGTCGTTTCCGATCTGTATTGGGGTTTGACGCCCGCAACAAGCCTACCCGCCCATGCGCCGGCTTGTAAAGGCCAAATACGTTGTATACAGATGCCCTCCTGGCACCGGCCGCCCGCACGCCGGTCCGCCCGGCGCCGAGCCCGCGAACCACGTCGAAGACGCGTCCCCGCGCGGAAGGCGCGGGGACGCTGGCGGGCCCGGCGAGGCCGAACGCGCCCACGAAGGGCGCGAGAACATGGCGGGTGGAGCGCTCAGGCCGTCTCGGTCTCGGCCGCCTTCTGCTTCGCCTCCAGCTTGGCCTTGATGCGCTTCAGGACGGTGACCTCTTCCAGGGCGCGCTGGTCCAGCACGCTGCGGATGTTCTTGATCTGGTGCTGGATGCCGGGGATCACCAACTGCTCCAGGGCGTTGACGCGGCGGTTGGTCTTCTTGATCTCCTCGCCGATGCGGCGCAACCGGGTCTCCGTGGCGGCGACCCGGACGATCGCCTCGGTCAGCTTGCGGAACTCCGTCGCCGCGTCCAGGGTACGCGAGCCCGCGCCGACGGGGCTGAACGCCATTTCGGCCGGGAACTCCGGCGGGCGCACCTGCGGCACCTTGACGCCGAACAGGTTCTCGACCTCCACCTCGACCTCGATGGTGCTGCGATTCGCCAGCGCCAGGCTTTCCACCGCCACGGGGCCGTCCCAAGCGTTGGCGAGGAACAGCGCGAAGTACGCCTCGCGGCTGGCCTCCTGAAGCGCCCGGCGCGCCTCCAGCGAGCTTTTGACCAGGTCGAAGAACTCACTGATCAACGCGTCGCGCTTGCGCTTGAGCAGGTCGGCGCCGCGCCCGGCCAGCTTGAGCTGGTCGCGGCGCTGCAGCAGGTTGGAGCGGGTCGGTGCGACCGCTTCGGCCATGTTCGCCTCCTCCCGCTAGCGGCCGGCGTCCTTGGCCGCGCCCCAGAGCTCGTCCATCTTCGCGCCGTAGTACACGTCGATCTGGTCGTTCTTGAGACGCGTCAGCTCGCTCTTGGGCAGCTTGGACAACGACGCCCACGCGATCTGGAGCGACTCCTCGATGGTGCGGTTCGCCTCGCCCTGATCGATGAAGAGCTTCTCGAACTCGTCGGCGAAGGTCAGGTACAGCTTGTCGGTCTCCGACAACGCGTCCTCGCCGGTGATCGCCACCAGGCGGCGCAGGTCGAGACCGTTGGCGTACGCGGCCTGCAACTGATCGGCGACGTCCTTGTGATCGCTACGCGTCTTGCCCTCGCCGATCCCGTTGTTCATCAGGCGCGACAGCGACGGGCCTGGGTTGATGGGCGGATAGATGCCCTTGTTGTGCAGGTCGCGCGCCAGGTAGATCTGGCCCTCGGTAATGTACCCGGTCAGGTCGGGGATGGGGTGCGTGACGTCGTCGTCCGGCATCGACAGGATGGGGAGCTGCGTGACCGACCCCTCGTTTCCGTGCACCACGCCGGCGCGTTCGTAGATCCCCGCCAGGTCGGTGTACATGTACCCGGGGTAGCCGCGTCGGCCGGGGATCTCCTCGCGGGCGCCGCCGATCTCGCGCAGGGCCTCGCAGTAGTTGGTCATGTCGGTGAGAATGACCAGCACGTGGTAGTCGTGCTCGAACGCCAGGTACTCCGCGGCGGTGAGGGCCATGCGGGGGGTCAGGACGCGCTCGACGGCAGGATCGTCGGCCTTGTTCAGGAACAGCACCGAGCGCGCCAGGGCGCCGGTCCGCTCGAACTCCTGGGTGAAGAACGCCAGCTCACGTTGCGTCACGCCCATCGCCGCGAACACCACCGCGAACTCGCTCTCCTCGGCGAGCACGGTCGCCTGCCGCGCGATCTGTGCGGCCAGCTGGTTGGCGGGCAGGCCCGAGCCCGAGAAGATCGGCAGCTTCTGGCCGCGCACCAGGCTGATCAAGGTGTCGATGGTACTGACGCCGGTCTGGATGAACTCCTCCGGCTTGCGCCGCGAGACGGGATTGATGGGGGCGCCGCCGATGGGGAGGCGCTTGTCCGCCACCACGGAGGGCAGGCCGTCGATGGGCTCGCCGGTCCCGTCGAAGCGACGTCCGATCATCTCCTTGCTCACGCCGAGTCGGGCCACGTCCTCGACCAGGCTCACGGTCGTCGAGGACAGGTCGATGCCGGAGGTCTCCTCGAACACCTGCAGCACGGTGTGGCGCTTGGAGACCTCGATCACCTGCCCCCCGCGCACGCGGCCGGCGCCGTCCTCGATGCGCACGATGGCGTTGTAGCTGAGGTCGGCCGCGTTCTGCAGGAACAGCAACGGACCCGAGACGTAGCTGACGTCCCGGTATTCCCTTTTCAGAAGGTTCTTGCTCATCTGCGCTCCTTAGGCGGGGACTTTGAATGCGTCGTCGAGCTGCCCGATCACGTCGTCGCGGTAGGCGGGGAACTCGTCCTCCGACACGTAGCGGGCACGGTTCACCTTCTCGATGACCGGATCGCCCAGCAGTTCGTCGACCGTGGCGCCCCCCTCGACGGCCTCGCGGGCCTTGGCGTGCAGCTTCAACATCATCTGCAGCAGCCCATACGCCTTCTCCAGGGTGCACGACGCGTCGACCGGATCGAAGCCGTTCTGTTGCAGGAAGTCCTGCCGCAGGATTCGCCCCACCTCGATGATCAGGCGTTCATTGTCCTGCAGCGCGTCGGGGCCGACCAACTGCACGACCTCCTGCAGGTCGGCCTCGCGCTGGAGCACGTCCATCGCCTGATCGACCAGCTCGGGGTAGTCCTCGGCGACGTTCTCGCGGTACCAGGCGTCCAGCCCGTCCTTGAACAACGAGTACGACCGGTTCCAGTTGATCGAGGGGAAGTGGCGCCGCCGCGCCAGCGAGGCGTCCAACGCCCAGAAGCACCCCGTGATGCGCAAGGTGGCCTGCGTGACCGGCTCGGAGAAGTCCCCGCCGGCCGGACTGACCGCGCCGATGATCGACACGGCCCCCTGGTCGCCGCCCAGCGTGGTGACGCGCCCACCCCGCTCGTAGAACGCCGACAGGCGCGACGCCAGGTAGGGCGGGTAGCCCTCCTCGGCCGGCATCTCCTCCAACCGCGAGCTGATCTCGCGCAGCGCCTCCGCCCAACGGCTGGTGGAGTCCGCCATGATCGACACGCGGTAGCCCTGGTCACGGAAGTACTCCGCCAGCGTGATGCCGGTGTAGATCGACGCCTCGCGGGCCGCCACCGGCATGTTCGAGGTGTTCGCGATCAACACCGTCCGGTGCATCAGCGGGTTGCCGGTCTGGGGATCCTCCAACTCGGGGAACTCCACCAGCACGTCCGTCATTTCGTTGCCGCGCTCGCCGCAGCCGACGTAGATCACGATCTCGGCGTTGCCGTACTTGGCGATCGATTGCTGCGCCACCGTCTTGCCGGACCCGAACGGGCCGGGGATGGCGGCGGTGCCGCCCATGGTGAGGGGAAACAGCACGTCCAGAATGCGCATGCCCGTCAGGAACGGCGTGATGGGGTCCAGCTTCTCGGTCACCGGCCGCGGCTGGCGGACCGGCCACTGGTGCATCAGCGTCAGCACCGTTCCGTCCTCGAGTTCGGCCACCGTGTCGTCGACGGTGTACGAGCCCTCCTCGACCACGCGCGCGATCTTGCCCCCCTTGCCGGGCGGCACCAGGATCTTGTGCGTGAACGAGTACTCCGGCACCGTGCCGATCTGATGGCCGGGCTCCACCTCGTCGCCGGCCTTCACGGTGGGGGTGAAGGTCCACTTCGTCTCGCGCGAGAGCGCGTTCACCGTGATCCCGCGTTCGATGTAGGCGCCCGAGGCCTCCTCGATCTTGTCCAGCGGTCGCTGGATGCCGTCGAAGATGCCGTTCAGCATGCCCGGCCCCAGCTCCACGGCCAAGGGCAGGCCCGTCGACACCACGGGTTGGCCGACGGTGAGGCCGCCGGTGTCCTCGTACACCTGCACGAAGGCGGTATCGCCGTCCAGGCGGATGATTTCGCCGACGAGGTTCTCCTCGCCGACGCGCACGATGTCGTACATGCGCGCGCCCATCATCTCCTCGGCGATGACGGCGGGTCCGGATATTCTTGCGATCTTGCCTTCAATGGCCATGGGGGACCCCTCCTACTCCATTTTGACGTCGAAGCCGATCGCGCTGCGCACCACGTCCCGCATGTAGGCCGTCACGTCGTCGTCTTCGTCGAACGCCGCGCCCAGGCTGGGCACGGCAAGCAATACCGGCAACTCGCGGCCGCGCATCACGCGCGCTGCGGAGGCCACCGGGTCTTGGATCAGACCCTCGTCCACGATCACCAGACCGAATACGTCCTCCTCGATCAGCTCGGTCAGGACCGAGGGGGCCTCCTCCGGATCCGCCACCCGCACCTCGACGCCGGCCAGCCGGTAGCCCGTCGCCGTCTCGGCGTCGGTCAGCACGATGACCCTATGCATGGCCGAGCTCCTTCTCCAGTTCGCGGCGCGGCACGCCGTAGAACGCCCCGCGCGCCAGCAGGCGCAGCTTGGCGGCCTCGGTCTCCTTGGCGCGCAGGTAGCGGATCACCACGCCGATCCCCAACGGATCGCGCAGCGCCGCGCGCCGCGCCGCCGCGTCCAGCGAGGCGCGGATCGCCGCTTCGGCGCCGGCACGGTCCGTCGCCGACGTCACCGCGTCGAAGGTCAAAGAGCGCACGGCTGAGAGCGCGTCCACCCCCTGCGCGGCCAACTGCACGAACGCGTCGCGCGACACCTCGCGCCCCCCGGGCAGGAAGAACGCGTCCGCGTCCCCGCCGCGCCCCACGATCTTGAGCGAGGTGCGGAGGTTGGCCGCGTCGATCTCGCGGCGGACGTGGGCGCGGAACGTCTCGGGCGTGCCGCGACGTTCACTCGTGTCGACCAGCGTCCCGAAGTACGCCTTGTCGAGTGCCAGCTCGAAGGCGTGCAGGTCCCCGTCGGAGGCGTAGCCGCGCGCCGCGCGCGCGAAGGCGGGGCCGAGGGGATGCTTGGCGATCGCCAGCGATTGCGCGGCGGAGGGAAGGTCCGGCGCCGCAGCCAGGTTCTGCAGCAACGTGGGGCGCAGATCGCCCGCGCCGACCAGCGCCTCGCCGATCTCCTCCGGCGAGCGGCCGGCGTGCTTGGCGCGTGCCACGGTCTTGAGGTCCTCGAGATCGTAGCGGCGCAGCAACGCCGCGATCAGGCGGCGTGGTTCGCCGTCCGCGAACGACAGCATCCCGCGCGTCACGTCGTGAAAGTCCCGGGCGAGGGCGCGATCGACGGCGCTCAGGCCCGCGCCCCGCGCCTGCGCCTCCTCCAGCGCGTGCGCGTACGGCGACTGGGCCAACACCGAGGTGAAGCCGGAGAAGTCCTGTGCGGCCAGCGCGGCCTGAAACACGTCGGCGCCCAGCAGCCGCGAGGACATTCCCCGCACGCGGGCGTTGACGTACCCGAAGTCACTGGACATCTTAGGGCTCCTTGCTCGTGAGGACCGCCGCGACCTCCGATGCCAGCTCGTCCCGGAGCGCCGCCAGACGCCCTGGGAGCGTGTTCTCGACGCTCACGCTGCCGGTCTCGATCCGGACCCCGCCCGACACCGACGCGTCGGTCCGCAGCTCGGCCGAGACGCCGGCGCGTTCCATGGCGGCGCGCACCGCGGATGCCGCGTCCGGGTGCGCCACCACCGCGTCGGGCTCGCCAGCGACGTCCTCGAGGGCCTCCTTCAGCAGCGCGTCCAAGACGGCCGCGTAGCGCTTCTCGTCCTTCGGCAGCGCGTCGATCCGCGACTTCACCTCATTGAACACGGAGTCGATCGCCTTCTGCTGCGCACCGAGCCGCATCGACGCCGCCTCGAGTTGCGCCGAACTGCGGGCGCGCACCTGTGCGGCCTGCCGGCGCGACTGGGCCTGCCGTTCCGCGCGCTGCACCAGCGCCTCTGCCTCGCGTTCCGCCTGCGAGACGATCTCCGAGGCGCGTTCGCGCGCCTCGGAGAGGATGGCTTCGATCTCCGCGCCCGCTTCCTTTTCGAGCAGAGCAGCCAGATCCGCCACGCGAGATCAGCCGATCTGACCGTTGAGGAAGAATGCGATCACGAACGCGAAGATGATGATGGTTTCGGGAATGACCAGGTAGATCAGGATCTGGCCGAACGCCTCGGGCCGTTCCGCCAGCGTGCCCGCCCCGGCCGAACCGATGGCGGCCTGCGCCAGGCCGACGCCGACGGCGGCGACGCCGATGGCCAGCGCGGCGCCCAGCGCGATCAGGCCGTCGCCGATGCTGGCGGCGCTCTCGGCCTCCTGCGCGAACGCGAGACCGAAGAGCGAAGAGACCAGAATCAGGCCGAGTACAGTGATGAACTTGTTCATGCTTTTCCTCCAAAGAGCCGGAACGGCGTGTAGGGTCGGCCACTCTGTTCGTAGAAGCCGAACTTGGTAAAGAACTCCACGTACTGCAGACGAAGCGGCTGCAGCGTGTGCCCCACGAGGGTGAGGATGACGGCCGCCAGGTTGATGGTGATCGCGATGACGGCACCCAGCAACTCGCCGAGCACCGGGACCCCGATCGCCGCGTTGGTGGCGAAGCCGGCGTCGGTCCCGAGGCCCGCGACCAGCGCGGCCGACAGGCCGACCGCGAACAGTCGCAGGTAGCTGAGGATGTGGCCGGAGTTGGAGATCAGCTCGACCAGCATCAGGGGCAGGCCCGAGGCGACGACGGCCACCAGGAACATCGCGAGCAGCACGCCGGTCACGCTCAGCACGGCCGGGCCCAGCGCCTCGGTCAGGTAGGCGGTGGCGAAGATCACCACGCCGGCCAGACCCGCGAACATGCCGATGCCCTCCCAGGTGTGCTTGGCGTCATGGTGCTTGTAGCCGTAGTAGGCGCGGATGGCCCACCCCATCAGCACCTGCAGCGTGCCGAAGCCCAGGGTGAGGATCAGCAACGGGGTGAACACCTCGACACGGAACAACAAGATGTCGAAGATCCCCTCGCCGTGCGCGCCGAACACGGGGCGGCCTTCGGGCCAATGCTCCAGGAAGTTGCCCCAGAACTCCCCGTAGATCACGCCCCATACCATGGTCCAGCCCGCGCACCACGAGATCACCGTCGAGATGCCGGGCAGGTTTCTCGCGGGAATCACGATGCCGAGCGGCCCCAGGTCCAGATTGCGTCCCCTGCGCCCCCGGGCGCCCAACCACAGGCCGACCGCCAGGAACAGCAGGCCGTAGGCGATATCGCCGACCACGATCCCGAAGAACAGCGGAAAGAACGTCGCCAACGTCCAGGTCGGATCGAAGCCCCCGTAACGCGGAGGCGCGAACAACGACAGCAGCCCCTGGAACGGCCGCATCCAGCCGGGATTGTCCAGCTTCACCGGCACGCCGGTGTCGTGATGCTCGTCCGCGGAGCGGTGCTCGATCACCAGGTTCTCGCCGAACTGCTTCTGCAGACCGTCACGCACCTTGCCCGCCTCGTCGCTCGGCACCCAGCCCTGCAACGCGAAGGCGTACCGCCCGTGCGCCAGGTCCTGCAACCGCTCCATGCGATCGTGGTAGTTGCGGACGATGGCATGCACCGTGGCCAGCGTGGCTCCGTGCTGCTCCGCGAGCTTGGCGCGCTGCTGCTCCAGCGACGCCTCCCGCTTCGGCAGCTGCTGCGAGCGCTCCTCCATCAGGTGCACCGCCTTGGCGGTATCCAGATGGCCGTAGCGGCCCGGCAGGCTCAGCGGCGCGACGCCCGCCCGTCCCAGCGAGGACCGGACCTCGTCCACGTCCTTGCGGAGCGCGACGGCCACCGCCAGGCGCTGCTGGCCGTAGCTTCGGTGCGTGAGGAGGACCCGTTCCTCCAGGTCCTCCTCCAGCTGGGCCTCGACGGCCGGCAGTTGATCACTGGGCACCAGGAACGGGACGCCCGCCAGGAATCGGCTCTCTTCGAGTTGTGCCAGCGTGGGGGCCAGCAGGCGGAACACCGGCAGCCACGCGTCGACCGTCTCACGCTCGTCGCGCGCTTGGCCGGCGTCCGCCACCAGCTGGTCGACCTGCGTGGCGACGTCGTCCAGGTGGTTCTCGATCTGGTCCAGCGTGGTGGGGGCCTGGTTGCGGGGGGCGGGGGCCGCGTCTTCGATTCCGAGCGTCTCGCGCACGGTTCGGAGGCGCGTCAGCGCGGCGGACCAGCGATCGGCCTCGTCGCGATCGGTCCCCTCCAACCGGTTGCGGGCCAGGGCGGCGCCCTCACTGGGTTCGAGCGGATCGATCTGCACCACGCCGAGGCTCTGCAACGCTTGCAGCGCCTCGCGCGCGTTCCCGCGCCTGCCCACGATGGTGAGTCGATCCATCGGGGCGATCATGGCAAGATGCGCTCCATCACCAGCTCGACCGCCGCATCACGGTTCTCGCGCGCACGGTTGCGGATCCGTTCCGCGTCCGCTTCGGCGCGTGCCAGGACGTTGTCACGCTCCTCCTTGGCCTCGCGCTCGCCGGCGCGGGCGTGCTCCTCGCTCACGGACTTCGCCTTCTCGCGGGCCTCGTCCAGAAGCTTGTCGGCCTTGGCGCGCGCGTCGCTCTCGATCTCGCGAGCCTGCGCGCGTGCCGCCTCGACCTTGCCGGCAAGGTCGCTCTCCTGTTCGACGAGGCGTTTCAGCAGGTTGTCTCCCTGAGCGTCCAAACGCCCCTCCTCTCGTTCCGACGGCACGCGACCCTGTCACGGCTCGGGTGGTGGCGGTGGGTTCTGCGAGGTGATGCAGTCGCACGGGCGGGGCGCGAATTCGCGCCCCGCGCGCTGCCGAGCGAGGATACCAGCAGCTGAAAAGGGGTGTCAATTCGCGCGCGGCCCGACACGACGCCCCGCACGCCCGATCATGACGGGCTTCGTGGCCGCCGACCCGCCCGGCCGCGTCCCGCGCCTCAACGCCGCCGCGCGCGCGGCGCGGGCAGGCGTACGCGCCGTTCGGCCTCCCGCGCCGCCAGGCCGGCCTGAAGCCGGGCCAACTCCTGGTAGCACTCGTGAAGCACGTCCGGGTCCAGGTCCGGCTGGGCCAGCGTCCGCCGAAGTTCGGTCATGCGCTCGTGCAGGCGCCGGCGCACCTCGTCGGTGCCGCGCTGCACGACCAACTCCCGCAGGCGCGACAGGCTGGTCTCGAGGTGGCGATCGGTGCGCGACCGCCGGTCGTCCTCCTCCGCCTCGAAGGTGAACAGGCGCTCGAACAGCTCCTGGCCCTCCTCCCGCGCCCGGTAGCGCGCCAGCACGGCGTCGGCGTCGTACCCCTCCTCGGCACACACCTCCGCGAAGGTCCGCAGCCTAGATGGCTCCAGCTCGGGCGGGAGGGCGGCCAACACCGTTCCCAGCCGCGCCCGCAGCCGCGAAGGCTCGCCGAGCAGCACCGCCATCAGCTCGATCTCGATCGCCTCGACGCGGGAGTGCACCTCCTTGCGCACGCGCATGCCCTCCACCTGCGTCTCGTCCAGCGGGCGCCGGCGGCGCCCCTCGATCCAGGCGTCCAGGCGGGCGCCGTCGAGGCCCAGACGATCGATCACGAGCCGCCGGGTCTCGTCCGCCACCGGATCGACCACGTCGCGCGGTGTCAAGGAGGACTCCAGCGCCTCGAGGATCGCCTTGCGGCCCTCGGGGGTACGGGCATCGTGCTGGCTCAGGACGCGTTCGAACCGGTACGCCACGGCGGACGCGCCGCGCTCCAATGCCGCGCGGAACGCCTCCACGTGGCCACCCAGGACGGCGTCGGCGGGATCCTTGCCCTCCGGCACCGTCGCCGCCCGCACCAGGAAGCGCCGCCCCACCGCCTGGTCCAGACCGGCCAGCACCGCCCGCTGGCCGGCCTCGTCCGCGTCGAAGGCCAGGGTGACGCGCTGCACGTCGAGCCGGGCCAGCTCCTGGGCCTGCTCGGCGGTGAGGTTGGCCCCCAGCACCGCCACGGCGTACGGAAACCCGGTCTGGTGCAGCGCGATCACGTCCAGGTACCCCTCGACCACCAGGCACTCGCTCCGCTCCCGCACGGCCTTCTTGGCGCGGTCCAAACCGTACAGCAGGGTGCCCTTTTCGAACAGTTCGGTGTCGGGGGTGTTCAGGTACTTCGGCACGCCGTCGTCCAGCACCCGGCCCGCGAACCCCACCAGGCGGCCCAACCGGTCCCGGATCGGGAACATCACCCGGCCGCGGAAGCGGTCGTAGCGGCGGCCCCGTTCGTTCTCGGCCAACAGGCCGGCCGCCAGCAGGTCGTCGTCCTTGTACCCCTTCGTCAGGGCGTGCCGGAGCAGCCCGTCCCATCCCTCGGGGGCGAAGCCCAGCTCCCAGACGTCGAGGCTCTCCTCGCTCAGCCCACGCCCCAGCAGGTAGTCCCGGGCCGGTCCCTCCAGGTGCGACCGGAACCAGGCCAGCGCCATCTCGTTGACGCGCACCAGGTCGCGGCGGCGGCCCGACTTGGGGGCGGCGGGCTCCACCTCCACCCCCGCGCGCCGGCCCAACGTCACCAACGCGTCGGCGAAGTCGATTCCCTGGGTCTGCATCACGAAGTCGAACAGGTCGCCTTTCGCCCCGCAGCCGAAGCAATAGTAGAACCCGCGACCGGTGTGCACGTGGAACGACGGCGTCTTCTCGGCGTGGAACGGGCACAGCCCCTTGAGGCGTTCACGCCCCGCCGGCTTGAGGGCGACCGTCTCGCCGACGACCTCCGCCAGATCGAGGGCGTCGCGGATCCGTTCCTTGGCGTCCTCGCTCACGTGAGCCTCCTCGCGGCGAACGAGGCTTAGGCTAGCACCGCTCGTGCGCCCCGGCCCGGCATCGTGGCGACGCTAGCCGCCGTGGTGAAGAAGCACGCCTTCTGCGTTCCTGAGCACCATCGGCCGGTCGGGCGCCTCGAAGCCGACGCCCGGCGCCGCCACCAGCACCTGCCACGGCGCTGCCCCCAGGACCGCCTCGGGTACGAGTTCGACCGGATCGCCCTCGAGGTTGGCGATCAGTCCGAGGCTCTCCCCCCCGTCCGGCGCGTGCCGGAGGCCGTGCACGCGCAGGCCGCCGTCCAATCCCACCCGGCGCGCCACGCTCTCGCCGTCCCGTAGCGGACGGCGCAACCACGGACGTGCGGCCCGCACGGCACGCAGCGCCCGCAACGCGTCGACCCGCTCGGGCACGAGGTCATCCTCGGCACGCCACACCACGCAGGCGTCCGCCAGGTCCAGCATGAACGCCCGCGAGGCGCGCACCAACGCCGCGCCGGAGGGAGAGAACGGCATCGGCACCTCCGCCGCCCCGGCCGCCTCCGCCAGCGCGTCGGGCGCCAGCCCGCCGTCCGCGAGGAGCGGACGGAGCCCCAGGAAGAACGTCTCGGCGTCGGTCCGCCGCGCGAAGCCGAGCCCCTTGAGGCGCGCGAAGGCGCCCTCGCTGGCGTAGTCCTCGTCCCGGAAGCGCCAGGACAGCACGTCCGCCTCGTCCGCCGCCAGCCTGGGAGCCAGGGCGTGATCGCTGGAGCGAAAGAACGCCCACGGCGCTCCCATCGCGGCCGCCAGGAAGGTCATCGGCACGCCGGGAAGCACCCCGTAGAACAGCAGGTCGGCCGCCACGTGGTCGTAGGCGCGGCGCAGGATCTCCGGGGGGTCCCGTCCCAGCCGGCGGTTGAGCGGCAGCCACGGCGGCGTCTGGTACGCCCGGCGCAGGGTGTCGTGATTGGCGCAGCCGGAGATCCAGCGCTGCCCGTGGCGCGCGCTCTCCTCGATGCGCCACCAACTGCTGGCCCAGAACCCCTCCACGCACGGCGTGTTGTGGGCGAAGGTCAGCGGTCCCCATTGAAAGGCGTGCGGCTGGACCTCGGCGACGTCCAGGTAGGTCGCCGCGGTCGGCCAGTCGCGCCGGGGCCAGGGCCGCCCGTCCTCGAAGATCATGAACGCGTGGTAGTGGACGTCGGCGACGCACTGCACCACGTCGCTCATCTCCTGCAGGAATCCGTCGTCGTGCACGGCGCCTCCATCGCTGCCGGGGACCCGGAAATCCTGCGCCGCGTCGATGCGGACGCCGTCCGCCCCGAAGTCGACCTTGCGGCGTTGGAGCTCGAGGAGGACGGCGCGCACGGTCGGGTCGTGCAACGCGAGCTCGAGCCCGTACGGCCCCTCGCCCGCGAAGAAGGCCGGCGGCAGGAGGCCGGCGGCCACGGCGTGGGCGTGCGAGAGCACCAGGTCGACGATCAATCGGATCGGCTTGCCGGGAAACGCGTGCAGGACGCCGGCCAGGTCGGCGAGCTCGTCCGGGCGGCCGCTCCGCAGCAGCGACGGTTCGATCGCGGCGGCCCCGAACACGGTGGCGTCGTACCCCCAGTTGCGGACCTCGGACCCGCCCAGCTGCACGACGAGCCCGTCCTCGTCTTCACGCACCGCGAAACGCGGTGGGTCGCCCGAATGGGCCGGCACGGGCTCGACGGGGAGGAGCTGCACCGCGTCGTAGCCCAAAAACACCCGCTCCGCCGGGGTGGGCGTCTCGCCGCGGCGCGCCTTGTCGGCCAGCGCGCGGTACAGGTCGGCGAGGTCCGCGATCGTCCCGCCGTGCGTCGCGGTACCGACGTGCACCTGCAGTACGTGACCGGGCGGACCGAAGCGGGGGATCCCGTCCTCGCTGCCGTCCCCGCCGATGCCGACGCGCCGGAAGAACTCGGCGTCGGCGCGATGCACCTGGAGCCGGTCCAGGTCGTACAGCTCGGCCGGCCCCTCGAGGCCGAACGGCAGCGAGGTGGCCAACGGATCGCCCCAACGCGCTTCGCGCCCGTCCTCATGCGTCGCCACGAAGCGGTAGAGCGCGCCGAGGACGTCCCGCTCGCCCGGCCGAAGGCCACGCACCGCCAGCCAGGCCCACCCCCCGGTTTGCGTCATCTCGAAGCGATGTCGCGCCACCGGGATCCGCTGCGTCTCCCCCAGGCGCACCTCCTCGTGCGGTTGAAGGATCTCGACCTCGACCTTGTCCCCCCGGCCGGTGCACTGGGGCAGCCACACGCCGAACTCGGCGACGCCGTCGACGGGTCGCGCCCCGGCCATGCGCGCCAGCGCACGCGCGGCCTGGTGCGCGTCATGCTCCCGCAGGCTGCCCGCGGCCCGCTCGGCGAGGGCCCGCGTGGCCACCTCGTCGGCGTGCACCCGCCCGGCAGAGGCGGCGCCGCTCACGTCATGCCCCCGGCGAGGTGGGCTCGTCCTGGGCGGGGTACAGCGGCAGGTGGCCGAGCGACACGACATCATCGCGCGGTTCACCCTCGGTGAACACCACCAGGGTGGCGGCGACCACCGCCTCGACCTCCGCCAGCAGGTCGTGCAGCCCGTGAAGCGTACCGCCGGTGGAGACGACGTCGTCGACGATCGCCACCCGGCGGCCTTTGAGGCGAGGCACGTCGCCGCCGTCCAACACCAGGTCCTGCGGCCGACCGGTGGTGATCGAACGCACGCTGCGCTTCACGGCGTCCACCATGTAGGGCTTCTCCGTCTTGCGCACCACCACGTAGGGCAGACCCGTGATGCGCGACAGGGCGTGGGCGAGGGGCACGGCCTTGACCTCGGGCGTGATCAACGCTTCGATCCCGGCGGGCATCGCCTCGGCCAGCTCCGCCGCGGCCGCTTCGACCAACTCGGTGTCGCCCAGCAGGTTCAGGAGGGCGACGGACACCCCCCCGACGTCGATGACGGGCAGGTCTCGCGTGACGCGTCCGATACGAATCTGATGGGTTCTCATGGAACGGTTCGGTCCTCTCGGAGTACGGGGCTCCCCCCGGTGCGACGATCTCAGGGTAGCGCGCCGGCTGCGCGCGGTGCCAACCGCGCCTCGCAGTGGGCGGCGGGGCCGCGGGCGGCGGCCGGCACGCCCGGGCGCGGCGCGGCGGCGGGCTCAGTCGAATACCACGGTCTTGTTTCCGTGCACGAGGATGGCATCTCGGAGGTGGGCCGCCACCGCTCTGGCCAACACCGTCCGTTCGACTTCGCTGCCGAGTTGCACCAGGTCCCGCAGCGACTGCCGGTGGCTGACGCGCACCACGTCCTGGGCGATGATCGGCCCCTCGTCGAGGTCGTCGGTGACGTAGTGCGCCGTTGCGCCGATCAGCTTCACGCCCCGCTCGTACGCCTGGCGGTAGGGATTCGCTCCGACGAAGGCGGGGAGGAACGAATGGTGGATGTTGACGATGCGGTCCGGCCAGGTGGCCACGAAGGCGGGGCCGAGGATCTGCATGTAGCGCGCCAGCACGACCAGCTCCACCCCCTCCTCCAACAGGAGCGTGCGCAGGGCCGCCTCTTGCGCCTCGCGGCCGTCGTCGCCGATCGGGAGGTGGTGGAACGGTACGCCGAAGTCCCCCACCACGCCGCGCAAGCGGTCGTGATTGGAGGCCACGACCCGCAGGTCGGCGCTCAGCTCGCCGTTGCGCCAGCGCCACAGTAGCTCGAGGAGGGCGTGGTCGGCCTTGGACGCCAGGATCGCCATCCGTTTCGGTACGTCCGACCAGGCGATCCGCCAGCGCATCCCGAACGGCTGCGCCACCTCTCGCGCGAACGCCTCGGCCAACGCCTCCCGGTCGACGTCCGGCCGCTCAGGTCGGAACGCCATCCGCATGAAGAAGGTCCCGCCCTCGGGGTCGGTGGAGTGTTGCCGGGCGTCCAGCACGTTGGCGCCGCGGGCGAAGAGGAACCCGGACACGGCGGCGACGATGCCGGGACGATCCGGGCAGTCGATCAGGAGTCGTGCGGTGGGTACCCGTCGCACCATGCGGCAGCCTACCTGGCGGCGCTGCGCGCTGCACGGCCACGCCACGACGCGGCGGCCGCGTGGGTAGGCTCCTTCGATGCTGCCGCGCGCGCACGTGCTCCATCTCGCCTCACGCGTCGGCCTGCTGGCGTGGCCGGTCATCATTACCAACCTGTTGCAGTCGCTCGTCAACGTCGCGGACCTCGCGATGGTGGGGCGGCTGGGCCCGATCGAGATCGCGGCGGTCGGCATGGGCAGCGCCGTGAGGATGTTGATCCTGGTGGTGATCCTGGCGGTGACCACCGGCTCGATGGCGTTGGCGGCGCAGGCCCGCGGTGCAGGTGACACCTCCGAACTGCAGACCGTCGCCCGCCAGTCGATGCTGCTGGCGCTGGCGGTGGCGGTCGTGCTGACCGCGGTGGGCCTGCTGGCGGCCGGGCCGGTGTTGGGCTTCCTGAATCACGGCGGCGACCCGCGCGCCACCGCGCTGGGGCGGGACTACCTGATGCTGATCTTCTCCGGCACGGTGTTCCTGGTGACCAACGTGACGGTGAACGCCCTGATGCAGGGGGCGGGCGACACGTTGACCCCCATGCTGATCACGACGGGCGTCAACGTCGCCAACGTCGCGCTGAGCCTGGTCCTCATCTTCGGCCTGGGGCCGGTACCTGCGCTGGGCGTCGTCGGTGCGGCGCTCGGCACGGTGATGGCCCGGGCGCTGGGAAGTGCCGCCGGCGTGTGGATCCTGGCGTCGGGCCGGACGCGGGTGGCGTTCGGCCGCGGCAGCTGGCGGCCCGAGCTGGCACGTCTCGCATCCCTGCTGCGGGTGGGCGTGCCCTCGGGGGTCCAGGGGCTGGTGCGCAACAGCGCGCAGATCCTGGTGCTGCGCATCGTGACGTCGACGGCGGCGGGCAGCCATGGCGCGGCGGCGCTGGCCGTCGGCCTGCAGGTGGAGTCGTTGGCGTTCATGCCGGGCCTGGCGATCAGCGTGGCCGCCACCAGCCTGGTCGGGCGCGCGGTGGGGCGTTGGGACGCGGCCGACGCGCGCCGGCAGGGAACCGCCGCCACCGGTCTCGCCGTTGCGGTGATGAGCCTCCTGGCGGCGGCCTTGGCCGCGTTGGCGCCGGTGCTGGTCCGCGCGTTCGACCCTTCGGCGCATCCCGTCGTGCTGGACGCCGGCATCTCGTACCTGCGGATCAATGCGCTGTCCCACCCGCTCTTGGCCGTGGCGATGGTCGTGAACGGCGCCCTGCGAGGCGCCGGCGATACGCGGCCCGGCATGGTGGGCACGATCCTGGGTCGCTGGGTGACGGTGGTGCCCCTCGCATGGCTGCTGGCGCACCCGCTTGGACTGGGGGTCCAAGGGGTGTGGTGGGCGCTGGTGGCAGGCACCGCCGTCAGCGCGGCGTGGGTCGCCCTGCGCTGGCGCGGCGAGGGGTGGCTGGCGGTGGCGCGCCGGACGTCGGCCCTGTGGCAGCAGCACCTTCGTCACCTGCCGCCCGACGAGGCCGCGCGCTTCCTGGACCAGGTCAAGGGCCCCGTCATGGCCCTGCCGGACGCCCGCGAGCACCTCGCGGCTCACGGGGTGACCTACGCCACCGCCGAGGGCGAGGTGCGTGTCCGCTTCGAGCCTCGACCCCGCATCGTCGAGGGGGAGGAGCTGCTGGCGCGCGCCCGCGGGGCGTGACGTCCGGGTGCTAGGCTGAGGCACGTGGACGACGTCGCCCTCAGGCCGACGCGGCTCGACGACTTCGTCGGTCAGGCCCGGCTCAAAAAGAAGTTCCGCGTCTACCTGGATGCCGCCAAGGCACGGGGGGACGCCCTGGACCACGTGCTCCTGTACGGCCCGCCCGGGCTGGGCAAGACGACGTTGGCGCACCTGGTGGCCGCCGAGCTGGGCGTCGGCATCCGCGTGACCAGCGGGCCCGCCATCGAGAAGCCGGGCGACCTGGCCGCCATCCTCACCAACGCGCTGCAAGCGGGCGACGTGCTGTTCATCGACGAGATTCACCGCTTGGGGCGCGTGGCGGAGGAGCACCTCTACCCGGCGATGGAGGACTTCGCGATCGACCTGGTCCTGGGTCAGGGGCCGTCCGCTCGGACCCTGCGGCTGGACCTGCCGCGCTTCACCCTGATCGGCGCGACCACCCGCCCGGGCCTGATCACGGGGCCGTTGCGGAGCCGCTTCGGCATCCTGGAACACCTGGAGTACTACCGGTCCGAGGAGCTCGCCGAAGGGGTGCGTCGCGACGCCGAGGCGGCAGGCCTCGTCCTCGACGACGACGCCGCGCACGAGATCGGGGCCCGCGCGCGCGGCACCATGCGCATCGCCAAGCGGTTGTTGCGGCGCGTCCGCGACTACGCCGAGGTGGCCGGCGACGGCCGGGTGGGGATCGCGCGCGTACGGCACGCGCTGGACGAGCTGGGCATCGACGGTTTGGGGCTCGACCGCCGCGACCGGGCTCTTCTGTCGGCCCTCACGGAACGCTTCGCCGGAGGGCCGGTCGGGCTGGACACGCTGGCGACGTCGATCGGCGAGGACCGCGCGACGCTCGAGGAGGTCTACGAGCCCTACCTGATCCAGCAGGGCCTCATCCAGCGCACGCCCCGGGGCCGCATCGCGACCGAAGCGGCCTACCGGCATCTCGGCCTGGAGGTCCCCGAGGCGTCCGCGGCGGCCCAGCAGTTGTCGTCCCTAGGATTCGAACCCCGGTGATCGAGGGGAGTCTCTCCAACGTCCCCTTGGGGGACGTGTTCCAACTGGTGACCGGTGGCGGCAAGTCCGGGGTGCTGGACGTGGACCAGGACGGCGTGCGGGCGCGCATCTACCTCGATCAGGGCCGCGTGCAGGTGGCGCACCTGCGTCCCGGCGTGCACCTCGGCGAGATCATGGTGCGGATGGAGTTGCTGACCGCCCGCGAGGTACAGGAGATTTTCGACCGCCAACCGCACGAGGACGCCGGGACCCCGCTGGGCCTTCGCGCGGTCGCCGACGGCCTGCTGGACGAGGACGACCTGCACGCCGCGCTGGCGCGCCAGGCGGTGGAGGTGATCGCGGAACTGTTGTCCTGGCGCACGGGGTCGTTCTCCTTCGGGGAGCGCAGCGCCAGCGCCTCGCAGGCCCCGACCGACCGTACGTACGACGCGATGACGCTGTTGATGGAGGCCGACGCCCTCCGCCAGGAGTTGGACCTCGGCATCGCCGACCCCGCCACCGTGTACCGCCGCGTGGGCGACCCCACGGCGCACGAACTGCCGGAGGGCGCATGGGAGGTGCTGGCGCACGTCGACGGGTTCCGATCGGCCCGGACGGTCGCCAGCGAGGGCGACCAGGGCGAGGAGCGGACGTTGCGGCTGCTGTCGCGATTGGAGGAGCTCGGCGTGATCGAGGGGCTCCCGCCCGAGGTGCCCGAGCCGGTGGTGCTGGTGGTCTCGCCGAGCAACGCCCGGGCGCGCCTGGTGCGGTTGACGCTTCAGCGGGTGGGGCTGCGGCCGATGCTGTTCGAGGACGGGGAGGTGGCGCTGGCGCACCTCGACGAGGCACGCCCCCTCGCGATCGTGGTGGACGATCGCGAGGGGGAAGGTTGGGAGCTGGTGCGCGCCCTGCGGGCCACGCCCGGCCGGGGGCACGTCCCCGCCGTCGTGTTGGAGGCCCGGCCGGCCGGTTGGTGGGCGCGGCTGCGCCGCCCCAAGGCCCACGTGATGCGCCTTCCGTTCGAGGAATTGGCCCTGCAGGAGCTGGTCGGCCGGCTGGCGGGGCGGCCGCTGGCGTAGGCGGCCGGCGGGCTCGAAGGCGGGCGGGTCCCCGAAGCCGGACGGTCCCCTACGGCAGGCACGCCCGCACGGCGTCGATCGCTTCGGGGTTGCCCACCGCCGTGAGCGGGCCCGGATCCCGGCCGGCGACCAGGGCGGCCAGCAGCTTCTCCATCGTCTTGCCGTTGCGCGTGCGCGGCAGATCGGGCACGGCCAGCACGCGTGCCGGCACGTGCCGGGGGCTGGCGCCCTCCCGCACCGCCTGGCGGATGGCGCCCTCCTGCGCTTCGTCCAAGCGGATGTCCTCCGCCATCACCACCAGCAACCAGATCTCCTCGTCGTGCCCACGCGGACGGGGCACCGCCGCCGCGTCCACCACGCCGGGAAGCGCCAGCACGGGACCGGTGACCTCGGCGCTGCCGATCCGGACCCCGCCGGGATTCAGGGTGGCGTCGCTGCGCCCGTGATGCACGTACCCGCCTTCGGGCCGCCGCTCGATCCGGTCGCCGTGCGTCCACACGCCGGGGAAGCGCGCCCCGTAGGCTTCGTGGTAGCGCCGGCCGTCCTCGTCGTGGACGAAGCCCAGCGGCATCGACGGCAGGGGCTGTCGACACACCAACTCGCCCGGGCCCCGCTCCAGCGCACGCCCCTGCTCGCCATACACGGCGAGATCCACGCCCAGGCCGGGGCGCTGGATCTGACCGGCGTACACGGGCAGGGTCGGCACCCCCAGCAAGAAGCAGGACACGATGTCGGTACCGCCCGAGATGCTGGCCAGGTGCACGTCGTCCGTGACCTCGCGGTACACGAAGCGGAACCCCGCCCGCGACAGGGGCGACCCGGTGGACGCCACCGTCCGCAACGCCGGGAACGGCCCCAACTCGCGCGGGCGCGCGCCAGCGGCGTCCAAGGCGTGTAGGTAGCGGGCGCTGGTGCCGAGCAGGGAAAGGTCCTCGTCTCGGGCCAACCGCCACAAGCGCATCCGGTCGGGCCACATGGGCGAGCCGTCGATCAAGGTCACGACGGCGCCGAGGCCGAGCGCCGCCACGAGCCAGTTCCACATCATCCAGCCGGTGGTGGTGTAGTACGTCACGCGGTCGCCGGGACGGACGTCGGCGTGGAGGCGAAGCTCCTTGAGTTGGCTCAGCAGCGCGCCGCCGGCCCGGTGGCGGATCGCCTTGGGCGGGCCGGTCGTCCCCGAGGAGTACAGCACGTACAGCGGATGGTCGAACGGCAACGGCCGGCAGTCGGGCGCGTCGCCCGCCGTGACGTCGGTCCAGGACGCGAACGACGCGAAGCCGCGCGGGGGAGCCGCATCGCCCTCGCCCGGGACCGGCAGGGCCACCCGTGCGCGCAGGCTCGGCAGCGCACCCTCCAGCGCCACCAGGGTGGGCCGCACGTCGTGCCGGCGCCCCCCGTAGCGGGCCGCGGGCGAGCCGAACAGCACCTTGGGCGCCACCTGAGTGAAGCGGGCCGCGGCCGCGTCCGCCCCGAAGTCGGGGCTGCAACTGGTGAACACCGCCCCTTCCGCCGCGCACGCCAGGAAGACGGCGAGCGCCTCCGGCACGTTGGCCGCCACCAACGCCACGGTGTCGCCGGGCCCGACGCCCGACGCGCGCAACGCCGCCTGCACGCGGGCCGTCAGGGCCCGCAGCTCGGCCAGGCTCAGGCGCACGGTGGGGGCGTCCTCCGCCACCGCCACCACGGCGGGCGCGTCGCCCGTCCGCCCGGGCGGGTACAGCAGCGCCTCGGCGACGTTCAGGCGTCCGTCTTCGAACCAACGTGTGTCCAGCAACGACCCGCCGGCGCGGACCGTGCGCCAGCGCGCGCGCCAGGGCAGGAGCCGCGCCGCCAGGAACGACCAGAACGCGTCCGCGTCCTGGACGCTCCAGGCGTGGAACGCGTCGTAGTCGGGCAACGGCCGGCCGGCGACCTCCTGCGCATCGAGGCGGGCCGCCGTCATCGCCGCACGGGCCACGCGGTCCTCGCTCGGCGTCCACAGCGGTGCTTCGCTCACCTTCCACCCCCGTTCCGGTGCGGCCCGCCACGGACCGCAGCTGCGCACGCGAGGATACCGTGCGCCCTGGTACCCTTCGCGGGTGTTCCGGCCCCGCGTAGACAGGTCCAGCGGGCGTGGCGACGCGCGCGCCACGTTCGCGCAGCTTCGGCGGGTGTGGGGGCTGACGCGGGGGTATCGCGCGGCGATCGTGCTCGCGCTTCTCGCGACCACGGTGTCCGGCCTGCTGCAGTTGGCGCTGCCGCTGCTGGCTCGCGAGCTGTTCAACGAGGCCTTCGCCGCGCCGCCTGGGGCAGAAGGCGACCCGGGGGCGCTTGCCGGCCTGAATCGCCTCACGCTGACGCTTCTCGCCATCTTCGTGGTCCAGGCGGGGTTCAACTACCTTCGCGTGTGGACGCTGGGGCGGGTCGGCGAGGGGATCGTCGCCGACCTGCGCAAGCGCCTGTTCTCGCACCTGCTGGAGCTCTCCCCCGCCTTCTTCCAGCGTCGCAAGACCGGCGAGATCACCTCGCGCCTCACCAGCGACGTCGCCACCGTGCAGCAGGTCGTCTCCACCGCCTTGGCGCAGTTCGTGAACCAGGCGGTGACGCTGCTCGGGGGGGTGGCGGCGCTTCTCGTCATCGACGCCCGCCTGACGCTGGTGATGCTGGCGGTCGTGCCGGCCGTGATCATCGGGGGCGCGGCGTTCGGGCGCCGGGTGCGCGCCCTATCGTCGGCGTTTCAGGATCGCGTCGCCGACGCGAACGCCGACGCGGAAGAGGCGATCGCCAACATCCGGGTGGTGAAGTCGTTCACGGGGGAAGCGCAGGAGCGGCGCCGCTACCATGCCGGCATCGACGCCTCGTTCGTGCTGGCGCTCCGACGCGTGCGCCTGCGGGCCGTGTTCGTGCCGGCCGTCATTCTGTCGATGTTCGCCGGCATCACCCTGGTGCTCTGGGTCGGCGGGCGGCAGGTGCTGGCCGGCGCCCTCGCCCCCGGCGACCTGATCGCGTTCCTGCTGTTGACCCTGTTCATCGCCGGCTCCGTCGCCACGTTCACGGGCCTGTACGCCCAGCTTCAGCAGGGGCTCGGCGCGTCCAGGCGGGTGTTCGACCTGCTGGACGAGCGCCCCGACCTGCCGGTGCGTGATCCGCCCACGCCCCTGCCTAGCGCGCGGGGCGAGGTACGCGCCCGGCACGTCTGGTTCCGCTATCCCCCGGCCGAACCGGCCGGCACGGCCGAGCGAGACGACGACTGGGTGCTGCAGGACGTGGACCTGACCGTGCAAGAGGGCGAACTCGTCGCCCTGGTCGGCCCCTCCGGGGCGGGCAAGAGCACGCTGGCCAGCCTCTTGCCCCGCTTCTTCGATCCGCAGCGCGGCGCGATCCAGCTGGGCGGCGTGGACCTGCGGCACGCCGACCCGATGGCGGTGCGGCGCGCCGTCGGCCTGGTGCCCCAAGAAACGCAGCTGTTCTCCGGATCGGTCGCCGAGAACGTCCGGTACGGCCGTCCCGACGCCGACATGGACGAGATCGTCCAGGCGGCCCGCGCCGCCCATGCCGACGCCTTCGTGCGGGCCCTCCCCCACGGCTACGACACCAAGGTCGGCGAGCGGGGCTTGCGCCTCTCGGGGGGGCAGCGCCAGCGGATCGCCATCGCGCGCGCCCTGCTCAAGGACCCGGACGTGCTGGTGCTCGACGAGGCCACCAGCAACCTCGACAGCGAATCGGAGGCGTTGGTGCAGGCCGCGCTGGAGCGATTGATGCGCGGACGGACCAGCCTGGTGATCGCGCACCGCCTGTCCACCGTGGTCGGGGCCGACCGGATCGTGGTGCTGGTGGGCGGAACCATCGTCCAGGTCGGCCGGCACGACGCGCTCGTGACGACGGACGGGCCGTACCGGCAGTTGTTCGAAACGCAGTTCGGCCGGGGGGAGCGGCCGGTGGGGGGCGCCGCCGAACGCTAGGCCAAGCGAGCGTCGAGTTCGAGCGGGACGGAGGCAAGCGCCTTGCTGATCGGGCAGCCGGTCTTGGCTTCCTGGGCGATCTCCTGGAAGCGCCCATCACCGATGCCAGGCACCTCCGCCCGGCAGTTCAAAACGATCTTGGCGACGTGCGGACCGCCCTCCATCGAAAGGTGCACCTCGGCGTCGGTCTCGACCGAGGCCGGCTCGAAGCCCGCCTGCGCCAACAGGTTCGCGAACTGCATCGAGAAGCACCCGGCATGCGCCGCCCCGATCAACTCCTCGGGATTGGTGCCGTCGCCCTCCTCGAAACGGGACGGGAAGGAGTAGGCCCCCTCGAACATGCCGCTGCCGAGCCCAACCGTCCCTCGGCCGCCCTTCAGGTCGCCCTTCCAAACGGCACGTGCACTACGTACGGGCATACGGATCTCCTTTCTCTACGCTATGAATCGGCCACCGCGGCGCGCCCGCGGGCATGAACCCACGATACCGGCCTGCCCGCGATCGACCCGCCGCCCGGCGCACGGTGCGCCCGCGCGCACCGGGGTAGTCTCTGCGCCGCGATGCACCGCCCCCTGCGCCCGTTTTGGCTGGCCGGCCGCCTTCCATCGCGACGCGTCCTGGCCGTCGCCTGCCTGCTCGCCTGGGCCGCGTCGGCGGCCGCCCAGGACACGCGCCACGACCCCATCGCCGCCGGCGGGTTCGAACGACCCCGCAAACTGGCCGACGTAGAGCTGGAACGCGACGTGCAGGTCGCCGTCGCGCCGTCGCAAGAGGGGCCGCTGGCGGTCTGGCAGCACGCCGACGGCCTTTCCCTGCGGCGCGTCGCCGCCGACGCGCCGGCGGAGCCGTTGGTGCGGGCACGGGGCGTGCGCGCCGTATGGGCCGCCTCCGCCGGCGGGGACCCCGTGGTGGCCTGGGCGCAGCGCGACCTGACGACCGGACGCACGGAGGTGCGCTGGTCGTGGCGCGGCGAAACCCGCACCGCGCTTCGAACCGGGCAGGTCCCGCGCGTACGGCTGGTCCGGGGGGCGCGGACGCCCCGGTTGATTCACGCCCACGTCGAAGACGGTACGCACCGCTTGGCCCTGATCGACTGGGCGGGCGACGTCCGGCGCAGCCCGCCGCGCCCGCTTCGGGTCGGCCGCGTCGATGCGCTCGCGCGCGGCGGAACGGTGTGGGTCGCCTGGCTGGAGGGACGCGAGGAGGTGGCGCTCGGCCGCGTGGAGCGTCGGTGGACGGCGCTCCACGCCCGCTGGGACGACGGCGAGGCCCGGCCGGCGTCCCCCACCGAGCTCGGCCCCGCGCGCCGCGCGGGGGACCGCGACCGCGTGGTGCTGGCGCCGGCCCGCTCGGGCGGGGAGGGCGTCGAGGCGGCTTGGACGGCGCCGGACGGCTCGGTGCGCCGTGCAGGCCCAGGCCGCCCCGCCGAGACCCTGGGCCGCGGCATCCCGTTGCTGCGGTCTCGGGACGGCTGGCTGTGGTTGCGCGAAGGACGCATTCGACGCCACGACGGGCACGCGGCGCGCACCGTGGTGCGCCTGCCCGCCGCGCCGGAACGAATCGAAGCTGGGCGGGGCGGCCACGTGGCGACCGTAGCGTGGTCGGCGGGCAGCTACCTGGGGGGCGTCGAGGTGTGGGCGGTCCGCGACGGCGGCAGCTTCCGGCCCAGCATGGTGGAACGCGTGGCCACCCGCATGGGATGGGATCCGTGGCGGCCCTGGAGCGACGCGGGTGGGCACGTGCTCATCAGCCTGCTGGCGGCCGTGGTGATCGGCATGGCCCTGCTGCCCCTGTGGTGGGTCGGCGCGGCCTTGGCCGCCCGCGGTCCCCCCACGTCGCCCGGGCGTACCGCCTTGGAGGGGGCGCTGGTGGGGGTGGCGACGGTAGGGGCGCTGGGGGCGTTGGCGGCCTGGCGGGCGGAGGTGGACCCCGTCACGATGCGCGCCCTGACGGGCGGGTGGGCGGTCGTCGCGCCCGCCGCGGCCGCCGCCGTCCTGGTTGCTTGGGCGTGGGGGCGTCGCGGCGATCACGACGCCATGTTCGGGCGACTGCTGACGGCGTGCCTGTCGGGGGGCGTGATGCTGTTCGTGGTGGCGTTCATGACGCTGCAGGCGTGGCTTCACACCTTCGGCGCCTGACCCGAGTCGTGTCGTCTCAGACGCGCCAAAGGACCAGAAACGGCGCGTGGTACAGTCCCGCAGGAGGCCGAATGAGATTCCAGGTCGGGGACCAGGTCGTGTACCCCTCGCAGGGCGCGGGCGTGGTCGAGGAGATCGCCACCCGTGAGATCTTGGGCGAGACCCACGAGTACCTCAAGATCGTGTTCGTCCGCGGAAACATGGAGGTGCTGGTCCCGCTGCAGAAGGGGCGCGAGGTGGGGCTCCGCCACACCGTCGATCCCGAGGAGCTGGAACAGTTGGAGGCCGCCATGGTCGCAGGCGACCTTCACCTGCCGCAGCAGTGGCCGCCGCGCTACCGGGCCGAGCAGGAGATCCTGTCGGTAGGGAGCGCGTACGCGTTGGCCAAGCTGATCGGCGTGCTGGCCAAGCGTGACCTGGAGAAGGGTTTGGCCGCCACCGAACGCGAAGTGATGGAGAGCGCCAAGGCGATGCTCGCCAGCGAGTTCGCCGTGGTCGCGGGCACCGACCTACGAACGGCCGAAGCGCGTATCGCCGCGTCCTTGCGGGACCCCTCGTCGTGAACCGCGCCGCCGAAGCGGCCGGCCCCTCGGGGCATGGCCCCCGAGGGGCGACGCCGGATCTGGGGTCGGGCCGCGAGGTGCGTTCCCTGCTGGCGCGTCATGGACTCACGCCGGACCGCGCGCTGGGGCAGAACTTCCTGATCGACCGCCGGGCGCTGGCCGCGGTGGTGGAGGCGGCCGACCCGCCCCGCGAGGCCACGGTGCTCGAAGTGGGGCCGGGGCTGGGCACGCTGACGGGCGCGTTGGCCGTGCGGGTGGCGCGGGTGCTGGCCGTCGAGCTGGACGGCAGGCTGCTGCCTGCCCTTCGCGAGACGACCGACGCCCACGCCAACGTCGAGGTGGTGCAGGGGGACGCGATGCGCTTCGACCATGCCACGATGCCGGAAGGCAGCCTGTTGGTGTCGAACCTTCCCTACGGCGTGGCCACGGCGCTGCTGCAGGAGGCGCTGGCGTCGGGGCGCTACCGGCGCATGGCGGTGCTCGTCCAGCGGGAGGTCGCCGAGCGGATCACGGCAGCACCGGGCGAACCGGGCTTCGGGGCGTTCAGCTTGATCTGCCGACACTACGCCGACGCCCGCATCGTCCGGACCGTGTCTCCCGGGTGTTTCTTGCCGCCACCGAACGTCACCAGCGCCGTCGTCCGCCTGGACGTGCGTCCGGACGTCGCGCCCGACCCGGAGACGTTCGCGTTGATTCGCGACGGGTTTCGCCACCGCCGCAAGACGTTGCGCAACAACCTTCGGGCCGCGGGGTGGTCCGCCGTCGCCGAGACGCTGGAGCGCGTGGGCCTGCCCGCCGCGGTGCGGGCGGAGGCACTGGAGCTCGCCACCTGGCGGCGCCTGCTGCGGGCGTTCCAAGGGGACGACGCGGAAGCGTAGCCACGCGTGGGGGCGGTCCGGTATACTCCGGGGCGACGCAAACGTGGGGACCGGACCCCGACGTCCGGACGAGGGTTGGATGGCTGAATTCGTCATCGTCGGCGACGCGACCGTCGACCAGATGTATTTCGTGGAGACGGTACCGGAGCCGGGCGGCGAGGTGACCGCGACGCGCGCCGTGATGGAGCCGGGCGGCGCAGGCGGGACCATGGCGACGGCGCTGGCCCGGCTGGGGCACCGCACCCGCATCGCGACGCGGGTCGGCACCGGCCCGTTCTCCGAGTTGGCCCTCCGCCACGTACTCGCGGCGGGCGTGTCGCAGGACCTGATGCAGATCGACGAGGCGCGCCAGACGTCCAGCGTCACCATCCTCGTCACGCCCGACACCCAACGCACCATGATCAGCGCCCTGGGCGCCAGTCGGCACCTGGACGCCAGCGCCCTCACGGCGAAGGCGTTCGAGGGGGTGGACGCCCTGGTGATGAGCGCGTACAGCCTGGTCGACGGCCCCCAACGCGACTACGCCGTCAAGGCGCTGGAGTTGGCGCGGGGGCGGGGCGCGACCACCTTCGTGGACATGGGCACGGGCGCCGTGAACGCGTTGCGGGGCCGCCTGATCGGTCTGGTCCGCAAGGTGGACTACCTGCTGATGAACGAGAAGGAGTTGTTCGCCCTCACGGGGCAGGAGACCATCTCCGACGCCGTCGGCGGGCTGGCTACGCACGGGATCGACCGGCTGGTGGTCAAGGTCGGCGAGATGGGCTCGATCGTGATCACGCCGGAACGATCCGAACTGGTCGATCCGTACGACATCGACGGGGTGGTGGACACCACCGGCGCGGGCGATTACTACACCGCGGCGTTCGCGCACGCCATCATGGGCGGCGCCGACCTGATCGAGGCGGCCCGCACCGGCAACGTCGCGGGGGCGCTGAACACCACGGAGATCGGGGCGCAGCACCGGGTGGTGGACGCCGAGACGCTGACGCGGGAGACCCGCGCCCTGTCGCGCGTGCGCTCATGAGGACGGCGGGTCTGGGAGCCGCGACGATCCCGCGCCGGCCGGCCGCCTGGCACCGGACCGCTCGGGTGCTGGCTCTCGTGATCGGCGTGGCGGTCGGGGCGGCAGCGATGCAGGCCCGGGCGGCCGGAGGCGCCGCGCCCGTGGCGGACGCCGCCCAGCGCTTCGACACCGTGTACGACCTGATCCGGACGCGCTACTGGGACCTCACGCGCGCCGACGTGGACTGGGCGGCCTTGCAGGCGCCGTTTCGCCGGCGCGCCCTGGCCGCCGAGGACGAGGCAGCGTTCCACGAGGTGTTGAGGGAAATGGTCGGCCGCCTCGACGACGACCACTCGCGGTACGTGTCGCCCCGCGAGGTGGAACGGACCCGCGAGGCGTACGGCGATTTGCCGTGCATCGGCGTGTTCTCGCACGTCCAGGCGCCCGACCCGTCTCCGCCCGACACGGGTGACGGCCCCGTCAGTTGGCGTCTGGACGGAACGCTGGGCGTGATTCGCGTGGTCGACCTGGCCCGAACCGGCGCCGCCGCCGACGTGCGCGAGGCCGCCATCACGCTGACCCGGCAGGGGGCCGAAGGGTTGGCGTTGGACCTGCGCGGCAACCCGGGCGGTCGCCTGGTCGAGATGATGCGTACCGCCGGCGTGTTCACGGACGGGTTGTTGTGGCGCGTGGTGACGCGGTGGACGCTGCCGATGCCGTACCCGGCCCTCGGCGCGACCGCGACCGACCTTCCCTTGGTGGTGCTGGTCGACGAAGACGTGCACAGCGCCGCGGAGGGGCTGGCCGGGGCGCTGCAGGCCTCGGGCCGTGCCCGGATCGTCGGCGAGCGCACCGCCGGCAACGTCGAGGCGGTCCTCCCGTTCTGCCTGCGGGACGGCTCGCAGGTGTGGTTGGCCACCGGCGTGCTGGCTCCCCTCGGCGGGCCGACCTGGGAAGGCGAAGGGGTCGTGCCCGACGTCGAGGTCGACGCGGAGGCCGCCATGAAGGCCGCCCGTTCGCTTCTCGTCGAGGGGCCGTGACGCAGCGCGCGGCCGCGACGGGCGACCCGGAACGACTCGCCGACGGCGTGTGGCGGCTGTCGCTCCCGAGCGACACCCTTCCCCCCTACCGGACCACGGATCTCTACCTGGTGGTGGGCGCGGACCAAGGGGTGCTGGTCGATCCGGGCTTCCGCGATCCCGAAGATGCCGCGCAGATCGAGACGCTGATGGGGCGCGCCGGGGTGCGCGACCTCAAGGCCGTGGTGTTGACGCACACCCACCAGGACCACGTGGCGGGCCTGCCGGCGCTGTTCGAGCGCATCGGTCCGCGGCCGGTCTACGTCGGTGCGGCCGAAGCGGCGCACGTGCCGAACGCCGACACCGTCGTTCCGCTGGCCGGCGAGCGCAGCCTGATGGTCGGGGGCCGCGTGGTCCGCGCGGTCCCCACGCCCGGCCACGCGCCTGGGCACCTGGCGTTCCACCTGGACGATGTGAACGGGGTGCTGTGCGGCGACCTGCTCACCGCGCAGGGCGCCAGCTGGGTCGGGCTGCCGGACGGCGACGTGGCGGCGTACCTGAGCAGTCTGGACCGCGTGCGGGCCCTCCGGCCGGCCTGGTTGGCGCCGGCGCACGGCACCGACCCGGGCCCGCCCGAGGCGGCGCTCGAGCGTGCGCGGGCGCACCGGATCGCCCGGGAGCGGGACGTCCTGGAGGCCCTGGACCGGCCCCGCATGTTGAACGACCTGGTCGACGTGGTGTACCCGCGGCTGCCGAAGTCCAGCACGCCGCTGCTGCGGGCATCGGTGCTGGCGCACCTCGTCAAGCTGATGCGCGAAACGCGGGTGATGCACCTGGGGGAGGACCCCGAAGGACCGTACGCCACGCAGGCCTGAGTCGGCTCAGGCGGAGCGGCCGGCCAGGAGCGCCTCGCGGAGCGCCACGTCGGTCGCGGCCAGCGGTTCGACCTGGACCGGCCCCTCCTGCAACGCCTCCAGCGCCACGGAGCGCGGCGGCGGCCCCCCGGTGGCGCGCCGCACGGCGTCCGGGAACTTGGCGGGGTGCGCGGTCGCCAGCACGATGGCGGGCCCCTCGGCGCGCCCCTCCGCGCGGGCCCGCGCCAGCGCTTCCAGGGCGACCGCCGTGTGCGGACAGACCCCCACGCCGTCCTCCTCGGCGGTGCGACGCATGCGCGCGTGCGTCGCCTCGTCCGACACCGACTCGGCCTGCAGCAGACTCGGCAGCTCGGCGCCGAACAGGGCGTCCAAGCGCTCGAAGTTGCTGGGCGCGCCGACGTCCATGGCGTTGGACGGGGTGGCCACGGTGGGCGGGAACGCGTAGGCGGCCCGGCGGCCCGCCAGGTAGGACGCCAGGTAGTCGTTGGCGTTCAGCGCGGCCAACCAGCCGCCGACCTCGAGCCCGGCGCGGCCCGCCAGCATGCCCGCGGTGAGGTTGCCGAGGTTGCCCGACGGCACCACGAACCACGGCGGCGCCTCCACGCCATGCTCGCGCCCGAGCGTGCGCGCGCCCCACAGGTAGTACGCCATCTGCGGCAACAGGCGGCCCACGTTGATCGAATTGGCGCTCGTCAGGTTCAGGGGGGCCAGCGCCGGATCTCGGAACGCCTGCTTGACGAGCCGCTGCGTGTCGTCGAAGTCGCCCTCGACGGCGAACGTCCGCACGCCCGGCCGCGCTTTGATCAGTTGGCGTTCCTGGATGTCGCTCACCTTGCCCCGCGGGTACAGCAGGACCACGCGCACGCCGGGCATGCCGGCGAACCCGTCGGCCACGGCGCTGCCCGTGTCGCCGCTGGTGGCGACGAGCACCGTCGCGCGGGCGCCGCGCCGCGTCAGCGTACGTGCCACCAGCCGGGCCAGGACGCGCGCGCCGACGTCCTTGAACGACGCGGTCGGCCCATGGAACAACTCCAGCAGCCAACGCTCGTCCGACAGCGGGCGTAGCGGCAGCGGGAAGTCGAGGGCGTCGGTCATCCAGGAGGCGACGTCGTCCACCTCCTCACCCCACCAGGGGGCCAGCACGCGCGCAAGGAGCTCGGCCGGGGTGTGGGCATCGCGCCAGCCCGTGGGCAGGGGCGGGATGCGCTCGGGCACGAACAGACCCCCGTCCGGCGCCAGCCCCTGCAGGACGGCGTCGTCCAGGGCGTACCCCGGCGCGTGCGGGGCGCGCGTGCTTCGCACGCGCACGGCGCCCGGCTCCCCCGGGGGCGGCGGGGGGACGGTGTCGCTCACGCCGGTTCGAGCTCGCCCAGATCCTCGCGCGGGGCCTTCGCAGGCGGCCGCACGGCGCGCGGCAGCGGTGGGGGGCCCGGCCGGCCCGCCACCGCACTCAGCACGTCGCCGAGCACCGCCGCGGCCGTCTCGGTCCCCCCCGCGCCCGGACCGGTGAACACGAGCTCGCCACCGACGCCGCGGTACACCAGCGTGGCACGCGCCTCTTCCGCCGCCCCGAGCGGGTGCCCCGTCGGGAGGTAGACGGGGCGCACGGTCGCCCGCCAGCCGCCACCGGCCGGCACGATGCTGCCCACCAGCTGCACGCGGCCGCCATCCTCCATCGCCTCGTGCACGATGCTGGGCGTGAGGCGCTCGATCCCGCGCGTTTCCGCCCGCACCGCCGACCATGGAAGCTCGGGGTCGACCGCCAGGCGCGCCAGCACCGCCAGCTTGTGCGCCGCGTCGATGCCGCCGACGTCCAGGCTGGGATCGGCCTCGGCGTACCCGAGCCGCTGCGCCTCGCCCAGGGCCTCGTCGTACGACACGCCCTGCTCCAGACGCGACAGGATGAACCCGCAGGTGCCGTTCAGCACGGCGTGAATCTCGTGCGGCGCCGAGCCGCGGAGGGGCCCGGCCACCGCGCCCAGCACCGGCGTGCCCGCCATGACGGCGGACTCGAAGTAGAGCCGGCCCTCCCCCAGGTAGGGCGCGAACACCTCCCAGCGCTCCGCCAGGGCCGCCTTGTTGGCGGTGACGACCCGCAGGCCACGATTCAATGCGTCCAGCATCAGGTCGACGGCCGCGCCGGTGCCCCCCATCGCCTCGACCACCACGTCGGCGCCGGACAGCACCGCCTCCGGATCGGTGGTGAGGACGTCGTCGGGGTGCGCCAGCCGACGCGGCTTGTCCGGATCCCGCACCAACGCGGCGCTCAGGGTCAACTCGGGGCGCGTGGCCAGCAGCTCGGCGAACGCGCTTCCGACGGTGCCTACCCCGAGCAGGCCGACCCGTGAACGCGCGTGGACAGGCGATTCCATGCGCGCGAGGATAGCACGGCGCTCCGTCCGCCCCGCACGCCGCGGCGGCCCCGCTCGTGTATCCTGCCCGGCGCGCTGCGGCGCCTGCTGGCCCGCAGAACGGCACCGGAGGAGCGCATGCTGGGAATCGGAATCGTGGGGCTGCCGAACGTCGGCAAGAGCACCCTGTTCAACGCCATCACCAACGCGGGGATCGTGGCCGCCAACTACCCGTTCGCGACCATCGACAAGAACGTCGGCGTCGTGCCCGTGCCCGATCCGCGCCTGCCGGCCTTGCGCGACCTGTACGCCAAGAACGGCGTCACGCCGCCGGTCGTGCCGACCACCGTCGAGTTCGTCGACATCGCGGGCCTGGTGGCCGGCGCGTCGCGCGGCGAAGGGCTCGGCAACCGCTTTCTCGCCAACATCCGCGAGGTGTCGGCCATCGCGCACGTGGTGCGCTGCTTCGAGGATCCCGATGTCGTGCACGTCTCGGGCCGGGTCGATCCGGGCGGGGACATCGACACCATCGACACCGAGCTCGCCCTGGCCGACCTCGCCACGCTGGAGAAGCGCAAGGAACGCCTGCGCCGCTCGGCCAAGGGCGACGAGGAGGCCGCCAAGACCCTGGCCGCCGTCGATCGCCTCCTGGACGTCCTGGCGGAGGGGACGCCGGCGCGCGCCAGCGGCGTGGCGGTGCCGGCCGAGCTGCAGTTGTTGACGGCCAAGCCGGTGATCTACGTCTGCAACGTAGCCGAGGCCGATATCGCGCGCGGCAACGCCATGGTGGACCAGGTGCGCGCCCGCGCCGACGCCGAAGGCAGCGAGGTGGTCGTGATCAGCGCCCGCATCGAGCAGGAGCTGGCCGAACTGGACGACGAGGAGGCCCGCGTCTTCTTGGACGATCTCGGCGTGGAGCGCTCCGGTCTGGAACGCCTGATCGAGACCGGCTACCGGGCGCTCGGACTGGTCACCTTCCTCACGGCCAGCGAGAAGGAGGTGCGTGCCTGGACGGTCCGCGAGGGCGCCCTCGCCCCCGAAGCGGCGGGCGTGATCCACACCGACATGCAGCGCGGCTTCATTCGCGCCGAGACGATCGCATGGGACGAACTGGTGCGCGCGGGCAGCATCGCCGCCGCGCGCGCCCGCGGAAAGCTGCGCACCGAAGGCAAGAACTACCGCGTGCACGACGGCGACGTGATGCACTTCCTGTTCAACGTCTGAACGTTGGGCGGCGGCGTGCGGACCCGGCCACGCCTCCCCCGTGCCGCCGTTGGGCCTCGCTCAGCTCAGAACACCGTGCCGACGCGGAACGCGAACACGCCCGTCGGGTGGGTCTCGCTGAAGCCGTAGTCGAAACGCAAGGCCGGAAGCGCGACGCCGGAGAAGCCGAGGTTGACCTGCAACCCCAATCCGGCGCTGGCGACGATCGGCGTGCCGTACTCGGGGAAGCCGGGCATGCCGCTGGCCCAGGCGGCATCGACGAAGCCGATGCCGATCAGCGTCTGCGTCGCCACGGTGCTGAGCTCGAAGTCGTAGCGGTACTCCAGCGAGGCGGTGCCGTAGGTCCGCGACAGGTCGAAATCGCCGTCGCGGTAGCCACGTACCCGCGTGGCCTCCCGGACGGTGCCGCCCAAGCGAAACCGCTTGGCGGCGGGGTAGGCCCCGCCGAACTGGTGCCCGACGTTGAGGCGTCCCGCGAAGACGTGGTTGTCGTCCTGAATCTCTTCGGGGAACAGGCTGGCCAGCGTGACGTAGCTCTTGACCCCGAACTGCACCGGCTCGTAGTGGTAGGCGGTCCGCTCACCGTCGACCGAGAAGTCGTTGCCGATCCCGACGCCCACCGACGCGCTGGCGGCCAGCCCCTCGCGGGGAAACTCGGCGCTGTCACGCGTGTCGTAGCCGAGGTCCGCCCCGAGGAACCCCGACGCCCCTCCGATCGGCAGGTAGTCGCGGGCGTCCTCCTCCGCAAACGCGCACGACCCGGGATTCTCCACGTTGCCGTCATCGTCCAGGCGGCACGACGCCTGCGGGGGTTCGAGGGTCGCGCCCGACAGGCTGGCCCGCACCGAGGTCTGCAGGTCCAGCGTGTCGGTGAGCGGCCGGCCGGCACTCAGCGACACGCCGGTGTCTCGCCTGGCGTACTCGCCGATGGAGACCGCGTTCGCCTCGCCCCCCGCTGAGCCGGGATACTCGAGGCGCGTGGTGCCGTCGCTCGATAGCGGTTGGTTGGTGTCGATGTTCGAGTACAGCGACATTGTCACCGAGGTGCGGACCTCACGGAAGTCGAGGGCGTCGAGGTACACCCACGGCACCCGGTAGCGCACGTTGCCGCCCAGCAGGAACCCGATGTCGGAGGTGCGGGCGTCCACCGACGCTTCGGCGGCGTGGGCGCGACCCCATAGGTTCTGCTCGCTCACGCTCAACGACGCGGAGAAACCGGCCACGGTGCTGTAGTTCGCGGACGGCTGGAACAGCCCGGTTTGCGCCGACTCCAGCGTGACCTCGACCAGGACCTCGTCGTCGGGGCCCGCTTCGCTGGGCAGGATCCGGCGATCCACCGGCCGGACCGCACCCTGGCGCAACAGGCGCCTAAGTCCACCGTCCAGTTCGTCCAGAGACAGCACCGAGCCGGGCTCGGGCAGCTCGCGAAGCACCACGAACGACTCGGCCGCGGGCCGGTCGCCCGTCCAGTTCAGGTCGTACGCGCCCACGCGGTACTCGGTGACGCGCTGCACGTAGACGCCGTCCAGCCAGTTGTAGGACGGTTCGCTGGCGATGGCGTACCCCGCGTCGGCGTACGCCTCGCCGATGCGCCCGAAGTCCTCGTCGGCCAGGGTGGAGGTGAAGGTGTCCCCCTCGCGGAGGGTGAGGCGTTCGATGAGCTCCTCGTCGCTCAACACGGTGTTGCCTTCGATGCGGACCTCGCGGATCTCGCCCGCCGTGTCGGGCGGGCCGAGCTCGAAGGTGACCCGCACCATCCCCGACGAGGTCACGGCCGGCACCAGCCGTACGTCCCCGCTCTGGCCCTCGGCCAGCCGCCGGACGTCCGCCAGCAGCACGTCGTAATCGAACAGATCGCCCTCCTCGACGCTGAGTTCACTGGCGTCGATGCCGAGCGGCGTGGTGTCGATCGACGCGATGCGAAGCTCGCGCAGCCGCACCTCGAGCACGCCGTTGCGCAACGACGACGCCTCGAGGTCGACGCCGCTGCGGCGGTAGCCGAGCTCCTCGTAGCGCTCACCGAGGTCGGAGACGGCATTGCGGTAGATGCTCAGGTCGAAGGCGTCCTGCTCCGCCACGCGGGCGAAGATGCTCCGCAGCTCGTCCTCCTCGAACACCTCGCTGGAACCGAAGCGGACCTCGTCCAAGGGGGCGGACTCGTCGACCTGATACACCAGCCGGACGGGGGGGTCGTCGCCCCGCTCGGCCAGCTCGGGCGCCGCTTCGGTGTCCAGCACGACCGGCGGCCTGAACGGGAACCCTTCCGCGCGGTACACGTCCGCGATCGTCTGCGTCGCCTCGTCGGCACGCCCGACGTTGTAGATCCGTCCCGCCTCCAGCAGGTGCTCGCGGGCCAGCACGCCCCGCAGCCGGTCCGCGCCGACGCTGGACACGCCCTGGAACGCGACCTCGCCGATCTCGGGGTTCTCCTCGACGCGGATGCGGAGCACGGGCCCGGCATCCTCGTCCAACAGATCGACGCTGACGGTCGCGAAGGTACCGAGGCCGAACACCCGGTTTCGTTCGGCCTCCAGGTCGATGCGTTCGGCCGGCGTTCCCTCGCGTGCGCTGATCAGCGTGCGGACGATGTCGGCGTAGTCGTCGGTGCCCTCCACACGGACCTCGACCAGCGGGCCACGTACCTCGGGCGCCTGGGCCCGAGCGCCGGCCAGGGGAACCGGCGCGGCTGCGAGCAGGACGAGGATCGCGAAGAGGACGGACGGTCGCGGCCGGGGCCTGGTGGACATGCCGCCAGTGTACCGAGCGAGGTGAGAACGACATGGGCGGCGCGCTCGGGGTCGCGACGGGAATCGGGCCGCTCGGCGGACCCCGGCGGGGGTTATGGTGCGGCATGCAGCCGTCCCACGACTTCCTGCGTGCAGAACCGTTGCGAAGCGCGGCCGTGCAGGCCATCCGAGCGCACACCGAGATCGTGCCGGAGGTCGCGTTGGTGCTGGGATCCGGGCTGGGTCCCCTGGCCGACGAGATCGACCCCGAGGCGGAACTCCCCTTCGCGGACGTGCCGGGCTTCCCCGTCTCGAGCGCGCCCGGACACGACGGCCGCTTGGTGCTGGGCCGGCTGGACGGCCGGCCCGTCGTCGCCATGCGGGGGCGCGTTCACCCCTACGACGGCTATCCGAGCGCCCAGGTGGCGTTCCCCGTGCGCGTGATGCACGCGTTGGGGGCCGAGGCGCTGCTGGTGTCCAACGCCTGCGGGGGGTTGAATCCGCACTTCCGGGCGGGCGAGCTGATGTTGCAGGTCGACTTCGTGAACCACACCTTCCAGAACCCGCTGATCGGCCCGAACGACGATGCGCTGGGCCCGCGGTTCCCGGTGATGTTCGACGCCTACGATCCCGCCTACCTGGAGCTCGCGCGGGAGACCGCACGGCGCCTCGACGTGTCGTTGCGGGAAGGGGTCTACCTCGCGGTCAGCGGACCGAGCTACGCCACGCGCGCGGAGCTGCGCATGTTCCGGGCGTGGGGCGCCGATGCGATCGGCATGTCCACCGTGTTCGAGGTGCTGGCCGCACGCCACGAGGGAATGCGGGTGCTGGGCCTGTCCACCATCACCGACATGGCCCTCCCGGACGCCGGCCACCACGTAGAAAGCGACGACGTGCTGATGAAGGCCCGCGAGGTGGGGCCGACCTTCCGGCGCCTGGTGCGGGCGATCCTGCCGCAGTTATGAGCCTTCCCGAGGTGCGGGCCCGCATCGACGCTGCCTGCCGGCGCGCCGGCCGTTCGGTGGACGAGGTGCGGCTGGTGGCGGTCACCAAGGGCCGGGACGCGGACGAGATCGCGTCGCTGCTGGCGGAGGGCGGCGTGCGGGACCTGGGCGAGAACCGGGTGCAGGAGTGGCGGGACAAGAAGGACGCCGTGCCACCGGGGGTGCGTTGGCATTTCGTGGGCAATCTGCAGCGCAACAAGGTGAAGTACCTGGTGGACGGCGCCGTCGGCTGGGTGCACTCGCTCAACGCGCCGCGCCTGGCGGACGCCATGAACGAGCAGGGCGCGCGTCGGGGTCACACCTTTCGCGCGTTGGTCGAGGTGGACGCGTTCGGCGAGTCGCGCAAGCGTGGCGTGCCGCCAGGCGCGGCGAAGGCGCTAGTGGCGCACTGTCGCGAGCTGGAGCACGTCGACGTGGTGGGCCTGATGGCGATGGCGCCCTTCCTCGACGACCCCGAGGGGGCGCGCGACGGGTTCCGGCGGCTGCGGCGCCTGCGCGACGAGCTGGGCCTGCACGAGGCGTCCATGGGCATGAGCCGGGACTTCGAGGTCGCCATCGAGGAGGGCGCCACCATGGTCCGGATCGGAAGCGCGCTGTTCGAGGGGGCCGCCGCGCAGTCCGCCACGCCGCGGCACGAACCGCCGCCCGGCGAGGCGAGGAGGAGACGATGAGGCTCAGCCCCCTGGACATCCAGCACATGGAGTTCGAACGCGGCGTGTCGGGGTACCGCCCGGCGCAGGTTCGCGCTTTCCTGGAACGGATCGCGTCCGAGCGGGAGGACCTGCTCAAGGAGGTGCAGGCGTTGCGCGAGCGGCTCGAACACCAGGCCGCCCGCATCGAGGAGCTCCAGCAGGCCGAGAGCGACCTGCGTCAGGCCGTCATCGCGGCGGAGCGGGTCGGCAACCAGATCAAGGAGAGCGCCCGCACGGAGGCGGCGCTCATCAAGCGAGAGGCCGAGGCCGATCTGCGCGACGCCAAGACCGAACTGGCCCGCCTACGAAGCCTGCAGGACTCGTTCCGCGAGCAGTTCCGCGGCATGCTGCACGCATTCGAGCGCAGCCTGGACGCGCGCGCGAGCCGCATCGGCGACGAGGACCTGAATGATCAGGACGCCAGCGATGTCCTGTTGGACGAGGAGAGCGCCGCCCGCGCACCCGGTGCGCCAGACCGGCACGGCCCCCCGGACGACGGCTCCGGCTAGGCGCCTTCGCCCTCCAGCGCCTGGTCCAGCGTGGTGAACGGCAGCGTCGCGCATTTCACGCGGGCGTGCAACTTGCGGACGCCCTCCAAGGCACGGAGCTCGCCGAGCTCCATCGCGGGCTCCTCTCCGCGCATCAGCGCCTTGAACGATTCGGACAGGGCCCGGGCGTCCTCGACGCTGCGACCCTCGATCGCCTCCGCCATCAGGTCGGCGCTGGCCTGACTGATGGCGCATCCCTGGCCCGTGAACGCGGCCTCCTCGACCACGCCGTCCACCACGCGCAGGCTCAGCACCAGCTCGTCGCCACAGGACGGGTTCACGCCCTCCTGGCGCGCGGTACTGGGCTCTACCGTCCCGCGGCGCCGGGGCCGCCGGCTGCGCGAGACGATCACCTCCTTGTAGATCTGCTCCATCAACACCGGGATGCCTCCTCGAGGGGCGGGTGCGGGCGCCCCCCGTGCATCAGGCGAACGCCGCGAAGAAGTCGCGCGCGCCCCGAACGGCCCCGGCGAAGGCAATGATCTCCTCCTCGGTGGTCGTCAGGTGCGTGCTGGCCCGCACGGTCGAGGGCACGCCGAGCGCGCGCATCAACGGTTGCGCGCAGTGATGGCCCGCACGAACCGCGATCCCTTCCGCGTCGAGCGCGCTGGCCACGTCGTGCGGGTGCACGCCCTGGAGCGTGAACGGCACGATCCCACCCCGATCGTCCCCGCGCGGCCCGAAGGTCGTGACCCCCTCGACGTCGTCCAAAAGGTCCAACATGCGGCGCCCCAGCGCGCGGCTGTGGTCCCAGATCGCCTCCATGCCCACCGCCTGAAGGTACCGGGTCGCTTCGGCCCACGCCACCGCCTCCGCCACAGCGGGGGTGCCGGCCTCGAATCGCATGGGGATGTCGGCGTACGTGGAGCGCTCGATGTCGACGGTGCGGATCATCTCCCCCCCGCCGAGGAAGGGCGGCATGGCCTCCAGCAGGTCCTCTCGCACCCACACGGCACCGATCCCGGTCGGGCCGAGCATCTTGTGGCCCGAGACGGCGTAGGCGTCCACGTCCAGCGCGGTGAGGTCCACCGGCAGGTGCGGGGCGGCCTGCGCGCCGTCCACGAACGTGAGCGCACCCACCTCGCGCGCGGCCGCACGGATCTCGGCCAGGGGATGTTCGATGCCGAGCACGTTCGAGACGTGCTGCACGGCCACCACCTTCGTGGCCGGCCCCAGCGCATCGCGCAACGCCGCCATGTCCAGGCGCTGATCCGGCCCCAAGGGGACCGCTCGGATGCGGGCGCCCGTGCGCTGCGTCGCCTGTTGCCACGGCACCAGGTTGGCGTGGTGCTCCGCGACCGTGACGACGATCTCGTCCCCCTCACGCAAATTCGCGTCGCCCCAGGCGCGGGCCAGCAGGTTGATGCCCTCCGTCGCGTTGCGCACGAACACCAGCGACCGTGCCGTGGGCGCGCCCAGGAAGTCGGCCACGGCGACCCGGGCCGCTTCGTAGCGGTCGGTCGCCTCGGCCGAGAGTTGATGCGCGCCGCGGTGCACGTTGGCGTGATGGCGTTCGTAGTGCTGGCGCCACGCATCCAGCACGGCGCGGGGCCGTTGCGACGAGGCGGCATGGTCGAGGTAGATCAGCGGCTTGCCATGCACCTCCCGCGCGAGAATGGGAAAGTCGCCACGCAGGCGAGCGGGATCCAGCACGGTCATGAACGTCAGCCTAGCAGCCCGCATGCCCGGCGGCGGACGTCCCTCCGACGCACCGAGCCCGCACGCGGCCGCCGGCGCACCGCCGGGGGTCGACGCGGGCACCCGGCGGGCCGGGGCCGGGCGGTATGCTGATCGGGTGATCCTGCGGAGCCTCCGCCAGTACGGGTTTCGCAACCTGTCCACCCCGGAGCTCGCCTTCGAGCCCGGGGTGACCGCCGTGGTGGGGCCCAACGCGGCCGGCAAGTCCAACCTGCTGGACGCCTGCTACCTCGCATCCAGCGGCGACCTGCCGCGTGGCCGCATCGGCGACGCGCTCCGCTGGGGGTTGGAGGAGGGATTCGTGGCCGCCGAGGTCGCGCACACGGACGGGACGTCGCAGGTGCACGTCGGGCTGGCGGCGGGCCGCAAGCTGCTGCGCCTGGACGGGCAGGCGGTGCGGCGCGTGGACCTGTCCCGCGTCGCGGCGGCGGTACGCATCACGCCCGAGGACGCCGACCTGGTGCACGGCGGCCCCTCGGGTCGGCGCGCCTGGATGGACGACCTTCTGGACAGGATCTCCCCACGGCACGCGGCGCTGTCGCGCGAGTACGCCAAGCTGCTCGAACAGCGCAACGCCGTGCTGCGAGGCGGCGGCGACCCCGCCATGCTGGACGCCTTCAGCGATCGTTTGGCCGAGGTGGGCGACGAGATCGGCCGGCTGCGGCAACGAATGATTCAGCGTGCCCACGACTTGGCCCGGGCGGCCTACGCCGAAATCGCGGGCGGTGACAAGACGTTGGGGCTCTGCTTGGTGCGCGCCCAAGGGGAGCTGCCGCTACGGCAGGCGCTGCGCGAGGCGGCCGCCGAGGAACGGGCGCGCGGCGTAACGGTAGTGGGGCCGCACCGCGACGACCTGGTGCTGGCGCTGGACCAGCGGAGCGTGCACACCTTCGGCTCTCGGGGGGAGGCGCGCACGGTGGCGTTGGCGTTGCGGGTGAGTGAATACCGGCTGCTGGAGGACAAGCACGGCGAGGCGCCCATCCTGCTGTTGGACGACTTCTCCGCCGAACTGGACCCGGACCGGCGCCGCTACCTGTTGGCCCTCACCGAGCGAAGTCCCCAGGCGCTGGTGTCCGGCACGGAGGCCCCGCCGCACGCCGCATCGATGCTGCGGGTGGCGGACGGCGAGGTGTCGCCCCGTGCCTGAGAAGCACGTCCGGGACCTGATCAGTGAGGTGTTCCGGCGGGGCGGCATGCGCCGTGCGGTTCGGCGCGCCGAAGCGGTCTTGGCTTGGCCACGGATCGTGGGCGCGAAGATGGCCCGTTTCACCACCGCGCGCGCCCTCGAGGGCGGCGTGCTGTTCGTCGACGTGCCGGACAGCGAGACCGCCATGCACCTGTCGCTGCAGCGCGAGCAGTTCCTGGAGGCGTACCGGGAACGCTTCGGGCAACGCGACGTCCGTGACATCCGCTTTCGCGCCGGCCGACCCAGCGCTGCGGAGGCGCCGCCGGCGCCCCCTGCCCCGCCGGCCGTGGACGAGGCGGAATCGTCCGCCCTCGAGCGCGAGCTCGGCCGGCTGGACCTGCCCGACGGAGTGGCGGGCCCCACCCTGGCGGCGGCGCACGCCATGCTCCGCCACCGCGTTCGCGCCCGCGCGGATGGTTGGACCCCGTGCCCGCACTGCGGGGCGCTGTCCCCCGGTACACAACCGTGCGACGCCTGCCGCCGCCACCGAGCCGCCCCCCGCGTGGTGCGCGCGGCCGAGGGACTGGCGCTCGATCCGACCCTCGCCATGGGCGCGTTCGGGGACGACGAGCGGGCGGTCGCCCGCGATCTGGCGGTGGAACGGCTGGACGCCCGCATGCTGGAGCTCCTGCCGGAGGTGCTGGCCTCGCCGCGGTTGGCGCCGCAGTTGGCGGCCGCCGCCCGCAACCGCGTCGCGCTGGCGCGCGGCTGCGACCCCTTCGACGTGAACCTGGACGACGTAGGCGGGCTCGACCCGCGCGTCGCGCGTGCCCTGCGCCGCTGGGCCTGAGGCCCGCGGCCCGAACTGGAGGATGTCCCCATGTCCCACCCGTCCACACCTTCATCCGCAACGTCGTCCACGCCGTCGCGTCGCCCCGTCGCGCTGGTGATCCTGGACGGGTTCGGCCTGGCCCCAGGCGGGCCCGGCAACGCCGTGACGCGGGCGGACACGCCCGTGTTCGACCGCATCTGGCGCGATGCGCCGCACACGTCGCTGCAGGCGTCGGGACGCGCCGTCGGTCTGCCCGAGGGGCAGATGGGGAACAGCGAGGTCGGCCACCTGAACCTGGGCTCCGGCCGCGTGGTGCAGCAGAGTTTGAGCTTCGTGCAGGACCGCATCGACGACGGTTCGCTGGACCGGAACGAGGTGCTCACCAAGGTGTGCGCCCAGGCCAGCGAGGGAACGCTTCACCTGATGGGCCTGGTGAGCCGGGGCGGGGTGCACAGCGACCTGAAGCACCTGTTCGGCTTGCTGGGGTTGGCGCAGCGGCACGGTGTGGCGCGCGTGCGCGTCCACGCCTTCACGGACGGCCGGGACACCGCGCCCGACGCCGGGCGCGGCTTCCTGGAGGAACTGGTCGCGTACATGGAGACGCTCGAGTTGGACGCCCGCGTCGCCAGCGTGACCGGCCGCTATCACGCCATGGACCGCGACCGGCGTTGGGACCGGACCGAGCGGGCGTACCAAGCGGTGGTGTGCGGCGACGCGGAACACCACGCCGGCAGTGCCGACGCGGCGATCGCCGCCGCGTACGCGCGGGGCGAGACCGACGAGTTCGTGGCGCCGACCGTGATCGAGGAGAACGGGTCGCCGCTGGGACCGATCCAGGACGGCGACGCGGCGTTGTTCTTCAACTTCCGCGCCGATCGAGCGCGGCAACTGTCGCACGCCCTCGCCGGCGGCCCGGCGTTCGACGCCTTCGCCCGTTGCCGCGTCCCGGAGATCGCGTTCGCCACGCTGATGCAGTACGACGAGGCGCTGGACGTTCCCTACGCGCTGGCGCTCCCCCCCGTGTACCGGTGCATGGCCGAGGTGTTGTCCGAGGCGGGCCTGCGCCAGTACCACACGGCCGAAACCGAGAAGTACCCGCACGTGACCTACTTCTTCAATGCCAAGGTCGAGGAGCCGTTTCCGGGCGAGGATCGTGAGATCGTCCCGTCGCCGAAGGTCGCCACCTACGACCTGCAACCGGAGATGAGCGCCCCCGAGCTGACCGACGCCACCGTGCGGCGCCTGCGCGAGCGCGACGACGATTTCGTGTTGATCAACTACGCCAACCCCGACATGGTGGGCCACACGGGCAGCCTCGAGGCGGCCATGGCGGCCTGCGAAGCCAGCGACGCCGGGCTGGGCGAGGTCCTGGACGCGGTGCTGGCCAAGGGCGGCGCGGCCATCGTCATCGCCGACCACGGCAACGCCGAGTGCATGAAACACGAGGACGGCAGCCCGCACACCGCGCACACGACCAATCCCGTGCCGTGCGTGCTGGTCGGCGCAGGCGACGTCGCGCTGCGCGAGGACGGCGTCCTGGGCGACGTGGCGCCCACGATCCTGGGGCTGCTGGGCGTAGCCTGCCCCGAGGAGATGACGGGACGCTCCCTGCTGCGCTGAAGCGTGCGCACGCGGGCGTGCGGTGGCGGCTACGCCGGCCCAGCATCGCGCCCCGGACCAGCTGAGGTCCGGGGCGCGATGTGACGTGCAGGCGGGCGGCCCGTGGGCCGCGTGGGGGGCTGGATCAGAAGTCCATGCCGCCCATGCCACCCATGCCGCCCATGCCGCCCATGCCGCCCATGTCGGCGCCGCCGCCGCCCGAGTCGGATTCCTTCTCGGGGTGGTCGACGATGACGGCTTCGGTGGTCAGCAGCAGGCCGCCGATGGACGCGGCGTTCTGCAGCGCGGTGCGTGTGACCTTGGTGGGATCGACGATGCCCGCGGCGAACATGTCGTCGATGTACTCGCCCGTGGAGGCGTCGTACCCGTACTTGCCGTCGTTCTTGGCCATGATCGCGTTGATGACCACGGAGCCCTCGGCGCCGGCGTTGATGGCGATCTGCCGGGTCGGCTCTTCCAGGGCCCGCATCAGGATGCGCGCGCCCGTCTGCTCATCGCCCTGCAGCGTCTCGGCCAGTTTGCGCACGTCCTCGACCACGTGCAGCAGGGTGATGCCCCCACCGGCGACGACGCCTTCCTCGACCGCCGAGCGGGCGGTGCTGAGCGCGTCCTCGAAGCGGTGCTTGTACTCCTTGAGCTCGGTCTCCGTGGCCGCGCCGACGCGGATCACCGCGACGCCGCCCGCCAGCTTCGCCAAGCGCTCCTGCAGCTTCTCGCGGGCGTAGTCGCTGTCGGTGTCCTCGATCTCGGCGCGGATCCCCTTGACGCGGCTCTGGATCGACTGCTCGTCGCCCTGCCCTTCGATGATGGTGGTCTCGTCCTTGGTGATTCGGACCCGCTTGGCCTGACCGAGCTGTTCCAGCCGAACGTTCTCGAGCTTGTGGCCGAGCTCCTCGCTGATGACCTCGCCGCCGGTGACGGCCGCGATGTCCTTCAGCATCTCCTTGCGGCGGTCACCGAAGCCGGGCGCCTTGACGGCGGCGATGTTCAGCGTGCCGCGGAGCTTGTTGACGACCAGCGTCGCGTTCGCCTCGCCCTCGATGTCCTCGGCGATGATCATCAGCGGCTTGCCGGTCTGCGCCACCTGTTCGAGGACGGGCAGCAGATCCTTGAGTGCGCTGATCTTCTTTTCATAGATCAGGATGTAGGCGTCCTCGAGGACGGCCTCCATCGCTTCGCTGTCGGTCACGAAGTAGGGGCTGGTGTAGCCCTTGTCGAACTGCATGCCCTCGACGACATCCAGCTCGGTGTCGAGCGACTTCGACTCCTCGACCGTGATCACGCCGTCGCGTCCGACCTTGTCCATGGCGTCGGCGATCAACTGACCGACCTCGGGGTCGTTGGCGCTGATGGAGGCGACTTCGGCGACCGACTTGCTGTCCTCGATCGGCACGGCGAGCTTGCGGATCGCCTCGACGGCGGCCTCGGCGCCCTTGTCGATGCCGCGCTTGAGCGCCAGCGGGTTGGCGCCGGCGGCGACGTTGCGGAGCCCTTCGTGCACGATCGACTGGCCCAACACCGTGGCGGTGGTGGTGCCGTCCCCGGTGACGTCGTTGGTCTTGCTGGCGATCTCGATCAGCAGCTTGGCCCCGATGTTGTCGAGGTTGTTGCCGAGCTCGATCTCCTTGGCGACGGTGACGCCGTCCTTGGTAATGGTGGGGCTGCCGAACTTCTTCTCCAGCACGACGTTGCGGCCGCGGGGGCCCAACGTGACCTTGACGGCGTTCGCGACGGCGCTGACGCCGCGTTCGAGTGCGCGACGAGCCTCTTCCTTGTAGTAAAGATCTTTGGCCATGGCAGTTCCTCTTTCGATGCTTCTAGAGCGTGTCTCGGGAGATCTCGGGGGGTTCCGAAGCGTTCGGGATCAGGCGACGACGGCGTGCACGTCCCGCTCGCTCAGGATCATCAACTCCTGACCGTCGAGGTTGATCTCGGTCCCGCCGTACTTCGCGAAGACGACCGTGTCGCCCTCCTTGACCTCGAGCGGCGCGCGCTCACCGTTGTCGAGCAGCTTGCCGCTGCCGACGGCGAGCACCTTGCCGCGCTGGCTCTTCTCTTGTGCCGTGTCGGGCAGCACGATCCCACTCGCAGTGGTCTGTGGCTCCTCGATCACTTCGACGACGATCTTGTCCCCGAGCGGTTTCAGCGTCATGACTCCTCCATACAGATGGGTGTGGGGTTCGTGGGCGGGCCCACGCAGGATTGGCACTCTTCCTGCGTGAGTGCCAACTTGGGCTATCCTATGCGAACCGAGCACGACCTGTCAAGTCCCTTGAGTGATGCGTGCTCAGATCTTATCAGCCCCGCTCGCCGGCCGGCGTGCGGGCCTCAGCCGCGGCGCATCCCCAGCAGGAAGCCCGGCACGAACGCCGCCGCGAACGGCACGTTGTACGTCAGAACGGACACCAGGGCGTGCCAGGCCTCGTTCAGCGACGACGGCGCCAGCAACGGCTCGACCTCGGCGCGCACCCGGCCCCACTCGATGGTGAGGTAGCCGGCCCACGCCAAGAGCTGCACGCCGACGAAGAACAGGCCGACCACCACGGCGGCGAGCTTGCCCACCTTCTTGAGCGCGTACCCGGCGACGAACCCGGCCACCGCCCCGAAGCCGAGCTGCTCCAGGGCGGGAAGGACCGAGGAGAGGTCGGGCACGTCCACGACGAGCGACCTTAGCACGGTGCGCACTTCGCCGGCGCGCCGCGGACTCCTCATGCGGGTGCGCTATCATGGCGCCCGTGGAGTTGCGCATCGCCCCGCACGTTCTCGAGGCGCGCGACGCGGGTGGCGCTCTCGTCGCGCTCGAGTCGACCGTCGTCACGCACGGGCTTCCCAGACCGGAGAACCTCGCACTCGCCCACCGCCTCGAAGCGGCGGTGCAGGACGCCGGCGCCGTCCCGGCCACGATCGGCGTGGTGGCAGGCACCCTGGTCGTCGGCCTCGACGCGGACGAGCTGGAACGCCTGGCCAGCGGCGACGCCGACAAGGCGTCGCCCTGGAACCTCGCCGCCATCTGCGCGCGCGGGGGCGACGCCGGCACCACGGTGGCGACCACCCTGCACGCCGCCGCCCTCGCCGGCGCGTCCGTGTTGGCGACCGGCGGGATCGGGGGCGTGCACGAGGCTCCGTTCGACGAATCGGCCGACCTGCTGGCGCTGTCACGCACCCCTCTCGCCGTGGTATGCTCGGGCCCCAAGAGCATCCTGGACGCGAGCGCCACGCTGGAACGCCTCGAGAGTCACGGCGTGCCCACCATCGGCTACCGATCCGATCACCTGGCCGGCTTCCACGTCCGCACGACCGATCTGCCCCTCGCCGCCCGCGCCGACGAACCGGACGCACTCGCGGCGATCATTCGCACCCAACGAGCGCTCCGACTCCCGGCCGGCGTTCTGATCAGCAACCCGGTGTCGGAGGGCATCGCGCCCGAACGCATGCGCGCCTGGCTCGCCACGGCGCACGAGAACGCCGCGGCCGCGGGCGTGCGCGGCAAGGACGCGACGCCCTATTTGTTGTCCGCCCTGGCCGAGCTGTCGGGCGGCGAAACCGTCCGCGTCAACGTTCGGTTGCTCGAAGAAAACGCCTCGCTCGCCGCAGCGATCGCCCACGCACTCGCCCCGGGCGGAATCGGAGTTTCCGTATGAGTCCTGACGACGCCACGCCCACGGGCCACGGCCTGAGCTCTCTGCTTCGCGACGCGCGCACGCGTGCCGGCCTCGAGCTCGACGAGGTGTCGACGCGTACGCACGTGCGCGCCAGCTATCTCGAAGCGCTCGAGAACGAGGACTTCGCCGCCCTGCCCGAAGACGTGTACGCACGCAACTTCCTGCGGCTGTACGCACGCGCTGTCGGCATCGACGTGCAGGATGCCCTGACACGCTACGACGCCGCCAAAGCGGCCCAGCACGGGCCCCCCGCGAGCGGGCAAGCGCACGCGCAGGCCGACGCGCAAACCGCACGGCCCTCGCCCAGCGGCGAGGCGCCCGCCAACAACACGGGCGAGGTGGGGTCCACCCCCCCTCAGGACGCGGCACCGCGAAGGGCGCGCCGCTCGGCGGCGCCTCGTCGCGACACGGGCCGGGCCCGTGCCATGGTGCGGCAGGTCGGGCCGCTCCTGATGACGCTGGTCCTGGCCGGCGCGCTGGTCGGGCTGGCCGTGTGGGGGTTCAACGAGTTGTTGTTCCAGCCGTCCGGCCCGGTGTCGACCCCGACCGCCGAGGAGGGACAGGAGCCGCAGGGGGCCGACGGGAACGGAGTCCCTGACGCGTCCGCGGAGGACGGGCCGGCGGCGCCGGCCCTGCCGGGCGGCGACGCCCTTCCCGACGAGGTGCTGTTCTCCGTCACCAGCGACCCACCGGGCGCCGAAGTAACCGTGGACGCCTTCCCGCTTCCGGGGACGACGCCGATCGAGGACGTCCCCGTCACGGCACGGGAGGCCCGCACCGTCCGCGTGACCCGCGAGGGCTACCAACCGTTCGAGGACGCCGTCGATCTCTCCACCGATCGCAGCCTGTCCGTCACGCTTACGCCCGAGTCCGAGGCAGAAGGCGGCAGTGAGGGCGCCATCGCGGCCGGCGACCCGAGCGGTGTCGTGGTGATCGTCAACGAGGCAAGCTGGCTCGAGGCGTACCAGAGCACGTCCCGCGGCGAAGGGGAACGCCTCGCCTACACCACCGCCCAACCCGGAGAGCGCTTCGAGTTCTCGCGCCCCGTATACCTGCACGTCGGCAACGCCGGCGGCCTCGAGGTCATCGTCGACGGGGAATCGATCGGCGCGCTCGGCTCGGGCGGCGCGGTCACCGGAGAGGCCTTCCCGGCACCCTGAGCTCGCCCACGTCGCTGCTTCACCGCATCCCCCGCAAGGAGGTCGATCCATGCCGTACGCCCGCTTCCTGCTCGTCCTCGCCGTCGCCGTTCTCGCCACCCTCGCCCAGGCACGCTTCGAGTGGCGCGACGTGGAGCAGACCGTGGACATCCGTAGCGACGGCAGCGTCGTCGTCGACGACGTGCGCACGCTCTGGACCGACGAGGACTTCGGCGAAGCGTTCCTCTGCGTCCAGCACGCCCCCGACATCGATCTCACGCTGCTGGACGGCAGCGGCGCCGTGAGTGACGGCCCGGGCGCGCGCGCCTACACCCAGGCGTGCGAGTCCGGCGCCGCCGGCACCGAAATGGTGATCGAACAGGACGAACGCGTCAGCGAACGCCGCGTGCGCTTCCAGTACCGGCTCGACGGCGCGCTGCAGGTGCACGACGACGTGGTGCAGTGGTACTGGCAGATCTACGGCACCGAAAACCCCCCCTTGCGCGGCTACCAGCTCACCGTCACCACCCCCGGTCCCGCCGAGGCGCCCTTCGACGCGTTCGTGCACCGCTTCGACAACCCCGAAGAACCGACCGTGAATTTGTCCAATGATCGCGACCGGCTGGAGGTGGGCTTCGAGCGGATCCCCGCCGGCGAAGGGGTCGAGATCCGCTACCTGATGCCCCCCGACCTGTTCGAGGTGAGCGGCCAGGGCCGCATGCTCGAGGCCTACCTCCAGGACGAGGCCGCCATCGCCAACATCGACGTGCCCGGCTCGCCCAAGGTGTACCTCGAGGACGCCACCGAGGTGTCGGGCGACACCGTCGTGGTCCAGGGCGAGGCCAACCCAGGGAACGCGACCATCACGCGCGTCACCGCCACGCCGGCCGGGGGCACGTCGGTCGACTGCGAGGGAACCACCGACTTCCGCTGCGAGGTCGGCCCGGTCGGCATGGGCGAGACGCGGGTCACGGTCCTGGCCTACGCCGACAACGACACCATCGGCAGCGCCGAGCGCACCTACGTGCGACGCAGCGCCCTCGACCGCGCCCGACGACACCCCCTCGCCGCCCTGCCGCCGCTGTTGGCGCTGGCGTGGTTGGCCCAGGGCGTGTGGCGCGCCTACCGGCGGGTCGGCCGCGAGCCGAAGACCGACGGCATGAAGTACCCCTTCGAACCGCCCTCCGACCTGAACCCGCCCGAGGTCGCGGTGTTCCTCCACCAGCGCTGGCAGGGGCAGAAAGCCAGCGACGCGTTCTCGGCCATGCTCATGGAGCTGGCGCGGCGGGGCCACGTCCGCTTCGATGGCGAGGGACGCAACTTCAAGGTGATCCTCCCGAACGAGGAGGAGGCCGCGCGTATCGCGCAGGACGAGCCGCTTCGGCCTTACGAGGAGGAGGCGCTAACGCACATCCGCAAGGCCGCCACCCAACACCGGCGCGGCGAGGACCTGGAGATGACGCTGGGCGAGTTGAAGTCGTACGCCAAGCGACGCAAGAAGTTCGTCAAGCGCTGGGCGGGCAAGGTGCGCAAGCGCGTCGAGGAGACCCGCGGCGGCCCGCTCACCACCAAGGAGAGTCGCGAGGCGGCGAATGCGTGGGGGCTCAAGGGGCTCGCCGTGGGCGCGGTCGCATTTGGCTGGGCCTTCCTGGTGGCCGATGGGCAGGCGGCGCCCATCAGCTTCGGACTCGCGGGCGCGTCGATCGTCGCGGTGATCGCGGCCGGACAGGCGCTGCCGTCCTGGCGGCCCGAGATCGCCACGGAGGTAGCCGGCTGGAAGGGGTTCAGGCGCACCCTGAGCGACTACACCATCATGAAGGACGCCCCCAACGACTTCTTCGGCCTGTGGGACCGCTACTTCTCGTACGCCGCCGCGCTCGGCGTGAGCGAGCGCTACCTGAAGACGCTGGAGCGGGCCGCGCCCGAACGCGGCTTGGACGACCGGCAGATGGCGCGCCAGGCCGCATGGATGGGCACGGGCGCATCGGCCGCCACCAACCTGGCCAGCGTGTCGCAAGCCGCCCGTTCGGTGTCCAGCGCCCTGTCCAGCGCCTCGGCCTCCGCCTCCTCGGGCGGCTCCTCCAGTGGCGGGGGCGGCGGCGGAGGGGGTGGCGGTGGTGGCGGGCGCTGAACCGCGCCCGCCTCGCCCCGCCCGCACCGTGACCGCCGCGCAGGGTTGGGCGGCGACCGGCGCGCTGCTCGCCGGCCTGGCGGTCGCGCTGGGCGCGGTCGGCGCGCACCTCCTGGCGCCCGCCCTGCCCCCGGACCGGCTGGAAACGTTCGACACGGCGACGCGCTACCTGCAGCTCCATGGCCTCGCCCTGCTGCTGGTGTCCGTCCTGCCGCCGCCCGCCCGCGCGGCGGCGCCCCTGTTGCTGGCCGGCAGCCTGACGTTCGGCGGGGCCCTCTACCTGCTGATCCTCACCGACGCCGGGGCGTTCGGGGCCGTCGCGCCCGTGGGCGGCGCCATGATGATCGCGGGATGGGGCGTGCTGGCCTGGCGCATGCTGCGGGCATGAGCCGCGGCGTGCCCGGTCTCTGGTCGGCGCCAGCCTAGACCCCGCCGTCTCGGACGATCGCGGCGTAGGCGTCGAACGACGCCTTCGGGGTGCGGCGTTGCGTCTCGAAGTCGACGCGCACCAACCCGAAGCGCCGGCGGCGCGGGCCCGCTGAACGGCGGCGACGTGCCGACGAAGGTACGTCACGCGCGCCGGCTCCTCGACGTAGCCGTCAGGACCCGGCCGGTCGGGGTAGGCCGCGCGGTTCGACCCGGCCGCGCCCCTCGGGCTGCACGCGCGGCCACGACACCGAGAACCGGTACGCGTCCACGCCCAGGGCACGCACCAACGCGACGTCTTCGTCCATGTGGCGAAGGTGGTCGCAGGCCACGTCGCCGTGATCATTGCCCGCCACGCGGCCGGGCTCATGGGCGAACACGTCCCAGATGCTCGGCCCCTTGCCGTCCGCGTCGAAGGCACCTTCGATCTGGTACGCGGACGTGGACACACCCCATGTGAACCGATCCCCGTTCGTCACGCCGGCTCCCTTCGCCGGGGTCATCGTACCCCGGGGTAGGATGGCCGGCATGCCGTATCGCCCGTCCGGGATCACGGTGGCGTTGGTCCTCGCGACGGCCGTGGTGGCAATCAGCTTCGCCGCCATCTTCGCGCGCCTGGCCGAAGCCCCCGGCGTGGTGGTGGCGTTCTGGCGCATGACGTTCGCGACGCTTCTGCTCGCGCCGCTGGCCCGGCGCGGGCTGCGCCGTACCCCGCCGACGGCGACGACGTTGCGCCCCGCGGCGCTGGCGGGGCTGCTCCTCGGCATCCACTTTGCGACCTGGCTCAGCTCGCTGGCCTACACCACCGTCGCGGCCAGCGTCACGTTGGTGACGACCGCGCCGATCTGGGTGGCCCTCATCGAGTGGGTGCAGGGCCGCCGACCCCACCGGGGGGTGCTGATCGGCCTCGCCACCGCCGTGGCCGGCGGCGTGGTGATCGGGCTCGGCGATCTGCGCGGGGGGGCCGCCCCGCTCCTGGGGGACGCGTTGGCCCTGGTGGGCGCGATCTCGGTGGCCGGGTACTACCTGTTGGGCCGTCACGCCCAACGCGCCGGCCTGTCGACGGGGGCGTACGCCGGCGTGGCGTACGGCGTGGCCGCGCTGGTGCTGGTGCCGGTGCCGTACCTGTTCGACGCCGCCTACCTGGCATGGCCGGCCGCCACCTGGGTCTGGATCGTGCTGATGGCCGTGGCGCCCCAACTGGTGGGCCATACCGGCCTGAATTGGGCGAACCGGCACGTCGATCCCACGCTCGTGGCCACGGCAACCCTGCTGGAACCGGTCGGCGCCGGCGTGCTGGCGTGGCTGGTCTTCGCCGAAGCGCCCGGACCGGGGGTGGTGGCCGGCGCGCCGGTCGTGCTTCTGGGCCTGGCGCTGGTGATCCGCAACCGCCGTCCCCCTCCCCCTGGGCCCATGCCGGCGGGCGAACCGGGCGGCACCAAGCTGGCCTCAGAGCCGTGAATCTGCTACAATGACCACCGTGATTGCGGTCGCGGATTCCCCCGAGAGGCCCACCGGCACGCGACCCCCCTCGCACAGTGAAGTCAGGAATTCCCGGCACCGCCCAGGCGGTGACGTGCGGCATGGACCGTCGCCGTCGCACGGGGTGGAAAAGGAGCAGCCGCATTGATGGACACCCGTAGCAAGGACTTCGAGAACGGTGATCAGGTCGTCCTCCCACCCTACGGCGTGGGGATCGTCTCCGGAACCACCACCAAGACCGTGGCGGGTACTGATTTGCAGTACTACCAGGTAGAGTTTCCGAACGGTACCTCACGCGCATACGTGCCCGTCCATGCACCGCAAGAGGCGGGGCTGCGGGCGGCGCTGACCGAGGACGAGGTTCACAGCGTCCTCGAACGCCTCTCCAACGGGCGGATCAACCTGCCGAAGCAGTGGGCGGCACGCCACCGCCGCGTCACCGACATCCTCACCAGCGGCGATCCCTACCAGATCGCCACCCTCGCCAGCGAACTGCGCCGCTGGGATCTGGAGCGGGGCCTTCCCGACCTGGACCGGCAGGCCTACCGGCGGGCGTTGCGTCTCTTGGCCGGCGAGATCAGCGCCGTCCTCGACGTGAGCACCGACGAAGCGCGCGCCATGATGGAAGTCAGCGAAGACGAAGTCCTGAACTGAGGTGCCGATGCGCACCGCGGCACACGCCCCCCGGACACGGTCCGGGGGGCGTTCGTTCGTGCCGGCGCGCGGGTCGCCTCACCCTGCCCCCTGTTCCGGGTCGGCTCGCCGTTGGGCCAGGTAGCGGAGCGCGATCGCCCAGGCGGCATGGTCGTCGATCGGACGCGCCGGCGTGCGCAGCGCCGCGGGCAGCAGCCGCGTCAGACCGCGCGCCGCCGCGTGCCGGCGCCACAACCTCAACCCCTCGAGGCTGGTGCCGCGCTCGTCCACCAGCCGGGGCTCCAGGCCGCGCTGGCGCAACGCCGCCAGAACGTCGCGGCGACCGGTCCCTGCGCCGACGACCACGACGGCCTCGCTGGGCAGGGCCACGGTGGCCACCTCCTCGCGTCGCAGGACCGCCAGCCGGAGGGCCTGGCCGCGCACGTCCACCAGCGCGAACCCCACGTTGCGGCCCGGATCGAACGCCGCCACGAGACGCTCACGCGCGGCCGCGCCCTCGTGGCGCGCCTCGTCGGCCGGAGGGGGACGCGAATCGGCCACGCCGCAGCCTACACGCCGGCGGCCCGCCCGGAATCCGGGCGGGCCGCGTTCGACATCGACGTTCTACGTAGGCGTTCTACGTAGGCGCCGACCCGCGCGGGCCGGCGCCGCCGCCTCCATCAGGCCCCGGCGCGCGTGCCTTCTTCGGCGGCCGTCGCCGCGGCGGTTCCGACGCGCTGACGCTGCTCCTCGACCAGGGCGAGCGTGGACGCATCCGCCACGCGCGTGGCGCGGATGGCCTCCAGGCCGGTGCCGGCCGGGATCAGGCGTCCCAGGATGACGTTCTCCTTCAACCCCACCAGGTCGTCGGCCTTGCCGCTCACGGCGGCTTCGGTCAGCACGTGCGTGGTGTGCTGGAACGAGGCTGCGGACAGCCAACTCTTGGTGGAGAGGCTGGCCTTGGTGATGCCCAGCAGCACCGGCTTCCAGGTGGCGGGCGTCTTGCCCTCGTCCAGGAGAGCGTCGTTGGCAGCGACGACGTCGAAGCGCTCCACCGTCTGGCCCTCCAGGAACGGGCTGTCGCCGGCCTCGAGAATCTCGACGTACTTCAGCATCTGCTTGACGATCACCTCGATGTGCTTGTCGTGCACACTGACGCCCTGGCTGCGGTACACCCGCTGAATCTCATCCACCAGGTAGTCCTGCACGGCGTCGGGACCGCGCGACTCGAGCAGATCGTGCGGGTTGATCGCGCCGCGCGTGAGCGGGCGGCCCGCCTCGACGTGATCGCCGTCGCGCACGACCAGCCGCACGTTGCGGTCCATCTTGTGCGCCTTGGAGAACTCGCCGTCCTCGGAGGTGACGGTGATCTTGAGTTTGTCCTCCTCCTCGTCGACAGCGACGATGCCGTCGAGCTCGGAGATGACCGCGCGCGCCTTGGGCTTGCGGGCTTCGACCAGCTCGATCACGCGCGGCAGGCCCTGCGTGATGTCCCCGCCGGTGGCGATGCCCCCGGTGTGGAACGTGCGCATGGTGAGCTGCGTGCCGGGCTCGCCGATCGACTCGGCCGCGATCACGCCGACCGCCTCGCCGAGCCCGACCTCGCGCATGCTGGACATGTCCAGCCCGTAGCAGGCCCGGCACACGCCGGCGCGGGTCTGACAGGTGAGCGGGCTTCGCACCTGCGTCTCGCGCACCTCGGGATGGTCCGCCAGGGCTTTGGTGATGGCGTTCACGTCCTCGTGCTGCAGGATCGCGCCGGCCTCCCAACTGCGGTCGCCGAGCTCCAGCCCGGCAGCCAAGCGCCGGCCGTACAACGTCATCTCCAGCTCACCCTTCGGGCGCAGCCGGCCTTCGGATCCGTAGAACGGCGCTTCGACGGCGTCGGCCGTCCCGCAGTCCTCCTCGCGTACCACCAGCTCATGGGCGACGTCGACGAGCTTGCGGGTCAGGTAGCCCGAGTCGGCCGTGCGCAACGCCGTGTCGGCCCCACCCTTACGGGCGCCGTGCGTCGAGTTGAAGTACTCCAACACGTCCAGGCCCTCACGGAAGTTGGCGCGGATCGGCAGCTCGATCGTCTCGCCGGACGGCTTGGCCATCAGACCGCGCATGCCCGCCAACTGGCGGATCTGTTGCGGGTTGCCACGCGCGCCGGACTGGGCCATCACGAACAGCGGATTGAACGGCATGTTGTTGGAGAAGTTCTCGAACACGGCGTCCTTCACGCGCTCAGTGGTGTCGGACCACAACCGCACCACCTGCTGCTTGCGTTCCTGTTCGGTAAGGAAGCCTCTCGCGTGGGCCTTGGTGATCTTGTCGAGCTTCTCCTCTGCTTCGCGCAGCAGCTCCGCCTTCTCGGGCGGGATCGACACGTCGTCGATGCCGATGGTGATGCCCGAGGTGGTGGACAGCTCGAAGCCGTACTGTTTGAGGGCGTCCAGCAGCTTCGCGGTCCGCTCGACCCCGAGCCGCTTGAAACTCTCGGTGACCAGGTCCTTCAGGGCGCCCTTCTCGAACGAGGTGTCGTAGCGAATCATCTCGGCCGGCACGTCGATGCCGTCCTCCGCCACGGTCTCGCGGACCATGCGCATGAACAACATCCGGCCGGGGCTGGTCTCGATCACCTTGCCGTCGATCAGCACCGTGACCACGTCCTGCATGTCGATCTCGGAGGCCTCGACCGCCAGCAACGCCTCGTCGACGTCCGAGAAGCGGTATTTGAGCCGCCCGATGGAGGTCTCGGCGCCGTTCACGGTGAGGGTCGAGTTCAGGTCCAGCGCGCCCTCCTCGAACGCCGCGAAGGCGTCCTCGACCGAGTCGTAGGCGTTGCCGACCCCGCGGCGGCCCGTGTGCACCTGCGTCAGCACGAACAGACCCAGGATGATGTCGCGCGCCGCCTGCACGTTGGGGTTCCCGTGCGCGGGCGAGAGCAGGTTGTTGCTGGACAGCATCTGCAGGCGCGCTTCGGACTGGGCGTACACCGACAGCGGCACGTGAATCGCCATCTGGTCACCGTCGAAGTCGGCGTTGAACGCCTCGCATACCAGCGGGTGCAGCTGGATCGCCTGGCCCTCCACCAGCACCGGCTCGAACGCCTGGATCCCCAAGCGGTGAAGCGTCGGCGCGCGGTTGAGCAGCACCACGCGGTCCTGGATCACTTCCTCCAGCGCGTCCCAGATCTCGTCGCGAAGGTTTTGGGTGTTGTCCAGCACGCGGCGCGCGTTCTTGATGTTGCTGGCGATGCCGCGCTCCTCGAGCTTCTTGAACAAGAACGGCTTGAACAACTCCAGCGCCATCCGCTTCGGCACGCCGCACTGGTGCAGGCTGAGCTGCGGGCCGACCACGATCACCGAGCGCCCGGAGTAATCGACGCGCTTGCCCAGCAGGTTCTGCCGGAAGCGTCCCTGCTTGCCGCCGAGCAGGTCGGTGAGGCTGCGCAACGCGCGGTCGGAACCGGGGTGCACCACGGCGCTGCCGCGGCGTCCGTTGTCGATCAGCGCGTCCACGGACTCCTGCAGCATGCGCTTCTCGTTGCGCACGATCATCTCGGGCGCCCCCTGCTGCATCAGCTTGCGCAGCCGGTTGTTGCGGTTGATCAGGCGCCGGTACAGGTCGTTCAGGTCGCTGGTGGCGAAGCGGCCCCCGTCGACCTGCACCATGGGCCTCAGGCTGGGCGGCATGATGGGCACCGACTCGAGCACCATCCAGGAGGGAGCGTTGCCGCTTCGCAAGAAGCTGCGCACGATCTCGAGTCGCTTGCGGGCCTTGGCGCGCTTGTGCCGGCTGGGGGAGTTCATCTCCTCGACGAGCTCGGCTTCGAGCTTTTCGAGGTCCAGCGAGCCGAGGAGCTCCTGTACGGCCTCCGCGCCCATTTTCGCCTCGACGTCGTAGCTCTCGATCACGCGCACCTGCAGGCGGACCAGGTCGATCTCGATCCGGCCGCTGATGTCGGCCTTGATGGCGCCGTCGTCGGCGAGGTCGTCGCCGGGCACCACCCGGTCCCCGTTCACGACCAGCGGCTCGTCCTCGTAGGGGTACACCCGCGCGCGCGACACGATGATGCTGGCGGGCTCGCCGAGGTGCACCGTGCCGTCGGCGGCGGCCACGACCTCCTGCGCCGCGTCAATGGCGCCGACGATCTTGTCGCCCGCCTCGACTTCGGCGCCGTCCCCGACCAGGACATGCATGGTCGGGTTGATGTCGAACGCTTCGGTGCGGGCCCACTCGACCTTGAGGGTGAACGCGACCTGTCCCTTTTTGACCTTGCTGGCACGCAGCGTGGCGGTGGCGTCGGCGGGCATCTTCAGGGTGGTGCCGGAAGGCGCCTTGGCCAGCGGGTCGCCTTCCTCGACGAACTCGCCGTCGCCGACCTGGACCTCCATGCCGGCCGGCAGCAGGTAGCTGACCAGCACGTTCTCGTCATCGGGATCGCGCACCACGGCGATGCCGCCGTCCGAGCCGATGGGCAGCAGTTCGACCACGCCCTCCGACTCGCTGCTGAGCACGAGGTCCTCGGACGCCTCGGCGAGGGCTTGGCCGCCTTCGTAGGCCTCTTCTTCGATCCAGTCGTTTTCGGGAAGCATCAGGCGGCCGTCGCGAGACTCGCGGTAGTCGATGTTCAGCTTGCGGGGAAAGCGGTACTGCGCGATGCCGGCCAGCTTGGACTTGGCGCCCTTGGCGAGCTGCTGGCCGACCTCGACCAGTTCCCCATCGGACACCACGGCGTCCTCGCCCTGCGCCACGCTGTACGTCTCCTGCTGGCCGTACCGCAACTGCCGGTACTCTTCGTCACTCAGCAGGTCGGCGCGCCGCAACGGGCGCCCGTCCAGCTTGGCCCCCATCGGGTCGGTGACGATGTACTTGCCGAAGTACAGCACCTGCTCCAACTGGCTGGTGGATAGGTTCAGGAGCGAGCCCACCTTGCTGGGGATGTCCTTCACGTACCAGATGTGGGCGCAGGGCGTGGCCAGTTCGACGTGTCCCATGCGGTAGCGCCGCACGGTGGACTTCGTCACCTCGACGCCGCAGCGCTCGCACACCTTGCCCGCGAAGCGTTGGCCGCGGTACTTGCCGCAGGTGCACTCCCAGTCCTTCTCGGGGCCGAACACGCGCTCGTCGAACAGCCCGTCCCGCTCGGGCTTCAGCGTACGGTAGTTGATGGTCTCCGGTTTGGTGATCTCGCCGTAGCTCCAGTCGCGGATCTGCTGCGGGCTCGCGATCCCGATCTGGACCTTGGTGAAATCGTACCGGCTGTGTTCCTTCATGCGTGTCCCTTCGAACGTGTTCGAACGCGCGTTCACCAGTGCCGCCCGGCTTCGTCGAAGATGCTGAGCGCCGTGTCGTCCGCGTCGAGCACCTTGACGTCCAGGCCCAACGAGTGCAGTTCCTTGACGAGCACCTTGAACGATTCGGGGATGGTCGCCTCCAACACGTCACTGCCCTTCACGATCGCCTCGTAGGCGGCGTTTCGGCCGTCCAGATCGTCCGACTTGATGGTCAGCATCTCCTGCAACGTATGGGCGGCGCCGTGGGCCTGCAACGCCCAGCACTCCATCTCTCCGAGGCGCTGCCCGCCGAACTGGGCCTTGCCGCCCAACGGCTGCTGCGTGATCAGGCTGTAGGGGCCCGTGGAGCGGGCGTGCATCTTGTCCTCCACCATGTGGTAGAGCTTCAGCACGTACATGATGCCCACCACGATGGGCGCGTCGATCGCCTCGCCGGTGCGGCCGTCGTACAGGACGGACTTCCCGGAGCGGGCCAGCGCGATCTGGGCATCCTCGGGATCCTGACCGTGTTCCAGCACCCCCAGCTTGGCCGCGCGTCGGATCACCTCCAACTCGCGCCGATCGGGCTGGTAGCCGGCCTTGTTCCGTTCCTCGATGTCGCCGCGCACCGCCTCTTCCAGCAGGTCCTTGATGCGGTCCTCGCCCGCGCCGTCGAACACCGGGGTCACGTAGCTGACGCCGTGCTTGTAGGCGGCGAAGCCGAGGTGCGTCTCGAGCACCTGCCCGAGGTTCATGCGGCTGGGCACGCCGAGGGGGTTGAACACCAGGTCGACCGGCGTGCCGTCCTCGAGGTAGGGCATGTCCTCGGGGGGAAGAATCTTGGCGACGACGCCCTTGTTGCCGTGCCGGTTCGCCAGCTTGTCGCCCTCGATCAGGCGGCGCTTCTGGGCGAGGTAGACGCGCACCATCTCCTGCACGCCGGGTTTGAGCTCGACCCCTTCGTCCCCGCGGCGGAACCGCACGGTGCGGAGCACCACGCCGCTGTCGCCGGGCGGGACGCGCAGCGAGGTGTCCTTGACCTCGCGCGCCTTCTCGCCGAAGATCGAGCGCAGCAGACGCTCCTCGGGGGTGGGATCCTTCTCGCCCTTGAAGCTGGTGTGCCCCACCAGGATCGAGTTGTGCTTCACGTCGGCGCCGATGCGGACGACACCGTCTTCGTCCAGGTCGCGCAGCGCTGCTTCGGACAGGCCCGGGATGTCTCGGGTGATCTTCTCGGGGCCCAGCTTGGTCTCGCGCGCCTCTTTCTCGAACTTCTCGACGTGCACGGAGGTGTAGGCGTCGCTGCGGACCAGCTCTTCGGACAGCACGATGGCGTCCTCGAAGTTGTACCCGTCGAACGGCATCACCGCGATCAGGATGTTCTGTCCCAGCGCCAATCGGCCGTTCTGGGAGGCGGGCCCATCGGCAATGACCTGGCCCTCGGCCACCTCGTCGCCGAGGTTCACGACGGGGTGCTGGTCCAGGTTGGTGTTCTGGTTCGAGCGTTGGAAGCGCGTCAGCACGTACTCCCGCTCGACGCCCTTGGCGCTGGTGACGCGGATCATGTTGGCGTCGACGTAGCTGATCGTGCCGGCCTCCATCGCCACCAGGCAGGTGCCGGAGTCGAGACTGATGCGTTCCTCGACGCCGGTCCCGACGTACGGCGCGTCGGCCTTGACGAGGGGCACCGCTTGCGACTGCATGTTGGAGCCCATCAAGGCCCGGTTGGCGTCGTCGTGCTCGAGGAACGGGATCAGCGAGGTCGGCACCGAGATGATCTGCTTCGGCGACACGTCCATGAAGTCGACGGTGTCCCAGGAGGCGAACACCGGCTCGCCCCGGTCCCTGGCCACGATCCGTTCGTTCTGGAACGAGCCGTCCTCCTCGAGGACCGTGTTCGCCTGGGCGATGACGTACTTGTCCTCCTCGTGGGCCGTCATGTACACGACCTCGTCGCTGACCTTGTGGTTCTTCACCCGGCGGTAGGGGGCTTCGATGAAGCCGAGCCCGTTGACGCGCGAGTAGCTGGCGAGCGAGGTGATCAGCCCGATGTTGGCGCCCTCGGGCGTCTCGATGGGGCAGATGCGGCCGTAGTGGGTGCGGTGCACGTCGCGAACATCGAAGCCGGCGCGCTCACGGGTGAGGCCGCCCGGGCCGAGCGCCGAGATGCGCCGCTTGTGCCGCAGCTCGGAGAGCGGATTGATCTGGTCCTTGAACTGCGACAACTGACTTCGGCCGAAGAACTCCCGCAACGCCGCGACGATCGGCCGGTTGTTGATCAGCTTCTGGGGGGTGGCCGCGTCCGCGTTGCCGAGCAGCATCCGCTCGCGCACGCCGCGCGCCATGCGGCCCAGGCCCACCCGGATCTGATCGGCCACCAGTTCGCCCACCGTGCGGATGCGGCGATTGCCGAGGTGGTCGATGTCGTCCTCGCCCACCTCTTCATCATTCGCCTGAAGGCGAATCAGGTACTGCAGGGTCGGCACCAGGCCGTAGTCGACGAAGCGGCCGTCCTCGTAGCCGAGGAGCGTCTTCTCCTCGAAGTCCAAACCCAGCTTCTGGTTGACCTTGTAGCGGCCCGCGTCGCCGAGATCGTAGCGGCGCGGGTCGGCCAGCAGGCTGTGCAGGTAGCTGGTCGCCTTGTCCACCTTCGGCGGGTCGCCGGGCCGAAGCACGGTGAACAGGCGCAACAGCGCCTCTTCCGGCGTGATGCCGGCCGACTCCTCCGCCTCCAACGTCGGGTCGACCAGCGCGGCGTTCCCCTCGAACAGCTCCCGAATGCTCCCGTCGTCGTAGCCGAGGACGCGCAACAGCAGCGAGAACGGGAACTTGCGCTTGTTCACCTTCATCCACAGCACGCCGGCGTTGTCGAACTCGAGCTCGATCCACGGGCCGCGCTTCGGCATCGGGATGATGCTGGCCGTCAGGCTCTTCGCGCCGCTGCCCCGCAGGGTGCTGGTGAAGTACACCCCGGGCGAGCGGTGGATCTGCGACACGATCACGCGGTCCGCGCCGTTGATCACGAACGAGCCATCCTCCGTCATCAAGGGAAGGTCGCCCAGGAAGACCTGGTCCTCCTTGATCAGGCCGGTGTCCTTGTGCACCAACTGGAGCTTGGCGAACAGGCCCGCCTGGTAGCTGAGGTCCTTCTCGCGACATTCGTCCGGGCCGAATTCCGGTTCGGTCAAGGTATACTCGAGGAAGTCGATGACCAGGCCGGTCTGGCGGCCGCGCTCGGTCTCGTCGATCGGGAAGACCTCGCGGAATGCCGCCTGCAGGCCGTGCATGTCGCGTTGATTCGGTGCCAGCTCGCGTTGCAGGAAATGCTCGTAGGACGTGATCTGGATGTTGGTGAGGTTCGGTAGCTCCGTGACCTCACGAATGCTGCCGAACGATTCGATCTTGCGCATTGTCACCCCTTCGCTGCGTACGTTGGGACCGCCGTAGGATGCCCCTCTTCCCGGTCACGCGGTGCGGGCGCGCACGGAGATACCCGCCCGCCATGTGCCGTCGGGCGTGCCCGGTCGCTGCCTGAAGACGTTCCTGAGAGGTTGGCGGGAGGCGTGCCCCTCTCCACCGCCGGTCCCGTTCGGTCCGTGCACGAGACCGTGATCTCTGACGCGCTGCGCAAGTCCACCTCCACGGGGAGCAGGCGGGCGAACAGTTCAAATACCAAGCGTACGACCAAATAGGACGCGGCGATGTCGTCCACGTGCAAGAACGCCCCGCATCTTGGGCGCGGGGCCCGGCCGAACTCGGCCGGCCGGGCCGTCCCGCGTTGCATCCGGTGCGGGTGGGGCGCCTTACTTGACCTCGACGGACGCCCCCGCGGCTTCGAGCTTCTCCTTGATCTCGTCGGCTTCGTCCTTGCTCACGTCTTCCTTGACCGTGCCACCCGACTCGACCAGCTCCTTGGCCTCCTTGAGACCCAGCTGCGTGATGCCGCGGACCTCCTTGATCACCTGGAGCTTCTTGTCGCCCGCGCTGGTGATGGTGACGGTGAACTCGGTCTGCTCCTCGGCCGCCTCTTCCGCGGCGGGCGCGCCCCCCTGCGGCATCATCATGCCCGCGGGCATCGCGGCCGACGCCTCGACGCCCCACTTCTCCTTGAGCGCCTCGACCAGATCGACGAGTTCCAGGACCGTCAACCCGCTGAGTTGTTCCACCATTGCGTCTTTGTCGAATGCCATCTCAGTTCTCCTCCTTCAAGTTGTCGGAATGGTTGGTCATCACGGACACCAGGTCTCGCTCAGGCCCCTGCAGGACGCCCACGAGCTGCCGCATCGGGGCCTCCAGGACGCCGACCAGCTCGCTGAGCAGCTGATCGCGGCTGGGCAGCGTGGCGATGCGCGCCAGCGCCTCCGGGCCGACCCGGCCCCCTTGCAGCATGCCGCCCTTGGCGGTCGGTAGCTTCTTGGGGTGCCCCTTGGCGAAGTCCATCAGCGCCTTGGCGGGGGCGACCGGGTCCTCCTCGATCAGCACGAGGGCCGTCGGCCCCCGGAGCGTGTCGTCGAACCCCTCGATGCCCTGTTCGCCGAGCACGACGCCCAGGAGGGTGTTCTTCGCCACGAGGATCCGTCCGCCAGCATCGCGCACTTCGGCGCGCAGGCGACCAAGGTCGCCTGCGGACAAGCCCTGGTAGTCCACGAGGAAGAACGTCTTCACGTCCGCGAGCAACTCGCGGAGCGCGGCGATCGTCCGTTCGTTTCTTGGATTGGCCACGTGAACCTTTCTCGGTATCTCACTTGCGTTCGTTCCGCCCCGACGGGCGCGGCGGAACGTGCCGCGAGGCGTAACGGGTGCGACGTCCATCGCCTCCCGAGCGCCTCGGCAGGATCTTTAAGCCTGGCCGGCCCCTGCTGTCTCGAACGCCATCAGGTGGTTCGGGCGGCGCCCTCCGGGCGCCGTCACCCCGCTACGCACCGGGATGCCTTTCATTCAGACCGAGACCCGAACGCTCGGGCCCATGGTCGAGGTGAGGTGAATCGTGCGCATGTAGTTGCCCTTGGCCGCCTCCGGCCGCGCCGCCTCGAGCGCGCTGCGAAGCGCCGCGAGGTTCTCGGCCAACTGCTCGGCCTCGAAGGAGGCCTTGCCGATCGGGGCGTGCACGACGCCGGTCCGGTCGGCGCGGAACTCGATGCGGCCCGCCTTGAGCGCGGACACCATCGCCCCGATGTCGGGGCCGACCGTGCCGGCCTTCGGGTTGGGCAGCATGCCTTTGGGACCCAGCACGCGCCCCAGCTTCGAGCCCACCGACGCCATCATGTCCGGCGTGGCCACGACGGCGTCGAACTCGAGCCACCCCTCCTGAATGCGGGTGACCAGTTCCTCGCCGCCGACGGCGTCGGCGCCGGCCTCCTCGGCCTCCGCTGCCTTGTCGCCCTGCGTCAACGCCACCACGCGCACCGTCTTGCCGGTGCCGTGCGGAAGCGCCACCGTGCCACGGACGGTCTGGTCGCTCTTGCGAGGGTCGACGCCCAAGCGGAAGTGCGCTTCGACCGTCTCGTCGAACTTCGCCGTGGCGAGCTCCTTGACCAGCGAGGCCGCGTCGGTGACCGCGTAGGTGGAGAGCCGGTCGACCTTGCCGATCAGATCTCGATACCGCTTCCCGTACTTAGGCATCAGCGGGGGCTCCCTCCACGTCGACGCCCATCGAGCGGGCGCTTCCCGCGATGATGTGGGCGGCCGCCGACTCGTCGGTGGCGTTCAGGTCGCTCATCTTGCGGCGGCCGATCTCGAGGCACTGGTCCCAGCTGATGCTGCCGACCTTCTCCTTGTGCGGCACGCCCGAGCCCTTGTCGATGCCCGCCGCCTGCTTGATCAGGTAGCTGGCGGGTGGCGTCCTCATCTTGAACGTGAACGAGCGGTCGGAGAAGATAATGATCTCGACCGGCACGATCGCGCCCGCCTGATCGGCGGTGGCGGCGTTGTACTCCTTGACGAACTGCATGATGTTGGCGCCGTATTGGCCGAGCGCCGGCCCCACCGGCGGCGCCGGCGTGGCGCCCCCCGCGGGCAGCTGCAGTTTCACGATTCCTGCGACCTTCTTGGCCATGCTTCCTCCTTCGCTCCCCCGGATCGGTGGCCGCCGCCGGGGTCATGACGCGTGCACCTCGGAGCCGTCAGCTCTTGACGACCTGCGCAAAATCGAGTTCGACCGGGGTCTCCCGCCCGAAGATCGACACCAACACCTTGAGGGTTCCCCGCTCCGGATTCACCTCGGACACCATGCCGGTGAAGTCCGCGAACGGTCCCGACGTGACCTGCACGGTGTCTCCGGGATAGAAGGTGACCTTGATCTTGGGGGCCGCCTTCGAGCCGGTGATGCCGAACGTCCCCAACATGCTCTGCTCCTCTTCCGGCGAGAGCGGCACCGCCCGCGAGGAGCTGCCCACGAACCCGGTCACGCCCGGCGTGTACCTCACGACCTCCCAGGCCTCGTTGGGCTCGTTGGGGTCGTCTCCGAGGTCCATCTGCACGAAGATGTAGCCGGGAAACAGCTTCCGCTTCACCACCTCGCGCTTGCCGCCGCCGGCATGCTCCACCGTCTCCTCGCTGGGCACGACCACCTGGTAGATCCGATCCGAGATCCCGAGCGTCTTGGCCCGGTTCTGGATGTTGTCCTTCACCTTGTCCTCGTGGCCCACGTAGGTATGGACGGCGTACCATTCGATGCTCACGTCAACGTCCTCCCGGGACCGGGGCGCCCACGGCGATGATCAGGTGATCAGGCCGATGAGGTTGCCGAGCGTGGTGTCCGCCACCAGAAGGAACGCCACCGTGATCAGCACGAACAACAGGGTCGCCTGGGTGGCCTGAATCACTTCGTTCCGCGTGGGCCAGGTGACGCGGCCGAGCTCGGCGCGGGAGTTCCGCAAGTAGCGCAGGATCGCCTTCACGCCTCACACCTTCACTTCGCGATGAGGGGTGTGCTTGCGGTCCCACGGACAGAACTTGCGGAGCTGGAGCTTCGCCGTGGTGTTGCGCCGGTTCTTGTGCGTAGCGTAGTTGCGGCGCTTGCACTCCGTGCACTCCAACAGCAGTTTGATTCGGACGTCACTGGCCATGATCTTCTCCCGTTCGGGGCGTACGTTCCGGGCGTTCGTGAATCCGTGCCAGGGACCCCCGCGCGGGGTCTCGGCACGGGTTCGGACGGCTCAGCGCGACGAACCGCGCCGGGGCAACCTACCGAGCCTAGCATCTGCGCGCACCGGTCGGTGTCGCGCAACGCGCGGCGGCCGGCCCTTTCGCAAGCCGGCCGCCGCGCGGGCTTACTCCTCGATCCCCGTCACGACACCCGCACCCACCGTACGACCCCCCTCACGAATCGCAAACCGCAACCCCTCCTCCATCGCAATCGGCTTAATCAACGACACCGACAACTCCACATTATCCCCCGGCATCACCATCTCCACATCCCCCGGCAACGTACACACCCCCGTCACATCCGTCGTACGAAAGTAAAACTGAGGCCGATACCCCGCAAAAAACGCACTATGCCGACCCCCCTCATCCTTCCGCAACACATACACCGACCCCCGAAACTTCGTATGCGGCGTAATCGACCCAGGCTTCGCCAACACCTGACCCCGCGCCACCTCATCACGCGCAACCCCCCGCAACAAAACCCCCACATTATCCCCAGCCATCCCCGACTGAAGCGTCTTCCGATGCATCTCCACACCCGTCACCACAGACTTCCGCGTCGCCGACAACCCCACGATCTCGACCTCATCCCCCGTCTTCACCACACCCCGCTCAACACGACCCGTCGCCACCGTCCCACGACCCGTAATCGTGAACACATCCTCCACAGGCATCAAGAACGGCTTATCCACATCACGCTCAGGCGTCGGCACATACCCATCCAACGCATCCATCAACGACCAAACCTGATCCACCCACGAATCCTCACCCCGCTGCACATTCGGATTCGCCACCAACGCCTCCAACGCCTTCAACGCCGACCCCGACACCACCGGCACATCATCCCCCGGGAACTCATAACTCGACAAAAGCTCCCGCACCTCCATCTCCACCAACTCCAACAACTCCTCATCATCCACCATGTCCACCTTGTTCAAAAACACCACCACATACGGCACCCCCACCTGACGCGCCAACAAAATATGCTCACGCGTCTGCGGCATCGGCCCATCCGCCGCCGACACCACCAACACCGCACCATCCATCTGCGCCGCCCCCGTAATCATGTTCTTCACATAATCCGCATGCCCCGGACAATCCACATGCGAATAATGACGCGCCCCCGTCTGATACTCCACATGCGCCGTATTAATCGTAATCCCCCGCGCCTTCTCCTCCGGCGCCTTATCGATCTGCTCATACGACATCGTCTCAGCAGACGGATCCGCCGCCGCAGCCGCAAACGTAATCGCAGCCGTCAACGTCGTCTTCCCATGATCCACATGCCCAATCGTCCCCACATTCACATGCGGCTTCGAACGCTCAAACGTCGCTTTCGCCATGACAATCGTCCTTTCCTGGGGGCCGGCCTGGGAGGGTGTCGTACGTCAGGCGCGGCGGCAGCATCTGCGTGACCGGCCGGACGCTCCGTGCCGATCACGCGGGCCTGGGATCCAGATTGGAGCTCGTGGACGGACTTGAACCGTCGACCTCTCCCTTACCAAGGGAGTGCTCTACCGCTGAGCTACACGAGCCTACTCGGGACCCGAGCGCACCTCCGACGGCAGCCGGAGATGCTTGGAGCGGGAGACGGGATTCGAACCCGCGACATTCAGCTTGGGAAGCTGACGCTCTACCAACTGAGCTACTCCCGCACGGATCGGGGCGGACCCCGGACCCGGACCCCCGGAGGCGCGCCCCCGGAACGGCTCCTAGCGTGGTGGGCAGGGCTGGATTCGAACCAGCGAAGGCGTAGCCAACGGTTTTACAGACCGTCCCCTTTAACCACTCGGGCACCTGCCCGGGCGAACCCGGAGCCGCGCGGACCTCGGTCACGGTGCTGGAGCCACCCATCGGAGTCGAACCGACAACCTTCCGATTACAAGTCGGATGCTCTGCCAATTGAGCTAGGGTGGCATCCTCCTCGCGGCAGCGTCCAGACGCCATGAGCCAACGTCCGGAGGGGAAGCCTAGCATGGGCCCATGGGGGTGTCAACAACGGATTCTCGGGTCCACGAAGGCCGGAACCGGCGCGCCGCCATCGGGGGACGGGCCGCTCCATGGCATCGCCGTCGCCCCCTACGACGGGCCACCAGGACGGGCGAGCCGAACGATCGATGCGCGTAGCGCTGGACGCGAACCCGCCCCGGACGTTCGGCCCTCCCTGGTACCGACGATCGTGCTAGCGTTTGTTTAGGAGGTCGTGGGTATGCGCATCGGTCCGCTTGGCATTTGGGAACTGCTGATCATCCTGGTGGTGGTCTTGTTGATTTTCGGCCCGCGCCGCCTTCCCGAGATGGCCAAAGGAATCGGGCAGTCGGTCCGCGAGTTCCGAAAGGGCGTTCGTGACATGAAGGAGGACTTCGAGGAGGGCGCGGAAGGCACGTCCGAACGGGAGAGGACGGCCGCGAAGGCCGCACCCGCGGCGCCCCGCTCCGAGCCCACCGAGGAACCCGCCGACGCGCAGGCCGCCGAGGCCACCGAAGAAGCGCCGGCCGGCGAAGGCGAACAGGACCGCACCGAGGAGAAGACCCGCTCGAAGACGGCCGCGCCCGAGGCCTGAACCACCCCCCCAGATCCTGTCAGCGTGGCGCCGTCGCAGCCGCGGGCGGGGGGTTCGTGTGCAAGGTAGCCTTTCACCATGACGCTGATCGATCACTTCGCCGAGCTCCGCACCCGCTTGTTCGTATCGCTCGGCGCGTGGGTGGTGGCGGCAGGGATCACCTTCATCTTCCGGTTCCGCGTGCTCGCGTGGTTGCAGGCTCCGCTGCCCGACGCGATGACGCTGAACTACTTCTCGATCCTCGAGCCGTTCGTCACCAGTATGCAGATCGCCTCGTTCTTCGGATTGGTGCTGGCGTCGCCAGCGATCGTGTCGCAGATCTGGGGCTTCATCGCCCCCGGCCTCTACCCCGAAGAACGCCGCTACGCCGTGCCGTTCATCGCGCTTACGGCCTTGGCGTTCGCATCCGGCGTCCTGTTCTCGTATTACGTCGTCCTCCCGTTCACGATCCCGATCCTCCTCGGGTTCCTGGGCGAACAGGCGCAGGGGCTGCTGTCGATCGGGCGCTACATCACCAATCTGCTGACGCTGATGGCCGTGTTCGGCGTGATGTTCGAAATGCCGGTCTTGGCCTTCCTCCTGGCCCGCATCGGCCTCCTGCAGCATCCGGTGATGGTCCGTCAGCGCAAGTGGGCCTTGGTGACGGGCTTGGCGTTGGCGGCCGTGATCACGCCGACGGGGGACCCCTTCAACTTCGCGCTGGTGGCCGGGCCGCTCGTGATACTCTACGAGCTCAGTATCGTCGTCGTGCGTCTCTCACAGCGGAAGGAACGCCATGGAACATCAGATCCGGAGCCTCCGGAATGAGATCGACTCGCTGAACCTCGAGATTCTCGAACTCCTCTCACGACGCGCCGAGATCGCGGAATCGATCGGGGAGCTCCAGACCAAGGCGGGCTCGTCCCATTACGACCCAATCCGCGAGCAAGAGATGTTGGAGACCCTGACCGAGGCCAATCGCGGGCCGTTCGACGACGCCACCGTAAAGAGCCTGTTCAAACAGATCTTCCAGGCGTCGATGCACCTGGAGCAGGAGCAGGACAAGAAAAGCTACCTCATCTCGCGCCGGTCCCCAGAGCACGACACGCACGTCGAGATCGGCGACGTCCGCGTCGGCAACGGCGAGTCGCCCGTCCTCATCGCCGGTCCCTGCGCGATCGAGTCGCGCGAGCAGGTGATGCTGACCGCCGAGCGGATGGCGTCGCGCGGCGTACGCCTGTTCCGTGGTGGCGCGTTCAAACCGCGGACCGACCCCTATTCCTTCCAAGGCCTGGGGGTCGAAGGCCTCAAGCTGGGCCGGGAAGCGTGCGACGCGCACGGCCTGGGCTTCGTGGCCGAGATCATGGATGCGCGTGACCTTCCCGCGTTCGAGGAATACGTCGACGTGTTGCAGGTCGGCGCGCGCAACATGCACAACTTCACCCTGCTCCGTGCCCTCGGGCGCAGCAGCCGACCCATCCTGCTCAAGCGCGGCCTGGCCGCGACCGTGCAGGAATGGGTGATGGCCGCCGAGTACCTGCTGTACGAAGGCAACCCCAACGTGATCCTCTGCGAACGGGGGATCCGCACCTACGAACCGACGACCCGCAACACGTTGGACGTGTCCAGCGTCGCGCTGGCCAAGCTCGAGACCCATCTTCCCGTGATCGTGGACGTGACGCACTCCGGTGGACGTCGCGACCTGCTGGTCCCCCTCACCAAGGCGGGGCTCGCCGTTGGGGCCAACGGGATCATGGTCGAGGTACACCCCAACCCAGCCGTGGCGCTGTCCGACCAGAAGCAGCAAGTCGACTTCGACGACTTCGACGCCTACCTCGAGGCGACCGGCTACCACAAGAAGCTCACCCCCGAGCGACACGAGGTGTACGGCTTCTGATGCCTACGCGTTCCCCGACGCTTCAGAGACGTGGGTAGGCGAGGATGTTCGACGACCTGCTGAATTACGTGTTTCGTGCGGCTGACGTGCGGCCCACGTTCACGAAGTCACGGTGCCTGGCGGTACGGCAGTCTCCGGCCGCCTGCCGGCGCTGCGCCGAAGTATGTCCCCACGACGCCGTGACCGTACGTAGCCGCGGCGTCGAGATCGACGACGTGGACTGTAGCGGCTGCGGGTTGTGCCTGCAGGCATGCCCGTCGGAGGCCCTGACCTCCAACGTTCGGCTGCCGAGCACGGGTTCGGTCAAGTGCTCGCAGGTCGAGGGGAACGCACAAACGGTGCACTGCCTGGGCCGGCTACGCCCCAGCGATCTGCACCGCCTCGTCCGTGGACACGACGAGGTCACCCTCGCACGCGCCGAGTGCGCGGATTGCCCGATCGGCAACGCCGCGGTGGCCGAAGCGATCGACGGGGTGGTGGCCGACGCCCAGGAATTGCTCGCGTTGCGGGGCGTCGAACGCACCATCCGCGTCGAGGTCACCGATCGCCAGGACGACACGGGCACGCAGGAACGCATGGACCGTCGCAGCCTGCTGCAGGGAGGCTGGAGAAACGTCGCGCGCAGTGCCGCCGACGCGCTCGCCCCGCTGGATCCAGGCGGCGAGGAGGACGACCTCCCCGAGGAGCCGGCCCGGCGTTGGCGTGCGCTCGAACTGTCCGATCTGGTGCCCGAGACGCACGTACCCTGGCCGGTCCCCGACGTCGACGAGACGTGCATCCTGTGTCCGGTCTGTACGCGGGTATGCCCGACCGACGCGTTCTCGCGCACGTTCGACGCGAACGGGGGCGGGGCGTTGGTGCTGGACCCCGCCGCGTGCATCGGTTGTGACGCCTGCGTCTCGGCCTGCCCGGTGGATGCGATCCGGATGGACCGTACGCCCCCCTGGTCGAAGGCCTCCTCCGGGCCGCGCGAGGTCTACCGCCGCGACCCCGACGACGCACCGGAGGGCGGGGTCGCGCGCACCTCGTGACGCCCCGTCGCGGTCCGGCTCCCACACCCCCGCGTGCCGGTACACTCGCGCCATGACCGTCGACGAGTGGGTGTTCGAAGCCGTCGAATCCTCCGGCGAGCGTGGCGCCACGCTACGGGAGATTCAACGCTGGATCGACGACGTGCACGGCGACGAGCTCGCCCCCGACACGATCGAAGCCTCCCTCACCGCCCTGGTGGAGGCGGAGCGCGTGCGTGAAACCACGGACGGCCGCTACGCCTGCGTGCCGAAGACCGACAAGGCCGACGCGCTTCGCCGACTGTTCGGCGAGTGAACCGCTTCGAAAGGACGCCATGACCCCCGCACCGAGCGAGACCAAGACGGGGCGCGAGCTCCAGGACTTCTACGAGATCGACGGCCTGTACGCCCCGGAAGAGCGCATGATCCGAGACAGCGTGCGCGAGTTCGTGCAGGGCGAGCTTCTCCCGCACGTGGGCGAATGGTGGCGCGAGGGGATCTTCCCGGAGCACCTCCCGCGCGCCTTCGGCGAGATGGGCATGCTGGGCGTGGCGTTGCCCGAGGCGTACGGGGGGGCGGGCGCCTCGCACACCGCGTACGGGCTGGTGAACCGGGAGCTCGAGTACGCCGACAGCGGCCTGCGAAGCTTCGTGAGCGTGCAGTCCAGCCTGGTGATGTGGCCGATCCACACCTACGGGTCGGAGGCGCTCCGCACCCGCTGGCTGCCGCCGTTGGCGCGCGGCGAGGCGATCGGCTGTTTCGGCCTCACCGAACCGGACGCCGGCAGCGACCCGGCCGCCATGACCACGCGCTGTCACCAGGTCGGAGGCGACTGGGTGATCCGCGGCGTGAAGCGCTGGATCACCAGCGGCAGCCGGGCCGACGTCGCGATCGTGTGGGCCCGTGACGACGACTCCGGCCGGGTGCTGGGCTTCGCCGTGCCGACCGACGCGGACGGGTTCTCCGCCGAGGACATCAAGACCAAGGCGTCGATGCGGGCCAGCGTGACCAGCGAGCTTCGGCTGGACGACGTTGCCGTCCCGGACGCGGACCGCTTGGACGTCGTCGGACTGGGGGGCGCCCTGTCGTGCCTGAACCAGGCGCGCTACGGGATCGCCTTCGGGGCCCTGGGGGCGGGCTTCGCCTGCTTCGAGGAGGCGGTGCGCTACCTCGAGGAGCGCCCCGCCTTCGGCGAGCCGCTGAGCGCCAAGCAGCTGGTGCAGGCCCGCCTGGCGGACATGCTGGGCGACCTGACCAAGGGAAGCCTGCTGGCCTACCACCTGGGACGCCTCAAGGACGACGGCAAGGACACCCCCGCTCGCGTCAGCCTCGCCAAGCGCGACAATGTGCGCGCTGCACTGAATGTGGCACGGGCCGCCCGCGACCTGCTGGGCGGGAACGGCATCACCACCGAGTACGCGGCCATTCGGCACATGCTGAACCTGGAGACGGTGTCGACCTACGAGGGGACCGACACGGTGCACACCCTGCTGTTGGGGCGGGAAATCACGGGGCACGCGGCGTTCTGAGCGTCGGCGGCGCAGGGTCGGCGCCCGGCGGCGCCCCTGCGCGCCGGGCGCCTCACGGCAACGTCCACGCCGCCAGCACCGCCAGCAGGGCGCCCGCCACGGCGCGGGCGGCGTGGTTGCGCGCCACCATCCTCCCCAGAACCAGGCGAGCGTTCAGGTACGAGGCCAGCGAGGATCCCGCCGCGCCGAGCGCCAGCAGCCACCAGGTCTCGGGCAGGCGATAGGCGGCGGCCACACCGCCGACCGTGAGCACCGACGCCGCCGTCATGAACAGGAACGCCAGCCGCGGTCGGCGCCGCACCACCGTCCAGGCCCCGAACGCGCCCGACACGGCGTACCCGAAGGCCGCGAGCATCAACACCCATCCCAAGGCGTCAGTCCTCTGGGAACGCCGTGGACGCGGCGGCGTCCTCGTGCGCCCCGAGATCGGGCGGCGGCACGGTCTCGAACGGCCGGCGCACCCAGGCCTGCGCCCTGCGCGCCAACCATGCGTCCGCGCCCGAGGCGGGATCCACCACCATCCGCACCCGCGTCACGGTGCCGCTGCGGGCGAATCGCCGCACCGCCCCCAGCGCCTCGGCGTCGGTCGGCGCCAGGCCCGCCTCGACGCGCGTCCCCTCCTCGCGCAACGCGCGCGGGGGGAAGCGCGCGGCCGACACCACCAGCTCCCCCGGCCCCTGCAACGCCCGCTCCACGCCCTCGTTCAACGACCACGGCTGACCGACCAACGCGACGACGTCGGTCGAGGGCGGCGCCTCCGGCATGCCGCCCGGGGGCCGAGGCGGCCGAGCCGACGCGCGGTGCGTCTGCCATACCCGCCGCACCGCGGCGGGCCCCGGCGCCACCATCTGCAGGGTGTCGATGGCCAGTGGCGCCAGTCCCGGCGCCTCCAGATCGGCCGGCACCGCCACCACCGGCGGCAGGCCGGGCACCGCCTGCGCCAACGCTTCGGGGAAGCGCGCCACGAACGGATCCTGCGCGCTGCCGCGCGAACCTTCGTACCCGGGGTTCAACGCCGGCGCGACGATCCGGTCGCACCCGGCCAGCGCCAGCGCCTCGGCGACGGCGCGCCGAAACGCGGTCCCCGCCACCACGTCGAGGCGCGGATCGTCCCACACCTTCCGCACGCGCTCGGGGTCGGGCAGTCGGACCTCCGCGCCTGCGGCCTCGAGCAACCCCACCCAGAACGGGCCGTACCGATCCCACAGCAGGTTGGTGACGAATCCGACGCGCATGGCCGCGCAGTGTAGCACCCAGGGGTGCAGCTCACGCCCGCACGACCGCCGCGGCGCCCTCCGCCAACCGCCCGGCCCACGCGTCCGCCAGCGCGAAGGCGGCCGCCTTGTCGAGGTATTGATTGCCGTTTCCGCACTTGGGCGAGAGGATGCAGCGGGGGCACCCGGCACGACAGGGGCAATCGCGCAAGCGCGCGTGCGCCGCAGCCAGCCAACGCTGCAGCTGCGACGCGCCGGCCTCCGCGTACCCCACGCCCCCCGGCGCGCCGTCGTACACGAACATGGCCGGCTCGGCCAACTGCGGGTGCAGCGGGTACGACACCCCGCCCACGTCGGCCCGCTCGCACAGCACGAACGCGGGCAGCAGCCCGATCATGGCGTGCTCCAGGGCATGCATCGCGGCGGGAAGCGAACCGGCGGGCAGCACGCCGTCCGTCGCCTCGGGTGTGAACGTCGTCCACATCGCGCGTGTGAGGTAGCTGCTCTCCGGCAGATCGAGGGGCACCTCCTCCAGGATCGCCTCGGTGCGGTAGCGCTTGCGGACGTACGACGTCACCTCCTCCACCACGCGTACCCGGCCGACGCGCACGCCGGGCGGAAGGGACAGCAGCTCGGCCACGCGCCGCCCGGTGTCGCCGCCCTGGGCGCCGTCCAGGATCTCGACGCGCGTCTCGCCGCGGACCTGGGTGTACCAGTCCTCGATGTGCGGCACCAGCGTCGCCGTGGCCGCCTCCAGGTCCAGGTCCACCACCAGGTACGGTTCGCCCCGGTACAGGTGTACCGCCCCCGGGTGCAGCTCCCGCACGGCGCGCCCGGCGTCGGCGTGACCCAACGAACGACCGCTCGACGCCTCCACCAACCGGACCCGCCGCCCCCCGCCCCCCCGGAGCGAAACCCGCCGCTGCGGGAAGCGACGCACCGAGGCGTACCGTGACCCGAGCGCGTACAGCCCCGGCACGGCCTCCAGGTCGAGCCCCGGACGCAACCAGTCCTCCCCCGGGTGGACGGGGCGTTCCGCCGCGGCGCACACCACGTGCGCCGGGTGGATCACCTCGTTGTGCGGATCCGCCACGGCCGCCTCGACGCTTCCGTCGGTGACCTGGTGCGGATGGCGTAGGTAGTGGTCGTCGAGCGGGTCGTCGCCGGGAACCAGCAGCGTCAACGAGCGCGCCCCGCCGCGACCGGCACGTCCGGCCCGCTGCCAGAACGACATGATCGAGCCCGGGTACCCCACCATCACGACGGCGTCCACGCCGCCGACGTCCACGCCGAGCTCCATGGCGCTGGTGGACACCAGCACCCGCACCTCGCCGCGACGGAACGACGCCTCGATCGCGCTGCGCTCCGAGGCGTCGTAGCCGGCCCGGTAGGCGTCGATGGTGCGCGCCTCCGCGTCGCTCAGGTGCGCGGCCGCGTACCGGCGCACCAGCTCCGCGGCCTTGCGGGAGTTGCAGAAGAACAGGCTCTTCACGCCTGTGCGAACGAAGGTCGCCGCCAAGCCCGCCGCCTCCGCCACCGGACTGCGGCGTCGCCCGTCCCCGCCGGGGCGGGCCGGCGGCTCCCAGAACACGACCTCGCGTGGGCCGTGCGGGGCGTCGTCCTCGGCCACGATCTCCGCGTCGCGGCCACTCAGCGCGCGGTACAGCCCCGCGGGGTTTTGAATGGTGGCACTGGCCGCCACCACGCGCGGCCGTGCGCCGTAGTGCGCCGCCAGGCGGAGCAGCCTACGGAGCACGCCCGCGACATGGCTCCCCAGCACGCCGCGGTAGGCGTGCAGCTCGTCGATGACGATCACGTCCAGGCGGGCCAGGAACGACGCCCAGCCGGCGTGGAAGGGGAGGATCCCGAGGTGCAGCATGTCCGGATTGGTCAGCACCACCGACGCCTCTTCGCGCAGCCGGCGCCGCGCCTGGCGCGGCGTGTCGCCGTCGTAGCGCGCGATGCCCCGCTCGGGCAGGTCGAGGCCCGCCGCCTCCGCCATGGCGCACAGCGCCGCCCACTGATCGTTGGCCAGCGCCTTGGTGGGAAACATCAGCAGGGCGGTGCGGTCCGCGTCCACCGCGTGCAGCGCGGGCAGCTGATACGCCAGCGACTTGCCCGAAGCCGTCGGCGTCGCCAGCACCACGTCCCGGCCGCCCGCCAGGTGGTTCAAGGCGATGGCCTGGTGCCGCCATGGCGTCAGGCCCAGGCGCCGCAGCCACGACCGGTACGGCGCGGCCACCTCGCCCCCTTGGCGGCCCGAGCGGGGCGGCAGGAAGGCGTGCGCGGCGATACGCTCGGCGCCGTCAGGAAGCGAACGCAGCCAGGCGTGGAAGCTTTCGAACGCGGCGGGGCCCTCCGTATCGGAGGCGGTGGGCGGCGGCATGGCGCGACGCTACCGCAGCGGTCTGGGCCCGCGCGTAGAGCGCGTTCGCCGGCGCGTGCTACGCTCTGGAACGCCCCTGGAGGGCTTCCCCTGTGTTCGAAGTCCACGTCGTCTCGTTGTGCCTGCTGGCCGTGATCTACCTGTCGTCCATGGGGCTGGTGGCGGCAGGCATGTTCCTGCGTGGCCGCGAACCGCAGGTGGCTGCGCGCCCATCCGTGTCGGTCGTGATCCCTGCGCACAACGAAGAGCGGGACCTGCCGGACACGCTGGCGTCGCTCAGCGCGCAGACGTATCCGGGCCAGGCCGAGTTCGTGATCGTCGACGACCGCTCGGAAGACACGACGGCCGAGGTCGTACGGCGGGCGGCGGCCCGGGACGCGCGCGTGCGCCTGGTCCAGGTCCGCGCGCCCAGCACCCGACTGTCACCCAAGGTAAACGCGGTAGACCACGGCATCCGCGCCTCCAGCGGCGAGATCGTGGTGACCAGCGATGCCGACTGCCGCTACCCAGCGGGGTGGCTGGAACGCATGGTCGCCCACTTCGCGCCGGGCGTAGTCATGGTGGTCGGGTACGTCGAAACGACGCGCAAGAACCAGGCCTCGCGCTGGTTGCACCTGTTCGAGACCATCGACTGGTTGTCGTTGATGCTGACGTCGCGCTCCTTAACGCGCCTTGGGTTCAAGTTCGCGTCCAGCGCCAACAACCAGGCCTACCGGCGCGCGGCCTTCGACGCCGCCGGCGGGTTCGGCGCGCCGGGGCGGGCGCCCAGCGGCGACGAGGACCTGCTGGCGCAGCGGCTGGGCCGGCTGCCGCGTAGCCGCATGGCGTTCGCGAGCCTGCCCGAGACGCGCGTGCTGACCAAACCGGCGCGTTCGTGGGGCGCCCTGCTTCGGCAGCGTCGGCGCTGGGTGTCGCGCTACCACCACGTTGTGCACTACCATCCGGCGTTCTTCGCGGGGATCGCCGTATTGGGCGCGCACAGCGTGGTGCTGTCGTCCAGCATCGTGCTGACGCCGTGGATTCCCGCTTTGGTGCCTTGGGTGGCGGGCGTGTGGGGCGCCGAAGTGGCGATGCAGCTGGTCGGGATGTCCATCGGGGCGCGTCAACTGGGACGCGAGGACCTGCTGCGGCCTGCGCTCGTGGGGTGGTCACTCCTCCATCCGTTCTTCATTTCGGTGGTGGTGCTGTGGTCCCTGCTGGCCAGCGGCGAGTGGCGGGCGGGGGCGCAGGCGTACCGGCGCAGGCTGCTGGCCCGCAAGTGGCGGACGTGGCTGCGCCGGTTCCGCCCGCGTGCGTGACGGTCCGGCGGCCCCGCGGGCGCCGATGCTAGACTCCCGGCACGCACACAGGCTGGGCGAGGCGTGTCTTGCTCGGCCATTTCCCGCGTTCGGAGGACCGGACATGAAGATCTTCATCCTCGGCGGCGACGGCTTCTGCGGCTGGCCCACCAGCCTGCACCTCAGCAACCTCGGCCACGACGTGACCATCATCGACAACCTCTCGAGGCGCAACATCGACAACGAACTCGAAGCCACCAGCCTCACCCCCATCCAATACATGGGCACCCGACTGCAGGCCTGGCGCGAGGTCAGCGGACGCGAGATCCGCTTCGAACGCCTCGACGTCGCCAAGAACTACCACCGCCTGCTCACGTTGATCCAGGACGAGAAACCCGACGCCATCGTCCACTTCGCCGAACAACGCGCCGCCCCCTACTCCATGAAAAGCAGCGCCCACAAGCGCTACACCGTCGACAACAACCTCAACGCCACCCACAACGTCCTCGCCGCCATCGTAGAGAGCGGCCTCGACGTGCACCTCGCCCACCTCGGCACCATGGGCGTCTACGGCTACGGCACCGCCGGCATGAAAATCCCCGAAGGCTACCTCCCCGTCGAAGTCACCACCGACGACGGCAGCAAAGTCCAACAAGAGATCCTCTACCCCCCAACCCCGGCAGCATCTACCACATGACCAAAACCCAAGACCAACTGTTCTTCGCCTACTACGCCAAGAACGACCGCCTCCGCATCACCGACCTCCACCAAGGCATCGTCTGGGGCACCCACACCCCGGAGTGCGACCAGGACGAACGCCTCATCAACCGCTTCGACTACGACGGCGACTACGGCACCGTCCTCAACCGCTTCCTGATGCAAGCCGCCGCGCACTACCCCCTCACCGTCCACGGCACCGGCGGCCAAACCAGAGCCTTCATCCACATCCGCGACACCGTCCGCTGCATCCAACTCGCCCTCGAAAACCCCCCCGACCCCGGCGAACGCGTCAAGATCCTCAACCAAATGACCGAAACCCACCGCATCCGCGACCTCGCCGAACTCGTCGCCAACATCGCCGGCGCCGAGGTGGCCTACACCGACAACCCCCGCAACGAAGACGCAGAGAACGACCTCCACGTCAGAAACGACCTCTTCCTCGACATGGGCCTCGACCCCACCACCCTCCAAGAAGGCCTCCTCGCCGAGGTCACCGACATCGCCCGCGAATACGCCCACCGCGCCGACACGAGCAAGATCCCCGCCACCAGCACCTGGACCAAACGCCAGAAGCCGGGCGTGCCCCCCACGCCCACCCCCACCGGCAACGGTCGCTGAGGAACGCGCTCCTTCGCCGCCGTGCGCATCGCGCTCTTCACCGAAACGTTCCTGCCGAAGGTCGACGGCGTCGTCACCCGCGTGGTGCGCACGCTGGAACGCCTGCGCGAGCTGGGGCACGAGGTGGTGATCTTCGCGCCGGGCCGCCCCCCCGCGGAGGCGGTCGGCTACCCGGTGGTCCGGGTCCCCAGCGTGCCGTTCCGGCCCTGGTACCCCGAACTGTTCCTCGGTCTGCCGCGGCCCCGCATCGGCCGCGAGCTCGACACCTTCCGCCCCCACGTGGTGCACGTGGTGAACCCGGTCATCCTGGGGCTATGGGGCACGATGGTCGCGCGGCAGCGCAACCTGCCGCTCCTGGCCAGCTACCACACCGACATCACGCAGTACGCCAAGCACCTGCGCCTGAACTTCCTCGGGTCCATCTCCGAGACGTTCCTGCGCGACGTGCACAACCAGGCGCACGTCAACCTGTGCACCAGCCGGCCGATGGTCAACTCGGCGCGAGGCCTGGGCATCCAGCGAGTGCGCCTGTGGCCGAAGGCGGTCGACACCGAGCTGTACCACCCCAACCGCTACGACCCGGCAATGCGCGCGCGGTTGACGGACGGCCACCCGGACGACCCGTTGATGCTCTACGTGGGCCGCCTCTCCTTCGAGAAGCGCCTGGACTGGCTGTACGCGCCGGTGACGCGGCTCCCGAACGTGCGCCTGGCGTTCGTGGGCTCGGGGCCGGCCGAGGAGGAGCTTCGCCGCCGGTTCGAAGGAACCCGGACGGTGTTCACGGGCTACCTGGCGGGCGAGGAGCTGGCCGCGGCCTACGCCAGCGCCGACGTGTTCGCCTTCCCGTCCGACACGGAGACGCTCGGCTTCGTGGCGATGGAGGCGATGGCGTCCGGCGTGCCGGCCGTCGGGGCGCGGGCGGGCGGGATTCCGGACGTGATTCGGCACGGCGAGAACGGCCTGATGTTCACCCCCGGCGACCTGGGGGAACTGACCGAGCAGCTTCGGCGCCTCCTGACCGACGACGTGCTCCGATTGCGGCTCGGCCGCCAGGCGCGCCAGGACATGGAGCCGTACGGCTGGCGCGCCGCGACGGAGGCGCTGGTCGCCTACTACCGCCTGGCGACCCGAGTGCAGAGCCTGTTCGATCCCGACGCGGACGCCCTGCCCCGGAGCCGCGGCCGACGCCGGCGGCGCTGACGCCCGGGTCACGGCCCGGGTCACTCCGCCAGGACCACCGGCCGGACCCCCGGCAGCACGCGAACGGGCGTGCCGAACACCGAGGCGAGCAGCGTCGCGTCGAACACCTCGCCCGGCGGGCCCGAGGCGACGATGCGCCCCCCGGCCAGCAGCAGCACGCGGTCGCAGCGGGCCGCGAGGTTCAGGTCGTGCAGCACCGCGAACACCCCGAGGCCGGCCGACGCGAGGTCGGCGGCGTGCCGCATCAGCTCCGCCTGGAAGCGCAGATCCAGGTGGGTGGTGGGCTCGTCCATCAGGAGCCAGTCCGGCTCTTGGGCCAACCCGCGGGCCAGCACCACCCGCTGGCGTTCGCCGCCGGACAGCGTGCCGACGCGCGCCTCGCGCAGCCGCCAGGTGTCGGTCCGACGCATGGCCGCTTCGACGACGTCGCGATCATGGGAACGCTCGGAGGACAGAAAGCCGAGGTGCGGGGCGCGCCCCATGCGGACGATGTCGCGTGCGACGAACCCTTCGGGGAGTTCCGGTCGTTGCGGCACCAGCGCCACGCGGCGCGCCAGGGTGCGGCGGCGGAGGCGCCCCAGCGGGCGGCCGTCCAAGGTGACGCCGCCCGCCCCGGGGCGCGCCTGCCCGGCCAGTACCGCCACCAACGTCGACTTGCCGGTCCCGTTGGGGCCCACCAGGCCCACCAGTTCGCCCCGGCCCACCTCGGCGTCTACCCCCCGCAGCACGGCCGGGCCGCCCGGGTACGCGAAATGGAGGCCCTCGGCCCGTAGGCTCACGTCGCACCGCCGCCCCGGCGCAACAGGTAGAGGAAGAACGGACCGCCGGCGAGGGCCGTCACCACGCCGACGGGGATCTCGGCCGGCGCGATGGCGGTGCGGGCCAGCAGGTCGGCCGCCATCAGGAAGGTGGCGCCCCACACGGCGGCCAGCGGTACCAGCGTGGCGTGGCCGGGCCCGAGCGCCAGGCGGACGGCGTGTGGCGTGATCAGCCCGACGAACCCGATCACGCCGCACGCCGCCACCGCGACGGCGGTGAGGACGGTGGCGAGGGCGATCACCGTCGCCTTGAACGCCTCGACCCGTAGGCCGAGTTGCCGTGCCGAGGCGTCCCCGAGTTGCAGCAAATCGAACGCCCGGCGCCCCGCCACGCCGAGGAGCACGGCGACCGCCACTGCGGGCAGGACGCGGCTCACGTCGTCCCAGCCCGCGAACGCGAAGCTGCCCAGCAACCACGACAGGACGCCGGTCGAGCGTTCACGGGCCGCGAGCATCACGAAGCTGGTCCCTGCCGACAGGCTGGACCCGACCACCACGCCCGCGAGAATGAGCGAGGTGACGGGGAGGTGCCCGCCGCGCCTGGCCAGCACGACCACGACCGTCACGGCCGCCAGCGCGAACGCGAACGCGACCGGCCCCACGCCCAGCTGCGCCAGCACCGGGACGACGCCGCCGTACACCATCACCAGCGCCGCGCCGAAGCCCGCGCCGGACGCCGCCCCCAGCAGGTAGGGGTCCGCCAGCGGGTTCCGGAACACCGCTTGGTAGGCCGTGCCCGCCAGGCCGAGGGCGGCGCCGACGCCGGCGGCCAGCAGGGCGCGCGGCAGTCGGACCGACCACACGATCACGTCGGCCGGGCCGGCCAGCTCCCCGGCCATCCCGCGCATCAGCGCACCCCAGACACGGTCCGGCGTCACCGCCACCGATCCGACGGTCACCGACACCACCAGTACGGCAGCCAACGCAAGCAGCGACAGCGCGACCGGGCCGGCGCGGCGCGCGGCCGCCGGCCCGGCGCGTGGAGCCCGCGCGGCGCGCGCCACCTAGTCGAGGTCCGGGTGGAGGAGCTCGATGAGCAGCGCGAGGGCGTCGGGCAGGCGGGGTCCCGCCCGCGTCAGCAGGTCGACCTGCGCCTGGGTCAGTTCGATCACGCGGCCCTCGCGGACGGCCCGGAGCTGGCCCCAACCGGGGCGGTCGGCGACCGTGTCGGCGCTCTCACCGTGCGGGGCGTCGGCCAGCAGGATGACCTCGGGGTCGGCCTCGATCACCAGCTCCGGGTCGACCTGCGGGAACTCGCCGAGCTCCGCGGGCACGACGTTGTCGCCGCCGGCGAGCGTCAACAGCCGCCCCAGGTACGAGGTCTCGCCCACGCTGTACGGCGTGGCGTCCAGCTCCACGAACACGCTCGGCCCGGGTCGGCCCTCCACGCGCGCCGTCAACGCCGCCACGCGCGCCTGCGCCGCTGTGATCAGGTCGGCCGCTTCCTCGTCGCGTCCCAACAGGGTGCCGACCTGCCGGGTGGTGCGCCAGACGTCCTCGAGGGTCTGCGCGGTGCCGGCGTAGGCGGGGACGCTTACGTCGTCCAGTGACGACGCCATCCCGCTGTACTCGTCGGTCAGCACCAGGTCCGGTTCCAGCGCCACCAGCGCTTCGAGGTCGGGCGAGAAGGCGCTGCCCAGGTCGGGAAGCTCGGTGACGCTGGGCGGATGATTGCTGAAGGTGTCGCGCCCCACGAGCAGATCGCAGGCGTCCAGGGCGCACACGGTCTCGGTGTGCGTGGGGATCATGGTCACGACGCGCTGGGCCGGGTCCACCAAGCGCACCTCGCGGCCGAGATCGTCCTCGACGGCGACCTGGGCCGGCGCCAGCGCGAGCGACGCCAGGAGCGCCGTGAGCGCGGCGGCGAGAACGGCGCGAGTGTCACGCCGCGCCCGCGCGCCAAGCGGATTCGTCAGGATGGAACGCATCACAAAAGCCTCCTCGGGCTCTTGCGAACGACGATGAACACGGGTGGGATGCCGGGGCGAGCGCGGTTCTCGGTCGCCGGGGCGGCCCGTCCTCGTCCTCGCAAGGGGTGCCGACATCTCCTCTGGACCGGTATTCGGGCTCGCACATGCGGGTTCGTGCAATGCGCATACCGTTGCGGGACAGCGCCGGACTCTCACCGGACTTCCCCGGTCCACGGGGGTGCTGGAATGGTACGCCGCGCGGCGGGCGCCGTCAACGGCCCCGTGATAGCCTCCCGCCGTGCCGAGGCCGCCACGAACCCCCGCCACGCCGCCCGCCGGCGCCGCGACGGGTCGCCTGGGCGCCGGGACGCGGGTGCTGGACCTGCGGGACCTCGCGCCCCCTCCGCCGGCGTCCTCGGTGCCGGAGGGGTGGGTGCCGCCGCCGCGCTTCGCCGCGGCCACCTTGGCCTCGTACCGGCCCCGCACCCCCGGTCAGGAGGCCGCCCGTGAGCGCGTGTCGACGTTCGTGCGCGCCGCCGGCGCGCCGCCGCGGCGCCCCTGGTGGCGGCCACCGTGGGGCCGTCCGGCACGGACCGGTCGCGGCCTGTACCTGGACGGGGGGTTCGGCGTCGGCAAGACCCATCTCCTGGCCGCGGCCTGGCGCGCGGCGCCGGTCGGGCCCGAGGCCAAGCGCTACCTGACCTTTCAGGAGTTGGTGCACCTGGTGGGGGTGCGTGGGCGTGCCGGCGGCCTCGCCTGGTGCGCCGGCACGCGCGTGTTGTGCATCGACGAGTTCGAGCTGGACGATCCGGGCAACACCCTGATCATCGCGTCGTTCCTGGGCGACGTCCTGGCGGCGGGCACGCACGTGGTGACCACGTCGAACACGCCGCCGGATGCGCAGGGCCAGGGGCGCTTCGCCGCAAACGACTTCCGGCGCCAGATCCACGGCATCGCCGCGGCGTTCGAGGTGGTGCGCATCGACGGGCCGGACGCGCGGCGCAACGGGCACGCCGGCCGACGCCCGCCGGACGGGGGGGCCGCCGCGCCCCTGAAGCCGGTGGTGCGCGCCGACGGCGCGACGTTGCTGGGCACGCTGGCGCGGCTGCACCCGCTGCGCTACCGGGGCCTGCTGCGCCAGATCGGCACGCTCGTGCTCACCGACCTGCCGCGGCCGCCGGACCAGGGGGCGGCGCTGCGCTTGGTGCACTTCATCGACGTGCTCTACGACCTCCGCGTCGCGCTGCGCACCTCGGGCCCCGTCTCGCTGGACCGGCTGTTCGACGCCAGCTACGCGCACGGCGCCTACGCGGCGAAGTTCGCTCGCTGCCGCTCGCGGCTGGCCGAGTTGTTGACGGAAGGGCACGGGGCGGCGCCGGCCGGGTGACGCTCACGATCGGCTGCTCTCCAGCGGAACGGCCCGGCCACGGACCTGCAGGTACGCCCGGTCGCCGACGCGCAGCGGCGAGCCGGGGCCGCTCCGTACCAGGAAGGCCTCGTCGCCGTCGTCCACGGGGTGCGATTCGTCGGGCGCGCAGCGGAACAGCAGGTCGTGCCCCTGAAACGTCCGCGCCCGCACGACGACCGGAATGCCCCACCCGTGCCGCGGCGGCGGTCCCTCCGAGGGCGTGTCGGGGACCGAGCCGTCCCCACGCGGCCGCAGATCGAGTTCCTCCGGCCGCAACGACACCAGGACCGGCCCCTTCGCCTCATGGGCGAGGGGGATCTCGCCCAGGCACGTGCCCGCGGTGATGCCGTGCGCCTCGCCGCGAAGCAGGTTGGTGCGGCCCAGGAAGCCCGCCACGAACGCGGTGCGCGGCGCAAGGTACGTCTCCTCGGGCGTCCCCTCCTGCTCCAGGCGACCTGCCCGCATCACCGCCAAGCGGTCGGAGAAGGTCATCGCCTCTTCCTGGTCGTGCGTGACGAGGATGGTGGTGGCGCCGCTCCGACGTAGGATGCGCCGCACCTCTTCGCGGGTGCCCGCCCGCAGCGCGGCATCGAGGTTGCTGAACGGCTCGTCCAGCAGGATCACCTCCGGTTCGGGCGCCAGGGCGCGCGCCAACGCCACGCGCTGCTGCTGGCCGCCCGACAGTTGACCGGGGTAGCGGCCGCTGAACACCGTGAGGCCGACCAGATCCAGCACCTCGCGCGCACGGGCGCGCCGCTCGGCCGCCGATCGGCCCGTCAGCCCGAAGGCGACGTTTCCCAGCACGTCGAGGTGCGGAAACAGCGCGTAGTCCTGGAACACGAAGCCGATGCGTCGCGCTTCGGGCGGCACGAACACGTCGGGGCCGGTCACGTCGCGTCCCGCCACACGGACCCGGCCCTCGTCGGGCGCCTCGAACCCGGCGATGAGGCGCAACAGGGTCGTCTTGCCACACCCTGAGGGACCCAGGAGCGCCACCGTCTCGCCCCGCTCCACGCGCAGGGAGAACCGGTCCAAGGCCGGGTGGGCGGGGTCCTGGTAGCTCTTGGTGAGGCCCGCGATCTCCAGCACGGCGCGCTCTCCCGGCTGCGCGGGGCCCATCCCCTGCGTGGCGTGCTCCTGCGGGTCGTTCACGGTTCCTCCCCGGGGGCGTAGGCTACCTGCCCGGGCGGCCCCATGGCGTCGTCGGCGGCGTAGGTGCGGCGCAGCAGATCGTCCGCGATGGCGGCGGCCCCGCCCGGCGGCCCCATGCGGGCCCGGCCGATCGCGCCGCGTCGCGCCCGCTCGGCGGGATCCACGGCCAGGCGCCGCACCGCGCGTGCCGCCGCGTCCGGTCCGTCCGTCACGATCTCGAGCGCGTCGCCCAGCACGCGGCGCTGCGTGCGCAGGAACCCCAGCGGAATCGCGCCCGGTACGGGGAACGTGACCACGGGGACGCCGCGCCCGGCGGCCTGCTCCTGGGCCGTTCCCGTGGTGCCGAGCGCGATGTCGGCCCAGGCCAGCGCCGGGGCCAGGCCGCGCGCCGTGGCCTGCACGTACCGCCGCCCGCGTCGCCACGCCCGCGTGCCTTCGGGTCCGGGCAGGGGCCGCCAATCGGCCGGGTCGGGCAACGCGGGCGCCCCCTCGGGCCAGGGAAGGACCGCCGTGACCGCGGGGAGCCGGGCCAGCACGTCGAACATCGTCCGCACGGCCGCCGGCGCATAGCCGCGACTGCCCGGCAGCAGCACCAGGCGCGGCCCCTCGCCGTCCAGCGCGAACGGTGCGGCGTCCAGGCCGTCCATCATCGGGTTCCCCGCGAACCGCGCCGGTACGCCGCGCGCCCGCAGCCAGCGCGCGCTCTCGGCGTCGCGCACGTACGCGACGCGGTAGGCGCGACGCAACAGTTGGCGCTCGGGCGCCGTGAACCGCTCCCGAAACGCCCGCAGGCCGAGCGGCGCGGGTCCGCCCATCATGCGGACGGAGACCAGCGTCTGCACCGCCATGCGGGCGGGCGCCCCCGGAAGCGACCCCAGCGTTTCGGCCCACACGTCGCCGACGCTCACCACCGCGTCGACCCGCTGGGCGCGCAGGGTGCGCGCCTGGCGCCAGGTGAGGTCCAGGAACCCGCTGCGAAGGTCCGCCCACAGGTGGGCGGGATCGCGGACCGTCAGCCCGCCGCTCGGCAGCGCACGGGACGGGCCGATCCGCACGGCCGGGCCGTCCGCGTACGCCTCGCCCGGCCCGACGGTGGGCAGAGCCAGGATCCGCAGCGCGGGCGCCCGCGCCCGCAGTGCGGCCGCGATCCGCGCCCCCACCACGTGCTCGCCGTGGCCGTTCGAGATCAGGAGGACCGTGCCGGACGCGGTTCGCACGAGGGGCAGTATAGCGGCCGTGGGGAGCCAGGCCGGCGCGTGGTCCCAGGCAATGTCAGTCGCGGGTGTCGTCCTCGTCTTGCGCGGCGCGCCGCAACGGGACGGGGGCCAGGCCCCACCCCAACTTCTCGCGCAGCACCGCGTAGGGGCCGAGCCGGCCGCTGCTGACCAGGCGCACGTCGCCCTCCGAGGCCGCGATCTCGACGCGATCGCCGGCCGACAGGTCGACGCGCTCCTGCCCGTCGACGACCAGTGCGAGCTCTTCGACCGGGCCGCGCACCTCGAACGACACCGCCTCGCGCCCGTCCACCACGATCGGTCGGTTGGTGAGCGAGTGCGGTGCGATGGGGGTGATCACGAAGGCCCGGAGCCCCCGCCCCAGGATCGGTCCCCCGAGCGACAACGAGTACGCCGTCGATCCGACCGGCGTGCTGACGACCAGGCCGTCGGCCCGGTAGGCGATGGCGTGCTCGCCCTCGATCCACATGTCGAGCTCCACCAGCCGCGTCATGACCCCCTGCGAGACGGCGACGTCGTTCAGCGCGACCCGGGCCGGCCCGCCGTCGACGGTGATCCGCAGCATCATCTCCCGGTCGACCCGCCACGCGGCGGGCGAGGCGCCGTCCAGGTAGTCCCAGAACTCCTCCGGCGAGAACCCGGCCAAGAAGCCGAGCTTTCCGAGGTTGACGCCCAGGACCGGCACGTCGGTGCCGACCAGCCGGCGGGCCACGTCCAACAGCGTGCCGTCCCCGCCGACCGACACCACCACGTCGGCGCCCACACCGAGCTCGGAGAGCGACCCGTCCCCCGCCAGCTCGGTCCACACCTCGATGCCCAGGCGCCGTAGGCGCGCCGCGAACGCCGACGCCAGCGGGGCGGCGTCCGGCTTGTGCGGGCTGGCGGTCACCCCCACGCGGCGCAACGAGGCCGCCGGCACGGGGAACGGGGCGCTCACGTCGCCGCGTCGGCCCGGCGTTCGGCCACGTACGCGAGCACGGTGTCCACGACCTCGTCCAGGTTCAGGTCGCTGGTATCGATGCGGACGGCGTCGGGCGCGGGCCCGGACTGCCGGACGTCGCCGGCGTCGCGACGCCGCATCATCTCGGTCACCGTGTCCAGGTCGGCCGCGCGCTCGCCGACGCGACGGGCGGCGCGGATCTCGGGACGCGCGGTCAGGAAGAACTTGGCGTAGGCGTCGGGGAACACGTCGCGCCCCATGTCACGCCCGTCGATCACGAACGGCCCCTCGATCTCGCGCAGCCGGGCGTTGACCCAGGCGCGCACCCGCGGATGGGCCGCGACTTCGGAGACGGCGGCGTCGACGGCATCCGCGTGAAGGCGGTGCGTGACGTCCTCGTCCTGCACGTACACGCGGTCCGCCTCGCGGCCGGGCTCGAGGCGGACCTCGTGCCCGTGCAGCAACGAGGCCAGCTCGGACTCGGCGCCGGGGTCCACGCCCGCGCGCAGCGCCAGTTCGGTCGCGGCGCGGTACAGCAGGCCGCTGGACACGAACGGCACCTCCAACGCCTCGGCGACGCGCCGGGCGACGGTCGACTTGCCGCTGGCCGCAGGCCCGTCCAGGGTCACGACCTCGCGCCCTCCGCCCCTCACGCCGCGACCCCCCCGGTGGCGGCCCAGTCGCGAAAGAAGCCGGGATAGGTCTTGGCGACGCAGCCGGGGTCGGCGAGCGCCAGCCCCGGGATGCGCAGCCCGGCGACGGCGAACGCCATCGCCATGCGGTGATCATTGTAGGTGTCGATCACCACCTCCCGGCGCGCGTCCGGCGCCGGCAGCGGGTGCACCGTGATCGCGTCGTGATGTTCACTGACGTGGGCGCCCAGGCGTGAGAGTTCGCGCGCCAACGCGGACAGGCGGTCGGTCTCCTTGATGCGCAGGTTCCAGACGTCGCGAATCTCGACCGGACGATCGGCGAACAGTCCGCACACCGCCAGCGTCTGCGCCTGATCAGGCATGTCGTTCAGGTCGAAACGCCCGCCGGTGAGCACGCCGCTGGGAGGGCCCTCCACGGTGAGGCCCTCGATGTCGTCGTGCACCCGGCACCCCATGGCCTCGAGCACCTCCACCAGGCGCAGGTCGCCCTGGAACCCGCCGCGCTGCACGTTGGTGACGCACGCACGGCCGCCGGTGACGGCGGCGGCGGCGAAGTAGTACCCCGCCGCCATGGCGTCACCCTCGACGCGGAGATCGCGCGGCGCGTAGCGGGCCGGGGCGACGTCGAAGCGGCGGTAGCCGTCGCGCGTGACCGACACCCCGAACCACTCCATCAGCGCCACCGTCATGTCGACGAACGGTTTGGAGAGAAGCTCGCCCTCCACTTCGATGGCGAGGGGACCCCGCGCCGCCGGCGCCACCATCAGCAGCGCCGAGAGGTACTGCGACGAGCGCTGGCCGGCGATGCGCGCCTCGCCGCCGGCCAGCCCCTCGCTCCGGATCCGAACGGGCGGGCAATCGTTCCCTGCCTCGCTCTCGGCCGACGCGCCCAGCGCACGCAACGCCTGCAGAAGGTCGCCGATCGGCCGTTCCCGCATGCGCGCGTTGCCGTCCAGGCGATAGGTTCCGTGTCCCACCGCGCACATCGCGGCCAGGAAGCGGATGGCGGTCCCCGACAGGCGCAGGTCCAGCTCGGCGCGGGCGGCGGGGACGCGGCCGCCCTGGCCGTGAACCAGGAGCGTTTCGCCGTCGCCCTCGATCTCGATCCCGAGCTGGCGCAGACCCTGCACCATGACCTCCCGGTCCTCCGCCACCAGCGCGCCTCGGAGGGTGGAGGTTCCCCCGGCCAGCGCGGCGATGGCCAGGGCACGGTTGGTGAGCGACTTCGACCCGGGGACGGCCATCCGCACCGACACGGGCCCTCCGGCGCGCAACGGCAGGGGGTCGGGCAGGGCAGCATCCCCGCATGGGACGGGCACGGACATGCCGCGGAGAATACCAGAGGGCGCGCCCGCCCGGCGCCGCGTCGCGCCCGCGGGTGGGCGGGTTGGCGCCTGGACCACCTCTCCGCCGGCCCCAGCCCGGTACCATCAGGGCATGAGCGTTCCCGCCCCGTTGCAGGAGATCGTGGACAAGTTCGCGCGGGCCCCCCGCTCGCTGCGCCTGGAGCTGTTGCTCGAGTACGCCGACGCGCTGCCGGCGCTTCCCGAGGGGTGGGCCGACGCCAAAGACCGCTTCGAACAGGTGGAGGAGTGTCAGACGCCGCTGTTCCTGGCCACCGAGACCCAGGACGGGAAGGTCTCGCTGTACTTCGACGCCCCCCCGGAGGCCCCCACCACCCGCGGCTTCGCGTCGATCCTGGCGCACGGGTTGGACGGCCTGCCCGCCGAGGAGGTCCTGGCCGTCCCGGCCGACTTCCACCGCGACCTCGACCTGGCCGAGTTGGTCAGCCCGCTACGCCTGCGGGGCTTGGAGGGCATGCTGGGGCGCGTCAAGCGCCAAGTCCGCGAGGCCACCCCCGCCTGACACGCCGATCCGGCAGGTCTGCTAGAGTGCTCCGGCGCAGTTCGCATCGGCCGGCGCCGAGTCGCCGGCATTCCGCTTTCGAGGAGTCGGTCATGAAGAAGAAGATCCATCCCAACGTGGTGCCCTGCAAGATCGTGTGCGACGGTGAAGTGGTGCTGGAAACCTACAGCACCAAGCCCGAGATCCACGTGGACGTCTGGTCCGGCAACCACCCGTTCTATACCGGCCAACAGCGGTTCATCGATACCGAAGGCCGCGTCGAGAAGTTCCAGAAGCGGTTCGGGACCAGCTACCGGCGCAAGTGACGCCCGCGGGCGCGACGATTCGGCCGGCCCCCTCGGGGCCGGCCTTCGCGTGGGGCGGAGGCGAAGGCGCGCCTCAGCGCAGCGCGGCCCGCACGCGCGTCCCGTGGCCCGGCGCGCTCTTCAACGTGAACCTGCCCCGGCGCGCCTCGACGCGTTCGCGCATCTGACGCAACCCCAAACCGCCCGCGCTGGTCACCCGGTCGCTGACCGCCTCGGGATCGAAGCCGGCCCCGTCGTCCTCGACCTCCACGAAGGCGCGCCCCTCCGGGTCGGTCCCGAGCCGCACCGTGACCGTGGAGGCGTCCGCGTGCTTGGCGACGTTGTGCATGGCCTCCTGAAAGATCCGGAACAGCACCGCTTCGTTGCGCACCTCCAGGTCGGGCAGCTCGCCGAACGCCGTCTCGACCCGTACGTCGTTCTGTGGACCGAAATCACCGAGGTAGCGCCGCACCGTCTCTTTGAAGCCGTGCCGCTCCAGATCGACCGGGCGCAAGGCGAAGATGCTGCGGCGCAACTCGCGGATCGCTTCGCGGACCGTGTCGCCCGCCTCCGCGAACTCCTGCGCGGCGCGCTCGGCATCCCGGCCCTGCAAGCGACGGCCGAGATCGATCTTGAGCGCGGCGAACGCCAACGACTGCGCCACCCCGTCGTGGATCTCGCGCGCGATGCGGGACCGCTCCTCGCCGATCGCGACCTCCTCGGAGTGAAGGTAGGCGCGCGCGTTCCGCAGCGCCAGGCTGACCTGCCCGGCGATCAGCGACAGGAACGACAATTGAGCCTCCTCGAGCGCGCCCGGGTCCTCGTGGGCCAGGAGCACCATGCCGAGCGGCTCGCCGTCGGCGGACAGCGGGAGAATCACGGCGCACCCCGCCTCGTCGAGCAACGGCCCGGCCTCACGACGCGCCGCCTCGTCCAGGCGGGACAACAGCACCGGCTCGCTCCCGCCGCCGAGGGGTCCCAACTGCCCACCCGCCAGCCGGAGCGGCTGGGCGGAGGCCGCTCCGCGTACGACCTGGGGCTGCAGCTCGCCGGCGCCGTCGTCGAGCAGCACGGCCCCCCGCGTGGCGCCCAGGCGTTGCATGGTCCGCTCCAGGAGCGCCTCCAGGAGGCGGTGAAGGTTCCCCTCCGCGCGGATCGACCGGTCGACGTCGAACAGCGTCAGCAGGTCCCGCATGCGGCTGCGGGCGGCCTCCGCCACGGAGGCGAACTGGCCCGCCAGAATCCCGAACGCCTCGCGCGCCCGCGCACCCGGCACCTCCGTGAACATCGCGTGCAGGCTGCCCTCCACCTCGCCCCCGGTCCGGATCGGCATCGAGATCACCACCCGCGGCCCGTACGGCGTGTCGCACGCGTCCGCTTGCGACTCCCCTCGCCGTAGGGCGGCGTCGCGCTCCTGGAGGAGCACCTCCATCCCCTCGCGCAGCCCATCGTGCGCCACCAGTTCGCGCGGGCCGGACCCCAACAGCACCGCCGCGGCCTCCGAGCCGGTCACTTCGCGAATCCCGCTCGCGGCCGCGCGGACGGCGGTCTCCAGGTCGGTGGCCGCCGCGAAGCGCTCCGTCACGCGCTGGATGGAGGACAACAGTTCGTGGCTGTCCTGAAGCTCGTGGTAGGTGGTCCAGAAGCGCCGCTGGGCCGCCTCGCGGGCCTCGACCTCGCCGACGATCCAGCTGAGCGTGAGGAAGGTCAGTGCGGGCCCCAGCAAACCGTAGAACGCCAGCCGCACCCAGAGGACCACCGGCCCCAGTTGCGGAAACAGCAGGATCTCGAACACGCCGACGACCGCGGCGATGGTGACCGGGAACCACAACCGCGTCCGCTGGATCTGCCGGGAGAGCGTCCGGCCGGAAGATGCGACCGGTTCGACGTCGGTGCGAGGCGGCGTCCCGGCCGCTGCGTGGGCGTCCATAGGGCCGAGCCTACCGGCTGAACCGCCTCGCCGCAGCGTCCTCCGCGCCCGTGGACGCGCCCCTACCGCGGGGAGCGGTACACTCGGACGCCATGACGAACGGCGAGCGACCCCATCCCACGCCCAGCGTCACGGCCGGCGACGAGGACGCGCCCACGGCCGTGGAGGGGCGCATGGACGCGACGGACGCGACGGACGCGACGGACGCGACCGGACCCGCCGCGCCTTCGGAAGGGGCATCGCCTCGTTCCGGGCCGACCGAGACGCTGCGACTGGGCCAGGTCCGCTTCACGCTGCTCGGCACCGCGCACGTCTCGCGCGCCAGCGCCGAGGAGGTCCGCGACCGCATCGCGTCCGGCCGCTATGACGCGGTGGCGGTCGAGTTGGACGCCTCGCGCCACGCGGCCCTCACCGATCCGGATCGCATGCTCAAGACCGACCTGTTCACCGTCATCCGCAGCGGACGGGCCGGAACGATGGCCGCCAACCTGGCGTTGGGGGCGTTTCAGCAGCGCCTGGCCGACCAGTACGGCATCGAGCCCGGCCAGGAGATGCGGGACGCCATTCAGGCGTCCGAAGCGGCGGGGGTGCCGCTGTGGCTGGTGGATCGCGACCTCGGCATCACGCTGCGCCGCGTGTACGCGAACGTGCCGTGGTGGCGCAGGCTGACGCTGATGGCCGGCCTGCTGGCCGGCCTGCTGTCCAGCGACGAGATCGACGAAGACGAAATCGAGCGGCTCAAGGACGGCGACGTGCTGGAATCGACGTTCGCCGAGTTCGCCGAACGTTCACAGCGGCTGTACGTGCCGCTGATCGAGGAGCGCGACCACTACATGGCGGCCCGGCTTCGCCAAGAGGCCGCGCGTGCCAGCCGGTCTTCGAGCGACGGACCGCGCGAGGTGCTGGTGGTGATCGGGGCCGGTCACCTCAAGGGGCTCGCCGCCCTTCTGCGCCATGCCGCCGCCGCGTCCGAGCCCGCGACCGACGCGGACGCCGCTGGCGCAGCCGCGGTGGCCGATCCCGACGCCCGCATTCGCGAGCTGACGCACGTCCCGCCCCCGCCCGCGTGGCGGCGGGCGTTTCCGTGGATTCTCGTGGCCCTGATCCTGGCCGGGTTCGTGACCGGCTTCGTCCGCGATCCCGACCTCGGCCGCCAACTGGTGGGGGACTGGTTCCTGATCAACGCCGCCACCACGGCGTTGGGCACCCTTCTGGCGTCGGCACATCCGGTGACGGTCATCGGCACGGTCCTCGCAGCGCCGTTCACCAGCCTCAACCCCACCATCGGGGCGGGCTTCGTGGCGGCCGGCCTCGAGTTATGGCGTCGCAAGCCCAGCATGGGCGACTTCGCGACACTGCGCCGCGACACCACCACCATGCGCGGCTGGTACCGCAACCGCGTGGCACGCACCTTGCTGGTGTTCTTCGGCGCGACGCTCGGCTCGGCGGTGGGGACGTACCTGGCGGGGGCCCGCATCCTTACGCGGCTGTTCTGATGGCGTGCGCTCCTGGGCGTCGGCCGTCCGCCTGGACGCACGGCCGCGGCGTGTCGAAACGCGCGGCCGTGCGCCTTCGCGGCTAGTAGCATGCAGGCATGACCCGGGACCTTCAGAGCTTCGTACGGGAGCTCGACCGCACGGGCGATCTGGTACGCGTCCGCGAACCGATCTCGGCGGAGCTCGAGATCACCGCCTTGGCGGACCGCCTGGTGAAGGCCGGGGGGCCGGCGTTGCTGTTCGAGAACGTGGTCGGCAGCGATTACCCCCTCGCCATCAACCTGTTCGCGACGCCGCAGCGGTTGGCGCGGGCGCTCGGGGTCGGCAGCCTCGACGAGCTGGGCCAGCGCGTGCATGCGCTGCTGGACATGAAGGTGGGGAGCGGCCTGATGGGGCTGGCGTCGAACCTACCGAAGCTTCGTTCGTTGGCGGCGCTGCCGCCGAAGCGGGTGCGCCGGGCGCCGGCCCAGCAGGTGGTGTGGCGGGGCGACGAGGTGGATCTGGGCCGCCTGCCGGTCCTGACCTGCTGGCCGGGGGACGGGGGGCCGTTCGTGACGCTCCCCCTGGTGATCACGCGCGATCCGGTCCGCGGCGACGTCAACGTCGGGATGTACCGCATGCAGGTGTACGGTCCCCGCACCACCGGCATGCACTGGCAACGCCACAAGACCGGGGCGCGGCACCTCGAGAACGCGGCCGCCACCGGCCGTCCGCTTCCGGTCGCGGTGGCGTTGGGGGGCGACCCGGCGCTGATCTACGCCGCCACCGCGCCGCTGCCGCCGGTTCCGGGCCTGAACGAGTTCTCGCTCGCCGGATGGTTGCGGGGGCGCCGCACGGAGGTCACCAAGGGCGTCAGCGTCGATCTGGACGTGCCGGCGCACGCCGAGATGGTGCTCGAGGGGTACGTCGACCCTGCCGAACCGTGGCGGCCGGAGGGACCGTTCGGCGATCACACCGGCTTCTACACGCTGGTGGACGACTATCCGACGTTTCACGTCACGGCCGTCACCATGCGGCGCGACGCCATCTATCCCACCACCATCGTGGGCCGCCCCCCGATGGAGGACGCGGCCTTCATCGAGGCCAGCGAACGCCTGTTCCTGCCCCCGGCGCAGTTGATCCTGCCCGAGTTGATCGATTACCACATGCCGCCCGCCGGCATCGCGCACAACCTGGTCAACGTCACCATCCGCAAGAGCTATCCGGGCCAGGCGTACAAGGTCGCGAACGGGCTGCTGGGTTTGGGGCAGATGATGTTCGCCAAGGTCATCCTCGTCACCGACCATGGCACGGTCGCGCCGCAGGAGCACGCCGCGTTCTGGCGACACGTGCTCAGGCACGCCCGCCCTGGGCGCGACCAGCAGCTCGCCAAGGGGCCGATCGACGTGCTGGACCACGCCAGCCGCGCCTGGGGGTACGGCAGCAAGCTGGTGCTGGACGGCACGATCAAGCACGAGGAGGAGGGGGGCGAGGACCGCTTCGAACCGGCCGGCCCGCGCCACGCCTCCGTGCTGCCGCACCACGGCGAGATCACCGGACAGCACCAACCGGGCGGTGGCTTCTGGTTCATCGCTACCCGCAAGACGCGCAGTGATCAGGGCCGTCACCTGGGCGAGTGGGCGGCACGGCAGACCGCGGCACGGGGGGTGCGGTGGATCGCGGTCCTGGACGAGACCACCGACACCGGCGACTTCGAGGCGTGCATGTGGACCATGCTGAACAACATCGACCCCGAGCGCGACGTCCAGGTGATCGAGGATGCGCTCAGTGGACCGACCTGGGTGGTGGACGGCACGCCGAAGCTCGCGTCGGAGGGCTTCACCCGCCCGTGGCCCGACAAGATCGTGATGGACCGTGAGGTGCAGGCCCGCATCGACGAACGCTTCGCCGACCTGATCGAGGCGGCCCGCCGCGAACAGGGCACGGGCGCGGACGACGAAGATGCGGCGCCGGCCGCGAAGGCTCTTCCCAGCGGCCGGGGCGACGGCGACGACTAACGCGGCCGCAGCATCATGGCGAGGGCGAACGTGCAGGCCTGCAACAACACGATGGCGGACCCGCTGGGCACGTCGAACAGGTACGACCCCGTGAGCCCGGCCAGGGTGGTGACCAAGCCGATCGCGACCGATCCGACGCTCATCCCCATCAGCGACCGTGCCAGCAAGCGCGCCGACGCCGCCGGGATCACCAGGTAGGCCGCCATCAGGATCACGCCCACCACCTGCGCGCTGACCACGACCGCGACGGCGGCCAGCACGAACAGCGCGTAGTCCAAGCGGCGGACCGGCACTCCGTCGCTCCGGGCCAGCTCCGCGTCGAAGGTCGCGTACGCCCAGCGGCCCCACAGCCACGTCACCAGGATCAGGACGAGGGCTGCGGTGGCGAGGATCACCCGAAGGTCGCCTGGGCCGACCGCGAGGATGGAACCGAACAACAGGTGCCACACGTCGATCACGTTCTGGTCCGGCGGGATGCGGGACAGGAACAGCACCCCCAGCGAGACGGAGACCGCGAAGAACACCCCGATCGCCGTGTCGCTGGACAGGGTGGTGACGTCCCGCACCCACGCGATCAGCAACGCCACCAGCACCGTGAACGGCAACGCGATCAGCAACGGCTGGCCCATCGCACCGGTGGCGGCGGTGGTCGACGCGATCAGCGCGCCCAGCGCGAGGCCGCCGAAGGAGGCGTGCGCCAGACCGTCGCCGAGGAACGACAACCCGCGTTGCACGACGAAGGTGCCCAGCAGGCCGGCCATGAGCGCCACCGCCGCCCCCCCGAGGAACGCGCGCTGCATGAACGAGAAGCCGAGCATCTCCTGCAGCTCGAGGATCATGGCAGCGCGACCCCATGGGCGTGTCCGACGTGCCCGTAGGCGCGCTCCAGGCAGTGGGCTTGGAGGGCCTGTTCGGGCGGCCCGAAGCCGTGGACGCTTCGGTTCAGAACCAGCACGTCGCTGGCGTGGTGTCGGGCGGCGGACAGGTCGTGGGTGACCATCACGACCGTCGCGCCAGTGGCGGCTTGGTGCGCTTCGAGGAGCTCGTACAGGTCGTGCTCGGCCAGCACGTCCACGCCGGTCGCCGGCTCGTCCAGCAGCAGCAGGTCGGGACCGCGCACCAGGGCGCGCGCGAGGAACGCCCGCTGCAGTTCGCCCGCCGACAGGCGCGCCAAGGCGCGCGCCGCGAGGTGCGGCGCCCCGACACGCGCGAGCGCAGCCCGAGCGGCCTTCGTCTCGTGCCGCGTGGCCCGCCCGGGCCAGGCGCGCCGCACCCCCGACACCACCAACTCCAGCGCGGTGGCGGGGAAGCTGCGGTCGAACGACTTCAGCTGCGGCACGTAGCCGATCCGCTCCGGGGCGCGACCGGGCACGCCCCCGAACACCTCGGCCGACCCGCGGTGCGGGTGGATCAAGCCGAGCAGCAGCCGGACCAGCGTGGACTTGCCCGCGCCGTTCGGTCCGATCACCGCGAGGAAACGCCCCGCCGGGAGCGCGAAGGTGACGTCGTTCAGGACCTCGACGTCGCCGGCGCGGACGCAGGCGCCGTCCAAGCGCACCGCCGGCGGCCGCACGTCACTCCTCCGCGAGGGCGGCGAGGATCGTCTGGGCGTTGCGCCTCAGCAGCTCGGCGTAGGGCCCGCCGTCGCCCAGCGGGTCGAGCGTCGCCACCTCGACGCCCGCCTCGTCCGCCAGCACCTGCGCGGAGCGGCCCGCCAGCTGCGCTTCGTCGAAGATGGCCCGGGCGCCGGCCTCCCGTACCGCGCGTACGGCGCGGGCCAGTTCGCCCGCGCCCGGCTCCCGTCCCGGAAACGGCTCGATCTCGAGCACGAGGTCGAGATCGTAGCGGGCGGCGAAGTGCGGCCAGGCGTCGTGGAACGGCACGAAGGCGGCCCCGCGGACCGGCGCCAGCAGGGTTCGCAGTTCGGCGTCCAATGCCTCCAGCTCGTCCACCAGGGTATCGGCTGCCGCCCGGGTGGCGTCCGCGCGTTCCGGCGCGATCTCCACCATGCGCTCGGCCAGGGCCTGCACGATCTGGGTCATCTGCACCGGGTCCAACCACACGTGGGGGTTCGGCCCGCCGTGATCAAATTCGTCGTCGTGGTCCTCCTCGTGCCCTTCGTGCGTTTCGTCCTCCTCGTGCGCCCCTTCGCCCGCCTCGTGCGTGCGGTGCGGGTCCGCCTCCGCCAGGGCGTCGAGCGCCACGAACACCGCCGCGTGCCCGCCCGCGCCGTCCACGAGCGTGTGGACGAACGCGTCCACGCCGCCGTTCAGCACGACCAGGTCGGCCCCTTCCAGGCGGGCCAGGTCGCGCGGCGTGGGATCGTAGGCGTGCGGACTGGCGCCGGGCGGGAGCAAGACCTCCACCGTGGCGTCGGCCCCGGCCAACCGCGCCACGACCTCCTGGTACGGCGGGATGGACACCACGACGTGGAGGCCCGACGCGCTGGCGAGCGCGGCGAACGACAGGAGGGCCGAGAGGGCGCCCCAGCGTAGACGACGGTGCCAGCTCGCCAGTTCTTGAGAATGCGTTTTCATGAGCGCGACTGTACCCGGTGGCTCGGGGCAATGCAACGCCCCGGCCCCTCCCTCCGGCGAACGACGATCAGGCCCGCCCCGTGGGGCGGGCCTGCGCACGCTGCGAAGCTCGGCGTGGCGGTGGCTACTTGCTCGGGTTCACGAACGCGGTGGCATCCATGTTTTTCATCGCCTTGGCCGACAACCACACCCGCTTCGGCTTACCGTCCACCCAGACGGTCCGCTTCTGAAGGTTCGGCTTGACCTGGCGCTTGTGGACGCCGACCTGCTTGACGCCGACGCCGCCCCGCTTCTTGGGCGAGCCCTTGCGCTTGCTGGACTGGGTGCTGCGGGTCTTCTTGCCGGTGACGGCGCACACTCGTGGCATCGGTTCCTCCTAGGGCGGGGCGCGAAGCCCCGTGGTACGCGGTGGCGTGGTGCCGTCCGGTCGCCCGGTCCAGGGCCGTCCGCGAACATTGCGGTGCGGCCGAGCGCGGGCCCGGCACATTCCTGAGATTCTAGCACGTACGCTGTGCGCCCGCCTAGGGCATGGGCGCGGCCCGCGGTATCCTTTCGGCATGGACGACGCTTCGCTGGCCCGCGACCTGTACCGCGCCTCCCACCTGCAGGGTTCGTTCACCCTCCGCAGCGGCGTGGTCAGCAGTGAGTACTTCGACAAGTACCTGTTCGAGGCCGATCCCGTCCTGTTGGGGCGCGTGAGCGACGCCTTGATGAGAACGGTTCCCGACGGCATCGACGCCTTCGCGGGGCTCGAGACGGGCGGCATTCCGCTCGCGGTGATGCTGGCGCAGCGCTCCGGCCTGCCCGCCCGCTTCGTGCGCAAGGAGGCCAAGGCGTACGGCACACGGCGGCTGGCCGAAGGGGGCGAGGTGGAGGGGCGGCGACTGCTCGTGGTCGAAGACGTGGTGACCTCGGGGGGGCAGCTGCTGGCCTCCATCCGCGACCTGCGCGAGCGGGGCGCCCTCGTCTCGCACGCCGTATGCGTCATCGACCGGGAAGCGGGCGGCCCGGGCGCCATGCGCGACATCGGCGTGGAGCTGCGCGCCTTGTTCACGATGCGCGAACTCGCCGATGCGGCGTCCGGCGCCGACGGCCAGTAGACTGTCGCCATGCCCGAGGACACGCTGTTTCAACGGATCGTGCGGGGCGAGGTCCCCGCCGACGTGGTGTACCAGGACGACGACGTCACCGCCTTCCGCGACATCTCGCCGAAAGCGCCGGTGCACGTGCTGATCGTGCCGAATCACGTGATCGAAACGGTCGACGACGTCCGCGAGGAGGACGAGGCCGTGCTGGGACGGCTGTTCACCGTGGCTCGAAAAATCGCCGCCGACGAAGGCCTGGCCCACGGCTACCGTCTGATCGTGAACTGCAAGGAGCACGGCGGCCAAGAGGTGAACCACCTGCACGTCCACCTACTTGGGGGCCGACCGCTCGGTCCCATGCTGACGACCCGCCCTCAGGGGTGAGGGGGCGGGCACTGAGCGTCATGCCACGACGCACCCACCAACGCCGCGCCATCCTGGAGGCCCTGCACGCCGCGCCGGGCCCGTTGACCCCGCAGGAGGTTCACGAACGTGCCCTGCAGGAGGCCCACACGCTGGGCCTGGCCACGGTGTACCGCAACCTCGCCCGCCTGGAGGCGTCGGGCGACGTGGTACCGGTCCACCTGCCGGACGACGCCACGCGCTACGAGCCGGCGGGCCGCGGCCACCACCATCACTTCCGCTGCCTGGCCTGCGACCGCGTGTACGAGCTGGACGCCGACTGCCCGGTTTCGGGCCTGGAGGGCGTGACCCTGCCGGGCGGCTACCGCGTCGAGGCCCATGCCCTGACGCTGTACGGGCACTGCCCGTACTGCGGCCGCACGGGCGCACCCGCCACCGCGCCGCCGCGCTCGTGACGGGCCTTCGCGTGGCCCGCCGATCATGGCCCTCGGCGCTGCTGGCGATCCGGATCGCGGCGGTCCTGATCGGTGTGCTCCTGGTGGGTGCGCTGCCCGTGCAGGCGCAGGGGGCGGCGAGCGGCGACGAGATCGGCTACCTGGAGGGACGTCTCGAATCCGTAGCGCCGAGCGAGGACGGCGGGACCGCCGTGGTGGCGTTGGACGACGGCCGCGTGGTCGAAGCCATGCTTCCGGCGCCACACCCGGACGCCGAGGAGGCGGCGCCGCCCTTCCGCGCCGGCCAACGGGTCGAGGTGTACGTCTCGCCAGGGCCTGACGGTCGGCGCACCTACGTCGTGTCCGACTGGATCCGTCGTCCTGCCCTGGGCTGGCTGGTCGCCCTGTTCCTGCTGGTCTCGGTGGCGGTGGCCCGCTACAAGGGCTTGCGTGCGTTCGTGTCGACGGCGGCCAGCCTAACGATCGTGATCGGGTTCGTCGTCCCCCGGATCGTGGCCGGCGCCGACCCGGTGTGGACGTCGCTGCTGGGCGTGGGCGGCATCCTGGTGCTGGCCATCTACTTCGTGCACGGCGTGTCGTGGTCGACGACCGTCGCTCTCGTGGGGACCGCCATCGCGGTGGTGGTCACGATGGGGCTCGGTGTGTTCTTCGCGAACGCCGCTCACCTCACCGGCTACGGCAGCGAAGACGCGGGCATGATCGCCGCCGTCGCGCCGCAGGTGGCGCTACGCGGCCTGATGCTGGCCGGACTGCTGGTGGGGGCGCTGGGCGCGTTGACCGACATCACCATCGTGCAGGCCGCCGTGGTGCGCGAACTGGCGCACGCCGACCCCGACTGCGACCTACGGACGCTGTACCTGCGCGGCATGCGGGTCGGCACCGACCATGTCGGGTCGCTGGTCAACACACTCGTTCTGGCCTACACCGGCGCGGCCCTGCCCCTACTGGTCCTGCTCAGCCAAGGTTCGTTCGGCCTGAGCCGCGCGGTGAACATGGAGCTGATCGCCGCCGAGGTGGTGCACACCCTGGTCGGATCGATCGGCCTGGTCCTGGCCGTGCCGCTCACCACGTCCATCGCCGCCTTCGCCTTCCGCGGCGACCGCCTGCCCCTGAGGCCGGGCGAACTGGACGCGGGCCACGCCCACTAGCCGATGATCGGGGGTGCGCTGCGCCTGGACCCGGCCGCGTTCGCGCGGGTGGTGGAGGCCCCGAACGGACTGTGGCTCGCGTTGGCGGTGCTGATCATCGCCAGCGCCTCGCACGCGGTGGGGCAGTCGGTGGCGCTGTTCGTGGCGCGGGTCCGCCCGCGGCGTTTCGCCCTGAGCCTCGCCCTCGGCACGGCCAGCTTCGCGTTGTCGGTGGTGGTGTGGGGCGTCGTGCTGGCGGTGCTGGGGGCGGCGTTCGGCCGGGACCTGGACCCCTCGGCCGTGGTGCGCGTCGTCGGCCTGGCGCAGGCGCCGCGGCTGTTCTCGTTCCTGATCCTGACGCCGTACTTCGGGTCCGCCCTCTCGGCCCTGTTCACGATCTGGACGTTCCTGGCGCTGTCGGTCGGGGCCCGCGGCGCGTTCGGGGTCGGCATGGCCGAGGCCCTGCTGGCGTTCGCGCTGGCGTGGCTGGTGACCGAGGGGCTGAGTCGCACGGTGCAGGGCCCGTACCTGTTGCTTCGGCGCTGGCGGGCGCGGCGCGAGGCTTGGCGCACGAAAGGCGAGGGAACGTGACGTTCCCCGACCCTTGGACCGTCCTGCTGGTGGGCACCGTCGCGCTCCTGGTCGCCGGTGCGCTGGCCCCGCTCGAGACGTTGGGTTGGTGGGCCGGTTGGTTCGGCGAGGAGGGGGGCCGCGATCCAGACCCGGACGTGCCCAAGAACGACGCCGCCTGCTACGTCGTGTTCCTCTCCGGCATCCACACCGTGTCCGGGGTCAGTTTCGCGCGGCGTGAACGGGTTCTTCTGGACCGCCTCATGACCGAGTTGCGCGACGCGGAGATTTTGGAGGTGTTCCCCTATTCGGTGACGGACCGGCCACTGACCGGCCAACGCACCTTCGCGCGGTTCTGGCGCTGGGCCCTCGCACGCAAGCTCTCCAAGCGGCAGCTGGCTGGGCTGGCGGGCATGCTGATCAACATCCGCAACGGTTGGCAGGTGGCGGTGTCGGCCGACCGCCGCTACGGCCCGATGTACGACGCGGGCTCGGCCGACCTGCTGGCGCAACGGTTGCGGAGCGCCGGCTATCGGCCGGGCTCGGGCGTGCCGGTGGTGCTGATCGGGTACAGCGGCGGCGGGCAGATCGCGCTGGGGGCCGCCCGGCCGCTCGCCACTCGGCTCGGCGTGTCGCCGACGGTGCTATCGCTGGGCGGCGTGATGGCCAGCCCGCGCACCCTGGAGGGCCTGCACCGCGTCGTGCATGCGCGGGGTCGGCGCGACGCGGTGGCCCGGCTCAGCACGATCGCGTTCCCGGGACGGTGGCCGTTCGTACGCTGGTCCAGCTGGAACCGCGCCAAACGTTCGGGGCTGGTCACCGTCGCCGACATGGGCCCCATGGACCACACCGGCCGCGACGGGTACATGGACGCCGAACGGCACCTGCGAGACGGACGCAGCTATCTGGACGCCACCGTCGATCTGATCGCGTCGGTGGTCGAGGGCGAGGAACCGCGCGGAACGGCGGCGCGAGCCCGCGCGGCGCCTCACCCCTCGTAGACGCCCCAGGTCTGGCGCAGCGCGCCGCACGTGTCGCCCAGGGTCGCGCCGGCACGGAGCGCGTCGCGGATCGGCCCAAAGGTGTCGCCCGTTCCGGCCGCCACCTGGCGCACGCGATCCAGCGCGTCGGAGACGGCGGCGCCGTCTTGCGCCGCCCGGAACGCCTGGACCTCCTCGGCGCGGCGGCGCTGCAGGTCGGCGTCGACCCGCTGCACCGGCGGCTGGACGCCCGCCTCCTCGCGGTGCCGGTTCACCCCGACCACGACGCGGCGGCCCTCCTCGATCTCCTGTTGTTGCCGGTAGGCGGCCGCCTCGATCTCCTCGTGCACCATGCCGGACTCCAGCGCGGCCACCGCCCCGCCCAGGTCGTCGATGCGCCGCAGAAGCGCCTCCACCTGCGCCTCCAGCGCATCGCACAGGTGCTCCAGGTAGTAGCTGCCCGCCAGGGGGTCGATGGCGTCCGCCACGCCGGTCTCGTGCAGCAGGATCTGCTGCGTGCGAAGCGCGGTGCGCGCCGTCGCCTCGGTCGGCAGCCCCAGCGCCTCGTCCTTGGCGTTGGTGTGGAGGCTCTGCGTGCCGCCCAGCACGGCGGCGAGGGCCTGGTACGCGGTCCGCACCACGTTGTTGTCGAGCTGCTGGGCCGTCAGCGTCGACCCGCCGGTCTGCGCGTGGAACCGCAGGCGGAGGCTGCGGGGATCCTCGGCGCCGAAGCGCTCTCGCATGCGCCGTTCCCACGCCCGGCGGGCGACCCGGAACTTGGCGACCTCCTCGAACAGGTCGGAGTGGCAGGCGAAGAAGAAGCTGAGGCGTGGCGCGAACGCGTCGATCTCCAGGCCCGCACGCAGCGCCGCCCGCACGTACGCCTCCGCGTTGGCGAGCGTGAACGCCAACTCCTGCGCCGCCGTCGCACCGGCCTCACGGATGTGATAGCCGGAGATGCTGATGGTGTTCCATGCCGGCAGCTCGCGCGCGCAATGGGCGAACAGGTCGGTCACCAGCCGCATGGACGGCGCGATGGGCCACACGTAGGTGCCCCGCGCGGCGTACTCCTTCAGGATGTCGTTCTGAACCGTGCCGTTCAGGTCGTGAAGCGGCGTCCCGCGGCGTTCCGCCACCAGCGTGTACATCGCCAGCAGCATCGTGGCGGGCGCATTGATCGTCATCGAGGTGGTGACCTCGTCCAACGGAATGCCGGCGAACAGTCGGTCCATGTCGTCCACCGTGGCGATGGACACGCCGACGCGGCCCACCTCCCCCGCGGCCAGCGGGTCGTCCGGGTCGAGACCCAACTGGGTGGGGAGGTCGAACGCGACCGACAACCCGGTCGATCCCTCCGCCAGCAGTCGGCGGTAGCGGGCATTGGACGCCTCGGCGCTGGCGAAGCCGGCGTACTGCCGCATGGTCCACGGGCGCGTCAGGTACATCTCCGGGTAGACGCCACGCGTGAACGGGGGTTCGCCGGGCCGCCCGAGGCGTGGGCCGAGCTCCGCCGGGGGTTCGTGGTAGATCGGCGCGCGTGGAACGGCGGCGTCGGTGCGGGGGGCGTCCGGCTCGCGCGAATCGTCGCGGGGGTCGCTCATATTCGGATGATAGCCGCGCCGCCGCCCCCGGAGGGCGGTAGGCTCGGCGCATGGACCTGTTCACCGCCGCCGACATGCGCGCCGCGGACGAGGCGGCCGTCCGGGCCGGCATCCCCGAATCGACCCTGATGGCGAACGCGGGGCGGGCCGTCGCGGACGACGTCACGGCCGCCACCCCCCCGCCGGCCCGCCCTTTGGTCGTGTGCGGAGCGGGAAACAACGGTGGCGACGGCTACGTGGTCGCGCGGCTGCTGGCCGAACGCGGCATCGCGCCGCGGGTGCTGGCCCTGCGCCCGCACGCCTCGCGCGCGGGGGCCGCGGAGGAGGCGCGCCGCGCCTGGACGGCGCACGGCGAGATCCAGCCGTTGGAGGCAGGCGCGCTGGACGCGGCGCTGGCCGACGCCGACCTGGTGATCGACGCCCTGTTCGGCACCGGCCTGTCCCGACCGCTGGAGGGGACGCCGGCGGAGGTCGTGGCGCGCCTGAACGCCTGGGCGGGCCCGGTGACGTCGGTGGACGTGCCCAGCGGGATCGACGGCGACCGCGCCGTCCCCCCGGGCCCGCACCTGCGGGCCGACCGGACGGTGCAGTTGGCGGGCGCCTGTCCGGCCTCGGCCCTGCCGCCTGCCCGGTTCGCGTTCGGCACCTGGAGCGTGGCCGACATCGGCCTGCCCCCCGGCGCGCTTCCCACCGGCCAACGCCCCTGGCTGACGACCGACGCAGACGCGGCCACCGCCCTGCCCGCCCCGCCCGCAGAGGTGCACAAGGGCGGCGCGGGACGGGTGCTGATCGTGGCGGGGTCCGAGCGCTACGCCGGGGCGGGCGAGCTGGCCTGCCGCGGGGCGCACCGCGGGGGCGCCGGCCTGGTGACCCTGGTGACGCCCGCGCCGTTTCCGGCGCGGTGGCCCGAGACGATCGTGCACCCCTTCGGCGCCGCGCCCGACGCCCTGGCGTCCGCGGCGCACGACGCCGACCCGCGCGCCGCGGCCCGGGTGCTGGGGCCGGGCCTGGACCCCGCATTGCGCCCCGCCCTGGCCGAGCTGCTGCATGAGTCCGCCCTGCCGACCGTGCTGGACGCGACGGCGCTGGACGCGAGCCTGCGTGCCGCCGTCCGCGACGCCGAGCACGCCTGGTTGACGCCGCACGTGGGGGAGGCGGCGCGCCTGCTGGAGCTGGACGCGGCCGAGGTGAGCGCCGACCCGGTCGAGGCCGCGCGGTCGCTGGCCGCCACGTGGCGCGCAGGGGTGGTGCTCAAGGCGGCTGGAGCCGTGATCGCCACGCCGGACGGGCACGTCCGCGTCGTCGCGGCGGGCCATCCCGGGATGGCGTCGGGCGGAAGCGGCGACGTGCTGGCGGGCCTCCTCGGGGCGATGCTGGCCGCGCCGCACCGTGACGCCACGGCCCGCGTCGCCGCGGCCGTGCACCTGCACGCGCGGGCCGGCGAACGCGCGGCGCGCCGCTGTGGCCTGGGCATGCGCGCCAGCGACCTGGCCCAGGCCGTGCCACGCGCCCGGCGGGCGCTGGGCGGTGCGTGGTAGTCTCCGCGAATGCCGCTCGAGGTGACGGTCCCCGCCAGCAGCGCCAATCTCGGGCCGGGCTTCGACTGCCTGGGCCTGTCGGTGGGCATCACGCTGCACGTTCGCGCCACGCCCGCCCCCCAGGACGCGTTCCACTACCACGGCGAAGGTCCGGTCCCCGAAGAACCCGACAACCTGATCCATCAGGGGTTCCGGGCCGCCTTCGCGGCGTGCGGCCGGGAGGCCCCGACCGTCCGGCTGGACGCGGACAACCCCATTCCCATGGCGCGCGGGCTGGGATCCTCCTCCGCCGCGCTGGTGGCGGGCGCGCTTCTCGGCGACGCCGCCTGTGGGGGGCAGCTGGGCCTGGACGGCGTGTTCCAACTGACGGCGGACCTCGAGGGGCATCCCGACAACGTCGCACCCGCGCTGTACGGCGGTCTGACGGTGTCCGCCCGCGATGATCAGGTCTGGATGTCCCGTGTGCTGCCCTGGCCGCCGTCGTGGCGCCTGCTGTTCGGCGTGCCGGCCTTCCAGATCCCGACCGAGGTGGCGCGGGCCCTGCTCCCGACCCAGGTCTCCCGCAGCGAAGCGGTGCTCACCGCCGGACGCGTCTCGTTGTGGCCGTTGGCGGTGCTGCGCGACGAGCCCGAACTGTTGCGGTTCGCGTCGCGCGACGTGACGCACGAACCGTACCGGCACGGCCTGCTGCCCGGATTCAAAGAGGCGCAGGCCGAGCTGCGGGACCGCGGGGCGTGGGCCGCCTACCTGTCCGGGGCGGGGCCGTCGCTGGGCGTGGTGTGCGCGGCGCAGCACGTCGTGACCTGCAGCGAGATCCTGGCGTCGTACGCCGGGGAGGACGGTCGGGTGCTCGCCCCGCCGATCGGCCAGGGCGCGCGCGTCAGCGGTCGCTTCGACGCCGCGCCCGCCACACCTTGAACCCCCCGCTGCGCGCGGTCTCCCCCACCTCGCACCCCAGGCGCGTCGCCACCGCCTCGTAGGGCAGCGCCTCGTTGGCCACCAGCCAGGCCTCGCCGCCGGGCCGGAGGCGCGCCACCGCCGTGGCCACCATCGCTTCGCCCAACCCCACGCGCACGCCCGCACCCAGATGGAACGGGGGGTTGACCAGGACCAGGTCGAAGCGCGCCTCCGACGCCAATCCTTCGTCCAGGTCGGCGTGGACCACCCGCGCCGTGGGCACGTTCCGTGCCGTGCTGCGGACCGCCGCCAGGTCGTCGTCGCAGGCGGTCACCCGCCCGCCGCGCCGGGCGGCCCAACCGGCCAGCGGGCCCCACCCGCACCCCAGGTCCAGCACCTCCGCCCCCTCGCACGGGGGCGATGCGTCGTCCAACGCCTGCAACAGCCGGGCGCTCCCGGGATCCAGTTTGCCGCTCGCGAACGTGCCCGCCAACGCCTCCGCCGGCCCGCGCGGCGTGTCGAATTGCTGCCACGGCTCCACCGGCTCCGCGGCCGCCGCCTCCGAGCGCCGGAAGCGGGAGAGGCGAAACCCTTTCACGCGCGCCACCACCTCGCCCGGCCCGATCGCGGCGGCCGCCTCGCGCTCGTAGCGCTTGGCGCCCCGGTCCCGCTCGAGCAGCACCCAGGCGTGACCACCGATCCGAAGCGCACGGGCGGCGGCGGCCAGCTCGACGCGGACGCGTGCGTTCCCCCGCTCGGCCGGCGGCGCAAGGAACACGTGGTCACAGGCGCCCGGCGCCGCGTCCCACGGCAAGCCCGGCGCTGCACGCAGCCGGCTCGCCTCGGATCCCGCGTCGCGCCGTAGCGCCGCCAGGCCGGCGGCGGAGGGCTCCAGGACACGCACCGGGCCGTCCGGCACCGCCCGGGCCGGGACGCCGTACATGCCGGCGACGTCCAACACGTCGCCGTGCACCTCGGCGGCCCGGCGCACCAGGGCCGCCCAACCGGCCGGCGGCCGGGGGGCGCCCCGACACCCGCCGCTCAGCGTGAAGGTCACCCCGGCCACCTCGGCCGGCCGGGGCTCGAAGTGGCGCGCGCGCGTCTCGCTCACCGGCGGAGGATAGCAGGCGGGCGCTTGGTAGGCTCACCTTCGTGGGGCTGATCCTGGGCATCGACACCTCGTGCGACGACACCGGCATCGGCCTGGTCGAGCGCGGCAGCGGCCGCGTGCGCGCCAACGTGGTCGCGTCGCAGACCGCGGTGCACGCCCCCTACGGCGGGGTGGTGCCCGAGCGGGCCAGCCGCGAGCACCTCGCCCACCTTCGGCCGGTGCTGGACGCCGCGATGCGCGACGCCGACGCATCGTTGGACGACGTCGAGGCGGTCGCGGCCACCTACGGGCCGGGCCTGATCGGCGCGCTGCTGGTGGGGCTCACCTGGGGCAAGGCCCTGGCGTGGGGGCGCGACCTGACGTTCGTACCGGTCCATCACCTCGAGGGGCACATCGCCTCGGCCACCTTCGACGGGGTGCAGGCGCCCTACCTGTGCCTCATCGCCTCGGGCGGGCACACCAGCCTGTTCCGCGTCGACGAGGAGGGAGCCCGCCCCACCGAACTGGGACGGAGCCTGGACGACGCGGCGGGCGAGGCGTTCGACAAGGTCGCCCGCCTGTTGGGGCTCCCCTTTCCCGGCGGGCCGGCCCTGTCCGAGCTGGCCGCGGGCGGTGACCCGAACGCGATTCCGTTCACGCGCCCCCTGCGCCGGCAGGTGGGGTACGACTTCTCGTTCAGCGGCCTCAAGACCGCAGTGGCCACGCTGGTGGAGCGCGACCCCGATGTCGGGCGCGCAAACGTCGCCGCCTCGTTCGAGGCGACCGTGGTGGACGCGTTGCTTCGCACGCTGGCGCGGGCGGCCCGGGCGGAGGGGCTGCGCACGGTCGTCATCGCGGGCGGCGTCGCCGCCAACCGCCGGCTCCGTGCCGCGTTGCGCGAACTGGACCTGGACGTCCGCGTGCCCCCGCCCGAGCTGACCACCGACAACGGCGCCATGATCGCCTTGGCGGCGCGGGCGCGCATGGCGCGTGGACCCCTGCCGCCCGGATGGACGCAGGACGCCGCACCCTACGCGCCGCTGGCGTCCACCACGCCGCGCGCCTCCTCGTACACGTAGCCGTACGCCGTCACGACGTCGTCCTCGGCGAAGTCGTGGACGGCGCGACTTCGTCCTGCGCGCTGGAAGGCGAGGTGGAGCGCCGGATCGCGCAGGATCCGCAGGGCGGCGTCGGCCATGGCGGCGGGGTCGCCCACGTCGACGAGCAGGCCGGTGGTTCCGTCCAGCACAACCTCCGGCAGCCCCCCGGCACGCGTGGCGACCACCGGTACGCCGGCCGCCATCGCCTCCAACGCGGCGAGCCCGAACGCCTCCTGCTCGCTCGGCAACAGGAACACATCGGCCACCGCCATCACCGCTTCGACGCGCGGAAAACTGCCCAGGAACGCGACCCGGTCCTCCACGCCGAGCGTACGTGCCAGCTCGGCGGCGCGGGGACGATCGGGCCCGTCCCCCACCAGCAGCAAGCGAGCGGGCACCTCCGCGACGACCCGTGCGAAGGCGCGGACGGCGTCGCAGGCACGCTTGACGAAACGGAAGTTGGACACGTGCAGCAGGATCCGCTCGTCCGGCGCGGCGTACCTCGCCCGCAGCGCCGGGTCGCCGCCCACCTGGAACCGCTCGGTGTCGACCGCATTCGGAATGACGTGAACTTCGCGGTCGATGCCGAGCTCGCTGCGGGTCTGGTCCCGCAGGTGTCGGCTGACGGCGGTGACGGCGTCCGACCGCAGGATCGCGTGGCGCGTGGCGCGCAGGTAGGCACGGTCCATGCCGACGAGGGTGACGTCGGTGCCGTGCAGCGTCGTCACCACCGCCGGCCGGGGACCGCTCACCATGTCGCGCGCCAATACCGCGGCGGTCGCGTGCGGCACGGCGTAGTGCGCGTGTACGATTCCGATGTGGTGCTCCTCGATCACTTCGGCCAGTTTCGACGCCTCCGCCAGCGTGGTGAGGGGCGCGTCGAACAGCGGGTAGGCGAGGGTCTCCACCTGGTGCACCCACACCCGGGGGTCGCTCCGGTCCACCAACCTGAAGGGAACCCGATTCGAGATGAAGTGCACCTCGTGACCATTGCGGGCGAAGCGAAGGCCCAGCTCGGTGGCGACGACGCCGCTTCCCCCCGCGCCGCCGTGCAGGAGCACGGCGATGGCGGGCGGTCGGGGGGCCACCTCGGAGGAGGTCACGCTGCGGTCACATCCAATCGGGTCACGCGGCAGTGTACGGAGCCGGGCCGCGGCGGCGGGTCGCCTCCGCCACCGAGTGGGTCAGAATCCCGTGAGCCGGTGGCCGCGACCATGATGGCGTGAACACGGCCGTGGTGACCGACTCGAGCTGCGATCTCGCCAGCAGCACCCTGGAGGCGCTGGAGGTGCTGGCGGTGCCCCTGGGGGTCCGCTTCGGCGAGCACGAGCTGCGCGACGGCCGCGAATCGACGGCGGTGGATTGCATCGGCCGCATGCGGGAGACGGGCGAGGTCCCGCGGCTGCGGCCGCCCGACCCGGACGACTTCGCCGCCGCCTACGAGCGCGCCCTGGACCGGCGGGCGTCCGTGGTATCGGTGCACGTCTCGAGCAGGCTTTCGGAAACGCTCACCCACGCACAGGAGGGGGCCAAACGGGCGGGTGCGGCGGGTCGCGTGCGATTCGTGGACGGCCTGGCGGCCGGTTCGGCCCTGGCCGAGCAGGTGCGAGCGGCGGCGCGCGCCGCCGCGGCCGGCCGCGGTGCGGACGAGGTCTCGGCGGCGGCGCTGCGGGTGCGCGACGCCACCGTGATGCTGCTCGCGCCCTTCGATCTTCGCTGGTTGCGCAAGGGACGGCGCATGGGCACGCTGCAGGCGGCCGCATCGACCGTGACGGCACGCCGGCCGCTGTGGGAACTGCGTGAAGGGGACCTCGTGTCCGTGGCGTCGGTGCCGTCCGCCCGGCGCATCGATCGCATGGTACGCATCTTGGAACGCCGCTTGGGCGAGACGCCGGTCCGCGTCGTGATCGGGATCGCCGCAGAGGATCCAGGCGCCGCCGACGCGGCCAAGGCACGCCTCACAGCGGGCACCCTGCGCATCGGCGAAGGGCGGGTCCAACGCATCGGCGCGTTCCTCGGCGCCCGGCTCGGCCCCGGGGCGCTCACGCTGGTGGCCTACCCGGAACACGCGCTGATCGCACCGCCCGACGACGTCGCCCCGCCCCCCCGCGGGCAGGCCTCCTCGCCGTAGCCCCTCGCACTCAGCGCACCGCGCCCCACAGGCCCGCCAGGTACATCTCCTGCGTCACCACGCCGACGACCTCGCCCCCCTCCATCACGATCACCAGCGGCTCGTGCGCCAGCACGCGGCGCAGGTCGGTCACCGCGACGTGACCGTCGACCTTGACGAGGTCCTCCCAGGACGTGATCCGTTCGCGCCGCACGCCGGCGACACCGACGGGCACCCCGTTCTCCTCGACGATGACGATGCGATTGTCGATCAACGTGTGCAGCCCCTGGGCCGCGTCGACCTGCGGCACGTCATGGGCCACGCGGGCGGCGGTCGGCGGCGCCACGACCCCGAACGACAGCAGGGTCGGGCTGGGCAGGCGCACGGCGCTGCGCACGTACCGAAGGGCCGTGACGAACACCACCACGAACACGAGCCCCTCCAGGAGCCCCTGCGCGTTGACGGCGTCGAAGCCGAGTCGGCCCCGCGCTCCCGACAGCAGATGCACGCCCCAGGCCACGAGGGCCGCCACCGCCACGGACGCGGAGGCGCCGAGCAGGGCGGCGAGGCGGAGGTGCGAAGGTCGTCTCATACGTCTAAAAGCTCCTCCCCGAGAGGTGCGGACAGTTCGAGGGTGGCGGGCAGGTGCTCGGGCCGGTCCACGTCGGTGCCCAGGGTCGGGTCGTCGCTCATCATCACCCGAAGGGACGACCCGAGGCGGCGCCCCAGCCGTCGCTCCAGGCCCCGCAGCGTGACGCGGCCGGTGAGCAGGCCCACCAACACCGCCGGTCCGGCCATGGCGGCCAAACGCAACGGCGCCTTGCGCGCGCGTGTGACGGCGTCGACCCACGGCAACAGGCGGATCACGGCCTCAGGCGTGCCCGAGAGGAGGTTCCCGCCCGTGACCTCACCGTCGGCCAAGCGGATCCAGGTGCGGCGCACCTGCGGGAAGGTCGCTTCGCAGGCCGCGCGGGAGACGACCGGATACACCAGGTCGTGGTCCCGACCCGCCGCCTCCACGAACCGGTCGACGGCGGCGCCCCGCAGCCAGGGAACGTCCGCGCTGCTCAGCAGCAGCCGCTCGCCCGGCGTCCCGCCGCTCAGCGCCGCCCCGACCCCCAGCGTCAGCGAATCTACGAACCTCGGACCGCCGGGCACGGCCACGTCGACCGACCGGGCCATGGCGGCGTCGCACGCGCCCACCCACACCACCCGGCGTACCGAGCGCGCGTCCCGCAACGCGTCCAGCACGTAGGCCCCCAGCGGCCGGCCTTTGAGCGGAACCAGCGCCTTGGCGGGAGCGCCGACGGTCCGCGCCAGCAGGTCGTTCTCGTCCCCTCCGGCCAGCACGATCGCGGTCACGCGCGCGTCACGGCCGTCGCCCGGACGGGATCCGGGGGGCGGGTCGAAGGAAGGGCGCGCGCCGGGCATGCGTCCGAGCATACCGCGAGGGCCGTGTCTCCACGGCCCTCGCGTACGTGCGGGTTCGATCGGCTCGGCTTCGTTACCGCCGGTTCTGCCGAACGCTCACGCTGCGTGTCGATCCGGGGTCGATCTCGACGATCCGCACCACGGTGTCGTAGCCGGCCGCGACCACCGTCAGCTGGTAGCTGCCGGGCTCCAGGTTGGTCATCTCGAGGAGGCCGCTCCCAGAGGCCAGCGTCCCCATGGAGCGTCCGTCGAGGAACACCTGGGCGCCCCCGACGTTGCCACTCACGCGCAGGGTGCCGCGGAGCGGCCGCAGTTCGGCGCGCACGGTGCGGGTGGATCCCTGCTCGACGGTGACGCGGTGCGTCACGCCCTGGTAGCCGTCCCGTTCGAAGCGGACCTCGACATTGCCGGTGTCGAAGGTGGTGGCCCCGATGGGGGTGGTGCCCTGGTAGCTGCCGTCCACGAACACGTCGGCGCCCGACGGCGTGCTTTCGAAGCGCAGTTGGCCGGTGCGTCGCACCCGCTCCAACTGGGCGTCGATCCGTCGCGAGTCGCCCGGCGACAGCCGCACCGTGGACTCGAACGTGCGGTAGCCGTCGGCCTCGATTCGGATGGTGCGGCGCCCCGGACGCGATTCGATTCGGAGCGGTGTGGTGCCCTGCCGGCTTCCATCCAGGTACACCGTGGCGCCCTGCGGGTCGGAGTCGATCGCCAGGCGGGCCGCGGCGGGCGTGCTGCCCTCACGCGTGGCCTGGTAGTACGCCGTGGCGGTCACCCAGCTGGACTGCGGGACCGGCTGCACCACGATCCGGAAGGCCCGCTGGAACCCGTCCTGGGACAGGTCGTTGGTGGCGAAGGCCTGCCCGGACTGGAACCGCGCCAGCTGGCGGGTGTCCAGCTCGCGGGTACTGGCCACCGCCACGACCTTGGACAGGCCGGAGGGCGGCTCGACGTTGAAGGTGTACGACGCCCCCGAGGGCGGGTACACGCGGGTCTCGCCCGCCTCGAGGAAGTTGTTCTCGTCGAAGCGGTTGGGCAGGATCTGGGTGACGCTGTCGTCGGGTTGCAGGCTGTACAGGTAGACGTAGGCGTCGCGGTCCACGCGAACGCCGATCCGGATCTGCTCGCCCATGCGGTAGTTGGGAACCTCGCCGTCCTTGTCGACGAAGGTGGTCACGCCGAACGTCGGCGACGGGTTCACCACGATGGCGCGCTGGTCGAAGCGCACCTCCTGGGCGGCGGCCGAGGCGGCCAGGGACATCAGAATCAGGAAGGTCAGAGAGGCAAGAATTCGTTTCATTCGCGACCTCCTTTCGTGACATCGAAGGTATCACGGCCCCCTCCCTCCTCCAGGTGTGGCTCGCCTGAACGTGCCTTCACGCTCCTGAGCCCGCGCCGCGGACCGCACCGGGTACGCTCCCAGGCATGCGACGTCTTGCGCTCCTCTCCTCGATGGTCCTCGCGCTCCTGGCGGTGCCCTCCACGGCCTTCGCCGACGAGGAGGCCGACGCCCTCCTCGACCGAGTCGCCGAAACGGCCGAGTCCCTCCAGGACGCGGCGTTCCTCCTCACCGGCCACCTGATCGATCCGGACGGGACGCGGATCACCCTCGAGCTCGAGATGCAGCTGCTGCCCGGCCAGCGCGCCGCCAGCGCGTACGTGATCCAGCCCGACGCCCTGGCCGACAACATCATCGTTCTGGACGGGGACGTGGTGTACAACTACACCTTCCTCACGCACCAGGTCACGCTGTTCGACGCCGGCGACCCGGACGCGCTCGGCGGGATTCTGGGCGCCGATGCGGACCAGGCGGAACCGGTGGAGGTGACCTTCGACCTCGCCGAGTTGTTCAGCGGCTACGACGCCTCCCTCACCGGCCGCACCGACACGCCGCACGGACCAGCCGACGTGGTCCGGCTGGACAATCTCGAAGCGGACGCCACCCTCGTGTGGGTGGAGGCGGTGGTGCCGGAGAGCACGGGACTCCCCTACCGTGTGCGGCTGTACCGAGAGGCCGACACGCTCCTCGCCGAGCTGGTGGCGGAAGACCTCCGCACCGACGTCGGCCTGACGTACGAGGAGGTCACCTACATTCCCGAGGACGCCGAGGTGATCGACGAACGCGAGCGGTGACGCGGCGGGCCGGCCGCGTCACACCATCCGTTCCGGCACCACCGCCGCGTCGAACTCGTCTTCGGTCAGGTGGCCCAGCGCCACGGCGGCCTCCTTGAGGGTCGTTCCCTCCTGGTGCGCCTTCTGGGCGATCTCGGCTGCGGCGTAGTAGCCGATCACCGGGTTCAACGCCGTGACCAGCATCAACGAGTCGTCCAAGTGCATCCGGATGCGTCGCTCGTTGGGCTCGATGCCGCGCGCGCAGTGAAGGTCGAACGAGGCGCAGGCGTCGCCCAGCAGGCGTGCGGACGACAGCAGGTTCCGGATCATCACCGGCTTGTACACGTTCAACTGGAAGTGCCCCTGGCTGCCGGCGAACCCCACGGCGGCGTCGTTGCCCATCACCTGGGCGCACACCATGGTGAGCGCTTCGGCCTGGGTGGGATTCACCTTGCCGGGCATGATCGACGAGCCGGGCTCGTTGGCGGGGATGGTGATCTCGCCGATGCCGCAGCGCGGGCCGGACGCAAGCAGCCGCACGGCGTTGCCGACGTGCATCAGCGACGCGGCCAGCCGCCGGAGCGCCCCGGACGCTGTGATCACGGCGTCGTGGGCGCTGAGCGCCTCGAACTTGTTGGGGGCCGTGCGGAAGGGGTGGCCGGTCAGGTCGGCGATCGTCTCGGCGACGCGCTCCGCGAACCCCTCGGGCGCGTTCAGGCCGGTGCCGACGGCGGTTCCGCCCAGGGCCAGCTCGTACAGGTCGCCCAGCGAACGCTCGACCGTGTCGGCGCCCTTCTCGACCTGCGTGGCCCAGCCCGAGATCTCCTGACCCAGCGTCAGGGGCGTGGCGTCCATCAGGTGCGTACGGCCGATCTTGACGATGTTCGCGAAGGCGCCCGCCTTGTCATTGAGGGTGGCGGCCAACGCGCGGACCTTGGGCAGGGTTTCCTCCCGCAGGGCGCGCACCGCCGCGATGTGCATGGCGGTCGGGAAGGTGTCGTTCGACGATTGCGACCGGTTCACGTCGTCGTTGGGGTGGACCGGCGCCTTCGAGCCGAGCGTGCCGCCCAGGATTTGAATGGCGCGGTTGCCGATCACCTCGTTGACGTTCATGTTCGACTGCGTTCCCGAGCCGGTCTGCCACACCACCAACGGGAAGTGATCATCGAGCTTCCCGTCCGACACCTCGTCGCAGACGCGCGCGATCAGGTCCGCCTTGTCGCGCGGCAGATCGGTCAACTCGGCGTTGACGAGCGCTGCCGCCTTCTTCAGGTCCGCGAAGGCGCGGATGACCTCGATCGGCATGCGGCTCTCCGCGCCTCCGATCTCGAAGTTCTGCAGAGAGCGTTGCGTTTGCGCGCCCCAGTACCGGTCGGCAGCGACGCGTACCTCGCCCAGCGTGTCCTTCTCGACTCGTGTATCGCTCATAGTGAGGCCATGCTACCCCCTGGCCCGGGCTCCGCGGCGGCGGCGCACCGGACATTCAGCGTCCTTCTGCGGGCGGGACATCCTCCGGGGGGAGCAGGAACGCGAGCGCCTCGGCCAGACCGTCGCGCCAAAAGGTCCAATTGTGCCCAGCGGGGCGGGTCTCGAACGCGTGCGCCTCGGCGCGCTCCGCCAGCCGCGTCGCGACCGCCCGGTTGACCTCGGCCAACCAGTCCAACGTGCCCACCTCCTGGTAGACCCGCCACGGCAGCGCCCCGGGGTCGCGGTCCAATGCCTCGCGGAACCACGACCGCGCGCTCTCGTGCGGGTCCGGATCTTCCGGGGCGCCCAGGAACGCGCCCGACTGAAGCGCCAGGCCGGCCACGCGGTCCGGCCTGGCCACGGCGTACCGCGCGGCCGCCAACGCCCCCAGCGACGCCCCCAGCAGGTAGATGCCGCCCGCGGCGTGCGCCAGCTCGCGCAGGCGCGGAAGGAACGCGCCCTCCAAGTCCTGCTGGTACGCCTCGGCGTCCGCGCCGAAGCCGTACTCGGCCCGGCGACGCTCGGGACGGTGCGGGTCGAGGAAGGCCATCCGCGCGGCCCGCACGCGGCCCTGGGACCGAAGCGCCTCGTACACGGCGGGGAGCTGGGCGATCCGCAGGTAGGCGGTGCCGTCGTGCGCCACCAGCAGCGGCGCGGGCCCGTCGACGCCGCGCGGTTCGTACAGGGTGGCCCGCCGGGTCCCGCCGTGCGCGGTGGGCAGCCGGAGGCGCCGCAGCCGCCCCTGGGCGAGCTCGGGATCGGGCGCCGCCAAGGGGTGCGGCGCGTAGTCCGGCCCCTTGGCGGCGCTGAGCTCGGCGTACCAGGGGTTGTCGGCGCGCCCTGGGTTGGCGGGGTCGGCCCGGACGTCGCCCGCCTCGTCGAGGAAGGCGTACTCGAAGTACACCGCGTCCGGCAGCGTGAGGCGGAACCGCGTCACCCGCGCCGCGTCGACGGGGTGCGGCGCATGCTCCATGGCGGTCAGGTCGGAGATGACGTAGCGCGCCCAGGGCGGCACGTCGACGCGGAGCTCCATGACGGGAGCCTACCGCCGAGGGACGGTTGCTATGCTCGCCGCCATGCCGCACCGCTTCGACGCGCTTCACGAATCCGACCTGCGCGAACGCCCCCTGTACAAGTGGCGGCGGTTCGCAGACGACGTCCTGCCGATGTGGGTCGCCGACATGGACTACCCGGTGGCCGAGCCCGTGCGCGCGGCGATCCGCGCGTACGCCGAGGGCGAACTGTTCGGGTACGGGCCGCCTGGCGGCCTGCCGGGGGTCCGCGAGGCGGTGGTCGAGCGGCTGGAGACGCGGTTCGGCTGGTCGGTGCCGCTGGAGGCGGTCCGCATCATCCCCAGCACCGTGGCCGGCCTGTTCACGGCCGCGAAGGCCTTCGCGTCCCGTGGCGACGGCGTCGTCTCGCTCACGCCGGTGTACCCGCCGTTCCGCATGGCGGTCGAACGTCAGGGCCGGACGTTCCAGTCGGCGTCGCTGGCAGAGCACGAAGAGGGCTTCCGGCTGGACCCCGAGGCGTTGGAGGAAGCGATCACGCCCGCCACGCGCCTGTTGATGTTGTGCCATCCGCACAACCCGACCGGGCGGGTGTTCGACCGCGGCGAATTGGACGCGCTGGCGGAGCGGGTGCTGGCGCACCGCCTGTTCGTGGTCAGCGACGAACTGCACGCCGACCTCAACCACGGCCCGACCCACGTGCCGTTCGCCTCGCTGGGACCGGAGCTGGCCCGCCGGACCGTGACGCTGTACGGGCCCACCAAGGCGTTCAACCTGGCCGGGGTCAAGGGCTCGTTCGCGATCTGCGAGGACCCCTCGGTGCTGGACCGCTTCGAGCAGGCGGCGTTCGGCTTCGCGATGTCGGCCCCGAACGTGTCGCAGCTGGCCGCTGCGGCCGCGTTCCGCGACGGCGATCCCTGGCTGGACGACACGCTGGCGTACCTGCGCGGCAACCTGGACCGCCTGGCCGAGGCGGTCCGGACCGAACTGCCGGGCGTGCGCATGCACCGCCCGGACGCCACCTACCTGGCCTGGTTGGACTTCCGTGACACCCCGCTGGCGGACGACCCGGCGGGGCTGCTGCTGGAGCGGGTGCGCCTGGGCCTGAACGACGGGCCGAGCTACGGGGCGGAGGGGCGCGGCTTCGCACGCCTGAACGTGGCGACGTCGCGGGCGCTGCTCGACGAGGCGATCGCGCGGATGGCGCGCGCCCTGGCGGACGGTCGCGGGGCCGCCGCGACGTGACCCATGACGACGTGACGCGTGGCGCGGACCGGCACGGGGCGTACCGGGACGCGGAGGTGTTCCCGGCCGAGTTGGCGGCCTGCCGTCGCTGCCCGCGCTTGGCCGCCCACCGCGAGGAGGTGGCGCGCACCAAGCGCGCCGCCTACCGCGACCAGTCCTACTGGGGCCGGCCCGTGCCGGGGTTCGGCGACCCGGCGGCGCGGCTGCTGCTGTTGGGGCTGGCGCCGGGCGCGCACGGCTCCAACCGCACCGGCCGCATGTTCACCGGCGACGCCTCGGGCGACGTGCTGTTCCCCGCCCTGCACCGGGCCGGCCTGGCCGACCGCCCGGACGCCGTGCGCCGCGGGGACGGGCTCGGCTTGCGGGGCACCTGGATCACGGCCGCCGCCCGCTGCGTGCCGCCGGGCAACCGCCCGCGCCGCGCCGAGTTGGTCGCCTGCCGAAGCTGGCTGACGCTGGACCTCGAACGCCTGCCGCACGTGCAGGCCGTGCTGGCCCTGGGCCGCATCGCGCACGACGCCTACCTGGACCTGCTCCGGGAACGCGGCGCTCGGATCGTCAAGGCCCGCCACCCGTTCGGCCACGGCGCCGTGCACCGGCTGGACCGCCACGCGTCTGCGCCCGAGGCGGCGGTGCTGATCGACAGCTATCACGTCAGCTTCCAGAACACCAACACCGGCCGCCTCACCGAGGCGATGTTGGACGAGGTGCTGGGCGTCGCCGTGGCGTGGGCGGGGCTGGCGGCACGGCCGGACGCGCCCGCCGTCCGCCCGACGTGAGCCTCCCCACGCTGTCGCTTCCCGATCGGCTCGAGGCCGCGGTGTCGTCGGGGCATCCCTGGATCTACCGCGACCACCTGCCGCGGCACGAGCTGGAGACCGGCGACTGGGTGCGCGTCGAGGCGGGACGGGCGGTCGCGTTCGGGCTGTACGACGCCAGCGGCGCGATCGGCGTCCGCCTGTTCTCACAGCGGGGGGTGCCGGACGACGCCTGGTGGTCGCGCGCGATCCGCCGTGCCGTGAAGCGCCGCGCGCCGTTGGTCGCGGCGGGACACGACGCCTACCGGTTGCTGCACGGCGAAGGCGACGGCCTGCCGGGCCTGGTGGCGGACCGCTACGGCCGCTTCGCCGCCATTCAGCCGCACACCGCGGCGCTGGACGCCCACCTGCCGCGCGTGGCCCGCATCCTGGCCCGCGAAGTGGGGCTCAAGGGGGTGGTGCGCCGCGCTCGGGACGGGGTGACGCCGCTGGTGGGCGAACCGCCGCCGCCCGAGGAGACGGTCCGGGAGAACGGGCTGCGCTTCCTGGCCAACCTGCGGGAGGGGCAGAAGACGGCGTTGTTCCTGGATCACCGCGAGCACCGCGCGGCGGTGCGAGACATGTCGAGCGAACTGCGGGTGTTGAACCTGTTCGCGTACACCGGCGCCTTCAGCGTGCACGCCCTGGCGGGCGGCGCGCGGGAGGCCTGGAGCGTCGATCAGGCCGCCCCCGCCCTGCGGGACGCCGAACGGAACGTGGCCCTGAACGGACTGCCGGCCACGGCCCACCACACGCTTCAGGGGGACGTGTTCGCGTTGCTTCCACGCCTGGCCCGCGAGGGCCGCACCTTCGACCTGGTGATCCTGGACCCGCCGTCGATGGCGCGGAGCAAACGGCAGCGCGGGCGGGCGTTGGCGGCGTACCGGTCGCTCAACGAGGGGGCCGCGCGGCTGGTCGCCCCGAACGGGTGGTTGGCCAGCGCCTCCTGCACGGCGCAAGTGTCGCCAGACGCGTTCGAGGCGGCCCTCCAGGACGGCCTGGCGGCGGCGGGTCGCACGGGCGAGATCCATCACCGTGGCGGGCAGCCGTTGGATCATCCGGTGCGTCCGGCGTTCCCGGAGGGGCGCTACCTCAAGTTCGTGATCACTCGCTTGGACCCCACCTAGCCGGCCCGGCGGAGGCGTCGGGCTCGGCGGCCGCCTGCAGGCGCGCCTCGAACCAGTCGGTCACCACGGCGCGGGTCTCCGCGGCGTCCCGGTCGTGCAGCAGGTCGTGCCATCCGCCTGCGACCCGGTGGAGCGTCACGGCCTCGCCCGCGTCGCGTGCCAACGCCCGACTCCCTCCTGGGTGGGCCAGGCGATCGTCGTCGCCGTGCACGATCAACGTCGGCGTGCTCAGGAGGTGGGCGTCGCGCAGAACGCGGGCGCCGAGGGCGTGCAGCTCCCGGGCGCTGGCCAGGCGTACGCCGCCGGTGTCCACCCGGGGATCCTCGCGGTAGCGGCGCACCTCCGCGGGCAGGGACGACACCACGCCTGCGTCGATCGGCCGGGTGCGAAGCGCGGGTGCGATGCGGGAGGCGACGTTCGCCAGCGTCAACACCCACCCCGGCTCGGGCAGGGCGGTCCGCAGGTACGGCGCCGACAACGCCACGGCGGCCGCCGCGTCCGGTCGCTGCTGCACCACCCGGGCGGTGATCGCCGCCCCGAAGCTGTGCCCGAACGCGAGCACGGGCGCGCCCTGCTGCGCGGCCCACGCCAGCAGCCCGTCCACGTCGCGCACCAGCCGCTCGGCGCGCCGCACCAGCGCCCGGCGGCCCGGACTGCGGCCGTGCCCCCGCAGGTCCAGGGCGTGCACCGCGAACCCGCGCTGCACGCAGGCGGCCGCCAGCGCACCGTACCGGCCGCCGTGCTCGGCGAAGCCGTGCGTGATCACCAGCTGCGCGCGTGGCGCACCCGGCGGCACGGCGCGGGCCGCGTGCAGGCGCACGCCGTCGTCGGCCGTGAACGTGCCGTGCGGGTCGGTCCACGGGGCGGTGGCGCCGTCGTTCACGGGCGGGGGGGTCACGCCTCGGTGCGCGGCAGGCCGCAGCGGGCGAAGACGGCGTCGACGTGCCGCAGGTACCAGGTGGGATCGAAGGCGGCGTCGAGGGTGGCGTCGTCCAGGGGCAGCTGCGGATCGCTGGCCAACAGGCTCCGGAACGACCCTTCGCCGTCCCAGCAGCGCAGGGCGTGCCGTTGGACCATCTCGTAGGCCGCCTCGCGGGACATGCCCGCGTCGACCAGGGCGTGCAGTACGCGTTGGGAGTAGATTAGGCCCTGCAGCGCATCGACGTTCGAGGCCATGCGCGCCTCGTCGATGCCCAGGTCGTCCAGCACCGCCCCCAGGCGGCGCAGCCCGTACGAGGCCAGGGTGGTGGCGTCCGGGAGCACCACGCGCTCCACGGAGCTGTGGCTGACGTCGCGCTCGTGCCACAACGCCACGTCCTCCAGGGCGGGGCCGAGCTGGGCGCGCAACAGCCGCGCCACGCCGGTGAGGTTCTCCGACGCGATCGGGTTCTTCTTGTGCGGCATGGAGGACGACCCCGTCTGCCCCTTCGCGAACCCTTCGTGCACCTCGCGCACCTCGGTGCGCTGCAGGTGCCGGATCTCCAGGGAGATGCGCTCGAGGGTGGTCCCCACCAACGCCAGGGCGGCCAGCAGTTCGGCGTGCCGGTCGCGGGCCACGGTCTGGTTGGTGATGGGGTCGACGGCCAGCCCGAGCTGCCGGGCGACCCGTTCCTCGACCTCGGGGGGGGCGTGGGCGTAGGTCCCGACCGAGCCGGACAGCATCGCCACGCCGATCGTCTCGCGGGCGGTGCGGAGCCTTCGGGCGTCGCGGGCCGCGGCGGCGTCGAAGTTCAGCAGTTTGAGGCCGAAGGTGGTGGGTTCGGCGTGCACGCCGTGGGTCCGGCCGATGCAGAGGGCGTCCCGAGTGCGGCTGGCAAGCGTCCGGAGTCGCTCGCGAAGCGCGGCGAGGTCGGCCAGGATCAGGTCGCACGCCCGCACCAAGAGCAGGTTCTGGGCGGTGTCGACCACGTCGGTCGACGTCAGGCCGCGGTGCACGTGGTGCGCCGCCTCGCCGTAACGCTCGTGCACGGCGCGGGTGAAGGCGACCACGTCGTGCCGGGTGCGTGCTTCGAGCTCGGCGACGCGCGCCGCGAACGCGTCGTCCGGCGGATCCGCCTCGACGGCGGCGCGCAGGCGGGCGCCGCTGCCTCCAGGGAGCGCGCCCAGCGCATCCCACGCTTCGGTGGCCGCGGTTTCCACCTCGAGCCAGGTGCGGTAGCGCGTTTCACTGGACCACAAGGCGCGCATTTCGGGCGTGGCGTAGCGGGCGATCATGGGGAACGCTACCACCCCTCGCGGCGCGGCCGTGCGCCCAGCACGCGACGCGCGGCGACCCGGGGTCGGTGCGAATGGTAGAGTGCCACGGTTTTCATCGCGCGCCCGGGCAGGGGCGCAGGGCTGCCGAGGTTCGCCCGAGCGACGCGTGCAGGGATTCGAGGAGGCACCCTTGAACGAAGGTCAGGTCGTCCCCGTCCAGATCACGGACGAGATCAAGACGAGCTTCATCAACTACGCGATGTCCGTCATCATGGACCGGGCGCTCCCCGACGTCCGCGACGGCCTCAAGCCGGTGCAGCGACGCATCCTGTACGCCATGCAGCAGGAGGGGCTCGCCAGCAACCGCCGCTACTCCAAGTCGGCTGGCGTGGTGGGCGAGGTGATCAAGAAGTACCATCCGCACGGCGATACGGCCGTGTACGACGCCATGGTGCGCCTGGCGCAGCCGTGGAACGTGCGCTACCCGCTGGTGGACGGACAGGGCAACTTCGGCTCGATCGACGGCGACCCGGCGGCCGCCTACCGCTACACCGAGGCGCGGCTGACGCAGGCCGCCGAGGCGTTGCTGGTGGACATCGACAAGGACACCGTCGATCTGCACGAGAACTTCGACGGCACCACCAGCGAGCCGGACGTGCTTCCCTCCGCCCTGCCGAACCTGCTGGTGAACGGGGCGTCGGGGATCGCGGTGGGGATGGCGACGAACATCGCGCCGCACAACCTTGGCGAGATCGTGGACGGGCTGGTGGCGTTGATCCACGACGCGGACCTGTCCACGGACGCCCTGCTGGCGCACGTCAAGGGGCCGGACTTTCCGACCGGCGGCATCATCGGGCGCGAGGGGATCCGTCAGGCGTACGAGACCGGTCGGGGCAGCATTCGCGTGCGCGGCCGGGCACGGATCGAGGATCGCGGCGCCAAGGCCGCCATCGTGGTGACCGAGATCCCCTACCAGGTCAACAAGACCACCCTGATCCAGACCGCGGCGCAGCTGGTCCGCACCAAGCGGATCGAGGACATCGCCAACATTCGCGACGAGTCGGACCGGCAGGGGATGCGGATCGTGTTCGAGCTCAAACGCGGCGCGCTGCCGGAGTTGGTGCTGAACCAGCTGTACAAGTTCACCCAGCTTCAATCCACCTTCGCGGTGAACAACGTGCTGATCGTGGGCCGCTCGCCGCGCTTGCTGTCGCTCAAGGACACCATGCGGCACTACCTGAATCACCGGGCCGAGGTGATTCAGCGGCGCACCGCCTTCGAGCTGAACCGGGCGCGCGAGCGGGCCCACGTCCTGGAGGGGTACCTGATCGCGCTCGACAACCTCGACGAGGTGATCGCGCTGATCCGCAACTCGCCGGACGGTCCGGCCGCGCGCGAGGGCCTGATCGCCCGCTTCGGCCTCACCGACGTGCAGGCGCAGGCGGTGCTGGACATGCGGTTGCAGCGCCTCACCGGCCTGGAGCGCGAGAAGATCGAGAGCGAGTACGCCGAGCTGCAGCAGCTCATCGCGCGGCTGGAGACCATCCTCGACAGCGAAGCGGAGCTGTGGCAGGTGGTCGAGAACGAGCTGGTGGAGATCAAGGACCGCTTCGGCGACGCGCGCCGGACCGCCATTCAGACGTTGCGCGACGAGATCGGCAAGGAGGACCTCATCGCCGAGCAGGCGATGGTGGTGACGCTGACGCGGGGCGGCTACATCAAGCGGACGGCGCTCAGCAACTACCGGGCGCAGACGCGCGGCGGCCGGGGCGTCAGCAGCCAGCGCGCCAAGGACGACGACCTGAACAGCCTGCTGCTGGTCGGCTCGACGCACGACTACCTGCTGATCTTCACCGACCGCGGCCGCGTGTACCGCGAGAAGATCTACGATCTGCCGGAGGCGGAGCGCGCGGCGCGGGGCAGCCACGTCCGCAATCTTCTGCCCCTCGAGGACGACGAGTCGATCCAGACCGTGCTGTCGTTGCGGGACTTCGCCGAGGACGGCTACTTCGTGTTCGTCACCCGCCAGGGGCTGGTGAAGCGCACCGCGATCTCGGACTACGCCAACATCAACGTGAGCGGGCTGATCGCCATCAACCTGGTGGGCGGCGACGCCCTGGTGGGGGTGCGGGTCACCGGCGGGGCGCACGACGTGGTGATCGCCACCCGCAACGGGCAGGCCATCCGCTTCGAAGAGACCGCCGTCCGCGAGACGGGGCGCGCCACGCAGGGCGTCATCGGCGTGCGCCTCCGCGACGGCGACTGGGTGGTCAGCGTGGCGGCGGTAGCACCCGAGCACCGCGACGAGGCGCAGCTTCTGGCGGTGTCGGAGCGCGGCTACGGCAAGCGCACCGCCCTGGGCGAATACCCGCTGCGGGGCCGGGGCGGCATGGGCGTGATCACCATGAAGGTGACGCCGCGCACCGGTCCGCTGGTGGGGCTGACGCCGGTGCTGGGCGAGGAGGAGCTGTTCGCGCTGTCCGAGGGCGGCATCCTGATCCGCACGCGGGTGTCGCAGGTCAGTTCGTACGGCCGTGCGTCGCAGGGCGTCACCATCATGCGGCTCGGCGCGGACGACCGGGTGGTGGCCGCCCTGGTCATGCCGTCCGAGGACGCGATCGAGCAAGCCGGGGTCGAGGTCGAGGCGGCCGCCGCCGACGTCGGGGGCGACGGGTCGCCGGAGGAGGCGTGAGCGACGCGCCACGCATCCTGCTGGACTGCGACCCTGGCCACGACGACGCCTTCGCGCTGCTGTTCGCGGCGCGTCGCTGCGACGTGGTGGCGATCACGACGGTGTCCGGCAACGCCCCCGTCGATGCGACCACGCGCAATGCCCTGGTCCTGACCGAGGTGGCCGGCCTGAACGTGCCGGTCCACCGCGGTGCGGCCGGGCCGCTGGTGGGCGCGCCCCGGCACGCCCCCGACGTGCACGGCGAAGGCGGCCTGGCCGGGCCCGACCCCCGAACGCCGACGCGTGCCGCCGACCCCCTCCCGGCCGCGCAGGCGATCGTGCGGGCGGCGCAGCGCTACAGTGATCTGTGGCTGGTCGGCATCGGACCGCTCACCAACATCGCCCTGGCGATGCACCTCGACCCCGAGCTGCCCCGCCGCGTGCGGGGGATCAGCCTGATGGCGGGCTCGCGCAGCTTCGGCAACGCCACCGCGGCGGCGGAGTTCAACGTGCTGGCCGACCCCGAAGCGGCCGACACCGTGTTCCGGAGCGGCGCCCAGCTGGTGATGGCGGGGCTCGACCTGACGCACCAGTTCCGGCTCGGCCAGCCGGAGGTCGACGCCCTCCAGGCGATGCCCGGCGAGGTGGGCGCGTTCGCGGCCGAGTTGCTGACGTTCTTCCATACCAACTACCAGCGTCGCACCGGTCGCCAAGGCGCGCCGATGCACGACGTGTGCGCGGTGATGGCGTTGAGCGACCCCACGACGTTCGAGCGCGAGGCGACGGCGGTGACGGTCGAGTTGCGGGGCCAGCACACCCGCGGCATGACGGTGTGCGACCTGCGCGATCCCGTCCTGCGCGGCACGCCCAACGCCGAGGTCCTGACGCGCATCGACGCGGACGCCGCCCGCGCCACGCTGCTCCGCGCCCTCGCGGGCGAGGCGGCCGCCCGGTAGCATGGGGCCGTGATCCGGTTCGAGCACGTCACCAAGACGTACGCGCGCACGCACACCCACGCGCTCTACGACGTCGATTTCTCGGTGCGCAAAGGCGAGTTCGTGTACGTCACGGGCCATTCGGGGGCGGGCAAGTCGACGCTGCTGGCGCTGCTGCTGCGCCGGATCACCCCGAGCGACGGGCGCGTCCTGGTCAACAACCAAGATCTCGCGCTCCTTCCCGAACGCAGGCTGCCGCTGCTGCGGCGCGCCATCGGCATGGTGTTCCAGGACCACCGACTCCTGGGGGGCCGCTCGGCGCTCGAGAACCTCACCTTCGCCCTGCGCGCCACCGGTACGCGCGGCAACCTGGACCAGCGCGCCCTGCAGGTGTTGCGCCAGGTCGGCCTGGCGCACAAGCGCAAGGCGAGCCCGATCGAATTGTCGTTGGGCGAACAGCAGCGCGTCGCCATCGCGCGCGCCATGGTGACCAACCCGCCGCTGCTGCTCTGCGACGAGCCGACGGGCAACCTCGATCCCGACACCAGCTGGGAGATCCTCGAACTGTTGAACGACCTCAACATTCGCGGTACCACGGTGCTCGTGGCGACGCACTCCCGTGACATCGTGGACCGGCTGCGACGGCGGACGGTGGTGCTGCGGGGCGGCGAGCTGGTGCGCGACGCGGCCCAGGGCGGCTACGCCCTGTGAGGCCCCGCCCGCCGGCCTCGGGCCTTCACAGCCGGGTCACGGTGTAGTCCAGCCGGTCGTCGTCGAGGAACATCTCCAGGAACTGCGTCTCCGCCAGCGCGTCGATCATCGCCAACCCGTGCTCGCGGTCGACGTAGACGCCGTCCTTCATCACGGTGTGGCCGTACACGCCGAAGCGGTGGCCCGCCTGACGCACCAGCTCGGGCTTCTCGAACCACCAACGCTTGGTGTCGGGGTCGTGATAGAAGAAATCGTCGAACTGCTGCATGCCCGGCGTCGGCCCGGCATGGGCGAACTGCACGCCGTGACGCCGCACCTCCCTCGGGAACCCTTCGAACCAGGTCCGCAGGTCGCCTGGGAGCTCCATCCCACCCCGTTTCGGATCGAACTCGTCGTGCCGTAGGCCGCCGCGGGTGGACAGTTCGTAGCGGTGGTGCAGCGCCACGTCGTCGTGGTTGCCGAGGATGACCTGCACGTGCCCGCCGGCCTGCTGGACGTAGCGCTGGAACCGGTACAGTTCGCGGATCTGCGCCTTGGCGGCCCGCCGCAGGTGGTCGGGATCGCTGGCGTCGTACGGTTCGACGCCGGCGGCGCTGGCGTAGGCGCGGGCGTCCTTGTAGTGCACCAGGTCGCCGACGCAGACCACCTGCACCCGCCCGGTGATCACCGCGTCGGTGGGCTCCAGGTTGGGCGTGGCGGCCGCCGAGGCCTTGAGGACGCGCCACAACTCGGCCCACATGCCGTGCACGTCCCCGACCGCCACCACCTTGATCACGCCCGCGGCCCCCCCTGGACCAGCACGGCACGCAGTTCGGCGTACAGGGCGCGGCGCTCCTCGGCGTCGCGGCCGTACCCGCCGTGCAATGTGACGATCCGGGCGGCCTCGGCGCCGAGCCCTTCCCCGCGCAGACGCTCGACCAGCCGGTCGATCATGGCGTGCCCTTCGGGCTTGTCATCGGCGGGTGCGGCGCCATCGGTCCCGCCGGACGGCGGGTCGGCGGGCGGCGCGGGGGCCGCCCCACGGTGCTCGGGGAGGTACAGGGGCTCGCCCGTGTCGGGGTCGGCGTCGACCCATCCGTCGTCCTGCAGGCGGATGCCGGTCTCGATCCCGAACGCGCCGGCGGCCGCGGCGAACGCCGACGCCGCCAGGCGGTCGGCGTCCCACCCGGCCTCCGGGGCGGCCGCACCGGCATGCGTCCGGCGCCCAGGCGGGGCCTTGCGGGCCGCCGCGCGGGTCGCGCCGCCGATGGCGAGTTCGGCGATCAACCCATCCGCGCCCCACGGCCGAAGCCGTAGCGACCAGGCCTCCGGGCCCACCACCTCGTCCAAGCGGGCCCGCAGCGCCGCCGCGGACGGCCTGGGGGCCAGACGTACCCGCGCCCCGTCCGCGGCCTCGGCCACCGCGTCCCACGCCACGCCGTCGGGCCCGAACGGCTCGGCCAACCGGGACCACGCTTCAAAAGACATCTCGCGAAGTATAGCAGCCGTCCGTGACGGTCCCTGCGGCGGCGGTCCGCCAGGAGGATCCGCGCCCGCGCACGGAGGTGGTGCGGTAGGTTGGCGGCATGCTGTGGACGTCCGATCCCGATCCGCGTACGCGCCGCGCCCGGTTCGTGCGCGCGTTCCTCGTCGTGACCGTCGTGGCCTGCTGCGGCCTCGTGCCGGCGCAAGCGCCGCCCGAAGCGCCCGCGGCGGGGGACGAGGACGCGCCGGCGCTGCAGGTCTCCTGGGACGCCGCATCGTCCAGCGTCGTGGCGCAGCGGGACGGCGAGGAGGCATGGCGGGTCGCCCTTCGCCCCGCCGGCGTCGAGGCGCTGGCGCCGGTCCGCCGCGATGATCAGGTGGTCGTGGCGCATGGGACGTACCTCGTCTTCCTGGACGCCGCCACGGGCGAGGTGCGGCGGCGCGCGGCGCTGCCCGCGGCTGCGGAGGCCCTGCGCCGCGGCGACGACGGCCTCGTCGTCGAGGTCGTGCACGCCACGGGCCGCTCCGAAACGCTCCCGATCGGGGCCGACGGTCCCGCCGCGCCGGTCCGCTTCGGAACCGACCCCCGGACGTTCGATCAGCTGCGCAAAGGTGCGGCCGAGGCGGAAGACGCCGCGACGGCGTGGGCGCGCGACCCCACGGACCCGTGGTTGGCGCTGGCGGCGTCGCGCAGCGCCGGCGACCCGGAGGAGGCCGAGGCCTTGCGGGACGACGCCGTGGACGCCGCCGCGGCGTTGCCGTTCTTCGAATCGTTCGGCCTCGGGGCGGCCCTGGCCCAAGAGGGGCACGAAGGGGCGGCGGCAGACGCGATGGAAGCGGCGCTGTCCGACTTCGCCGCACGCGACTACGATCCGCGGCTGGCGACCGATCCCGCGCTGCGCGCCGCGTACGGCTTCGCGGCCTTCGGCCGGGCGGTCGCGGACGGCGATCTGGGGACCGCCCGCATCCTGGCGCCGTACGCCTGGCGCCTCACCGCCCAAGCGGCCCCCGGCACCGTGGACGAACTCGAGGCGTTCGCGGACCTGCTGCGCGAACGCGGCGACCGCGAAGCGGCCGCCGTCTGGCGTGAGCGCGCCCGCGCCTTCGAGCGTGCCGGCATGTCGACCTGGGTGGACCAGGCGGCGCTGTCGCTGGGCCGCTTCGGGCACGGCGGCGCCGCCGCCCTAGGCGCCGGCCTTCTGCTGGCGTGGCTCACCCTGCTGGCCAAGGTGTGGCGCGCCCAGACGCTGGCGCGCAAGCAACGCCGCGAACGGGGACAGTCCACCCCCGCCCTGGCGCGCGCCTGGGTGCCACGCCACCTGGGCACGCCCGAGAAGCTGGCGCTGTTGGTGGTGCTGGCGCTGGCCGGCCTGATGGCCGTGCTGGGCGGTTGGGCCGACCGGGGCGAGGACCTGCCCCCGGCGCTGGCGTCCGGGACCCTGGCCAGCGTCCCGGCCGTGGACGCGGTGGAGGCCTTCCCCGACACCCCGTACGCCGCCTTCGCGCGCGGCACCTCCCTGGCGATGCGCGGCGAGGAGGAGGCGGCGCTGCGTGAACTGGCGCGCGCGGGCGAGATCGCGCCGGCCCTCGTCAACCGGGCGGTGCTCACGGGGGACGCGTCGCTGCTCACGGCCGCGCTGGAGGCGGACCCGCGCGACCTCGTGGTCCGCCATCACCTGTCCGAGGCCGCGAACCCGTCGCCGTTCCATGAACGCTACCTCCAGGACGACCCTTTGCTGGCCGTGCCGACGCCGTACGCCTTCGCCCTGGCGGCGGCCGGCGACTGGCGCGACGCGCTAAGCGGTGCCTTCACGGCGCCGTGGCGCAGCTCGGCCCAGGCACGCCCCGCCGGCGTGCCACCCCCCGCCTGGTGGGCGTTCCTGGCCGCCTGCGCCACGCTGTTCGTCGCGCTAACGGTCAACCTGCTGATCCCCAGGCCACGCGTCTCCAAGCGGGCGCCCCGCACCCCCGCCTACCACGTGCTGGCGTTGCTGGTGCCCGGAAGCGGGCACCTGGACGAGCTGTGGGGGCTGCTGCTTCTGGTGCCCGGGTCGATCCTGGCCGGCGACGTGGCCCGGCAGTGGGCCGGCGCGCCCGGCGCGTTGGGGCTGGGGATGCGCACGGAGGTCTGGATCCTGGCGACGATCCTGGTGCTGAACGCCGCCGGCTTCGCCGTCGAGGCGGCGAATTACCGACGGCGCATGCGCGCCCTGCGGGAGGAAAAGCCGGACCTCGCCCGTTCGTACGGGCTGGAGCTGCCCCCGCGCGACCCTGAGGCGTGAGCGACGCGCCCGGCGGCGAGCTGGGCGGCCTGGTGCTGGTCGCGGCGGCCGCCGTGTTGTGGGGCCTGTTGGGCGCGTTTTCGGCCGGACTGCTGGCGTTGGGGGTGGCCGCGACCGAGATCGCCTTCTGGCGGGCGCTCCTCGGCGGATCGGCCTTCGCCGCGCATGCCCTCGTCGCGCGACGCCTCCGCCCCGTCCCCCCCGCCCACGCCGTGGGCACCGCAGCGTTCGCGGTGATCGGGGTGAGCCTGTTCTACGTCGCGTTGATCCGCGCCATCGACGCGGGCGGCATCAGCCTGGCGTTCGTGTTGCTGTACACGGCGCCCGCCTGGGTGACCCTCACCTCCGGCCCGATCCTGGGGGAACGGCCCACGGCGTTGCAGTGGGCCCTCACCGCCGGCGTCATGTCGGGCGTAGCGCTGGTGTCGTTCGCGCAGGGCGAGGGGGTCACCCCGACGCCGGCCGCGATCGCCTGGGGGTTGGCGGCGGGGTTCGGGTACGCCAGCTACTACCTGCTGGGCAAACGCCTGCTGGCGCGGCAGCCGCCGGTCCAGCTGTACGGCGTGGCCCTGCCGCTGGGGGCGATCGGCATCGCCCCGTTCGTGCCGTGGGGCGCCAAACCGCCGCAGGCCTGGCTTTTGTTGGCGGGCGCGGCGCTGGTGTCCACCTACCTGGCCTACCTCCTGTACGGCCTCGGTCTGCGGCGCGCGACCGCGTCGCGCGCGGTGCTGGTGGCCACGGTCGAACCGGTGGTGGCCGGCGCCGTCGCCTGGGCCGCCTTCGGGGAGCGCATGGGCGCGCTGGGCCTCGCCGGCGCCGCCGTGGTGTTGTGCTGCGCCGCCCTGTCGGGGTGGCGCCCGCGGCGCACGCTGCCGCCGGCGCCGACCGCGCCGGACGCTTGACCGCACCTGCGGGGGGTGCTAGATTGCTGGGCGTCATCGCCTACGTTGCATACCCATGCAACGTGGCGTATCCCCATGACCCACCACACCCACACCACACGCCGCGCCCGACGCCGCTGACCCCCGCTCCGAGCGGGCGGAGATTCGGCGTGTCGCGGTGCGACCGTGGCGTGGGTCGTTCTTCGGACCCCGAGGAGGCCCCAATGACCCGCGACGTTCGCAAGGTGGTGCTCGCCTACTCCGGCGGGCTGGATACCTCCGTCATCCTCGCCTGGATCAAGGAGACCTACGGCGCCGAGGTGATCGCCTTCACCGCCGACGTCGGCCAGGGCGAGGAGGTGGCCGAGGCCGAACGCAAGGCGTTGGCGACCGGCGCCTCGCACGCCTACGCCGTCGACCTCAAAGACGCCTTCGTCCGCGAGTTCGTGTTCCCCGTCCTGCGCGCCGGCGCCATCTACGAGGGGTACTACCTTCTCGGCACCAGCTTCGCGCGGCCCCTGATCGCCCGCAAGATGGTCGAGATCGCGCGAGAGGAGGGCGCGGACGCCATCGCGCACGGCGCGACGGGCAAGGGCAACGACCAGGTGCGCTTCGAGATGTCCGCCTACGCGCTGGCGCCCGACATTCGGGTGATCGCCCCGTGGCGCGAGTGGGACCTGAAGGGCCGCGAGGACTGCATCGCCTACGCCGAAGCGCACGGCATCCCGGTGTCGGCCACCAAGGAGAAGCCGTTCTCGATGGACGCCAACCTGTTCCATGTCAGCTACGAGGGCGGCGTCCTGGAGGATCCCTGGCACGAGCCCCCCGCCGAGATGTGGGACCGCACCGCCAGCCCGGAGCAGGCGCCGGACACGCCGCGCAGCGTCGAGGTCACCTTCGAGCACGGCGATCCCGTCGCCATCGACGGCGAACGCCTGGACCCGGTCGCGTTGCTGACCCGCGCCAACGAGTTGGCCGGCGCGCACGGCGTGGGGCGGGTCGACATCGTCGAGAACCGCTTCGTCGGCATGAAGTCGCGCGGGTGTTACGAGACGCCCGGCGGGACGCTGCTCTACCACGCCCACAAGGCCGTCGAGCAGATCACGCTGGACCGCAAGGTGCTCGAGATGCGCGACGAGCTGATCCCACGCTACGCGCAGTGCGTGTACGACGGCTTCTGGTACGCGCCCGAGCGCGAAGCGCTCCAGAACCTGATGGACGACGTGCAGCGACCCGTCAACGGAACGGCGCGCCTGAAGCTGTTCAAGGGCTCGCTCATGATCACGGGGCGCAAGAGCCCGAACAGCCTCTACCGGCGCGACGTCGTCACCTTCGAGGAGGACGACGTCTACCACCAGGGCGACGCGGAGGGGTTCATCAAGCTGAACGCGTTGCGGCTCCGCATCGCCCGGCAGGCGGCTGAGGGGCCACAAGGCCCAGACGGGGCGTGAGCACGGTGGCGGACCCGGCGGAACTCGGCTCCAACCGCGCCTACGAGGCCGCCCGGCTCCGCTGGGCCAGCCAGGGCGACGCCGAACGCCTGGCGCGCTTGTGGCGTGAGGCCTGCGCCGACGAGGCGAGCGGCGACGACGTTCCGGACACGACCGAGACCATGCAGGGCTGGCTGGAGCACGGCGGCGCCCTGGTGCTGGAGGACGCCCAGGGCCGCGCGCTGTGCGGTCTCCGCTGGCGCTGGGCGGGCAGCGGCAGCGGATGGCGCGTCGACCCCATCGCCACCCTCCCGGAAGCGCGGGGGCAGGGGTTCGGCCGCTGGTTGATGACCAAGGTCGAGGCGTTGGCGATCAAGCGCAACGTGCAGTCGCTGTCGCTGACGCTCCCCCGCGCCCAGGAGGCGCTGCTGCCCTACTACCAGCGGCTGGGCTACCGCGAGGTCGGCCGTGACGGCGCCGGCGTGGAGCTGCACAAGCGCGTCGGCGGCACCTGGCAGCGTCAGCCGAGCACCGCGCCATGAACGCCGCCAAGCGGATGTGGGGCGGTCGGTTCACAGGCGACACCGACCTAATGGTGCAGGCGTTCAACGCCTCGATCGACGTCGACCGCGAGCTGGCGCTGGACGACCTGAGCGGATCGGAGGCGCACGCCCGCATGCTGGGCGAGCAGGGCATCGTGCCGGAGGAGGACGCCGCGGCGCTGATCGCGGGCCTTCGTGACCTGCGCGGCGAGGTCGAGGCGGGAACCTTCGACTGGCAGCTTGCGCTGGAGGACGTGCACATGAACCTCGAGGCGGCGTTGACACAGCGCATCGGACCGGTCGGGGGGCGCCTGCACACCGCCCGCAGCCGCAACGACCAGGTCGCGACCGACTTCCGGATGTGGCTGCGGCGGCACGTCCGGGTCCTGCTGCGCCTGCTCCGCGCGCTGCGCCGCGTGCTGGTCGACCTCGCCGAGGCGCACCTGGGCGTGGTGATGCCGGGCTACACGCACCTGCAGGTCGCCCAACCGGTGTTGTTCTCGCATCACGTGCTGGCCTGGCAGGAGATGCTGGCGCGCGACGAGGGGCGCCTGCGCGACGGGCTGGCCCGCATGAACGTCAGCCCGCTGGGCGCGGGTGCGCTGGCCGGCACCACCTTTCCCATCGACCGCCACCGCACCGCGGCGCTGCTGGGCTTCGCGCGGCCGGCGGACAACTCGATGGACGCCGTCAGCGACCGCGACTTCGCGATCGAGTTCCTGGCGGCGGCCAGCCTGTGCATGATGCACCTGTCGCGCATGTCGGAGGAACTGATTTTGTGGTCGACGCAGGAGTTCGGCTTCGTGACGCTGCCCGACAGCCACACCACGGGAAGCTCCATCATGCCGCAGAAGAAGAACCCCGACGTCAGCGAGCTGATCCGCGGCAAGACCGGCCGCGTGTACGGCGCGTTGATGGCGTCGTTGACCGTGATGAAGGGCCTGCCGCTGGCGTACAACAAGGACATGCAGGAGGACAAGGAGGGGGTGTTCGACGCGGTGGCCACCCTGCGGGCCTGCCTGACGCTGCAGGCCGACATGCTGCCCCGGACCCAGGTGAACGCCGAACGGATGCGCGCGGCGGCGGCCGAGGCCTACGCCAACGCCACCGACCTGGCGGACTACCTGGTCCGCAAGGGCCGGCCGTTCCGCGAGGCGCACGAGCGGGTCGGGCGGCTGGTGCGGACCGCGCTGGAGCGCGGCGTCTCGCTGGAGGCGCTGCCGCTCGAGACGATGCGCGCCGTCGACGACGCCATCGAAGCCGACGTGTATGGCGCGCTGGCCCTGGAGCAGGTGGTGGCCGGCCGCACCAGCTACGGCGGCACGGCCCAGGTGCGCGTGCGGGAACGCATCGACGCGCTGCAGGGGGCGCTGGCGGAGGAGGCGCCCGAGGGGGAGGACCCGCGGTGAGCACGCCCGAGGCGGCCGCGTCCGTGCACGTCCGGCACGCCCGCGCCTCCGACGTGCCGCGCATCTTCGAGAACATCGGCTACTGGGCGCGGCAGTCCCGCATGCTGGTGCGACCCACGCAGGACATCTTCGAGAACCTCCGCGACTTCTTCGTGGCCGAGGTGGAACGGCCGGACGGCAGCGTCGCGTTCGCGGGCAACGGGGCGCTGCACGTCCTGTGGGGCGACATCGCCGAGGTTCGGGGCTTGGCGGTGGCGCCGGACGTGGAGGCCAAGGGGGTGGGGCGGGCGCTGGTGGCCGCCTGCGAGGAGGAGGCCCGGCGGGTCGGCATTCCGTTGTTGTTCGCATGGACGTACGAGGTCGGCTTCTTCGAGCGCTGCGGGTTCCACCTGATCGACAAGACCAAGAACCTGCACCCTCGCGTGTGGTCGGAGTGCCTGCGCTGCCCCTTCTTCGTCGGGTGCAACGAGAACGGCATGATGAAGCGCCTCGAGGGGGTTCCCATGCCCGAGGGCCTGCCCGAGCCGCCCCCGACGCAGGTTCCGCCCGGCATTCGCTGAGCCCGGCCCGCGGGTAGGCTGGGCCCATGGCCGACACGCCCGTCCTGCTGGTCCACACCGGTGGCACGCTCGGCATGCGCCGCGGTCCCCAGGGGTACGTGCCCGAGGCCGGGCATCTGACGTCGATGTTGGAGGCGATGCCCGAGCTGGCGCATCCCGACGTGCCGGACTTCCGGCTGATCGAGCCCGGTCCCCTGCTGGACAGCAGCGACGCGCGCCCCCGCGACTGGCAAACGATCGCCGACACCCTGGTGGCGCACCAGGGCGAGGCGGCGGGCTTCGTGGTCCTGCACGGCACCGACACCATGGCGTACAGCGCCTCCGCCGTCGCCTTTTTGCTGCAGGGCCTGGCGCGGCCGGTGGTATTCACCGGCGCGCAGGTCCCCCTGGCCGAGCCCCGCAGCGACGCGCGCGAGAACCTCGTCACCTCGCTGATGCTGGCCGCACGCGACGACCTGCCCGAGGTCACGGTGTTCTTCGGCGGGCGCCTGTTGCGCGCCGTGCGCACCACCAAGACCTCCGCCTTCGGCTTCGACGCGTTCGAGAGCCCCAACGCGCCCGAACTGGGCCGGGCCGGCGTGACGATCGACGTGAACGCCGCGCGCGTCCGCCCCGCCGGCACCCCGCCGTTGCGGGCGGCGCGGCTGCATGGCGTGCACGTCCTGGCGCTGCGCCTGTTCCCCGGCATCGGCGCCGACACGTTGCGAAACGTCCTGCGCGCCCCGGTGGAGGGGATGGTGCTGGAGAGCTACGGCGCCGGGAACGGCCCGCGGGACGAGGCCCTGTTGGGGGTGCTGGCCGACGCCAGCGCCCGCGGCGTGGTGATCGTGAACGTGAGCCAGTGCCTGCGGGGTGGCGTGCGCATGCGGCAGTACGCCACCGGCACCGCCCTGGCGGAGGCGGGCGTGGTCTCGGGCGGCGACATGACGCCGGAAGCGGCCCTCACCAAGCTGATGCTGCTTCTCTCCGAGGGGCACGCGCCCAGTGAGACCCGCAGGCGGATCGGCACCGATCTGCGCGGCGAGATCGGCATCCGGCCCGGCGCGGAGGACGGACCGTGAACGCGGGGTGGCCGATCGACCACGTCGGTGTGGCCGTGCACGACCTGGACGCGGGTGCGGCGCCCTGGCGGATGCTGGGGCTCCCCGAGGTGGAGGACGAGACGCTCCCCGAGCAGGGCGTGCGGGTCCGCCTGCTCCGCAGCGGCACGGGGCTGATCGAGCTGCTGGCCCCCCTGGATGCGGCGTCCCCGCTGACGCGCTTCCTGGCCCGGCGCGGCCCCGGCCTGCACCACGTGGCCTTCCGCGTAGGCGACGTGGCGCGCGAGTTGGCGCGCCTGCAGCGCGAGGGGGCGGAGGCGATCGACCCCGCGCCCCGCCGGGGCCGCGGCGGCAGCCAGGTGGCGTTCCTTCATCCCCGCGCCGCGGGCGGCGTGCTGATCGAGCTGGTGCAACCGCCCGCCGCCCCGTGAAGCGACCGCAGGGGCGCGCCGTGAGCATGCTCCACGCCGTGCCGGCGGTGGCGTGGGCCGCGGGCATCTGGGCGCTCTCCGCCACGCCCGACCCGCCGGGGGCCGGCTTGGGCGTGCTGCCGCACCTGGACAAGGCGGCGCACGTCGGGTTGTTCCTGGTGCAGGCCGGCCTGTTGCGCCTGGCCGGCCTCGGCGCCGGGGCGTCGTTCGTGGCGGCGTCGGCCTGGGGCGCCATCGACGAATGGCATCAGTCCTACGTGCCCGGGCGGGACCCGTCGCTGGGCGACCTGGCGGCGGACGCGATCGGTGCCGTCCTGGGCGCGAACCTTGTGGAATGGGTCGCACGCCTCGGCGGCGCGCGCCGGTAGCATGGGCCGCGAAGGAGGCCGTGCGTGGTGAAACTGGCCATCGTCGGCGCCGGCAAGATGGGCGGCGCCGTGCTCACCGGAGCCCTGCGGGCCGGCGTGTTGCGCGCCGAGGAGGTCGGCGTCTACCACCCGGACGAGGAACGCCGGGCCGCGCTGGCCCATGATTACGGCGTGGAGGCGCTGGACGACGACGGGGTGCGCCGTGCGGAGCGGATCCTGATCGGTGTGAAGCCCCAGGCGTTCGATCGCGTGGCGCCGTTGATCGCGCGCCGGAGTGCCTGCTACCTGTCGATCATGGCGGGCGTCCCCGCCGAGACGATCGCCCGCCGCGTCGGCAGTCGCCGCGTGATCCGGGCCATGCCGAACCTGGGCGCGCGGGTGCGCCTGTCCTCCACCGCCGTGGCCGGGCTGCCGGACGCGGGCCAGGAGGACATGGCGTTCGCCACCGAGCTGTTCGGCGCGATCGGGTCGGTGCACACCGTCCCCGAGTCGTTGTTCGACGCCTTTACCGGCCTGGCCGGCTCCGGTCCGGCCTTCACGGCGGTGTTCGCGGAGTCGCTGGCGGACGGCGGCGTGCGGGCGGGGTTCGGGCGCGCCACGGCGCGCGAGTTGGCGCGTCAGGTCCTGCTGGCGACCGCGACGCTGCTGGAGGAGGACCGGCCCGCCGACCTGAAGGACGAGGTCGCCTCCGCCGGCGGAACCGCCATCGCCGGCCTGCGGGCGCTGGAACGCCACGGCGCTCGCTACGCGGTGATGCGCGCCGTCGAGGAGGCGGCCTCGCGGGCGCACGAGCTGTCCCGCGAGGACGACGACGCGTGAGCATCGCCACCCGCCGCGCCGTGGGGGTCCTCCTTCGATGCTTGGCGGCCTGCCTCCTCCTCGCGGGGGGGCTTGCGGCCGCGCAGGGGTCGTACTATCCCGACACGCCCGGCGTCAGCTGGACCTACTCCAACGGCGAGACCCAGACGCTCGGCGGCCCCCGCGAGGTGCTGGGCGATTCCCGCATCGTGCTGACGCACGCCTACCAGGGCGTGCCGGTGAGCGAGGAGTACCTCTCGTTCGGCGACGGCGTGCGGAGCCACGGCACCGCGGCGGGGGGCGAGATCATGGCGTACGATCCGCCGCTGATCGTCTATCCCCCCTCGCCCCTCGAACCGGGCGACACCTGGGAGAGCACCACCCAGGTGAACGGGGTGGACATCACCCTGGCCGCAGAGGTGTTGGGCGTGCAGGGCATCGAAACGCCCGCCGGGCGCTTCAACGCCCTGCGGTTGCGACAGACCACGCTGACCAGCAGCGGGGGGCGGACGGCGCTGGACGTGTACTTCGTGCCGACCGTCGGCGTGGTCCGCTTCGTGACGCAGGACGGCACCCGCATCGACCTGATCGAGCACCTGCAGTGACGCAGGCCGACCCGGCGCGGGCCTAGACCACGCCACCGCCGATCGCCAGGCGGGCCACCGCCAGCGCCAGCACGACCACGTTCACGTTGCGTCCCGCCCGCTCGCGCGCCAGCAGGCCCACCACCAGGCCGACCACGGCGACGGGGATCACGAACCAGTTCAACCACCCCAGCAACGGCACGAAGCCGACCAGCGCCCCCATGAGCGCAACGACGCCGATCACGACCGAAATCAGGTTCACGTCCGACCCTCCTTCACGGCGGCGCGGCGGGCCTCCTCGGAGGCCGGCTCGAGCCACGCCCGCATGGTGTCATGAAACCGTCCCGCACTGATGGACGTGCGGATCTCCTCCATCATCCGGGCCATGAACCGGAGGTTGTGGAGCGTCGCGAGCTGCTGCCCGAGCTGCTCACCGGCCTTGAGCAGGTGCCGCAGGTAGGCGCGGGAGTAGTGCCGGCACGCCTGGCAGTCGCACGACGGATCGATCGGCCGAACGTCCTCCGCGAAACGCGCGTTCTTGAGGTTGCGGCGAAACGCGGTCAGCGGCCGCCCGTCGTCGTCGAAGCGCGCCAGCACCCCGCCGTTGCGGGCGTTCCGGGTGGGCGCGACGCAGTCGAAGGTGTCGATGCCGCGCGCGACCGCCTCGAACACGTTGCGCACGTCGCCGATGCCCAGCAGGTGACGCGCCGCGCCGCCGGGCAGTTCGGGCACGGTCCAGTCCAACACGCGGTGCATCGCCGCGTGGGTGTCGCCCAGATTGCCGCCGATCGCGAAGCCGTCGAATCCCATGCCCCCGATCACGCGGGCCGATCGGACCCGCACCCGCTCGAACGCGCCCCCCTGCACGATCCCGAACAGCGCCTGGGGGTAGCCGTGGCGGGCCGGTCGCGCCCGGAACGCCTCCAGCGAGCGCGCCGCCCAGCGGTGCGTCCGCTCCGCGCTGGCTTCGGTGTAGGCCTCGTCGTGCAGGGGGCTGGTGCACTCGTCGAACGCCAGCGTCACGTCGGCCCCCAGCGCCCGCTGCACCTCGATCGAGCGCGTTCGGGCGTGAAGACGTGCCGGCTGCCGTCGACGTGGCTCCTGAACGTCACCCCCGCCTCCTCGATCCGCACCATCCCCTCGCCCGCCCGCGCCTGGCCGGGGCCGGGGCCCTCGCCGGGAAAGATGCTGGCGATCTTGCCGACGCCGTGCTCCAGGCCCGCCCCGAGCGAGAACACCTGGAACCCCCCCGAGTCGGTCAGGATCGGCCCGTCCCAGTTCATGAAGCGGTGCAGTCCGCCGTGCGCGGCCACCACCTCGGCCCCGGGCCGCAGGTAGAGGTGGTACGTGTTCGCGAACAGCAGCTGGGTGCCGGCCGCCCGCGCCGCGTCCGGCGGCACGCTCTTCACGCTGGCGCGCGTGGCGACCGCCACGAACGCCGGGGTCAGGACCGTGCCGTGCGCGGTGCCGAGGCGTCCCAGGCGCGCGCGGCCGTCCTCGGCCAGCGGTTCGAACCCGATCTGCGGCTCCATATCGGCCATGGTACCCGGCGGGGCGGGCACAGCGGCAGGGGGAACGGTGCCGCACTCCGTCCTGGACGACGATTCCGTAGGTCCTGTCGCCCGCGAACGATCACTCTCTCGGGCCGAGTGCTAGTCTCGAAGGTCCTGGAGGTGGCGATGGCCCTGCACGTCGCAACCAAGTTCTGCGCGCTAGGCCTGGTCGTTGCCCTACTCATCGCTGCGTACGGTGCCGACCGCGGCGAGATGACGCGGCTCGACGTCGAGCCGCGTGTCGTCGTCCTGGACGAACCCCGCCCGTCGCTGGCGCCGCCGGCGGAGACGCTCGGCCCGGTCGCCAACCCGACGATGCGGTTGCGCGCGACGGGCTACAACTCGCACGTCGCCCAGACCGACAGCGCGCCTCACGTCACGGCCACCGGCACGCGCACACGCTTCGGCGTGCTGGCCGCCAGCCGTGACCTTCTGCAAGGCGAGCTTCCCTACGGCTCGCTGGTGCGCCTCCGCGACCTGGGCGGCTACCACGGCGGCGGGGGCGAGGGGCACTTCCAACAGGTCCTGGACGCGCAAGGCATCTTCGTCGTCGAGGACACCATGCACCCCCGCAAGCACGAGCAGGTCGACGTGTGGTTCGGCGACCACGCCAGCGCCGTGAACTGGGGCGTGCGCGAGGTCGAGGTCGAGGTCGTCCGCTACGGCTACGACGGTCCCCATTTGGATCCCGACGCCGCGTCGCCGTCGTTCGAAGGTCGCCCCGTCCTGGCAGCGTCCGTGCACTGAACCCCTCGGCCCCCGTGCGGGGGGGCACGGCCGGCGCCGAGCTTCGCCCGTCCGGCGTCATGAACGGCGACCGGGCGACGGGTGGGCGCGCGGTACACTCCAGGGCGTGCCGCTTCCCCTCTACCTCGCCTTGGCGCACGTGCGCCGGCGGCTGTTGCAAACGGTGCTGACCATCGCCGGCGTAGCGGTCGGCGTGGGTGTGTTGATCCTCGCCCTCTCCCTCACCAACGGATTCATCGACGAGCTGCTCAGCAGCACCTTGCGCGCCACCCCGCACGTGACGCTCCGGACCTACGCCTCGGGCGGCCGCATGCCGCAGGACGCAGGCGCCCAGGCGCGCATCGCGGAGCACCCCGGCGTGGTCGCGGTGGCGCCGTTCCTGGCGGTCGAGGCGTTGATCGCGCGCCGGGCCGACGCCAGCCTGGGCGTCTCAGGGCGACAGGGGTACACGCAGCTGCTCGGCATCGATCCCGCGCGCGAGGTGGAGGTGTTGTCCCTCCCCGCCCTCCAGGACGCCGCCACCACCTTGGAAGCGCGGGACGGGGTGCTGCTGGGCGGCACCCTCGCCCTGCAGCTGGGCGTGCTGGAGGGCGACTCGGTGATGATCCAGGACATCCGCGGCCACCGGCGGCAGCTGGAGGTCCTGGGCAGCTTCCGCGTCGGCAACGAGCTCATCGACGGGGTGGCCTCCTACGCCTCGTTGCAGGCCGTGCAGGACTACCTGAACGCCGAGAACGAGATCAGCGGCTACCACGTGCGCATCACGGATCCCGAGCAGGCCGAATCGGTGGGGCTGGCGTTGGCGGACGCCACCGGCCTGCGCTCGACGGCATGGAGCTCGGTGTTCGGGGGGCTCGTCTCGCAGCTGCGCCTGCAGAAGGCGGTCATTTCGGTGGTGGTGTTCCTGATCGTGCTGGTCGCCGCGATGGGCATCGCCAACGTCCTGGTGTTGACGGTCAGCGAGAAGACCGCCGAGATCGCCGTGCTGCGCGCCATGGGCGCCAGCCAAGCTCAGGTCCTCGCCACCTTCGCGCTGGAGGGCGCCATCCTGGGCGGGGCGGGCACCCTGTTGGGCACCGCCCTCGGCGTGGCGGCCAGCACCTACTTCCGCCTGCAACCGTTCCCGCTGCCCGGAGACCTGTACTTCATCACCCAGCTGCCCGTCCAGGTCCAAGCGTTCGACGTGGCCTGGGTGTGCGCCCTGTCGCTGACGACCAGCGCCTTGGCCGGCCTGTTGCCGGCGCGCCGCGCGGCGGGCCTGGACCCCAGCTCGGTGCTGCGGTGACGCCCAGCGCCACCAGGAAGGACGATCGTCGCCGCGGCCGGGACTGGGACGAAGGGCGCGCGGTCCGCTACCTGCTGTCGTTGTTGGCACGGCGCGACTACGCGCGCGCCGAGCTGCACGGTCGCCTGGCCCGGAAGGGCGTCCCGGCGGGCGTCGCTGAGGCAGCCCTGGCGCGCCTGGCCGAACTGGACCTCCTCGACGACGGGCGGGTCGCCGAGGCGTTCGTCCGGGCCCACGCGCACCGCAAGGGCCGGCGGGCGTTGGAACGGGACATGGCGCGACGCGGCGTGGCGGAGGAGGCGCGCGCCGCCGCGCTGGCGCCCCTCGACGACGCGCAGCAAAACGAGGCCGCCACTGCCGTGCTGCGAAAGCACGCGTGGCGCTTCGCCAGCGGCGACCGTCGCAAGGACCGCGCCAAGGCGGCGGGTTTCCTGACGCGACGCGGGTTCGACGGCGACGTGGTGCAGCGGGCCGTCGAGGCCGCGTTGCCCCCGGACGCGGACGACGATCCGCCTTGACCGGCCCGACCTACGCTGGTAGCATCGTGCGCTGCACCGGGGCGTAGCGCAGTCTGGTAGCGCACCTCGTTCGGGACGAGGGAGTCGGAGGTTCAAATCCTCTCGCCCCGACCACAGCCGCCCCCCGGATCCGTCCGGGGGGCGTTCCCGATTCGAATCCGGAGAGGCCCGCCCGGAACGGTCCGGGCCACGTCCGGGCGCCACCCCGGAGGGTGCGATGACGCATCGTTTCGCTCGATTCGGCCGGTCGCTGGAATGGTCGCGGCTGGCATTGCTGCCGCCCCTGATCCTGCTCGGCGTGAGCGCCTTGCGTTGGATGGCCGGCTTCGGTCAGGACCCAGCGGACAGGCTTCCGTGGGCCGAATTGGCGTTCTTCGGCGCGCTGTTCGGCGACGCGCTGGCGGGTCCGCTACGCCGCCAAGGCCGCCTCGGCGCCGTCACGCTGGCGTCGGGCGCGGCGGTCTGCCTGCTCCTTGGCGTCACGCTCCTGCCCGCACGGGACCTGGCGGCGCCCGGCGTGGCGCTGGCGTCGGGCCTGCTCCTCGCCCTGCCGTCAGCGCGACGGGCGGAGATGTGGGGGGCGATCAGCGTGTACACGGCCTCCACGCTGCTGGCCAACTACACCTTCGACGCCTTCCTTCCCCTCGGCGACTGGTTCCTGGTGAACGTGGGCACGTTGTTCTTCGGGGTGACCTTCACGCAGCGCGACCGCGTGCACCGCTTCGGACGCGCGGTGGTGTACCGCATGATCGTGTTGGCGGCGGTGGCCAACGTCGCCGCTGCATTGACGGTCGGCACCCCCCTGCGGTACGTGGCGGTGGGGTTCCTGGCGATCGTGGCCTCCGAGAGCGCGGACACGGAGATCTACCAGCGCATGCTGCGCCACCCGTGGCTGGCACGGGTCGCCTCCTCGAACGCCGTCTCCGCCCCGTTGGACACGATCCTGTTCACGGTGCTGGCCTTCGCCGGGGCCCCGTTCGCGACGCTTTCATGGATGGGTCAGGTGATCACGACCGACGTGCTGGTCAAGTACGCCAGCAGCATGGCCACCGCGTTCGGCCTCCTGGCCGGCCGGGCGCTGCGCGCGCCGGCCGCTGCGGCCGAGCCGGGCGGTGGTACCTGACGCGCAGCCCTACCCGTCCGCCAGCGCCTCCTGCCAGCGCGTCGCCACCGCCAGCACCTGCGCTTCCCGTCCGGGCGGCGCCGCGACCATGCCGCCCACCGGGAGCCCCGCCTCGCAGCGTCCGATCGGCACCTGCACCGCGGGACCCGATGCCAGGTTGAACACGGTGGTGTTGCGCAGCACGGCCGCGTTGGCGCGGACGTACGCCTCGTCGCTCCGCTCGAGCGGCGCCCGGTAGGGCGGTTGGACCTGCACGGTCGGAGCGATCACGGCGTCCGCGCGCCGCGCCTCGTCCCAGAAGGTCCGCGCCAAGCGGGTCCGGGCGTAGCCCAGGCGCAGGTAGTCGGTCGCGGGCCGGCCTCGCACCGCCAGGATGCGGCTCGACACGCGCGGATCCACGCGGACGCCTTCCTGCTCGAGAAGGTCCTCGTACATCGCCAGCGCCTCGTACGCGGCAAAGCTGCCGTACCGCCCGTACAGCTCGTGCAACTCGCGCAGCGCAGGCAGCTCGTCCCGGATCACCGTATGACCGGCCGCCTCCAGCGACGCCGTGGCCGCATCGAACGCGCGCGCCACCTCCGGATCGAGCCCCTCCTGCAGTACCGTCGGCGGCGCCCATAGCGTGAGCGCCCCCGGTGCGGCGGGGGGCGGCTCGGGCCCCCACGCCTTCATGGCGCGCCACAGGTGCCAGGCGTCCTCGGGGGTGCGGGCGATGGGCCCCACCGTGTCCAGGGTCGTGGACAGCGGCACCACCCCCTCGGTCGGGAGGTCCCGGTCGGTCGTCTTCAGGCCCACCAACCCCTGGAACGCGGCGGGGATCCGTACCGACCCCCCGGTGTCGGAGCCCAGCGCCGCGCAGGCCATGCCGGACGCCACCGCCACCGACGATCCGGAGGAGGACCCGCCGGGTACCCGTGCCGGGTCGGCCACGCAGCCCGGCGTACCGAAGTGCGGATTGAGGCCCAAGCCGGAGAAGGCGAGCTCGGTCATCTGGGTCCGCCCCAGGAACACCGCGCCGGCCTCGTCCAGGCGGGCGATCAGCGGCGCGTCCGTTTCCGCGACGCGGCCGGCGGCCAGCAGCGCGGCCGAGCCGGCGGCGCTCACCTCCCCTTCCATGTCCAGCAGGTCCTTCACCGCCAACGGGATGCCCTGCAGGGGGCCGAGGTCGACGCCGGCTTCGAAGGCGCGCTCGGCGCGACGCGCCTGCGCCCGGGCCCGCTCCGCCGTGAGTGTGCGGAACACCGGTCCGGGCTCGATCCTCGCCAGGTAGGCCTCGGTCGCCTCGCCGGGGGTGGTGCGCCCCTCGCGGTAGGCGGCCGCCAGCTCGGTCAGGGTCGGGTTGGCGGGCGTTGCGCCAGGCGTTCGGAACATGACGCACCATACCCGGGCGACCGGCCGGCACCCGAGCGTGTAGAGTGACCGCCGGAGGCCGCATGCAGCGAACCCGGTCGGAACTCGAGGCCATGACGCACGCCGAACTGGTCGACCGCGTGCTGGAGATGCAGGACATGCTCCGCGAAGGGTTGGCCGTCCGCGATTCCCTCCACGCGGTCCTGAACATGGTGCTCGCCGCCAACGAGGACGAGGTCGCCCGCTGCGCCGACCTCCGTGACGACGAGCTGGATCCCGACGAGCGCGAACGGAAGAAGGCCTGGGCCGCCGCGCGGCACGCCGTCGCCAACCCGGTCGGACAGATGCGCAAACATTCGGCGGCGCAGCGTGCGGACGGCTCCGACTGAGCCGAGCGGGGTGCGGGCCGCGACGGCCTGACGCCCCGACTCAGGGACGCCAGACCACGTCGATCTTGGCGAGGCCGTCCGCCAACTGGTTCGGCAGCACCTGGCCGATCCGGACGTCGCGGATGACGCCGTCCGCGTCCACGAACACCGTGGTGGGGAGCCCCAGCACGCGGTAGCGGCGCGCCACCGCGCCCGTCTCCTCGGCATCCGCACCCACGCCTGCGTACGGATCGACGGCGGTGCGCAACGTCACCTGCTGCTCGTCGAGATAGTTCTGGGCGACGTCGCGATCCTCGCCCAGGTTGATCAGCAACATCTGAAGCTGATCGGTCTCCTCGTACGCCTCCTGGAATAGCGGGAGCTCCTCCTTGCACGGTCCGCACCAGGTCGCCCAGAAATTGATCAGCAGCGGTGCGCCGAGGTACTCCTGCGGCCGGACGACCTCGCCGTGCGCGTCCACGAGCGTGAACTCCGGAACGGCGTCGCCGGCCCGCTGGGCGAAGGCCAGCGCACCCAGGGCCAACGCCAGCGTGATGATCATGATTCGTCGCATCGTCTACCTTTCAAAGATCCTCGTCTCGGGCTCGAACGCGGCCCAGGCGAACCATAGCGTGTTTTCGTGCGGAACCGCCTCCAACGTATGTCCCGCCAGCTCGCCCGCCACGGCGCGCCCGAACAGGTCCCACGCCGAGCCGGTCGCCTCGTCCACGACCGCGTCGCCGTCCCAGGCGAAGGTCGCGGTACGCCCGTCCACGGTGCGGCGGAACACGTTCACGGCGCCCACGTCCTCGCTCTGGGCGATCTGGCGGGCGTCGAGGGCGCTACGCGTGCCGGGCTGCCAGACCACCACGACCGGCACGCCCCCGACCTCGTCGTTGACGACCCGCACCTCTTGGAGCACCTCGAAGGGATACGCCACCGGCTCGCCGCCGAGCTCGAAGGTGACGACGCGTGCCTTGGCCTCCAGCCGCCCGTCGGTCTCGCCGCGGAACAGGAACGCCGGCGAGCCGACGTCGTCGTACCCGACGTACGGGTTGCTGCCGTACGCGCGTTGGAAGCCCGTGTCGCGGGACAGCACCGACGCGCCGGGGTGGGCCTGGCGCGCGTCCTCGAACGAGACGATGGGGGCGGGGTAGCGCACCAGGTCGGTGCCGGCCAGCGTGCCGACGGTGCCCTCGCCGATCGCCTGCGACCACAGCGTGCTGCTGGCGGTGTCGAACATCAGCAGGTTCGAGGCGTACAGCAGACCCGAAACGCCGAAGGTGACCTCGAGTCCCTGCTCGGGCGCCGTGTCGCGCCGCGTCTGCGCCATGTAGCGTTCGGCGAGGTCGCCTGGGAACTCCGTGAACGTGGCGTCGCCGTCGAGTGCACGAACGGCGTCCACCTGCTCCTCGCTCACGGGCACGCGGCGATCGAACGCCAGGGCGCTGTTGCACAGCGGGCAGAAGGTGACGGCGACGGGCACGCCTGCGACGGTGTCGTTCACGATCTCGTGCCAGGTGAGGATCTGCAGCGGGTAGATGCGGGCCTCGCCCCCGACGTCGAGCAGGATGACGGGCTCTTGCGGCGCCAACCAGTCCGACGCCACGTCCTGATCGACGAAGCTGGGCGCCGGGCTGGGGCGCGCCGCCCCGGCGCGGTCACCGGTGAACCCGAGTGCGGGAATGCCTTGGGGCGGGGGGCCGCCACTCATGATCTCGTCGACGGGAATGGTGGCCTGCTCGGTGTCCACCCCCAGCGTGTCGAGGGCGCGGGGTTGCGCGCCCGCGTGGCCGAAGAGGGCGACGCTCAGTGCGAAGATCATGGCGCGTGTCCACATGGTGATCGCCTCGTACTTTCCGGGTCGCCTCGGTCCATCTGCGGGGCTCTGCCTGCAGGGGCGACGCCTGTGGATACGGTCCCCCAACGAGGCCACCCGCGTCCGTCAACCAGCGGACGCGGGCACGGCGGGCGCCAACACGCCCCGCAACCCCGAGGTCCCGACCGGCTCGTCGGCGAGCATCGGCACCACGGCATACCGACTTGCCCACCCGTCGCGCGTCAAGCGTCGAATCTTGTCCCGCTCCGCGTCGGCGCGCCGACGGAGCACCGGGTGGCCGGTGTCCGCAGCGGACAGGCTCGCGTTCACGATCCATGCCCACGGCTCGATGCCCGCGCGGCGAAGGTCGTCCTGCAGGTCGGCCGCCTCCAGCATCGGGGTCGTCTCCGGCAACGTGGTGATGAGGAGCTTGGTCCGCGCGGGGTCCTGAAGGCGCATCATGGGCGTGGTCATGCGCTCCCGCATGGTGTCGGTCGCATGACGAAGCACCTCGCGGTGGTAGGACCCTGCCGCGTCCAACAACAACAGCGTGTGCCCGGTCGGCGCCGTGTCCATGACCACGAAGCGTCGGGCGCTGTCGCGAACCGCCTTCGCGAACGCTTGGAACACGGCGATCTCTTCGGTGCAGGGCGAGCGGAGATCCTCCTCCAGCGCGGCGCGCGCGTCCGGCCCCAGGCCCTGGCCCTTCGTCTGGAGGACGTGCTGGCGGTAGCGTTCGGTCGCCTCGGCGGGATCGATGCGATCGACCTCCAGGGATGACATCCCGTCGCCCAAGGTCGAGGCGAGATGGGCCGCCGGGTCCGTCGTCGTGAGCAGCACCTCATGCCCCCGGCGCGCCAGTTCGGTGGCGACCGCCGCGGCCATGGTCGTCTTGCCCACGCCGCCCTTGCCAAGGAACATCACCAGTCCCGCGCCGGGCGCCTCGAGGTCGTCGATCAACTCGCTGAGGGCGGGCCAGGCCTCGTCCTGGGGGCTGGGCGCGTGACCCAGCGCGGGGGCGGGCGCGTTTGCGGCGTAGCGTCGCAACGCGGCGACGCCCATCAGCTCGTCGGCGCGAAGGGGGAACTCGCGACGCGGGAGGGCGGCGAGCGCTGGATCCATGCTGGCGAGCGCCTCGGCTTCGCGTCTTTGCAGCGCCATCGCCAGGCGGTCGCCGTGCGGTTCGCCGCTCAGGCGGCCGTTGATGGCGAGACGTTGGTTGTTCAGGCCGATCGCGGCCAGTTCGCGTGAGGTGCGGGCCAGCTCGTCCAGCGAGGATCGCTGGGGCCGCGCCACCAGGATGAGCTGGGTACGATCGGGGTCCGCGAGCCGTTCGACGGCCGCGGCGTAGCGCGCGCGTTGCTTCTCGAGCCCCGCGAGCGGCCCCAAGCACGACGCATCGCCCGAGCCGTTCTCCAGGAAGGACGACCATGCGCCGGACAGCTGCAACAGGCGAATGGTGTGTCCGGTGGGGGCCGTGTCGAACACGATGTGGTCGTACTCGGCGCGCAGCGCGTCATCGGTGAGGAGCGTCGTGAACTCGTCGAAGGCGGCGATCTCGGTGGTGCACGCGCCGGAGAGTTGCTCCTCGATGCCGGCCAGCGCCTTGGCGGGCATGGCGTCGCGTAGGGGCCCCACGATGCGTTCACGGTAATCGGCGGCCGCCGAGGCGGGATCGATCTCGATGGCGTCCAGGCCCGGAACCGCCTCGATCGGGGTGATCCTGGGGCCGACCGGCGTCTCCAACACCTGAGCGACGTTCGAGGCGGGATCGGTGCTGACCAGCAGCACGCGGCGACCCTCGTCGGCCAGGGACACGGCCGTGGCGCAGGCGAGGGAGGTCTTGCCGACGCCGCCCTTGCCGGTGAAGAACGAGAACGGTGCGAGGTCGGGAAACGTCGTCTGGCTGCCTCCTTCTCGTCGGGGCATCAGCAGCAGCCTTCGTCGCCGCAGCAGCCGCCCGCGACCATTCCGAGCTCCTGACCCGAGGCGTGCACGGATCCCTCGTCACCGTCGGGGCCTAGCGCGAAGGTGCGCGCCAATTCCCCTCGTGTGGGGTAGCGACCGTAGAGCGCGAGCTGCCCGTCGATCACGAGGGCCGGTAGGTCGTCGGCGCCGCCGGCTTCCAGCAGGGGCCGGAGGGCCGGCTCCTCCAAGAAGCGGGCGGGCTCCTGCGCGAGGTTGACACGTTCGATGGCGACGCCACACGCGCGAAGCCAGGCGAGGTCGCCGGCGAAGCGAGCCAGCTGGGGATCGGCGTCGGCTCCGCACACGCCGGTCGAGCAACACATCGGTGGGTCGTAGACGGTCACGGTCATCAGGGGGTCCTCTCGAGGTCGAATCGGGGGTGGAGCTTCAGACGAATCGCATCCGTGCAGGCGGCGTACGCCCCTACTTCGGAATCGGTTCGGGCGCGGCGGTGGCGGGGAAGGCGCGGCGGCGCAACCACAGGGCGACGTGCACCAGGCCGATCAGGACGGGCACTTCGACGAGGGGGCCGATGACGGCGGCGAACGCGACGCCGGACCCCAGGCCGAACACGCTGATCGCGACGGCCAACGCCAGTTCGAAGTTGTTGCTGGCCGCCGTGAACGACAAGGTGGTGGTCTTCGCGTAGTCCGCGCCGATCAGGCGGCCCATCGCGAAACTGATCAGGAACATGATCACGAAGTACAAGAACAACGGCACCGCGATGGTGATCACGTCGAGCGGGATCTGCACGATCGTCTCGCCCTTCAGGCTGAACATCATCACGATCGTGAACAACAACGCCACCAGCGTGAGCGGCCCGATGCGCGGCAGGAACACGCGATCGTACCAATCGCGCCCCATGCGCGGGATCAGGATCACGCGACTGAGGATGCCCGCCGCGAACGGCACACCCAAGTAGATCAGCACGGCTTGCGCGATCTCGATGAAGGTGACGTCCACGATGCTGCCCTGCAACCCCAACCAGGCCGGCAGGACGGTGATGAACACGTACGCGTACGCCCCGAAGAACAAAATCTGGAACACGCTGTTGAACGCCACCAGGCCCGCCGCGTACTCGTTGTCGCCCTCCGCCAGGTCGTTCCACACCAGCACCATCGCGATGCAGCGCGCCAACCCGATCAGGATCAACCCCACCATGTACTCCGGGTGACCCCGGAGGAACACCACCGCCAGCACGAACATCAGGACGGGCCCGATCAGCCAGTTCTGAATCAGTGACAACCCCAACACCCGCCAGTTGCGGAACACCCGCGGCAACGCCCCGTACCGGACCTTCGCCAGCGGCGGGTACATCATCACGATCAACCCGATCGCGATCGGAATGTTCGTACTGCCCACGCTCAACGCGTCCAACGCCCGCCCGAACGCCGGCAACGACCACCCCAACAGCACGCCCAAGCCCATCGCCGTGAAGATCCACACCGTCAGGAACCGGTCCAGTACCGACAACCGCCGTGTCACGCCGTCACCCCCTCGCCCGCGCGGGCGTCCGCCGCGCGGGCGAACCGCTCGAACGTGCCCGCCAACACCCGCAACGCCTCCGCGTCGAGTTCGTAGTGCACCCAGCGGCCCTCACGCGCGGCACGCACCACGCCCGCCTCCACCAACCGCTTCATGTGATGACTCACCGTCGGCTGCGACAACCCCAAGAACGCCTCCAAGTCACAACCGCACACGCCATCATCACGACGGCACTGCGACTGGACCGGAGCGGCGAGAAACTCGAGGATCTTCCACCGGGTGGGATCGCTGAGCGATCTGAGTAGGATCGAAGAATCGAACATGAGATAGACCATAGTCGATGTATGCCACCCTGTGCAGGGGACAGGCGTCCCTGCGGGCGAGACGTACCCGGCTCCTACATCGCGAATGCCGACCCGGTCGAACCTGAATCCATCGACGACGGTCCCGTCCCTGTGGACGGTCTCAGGATCGGCTGTGCCCTCGACCCGAACGCGATACACAAGAAGCGCGCGTTGCCCAGGCTCGAACGTCGTCTCGAAGGTCCAGCGAATGGCGTCGTACGTTTCAGCCTCGGCGACCTCGCCACCGTACGGGATTGGTGACTCGGCAAACGAATCGCACCCGTAAGCGTGGTACGCGTACGCGCAAGATCCATGGGCGTCTTGAAGTCGCCACCCGGCCGCTGGGCGGGCGGTCCTGCATGCGTACGTTGACCCTGGCGCCAGTGTGATGCGAGGCGTGCCCTCGCGCTTCAGCCGTCTTGCCCCGACGGCCATGGGTCCTCGAGCGCTGCGACGTCGAGCAGGTCCTGAGGACGTCCGGATGCCTTCTTGGCTCGAACGAGGTCGCTCTTCCCGATGAAGTGTACCGGGACGCCCCCGACGTCGATCGTGTCGCGTTGTTGCCATGCGTCTCCGAAGTCGATGCCGGGCACGTCCATCATCACGTCGACACGCATGGGTGGAACGCCCAGCTGATAATACGCCCCTTTGGAGGCGAAGTCGTCGGGCGTGAGATTCTCGAGCGGCGCCCCAAACGCCCGCAAGGCATCGTACGTCGCCTTCGCGTTCTCGTCGTCCACCGCGATGAGCACGTCCAGGTCCTTCGTGAACCGTGGTTGCGCGTAACGCATGACCGCGTATCCGCCGATGATCAGGTAGCGAACGTCATACGCGGCGAAAAGACTCAACAGTTCTTTGAAGTCGGGGCTCGTCAGCACGGCAGTCCCTCAGGAGCAGGTAGTCCTTGATCATCCCGTACGCCGCGTCGAACACGACCTCGCGCGGCTGCTTCGCCCAGAAGGCGCGATCGAAGTCGTCCTCCTCCCCAAAGCGTCCGTAGCGTTCTTCGAAGTCCACGGCTCATTCTACCGCCTAGTCCCGTTTTGAAGCTGTTCGGCCGAACGCGCGCCCCATCAAATCGCGTCCTTGGCGTTTGGCACCCTCTTGGCACCCTCCACGCAGAATCGCCCGCGTCATGGCGGGCGATTCTTACGTCCTGCACGTGTTGGCTCGGCGGGCTGGATTCGAACCAGCGACCAATCGGTTAACAGCCGATCGCTCTACCACTGAGCTACCGCCGACCGAGGCCCATTCGGGCGAGGCAGAGCGTATCACAGGGACCTGGGGCTCGCAAGGCGCCGGAGCGAGCCCCACTGGCCTCCGTGCGTGGCATGGCACGGTGGCCCTCGGAAACGGGTCACCCTGCCGATGGTCGCCCCGCGAGGGGGGCGCGCATTGTTAGGTCCCCGGAATGACCGTGACCTCGATGCTGCTCGAGGCCTGTTGGCCCTCGTCGTCGGTGACGGTGACCTCGATGTCGAAGTCGCCCGGCTCGTTGAAGATGGGCTCCGAGCAGGTCCAAAGCCGGATCACGATGTCGTTGCCCTGGTAGCTCTTGCTGAAGCCGGTGGGACCGCTCACGACCCAGTCGTAGGCGTCGATCGTGCCGCCGTCCGGATCTTCAGCGTCCGCTTCGAGGCGAAGTTCGCCGCACGGCCGGTACAGCGTGTCCCCGTCGGGCGGGTGCACGATCGTCACGTTCGGGGGCCGAGGCCCGTCGGGCGCCTCGACGACGTCGTACGCCAGCACCTCGGTCTTGGCCGTCGCGCCGGCCTCGTCGGTGTACTCGGCCTGAATGTCCAACGCGCTGCCGGGGCTGGCGTTCACGTCATGGATCAGCGTAGCGCCCGACGCGACCTGGCTGCCGTTCACGTACCAGTCGATCTCGCGCTGGTCGGCAGAGTTCGCGTTGTGGCCGGTGCTGCAGGACCGGTCGTCGGCCCGCGCGCGGACCGTGACGCGCGCGTCCTCCTCCACGCTGTCGCCGGAGGGACGGTCGGTGATGGCGATGCTGGGCTCGCGGTTCTCGATGTCGATGGCGACCTCATCGGACACCGTCACGGGGCCGCTCCCCGTCTGCAGCGTCGCCTCGGCCGTGATCAAATGCGCGTCCGGGCAGAGCAAGGAGGTGCCGGCGCCGGTGATGCCGCCCGCACCGGCGTACGCGCCGTCCGTGGACCAGTCCAGCTCGTACGTGCCCGAGAAACGCACGTCCGCCTCGAAGCCGACCAACGTGCCTTCCGGAAAGGCGGCGCCGTCGGCCGGCTCGGTGATCTCGACGCCGATCGCTTCGAGCGTCCCGACGCGCACGTCGAAGGTCTCGATCGGGCCCGCGATGTCGCTGTTGGACAGCAGCGCGTACACGGTGCGATTCTGACCGGGGTCGAGGGAGAGCTCGAGCTCGTGTTCGTTCGACCGGGACCGCGAGACGTTGACGCAGTCGGTCGTGGCGCTGCTCACACCTCGGTAGAGCTTGACCCTCGCGTCCAGCGAGCCGCTGGCTTCGACGCGGGCCAGCTGCGTATCGCTGGAGCTGTTCTCCAACTGGACCTCCACCACCGTGGCGCGCAGGTCTCCGATGGGCCCGACCGAGCGGGTCAGCTCGTCGCTGCGGGACCCCACGTCGTAGGAGATCTGCTCCGGCGAACCTTCGAACGCTGCTGGGTCGAAGACGCAAGATGCGTTGAGGGCGCCGTTGCCCTGCGTCACCGTGGCCTCGAACGCCTGGTTGCGGACCCAGCCCCAGTGGGCCTCCTCGAGATCGTAGCCGGAGGGGACCGCCGAGTTGGCCCTCAGCATGTCGTCGACGTCTTCGGTCGTCGCGCCGCGCTTGAACAGCGGGTCCAGGGCCGCCCTGGGCGTCGTGCCGTTCGCACGGATGAGGTAGACCCAGAAGTCCTGAATCTCGTAGGCGGGATCGTCGCCGTCCCGGGTCTCCTCCACCGCGATGTTCACCTCACGAAGCGAGCGCTCCTGAGGGTCGCGGATGGCGGTGGTGGCGTTTGAGGCGGGGTTCTCGACGAAGCTGGCGGTGCCCTCCAGGATCCAGTCCTGCCGTGTCTTGGCGAGCTTGTGCCAACTGATCGGCGCGTAGTTGAACTGGATCGCGTGGAAGAACTCCATGCGGGTGGTGTTCTCCGACGGGGTGCCGAGGCCCTCGTGGCAGGTGATGCCGAGGTTCGTCGGCGCGACGTACATGCCACCGATACCGTCACAGACCCCGGTCCCGTCCTTGCGGATCTTGTAGAGGTAGTACGAGCCCTTCTGGCCGCCCACCTCGCCGGCGATGCGGGCCAGGTCCGGCTTGCGGAAGTCGGAGACGAAGTCGGCGTAGACGTCGCGTAGGTAGCCGCGCACGGCGCTCTTCTGGCCCGGGCCACACACGGAGGGGTCGGGGGGCGAGCCGAAGCCGGCGCACTTGATCACGAAGTCCTCGCGCTTCTTGCGGAAATTGAAGCGCAAGAACCGCTGCGGCTCCAACGACCCCGCCTGCTGCGGTTCGGCCGTGCGCGACGCCCGGCCGGCCCCGTCCTCCGCGGTCTCCTCGATCTCGAGGATGTCGAACGACGGCGGCGCGTACCCGTCGCCTTCGACCAGGACCATCTCGTGCCCCGCTTCGGCCAGGGCGCGCAGGCGCACGACGAACATCTCGTCGTCCGGGTCGACCACGCCGGGCAGGATGCTCCAGAGACGATCGTGGGTGGGGTGGAACCGGTCGGGGGCTGCGTCTTCGGCGGGGAGCCGGATGGCGAGCGCCAAACGGGACGCGTCGGCGTCGTCCGGAATGGGAAGCGCCAGCCCGAGGGGCGTCTCGCCCCGCAGGTCGCGGTCCTCGTCGCTGGAAAGACGAACCGCCTCCCCCACGGCGCGCGCCTCGGACGGCAACGGCGGTTCGGACGGGACCGAGGCCGCCTCGATCGCGACCTCCACCGGGGCCTCCAGGCTTCCTTCGGGCGCGCCGAGCTGGACGCCTCGGTCCCCGCTCAGCGATCCACCCGGTGCGAGCATCTGGCCGGCATCGCCGTCCGGCGGCGACCCCTCACCCGTGCGGCAACCGGCGAGGGATAGCGTGGCCGCCGCCATCGCGGCAAGGGCGACCACGCGGAGAAACGTGCGGAGTGACGCGTTCATGGAATGGGCGCACCATGGTTCTCGCCCCCTGATGGTTCCGGAATTTCCAGCGAGACGTACGGTTGTGGTGTGGACGCGTGCACGGCTACCACGGCACCGGCCGCACGTCAACGCGGCGCCCGTCCAAGGCTCGTCGGGACGGGGGCTGGTAGCATCCCGCCATGACGCTTCAGGAGTATCAGGAGGGCGCCCGCGCCACCGCCCACTACCCCGACGAAGCGCGGCTGCTGTACCCCGTCCTCAAGCTGAGTGGCGAGGCCGGCGAGGTGAGCGAGAAGCTCGGCAAGCTGATGCGCGACGAGGGCTGGCGGCCGGGCGAGGCGCTGCCGCTCGGCGCGCGGGAGGCGCTGACGCGGGAGTTGGGCGACGTGCTGTGGTACCTGGCCAGCATCTCGGCCGACCTGGGCATCTCGCTGGAGGAGGTCGCCCGCGCGAACCTCGACAAGCTGGCGGACCGGGCGTCGCGCGGCGTGATCGGCGGCTCCGGCGACGATCGCTGAAGCGCGCCTGCACCGGCGCGGCGCGCGGCGTCGCTCCTTCAGTCCCCCGGCGCCACCCCCGCCGAGTCCAGCGACGTCGACGCACGGTCCACCGGCAACGGCCGGTTGGCGTCGGCGCTGTCGTAGGCGGCCAGGACCAGCCGGACCGCCTCGCGGCCGTCCTCGCCGCGGCAGACGACGTCGCGCTCGCCGCGGACGGCCTGCAGGAACGCGCGCACCTGGCGGTGGTGCGCCCGGTCGCCGGCGAAGCGGGTCTCGCTGACGTCGGTGCCGGCCCAGGTGGTGCCGGGCGAATCACGGAAGGCGTGCCGGAGGACCGGCGCCTGGTGGCGGTTGGTGTACTCCAGCGAGCCCTCGCTGCCGTAGATCCAGAACCCCTCCTCCCAGCCGGTCGCGGTCCAGCCGTTCTCGATCGACCCCAGCGCGCCCGAGGCGAAGCGCAGCGACACCAGCGAGGTGTCCTCCAGCTCGACCCCCCACTTGCGGGTGGCCATGCGGGTGTACACCTCCTCGACGTTCCCCGCGAAGAAGCGGGCCAGGTCCATCATGTGGCAGCCGTTGTCCAGCAGCGTGCCGCCGCCGCCCGAGGCGCGGGTCGCGAAGCTGGCGCGCACCTCGTGCGCGCCGCCCCAGTCGTGTGCCTGCCGTAGGCGCACGAAGGCGATGTCGCCGAGGGTGCCCTCATCGATCATGCGCCCTGCCTGGGCGACCGCGCCGTCCGAGCGCAGCTGATGCCCGATCTGGAGCACCACGCCGGCGTCGCGGCAGGCAATGATCATCTCGTCGGCGCGGCGCAGGTCCAGGCTGATCGGCTTCTCGCACAGCACGTGCACGCCGGCCTTCGCGGCGGCCATCACCACCTCGTGATGGGTGGACACCGGCGTGGCGATCGTGACCACGTCGGGCCGGACCTCCGCGAACATGCGGGCCGCGTCGCGGTAGGTCGCCGGCACGGACCACGCCTCGGCGCGGCGCGCCAGCGTGGCTTCGTCGACGTCGGCCAGCGCCACGATCTCGGCGCCGGCCCGCCGGTACCCCTCGGCGTGGAGGGGCGAGATGCCGCCGACGCCGACGAGGGCGGCGCGAATCGGTGCGTCCGAGGGGCGGGTCGAATCAGCGCTGGGCACGTACGTCCTCCTGGTCGCGGGTTCGGGCGCGGGGGCCGCGCCGACCGCGCAGGATGCTACCGCGCTTGTCAGGCGGGCGTGAAGGGCGCGCCGTCCCGCGTCCTACCCGGTGCGGAACTCGCGGGCCAGCATCCAGGCGGGCAGGGACAGGACCCCTTCCAGCGCCAAGGCGACGCCCCCCATGGTGACGGCGTCCTCGCCGAAGGAGGAGGCCTGCACGACGCAGCGGGCGCGGGGCGGCCCCAGCGCGCGGCGGTCCAGCCGCGTCCGCATGCGCGGGATCAGGTAGCTGGCGGCGGCAGCGATGGCGCCGCCCAGCACGATCCGTTCCGGGTTCAACAGGGTGACCAGGTCGGCGCAGGCGTTGCCCAACAGGTCGCCGGCCTGCCGGAGGATGCGGCGGGCGGTACGGTCGCCCTCATTGGCGGCGGTGACCAGGGCGGGCAGATCGCGGGCCGGCAGGCCCGCCTCGGCGGCGGAGCGGAGCATGGCGGCTTCGGAGGCGTAGGCCTCCAGGCAGCCGCGGCCGCCGCAGCCGCAGGGCCGGCCGCCGGGCCGAACCTTGACGTGACCGAGTTCGCCGGCGAAGCCGCTGTGACCGCGGTAGAGACGGCCGCCGAGGTACAGGGCGGCGCCGATGCCGGACTGGCCGGCCACGAACAGGATGTCCTGCGCCTCGCGGCAGGTGCCGAACAGGGTCTCGGCCAGCACCGCCGCCTTGGTGTCGTTGTCGACGTAGACGGGGACGTGGAGTTCGGCGCGCAGGCGTTCGCGGACCGGCACGTCGCGCCACCCGAGGTTGGGGGCCAGCGCCAGGGCACCGTGCTCGTCGAACAGCGCGGGCACGCCGACCCCGAGCGCCCGCACGGGGCCGTACTCAGCGCCCAGCGCATCGATCAGTTCCGGCACCGTGCGCGTCAGCAGGGCCAGCGCCTCGTCCGGCTCCCGTCCCACCGGGTGCTGGACGGTGCGGATCGGGTCGCCCGCCAGGCTGGCCGCCATCAGGCGGACCGAGCCGAGCTCGAGGCGAGCCCCGATCAACACGCCGGCCTGCGGCGCGACGGTGAGGGCCACCTCGGGCCGACCCGGCCGGCCGCTGGACGCCTTCACGCCGCTGAGCAGGCCGTCGTCGACCAGTTGTCCGACCACCGCCGAGATGGTGGCCTTGTCCAGACCGGTCAGTTCGGACAGGCGGCGTTGCGATGCACCGGGGGTGAGCCGTACCGCGTGGAACACGCGGGCGGCGTTGAGCTGGCGGATCAGCGCGGGGTTGACGCGCGCCATGGCGGGCTCCTCCCTCCGGGCGGTCGCCGGGACGATCGCCTTGTTGACGCCACCGGCCACCCGCAGTATGCTCCCAATTAGTTAGACAGTCAATTCAACGCCCTGCGGCCCCGCCCAGGCGGCGCGGCCACGCAACACGGAGCCCCCATGGACGACGCCTCGCCGAGCCCCATCCTCGCCTGTCGCACGCTACGGAAGTCGTTCGGACCCATCGAGGTGCTGCACGGCGTCGACCTGACGTTGGCCCCCGGGGAGGTGCACGCCATCGTGGGGGAGAACGGCGCCGGCAAGTCGACGCTGATGAAGTGCCTCTCCGGCTACGAAACGGCCGATTCCGGCGAGATCCTGCTGGACGGGCGGCCCGTGACCTTCCCCGACAGCGGCGCGGCCGAGGCGGCCGGCGTGGTGCTGATCCACCAGGAGTTCGCGCTGGTGGAGGACCTGGGGGCGGCCGAGAACATCTTCCTCGGCCGCGAGTACGTCCGCAACGGCCTGCTGGACCGCCGCCGCATGGAGCGCGAGGCGCGGGAACTGCTGGAGCAGCTCGAAACCCACGTCGATCTGCGCCAGCGCGTGCGCTACCTGTCGGTCTCGCAGATGCAGATGGTCGAGATCGCCAAGGCCGTCGCCCGCAACGCCCGGGTGCTGTTCATGGACGAACCGACCGACGTCCTCACCGGCGCCGAGACGGAGGTGCTGTTCGCCCTGATCCGCCGCTTGAAGGCGCAGGGCGTGGCGATCGCCTACGTGTCGCACAAGCTGGACGAGATCGGCCGCATCGCCGACCGCGTCACGGTGCTGCGCGACGGCCACCTGGTGGCGACCCAGGACGTGAGCGAGGTCGACCCCCCCAGCATGGCCCGGATGATGGTCGGCCGTGAACTGAGCGACATGTACCCCGACAAGGCGCCCGATCCCGGCGCGGACGTGGTGCTGCGCGTGCGCGGCCTAGACGTGCCGGGCGCCGTCCGCAACGCTTCGTTCGACGTTCGCCGGGGCGAGGTGCTGGGCTTCGCCGGCCTGGTCGGGGCCGGCCGCACCGAAGCGTTCGAGGGCCTGTTGGGCCTCCGCCCCGCGACGGGCACGGTCGAACTGGACGGTGAGCCGATCCAGATCCGCCACCCCGAGGACGCCAAGCGCGCCGGCCTCGTCTACCTCACCGAGGACCGCAAGGTGAAGGGTCTGATCCAGGCGATGCGGCTGGCGCCGAACCTGACGCTGCAAGCGTTGGAACGCTTCGCCAACCCGTTCCTCGACCGGCCGGCCGAACGGGAGGCGCTGGCGCAGGCCGCGGAGCGCTACGACATCCGCGGAGGCCGGCTGGACGCCCTCGCCGGCGAGCTTTCGGGCGGCAATCAGCAGAAGCTGGTGCTGGCCAAGATCTTGCTGGGCGAGCCGCGCATCGTGATCCTGGACGAGCCGACCCGCGGCATCGACGTCGGCACCAAACGCCAGATCTACCACCTGGTGCACGAACTGGCGCAGGCCGGACTGGCGGTGGTGGTCATCTCCAGCGAGATGCAGGAGATCATCGGCCTGTCGCACCGCGTGGTGGTGATGCGCTCCGGCCGGATCACCGGCATTCTTGACGGCGACGAGATGACGGAAAACGAGATCGTGCAGTACGCCACCGGACTCAAGGACCAGGGGGACCGCCATGAGTACGCAGCCTGACGCCAGCGAACGCCGCCCGACGCGGGTGCGGATCCCGTGGCAGACGCTCACCCCCCTGCTGGGCCTGGCGGCGCTGATCGTCATCGGCTCGCTGATGAACCCCGCCTTCCTCTCCCCCACCAACATCTTCAACGTGCTGACCCGCAGCGCCTTCATCGGCATCATCGCCATCGGCGGCACGTTCGTGATCATCGCGGGCGGTCTCGACCTGTCGGTCGGGTCGATGGCGGCGTTCGTGGCCGGCGCCATGATCCTGGCGATGAACGCCCTGTTCGGTGCCGGACTGTCGCCTGTGATGGTGCTGCTGGCGGGGATCGTGCTGGCCGTCCTGATCGGCGTGGCGGCGGGCAGCTTCAACGGCTTGACCATCACGCGGGGCGGCATCGAGCCGTTCATCGTGACGCTGGGGACGCTGGGCATCTTCCGTTCGTTGGTGACGTACCTGGCCGACGGCGGGACCATCTCGCTGGACCTCACGCTTCGCGGCGTCACCCGCCCGCTGTACTACGGCTCCTTTCTCGGTATCCCCTGGCCGATCTGGATCTTCGCGGGCGTGGCCGGCATCGGGGCGCTGGTGCTGCACCGCACCCGCTTCGGCCGCTACGTGTTCGCGATCGGCAGCAACGAGGCCGTCGCGCGCTACTCCGCCATCCGCGTCCAGCGCATCAAGACCCTCACCTACGTCATTCAGGGCCTGTGCGTCGCGCTGGCCGTCATCATCTACGTCCCGCGCCTGGGCTCGGCGTCGGGGTCCACCGGCGTGCTGTGGGAACTCGAAGCCATCGCGGCCGTGATCATCGGCGGCACGGCCCTCAAGGGGGGCTCCGGGCACGTGTGGGGCACCATCGTCGGCGCGGTGCTGCTGTCGACGATCGGCAACGTCCTGAACCTCACCGACGTGATCAGCAACTACCTGAACCAGGCGGTCCAGGGCGTGATCATCATCCTGGCCGTCCTTCTCCAACGCGGCAAGAACCGCTGAAGGGAGGTGGTGCGCCCGCTCGACCCCGCACGCTTGGCATCTCTCGCATCCCCGCACGCACAGGGAGGAAACACATGACACGAATCGCACTCGCCCTCTCCGTCCTCTTGGCCTTCGGCCTGGGCGCCGCCCAAGAGCAAGAGGTCACCATCGGCGTCTCCATCCCCGCCGCCACGCACGGCTGGACCGGCGGCGTGAACTGGTGGGCCGACAAGGCCGAGACCGAGCTCGAAGCGCGCTACCCCGGCCTCGACGTCGTCGTCGTCAGCGCCGGAAGCTCCACCGAACAAGCGAACGACCTGCAGGACCTGGTCGCCATCGAGCAGATCGACGCGCTGGTCATCCTGCCGTTCGAGTCCGACCCGCTGACCGCGCCCGTGGCCGAAGTCAAGGAGCAGGGCGTGTTCGTCACCGTGGTGGACCGCGGCCTGACCGACCCCGGCATCCGTGACGTCTACGTGGCCGGCAACAACCCCGAGATGGGGCGCGTCAGCTGCGAGTACATCGCAGATCGCCTTGACGGCGAAGGCCAGATCGTGATCCTGCGCGGCATCCCGACCGTCATCGACAACCAGCGCTTCGACGGCTGCATGGAGGTGCTGAATGAGACCGACATCGAGGTGCTGGACTCGCAGTACGCCAACTGGAACCGCGACGACGGCTTCGAGGTGATGCAGGACTTCCTGTCCCGCTTCGACCAGATCGACGCCGTGTGGGCCCAGGACGACGACATCGCCGTCGGCGTCATCGCCGCCTTGGAGCAGGCGGGCCGCACCGACGAGATGTTCATCGTCGGCGGCGCCGGCATGAAGGAGATGATCAAGCGCGTCATGGAGGGCGACGACCTCGTACCGGTCGACGTGCTGTACCCGCCCGCCATGATCGCCACCGGCATGGAAGTGACCGCGCTGAACTACTACTCCGACGTGCCGGTGCTGGGCGAGTACATCCTCGGCGCCACGCTGATCACGCAGGAGAACGCAGAGGACTACTACTTCCCCGACGCCGCGTTCTGAGCGGACGGGAAGCATCGTCGGGCGCCCCAGCGGGGGCGCCCGACATCCCGAAAGGAGCACCATGGCACGCCCCGTGACACTATTCACCGGGCAATGGGCCGATCTTCCCCTGAGCGAACTCGCCCCCCTCGCGGCGGAGATGGGCTACGACGGCCTCGAGCTGGCCTGCTGGGGGGACCACCTGGACGTGGTCCGCGCCGCAGACGAACCGGCGTACGTCCGCGAGCGCCAGGACCTGCTGGCCGCCCACGACCTGCAACTGCACGCCATCGGCAACCACCTGTTGGGGCAGGCGGTGTGCGACCCCATCGACGAACGCCACCAGGCGGTGCTGCCGTCCCGCGTGTGGGGCGACGGCGACCCCGAAGGGGTCCGGCAGCGCGCCGCCGAAGAGATGAAGACCACCGCCCGCGCCGCCGCCGCACTGGGGCTTGGCGTGGTGAGCGGCTTCACCGGCTCGTCGATCTGGGGATCGCTGTACGCCTTCCCGCCCACCACCCAGGACTACTGGCAAAAGGGGTTCGACGACTTCGCCCGGCGCTGGGGCCCCATCCTGGACGCCTTCGACGCCGCCGGCGTCAACTTCGGCCTGGAGGCGCACCCCACCGAGATCGCGTTCGACATCGCCAGCGCCGAACGCGCCCTGGAGGCGGTCGGGCACCACCCACGCTTCGGCTTCAACTACGATCCCAGCCACCTGGCCTACCAGGGCGTCGACTACGTCCGCTTCCTGCGGGACTTTTCAGACCGCATCTTCCACGTGCACATGAAGGACGTGTGGTGGGGCCGCGGCGACGGCCGCGCCGGCGTCTTCGGCGGGCACACCAGCTTCGGCGATCCGCGGCGCTACTGGGACTTCCGCAGCGTGGGGCGCGGCGACGTCGATTTCGAGGAGATCGTCGTGGCCCTGAACGACATCGGCTACCAGGGTCCGCTGTCGATCGAGTGGGAGGACGCCCGCATGGACCGCATCCAAGGCGCCACCGAATCGGCCGCCTTCACCCGGGCGCTGGACTTCTCGCCCCCAGGGGGCGCCTTCGACGCCGCCTTCGCGAGGGACGACGCATGATCCGCGAACCCGCCCGCCCCATCCGCCTCGGCATGGTCGGCGGCGGCAAGGACGCCTTCATCGGCGCCGTGCACCGCATCGCCGCCCGCCTGGACGGCAACTTCGAGCTGGTCGCCGGCGCGCTGTCCTCCACCCCGGACAAGGCGCGCGCCTCGGGCGAGGCGCTGGGCCTGCCCCGCGTGTACGAGAGCTGGGAGGAGATGCTGGAGGCCGAACGCGGCCTGGACAGTGATACCCGCATCGAGGCGGTCGCCATCGTCACCCCCAACCACGTGCATCACCCCGTCGCCAAGGCGTTCGCCGAAGCGGGCATCCACGTGATCTGCGACAAGCCGTTGGCACTGAACGCCGAGCAGGCCGACGATCTCGTCGCCACGGCCCACCAGGCCGGCATCGTGTTCGGCGTCACCTACAACTACACCGGCTACGCCATGGTGCGCCAGGCGCGCGAGATGATCCGCGACGGCATGCTGGGCAAGCTGCGCAAGGTGATCATCGAGTACAACCAGGGTTGGCTGGCGTCCAAGTTGGAGGACGAGGGCGTCAAGCAGGCCGAGTGGCGCACCGACCCCGAGCGCAGCGGCATGGCCGGCGCGATCGGCGACATCGGCTCGCACGCCGAGAACCTGGTGTCCACCGTGACGGGCCTGGAGCTCGAGGCGCTGTGCGCCGACCTCACCACCTTCGTGCCCGGCCGGCTGTTGGACGACGACGGCAACCTCCTGCTGCGCTTCCACGGCGGCGCCAAGGGCGTCCTGATCGCCTCGCAGGTCGAGGTCGGCGAGGAGAACGACCTGCGCCTGCGGGTGTACGGCGCCGAAGGCGGCCTGGACTGGCGCCAGGAGACCCCGAACCGCCTGACCTACCTCCGAAACGACGAGCCCGCGCGCATCTACACCCGCAACGGGCCGGGCCTGTACCCCGCCGCCCAGGAGCTGGGCCGCGTCCCGCCCGGGCATCCCGAGGGCTACCTGGAGGCGTTCGCCAACGTGTACGGCGGCATCGCGGCCGCCATCCGCGGGCAGCAGGACGCGGACTTCCCGAACGTGCGCGACGGCGCGCGCGGCGTGCGCTTCATCGAGGCGACCGTCGCCAGCGCCGCCAGCAATGACAAGTGGACGCCGTTTTCCTCGGAGACGCGCGAATGAGCACCGATCCCTTCGCCCCCACGCCCGAGGACCGCTTCAGCTTCGGGTTGTGGACGGTGGGCAACGTGGGCCGCGACCCGTTCGGAGAGCCCACGCGCCCGCCGCTGGACCCGGTGGACACGGTCCACCGCCTGGCGGAGCTCGGCGCGTGGGGCGTCAACTTTCACGACGACGACCTGGTGCCACGCGACGCCGCGCCCGCCGAACGGGAGCGCATCGTGCGCGCCTTCGAGGCCGCCCTCCGGGAGACCGGCATGGTGGTGCCGATGGCGACCACCAACCTGTTCGGCGACCCCGCGTTCCGGGACGGCGCCTTCACCAGCGCCGACGCGCGCGTGCGTGCGTACGCCCTGCAGAAGGTGATGCGCAACATCGACCTGGGCGTGCGGCTGGGCGCGAAGACGTACGTGTTCTGGGGCGGGCGCGAGGGCAGTGAGGTCGACGGGGCCGGCAAGCTCACCGACGCGCTGGCCTGGTACCGCGAGGCGCTGAACTACCTCGCCGCCTACGTGCGGGACCAGGGCTACGACCTGCGTTTCGCGTTGGAGCCGAAACCCAACGAGCCGCGCGGAGACCTGTTCCTGCCGACCGTCGGCAGCCTGCTGGGGTTCATCGCCACCCTGGACGAGCCAGACCGGTTCGGCGTGAACCCCGAGTTCGCGCACGAGACGATGGCGGGCCTGTCGTTCCCGCACGCGCTGGCGCAGGCGATCGACGCCGGCAAGCTGTACCACGTCGACCTGAACGACCAGAAGATGGCCCGCTTCGACCAGGACCTGCGCTTCGGCGCCGAGAATCCGAAGGCGGCGCTGTTCACCGTCGCCCTGCTCGAGAAGCACTACGACGGCCCCAAGCACTTCGACGCGCACGCGCTGCGCACCGAGGACCCCGCCGGCGTGTGGACGTTCGCGGCCGGCTGCATGCGGACCTACAAGATTCTGGCCGCCAAGGCCCGCCACCTGGAGGAGGACGACGAGCTGCAACGGGCACTGGCCGCCTACCGCGTGTCCGACGCCGAGCTGGAGAGCCTGATGCGGTACAGCCCCGACAACGCGGCCGCCCTCAAGGAACGCGATCTTCCCCTGGACACGCTCCGTGCCCGCGGTCCGGGCCTGGAGCGGATCGACCAACGCGTCATCGAGATCCTGCTGGGCACGCCATGAGCCGTCCGGACGCTCACGCCGCGACCCGCGCGAAGCCGGCGCCGTCGGCCGCGTCGGTACGCGAGGCCTCGGTCACGATCGGCCTGGACGTCGGCACCAGCGGCCTGAAGGCGGTCGCGCTCCGGCCCGACGGATCGGTCGCGTTCGAGGCGTCCGGACACTATCCGTTGCTCACCCCCCAGCCTGGCTGGACCGAGCAGGACCCGACCGCCTGGTGGCAGGCCGCCGGCGAGGCCCTGCGCGCGCTGACGTCGCGGATCGACCCGCACCGCGTCGAGGCCGTCGGCGTGTCAGGCCAGATGCACGGCATGGTCCCACTGGACGAAGACGGCGCCCCCCTACGTCCGGCGCTGTTGTGGAACGACCAACGCACCGCCGCCCAGGTCCGCGAACTGGAGGCCGCCGTCCCCCGCGACGAGCTGGTCCGCCGCACCGGCAACCCGGCCGTCACCGGCTTCCAGCTGCCGAAGGTCCTGTGGCTGCGGGACGAGGAACCGGACGCCTACGCCCGCCTGCGAACCGTGCTGTTCCCCAAGGACTGGATCGCCTACCGTCTGACCGGCGTCGCTGCGGCGGAGCCGACCGACGCCAGCGGTTCCGGCGCCTGGTCACCCGCCACGGGCGACTGGGACGGCGAGCTGCTGGACCGCGTCGGGATCGCGAAGGAGCTGTTCCCGCAGCTGGTCCGCTCGGACGATGTGGTCGGGACGCTCACCGCCGAGGCGGCCCACGCGACCGGCCTGGCGGACGGCACGCCGGTGGTGGCCGGCGCGGGCGACAACGCGGCCGCCGCCACCGCGCTGGGCCTGGGGCAAGGCGCGCCCGACCTCGGTTCGCTGAGCCTGGGCACGTCCGGCGTGCTGTTCGCCCCCCTCTCCGAGCCGACGCCCGATCCGCACGGGCGGATCCATTTGTTCGCCCATGCGGACGGCTCCTGGAACCTTCTGGGCGTCACCCTCGCCGCGGCGGGAAGCCTGGCGTGGTGGATGCGCCGCACCGGCGTGCCAGAGGAGCAGACCGGAGACCGGGTCGCGCGGGCGCTGGAGCGCCCGATCGGCGCGGGCGGCGTCACCTTCCTGCCGTACTTGGCGGGCGAACGAAGTCCGTTCCTGGACCCGGACCTGCGCGGCGGATTCAAAGGCCTGTCGCTCGCCAGCGAGGACGACGACCTGGTCCGTGCCGTGCTGGAAGGGGTCGCCTTCAGCCTGCGCGACGTGTGGGGGGTCATGCAGCCACTGGGCACGCCCGGTCGCCTGCTCGCCACGGGCGGGGGCGCCCGGGGCGACGGGTGGATCCGCCTGCTGGCCGACGTGCTGAACGTACCGATCGGCGTGCCCGCCGACGTGCCCGGCGCGGCGCACGGTGCGGCGGTGCTGGCGTGGCGAGCACGTGGGCACCGCGTGCCCGCCCCGACGATCGACCGTGAGTGGGCGCCGCGGCCGGGTCCCGCGCTGGAGGACGCCTACGCGCGCTTCCGCGCCCACGCCCCGCCGCTCGAGCCCGACGGTGCCGACGCGCGCTGAGGCGATGCGCTGTGTTGCGGCGTGTACGACGGCCCCCCGTCTTGCGCATCAGGCGCGGTGGGGGCTGCGGCATCGCCGCGAAGGCGCGTTCTGCGCACCGCTAGGGTGTGCTCGGACCCGGCCCGTTCGAGACGGGTCCGTCCGGCTCGGACGCGCTCGTCAAGCGGCGCCCCTCGTCCGCCGCCAGGAACCGTTCCAGCGCGTCGAGACATGCGGCCTCGACCCCGGCACCCGCGTCGTCGCGGAGAATCCCGAGCGCCCGTTCGACCGGCATGCCGTCTCGGTACGGGCGTGACGCGGTCATCGCCTCGAACGCATCGGCCGTCGCCAGAATACGGGCCTCCAGCGGCAGGGCGTTCGCAGGGCGGCCCTGGTGGTAGCCACGTCCGTCGATCCGCTCGTGGTGTGCGCCGGCGATGGCGGCCACCTGGTCGAACGGGACGACCCGGCGCACGATCCGCTCGCTGAGAGCGGGGTGACGCCGGATGGTGGCGAACTCGTCGTCCGTCAGCTTGCCCGGTTTGTCGAGGATCGTGTTCGGCACGGCCAGCTTGCCGAGGTCGTGCAGCAGCGCCGCCCGGTGGAGGACCGTGCGACGCTCGGGCGGCAGCCCCACTTCGCCGGCGATGCCCGCCGCGAAGGCGCGCACCCGCTCGGAGTGGCGGTAGGTCCACGGCGACTTGGCGTCGATGACCCGCGCGAACGCTTCCGCGATCCGGTCCAAGCGCGCCTCGTCCGCGCGCAACACGTGCTCGGCAGGTTCTAGGTCGGTGACGTGCGACTCTACCTCCTTGCTCGCGATCCGATCCCAGAACCCGCGCGCCGCCTGGGCAGCCAGGAACGCCTCGACCACGTCCGGGTCGAACCAGCGGCCGGCGCGCCTTCGTGCCACGGTCCGCGCCGCCGCCGGTCCACGGGCGGCGTGGAACACCTCGACCGTCTGCGACAAGCAGAGGATGCGTCCGAGCATGGGGATCGCCTCGCGCGCCAACCCGTACGGGTGGCCGCCGCCGTCCCAGTGTTCGTCCAGAGCCCGGATCGCTTCGGAGGTCGCGGCCGGGAAGCCGAGCTCGCGGGCGATGTCCGCCCCACGTTCGCAGCGGATCTCCGTCAGGCTCCGATGACCGCCGCCCTCGCCGCTGGCGACGACACGGACGTGCCGAAACCACGCGCGGACGCCGCCACGCCTGAGGGCGGCGCGACCGGCCTGGCCCAACACGAATCGCGCACCGTCGACCAGGCTGTCGAGGTCCGTGAATTTGAACGCGCGCTTCACGCGCTGGTCGTCCGCCCCGAAGGTCGCCGTCAGCCGCGAAGCGTTGCTGCTGCACCCCAGATCCTTGAGCAGCAAGGCGTAGTACAGCGCCGACAGCGCGACCTCGTCCAGACCAAGGCGACGGCCGACCGCCATCCCGATGGCGCAGTTGCGCACCGCATGGCCCTCCGGCTGCCCCTCGGTCACGTCCAGCGCATAGGTGAGCGCCGCCACCACCTCGCTGAGGCGCAACGAGGCATTGGGCGCAGCCGTCCGCGGACGCTCCGAAGCTGGCGTGGCCCCGTTCGGTGGTACGCGCTCGTCGGACGGCACGAGCGTACGCTACCGCACCCCTCGGGGGCCTGGCGTTGGGGCACACCGATGCCTGCGCGGGCTCGAGGGCCCAGGCCCCGCCACTCGAGCCCGAGGGGGCGGCCGCGCACTGTGGCGGCCGCGGTGCGCTACGGCGGCGGATGCGCGCCGCAAGGGCTGGAACTCAATCGCAGTCGTTGTGGCGCCGCCACATCTCGGGGTCGTGGCCTTCGGGCACCTCGTCGCACGCGTCCGACGTCTCGTACCCCCGCAGCTCCCGATAGCGGGCAATCTGCTCTTCGCTGAGCAACGGAACCGTCATCAGGTGCCGCGAGAGGTGCACGTAGCGCAGCCGGCCCCGACTGGCGGCCGCGCGCTGGGTCAAATCGCGTAGCTCGGCGTCGGTGATGGTGCCGTCGCGGAAGCCCGCCTCCAACTCGGCCTCCAATGCGAGCAGCGTCTCGCCTTCTTCGATCGCGTCCTCGCGCATCGCCGCGTGGATCTCTTCGATTTCGGAGACTTGCGCGCCGCTCAGGGGAATTTCGTCGGCCAGTTCCAGCAGGTGGGCGGGCCCCGGTACCCCGTTCAACTCGGCGGGCAGGGCCAGGCCCCAGCCGCCCCCGCGTTCGAGTTCGGCGATGTCCTCCTTTGACAGCGCCTTGATCTCGCGCGACTCCATCCCGGCATAGGGCGAGGTGTCTTGCGCCGTCGCGACGCCCGCCATGGACAGCATCACGATCGTCACCATCAGCGCTCGTACCGTCACGTCATGTCTCCTCTGCACACGATACGTAGGGACGCATGGCGTCCCATGAATGCGGGGCTTCTCACCCGCACTTGCTGTAGCCGCAGCTCTCGCACTTCATGCAGCCCTCTTCGAAGCGCAGCGGCATGCCGCACTCCGGGCAGCCCCGATCCTTCTGCAGGGGGTTCGCCGTGCCCGCGGTCTCGAGGGCGATGGCGATCAGGTCGGCCTTGGACGCCACCATCCGTCCCTGGTAGCTGCCGTACATGCCCCCGTTGATGCCGCGCAACGTCTTCACGACCGCTTCGGCGGGCACGCCGTACTGCAAGGCGATCGACACCACGCGTCCCAGCGCCTCGCTGTCGGCGTTGGCTTCGTCGCCCGCCTTGCCGGACAGGATGAACACCTCGCTGGGCAGGCCGTCCTGCTTGTTGACGGTGACGTAGAAGCCTCGCTTCTCGCCGCCCGAGAGGGTGAGCTTGACCGCGTCGGTGAAGCCCTCGAGTCGCACGGGCCGGTCGAAGAGCGGCTCGCCGGGCAGGCGGTCGCCCCGCGCGGGCGCGGCGCGGCGCGGCGCGGGCGGCTCGACCGGCACGGTCGGCGGCGCGGCCGGGGCGGCACCGCTCGTCCCAGCGCCGCCGGTCGCGGCGGCTGGGGCGTCGGGCACGTCGGCGGGGGCGTCCGTGGCGGGGCCGCCGTCCTGCGTGGCGTCGGAGCTCTTCTTGGCCGCACGGGTGGACAACACCTGGAACTGGCGGCTTCCGTCGCGGTAGACGGTGATGCCCTTGCACCTCTCGTCGAACGCCAGCGCGTAGGCGTCGAACACGTCTTCGACACTCGCCTGGTTCTTGAGGTTGATGGTCTTGGAGATCGAGTTGGCCGCCTTGCCCTCGCCGCCGTCGAACGCCCGTTGCACCACGCCCTGCATCTCGACGTGGTCGCTGGCACGAATGTCGTGGGCGCAGATCAGCACCGACTTCACCTCGTCCGGCACGAAGTCCAGGCCCTGCACCGAGCCGTGATTGTCCTGCACCTGCTCGACCACGGCCTCCCAATCCCAACCGCCGTCCTTCTCGAAGGCGGGATGGGGGGCGTGCCGGTTCAAGAGCTCCTGGAACAGCGGGTGCACCAACGCCGCGTAGGCGTCGCCGATCTTGCGGTAGATGAACGGCGCGAACACGGGTTCCACGCCGGAGCTGACGCCCATCAGCATGCTGGTGGTCCCGGTCGGTGCGACGGTGAGCACGGCGACGTTGCGACGCTCGCGCGTGAGCTCGCTGTCCGGATAGGCCGGGAACGCGCCGCGCTCCTCCGCCAGCCGTTCGCTGGCCGTCACCGCCGCGTCGCGCAACTCGGAGATCATGGCGTGCACGGCGGCGCGGCCCTGCTCCGAATGATAGGCGTAGCCCATCTTGATCAACGCGTCGGCCATCCCCATCACCCCGAGGCCCAAGCGGCGCAGCTTCATGCTCATCTCGCGGTTGTCCTCGAGGGCGAAGCGGTTGACCTCCAGCACGTTGTCGAGGAAGCGCACGCAGCTCGCGGCGTCCTCCCGGAAGCGTTCGGTGTCGAAGCCGTCCAGGCCACGCATCGGGTTCGTCACGTAGGCGGACAGGTTCATCGCGCCCAGGTCGCACGGTTCGCCGGCGTAGAGGGGGATTTCGCCGCAGTTGTGGGCGTGGATCCCGTTGGCGGTGAAGGCGTGGACGTGATCGACGCTCACGTCGAACACCTCCGCCTCGCCGTCCGGCTCGATGGCCTCGACCACGTCGGCGAAGCGGCCGACGGCGTCGGCGTCCTCGGCCTCGGTTTCAGCTTCGGTCTCGGCGGCGGGGCCCGGCAACGCCGCCAACCGCGCCTGCGCCGGCGCCACCGCCGCGCCGATGCGCGCCCGGAACGACGCCAGGTCGGCGCCCGTGACGGTGAGCACGGTCCGCGCGTTCCGCGCCGCCGGCTCCGCCCCCGGCCGCAGGCTCGCGATCACCCCGAGGCGCGCCAGCATGCGGTGCACGCGGGCCGGCAGTATCTCCCCCGTGAACGCCAGCGCCAGCGACGTGCCCGCGCCGTGAGCGGCGGCGTCGAACACGCCCCGCAGGAAGCCGGTCGTGAACGCGTAGCTGCCCTCTTCGACGGCGTCGCCGCGCGTGACGCCCCCCGGCGCGACGCCGTAGCGGCGCGCCAGGTCGCCCAACGCGCGCGAGGCCAGCCGCACCGCGCCGTCCTCGTCGCGGCGCTGGAGGCGTGGGAACGGGTGGCGCAGCTCCCGGACGACCGCCTCCGCCTGTGCGGCCAACGCCTCACGATCGGTCCCGCGCAGCTCCAGATCGGCGACGCCGTCCTCCCCCACGGTGAACGTCCCGGCGGCCGCCAGCAGGCCCAGCAGCCAGCCTTCGCCGTCGCTGCCCGGTCCGCTCCAGGGACGCACGCCGCGCTGGTCGCCGAGGCGGACGCGATCGCCGGGCCGCAGGTCCCGCACCTCGGTCCATTCGGTCGTGCGCGCCGCGCCCGCCGAGACGACGCGCGCCAAGCGGTGATCCTCCGTCGACCGCAGCGTGAAGCCGCGGCGGGTGCGAAGGCGGACCACCGGCTTCACCCCGGTCGAGAAGAACCCTTCGGAGCGGAGCGGGTAGGCCTGGCCGTCGATGACGGCGCAGAACGGGCGGTCCACCAGGTCGCCGACGCGGCGGGCGCCGCGGTCGGTGTCCACCCAGGTGTCGGCCGTCACGCACGGGTTGGTGCTCTTGATGTCGCCGTACGCCGCCCGCATGGGGTTGTGCTCGTTGATGCGGTCGACGTAGATCAGGCCCGGTTCACCCGTCGCCCAGGCGTGCTCGGCGATGTCCTTCAGGGTCGCCTTGCCCGGGCCGTCCCGCCGAGCCGAGGCCATGAAGGCGTCGCTGACCAGCACGCTGATGTTGAAGGTGCTGATGTCGCCCTCGGCCTCCTCCCGGCCTAAGTCCTTGCTCGTCACGAAGTCCCGCACGTCCGGGTGCGTGATCGACAGGGTCGCCATCCCGGCGCCGCGGCGGGTGCCGCCCTGGCGGATGGCCCGCAGCGTGGGCGCGAACACGTAGCGGAGCGTGGCGACCGGTCCCGCGTGCGCCGCACCGCCCAGGGCGGCCCAGGTCGCGAAGTTGTCGAACACCTCCACCGCGAAGCTGGACGGCCCGCTGCTGGTGCCGCCGGAGCCCTCCACCGGCGTGCCCTCGGCCCGAAGGCCGGACAGGTCCAACAGCACGTCGCGTCCGTCCAGCATCGCCATGGCGGCGTCGCCGGCGGCCTTCCAGATCTCGTCGACGCTGTCGCCGACGGGCTGGGCCTCGAGCCCTGCGGGTGCTTCGCTCGACGATACGAAGCGGGCGGAACGGTAGCCGCGCGTCACGTAGCTGCCGTGCACGAGGTCCATGAAGGTGCCGTCGCGGACCTTGTCGTAATCTTCGTGGTCCGGCGAGATGGTGAGGTACAAAGTTCCCTGCGGTCCCTCGTAGTCGCGTCCCGGCGTGATCGGATCCAGGCACAGGCCGTTGCCGCCCCCCACCTTGGTCACCAGCGCCAGCTTGGTCGCCAGCGAAAGCACCCAGGCGTCCGTCCCGGCATCGGCCGGGCGCCCGTCCTGCACGAAGCAGTTCAGGACGTTTCCGTGATGCGTCGCCGCCCCCGCCAGGACCCGACCGCCGGGGCAGAACCGCTTGTCCGCCATCAGGTCGTAGAACGTTTCCGTCCACGCCTCGCGGTCCTGCTCGGGCCCAGCGATCCACGCCGCCACGCGGCGGAACATCCCCGCGAGGTCCTCGTCCCCGGGCTGGAAGTACTGCCGCCGGGCGATCGTGATCGCGTGGGGGTCGAAGGCGTCGAGCCGGGGATCGGCGTCGTGCTGGGGGGTGTCGGCCATGGCGTTTCTCTCCTCGAACGATGTCGGGCGACGGCGACGCATCTCCGTGCCGACAGGGCACGGCTGGGCGGCCGCTCGCGAACGGGTGCATCTAGGCGACGGCCGGGCGTGGAGCCCTTCGGAGGATGAATCCGGCCGGGGTGCCACCGTGCCTGGGTGCTTCGCGTAGCCTAGCAGGTACGCCCGCACCGATACAAGATCTGGTACGCGGCGCACGGCCCGGCACAACCCCTGCACGCGAGGGCGCACGAACGCCGTCCGGGCGCCGCGACCGCCGCGACGGCGACCGCCGCGCCCGGACCCGAATGTGAAGCGTCGTACATCCGGTTTTGCTTCAGTGCCGGAAGCGTCGGGTGCCGCTCAACACCATGGTGATGCCGTGGGCCTCCGCGGCCCCGGTCACCTCGTCGTCGCGCACCGACCCGCCCGGCTGAATCACGGCCGAGACGCCCGCCTCCGCCACCGCGTCGAGCCCGTCCCGGAACGGGAAGAAGGCGTCGGAGGCCGCCGCGCCGCCGCGGGCGCGCCCATCGGCCTTGGTCGCGGCGATGCGCGCCGCGTCGACGCGGTTCGGCTGCCCCGCGCCGACGCCGAGCGCCACGCCGTCCTTCGCCAGCACGATCGCGTTGGAGGAGGTGGCCGCACACACGCGCCAGGCCACGGCCAGGTCGCGCCACTCCTCCTCGCTGGGGGCTCGGCCGGTCGCGACCTGCATGGCGTTTTGATCGAACCCGGCCTCGTCCGGCGTCTGCGCCAAGTACCCGCCGTCCACCGCGCGAAGATCCAAACCGCGGGGGCTCGGTGCCGGCGCCTCCCAGACCCGCATCGCCTTGCGCCGCGACCGGAGGATCTCCAGCGCCTCCGCGTCGTACCCCCGCGCGATCAGCACGTCCGCCTTGGGGGCGTCCATCACCGCACGGGCCAACGCCGCGTCGACGGTGCCGCGGATGGCCACCACCCCGCCGAAGGCGGAGACGGGATCGGCCGCGAACGCGCGCGCGTACGCCTCGTGCGCGGTCTCCGCCACGGCCGCGCCGCAGGGGTCGGCGTGCTTGACGACGACGGCGGACGGGTCCCCGATCGCGTGCGCCAGCCGCCACGCGGCGTCGGCGTCGAGCAGGTTCAACCACGACGGCGCGCGGCCCTTGTGCGTGATCAGCGCGTCCCAGAACCCGCCGCCCTCCGGCGTGCGGTACCGCGCCGCCCGCTGGTGGGGATTCTCGCCGTAGCGAAGCGTCTGGGCCCGTTCCAGCGTCAGGTGCAGCGACGGCGGGTGCTCGCCGGCCGGCAGGTCGGGGTCGGTCGCGTCGAACCACTGCACGATGGCCGCGTCGTACGCGGCGGCGTGGGCGAAGGCCGCCCGCGCCCACCGTCGTCGCTGCGCCCGGTCCGGGCCGCCGGCGCGAACCTGCTCGAGCACCTCGTCGTACGCGCTGGGGTCGATCACCACCCCGACCCGCGCCCAGTTCTTCGCCGCGGCCCGCAGCATGGCGGGCCCGCCCACGTCGATGGTCTCGGTGACGCGTTCGGTCGACGCGCTGGGGTCGCGCGCCACGCGGGCGAACGGGTACAGGTTGACGACCAGCAGATCGAACGGGGCGATGCCGTGCGCGGCCAGTTCGGCGCGATCCTCATCGGCGTCGCGCGCCAGCAGGCCGCCGTGAATGGCTGGGTGCAAGGTCTTGACGCGCCCGCCCAGGATCTCGGGGTGGCCGGTCACCTCCTCGACGCGGCGGACGGGAAGTCCGGCCTCGTGCAGCGCCCGGGCGGTCCCACCACTGGAGACCAGCGCGAACCCCGCCTCGTGGAGACCGCGGGCGAAGGGGACGAGACCCCGTTTGTCGGATACGCTGAGCAAGGCACGCTTCATCGCGAGGGAAGCCTACCCCGAACGGGCGCGCGGCCCGGGCGATCCACGCCCGGGCCGCGCAAGGGGCACGACGCGCCGGTGACCTACTCTTGGTCCTGCTCGGCGTCCTGCGGGGTCGCATCGGGGTCGGCGACGCTTCCACCGCCATCGGCGTCGCCCGCGTCCTCGCCCGCGTCTTCGGCTGCGTCCTCGCCGGCATCCGGAACGACCTCCTCGATCGTCTCGGGCGCCTCCTCGCCGCCGGGGAGCTGGTCCCCTTCGATGCTCGGGGCGGTCCGGGGCTGCGAGGCCGATTCGAGAAGGACCTCGACCTCCGCGTCCTCGCGGAGCCCCTCCAGCCACTCGCGTTGCAGCCGCTGCCGTTCCTGTGCCAGCACGGCCTGTTCCACGTCGGCGCGGACCTCCTCCAGGGGGCGCACCCGCTCCGGCGTGCGCGCCGCCACCAGCACCACGTACTCGTCGATCGTCTCCGGTGGGGCGTCGGCCTGCTCGGGGGCGGCGTCCGCATCGCCCTCGGCCACGGCCTCGTCGTCGGCGTCCTGGCCTTCCTCGGCCGCCGGCTCGCCCTCGGCCGATTCCTCCTGACCCGCATCGTCCTGGGCCGCATCGTCCTGGGCCGGCGTGTCCTCGTCGCTGTCGGGCGTCTCCTGCTCCTCGCCGTCTTGGCTCTCCGGGTCGGCTTGACCCTCCTCGTCGGACGACGGGGCGGGCCGCTCGACGACGAGAACGTCGGACACGCCGCGTTCACCGTCCGGAAGCGGCTCGAAGGCGTCGGTCTCGAACAACGCCGTGTCGAGTTCGCTGGTCAGATCGCCGGGGCCGACCTCGCCCAGGTCCTCCACGGCCTCCTCGGACGCGGCCTCCATGGGGTCGGTCCCGGCCAGGACGTCCGTACGGAAGTCGCGAGCCGCCTCCGCGTCCTCGAACGTCCCCCGCACCACCTCGGCCGACGCGGCCACCGTGTAGCGGTCCTGGTTGTTCTGGTAGTACGCCTCGATGTCCTCTTCGGTGGCCTCGGCGTCGCGCGCGACGTAGTCCAGGGCCATCTGGGCGACCTGCGCGTCGGTCCCGAAGAAGGTCGCGTCCAACTCGCTCGCGCCCCGCACTGCGAGTCGGCGGTCGACCAACTGCTCCAGGATGCTGGGCTTGAAGAAGTCCGAGATCAGCGAGGCGGTCTCCGGACTCAGCGCCTGCTGGATCTGCGGGTTGGTGTAAGTCGCGCGCACCAGATCGGTCGCGTGAATCTCGCTCTGGCCCACGCGGGCGACGACCGCATCATCGAGCGCCAGGTCGCTCCCTTCGGCCAACCGCACCTCCGCGTCGCTGCGCAACGCCTCGATCCGTTCCTCCACCGCGGCCTGCTGCTTGGCCTCCAGCGCGTCCTGACGGACCTGGTCACGGACCTCTTCCAAGGGGCGCGACTCGGCGGGAATGGACGATTCGACCTGCACCAGGTAGAAGGCGCCGGCCACCTCGACGATCTCGCTCAACCCTGGGCCGTTCATGCCGAACACGGCGTCGGCCACGGCGGAGGGGAACGCCGGACGGCCCACCGGCTCGGGCTCCTCGCCGCCCAGCGCACCGCCCTGCTCGGCCCGCCGCGTGCTGTGCTCACGGGCCAACGCTTCGAACGATTCGCCTTCCTGCACGCGTTCGCGGAGCTCCTCCGCCAACGCACGATCCTCCGTCACGATCTGCCGGGCCTCGACGCGCGGCTCGCTCTGGTAGGCATCGGTGTTGACCTCGTAGTAGGCCTCGACCTCGGCGTCGCTGACCTCGACGCCGGAGACGATCTCCTGCTGCCACTTCTGGGTCTGCAACTGTTGCCGGAGGTAGTCCCGGAAGGTCTGATCGGTGTAGCCGGCACGCCCGATCAGACGCAGGTAGGCCTGGTCGTTCTGCGAGCCGTCCACGCCGTTGCGTTCCCGGAACGCCTGCAGTTCGTCGCGCACCTCCCCGTTCCCGACGCGCTGCTGCGCCGCCGCCTGGCGCACGATCTCCTGACGGATCAAGCGGTCGGTCAGCAACAGGTCCAGGTCCTCGGCGACGGGACCTTCGCGAATCATGCTGAACATCGGGGACGACTGGCGCGCCTGCGAGACCTCGACCTGGGTGATGGGCTCCTCGTTGACGAACAGCGCCGGCTCGCTCTGTTGACCCCGACCGTGGCCTGTAAGTGCCCCCAGCGTGGGCGTGAAGGTGATGACCATCCCGACCAAGAGGCCGATCGAGACGATCCACAAGATGATGGTGTTGGTGCGGCGACTCAGCTTCATGCGCTTGACTTCCTCCAGATGACGATGCTAGACCTAGTGGCCGGACCTTCGGCGCCCGTAGCTCAGCCGGATAGAGCGTTCGCCTCCGGAGCGAAAGGCCACAGGTTCGAATCCTGTCGGGCGCACCACCCTCGTCCCACCGTGCATGGCGCGAACCGAAAACGGTTCGTGTCGTGCTCGACGTTCGCTCGCCGCTCCCGGCGCTGGCGCGCCCTGTGGGGGGGCACCCTCGGGCAATCCGCAGCACCTTACCACCGCCTCGTGGCCCGGCACAACCGAGCCCGGAACGCGGAACCACCGGCCCGGCGCGCCGGGAAGATCCCGCAACAGGCGCACCGCCTCCGCGAACGCGGCGTCCCAACCGTCGTCCGCGTACGGCGATTCGCCGACGTCGGTCGTCAACGGCACCGGCGCCAGCGGCGCCCCGCCGGCCAGGCGAAGCGTGCCGACCGCCAGCCAGGCCGCCCGTCCGGCCGGAAACGACACGTGACGCACCGTCTCGACGTTGTCCGGCGTCGGTTGGCCGACGGCGGGCACGTCGGCACGCCGCACCAGTGCGCCCGCCAACGCCTCGGCCGCGCTGGCCGTGCCGCCGTCGACGAGCACGGCCAGGGGGCCCTCCCAGCGCGTCCAGTCGGCGATCTCGTCGCGCGCGACGACCTCGCCCCGTCCGGGACCGGGCTCGCGCGTGAGCACGGCGACGAGGGAGGCGCCCCGTTCGATCTCCAAGGTCCAGGCCACCCCGTCGCGACCCCGCGCCTCGATCCACGGCCCCTCTCCGACGAGCCCCAGCACCAGGCCCAGCTCGGTCACCGCGCCCCCGGGGTTGCCACGCACGTCCAGAACGAGCGCGCGCGCCCCCTCGTCGCGGAGGCGGGCCACCTCGGCGTGCACCTGCGCGGCCGTGCCGGGGCTCAGGTCGGCCAAGCGCACGTGCGCGACCGCCGTCGCTTCGTCCAGCCGCCCCTGGACCGCCGGCGTACCGACCTCCGACGCGGGCGCGCCGTCCTCCCCGGGATCGTCACCGGGGTCCTCCTCGGGCAGGGGCACCGGCTCCTCCTCTTCCTCCGGTACCTCCGCAGGCCCACCGTCACGACCGAGCCAGCGGGAGTGATCGTCGCCAAGGTCGGCGAAGGCGCGCCGCATGACGGCGTCGAACCCGGAAGCCCCGGCCGCCTCGCGTGCGGCCTGGCGGTGCCGCGCGCGCCACGCCTCCCAATCGACGTGACCGGGATCCCAGTACAGCGCCTCCACCCGGTCCGTCACCAGTGAGAACAGGCGTTCCCGGCCACCGGGGTCCTCCGTCCATGCCGCGTCGCTCGGCAACGCCTCCGCGCCGGCCAACGCCAACGTGGCCGCGACCCCGAGCGCGGCCGCAGCGCGGCCCGCCCGCCGGGCCCACGCGCCCGCCCAGCACCATCGCAGCATGCCCGTCCCCACCTTCGCCGACCTCACCAACGCGGCAACGCCCCCGACGGCGGCCGCGACCACGACGTCTCGACCAGGAGGCCTTCGCCGCCCAGCACCTTCAGCGGGGCGCCGTCCAACGACAGCCGTACCGACGTCACCGACGAGGGGCCGCTCAACGTCCAGCGAACCTGCTCCAGACGCCCCCGCATGGAGGCGGTGCCCCCTCCGTCCTCGAATTCGGCCGACAGGTCCACCGTGAGCGATCCGTCGCGCAGCTCGGCACTCAGCACCCGCGTGTCCTCGGGCACGGCCGAGGCCAACCCGTCCTCCGCCTCGGAGGCGGTGGGGCCCTCCGCCAGCGCCGCGACCGCGGCGTGCGCGAACGCCGCCGGCTCGCGCGTGCCCAACCGGCGATGGACGGGCACCAGCGTGAACGTGTCCTCCTCGAAGCGGATCAGGTGGATGGTGGCGTCCGGCACCCGGTTCAGGGTGCGCGCGATGATCACGGCGACCAGCACCAACAGCAGCAGCAACGCCAGGGCTGCGACCCGCAACGCCACCGCCCGGAGCGCGGCCCGGTCCATCGGATCAGGCGGGGCGCCGGATGGGTAGGTAGGTCGCCTCCCACATCGCCGCCGAGACGGCTTCGCCCAGGTCCTCGCCGTCGAACGTCCGGCGCGCCACCCCCTCCTGGATCGCCTGCCGGATCACGGCGACCGCTACCTGACGACTGACGTGACGCAGCCTCGATACGCGCGGGTACAACGCCCCCTGCGCCAAGCGCGCGGGGTCGACGACCTCGGCCAACGCTTCAGCGGCCGCGCTCAGCATGCCGTCGCTCACCCGCGTGGCGTCGGACAGCATCGCGCCGAGCCCCAGCCCCGGGAACACGAAGGCGTTGTTTCCCTGCCCGATCACGGTCCGGGTCGACCCGCGCACCACGTCGGCGAACGGGCTTCCCGTGGCGACCAGGGCTCGGCCGTCCGTCCACGCCAGCACGTCCTCCGGCGTGGCCTCGCTGTGCTTGGTGGGGTTCGACAAGGGAAGCACGATCGGCACCGGCGTGTTGCGGTCCACCGCCTGGACCACCTCCCGGTCGAACGCCCCGCGCTGACCCGATAGGCCGATGAGGGCGGCGACGCCCCCCTCGCGGATGGTCTCGAGCAGGGTGGGTGCCTCGCCGCCGAACGACCAGCCGGCGATCCGCTCGGCGCCCTGGGCCACCTCGCCCTTGTAGACGTCCGTGCCACGCCGCCCCTCCGTGATCAGGCCGCGAGAGTCCAGCACCAGCACGCGCCGGCGCGCATCGTGCTCGGACAGGCCCGCCCGCCGCAAGCCGCTCACGATCTGGCGCGCCACCCCCACCCCGCCGGCGCCGGCGCCGTGAATGCAGAAGGTCTCGGTGGTGATGTCGCGACCGCTGGCCCGCGCCGCCGCCAGCAGGCCCGCCAAAACGACGGCGCCGGTGCCCTGCACGTCGTCGTTGAAGCTGGGGAGCTCCTCCCGGTAGCGGTCCAGCAGGTCGAACGCGGGCTGCTTGCTGAAGTCCTCCCATTGCAGCAACGCGTGCGGGAAGCGGGCACGGAACGCCTTCACGAAGCGGGCCATGAACGCCTCGTACTCCTGCCCACGCAACCGCGCGTGCCGTACCCCGAGGTAGAGCGGGTCCTCGCGGAGGTCCGCGCGGTCGGTGCCGACGTCCAACTCGATGGGGAGGGTGACGGCGGGATCCACCCCGGCGCCGGCGGTGTACAGCGACAGCTTGCCGATCGAGATCGCCATGCCGCCGAAGCCCTGGTCGCCGATGCCGAGGATCCCCTCGCTGTCGGTCGCCACGGCCAGGCGTACATCGGGCTGCGGCACGTTGGCCAGCAGTTCGTCGACGCGGTCGATCGTCTCCGTCGACACGACCAGCCCCCGCGGGTGACGGTAGATCTGGCTGAACTTCTCGACCGCCTCGGCCACGGTCGGCGTGTAGATCAGCGGCAAAATCTCCTCGAGGTTCCTCTCGACCAAAGCGTAGAACAACACTTCGTTGCGGTCCTGCAACACCCGCAGGTAGACGTGCTTGTCGAGATCGGTGGCGAAGCCGCGCAGGTTGGCCTCGGCCCGCGCCACCTGTTCGTCCAGCGTGGACACGTGCGAGGGGAACAGGCCGTGCAGGCCGAAGGCGTCCCGTTCCTCGCGCGGAAACGCGGTCCCTTTGTTCAGCAACGGCAGGCGCGTCAGCATCACGCCCGGCAGATCGGTCTCCAGGTAGGGGCGCCCGTCCCCGTCGATCTTTCGCTCGAACTGTTTCACGCTCAAGGGTCCTCCGTGTCCTCGTTCGGGTCGGACGCGTCCGGCGCACGCGACGCGCCGTTCGGGTCGTCCTGGGATGGGTCGGTCATGCCCGCCAGCGAGCGGGCCTCGCTTGCGAAGTAGGCGTAGTCGTCGTTTTCCGGGTTCAGCGCCGCGGCGCGGCCGTACGCCTCGGCCGCGACGGGCCAGTCGGCTTGGGCGAACGCCACCCGCCCCAGCGCGGCCCAGCCCGCGGCGAAGTCGGGGACGGCCTCGACCACGCGGCGCAGCGCGGGTCGGGCCTCGTCCGCGTCGCCCCGCTCGTAGGCGTCCAGCGCGTCGACGTACACGCCTCCGAGGTCCGGGCCCAAGCGCCGCAGCACGCCGATCCGCTCCAGCGCGCTGCGCGCCTCGGCCTGCGCCGGGTGGTCGGCGCCTGTGCGGGCCAGCACCTCGCGCCAGGCCGCCTCGGCCCGCGCCGCGTCGCCGGCGTCCGTCGCGGCGCGGGCCAGGCCGATGCGCGCATCCAGCCACCCCGGGGCGGCGTCGACGGCACGCGCCCAGGCATCGGCCGCCGCGGCGGGATCGCCGTTCGTGCGGGCCTCGCGGGCGTCGTCCGCCGCCAGCACCGCCGGCCGGCCCACCTGCGCCTGCAGCCGCGCCCGTCGTGCGAACCAGGCGATCTCCTCGTCACCTTGGGTGCGCTCGGCCAGCGCCGTCCACGCCTCGACCGCCGCCTGGTCGCGACCGGCCTCCAGAAGGGTTCGGGCCCGCCAACGCGCGGGCGCGATCCAATCGGGCGCGGCGTCGATCGCCCGCTGGAAGGCCTCGAGAGCGGTCTCCACGTCGCCGGCTCCGTGGGCCGCCACCCCCTGGCGGAACGCGTCGCTGGCGGCGCGCCCGTGCGCCAGGCGTTCGCGGGCCAACGTGCGCTGGTAGCGCGCCTCGTCGTCGCCCGGGCGTCGTTCCAGCACACGCGTGAAGTACGCCTCCGCGGCCTCCGCATCGCCGCCTTCCAGCGCGATCCGGCCGCGCCAGCGCAGGGCCTCCACGTCGCCCGGGAGGGCCGCCAGCACCTCGTCCAGGCGTTCGGCCGCCGCCGCCGGCTCACCCGACTCGTAGCGGGCGTAGGCCAGCTGCATGACGGCCTCGCGCCAGGCGGCGAGGTCCTCGCCCTCCAGCGTGCCCTCCAACGCCTCCAGCCGCGTCCAGGTCCGGGCCGCCCGGGACCACCAGGCCACCGCCTGGTAGGTCCGCGCCAGGTGACGGACGGCGGCGGCCTCGTGCGGCCCACCCGCCAGCGCCTCCTCCGCCGCGCGCGCCGCGCGGATGGCGCGGTCCCACACCGGCACGTCGGGCGTGGCGTACCCGGGCGTGGCGCTCGCCTCTTGCAGCGCGGCCCGCGCCTCGCGCAACACCTCCGGCGCCTCGCCCACGTCCTGCTGCGCCACGACGGAGCCCACCAGAGCGAGCGCGGCGATTGCCGCGGCCGCGAGGCGCGTCCGGCGAGGGTCTGCCCAGGCCCCGCGTGCGGGGGCCGCGTTCAGCGCGCGACGGCGATCAGCCATACCAGCGCGTCCGGCGCGTCGAACAGAACCAACAACGTGCGTCGCCCGGCCGCGTCCTCGAACTCGATGCGGGTCCGGTCCGTCTCTCCGTCCTGCAGGGTTCGGCGCGAACGCTCGAAGTAGCCTGCGCTGGCGAACGAGGTGGCGACCTGATGCTCGAAGGCCGGCCGCAGGCGGGTCGCGAGGCCGCGCGCGGCGTACGCCTCCGGCTCCGTCCAGGCGTGCGCGTCCGGAAGCCGCGCCAACAGGGCGTCGACACCGGGTCCGATCGCCCGGACGCTGCCCGAAGGCAACCGGATCGAGGGATCCAGCGACGCCGAGGTGGCCGCCACGAACGTCACCTCGGCCAGGGTCTGGGCGGCCACCGGTGGCGCCGCGAACGGCGCGGCCGCCAGGAGCGCTACGCCCAGCAGGGCGTGGCGGAGGAAGGGGGAGATCGGTGGGCTCGGCATCTTCCCCGACTGTAGCACCCCCTTCTTGACGGTCCGAAGCGCGTCCGCTACCCTACGGTTCGCCTTCTGCGCGCACGGGGAGGTGCGCGAGGATACCCACACCCATGTTCCAGAATCTCGGTGATCGACTCCAGTCGGTGTTCGACAACCTGCGCGGCCGCGGCAAGCTCAGCGAAGCCGACGTCAAGGCCGCGTTGCGGGAGGTGCGGATCGCACTTCTCGAGGCGGACGTGAACCTCGAGGTCGCCCGTGACTTCACCAAACGCGTCCAGGAGAAGGCCGTCGGCTCCGAAGTGCTGATGAGCCTCAACCCTGATCAGCGCGTCATCGCTGTCGTGCACGAGGAGTTGAAGCAGGTGCTCGGCGGCGAGGCCCGCCAGCCCGAACTGCGGAGCGAAGGCAACGTGTGGCTCCTGATGGGCCTGCAGGGCTCCGGCAAGACCACCACCGCCGGCAAGCTGGCGTACCAGTACAAGGCGAAGGGGCGTAGGCCGTTGCTGGTGGCGGCCGACACGCAGCGTCCCGCCGCCCGGGATCAGCTCGAGGTGCTCGCCAAGCAGGTGGGCGTACCGATCCTCAAGGTCGAGGACGACGAGGCGGCCGCCACCACCAAGGCGCGGCTGGACGCCTGGCTGAAGAACGACTTCCGCGATCTGGTGATCGTTGATACCGCAGGCCGCCTGCAGATCGACGAGGCGCTGATGGACGAGCTGTCCGACCTGGCGACGGCGTTGCGCCCGACCGAGCGCCTGTTGGTGGTGGACGCCATGACCGGGCAACAGTCGCTGCCGGTCGCCACCAGCTTCGACGGGCGCGTCGGCGTCAGCGGCCTGGTGATGAGCAAGATGGACGGCGACGCCCGCGGGGGTGCCGCCCTGTCGGCGATGCACGTCACCGGCAAGCCGATCTACTTCGCCGGCACCAGCGAGCGTCTGGACGGCCTGGAGCCGTTCCATCCCGACCGGATCGCCGGCCGGATCCTCGGCATGGGCGACGTGCTCACGCTGGTCGAGAAGGCCAAGGCGTTGGAGGGGGACGAGGCGCAGGAGGGGGAGCCCGGCAAGCTCGCCGACTTCACGCTGCAGGACATGCTGACGCAGATGCAGCGCCTCAAGAAGATGGGCTCGTTCAGCGAGATCCTGGGCATGGTGCCAGGCGCCAAAAAGATGCTTCCCGAGGGTAGCGAGGTCGACGAGGGCGAGATCGGCCGGGTCGAGGCGATCATCTCCAGCATGACCGACACCGAGCGTCGGCGCCCGAAGCTTCTGAACGCCAGCCGGCGGCGCCGGATCGCGCGCGGGTCGGGCACCACCGTGCAGGACGTGAACCGCCTGATGAAGAACTACGAACAGATGCGGAAGATGATGAAGCGGATGGGCCGGCGGCCCCCGAAGGGCGGCGGCCGCGGCCTGCGGCCGTGACGCCCGCCGCGGCGCGATTTGCGCCGCGCCCGCGCGGCCGTGTAGAGTAGGGAACTGCTGACCCGGGCTCCGGCCCGGACCGATGGGCGCGAACGGCGGCCTTCAACCGGCGCCGCGGCACGCCGACGCGATTCGAGCGGCAACGATCCGCGTCGCACGGGTTCGGCCCGCAGCGACGCCACGAGGAGTGAAGGCATGGTCAAGATTCGTCTGATGCGCACGGGCTCCAAGCGCAACCCCCACTACCGCATGGTGGTCGTCGATGCGCGCAAGAAGCGCTCGTCCGACTTCCTGGAACAACTCGGGCATTACGACCCGCGCGAGACCACCGACCCGGCGCTACGGATCGACACCGAACGCGCGTCGCACTGGCTGTCGGTCGGTGCGCAACCGAGCGAGACCGTGCTCCGCCTGCTGGAGTCGCACGGCGTCGACATCGGGCAGGTCCGGGCCAAGCGTGCCGACGGCTACGTGAAGCGCGTCGGCGCCGGCGCCTGAGGAACCCGGCCGTGCCGCTCGAGCTGGTCACCTACGTCGTTCAGAACCTGGTCGAGGATCCGGACGCGTTGGGGGTCGGGGCCGAGCGCACCGACAAGGGCGTACGCATCGAGGTTCGCTGCGCCCAAGGCGACGCGGGCCGCATCATCGGGCGGGGCGGTCGCATCATCAACGCGATCCGCACGCTGGCGCGCGCCGCCGTCGACGGGCGGCAGCGCGTGGACGTCGATCTGATCGACTGACCCGCCCGTGTCGATCCCCGAGCCGCCCCCACCCGGCCTCGCGGTTCTCGGCCATCTCGGCCGGAGCCACGGCCTGGAGGGGGCGTTGTACGTGCGCCCCGTGAGCGAGGCCGCGGTCGCGGCGTTGCGGGCGGCGCCCAGCGTGTGGATCGACGGCCTGGGCGAGGCCCGGCTGCTGGACCTCGCGCCGCACGGGAAGGGCTGGCTGGCGCGCATCGACCGCATCCGGCACGTCGACGCGGCCAAGGCGCACCGGCACGCCGCCGTGCGCGTCGATCCGGCGCGCCTGCCCGAGGAGGCGCGGCGCGCGCTGGCGCCCGTCGCCGTCGGCCTTCCCGTCGTGGTGGACGGGCGCCCCTTCGGCACCGTCACGGCCGAATCGCCGCCCGGCGCCAACCCGCTGCTGTACGTAGACGGGCCCGACGGGGAACGCCTGGTGCCGCTGAACGCCCCCTACGTGCGCGTCGACGACGACGCCGTGCGGGTCACGGCGCCCCCACCCGGCCTGCTGGAGGACCCGTCGTGATCTTCACCGTCTACACCCTGTTTCCGGGCCTCGTCGAGGGGTACCTGGAGGAGGCCATCCTGGGCCGCGCGCGGCAGTCGGGCCGGATCGCGGTGCGGACGCGGGACCTGCGCCGCTTCGCCGGCAATCGCACCGGCCGCGTGGACGACGCGCCCTACGGCGGCGGGGCGGGCATGGTGATCCGCGTCGACGTCGCGGCCGCCGCCCTGGAGGAGGCGCGTCGCGACGACCCGCCGCCGGACGAGACGGTGCTGCTGAGCCCCGCCGGCACCCCCCTCACGCAGGAGCTGGTCGAGCAGTTGGCGGGCCGCACGCACCTGTGCCTGCTGTCCGGACGCTACGAGGGCTTCGACGCCCGCGTCGAGTCACGCGTCGACCGGGAGGTGTCCGTCGGCGATTTCGTGCTGATGGGCGGCGAACTGCCCGCCCTGTGCCTGATCGAAGCGGTCTCGCGTCTGATCCCCGGCGTGCTGGGCGACGAGGACAGCCACCGGCAGGACTCGTTCGCCGGCGGCCTGCTGGACTACCCCGAGTACACGCGCCCCGCGACCTATGGCGGCGCGGGCGTGCCCGAGGTGCTCACCTCGGGCGATCACGCGCGCGTGGAGCGTTGGCGGCGCGAACAGGCGTTGCGGCGCACCCTCGCCCGGCGGCCCGACCTGCTGTCGCGCGCCACGCTGGGACCCGAAGGTCGCGCCCTCCTCGCGTCGCTACGCGAGGAGGGCGCAACGCCGGACGGCTGAGCGGCCGCCGCGGCGCGCTGCGCGCGAACGGGCTATTCGGCGTCGGTCTGGAATCGTTCCTCGAGGATGGCCAACGCCTGCTCGGTGATGTCGGGCAGGTCCTGGTCGGCGTACACCACCAGGCCGCTCGCCGCCTCGATGTCGAGGACCAGCTCGAAGTTCTCCTCCACCGCGATCTCGCGGATGACCTCGTTGGCGGCCTCCTCCGCCGGCGCGGCGGCCTCGCGGATGTCGGACAGGCCGCGCTCGCGGCGGGTCTCGATGGTGACGTTGAGCGCCTGGAGCAGTTCCTGCTCCTCCGCGTTCAGGCCTTCTGCCTGTTGCTTCTCGGCCAGCTCCCGGCGCTGCTGGATCAGCTCGGAGAGCTCCTGGTCCAGCGACTCGCTGAGGCGGGAGATTTCGTCGTTGGCGGGGTGGGCACGGATCAGCGCCTGCGTGTCGACGAAGGCGACGCGCAGGGTGGCGGGCGCGGCGTCCTGCGCCTGGGCAGCGCCGAAGCACGCCAGGAGCAGGAGCGCGAGGAGGGGGACGTAGGTACGTCTCTTCATAGCGTTCGCACCGTACCACCGGTTTGATGAGAACCGTTCCCGGAAGGAGCCGCATGCCCAACCCGTCACGCCCCACGTTCCGCTCTCCCCCGTCCCGCCCCGCATGACCCTGGCCGTCGCCGCCGTGTGCGGGCTGCTGGGTGCGCTGGTGGGCAGTTTCGCCAACGTGGTCATCCACCGCCTCCCCGCTGGAACGTCGATCGTGCGTCCCCGCTCGGCCTGTCCCGCCTGCGGGCGGGTGCTGGGCCCGTTGGAGCTGGTTCCAGTGGCCTCCTGGCTGGTGCAGGGCCGGCGCTGCCGCGGTTGCGGCGCGCCCATCTCGGCCCGCTACCCCGCGGTCGAGCTGCTCGGCGCACTCGGCTTCGCCGCCCTGGCGCTCCGGACCTCGCCGCTGGACGCGCCCGGCGCGTTCACGGTGCTGGCGGCGTGGTGGACATTGCTGCTGATCATCGCGTTCATCGACCTGGACACGACCCAGATCCCCGACGCGCTGACGCTGCCGGGCATCTTGGTGCTGGGGGCGGCCACCTGGTGGGTGGGCGGCGAGGGTGCCCTGCCGGCGCCCGGCGCCGCCGCCCTGGGCGCCGCCCTGGGCGCCGGGGCGCTCACGGTCGTGAACCGCGTGGGCGCGCTGGCGCTGCGCCGCTTCCGCGACACCCGCGAGCGGCTGTGGCCGATCGGCTTCGATCAGGCCAACCTGGCCGCCGTCGCCGGGACGCTGGCCGGTCTGCTTCCGGGCCTGGCGGTGGCCGCGGCGTCGCTGGCGCTGAACCTGCTGGCGCGTCGGCCGGTGCGGATCCCCGAGCCGCTGGCGTGGGCGGCGTGGGGGGTCGCCCTGGCGCTGTCGCCGTACACGGTCGGCCCCCTGCTCGCCATCTCGGGCGGGCTGGCGGCCTGCGGCACGGTGGCGCTGCTCGGCGCGGCGGTGTGGTGGGCGTACGACCTCCGCACCCGCGCGCGCCGGGAGGCCGACACGCACGACGGCGCCCAGGCGGGGGCGCCCGACGAAGGTGCCGCGGAGGAGGGCGAGGACGAGCCGGTGGCGATGGGCTTCGGCGACGTGAAGCTCGCCGCCCTGCTCGGCGTGGTGCTGGCCTGGGACGGGCTGCTGGTGGCGCTGTTCGTGGCGGTGCTGAGCGGCGCGATCGTTGGCGTGGTGCAACGCGCACGGGGCGGCACGCGCCAGATCCCGTTCGGGCCGTTCCTGGCGCTGGGCGCGGCGGTGTCGCTGTTCGTCGGCGACGCTCTGTTGTCGGCGTACCTGGGCGCATTGGGGCTCGCCTGAGCGCGACGGACGTCATGGTACGCTTCCCCCTCCACGCGACCGGCGCGGCCCACGCGGGCGCCGACCGGCATCGCGGGCCGTTCCCGACCCCCCTCGAGGAGACCCCCATCCGATGACGGACGCGACGTTGGACCCAGGCCTGGCCGGCAAGGATTTCCTGTCCTTGGCCCGCCTCGAGCGAGGCGGTTTCCGCGGCCTGCTCGACACCGCCCTTTCGCTCAAGCGACGCTGGAAGGAGGGGGACCGGCCGCGGCCCCTGGCCGACCGAACGTTGGCGATGATCTTCGAGAAGCAGTCGTTGCGCACGCGCTCGACCTTCGACATCGCCATGTACCAGCTGGGCGGACACTCGGTGCTGCTGAGCCAGAACTTCATCGGCGTCGGCGTGCGCGAGTCGATCCGCGACGTGGCGCACAACCTGGAGCGCTGGGTGGACGGCATCATGGCGCGCACCTACGGGCACGCCACCTTGGTCGACCTGGCCGAGCACGCCCGCGTGCCGGTGATCAACGGCCTCTCCGACCTGGTGCACCCCTGTCAGATCACCGCCGACTACCTCACCCTGCTCGAGACGTTCGGCACCCTGGACGGGCTGCGGATCGCGTTCGTCGGGGACGGAAACAACGTGTGCAACAGCCACCTGAACGCCGCCGCCCTGACCGGCACTTCGCTGGTGATCGCCTGCCCCGAGGGGTTCGAACCGAACGCGGACGTCCTGAACGCGGCTCGCACTCGCGGGGCGGACGTGACCCTGCTGCGCGACCCGCGCGCCGCCGCCGAGGGCGCGGACGCGCTGTACACCGACGTGTGGATCTCGATGGGGGACGAGGAGGACACCGAGCGCAGGCGCGTCGCCTTTGGCGGCTACACGGTCACCCCCGACTGGTTCGACGCGCTGTCGCCCCGCGGCGTGTTCATGCACGACCTGCCCGCCCACTACGGCGAGGAGGTGGTCGAGGAGGCCGTCCACCACCCCCGGAGCGTGGTGTTCGACCAGGCCGAGAACCGGCTGCACGCGCACAAGGCGATCCTGTACGAGGTGCTCGGGAGGGGGCCGTCGTGAGCCTGCGTGTCGCGATCCTGGGCGCCAACGGCTACGGCGGCAGCGGGCTGATCCGCCGCCTGCGGCGCCACCCCGCCGTCGGCACGCTCGCCCTGGGGTCGCGCAGCCTGGCCGGCCGGCCGGTGACCGAGGCTTGGCCCCACCTCGCCGGCCTCCTCGAGGGCACGTTCACTGCGTCCGAGGAGGCGCTGGAGGGGGCGGACGTGGCGTTCCTGGCCACGCCGCACGGGGCGACCGCGCCGTGGGTGGCGGCGGCGCTGGACGCCGGCGCCCGGGTGGTCGACCTGTCCGCCGACTCGCGGCTGGATCCCGACACCTACCGCACCTGGTACGGCCAGCACCCGCACCCCGAGACGTGGGAGGCGTGCCGCTACGGCCTGGTCGAGGCGCACCGGGACGAACTCCCCGGCGCGCGGGTGGTGGCCGCGCCGGGCTGCAACGCCACCGCCGTCAGCCTGGCGCTGCTGCCGTTGGCGTCGGCCCGCCTGCTGGGCGAGGACCCGGCCTGCACGGTGGTCACCGGCGCCAGCGGGGCGGGACGTGCCCCCGCGCAGCCGCTGCACTTCTCGGAATTGGACGGCAACGCGCGGGCGTACAAGCCGGCCGGCACGCACCGGCACCTGGCCGAGATCGAGGCGACGCTGGGCCGCGCCGCCGAGCAGGGGCGGGCCTTGCGCACGCACGTTCCCTACCATCCGCACCGCGTTTCGTTGACCCCGCACCTCGCCCCGATGACGCGCGGCATCCTGGCGACCTGCACGACCCGCCTCACGCGCGACGCCGATCAGGACGCGCTGTTCGAGCTCTACGAGGCGCACTACGCCAATGACCCCATGGTGCACGTGCAGGAGGCGCTTCCGGACACCAAGGCGGTCGCCGGCTCCGACCGCGCGCTGGTGTCCCTTCGCGTGGACCCGCGCGACGGCCGCGTGAGCACGTTCTGCGTGATCGACAACCTCGGCAAGGGCGCCGCCGGTCAGGCGGTGCAGGGCTTCAACGTCGCCTTCTCGCACCCCGAGACGACCGCGCTGGAGATGGAGGCGCCATGGCCATGACCCTTCCCCGCGGCTTCCGCAGCGCCGGCCTGGCCGCGGGCCTGAAACCGTCCGGCCGGCCGGACCTGGCGCTCCTGGCGGCCGACGGCCCGCTGGACTGGGCGTTCGTCGGCACCCGCAACCGGCTGTCCGCCGCCTGCGTGGACCGCACGCGCCGGCTGTTGGCGGCCGGCGCGCCGGTGCGGGCGGTGATCATGAACGCCGGCAACGCCAACTGCGCCACCGGCGCCCAGGGCGCCAAGGACGACGAAGCGTTGGCGGCGCTGGCCGCCGGCGCCCTCGGCGATCTCGACCCGGACCAGGTGCTGACCGCCAGCACCGGCGTGATCGGCGTGCCGATGCCGATGGACACCGTCCGGGCGGCCGTGCCGCGGGTGGCCGCCGCGCTGGGCCAGGGCGTGGAGGGGCTCTCGCAGGCGATCCTCACCACCGACACGCGCGCCAAGGTGGCGGAGGCCACCCTGCCGGGCGGGGCGCGGGTGGTGGGCGTCGCCAAGGGGTCGGGGATGATCCACCCCGACATGGGCACCATGCTGGCGTTCGTGGCGACGGACGCCGACCTGCCGGCCGCCACACTACGCCAGGCGTGGCCGGAGGTGGCCGCGCGGACCTTCAATCAGGTCACGGTGGACGGCGACACCTCCCCCAACGACATGGCGTTGCTGCTGTCCAGCCGGCGCGTGAACGCCTCCGAGGCGTCGTTGCTCGCGGCGCTGGAGCAGGTCGCGGCCGAGCTGGCCGAGCGCATCGCCGCGGACGGCGAGGGGGCCAGCACGCTCATCCGCGTGCACGTGCGGGGCGCCGCGCGTGCGGGCGACGCCCTGGCCGCCGCCCGCACCGTGGCCGGCAGCGCCCTCGTCAAGACCGCGGTGCACGGCCGCGACCCGAACTGGGGCCGCATCCTCTCCAGCCTGGGGCGCAGCGGCGCCGACTTCGACCCCCGGCAGGCCGAGATCGTGCTGCAGGGAACCACGGTGTACCGCGGCCAGCCGCTGGACTTCGACGCGGCCGCACTGTCGGCGGCGCTGGACGCCGACGTGGTCGAGATCGAGGCCGACCTGGGCGCCGGCAGCGCCGAGGGGCGCGCCTGGGGGTGCGACCTGACCGACGGGTACGTGCGCATCAACGCCGACTACACGACCTGAGCGCAGGCCGCTGCGCACGCCGCCCGACGGGGCGTCAGCGCCGCTTGTTGGCGATGTGGATGGCGCGGCCGTGCGCGTGCTCGGCCGCCTCCATGACCGCTTCGGACAGCGTCGGGTGGGGGTGCTGGCTGAGGGCGACGTCCTCGAGGGTGGCGCCCATCTCCATCGCGACGACCGCTTCGGCGATCAGGTCGCCTGCGCCGGGACCGACGATGTGGGCCCCGAGTAGCACGTCCGTCTCGGCGTCCCCGACCAGCTTGACGATCCCTTCGCTCACGCCGAGCGTGGTGGCGCGGCCCGACGCGGACAGCGGGAAGCGCCCCACCCGAACCTGGTAGCCGGCCTCTTCGGCCTCCGCTTCGGTCATGCCGACGGCGGCCAGCTCCGGACCGGTGTAGATCACCGACGGCACCAGGGTGTCGTAGGCGGCCGGCTGCCCCGCGGCGTGCTCGGCGGCCACCAGGCCCTCCTTCATGGCCTTGTGGGCCAACAGCGGCGGGCGGGCCACGTCGCCGATGGCGTACACGTGCGGGAGGGTGCTTTGCATGTGATCGTTCACCTGCACGTAGCCCTTGTCATCGAGGCGCACGCCGATCTCCTCGAGGCCCAGCTCCTCGGCGTTGGGCCGGCGCCCGATCGCCACGAGGAGCTTGTCGACGACGACCGTGTCGCGCGTACCGTCCGAAGCCTCGATGGTGACGTGGATGCCGTCGTCCTTCCGTTCCTGCTGGACGGCCTTGCTGCTGGTGCGAACATCGACGCCGCGGGCCTCGAAGCTCTTGCGCAGCACCTTGGCCACCTCGGCGTCGGCGGTGGGGACCAGCTCGTCCATCATCTCGACCACGGTGGTCTCGGCGCCGAGGGCGTGATACACGTCGGCGAACTCCAGGCCGATGGCGCTGCCGCCGATCGCCATGAAGCGGCCGGGAATCTCCGGCACGTCCAGCGCGCCGGTGGAGTCGACGACGGCGTCGCCGTCCGGTTCGAAGCCGGGGATGGTGATGGAGCGCGATCCGGTCGCCACGATCGCCTTGTCGAACGTCACCGTGCGGTCCCCGACGGTGAGCTCGTGCGGGCCTTCGAATCGCGCGGTGCCCTCGATCACGTCCACCTTGTTGCCCTTGAGCAGTTGGCCGACGCCGCCGGTCATCTTCTTCACGACCGAGGCCTTCCACGACGCCAACCGTTCGAGGTCGACGTCGGGCGTGCCGAAGTCGATCCCGAACGCCGTCGCCGCGGCCGCCTCGCGAAGATCGTGCGCCACGTGGAGCAGCGCCTTGGTGGGGATGCAGCCGGTGTTCAGGCACACGCCGCCCAGCGCGTCCTTCTCGACCACGGCGGTCCGCAGCCCGAGTTGGCCGGCACGGATGGCCGCGTGGTAGCCGCCGGGACCGGAGCCGATGATGATCAGTTCGTAGTCCACTTGTGTCCCTTCCCTGCAGGAGCGACCTGCCTGGCGTTCGCGCCCCAGTCTACCCGCCGCGCGTCCACGTCCCGTCCAGGGTACGACCGGGGCGGCGTCCGCCGGCGGTAGCATGGGCGGCATGGCCGAGCGCCCCGCACCGCTTCCGCACCACGCCCTGCGCCGCGAGGACCTGCCCGGCCCCCGCGCCCCGTTCGAGGAGGTCGTCGCGTTGGCGTACCGATTCGACGGGTACGAAGCGTTCGGCATGCGGCTCTGCGGCGAGATGGCGAACCGTGCCCTCGGAGCCTTCCAACGTACGGGCGAGCTCCCGGCGTGGCTCGGCCACGACCTGGACCGTTTGCGCGCCTGCCTGTACTTCGAGGCGCGCCGCTGGATCGTGCTGGAACGCGAGCCGGACACGCGGTCGCTCATCTACGTGCACCGGCTGATCTCGGCGATCGGGGACGCGCTCGACGCACGCGACCAGACGGGCGGTGCGGGCACGGGCGCCGCGGACGGGGCCGCGCGTTGACACCCCTGGGGGCCGGCGCTAGGATTGCCCGTATGGACCCTCGCACGCGGCGACTACCCCGTTCGGGACCCCGCCTGCGCTGAGATTCGCCGGCCGGTGTCCCGCGTGCGCCCCGACCTTCGTCGGGGTCGTTTCTTGGCACGCGCCCCCGCGCACCCCGTCTCCGCTGCCCCGCCGCACGCGCCGCGCGACCCCCGCGCGCTAGGAGGACCCGCATGACCGACCGCAGCCGCACGGTCGCTCCCCCCGAGCCGTACGCCCCGCAGGAGATCGAGCCCCGCTGGCAACGCACCTGGGAAGAGCACGGCCTGTACCGGGCCGACCTTCACGACACCCAGCGCGAGAAGCACTACTTCCTGACCATGTTCCCCTACCCCTCGGGGAACCTGCACGTGGGTCACTGGTACGCCGAGGCGCCGGCCGACGCCGCCGCCCGCTACCTGCGCATGCGCGGCAAGAACGTGTTCTTTCCGATGGGCTTCGACGCCTTCGGGCTTCCGGCCGAGAACGCCGCCATCCAGGCGGCGCAGCAAGGCAGTGACGTGCATCCCGCCCACCTCACCCGCGAGCGGATCACGTACATGACCACGCAGTTCCGGCAGATGGGCGCCATGTTCGACTGGTCGCGCACCCTCGCGACCTGCGAGCCGGACTACTACCGCTGGAACCAGTGGTTCTTCGTCAAGATGTACGAGAAGGGCCTGGCCTACCGCAAGGAGAGCTACGTCAACTGGGATCCGGTCGACCAGACGGTGCTGGCCAACGAGCAGGTGATCGAGGGGCGCGGCGAACGCAGCGGCGCGCTGGTGGAGCGCCGCCTCATGCCGCAGTGGCACTTCCGCATCACCGCCTACGCCGACGAACTGCTGAGCTTCGAAGGGCTCGACTGGCCCGAGCGCGTCAAGGCGATGCAGACCAACTGGATCGGCCGCAGCGAAGGGGCCGAGGTGACCTTCCGCACGGAATCGGGGGACGCCCTGGACGTGTTCACCACCCGGCCGGACACGCTGTGGGGCGCGACGTTCATGGTGCTGGCGCCCGAACACCCGCTGGTGGACCGCCTCACCGCCCCGGACCGCCGCGCGCAGGTCGAGGCGTACGTCGCGCAGGCCGGCCGCATGAGCGAGATCGACCGTCAGAGCGACACGCGTGAGAAGACGGGCGTGTTCACCGGCGCCTACGCCATCAACCCGGTCAACGACGCGCGCATCCCGATCTACGTGGCCGACTACGTGCTGGTCACCTACGGCAGCGGCGCCATCATGGCCGTGCCGGCGCACGACGAGCGCGACTTCGCCTTCGCCCGCGCGCACGGCCTGAAGATCGTGCCCGTCGTGCGACCGGAGGACGAGGGGGCGGTCGACGGCGACGCCATGACCGAGGCGTACGCCGGGGACGGCGTGATGGTGAACTCCGGCCCAATGAGCGGCACCCCCACCGGCAAGGGCGGCGAGGGCGACGGCATCGAACAGGTGATCCGCTGGCTCGAGCGCGAGGGCCTGGGCCGGGGCCAGACCACCTACCGCCTGCGCGACTGGCTGATCAGCCGCCAGCGCTACTGGGGCACCCCCATCCCGATGCTGTACTGCGACGCCTGCGGCATCGTGCCCGAGCGCGAAGAGAACCTGCCGGTGCTGCTGCCGGAGGACGTGGCGTTCATGCCGACCGGCGAGTCGCCGCTCAAGCATCACGAGACGTTCCAGGCGGCCACCTGCCCGCAGTGCGGCGGGCCGGCCCGGCGCGAGACGGACACCATGGACACCTTCATGGACTCGGCGTGGTACTGGTTCCGCTACCTGGCGCCGGGCAAGGAGGACGGTCCGATCGACCGCGATCTGGCCGGCCGCTGGACGCCGGTGGACACCTACACCGGTGGGATCGAGCACGCCATTCTGCACCTGCTGTACGCCCGTTTCTTCACCAAGGCGATCCGCGACCTGGGCCTCGTCGATCACGGCGAGCCGTTCCTGCGCCTGAGGAACCAGGGCATGATCCTGGGCGAGGACGGCGAGAAGATGTCCAAGCGGCGCGGCAACGTCGTCGATCCCGACGAGCTGGTGGCCACCTACGGCGCCGACGCGGTGCGGGCCTACCTGATGTTCATCGGCCCGTGGAGCCAGGGCGGGCCGTGGAGCTATCAGGGGATCGAGGGGGTGGTGCGCTTCTTACACCGGGTGTGGGCGCTGGTGCTGGAGCCCGCTGCGGCGGGCGACGCCAGCAGTGAGCGGGTGGCCGACCTGCGTCGCGCCGCGCATCGCGCCGTGCGCGAGGTGAGCGAGGACATGGAGGCGTTCCGGTTCAACACCGCCGTCGCCGAGCTGATGACGCTGCAGAACGCGATGTCGAAGGCGAAGACGCGCGAGCTGGTGGCGCACGACGCCTGGCGGGAGGCGACCTCGCTGCTGTTGCGCATGCTGGCCCCCATCGCGCCGCACATCGCCGAGGAGTTGTGGCACCGCAGCGGCCATGACGGCTCCGTCCACCTCGCGTCCTGGCCGGAGGTGGACGAGGAGGCGCTAGCCCGGACGCAGATCGACATGGTGGTCCAGGTGAACGGCAAGGTGCGCGGCCAGGTGCGCGTGCCGGCCGACGCCCAGGAGGCCGAGGTGCTGTCCGCGGCGAAGGCCGATCCGAACGTGACGCGCTACCTCGAGGACGCCGCGTTGGTCCGCGAGATCGTGGTGCCGGGCAAGCTGGTCAACCTGGTCGTCAAGTAGCGCGGGGGCCCGGGCCCCGTCCACGCACGGGGCCGCGATCACTGCGGGGTGATCAAGGCCACCTCCAGCAGCGTCGACAGGTCGACGGAGGGACGAACGTTGAAGCTGCGCCGCAACTCGTTGGGGTCCGGCGGCTCGATCTCTTCCACGACGCCGACACGGACGCCGCGCGGGAACAGGCCGCCGTAGCTGCTGGTCTCGACGACGTCGCCGACCGCGACCGGCTCGCTCTCCGTGAACCGGACGACCTGCACCCGGCCGCCGATCTCGCCGACCGCGACGCCCTGTCCGCCCTTGCCGCGCACCGTCACGCCGACGCGGGACTCGGGGTCGAGCACCGTCCGCACCACGGCGCGGCGCGCCGTCACGTCGGTGACGATCCCGACCAGGCCGGCGGGCACGGTCACCGGCATGTTCCGTTCGGTCCCGTCGCGCGACCCGGCCCCCAGGGTCAGCCGTTCGACGGTGATGCCCGAGCTGCCGCCGATCACCTGGGCGGTACGCACCACGCCGGGGCTCTGGTCGTTCTGGATGGCCAGGATCTCGCGCAGGCGTTGGTTCGCCAACTCCAGCGACCGCAGCTCCTCGCGGGTGGCGGCCAGCTCCTCGCGGAGCGCCTCGTTGCGGCTCCGCAGCTCCCGCCGGTCCACCATCGACGCCAGCGCCGTCCGTAGCGACACGCCCGCGCGGTAGGGGATCTGGTGGGGCAGCGCCACGGTGGCGGCCAGCTCGGTCGGCGCCTGCCCGATGAACGCGGTCCCGACGAACGTCAGCAGGCCCAGCACCAGGAAGGCGTACCAGGCCCGGAAGAACCTAGACAAGGGGAACCCCCAGGCGGGCGGCCACCTCCACCACCGCCGGCAGGCTGAGGCCGACGACGTTGGTGTAGCACCCCTCGATCCGTCCCACCAGCGCGCCTCCGTCGTTCTGGATGGCGTACCCGCCGGCCTTGTCGAGGCCGTCGCCGCTGGCCAGGTAGAGCTCGATCTCCGCCTCGCTCAGGACGCGCATCGTCACCGCGGTCCGGACCGCCACCGTCTCCTCGCGGCCTCCCAAGCGCAGGCAGTGCCCGGTCACCACCACGTGTCGGACGCCGGCCAGGCGCCGCAGGTAGGTGCGGTTCTCCTCAGCGTCGCGCGGCTTGCCGAGGGGCTCGTCGCCCAGCGCCACGACGGTGTCCGCCGCGATCACCAGCGCGGCCGGCGCCTCCTCCGCCGCGCCGGCCGCCTTGGCGCGGGCCAGGCGCACGGCCAGCTCGGCGGGTCCCTCGCCGGCCAGCGGGTGTTCATCGACGGCGGGGCGGACGACCTCGAACGTGACGCCGAGGGAGGCGAGCAACTCGCGCCGGCGCGGGCTGGCGCTGGCCAATACGACGCGCGCAGCGTCCGTGGGGCGGGGGTGGGACACGCTGTGCATCCTACCGTGGCACCGCCACGGGACGGCTGGCCCGCTCGCGCGGCGCCCCGATGCGTGCTCCCCGCGGCACCATTGACATGACGTCCGCCCCTCCCTATACTTTTGTTTAGGTGTGGCTAATTTCTGCGCCGGGGCAAGCTACGTAAGCGACGAGGCACACCGAAATCTCCTGCTCCGGGTGCCAAAGGGAGGCACGCCCGTGAAACGACCCTCAGACCCGGTACGACGCGCGATCGTGCGAAACGGCCTCGCGGGAACTGCCGGCTTCATCCTGCATCAATTGGCGCGGCCCTTCGTCGCGGCCCAACCCTACGAGGCGCAATCCGAACGCGACGACCCGATCCGCGAGCGCGCCCACGGCCGCATGCGGACCGTCGGCGAGGTCGACCACGCCCGGAACGGCTTCGATCCCCACGACCTCCTCACCGACTGGGACTCGGGCACGGTGTCGACCCTCGACGACGGGCGCACGCTGCGCACGTACCACATCACCGCGATCGACAAGGAGATCGAGATCGCACCCGGCTTGTTCTTCCCCGCCTGGACGTATCAGGGACGCGTTCCAGGTCCGACGCTGCGCGCGGTGGAAGGCGACCGCGTGCGCGTCCACTTCACGAACGGAGGCAGCCACGCCCACACCATCCACTTCCACGGCATTCATGCCGCCAGCATGGACGGCGTCCCCGGCGTCGGGGTCGGCATGATCCACCCCGGCGACTCGTTCACCTATGAGTTCGACGCCTTCCCCTTCGGTTCGCACCTGTACCACTGCCACGCCACGCCGTTGAAGCGCCACATTCACAAGGGGTTGTACGGGGCGTTCATCGTCGACCCCGATCCCGAACGCCACCCGGAGGCGACCGACGTCGCCCGCAGCCGTCTGCTCGGTACCCCAGAAAACGACCGCTGGCAGGAGATGGTCATGGTCATGAACGGTTTCGACACCAACTTCGACGACGAGAACGAGGTCTACGCCGCCAACTCCATCGCCCATGCCTACATGAACCGGCCGATTCGCATCGAGCGGGACCGGCCGGTCCGCATCTACCTGAGCAACCTGACCGAGTTCGACCCGATCAACTCGTTTCACCTGCACGCTAACTTCTTCGACTACTACGATCACGGCACCACACTCACCCCGACCCTGAGCACGGTCGACACCGTCATGCAGTGCCAGGCGCAACGCGGCATCGTCGAGTTCGACTTCGACGGATTCGAACCGGGCCTCTACATGTTCCACGCCCACCAGTCCGAGTTCGCGGAGCTCGGGTGGATGAGCTTCTTCGAGGTGGTGGCGTAGCGATGCGGGCGGCACCGAACGCACGACAGCGCTTCGCGATCCTGTGGGCGCTCGTCCCACTGGCGATCCTCGCGCTCCTGATCTGGGGGTTCCTGGCGACCGACCCGCTCGCCCCGCTGGGCGTGTCGGCGCCGCCCATCGAAGAACTCACCGTCGAACGTACCGTCCTCGACGAAGGTGGCATCTCGCTGCGGGTCCGCGCCGACGGTTCTGAACCCGTCCAGATCGCGCAGGTGCTGGTCGACGGCGCCTACTGGTCGTACACGCAGGAGCCTGCCGGGGAGCTGGCACGCTTGCAGTCCGCCTGGGTGCACGTCCCCTACCCCTGGGTGCAGGACGAAGCCCACACCGTCACGTTCCTGACCGACACCGGCGTCACCTTCGAACACGAGATCGAGGTCGCCGTCCCCACACCCCAGGCATCCCTGGGCCGCATCCTGGCGTACGCGCTGCTGGGGATCTACGTAGGGGTCGTGCCCGTGGGGCTAGGGTTGCTGTTCTTTCCGTACCTGCGCACGCTGGGGCGCCGCGGCCTGCAGTTCCTGCTGGCGCTGACCGTCGGCTTGCTGGCGTTTCTCCTGGTCGACACGTTGGAGGAGGGCTTCGAGTTGTCCGCGGGCGCCGCTGGCGCGTTCCAAGGGACCGCGCTGGTGTCGCTGGCTGCGGTGACGGCGTTCCTGGTGCTGCTCGCATTGGGACGCCGCCGCGGGCGGGCGCCGGAGGGGGTGGCGCTGGCCGGCTATCTCGCGCTGGGCATCGGCCTCCACAACCTCGGCGAGGGCCTCGCGATCGGCGCGGCCTTCGCCACCGGCGCGGCCGCCCTCGGTTCCTTCTTGGTGGTCGGCTTCACGCTGCACAACATCACCGAAGGAATCGCACTCGCCTCGCCGCTGGTGAAGCGCCGGCCACCGCTGCTCACCTTCGTGGGCCTGGCCGCGTTGGCGGGGCTGCCGGCGGTGGTGGGAACCTGGACGGGCGCGTTCGCGTACGCCCCCCACTGGGCCGCGCTGTTCCTGGCCGTCGGCGCGGGCGCCATCCTCCAGGTCATCGTCGAGGTCGGAACCTACCTGGCACGCACCGCCCGTGAGCACGGCGGCGAGGGCGCCTGGCTCTCCACCACCAGCCTGGCAGGGTTCGCAACGGGCCTGGTTGTGATGTACGCCACCGCCCTCCTCGTCAACGTCTAGAACCAATGCGAGCGGCCCCGTCGCGTGCGCGCGTCAGCTCCTCAGCACGCGCAGCGCCTCGGCGACGTCGGCGGCGTGCCCGCCGGCCTCCACGCCGTAGAACGCCTTACGAACGACGCCATCTGGGTCGATGACGAAGGTCGAGCGGATGATGCCCATCCGCGTCTGGCCGTCACGAACCTTCTCGCCGTACACGCCATACGCCTTCGCCACGGCGTGATCCTCGTCGGCCAGGAGGGGAAACGACAGGCCGTGCGCCTCGCGGAACGACCGGTGGCTGTCCACGTCGTCGGGAGACACGCCGAGGACGGTGGCGTCGATGTGGTCGGCCGCCAGGGCATCTCGAAAATCGCACGCCTCCTGCGTGCACCCGCCGGTGAAGTCGCGCGGATAGAAGTACAGCACCACCCACGCGCCCCCGAGGTCGCGCAATGAGATCCGTCCCTCGTCCGCGGAAAGCTCGAAGTCGGGGGCACGGTCACCTTCCTGGAGCGTCGGCATGGAGGCGACTCTACCGACTCGCCGGGGCCCGTGCCGTAAGCTGTCGCGTATGAGCACGAATCCGCAGCGAACGCCCGCAGACCGCGCGCCACGCCACGGGCGCGCGCTTGAACGCACATGAACGACACCGGCGCACGAAAGACGGCCGCCGCCGAGGCGGCGGTGGCGGAGGTCGCCTCCGGAACGGTGTTGGGCTTGGGGTCCGGCAGCACAGCGGCCCGCTTCCTGCACGCGTTGGCCGCGGCCACGCAGGCGGGGACCCTGCACGGCGTGCGGGGCGTGGCCACCTCGCGCGCGACGGAACGTCTGGCGCGCGAACTGGGCATTCCCCTGCTGGACCTGCCCGCGGAAGGGGTGGACGTCGCGGTGGACGGCATGGACGAGGTCGACGCCGACCTGAACGCGGTGAAGGGCTTGGGGGGCGCGCTGTTGCGCGAGAAGGTGGTGGCGGCCTCCGCCACCCGCTTCGTCCTCATCGGGGGCGAGGAGAAGCAGGTCGAGCGCCTGGGCGGCAGCGTGCCGCTGCCGGTCGAGGTGCTCGCCTTCGGCGTCGCCCGCACGGCGGCGCGATTGCGGGCCCTCGGCCTGGACCCCCGCCTGCGGGGCGGCGAGAGCGAGCCGTTCTTGACCGACAACCAGCAGCCCGTCCTCGATTGCGGCGTTCCGGAACACGCCGACGTTCACGCCTTGGCGCGCGAGCTGGACGCCATCCCCGGCGTTCTGGGGCACGGGCTGTTCCTGGGCATGGCCGAGGTGGCCTACCTGGCGGGTCCTGATGGGGTGCGGGCCCTGCGGCGGACTGCATGATCCGCGCCGTGGGGCTGGACCTGGTCGACCTGTCGCGCATCCGCAAGGTGCTGCGTGCTCACCCCGAGCGGTTCCTCTCCCGGCACTTCACCGACGACGAAACCCGCTACTGCCTCGCGCGCCACGATCCGGTGCCGTCCTTGGCCGCCCGCTTCGCCGCCAAGGAGGCGTTCCAGAAGTGCTGGCCCCGCTCGCACGGGTGGCGCGACGTGTGGGTGGTGCGCACGCACGGCCGTCCCCACCTGGCGTGGAGCCGGCCCCTCGAACGCGCGCTGATCGATCAGGGGTTGACGGCGCACCTATCGTTGAGCCACGCACGCGATCACGCCGCCGCGGTGGTGGTGCTCGAAGCGCCGCCCGCCTAGCGATCCCGGGCGTTCCGCCCCGCAGCTGGCGACCCGCCCGGCGGCCCGCGAGGACCGCGCACCGGGTAGGCTGCCCGTCATGACGCGCAAGCACGTCACCATCTGGACCGACGGGTCGTGCGATACCGCCAGCGGCGAGGGCGGCTGGGCCTACCTGATCCGCTACGGCGCCCACCGGCGTTCGGACGCCGGCTACGTGCCCGGCACCACCAACAACCGCATGGAGCTGACCGCCGCCGTCGAGGCGCTCGCCGCGCTGCGGGAACCGTGCACGATCACGCTGGTGACCGACAGTCAGTATCTGAAGAAGGCGTTCACGGACGGCTGGCTGGACGCGTGGCAACGCAACGGCTGGCGCACCGCCGGCCGTGCGCCCGTCAAGAACCAGGACCTGTGGCAGCGGCTGCTGGCGCTGAGCGAGACGCACGACGTGCGCTGGTCCTGGACCCGCGGCCACGACGGCCACCCCGAGAACGAGGAGGTGGACGACATGGCGCAACGCGCCAGGCAGCAGCGAACCCCGCACGGAGGCGACGCCACCGAGGGTTGAGCGCGGTTAGGAGCTTGCTTGCCTACGCACGCCCTGTAGATCGCGGTGGCGACGCGTGTCGCTGCTGGAACGCCACGTTGGGGCAACACGGAAGCTGCGATGTGTTCGAGGATCTACAGGACGTTGCGGACGGCCGTGTCGAAGCGGCCCTCGAGTTCGTTCACGGCGAAAGCACGTCCAAATGCGGAAATCGAGCGAAATGCCTGCGGTTGAACGTGTGCACAGCCGCTGGCCCTTGGTCAAGGAGTTGCGCGGCGATGCAAGCATCGGCGAAATCCACGTTCTTCTCCTCGTACCACACCGCTGCCTGCAGGACCTGTTGCGAAACCTCGACAACCAGGCCAGGCGTGTTGAGGATCGCCAGCACCGCTTCGCGCACCTCGCGCTTGCTCTTCTTGTAAACGCTTTCCAGCGTCCACACCACCTCGGCGATGACAAGACGATTGGTCTCGAGTCTCAACTCACCCGCTTCGGCCCGCATCAACAGTCGCTCGACCGCCTCCGCCTGCTCGGGAACGTCGTTGGTCAGATACCTCAGGAACAGATTGGTGTCGACGAACGAGCGTTCAGCCATCGTCCAGCGCCGCCTCGGCCCGCGCCCGCTTCACCGTTTCGCGCACCACGTCAAAGTCTTGTGGCTCCGCGACCTGCACCGAGCCCCGCAGATCACGCAAGGTCGTGGTGAGAGGTTGCAGCACCACCTCATCGCCTTTGATGACGAAGGCAATCCGCTGCCCTTCCTCGAGCCGTAGTCGCTCTCGGACCTCACGTGGCAGGGTGAGTTGGCCACGCCTCCCGAGTTTCGCGGTCGTCATCGCCACCTCCTCACGAGCAGATCACTGGCTGGAGCTTGAGAAGTGACTGCCATATCGCAGACTAGCAGGAAGCTAGCCAATATCAGGGATGACCCGATCAGGATGGGGCAGATCCGTCCACGTGGCTGGGTTACGCCCGCCAGCGGGCCGCGAGCTCGGCGAGGAACGCCCGCAGCATCGCCGCCCCTTGGTCGAGGGAGGCGGGATCGAGCCACTCGCCAAGGCGGTGCGCGTCCCCCCCGCGGTACACGCCGATGCACACCGCCGGCAGGCCCTCCGCCATCGCCGCGTTGGCGTCGGTGCTGCTGGCCCCCACGCTGGGCTCGAGGTCCAAGGACCGAAGTGCCGCCCGGGCGGCGTCGCGGAGCGTCCCGTCGTCCGAGCGACCGGGCGGCCGGTCGCCGATCCGCGCCAGCGACAGCTGGACGCGGTGGCGACGCGCGACGCTGCGCAGGCGCCGTTCGGCCTCCTCCGTGAGCACGTCCAGGCCAGCGGCATCGACGCTGCGCAGGTCCAGCGTCAACCACGCCCGCTCGGCGATGGCGTTGACTGCCGTCCCGCCGCCGAGCTGCCCCACGTTGAGGCTGCTGCGGGGCGCCTCGGGCACGTGGATGCGCGTCAGGGCGTGGACGGCGTCGCCCGCGGCGTGCACCGCGCTGGGCGCGGGGTAGTCGCCCCAGGCGTGCCCGCCGGGGCCCGTGAACGTGGCGCGGTACCGCCGCGAGCCGACGCCGGTGTCGACCACCGACCCGAGGTGCCCGTCGACCGCCACGAATACGTCCAGCTCGTCGCGGTGCGCCCGCACCACCTCGCGGGCGCCCCGCAGGTCGCCCTCGCCCTCCTCCCCCACCGTGAACGCCAACAGGAGCCGCGGGCGCGCCGACGCCCCTCCACGCGCAAGCTCGCGCGCCAGGTGCAGCAGCACCGCCACGCCGGCGGCGTCGTCGCCGATGCCCGGCGCGAGCCAGCGGTCCCCCTCGGTGCGCACCTCGACCGGCACGTCCGCTGCGAACACCGTATCCAGATGGGCCGCCAGCGCCACCCGGGGCCCCGCGCCGCCCGGCAGCCAGGCCAGCACGTTGCCGGCCGCGTCGCGCCGCACCTCGAGCGTCGCCTCCCGCAACAGCCGGGCCACCAGGGTCGCCCGGGCCTCCTCCGCGAAGGTCGGGGCGGGCACTTCGCACACGCGCCGGAGGAGGCTGCGGAGTTCGTCGTCGTGGGCGGGCGCGCGCCCCGCGGCGCCGCGGGCGCCGGGGCCGCGGGCGTTCACTCCTGGGTGTCCCGCAGCGACGCGATCCCCTCCCGCAAGGCGTACAGCGCCGCCTGCGTCCGATTGTTGAGCCTCAGTTTCGAGAAGATCTCGGACAAGCGATTGCGCACGGTCTTTTCGCTCACCGACAGCGCCTCGGCGATCTCCTGATTGCTCTCCCCTTGCGCGATGTGGCGCAGGATCTCCTCTTCGCGCTCGGTCAGCTCGCTCAGGCGCTGCCCTTGTAGTTCGGGCAGCTGCTCCGTCTTGTGGAACTCCTCCAGGATGTTGCGGGCCAGCTCGGCGTTGAGGAGCGTCTCGCCCGAGGCGACGCGGCGGATCGCCGACAGCAGGTCGCTCGCGTCGGCGTCCTTGAGCATGTACCCGCGGGCGCCGACCTTGATCGCTTCGAAGACGTACTTGTCCTGGCGGTACATGGTGAGAATGATCACCTTGATGTCGGGATCCTCCGCCAGGATCTCCTTGGTGGCGGCGACACCGTCGATGTCGGGCATCTGGATGTCCATCAGCACCACGTCGGGACGCGTCTCGAGCGCATGCCGCACGGCCTCCCGGCCCGTGGCGGCCTCGCCGATGACGCGGACGTCGGGCTCGGTTTCGAGGATGGTGCGCAGGCCCTGCCGGAACATCGCATGGTCGTCGCACAAAAGCAGCCGTGTCATGACGTCATCCTAGCGTACGCGCCCACGTGCTACCGTGCACGCGGTCAGCCGATCGGCACGCGCACGCCGGGCGCCGCGCGGCTGACGGGAAGGACTTCCATGGCACATCCGAAGGGCGTTCTCATCGAACGCCTGCAGAAGGAGGGCCGGCAACCGCGCTTCGAAGCGCGCATGTCCGGCCCCGACCACGAACCCGAATTCGAAGCCGAGGTCCGCGCAGGGGACGAGGTGCTGGGCCGCGGCCGCGGCGCCAACAAGCGGACGGCCGAGCGGCTCGCCGCCGAGGAGGCCCTCCGCACCCTCGACGCGCAGGACGAGGCGCCAGGCGGGACGGAGGCGGCGGCCAGCACGGCCGAGCCGGCGCCGCGGGCGCCGGAGGGCTTCGACGGCCCGTGGCCGCTGTTCGAGCCCATCCTCGCCGCCACGCTGCGCATCGCCCACGAACGCGTCGCCGCCGGCCTCGCCACCGACGAAGCCCGCGAGGCGATCGAGGCGTTCTCGCTGGAGCTGTACAAGAACGTGCTGCTGGGACTCGGCGAGGTCGTCGAAGAGGACTGACGCGGCGGCCGGGCGGCCCCGCGCCGCCCGCTCAGCCTTCGCCGGCGTGTGCCTTGGCCCACCGTTCGATGCGGTTCAGGTCGGAACTGGCCTTTTCGCGGACCAGCACCTGCCGCAGCCGCTCGCCGCCGGGCATGTCGCCGCCTTGCGCCTCGATCAGCTCGACCATCTTGGCGCCGAAGGCCCGCAGCGGCACCGTGGAGCGCAGGTCCGCGGCGTTGTCGGCGTCGGGCTTTTCCAGAATCAGCAGGTCGGGCTCCAGCCCGCCCTTGTCGGGGTCGATGCGGACGAGCACCTCGCCATGGTCTGTGGTCACCAGAAACTTCTGCTGCACGGGGCACGCTAGCACGACGCCGCCAGAGGCGGCGACGTCCGTGATGCGCCCGCCCCGCCCTGACGTGAAATGATGGGCGTCGTGCTCGAGTATCTCACCTCTCAACCCGCCCTGGCCGTGGCTTCGATCGTCGCGCTCGGCGCGCTGGCGCAGTGGGCTGCGTGGCGCATCCGCCTGCCGGCGATCCTGCCACTGTTGCTGACCGGTTTTCTGGTCGGACCCGTGCTGGGGTGGATCGACCCCACCGCCCTGATCGGCGAGGAGCTGCTGTTCCCGCTGGTGTCGCTGGCGGTGGGGTTGATCCTGTTCGAAGGCGGTCTGACGCTGACGATTCCCGAAGTGCAGGGGATCCGGGGCGTGGTCGTGCGCCTGGTCAGCGTGGGCGCGCTGATCACCTGGTTCGGCGGCGCGTTGGCGGCCTACCTCCTGATCGGTCTGCCCGTCGGGCTGGCGACGCTGTTCGGGGCGCTGATCATCGTCACCGGCCCCACCGTCATCGGTCCCCTCCTCCGCATCGTTCGACCCAAGGCGCGCGTGGCGAACATCCTGAAGTGGGAGGGGGTGCTGATCGACGCGATCGGGGCGATGGTCGCGGTCCTGGTGTTCGAGTTCCTGCTGATCGAGACCCGGGAGGTCGCCCTGGGCCGCACGGTCCTGTCGTTCCTGCGGTTCGTGCTGGTCGGCAGCGCCGTCGGCGTCGCGGCCGGCACCGCGCTGGCGTGGCTGCTGCGGCGGCGCAAGCTCCCCGATTACCTGATCAACATGGTGTCGCTGGCGTTCCTGTTCGGTGCGTTCGCCATCGCGAGCGCGTTGGCGCCGGAGGCCGGCCTGCTGGCGTCGGTGCTGATGGGGATGGTGATCGCCAACCTGGGCGTGCCCAACATCACCTACATCCTCAGCTTCAAGGAGGACCTGACCGTCCTCTTCATCAGCCTGTTGTTCATCGTGCTGGCGGCCAACGTCGAGTTGAGCCAGCTGGCGGAAGCGCTGACGCTGCCCGGGCTGGCGTTGCTGGCCACCGTGGTGCTGGTAATCCGTCCGATCAGCGTGTTCGTGTCGACGCTCGGGAGCCCGCTGGACCTCCGCGAGAAGGCGTACCTGAGCTGGATCGCGCCGCGCGGCATCGTGGCGGCGGCGGTCAGCTCGCTGTTCGCGACGCGCTTGCAGGAGGCCGGGTTCGCGGAGGCCGGGCAGTTGGTGACGCTGGTGTTCCTGGTGATCGTGGGGACGGTCCTATTGGGCAGCCTCACCGCGCGCCCGGTCGCGGCGGCCTTGGGCGTCGCCGAACCGGTCCCGCAGGGCTTCCTCGTCCTGGGCGCCCACCCGTTTGCACGCAAGGTGGCGGCGTTCCTGGATGCGCAGGGGATCGACGTGCTGCTGGCGGATACCAACGGCACCAACGTCGCGGCGGCCCGGGCGGAGGGGCTGCGCGCGTATCACGGCAACGTGTTGTCGGATCAGGTGGACGACGAGTTGCCCCTGTCCGGCGTCGGACGCCTGCTGGCGCTGACGCCCAGCGACGAGTCCAACACCTTGGCCGCCCTGAAGTACGCCCGCGAGTTCGGCTCGAACAACGTGTTCCAGCTGGCGCCCGGCGACGCCGACCGCAATCGGGGGGCTGGGCCGCCCCGCGTCCGTGGGCGCCTGGCGTTCGGTGCGCACACGCACTACCGTGACGTGGCCCGCCTGCAGGCGCAGGGGGCTTTGATCGTCATCGCGCCGGTGCAGAAGGGCAAGTCGGAGGTGCCGGCGTGGGATCCGGACGCCGAGGTCATCCCGCTGTTCCGGTTGCGTGAGGATGGCGTCGAGGTCGTCGCCGGAGAGTCCGCGGGCCGCGAAGCCGACGGGGGCTCCCTGGTGGTGTTCGCTCCGCCCGAAGCGGTGCAGGGGGCGGCGCCGACCGGTTGACGCAGGCGTTCGACGCGTCGGCCCCGCCGCCGGGGCCGCGGCGGGATCAGCCGCCGGCTTCGTCCAGGAAGCGAAGCAGCGCGGGCGGGTCGACCACGATGGGGGAACGGCGGCGCTTGACGGCCCCGAACTCCAACAGCCGGGCCAGGCAGTGGCTCACGGTCTCACGGGTGGCGCCGATCATCTTGGCGAGATCCTGCTGGGTGAGGTTCAGGTCGATCTCGACCCCGCGCTCCCCCTTGCGCCCGAAATCGCTGCTGAGGCGGACCAGCAGGTTGGCCAGACGCCCCGGTGCGTCGAAGGCGCCCACTTCGGCCTGCCACTGCTGGGCTTGCCACAGGCGCGTCGACATCACCTGAATGAACTTCATGGCGATGCGGGGTTGCTGCTGCAGGAGGCGCTGGAAGTCGGACTCGGGCATCACGATCAGCGTGGTGTCGACCACCGCTTCCGCCTGGTTGGGGCGGCGCTCGCTGGGGAGGAGCAACAGCTCGCCGAAGATGTCGTACTGCCCCAGCAAACCGAGGATCATCTCCTTGCCGTTCGGGAAGTACATGGAGATCTTGACCATGCCGTCCCGCACGAAGTACAGCGCGTCGGAGGGGTCCTCCATGTGATAGACGACCTCGCCGGCGCCGTAGCGACGGTACGGCGTGATCTTGGACAGTTGCTCCAACTCGTCCTCGGAGAGATCCTCGAACAACTGCGTGTTCTTGAGATGCCACACCAGGCTCGGGTATTCCTGCATCTGCATGAAGTCTAGCCTACATGTGACGCGGGTGAGGCCGGGCGCGCCTCAGCGGCCCCGACCGCCGGCGCCAGCATCCAGGCGAGAAGCAGCCGGGCGGTGGCGTCCAGCGCCTTGCGGTGGGTCCGCTCGAACGCGTGCGACGCGTCGACGCCCGGGCCGATCAGGGCGGCGCGCCACCGGCCGCCGGCACGCCAGGCGGCCGAAGCGTCCGATCCGTAGTACGGGTAGATGTCCACCTCCAGCGGGAGGTCGGCACGGGCCGCCAGGCGGCGCAGCGCCCGGTTCATGCCGGCATCGTACGGCCCGGTCGCATCCTTGACGCACAGCGTCACGGCGTCCTCGCGGCTGCGCTGCCCCTCGCCGACGGCCGCCATGTCGAGGCACAACAACTCCTCCGTGTCCGCCGGGATGCCGGCGGCCGCGCCGTGCCCGACCTCCTCGTAGTTGGACACGAACACGTGCACGTCACCGGGCGGGCGCACGCCGGAGGCGGCCACCGTCCGGGTGACCGCCAGGCACGCCGCGACCGAGGCCTTGTTGTCGAGGTGGCGACCCTTGACGAACCCCGACGGCGTCACCGAGGGCCGCGCCAGGAACGCGACCGGGTCGCCGACCCCCACGCCCAGGGCGCGCACGTCGTCGTCGTTCCACGCCTCGGCGTCGAGCCGCAACTCCATGGCGTCCTGGTCGCGCTTCAGGTCCCGCAGCTTCGGGCCGTGCACGTGCGTGGACTGCTTCACGTTCACGACCGTGCCGGTGAAGGCGCGTCCCTCGAAGGTGGTCAGCCGGCACTCCGCCCCCTCGACCGTGGCCCAGTCGTACCCGCCGAGCGGGGACAGTTTCAGGCGCCCGCTGGGCTTGATCTCCTTGACCATGGCGCCCAGCGTGTCGATGTGGCTGGCAACGCTTCGCGGAGGCCCATCCCCGCCCGGAATCGTCCACAGCAACGCCCCCTTCGGCGTTCGCCGGGTCGGCAGGCCCAGCGCGTGCACGGCGGATGCCACCTCGTCCGTGGCGGCGTCGGTGAATCCGGTCGGCGAGGGGACGTCCAGCAGCCGCACCAGGTCCGCCACGAGGGCGTCCACATCCAGGCGAAGGTCGGTGACGCTCGGCATGCACCCAGCGTACCGGGCGTGGCGCGCCACGCGTGGCGCGCTAGGCAATTGCCGAGCGGGGGCGGGCAGGCCCGCTCACTCGCCGCCCTCAGACGTCGCCGCGGGCTCCACGGGGCGCGCCTGGTCGGTGGCCGCGTAGGCCCGCTCCAGCCGCACCAGGCGCCCATAGGCGGTGGGATCGCCGAACTCGTTCAGCCGGAACCGGCCCACGAACACGCTGGGCGTTCCCGACAGCCCGAGGCGCGTCGCCGCGTCGTAGGCCGCGGCCACCGCCTCGCGGGTGCGCCCCTCCTCTAGGCACGTCGCCACCTCCTGGCGCGCCTCCTCGGCGCTGCGACCGGACGGGAGGGACGCCTCCATGTCCCGAACCAGCCGGGCGAAGTAGGCGTCGGGGTCGCCCAGGTCCTGCCAGGCCGCCTGCCGCTCGAACAGCAGGTCGTGGTACGCCCAGAATGCGCCTGGGCCGAAGGCGTCGGCCACGCACTGCGCCGCCTCGGCGGCGGGCGAGGCGTTGGCGTGGATCGAGTCCAACGGGAAGTGGTGGAACGCGAAGCGCACCTCGCCGCTGGCCACGAGCTCGTCTTTCAGTCCCGGCAGCACCTCGCGGGCGTAGCGCTGGCAGAAGGGGCACTGGAAGTCGCTGAACTCGCGCACCACCACCGGCGCGTCCTCGGGGCCCAGCGTGGCGACCGGCTCGGGAAACGCCTCTGGCGGCACCGCCGGCCGCGCCAACGTCAGGGTGGCCTCGTACGGCGCGTCGCCCCGCACCTCGATCCCCAGGCGGTAGGCCTCGACCGACACCTCCACCTGGCCGCGGCCGGCCAGCTCGCCGGCGCGCTGCGACAGGAACTGCGCGATCCCGTCCTCGATGCCGGCGCCGTAGCCCGTGGCGATCGCCAACGCCTGCGCGGCGTCCTCGATGCCTTCCTCGTCCAACGTGCCCTCCAGCTCGGTACGGACCAGCAGCTCGTCGCGGGCGTACGGTCGCACCGCCCACGACCCGATCCGGTAGCGTCCCTCGCCTTCGTGAACCGCGCCGGACGCGTCCAGGAACGCCGTGGCGGGATCGCCGATCGACTGCCCCAGCGCGGCGCCGCTGGCGAGGCCGGCGAGGAGGACGGCGACGAGCCAGGTCGCGGCGAAGCGGGCGAAGAGGGGGCGGGCGTGTCGCGGACGGGTGCGCATGGGACCTCCAGGGGCCGAGGGGGAACACGGGAAGCGGACGAGCCGCAGTGTACCGGTCGCCCGGCGCGGCACGCGACGCGGTGGGCACGCACGGGCTAGGCGGCGTCCGCCCGCCCGTGAGGACGTGCTATCCTCCGCCGCATGAACGCCCTCGCCGGCGCCTCTGCGCGCGCCCTCGTGGAACGGGAGCGCGCATTGCTCGGCGATCTGCGCGAACTCCTCGCGCAGGCGGAGGTCCAGCCCGACGCGCGCGAAGCGTTGCGTACCGCCCTGTCCGATCTGGACGGGCTGTTCATGCTGGTGGTGTGCGGCGAGTACAACGCCGGCAAGTCCAGCCTGCTGAACGCCCTGCTGAACCGCGACGTCATGCCCGAAGGGGTCACGCCCACCACCGACCGCATCACCGTGGTCACCTACGGCGAGGCCACGCACGGGGTGGAGGAGGGCATCACCTACCGGAGCGTGCCGGTCGACGGGCTCGAGCACCTGGCGCTGGTCGACACGCCCGGCACCAACGCCGTGATCGAGAAGCACGAGGTCCTCACCGAGCGGTTCGTGCCGCGCGCCGACCTGGTGTTGTTCGTCACCTCGGCCGACCGTCCCTTCACGCGCAGCGAGCGCGAGTTTTTGGCGCGGATCGCGGCGTGGCGCAAGAAGATCGTGCTGATCGTCAACAAGATCGACCTGCTGGACGAAGCCGCCAGTGATCCCGAGGCGGCCCGGACCGAGGTGCTGGACTTCGTCGCCCGTCACGCCCGCGAGGTGCTGGACGCCGAGGCGCCGCCCGTGTTCGGCGTGTCCGCCCGGCGCGCCCGGCGCGCGGTGGACGCAGGCGACGAGGAGGCGCCGGCAAGCAGCGGCCTGCCGGCGCTGCGCCGCTACGTGCAGACGGAGCTGGGGGACCTGGACCGCCTGCGCCTCAAGCTGGCCACGCCGCTCGGCGTGGGCGAACGCCTGGCGCGGGACGCCCGCCACACCCTGGAGGGGCGCCTGGCGTTGTTGTCGGACGACCGCGCCACGCTCGAGGCGGTCGACCGCCAACGGGCGCAATTCGAGCGCGAGATGAAGCGCGAGGCCGAGACCTACCTGGCGCGCATCAAGACGGCGTTGCTGGAGGTGGAGCGTCGCGGCGAGGCGTTCCTCGACCGGACGGTGCGCGTCGGCAACGTGCTGAACCTGATGCGGCCCGAGCGCATCAAGCAGGCGTTCGTGGACGAGGTGGTCCGGGACGCCGACCGCGAGATCGACGAGGCGATGGGCGAGATGGTCGATTGGTTCGTCCAGCGCAACCTGCAGTTGTGGGAGGACGTGGTCGGCTACGTGGCCGAGCGGCGCAAGGCGGGGGACGACCGCGTGGTGGGCGAGGTCGGCGGTCGCTTCCGCATGGACCGGCGCGAGGTGCTGCTGGGCTTGCGCGACCAGGCGGAAGCGGTGCTGGAGGACTTCGACGAGGAGCGGGAGGCGACGCGCCTCGCCGACTCGCTTCAGCAGTCGGTGGTCCGCTCGGGCCTGATGCAGGTCTCCGGGGTGGGGCTGGGGGCGGCCGTGTTGGCGTTCGTGTCCAGCGCGGCGGTGGACGTCACCGGCATCACCCTGTCGTTGGCGGTGATCGGCACGGGGGCGTTGATCCTTCCGCGTCGCCGCGCGCGGGCGAAGCGGGAACTGCACGAGCAGCTCCAGGCGCTCCGGGACGGCCTCGAGGCCTCCCTCGACCGCCAGCTGGCGCACGAACTCGAGCGGGCCGGCTCCGACCTGGCCGGGGCCATCGCGCCGTACACGCGGTTCGTGCGCAGCGAGACCGAGCGCCTCACCGAGCTCGCCGAGGCGATGGAGGCCCAGGCGCGCGCCCTGGCCGACCTCCGCGCCGAGATCGAGGGGCTGGAACCGGACGCGGAGTGACGCCCGCCATGGCGTGCGCGACACGCGCCGGACCGCCTTCGCGCGTGCTAGCCTCTCGGGTCATGAGCACGCGCTCCGTCATCGCGTACCAGGGGGTCGCCGGCGCGTTCAGCGAACAGGCGGCCCGGGCGTTCGCGCCCGACGCCGAACTGGTCGGGTTCGCCACCTTCGAGGAGGCATTCGAGGCGACCGTGAAGGGCGAATGCACCCACGCCTGCCTGCCGGTGGAGAACAGCGTGGCCGGGTCGATCAACCAGACCTACGATTTGTTGACCGATTCGGTGCTGCACGTCGTCGGCGAACGCATCGTCCGCGTGCACCACAACCTGCTGGCGCAACCCGGCGTGCACCTGGACGAGATCCGGCGCGTCTACAGCCACCCGCAAGCCCTGGCGCAGTGCGCCGGCTTCCTGCGGACGCACCGGCTCGAGGCCATCACCGACTTCGACACCGCCGGCGCGGCCAAGCTCCTCAGCGAGAACGGGGGCGAGGGCAGGGCGGCCATCGCCAGCAAGCGCGCGGCCGACTCGTACGGCCTGAACGTGCTGGCCGAGCACATCGAGGACTACCCGCACAACTACACGCGGTTCTTCGTGCTGGCCTCGGAGGAGGCCCCGACCGGCGACGGCCTCCACAAGACCAGCATGGTGCTGGCCACCAAGCACCGACCCGGCGACCTGGTGGCCTGCCTGGAGGAGTTCCCCAAGCACGGCATCAACATGACCAAGCTGGAGTCCCGGCCCCGCCGCGACAAGCCGTGGAGCTACCTGTTCTACGTCGACATCGAGGGGCACGTCGAGGATCCGCCCGTCGCCTCCGCCATGACGGGCCTGATGCGCAAGGCGGCCTTCGTGAAGTACCTGGGCTCCTACCCGGCCGCCTCCATGGAGGACGTCGAATGACCGAGCAGCCGGACGCCGACGGAGACGACACCCTCCCGCTCGTGGCGGCCGTCAAGTTGGCCGGATTCGCGGAGACGGGCGGGCGGGCCGGCCGCATGATCCGCGCGGGCGAGGTGCGGGTCAACGGCGAGGTGGAGACCCGCAAGAAGCGCAAGCTGCGGCCCGGCGACGAGATCGCGATCCATGATCAGACCTTCGTGATCGAGTCCGCGGACGACGCGGCCGCGGACCACCCGGCGTGGGACGAGGCGACCGCGGACCCCGGCCGAGGCCCCACCAGAGCCTGACGCCGGGCGCGGCCGTTCGCGCCGCCTTGACGCCGCGTCCCCGGCTGCAGCCGTGCGCCATGGCCGTGCTATGCTCGGCCGCTATGATTTGGGGGTTCCGCGGTGCCTAGACGCGACGACATCCACACCATCCTGATCCTCGGCAGCGGCCCGATCCAGATCGGCCAGGCGGCCGAGTTCGACTACTCCGGCACGCAGGCCTGCAAGGCGCTGCGCGGCGCCGGCTACCGCGTCGTGCTCGTCAACTCGAACCCGGCCACCATCATGACCGACCCCGACGTGGCCGACCGGACCTACCTGGAGCCGCTCACGCCGGCCTTCGTCGAGAAGGTGATCGAAGCCGAGGCGCCCGACGCCCTTCTCCCCACCCTGGGGGGCCAGACGGCCCTCAACCTCGCCAAGGCGCTGTACGAGACGGGCGTGCTGGCGCGGCACGGCGTCGAGCTGATCGGGGCGAACTACGACGCGATCCACAAGGGGGAGGACCGGCGCGCCTTTCAGGAGACGATGGCAGGCATCGGCATGCGCACGCCGATCGGCCGCATGGTCGGCAGCCTCGAGGAGGCGTTCGCGTTCGTGGCCGAGGTCGGCTACCCCGCCATCGTCCGGCCCAGCTACACACTGGGCGGCAGCGGTGGCGGCATCGCGCGCGACGAGGCCGAGTTCCGCCGCATCGTGCGGCAGGGCCTGCACGACAGTCCGGTGCATACGGTGCTGATCGAGCAGTCGGTGCTGGGCTGGAAGGAGTACGAGCTGGAGGTGATGCGCGACCACAACGACACGGTGGTCATCATCTGCTCGATCGAGAACGTCGACCCGATGGGCGTGCACACCGGCGATTCGGTCACGGTGGCGCCGGCGCAGACCCTGTCGGACAAGGAGTACCAGACCCTGCGCGACGCCTCCATCGCCATCATCCGCGAGATCGGGGTGGATACCGGCGGGTCCAACATCCAGTTCGCCGTCGACCCGCAAGACGGCACGGTGATGGTGATCGAGATGAACCCCCGCGTGTCGCGCAGCTCGGCGCTGGCCTCCAAGGCCACGGGCTATCCCATCGCCAAGATCGCGGCGCTGCTGGCGGTCGGGTACCACCTCGACGAGCTCCCGAACGACATCACCGCCGAGACGAAGGCGGCCTTCGAGCCCTCCATCGACTACGTGGTCACCAAGATCCCCCGCTTCGCGTTCGAGAAGTTCCCGGGCGCGGACCGTCGCCTGGGGACGCAGATGCACGCCGTCGGCGAGGTGATGGCGATCGGCCGTACCTTCAAGGAGAGCGTCCACAAGGCGATCCGCTCGCTGGAACTGGACGTGCGCGGCGAGACGGCCGACATGAACCTGAAGGCGCTAGAGGCGTCGCTGGTCCCCAACCCGATGCGCCTGGCGGCCGTGATGGAGATGCTGCGGCGCGGCCGCAGCCCGCAGATGCTGCACGAGCGGACCGGCATCGACCCCTGGTTCCTGGCCCAGCTGCAGGAGATCACCGAGGCGGAGAAGGAGATCGCCACGCTGGACGAGATGGAGCGCTGGCGGTGGGACCGCTGGCGCGAGATCAAGCGCATGGGCTTCTCCGATGCGGACCTGGGGCGCTTCACCGGTCGGGACGAGGACACGGTGCGTGCCCTCCGCATCGCGGGCGGCGGCCTGCCCACCTACAAGACGGTGGATACCTGTGCGGCGGAGTTCGAGGCGTACACCCCGTACCACTACTCCACCTACGAGTGGGAGGACGAGGTGGTGCCCTCCAATAAAGAGAAGGTGGTGATCCTGGGGTCGGGCCCGAACCGCATCGGGCAGGGCGTCGAGTTCGATTACGCCACCGTCCACGCCGTCTGGGCGTTGCGCGAGGCGGGCTACGAGACGATCATGATCAACTCGAACCCGGAGACGGTGTCCACCGACTACGACACCGCCGATCGGCTGTACTTCGAGCCGTTGACCTTCGAGGACGTGATGAACGTCATCGACCACGAGAACCCGGTGGGCGTGATCGTGCAGCTCGGCGGGCAGACCCCGCTGAAGCTGGCCCGCCGGCTGGAGGCCGCGGGGGCGCCGATCTGGGGCACCTCGGCGGCGGCGATCCACAAGGCGGAGGATCGCGACGGCTTCCACGCGCTGTGCACCGAGCTGGGCATCGCGCAACCGGGCGGTGGCGTGGCGGAACGCCCGCAGGACGCGAAGCGCCTGGCGGCCGAGATCGGCTACCCGGTGATGGTGCGTCCCAGCTACGTGCTGGGCGGGCGTGCCATGCAGGTCGTGCACGACGACGAGGCGTTGGACGCCTACCTGCAGGAGGTGTACGCCGAGCTGGTCGGCAGCCCCACCATCCTGATCGACGACTTCGTGGAGGGCGCCACCGAACTGGACGTCGACGCGCTGTCGGACGGCCGTGTCACGGTCGTGGCGGGCATCATGGAGCATGTCGAGCAGGCCGGCGTCCACTCCGGAGACAGCGCCTGCATCGTGCCCAGCGTGCACCTGGCGCCCGAGATGCTGGAGCGCGTGCGCGACGCCACGGTGCGGCTGAGCGACGCCATCGGGGTGCGTGGGCTGATCAACCTGCAGTTCGTGGTGCGCGGCGACGAGTTGTGGGTGATCGAAGCCAACCCGCGCGCCAGCCGGACCATTCCCTACCTCTCCAAGGCCATCGGGCATCCTTTGGCGAAGTACGCCGCCCTGATCGCGGCGGGGCGCACCCTGGAGCAGCTCGGGTTCACGCACACCCCCACCCCCCCGATGTACGCCGTCAAGGAGGTCGTGCTTCCGTTCCTGAAGTTCGCCGGTCGGCTGCCCACCTTGGGTCCCGAGATGCGCTCGACCGGCGAGAGCATGGGCCTGGACGCCGATCCCGACCTCGCGTACTACAAGGCGCAGTTGGGGGCCGGGCAGGCGCTCCCTGCCGAGGGACGGGTGCGTGTGATCGGCGACGGCCTCGACGACGTCGCCGCGGCTTTGAACGATCTCGGCTACGACGCGGTCCAGGGTCCGCAGACGCACGGCGACGATCCCGACTACGCGTTGCTGATCGACGTCGAGCCCACCCCCGAAGCGCGGCGCGCCCTGGAGGAGGGTCTCCCCTACGTCACCACGCGCGCGGCGGCCGAGTGGACGGTCCGGGCGTTGCGGGCCTCGCGCAGCAGTCCCCTCGATGTCGCTGCGCTGCAGGACCTTTTCTGAGGCCGCCGCGCGACCTGCCCGGCGTCAGCCGTGCTCGTCGGGCCGTTCGTCGTCGGCTGCGCCCGCCGCGACGAGGTCGTCGCGCCCCAGCAGATCCACTGCCTCCGCGTCGTCCTGCGTGGCGTCCAGACCCCGCACGCGCGGGCGGGTGGCGTCGGGCAGATCCCGCGCGAGGCTGGCGGCGTACCGCGACAGGTGCGCCAGCCCGTCCGTGACGCTCTGACGCAACGCGAACTCACCGGGGCCCACCCGCTCGACCCACTGGAACGGCGGGGCGGTCAGCCGGTCCACCACCGCGAGCAACTCGTCGCGGGAGGCGGAGGGGGCATCCTCCAGGTCGCCGAGCGTGAACGAGGTCGGCGCCCGCAGTTCCGCCAGGCGCGCCACCACCGACGAGAACAGGCCGCGCGCGCGTACGCGGTCCTCGATGCGGGCCTCGAAGCGCTCCAGTCCCTGGCCGTGCAGGCCGTCCTCCTCGAAGGAGGGCGCCAGGTCCACGGGGCCGATCGGGACGGTCTGGCTCAGGGCGTAGGCCCGCTCGAGCCCCTCCCACGACCACAGCGTCGCCTGCGCCCCCCGGGCCGGCCGCTCCAGCGGATGGAGATCACGCACGTCCCCGAGCACCGCCAGCGCATCGGCGCCGCGCTCGCGGCCGGCGCGGATCAGGTCCCCCCAGTCGGGGCGTTCCCCCTCGCGAAGCACCCGCACCAGCGCCAACTGCCGGCTGCGGCCCATCGGCGCGCCCAGCGCCAAGGTGCCCTCGCCGGCGGCGGACACCTCGTACCCGAGGGCGTCGAACGCTTCGCGGGCCCGCGCCAGCACCTCGGGGGACGACACCTCGCCGTCACGCACGCTGTTCAGCGACGCGCGGCGGGGATCAGGGCCGGGACGCGAGGTCGCGGTGACCCGCTCGCGGCGGGCGCCGCCCTCCGCGTGCCCGGGGGGGTCGGCCAGGCCCCAGCGGCCGGCGCGCCGCTGCAGCGTCGGTTCCCGCTCGAGCGCCGCCCGCAGGGGCGCATCGTCGGCCAGGGCGAAGTCCTCGCGCAGCTCCTCCAGGCTTCGCGGTGGCCCCCCCTCCAGCAGCGAGGCGACCGCGCGCCGGACGGCGCGGGCGTCACGCCGGGACGACCGCGGGCGCGCGGCGGCCGTCAGCACGAACGAGCCGTCCCGCTGTGGCCGCACGACCACCACGTCGTTCACCGCCAGCCCGCGCTGTTCCATGAACGGCTTCAGGCCGGCCAGCCGGCCGTTCGACTGAACCTCGAGCTCGTGCTCCTCGTCCTCCTCTACGTCGTAGGCACGGAAGGTCCGCACCTCTTCGAACGCGCTGCGGGCGCGGAACGGGATGGCGACCTCGCCTTTGCGCAGGCACACCCTCGTGAGCGACACGCGTACCTCTGGAAGAACGTCGGACACGGGCTCGGTCATCGGCTACCTCCTGGGGCCCTTGTCTCCGAACACCAACCGGCGCCGGCGACGATGTCCCTTCTCGTCAGGGGCGGCGTCGTTCTGCGTGGCGTCCGCGGCCGGCGGGGCCTTGGCGGGCGCGGCCTCGGCCGTGGCCTTCGGGTCGGCCTTGGCTTTGCGTCCGCGCTTGGGCTTGGCTTCGGACGCGGGCTTCGCCTCGGCCTCGTCCTTCTTGGCGCCGCGCTTCGGCTTCGCCTCGGCCTTGGGCTTGGCGTCCGCGGCCTCCTTCGCCTCGGGCTTCGCCTTGGCCGCGGCCTTCCCCTTGGCGCCGGACTTCGAGCCGGACTTGGCGGCCGCCTTGGCCGGACCGGCCTCCGCCGCGGCCTCGCCGGCCTCCGCCCGGCCACCCTTGGCCGCCGCCTTCTTCTTGCCCCCGGCTCGCGCCTTGCCCGCATCCACGGACAACGGCGGGGCGTCCTTGGCGCCGCCAAGGGGCGTCTTGAGCTTCTTGGGCGGCTTGCTGCGCTTCGGGGTCTCCTCGGGCACCACCTCGGGCATGTCGGCGTTTCCGGGGATCAGATCGATCTGTCGTGCGGTGGGATTCGCCTGGTACAACCGCACCTCCAGCCGGTCGCCCATCCGATAGCGGGTTCGCGTCGACTTGCCCATCAGCATCAACGACTCCTCGAGGAACACGTAGTAGTCGTCCTCCAGGTGCGACACGTGCATCAGGCCCTCGATGCCGTTGGGGAGCGTGACGAACACGCCGAAGTTGGTCACGCCGCTGACGGTGCCCGTGAACACCTCGCCCAGGTGTTCCTTGGCCCAGCGCGCGTGGTAGTACCGCGCCAGGTCGCGTTCGGCCTGCTCGGCGACGCGTTCGCGTTCGCTGGCGTGTTTGGCCAGCTCGGGGAAGTCGCTCTTGAGCCGCTCCTTCAGCGTGGGGCTGAGCCGGTGCTGCAGCATGGCCCGCATCACGCGGTGCACCACCAGGTCCGGATAGCGGCGGATGGGGCTGGTGAAGTGGAGGTAGTTCTCGAACGCCAGGCCGAAGTGACCGAGGTTTTCGCTGCTGTAGCGTGCCTGCTTGAGGCTGCGAAGCAGCAGCGTGTTCACCAGCTGCGCCTCGGGCTTGCCCGCCGCCTCCCGCAGGATCGCCTGCAGGTCCTTGGGCGTCGCCTGGTTCAGATCCAAGGTGTACCCCAGCCGCGCCAACGACTTCTGCAAGGCCTCGATCTTCTGCTCGGAGGGGTCCTCGTGCACCCGGTACAGCGCCGGGATGTCGCGCTTCTCCAGCTCCGAGGCCACCAGCCGGTTGGCCAGCAGCATCATCTCCTCGATCAGCTGCCGGGCGGCGTTGCTGCGGATCGGTTGCAGGTGAAGCGCGCCGGAGTCGTCGACGTCCACCTTCGCCTCGGTGAAGTCGAAGTCCAGCGCGCCCGCCCCGAGCCGCTGCTCGCGCAGCTTCTGGGCGAGGTTCAGCAGCACCTTCACGTCGCGCTCCAGCTTGCGCTTGCCGTGCGGCAAGCGGCCCCCGTCGGCGTAGCCCTGCACGTCCTCGTAGGTGAAGCGGGCGTCGGAGGCGATCACCGTCTCCTTGAACTCGACCGACGTCACCTCGCCCTCGCGCGTGACGTCGGCGAACGCCGAGAGCGCCAGGCGCGGGGTGCCTTCGATCAAGCTACAGATGCCGTTGCTCAGCTCCTCCGGCAGCATCGGGAGCACCCGGCCGGGCAGGTAGCAGGTGGTGGCCCGCTCGCGCGCCTCGCGGTCCAGGCTGGTGCCCTCGGCCACGTAGTAGCTGACGTCCGCGATGTGAACCCCGATCCTCAGGTTCCCACGCGTGCCGCCGTCCTTCCCCTTGAGCCGCTCCAGGCTGATGGCGTCGTCGAAGTCCTTGGCGTCGGCGCCGTCGATGGTGAAGGTGGGCACGTCGCGGTAGTCCGTGCGGCCCTCCATCATCTCGGCCGTGACGTGATCCGGCACCGCCGCCGCCTCGGCCAGCGTGTCGGGATCGTACGTCTCCTTGAGGTCGTGCTTCACGATCACGGCGCGGGTCTCGACCTCGGGGTCGTCCTGCTCGCCCAGGACCTCCTCGACCTGCCCGAACGGTTCGCGCTCGCCGCTCTCCTCCGGCCAGATCATGCGCACCATCAGGCGCAGGCCGCCGTCCAGCTTGCCGACCGAATCGGGGGTGAGCAGGATGCGCTCGCGCAGGCGTGGGCTGTCGGGCCGCAGGATGGCGTACCCCTGCGCGTACTCCAGCGTGCCGACGACGACGGCGTTCCGGCGCTCGACGATGCGAACCACCTCGCCGGCCGGCCTGTCGTCGTCCTCCTTGAGCTGGTTGGGGCGGGCCAAAACCTTGTCGCCGTCCCACGCGCCCCCTAGCTTGTCGGCCGGGACGAACAGGTCCTTGCCCTCCCCGGAGTCGCGGATCACGAAGCCGTACCCGCCCGCGGCGACCTGCAGGCGGCCGGGGATCAGGTTCATCTCTTCGGGAAGTCCATAGGTGCGGCGTCGGGTACGGACCAGCGCGCCGGCGTCCACCAACGCGTCCAGCGCGCGTTTCAGCTCGGCCCGATCATCGACCTCCAACTCCTTTTGAACGTCCTGCACGTGCCACGGCCGTTCGGGGTGCTCCTGGAAGAAGCGCTGGAGGCGCTCGGGTTCGAAGGTACTCATCCCCGGCAGTGTACCGCTCCACGCCGCCTGCCCTCGGCCGCGGGCGAACGTGCGCGCCAGGCGCGTCCGGAGCGCCATCGGCGGCGGCCCCGCTGCGCACGGGCGCGTATCCTGAGGGGCATGACCGACGTACGCACCCTGTACCTGACCGCCGCCGACGAGGAACAGGCCGCCATGATCGCCGAGGCGCTGCTGGAGCGGGGCCTGATCGCGTGCGCCAACGTGCTGCCGCCGATGCGCTCGTTGTACCGCTGGCGCGGACGCACGCACGACGAGGGCGAGGTCGCCATGCTCCTCAAGACCCGCGCCGACCGGGTCGACGAGGCGATCGAAGCCGCGTGCGAGGTGCACCCCTACGAGGAACCGTGCGTGGTGGCCTGGCCGATCGTGGCCGGCGCCGCGCCCTACCTCGACTGGGTGCGCGACGCCTGCGCCCCCTGATGGGCCCCACGTCGCCGAGACCTCCCAGGCGGTGCGCGGGGCGGCCTCCATGCGGTCCCTCCGCGAAGTGGCCGAACAGGGCGCGGCGCTGATGCGCGACGAACCCCCAGCGGCCCGTAGCGGCATCGAAGAGGCCGTAGCGTACCTGAGCTTCTGGGAACGGGAGCTGGCGACCGTGCTGGACCGCTGGAAGACCGCGCAAGAAGGCGCTGGCGAAGACCGCGACGGCGGCCGCTCATGAACGTCCGCGGCTTCGCGTCGCTGGTGCGGCTGGCCTGGCGCTCGCTCGGCCGGCAGCGGCGCCGTACCGCGCTGCTGATCGCCGTGGTGGCGTACGCCACCGCCTCGATCGTGTTCTTCTGGGGCTTCACCGACGGGTTCCTCACCTCGATCTTCCGGGGTCAGGCGCGGCTCTTGTCCGCGCCCGTGCTGATCTCCACGCCCGCCTACCACGCCGACCCGGATCCCGTGCACGCCCTGCCCGCCGTGGAGCCGGTCCTGGCCGCCACCGCCGGCGACGCCCGCATTCGGGCGGCGGCGCCGCGCCTGGAGCTCTCGGCCCTGGTGCGCAGCCCCTACGCCAGCACCGGCGTCCAGCTCCGCGGGGTCGTGCCCGAACGCGAAGGGGAGGTCAGCGACCTGCCGGCCGCCATCGCCGAGGGCCGCATGATCGACGGGCCCGGCCAGGCGGTGCTCGGCGTCGACCTCGCGGACAGATTGGACGTGCGCCTGGGCGAACGCATCGCCGTGGACGCCGCCAGCACCGCCGGCCCCACCGCCCTGGGCCTGCGGGTGGTCGGGATCATCGACACCGACATCTCCATCGTCGACGAGACCACCGCCCTGGTCCACATCGAGGACGCCCGCACGCTGTCCGGCGTCGAGACCGCCACCGGCGTCGCCCTGTCGGTACCCCTTGGCCGGGAAACCGCCGTGGCCGACGCGTTGAACGAGACCCTGCCGCAGGAGGTGCGGGCCTACGACCTGTACTCGCTGATGGGCTCGCTGGCGGAAGGGCTGGAGACCGAGCGCGTCAGCATCGCGATCATCGGGCTGATCTTCTCCGTGTTCGCCGCCATCGCCGTCACCTCCAGCGTGGTCGTCTCCGTCATGGAGCGAACGCGCGAGTTCGGCGTGATGATCGCGCTGGGGCTGGACCAGGGTCGGCTGGCCTGGATGGTGACGTTCGAGGCGATCCTCGCCAGCCTGCTGGGCTACGCCGCCGGCGTCGTGATCGGCTACGCCCTGCTGTTCTGGATGGCGCAGGTCAACGTCCTCGGCCCGGTGTTCGGCTCCCTCTACGGCGACATACTGCAAGGGCTGGCCCTCAGCGACGACCTCCGCACCGACCTGCGGTTTCAGTACCTCGCCTTCGCGGGCGTCACCGTGGCCCTGGCCGCGGTGTTCGCCGCCCTCACCCCCGCCCGCCGCGTACGATCCCTGATCCCCAGCGAGGCGATGCGGGCGGCCGACTGATGGAGGTGCGCATGTCGTTCCATCCCCTACCTTCCCGCCGTGCCCTTGCCGTCGCCGCGCTCGTGGCGTCACTGCTGCTCGCCTTCGGGGCCGGCTCAGCCCAAGAGGACCCGGAGGTACCACGCGACGCGGACGCGATCCTGGACGCGATGGTCGAAAACCTTCGCGGCAGCGGCCAGCGCGCCACCATGCACCTCACCGTCGAACGCCCCAGTGAAACGCGCACGTACCGCCTCGAGATCGTCTCGGACGGCACCGAGCGCTCCCTCACGCGCGTGATCGAACCGCCGCGCGACGCCGGCCAGGCGTTCCTGGTGGACGGAAGCGAACTGTTCGTGTACTCGCCGCGGCTGGGGCGCGTGCTGCGGTTGCCGCCCTCGGGACGCAGCGACGGCTTCCTCGGCAGCGACCTGTCGTACGACGACCTGGCGGGCGACGAGTTGCGGGACCGCTACGACGCCAGCGTGGCGGAGTGGCGGGAGGAGGAGGTCGAGCTTTCCCTGCTTCCGCGAACCGGCGCGCCAACGCCGTACGGCGAGCTGCGCTTTACGGCCTCGCTGCCGGACCTGGCGCCGCTGGCGCTGGACTACTTCGATCAGCGTGACCAGGTGGTGAAGCGGCTGCGCTTCTCCGCGTTCGAGACGACGCCGTCCGGCCACCGCGTGCCGCGCCGCTTCGAGGTGACCGACCTGACCCGCGAAGGCGGCCGCACCGTCGCCGAGTGGACCGAGGTCGAGGACGACGTCTCGCCGCCGGAGCGGTGCTTCACGCAACAGGCCCTGGAACGCGGGTGCGACGAGTGATCCTGCTGGCGTGGCGCAACCTGTGGCGTCAACGCCGCCGAAGCCTGGTGACCGCCGGCGCGGTGGCGGTGGTGGTGGCGCTGAGCCTGGTCTACTTCGGGTTCGGCGGCGCCTCCAAGAACAGCCTGTACCAGAACCTGACGCAGCAGGGCGGCCACGCCCAGGTCCGCGCCCCGGGGTGGCGCGACGCCCGGGCGTTGGACGACGCCCTGATCCGCGACGCCACGACGGTGCGGGCCCAGATCGACGAAATCGCCCACGACATGCTGGACGCGCCGCTGGTGGTCGGCGTACTGGAGGTCCCCACGCTGTTGTCCGGCGAGGTTCGCTCGCGCGGCATGGCCGTGCGCGGCCAGGATTGGCCCGAACGAATGGTGGAGAGGCGCCTGGACGGAGCCACCCTGAACGGACGCTTCCTGGAGGGCGACGCCGAGATCGTGTTGGGGGCGTCGCTGGCCCGCGCCCTCGACGTCGAAATCGGCGACGACGTGTTCGCGTACGCCCCGGGCGGCGAAGGGTTCGGCGCCGCGGCGTACCGCCTGGTCGGCACCGTGAACCTGGCCGATCCCAACCAGGAGATCGCGACCGCCTGGACGACGCTGGCGGAGGCCCAGGCGCTGGCCGCGCCCGGCGCCGTCCACCGCTTCGAGGTCCACGGGACCGAGCTGGTGCACCTGAGTGACGACACGGTGGCCCGCGAGCTGGCCGCGGCGTTGGACGAGGCCCTTCCGCAGTTGGAGGCGCTGGACTGGCAGGCGGTGGATCCGGCGCTGTCCTCGCTGCTGGACACGTTGGACCCGATGTTGTTCGCCGTGTCGATCATGTTCTTCGTGCTGGCGGGCCTGTTGGTGTTGAACACCGTCTACCTGAGCGTGATGGAACGCATCCGCGAGTTCGGCGTCATCCACGCCCTCGGGGCGGGCGACGGGCGCGTGCTCGGCATGATCGCCACCGAAAGCGTGTTCCTGTGCCTGCTCGGCACCGCCGCCGGCCTGGCGGTCGGCCTCGGCACCGTTGCCGCCTACGCCGACGGGCTCACCATCCCCGCCATGAGCGAGTACTTCGCGTCGTTCGGCTTCGAGCCGGTGTTCTACCTCTCCCTCACCCCGGGCCAGGTCGCGTTCGCGGTCGGCTTCGCCGTCTTCACCGCCCTGGCCGCAGCGCTGTGGCCCGCCTGGATCGCCTCGCGCCTGGAACCGGTCGAGGCGATGCGGTTCCAGGCCTGAGGAGGTCCCATGTCCCTGTACGCGGTGTCCGATCTCCGCAAGAGCTACCAGGTGGGCGACGTCGTGACGCACGCCCTCCGCGGCGTCGACCTCACCATCGAGCGGGGCGAGTTCACGGCGATCGCCGGCCCCTCGGGCAGCGGCAAGTCCACGCTGCTGCACCTGATGGGCGCCCTGGACCGCCCCGACGCCGGCCAGGTGGTGCTGGACGGCACGCGCATCGACCGCCTGGAACGCCGCAAGGCGGCACGCATGCGGCTGGACCGAATGGGCTTCGTGTTTCAGGCGTACAACCTGATCCCCGTCCTCTCGGCGCTCGAGAACGCCGCCTTCGTGCTGGAGCTTCGCGGCGTGGACCGCCGCACGCGCGAGGCGCGGGCCCGCGACGCGCTGGCGGCGCTGGGGATGGAGGGCTTCGAGACCCGCATGCCGAACCAGCTCTCGGGCGGCCAACAACAGCGCGTCGCCGTCGCGCGCGCACTGGCGGGCGACCCGGACATCATCCTGGCCGACGAGCCGACCGCCAACCTCGACTCCACGACCGGCCAGCATCTGATCGACCTGTTGCGCCGCTTGAACGAGGATCGCGGCGTCACCTTCGTGTTCAGCACCCACGATCCCCGCCTGTTGGGGCACGTGCGCCGCATCGTGCACCTCGAGGACGGCCGGGTGGACGGCGCGCCGCTCGAGGCGGCATGAGCGGCGGCCGCGCACCACGCCTGGCGGCGGTCCTGATCACGCTGGCGGCCGCCGCCCTCGCCGGCGCCCACCCGACGCTCACGGTGCGGGGCGAGGTGGGGCTGGACAGCGGCGTGCACGCCACGTCCACCGCGGAGGCCACCCGCACCTCCGTGCCGGTGTCGATCCGCGCCCGCCTGGAGGTCGAGGCCGCGCTGGGCGGGACCACCCTGCGCCTGCTGACGTCGCCCGCCCTGGCGGCCGGCGCCGGCCTCGGCGAGGCGCCGCACGACGTGCGGGCGCAGCCCGGGCTGCAGGAGGCCCTGTTGCGCCACCGCACGCCGCGCCTGGACCTGTCGGCCGGGCTGGAGCGATGGTCGATGGGCGAAATGCGCCTGCGCGAGGTGCTGCGCCTGGACGGCCGCCTGGCCACCGGCGAGCCGCGCGGCCTGCTCGGCGCCCGCGCCGCGTACTACCCCACCCCGTGGCGGCTCCGCGCGGGGCTCCTGGTCCCGGTGGACGCCGAAGCGCGGCTCGGGTCGCTCGGCGGCGCGCTGGCGCTCCGGCGCGAATCGGGCCCCCTGACGCTCGAGGCGCACGCCGCCTGGACGGAACGTCCCGTCCTGGGCGTCACCGCGTCGGGCACCGTGGGCGAGTTGGTGGCCTACGGCGAGACCTGGCTGCTAGGGGACCCCGTGCGTGCGCGGGGCGGCCTGGGCCTCACCGGCTTCGCCGGCGACGTGCTGTGGACGCTGGAGGGGGTTTGGGCGCCGGAGGACGCCGCCCTCAGCGCGACCGCGAGCCGGCCGGCCGTGCACGGCAGCGCCCGCCTGTCGCCGCTTCGCGACCTGAGCGTCGAAGCGAGCGCCGGCGTGGCATGGCCGCGGGCGCGCGGCGATCCCGCCCGCCGGACGCCGGTCCTGGACCTGGGCGTCCAGGTGAACATCGAGCGTCCCGACCTCACCTGGTCGGTCCGCCCCGCCCTGCACGCCGGCGACGGGATCACCACCGTCGGCGTCGGCACCTCGGTACGCGCCTTCTTCTGAACGAACAGGGGGGGCGCCTCGGAGCGGGCGTGCCGGTCCGCGCCCGTGGACGCGACCGCGTGCGGCCACGACATCGGCGCCCGCCGATCCGGTGCAAGCTGGCCCAATGAGCCGCATCCTGGTCACCGGCGCCACCGGCTACTTGGGCGGGCGCCTCGCCCCCCTCCTCGCCCAAGACGGGCACATCGTGCGCTGCCTGGTCCGCGACGCCGTCCGCCTGGACGGTCGTGCCTGGCGCGACCAGGTCGAGGTGGTGGAGGGCGACGCGCTGTCGCCGGACAGCCTTGCGCACGCCTTCGACGGCCAAGAGATCGTCTACTACCTGATTCACGGCATGGGCGCCCGCGCGCACGGCTTCGAGGCCCGCGACCGCGACGCCGCCCGAAACGTCGCGCAGGCGGCCGCCGCCGCCGGCGTGCAACACCTGGTGTACCTGGGCGGTTTGGGCGACGCGAAGACCGGGATGAGCCCGCATCTCGCCTCCCGGCAGGAGACGGGGCGGGTGCTGGCCTCCGCCGGCGTGCCCCTGACCGAGTTCCGCGCCGCGATCGTGGTGGGGAGCGGCTCGGTGTCGTTCGAGATGATCCGCTACCTCACCGAACGCCTCCCGATCATGGTCACGCCGCGATGGGTGGACACGCGCGTCCAGCCGATCGCGGTGCGCGACGTGCTGAGCTACCTGCGGCGCGCGCCGGACCATCCGCCGGAGGGGCATCGCATCGTGGAGATCGGCGGGCCCGAGGTCCTGACCTACCGCCGCCTGATGGAGGGGTACGCCGAGGCGCGGGGATTGCGACGCTGGATGGTGCCCACCCCGGTGTTGAGCCCCAGCCTGTCCAGCTACTGGATCCACCTGGTGACGCCCATTCCCGCCAGCATCGCCCAGCCGTTGGCCGCGGGGCTGGCCTCGGAGGTGATCGTCAACGATCCGGGCCCGGCCACCCGCTACGGGGTGACGCCGACCCCGTATCGGACCGCCGTCGATCTGGCGCTGGACCGTACGCGGCAGGGCGCGCCGGAAACGCTGTGGAGCGACGCCGTCTCGTCGGTGCCGAGCGGGACGCCGCCGGCGGACAAGTTGGTGGACGCGGAGGGCATGCTGCAGGACCGGCGCGCCCGCCACGTCGTTGCCGCACCGGAAGCGGTGTTCGGGGCGATCACGCGCTTGGGCGGCGATCAGGGCTGGTACGTGTTCGATTGGGCGTGGCAGTTGCGCGGCGCGGTGGATCGCCTGCTGGGCGGGGTGGGCATGCGCCGGGGCCGCCGCGATCCCGGATCGCTCCGCGCCGGCGACGCGGTGGACTTCTGGCGGGTCGAGTCGGTGGCGCAGAACGACCACCTTCAGCTTCGCGCCGAGATGAAGCTCCCCGGGCGGGCCTGGCTGCGGTTCGATCTGACGCCCGAGGGCGACGGCACGCGCCTGCGTCAGACCGCGTTCTTCGAACCGCGGGGCCTGCTGGGCCTGCTGTACTGGTGGAGCGTTTACCCGATGCACGCGCTCCTCTTCCCCGCCATGCTGCGCGACATCGCGCGGCGGGCCGAAGCGAACGACGACACCGCAGGAACGTCGGCAAAGGGCTGAGCGAGCACGGGGGTCGCCAGAGGGTCGCGCAGCCGACCGCTTCGCACGGTCCTGGCGTCTCTGCCCGAGCGTCCGCGATGCACCACCGAGGCGTGCGTCAGCGCGTTCGGTCGATCTCGCGCCGCGCCAGCGCCAGCAACGTTCGCTTGGCCGGCCCCTCCTCGAACGAAGCCAGCGCATCCACGGCGGCGTTCGCCTCTGCTTCGATCACGTCGCGGGTGGCGACGTCGGCGCCGTGCTCGGCGACGAGCGCCCGTATGCGCGCCACGTCGCCAGGGTCGTGCGCGTGGCGGCGCAGGATGTCGGCCGCTTCGTCGCACCCCTCCTGCAGCAGCCACAGCACGGGGTAGGTGGCCTTGCCTTCGCGCAGGTCGCCGCCGACCGGTTTCCCCAACGCCTCCGGGTCGCCGAGCAGGTCCAGATGGTCGTCCTGCATCTGGAACGCGCGCCCGTACGCCATCCCGAAGGTACGCAGCGCCTCCCGCACCTCGTCGCTGCGGCCGGCCAGCAACGCCGGGCCTTCCATCGCCGTGGCGAGCAGCTCGGCGGTCTTGCCTTCGATCACGCGGCGGTAGGCGTCCAGCGACCAGGTCTCCAGGGTGGCCATCTGGAACTGCAGCACCTCCCCTTCGCAGATCGCGGCGGCGGTGCGCGACATGCGGCGCGTGAAGGCGGCATCGCCGGCGTCGGCCAGCAGCCCCAGCACCCGCGCCAGCAGGAAGTCGCCGGACATGACGCTGACCACGTTGCCGTAACGCCGAAACGCGGCCTCGTGGCCGCGGCGGGTCTCGGCGTCGTCGATCAGGTCGTCGTGGAGCAGGGAGGCGGAGTGCAGCAGCTCGACCGCCAACGCGACGCGCATGGCGTCTTCGCCGTCGGCGCCGATCAGGTCGGCCGCCAGGAAGGACAGCGCGGGCCGCAGGCGCTTGCCGCCGGCGCCAGCGAGGTCCTCGCCGATCGCCTCGATGAAGGCGACGTCGGAACGGAGCACCTCGGCCAGGCGCGTCTCGAACGATGCAAGGCGGTCCTGGACGGGTGCGAACACGCGGTGATGGTACCCCGGGTGCGCCGGCGTCGGGGCGGGACGCGCCGGCGTCGGGGCGGGACGCGCCGGTCGGCCGGCGACGTCGCGCCCTTTGTACGTGGTCGCCTACTCGCCGCCGGTAACGGGGAAGGTGAAGCCGACCCGCTGAGTGGGGAGCGTCACCACACGGCCGTTGTCGGTACGGACGTAGAAGGTGAACTCCGCGTAGCCCGCGATTTCATCAAAGCTATCCATCAGGCCATCACCATTGGTGTCGGCCCGGGAAACAAGCTCGCTAGCAACCAGTCCGGGAAGGGTCACCACGTTCGAGATCGGATCGGCCGTCACCCACTGGTAGGTGACGTCGGGGCTGGAGGCCCGGCACGGATCGGAGGGGGGCTGCTCCCCGGCGCCCGTGCACACCCGGCCAGGCGGCAGCCGCTGACTCATGGAGTCACGGACCGTGAACTCGTGGTCCTCGACCTCTTGCGGATTCTCCTCGTCGACCGAGCCGATGAAGGGCTCGCCCAGGTTGTCGAAGAACGCCACGTCGTACCCTGTGACGACCCCACCGACCGAACCCGGGGCCACGTTGAAGGTCACGACGTGCGACGTGATCTCGATTTTCCCCTCGTCGTCCACCTCGAACCCGAGGCTGGTGGGCTGGAAGCCGACCTCGGCATCGAACGCGTCCAGTTCGGTGTTGATCCCGCACCCGGCCAGCAGCGCGGCCAGCAGGAAGGCCAGCAACGGGGCCAGCGTGGCCCGCACGCCCGTACCGTGGGCGGCGTCGGTTCGTGTGGATGGTGTCATGCCGTCTCCTCCTTGGACTTCGGGTTGAAAATATAGAACGACAGCCGTTTCAGGCCTGCGAGAAAGTCCACGCGCTCGACGTGCACGCCGGAGGGCGGATCGATCACCGTGGGCGCGAAGTTGAGGATGCCGCGGATCCCGGCGGCGCCAAGGGCGTCGGCGGCGGGCTGGGCGGCCGGGCTGGGGACGGTCAGGAAGGCCATGTCGATGGAGAGCTCCTGGACGCTCGAAGCCAACGAATCCATGGTGCGCACCTCCAGGCCGGCGATGGTACGGCCGATCTTGGCGGGGTCCACGTCGAACGCGGCGCTGAGCACGAAGTCGTACTGGTCCAACGCCGGGTAGTCGGCCAGCGCCTCGCCCAGCCGGCCCATGCCGACGATGGCCACGTTCCACGCCCGGGTCAGACCGAGGATGCGTCGCAGCTCGCGGTGCAGCGTGTCGACGCTGTAGCCCGCGCCGCGGGTTCCGAAGCGCCCGAAGTAGGCCAGGTCCTTGCGGACCTGAAACGCCGACACGTGCGCCTCGCGCGAAAGGTGATCGCTGGAGGTCTTGGCGACGCCCTTGTCGTACAGGTCGGTGAGGATGCGCAGGTAGGTGACCAGGCGGCTCACCGTGGCACTGGGGATGGACGACATCAGCGCGCGAAGTACTCGATGTCCGCCCCGTCCAACAGGACGCGCGCATCGCTCAACGCCTGACCGGAGAACGGTCCCACCACCACCTTGATCAGGCCGCCCTCTTCGATGCGGCGGGGCGCGAAGCCCAACGTGGACAAGCGCGCCTCGAACGGTTCTGCACTGGCGCCGTTCGCGTACGCCCCCACTTGCAGGACGGATCCCTCCTCCCCTGCGGCCGGTGCGGCGGGCGGCGTCTCGTCCTGTGCCTCTTCCTCGGCCGTCTCCTGGGCGTCGCCCTCCGCGGCGGCCTGAACCTGCGTGGCGGCGTCGCCGTCGGGCTCGAACAGGTAGATCACGGGGTCGACGTCGTACTCGCCTGCACGGATGCGCTGGGCGGCCGCTTGCGCGTCGGACTCTTCCTCGTACGGGCCCACCAGCACCAACCACAACGCCCCCTGCCGGCCGATGAACACGGGGAAGCCGTCGGACCGGAAGCGCTCGGCCTGGTTCTGTGCGTTGGCCTCGCTGCCGAACGCGCCGACGGAGACGCGGTACGGATCGGTCGGCACCTCGCCGTCCGCCTCCGGCGCGGGCGACGGATCGGGCTGGGGATCCTGTGGCGCCTCCTCCCCGCCGGCTTCGGCCTGCTCGGCCGCGTCCTCCGCGGGGGCGGCCGAAGCGTCCCCCTCCGGAGGTGCGTCCTCGGCGTCCTCCTCGCCCGCGGCCAGCGGTTCGATGGCCTGGCCTGACGAGGCCTCGCCGCCCTCTTCGTCGTCCGTGGCCGCGTCCGACTCCTCCACGCTCGGGTCGGGCGCGCCCGGCGGCGGGTCGTCCGCGTCCTCTTCGCCTTCGTCGCTCGGCGGCAGGACCGCTACGCCGGGGCCGTCCTCGGAGGAGCCGGCGTCCTGCTCGGGCTCGGCCTGCGGCGCGGACGCTTGGGGCGTCCCCCCGGCCCCGTCCTGCCCGGTCGAGCCGCGGGTCTGCAAGGGGAAGAACGAACCGCCGGTGAGCAAGGTCGCGACGATCCCGGCGATGACGGCGACGAGCGCCACCCCGATCAGCAGATCCGGCCAGTTTCGTCTTACCCAATCCACGACTGCATCGCCCTCCTCGGCGCGCCTCGACGCAACCGGCTCAGAAGTACTGCGACAGCGCGTCGCAGGCGGCCCGGTACCCAAGGTCGCACGAGGACGCCCAGGCCTCCCGCGTCGGCGTGCGATCGCCCTGACCGATCAGCGACCACCCCAGGTTGTACAGGCTCTCGGCGTCCTGCGGGTCCTGATCGACCAGCAGTTGGTACACCTTTTCGGCGTCCTCGTAGCGCTCGCTGGCGAGGTAGGCCGCCCCCAGGTTGACCCGGGCGGTGGGGTCGTCGGGCCGCAGTTGCACGGCGCGCTGGTAGTAGGAGATGGCCGCGGCGTACGCCTCCTGCTGGTACGCGGCCAGACCGGCCCACAACTGCGCGGCCGCGTCGTCGCCTCTGGCGTCCACCACGCGCTCCAGCAACTCGCGTGCCTGGCCGTAGTCTCCCAGGCGGTAGGCGCTCCGGCCGGCGATGAAGCGGGCCTCGGTCACGCTCTCACTGTCCGAAAGGCTGGTGGCGGCCCGCTGGGCCGCGCGGAAGGCGTCCTCGGGCCGGCCGGCCTGGTCGTACCCACTGGCCAGCGCCAGCGCGACCTCCCCGCTTTCGGGGCGCAGCGATTCCGCGGTCTCGAGCGCCGACAACGCATCTTGAAGCTGACCCGCTTCCAGCAGGCTCACGCCCAGGTTGTACTGCGCCTCCCAGCTGTCGGGATGGGCCTCGACGGCGCGCCGGAAGCTGTCGGCCGCGTCCGCGTCGCGCCCCAGGCTGCGCTGCAGCAACCCGAGCTTGACCTGCAGGCTGGCGACCGCTTCGTCGTTGTCCGCCTCGCGGGCTTGGCGAAGGGCGCGGTCCAACGACCGCAGGGCCCGGTCCACCTGGCCCTCGTCGACGTAGATGTCGGCGATGAGGGAGCTCACGCGGTAGTCGCGCGTGCGTCCCTCCAGGTCGGTCAGTTCCGGCAGCGCCTCGAGCCCCTCGCCGGCCCGCCACAGCGCCTCGGCCCGAAGGTAGATCAGTTCGTCGTCGGTCGGCCGGATGGTGAGGGCGCTGTCGTACGCGTCGGCGGCCTCGGCGTACGACTCGGTCCGCTTGAGTTGGCCGGCCAAGCCGACCCAGGCCATGACGCGATCCTCGGACGACGCTTCGGGTTCCGCCTGCGCGACGGCCTCGCGAAACGCCTCGGCGGCGTCGGCCGGTCGGCGCAACTGCGACAGCGTCACGCCTCGGTTGTAGTGCCCATCGAAACGGTCCGAGCACAAGCGCGTGACCTCGTTGAACGCGAACAACGCGGCCTGGTAGTCGCCTCGGTCGTACTCGGCCAGGCCGAGCCCGTAGTGCGCGTCGCAGTGCGCGTACTCCAACGCGACCGCCTCGAGGAAGGCGTCCTTCGCACCGTCCGCGTCCTCTTCGTCCAACAGCGCGTTGCCCAGCGCCACCCACCCGCGCGGATCCTCGGGGGACGCCTCCGCCTCGCTGCGGAGCTGGTCCACGGACGACTGTGCCATGGCGGGGACCAAGGCGAAGACCGCGAGAAGGGCGGCGAGGACCCACAGCGGCCGTGCCGGTGCCATTCCGTTCCTGATGCTCATGCCTGCCTCCAGATCAAAGTCGGGGGCCCGGACGGGCGCCGAACGCCGCCGCCGCGCTTCGCACGGATCGGCCGGGAGAGTTGCCAGAGTCTACACGCGGACAGGCCGTGCTCCATGTGAAATCGTACACCACGAATTCTCGTGCCACACGGGCGCTCGGCCCCTCCCGCGACGTCCGCCGCGCTCCCCGGGCCACAGCGCTCAAGCCACCGGCGATCCCGCCGTCGCGGCGCCGGCATCCTGCAGGGAGAGCTGGCCGCACGCGCCCCCGGCGTCCTGCCCGCGACTGAAGCGGACCGACACCGACGCCCCCGCCGCCTCGAGCCGCCCGCGGAACGCCTCGATGGCGGCCCGGGAACTGCCCCGGTGGCCCGAACCGTCCCAGGCGTTGAACGGGATCAGGTTCACGTGCGCCGTGAGCCCGCGCAACCGCGCCGCCAAGGCGTCGGCCTGCCAGCCGCGATCGTTCACGCCCGCAAGCATGGTGTACTCGATCGACACGCGCCGCGAGGTCCGCGCCTGCCACACGTGCAGGGCCCGCACGATCTCGTCGATGCCGTGCGCGTGCGCCGTGGGGATGATGGTGCGCCGCGTCTCCTCGTCGGGCGCGTGCAGGCTGACCGCCAAGGTGAGCGGCAGCCCCTCCTCCGCCAGCCGCTCGATCTTGGCCGGCAGCCCCACGGTGGACAACGTGATGCGCCGGGCGGAGAGGCCGAGCGCGCGGGGGTCGATCATGCGCCGCACCGCCGCGACCGCCTCGGCGTAGTTCAGCAATGCCTCGCCCATCCCCATCAGGACGACGTTTCGGATCCACTCGGGCGGGATGGCCTCGTGCCAGGCGACCGCGAGCAGCTGGCCGACGATCTCGCCGCGGGAGAGGTTGCGGCCGAACCCCAACGCCCCCGTCGCGCAGAAGGTGCAGCCGGCCGGGCAGCCCACCATCGACGACACGCACACGGTGCGGCGGTTCTCGTACGGCATGTACACCGCTTCGGTGCGGCGCCCGTCCCGCAGCGTGAACAGGTAGCGGACCGATCCGTCCTGCGACGGAAAGCGCGCGGTCTCGGCGAACGGGTCGATCGCGAACGCGCCGGCCAGCGACGCCCGCCAGTCCTTCGGCAAATCGGTCATCCGATCGAAGGTGCGCGCGCCGCGCCGGTACAGCCAACCGGCCAGCTGCCGCCGCCGGTAGGCGCGCCCCTCCTCGCTGGGAAGGTCGTCCGGTTCGAGGTCGAACAGCAGCGGAAGCGGGGCCGTCGTCATCGGCGGAAGCCTAGCACGCGACCCGGCGGCGGCCGTGTGCCCGCCTGCACGCCGGGCGTGCACCGCGCCGAACGCTGCGCGCCACAGCGACACGGGCGGGGGGTGCGCGCTATCATCGGGCTCGAACCTCCGACACCCCCGCATTCGGCACCTCCCAAGGAGGCCACGCAGATGGCGAAGAAGCTCAAGACGGTCGGCATGGTGCTGGCCGGCGGCAAGGGCACGCGCCTGCACCCGTTGACCTGGAAGCGGACCAAGCCGGCCGTGCCGTTCGGCAGCAAGTACCGCATCATCGACTTCGCGCTCAACAACATGATCAACTCGGGGATCTTCGGGATGTACGTCCTGACGCAGTTCAAGGCGCAGTCGCTGACCGAGCACATCCAGCGGAACTGGCGCTTCGGCAGCTTCCTGTCCGACCACTTCATCACCCTCGCTCCCGCCCAGATGTACCTGTACGAGGAGCTCGGTGCGGAGTGGTACCGCGGCACGGCGGACGCGATCTACCAGAACCTGCACCTGATCGACAACAACGACGCCGATCTGATCGCGATCTTCTCCGGCGACCACATCTACAAGATGGACATCAGCCACATGATCGAGTACCACCTGGAAAAGGAGGCCGACGTCACCGTCGCCGCCTACCCCACGCCGGTCGCCGACGCCTCCCGGTTCGGCGTCCTGCAGGTGAACGATGCCTTCCATATCACCGAGTTCCAGGAAAAACCGGCGCAGCCGAACCCGATTCCCGGCGATCCGTCGCACGCGTTGGCGTCGATGGGAAACTACGTGTTCAGCCGCGACGCGCTGTTCTCGATGCTGAGCGAGGACGCCGCCAAGCCGACCAGCGAGCACGACTTCGGCAAGAACGTCCTGCCGGACGCATTGAAGTCAGGTCGCAGGCTGTACGCCTACGACTTCGCCCGCAACCCCATCCCGGGCCAAGAGGGCCCCAACACCTACTGGCGGGACGTGGGCACGATGGACAGCTACCACGCGGCGAACATGGACCTGGTGGCGGTGGTGCCCGAGTTCGACCTGTTCAACGACGAATGGCCGCTGCGGACGTCGGTCGAGTTCTCGCCCCCCGCGAAGTTCGTGCACGAAGAGGCCGAACGGCGCGGCCAAGCGTTCGACAGCCTACTGGCCGGCGGCGTCATCATCTCCGGGGGCACCGTCCGCTCATCGGTGCTGTCGCGCCGCGCGCGCGTGCACAGCTTCGCGCAGGTGGAGCGCTCCATCCTGCTGGACAGCGTCGAGATCGGTCGCGGTTGCACCATCCGCAACGCCATCATCGACAAGAACGTGCAGGTGCCGGAGGGGACCCGGATCGGGGTCGACGCGGAGGAGGACCGCGCGCGCGGCTTCACCGTCACCGAGGGCGGCGTCACAGCCATCCCGAAGGGCTACCGTTTCTGAGCCGCCTCGAGGCGCGAACACGCGTGGCCGCGCGCGTCAGCGACGCCCCGCCAATGAATGTGAGAAGAATGGGAGTTTGCTCCCTCCTGGACGGCGCTTGGATTCGTCCTGCGGCATACCTTGCGGCCACGGTCGTCGGTGCTAAAGTGCCGACGCAATGCGTGTGCGTTCCGTCGTCAGCGGCGACAGCGCGCTCGCCGACTGACGGGAGGAACCGTTGAAACGCTCATTCAATCCCTGGCTGATCGTGATGCTCATCATCCTGGGCATCTTCGTGTTCAACCAGTTCAATGCCGGTGGCGGCAGCAGCGAGATCAACCTGACGACGTTCCGGGAGCTCGTCGCGAACGGTCGCGTCGCCGAAGTGACGATCGAACGCTCCAACGGCGACATCGAAGGCACGCTCACCGGCCCCACGCAGGTCACCATCGACGACACCGCCCGCACCATCGAGCGCTTCGACACCACCGCGATCATCACCGACTCACTGGTGCAGGAGCTGCAGGCCGAGGTGCCCGACGTCACCGTCCGCAACCCACCGCAGTGGATCGGGTTCGCGGTGTCGATCCTGCCGATCGTGGTGTTGATCGCGTTCTTCTGGTTCATCTTCATGCGGGCGCAGGGCGGTCCGAGCCAAGTGATGCAGTTCGGGCAATCCAAAGCCAAGACGTACGGCCGCGAGAACAACGTCAAGACCACCTTCGACGAGGTGGCCGGCCACAAGGAGGCCAAGCAGGAGCTCCTCGAGGTCGTCGACTTTCTGAAGAACCCGCAGAAGTACCTGCAGATCGGCGCCGAGATCCCCAAAGGCATGCTGCTGGTGGGGCCGCCCGGCACCGGCAAGACGCTGCTGGCGCGCGCCGTGTCCGGCGAGGCCGGCGTGCCGTTCCTGACGGTCTCCGCCTCGGAGTTCATGGAGATGTTCGTCGGTGTCGGGGCCAGCCGCGTCCGCAACCTGTTCGAGGACGCCCGCAAGTCCAGCCCCGCCATCATCTTCATCGACGAGCTCGACTCGATCGGCCGACGGCGCGGCGCCGGCATCGGTGGCGGGCACGACGAACGCGAGCAGACCCTGAACCAGATCCTGGCCGAGATGGACGGCTTCGAAAAGGACACCTCGGTGATCATCCTGGCCGCCACCAACCGGCCCGACGTCCTGGACCCCGCGCTGCTGCGCCCGGGACGCTTCGACCGGCAGGTATCCATCGGCCTGCCCACCAAGCGGGAACGATCCGAGATCCTGGAAGTGCACGTCAAGAAGAAGCCGATCGAGGACGACGTCGACCTCGACCGCCTGGCGGAGGCCACGCCGATGTTCTCCGGCGCCGACCTGGAGAACCTCACCAACGAAGCGGCGCTGGTGGCGGCGCGGAACCACAAGCGCACCATCACCTGGAACGACTTCAACGAAGCGTTGGACCGCATCACCCTCGGCCTTCGGCGCGGCAGCCTCATCCCCAGCCCCGAGGAACGCAAGATCCTCGCGTACCACGAATCCGGTCACGCGGTCGCGTTCGCCGCCCAGGAGACCCTCGGACGCATCCGCAAGGTCACCATCATGCCGCGCGGGGGCGCCGGCGGCTTCATGGCGCCGCTGGCCAAGGAACAGCTGTTCTACAGCGTCGAGCGGTTCACCGCCCAGTTGGTGGTGGCGTTCGGCGGCCGCGTCGCCGAGAAGCGAATCACCGGCACGCTCAGTTCCGGCGCCAGCAACGACCTCAAGCAGGCGACGGAGACCGCCAAACAGATGGTGCTGGACCTCGGCATGGGCAATTCCGAGTTCGTGGCGTGGGGCTCCGACCAGGGACCCATCTTCCTCGGGGGCGAGATCTCGCGGCGCAAGGACTTCAGCGAACAGACCGCGCGCGAGCTCGAGGAGCAGGTGTCGACCATGCTCGCCGGAGCGTACGAGTCGTGCGAACAGCTGATCGACGAACACTGGCCCGCCGTGCACGCCGTCGCGGAAGCGCTGCTGAGACGTGAAACCATCGACGGCACCCTGATCCACGAAGCGTACCGGCGCTCCGAACAGGGCATGCCGGTCGACGACATCGTCGATTGGCTGGTCCAGGAGTCGGAGGAGGACCCCGAGGACGAGGAAGAACCCGCCCCGCAGGGCGAGGAGGCGACGAACGACGACCGACGCGACCGCCCCGCGCCGACGCTTCCGCCCCACCCGGCCCCCGACACGGGCAGCTGAGGCGCCCACGCCCGCGGCCCACGCCCACAACGCGAACGCCCGCATCGCGGCGCCCGAGGGCGCCGCGATGCCCGTGACTGCACGCGGTATGGTCGCGGGAGGCGAATGACGTGCCCCTGATCGACGGCAAGTACGAGATCCTCAAACAACAGGCGTTGTCGGCCGACCAGAGCCTCGTCCAGGCCACCGATCCCGACGGGCGGCTGGTTCGGATCGTGTGGTACGACGTCGGCCCCCGCACCGAACCCGCCTTCGAGCGCTACCGTTGGGCCTTGCGGCAGCTCGGCCGCCGCAATGATGTCCTGCTGCGCGACGTGGTCGCTCGACCCGGCGCCCACTACACGGTATGGGACGATCCCGGCGACGCGCCCGCCGCGCCGCCGGACGCCGCCTGGCGGCGCCGCTTGGAGGCACTCGACCTGGACCCGGACGGGAGCGACCTTAGGCGCGCCGGCCGTCGAACGGTCCTCGCGGGGCTCGCCTGGGACGGCTCCGCCCTCCCGGCCCCCCGCCCCCACGCGCCCAGCGACGAGGCTGCGCCCGCCCCCTCAGGCGCCCGCTCGCTGCCGCGGCTGCCCGCCGCGCCGCCCTGGCTCCGCACCTGGCTGGTGGGGCTGCTGGCCAGCCTGACTGCGTTGGCCCTGGGCATCGCGGCGTGGGAACGCAGTGACAACGACCGCATGGTCGTGGTGCCGGACGTGTCCGGCATGCAGGCGCAGGACGCCGCCGAGCGCCTCGTCGACCTCGGGCTGGCCGTGGCGCCCCAGGCGAGCGGCGAAGGGGGCGAGACCGGCACGGCCGTGTCCATCACCCCCCCGCCGGGCACCACCCTGCGCCCCGGACGCACCGTGACGCTCACCCACGTCCTCCCCGGCGGCGACGGTCTGGTGCGCGACGTGCCCGACCTGCGGCAACGTCCCCTCACGGGCGACGTGCGAACGGCGTTGGCCGACGGCCCGTGGCGCCTGGGACGCGTCGCGCGGGTGCCGGCCGACCTCCCTGCGGGCACCGTGATGGCCCAACGGCCCGACCCGGGCGCCCGCGCCGTGGCCGAAGGGCCGATCGACCTGTTGGTCAGCGACGGTCCACGCCGCGAGACCACCTTCCTTCCGGACCTGCGGGGCCTATCGCTGGAGGACGCCCGAGCGCTGGCCCGGCTGGCCGGGCTGCCGGCCGAACGGATTCTCGTCGATCGCGTCACCGGACTGGACGTGCCGCCGGGCCAGGTGAGCAGCATGACGCCCGCCCCGTGGACGCCGGTCCGCGCGACCGACGTGACCCTCCGCATGGTGGTGGCCGGCCCCTCCGTCGAAGGGCCCGCGCCGCCCGACCCGTCCGGGCCCGCCGATGCCGCGGCCGTTCCCGACTTGATCGGCCTGACCCGCGCCGAAGCGGAACGCGCGGCGGCCGACCGCGGACTGAGCGTCCGCGTCGAACACGCGCAACACAGCGCCCTGCCCGAGGGCGTGATCCTGCAATCCCCGTCGCCCGGCAGTCCGGCCGGCGACGCCCTCACGGTGACCGTGAACGTGCGGCCCGTCGCCCTGCGCGTGCCCGAGCCCAGCGTCGAGATCCGAAGCCCGCACCTACGCTGGGTCCCCTACCGCTTCGTGATCGAGCCCGGCATCCCGGCACGGACCGCGGAGGTGTACGCGCAGCCAGTCGGCGGCGACCGCCGGCGCATCGCCCGCCAGGAGGCGCAGGGGGGCGACGAGATCGAGGGGCGCTGGCTGACCGCCACGCCCGGCCCGGTGACGTTCGAACTGACGCTGGGCGGCGCGCCGTACGCCGAGCAGCGCGTGACCCGCAGCGAACCGGCGGGCGCCCCGGATCCCTGACCGCGCCGGGTGACCTGCCGGCCCGCCGGCCCCGGCGCCCGGGTGTATTCTGGCCGGTGCTTTCACCGGCCCCGGCCGTGCCCCCCGCGGGCACGCGGTCGGGGCCCCGCTACGACGAGGCCGCGCGCCCACTCCGGGCGCGCCGTGAGGAGACGACGTGAGACGGACCATCCGGGACCTGTTCGGCTACGCGCGACGGTATCCGGTCCAGTACCTGTCGGGGCTGGCCCTGCTGGTCGTGGTGGCGGCGCTCACCACGCTGTCGCCGGTGCTGATCGGTCGCGTGGTCGACACGCTCGACGCGGGCGGCGGATCCGCCGCCTACTCAGAAGCGCTCCGCCTGATCGGGCTGGTGGTGCTGGCCATCCTGGGCGCGTCCCTGGCGATGGTGTTCGTGCGGCGCACCATCTTGAACGCCAGTTGGGAGGTCCAGTTCGACATTCGGCACGACCTGTTCCGGCACTTCACGCGCCTGGACGCCGGCTACTACGACGACCACCGCGTCGGCGACCTGATGGCGCGCCTGACCGCCGACCTGAACGCCGTACGGATGGTGGCGGGCGTGGCGGTGTTCATGGGCACCAACACCGCGTTGCTGCTGGGGTTCACCCTCTACCGCATGGCGCGCTTGGACCTGGGGCTCACCCTGATGACGTTGCTGGTGGTCCCGTTCATCACGCTGACGTTCTTCGTGCTGCTCCGCATCATCCATCGCCGCTACCAGCGCGTCCAGGAGCAGTTCAGCACCGTGAGCGCCATGGCGCAGGAGAACTTCTCCGGCATGCGCGTCGTCAAGGGCTTCGGCGTCGAGAACCGCGAAGTGGACGCCTTCGAGCGCCTCAACGACGAGTTCATCCGCCGCAACCTGGCCCTCACCCGCATCGACGGGCCGTTGTTCCCGCTGATGGAGGTGTTCTTCGGGCTCACCATCAGCGCGTTGCTGCTGTTCGGCGGTCGGCAGGTGCTCGGGGCGGGCGGAAGCCTGTCGATCGGCGACTTCAGCGCGTTCGTGTTCCTGTTCATGGGGATCCAGTGGCCGCTGATCGCGCTCGGCTGGATCGCCAACGTGATCCAGCGCGGCACCACCAGTTGGTTGCGCCTGCGCGAGATCCTGGACACCGAGCCCGCCATCCAGGACGGCCCGGAGGTGGACTACGAGCTACGCGAGGTCCACGGCGACATCGAGTTCCAGAACGTCACCGTGCGCTTCGGCGACCTGGTCGCGCTGGATGATGTGTCGTTCCGCGTCCAGCGTGGCGAGACGCTCGGGATCACCGGCCGCACCGGCGCGGGCAAGACCGTGCTGGTCGAGCTGATCGCGCGCGTGATCGAACCGGACGAGGGGCGCATCCTCATCGACGGTCGCCCCATCGAGCAGTTCCCGGTCGAGGTGCTCCGGCGCTACATCGGCGTGGTGCCGCAAGAACCGTTCCTGTTCAGCGACTCGCTGGCCGAAAACATCGCCTACGGGCTCCCGGAGACCGACATGGACGACATCATGCCGCGCATCCGCGAGGTGGCCCGCCTGGCGCAACTGGACCGGGACGTGCAGGAGTTCCCCGCCGGCTACCACACGCGCCTGGGCGAACGGGGCGTCACCCTGTCCGGCGGGCAGCGCCAACGCACCGCCTTGGCGCGCGCCTTCGCCCGTGAACCGTCGATCCTGATCCTGGACGACGCGCTCTCCGCGATCGACACCCAGACCGAGTCCGCCATCCTGGACGGCCTGGACCGCGTTCAGGAGGGGCGCACCACGTTGATCGTGGCGCACCGCATCAGCGCGTTCCGCTCCGCCGACCGCATCCTGGTCCTGGACCGCGGCCGCATCGTGGAGGCCGGCACCCACGCCCAGCTGCTGTCGCGGGACGGCTGGTACGCCGACATGGACCGCCGCCAGCAACTCGAACGCGACCTGGAGTCGACATGAGACCGAGGCGCCCCCACGAGCCGAACGGCACGCCCGACCGGGACGCGCTGACCGACATGCACGATCCGGACTACCGGATCCACGAGGTCAAGGCCGACTACCGTGCCCACCGACACCAGTACGTCGACGAACTTCGTCACGAGGGCAAGTTCGACGAGGACGGAATGGCGATGGAGCGCGCCTTCGACTGGCAGCTCATGCGCCGGCTGCTGGCGTTCCTGAAGCCGTACCGGCTGCAGCTGGCGGCGGGCATCGCCCTGCTGCTGGCGTACAGCGCGATCGCGCCGATGTTCCCGTTCCTGATCGGCATGGCCGTCGACCGGTTCCTGGTGGCGGGCCAGCAACCGTGGGCGTCGCTCACCGTCGACCAGCGTCTCGGCGGCCTGGCAGGGATCGTGGCGATCTACGTCGGATTGGCGCTGACCAACTTCGTGCTGCGCTACGGCTACACCTACCTGGTCGCCTGGATGGGGCAGCACATCGTCTACGACATCCGCAGCCGCATCTTCGGCAAGATCCAGCGGCTGCACATGGGCTACTTCGACCGCACCCCCGTCGGGCGCCTGATCACCCGCATCACCAGCGACGTCGACGCCATCCAGATGCTCATGACCGACGGCGTGGTCGGCCTGGTGGCCGACGTCGGCATGCTGGTCGGCCTGATGGTGTACATGTTCACCATCGACTGGCGCTTGGCACTGATCACGCTCACCGTCATGCCGGTGCTGTTCGGCGTCCTCACCTTCCTGCGCACCCGGCTGCGCGACGCCTACCGCTCGGTGCGGCTGCGCACCAGCCGATCCAACGCGTACCTGGCGGAGAACCTGGGCGGCATCAAGACGGTCCAACTGTTCAACCGCGAGACGCGCAACCAGAAGCGCTTCGACCACCTCAACCTACAGCTCCTCGACGCGCACGCCGAACAGGTGCGCTGGTTCAGCCTGTTCTGGCCGGCCGTGAACCTGGCGCGCGCCGCCGCCACCGCGTTGATCCTGTGGTGGGCCGCCTACCACCTGGTCGGGCCCGGCAGCGCCGCGATCATCAGCATCGGCGTGCTGATCACCTTCCAGCAGTACGGCGAGATGTTCTTCCGGCCCCTGCAGGACCTGTCCGACAAGTTCAACATCATCCAGGCCGCCATGGCGTCCAGCGAACGGATCTTCGGCCTCCTGGACACGTCCGAAGGGGTCACCAACAAGCCGGACCCGGACCGCTTCGACACCGCCTTCCAGGGCGAGGTCCGCTTCGAGAACGTGTCGTTCGCGTACCAGGACGACGACTGGGTGCTGCGCGACGTGTCGTTCACCATCCAGCCCGGCGAGTCGGTCGCCTTCGTCGGCCACACCGGCGCCGGCAAGACCACCATCACCAGCCTGGTCAGCCGCTTCTACGACGTGCAGCACGGCTCCGTCAAGATCGACGGCCGCGACGTGCGCGACTACGACCAGGTCGAGCTCCGCAAGCACGTCGGCGTGGTGCTTCAGGACCCGTTCCTGTTCAGCGGCACCGTCCGCAGCAACATCACCCTGAACGACGACACCATCCCCCAGGAACGCGTGGTCGAAGCCGCCAGGTTCGTCAACGCCCACGGCTTCATCGAACGGCTGCCCCAAGGCTACGACACGCCCGTCCGCGAGCGCGGCGCCGGGTTCAGCACCGGCCAGAAGCAGCTGTTGGCGTTCGCGCGGGCCCTGGTGCAGAACCCCGACATCCTGCTGGTGCTGGACGAAGCGACCGCCAACGTCGACACCGAGACCGAGGACCTCATCCAGAACGCGCTGGAAAAGCTGATGCAGGGCCGCACCAGCATCGTGATCGCGCACCGGTTGTCCACCATCCAGAACGTGGACCGCATCCTGGTGATGCACCAGGGACGCCTGATCGAAGAGGGAAACCACGCCCAGCTCCTGGCCCAGGACGGCTACTACCGGAAGCTGTACGACCTGCAGTTCCGCGAACGCGCCGCGCACCAAGGCGGGACCTGACCGAAGCGCGAACCAGCCCCCGCCGACGCGACACGCGATGTGGCACACGCCCGGCTCACGCGGCTCACGCGGCACACAGGTGGCATTCAGGCCCGCCGCCTATGGTGACGTCCAAGGGCAGCAACAATCCTCCTGACGCACCTGAACCCTCCCCCCAATGGAAACGACGACCGGCCCGCCCTTGCCGGTCGTCGTTCTCATGCGATGCGTCCGCTCGTTGCGTCCGCGCCCCTATTGAACCTCGACGCGGTAGACGAGCGTCTCCTCCTGCTCAGGCTCGAACGGCACCGTGAAGGTCCACCGGATGACGTCGTACGCCTCGGGCGGCACGGTGCTGCGCTCGCCGTCCTCCTCGATCAGCAGGGGCGGCTCCGAGAACGTCTCGCCGCCGTCGCCCGAGAACTCGACCAGCACGCGGTCCTCCTCCTGCGTGGCGGTGTCCTCCAGGTAGGCGACGCCCTCACCGAGCGGCAGCGTGACGACCACCGTGCCCGGGCGGTAGATGATGTCTCCCTCGTTCACGGCGGTGACCTGGTACTCGATCACCTCACCCGCGACGGCCTCGTCGACCTCCGTCAACCGTTCCGTCACTTCGCCATCATCGCCCCGGACGAGGTCGACCCGAAAGATCTCGACGCGGAACGCGATGTCCTCCGCTTGGGCCGAGACCGTCCCGACCGACGCGAGCAACGCCCAAGCCAGCACGCCTTTGATCAAGAACCGCCCCACCGGCATACGCGCGAAAAATCCAGTCATGCCCGTAGCGTAGCAACCGATTCTGAACGCGACCTTAGCGCGCCTCCGCCCGCGACAAGGCCTGCCACGCGGCCGCCTCGGGCAACACCGTGGCGGCCCGGTCCAGCCGCTCCCGCGCCTCGACGAACACGCCCGACCCCGCCAACAACCGCGCCGCCGCCAACTCCGCGTCGGCGACGCCCCGATCGCCCGCCCGCCGGTACCACGTCAACGCCGCGGCGAGGTCGCGCTCCACCCCCATCCCGCGCTCGTACAGGCTGGCCAGGCGCGCCTGCGCCTGCGGATGCCCCCGCTGCGCGGCCTGCCGGTACCACTCGGACGCCTCGCGGTTGGACCAGGGACGGCCCTGCCCGACCTCCGCCATGTAGCCGAGCATGAACATCGCCCGCGCGTCGCCCGCCTCGGCCCGCGGGTGCCACGCCCGCGACGCCTCCACGAAGGCGCCCTCGCGGTACGCCGCCAACCCCGCCGCGTACGGCGCCGGCGACGGACCCGACAACGCCGCATCCGAGACCGCCCACTGCAAAGCGAGGAACACCAGCGTTGCCACGACCAGGGCCCCCAGCAGCACCATGCGGCGCCCGACCCGCTCCTCCCGTTCAGCGTCGGCCAGCGGATCGCGAATGCCGTACGCGAACATGTCCTCGTCCTCGTCCACGTCTTCCTCGTCGTCGACCTCGAACACCCCCGGCGGCGCGGGAGGCGCCTCTTGCGCCGTAGCCGTGGCGGCAGCTGCGGCCGCCGGCGGCGTCTCCTCCGGAGCCGGCGCCTGCCGCGCCGTCCGCGACCAGCGGCCCAGCATGGAGGCGTCCTCCTCCGGCTCGTCGCGCATGGCGTCGAACGCGTCGCTGCTCCGGCCCGCGCTCGGCTCCTGGCGATGGGCGCACCGCAGATGCGCCCTCCTCGGCGCCTGCCGGCACGTCCTCCTCCGGCGCTTCCTCCTTCGGCGTGACACGGGCCGCGTCCGGCCGCGGCGGCGCGGGTTCTTCGGCGGCCGTTTCATCCGCGTGCTGCGCCGGCGCTTCGCCTTCGTCTCCCGCGCCGCGCTGGCGCGCGGGCCCGTCCGCCGTCGTGGCCGGCCGCACCTCCACCTCCGCCCCCGCGAGCTCGAGGACCTCGGCCACCCGATCGGCCGACGCGCGCGGCAGAGGCTTGGTCACGGGCCCGATCCGGTTCTCCAGCAGGGCGATCAGCTTCTCCGCAGGCAGCTTCAGGCGTGCCGCCGCCTCGGCCGCCACCAGCCGCACGCGCGCCGGAGGCAGCGGTGCCGTGACGTCCACGACCCAACTCTCAGCGGACTCTCCCTCGCTCGGATGGTCGGCCATCGCCCCAAGCATACCCCCGCGCGCCCCTCCCCCCGCGACACCGCGCGTCTGCGTCGCGGTTCGTTGACACCTACCGAGCCTTGCGGTACGCTCCAGAACGCTTGGGGCTGTGGCGCAGTTGGGAGCGCGCCTGAATCGCACTCAGGAGGTCAGGGGTTCGAATCCCCTCAGCTCCACCAGCGGAAACGCCGTCCCACACGGTAGCTGCTTAGATCCGCCTCCGATTCGTCGGGGGCGGATCTACGTGCATGGTGCGTCGTCGGGTCGCGCGCTTGCGGCGAGGGTGCGCCGCATGTGGCGCACCCTCCTGCCGACCCTCGCCCCTTACCAGGCGTACGCCCCCGGCGCGTCCCCGCCGGGCCCGGGGAAGATCTCGTCCAGGCGCGCCAACGTCGCCTCGTCGAGGGTGACTTCCGTGGCGCGCACCGCGCTCTCCAGTTGTTCGACGGTGCGTGGCCCGATGATCGGCGCCGTGACCGCGGGCACGTGCAGCAGCCAGGCCAGGGCGATCGTGGCCGGCTCCTCGCCCAGCTCGCGGCACAACGCTTCGTAGCGCTCGATCTTGTCGCGCTCCATCTCCAGGCGCTTCATGAAGCTGTCGCTCATGCGGCGCCCCTCGTCGATCTTGCCGAGCGCGCCGCCGAGCAGGCCGCCACCCAGCGGGCTCCACGGCAACAGGCCGAGGCCGTAGTGCTCGCAGGCGGGAATGACCTCCAGCTCGACGGTGCGGTTGTTCAGGTGGTAGATGCTCTGCTCGCTGGCCAGGCCCATCCGGCCGCGCTTGGACGCCTCCTGACAGGCGGTGGCGATGTCCCAGCCCGCGAAGTTGCTGGACCCGACGTAAACGATGTGACCGCGTTGCACCAGGCTGTCGAAGGCCTGCCACGCTTCGTCCCATGGGCAGTTCCGGTCGATGTGGTGCATCTGGTAGAGATCGATGCGGTCGGTCTGCAGGCGCCGCAGGCTGCCCTCCGCGTGCTTGTGGATCTTGTACGCGGACAGGCTGCGCCCGTCCGTGTTCGGTTCCGGGCGGTTCTCGTCCCGCTGCACCGGGTTGTACACCTTGCTGGCCAGCACGACGGCGTCCCGGCGCCCCCCGCCCTGCGCGAACCAGTTGCCGAGGATGATCTCGGTGTCGCCGTGCTGCCCGCCGCGCCCGTACACGTCGGCGGTGTCGAAGAAGTTGATGCCGAGCTCCAGCGCGCGGTCCATGATGCGGAACGAATCCTCTTGCGAGGTGTGCCACCCGAAGTTCATGGTGCCGAGGCACAGGTTGCTGACGAGCACGCCGTGCGTGCCGAGACGTACGTGGCGGATGGGCATGGGGATCCTCCTCGAAGGCTCGAAGGTGCGTGGTGCAAGGGGGGTCCCGTCGCGGCGGTCGCGACGCACGAGGGCCCCACCGGTCCGCCGGCCAGCGTACCGCCCACCGCCCCGCGGGGAGGCACCTGCGGGCTGCCCCGAAACGTGCGCGCGTTTCGCGGCCGAATGTGCCACATGTGGCGCATGCCGTCGGCGCGGCACTGGGCCCCAGGGGGGCGTATGTTCGGCGCTGACGGGATGGTGAGACGTATGCGCCTAGTACACGGACCTATGCAGCCTCGCGCAGTTGCAAGGGGCTCACGAACGAACCACCCACGTGACACCGCGGCGCGGCGCCTCCCGGCTCCTACCCCTCCAGTCGGGCCAACACCCAGCGGGCGACGACCGTGTCCTGCACGCCGGTGCCCGTCAGGTCGCAGACGGTGACGTCGGCATCCGTGCGCCGGCCGGGGGCCTCGCCCGCCAGCACGTCGCCGAGCAGGATCGCCCTGGCGGCCGTCGCGTCGTCGGCGTGCTGCAGCTCGCCGAGGGTGCGGCTCTGCGCCAGCGCGTCGACCACCAGCACGTCGGCCGCGCGCAGCACGTCCGCGGCCAGTTCGCGCTTGCCGGCGGCGTCGGCCCCCATGGCGGTGACGTGCACGCCGGGGGGGAGCATGTCGGCGTAGAGGAGCGGCTCCCGCGCAGGCGTGGCCGTGACGACGACGTCGGCGTCGGCCACCGCGTCTGCGACGCTCGTGCTGGGCGTGACGATCAGGCCGGTTTCCTTGCGCGCGGCCCGGGCGAAGGCTTTGGCCGCGGCGGGGCGGCGCGCCCACACGTCCACGTGCGTCACGTTGCGCACCAGGCGGAGCGCGTCCAGCTGCCAGCGGGCCTGCGCACCGGCCCCGAGGATGGCGACGTGGCGGGCGTCGGGCCGCGCCAAGGCGTCGGCGGCGACCGCGCCGGCGGCGGCGGTGCGGAGTTCGGTGAGGTAGCCGTCGTCCAGCAGCACCGCCAAGGGGCGGCCCGTCTCGGCCGACAGGACCACCATCAGGCCCGAGGCCGAGGGGAGGCCCAGCTCCGGGTTGCGGAAGAAGCCCGTGGACAACTTGACGCAGAACGAGTCCCAGCCGGGCACGTACGCCGTCTTGACGTCCAGCTCGCCCTCTGCCTCGGGGATCTCCAATGACGTCACCGGGGGCTGCCGCACCTCGCCGGCGGCCAGGCGCTCGAACCCGTCGGCGATCTCGTCCGCCACTTCGAGCGTCAGCGGCGCCTGGCGAACCAGTTCGTCCTTGGCCAGCACCCGCACCTGATTCACGCGCGATGTTCCTCTCCAGCAGGCGTGCGGCCGCTCAGCACCCGCGCGAACGCCCCTGCGCCGACGTTGGATCCCGACGCGATCACGGCTGTGGGCCCGCGCACGTGGGTCGCGCCGGAGGTCAGCGCCGCCAGGGCCGCGGCGCCGCCTCCCTCCAGGACCAGCCGGTGGTGGTGGAAGGCGTGGCGCATCGCCTCGGCCAGCGCGCGTTCGCCGACCAAGAGCACGTCGTCGACCAGCGCGCGCACCAGCGCGAAGGTGTAGCGGTTGCTTCGCCCGAGCCCCCCTTGCAGGCTGTCGGCCAGCGTGTCGGCCTCCGGCGTCTCGACGATGCGGCCCGCCGACAGGCTGGCGTGCATGGCGGCGCCGGCCTCCATCGATACGCCCACCACGCGCACGTCGGGGGCGACGGCCTTGACGGCGCGCGCCACGCCGGCGATCAGGCCGCCGCCGGAGAGGGGCGCGAGGACGGTGTCAAGGTCCGGCAGGTCCTCCAGCAGTTCGAGGCCGAGGGTGCCTTGGCCGGCGATGACGCCTACGTGGTCGAACGGCGGGATCAGCGTGCCACCGTCCGTCTCCACGCGGGCGCGGGCGGCGTCCTCGGCCTGGTCCTGCGAATCGCCGTGCACCTCGACCCGGGCGCCGGCGGCGCGGAGGGCGTCCAGCTTGTCGGGGGGCACGCGCGAGGAGACGTAGACGCGGGCGGGGACGCCGAGGGCGCGCGCCACGTGCGCGACGGCCCGGCCGTGATTGCCGGTGGAGACGGCGACCACGCCGCGCGCCACGACGTCGTCCGGCAAGGCGCGCAACGCGCTGGCGGCGCCACGGATCTTGAACGCGCCGGTGGGCTGCCGCGTCTCGTCCTTGATCCAGACGGCCGGCGCAGCGCCGTCGTGCGCAGCGAACTCGGGGGCCGGCAGCAGGGGGGTGCGCCGAATCAGCCCTTGGATGCGGGCGCGTGCGCGCCACACGTCCCGGGCCGAGGGGGGCAGGGGATCATGCATGCATTCAACGCAGCGGAATGCCGGTCTTCGGCAGGCGGTGTTCGATGATGCGGACCAGCCAGGCCGAGGCCAGCGTGACGATCAGGAACAGCGCGCCAACCATGGTGATGGGCGTGAAGTAGCGGAAGGTGCGGTCGCCGATGATCTTGGCGACCGACAGCATCTCCAGGACGGTGATGGCGGACAGGATGGCGGTGTCCTTGAGCATGGAGACGAGGTAGTTGCCCAGCGCCGGGACGATCCGAGGGATCGCCTGCGGGACCACCACGTGCCGGTAGGTCAGGCGGGCGGGCATGTTGAGGGCGGTGGCGGCCTCCCACTGGCCGCGCGGGATGGCCTCGATGCCGGCGCGGTACACCTCGGCGGTGTAGCCGCAGTACTGGATGCCCAGCGCGATCGCGCCGGTCAGGAACGCCGGCAGCACGATGCCGATCTCGGGCAGCACGAAGAACAAAAAGTACAGCTGCACCAGCAGCGGCGTGTCGCGCACGAACTCCAGGAACACGGCGACGGGCCACGACACGAGGCGGCTGGGCGCCATGCGGAGCAGCGCCAGGATCAGGCCCACTACCAGGGCGATGGCGAAGCCCAGCACGGTCGCCTGGAGGGTGACCCACAACCCGCGCAACAGGATCGGGAAGATCGTGGTGGCGAAGCTTAGGGTGGTGCTGGTGTCCCACTCGATGCCGAACAGCATCAGGCGCTCGCCCTGCCGTGCACCACGCCGACGCGCCGCGCGATCCACCCTTCGAGCCAGCGCATGACCCCCATGAGCACCAGCGCCAGCGCAAAGTAGATCAACAGCGTGGCGGTGAACACGGGAATGGTCTCGAGCGTGAGGTTGCGGTAGTTCTGGGCGCGAAAGGTCAGGTCACCCAGGGTGATCAGCGACACCAGCGCGGTGTCCTTCAGGTTCTGGACGACCAGGTTGCCGAACGGCGGCATCATCTCGACCAGTGCCTGGGGCAGCACCACGTTCCAGAGGGTGAAGCGCCGCGTGAAGTTCACGGCGACGGCCGCTTCGTACTGGCCGGTGGGCACGGACTGGATGGCACCGCGGACCACCTCGGCGCCGTACGCCCCGATGTTGAGCGAGAGAGCCAGAATGCCGGCGGTCATGGGCTCGAACCGGACGCCGATGATCGGCAACGCGAAGAACAGCCAGAACATCTGGACCAGCAGCGAGGTGCCGCGGAAGATCTCGATGTACGCGACCGACGCCGCCCGGACGAACCCGTTCTGCGACAGCTTGCCGATGCCGGCGGCGAAGGAGAGGATGCCGCCGAACACGGTCGAGATCAGCGCGAGTTGCAGCGTCACGACCGTACCCCGCATCAAGGGGGTGAGCATTTGCTGCAGGTCTTCCACGAGGCCTCCAGGCGTCGCGGTCCGGCGGAGCGCCGAACGTCATACGGCGGGGAACCAAGATAGAAAAGCAGGCCCGCCGAAGCGGGCCTGCGGGCGGGTCACTCGGGGCTGCAGAGCTCCTCGGTGCTCGCCGCCAGGGCGGAGTTCACGTCCGACTCGGTGAAGCCGTGGCTCAGGTGAATCTCGCGCCACTCGTCGGATTGCTGGAACTCGCCCAGCGCCTCGTCGAAGGCTGTGCGGAAGGCGTCCGCCTCGGGGTGGAAGTTGAAGCTGCCCCAGCTGCGGACCGGATCGCCGCCGATGATGGGGGCTTCGAACGGATCGGCGCCCTCCACGCGATCGGAGCTGGCCGCCAGTTCGGCGACCGTCGCGCTGGTCGCGGCGTAGGCGTCGATGCGGCCGGTGACGACGGCCGAGGGCGCGTCGGCGTTGGCGTTCAGGAACGACAGCTGGCCGCCGGGAATGCCGATCTCCTGAGCGAACTCGAGCTGGTCCGCGCCGGACACGATGCCCATGGTCAGGTCGGGGTTCTCGAGGAAGTCCTCGTAGCTGTGGATGTCCTTGGGGTTGCCGGCTTCGACCAGGAAGCCTTCCCCGTAGCTGGAGTTCGGGCGGGCGTAGTCGACCTGCTCACAGCGCTCCGGCAGGATCGCCATGCTGGCGGCCGTCATGTCGGCCCGGCCGGCCAGGATGCTGGGGATCAGAGAGCCGAACTCGGTGACGGTCCACTCGATGTCGTCGATGCCCATGCTCTCGAGCACCGCCACGGCGGTTTCGGGGGCGATGCCGTGCGGCACGCCGTCGTCGTCGATCCACCCGTAGGGGATCTCGTTGGCGGTGACGACGGTGACCTGGCCGCTCTCCTGAATCTCGGACAGGGAGCGCTGGGCGAAGCCGAAGCTCATGATCATGCCGAGCAGCAGCGTGGCGGCGAGAAGGCGTGCGAATCCGCTGTTCATGTGTCGAACCTCCGATCTTGCTGGGCGAAACGCAGGCGGCGGGTCGCCGCTGCGCGTATGTCGGCCGGCCCGTCCATCGGCGGGACAGCGCCGGTGACGTGCGCGGAGGCAGCCCGGGGGGGCCGCTCCGTGGCGTGCGCCTCACGCATGCCTCTCCGCGAGGACGTCGCGCACCTGGGGGGAATGGTTCCATGGGGCGCGACGCTCGTGGCGCGGCAAGGTCGAGCGCCTGCGGACACCGGCGTGACCCAGGATAGCGCGAACCGGCCCCGGCGTCCAATCGCGATGAAGAGCGGTTCACCCTTCAGCTCCGGCACGGCCGTGCCTAGTGCTGAAGCACCGCCCGCAGGAACTCCTGGGTGCGAGGGTTCTCCGGCTGGGTGAACATCTTGTCGGGCGGGCCCTCCTCCGCCACCTGCCCAGCGTCGAAGAAGATCACGCGGTCGGCGACGTCCTTGGCGAAGCCCATCTCGTGCGTGACGATCAGCATCGTCATCTGGGTCTCGGTCGCCAGCTTGCGCAGGATGGCCAGCACCTCGCCGATCAGTTCTGGGTCCAGCGCGCTGGTGACCTCGTCGAACAGCATCACCTTCGGTTCCATCGCCAACGCCCGTGCGATCGCGACACGCTGCTTCTGGCCGCCAGAGAGCTGTTCGGGAAACGCGTCGGCCTTGTCGCTGAGCCCCACCATCTCGAGCAGGTCCAGGCCGCGCTGGCGGGCCTCGGCCTTCGGGACGCCGCGCACGTGCACCGGCGCCTCGGTGACGTTGCGCAGCACGTTCATGTTCGGGAACAGGTTGAAGTGCTGGAACACCATGCCGATGTCGCTGCGGATGGCGTGAAGGTGCTTCTCGGTGGCGGGCACCTCCTTGCCGCCCACGTTCATGTGCCACAGGGACTGGCCGTCCACGTACACGTGACCGCGGTCGGGCCGCACCAGCGTCATCAGCACGCGGAGGATGGTGGTCTTGCCCGAGCCGCTGGGCCCGATGATGGCGACCTTCTCGTTCTCGGCCGCTTGGAAGTCGAGGTCGTCGAGCACCACCAGGTCGCCGAACGCCTTGCGGACCTTGTCGAACACGATCATGGGCGGACGGCCGTCGGGCGCGGACGTCTTCGCGCGCTCGGGGGCGGTCACGGGGGAAGCGTGGGAATCGCTCACGTCGAGCCCTTTCGCGGAGTGGGTGTGCCTCGAGCGCCCGCCAGGCCGGTCAAGGGGACAGCGTGAAGCACACCAGCTTCGGTTCGGTCATGGCCTCCATCGCGAAACGTACGCCCTCCCGCCCCAGGCCGGATCCCTTGAATCCGCCGAACGGCATGGCGTCGATGCGATAGTCGCTGCTGTCGTTGATCATAACGCCTCCGTAGCGGAGTGCGTCGGCCAGGCGGTGCGCGGCGGCGAGGTCGCGGGTGAACACCCCCGCCTGGAGTCCGAAGTCCACGTCGTTGGCGCGCGCGACCGCCTCGGCGGGATCACGGAACGTCTCGATCAGGGTCACGGGGCCGTACACCTCGTCGCGCGCCAGCTCGTGCGTGGGCGGTACCCCGGCCATCACGGTGGGCGCCATGACGCTGCCCTCGCGCGTCCCACCCTGCAGCAGCTCGGCCCCGGCGCCGGCGGCGTCCTGCACCAGGGCCTCGACGCGCCGGGCGGCCTCCTCGTCGATCATGGGCCCCATGTCGGTGGCCTCGTCGAGCTTGGGGCCGGTCCGCACCGCCCGGGCGCCCTCCACGAATCGGGCCGTGAACGCGTCCGCGCAGGCGCGGTGCACGAACACGCGCTGAACGTGCAGGCAGTTCTGGCCCGCCGCGGCGAAGGCGCCGGCGACGCAGGCGGGCACCGCCACGTCGAGGTCGGCGTCCTCCATGACCAGGGCCGGCGCGTTGGAGCCGAGCTCCATGCTGAGCTTCTTCAGGCCGGCCTGCCGGGCGATCCGCTCGCCGGTGTCGCGCCCGCCGGTGAACGATACGGTCCGCACGCGCCGGTCGCCGACCAGAGTCGGCCCGATGTCCGAGCCGGGGCCGGTGATCACCTGCAGCATGCCGTCTGGGAGCCCCGCCTCGAACAGGACCTCCGCCAACGCCAGGGCGGAGAGGGGCGTGCGCGAGTCGGGTTTGAGCACCACGGCGTTGCCGGCCGCCAAGGCGGGCCCCAGCTTGTGCGCGACCAGGTTCAGCGGGTCGTTGAACGGCGTGATGGCCACCACGATGCCGACCGGGACGGGACGCCAGTACCCGACGCGCCCCTCGGAGCCGGGCCGCTGGTCGAACGGCACCGTCTCGCCGTGCGCGCGGCGGGCCTCCTCGGCGGACAGGCGCAGCGTGTCGGCGCACCGCGTCGCCTCGCGGCGCGCCTCGCGGATGGTCTTGATCCCCTCGGTCGCGATCCGGCGCGCGAACGTCTCGTGCGTGTCCAGCACGGCGTCGGCCGCGGCGTGAAGGATGCGCATGCGCTCGTGCACCGGCAGGGCGCCGGCGGCCCGCGCGCCGCTCTCGGCGTGCGTCAACGCGCGCTCGGCGTCGGCCGCGTCCCCGCGCGGCACCGTGTCCACGACCGCGGCGCTCTCGGGGTTCCGCACCTCGATGCGCTCATTGCGGTCCACCCAGCGATCTTCGAGCAGCATCTTCATGCCCGCGTCCCTCCATGGTGCCGCTGGAGCGCCAGCAGGTCCTCGATCAGGGCGTAGCCGGTCTCGAGCCGGCCCGCGCCCGGGCCGACCAGCGTCACGTCGCCCAGCAGGTCGGTGGTGAAGGTCACGGCGTTGCTGGCGCCTGAGACGCTGGCCAGGGGATGCGTGGCGGACAGGCGGCGCGGGGCGACGTCGGCGCGCACGCTGCCGTCCGCGTCGCGCCGGACCCTCCCGAGCAGCTTCCAGCGTTCATGAACCTCGGCCGCCTCGGCGACCCGTTCGGGGGTGAGCGCGCGAATGCCCTCGCGGGGGACGTCGGCCATGCGCAGCTCGGCCCCCATCACGCGGTTGGCGAGGATCACCACCTTGCCCGCCGCGTCGATCCCGTCCACGTCGCCGCTGGGATCCGCTTCGGCGTACCCCTTCGCCTGCGCTTCCCCGAGCGCGGCGGCGAAGTCGAGGCCGGCCTCCATGCGCGTCAGTACGTAGTTGCTGGTGCCGTTCAGGACCCCTTCGATGCGGGTGACGTTGGCGACGGCGAGGAGTTCGGTGCCGAGGTGCAGGGCGGGCGTACCGCTCATCACGGTGCCTTCGCTCTCGAGGCGGACGCCGTGGCGCCGCGCCAGGTCGGCCAGCTCCGGGTAGGCCAGCGCGATCGGTCCCTTGTTGGTGGTGATCACGTGCAGGCCGCGCGTCAGGGCGGCACGCACGTGCGTGAGGGCCGGTTCGCCGCTGTCGAGGTCGGTGAAGGCCAGCTCGGCCATCACGTCGGCCTCGGCGCCCTGAATGGTGGTGAGCGCGTCCCAGTCGCGGTCGCGTGCGGACACGCCCGCCAGCGTGCCGCCCGCCTCGACCGCGGCCAGCAGGGCGTCCAGATCCAAGCCTTCGGGATCGTGCAGGCTGCCGCGACGTACGTCGGACACCGCGGTGATGCGAACATTCAGTCCGTGACGGCTGCGCAGGGCCTCGCCATGGTCCCGCAGGATCCGCGCAAAACCCTGCCCGACGGTGCCGAAGCCGACCAGTGCGACGCGGAAGAGGTTCATGACGTGGGCCTGGGGTGCCGCTCGGCGGCGTGGGCCAGCGCCTGGTCGAGATCGCCGATCAGATCGTTCACGTCCTCGATGCCGGCGGAGTAGCGGACCAGCGTCTCGGGGATGCCCAGCGAGGCGCGCTCCTCTTCGGTCAGCTCGACGTGGCTGCCGGTGCGGGGCGGTGCCACCACCGTCTCGACCGCGCCGAGGTTGGCAGCGCGGTGCGCGAAGCGGAGGCGGGGGAGGAAGGTACGGACGGTGTCGAAGTCGCCGGGCAGCTGAAACGACAGCATGCCGCCAAAGCCCCGCATCTGGCCGCGGGCGACGTCGTGCCCGGGGTGCGCGGGCAGGCCGGGGTAGAACACCCGCTCCACGAAGTCGTGCCCGTCCAAGTGCCGGGCGATCTCCATCGCGTTGTGGTTCTGGCGCTCGATGCGCAGGTCGAGCGTCTTCATGCCGCGCAGCAGCAGGTAGGCGGCCTCGGGGTGCAGCGTGGCGCCGTTCACCTCGCGGAAGCGAAAGATGCGCATCACGAGTTCCTGATCGCCGCACACGGCGCCGCCGAGGGCATCGGCGTGGCCGCCGAGGTACTTCGTCGCGCTGTGGATCACCAGGTCGGCGCCCAACGCCAGGGGGTTCTGATTGACGGGGGTGGCGAAGGTGTTGTCGACCACCACCGTGGCGCCACGGTCCTTGGCCCGCTGCGCCAAGCGCCGGATGTCCAGGATCTTGCAGGTCGGGTTGGTGGGGGTCTCGAGGTACAGCACGGTGCACCCCGCGTCGATCTCGCGTAGCAGGGCCTCGGTGTCGCCGGTGTCGCACAGTGCGACGTCGATGCCGAACTTGGGCACCCAGTCCAGGAACAGTCGGCTGGTGCCGCCGTAGGTGTCCTTGACCGACACGACGCGGTCGCCGGGGGCCAGCAGCGTGAACAGCGTGTTGCTGATCGCCGCCATCCCGGTGGCGAAGCTGGTGGCGGCCTCGGCCCCCTCCAGGAGCCGGATCTTCTCCTCGAACACCGCAACGGTGGGGTTGGTGTTGCGGCTGTAGATATGGCCCTCGGTGCGCTCCAGGGCGACGTCGCGCCAGTGCTCCAGGTCGTCGTAGCCGAACGACACGCTGTGCACCACCGGCACCTGGGTCGCCCCACCCGCGCGGGCGACCTCCTCGCCGCCCCACACGGCGCGCGTCGCCGTTCCGATCCGATCTCGTTCGTTCACGTCGTTCCTCCTTTGGCCGCGTCCGGTCCCCATCGGGGTGTGGACGGGCGGTTCATGACGGTTCGCTCGTGGCGTCGAACGTACCAAGGTACGTGCCGACGCGATGGATGCAGTCGATCATGTAGTGCCGGCGCACGTCGGCGACGGCGCGCATGTCGCCCTGTTCGAGCGCGTCGGCGGTGGCCTCGATCTCGTTGCAGACGGTCTCGACCTCGTGGTCCCAGTCCAAGGCGGGCAGCGCCTCCAACCAGGTCCGTTGGGTGAGGTAGAACAGCCGGTCGGCGATCTCGCGCAGCGGCTCGTTGCCGATCGCCCGCGTGACGGTCTCGTTGAAGTACAGATACGCGCGGGCCAGGCCGGAGGCGTCGCCCGTGCCGGCCAGCGTCCGGGTCGAGGTCAGCAGCTGGCGCAGCCGTTCGATCTCGTCCTGCGACACCAACGACGGGTCCAGCTCGGCGATCACGTGGGTCAGCGCCAACCTGAGATCGTACACCTGCTTCAGGTAGCGCACGTCGACCGACGTCACCAGCGTGCCGACGCCCCGCTCGACGCTGACCAGCCCGTCGAACTCCAACCGGTGCAGCACGCGCCGGATGGGGGTACGGCTGACGCCGAATTCGCGCGCCAGACGGTTCTCGCTCAGGAGGGTGCCCGGCGGGTAGTCGAGCAACGCGATCCGCTCGCGTAGCAGCCGGTAGATCGAGCCCACGTCTCGGCCTTCTGGCACGGAGCTCCTTTCGAGGGAGGCGCGTAGGCGTGCGTTGTGGCCACGCCGGCGTGAACGATTGACCCGCGCGCGGCGGGCGACTTAGAATGCAACCCGTATTGGGGTTGTATACAAGTTGCGTACCTGTGCGAAGTCTACGGGGACGCCTCGCCCCTGTCAACCAGCCGCGCCGACCACGTTCGGCACCGCCGCGAACGGGAGTCCATACATGCGAGACCACGACAGGCTTCCCTTCCCCACCCGCGAGTACCAGGCTCGCTTAGGCGCCTTGCGCGAGCGCATGGACGACGTCGGCGTCATTGCCATGATCACCACCACGCCCGAGAACATCACCTACCTCACCGGTTTCGAGAGCCCGGGGCACTACTGGTGGCAGGGCCTGATCGTGCCGCTGTACGGCGAGCCCACCGCGGTGTCGCGCCTGCTCGAGATCAGCGGCATGGACGCCCTCAGCTGGATCGAGCCGGAGCACAACGTCGGCTACCGCGACGACCAGGATCCGATGAAGATCCTCGTCGGCGAGCTGACCGCCATGGGGCTCGACCGGGGCCGGATCGGGTACGAACGCGACGGCTGGTTCTTCACGGCAGCCCAGCAGGACCGCCTGTTCTCCTTGCTCCCCGAGGTCGACTGGATCGACGGCTCCGGGCTGGTCGAGGCCGGCCGCCTCGTCAAGTCGCCCCTGGAGATCGAGCGCATCCGCGCCGCGGCACGCACCACCGAGGCCGGCATGCAGGCCGGCGTCGACGCGGCCCGGGCCGGCAGCACCGAGAACGACGTGGCGGCGGAGGTGATGTCCGCCATGATCCGCGCCGGGAGCGAGTGGCCCTCCATCGTGCCGTTCGTCGCCTCCGGCGAGCGGGGCGCCATCGGCCATGCCACCTGGTCCGGACGCCGCCTGGAAGCCCAGGACACCCTGTTCCTCGAGATCTCCGGCTGCCGCAGCCGCTACCACGCCCCCATGATGCGCACCGTGATGATCGGCGATCCCGACCCGGCCGCCCGCCACGCGTTCGAAGCCGTCCAGGCGGCCTTCGACGCCGCCCTGGCCACGGTCGCGCCGGGCGTCCCCGCCGGCGACGTCGACCACCGCGCGCGTCAGGTGATCGCCGAGTTCGGCTTCGGCGGCATGCAGGCGTCGCGGGTGGCCTACTCCGTCGGCATCGCCGTCCCGCCCGACTGGGGCGAGGGGCAGATCCTCAGCATGAAGCCCGGCGAGACCCGTCCCCTGCAGGAGAACATGACGTTTCACCTTCTGCCCTGGGTCCAGATGCCGGGCAAGGGGGGGATCGGGTGCACCGAAACCATCCGCGTCACCGCCGAGGGGGGCGAGCGCATCACCGACTTCCCGCGCGACCTGTTCGTGCGCTGAGCGCCGCGCCCCAGGCGCACGGGCACGGCGACCCGACGTCCTACAACTGGATGCTGACCCGCGCCCCGGGTTCCAGCAGGTGCACGGCGTCCGAGAAACGGATCACGCGACTGCGCAACCCCATCGCGACCGAGTGCGTCCGGGCCCCGTCCTGAAAGAACTTCACGCCCCGCAGCAGATCGCCGTCCGTGATGCCGGTGGCGCTGAACACCAGCTGCGTCCCCGGAGCCAGCTCGTCCGTGTGGTAGATGCGGCCCTCCTCCACCCCGGCCGCCCGGAGCCGGCCGCGCTCGTCGTCGTTGCGCGGCGCGAAACGGCCCTGGATCTCACCCCCCAGGCAGCGCAACGCGGCGGCCGCCAGCACGCCCTCGGGCGCCCCACCCGTCCCCATCACGGCGTGCACGCTGGTGCCCCGGATCGCGGCCGCCAGCGCGGTGATCACGTCGCCGTCCCCGATCAGCTTGACGCGCGCGCCCGCTTCGCGGACCTCTTGGGTCAACTCGGCGTGGCGGGGCCGGTCCAGGATCACCACCGTAAGGTCGCGCACCTGCCGCCCCAGGCCGTCCGCGACGGCGGCCAGGTTGTCCGCCACGGGGCGCGCCAGATCGACGCGCCCCGCCGCCGGCGGGCCAACGACCACCTTGTCCATGTAGATGTCGGGCGCGCGCAACAACCCGCCCCGCTCCGCCAGCGCGATCACCGCCACCGAACCGTTCACCATGCGGGCGGTGATGCCGGTGCCCTCGACCGGGTCGACGGCGATGTCGACCGGCCAGGCGCCTTGGCCCGCTCGGCCGACCCGTTCGTTGGTGAACAACATCGGCGCCTCGTCGCGCTCCCCCTCGCCGATCACGATCTCGCCGTCGATGTCCAACTCGTTCAGGACGCGCCGCATGGCCTCGGTGCCGGCCCGGTCCACCCGGTCCTCGTCGCCCATGCCGGCGACGCGGCTGGCGGCGATGGCGGCCTGCTCGGTGACGCGGACCGTGTCGAGGACCAGGGCCCGCTCCATCTCGGTGCGGGCCGCGTCCGGCTCGGCGGGCCCCGTCGCGCGATGCGACGGCGCGGATCCTTGCTCACGGGCGGATCGGTTCGAGGCGTCGTCCATGGTCCCCACCATGCCGCAACGGCCCGCCGGCGCGGGCGTTGTACCGACCCGTGCGGGGCTCAGCCTTCGGTGCGGACGCGGTGCCGGTCCACCAGGACCGCCGCGACGTCGGCCAGCGACGCGCCACGCTCGCGCAGAAGCACCGCGAGGTGGAACAACAGGTCGGCCGCCTCGTCACGTAGCGCGTCGTCCTCCTGCTGCAGGGCCGCAACGACCGTCTCGCCGGCCTCCTCGATCACCTTCTGGGCCACGTAGCCCGGCCCGCGCCGGTGCAAGCGCGTGACGTACGACCCGTCCGGCAGCTCGCGCAGGCGCTCGTCGACGACGCGCTGCAGCAGCCCGAAGGCGTCACCCAGCGTGGGCGCGTCGTCGCCGGCCATGGGGCGGTGAAAGCAGCTCCTCGCGCCGGTATGGCAGGCGGGGCCATGCTGGTGCACCCGGTACAGCACGGCATCGCCGTCGCAGTCCAAGCGGACCTCCTGGACGCGCTGAACGTGCCCGCTGGTGGCGCCCTTGCGCCACAGCGCGTCCCGCGAGCGGCTGTGGTAGTGCGCGTCGCGGGTGCGGAGCGTGGCCTCGAGCGCCTCGCGGTCGGCCCACGCCAGCATCAGCACCTCGCCCGAATCGGCGTCCTGCGCCACCACCGCCACCAGGCCCTCCGGCCCGAAGGCGACGTCGTCGATCGAAAACGAGCTGCCAGACGGCTGCATGGGGCCGAGTCTACCCGTCCACGCGCCCGAGCGCCCGCGCCAGGTCGCGGATCAGGTCGTCGGGATGCTCGATCCCGACCGAGATGCGGAGCAGGTCGGGCGGCGTGGCGGTGTCCGGCCCCTCCACGGGCGCGCGGTGCTCGATCAGGCTCTCCACCCCGCCCAGGCTGGTGGCGCGCGTGAACAAACGGGTGGCCGACGCGACGCGCGCCGCCGCCTCGGCGCCACCCCGCACCCGCACGCTGAGCATCGCCCCGAACGACGTCATCTGCGCGCGCGCCAGCTCGTGTTGCGGGTGGGTGGCCAGGCTGGGGTGGTGCACCTCCAGCACCGCGTCGTGCTCCGCCAGGAAGGCCGCGATGCGTTCCGCGCCCGCGCAGGCCGCGCGCATGCGCAACGCCAGCGTCCGGAGCCCCCGCAGCGTCAACCAGGCGTCGAACGGCGACGGCACCGCGCCCTCGTGCCGCTGCAGCCAGCGCACCCGCGCGAAGGCGGCGTCCTCTTCGGACCGGGCCAGCACGGCACCCCCCACCACGTCGCTGTGGCCGGCCAGGTACTTGGTGGTGGCATGGACCACCAGGTCGGCGTTCAGGGCGAACGGGTCCTGCAGCGGCGGCGGCGTCCAGGTGGCGTCGACCGCCACCCGGGCGCCGGCCGCGTGCGCCGCCTCGGCCACCGCGCGCACGTCGGTCAGCAGCAGGCGAGGGTTGGACGGCGTCTCGATCCATACCAGCGAGGCGCCGTCCGTGAGGGCCTCCTGGACGGCGCCTGCGTCCGCCATGTCGACGAAGGCGACCGTCAGGCCCCAGCGGCGGTGTTCCCCTTGCAGCAGCGTCCGAATGCCGTGGTACATGTCGAGGGGCAGCAGCACGTGCCCGCCCGGCTCGACGATCCGCATCACCGCCGCTGCGGCCGCCGAGCCGGACGCGAACGCCGCGCACGCGCCGGCGCCGGGTTGCAGCGCCGTCAACGCCGCCTCCAGCGCCTCACGGGTGGGGTTGCCGCTGCGTGCGTACGTCCAGCCGGCCCGCGGCTGGCCGTCATCATTGCGGACGAAGGTCGTCGCAGGATGAATGGGCGGCACGACGGCGCCGGTGGCGGGGTCGGGCCGCTGGCCGCCGTGGACGGCCAGCGTCTCGGGGTGCAGCGTCTCAGGCGCGTCGTCGCTCATGCCGTCGGTGCTCCCTTCGCGTCGAGGTGATCCAGCGCGTCCAGCCGGACCGGCACGCCGGTGGCGGCCAGGCGCCGCTTGACGTCGCCGACCGTCGTCTCGCCGCGGTGGAAGATGCCGGCCGCCAGCGCGGCGTCCGCCTCGCCGAGCTGCAGCACGTCGCGCAGGTGATCACTGTGACCTGCGCCGCCCGAGGCCACCACCGGCAGGTCGACCGCGCGGGCCACCGTCCGCGTCGCCCCCAGGTCGTAGCCGGTCTTCATGCCGTCGGCGTCGATCGAGTTCAGCACGATCTCGCCGGCACCCAGTTCCTGCCCGCGCGTGGCCCAGGCAACCGCGTCCAGTCCCGTCTCCTTGCGCCCGCCGGCGACGTACACGTCCCAGCCGTCCCCCGAGCCGCGCCGCTTCACGTCGATGGACAGCACCACCGCTTGCGCGCCGAAGTGGTCGGAGGCCCGCCGGATCAGCTCCGGATCGGCCACCGCCCCGGAGTTGATCGACACCTTGTCCGCCCCGGCCAGGAACAAGGCGCGCACGTCCTCCAGCGTCCGCACCCCGCCGCCGATGGTGAGCGGCATGAAGCAGCGCTCCGCCACGCGGGTGGCGACGTCGAGGATCGCCGCGCGCCCCTCTGCCGTGGCGGTGATGTCGTACAGCACCAACTCGTCCGCCTCCTGGGCGTCGTAGCGCAACGCCAACGCGACCGGGTCGCCGACGTCGTCCAGCTCGCCCGCCTCCGCGCGTCCGAACTGTTGCCCGCGCGTCACCCGTCCGGCGTGCACGTCGAGGCAGGGAATGATCCGTTTGGCCAACACGGCCGCCACGATACCGCGGGGGGCCCACCCGCGCCCGGCCTAGCGTTCGAACCGCGTGGCCAACTCGAGATGGTGCGTGTGCGGCTGAAAATCGAACGCCCGCACCTCGGTGAGCCGCCACCCGCGCGCCGTGAAGTCGGCAGCGTCCCGCGCCCAGGTCGCGACATCGCACGACACGTACAACAGCTCGCGGGCGGTGGAGGCGTCGATCGCGGCCCGCAGCGGCTTCGCCAGGCCGGCGCGGGGCGGGTCGACCACCAACGTGTCGACGCGCGACAGGTATGCCGTGCGCGCATCACCGCGCACGAAGCGCACGTGGTCCATATCGAGCCGGGCCGCATCGGCCCGCCCCCGCGCCACGCCTTCCGAGGCGATCTCGATGGCCACGAGCTCCCGGTAGCGCGCGGCCAGGTGCAGGGCGATCACCCCGCTACCGGCGAACAGTTCGTACGCCACCCCGCCGCCGGACGCCATCTCCTCCAGCGCCTCCAGCATCAGCCCCGCGGCGGCCGGGTTGGGTTGGGCGAACGCCGTGGCGCTGAGCGTGAGCGTCAGTCGGCCGTAGCGCTGCCGGATCGCCCGCGCGCCGGCCAGGCGGGACTTGCCGGCACGAAAGCGGCCGCGGGCATCCCAGGCGGCCGCCGCCACCCCGGCGAGGCCGGCGTCGACCAGGCGGTGCGCCAGGTCCACCAGGCTGCGGGGCGCCGCGCGCGTGATAAGCGCAGCCAGCACCTCGCCGTCGTCGTTGCCGCGCAGCACGACTTCGGCCACGCTGGACGGGAGCCCGACCGAGACCACCCGGTCCCAGGCCGTACGCACGGCGGGCGTGGCGGTGGGATCCTCGTCCAGGAGCCGAACGTCGTCGCTGTGCGGCAGGCGGTATCCCAGACGTCCGCCCTGCACGGCGGGCTGCACCACGTTGCGGTATCCCCACGGCTGCGGCGACGGCGTCACCGCGATCCCCACGTCCGGAAGCGCCACGCCGCTGCGGCGGGCGGCGTCGCGCAACACCTCCGCCCCCAGGGCCAATTGCCGCGGGTAGGAGACGAAGCCGAGGTCGAGCCCGGGATGCGCAGGGGCCTCGATGCGATCGGGGCTGGCGTCCAGCACCGACGTGACGCGCGCAGCCGCCACGCCGGCGCGGCGGCCCACCTCGACCTCCACGGTTTCGCCCGGCAGCGCGCCTTCGATCAGCACCACGCGTCCCCGTGCGTCCCGCGCCAGCGCGTACCCGCCATGCACCATCCGTTCGGGCCGCAACGTCGCCTGCATCCGGGGAGTCTACCCGAGCGTTCCGCCGACGCCGAACGCGCCTCGCGCAGCACCGGACGCGCGGCGACGGCGTCCGGACCGCGGGGTGCGGCTGCTATACTTCGACCATGAAACGATCCATGCAGGAGATCGTGGAGCTCCTCGTGTTCGCGTTGATCGCCCTGCTCATCGGCACGGGCGTGGTGTGGTTGGCCGGATGGCTCCTGGGGCTGGTCGGCACGCTGTTGACCTGGCTGGCGGGGCTGGTGTGGTCGTTGCTTCGGTTCGTGGTGCCCATCGCGCTGGTCGCCGGGGTGGTGTACCTGCTGGTGCGCCTCATGAACCGTAGCGCCGAAAAGGTGGCGCGGGATCCCGCGTCCCCAGGGTCGCCGCAGCCCGGACCCGGAAGCGGGGCCACGATGTCGCAGGGGCCCGTGGCGGCCCCCTCCAGTCCGCCGCCGGACGCCCCCTCCGCGACCGAGACGGGCACGACGCAAGGTGCCACCACCGCGGCCGCGTCGGCCGCCCAGACGTCACGGACCGACCCGGCGTCGCCGGGCACCGAGCCCTCAGCGCACACGGGTGAGCGTGAACGGCCCCGCGCGCCGGGCGATGCCCAAGGTGAAGGGTTCGAGGCACGTCCGGACGGGACCACGCCGGCCGCCCGACCGGACCAGGGCACCGATGCCGAACCGTCCCCCGACGAAGCGCACCGCCGGACCCCGGACCCGGGCGCGGCGGGCCCACCGGACGATGCGCCGTCCACCGGACCGGACCCCGAAGAGGCCGGGGGGCCGCAGGAACGGCGGAACGAACCGGACGGCCACGAAGACGATTCCGAGGAGGACCCTCGAAGCGGCGGCCCCACCGGCGCGTGACCCCTGCGGTGAACCGCGCGCGTCGCGGAATCGCCGCCCTGTGGGTCACCACGCTGGCGTCGGTCCTCGCCGGCGTCGCCCTGGCGCAGCCCACCGCCGGCGACGCCGAAGCGACGTTGGCGTTGGTTCCGAACGCCCCGGAGGACGTACGCCAGGGCGCCATCTTGTACGACTACCACTGCTCCGCCTGTCACGGCGACACGGGCGGCGGCTTGGCCGAGGCGAAGACCTCGTTCCCCCGCACGCACCGGGACTGCACCTCGTGCCACCGGCCGCACAACCCGCCGCAGATGGAGGCGGGGGCCATGACCCCGCGCAGCGCCTTCGACATCGGTGTGGCGCCGCCCGTGGTGGGGCAAGATGCCACCCTGTCGCGGTTCGGGACTGGCGCGGCGCTGTTCGCGTACGTGCGGGCGACCATGCCTAGGCCGTGGCCCGCCGCTTTGGACGATGAGGACTACCTGAAGATGACGGCGTTCCTGCTGGCGGCCAACGGCGTCGACGTCGGCGGCGTTCCCGCCACCCCGGAGGACCTGCCGGCCTTCGACGACCGGTGAGGGTCCGCCCCCGCCGTGGCGGGGGCGGACCCGGCGCGGCGCCTCAGGCGTCCCTGGGATCGAACACGTCGCGGTAGGCGTCCCCGAGCAGGTTCCAGGCGAGGACGAACAACACGATCGCCAAGCCGGGCCAGAACGAGATGTACCAGTACTTGAACGGTTCGCCCGGGCTGCCCTGAATGTAGCCGCGGGCAAAGGACACCATCTGGCCCCAGTCGGTGGTGCCGAGTTCGGCGCCCAGGCCGAGGAACGCCAGGGTGGAGGCGACCAGCACGACCGCGCCGATGTCGAGGCTGGCGACGATCACCAACGAGCCGATCGCGTTGGGCAGCACGTGCCTGAGGAAGGTACGCAAGCGGCCGGCGCCGAGGCCGCGCGCGGCGTCGACGAAGTCGAGACTTCGCACCCGCAAGATGTCCCCCCGGAACAGGCGGGCGTAGTTCACCCATCCCACCAAGGCCAACGCGGTCAACGCCGTGATCAGGCTCGGCCCGAAGATGGTGACGAAGATGGCCGCCAGAATCAGGTTCGGAAACGCGTACACGGTGTCCACCACCCGCATCAGCAGTTCGTCGACCCAGCCGCCGAGGAAGCCCGCGGCCCCCCCAACGATGATGCCGATCAGCAGGCTGATGCCGCTGACCAGCAGGCCGACGTAGAACGCCAAGCGGGCGCCCCACACGACGCCGTAGTAGATGTCGTACCCCCCGGAGGCGATGCCCATCGGGTGACCCTCCTGGGGCGGCTGCGGAATCGGCGAGAAGCTCACGCGGGGGATGCGCAGGCAGCTCTGGGGCGGCACGGCGATGGCCCGCCAGAACACCGGCTCCATCGGACTGCGCAGCATCGCCACGGCTTCGTCGGCGTCGCGCGGCAGCCCCAGGTCCCGGGCACAGTTGTGGCCGCGGGCGGGATCCGCGATCGTGCCCGAGGTCAGCACCGGCGCGAAGATCGCCACCAGCACGTAGAACACCAACAGCAGCACGCCGGTGATCGCGAGCGGATTGCGCCGGAAGCGGCGAAACGCCTTCGAGTTGTACCAACGCTGCCTCTCCTGCGCACCGTCGGCGCCGGCTTCGACGTACCCCAGATCGCGTGCCATCAGTCGTACCGAATCCGTGGATCGACCACCGCGTAGCCGATGTCCACCAGCAAGTTGACGACCACGATGATCACCGCCACGACCAACCCGTAGCCGACGACCGCGGGAATGTCGAGCTGGACGGCCGCGGTGGCGAACCAGAGCCCCAGGCCGCGGTAGTTGAAGATGGTCTCGACCACGACCGTGCCGTTCAGGAGCGTGGCGATGAGAAGCCCGGACAGCGTCAGCACGGGAATGAGGGCGTTCCTACGGGCGTGCTTCAGGTTGATGGCGCGCTGTTCCAGCCCCTTGGCGCGGGCGGTGCGCACGTAGTCCTGCGAGAGCGCTTCGAGCAGCGATCCGCGCATGACGCGCATGATCTGCGCCGTGACCACGGCCGACAGCGTCACGACCGGCAACACCAGGTGCATCAGGGCATCGACGAACATGTCCCAGCGGCCGTTCAGAATCGCGTCGAGGGTCATGAAGCGGGTGTACTGCACGATGCTGCCTTCAGCGATGGCCACCTGCAGCTCGTTCGAGATGCGGCCGATCCCGAACCAGCCGTAGCCTCCGTACAGCCACGACAGGATCCAGATGCCGAACACGAACGTCGGCAGGGACCAGCCGATGATGGCGATCACGCGCGAGATCTGATCCACGATGGTGTTGCGCCGTAGCGCCGCCTGCGTCCCCAACCAGATCCCGAAGCCGATCACGGGGATGATCGAGAACAGCGTCAGTTCGGCCGTCGCGGGCAGGAACCGGCCGATCGCTTCCATCACCGGCATGCTGGCGGTGCGCGAGTAGCCGAGGTTCCCTTCCGCCACGGCGGTGAGCCAGCTCCAGTACTGAACGGGGAACGGTTGGTCCAGACCGCGGGCCTCGATGACGGCATCGAGATTGCGTGCCTGCTGGGGGCTGGTCACGAAGGCCGAGGCGCGCTGTGTGGGGCTCAGCAGCTGCAGCAACCCCACGATCACCAGCGACACGGCGAAGAGCACCACCGGCAACGCCAGCAGGCGCCGGATGATGAACGCGAACATGGGGGCCGCCTAGCCTGGCCCGCCCGGAAGGCCGAGCGGCGCGGACGAGAACGGAGATCGAAGTCGGAATACGCGGGTCGACATCGTCATTTCGAGAAGATAGCGGGCCCGGGGGAGGAACGATCCTCCCCGGGCCCAGCGAACGCCGTGGCGTTCAGTTCTTGGAGATGGACTTCCACTGGAAGAAGTGGCTGAGCATCGGGTTGTAGTACACGCCTTCGACATTGTCGCGCGTGACCATGAACACGTCCGCGGTCGGGTACGGGACCAGCGGCACCTCTTCGTACGCCAGACGTCCGACCTGGTTGTAGTAGAACTCGCGCTCCTCGGTGTTGGTGGTCTGGCGCGCGTCCTCGATCAACCGGTCGATCTCGGGGTAGTCGTAGCCGTACGCCCCGCCGAACACGCCTTCGGAGTGATAGAAGGTGTGAATGAAGTTGTCGGGGTCGGCGTAGTCCGGGGCCCAGCCCAGCAGCGAGATCGGCTGGCGGCTCTCCTGGTAGGCCTCCAGGAAGTCGGGCCACTGCACGCCGCGGACGTTGACGGTGAAGTTCGGGTTGAGCGCCTCGACGTTGGCCTTGAGAATCTCGGCGATCGTCTGGCGGGTCTGGTTGCCGGTGTTGTAGGCGATGGTCAACTCGAAGCCGGTGTCCCACAGCTCGCCGTCGTAGGCCTGCCGGAAGTGCTCTTCGGCCTGCTCGGGATCGTACTCGTAGGTGGGCACGGTGTCGTCGTAGCCGAGGAACGACGGCGGCAGCGCCATGGTGAGGCGCGAGCCGTTGCCGAGGAACAGCTCGTCGATCATCACGTCCTGATCGAAGCTGTACGCGAAGCCCTTGCGCACGTCGACGTCCTGGAAGAAGTCGCTGGGGATGCCGTTGCCGTCCAGCTCACCGCTGCCGACGTAGGCTTCGTTGTCCTCGAGCGTGATGTCGTGCGTCATGTGGATGGCGCTGACGGTGGTGGAGGCCCAGTCGTCGTCCTCCCAGATCCGCACGCCGTCCAGGCCGCGCACCTGCGCTTCGAGGGTGGCCCAGTCGCTGTTGGATCCCAGGATGATGCGGTCGGCCTCGCCGTTCTGCAGCGCCAGCACGCGCGTGGACAGCTCGTCCACGATCTGGTACTGCACGGTCTCGATGTCGGGCTGTTCGCCCCAGTAGCCGTCGAAGCGCTGGTACACGCTGTCGGTGCCGTCCCAATCGACCAGCTCGTAGGCGCCGGTGCCGGACACCTCGTCGTGCAGGAAGCTGTCGTGGCCGTCGAAGCCGACCCACTCGCGCCAGTCTTCCTGCGTGCCGCTCCACTCGCCGTTCTGAATGGCCCACTGGCTGTCGACGATGCTGGCGTTGGTGTACATCAGCTTCACGAAGAAGGCGGGATCGGGCGAGGGCAGGGTGAACTGCACGGTCTGCTCGTCCAGGCACTCGACCGCGCCGTCGATCTTCTCCCAGGTGATGGAGTCGTCGTCGTTGGCGTTGGCGCCGGTGCCGAGCAACGCTTCGGACTGGAACCAGACGCCGGTGCCGGAGCCGTTCATCACCAGGATGCGTTCGATGGAGTACTCCACGTCGCGGCAGGTCATGGTGTTGCCGCTGTGGAACTGCACGCCCTCACGCAGCGTGTAGGTGTAGGTCAGGCCGTCGTCCGAGATCTCGTAGTCGGTGGCCAAGGCGGGAACGAACTCGGTGATGCTTTCCTCGTCGTAGGCGTACAGGGTCTCGTAGACGTTCTCGAGCGCGACGCCCGAGGCGGTGTCGTACGCCTCCGCGGGGTCGAGGGTGTCCATGCCGCCCGCGGCCATGTAGACGTAGGTGTCGTCGTCCTGCGCGAACGCGACGGCGACGGCGCCGAACAGCGTCGACGCGATGAGTAGAGACAGTAGCTTCTTCATGGTCCTCCAAAGGGTACAGCGAACAGTCCAAGAAAAATCGCAGGCGACCCCGAGCGCGCGAGCGGCGCCCGAACGTACGTCCAGCATCGGCACCTTCGCCTGACGCTTCGGTACGCGCTGGTGGGCAGCGGGTCCGTGTCTTGCTCGGTGGCCTCCTTTCTTGGGGGCCCCGCGGGCCCCTGGCTCGTGGGTTCGTCCGGCATGGTATCAGAGCCACGTGACGCCGGCGCGCCGCCACGCGAATGCACGCACGCGGCGCCGAGCAGGCACGACGCGATACCATGTACGCATGAACCGCCCGCGATTCGTCCCCCCCGCCGGCGCCGTGCGCGCAGCAGCGCTGTTCTTCGTCCTGACCGGCCTCCTCGCGGGATGCTTGGCGCGGGACGACGCCATGGCGCCGATGGTGGGCATTCGCGAACCGAAGAGCGGCACCACGCGCACCACCGAAGACCTCCGCATCGTCGGCTACGCCATGGACGACGAAGGGATCGCCGAGATCCGTGTGGACGGAA
>JAXHNB010000005.1:0-85000 GCA_034520945.1 Trueperaceae bacterium | reverse complement strand
TACGCCGCCGCCCGGGCCCAACACGTGAGCGAGACCATCCGACCCGCCCTGGCACGCGGCGAGGTCGTCCTGTGCGACCGCTACGCCGCCTCGAGCCTGGCGTACCAGGGGCACGGCCGCGGCCTGGAGCTGGCGTTCGTCCGTGAGCTGAACCGCCGGGCCACCGGTGGACTGACGCCGGACGCGACCGTGCTGCTGGACCTCCCCAGCCGGGAAGGGTTGGCCCGCACCCGCGCTCGCGGCGCCAGCGACCGGCTCGAACGCGCCGACGCCGCCTTTCACGAGCGGGTGCGCGACGGGTTCTTGGCGGAGGCCCGCCGCGAACGCGACTGGATCGTCCTGGACGCCCGTCAGCCCGCCGAGGCGCTGGCCGCCGACGTCTGGGACCGACTGGCCCCGATCGTGGCGCCCCCGCGAGCGGGGGCCTCATGACGCGCGCGTTTCGGGCGGCGGCCCGGACGGCGCGGCGCTGGCGGATGGCGTTGAGCGCGACCCTGCTGACGTCGACGCTGCTGGCGTCGGCCTGCGGGACCGACGAGGCGCGCGGCCTGGAGGCCGAGGTGCTGGCGCGCCACCCCCACGACACGAACGCGTTCACGCAGGGTCTCGTGTGGCACGACGGCTGGTTGTATGAGAGCACCGGCCGCTACGGCGCCTCCAGCCTGCGCCGCGTCGACCTGGAGAGCGGCGAGGTACGCGACATCCGCTACTTGGGCGCCGACCTGTTCGCCGAGGGGTTGGCGCACGTGGGCGACGAACTGATTCAGTTGACCTGGCGTGCCGGTGTCGCCCTCCGCTGGCCACTGGAGGGGTTCGCGTCAGGAGGTCCGCCCCTGGCCCGGCACGACTACCAGGGCGAGGGCTGGGGCCTGTGCTACGACGGGACACGGCTGGTGATGAGCGACGGCAGCGACCGGCTGACGTTTCGCGACCCGAGTACGTTCGAGGTCCGTGGCTCGGTGGCGGTCACGCTGGACGGCGAAGCGGTCACCGACCTGAACGAACTGGAATGCATCGGCGAGCAGGTGTGGGCCAACGTCTGGTACGACGACCGCGTGATGCGCATCGACGCGGCCACGGGGCGGGTGACCGGCGTGCTCGACCTGTCCGGGCTCCTCGGCGACGAGGAACGCGCCGCGCTGAGCGACGACGCCGTCCTGAACGGGATCGCCTGGCGGCCCGAGGAAGGCGAACTGCTCGTCACCGGCAAGGACTGGCCGGCGCTGTTCGCGTTGCGCGTAGAGGGACTCGACGCCGACTAGTACGACTGTGTCATAAACGAATCGGGTGGCTGGTGTGGCAGGTAAGGCAGCGGGGCAGGGCTTGGCTGAGGGTGGGCGCGAGGAGGATGCGTTGGGTGGTGATGGAGGCGGGGTTATGGCGTTCGGGCCTGATGGGGGGAGCCGCGTGGGGTGAAGTCGTCGGGTAGGGGAACGCTGGCGAGTCGGGTTGGTGTGTCGAGGGGGGAGCGTCGGCCGCGTGCGGCCGCCAGGAAGGCGTAGGCGGCGATGCAGAGCACCCCGTGATGGTGGAACCCCCGCCAGTTGCGGCCCTCGTAATGGTCGAGGCCAAGTTCGTCCTTGAGTTCCTGGTCGTCCCGGCAGGTACGCCAGCGGAGCTTGGCGAGGCTCACCAGCTCGCGGATCTCGGTCTCTTCGGGGAGGGTGGAGAGCCAGTACTTGCTGGGTTCGCTGCTGCCGCTGGGCCATTCGATCAGCAACTGCTCGAAGGCGCGCCGATCGGCGTCCTCCGCCCACTCCTTCGGTAGGTAGAGGCGCCAGTTCGCCAACACGCCCACCTCACCCATCACGCGGTTTATGGCACAGTAGTACTAGAGGCCGAGAAGCGGGCTCGCACGCGCGATGGACGTCGACCCGCCGCTTTGCGCATCGGCGGTCGGTGCCATCAACTCGATGAGGCCCCAGACAACCGCCATGCGGTCTCGCGATCAGCTTTTCGCTTGATGCGTTTGCGGTGAGCGCGATGCGTGACCTATAGTGTCGTAGTTTCGTTTGCGTTTTTTCGCTGCGACTTCGTGTGTGGAGGTCACCATGTTCGTTTCGCTGACTGACCGGCGCGTTGTCGCGCTACTTGTTGCACTGCTTGGGCTCTTGCTGATGGCGGCTCAGTGTGGGGTTTCGGTGGGTTCGCCGCCGAGCATCACCAGCTTTGAGGCTTCCCCGTCGCGTGTGGCGAGCGGGGAGACGGTCACGTTTTCGTGGAGTGTGAGTGATCCCGATGGGGACGTGCTTTCGTGCACCCTCGATACCGACGGCGACGGCATGAGCGAGTACACGATCGAGGACTGCGGCGCGACGACCCTGCAAACGCACGCCTATGCCGCGACTGGATCGTACGCGCCGATCCTGAGCGTGAGCGACGGTCGGAGTGAAAACGTCCAGGCGAACGCGAGCGTCACCGTCGATGAGCCGAACGCGCCGCCGGTGCTGTCCGGGATCGACGATCAACGCACGATCAGGGGGAATGCGATCGAGATTCCGTTCTCCGTCAGCGATGAGAATCCGAGCGGCGTCACCGTGACCGGCGTATCGGACGATCCGACGTTGGTGGCCGACGCGGACATCGAGATCCTCGCTTCGGGTGCGGATCGAACCCTGCGGATCACGCCCGCGCCGTTCGGGACGGGCGGCGTGACGATCACGCTCACGGCGCTGGATGAGGGGGGACTCGAGGATACGCAGGCGTTCATGCTGGAGGTTGCGGAGCCGTTCCAGACCACGCCCGCGAAGATGACCGCCAGCGACGGCGCAGACAACGACCGCTTCGGCAGTTCGGTGGCGATCGATGGGGACTACGCCATCATCACCGCCGAAAGAGATGATCTCACCGGCACGGACGAGGGGTCCGCGTACGCGTTCAAGCGCAGCGGGGACAGCTGGGTCGAAATCGACAAGCTCACCGCCAGCGACGCCGCAGACGACGACCTCTTCGGCCGGTCCGTCGCGATCGATGGGGACTACGCCATCATCGGCGCCGACGGAGATGATCTCACCGGCTCGAACGAGGGGTCCGCGTACGCGTTCAAGCGCAGCGGGGACACGTGGATCGAGATCGACAAGCTCACCGCCAGCGACGCCGCAGACGGCGACCGCTTCGGCAGTTCGGTGGCGATCGATGGGGACTACGCCATCATCGGCGCCCTATACGATGTTCTCGCCGGCGCGAACGAGGGGTCCGCGTACGTGTTCCAACGCAGCGGCGACAGCTGGGTGGAGATCGACAAGCTCACCGCCACCGACGGCGGAGACGGAGACCTCTTCGGCGGGTCCGTGGCGATCGATGGGGACTACGCCATCATCGGCGCCGGCCTCGATGATCTCACCGGTACGGACGAGGGGTCCGCGTACGCGTTCAAGCGGAGCGGCGACAGCTGGGTAAAGATCGACAAGCTCACCGCCAGCGACGCCGCAGACAACGACTTCTTTGGCAATTCGGTGGCGATCGAGGGGGACTACGCCATCATCGGCGCCTCCAGAGATGATCTCGCCGGCGCGAACGAGGGGTCCGCGTACGCGTTCAAGCGCAACGGCGACAGCTGGGTAAAGATCGACAAGCTCACCGCCAGCGACGCCGCAGACAACGACTTCTTTGGCAATTCGGTGGCGATCGAGGGGGACTACGCCATCATCGGCGCCCAATTCGATGATCTCGCCGGCACGAACGAGGGGTCCGCATACGTGTTCCAACGCAGCGGCGACAGCTGGGTGGAGATCGACAAGCTCACCGCCACTGACGCGGGAGACGGCGACCGCTTCGGCTTCTCCGTGGCGATCGATGGAAACTACGCCATCATCGGCGCCGAAAAAGATGATCTCACCGGCACGAACGAGGGGTCCGCATACGTCTTCCTGAAGTAGGGCGTCAGCGAGCGACGGTGGTTGGCACGCCGGGTTGGACTCGACGTGTGAACACGCCCTAAGCCGCGGCCCCGGCGCGTGGCGACGCCGTTCGAGGCCCGGGCGCGCGATCGGTCAGTCGGAGCTCTTGCTCGCCTCGGACTTCTTGCCCTCGGTCTTGGTGGCGCTGGCGGCGTCGCCGGAGGTGTTCCTTATGTGTTTGCAATGAGCGCGATGTGTGACCTATAGTGTCGTAGTTTCGTTTGCGTTTTTTCGCTGCGACTTCGTGTGTGGAGGTCACCATGTTCGTTTCGCTGACTGACCGGCGCGTTGTCGCGCTACTTGTTGCACTGCTTGGGCTCTTGCTGATGGCGGCTCAGTGTGGGGTTTCGGTGGGTTCGCCGCCGAGCATCACCAGCTTTGAGGCTTCCCCGTCGCGTGTGGCGAGCGGGGAGACGGTCACGTTTTCGTGGAGTGTGAGTGATCCCGATGGGGACGTGCTTTCGTGCACCCTCGATACCGACGGCGACGGTACGAGCGAGTACACGATCGAGGACTGCGGCGCGACGACCCTGCAAACGCACGCCTATGCCGCGACTGGATCGTACGCGCCGATCCTGAGCGTGAGCGACGGTCGGAGTGAAAACGTCCAGGCGAACGCGAGCGTCACCGTCGATGAGCCGAACGCGCCGCCGGTGCTGTCCGGGATCGACGATCAACGCACGATCAGGGGGAATGCGATCGAGATTCCGTTCTCCGTCAGCGATGAGAATCCGAGCGGCGTCACCGTGACCGGCGTATCGGACGATCCGACGTTGGTGGCCGACGCGGACATCGAGATCCTCGCTTCGGGTGCGGATCGAACCCTGCGGATCACGCCCGCGCCGTTCGGGACGGGCGGCGTGACGATCACGCTCACGGCGCTGGATGAGGGGGGACTCGAGGATACGCAGGCGTTCATGCTGGAGGTTGCGGAGCCGTTCCAGACCACGCCCGCGAAGCTGACCGCCAGCGACGGCGCAGACAACGACCGCTTCGGCAGTTCGGTGGCGATCGATGGGGACTACGCCATCATCGGCGCCGAAAAAGATGATCTCACCGGCCTCAACGAGGGGTCCGCGTACGCGTTCAAGCGCAGCGGGGACAGCTGGGTCGAGATCGACAAGCTCACCGCCAGCGACGCCGCCACCGGAGACCGCTTCGGCCATTCTGTGGCGGTCGATGGGGACTACGCCATCATCGGCGCCTCCAGCGATGATCTGACCGGCGAGGACGAGGGGTCCGCGTACGCGTTCAAGCGCAACGGCGACACGTGGGTGGAGATCGACAAGCTCACCGCCAGCGACGCCGCATACAGGGACGCTTTCGGCTGGTCCGTGGCGATCGACGGGGAGTACGCCATCATCGGCGCCTCCAAAGATGATCTCACCGGCAACAACGAGGGGTCCGCGTACGCGTTCACGCGCAACGGCGACAGCTGGGCGGAGGTCGACAAGCTCACCGCCAGCGACGCCGCCGACGACGACCTCTTCGGCAATTCCGTCGCGATCGATGGGGACTACGCCATCATCGGCGCCCTCAGAGATGATCTGACCGGCGCGGAAGAGGGGTCCGCGTACGCGTTCACGCGCAACGGCGACAGCTGGGCGGAGGTCGACAAGCTCACCGCCAGCGACGCGGCAGACAACGACTTCTTTGGCAATTCGGTGGCGATCGAGGGGGACTACGCCATCATCGGCGCCTCCAGCGATGATCTGACCGGCAACAACGAGGGGTCCGCGTACGCGTTCAAGCGCAACGGGGACAGCTGGGCGGAGGTCGACAAGCTCACCGCCAGCGACGCCGCCGACTACGACCTCTTCGGCAATTCCGTGGCGATCGATGGAAACTACGCCATCATCGGCGCCCGCAGAGATGATCTGACCGGCGCGGACGAGGGGTCCGCGTACGCGTTCACGCGCAGCGGCGACAGCTGGGCGGAGGTCGACAAGCTCACCGCCAGCGACGCCGCCGACGGCGACCGCTTCGGCTGGTCCGTCGCGATCGAGGGGGACTACGCCATCATCGGCGCCTACATCGATGATCTCCTGAACACGAACGAGGGGTCCGCGTACAACACGAACGAGGGGTCCGCGTACGTGTTCATGAAATAGGGCGTCAGCGAGCGACGGTGGTTTGCACGCCGGGTTGGACTCGACGTGCGAACACGCCCCAAGCCGCGGCTTCGGCGCGTGGCGACGCCGTTCGAGGCCCGGGCGCGCGATCGGTCAGTCGGAGCTCTTGCTCGCCTCGGACTTCTTGCCCTCGGTCTTGGTGGCGCTGGCGGCGTCGCCGGAGGTGCTCCCTGCGTCGGCCTTCTCGGACTTGGCCGCGCCGTCCTTGCTTTCGGAGGCGTGCGCCGCGCCGTTGCCACCCCGCGAGCTCTTCGCGCCGCGCGAGTCGGTGACGTAGAAGCCGGACCCCTTGAAGGCGATGCCGACCGGCTGGACCAACCGCTTGACCGGGTCGCCGCTCTCGGGGTGCGCCGTGTAGGCGTCCTCGGTGATGCGCTGTTCGACCTCGAAGGTCTCGCCGGTGGCGAGATTCTTGTAGACGTAGACGGGCATGCTTCCTCCCCGAAGTGGATCTCGACTCCGGGCGGCCGCGGCGGCCCGGAATCCACGAGAGACAAGATAGCACCCGCGCACGCCCCGGCGCATGTCGCACGCGGCATGGTCGCGGCCCAGGCCCCTGCCCGGCGGCGGTGACGCGGGCGAGCCACACCCGGCGCGCGACCGGTACAGTGGGCGCCGTGCACGCGATTCACGCCCAAGGACTCACCAAACGCTACGGCCGGGCCGTCGCCGTCGACGCGCTGGACCTCTCCGTCGGCGGCGGCGAGATCGTCGGCTTCCTGGGTCCCAACGGCGCCGGCAAGACCACCACCCTTCGCATGCTGGCGGGGCTGGTCCGCCCCAGCCGCGGGCGGGCCGAGATCCTCGGCGCGTCCGTGCCCGGGCCGGGGTTGCGCCGGGTCGGCACCATGATCGAGGAGCCGAGCTTCTACCCCTACATGAGCGGGCGCGACAACCTCCGCTACGCCGCCACGCTGCACGGCACCGTGCCGCCCGGACGGATCGACGAGATGCTGCGTTTCGTCCGCATGGAGGCGGCGGCCGACAAGAAGGTGCGGGCCTACTCGCAGGGGATGCGGCAGCGGCTGGGGCTGGCCCGCGCGCTCCTGCACGCCCCGGACGTGCTGCTGCTGGACGAGCCCACCAACGGCCTCGACCCGGTCGGCATCGCCGAGATCCGCGAGAACCTGCGCCAGGTCGCCCACGACGGCGTCACCGTCCTCGTCAGTAGCCACATCCTGGGCGAGATCGAAAAGCTGGTGGCCCGCATCGTCGCCATCGAGGCGGGGCGCCTGTTGTTCGACGGCGACCTGAGCGATCTGGTGAAGCGCATCGACGAGCGCACCGTCACGCTGCGCCTGGAAGCGGCCGACGCCGACGCGCTGCACGCCGCGCTGCAGGCCCGGGCGCTGGACGCCGAACCGCTGGACGCAGGACGCATGCGGGTCCGGATCGCCCGCGGCGACGTGCCCGGCCTGTTGCGCGGCCTGTTGGCGGACGGCGTGGACGTGGTCGAGGCGCGGCGCGAGGCCGACGACCTCGAAGGCGCCTACCTGCGGTTGATCCGCGGCGACGGGCGGCCGTCGTGACCGCGCTGTTCCGCGTCGTCGCGGCCGAGCTGTTCAAGGCCCGGCGCAAGCGACGCACCTACGTGTTGGCCGGCCTGTGGTGGATCGTGCTGCCGGTGCTCGCGCTGGTGCTGGGGCAGGTGGTGCAGACCAACCTGGCCGGCTCGTTCGTGGACGAGACCGGCACCACCGTCGCGTCGATCGTGCAGGCGTTCGCCTCGCCGTACGGGCTGACCCGAATCGCGCTCACCGGACCGGCGTTCCTCAGCCCCACCTACTACATGATCGTGGTGGCGCTGCTGGCCGCCGTGTTTTTCGGCGAGGAGCGCAGCCTGAACATGTGGAAGACCACGCTGGTGGCCCAACCGTCCCGGCTGGCGGTCCTGTGGGGCAAGATCGTGGCGATCCAGGTGCTGCTGGGCGTGATGCTGGCCGGGGCCATGGCGTGCGCCGCCCTGGCGGGCACGATCGGCACGGCGTTCCTCCCCACCGACTTCACCGGCGCGTGGGGTTCGCTGCTGGGTTTGTACGCGCTGCAGTGGGCGCTGCTCACCGCCGCGACGCTGTTCGCGTCGCTGCTGATCTTCCTGGTCCGCAACGTGGCGCTCGGCATCGTGCTGACCTTCTTCCTGCCCGCGCTGCTGGAGGGCTTGTACCGCGTGTGGCGCCTCACGGTGGGCTTCGAGCCGCTGACCCGCCTGAACGCGCCGTTCCAGGCGTTGCGGCTGCGGGAGACGTTCGAGAACCTGCCCCGCTACTTCTTCACGGACAACCTCCTCCTCCCCGCCAAGACGCCGGTGGGCGATCTGATGCGCACGTTCGGCGAATCGGTCGCGGAGGGCGGGCAGGGCGACCTCGCCCAACTGCTCGGGGCGAGCCTCTCGCTGCCCCACGCCGCCGCCGTGATGGCGGGGTACGCGGTGCTGTTCGGCGTGATCCTGAGCGTGACGTTCGTGCGGCGCGACGTCGACTGACGCGCGGCTGGCGCACTTGGACGCGGGTACCATGAGGGCTCCCGGCGCGAAACGTCCTGCGCCGGCGCCCAGGGAGGGTCCCATGCAACGTTCACTCCAACAGGCCTTGCGGTCGCGCGTGCTGGTCCTGGACGGGGCGATGGGCACCATGATCCAGCGCGAGGGGTTGGACGAGGCGTCGTTCCGCGGCGAGCGCTTCGCGGCTCATCCCCGCGACCTTCAGGGCGCCAACGACCTGTTGTGCCTGACGCGGCCCGACCTGATCGAGGAAATTCACCGAGGGTACTTAGGCGCGGGCGCCGACCTGATCGAGACCAACACCTTCTCCAGCACCCGCATCGGGCTGAGCGATTACGGGCTCGAGGACCTCGTACCCGAGGTGAACGAGACCGCCGCCCGGCTGGCGCGGGCCGCCGCGGACGCCTACGCCACCGCCGAGAAGCCGCGCTTCGTGGCGGGCGCGGTGGGCCCCACCAACCGCACCGCGTCGATGAGTCCGGACGTGGAGAACCCCGGCTTCCGCGCCGTCGACTTCGACCGGTTGGAGGCCGACTACCGCGAGCAGATCGCGGCGCTGGTGCGGGGCGGCGTGGACCTGATCCTGATCGAGACGGTGTTCGACACGCTGAACGCCAAGGCGGCCCTGTACGCGGCGCAGGTCGTGTCGGACCAGGTCGGGCGGCAGGTGCCCCTGATCGTGTCCGGCACCATCACCGACGCCTCGGGCCGAACCCTGTCGGGCCAGACGCTGGAGGCGTTCTGGGCGTCTGTCGCCCACGCGCCGCTGAGCGCGGTGGGGCTGAACTGCGCGCTGGGGCCCGAGGGGCTCCGCCCGTACGTGGCGGAGCTGTCGCGCCTGGCGCCGATTCCGACCACGGTGTACCCGAACGCGGGGCTGCCCAACGCCTTCGGCGAGTACGACGCCACACCCGACACGATGGCGCCGGTGCTGGAGGCGTTTTTGGCCGAGGGGTGGGTGAACGTGATCGGCGGGTGTTGCGGCACCACGCCCGAGCACATCCGCGTCTTCGCCGACGTCGCCGCCCGCTACGCGCCGCGCGTGCCGCCCGAGCCGGACGGCCTGCCGCGCTTCTCCGGGCTGGAGCCGCTGGTGATTCGGCCCGAGACGAACTTCGTGAACGTCGGCGAGCGCACCAACGTGACGGGCTCGCGCCGCTTCCTGCGCCTGATCCGCGAGGGCCGCACGCAGGACGCGCTGGACGTCGCGCGCGACCAGGTCGAGGGCGGCGCGCAGATGATCGACGTGAACATGGACGAGGGCATGCTGGACGCCGAGGCCGAGATGGTCCGCTTCCTGGACCTGCTGGCGGCGGAGCCCGAGATCGCGCGGGTGCCGGTGATGGTGGACGCGTCCGACTTCGGCGTGCTGCGCGCCGGGCTGCGACGGTTGCAGGGCCGCTCGGTGGTCAACTCGATCAGCCTCAAGGAGGGCGAGGACGCCTTCCGGGAGCAGGCCCGCGAGGTGCGCCGTCTAGGGGCGGCCGTGGTCGTGATGGCGTTCGACGAGGAGGGCCAGGCCGACACGCAGGCGCGCCGCACCGCCATCTGCGAGCGGGCGTACCGCATCCTCACCGAGCAGGTCGGCTTCCGCCCCGACGAGATCATCTTCGACGCCAACGTGTTTCCCGTCGCCACCGGCATCGAGGCGCACCGCCGCTACGCCGTGGACTTCTTCGAGGCGGTGGCGTGGATCAAGGAACACCTTCCGGGCGCGTTGACGTCGGGCGGGATCAGCAACGTCAGCTTCAGCTTCCGTGGCACCCCCCGCGTGCGCGAGGCGATGCACGCCGCTTTCCTCTACCACGCCCGCAAGGCCGGCCTGGACATGGGCATCGTGAACCCGGCCATGCTGGAGGTGTACGAGGAGGTCGAGCCGGAGCTGTTGTCGCGCGTGGAGGACGTGCTGTTCGACCGCCGCGACGACGCCACCGAGCGGCTGGTCGAACTGGCGGAGCAGGTGGGCCGCGGCAGCGGCAAGGTGCATGAACGGGACGACGCCTGGCGCGAATGGCCGGTCTCGAAGCGGCTGGAGCACGCGCTGGTCAAGGGGATCGACCGCCATGCGGTGGAGGACGCCGAGGAGGCACGCCTGGCGCTGGGCTCGCCCCTGGCCGTGATCGAGGGGCCGCTGATGGACGGGATGAACGTCGTCGGCGACCTGTTCGGCGACGGCAAGATGTTCCTGCCGCAGGTGGTCAAGTCGGCGCGGGTGATGAAGAAGGCCGTGGCGCACCTCACCCCCTACCTGGAGGCGGACGCCGCCGGCGTCCGCAGCGCCGGCACGGTGGTGCTGGCCACGGTGAAGGGCGACGTGCACGACATCGGCAAGAACATCGTCGGCGTGGTGCTGTCCTGCAACGGCTTCGAGGTGATCGACCTGGGCGTGATGGTGCCGACCGAGCGCATCCTCGAGGAGGCGGCGCGACGTGGCGCGGACGTGATCGGATTGTCCGGCCTGATCACGCCGTCGCTCCGCGAGATGGTCGGCGTGGCCGAGGAGATGGAGCGCCGGGGGCTCGAGGTGCCGCTGCTGATCGGGGGCGCCACCACCAGCCGCATCCACACCGCGGTCAAGATCGCGCCGGCCTACGGCGGCCTGACGGTGCACGTTCAGGACGCCTCGCGCAGCGTGGGCATCGCCGCGCGCGCGGTCCACGCCGAGCAGCGCCACCTGCTGGCGCGGGACACGGCGGCGCAGTACGCCGATCTCCGCGACAAGCACGCGGCGCGCGGCCAGACGCAGCGCCTGCTGTCGCTGGCGGAGGCCCGCGCCAACGCCTTGCCGTTCGACCCGGACGCCGTCGCGTCGCCGCCGCACGAGCCGGGGCTGCACCACCTGGAGGTGCCGGTCCGCGACCTCATCGATCACATCGATTGGGGGCCGTTCTTCCTGGCGTGGGAGCTGCCCGGCCGTTGGCCGCAGATCCTCGACGATCCCGACAAGGGCGCGCACGCCGCGGAGCTCAAGCGGGACGCCGACGCCATGTTGGACGCCTGGGCCCGAGAGCCGGAGTTGGTGGGCCGCGCCGCCGTGGCGCTGTGGCCCGCCAACCGCGACGGCGACGACCTGATCGTGTGGGAGGACGAGGCGCGGCGCCGCGAGCGGACGCGGTTCCACACCTTGCGGCAGCAGGGGCCCAAGCGCGAAGGCCTGCCCAACCTGGCGCTGGCCGACTACGTCGCGCCCGTGGGCACGCCGGACTGGCTGGGCGGGTTCGCCGTCACCGCCGGCGCGTGGGTGGAGGCGCGCGCGGCCGCGTTCGACGACGAGCACGACGTGTACCGCGCGCTGATGGCGAAGGCGCTGGGCGACCGGCTGGCCGAGGCGATGGCCGAGCACCTGCACGCGCGGGTGCGCCGCGAACTTTGGGGCTACGCCCAGGGCGAGTCGCTCTCGTACGACGAGATGATCCGCGAGCGTTACCCGGGGATCCGCCCTGCGCCCGGCTACCCCGCCTGTCCGGACCACACCGAGAAGGAGACGCTGTTCCGCCTGCTGGACGCCCCGGCGCTGGGCATGTCGTTGACCGAGAGTTACGCCATGTCGCCGCCCTCGACCGTGTCCGGCCTGTACTTCGCCCACCGAGAGGCACGCTACTTCGCGGTCGGGAAGATCGGGGCGGACCAGGTGACGGACGTGGCGCGCCGCAAGGGCTGGCGCCAGGGCGAGGCGGAGGCCTGGCTGGCGCCGGCGCTGGGCTACGAGCCGAAGGCGGCGACCTCCGGCTCAGCCTGAGGACGCCCCGCCGGCCCGTCTGCTAGCATCGCCGCCCATGGCCACGCTGGACTATTTGTTGCAGGCGTACCGCCTCAAGGACGAACCCCGCGCGGGGTGGGTCCTGCGTGGCGTGCGCGGCGGCGAGTCGGTCGCCGACCACAGCTGGGGCACGGCGTTGTTGTGTCTGACGTTCGCCGACGAAGCGGGCGTGCCCCGCGGCGAGGCGATCGAGATCGCCCTGGTGCACGATCTGGCCGAGGCCGAGACCGGCGATCTGCCCAGCCTGGCGGACGAGGCCGCACGGCCGGTACCGGCGCACGAGAAGGCGCGGCGCGAGGAACGCGCCATGACGCGCCTGACGTCGAGCTGGCCGGGTCCGGCCAGCACCCGCGCGATGGCGCGTTGGCGGGCGTACGAAGCGCGCCGCGACGACGTGGCGCTGTTCGTGCGGGACATGAACCTGCTGGACATGTGCTTGCAGGCGTTGGCGTACGAGCGCGAGGGGCGCTACCAGCCGGACGCGGACGGGGGCCCGCCGGCGCCGGAGGGCCGCCTGGACGAGTTCTTCGCCTCGGCCGACGCCCGCCTGTCCACGCCGTTGGGCCGCGAACTGTTCGCGGAGGTCCGGGACGCCTACCAGCGCGTCCGCGCCGGCGATGCCGGCCGGACGGGCGACGGCGCGGGGCGCCGCGGAATGCACGAGACAACGCACGAGACGGAGGATCCCTCCGCCTCGTGAACCGCGTTGCGGGGGTTCAGGCCGGGGCGTGGTGCCTCTTCACGCGGCGACGCAGGTTCGAACGCAGGCCTCGCAGGCCATCCAGCAGCCGGCCCGGGGCGCGGGTGCGCTGAGCGCCCAGTTCGCGGCGGGCTTCGCGCCAGGCGCGGTGACGTTCGGCCATGGCCTCGAGCTCATTGTGGCGGGTTTGAAGCATGATGCGGTCGTAGTCGATCATGGGTGTCCTCCACCGGCCGTACGGCCGGAATCGTTGGGGTGTCGGGGCGCTCGCGGCACGAGCACCGAATACGGAATATACACCCTGCAACACATGGGTACGTGTGCGCGGCGACACCGGCATGAACGGTCGTCGAGGTCACGCCGCGTCGTGGTATGACCGCGGGCATGGAATGGATGGCCTCACCCGACGCCTGGATCGCGCTGGCCGCCCTCACGGCGCTGGAGCTGGTGCTCGGCATCGACAACATCGTGTTCATCTCGATCCTCAGCGGGAAGCTGCCCGAGCACCAGCAGGCCCGCGCGCGCACGATCGGCCTGCTGCTGGCGATGGGCATGCGCATCGCGCTGCTGTTCTCCATCGCCTGGATCGTGCAGTTGACCGAGCCGTGGTTCTCGCTGCTGGGCCAGGACTTCAGCGGCCGCAGCCTGATCCTGATCATGGGCGGCCTGTTCCTGCTGGCCAAGGCCACCTTCGAGATCCACGACAAGCTGGAGGGCGAGGAGGGCCACGGAGACGCGCGCGCCGGCGCCACGTTCATGGGCGTGATCGTTCAGATCCTGTTGCTGGACGCCGTGTTCAGCCTGGACTCGGTGATCACCGCCGTGGGCATGACCGACCACCTGCCGGTGATGATCATCGCCGTCATGGCGGCGGTGAGCGTGATGCTGTTCACGGCGGGCCCGATCAGCACCTTCGTGGAGGGGCACCCCACCGTCAAGATCCTGGCGCTGTCGTTCCTGTTGCTGATCGGCATGACGCTGGTCGCCGACGGCCTGGGGCAGCACATCCCCAAGGGCTACATCTACTTCGCGATGGGCTTCAGCGTGTTCGTCGAGACCATCAACCTGCGCATCCGGGCGCGCCGTGAACCGGTCAAGCTGCGCAAACCGTACGCGGACGCCGGCGACGCCGAGGCGTAGCCGGGCGTCCCGCCGCGCCTGTGATCACAGGATCCCCTCCAGGTAGGCGCGGCTCGACGCGCGGATCGGCATGAAGTAGACGTTGTCGTCGCGTGCCGCCGCGAACGACAGGATGCCGCCCGCCAGCTCGCGGCTGTGCGCCAGCGTCGGCGCGAACGAGGCGGGCAGCACCGCGCGGTTGCGCGTGGTCCAGTAGCGGGCCGACTTCGTCGTCGTCACGCTGGTCGCCCCCCAGAACACGGGGACGCCCAAGGGGGCCAACAGGTCGCCCCACACCTCCAACAGGCGAAGGTCGAAGAACGGCTGCGTGAACAGCCCGTCGGCGCCGGCGTCGAGCTTGCGCAGCAGGTAGTCGCGCTCGGCGATGAAGCCTTGGCGATACGGGTCCAACGCCGCGTAGACACGCAGGTGCGGCCGTTCCCGCTTGAGGCGCCGGATCAGCGCCTCGCTGCTGGTCTCGAACACCTGCTTCGACATGTCGGGTGGCGCGTCCCCGGCGATCACCAGGACCTCGTCGAGGCCGTGCGTGTCCAGGCTTTCCGCGAACGGAAGCGGCGCACCGGGGTCGACGTCGATGGCGCGCAGGTGCGGCACCGCCCGGTACCCTCGCCCGCGCGCCAGGCCGCAGGCATCCCAGGCGCGCAGCTCGAAGCGCAGGATGTCGGGCACGTTGATGGTGTCGACGCGGGCGAACGCCTGGACCTCGTCCAACTGCGCGTTCATCGCCTCGACGCTTCGGGGGATGAGCTCGACCGACACCCGCATGCGCGACAGGATACCCGTGCGCGCCGGCGCGTCAGCGCTCCTTGTCTTGGCCGCCGTTCGCGTCGTCGGGCGTCGCTTCGGGCTCGGCGTCCTCATGGGGGCGCCTGCGCACCGTCCACCGCAGCAGGCCCCCGATGCCGATCAGCAGCAGCGCCACCCACAGCGGATCGCCCCGCAAACCCGACGAAATGGGCGTGAACCGAAGCATGCTCAACCCCAGGAACACCGCCCCGGTCGCCAGGAAGAAGGTCGAGAACCCCCGGTAGGTACGGCGCGCCTCGTCCTTCACGTCGGCACCCCCGCCGCCATCGCCGCCACCTCGGCGTGGCGCGGGCACGTGACGAGATGGTCGTTGACCATGCCGGTCGCCTGCATGTGGGCATACGCCACCGTCGGTCCCACGAACCGAAACCCGCGGCGCTTCAGGTCGCGCGCCCACGCCTCGGCTTCGGGCGTGGTGGCCGGCACCTCCTCGGGCCGTTCGAAGCGGTGCACGATCGGTGCGCCACCCACGAACGACCAAGCGTGTGGAACGAACCTCGGGCCTTCTTCCATCGCCACGAACGCTCGGGCGTTGGCGATGGCGGCCTCGAGCTTGGCGCGGTTGCGGATCAGCGAGGCGTCGCCCATCATCCGCGTCACCTCGTCGGGCCCGAAGGCGGCGACCCGCTCGGGATCGAAGTCGGCGAACGCATCTCGGAACGCCTCCCGCTTGTGCAGGACGACCCGCCAGGACAGGCCGGCCTGGAAGGTCTCGAGCACCAGGAACTCGAAGGTGCGGCGCGGGTCGTACAGGGGCACACCCCACTCGCTGTCGTGGTAGGCGGCCATCAGGGCGTCGCCCTCGGCCCACGGGCACCGCGCGATGCCTGTCTGCGCGGGGCCCGCCTCGCTCACGCCGCCACCACGTAGCGGGCGATCAGCACGTAGTGACAGGCGCTGCCGGCCAGGACGAACAGGTGCCACAGTTCGTGATACCCGAACACCTGCGGGATCGGATCGGGCCGCTTGCGTGCGTACACCACCGCGCCCACCGTGTAGGCCACCCCGCCCGCGATCAGCCACGCCAGGCCGGGCGCCGGCATGGCGGACACCAGCGGGCCGATGGCCACCACCGCCAGCCACCCCATGGCGAGGTACAGACCCGTAGACACCCAGCGTGGCGCGCCGATCCAGACCAGCTTGAACGCCACCCCCAACAGCGCGAACCCCCACGCGACGGCGAACAGGGTCCACGCCAACGTCGGGTTCTGCTCCTGCAGGGTGACGAGCGTGATCGGCGTGTAGCTGCCAGCGATCAGCACGAAGATGGCGGCATGGTCGAACAGCCGCAGCAACCGCAGCACGCCGGGCGAGGCGCGGACGGCGTGCAACAGCGTGCTGGCCAGGAACAGCACCACCAGGCTGACACCGTAGACGACGCTGCTGGCCAGGCGCCACGGCTCGCCGTCCGCCAGCACGATCAACGCCACCAGGCCCACCAGGCCCAGGATCACGCCCACGCCGTGCGTGAGGGCGTTGATGGGTTCGCGCAACCAGCCGAGGCCGGGCAGACGCGGCGGTTCCGGGTCGTTCACGGCAGGTCCCTTCGCATGCCCCGAGCGTACAAGACGTGCGGGTGAGGTCCGTGTGCAGACCCTGCAGCGCGCGTCCCTCAGGCCGGTTCGTCGGCCCGCGCCACGGGGACGTCGTCGCGGCTGCACCAGTCGCTCCACGAGCCGGCGTAGAGGCGCGGCAGGCCCAGGCCCGCCTCCTCCATCGCCAAGGCGTCGTGCGCGGCGGTCACGCCCGATCCGCAGTACACCACCACCGTGTCCGCCGCGGCGACGGGCGCGAAGCGCCTGCGCAGCGCCTCGGCCGCCGCGAAGCGGCCGCCGACCAGGTTGTCGGCGTAGGGAAGGTTGACGGCCCCTGGGACGTGCCCGGCGACGGGATCGATCGGTTCGTGCGTGCCGCGGTAGCGCTCCGGTGCCCGCGCGTCGACCAGCGTGGTGCCCGCCTCGCCGAGATGGGCCCGTACCCAGTCGGCGTCGACCACCATCGCCGGGTCGGGGCGCGCCTCCAGCGTCGCCGGCGGGTAGCTCGGCGCGGCGGCGTCCACCGCGCCGCCAGCGGCCCGCCATGCCGCGAACCCACCGTCCAGCACGCGCACCCGTGGGTGTCCGATCCAACGCAGCAGCCACCACGCCCGCGCCGCGATGGCGCCCCCACCGTCGTCGTACGCCACCACCTCGTGCGCCGCGCCGACGCCCAGCGCCCCGAGGCGCGCCGCCAACGCCTGCGGGTCGGGCAGCGGGTGGCGGCCGCCCCGACCGTCCGGCGCCGTACGGCCGGACAGGTCGTCGTCCAGGTGCAGGTAGATCGCGCCGGGGAGGTGTCCGGCGTCGTAGGCGGCCCGGCCGGCCGCCGGGTCGGCCAGGTCGAAGCGCACGTCCAGGACGCGGAGACCGTCGTCTCCCAGTCGTCCCTCGAGCGCGGCGACGTCGATCAGGTTGGACATGGCCCTACTGTAGCGTCCCTCGCGCGCGGCTCGGTCGGGGCGCCGCGGGTAGCATACGCGGGTGCCGCCCGACGCCATCGAGAGCCCGAAGAACCCCCGCATCAAGGCGTTGGTGCGGCTGCGGTCGCGCCGCGAACGCACACGGAGCGGCGTGACGCTGGTGGAGGGCGCGCGCGAGACCGGGCGGGCCCTGGGCGCCGGCGTCGAGGTCCGCGAGGCGTTCGTGTGCACCGCCCTGCTGCGGGGGGAGGGCACGGCCCTTCCCGGCCGACTTCATGCCGCGGGCGTCCCGGTCACGGAGGTATCATTGGCCGCCTTCGCGCGCCTGAGCCAACGCCAGGGGCCGGACGGGGTGGCGTGCCTGATCCGCCCACCGGTGGCGTCGCCGGACCTGCTTCTGCCCTTTGATGCGTTGGTGGTGGTCGCGGCCGGCCTCGAGAAGCCCGGCAACCTGGGGGCGCTGCTGCGCTCGGCCGACGCCGCCGGCGCCGACGCCATGGTGGTGAGCGGCGGCGGCACCGACCCGTGGAACCCCGGCGTGGTGCGCGCCAGCATGGGCAGCGTGTTCGCGTGTCCCGTGCTGGACCTTCCCCCCGAAGCCGCGCGGGCCTGGCTTCGCCGCCGCGGCCTACGCGTGCTGGCCACGGTACCCACCGCCGCTACGCCCTACTGGGACGCCGATCTGCGCGGTGCGGTGGCGATCGTGCTGGGGCCGGAGCACGAGGGGCTCGACCCGGCGTGGGCAGGCGCGGCGGACGCCCGGGTGGGCGTCCCGATGACGGGCGCGGCCGACAGCCTGAACGTGTCGGTGACCGGCGCGCTGATGCTGTTCGAGGCGCGTCGTCAGCGGCGCAACTGGACCCGGGAGGCGTAGGGCCGCTGGGACGGACCGCGTGCCGTGCCCGCCGGTGGGGGCGGGCGGGGCACGCGCGGCGCAGCTCGTCTCAGTCGACCGGAAGCTGTTCCGTGTCGTCGGGCTGGAAGTTGAACACGTGTCGCGTGCCGCCCGGCGCGTGCTCCCCGTCGGGCGCCTCGGTGAAGGGGTAGTCGGCGTGCGAGGTGATGCGCACGTCGACGGCGGTGTCGGGGCGGCCCGAGGCGCGAGGATCGTCGACCGGCCCCTCGTAGCGCATCGTGCGGTCCGCGCCGGCCGCGGTCACCAGGGGCGCCACGTTGGCGTCTGGATCGGCGGGCCGCCATGTCCCTTCCATCGCGACGCGGCGACCCTGCCGGTCGCGGACGACCTGGAGGGTGCCGAATCCGCGCACGCCCTCCAGCGCCGCGTCGCCCATGGAGGCCCCGCGGGCGTCGGGTTCCTTCTGCAGTTGGCGGGCTTCCGGGGGTTGCATCGCGCTCATGAAGCACCTCCTCGTTCGTCCGGGCGGTGCACCGACGTGACCGTCCGGGTCGAAACCGTAGCTTCGTCGTGGTGTTCGTGCGCCGAGGATCGCGTGCGCGCCGTCGTGGGCGTCGGCCCAACGGCCCGGACCACCCTCGCAGTGTTCAAGGCTAGGACGCCGGCCGGATCGGCGAGCGTTGGCCGGATCACGTCGCCGCAGGGCGTCCCGCCCCGTTTCGCGTCGGGCAGGGGGCCGCTACGCTCCGTCCGCGTCGTCGCCGTCTTCGCGACGCGACAACAGCCGGCTCACCTGCTTCCGGAAGTCCTTGCCCTCCAGCGGCTTCCGCACCATCACGTCGGCGCCGGCCGCCCGCACGGCCTGCTCGGTCCCCTCGTCCCGCATGGCGGTCAGGACCACGACGGGCACCTCGGCCAGGCGCGACACCCCCTTCATGCGGCGGCACACGTCGATGCCGTCCACGTAGGGCATGTTCACGTCCAGCACCACCAGGTCGGGGGTGTTCTCCTTCAGCCAAGCGAGGGCCTCTCGGCCGTCCTCGACGGCGACCAGTCGGTACCCCTCGAGCGACAGCAGCATGTCGATCAGGACGCGCTGTCCTTCCTGGTCGTCGGCGACGAGGATGGTCCGGGTCGGCTCGGAGGTCGGGGTCACGATGCGACCATACGACGCCGCTCGGCGTGCGCGACGCGGTCGGCCGACGCGCGCACCCGCCTCGTGCACACGCGCCTCAATCGAGCACCACCAATTCCAGGTCCGCCGGTCCGCTGCGGTACACGTCGCCTAGGACCATCACTCCGATGCTGGCGGGGCCCGTGCGGCGCAACAGCAGGCTGGCGAACACCTCTTCGCTGAGGGTCGGATAGCGGGGCAGCTGGAACTCGTCGAGGCCGGCGCGCCGCAGGGCCACCAGCGCTTCGCCCTTCAGGCTCGACAGCGCCGAGCGGAGCTCCGACTGGCTGATGGGGAGTTCGTCGCTGCCCAGGTGGACGTGCCGGCTCACCAGCAACCGGCCCGCCACCACGACGAGGTCGTTCTCGAACGCTTCGATGGTGACTTCGACCTCGACGGGGCTGAACTGATTGCGGGGCGAGAGGAAGCGGACCAGGTCCGAGCCGGGCGTCTGCGTGATGGCGTCCACCAGGATCTCGACCTGGTCGGAGCGGAGCACCACCTCGCCCGCGCCCCGGCGTGCGGTGAGGGCGCTGGCCTCGCGTACGAAGCGGGACAGCGCTTCGCGCGCTTCGCTCGCGGTGTCGGCGTCGATGGAGCTGCTGTAGATCAGTTCGCCCGTTTCGAACGTCACGTCGCCACGCGCGGCGCGGTCGAACTCGCGTTGCATCTCGGCCAGGCGGCGCGACTGTTCCTCCAGGCGCAGCGTGAGGCTGGACACCTGCTCCTGGAGTTCGGTGGCGCGGTCGCTGGCCTCGCGGATGCGCGTCTCGAGGTTCTCGTTGAGCGTCTCCAGGCCCTCGTTGCGGCTGGCCAACTCGGCGTTGGCCTGCTCCAGCGACTGGTTCTGCGCCGTGAGGGATTCGTTCTGCTCCCGCAGTTCGGCGGTCTCGCGTTCGAGTAGGTTCCCCTCCTCCTCCAGGACCGTGATCGCGTCCTGCAGCTGCGCGATGGTCTCGCGCGCAGCCAACGCCGCCGACTCGGCCGCGTCCCGCTCGGCCAGCGCCTCGTCGCGTTCGCCCAGCGCCGCGTCCCGCTCGGCGATGGCGGCGTCGCGCGCTTGCAGGGCCTCGGCCTCCGCGGCGCGGGCGGCGTCGCGAGCGTCCAAAGCCTCGTCGCGCGCGGTCAGCGCCGCATCCCGTTCCATCAGCGCCGCGTCCCGGGCCTCCTGGGCCGCCTGGAGGTTGGCCTGGGCCTCCTCGACCCGGCTCTCGGCCACCGTCAACTCGTCCTGAATGGCGTCCAATCGCTCGTTCGACGCGTCCAGCTCGGCCTGAACCTCGGTGACACGATCCTGCAGGGTCTGGGCTTCGGCTTCGGCCGCCTGCACGTCGTTACGGGCGTCCTGCGCGTCCTGCCTGGCCGCATCACGCTCGTCACGGGCCGCCTGCAGGTCTTCGCGCACGGTGGTTAGCTCCTCCTGCGCCGCCTGCAGCTCGTCTTGGATCGTCGCCAGTTCGTCTTGCAGGGACGCCACCTCGTCGCGCAGCTCCTCCCCCTCGGCTTGGATCCGGTCACGCTCGGCCGCTGCCGCGTCTCGCTCGGCCAAGGCGTCGTCACGCGCCTCTTCCGCCGCCCGGATCGTGTCGCGGGCTTCCGCCAACTGCTCCGTCAGCTCGTCCAGGTCCGACTCCAGCTGGCCGACCTGATCCTGCAGCCGACGCTCCTGGGCTTGCAAACGCGTGAGCTCCTGCGCCGTACGTTGGGCGTTCAACAACGTCTGCGTGGCGTTCTGAAACGCAAACGCCAACACCCCGAGCGTGGTCAACATGATCACGATCCCCGCCAGGATGCCGATCAGCTGTCCGGTCCGCCGTGGGCGCGCCCCCAGGATCGACAGGCGGTGGCGCCCCGCCCACGTCCCCAGCCGGTCGCCCGCCCAGGCGATCACGCCCGCCAGCCCCACCAGCATGACCACCAGGCCGAGCACGTAGGTCACGCGCGCCGCCCCCCTCTCACGCCACCGCACCGGCCGGGTGGGGTGCGCCGTGGCGCCAACATCGCCGGTGCCCCCTTCAGAGCCGGAAGTCGCTACCGAGGTAGGTGTGGCGCACGTCGTCGTCCTCGGCGAACGCCTCGGGCGTGCCGTCGAAGCGGACCCGGCCGTCGTACATCAGCACCACCCGGTCGGCGATGGCGATGGTCTCGCGCACGCTGTGGTCGGTCAGCAACACGCCCAACCCGCGCCGCTCGCGCAGGTCGCGAACCAGGTCCTGGATCTCTCGGATCGACTTGGGATCGACGCCCGTGAACGGCTCGTCCAGCAGGATGAAGGCGGGGTCGACGGTGAGGCTGCGCGCGATCTCGAGCCGCCGGCGTTCTCCGCCCGAGAGGGTGTCCGCGCGGTTCGACGCGAGGGCGGTCAAACCGAACTCTTCCAGCAGCGCGTCGGCGCGGGCTTCGCGCACCTCGCGCTCGGGTTCGCGGAACTCGAGGATGGCCAGCAGGTTGTCGCGCACGCTCATGCGCCGAAACGCGCTGGCCTCCTGCGCCAGGTAGCCCAGGCCCGCGCGCGCCCGGCGGTGCATCGGCCAGCGCGTGACGTCGCGTCCGTCCAGGTAGATGCGGCCCCGGTCGGGGCGCACGAAGCCGACCATCATGTAGAAGCTGGTGGTCTTGCCGGCGCCGTTCGGTCCCAGCAACGCCACGATCTCGCCCGGGTCCAACGACAGGTCGACCGCCGACACCACGGTGCGGCGGCCGTAGCGCTTGGTCAGGCCCGTGGCGCGCAGCGACCGCCCCCCGTCGCCCACGGGGCGGACCGGCGCGTCGTGCGTGAGGGACGAAGCGAACGCCGGCATGACGCGGCATGCTATCACGCCGAGGTGAGAATCATTCACGCGCCGGATCGCGCAGCGCGGACGGGGCTCAGCCTTCCAGGCTCATCAGGAACGGCTCCTCGACCGCCCGGCACACCCAACGCAGGAAGCGGGCCGCGCTGGCGCCGTCGATCAGCCGGTGGTCGTAGGTGACCGACAGGGGCATCATCATGCGCGGCACGAACGTTTCGGCCTCGCGGTCCCACACCGGCTCGTACCCGCCGCGCGACACGCCGAGGATGGCGACGTCGGGGGGGTTCACGATCGGCGTGAAGCCGGTCCCGCCGATCCCGCCCAGGTTGCTGACGCTGAAGTTGCCCCCCTGCATCTCGTCGGGCGACAGCTTGCGGTCGCGCGCCCGCTCGGCCAGCTCGCCCAACTCGGCGGCCAGCTGCAGCATGTTCTTGGCGTCCGCGTCGCGGATGACGGGGACCAGCAGTCCGTGCTCGGTGTCGACGGCCACGCCGATGTTCACGTACTTCTTGTAGACGACCTCCTCGGCCTCGGTGTCGATGGAGGCGTTGAAGGCCGGGAACTTGCGGAGGGCCGCGGCGACGATCTTGACCAGCATCGCGGTGGGGGTGAGCTTGGTGCCCATCGCCTCGGCACGGGGTTGGTAGCGCTTGCGCAGCGATTCGAACTCGGTGATGTCGGCCTTGTCGAAGTGGGTGACCATCGGCACGGTCGCCCACGCTTGCCGCATCGAGCGCACCGTGGCCTTGCGGATGCCGGACATGGCGACGCGTTCGGTGGGGCCCCATTTGGAAAAGTCGGGCAACGACGGTGCCGGCACGCCGCCGCCCGCCGGGGCGGCCGGTGCCTGCGCGGGTGCTCGTCCCGGCGTGCGCCCTTCGGCGAAGGCGCGTACGTCCTCGGCCGAGATCCGCCCCAGGATGCCGGAGCCCTGCACGGCCCGCAGGTCGACCCCCACCTCGCGCGCCAGACGGCGCACGCTCGGGGCGGCGGGCAGGAGCCCCATCGGCCGCGCTTCGCCGGCGTCGCCGGCCGCTTCGTCCGAAGCGCTCGCGGCGTCGCCCCCACCGGCGGGGGCGCGCCTCGCCCCGTCCCCATCGGCGCCGCCCCCGGCGGCCGGCGACGCCTCCTGGGACGTGCGCTGCGCCTCGGCCTCCTCGGCCGGTGCGGCCGGTTCGGCGTCGGCGCCTGCGGCCTCGGTCTCGTCTTCGGCGTCGGCGGCGGCGGCGGCGGCGCCGTCGGCCTGCTCGTCGATCGTCATGAGGACCGAGCCGACGGCCGCCTCTTCGCCTTCGGCGACGGCGAGGCTCTCGACCACGCCCGCCAGCGAGGACGGCACCTCGACGACGGCCTTGTCGGTCTCGAGCTCGACGACGGGCTGGTCCACCTCGACGCGGTCGCCGACGCTCACCAGGACCGACACCACCGTGCCGCCCTCGATGCCTTCGCCGACTTCGGGCAGTTTGAATTCGGTTGCCACGTCCGTACCTTCCGTTCCTTGGCTACGACCGCCGGGGGTCGGGCCGGTCCGGGCGGATGCCCAGGTCCGAGACGGCCTGCTTCAGCACGTCCGCGTCGAGGTCGCCCTCGTCGACGAGCGCGCGAAGCGTGGCGTGCACGATGTGCTTGGCGTCGACCTCGAAGAAGTCGCGCAGTTCCTCTCGCGCCTCGCTGCGGCCGAACCCGTCGGTTCCCAGCGAGCGCATCGGGCGTGGCAGGTAGGGGGCCAGCATGTCCGGCAGCGCCTTGACGTAGTCGCTGGCGGCCAGAAGCGGACCCTCGGCGTCGTCCAACAGGCGCGCCAGGTACGGCCGTTCGGCCTCGCCCTCGCTACGCAGGCGGTTGCGGCGCGCGACCTCGGTCGCGTCGCGGTGCAGCGCCTTGTAGCTGGTGACGCTCCACACGTCGGCCGCCACCTTGTAGGACTCGAGCATCTCCTGGGCGGCCATCACCTCGCCCATGATCGCACCGGAACCGAACAGCTGCGCCCGGGCGTGGAACCGCCGCTGGGAGGGACGGAACAGGTACAGGCCCCGCAGGATTCCATCCTCCAACGCTTCGCGGGACAGGTGTTCCGGGGCGGCCGGCTGACGGATGTTCTCGTTCTCGACGGAGAGGTAGTAGTACACGTCTTCGCCGTCCTGGTACATGCGCTTCATGCCATACCGGATGATGGTGGCCAGCTCGTAGGCGAAGGACGGGTCGTACGCCTCGAGGTTGGGGATCGGCAGCGCCAGCAGGTGGCTGTGGCCGTCCTGGTGCTGGAGCCCCTCGCCGGCCAGGGTGGTGCGGCCGGCGGTCGCGCCCAGCATGAACCCCTTGGCCCGCACGTCGCCGGCCGCCCAGGCGAAATCGCCGATGCGTTGAAATCCGAACATGGAGTAGTACACGTAGAACGGCACCGTGGTCACGCCGTAGTTGGCGTAGCTGGTGCCGGCGGCGATGAAGCTGGACATGGCGCCCACCTCGGTGATGCCCTCCTCGAGGATGGCGCCATCCTTGCTTTCCTTGTAGTACAGCAGGTTCTCACGGTCGACCGGTTCGTACAGCTGGCCGGTGGGGCTGTAGATGCCGATCTGGCGGAACAGCGCCTCCATGCCGAAGGTGCGGGCCTCGTCCGGAATGATCGGCACGATGCGGTCGCCCCACGTGTCGTCGCGAAGCAGCTTGCGGAGCACCGAGACGAACACCATGGTGGTCGACACCGCCCGGTCGCCGGTGCCTTCGAAGAACTCCTCGAACAGCTCGGCCGGGGGCGCCTCGAGCGGCTCGACCTGGACCTCGCGCTTGGGCAGGTAGCCGCCCAACGCTTCGCGCCGCTCCTGGAGGTAGCGCGCCTCGGGCGCGTCCGCTTCTGGGCGGTAGAACGGGTCGTCGCCGATGGCCTCGTCGGAGATCGGAATCTCCAAGCGGTCCCGAAGCGCCCGCATGCCGTCCTCGTCCAGCTTCTTGGTCTGGTGCGCGGGGTTGCGCGCTTCGGCCGTGTCGCCCAGGCCGTAGCCCTTCACCGTCCGCGCCAGGATGACGGTCGGACTGCCGCGGTGCTTCACCGCCGCGTCGTAGGCGGCGTACACCTTCTTGGCGTCGTGCCCGCCCCGGTTCAGGGTCGCCAGGTCGTCGTCGCTCCACCCTTCGATCAGCGCCGCCAGTTCGGGCGTGTCGAAGAAGCGTTCGCGGAGCTCCGGCGCGCCGAACGCGGCGTAGCGTTGCGACTCGCCGTCCACCATCCGGTCGAAGCGCTGCGCCAGCAACCCCTGGTCGTCCTTCTGCAGCAGGGCGTCCCAGCCGCTGCCCCAGGCGACCTTGATCACGTTCCAGCCGGCGCCGCGGAAGATCGCCTCGAGCTCCTGGATGATCTTGCCGTTGCCGTACACGGGGCCGTCCAGGCGCTGCAGGTTGCAGTTGATCACCCAGATCAGGTTGTCCAGATTCTCGCGGGAGGCGATCTTGATGGGGCCCATCGTCTCCGGCTCGTCGGTCTCGCCGTCGCCGATGAAGGCCCACACCTTGCCGTCGCCCTTTTCCTTCAAGCCCCGCGCCTCGAGGTAACGGGCGTAGCGGGCGTTGTAGATCGACATCGGCGCCGCCAGCCCCATCGACACGGTGGGGAACTCCCAGTAGTCCGGCATCAGCCACGGGTGCGGATAACTGGACAGGCCCGGCTCGCCTTGCAGCTCGCGGCGGAAGTTGCGGAGGTGCTGCGCCTCGAAGCGGCCCTCCAGGTAGCTGCGGGCGTAGATGCCGGGGCTGGCGTGCCCCTGGAAGTAGACCAGGTCACGGTCCGCGCCGCGCCCGTGCCCGCGGAAGAAGTGGTTGAAGCCGACCTCGTACAGCATCGAGGCCGAGGCGTAGGTGGACAGGTGCCCGCCGATGCCGTCGGAGTGCTTGTTGGCACGCACCACCATCGCCATGGCGTTCCAGCGGACCAGCGCCCGGATGCGGCGCTCCATCGTCAGGTCGCCGGGATACGCCGGCTGCGCCTCGACGGAAATGGTGTTCAGGTACGGCGTTTCCGCGCTGAACGGCACGTCGACCCCGTGGCGGTGGGCGTGCACCTCGAGCCGTTCCAGGATTTCGCGCACACGTGGCGCGCCGCCCGACGCCAGCACGTAGTCCAGCGATTCCATCCACTCGCGCGTCTCGATCCGGTCGAGCTCGGCCCGTTCCTCCGAGCTCAACTGCGACCGGTCGAGGTCGAGCATGTCGTCCAATACGTCTGCCATGCGGCCGTCTCCTCCTGCATCGGGCGGCCGGGGCCGACCCGGGGTTTGCGCCGGTCCCGCCCCGCGCCCATGCGCGCGTCGCGTCCTTGGCGGGCGTGCCGGCGTCGGGCGCCACCCGCGGCGCCGGTCATGCTACCGCAGCGCGCCGCCTGCCCGTTCCCGCGCCACTACGCGCCCTGTTCGAGGCGCCCCAGGATCCCGCGGACGACGGCTTCCGCCCGTTCCGCCGCCAGCTCCGTGAACGCGCGAAAGTCGTGCGATGCACCAAAGTCGGCGGTGTCGCTGATCACGCGCACGATCACCCACGGCACGCCCCAGCGGGCGCACACCTGCGCCACGGCCGCCCCCTCCATCTCGGTGCAGCTTGCCCCGAACTCGGACGCCAACGCCGCGGTCCGGGCGGCGTCGGCGATGAACTGGTCACCCGAGGCGACCCGGCCGAGCACCACCGCGTGCTCGGACCCCGCCGCGCGGGCGGCCTCGCGGGCGGCCGCCAGCGCGGCCTCGCGCAGTTCGGCGTCGGCCGGCCACGCCAGCGGCTGGCCGGGCACGCACCCCCGCGCGTAGCCGAGCGGCGTCACGTCCACGTCGTGCTGGACAGCGTCCTCGGACACGACCACGTCGCCGACCCGCAGCGACGGGTCGACCGCGCCGGCCACGCCGGTGAACACCACCGCCGTCGCGCCGTCCACCAGCAGTTGCTGCGCCAACGCGGCGGCGTTGACCTTGCCGACGCCGCACTCGGCCACCGTGACCTCGCGACCGAACGCCCGGCCGCGGTGCAGCGCGAACGGTCCCCGCGTCCACCGTTGCGGGCGCGCCAGCGCGGCCGTCAGGCGACGGATCTCCTCCGGCATCGCCCCGATCACGGCCGGCCGGTCCCACACGGCGTCAGGGGGCATTCAGGTACACGACGCGACCCAGCAGCGCGCCCGCCACCGCCAAGGGGAGGATCAGGGCCAGCATCAGCGGCGCGAGCTCCATCCCCGGCTGCACCAGCCGGCTGGCCGCCGTGCCCACCCCCAGCGCGGCCGCGCCGATCACGGCGTAGCGCACGGCGTGGGCCCGGCCGCGCCGCATCATCCACAGCACCGAGAAGTACCCGAACAACAGGTAGAAGCTGGACGACACCAGTTGCCCCGCGATGGTGTCGTCGGGCGGCGCCACCGCCTGCAACACGATGAAGAACACCGTCGCCACCATCAGCGCGCCCGCGAACCGCCCCGGATTGGAGCGCCGCTTGCCACCGGACTTCGCGGCGCCCTCCTCGCTGCCGCTGGCGGCGGTTTCCTTGCCGCCCCCCTCGCCGCCGCGCTTGGACGCCTCGCGCCGGCGCTTGCGGCGCTCTTGCACCTCGCGCTTTCGGGCCTCGCGTTCCTCCTTCGCCTTGGCCTTGTCCTTCTCGGTCTTGCGTTCCTTGCGCTCCTCGATGCGGCGCACCTGGCGGTTCATCATGCCGGTGAGCTTAGCAGCCACGGCGAGACCCGCTTGATAGGCTCGCCGACGATGCCTACGGACGCCCGCCTTCAGGCCCTCGCCGAGGCGTACGGCACGCCGTTGTACGTGTACGACCTGGGCGCCGTCGAGGCCCGGATCGACCGGCTCCGGTCCGCCTTTCCCGGCGCGGCGCTGCGCTACGCCGTCAAGGCCAACCCCGCCGCCTGCGTGCTGCGGACCATGGCCGCCGCCGGCGTCGGGGCCGAGGTGATCACGCTGGGCGAAGCCGTCCGTGCCCACGCGGCGGGCGTGCCGGCCGGCCGCACCTTGGTCGGGGGGCCCGGCCAGGACGAACGCCTGCGGGCGTGGGCGGCCGAGGCGCCCGTGGCGCACGTCAGCCTGGACCACGAAGGGCAGTGGGAGGCCTGGCGGGCGCGGGCGCCCCAGGGGGCCCGCTTCCTGGTGCGGGTCCATCCCGGTTTGGACCCGGGCACGCACGCCCACCTCGCGACCGGCGCGGCGGGCTCGAAGTTCGGCCTGCCCCCCGCCGCGGCGCGCGCGCTGGCAACGCGGGTGCAGGACGCGGGGCGCCTGGCGGGGTTCCACGTGCACGCCGGATCGATGATCACCGACGTGGGCGTGCACCAGCGCATCCTCGAGGGATTGACGCCGCTGTTCCGTGCCTTTCCCGCGGCCGACACCCTGAACCTGGGCGGCGGGTTCGCCGTGCCCGACTTCCCGCTGGAGGCGTTGGCGGCGCGGGTGCGACCCTGGCTGGCGCAGCACGGCGCGAGCCTGATCCTGGAGCCCGGCCGCTGGGTGACGGCCGACGCGGGGACGCTCCTCACCCGCGTCCTGTGGCGCAAGGAGGGCCCGCCCACCCACTGGATCACCGACGCCGGCATGGCGCAGCTGCTCCGCCCGGCCCTGTACGACGCCCATCACCCCATCCGCCGGGTCGGCCCGTCCGCCGCGCCGGACGGGCACGGCGACGTGGACGGTCCCCTGTGCGAGAACGCCGACCGCTTGGGGCGCGAGCGGACGTTGGCGGCGGGGCCGGGCGACCTGCTGGCGGTCGAACGGGCCGGCGCCTACGGCTTCGCGATGGCGTCCAATTACGCCTCCGAGCTGCGTCCGGCCGAGGTCGCGGTGCGCGGCGATGAGGCCTGGCTGGCGCGGCGCCGGGAGACGCCCGACGACCTGATGCGGCCCGAACGCGAGGCGGCTTCGTCCCCTCGGGCGGACTGACGTGCACGGCGCGGGACCCGGCGGCGCGGCGCGGACGCCTATACTCTGCGCGTGAAGCGACACGTGATCATCATCGGAAGCGGCTTCGGCGGGCTCGCCACGGCCGTGCGCCTCTTGGCCGACGGGCACGACGTCACCATGTTCGAGGCGCGCGACGCGCTGGGCGGCCGGGCCTACACCTACCACCAGGACGGCTTCCGTTTCGACGGCGGCCCCACCATCATCACGGCGCCCTGGATGTTCGACGAGTTGTGGGCGCTGGCCGGCCGGCGCCGCGAGGCGCAGGTGCCGTTCGTGAAGTGCGACCCGTTCTACCGGATCTTCGACGCCGACGACCGTCCGTTCGACTACGGAGACGACGAGATGGCCATCCTGCAGCAGATCCACGACCGCAACCCCAGTGACAAGCGCGGCTACCTGAACTTCATGCACAGCACCCGCGCGATCTTCGAGAAGGGGTTCGAAGAGCTGGCCGACCAGCCGTTCTTGTCCCCGTGGGACATGGTGAAGGTGGCGCCGGACCTGCTCCGCATGCAGAGCTACAAGTCGGTGTACGACTACCTGGCTCAGTTCGTCGAGGACCCGTTCCTGCGCCGGGTGTTCAGCTTCCATCCGCTGCTGGTGGGCGGCAACCCGTTCGAGACGCCCAGCATCTACGCCATGATCCACTACCTGGAACGCCACTGGGGCGTGTGGTACGCGATGGGCGGCACGGGGGCGCTGGTCGCGGGACTCGAGGCGCTGATTCGCGACCTCGGCGGCACCATCCACCTGAACGCGCCGGTCGCCGAGATCCTGGTCGAGGACGGCGCCCGCCCCCGCGCCCGCGGCGTACGGCTGGAAGGCGGCGAGGTCGTCTACGCCAACGACGTCGTCTCCAACGCCGACGTCGCCACGACCTACGCGAAGCTGATCGCGCCGCGCCACCGACGCACCTACACCGACGCCAAGCTGCAGCGCATGGACTACGCCATGGGCCTGTTCGTGCTGTACTTCGGCACCGACCGGCAGTACCGTCACGAGGGGACGTTGAGGCACCACAACATCCTGCTGGGCCGGCGCTACCGCGAGCTGCTGCACGACGTGTTCCACAACGACGGTCGCCTGCCCCCGGATTTCAGCCTGTACCTGCACATGCCGTCCTACACCGATCCCGCCATGGCGCCGGAGGGGCACGAGGCGTTCTACGTGCTGTCGCCGGTTCCGAACCTGAAGAGCGGCATCGACTGGCGCGACGAGGCCGGTCCCTACCGCGACGCCATCGTCGAGCACCTCGAAGCGCACGTCCTGCCCGGCCTGTCGCGGCACATCGTCACCGAGCGCCACATCGACCCGCTGCACTTCCAGGACACCCTGCGCAGCCACCTCGGGTCGGCCTTTTCGTTCGCGCCGACCCTGCGGCAGTCCGCCTGGTTCCGGCCCCACAACCGCAGCGAGGAGTTGGAGAACCTCTACTTCGTCGGGGCCGGCACGCACCCGGGGGCGGGCCTGCCAGGCGTCCTGTCCAGCGCCAAGATCGCCCAGAACCTGATACGCCAACGCGCCGCCTGACGTCCGCCCGGGCCCGCCGCGGCCGCCCCGCCGAGACGGCGGCGACGCAGCGCCCTGCGCTATGCTGCGGGCATGGTCAGCCTAGAGACGGTCGAACGACGCTACCTGTCCGACGCCTGGCACGAGGGCCGCTCCAGCTTCGCGGTGTACGGCCCCGCTGACGGCGAGGTGATCGCCCACGTCGCCGACTGCGGGGCCGACGTGGCGGATCACGCCGCGAGCGTGGCCTGGCGGGCCTTCGAGGAGTGGCGGGCCCGCAGCGCCTTCGAGCGCGCCGAGGTGCTCCGGCGGTGGCACGACCTGATCATGTCCGAACAGGAGGCGCTGGCCCGGGTCATGACGCGCGAGATGGGCAAGCCGATCCGGGAGGCGCGCGGCGAGATCGCCTACGCCGCCGGCTTCGTGCGGTGGTACGCCGAGGAGGCCACGCGCACCTACGGCGAGGTGTTCCCGACCACGAATCGCGCCAAGCGCGGCCTGGCCCTGCGGCAACCGGTCGGGCCGGTCTACGGCGTGACCCCCTGGAACTTCCCGGCCGCGATGGTGACGCGCAAGGCCGCGCCCGCCCTGGCGGCGGGGTGCACCTTCGTGCACAAGCCGGCCGAGCAGACCCCGCTCACCGCGCTGCTCCTCGGCGAACTGTGGCGCGAGGCCGGCGGACCCGAAGGCACCCTGCAGATCCTCCCCGCCGCGGACCCCGCGCCGCTCAGCGAAGCGCTCATGGCCGACCCCCGCATCCGCAAGGTCACCTTCACCGGCAGTACCGAGGTGGGACGGATCCTCTACCGGCAGAGCGCGGACACCATCAAGAAGCTCAGCCTGGAGCTGGGCGGGCACGCGCCGTTTTTGGTGTTCGACGACGCCGACCTCGATCAGGCGGTCCGCGAGTCGATCGCCTGCAAGTACCGCAACGCCGGGCAGACCTGCGTCTGTACCAACCGCATCTACGTCCACCAGGACGTCGCGGAGGCGTTCACGGAGCGCTACGTGGCGGCCAGCCGGGCGCTGCGGGTGGGCGACCCCATGGACGACGCCACCGACATCGGGCCGCTGGTGGACGCGCAGGGGATGACCAAGGTCCAGGAGCACGTGCGGGACGCGCTCGCCAAGGGCGCCACCCTGCGCCTCGGCGGCGAGGTGGACCACGACCTGTACTACCTCCCCACCGTACTGACCGGCGTCACGCCCGCCATGACGATGATGAACGAGGAGACGTTCGGACCGGTCGCGCCGATCCTGAGCTTCGCCAGCGAATCGGAGGCGATCGCGCTGGCCAACGACACCCCCTACGGACTGGCGGCGTACACGTACACCAACGACCTGAGCCGCGCCTGGCGCGTTGCGGAGGCGTTGGAGTACGGCATCGTCGGCGTGAACGACGGCGTGCCCAGCGCGCCCAACGCGCCGTTCGGCGGCATGAAGCAGTCCGGCGTCGGCCGGGAGGGCGGCCCGTGGGGCATCGATGAATACCTGGAGGTCAAGTACGTCTCGATGCGGCTCGACGACTGACGGCGAGGCCCCGCCTGAGGCGTGCCGCCCGGGAACGACCCTTCCGGGCGACGACCCCGAGACGCTGATTCGGGCGTTGCTGGCCTGCTTCGCGGCGTCCCGCCAGGCACGTCCCGCCGCCGAGGCGTTGTGGTCGGTGGCGGGCCCGGGCTTGGCGCGTGCCGTCGGCGGGCCGGCGCACCTGGCGGACCTGTTGGCGAACAGCGCACACGCCCCGCTCCTGGGGCACGACGCGGCCGCGCTCGGGCCGTGGGCGCGCCTGGACGATGCGGCCCGCGTGCGCGTCGAGGTCGCGGGTGCGGACGGCCGCGCCGCCGCCTACCTGCTGTCGCTTCGGCGCCAGGAGGGCGGGGCCGAGGGCGCGGCGCCCGTGTGGCGGGTCACGGGGCTGGTGCGCGAGGAGCGCGCGGACGCGTGAGCGGTGTCAGCGTGCGCGGACCAAAAAGTCGAAGTCGAGGGTGTCGCCGTCCTGCACCGCCAGTTCGACGCGAACGCGCCGCGTGAGGTCGTACGCCTCCTCGGGCACGTCGACACGGAGCTCGGTCTCCAGGCGGTAGGCGTCGGCGGCCTGCGTCCGCCCGAGCGGCCGTTCGCGCACCATCCGGGTCTGCCAGGGGCGAACCTGCCAGCCGGGCGGCGCGTCGGGCTCGGCGGCGCGGAGCAGGCGCGACGCGTTGGCGGATTCGCCGCGGAAGCCCGCCGGGATCCAGTTCAGGCGTGCGTCGCGCACGTCCTGTTCGCTCAGCCCGATCTCGGCGATGGGGTAGGTCGCGGTGACGTACAACGTGTCGCCGGCGCGGACGTCGTAGGTGGCGCCCTCCTCGTAGGGGTAGCGCGGTCCGGTGTCGGCCGCCAGCGGCCCGCACGCCGCCAAGGCCAACGTCAGGGCCATCGCCCATGCCGGTGCCAGCACCCGGCCGGCCTGGCGGGGAATGCCGTGCGTGCGCCGTGCTGCCCTCATCTCTTCGCCTCCTCGTCCGTGCCACCGCCCGTGGTCGTCTGGCGGTAGGGGGTGTCGCGTGGCGCGCCGGTCTCGGTGCGCCCGTACAGCGTCGCCATGTCGCGCAGGCGCGCCACCAGCTCGGCGGGCAGCTGCTCCCAGGCGAAGCGCCAACTCCAGTTGCCCTCGGCGCGCCCGGGGGTGTTCATGCGGGCTTCGCTGCCCAGGCCCAGGGCGTCCTGCAGCGGGAACACGGCCAGGTCGGCCACGCTGGCCTGGGCGGCGCGGATCAACTCGAACGGCGCCTCGTGGTCTGCGCGGCCCAGGTAGCGGCGCACGTGGTCGCGTTCCGCCTCCGGCGCCGCGGCGTACCAGCCGCGGGTGGTGTCGTTGTCGTGCGTGCCGGTGTACACCAGGCAGTTGCGGGGGTAGTTGTGCGGCAGGTAGGGGTCGCTGGCGCCTGCGGCGAAGGCGAACTGCAGCACCTTCATGCCGGGAAACCCGTTGGCGTCGCGCAGCTCCTCGACGCCGGGGGTGATCACGCCGAGGTCCTCCGCCAGGATCGGGAGTTCGCCCAACGCGTCGCGCAGGGCGTCGAACAGCGGTTGGCCGGGCCCTTGCACCCAACGCCCGTTCACCGCCGTCGGTTCACGGGCGGGGATCTCCCAGTAGGCTTCGAAGCCGCGGAAGTGATCGACACGGATCAGGTCGAAGTAGTCGAGCGTGGCCCGGAAGCGGCGGATCCACCAGGGGAACCCCGCGTCGGCCATCGCCTCCCACCGGTAGAGCGGGTTGCCCCAGCGCTGCCCGGTGTCGCTGAAGTAGTCCGGTGGCACGCCCGCCACCACGGTGGGTGCTCCTTGCTCGTCCAGGAAGAACGCGTCGCGTTGGGCCCAGGTGTCGGCGGAGTCGTAGGCGACGAAGATGGGGATGTCGCCGATCACCGCGATGCCGCGCTCGCCTGCGTGGCGGCGCACCGCCATCCAGTCGCGCCGCACCCAGTACTGCCAGGTGGATTGCCGCCGGATCTCGTCCGCGTGTTGCGCCAGCGCGTCGGCCAGCGCGCCCGGCTCGCGGTCCCGCAGGGCCGGATCCCAGGCGTTCCACGGCTGGCCGTCGTGCGCCTGCTTGAGCGCCATGAACGCCGCGTAGTCATCCAGCCAGTCGGCCTGTTCCCGCGTGAAGGCGTCCCGCGCGGCCCGCTCCGCCGGGGGCGCGCCCGCCTCGAAGCGGGCCTCGGCGCGGCGCAGCATGTCGAGCTTGAACGCGATCACCCGCCCGTAGTCCACCCGGTCGCCGGGCAGGTCGTGACCTTCGGCCAGGTCGTCGTCGCTGAGCAGGCCCTCCCCCTGCAGGCGCTCCAGGCTGATCAGGTAGGGGTTGCCGGCGAAGGCGCTGAAGCACTGGTACGGGCTGTCCCCAAAGCCGGTCGGGCCCAGCGGCATCACCTGCCAGGCGCGTTGGCCCGCGTCGGCCAGGGTGTCGACCCAGGCGTGGGCGTGGCGGCCCAGCTCGCCGATCCCGAAGGGGCCCGGGAGCGAGGTGGGGTGGAGCAGGATGCCGCTACGGCGCGTGAGCATGGAAGCCTCCCCGAAGCGGACGCACGCGGGCGCCTACTTCTCGAACGGTTTGCCGATGGCGCGTGGCGGGACGGAGCGGCCGACGAAGCCGGCCAACGCCAACATGGTCAGGATGAACGGCACCGCCTGCACCAGCGACGGCGGCAGCAGCTCGCCGCCGCCCAGCAGGGTGCCGATCGCTTCGAAGGTGCCGAACAGCAGCGTGGCGCCCAGCGTCCCGAACGGCGTCCACTTGCCGAAGATCACGGCGGCCAGCGCGATGAAGCCGCGGCCGCCCGACATCTCCGAGATGAACTGGTTCAGGTTGCCGATCGACAGGTACGCCCCGGCCAGGCCGGCCAGCACGCCGGAGAGGATCACGCCGTAGTAGCGCATGCGCCGCACGTCGATCCCCACCGAGTCGGCCGCTTCGGGATGCTCGCCGACGGCGCGGAGGCGCAGCCCGAAGGGGGTGCGCCGCAGCACGTACCAGGCGACGGGCACCAGGATGAAGGCCAGGTACACCAGCGGGCTGAACTCGAACGGTCCCAGTTGCCACTCCGGCAGGCGGTTTTGGACCCGGTCGCTGGCGGTGGTGTTGTCGTACAAGGCCATCAGCACCACGGCGGGAATGCCGATCGCCATCAGGTTGATGGCGGTGGCCGAGATGATCTGATCCGCCTTGTAGCGGATCGACACCACGGCGTGCACCCAGCCGACCATGGCGCCGAGCACCATCGAGGCGATCACGCCCAGCCAGGGGGCGAACCACACCACGGCGTTGGAGTCCTGCGCCAGGTAGGGGCGCTCGACCAACTGCGTGGTGACGGCCGCCCCCAGCGCGCCGAAGAGGATGATCCCTTCCAAGGCGATGTTGGTGACGCCGCCGCGCTCGCTGAACATGCCGCCCAGCGCGGCCAGCAGCAACGGCGCCGTCGCCCGCAGGGCGGACGCGATCAGGGCCAACAGCACGACCCAGTCCACCTCAGGCCCCCTCCCCTTCCAGGTCGTCGACCGGCACGTCGTCCTCCTGCTCCTGGCGCTTGCGGCGCCGGGCGGCGGCGCGTTTGATCGGGTCCGTGAACTGGTCCGGCAGGAAGCCCTTGGCGGCGATGAACAGCACCACCAGGGCCAGGACCATGCTCACCACGTCCCGCGTCAGGTCGCTGAAGGTGATGTTCATGATCGACCCGCCGTGCTTCAGCACCCCGAACAGGAAGGCGGACAGCACCACCCCGACGGGGTTGTTGGCCCCCAGCAGGGCCACGGCGATGCCGTCGAAGCCGTCGTTGGTGGGCAACGACTGCCGCAGCGTGTACCCTTCCAGCGCACCGCCGAGCACGTAGTGCGTGGCGCTCAGGCCCGCGAAGGCGCCGCTGATCGCCATGGCCATCACGGTGTTGCGGAAGATGCTGGCGCCGCCGTACTCGGCCGCCTTCGGTGCCACGCCGACGGCACGCAGCTCGTAGCCCCACTTGGTGCGCCACAGGAAGATCTGCATGAACACGGCCGTCGCCAGCGCGATCACGAAGCCGAAGTTCAGCTTCGAGGGGGGCACCGTGAACGGCAGGCGCGTCCAGCCCAGCAGCGCACCGATCCCATAGGCGGCCGCGGCGACCAGCACCGCGGCGATCGCTCTCCGGCGCCACGTCCGTGCCCCGAAGCGCCCGCCGAACACCAGCACCACCCCCGCCAGGCCGGCGGCCAGGCCGGCCGCCGCGTTCACGTTCACCTCGGCCGAGCCGACCATCGTCTCGGCGTCCACCCCGAACAGCGCCGGCAATTGCGGCAGGCGCGCCCCCTCCTGCAGCGGCACCGACTTCGGTTCGGAGCCGGGCTCCTTGAACGGCAGGCTCAGTGTGACCGGCCCGTCGCCTGGGCGCGGCCAACCGGCGAACGCCATCACGACCACCAAGGCGACACCGACCAACGCGAACGTCAGGCGCGGCGCACGTCCCGCGCGCCGCCGGATCGGCCCCACCAGGGCCGCCAGGATCACCACGGCCAGCGCGATGCCCAACCCCGCCAGCACCCGCAGCGCCGACGCGGCGAACACCGGACTGGAGGACAGCACGAACAACAGCAACGACGAGGCGATGAAGTTCAACAGGATGGTGTTGATCACCTCGTGCGCCCCGAAGCGGGCCTTGAGGAAGCCGGGGATCGCCCCCCACGCCGCGCCGCCGAGGGCCGCCGCCAGGACGGCGGCGGGCATCACGAACAGGGCGGGGCCGGGCAGGTAGATCCCGGCGAACATGGCGAACAACGCCCCCATCACCATCTGTCCGGGCGCCCCGATGTTGAACAGGCCGGCCTTGAACCCGAACGCGACCCCCAACCCCGTGAACATGAGCGGGGTGGCGAACTTGAGCGCCTCGGTGAACCCCTCGAACGTGCCGAGCGGGCCCGCGAACAACGTCCAATACGCGAAGAACAACGTGTCCAGCCGCCCCGCCAGCACCTCGCGCCACCCTTGGAGCACCACGTCGCTGCCCAAGGGCGTGGGCTGAAGCATCAGGATCACCACGCCCGCGGCGGCCAACGCCAACAGGATCGCGATGGCCGGGATCGCCCCCACGTCGGAGACGCGCTGCAGCGCCCGCTCGGCGGCCGGGAACCGCCGGGCGCCCAACGCCAGCGCCATCCCCCCGCTCACCAGCACCAGGAACGCCGCCAGGCCCGGCGCCAGGCCGGTATAGGGCAGCCGCCGGATCCGCACCCCCACCCGAAGCGCGTCCTGCCGCGTCTCCTCCACCGACTGTTCTTCGAAGCGGTCGAGGAGCACCTCGAGCCCCTCCACGTCGGTGCGTCCGCCCGGGTCGGCCAGCTCCGCCTCGAGCGTGCTCCGAACCTCCGCGGCCCGCGCGTCGACGTGCGTGTTGACGTACGTTCGCAGGCCCACGGCCGTGGTCAGGGTCAGCACGGTCCCCGCGACCAACCAGACGGTGCGGCGGGCGCCCGGCCGCAGGGCCGCGGCGCCCGCCATCGCCAGCAGGCCAGCGATGGACAGGATCAGCACCGCGCCGAGGCCCGGCACCTCCAGCGGCGCCGCACGCCCCGTGAAGTCAATGACCCGGTCGGGCAGCAGCGTGACCGCGCCGCGCGCACCGGATTCTCGGTTGAACACGGCCCACGGCGCCAACCAGAGGCTGAGCAGCGTCACCACCGCCAGCGCCGTCGCAGCCACTCGTCCGCTCACGGCGGCCATGATACCGGACGCGTGCCCCTGCCCCCCCACGCCGGTCGTCAGTCGCTCACCCGGGCTGCCTCTTCGATGGCGGTGCGCGAGGCGGCATACTGTGCCGCACGCAGGTGGATGTCGCTTTCGAGCTGTCGGTCGTGGAGATACCCGGTGAGGTACCCGGCGAGCCCATCATAGGCAGGGCGCAAAACCTCGACCCGGCCGGCCAATGTGTCTGGATCGCTCGCGAAGTTCAGCGACCGCCAACCGTTTTGGCCACCCTGCGACTCCGGAACGAAGAACTCGACGAGCGCCTGCGTGAGGCTCGCGGCGTTGGCGAACAGCCGCATGTCGTCCTCGTCGACGAAGCCGTTCTCGTAGTCCTGCGCGATCTTGCGCTGGATGCTCGTCAGGGACTCGTCGAACGCAGCCAGGCTCTCCGATTCGAGCGCGCCGAACAGATCGTCGAGGGCCACCACCGCCAGTTCGCCGTGGACGCCGTAGAGGTCCGAGATCACCTCCGCGCGAAGATCCGGGAAGGGCGGATCGCAGTGGGTGGGATCGCAGTACTCGAGGTCGATCAGATCTCGTGAATAGAACCCACCGACGATGCGGTCGGCCTGCGCCTTGGCCCCCGCGACCGAGATCGTGCCGAACGCTTCACGCATCGTCGCGATCACGTCATTGATCACGGCGGCGAGCGAGCACTCGGGGTAGCCGGACACGCTGCTTCCAGGGTCGCTCCCGACGGTCGACGAGCACGGCTTGATCGTCACCTGGCTGGCGGCCGTCTCGAGTCCGAGGTCGTAGGTGACTTCGATGTCGCGCGTTCGAAAGCTCGAGCCAACGGACGATTCGAAATCGGTGCTGCGCAGCGTGATCGACTGGGCCTGAGCGATCAGCGCACTGGACTCGTCGAACCAGCGGTGGCGGTCCTGATCCAGCCGGGAACTGGAGGGATCGTCACACAGCGGCTTGTCGGCGTTCGCGAACAGGGTCACGTCCGGGATGAAGGGATCGCCGCCGCTGTCTCGTTCGACCTTCACGTCGCGAATTCTCGGGCCGATGACGTCCGTGGTCAGCGGCACGGTCTGCCTGGCTTGCCTGAGCGAGACGGCGTCCTGGTAGGGGGTGCCGTTCGCGACCACCGTTGCCGTCACGGTGGACTCGAAGGCGCACAGCGGATCGGGCAGGCTCGCGGTCAGTGTGGCTCCGCTGGCGCTGGTGCCGAGGTCCTGCACGCCGCCGGCCGCATCGGTCGCCGTCCATTCGACCGTGTAGCTGCTCGGATCGGTATCGAGGTCGTCCACCTCGGCGATGAAGTCGATCCCCTCGCCGCCCCTGAAGGACGTGCCCTGGCTGGGCTCGGCGACCTTGACGTACGGGGGAATGTCCGTGCCCAGCGCACGCGCCACGGCGGCGTACGCGTCGACCCAACGCGGGACCGGCGACGCGGGGAACGAGGGGTTCACGTGCGCGGTCTGCATCAGGATCCGCTCGACCCGGTCGGCGCTCAGGCTCGGATCGGCCGCCCAGATGAGCGCGGCGACGCCGGCGGTGAACGGCGACGAAAAGCTGGTGCCGTCGATCCGATTCGCGCGGTTTTGGGGGTTGCCCGGGTCGGGTCCCACCCACAAGGTGTACGGCGCGTAGATCTCGACCTGCTCACGTCCGAAGTTCGAGTTGTTCGCGCGGGTCGTCGCATTCCAAGCGAGGCCGCCGACGCAGATCATGCCGAGGTTTTCGCAGGGGGTATGGAGCGTCTCTTCCCAGCAGAAGATGAAGCAGTCCTCGGCGTCGACGTTGGTGCCATCGTTCCCTGCCGAGGCGAACATCAGCAAGCCAGACGCCCGGAACGCCAGGGTCGCGGTCTCGAACGGCGCGACCGTGCCGCTCAGACTGGCGGGCACCGGCGCGCCATAGCTCATGTTGGCGATCTTGGCGCCGGCCAACTTGGCGAGCCCGAGGGCTGTGGCCGAGGTGAAGTAGTCGTAGAGCGTGAACACCACGATGGGTTCGGCGATCGGGCCCGCTGGGCCCGCGGCCCCGAAGTCGTTGTCCGGAAGCGCCATGGCCGCGCTCACGACGTTGGTGCCGTGGAAGAGGCAGGGGTTCCCCGAACCGCACCCGATGAGGTTCTGGGTTCCGAGCGCGGACACCAACGGCACGTTGGACCGGGCGACGAGCCCGCTGGGAACATCGGCGTCGGGCGCGAAACCCATGTCCAACACGGCGATGTCGACGCGGTTGCCGAGCCGTCCCGTAGCCTCCAGCGCCCACCAGGCTTCGGCGACGCCGATGTCTTGCGCGCTGCCGCTGTCGTGGGACGGCCAACCGAAGACGTTCGTGGCGTAGGTGGTGCCGCCGATGGTGTCGCCGGCCGGCGCCTCGGTGGAGATGCGCTCGCGGAATTCCGCACCGCGGCCGATCCAGTTGATGCCGACCATCACGCCGGCAGCCTGTTCGCGCATGCTGGCGGCGATGAGCTTCAAGCCCCGCTCCGACGACACGCGATGATCGCCGCGACTGCCGGGATCGGCCAACCTCACGTCCTCGGGCAGGCGATCCGGCGCGGCGCCCGACACATCGACCCGCACGAGGTACTGGGGACGGACGTTCGTCAACTCGAAGTCCGAGGGGTCGAAGGTCGCGATCACCTCGCCCTGCCAGCGCGCCAGGAAGTCGTCGAGGACGCGACCGTCGTCCGTCACCAACCAAAGCTCGTTCTCCACGAAGTCGGCTTGGCTCCCGGTGTCGTCTTCGATCGTCGCGACCGGCCGGGGAACGCCGTCCTCGAATCCCGGCAGTTCCTCGACCGCGGGTTCCAGGGTCGCATCGACGCCGAACGAAGGAGGCGCCAGCTCCTCCGGCGTCACCGAGACGCGCACCCGGTCGGTAGCCTCGAGAAGGCCGTCCGACACGGTCAACTCGGTGACATATACACCGCCGACATCCACGACGAGGGTCGGATTCGCCGTGGTCGATTGCGTCAGCGTGGCGTCGCTCTGGTCGGGATGCTCGATCAGGGCCCAGGAAAACGTGAGCGCGTCTGCGTCGGGGTCCGTGGATTCGCTGCCATCGAGCGTCACGGACGATCCCGGAAGCGCCAATCGGTTTTCGCCGGCGTTCGCGGTCGGCGGCCGGTTCTCCTGTTCACTGCCGGCGGGACTGCACGCGGACAGGGCTAGCAGGCAAGTGAAACAAGATGCGAGTACATGCGCGAGACGATTCATGGGCTCCTCCTGTGTTCGAACATAGCAGAAGGCATCACGCAAGGCAGGCTCGGGACAGAAAGGTGGACGACCGAGATCGCGACGGACGACGCTGACGATCACACCTGGTGCATAGCTTGCATGAATCTCCGAGGGTGCGAGGAAGGCTTCGTACGCCGATGCGAACGGAGCCGCCGACCGTGTCGGTTCGTCACGGCCAAATGGCAGAACGTCGTGGGGTCCGCACGTTCACTGCGCATCGGACGCGTCGCGCAGGTCGCGGCGCGCGGCCTCGGCCCCCTGATAGCGCTCCGCCGGGTCCTTGGCCAACAGGCGCATCACCGGCGCGTCGAACGGGGCGAGCGCAGGATCGAAGGTGGAGGGGGGACGCACCTGGTCGTCGCGGTGCCCGTCCATCACCTCGCGTAGCGTGCCTTCGAACGGCAGCGCGCCCGTCAGCGCGCGGTACAACATCACGCCGGCGGCGTACAGGTCGCTGGCCGGCTCCGCCGCTTGGCCGCGGGCCTGTTCTGGACTGAGGTACAGCGCGGTGCCGGCGGTGGTCTTGCGCGCGGCCGCGTCGTCGATGGACACCGCCAGGTCGTAGTCGATCAGCACGGCTCGGGCCTCGCGCGTGACCAGCACGTTCTCGGGCTTCACGTCGCGGTGCACCACGCCCCGCTGGTGCAACCACCCCAGGCCCGCCAGCAGGCCGTCGAGCGCCCTGATCCGCTCGCGTCGCGGCGCGGGGGGCAACCAGGTACCGAAGCGTTTGCCGGGCACCAGGGGCATCACCACGCCGCGATGCCCCTCCAAGCGGACCGTGCCCAGCACGGGGTTCAGGTTGTCGTGCCGGAGGCCGTGCCCGATGTCGTACTCGCGGTCGGCGCGGGCCGCGTGCTCGGGGGGGAACACCTTGACGACCTTGACGTGCGCCCCGTCGCTGGCGAGGTACACGCGTGCGACCGCCCCCCGCGCAATCTCGCGGAGGACCTGGTACCCCTCGCCGAAGCGTGCCCCGATCAGGTTCACGTCGCAGGCAGCGTATCCCGCGCGGGCGGTCTCACCGCCGTGCGATCACGCCGCGCCGCAGCAGCGCCTGGAACGCCTGACGTTCCACCTCGCGCTCGGGCGTGCCGGGGGCCGCCACCTCGGCCGGCACCTCGATCAGGACGTGGCGTTGGCCGGCGTCGGCGATCTCGCTCCGCACGTGGGCGATGAACGTCCGCACCGCCTCGCGGTAGGCGCGCGCCTGCTCGGGGCCGACCTCCAACGTGGCGCCGTCCTCGACGTCGGCCAGTTCCGCCGCCTCCGGGTCGGGGTCGAGCTCCTGATGCGCCAGCACCTGCACGAACACGGCGTCGACCCGCCGCGCCCGTAGCGCGGTCAGGGCGGGCCGCAGCGGCGCCGGATCCAGCAGGTCGGACAGCACCACCGCCGCGGCGGCGCCGGGGTGCGTCGGCTGCCGCACGATCAGTTCGGCCAGCGCGCCCGCCAGCGTGGCGCCCTCGGGCAGCGCGGTGGCGGGCGCCCGCTCGAGGAACCCCCACAGGCTGCGGATCTCGGCGTCGCTGCGGGCCGGCCGGCTGCTGTCGCCCCCCAGCAGGTGCACCCGCCCGGATGCCTCGTAGCGCGCCAGGTGGGTCAACAGCCGCGCGGCGGCCTCGGCGAAGCGGCCCTTGCCGTACAGACGCATGCTGGGACTGGTGTCCAGCACCAGGTGCACCTCCGCGGCGCGGTCGGCGCGGTACAGCCGCGTGTACAGGCGGCCGCTGCGGGCGTACGCCCGCCAATCCACCGCCCGGGGCTCGTCGCCGGGTTGATAGGGCCGGTAGTCGAGGAACTCCACCGACTGGCCCGCCTCGCGCGCCGGCCGCTCACCGGCGCGCGTGCCGCGCGCGCGGGTGCGGAGCGCGTACCGGTCCAGCAGACCGCGCGGGAGGCTGGGCACCGGCACGCTAGCGTCCCACCTCCGGCACGCGCTCGATCAGTTCCGCCAGCACGGTGTCGGCGTCGCGACCCTCGACCTCCGCCTCGAACGACAACAACAGCCGGTGCCGCAGGGCCGGCACCAACGCCCGGCGCAGGTCCGCGAAGTCGACGTGCGGCCGGCCGTCCAGCAGCGCGTACCCCTTGGCGGCCAGCACCATCGCCTGGGCGCCCCGCGGGCTGGCCCCCAGGCGGACGGCGGGCAGGTCGTGGCTGGCCTCGACCAACCGGGCGGCGTAGTCCAGGCCGGCCGAGGCGACCGGCACCTCGCGCAGCACGTCCTGCATGCCGCGGAGCTCGTCGGCGGACAGGATGGGCGCGTCGATGGCGGCCTCGAACCCGGTCGTGGCCGCCAAAATCGCGACGAGGGTCCGCCGGTCGGGCCGGGGCACGGTCACCTTGAACAGGAAGCGGTCCAGCTGCGCCTCCGGCAGGGGGTAGGTGCCCTCCATCTCGATCGGGTTCTGCGTGGCCAGCACCATGAACGGGTCCGGCAGGGTATGCCGCGTCCCCGACGCCGTGACGGCGCGTTCCTGCATCGCTTCCAGCAGCGCCGACTGCGTCTTGGGGGTAGCGCGGTTGATCTCGTCCGCCAGCAGCACGTTGGTGAACACCGGGCCGGGCCGGAACTCGAAGCGTCCGTTCCCCTCCTCGACGAACACGCTGCTGCCCGTCACGTCCGCGGGCATCAGGTCGGGCGTGAACTGGATGCGGCCGAAGCGAAGGTCGGTCGCGTCCGCGAAGGCGCGCACCAGGCGGGTCTTGCCGAGCCCGGGCGCCCCCTCGATCAGCACGTGCCCGCGTGCCAGCGAGGCCACCAGCAGGTCCTCCACCAGCGTGTCCTGGCCAAGGATCACCGAAAGAATGGCCTTCTTCAGGGCGGCGAAACGCTGGGCGAACACCTCGGGCGAGAGGGTAGGTTCGGCAGGCATGGCATCCTCCAGGGTCGGGGTCGGGCGTCCGTCGTACGAGCATACTCGCATCTGGACGCTAGAATCGGTGCATGGAGCCCAGCTACGGGCGCGTGCGACTTCGGCCGTTGGAGCGTCTGGAACGGGACGATTGGCGTCGCGTCCAGACGCACTTCCGTGACCCGGAGATCGCGCACCTGAACGGCACGCCCCCCAACCGGCTGCCGCTGTGGTTGTTGCGCCGCGTGCTCAAGACCGAGGCGCGGCGGCGCGACCGGGCGACGTTCGGCATCTTCGACGAGGCGGACGCCTACATCGGCACGGCGGAGCTGTACGACCTGCGGGGCACCACCGCGACGCTCGGCATCATCATCGGCGAGCGCAGCCACTGGAACTGCGGCTACGGCCCCGAAGCGATCCACGCGTTGCTGGGCTACGCCTTCCGGGAACTGGGCCTGGACCGCGTGCGCCTGAACACCTTCGAGGACAACCCGCGCGCGCAGGCCGCCTTCCGCAAGTCCGGCTTCCGCGAGTTGCGTCGCGTCCCAGGCCCGCAGGGCCGCACCGACGTGCAGATGGAGATCTGGCGCGACGCCTGGTGGGCGCAGTTCGACGGCACCGCCCCCGCACCCGCCCCGCGTGAATCGCGCGAGGCGGCCGAAGCCGGCGCCACCCCCACCGAGACCGGCGTCGATCCCGCCGCGCTGGGTTGAGCGCGACCCGACCGACGCGGGCTCAACCGGCTGGGCGGCCACGCAACGGAATCGGTCCCTCGGGGCGGTGCGCGCGCACGTGCGCGGCGACGTCCACGAAGGTCTTGAGCACGATCAGGAGCAGCAGCGCCGCCGCCGGCTCGCCGAGCGCCTGCACCGCGACGCCACCCCCCAGGATGGTGAGGTGCAGCACCACCACGCGGCCGTAGGGGGCGCGCATCCGCTCGGCGGGCGTGGCGTCGCGCCGTTCGCCGCCCAGCCACCAGTTCTGCACGAACGACGCGCCGTGGCTGAGCGCCAGCCCCAACAACGCCCATTCGATCCCTGCAAAGGCGGGCACCGTCCCGACGAGCGGCAGCGTGACGCCGGACCCCAGCCCGGCCGCGCCAGCGCCCGCGGCGCCGCCCATGGACCCCGCCCCGCCGAACAGCTCCACCACGAACACGCCGTGCACCACCCAGAACATGCCGTAGTGCACCGTGAAGAACGGGGCCAGGAACAGCGCCGACGCCGGTCGCTGGCCCGCCGTCGCCATGCGCGCCAGGTTGTACGCCCCGATCACGCCGTTCTCGAGCCAGAACAGCAGCATCACGTCGTACAGCCGCCAGCCCAGCAACGCCACCCCGACCAGCGGCACCAGATTGGCCGCGACCAACGCAGCGACGGCGACCCGGGAACTGCCCATGCCGGAACGCTAGCACCTCGTGCGCGCGAACGGCCGCGCACGACGCGAATCGTCGCCACCGCGCGCTAGCATCCCGCCATGAGCGCGCGCCGCCGCATGCTCTTCGTTACCCTCGGCGTGCTGGCGCTGGCCGCCGTCGCCGGAACCGCCCTGTCGGTGCTGGGCGGCGTGCGCATCACGCTCGGCAGCGACGCGGAGGGCGGCCCCATTTCGTTCACGGGCGAGCTGCCGGCGGCGACCTGCACCAAGACGTTTCACGACGGGTTCCCGTGGATCCGACTCTCCTGCGAACCGCATTCGAACACCGGCACCGAACGCGCGCCGGCGCCGCCTGAGGACGTCTCCCCGCGCCTTGACACAGCCCCGAGGGCTGAGTAGACTTCCTGACGCTGACGATTGGGTCGTTAGCTCAGTTGGCAGAGCAGCTGACTTTTAATCAGCGGGTCGTAGGTTCGAGCCCTACACGACCCACCAGGCAAGGCCCCTTCGACTAGCGGTTAGGTCACCACCCTTTCAAGGTGGCGGCACGAGTTCGAATCTCGTAGGGGTCACCAGAACGGGGAGGCGGTTGCGCCTCCCCGCTTCCTATGGGGCGCCACCGTCGGTGGACGCCCGGAACGCTCACGACAGCATCCGCTTCTTGTCCCACGCCTGCTCGCGCAACACCTCCGGATTGAACATCACCGGCGACTCCACGAGCGACTCGTTCCCGCTTCGTCCCTGCACGTGCACACGGTCGGCCGCCACCAACGACAAAAACGCCTCCGCGAGGCCCGGGTCGAAGTGCGACCCGGCCCCTTCCTGCACGATGGCCGCCGCCTCCCTGACCGGCAAGGCGGCACGGTACGGCCGGTCGCTCGTCAACGCCTCGAAGACATCCACCACGCCGAGGATGCGCCCGAACAGCGGGATCTCCTCCCCCGCCAAGCCCCCCGGGTACCCCAACCCATCCCAACGCTCATGGTGATGGCGTACCCCCTCCGCGATCGACCGGAACGACGTCGACACCCCCTCCAACAGGTCCGCGCCCATCTCCGCGTGCTTCTTCACCACCTCGTACTCCGCGCTCGTCAATCGACCCGGCTTCCCCAGGACCTCCGCAGGTGTCGCGATCTTCCCTAGGTCATGCAAGTACCCCGCCCAGTAGATCGCCTCCAGTTGCGTCTCCGCGAAGCCCAACTGCCGACCCATGTGCACCGCGTTCCGCGCCACCCGCTCGCAGTGATCGCCGGTCTCCACGTCCTTGTACTCGAGCGCCCGTACGAACCCCCGCAACGTCCGCGCGTACAAGCTCCGCATCGACCGCGCCTGCGACCGAATCCGCGACAACAGAATCCCCGCCAGGACGCTGAACCCCGCGAAGAACCCCAACCGCACCAGCCACTCCCCCGCCGCATACTCCGCCGGACGCACCCCTGCCGGCAGGAGGGGTCCCGCCATCACGCCCGCGGCCACCGCCGACGCCACCGCGCCCACCGGCCCCAACCAGAACGCCGCCAACGTCACCGGCAGGTAGAACGCATGCACCAGCACGAACAACTCGCTGCCCACCAGCAACAGCAGCAACCAGCACGCCACCAGCCCAAGCCCGACGCCCCCCGCCCGCCACGTCACGCGCCGCCACGACAAGCTGGGCATCTCATCCAGGAACCGTGCGAGCAATCTTCGAGCCCCCCTTGCCTTCCAGGCGCCACGACACACCTGGGCCCAAATCACGATGGGCACAGCGAACCCTACATTCGCACGTCCCCTCTCACGAAAACGCCACAACTTCGAGGGAACAAGGCCTGACCGGGGCGTACGAGCATGCCCGACGGGGAGCGGTGAGGCACCGCGCCTCGTGATGGTGGCGGTCCGAGTGCGCATTTCGTAGGGGTCGCCGCGGGGAAGGCACGATGCGCCTCCCTCGTTCGTGGCGTGGCGTTCGTGACACCGACCGCGTCATGGTCGGGTTCAGCCCGCTCCCAAGAGACGCCTCCTGCCGAGGCGAAGGGATACATGCATTGCCATGTCGTGGAACCCCGCTAGACTGGTGTCGTGAAGCAGATCAACGTGAAGAACGACGAGGTCGTAGAGCTCCTCGAGGCGATCACCGAGCGCACCGGCGAAACCACGACGGACGCCATGGCGCATGCCCTGCAGCTGTACTGGCACGCGCTCGAGGCGAACGAACGTGCGGACGCCGCGATCGCATTCGTCCGGGACCACGTGCACCCGCTCCTGGAGGACCGGTACCGCGCGAACCCGCCCAGCAAGGCCCAACAAGAGGACATGCTGGGCAACGGCTGAAGGGCCGTCGACACCCGCGTGCTCGTCCACGTGTCGTTCGGCGATGTGCTGGCCCACGGACGGGCGGCGTCCCACCGAGAACCTCTCGCGTACGTCGGCGCCGATATCGGGCGTACCGACCTGGAGACGATCTCCCTACCCCCAGCGGCACTCGGGACCTGACCGCGTTCGGTCGCTGTGCCATAATCTGGCGCGCCACGGTGCGTCACGGCACGGGCGATTAGCTCAGCGGCAGAGCGGCCGCCTTACAAGCGGTAGGTCGGCGGTTCGAATCCGTCATCGCCCACCATTTCGACGATGTGCGTTCTGGACGGTGAAAATGAAGATGCGCCCCGGCGTGGTTCGGGGCGCATCGGGCGTCTATGGTGTCAGTGTTGTGTCAATCTCCCAGGCTGCGGTCGCCGGAGTCTCGACCTTCGCTCGACGCGCCCCGCGCTGGGCTCATCGAGCGCGAGGATCAGTTGGCCGGCGGGCGGGCCGGCGTCTCGACCTCGTCGAGCATCCGCTCGTATCGCTTCATCCACTCGGTCGTGACGGATAGATCGTCGTGCATGTAGGTGTTGGCCGTCTGTTGGATGTTGGCGTGCCCGAGCAGGTCGGAGACCTTCTTGAGCGAGGTGCCATTGGCCACGTGCAGGGTCGCGAAGGTGTGGCGCAACGAGTACAACGTGAGCTCCTTGGTGATGCCCGCTGCCCGGAGGCTCCGGCGGAAGTCGCGAACCGAGAACGTCCACGGGCGCAACATCTCCCCGTCCTGGTTCTTGAACACCAGACCGTCGGCGTCCAGGGCGCGTTCGCGCTGCCAATCCTGGTGACGCAGTAGCGCATCCTGGAGCCCCCGAAGCATCGGAACGATCCGACGGCTCTTATCCGTTTTTGGCTCGCCGATCACCGGCTTGCCCTTGGACCCCTTCGTCACCGTCCGCCGCACGCTGATGGTGCCGCGCGCGAAATCGACGTCGGACCACGTCAGCGCACACGCCTCGCCTGGCCGCAGCCCCGTATCGACCAGCAGACGGTAGAAGGTTCCGTAGAAGCGCCCCTCGCACACATCGAGCCAACGCGCCCGCTCGGTGGCCGTGAGCGTCTCTTTCTCCTTCGCTCGCAGCGAGGGAACGCTGGCTTCGGCGGCGGGGTTGCTTCGAATCAGGCCCCACCGCACAGCCTGCGAGAGGGCCTGCGACAGCGCGGCATGGGTCAGGCGTACGGTGCCGGCGGCGAGTGGCCTGCCGGTCACGCCCGGACCGCCGTCAGCCTTCGGAAGCTCCCCGGAGAGCATGTTCCCGTAGGCGCGGTCGATCTCGCGAAGCGTGAGATCGGCGATCTTCCGATGGCCCAGGGAGGGAAGCACGTAGCGGTTCAGGCTGTCGACGTACTGCCTGAGGGTGCGGGGGGCCACCTCCCGTTCCTTGTGCTTGGCCCATTCGCTGGCCAGGTCGCGGAGCGTCATGCGTGAGCGAGGCGTCAGCGTCCCGGTCGCTCGCTCTTGCAGTTTCTCCAGCAGCACAGCGTTTGCGTCGCGCTTGCCGCCGCGCACCACTTGCGACCGATACTTCTTCCTTCCGTGCGCATCTCGGCCCAGGAAGACCTTCACCAACCAACGGCGAGGGTCCGTCTTGTGCTTGAGAAGTTGACCTTGCCCCGGGCTTCTCCCTCGGTCCACGAGCTCGTATTCACTCATCGTTGACTCCGATCTCCTGCCTTCGTCGACACGGCCAGCTTGTGCCATCTAGCTACGTTTTAGAGACTTTCTGTTAGCTTTTCATTGACAGTCTAGCCGTTGTAGAGATAACGTGTCAACATGCCCTCCATGACGTTACAGATTCGGGAAGAGATTCGGGTGGCGATGGTGCGGCAACGACTCACGCAAACGGAGCTTGCCAAACGCGTCGGACTCAGCCGTCAGCACCTCAACCACCTCTTGACGGGACACCGGGGGAACCTCCCGGACGGGTGGGGGAAGGTGCTCGATGCGCTCGGGCTGGAGTTGGTGGTGCGGCCTAAGGCCGAGGTAGGCGAGCCCGTAAGATTTCGCTAGAGACCGCAATCCGTCGATTGCGCTCCGGGGCCGCTGTCAGGACGGGCTCGCGCGAAGTTTTTGGCTGTAGAGCGGGCCATCGATCCTCCAGAATGGGAAGTCTCAAGACACGCCCATTGAAGACCGAGCGAGCTAAGGCCAAGCACAGGGATGCGCAACATCAAGGCTCTGTGCCTGTGGCGCTGACCAATGCAGGGGCAGCCCTGCCAGCTTCCAGCCTCAGGAGGACCGGACCCCTACTCGGAGTATGGGGCCAGCTTGCTGGCGCCTGCAACGACAAGGGCATCGATGACGCGCTGCCAGTCGGACAGGAGCCCCGCATCCCTCGCGGACGTACGCGCCTTGATGAGCCACTCCGACAGCAGGAAGGTACGTCCCGCTACGCGTTCGGGCTGCGGTAGCACGAGGGAAGCCACCCACGGCAGCCCGTGCCGTACCTGGTCGTTCATGGGAAGCACGCTCAGGAAGCCGATGAGCTGGTCGACACATGTCGCGCTTCCAGCTGCAACCCGTAACCATTGGTCCACGACGTCGCGCCACCCGATAGGCTGCCACCATTCGATCGGATCGCCGTCCAACTCACGGTAGAGGTAGGTGGAACCTCCCCCTGCGTTCGGCAGAAGTGCCGCGCGCGCCAATTCTCCAACGAAGTCGTCTTCGAAGGGCTTTCGCCCAGCCTCCCTCAGCTCAAGAACGTGCTCGACGATTCTTGGCCACACGCGCTGGGCGGCCGCCGCACGCTGTGCATTCTCCTCCGCAGTGCTCGAAAGCGCTCGCAGGAAGCCCCCAAGCAGCCTTGGGCTGTCGGCGTAGGCATCGATGTACTGGAATACGGATACCTCGTCACCGTCGGAAGCTAGTGTCAGTACCGCTCGGGCGGCGATCAATGTTTGCGTACCCTGATGGTCAACGTCCCGTTCGTACGTCAAGAGGGACCGCCTCTGTGCCGCCAAGGCGACGTCGAGGAGTTCACGCGCCCGGCTCGATACGCAGACGTGTGCCACTGCCGCAGGAGCAAGCGCCCTAATAGCTGCACCGAGGCGCGAGACGTAGACCTCGTCATCTCCTAGCTCGGCCAATGAAGTTTCGACCGGATCCTCAAGCGGAAGGATGGTCCGCTCACCCGTTGCAGCATCCCGTGTACCCATCACGCAGTGGCGCATTGACTCGACAACGAGCCACAGGGCCACCTCGTGGTGGCAGCCACCTTCTTCTCTGCAGGTTTCCTGCCACACTCGGTCCATGCCGCGTGCAAGATGAAGCCGCACTTCGAACGCAACAGCCTGGGCAAGTTTTAAGCCGGTTCCGATCACTCGCTCATAGCTCGACGAGTCATCGGCGCTGTCAACAAGTGACAGCAACGGGAGCGCAGACGGAAGCAACAGCAACGGAAGCGCGCGGGCAGCACTGCGCTCGGCACCTTGCTCGAAGTAGACGTCGTCGCCCTCAAACGCACCCGCGGGAACCTCGCCGGCCCCTACGCGGAGCACGGTATCCACGGAGAATCTAAGCCAATCGTCTGAAAGGGCCACGTTCCGGGTCAAATGAGCCGATAGCGCCGTCGACGCAACCGCCGCCGCCGCATCCCAAGGATCCAGGACAGAGCGCCCGGGCGAGTCCTCAAGAAGGCTGCGTGCAAGCGTCAAATCCTCGACCAACTCATCCGCCGAAATGCTCTGTGAAGCGCTCATCTTCGGCTTAAGGGCATAGCGCGAAGCCAGGCGCATCGCGTCCTGCGTGCGACGAGGCGCTGCGCTCGCGCGCTCAAGTGCTTCGACGATCTCCTCGGGTGGCACGCTCTGGATGTACACTCCGTCCTCGGCCTGTTCCATCCGATATGTGTCGCGATCAAGGGTGCTCGCCCACGCGCGCACCGTGGTGAGTTCTTGCTGCAATGCTTCGTCTTCATCGGATTCCCGTCCATCACGCGGAGCGTTGCTAGCGAGCCGGCGGGCGTTTGCAATGAGCTGCTCGCCGACGCCACGCAGCTCTGAAGCGCGAGCGTCGTCGGCGCGCACAACGAGATGCATAGCTACCTCGCGCATCGACCAAGATCGACGTTCGGCCCCGACGAGGTCACCTGAAGGAGCCGCTAGACCATTCATCAACTCACTACTCGCACGGCCGAATTCCAGTTTCCAGACTCTCGGATCGGCGAGATAGGGGTCAAGCAACCGACCAGCCCGCTCCATGTGGCGAACAAGTAGTCCGACCACGAAGCCCACCATGGCGAGGTTCTCACAATTTCGAAGAAGGCGAGCAACGATACGGTCGATCGGAATACCGATCTCGATGAACTGGTCGCACACACGCTCAAGTGCCTGCAACGCGCTCATGCACGGATGCGGCCCGACTCCCGTGCCCCGATACCAGTTCCAGACATGAGCGTCACCTACGTAGGTCCTGCGCACACCGGCAACGTCAAGCACGGTCCGGTACGCGTCGAGATTGCCGTCAGCGTTAGGCGCACCGTAACCGTACTCCCGTTTGGCCAGCGTACGAGCGCGGGCCAACGCAGCATGGTTCAGCATGCGATTCAGCACTGACACGCCGCCAGCCATATCCGCCTGAAACAGCGGTATGAACGGCCCTCGGTACGGGGAGGAAAGAGGTACGACACCGAAATTCCGAGAGCTATGGTCCCGAATCCCATCCTCGTGAAGCACTGAACCATCCTCGTCCTCGTCCACGTAGTAGGTCTCGGTCAACTCGGCCAAGATCCCTCTGCGACTCATAGCGAGAGCGCGGCCAGCGACGAGATCGTCTACAGCAGGTGCAAGATCGGAGGGCGAATCTCTTCCCACGCGTCGCAAGATGGCTTCGCCGTCATCGCCAAGGTCGGGACCGAGCAGAGCCAGAAGCTCTATGACTAGCGAATCGGTAATCTCCCGTGGAACCTCTGGACGTAGTGGGCGCTGGCTACGCGCACTTCCGATCTCGGTGAACTCGGTGAACAGCGCGCGATGGCTTTCTCGGAACCGCCGCTCCTGCTCGATCTCCTCGGGCGAACGTGCAGCACGCGCTGCCGCAGCGGCAGCTTGCGCCGCCTGGAGGCGCTGGTCGGCGGCGGAGCACGCGGCGACGAGCTGCTCTCGAAGACGAACCCGAAGTGGATGGCCCTCCGCAGTGCCGGCAAAGACATGCGCACGCAACCAATCAAGCACGATGTCCTGCACGTGCTTAGCAGTTTTCCAAGGGGCCTCGTCGTCTAGGAGCAACTCGACGACGGGTTCTACAGCGACAAGGCGGAGCAGGTGGTTCTCATCTCTGAGCCGCTGGTCGATCAAGCGACAGAGACGCTTCAGGTCGCCTTGGCTCTCGGAACGAAGCGTCGCCCACGCGTCTCTGAGCATCGGTTCCGGATCCCCAAGTGTCAGGAGGGCCTCGCCTGGCACGTCACCCCAGCGTTCGCCATGTCCAGCGCCAACAAGGGCATCAAATGCCGCTTGTAACCGGGCGAACCTTCCGCGCACCGGATTCCCCGGAGCGTCAGGCGCGACCAGCAGTCGTTGGCACGCGAGTCGTGCGGCTCCAAGCGCCCAGCGCGGCACAGCGGCCTCAACAAGCTTGGTAGTCGGGTCAGCCTCTGCGAGCAGCAAGCGGGCAACCGCGTAGCGCCGCACCTCATCGTGTGCGAACTCGGGCCCAATCCCGAATGGATTTTCGACCGGACTGCGCAAGAGCCCGTCACGGCACAGGCCATCGAGAGCTTCTGCATCAATCCCCTCGACGGCTTCGAGGCGATCGCCACCGGCCAACTCAAGGCCCGCAAGCCGCAGCATGGCTAGGTCTCGCGCCATTCGCGTGCCACGACCGGACCAACCGGGGCGGCGAACCAACTCGGTCCACACTTGCTCCATGGCATCGGCATCGCTGAGCGGTACTCCAGAAACGCGGCCACGCACCAGGAGATCGATGACCACAGGCCGGCGCAGCAACTCACGTGCCTTCTGGTTGTGGGCCAGACTGACAAGCTCCTCGAATGACGCTGCGACTTCATCGATCTCGGCATCGGTCAATAGGGGTACGACGGTCTCAGCAAGCTTGCCAAATTGCTCCCCAACGACTTCGCATGCAGCCTGCTTGTTGTCGAAGCTTGTGGTCACGATCAGGCCCACCCCGGCGTCATAGGCAGCGTCAACAAGGTAGCGCAGCTGATCCACCTGCCCTTCCGCCACGGCGTCGGCACCATCAATGACGAGCAGGCGATTCGGTGCACTCAACTCGGCAAGCAATTCTTCTAGAGGACTGCCAAGGAGGGACTCGAACTCGATCGTCGTGCTCGGAAGGTGCCGAAGGTTCACGCACGCCACCTGCGTATCGGACTCATCATCAGACGCCGCGGTGGTGACCGAACCAAGCACAAGCGCGCTCTTCCCGACGCCGGATTCGCCGCTCACCACGACCGCCGTGCCCGAGTTCGCGGTGGCGAGTACCTGCCCTGCGAGTTCATGGCGGTCGAGGCGCAAGCGTCGCTCATCGTCAGGCGCGCCGATCTCGCTGCGGACCGACGACACCGCTCGCGCACCAAGATGTTCGAGGACCCTCCACCCGCGCTCGTTGCGCCGAACCGAAATATCCAGTGCCGTGTACGCATCGCGACGCAACGTACGGAGATTGACGGTTGCGGCGCTTGGCGCGTACTCGCCAGCAAGGGCGATGAGTCGATCACGGAGCCGTGAAGCGCCTCCGAGATCGCCGCCACGTGCCACCTGATTGAGATCCTTCAACAGCGCATCCCAGTCTGTCGGGTCGGGCGTCTCCAGGCGTGGCATGAGGATTGCAAGGCGCGATAGCAACTCCCACGTTCGCTGCTGCACAAGGTCAGTGGTGGGCTCTGAGCCACCGAGATCAGTCAGTGCCTGCTTCACGAGCTCCTCGAAGTGATCCAGGCGCCCACGTATACGGGCGGTGAACTTTTCCGGCGTGCGAATGAGGTCGAAAAACACCGCCGCATCCAACTGATTGCCGGCGACATCTGCTAGCGAAGCAAGCTCGGTGGCTTGTTTTTGCGGCCCAGAGACCACGAGCCCGAACCGATGCTCGGGTCCGTCGGTCGGCACTTCGACCACGCCTTGGACGAAGTCGCGGATGAGCTTCTGTGTCGCCTCGTCGCTCGCCACGAGGTTCGGAACGCGGCGAATGGCAAGTGCGAGCACGAGCGAGGGATCAGCCTCATCGGGACGAGCCGCCGTAACGACAACGTCATCCACAGGATGCTCAGGAGCCTGCTGAAACGCGACACTCACGACGCATCGCTCGGCTCCAAGCTCTCGGGCGCCGTCGCCAACGAGCAGGCGGGCAAGGTAGACCACGGCGACCTTGCGTTCAAATGTCACACCGCCACCGCCCGTCGCGTACGGGCTAACCCCTGGCGGGGATGCTTGGTCGTGTACCTCCTGAGGCGTTGCGTCTCGCTCGTCACCATCTGCCATAGGATCTCGCCCACCTTGAAGAACATCATTATGACATTCAGAACGTGAACAACCGGCGCAGCTATGGTGTAGTCCGTCAGCGCTCGCGAGGCGCAGGGGAGAACCAAGGTTCCCACCCACAGTTGGCGAGGAAATACTGCAGTACCTGGGGCGTGATGGACTGTCACGGCATGGTGCGCAGCGTCGTGCCAGAACCAATTCGGTGCAAATTACTATTCCTAGGGGGCCCCGAAACAGAAGTGACAGACTGGCACGCATACCAGCTACGGGATCGGGAACGTCTTCGAGGGGTACGCATCTTGGAGACCTTCGACTTGCGCGACAATCTAATCGGCGACTATGCGGACTACGTCGGATCGTTCGTCCAAATTCGCGACGAGCGCATTGCTCCGCAGGTCGATGAGCTGCTCGCAAGCGGTCGCTTGTGGCCGCAAACCCACCTCCAGCTCAACCCATCGTTCCAACGGGGCGGCGGGCTCGACGCACTCGCCTCTGACGGCATTCTCCACCCACGCATGCCTGACGCGTTCCGCGTCGGCAAGACGGCGGAGGAGCCGCTCGGCACGCTCCTGTCCGCGCACCAACATCAGATCGACGCGCTACCCGTGGCGCGGGGTGGCCATCCGTACGTCGTGACGACGGGAACCGGCTCCGGCAAGAGCCTGACGTACATGATCCCGATCGTCGAACACGGGCTCCGCAACGGAAGCGGGAAGGGCATCCAGGCGATCGCAGTCCACCCAATGAACGCCCTGGCGAACGGCCAGCTGGGGGAGTTGCAACACTGCCTTCGCCACGGCTTCGTCGCGCCGCATATTGCGTGAGGCGTGTTCTACTCCGCTCATCGCAGACAGTTCGTTCCCGTTCGCACCGTTGATTGTATTCTTGCAACAGCGTCCTACACGGCTAAGGTAGTGTGTTAGGACCTCCACGTGCTTCGTACCAGCAACGGACACGCGTCGGCGACCGCTCCCTCGGCGCGTAAGCCACTCCGGTGAGGGGATCAAAAGGTACGCCCATGACGATCTTCAGCCACATCGTCCGTAAGCGTTTCTCCCACACGAGCGAGGATGTCGCCACCGACGGACTCGCCTACCTGATCGAACGTAGCGACAGGACGCACGAGGCGATGCACAGGTTCCTACGCGCCATCGAGCCAGGTCTGCCCGACCTCCGCTTCCGCACGCAGGAACCGGACACCGGCATGCGACCGGACCTCGTCGGCAGCACCGACAATCGACCCCGCTTGTACGTCGAGAACAAGTTCTGGGCCGGCCTGACCGACCAGCAACCCGTCGCCTACCTCGAACGCCTCGCCTCGGACCAACAACCCGCCCTTCTCCTCGTCGTGGCACCCCAAGCCCGCCAAGGCACGTTGTGGCGAGAGCTGAGATCCAGGCTGGACGCAGCCGGAGTCGCGTACGACGCACGATCCCAGGCACCCGGCACGTACGCCATCGCCTCCACCGCATGGGGCCCCACGCTCGCCCTCGCCTCATGGGACCAGCTGCTCACCGCACTGGAGCACGCGGCCCTGGACGACCCACCGACACTCGCTGACCTCACGCAGCTCCGCGCCCTATGCCGCACCGCAGACGAGGACGCGCACCTGCCCCTCACGCGCGAGCAACTCACCGACCAACGAACACCCGCCCTGATCCGCCAGCTCGGCGCCATCGTTCGCGAAGCCACCGACCGCGCCATCGAACACGGCATCCTCACCACCGACGGGCTCCGCCCCCAAGCCTCCTGGGAACGCCTTGGCCGCTACGCCTGGCTCCCCGACCGCACCGGCGCCGGCGCCTGGTTCGGAATCCACTTCGCCATGTGGCGCCGCCACGGCGTGTCGCCCCTATGGGTGGTGTTCTCCAGCACCGACTTCGGGCGTGCCACCGAGGTGCGCCCCCGCATCGAAACCTGGGCCGCCGAGCACGACCGCACCGTGACATTCGAGGACGACCACCTCTCCATCGTCCTGGAACTCCCAGCCGCCCAAGAACACGCCGCCGTTGTCCGCCACGTCACCGAGCAACTCGGCGAACTGGCACGCCAATGCAGCGCCCTACCAACCTCGGTGTACGCGTCCGAGTGACCCGGAAGCAGCGATCCGTCACGGCTACCCGAATCCTGCACCCGCGACGACGTTCATTCCGCTTCGACCGCCTCCGGCACGTACACCCGCTTCAGCGGCAGTAACCCCTTGTAGCGCGAGTCCAACCGCTCGTAGTGCTCCAGCACCAGCGCCACCAGATCGCCCCCATCGACCAGCCGCAGGTTCGCCTTGGCATGCGCGAAAGACCGAGCGGCGGACGTGAACTCACCCAGCGTCACGAGCAAGCCGAACTCGGACGCCTCCACGTTGCCGTACAACGCCTGCACGATCGGCGCGCCGACACTCCCCTCGTTCGCCTTTACCTGCACCTTGATGATCGGCGGCTCGAACCCCAACTCGTCCTTGTGCGCCACGATGTCGATCCCGCCATCCGGACCCGGCCGCGCCACGCGCGTGCGGTACCCCATCACCTCAAGCAAGTGCCCCACGAACCCCGCGAACGGATGCCCCTTCAACTCCCGCGCCAACGCCTTCAACACGAAATCGCGCGTCGTCTCCTCGATCTCCTCCGCGACCGGCCCCACCGTCTCATCCCGCCCCGGCTCCGGCGCCACCACCTGCCCCTCCAGCAACGCCAAATGCTCGTCGGCGTAGTTCTTGACCTGAAACAACGACAACGCCGAACCCAACTCGTGCAACGCCCCCTGCGAATACTGCGTCCGCGCCACATCCCGAAGCCACTTCACCGACCGCTGATGCTTGAACGTGTGCGACGCGTCCCCCACGAAACGATAGGACCCCTCCACCCGCCCCAGGTACACGCGCCGGTCCACCTTCGACGGAAACGCCACCAGATCACCAACCCGCATCTCATGCACGAACCTGAACAACTGGCTGGCGCTCGTCACCACATTGCCGTCGCCCTGCTCTGGGTACGCCGCGCGATACGCGTCCTTGAACGCCTGGCGGTCACCTGGCAAGGACGACAAGTCCGGCGTCGCTGCCCACCCAAGCGCCACCACACACTGCTTCTTGAACAGCGCGTCCGCCTCCGACCCCCGCCCGGCATGGATGCCCCACAGCGTCACCGACTCGTTCACCTCGCCACCTCCGCGTGCAGCCCCCACGCTACCGGCCCGCCTCCCGCGTCAACACGTCCAACACCAACCGCGCGAACGCCTCCGCCTTCTGCCGATCCGCCAGCACGTTGTCCTGCACCTTGCCCTGCGCACCCCCCACCTGCACCAACGCATCGATCACCGCCTCGGGGAAATCCCCACCCACCATCACCTTGTCCTTCGGGTTGCTCCGCACCTGCTGCATGACGGGCTGGTTCTCCTGCACCAGGTCCGCCGTCGCGTTCAGGATGCCGAGACCCTCGCGACCCTGCGTGCCGGCGATCTCGTTCATGCGCTCGATCAACTCCGACAACCACACCTCCTCATCGTCCCGGCCCGTGGCGCTCCCCACGCTGGTGACGCCCCGCACGCCCGTATCCTCACCGGCGCTCAGGTCGATCATCGTCTCCCCCTGCTTCTGCACGCGGTACGTGGTCAGCACCACGTTGCTGAGATCCACCCTCCCCTCGTCCTCCGGATCACGGGGGAGGCGCCGGTGCAAGTAGTGCGCGAACACGCTGAGCTTCTCCAGGTCCGCATCGTCGTACGGCACGATCTGACTCATGAACTCGTACAGGCGCGTGAACGACCGCAAGTCCGTCCGGAACGTCTCCAGAGCGTCGATCTCCTCACCAGCACGACGCAGCGCGTCGTCCGCATTGGCTACCGCCGTATCGTCTCGTGCGGCGATCGCCTTGTCCCGCTCGTGATGCGCACGCTCGCGCCGCTCCGCCGCATGCTGCAAGCGCGCGCGGTACCGATCCACCGCCGGCCGGGTCGCATCCATCAACAGCGCACTATCGGCCTTGGGATCGAAGAACGCCGCCGCGAACCGCTCCACCTCATCCGGATAGAAGATCCGCTCCGCCAGCAGCTTGTGCTGCAAGTCGTACGCCAAGTCCGGATCGCTCGCGCTCGCCAGACGCGTCTCCCCGTAATACGGCCGGAACGCCGCCTCGATATCATCCGCATCGTTCTTGAAATCCAAAATAAGCGTGCCCTTGGCGTCCTTCCCCGGGTAGGTCCGGTTGAGACGCGACAGGGTCTGCACGGCGTCGATGCCAGACAACCGCTTGTCCACGTACATCGCCACGAGCTTCGGCTGGTCGAACCCGGTCTGGAACTTGTTCGCAACGATCAACACGTTGAAACGCTGATCGAACGCATCCCGCAGGTCACCCCGCACGCCCGGATTCATCGACGACTCCGAAAACGCCCGGCCCGCCCCATCCGGCGCCGGCCGACTCTCCTCACTCGCAAGCGTAGCGTCGTACCCGTCCAGCTCACCCGGGCGCTCGGTGACGTCGCCCGAGAACGCCACCAGGGCCTTCACGTCCTCGTACCCGTGATCGCGGGCGTACGCGTCCAGAGCGAGCTTGTACCGCACCGCATCCTTCCGGCCGCTCGTCACGATCATCGCCTTCGCGCGCCCATCCAACTGCCGCGCGACATGCGTCCGGAAGTGCTCCACGATCACCTGCACCTTCTGCGTGATGTTGCTCGGGTGCAACCGCACGAACGACGCCAACGCCCGGCCCGCCTTCCGTTCCGGCACCTCCCGGTCCGCCTGCGGGTCCCGCTGCGCAAGTTCGTACGCCCGGTCGTACGTCACGTAGTTGCGGAGCACATCGAGAATGAACCCCTCCTCGATCGCCTGCCGCATGCTGTACACGTGAAACGGCTCCGGAAGGTTGCCCTCCCCAACAGGCTTCTCCGGATCGGGTGGGCGGCCGAACAGTTCCAACGTCTTCGCCTTCGGCGTCGCCGTGAATGCGAAATAACTGATCGACCCCGACGCCTTCCGCGCCTCCAACGTCAAGTTGATCACGTCCTCGCTCGACAACTCCGCATCCTCGTCCAGTTGTTCGGCGGTGAGAACCTCCCGCAGCTTCACCGCCGTCCGACCCGACTGCGACGAATGCGCCTCATCCGCGATCACCGCGAACGCCTCCCCCCGCAGGCTGGTGTCCTCCTGCACCAGCTGCAGGACATGCGGAAATGTCTGCAGGGTCACCACGATGATCGGCGTCCCCCCCGACAGCGCCTTCGCCAAGCGCTGGCTCTTGCTCGCCTCGCTCCCCTTCCGGTCGATCGCGTCGATCACGCCCGACTGATGCTCGAACTGCGCAATCGTCGCCTGCAGCTGCTCGTCCAGCACCGTCCGATCCGTCACCACGATCACGGAGCGGAACACCTTCCGATCCTCACGGTCGTGCAAACGGGCCAACTGGTGCGTCGCCCACGCGATCGAGTTCGACTTCCCACTCCCCGCCGAATGCTGCACCAAGTACCGCCCACCCGGACCCTCCCGACGCGCCGCACCCACCAGCTTGGTGACGGCGTCCCACTGGTGGTAGCGCGGGAAGATCAACGACTCCCGCACCTGCTCCCGCCCCCGCGCATCCACTTCACGGGTCTGCTGGAGGTGCACGAACCGCCCGACGATCTGCAACCACGCATCCCGCGCCAACACCCACTCCCACAAGTACGCCGTGTCATACCCACCCGGGATCGGCGGGTTGCCCGCACTCCCATCCTCCCCGCCCCGGTCGAACGGCAAGAACGTCGTGTCATTCCCAGCGAGATGCGTCGTCATCATCACGTTCGACTGGCTCACCGCGAAATGCACCAACGCCCCCCGCTTGAACGACAACAGGGGCTCCGCCTTCCGACTGCCCGGATCCACGGGTGGGCGATCCTGCCGGTACTGCCGCACCGCCCGCGCCACCGACTGCGTAAACTCGCTCTTCAACTCAAGCGTCGCCGTCGGCACCCCATTCACGAACAACACCAAATCCAAGCGACCCGACCCCCCATGCGCGCTATACGCCACCTCCGGCACCACCCGCAGGACGTTCCGCCCATACGCCTCCAGCAACCTCGGATTCAACCCATGCTCAGGCAAGAACTGCGCCAGGCGCACCTCCGCACCGACGGTCTTGAAGCCGTCCCGAAGGACCTTCAGCGTGCCGTACTTCTCCAGGTTCTTCGCCACCTCGTCCAACAACGACGACTCAGGATCCACCGAGAACCACGACCGGAACTTCTCCCACGCCTCCGGAAACGCACTCGAATAGAACCCGACCACATCCTCCGGGAACAACGCCCGCGCCGCGTCATACCCACTCGGGTCGCCCCGCACCCACCCCTGCGCTTCGAGCCCTGCAATCACATCCTCCTGAAACTGCTTCTCGCGAGGATCCGCCACGACCTACGCCAACACCCCCACAACCTCGCTAGGCTCCCAATCGCGCAGATCCAGCTGGCCCGTCACGGCCGACGAAATCAGGGCACTCTTACGCTCATTCAGAAGCGAGATTCCCTTGTGCGCTAGGTCGAAGACTTCGCCAATTGGTTTAAGCTCATCCGTCACCTTCTGAATAATCTTCATCTGTTCGCTCAGCGGCGGGAGGAAGACTGGCATCTTGGCAAGGCGCGAAATGTAGATGTGCTTGATTGTCGTGCCCCCTGCGTCAAACTCCATACGATCCTGGTACGCGCTTGTTGAAAGAAGTAGCGCCAAAAACTCTGGAAGCACAACGCCCGAATCGACTCTAAGGAGAGCAACTGATTGATTAATGCAAGCCTTTTGGCCATCAAACACTGCTACTCTTCCCAAGGTCCCATCTTTGGTAATCAGTACGTCGCCGAGTCGGGGCTTACTCTTGTCAGTCAACCTCGTGTGGAAAGCCTCATCAGTCGTTCGCCTCGCTGCTTCGTACCGAACTCCCTCGTAACCAATGTCGTTTGCGGTCAGCATATAGGGACCGCCTGGTGACGTTGGCATTGGGTTCGTAAATCCATACGAGATAAACGTAGAAACCCAGCCAACACGCGTCTGGGTCCAATGGTTCGGGACCGACCCGAGCCAGGCAAGGTTGCTCTCCTTCAGCGCGGCACGCGGGTTTGCCCCTTTGATAAGCAGGTGAGAAAGCATTGCCGTGCGCTTTTCTGCTACTACTTCTAGTAGTTTTTGCTGTGCCCACACGAGTTCGTCGATGCGGCTCGTCTCGTAATCCAGGAACGCCGCAATCCGACGCTGCTCATGCGGAGGTGGAACAGGCACCTTTAGCTTCATTACATCGGCCGCGTTGATTGCCGGGTAGCTCACTCCTGTCGACCGAGCAATGACCTCGTGAATGAACGCGTCGGCAGCAAGTACGTATCCCAGAAACCTGCTGTCAATACAGCGAGGTCGAATCACAGCGAAGCCCGTTGACGCTATAGCGCCCGACCATCTACGTGGCACCCGTGCAATCGCACGAAGATACGTACGTACCGTAGAAATCAGCACGTCCCCTTCACGGATCTGTCGCCGTGCCCTTGAAGGAGCGTCACCAAACGTCACGTTCATCGGCTCCACGATTCCCATTACATGGTCAACGTTAGAGATCTCCACGTACGGAAACGTGTACCCGGGATCTGTTGTCTCGGAAAGAACCTCGTCGTTGACTGTCGCCACTGACCACAGCGGCTGCTGAACCCACCCGTGAGCTGCAGAACCTAACCGAAACGCCTCCCGTACACCGTTGGGGCCCATCGCATTCACGCCGACAACCTCTCGATCATCGCCTTGATCCGCTCGGTCGTCTCCCGCAGGTCGGCGTCGATCTCTTCCAGCGGCCTGGGCGGTTGGTACTGGTAGAAGTGCCGGTTGAACGGGATCTCGTACCCGACGATGCCGATCTGGCCATCCTTCTCGTCACGCTTGCTCTCGTCGATCCAGGCGTCCGGCACGTGCGGATGCACCTCGCGCGCGACGAAAGCATGCACGTCCTCGCCAAACGGGACGTGCTCGTAATCCCGCAAGCCCGGATCGGGCTCGGGCGCACCACCACTCGTGCACACCTCGGCGTCCTCATCGCTCTCCGACAAGTGCTTCTGCAACACCTTCTTCACGGCACTCGACACCTTCACCCTGGCGTTGGAATCATCAAGCGCTTGGCGTAGTTTCTCGTGGAACCGCGCGCGGCTGGGAATGCGCGCGTCGAGACGCGCGAGCGCGTCCAGGATGGCCGTCCGGCCCGCCTCGTCGATCTTGCGCCAAGCCTTGTCGTCACGGAGGGCGGCCAGACGGTCCAGATCGTGCGGGGTGTACGTGAGCTTGAGGGGGCGCTCGATCGTGACGCGGCGGTACCCGAAGTCGGTGGTGTCGAAGATCTTCGAGGTGTCCGACTCCTCGAACGCGTCGTACAGGCGGACGATCTCATCGATGTGCCCCTCGACCGTGCGGCGTTTGCTGCCCAAGCTCTTCCGCATCGGTTCCCACGCCTCCGTCGCGTCGACCAGCTGCACCTTGCCGTTGCGTTCCGCACGCTTGTCGTTGCTCAGGATCCACACGTACGTCGCGATACCCGTGTTGTAGAACATGTCGCTCGGAAGCGCGACGATCCCTTCCAGCAGGTCACGCTCCAAGATCCACCGGCGGATCTCGCTCTCCCCGCTCCCCGCCCCACCCGTGAACAGCGGACTGCCGTTCAAGATGATCCCGATACGGCTACCCGGCCCCTCGCCCGCATCCCGCATCTTGCTGATCAAATGCAACAAGAACAACAAGCTGCCATCCGACACGCGCGGCGTACCCGGCCCGAACCGCCCCCCGTAACCCTTCCTCTCGTGCTCGTCCTCCACCTTCTTACGGATCTGCTTCCAATCCACCCCGAACGGCGGATTCGCCAGCAGAAGATCGAACGTCTCGTCCTTGAGTTGGTCGTCGCTCAAGGTGTTGCCGAGCTTGATGTTCTCCGCATCGAACCCCTTGATCAGCATGTCCGCCGTCAAGATCGCGAACGACTCCTTGTTCATCTCCTGCCCGAACACCCGCACATTCGCATGCGGGTTGTGATGCTTCAGGTACTCGATACCCATCGACAGGAACCCACCCGTCCCGGCCGCAGGATCGTACACGGTACGAATCACGCCAGGCTGCCCAAGCGCCTCGTCATCGAACGCGATCGCCAAGCTCGTCGTAAGCCGCACCACGTCCCGCGGCGTGTAATGCTCCCCCGCCGTCTCATTCGACGCCTCCGCGAATCGACGAATCAACTCCTCGAACGCAAGACCCATCTCATGATTCGAGATCACATCCGGCGACAGATCCACACTCCGGAAGCGCTGCGTCACCTGGTACAGCAGGTCCGCATCCGCCAACTGATCCACGAACTGCTCGAACTCGAAATACTCGAAGATCCGCCGGCCCTGCTCATTGAACGACCGCACGTACGTAGCAAGGTTCGCCTTCGTGTCCGACTCGCCCAGCGTGCCGAGAGACAGGCGACTCGTGTTGTAGAACGGATGCCCCGCCGCCCGCTGCAACGCCCGCTCACGTAAGAACTCCGACTGGCCCTCCGACTCCTCCGCCACCCGCAGGACCGCGTCCCGCGTAGGCTCCAACACGCACTCCAAGCGCCGAAGCAACGTGAACGGCAAGATAATCCGACCGTACTGCGACTGCTTGAACGTGCCACGCAAAATGTCCGCGACGCTCCAAATGAAGCCCGCCAGGTTGTTCGGGTTCGCCATTCTAGAGCGCACGCTATCATCCGCGAAGGGACATGTACTGCGCGACCATTTCGGCACATGATCAAAAGCGGCCAACGGGCTGGTCAGGGCACAAGAGTTTGGACACAATGCGCAACTCGATTATTGGCTCGGCATGGCAACGTCTTCGGCACCATCGCGAAGTGGCGTCCCAATGGCGACGTGCACAAATGGCGTCCGTCCGCAAGCCAGGTTGTACGCTTACAGGCATGGCAAGGCTAGAGCCGCTCCATCAGTTCATCTGCGACACCTGCGGGCAAGTAATCGAAAACCCCGACCAGGGGTACGTAGAGTGGTTCGTCGACCCCCATTCCCCTCCCGACCATCACGGGTTCAGCATCGTCCACCACGCGCCGTACTCGCCCAGGCGCGAGTCCGACCGAGATTGCTACATCGGTCGCGCGACGGGCTCCCTTCCCCTGCCCCGGTTCCTTGGTCAAGATGGAGCGGCTCAACGCTTAGCGTTCCTCGACCTGGGTCCGCACCACGATCCAGACCGGCGCAACTCGCCGCAAGCACGCGATCTGCGCGAGTACGTGGAGTTTCTGCGACGGTTGACGATCCCCTACTACGAGGAAGCGCGCCTTCACTGGCACGTCCTTCAATCACAGGACTATGCGGGAATCAACGAAACCGCCATCTTTGAGGCGAGCGAGTTGCTTCGGATCATTCACGACGGAGAGGCTGCCCAGCGCTAGCACCTCTAGCAGTACGGGTGGCGAAATCAAGGTCAGCGACCATCTTCAGCTTCCGGCGGGCGTGGTCGGTGCTCCATCCGATCACGGCATGTGACCTCGTCGGCAGCGCACGTAGGGCCGTGACAGCCCGACGCGACAGCTGAATGTGTACGTCCTTGCCGCTAAGGGCCGCCGTGGTCGCGCGGACACGAATATCAATGCCTCTTCACCGAACGTGCCACTGGCTTCGGAGAGGCCGCAATGGCCCAGCGCCTATAGGGCGCGGACGCGCACGTCGCCTTCGTGTCGCCCGCGCGTGTCTGACACCCTAGAGGTGCTGACCGGCACCTTTGCGACCGGTGACAGACCACGGAACGGATGATCGAGCTGTGGCACGTCCCCCCGCAAATGATGCAGCGCATCGAACAACGACGGTCCCCCCTCATGTACGCCCGAATGGTCGACGCCGCCAGCCTTCCCCGCACGAGGCGATCGGGAAACGCGGTCACCTCTGCCCGCGTGAGGCGATTGGGCGGGGACAAGTCCGTCGACCAGTAGTACTTCAACAGGGCGCCCACCCCATCCAGGCGCACCCGCAACGTTTCTGGACTCCACTGCCGTTACCTCACATGCGCCTTCAACACGCACCGCGCCGACGGACGGGGCCCCACGAGCCGGCCGCACGAACCACCCCCAGCGCCGGCCACTGCGACGGCTACGCCGCGCCACCCTGCGTCAAAGCACCCGAACCACGCTTACGCACTCGCGTCGCCCCTGCCCGCCTCCAAAGTCCACAACCCCGGTCGTCGGACCGTTCAGAGTGTAGGATCCAGCCTCTACCGCCCCGGCCCGAATAGCTCCCCGCTAGGCACCCATCCCAAGAGTCGCAGCCATGGTCAGTCATCACCCGTACCATCATGTTGCGACGACATGGCCTCCAGTTGTCGCCCCCGACTAGGTCGTCGGCCTTCTTGCCGACGACCTTCACTTTCCGCTCGGCAACACCCCCCGCGACACCACACCGACACACCATAAACCGAAACGCGTGTGCCAGACGGGTTCCGAGTGTGCTCGCCTTATCTCAGGTATGTCGGGCCGCTTATTTGCCGAGCACCCGCAAAAGCCGCATCGCCGCACTTGTGGCAATTCCATCGGCTGAATCATCTGAATCGTGGTTGTGCTGAGCATTCGTGCCAGAATTTGAAGAGGTAGCCGTCAGCGCTCATGGACCAGGCGCCGACGCGTTCGTGCGCTGCTACTTCATGACAGGTTGGCCCGAGTCGACGCGTACGCGAAGCTCGCTGCCTTGCAGACACCACGCACGCCCGCGGGGTCCGCGTGTGATTCGCAACGGTTCCAAGCTTCTACTGGGCTTGCGTACGATTGGTACGCTCGGTTCTGCGCTATAACGAGTAGTAGGATGCCAAGTGAACCTCGACGAGAAAACGAGCCGGTGATTGGGCGACCGAAGCTATCGCCTGAACAAGTCCGTGCTGCACGTGAAGCGCATGAGGCCCGTCAGGCCGCAGCGCCTCGCAAGACGGATCACTGGCCCGTTGTTTTCGTCTTGCTATGCCTTACTTTGATTGTCATCTTGTCTCTGTACGTGCCCCGCGACACGAACGAAACTTCCCGCGGAGCTGCCCGAGGTGTCATCTCCAGCGCCACCGTGCCCTACGAATGGCCGTTCAAGGTTCCTCGCGGCACCCTACGGTGCGAGCACGGGAGCGCCGTGGTCTTCGAAGTGGAGGGCCGCGTGTATGCGCTCAATGGCGTAGCACAAAACTGGGCATCTAGGTATGGCTATGAGGATGTACTCCCGCTCCTCCGTCCGCACCCAGAGTATTCAATTGGGTATGTCTCTGTGGGACCAGTCATTTCGGCTGGCCTAGACCGCTGCGATTGAACGTTGGAGCTCACATGTGTTCGGTTTCATCGACGTTGGTGCAAAGAACATTGAATGAAGGAGTCTGCGCATTTTGCCGAAAGGTAGTCACGGCCCTGAACGCCCTCACATCAAACCGAAGCCCCCACAACGCTGCAAGTATCGTCGTGAAGGGAGAACCCGTATTGGCTTCCAGGCCGGCACGGGCACGCATTCAGCGCGAAGGGGACCCGACCTTCAGTGCCAAGGTAGTCGTGGCAGGAACCGAGCTCCGCAATCCCTGTTGCGCGCCAGGCATCTATGGTCTTCGCAAGGCCGCCCATGCCCGACCTCACCTTCAGGCAGCTGCACGCATAAGAGTGATGCCGAACCCTCTACCGCTCGTTGGCCGCGCCTGTCCGTGACGCCCACGCAAGCGCCGACGCCCGGCCCGAAGTCTTAATTCCCACACAACGGCCGGTACGACCCCAAAATCGCCGAAATCATGTGCGTTCATTTCGCAAGCATCTTCCCAAGCTGAGATTGAAAGGGCACGAAGATGGGCACCAAGAACGAACGGGACCGCATACGAATCGAGCACGGACGATACGACGTCAACGGCTACAGCTGGCTCCGACCCGCCGACCCACGCTCCATCGTCTTCACCAGCGCTACCTCCCCAGAACTCACGTACATCACCAAGCGGAAGGACGGCACGCCCCGAGAGCGCGCCCCCCGCGTCGACGAAGCCCAAGGCATACTCGACATCCAGTACCCGATCGACGACCTACCCACGTTCGACCACGAGAACCGACGCGCCCACCGCTTCTACTTTGACCCGAACCGCCTACTCCTCACGCTCACCCCCGGCCAGCAAAGCGAACCGATCGACGTCGCCACGACCCGCCAGCACATCGGCGTACGCCACTGGTGGATCTGCCCCCACTGCCAACACAACAAGCGCCTGCTGTACTACTTCGACGCAAGACACCTCGGCGCCCCCAACCGCGCAGAGAGCGCCCTCGCCTGTAGCGACTGCCTCGGCCTCACCTACCGATCACGCGCCCACCACCGCACCCCGGCACAAGACCGACGCGACGCAGCCCGCGGCAACCCCGACGCCGCAGCCCGCCTGCAACGACGCCGGGAGAAGCGCATCGCCAAAATCAGCGCGCGACGTCGCCGCAACAAAACGACACTCCGCAAACTCCTCGACAAGATGGGCGGCCTGAGCCCACGCCGACCGTAAACCCCGCCGCCAAGCTCAACGGCACCCACCGCCCAACATCCCGTACCCCCGCAGCCCGCCGAAGCACGCCACGTCGACATTCAAACGGCCACACCCGACGCCCTACACCAAAGCCCGAACCTGCACGTCAGGCCGTGCCCCCCGGCAGCCGGGCCACGACCTCTTCGACGGCCTCCCCCGTCACACCCAGGTGCTCGCAAGCGATCCGCAACGAATCTGCGTTCTCCGCGCCGCCAGGTACGCCCAAGAGTGCATCCAGTCGGCGTGCCACCAAACCCGTGTACTCGCCGAGGTAGTGACGCGCGGCGAGCTCGGCGAGGCGATCATCCCTTGTGGGCGTCACGCTGCATTCCCCCGAACTGCGGCGCGGGCCGCGTTCAGCGCGTGGCTCGGCGCGACCTCGTGCCGATCAATGAGTCGGAGGGCCACGGCAACGGCCAAGGGTTCCGTAAGGATCGTCGACTCCCACCAGACCGGCGCGCCGTTCAGGTTGGTGGACGCCCAATGCCGCACCTCCTCTTGCGGTCGACCGTCAAAGTGATCAACCTCGTGCGCTGCTTTGGCAGAGAGGTCGGACCGATCATCGCGATCATCCTGAGCGTCTCCGAGCGTCCGACCCGCCAAGCCCGCTGCCCCGCCGCCTCTCAATGAGTCTCGTGTAGGCCAGGCTTCCTGCAATGGCGCTGTGGGAGGAGTGTGGCCCCGTGTCCCCCCGCTGGGCAGGCGTTCTTGACCCGCCGGCGGGTCACTGGCGGGGCTGACGCTCCCTTCCGGAGCGAAGTGCTGTGCGCGTCTCCGACGAGATTCGACGCCCTTAGGCGGGTGAGGCGGGTCTCGCGGGTCGGGCTCGTGGTCGCCCTCACTGCCCGGGGGGGTGATGCGCCAGGTCACGACCTTGGCCTTGTTGGCGCCCCCATCGTCGGTTACCTCCCATCCAGCCTTGCGCATCATCGGCGCCTGCTTGCGCAGCCGTTGCGTTACGGCACGCACGGTGGTGGGCCAGTCCTTGGGGCGGCGCCACTTATCATCGGAGGGCGTGACCACCCGAAGCAGGTCACCGGATGTGCCCTCGAAGGTCGCCGAGAGTCGTTCCTGCATGGTTGCGACGAATGTGTCGCCGGTCAGGGAGTCGGCGGCCATGCGGCCTGCGGCAGACATGTAGCGCTCCACGCCGTTGGTTCCAAGCACCCTGTCTACGGCAGCGAGAATGCGCGCGAAGTCGGCCATGCGAGGCTTCCTGGCCAGGTGAACGGTGGGCAGAATTGCGGCCACCCTGGCTGCCAGGTCGAGGAAGGCGCCCAGCAGTCTTGGGTGGCGGTCCGCCCATCCGTGCCAGAGAGCTTCCTCGTCCTCGCGCTGTTCCTCTTCAATCTCTTCGAGCTGGATGTGGAGTAGCCGTTCCGTCAGGTCGCCGTTGAGGGCACCAAGATCAATGCCAGTGAGGGCGAGGACGCGCCGGAAGGCGAAGGTGGCGAGTTGCCCGTCGGTGTAGAGCTTGCGGCGGACGTCGCCGTCGCCCGTAACGGCACGGCACAGGCAGTCCGATAGCCAGTCCGGGATGGCGGTCAGGTTGTCGATCCCGACCAACCATGAGCCCGCGGCGGCCGTGACCCAACTGTCAGCGTCGCGGGGTGGCTTGCGGTACGGGACTGGGCCGGAGTCGAGTAGAAGCACGAGGGCTTTCAAGACGGTGGTCTTGCCGGCACCGTGCTCACCGAACAGACCAAGGATGGGGTGCGCAATGTCGGGTCGCAGGCTCGCGATGAGGTACGCGACCAAGAGGGGGCGGTCCTCGGAAGTGACGTTCGCGATGTGCCATAGCTCGTCAATGTCGCCGCCGGATTCGGGTGTTGGGAGGGCGCCCGTAAGGGGGGTGCGCTTGAACAGCACCGGCGGCTGTTCGATGGTCCACTCTCCATCGCATATGCGGATGGCGCGGCCGGTGTTGTCGCCCATGTCGAGCCACCAGGCACCGTCGTACTCAGCAACGCGCTGGTAGAGACGTTCCGGCTCCGCCTCCTGCGCGAACCCGTCGAGTGTGAGAAGCGCGTCGGCCAGCGCCTGTTGGGAGGCTGCCCTGCCGTGGCGCTGAAAGTAGTCGCGAGCCAACTGCGCCCGAAGGGAGTGCTGACCCCCTCGCATCAGCACCGCCATCTGGGGGCCTTCGTGCAGCACGCCGAACGTCTCGCCCGATGCGCTGATCCCGAAGCGGTACTTCTCACGGGTCAACTCGATCAGGCTCGACGCTTGCGACCGCTTCTCTCCTTCGCCCTTCTTGCCGTCCTCGCGGCTGGCCAAATAGTTCTCCCAGTCCTGGCGCACGGCGATCGTCCTGACGCCTGCGGCCTTCGCCACCTCCCCCAGCAGGGCGTCCGTTTCACTGTCGAGTAGGGGCGGGTCGGCGTCGTGAATGACGGGAAACAGCTCAGCCAGAGTGGCCCTGAGCCGAGCAGCAGTAGCCTTGCGAGCAATGTCGTGAAGCTCCGGCGCGTTCATCGCCAGTCCTTCATGGCCCGTTGCTTACGCTCCTCAAGCGTGGTGCCGGAATCATCTAGACGGCCATGCCATGGTTCCTGCATGCCGGCTTTCAAACCGCTCTGGAGGGTTCGCACTGCTTCCAGGTACGGCAAGCCGGCATCCGTTGCAGCCTTGAGGAGCGCACGTTCGACCGCTTCGCGATCCAGATGGCCCGAAGCGACCTTGTGTCCGAGAGAGTAGGCGGCCGCATTGAGTGTCGTGTTGCGACCCGTATTGGGCTGCATTGCAGCTAGCTTCGCTGCCGCCAGCGCCAGTGCCGCCTCGGCGTACTTCACCTCGCGGAAGCGATTTGGCGAGGACGGTGAGCTCGGCGCTGAACTAGCTTGCCGGTGGATGCCCACCCCGCTTGAACGAAGAGTCAGGTACGTGAGTAGACCCTTGGTTGCCATTGGAAGGCCATCACGGTTTGCTGGAAGGCGCTTCTCCCACACATACCCTCGCTCGTCGAGCCGGCTGGGAGCCAAGAGAATGTACGCCGAGCCGAGGCCACGTAAGTCACCGATGTGCTGGTCCTTCGGGGCGCTCCTTGGCCACCGGCCTACCGGGATCTTTCCGTAGCCTGGGGGTACGCGGAGGACCATGTGCCCTCCGCCGGAAGGTGATCGTTGGAACGGCGCGGCTGCAAGTTCAGTGAACTCATGAAGTAGGCTCGGCAGGTGCTCAGGGCGGTCACAATCGATCACGAGGTCCATGAACACGCCGGCCACACCCACGTAGGGACCATCTGGCCACCGATGGCGAAGCTCCGCGAGGTCGCGTGTGGCGGTCCGTATTCCGGCCCGTTGCCCGCCACGCCAGGAGACCGGCTGCTTGGGCTCAAACCCACTTCGTGGATCGACCGACACTGGCAACAGGCGGAGATATTTCAGGTGAGCGTATTGAAGGGCTGCATCGATCATCGCATGACCGCCTGAAAGACCGACAGCCAGCCTCGTTGGCCTATCATGAGCGTGGAGACCATCATTTGGTTGCCTATTGATGGTCCGGGCCAGTATCGGGGGGATCCGATGCCAGGAAGCGGGAGCGACGGATCGCCTGCAAGCTGGCGAATCGTCTGCAGATCCACGGTGGCATCAGTAGACAGGCGGGAGGAATCTGATACGCGCGACACGGTCACTGCTGAATTTCCTGACGCTCGCCCCCAGCATCGATCCAGTCTTCGAGTTTGTCGAGATCAATCAGCACGCGCCTGCCGATTCTGACGATTCCGGGGAGACGTGGTGGATTAGCTCGGGCCTTGTCGTATAGCGACGATAGGGGAGCTTGCGTGAGCTCGCGGACGCGTGGGTCTCGGAGCAACACCAATCGCCGGCGACGCGGAGTTTCATCTGCTACTGTCATGGACGGCTCCTACGGGGCCACCGAGCCCAAGGGCTCGGGCTGTGGAGCGGCCGCGGATTCTCTTGGCGGAGAGCGGCCGCTCTTCTTCGTTGGGTCGCACGTGACGTGCAACGGCGTACGCCAACGAAGGTACCAGCCTTCAACGTGCTGCGTCTACGTTTTCTGTGTCCCTGACGGCTCTATTGCCCGCTAATCCACATCTTCTTCTAGGGGATTCTTGTGGATTGGCGCGCGGCGTTGCTCCGCCTGCTTCTTCTTCGCATTTGCCTTTGAGGCGACGTCAGAAACCATTGCACTCATGATGTCCACTGTGTATTTATCAACACTTCCCGCCTCCGCAACTGAGAACATGATCGTTAGTGTTGCGGTACCCATTCCGTGGGGCGCGGGTTCCGAATGAGCAGATTCGATTTCGGGAAGTGTCCGTTTCGCGTACTCCTGAAGGACTCTCGCCCGAATCAGCGCGCGGAGCTCCTCCGCGAGCTCCTGCTCGGTCATTCGTGTCATTCGCAACGTGTCGTGTAGACCCCGTTCGAGTTCATCCCGCTTCGTCTTCCACTGCAAGTAGTGCGGCCAGACCAAGTCGGACTTGTATCGCTGACCTCCTACATCGCCCGGCACCCCCGCTTCTCGCGACGCCTTGTGGTTCACGAGCATGGCGGCTCGGCCCCTCCCCTGGTCCGTTAGCTGGTAGTGCCGTCTCCTCCTCTTTCGCCCCGGTCTTCTAGGCGGGGCCACGTCTACGAATCCCCGTTCTTCAAGCTGATCAACTGCATCGGCGAGTCGAGTGTCGATTTTTCGCTCGCGCTCGTGATTGATCGCCCGACGGGCCTCTAGCCACGCTACAGTGCGTGGTGGCCGAGGAGGCTTCGTGGGTAGTGCACGAACGTGTTCTGAGGCGTTGTCACCAGTTCGGCCGCCCGCGACGGGGATAGAATCTTCGGACTCCCATGCGGCGAAGAACTTCTGCTCCTTTTCGTAAGCGAAGATTAGCAGGCTCCGCTGCCATATCCCTAGCTGGGGATTGGTGTGTCGCTTGGTGTGTCGTTCGCCACCGGAGTCCACGTATTTGAGCGTAGCAGCCGTACGGCCACACCGCTAAAGCGTCGGAATGAAACGTCTGGCATGTACACCGACATCGGAGCCATACGCGACCGCAAGTTCTGGATTCTACAAGCGGTAGGTCGGCGGTTCGAATCCGTCATCGCCCACCACGCATGCACGTGCAGCGGCGCGTCCACGGCCGGATCGGCCGATCAGGGCGGGGGGATCAACACGATCTTTCCACCGTGCCGCTTCGACTGGAAGGTGCGCTGTGCGTCGGCGATCCGGTCGAGCGGAAAGGTCCTGTCCAGAATCGGCTTCAGCTCGCCTCGCTCGATGTAGGAGACGAGGTTCGGAAACACGGGCTCGTCCCACGCGGTGCAGCCGATGAGGGTGATGTCCTTGAGGTACATCGTGCGCATGTCGAGCTCGACGATCGGCCCCGCGATCGCGCCGGACGACACGTAGCGTCCTCCGCGACGAAGGACCTCCAGCATCGTGCCGAACGACGGGCCCGCGACATTGTCGACGACGACGTCCACGCCCGATGAGCCGAGGGCTTCGAGCACGTCGTCCTCCCGTGCGAGGACGTGGTCGGCTCCGATGTCCCTGACCCTGTCGCGTTTCGTCGCGCTCGTTATGCCGATGACCTCCGCGCCCCGGCGCTTGGCGAGTTGAACGACCGCCGACCCGACCCCACCCGACGCTCCCGGAACGAGAACCTGCGTGCCTTCGCGCACCCCTGCGCGTCGGACCATGTTATCTGCGGTGCCGTAGGCGCAGGGGATGGAGGCGAGTTCGGCGTCGCTCCATGCACACGCGACGGCGAAGATTTCGCTTTGGGGCACCACGACGTACTGGGCGAACGCGCCGTCGATATCCGAGCCGAGCCAGACCGTGTCCATGCTGTCGAAGCCGTCCGTACGCATGCAGAGGCGGACCCGCACACGCGCACCGACCCAGCCTTCGTCGACGCTCGGTCCCGCCGCGACGACCCGCCTGCAGCAATCGGTGCCCTGGATCAACGGGAACGGCGTGGCGTCGTTCCAACCCCCATCGCTCCGCCCGCCCCCGCCAGCGTCGGTGTCGTTCGTGCCGTTCCTCACGGACGAGGAGTACCAGCCGAGGCGCGTGTTGATCTCCGTGTTGTTCACGCCTGCGGCGAGCACCTTCAGCAGCACCTCGCCCGGGCCCGGCATCGGGATCGGGACCGCCCGGTAGTCGAGCTCGTCGTAGCCTCCGGTGCCCGTGGTCACGACCGCCATCATCGTCTCGGCTATGGCCTCTTCGCCCCTCATCAGCGTCTCCTTCGCTGACCCGGCCGCCCCGCGGTCGGGCACCCCGATTCACGGCTGAGCGACATCGGCCGATCTTCGGTCCTTCGCTCCGTACATGTCCGCGTCGGCCCGGTCGAAGGCGGCCGTCCAATCTTCGCCGACGGCACGGGTCGCCGTCCCCACGCTGGCTCCCACCCCGTCGTCCAGATCGGCGAAGGCAGCGTCCAGCGACGTCCGGACGCGGTCCAGGAGCGTCTCGCCTTCGTCGTCGCCGCTCCCGGGAGCCACGACCACGAACTCGTCCCCTCCCCAACGCACCACGGCGTCACCCGAACGCACCGCCGCGCGCAGTGCCTGCGCGACCGCCCGAAGGACGCTGTCGCCGAACGTGTGGCCACGCTCGTCATTCACGCGCTTGAAACGGTCGAGGTCCACGACCAGCAGCTGGAACGGACCGTCGAGCCCGTCCAGCATCCGTTCGCCCGAACGCCGGTTCAGTGCGCCGGTGAGCGGGTCCGTCGCAGCCGCGCGCTCGGCGTCGCGGTGATCGCGCGCGTACGTCGCGGCCGTCCAGGCGACGGCATACAGCAGCCCGATCAGGATCGGATGTGCAGCCACCAGCGGCATGGCCCTAACGGGAGGGATCTGCGCGGTCGCGACGCCCAGCACGGTGGCCAGCGCGAGGCCCAGGAACGTCGCCACAGCGACGAGCGACCCGGTCCTCGGTCCGAGGAACAGGAGGGACGCCGCGTAGGCGAGCGGTCCGTAGCCGAGAAGGTAGGGGTAGCCGATCTCGAAACGGCCCGACGCGACCGGCTCGAACGCGGCCAGAACGAGGACCACCAGCGTCGCGGCAAGCGCTACGCGTTCCAGGAGCTCCGATGCCCGGCCGGTCCGCCACGCCCGCAGGCCGGTCCCCAGCATCAGTGCGGCCAACGCAGGGGTCGAGAACGCCTCGACGCGATCGGGAAACCCCTGCGACCAGGAGAAGGCGAACAGGCCGAGCGTCAGAGCGCCCAGGGCCGGCATCGCGTAGAGGTGCACGGCGAGCCGCGCCCGTCGGATCGTGCCGCCGGCACTTCCGTGGGCCGGTGCGTCGGCTGCGTCGTTCACAGCGGGGAGTCTACCCCGGTGCGCGGCTTTCCGGGTTTCTGGCGTTCCGCCTCGCGGCCGGTGGCCGAGCTCCGGGCGTGGCGCGCCACCGACCGTGAGGACTAGACACTATGGCTTGACGTAGGGGCCTCCTCTCGCAAAGTCCGTGGGTTGCGGCCGCGGGGGGTGGCCCTTCATCCGTAGAGCCACATATGTGAGGGAGGCCCTGGGATGAGTGTAGAGCGTACGCACGTTGGTTTGGACGTCCACGCCCACATGGTGGTCGGGGCGGCCCTCGATGCGGAGACGGGCGAGCTGGTCCGCCGCCGGCTCGGCTCCAGCCCGGCAGAGGTGCTGGCGTGGCTCAGGAGCCTTCCTGGCCCGGTCGCTGCAGCGTACGAGGCCGGCCCGACCGGGTTCACCCTGGCGCGAGCGCTTCTAGCCGGCGGCGTGCGGTGCGAAGTGCTGGCGCCCTCGAAACTGCAACGTCCGGTCGGGGAGCGCGTGAAGACCGACGCGCGGGACGCGCTGCGCATCGCCAAGCTGCTACGGCTCGACGAGATCGTGACGGTACGCGTTCCCAGCGAAACGCAAGAGGCTGCACGTGACCTGGTGCGCGCTCGCGAGGACGCCAGGCGCGACCTCATGAGTGCCCGCCACCGGCTCGGCAAGCTGCTGCTGCGCCGCGGTGTCATTTACCCCGGCAAGAGAGGGTGGACGAGGGCGCATCACGATTGGTTGCGCCAGCAGCGGTTCGACCTGCCGGGCCTGCAGGCCGCGTTCGACGGCGCGCACGAAACGGTGGTCGCTGTCAGAGATGGATCCCGATTCCTGGACAGTCTTCTTGGCTGGGAAGCGTAAGCTTCGTGACGATCAGCTCCGGCGAATACGATTTGCCCTTCATGGGACTCCCTTCCGGATACCCACACGGCAACTGGATCAAACGGACGGGGTTGGATCACAGATCTGCCGCGTGCGGGGGCTACCAAACCCGCTGCACCTGTGTGTCTCCAGTGTGCAGACTCATCGGAGCTGACCATACGCACGCGATCCGCAACGACCTTGGGCAAGCCAGAAGCCCGTCTCTGACGAGCCACTCGGCCTAACCTCAACTCGCCATTCTGCTTTGTGCCTTCCAAGCGGTAGGTCGGCGGTTCGAATCCGTCATCGCCCACCATGTTGACGAGGTACGAAGCTCGCAGTGTGACGGGTACGATCTTCGCTTTCGTACGAGCCTTTTGGTCGTCGTGCTTAGCCTAGACGTGTGGTCTCGCGGTGTCGGGACCGGCTTGTGCCGTCTTGTGGCTATCACGTTGGCAAGCCTCGAGGAGACAGATCTACACGCGTGCCTTCACGTTGCCCACTTGGCCTGGAGGGCAGCGCAAGGGGAGTCCCTGCGCAACCAATGCGATCACGAGCGTGTTCAGCGACACACCCTCCTGCTTCGCGGTGCGCGCAAGCTGGGCGTGGAGGGTCTTGGGAAGGCGCGTCACGAATTTGCCGCTGGGCAGCGCCTCGGGCTCCGGCGGCGCGATTGGTTCAGGGATCGGCCAACCTTCTTCGTGGTGCACTTCGAGGGCGCCTTCGAGCGCCACGTCGAGTTCGGCCAGCGCCTCGTCGGGCGTCTCGCCGAATGCGGAGATGTGCGGGAACTCGCTGCACAGGGCCACGTACTCCCGCTCGTCCGCGTCGAAGTAGACATGACGGCTGTAGCGGTGCAGCTGCGTGTTCTCCATCGTCATCACCGTGCCTCCGGGAATCCCAGGTCGTCGTGGATCTTCAGGAGCTGTTCGACCTGACGTTTCTTGGCCTTGCTGGCGTCGCGTTTGTCTGGTTGGAGGTTGACCGTTTGCTGATGACCAGCACGCTTGAACAAGTAATGCGAACCCTTCGTGCGTGCATGCTCGAAGCCAAGGCACTCGGCCAGTGCCAACGCCTCCTCGAAGCGCAAGTTGGCGGCGGATCGCCGTGCCTTGTCGATGAGCTTCGCGCAGTTCGCCACCCCCGCCTCCAACCTCTTGCGGAGATAGTATCACAGATAGTACCGAGCGCGAGAGGTGGCGATACGGAGCCGGCCCACCACAACAGCATCGGACTGGCCGCGCCCACGTAGCCGGTCACCGCGGCCGTGCCGACACGAACCCCGGGACTGTACGGCGTCGGCGCTGTCCCTGTGGACTTCCGCGCACGTGGACCGAATGCAGATCCCGAAGGTTCTTCGCGCATTCGCTCGCGTGCGAACCGTGTTGGCATCCAAACCGGGTCCCCCTCGAAGCCCCGCTGCGCCCGATGATCCCCGCGTGACTCACGTCCATGGCGTCGTGGACGGCCAGGAGGGGAAGCGTCGATGCCGCCTCGTAGACCCTGTCGGCGTCACGCTTCCCGAGGATTCTCCGGCGCCAGGCGCGGAGCCCCACGCCATTCGTTCCAGCGCGCATGCTCGCCAATAGCAGCGCCAGCGAGACGAACGAGCCTACGGTGAAGAACGCCCACAAGGCGAGCTACCCGTCGCCGCCGCCCGCGGCCAGCGACCCGCTCTCGAGCGACCCCAGGGCGAGCAACCCGGCTTAGCGCCGGCCCCCTCAAGTTCAGCTCAGCGCTTCTCCCAGCGCCCCTCGACCGTATCGATCACCCACATGTCGCTCGTGAAATCCGGCTGCCCGCGGTATACGCCTCCGTACACGAGCACGCCGAGGCCTGGAACGGCGGTCATGGCATGCCGATTCACCTGCGGGGGCGACGCGCCTTCGATGTCGAGCAACGACCATTCCAGGTCCTCGCTTACCGACCAGACGACCCCCTCGTCCTCGTTGGTGCCGCCGAAACGGATCAGGGTCTCCAGGTTGGGGTCGTACACCATCCGCACGTAGTCGACCCAGCGTCTCTCGGGCAGTTTCTCGTGATGCTGCCAGTCCGGATCCCGCGGGTCGTACGTCCAGGTGTCGTCCACCTCCTCGACCACACCGCCGCTCAGAACCAGCTGCTCGGTGCGCGGGTCGTAGGCGAACGCCTTGTAGTTCATGCCGGGGGGCGAGGTAGCCGGCTCCACCTTCATCCAGGTGCGTTCTCCCAGGTCGAAGTGCCAGGTGTCGTTCAAAAAGCGCATCCCGTCCAGCGTGAACCCGCCGTGCAGGACGAACAGGTCCGCCGCCGCGTGGTACGCGAACATCTCGCCGATCTCGGCCTGGGGCGTGGCACCCTCCTCGAAGGAAAGCTGCGACCAGCGCTCCTCCACGGGGTCGAACAGCCACGTCTCGCTGAACGGTTGGAACCCGCCCTCGACCGGCACGCCCCCGCCGAACATCACCACCGTCCCCGTGGGATCGTGCACGGCCAGATGGGCGGCCCCGCGCGGGCCCGGTTGCGGTTCGCTGGTGACCTCGCTCCAGGCGTCCTGGGCCGGGTCGTACCACCAGGTCCCCCCGACCGCACGATACGGCGCCAGATAGTCCAGCTGACCGCCGAACATGAGTACCTTTTCGACCTGCGGCACGTAGACCATGTCGACGTAGCCTCGCGGGCCCGGTTGCGCGAACGCGGTCGCCGCCGTGACGAACAGTGCGAGCAAGATGATCTGCGCCCATGCGAACCGCCTGACATCTACATTCCACATCGAAACCACTCCCTCTGGGCCTGCGCGCACGAAGGGTGGGCCGCGATCCGCCGAGGGGCACAGGCCGGGCCGAGGGCGGGGCGCGCGCGACGCGCCGATGGTGCGTGTCGCCGATCCAGTATAAGCACTCCTCGAGATGCATACCTACGCACTTGCCACCTAGCCTGGCCGCTCGCGTACGCACGGGTTCCCCTCTAGCATCGCCATGCCAACACCAGGAAGGCCCGAACTGCTGAGGGCAGGCGGACCCCGACCGAAGCCGGGGTCACCCCGTTCGCACGCACGAAGGTGCAGCGGTCCGTCACCGCACCCAGATGAAGCCCTCCACCACGATCGTGCAGGTCTCCTCGGAGGAGGCGTCGACGGGACTTACCTCGTCGCCCGTGAACGTGAACGACTGGAAACCTTCGGGCAGGTCGTCGTCCGTGTACACGCCACCCGACTCGGCGGAGAGCCCCCCGAACTCGAAGCGGGCGTTGGTCGCGTCGGGGGCGTCCGACTCCACCACGTCGATCGGGCCGTAGACGCCGCCGGCGTTCGTCCCCATCACGATCTCCTCGACCCAGCCGTCGATCACCATGCCGTGCTGATGAGGAAGGGTGAACATCTCCGATACGTGGACGTCGCTGACGCCCGTCGACTCGATGCGCACGACCCCGAACGCGCGTTCCGGATCGTCGAATTGCAGGGTAGGGCTGAGCCCGCTGTCGTCGTAGCAGTTGCTGTTCTCCCCCGGCTCGCAGGTCAGGGAGTGGTCGGCGTGTGTCGTTTCGAAGGCATCCGAAAGGTAGACGCCCACCCCGTCGTACGAGGTCGTGCGGACGCGGAACGACCATCGGAAGTCGCCCGAGTCGGTGACGTCGGAGCCGGTCGCCGTATCGTTGTTCGCCTCGCAGTCGGCGACGTCGTCGTCGGCGGTGGCGTTCGGCCCGACGCGGATGGCCGTGAGCGTGACGGTGACGAGGTCGTCTGGTGCGAGGGGGTCGGTGCCCCGGTCCAGTTCGACTTGATCGGTCGTGCCGTCGCCGTCGGTGTCGGCGGTGTTGGGGTCGGTGCCCGCGGCCTCTTCCCCGGCGTCGTTCAGGCCGTCGCCGTCGGCGTCGGAGCGCACAGGGTCCGAGTACACCATGCGTCCGGCGCCGTTCGACGCGACCACCAGCCAGCCGTCCTCGACCTCTTCGCCGTCGGCCAATCCGTCGCCATCCGTGTCCGCGACGAGCGGACCGGTGTAGCGCACGGGGTTCGCGGCGTCGAAGGGGAAGGACACGCCGTTGATCTCCTCGAGGTCGGTGAGTCCGTCGCCGTCCGTGTCCACCACTCTCGGGTCGAGCGGCCCGAAATACTCGTCGGGCGCGCACATGCCGTCGCCGTTCCGGTCGCGGCAGGTCTCGAGCTCTTCCAGGTCGGACAGGCCGTCCCCGTCCGTATCGAACACATCGGGATCGGAGTCGACGGCCCGCGTCGATGCCGTCGACGGGTCTTCCGGATCGGTCCCGACGGGGTACCAGACCACCTCCCAGCCGATCGCTTCGACGCGGTTCACGAGGCCGTCACCGTCGTCGTCCAGCACGGAGTCTTGATCCGTTCCGGTCGGATCGGTACCAAGTCGGATTTCCTGAAGGTCCCCAAGGCGGTCGCGGTCAGTATCTCGACTGAGGGGGTTCAAGGCGGGCGTGCCGGCGTCGAAGTCGGGCCGCAACGATGCGGTCCCGCCCTCCAGGGCCTCGTAGTCGAAGCCGATCACCTCGTCGAGATCCAGGAGTCCGTCGCCGTCGGTGTCGGGATCGGCCGGGTCGAGAGGCGCGGGGAGGGTGAACGACCCCAGCGGGCTTCCGTTGCCTTCGCTCGCGAGCGTCGGCAGGCCGTCGCCGTCCAGGTACACCTCGATGGTCGCGCACGCTAGAGGCGTCATGCCGTCCGATCCGAACACGAGCTCCTGACAGTCGCTGAGGCCGTCGCCGTCCGTGTCGGCGCGGGCGGGGTTGGCATGCGTGCGGTAGGCGTCGCGACCATCATCGAACCGCACGATCCACGGGTCTGTGTCGTTCTGCGGGTCCAGATCGTACCCGAACACCTCGATGCCGTCAGGAATGCCGTCACCGTCAGAATCGGGGTCGCCGTCGCTACTTCCGTTGAGGGCTTCCAACGACGCTTCCAGACCGTCCTCGTCCGCGTCGGTCACGAACTTGAAGGCGAAGCCCTCGCCGGAACGCACCGCCGTGGAACGGAACGCCCGGCCCTCGGTGAACGCCGTGGGCGTGATGAGGCCGTCCGGGGTCAGGACCCACCATCGAGCGTCGTCGTCCGGATCGTTCGGGTCGTACCCGACGCTGCGGACGCGCGTGAGGACCTGGACACCGCTGTCAAGGTCCACGGCCGTCGCGTAGCTTTCGTCGAGCGTCGTGCCGTGTTGAGCGGGCGTATCGCCGTGAGGCACGTGCGTGAGGCCCAGAATGTCCTCCATGACCTCCGACATGGTCACGCCGCTCGGCTTCCCGGCCGGGTCGAACGTCCCGTTCGTCGCCACGCGATACGACTCGGTGTCGGGCGCACCGCCGTAGTGGATCTCCAGGAACGCCGTCCGGTCGTTCACGTCCTGCTCGACGAAGGCGAAGCGCCGCCCGAACTCGTCCTCCAAGGTGTAGTTCGCCACCTTGAACAGCAGGCCGCGCGGATTTTTCATGAGTCCTTCGATCAGGCTTGGGTAGGTGCTGTGGCTGACGAAGCGGAAGGGGCCTCGCTCCGAGGTCAGCGGCCCGATGTCGATCGTGGTGTCGCTGGCGGCGAACAGTGTCGCGACGGGTGCGAAGGCTGAGCGTTGCCGCGCGTCCTGTGCCATGACCGTGATCTCGATGTTCCGGACCGTGAACGCCACGTTCGTGGGGTTGGTCAGGTTCACCTCCGCCGCGAGGCTGGCTCCCTCCACGATGCGATTCACCGTGGACTCGGCCGACACCTCCTGCTCGGTCGCCAAGGAGGTGGCGAACGCACGCTGGGTGGCTTCGGTCGACTCGCTCGAGAAGGTCGACGTGGACGAACCGCTGACGCCACCTTCGGCCGAGAACTCGGTACTCCACTCCACCCCCGAGGTGCCACTCTCGAGGCCCGCCGTCAGACCTGCCTTCGCGAACCACTCGAACGTGCTCGACCGCTCGGTACCCGTCGTGGAGGACGAGGAGCGCTCCAGCGTCGAGTTCACCGACTTGGCGTCGACCGTGGTCCTTCCTTGGCTGGTCTCCTCTTCGAAGCGGACATCGAGTTGCAGATCGACGGCGCCAACGTCCACGAACAACGTGGGCAGGTCCGCCAGGCGGGGATTCCGATTGTCCGCGTCCACCTCGTAGTCGTCCGTGAACTGGTCCCCGTCCGTGTCGTCGCTGCGCGGAGACGTGCCGAAGAACGAGAACTCCAACCCGTCCGCCAGGCCGTCCCCGTCGGTGTCCTGCACCGTCGGATCGCTGTACACCAGGTTCAACTCGTCGCTGTCGGTGAGGTCGTCGCCGTCGGTATCGGCCGCGCGGGGGTTCGTCAGGTACGTCTTCTCCTGCGCGTCGCCCAGGCCGTCCTGGTCGGTGTCGCGTGCCGCGACGTTGATGGGATGGTCGACCGGCACGGTGGGATCGCCCGGATCGCTGGTCACCTCGCTGCGGACCGTCTCACCGTTCGCATTGCGCACCACGACGGTCCAGCCCCTCTGCTCGGCCGCGTCGGTGAGGCCGTCGCCGTCGCTGTCCACCCCAGCGCCGCTCACCGGCGTACCGAAGAAGTCGACCTCCAACGGCCTGTCGCGCGTCGGGCCGATCACCGGGTTTCCCGCCTCGTCGAAGACGTGGGTCACCCGCAACGTGTAGGGGATCTCGCTCTGCGGCCCGGTCTCCAGCACCACGCTTCGGCCGTTCGCGGACAGCGTCGCGCTCTTGACGAGCAGCGTGGCCTGCGCGGACAGTGCGCCGTTCCGCGTCGACGTGCCCACGATCTCGTAGTGCCCAGGGTTCTCGGCGCTCTCCATTCCGCCCTGCACGGGTTCGCTGAATGTGACGAGGACCCGCGTGGACGACATCGACGTGGCGCCCGTGACGCGGGGTGGCGCCGTGTCGACCCCCTCGGTCGTGTCCGTGCCCGTCACCTCGGTCGTCGTCCCGCCCGCGATCACGTTGCCGTTCACGTCCTGTACGCCGTCCAACGCGAGTGAGTAGCGAACGCCGGGCTCCATCGGCTCGGTGGTGAGCACGATGCGGGTGCCCTCTGCGGTGAGCTGCGCGGCGACGACCTGAAGCACGTCGCCGTCAGGACGGGTGAGTACGAACATGGACGGGTCGCTCGCGCCCTCGCTGACAGGTTCGTCGAACTGAACCACGACCGTGGTGGCATCGGTCGCGCGCACGTCCACCACGCGCGGTGGCGTGCCGTCCTCGACCTCGACGCCGCCGAAGATCGCCTCGTTCCGGAACGGGTCGATCAGCACCCGATTCGGCCGCACGGTGACGCCCCCGACCTGGACGCGGTGCGAGCCCGCCCCGAGCGGATCGGTGGTCAGCACCACCGCAGTGCGTGCCGCGGGCCCATCGGCGAAGCGCACCTCGCGCACGCCCAGCGAGGGGTCCAGCAGCAGGTAGGCGTCGGGGTCCAGCGCATCGTCGTGCGCGTCCACCGCCGGCGGACCTACGGGGTCTTCGAAGGTGACCAGCACGTGCGTGTCGTCCAGCGCGGTCGCGCTCTGCACGAACGGCGCCGGCACGGCCGAGCCGGCCACCGGCTCCGACGCGCGCAGCAGCGTGGCGGCCCGAAGGCCGCCGGCGACGGGCGTCGGATCGAGCACCTCCAGCTCGTAGTCGACCAGGCGCTGCGGCTCGGTAGCCAGAATGACCAGCGTGCCCTGCTCCTTGACGTACGCGTCGACGACGGCCAGCCGCGCGCCGTCCAAATCGCGCACGACGTAGTCGCCGGGATCGTCTGCGTCGGTCACGGGGTGACTGAAGGTGACGGAGATCGACGTCGCGCTGGTGGCGCGCGCCGACGTCACGGCCAGCGCCTCGACCGCCTCGCTCGGGTCCCCGCCCTGGCCGCAGGCGACCAACCACCACAAGGCGATCGGCACCGCCCACGCAATTCGGTGTCGCCGTCGCAACGATGCCCAGTGGACGTGACCGCGTTCGTCTGACATGGTGTTCCTTCCACGATGCAAAGGTATTACGTCCCGTGCGTTCAAGAGGCGGCGAAGCCAGCGTGACACCAACGTGCAGCGTCGAGACCCACGCCCCATACTCCTGTGCACGAAGAACGAACGCTACGCTCCGCCATTGGGCGCAGGCGCCTCCCCGGGCGGCTCGCACGTGGCCCGTGCTGAGTTCGATGCCGCATGACGAGCATAAATTATCCCCGCGTGCATCGCAATGCAGCCGTCACACGACGGCGCACCTGCGGCCGCCGAGCGCGTGGACTGCGGTCGGCCGCAA
>JAXHNB010000004.1:0-7204 GCA_034520945.1 Trueperaceae bacterium | reverse complement strand
AAGGCCCGGGGGTGCTGCCACGTGTCGCCTCCTGGACCGCGAGTGGCGACGCCCTTACCCCCCACCCAGGCTCGCCGCGATCAGGATCTGCCCCAGGTAGTACGCCGGCAGGCCGGCGAGCTTGTTGGCGAACATCGAGCGGCCGAACCGTTCACGCGCGACCGCGACGTCCGATCCCGCGACCAGCACCGCGCCGGCCCCCAACCACGTGGCCCCGTGGGCGACGGCCGCAGCCGCGCCCGTCGCCACCATGGCCGCCAGAATGATCACGTACGCGCCTACGGCCACGCGCAACGCCGCTGGGATCCGGCGACGCAGCACCCACCAGACGCCCCCCATCCCCAGCGCCGCCAGCACCGTCGTCACGCCCAGCGTGGCGCCGCCGACGCCGTACATGCCGAACGCGACCGTGTAGGCGCCGTGCGCCACCATGAAGCAGGCCAGCCCCACGAAGAAGCCCGTCCGGCCACGCACGCTCAGCGCCACGTCGCCCGCGGCCGACAAGACCAACGCGGCGAACGCCACGCGGCTCCAGGGGGCCTCCATCGCGCCGACTGCGAGTGCCACGCCGAGGAATCCGAGTGACGCCACGGTCTTCGTGATGGCGTACGCCCCTGGCCGCTCGAGGCGGACGAACGTGAGTGCGAGGGCGACGCTCGTTGCCGTCACGGCGGCGAACGCCAGTGCGAGTGGGTTGGACATGCAGGGACCTCCCGGGGTGGCCATCAAGGTCAGGTGGAGGCTACCTGTTCACCGCTCCCCCTCTGCCCGCAGCGCCGCCAGTACCCTCGCCAGCTCCGGCTTCCCTTCCGGCGCGTCCGCATCGCGCAGCGGCGACAGGCGCCGGTACGTTTCGGCAGCGGCGAGGTGAAATTCGGGTTGCACCCCTTCGGCGTCGAACGCGGCTGCGATCTGATGCATCTCGCCCTCGAAGCGCCAGGCCTTCCACGCCGAGCGCTGCACCTTCGCCTCTGCATCCGCCAGGAAGCCCGGTTCGTACGCCTCCCATTGGGTACGGAGCGCCTCTCGCACCCCGGCCGCCTCGGCGTACGCCAGCATGGCCGCTCTCAACGCCGTCGATCCCTTGGTCCACGCCGCGAAGGCGACCTTCAAGGCGGAGGCGTCGCCCGGACGGTCGCTGACGATCGAGGTCTCGAACGGGCCCGCCGCGAACCACGCCGCCACCCGTGGTGCTTCGGCGCCGGCGAGGTGCAGCCAGGTGGTCCCCGGTCGGGTCGGTGGCCCCCCGATGATGCCGCCGTCCACGAACGTGCCGCCTGCGGCCGTGACAGCGTCGCCCACGGCCCGCGCCGAGGCGGGCGCGACCGCGTTGGCGTCGAGGTACAGGCCCCGGAACCCGGCGCCGAGCACCCGGTCCACCACGTCCTGTGCGGCGTGCGGCGGGCAGACCGACACGACCGCGTCGCAGCGTACGGCCAGGGCGTCGATCGAGCCGGCGTCCACCAGCCCGGCCGCGTCGGCCCGCTCGAGCGTGGCAGGGGACCGTCCCTCGGACGCCCAGAGCACTTCGTGGCCCGCCGCGCGGAGCGCCGCGCCGACGGCCGCGCCCATGGCGCCCGGGTGCAGCAGGCCGATGCGAAGGACGCCAACACTGGCTTTACTGTCGCTCGGTTCGCTCACGGGGTGCCCTCGTCCAGGATCGCGGTCACCTCGGCCACCTGGCTCTGGTCGAGCTCCCACGCGCCGGCCTGCACGTTGCGCCCAACCTGCGCCGGCGTCATCGCGCCCGCGATCACGCTGGCCACCGCCGGACGGGCCAACAGGTACGCGAACGCCAAATCGATCAGCTCGTAGCCCTGAGATTCCGCGAACGCGCTCAGGCGCTCCACCAGGTCGAGGGTCTCGCCCGTGAGCTTCGCCTCCCACCGTTCGTTGCCCCGCACGCGCGTTCCCTCCGGCCAGGGCCGGCCCTTGCGGTACTTGCCGGTGAGGATGCCGCTCAACAGCGGAAAGTACGGCAGGAACGCCACGTCCAGGTGCTCGCAGACCGGCAGCACCCCCTGTTCCGCCTCTCGGCGCAGCATGCTGTACTCGTTCTGGACGCTCACGAACCGGGGGCCACCCAGGCCGTGCGCGGCCCGTTCGGCCTCTTCGAGCTGCTGGGCGCTGAAGTTGGAGCAGCCGATCTCGCGCACCATGCCGGCCCGCATGGCGTCGCCCAGCGCGCCCAGCGTCTCCGCGACGGGAACGTTCGGGTCGGGACGGTGCAGCTGGTACAGGTCCACGTGATCGGTACGCAGGCGCACCAGGCTTTCCTCCAGCGCTGTGCGGACCGTCTCGGGTCGGCCGTCGCCCGAGCCGTCATCACGGCGGCCCATGCCGAACTTGGTCGCCAGCACCACCCGGTCGCGGCGGCCACGCAGGACCTCGCCCAGGAACGTTTCGCTGAGGCCGTCGCCGTAGACGTCGGCGGTGTCCAGGAGGTTGACCCCCGCATCGAGGGCGGCGTCGACGACGTCCTTCGTGGCGTCCTGATCGAGGCGGCGACCGAAGTTGTTGCAACCGAGCCCGACGGTCGACACGCTGAGCGATCCAAGGGTGCGCATGCGCATGAGGTCCTCCATGGGGTACGACCCGGCCTCGCGACCGGCGTCGCTGTCGTGACGCCAGGGTAGCGCGAACGGGGCGAGGCGGCTCGGCCCGTTCGGCTTCATCGCGCTCAGGAATGGCCGTGCTAGCTTGACCGAGACGTAGCGCAGGGCCACGCGCGTTCGCGAGGCATCGTATGCATGCGCGACACGTACGACCCGAAGGTCCGACCCGGAGGAGGCATCCCATGATCAGCCGATACGTTCGAGGTTCGATGGTTCTAGCGGCCACGGCGCTGCTCGTGTCGGCCTGCGCGCCCAGCACGTCGGAACCCACGCCCGCGCGGACGCTTCGGGCGTTCCATACCTTCGTGGGTCCGCACGTGTCACCGCCGCCCGAGTTCGGCGCCTACGCCATCGTGGCCTTTCCCCAGCGCGCCCAGCCCGACACCCGAGCGCGCTACCAGATGCTGTGCGAGGCGTTCCTCGCAACGCGGCCCGACGGGCCGGACCCTTCCACGACGGAGGCCGCCGCCGAGGATCGCATGGTCACGGTCTGGCCAGTAGCCAGCGAGCGGCGCGCCGCGGAGCTTCGTGATCGCAGCGACAGCGCTGCGGCCTGCCGCGTCGCGACGCGTGACTACCACCTGCCGAGCGGCTTCTCGGCGATTCGGCAAGCGAACGCGGGGAACCTGGACATCGCGAACCGCGGGCCGTTCCTGCTGGCGTGGGCGCCGGCCTCGGAGAAGGGACGCCCGGCCGCCCGAGTCGTCCGAGCCGACCTGTCACGCGTCCGCACGGAGCGCGAGGCGCGGCAGGTCTTCGAAGCATGGCGGGACGACATCGAGACCCGACCGGAGCTGTGGCAAGGCGGCTGGTCGGCGGCGGACCTGCGCCGCATCGTCGACGGCTGGATCGAGATCGGCGGACGGCCGGTCCTCGCCTTCACGGGGCAGTGACGACGAGGCCGACCCACGTGGTCGCGCCCACCAGCAGCGCCACCCGTCCGGTCGGGTCAGGCGTCGCGATCGGTATGAAGAGCGCTCACAGGCCGGACTTCGGGAACGAAGCGCCGAAGATCGCGAGCCCCTGGGCGAACGGGCACATGACGGCCTGGAAGCACGGAACAGCGAAGCGTCACGTCCGCCGCCGCGCGTCCTCGCCTACCTCCAGCGCGGTCGCGACCGCGGCACCGACCTCCATGGCGCGTCCCTCCTCGGCCGCTGCCGCGAAGGCGTCGTCCCCCATCTGCGTACGGCACCACGCCACGCAGGCGGCGTAATCGGCACGGTCCGCGGCGTCCAGTTCTACCGAGTGGGTGCGGATCAGGCCCTCTGCGGCACCGAGCAGTCGCGCAGCCTCGGAATACGCGCCGTCGTCGCACAGCACGCCGGCCAAACCGGCGAAGCAGTACGACAGGCCGATCTGATCCCCAAGGTGGTGCTTCAGCGCGATGCTCTCCAGAAACAGGGTCGCGGCCTCCTCGGCGTTGCCCTGCCGGTGCACGACAGAACCGAGATTGCCGAGCGTGATCGCGATGCCGCGCTGGTTGCCCAGCGCACGATGCAGGACGAGGCCCTCCCGGTACAGGCCTTCTGCCCGAACGTAGTCCTGCTGGAGCCGCGCAACCTCGCCCAGGTTATTGAGAACGTAGCCGACGCCGGTTTGATCACCGCGCGCGCGGTACGACGTCAGCGCCTCCTGGTACAGCGCCCCCGCGCGCGCGAAGTCGCTGGCCTCCATCGCCAGGGCCCCCAGGTGGTTCAGCGCGCTGGACACGCCGTGCGCGTCCTCCGCGTCGTGCAAGCGGGCCAGCGCGGCCTGAATCCGGGAGGTGGCCGCCTCCCGGTCGCCCCGGAGGTACAGCAGGCGACCGTAGGCGTCGAGGGCGCGCGCCTCGACCTCCGGGGGGGCGTCGCCCGCGCCGTCCAGGCTGGCGTCGAGCCAACCGCACCCTTCGAGCAGGTGTCCCCGGATCTCCCAGAATCGCCCGAGCGTTCCGGCCAACCGGAGCGCCAACACCGGATCGTGCGTCATCCCCCAGCGCAGCGCCTCCCGAAGATTCTCGTGGTCGGCTTCGAGCGCATCGAGGTCGGCCACGCCGCCCGTCGTTCGCAACTTGCTGCCGGCGTCCTCCGCCACCGACACGAAGTAGCGTGCGTGACGCCGGCAGGCAGCGTCTTCGTCCTCGTACTGCACCAGCTTTTCGCGCACGTACTGGTATAGGAGTGGATGCCGCTCATAGCGAGCGTCGCCCTGCAACTGCAGCAGCGATTTGTCCACCAACGCCGCCAGGATCGGGGTCGATGCCTGCGCCACCGCGTTCGCGGCGTCGCGCGTGAAGCCGCCACGGAACACCGACAGGGTGGCGTACACCCGCTGCTCCTCGTGCGTCAGCATCCGCCACGAGCTCTCGAACACCGCACGGATGCTTTGATGCCGATCGGAGACGTTGCGACGCCGAAGGAAGTCGAGGTTCGAGGCCACTTCTTCCGCGATCGCCTCGGGCGTGGCGCTCCGCATCCAGGCTGCGGCCAACTCCAGCCCTAAGGGGAGTCCCTGCACCAACTGGCAGATGCGGAGCACGTGCGGTAGATCCGCCTCCGTCAACTCGTAGCCGTCCCGCACCTGTTCGACCCGCGTGAGGAACAGGCGGACCGCGTCGAACCCCCGCGCCAGCGCCAGCGGGACGTCGCTGGAAGGCACCTTCAGGCCAGTTACGTCGTAGATCCACTCCTCGGGTACGCCCAAGCGCTCCCGCGACGTCACCAGGATGGACAGGGCCGGACAGCGCCCGAGGAGCTTCGACGTGAGCCCCGCGCCCTCGGTGAGGTGCTCGTAGTCGTCGAGCACCAACAGCACACCTTCGTCGCCCACGTGGTCGACGATCCGGTCCAGGGGCTCCTCGCTTCCACGTGAGGTGCACCCGAGCGTTTCGGCAATCGCCGCGGGAATGTCGGCCGCGCTGGAGAGGCCATCGAGCCGGACGAAGTGGGCTTCGCCCTCCCACGCGTCACAAACCTGCCAGGCGATGCGCGTCTTCCCGACCCCCCCGAGACCGACGAGGGAAAGCATGCGGCATCCTGGACTGGCCAGCATTGCCATCACCTCGAGCAACTCGACGTCGCGTCCGACGAAGGCGTCCCCTGGGCCGACCACCGTGGCGGCCGCGTCCCCGGGCTCGGCAACGTGCCGACCCGGCGACGACGCGGGTGGCTCCGCCTCACGGATCGATGCGGCCAGCCGTTGCGTGGCCAGTGCAGGGTCCAGGCCGAGTTCCTCGCGCAGATACTCGGCGAATCCTCGGTAGGCGTCCAGTGCGCGGAGCCGCTGACCGGCATCGGACAGCGCCGTCATGTAGGCACGTAGCGCCTCTTCGTCCAACGCGTCGACCCGAAGCAGGGCGGCCAGGAACGGAATCGCCGTTCGCCGGGATGCGTCCGTCCTCCACCGTGCGGCTGCGTCCAACACCAGGGCCCGCCAGCGGTTGTGCAGGGTCGCCCGTTCGAGCTCCAACCAGCCGGCGAACTCGGGGGCATCGTCAGCGGTCACGCCGTCCAGGAGAGGGCCTTGGTAAAGCTCGAGCGCCTGCCCCCAGTCGCCTTGGTCGAGGGCGTCACGGAACGCCCGGAGGTCGGTGTCGACGATCCACCGCACGCGCGCGCGCTCGACCTCGAGCCCGCTCAGCCATTCGAAGGCGCGCACGCGCCGGAGCAACTGCCGGAGTCGGTCACGGGACGCCTCCGTCGACACGTCGGGCCAGAACAGGGCGGCCAGTCGGTCGCGACGGACCCACGTGCCGGCGTAGGCAAGGAATGCCAGCAGATACCAGCGCTTGTCCGAACCGAACTCGGGCTCATCCGTCCCCGTACGCACCCTGGCACGACCGAACAATTTTACGAATGGGCCTCGTGCCGACACGGTTCATTATAGGTCGGCCGCAACGCGTGCGCGGTACCGGGTGCGAGCCACGCGCACGACACGGTCCGCGACACGGGGACGACACGCCTCGCTCCCTATCGTGCAGGCGGAGAGAGCGCCACCGCGGAAGCGGAAGCTGGAGGGAATCATGAACCGTACCACCGTCCTGATGCTCATCGCTCTGACGTTCGTCTTCGGCGCTTGCGGCGATGCGCCCGAGAGAATCCCGCGCCTCGACTTCGACGCCGCTTTCGGTTGGTGCAAACACGTCGACACGCCCCAGGCGTTCTTCGAGTTCTTCGGCGCCGAAGACGCCGTCGTTAGCGGCGCTGAGGTAGGCCAAGGCGAAATCAGCGTGCACGTCACCTACCCACCGTGTTGACGCGACGCACGACGGACCTCGCAGCGCCGACTCGGACCCGAATCGCGAGTGTACTCGGCGTGATTCGACCGCCCCGCCCACCACCCCCGACCATCAACGTTCAGGACGGGTCGAAGCTCGTTCCCAGCGAGGCTTGGCACGTCGAGTTCGCACACGAGGGCACCTGGGTGTACCTCGAGGTCGTGACCGAGGCACCCAACGGCAAGATGGCGACCGTGATCTCGGAGCCAGTCCGGATCGAGGCCATCCCGAAGTAGGCTCAGCCCTCTCGCGTCCGTTCCGGCGTTCCCCCGTGCACCCCACGCCACCCCCGGCCCCGGCCGGGGGTGCTCCCATGGCCGCCTCGCGTAAC
>JAXHNB010000003.1:0-6961 GCA_034520945.1 Trueperaceae bacterium | reverse complement strand
GCGCCAGGCTAGCATGGTCCCGCGAACGGTCGCGGTGGGGCGAGCGCTGCCGGAAGCGCGGGCGCCTGCGCGCTATTGCCCCCGTCCGGCTCGCAGCAGCGGATTCAGCGCGTCGCGCAGGCTGTCACCCAAAAGGTTCAGGGCGAATACCAGGACGATGATGGCCAAGCCGGGAAAGATCGCCATATAGGGCGCGTCGAAGATGTAGCGCTGGCCCGATGCGATCATCCCGCCCCAAGAGGGGTCCGGGGGCTGAACGCCCAACCCGAGGTAGCTGAGGCCGGCCTCTGCCAGCACCGCGCGCGCAAGCTGCGCGGTGGAGTACACCAGCATCGGCGAGATCGCCATGGGCAACAGATGGCGCACGATGATGCGTCCATCACGCGCACCGAGGCCTCGGGCGGCGGAGACGTAGTCCAGTTCGAGCAGGGAGAGCACCTCGCCCCGGATCAAGCGCGCGTAGCCGGGGATGCCGCCGATGCCGATCGCGATCATGGTGTTCGTCAAGCCGGGGCCCAGGAAGGTGATCACCGCCAACGCCAACAACAGCCCTGGGAACGCCAGCAGGATGTCGACGAAGCGCATCAGCAACATTTCGAGCCAGCCACCGAAGTAGGCCGCGACGATGCCGATCACGCCGCCGATGGAAAGGCCGATCCCCACAGCGATGAAGCCCACGATGAGCGCCGTCCGCGTTCCGACCAGCAGGCGGCTGAAGATGTCGCGGCCGATCTCGTCGGTGCCGAACCAGTGCTCCACGCTGGGGGCCTGCCGAGGGAGGGTCGTCATGGCGGTGGGGTCGTACGGCGCCAGGTAGGGCCCCAGAATCGCGATGAAAACGTAGATCAGACCCACGATGACGCTGGTACGTGCGATGGGGCTGACGCGGATCTCGCGCAGGAGGGGATTGTTGCTCATGAGTACCGAATCCGTGGGTCGACCGCCGCGTAGGTGATGTCGACGAGAAGGTTGGCGATGAGATAGATCAGGGCGATCAGCAGGATCACACCCTGCACGACGGGATAGTCACGCTCGAAGATGCTGCGCACCAGCAGGCGGCCGATCCCGGGATAGGCGAACACGGTCTCCGTGAGGACCGAACCGGACAACAGGCTCCCGAGCTGCAGCCCCATGATGGTGACGATGGAGATCGAGGCGTTCCGGAGCGCGTGCTTGAAGATCACGATGCGTTCGCCCAGTCCTTTCGCACGTCCCGTTCGCACGTAGTCCTGGCCCATGATGTCCAGCATCGAGGCGCGGGTGAGGCGTGCCACCAGCCCTGTCGAGAACAGGCCCAGCGTGATGCCGGGGAGGATGACGTGGCGGATGCTGCCGCTCCCGTACGACGGGAACCAGCCCAGGTAGTACGAAAACAATAGGATCATCAGCAGCCCCGCGAAGAAGGCCGGGATCGACACGCCGAGCAACGCCCCGAAGCGGGCGAGGGCATCCCACCAGGTGTCCTTGCGGATGGCGGACACGATGCCCGTGGGAATGCCGACCGACGCGGTGACGATCAGCGCGATCACCGCCAGGCTGGCCGTGCGCGGCAGGGCGTCTTGGAGCAGGCTCACTACGTCACGGCCCAAGTGATACGAGCTGCCGAGGTCGCCTTGAAGGACGCGGCCTAGGTAGAGGAAGAACTGAACATAGCCGGGTTGGTCGAGGCCCAGGCGTTCCCGCATCGCCTGCACGGCAATTTCGCTGGCTTCCGCCCCTGCCATGATGCGTGCGGGGTCGCCGGGCGTGAAGCGGGTGACCAGGAAGGCGATCACCAGCACGCCGAGCAGCACGGGTACGGCCTGCGCCAGCCTTCGCAAGATGAAGACGAACATAGGGGTAGGCGCGCCCTGCGGAGGCGTGGGGGCCGCCGTGACGGCGGCCCCCACGTTCCTGGTTCGGTGCGCTCAGTCGCTCGACGAGACCGAGACGCCTTTGAGGTTCAGGCTGTCGTTCGGGTTGACCACGAAGCCTTCGACGTCGTCGCTGGTGACGGTGTTGTTCTGAATCACGAACAGCGGAATACGCAAGGCGTCGTTGTGGAACAACTCGGCCATCGTCCGGTAGCCCTCGAGTCGCTCCTCCTCGGGCAGCGGGGCCTGCGAGGTCTCGAATGCCTCGTCGTAGTCGGGGTTGCAGTAGCGCTCCCAGTTGCGGCCGCCCTGGTCGCACTTGGGACGTTCGGTGATGTAGCCGACCTCACCGGTACGGATGCCGCTGGCCGCGGTCCACAGCTCGTAGTCGGGGTAGCCGCCGTTTTCGTCCGCACCGCTCGCGCCCTCGTCGAGCGCCGCGAACCAGGCACCGCTTTCGACCCGCTCGATGTTCAGCGCGATGCCGACCTCGCGCAGCTGGAGCTGAACGACCTGCAGGCCTTCGATCTCACCGGGGTAGGACCCGCGGGCCAAGATGTCGAACTCGAGCCGCATCCCGTCCTTGGTCATGACACCGTCGTCGCCTGCCGTCCAGCCATTCGTGTGCAGGATCTCGCGGGCGGCCTCGGGATCGTACGCCCAGTCGGACTCGAAGAAGCCGAAGGCGCTGGGCATGCCGATGCCGGTGGCGAGCACGCCGTTGTCGCCGACGACGTTCATCATCGTCTCCTTGTCGATGGCGTGAGCCATGGCGCGGCGGACGGGCGTCGGGAGCCTTGGATGCGCGGTGTTGACACCGATCCACATCACGCGCATGGTCGGCGTCCGCATGGCATTGAAGTCGGGGTTCTCGTCGAACGATTCCATCTCTTCGGCCGGCACGGCGAAGGCGATGTCGACCTCGCCGTTGCGGAGCGCGATGATGCGGCTGCTCTGCTCGGGCATCACTTCGAACACGACGCGATCGACCTCGGCGCCGGGCTCGCCCCAGTAGTCTTCGTTCGCTTCGAGGATGACGCGCTGATCGGGGGTCCACTCCGCGAATTCGAAGGCACCCGTGCCGCTGGGATTGTTGCCGTAGTTTTCATCACCGACTTCTTGGTAGCGGGTCGGATCCACGATCATGAACAGGGGCGCGCCCAGGACGTTCATGAATACGCCGTTCGGCTCTTCCAGGGTCACGTCGAGGGTGTGGTCGTCGATGATCTCGATCTCTGCGACGGGCGGGATCAGACCGGCCGCGATGCCGGGGTCGTCGGGGTCGAGCTGCCGCTCGAAGTTCCACTTCACATCTTCGGCGGTGAACGGCTCGCCGCTGTGGAAGGTGACCCCTTCGCGCAGGCTGATGCGCCAGGTCACGTCGTCTTCGAGCAGTTCCCAGTCCGTGGCAAGCACGGGCTGAAGCTCCTGCTCCGGGTTCATCGTGACCAGCCCCTCGTGCACCTGGTAGGTGACCTGAGAGGTGGCGTTGTTGGCCTGGCGGATCGGGTTCATGGCGCGGATGTCATCGGGGCGGGCGATCGTCAGCGTGGATTGCTGCGCGAACGCGCTGCCGAGCAAGAACATCACGGCCGCCAGAGCGCCCAAAGCGGTGCGCATCTTCATGGATTTCCTCCTAAGGAACGGGGGCGGGACGGGGACTTGAACGGACCACCGGACGCAGAAAGTGAAACTACGTTTTGTCCGGTGGCCCCAATATAGGCAGTCGGCGGCGGCGCGGTCAAGGCGCATGGCCTTGGTGCGCCGCAGCGCGCTACGAGCGCGTCCGCCCCGTCACCCAGTCGTACCGGATGTCCTCGTCGACGATCTCGTGCCCCGCGCGCGCTCCGACGCCTGCCCCGCCGTCGACCTCGTAGACGTGGCCGAGGACGTAGCTGGATGCGTCGGACGCGAGCCACATGACGAGGTTCCCGACCTCTTCGGGTTCGCCCGCGCGGGCCAGCGGCAGGGTGGGGATGCGCTTGGCGAGGCCCTCCTTCATGCCGGGGGGAAGCGGCTTCGGTTGCGTGTCGATCAGCCCCGGGCTGACGCACGAGACCAGGATGTCGTGCACGGCCAACTCGATCGCGGCCACCCGCGTGAAGCTCTCGGTGGCGGCGCGACTGCTGGCGTAGGACGCTGCGCCGGCCGACCCCCGGTTGGAGACGCCGGAAGAAAAGTTGATGATGCGGCCCCCTTCGCCCTGATCGCGCAGCGCCCGCCCCGCCGCCTGCGTCATCAGGAACGTGCCCCGGCAGTTGACGGCGTACACGGTGTCCCACACCTCGACGCTCTCGTCCAGCAGGGCCGCGTGCGGGGCGACGGCCGCGTTGTTGACGCACACGTCGAGCCGACCGAAGTGGTCGAAGGCCGACTGCACGATGGTCTTCGCGCCCTCGACCTCGCGCACGTCGCCGGTTACGGCGACGGCCGCGTCGCCCAGGCCCTCGACCGTTCCCTGGAGGCCCTCGGCGTCACGGTCGGCCGCGATCACCTTGGCGCCCGCGCCCGCGAACTGTCCCACCATGGCCCGACCGACGCCGCGTGCCGCGCCCGTCACGATCACGACGCGTCCCGAAAAATCGTATTGAACGTTCATGTGTCACTCCTTCGTCGCTGGGGGTCCGGGCGCGTCAGCTCCGCGCCGCTCATTGGCGTCGATCCGTCTCGGCTACGCGAGCGAACCTTCGATCGGCAGGTCCCCGGACCACCGTCGCTTCTGCGCATGCATCGCGCGTACACGCGGGGATCCAGATCGCCTACACGCTCAGGACTATACGCGAAACACGATTTCATGTCACCCTCGTGGTTGAATGTCCGTGGATTCGAGTCGCATTGGGCCGCACCTGCGAACCGCCGCCCCGGTGCCGCCCTCCCCGTACGGCACGTTCGATGCGACACGGAGCGTCGTCGTCGCGCAAAGCCGCTATCGAAAGGCGTGGTGTGATGTTCAACGATTCCGCCGACACTTCGGACGGGAAGTACGTGGTGCAGATCCTCGCGCGCGCCCTGCGCGTGCTGTGGACCCTGGCGAGCCGCAACGACGGGTGGACCCTCGACGAGCTGGCGCAGCACGAGGACGTCAACAAGGCGTCCATGCTCCGGATCCTTCGGACGCTGGAGGCCGATCGCGTGGTGTTGCGCGACAAGGACGTGTACCGCCTGGGCCCGCGCGTCCTGGAACTGAGCCACGGCTACCTGCGCGGGCTCGAGCTGGACACGGTGGCGCGGCCGTTCATGCAGACCTTGGCGGCCCGTACCGGTCAGACGGTGAGTCTTGCCGTGCGGGACGAGTTCGAGGTGGTGTACATCGCCATCGAGAAGGCGCACCGGGAGATCGGCATCCAAGGCGAGATCGGCGGACGGCATCCCGCGAATGCCACGGCGCTCGGCAAGGTGTTGCTCGCGGATCTGGACGGCCCCGAGCTCGACGCACTGCTGCATGAGCACGACCTGACGCAGCTGACGCACCGCACCATCGACACCCCCGAGGCGCTCCGAAGCCACCTGGAGGTCGTGCGTGAACGCGGCTACGCCTTCGACGACGAGGAGCGGGGCATCGGCATCCGCTGCGTGGCGGCCCCGATACGCCGCGCCGACGGACGCGTGATCGCGGCGGTCAGCGTCGCCGGCGCGATCTTCCACATGACCGAGGACGTCTTGGCGGGCCATACGGAGCTGGTGCTCCAGGCCGCGTCGGAGATCTCGGAACGGTTCGGCCATCGCGGCGCGCAGGCATCGAGCCGTCCCGTGGAGCCGGCGGGGGCGACCGACTGACCACGCCGCAGGGCCGCCCGGCGTGCGCCTGAACCGACGGAACGCCAGACCCGGGTGATCTTGGCCCCGGTCGCCGCTTGCGGTGCCGCAGACCGAACGCCTACACTGTCCGCACGACGAAATCCCGTTTCACCACCACGCGGTGCCCACGTGCCGCTCCGATTCGGAGGTCGCTATGCCTGACCCAACGCTGCTCGACGCCCTTCGCTGGCACGACGTTTCACTCCCCGCCGGCCCCGCCGAAGCGACCACGCCGCTGCGGTACGCGGACGTGGGGGACGGCGCGCCCCGCGTGATGATCACCTGCGGGATTCACGGCGACGAAGGACCGTGGAGCGCCCTCGCGGTACGCCGCGTCCTCGAGCGGTCGCCCGACGCGCTGCGGGGGCGCCTCCGCATCGTGCTCGCCTCGAATCCGACCGCCGTCGCCGACGATGCGCGCGTGTCGCCGCTGGATCACCTGGACCTGAACCGCGCGTTTCCCGGCTCGCCCGAGGGTACGCATACCGAACGACTCGGTGCCGCCCTGTCCGAGCTCGCCGAGGGGTGCGACGTCGTCGTCGACCTGCACGGCGGCGGTAGCTGGTGCGTGAACGCCTTCGCGTTCCGTTTTCCCGGCTCCGAAGACCTGGCCGACGCGGTCGGCGCGCCCTTCGTCGTGGACATGCCGATTCGGCAGGGCAACCTCGCCGGCCATGTCGCGGAGCGGGGCAGCCGCATCGTCGCGATCGAAATGGGCGGCCGCTCCAACGACGAGATGGCGTGGCGCGACCGGCTCGCCGAAGGCGTCGCGCGGGTGTTGTCGCGCGCAGGCGCCCTCGATGAGCATGCCGATCCGCCCGCCGCCTCGACGCCGGTCACGGACCTGCGCGTCGTGCGCCCCGCGCGCGGCGGCGTGCTGGTGCCCACCCTCCGCCAGGAGGCCATCGGCACCGTCGTGCCGAAAGGGTCCCTCTTGGGCGTGGTGCACGACCTGCACACGATGGAGCCGGTCGAAGAACTGCACGCGCCGTACGAGCGCACGGCCCTCCTCCTGATCCGCCCGCACGTCAGCGTGCTCGAAGGTGGCGCCATGACCTACGTGGTGGGCAGGGCCCACTAGCGAGCACCACGGTCGAGCCCCCAGCGCGCCCGCAACGGCGTACGACCTCGTCACATCGGCCGTCCGTGGCCGCCGCATTCGGTACGATCGGTCTGTGTATGGTGGCGAATCGGACATCCGCGTGCCAAGCCGGGGTGAGCCGCATTCGATCGTGGTGCGCGTCCCCGCAGCCGACGTGGCCGCACGCGAGGGCGTGATGCCCGTGTCGGGCGGTGCGCCATCCTGATCC
>JAXHNB010000002.1:0-431758 GCA_034520945.1 Trueperaceae bacterium | reverse complement strand
CAGGTGATCATCCGCTTCCGCATCCGCCACACCGCGAACGCCAGCAGAACCGTCCCGAACGCCAGCAGGTAGGCCACGTCCCACGGCACGGTGGCGTACTCGCCGCGCACCAGCCCGCGCACCAGCTGCACGCTGCGGTACAGCGGCGTGAACGCCGCCAAGGTGGCGAAGAACGGCGGGAAACGTTCCGCGACCGGGAAGAAGATGTCGCTGAACAGGAACGACGGCGTCAGGAACAGGGTGAAGTAGTACGAGAACAGCTCGATGGTCGGCACCACCGCCGTGAAGGCCAAGCCCAGCGCCGCGAAGGCGAAGCCGACCAACGCGAGGGCCGCCAAAGCGGGCAGCAGCCGCCAGCTGACCTCGGTCCCGAAGAACAGCGTCACCAACAGGAACACGCCGCCGTACAGCAGGGCGCGGGTGGTGGCCCAGGCCGCTTCGCCGACGGTGACGTCCTCGATGCTGACGGGCGTGGCGATGGTGGCGTCGTAGATGCGGCCAAAGTGCAGCTTGACGAACACGTTGTAGGTGGTCTCGAACGAGGCACCGTTCATGGCGGCCGCCGCGACCAGGCCGGGCGCGATGAAGCCCAGGTAGTCACCGGCGAACGCGCCGCCGGTACTGACGTAGTAGCCCAGGCCGACGCCCATCCCCAACAGGTAGAACACCGGCTCGAAGAAGTTCGGCAGCAACCCGTAGTACCAGCGGTCGCGGAACACCCACAGGTTGCGGAGCCACACGCGCCCCGCGCTGTGCACGTCGACCATCACGCCTCCCGCAGGGCGCGGCCGGTGAGGCGCAGGAACAGGTCCTCGAGGTTGCTGGGACGCACGAAGGCCCGTTCCGGGTCGACGCCGTCATCCAGTACGCGCGTCAGCGCCTCTCGGCCGTCCTGCACGAACACGCTGACGCGGCCTGCGGCCCGCACGAAGTCGCTGCCGCTCGGGTCGGCCAGGCGGCGAAACGGCGCATCGTCCCGGCCCGCCAGCCGCGCCTCGACCACGTAGGGCGGCAGCGAGGCGCGGATCAGCTCGGCGGGCGAGCCGGCCGCGACGATCCGGCCCTGATCCATGATCAACAACCGGTCGCACAACCGCTCGGCCTCGTCCATGTAGTGGGTGCTCATCAGCAGGGTGGCGCCGCCGGCCTTGAGCGCGTCCAGCTTGTCCCACAGGCTGAGGCGCACCTGCGGGTCCAGGCCGGTGGTCGGCTCGTCCAGCACCACCAGTTCCGGGTCGGACACCAGCCCCCGCACCAGCGTCAGGCGCCGCTTCATGCCGCCGGACAGCTCGCGCACCTGCGCGTCCGCCTTGCGTTCCAGCTCGGCGAACGCCAGCAGCTCGTCGGCGCGCCGGCGGGCCTCCGCCGCGCCGAGCGCGTGGTAGCGGCCGTAGATGCGGAGGTTGTCGCGGGCGGTGAGGTCCTCGTCCAGGTTGTCCATCTGCGGCACCACGCCCAGGCGGCCCTTGATGCGGCGCGCCTCGCGCCCGGTTTCGTGCCCGAACACGTGCAGCGACCCGGCGCTGGGTGGCGTGACCTGGTAGATCATCCGCATCACGGTGGACTTGCCGGCCCCGTTGGGGCCCAGCAGGCCCAGCACCTCGCCGGCGCGCACCTCGAAGTCGACGTCGGACACCGCCTCGAACCCGCCGTAGCGCTTGGTCAGGCCCCGTGCCACCACCACCGGCGGGCCGGTCTGCTGCCGCGCGTCCTCTGGCGCCGTCTCCCTCGCCCGCGCTGCGGTCGTCACGCCCTCACCTCCCGGCCGCGCATCCTACCGCCGCGTCCGCGCCGGCCGGCGGCCCGGCGTCACCTCGCGCGCCGCCTGGACGCCGCGCGTTCACCCGGGCGCGCGACCAGAAGACAGCCCGGTGGCCACCTCGGCGATCGCCTCCGCCCAGGCGGCACGCGGCACGTGCCGCACCAGCTCGGGCCGGCCCGCCAGCGCCGCCAGGAAGGCGTGATCGGCGTTGCCGGTGCCGATGGGAATCAGCGTGATGCCCGCGGCGCGCGCCATGCGCGCCGCCTCGAGCGTGCCGTCCCGGTCGTCTGGCACCCCGTCGGTGATCAGCACCAGCACCTTGCGCCCCCGCCGCAGGTTCAGCCGGCCCGTGCCGGTCCGCAGGGCCCGCGCCATGGCGGTGCGCCCGTACGGCCGCAGTTCGTGCACGCGCCGCCAGAAGCGGTGCGCGTCCAGGCTGGCGCCGGTGATCAGCGCCGCCCGGTCGGCGAACGACACCGCCCCCACGGCGTAGCCGCGCTGCACCGCCTCCAGGAAGAATCGCACCGCGCCTTCGCGCATCTGCGTCATCTTGTCGGGATCGCCCATGCTGGTGGAGTGGTCCAGCAGCAGGTACACGGTGCCCCGCAGGTGGCGGCGCCGCGGCACCAGCTGCCCGACGACGCGTTGGACCACGCCCATGCGGCGCTCCGCCGGAACGGCGGGCACCGTCCGCGTATCACTGCGCCCACCCGCGCGGTCGCCGTCGCTCATGACCCGTAGCCTACGCCGTGACCCGCGCGCCGCACGCGCCGCGGCTCACGTCGGCCGCAGCCGCCGCCGCGCCCGCGGCGCCGCCACCACCGCCAACAGCACCAACGAAGCCACCAGACCGGCGTACGCCATGGTCGAGAAGCCGAAGACGGCGTACACCACGCCACCCCCCAGGCTGCTGGCGGCGGAGACGCTGCCCATGAACAGGTCGTTGACCCCTTGCGTGCGGGACTTCTCGCCGGTGTAGAGGCGGTCGGTCAACAACGCCGACCCCGCCACGTAGCACAGGTTCCAGCCGAGCCCCAGCAGGAACAGCGCCACCAACAGCGGCAGGAACGCCGCCGAAAGCGGCGCCAGCAGGCAGGCCAACGCCAGGACGGCGCCGCCCGCCAGCAGCACGGGAGTCCGGCCGAAGCGGTCGGTGGCCCAGCCGGACGCCACCGAGAAGGCGAACATGCCCAGGGTGTGGGCGGAGAACACCCAGCCGATCGCCGCCAGGGCGTGGCCCTGATCCCGCATGTACAGCGAGGTGATGCCCATCACCATCACCATCACCCCCTGCGCCAGGACCAGGGAGACCATGGCGGTCCGCACGCCGGGATCGCGCAGCAGCACCCGCAACGGCCGCGCGCTGGCGGGGGCGCCGGCGCCTGCGGGAACGCTGGCCTCCAGCGCCTCGGCCACCTCGCGCGGTTCGGGTCGCAGGAAGACCGTGAACGCCATCATGGCCAACAGGAACAGGAGCGCGGCGGCGACGAACGGCCCCGCCAGCTCGCCCAGGCCGGCCGCCTGCGTCAGCGCACCGCTGGGCGCGACCAGCGCGGGCCCCAGCACGGAGCCGACGATGCCGCCCATCACCACGATCGCGACCGCGCGGCCGCGGCGGGCGGCGGGGTTCACCTCGGCCGCCGTGAACCGCGCGAAGCGGACGGCCGCGTTGGCGGTGCCGGCCACGAACAGGCAGGCCAGCATCACGCCGAACGCGCCGTACACCGCCGAGGCGGCGGCGCCCGCCATGCCGAGCGTGCCCAGGGCACCGGACGCGGTCAGGCCGGGCCGGCGCCCCCAGCGGGCGGTAAGCGCGCCCACCAGCAGCGCCGCCAGCGCCGTCCCGATCTGGAACGCCGCGGCGGGCAGGCCCGCCCACGCCGTGCGTCCCGACAGTTCCGCCCCGACGATGGACGCCACGGTGGCGGTGGCGATCACGCCGGCCGACCCGAGGCTGTGCGCAATGAATAGGCCGGTGGTGATGCGCTGCGCGGCGCGGGCCAGGTCCATGCGCGCGATGCTACACCCCGCGGGCGCGGGCAGTGGGCCTGCGCGGCGCGCGTACCGCGCGTCGCGGCCCGGCCCGGCGTTCGCGGCTACCATGACGGGCGTGAACGAGGTCCGTCCCGACCAGCTCCTGCCGCCCCGCGCGGGCCGGCCGGCCCGCCGGATCATCGACGTGCGCGCACCACGCGAGGTGGCGAAGGGCGCACTGCCGGGGGCGCTGCCGCTGCCGATCCTGAGCGACGACGAGCGCGACGCGGTGGGCGCGCGCTACGCCCAGGAGGGACAGGACGCCGCCGTCGAGGAGGGTCGGATCCGGACGCAGGCCGACATGCCCCGCCGCGTGCGCGCCTGGCGCCAGGCGGCCGAGGGCCAACCGAGCGCGTTCATGTGCTGGCGTGGCGGCATGCGGAGCGAGCTGGCGCAGCGTTTCACGGCGCCACCGCAGGTGCCGCGCGTGGCGGGCGGGTACAAGGCGGTGCGGGCGCACCTGGTGGCGTCCCTGGCGCCGTCGCTGGCGCGGCGGACGGCGTGGGTGGTGACCGGCCCGACCGGCAGCGGCAAGACCGAGCTGCTGCACGCCGCCATGTCGCTCCCGTCGCTGTTGGTCCTGGACCTGGAGGGGGCGGCGGGGCACCGTGGCAGCACGTTCGGGGCCGACGGGCCGCAGCCGGCCCAGGCGACCTTCGAGCACCGGCTGGCGCTGCCGCTGCTGCTGGGCCGCGAGGAGACGGTGTTGCTGGAGGACGAGTCCCGCAACGTGGGGCGGCTGCACCTACCCGAGGCGGTGTACGAGGTAGTGCGGCGCGCCCCACTGCTGGTCCTCGAGGACGACCTGGACGCACGCGTTCGCCGCATCCACCGCGACTACGCGCTGGCGCCGGCCCGGCGGGACGGCGAGGCGGCGACGCTGGCGGCGTTGGCGGCGTCCGTGCGACGCTTGCGCAGGCGGCTGGGCGCCGAGCCTACCGAGCGGATGGTGGCCGCGCTGGAGGACGCGCACGCGCAGGGCGCGTGGGACGATCCCGAGGCGTTCCGCGGCGTGATCGAACCGCTGTTGCACGACTACTACGATCCGCTGTACCGCAAGGCCACCCCGGCGGACGGCCGGACCGTGCTGGCGCGCGGCACGCGAGAGGAGTTGCTGGCATGGCTGAACGGGTGACGGGGGATCTCCCCCGCCTGACGCGGACGGTGTCGAAGGGCGGGTGCGCCGCCAAGATCGCGGCGGGCACCCTCACCGACCTGCTGCGGGAACTGCCTCGGCAGACGCACGACGACCTGTTGGTCGGGACCGACTTCCTGGACGACGCGGCGGCGTGGCGCCTGAACGACACGCAGGCGATGGTGCAGAGCGTCGACTTCTTCACCCCGATCGTGGACGACCCGGACGACTTCGGCGCCATCGCTGCGGCGAACGCGGTGAGCGACGTGTACGCCATGGGGGCGGAGCCGCTGACCGCCCTCACCATCCTCGGCTATCCGCTGGGCACGCTGCCGGACGACGTCCTGCGTGGCCTGATGGCGGGCGCCACGCGTACGCTGAACGCCGCGGGCGCGCAGCTGGTGGGGGGGCACTCCATCGAGGACGACGCGCTGAAGCTCGGCTTCGCCGTGACCGGCATCGCGCACCCGGAGCAGCTGTGGACCAACCGGCACGCGCGGCCCGGCGACGTGCTGCTGCTCACCAAGGCGGTCGGCACCGGCACCCTGACCGGCGCGCGCAAGAACGACGAGATCGACGAGGACACGCTGGCCGAGGCGCTGGCGTCGATGAAGACCCTCAACCGCCTGGACGTGAGCCCGGAGCTGCGGCCCGGGGTGCACGCCGCCACCGACGTCACCGGCTTCGGGGTGCTGGGGCACGCCCTCCACGTCGCGGAGGGCTCGGGCGTGACGCTGGCCCTGGACGCCGCCGCCGTCCCGTTGCTGGCCGGCGCGGAGGACACGCTGGCGCGCGGCATCGTCACCAAGGCGCACGGCACCAACGCCCGCTACGTGCAGGACCGCGTGGCGGGCCTGGACGCCCTGCCCGAGGTGCGGCGCTTGGCGTTGGTCGATCCGCAGACCTCCGGCGGGCTGTTGTTGTCGGTCGACCCAGCCCGTGCGCCGGCGTTGCTGGAGGCGCTCCAGCCCGCCTTTCCGCGTGCCTGCGCGATCGGCGAGGTCCGCCCGCGCGGCGGCGCGGCCCTGCAGGTGCGTTGAGCGCCCGTCGACGGGCCGCACCGCCCGCGGGCAGGTGTAGCCTGGCGCCATGATGCCGGTGTTCGATGGGCACAACGACACGCTCCTCCGGCTGTACCAACACCCGGAGCGCGCCTTCGACGCCCGCATGGAGGTGGGGCACGTCGACGCGGTCCGGGCCCGCGAAGGGGGCATGGCCGGCGGGATGTTCGCCATGTTCACGCCCAACCCGGACGGACCGATGGCCGCCCCCGGCGTCCGCCGCGACGACGTCCCGCCGTTCGGGCCGATCGACCCCGACCACGCCTTGCGCACGACGCTGGGCATGTTCGCCACGCTGGGGCGCCTGGCGGCGGCGGGGTCGCTGCGGGCGTGCCGCGACGCGGATCAGGTGGAGCGCGCCATGGCGGACGGCGTGCTGGCGGCGGTGCCGCACCTGGAGGGCGCCGAGGCGGTGCTGGACCTGGACGTCCTCGAGGTCCTGCACGCGTTGGGGTTGCGTTCGTTGGGGCTGGTGTGGGCCCGCCCGAACGCGTACGGGACCGGCGTGCCGTTCGCGTTTCCCGGCTCGCCGGACGTGGGGCCGGGCCTGACGGCGGAGGGGCGCGCGCTGGTGGGGGCGTGCGACCGGCTCGCCGTGGTGTTGGACGTGTCGCACCTGAACGAGGCGGGGTTCTGGGACGTGCTCCGGTACAGCGAGCGGCCGGTCGTGGCCAGCCATTCCAACGCGCACGCGTTGTGCCGCAGCCCGCGCAACCTGACCGACGCGCAGCTGGACGCGTTGGCCGAACGGGACGGCCTGGTGGGCGTGAACTTCGCGTGCGGCTTCCTGCGCGAGGACGGGCGCAGTGAACCGGACACGCCGCTGGACACGATCATTCGGCACCTGGAGCACGTGCGGGACCGCGTGGGCGAGGACCGCGTCGCGTTCGGGTCGGACTTCGACGGCACGACGGTCCCCTCGGCGCTCGGCGACGCCGCCGGCCTGCCCCGGCTGGTGGAGGCGCTCCGCGATCACGGTTGGGACGACGCCTCGCTGGAGAAGGTGACGCACCGCAACTGGTTGGCGGCGTGGCGCCGGGTGCAGGGGGGCTGAGCCGGTGGGGGACGCCCGCCAGGAGGACGCCGCGGGCGGCCGTCGTGGACGCCACGCGGCATGGTTGCGGCCGTACATCGCGAACGAGACCCTGTCGCTGATCGCCAGCGCGATCGTGGTCGGCGGCCTGGCGGGTCTGGCCGCGGTGGCGTTCGACGCGCTGGTGGGCGGGGCGGGCAACACGGTGCAGGCGTTGTCCGACGCGATCGGGTTCGTGCCGGCGGCGTTGGTGACGCTGCTGGTCCCTGCGTTGGGGGGGCTGTTGGTGGCGCCGATCGTGCTGCACCTGGCGCCGGACGCGCGGGGGTCCGGCATTCCGCAGGTGATGGTGGCGGTGTCGAACCTGGGCGGCCGGGTGCCGCGTCGGCTGTTGTTGTGGCGGCCGGTGGCGACGGTGTTGTCGATCGGGAGCGGCGGTTCGTTGGGCACGGAGGGGCCGGTGGTGCAGATCGGCGCCGCGCTGGCGTCGACGGTGTCGGGCTGGTGGCGTCTGAACGACGAGCGACGCCGCAACCTGGTGGCGGTGGCGGCGGCGGGCGGCATCGCGGCGACCTTCAACGCGCCGATCGCGGGGGTGTTGTTCGCGCTGGAGGTGGTGCTGGGGCAGTTCCAGGGGCGCTACTTTTCGTCGGTGGTCGTTGGGGCGGTGGCGGCGACGGCGGTATCGCGCAGCATGCTGGGCGACGCGCCGGCGTTCGCGGTGCCGGCCGATTACGTGCTGGCCACCCCGCTGGAGTTGCCGGGGTACCTGCTGATGGGGGTGCTGGCGTCGCTGGTGGCGGTGGCGTTCATTCGGGTGATGGTCGGCAGCGAGGACCTGTTCAACCGCCTGAAGGTGCGTCCCTGGGCACGCCCGGCGCTGGGCGGGTTGACGGTCGGCGTGTTGGCGTTGGCGTTGCCGCAGGTGTTGGGGCGCGGGTTCGAGACGACGGGGCAGATCCTGAACCAGGATCTGACGGCGCCGCTGTTCCTGGGGGCGCTGTTGGCGGCGAAGATGCTGGCGACGGGGGCGTCGATCGGGTCGTGGGGCGCGGGCGGGATCTTCGCGCCGGTGTTGATGGTGGGCGCCAGCTTCGGCGCCCTGTTCGGCGAGGCGATGCGGCTGGTCGTGCCGCAGCTTCCGATCCAGCCGGGGCCGTACGCGCTGGTGGGGATGGCGGCGGTGTTCTCGGGCGTGACGCGGGCGCCGATGAGTTCGATCGTGATGGTGTTCGAGATCTCGGGCAGCTACGAGATGATCCTGCCGTTGCTGCTGTCCGCGGTGATCGCGACCTTGGTGGCCGATCAGTTGCACCCGGAGTCGTTCTACCGGCTGATGCTGTCCCGGCGGGGCTTGAGCCTGATGCGGATGCGCGAGATCGATCTGCTGCAGACGGTGCGGGTGAGCGAGGTGATGGACCGCGACGTGCCGCGGGTGTTCGCGGAGGACACGCTCGGTGACCTGGCGGACGGTCTGGTGGCGTCGCATCATCACGGCTTCGTGGTGGTGTCGAAGGCGGACCCGTCGACGATGGTGGGGATGGTGACGCTGAGCGATTTGGAGCGGACTCGCCGCGAGGGCTGGCCTGCGACGACGCCGTTGTGCGACGTATGCCGCACCCGCGTGTTCCGCGCGCGGCCGGACGAGGCGGCCAGTGAGGTGCTGGAGCGCATGGCGCGGCTCGAGATCGGCCGCATGCCGGTGGTGGATCCGAACGATCCGGACCGGCCGATCGGCTTCGTGCGGCAGACCGACCTGGCGCGCGCCTACTACCTGGCCCTGCAGCGCGAGCGGACGCAGGAGGAGGTGGAGGAGCGCCTCCGGCTGCGCGACCTGACGGGGCAGGAGATCGTGGAGGTGCGGGTGCCCCGCGGGGCCGCGCTGGTGGGGCGGAGCCTACGCACCGCGAACCTGCCGCAGGAGAGCATCGTCGTGGCGATCCGGCGGGACGGTCGGACCGTGTTTCCGCACGGCGACACCACGTTCCAGGTGGGCGACACGGTGGTGGCCAACGTGGCGCCCGGCTTCGGTCCGCGCTTCCGGGCGCTGGTGACCGCGCCGCCGGAGGAGGGTCAGTAGCGGTCGAGCGTGTCGGCCAGCGCCTGCGCAGGCGGCCTGAGGGCGTCCTCGTCCAGCTCGGCGAGGGGGGTGGCGTGGAGGCCGACCATTTCCGCGAACGAGGGGCGCGAGCCGTCGAAGTGCAGCAGGCCGGTCAGCAGTTCGCCGTTGCGCTCGGCCCGCTGCAGCCGGTCCAGCGCCCGGTTGCGGTCGCTCGGGTCGTAGTCGTCCTCGAGCTTGCTCAACGCGAGGTGGCTGCCGTCGTGCAGTTCCACCACGCGGGTCTGGCCGGGTTCGTGGTCATCCAGCACGATGTCCTCCTGCGGCGGAATCCAGCCGACGTCCTGGAGCGGCACCTCGTGGCTGCGGCCGTAGCCGTAGCTCTTGGTGCTCTCATTGTCGTTGTTGAACGCCACGCAGGGGCTGATCACGTCGAGCACGGCCGTGCCGCGGTGGGCCAGGGCGGCCTTGAGCAGTTCGCGCAGTTGCTTGGCGTCGCCGGCGAACCCGCGCGCGACGAACCCGCAACCGCCGATCAGCGCTTCGGCGCAGAGGTCGACGGCGGGGAAGGGGTTGACGCCGGCGTACTTCAGTTCCTGGCCTTCGTCGGCCGTGGGCGAGAATTGGCCTTTGGTGAGGCCGTACACGCCGTTGTTCTCGACGATGTACACCATGCGGACGTTGCGTCGCATGAGGTGCTTGAACTGCCCCAGGCCGATCGAGCCGGTGTCGCCGTCGCCGGACACCCCGAGCGCGTGCAGCCCGTGGTTGGCGGCCAGGGCGCCCGTGGCGATGGACGGCATGCGCCCGTGCAGGGCGTTGAACCCGTGGGAGGTGCCGAGGAAGTAGGCGGGCGACTTGCTGGAGCAGCCGATCCCGGACAGCTTGACGATGCGGTCGGGCCGTACGCCGAGCTCGAAGGCGACCTGCACGATCTGGTTGGCGACCGAGTTGTGGCCGCATCCTTTGCACAGGGTCGAGGGCCGGCCGCCGTAGTCGGTCTTGGTGAGGCCGACGGCGTTGGGTTGCCGGGCGGCGGGGGTGGGGCGCGTCATGCGGGGCTCCCTTCGAGGCGGCCGGCACGGGGATCCAGGTGCGGGTCCAGCCAGGCGCGCACCTGTTCGGCGCTGAACGGGATGCCGTCCAGGTGGGCGACGGAGACCAGTCGGGCGGCGAGGTCGGGCAGCTCACTGCGGAGGATGGCGCACAGTTGCCCGTGCGCATTCATCTCGATCACGACCGTGCGCTCGTGGGCGGCGACGAAGTCGCGCACCTCGGGCCCGATCGGGAGCGCCCGTACGCGCAGGAACGACACGCCTCGGGCGTCGGCCTGCAGCGCGGCGCGGGCCTCGATGATCGCGTAGCGCGTGGAGCCCATGCAGATCACGCCGGTGTGCGCGCCGTCCACGCGGTCGACCTCGGGGGCCGGCACCAGCGTTCGGGCCGTGTCGTGCTTGCGTGCCAGGCGTTGCATGTTCTCGGTCCAGACCTCCGGGCGTTCGGAGTACACCGCGGCGTCGTCGTGGCCGGTTCCCCGCGCGAACCACGCGCCGTGGGGGTTGGCTTCGCCAGGCAGCGTCCGGGGCGCGATCCCGTCGCCGTCGACGTCGCGGTAGCGGGCGTAGCCGTCGGGGATCTCGTCGCCTCGCAGCACCTTGCCGCGCTGCATCGGCGTATCGGGGTAGGCGAAGCGCTCGGCCATCCAGGTGTTCATGCCGAGATCCAGGTCGGAGAGAACGAAGATGGGGGTCTGGAGTTGCTCGGCCAGGTCGAGGGCGCGCCAACCGAACTCGAAGCACTCGCCGACCGACCCGGGCAGCAGCACGGGGTGGCGCGTGTCGCCGTGGCCGAGTCCGTACGCGAAGGCGAGGTCGCCCTGGCCGGTCCGCGTGGGAAGCCCGGTGGAGGGGCCGACCCGCTGGATGTCCCACACGACGGCGGGCACCTCGGCGAAGTACCCGAGGCCGGCGAACTCCGCCATCAGGCTGAGGCCGGGCCCGCTGGTGGCGGTCATGGCGCGCGCGCCGGCCCAACCGGCGCCGATGATCATCCCGATCGCGGCGAGTTCGTCTTCGGCCTGCACGATGGTCCAGCTGGGGGTGCCGTCGGGTTCGGTACGGAGGCGGACCAGGTGGTCGCGAAGGCCGTCGATCACGCTGGTGGAGGGCGTGATGGGGTACCACGCCGCGAAGCTGACGCCGCCGAACACGCTGCCGAGGGCGGCGGCGTCGTTGCCGGTGATGAGGATCAGATCGTCGGTGGCGCCCATGGCATCGATCACGAACGGGTCGCGTTTGCTGGACGTCTCCTTGCTCCAGCGGTACGACGCCTCGACCACGGGCATGTTGGCGTCCACCAGTTTGCTACGGCCGCCGAACTGTCGCGAGAGTGCCTGTTCGACCACGTCCAGCGGAATGCCGAACGACTGCGTCAGCACGCCGAGGTAGGTCATGTTGGCGAGGTAGTCCTTGAGCTTGCCCTTCGCCTGGAGGCCCTGCATCAGATCACCCACGGGGATGCGGTAGGTGGTGACGTCGTCGCGTTCGGGCGCCCCGCGCAGGTCGCCGTTCAGGAACAGCGCCCCGCCCGGGGGGAGCGAGGCGACGTCCTCGTGCAGGGTGGCGGCGTTGAATGCGACAGCGATCTCGGGCTGTTGCCGTGCCACCCAGCCGTCCGCGCTGGCGCGGATGTGGAACCAGGTCGGGAGGCCCTGAATGTTGGAGGGGAACACGTTCTTGCCGTGAACGGGCACGCCCATGTCGAAGATGCTTCGCAGCAGTGCCAGGTTGGCCGTCTGCGAACCGGTTCCGTTGGCCGTGGCCACGACCAACGCGAAGTCGTTGACCCTCCACCCGTGGTCGGGTCCAGGGGCGGAGGACTGGGGGCTGGGAACGACCATTGCGGGCTCCTTCCGCGACACGACCTCGGTAGGTCGCCGCGTGGGGACGAGGGATTTCCCCATCCTACCGAGCGTCGTGCCCCGCATGGTCAGAACCAAACGTCCCTATGCACCTCACGTCCCGATGCCGGGTACGCGACAGGCTGCCTACGCCACGGCCTCGATCTCCGCCTCGGCGTCTTCGCCCGCGAGGTGCGCATCGCCGGTCGCGCCGCCCGCCTGCGTCACGCCGTCCGGCGTGCCCTGTGGGGTCTTGGGTGGGTGGAGGGTGGCGGTGACGCGCTCACGAAGTTCGCGGGCGACCTCGGGATGCTCCCGCAGGTAATCGCCCACCTTCTCCTTGCCCTGCCCCAAGCGAGTATCGCCGTACGAGAACCACGACCCGCTCTTCTGAATCACGCCCAGGTCGCTGGCCACCTGAATCAGATCCCCCGTCTTATCGATCCCCTGCCCGAACACGATGTCGATCTCCGCCTCCCGAAACGGCGGCGCGACCTTGTTCTTCGTCACCTTCACCCGCACCCGGTTCCCCACCTTGTCCGCCCCCACCTTCACGTCCCCCTTCCTGCGCACCTCGATCCGCACGCTGGTATAGAACTTCAACGCCCGACCGCCCGGCGTGGTCTCCGGATTGCCGTACATCACCCCGATCTTCTCCCGCACCTGATTGATGAACAACGCCGTCGTGCCCGACTTCGACACCACACTCGTCAACTTCCGCAGCGCCTGACTCATCAACCGCGCCTGCAACCCCACGTGCGAATCGCCCATCTCCCCCTCGATCTCCGCACGCGGCACCAACGCCGCCACACTGTCCACCACCACCACGTCCACCGCCCCCGAGCGGACCAACAACTCCATGATCTCGAGCGCCTGCTCACCCGTGTCCGGCTGCGACACGAGCAACTCCTCCACGTCCACCCCCAACGCCTCCGCGTAACTCGGGTCCAACGCATGCTCCGCGTCCACGAACGCGGCCACGCCCCCCAATGCTTGCGCCTCCGCGATCACGTGCAACGCCAACGTCGTCTTCCCCCCCGCCTCCGGGCCGTACACCTCCACCACCCGACCCCGCGGGACGCCCCCCACCCCCAACGCCAGATCCACACTCATCGACCCCGTCGAAATGACCCCCACCCGCTCCCGCGACGCCTCATCCCCCAACCGCATCACCGCACCCTTCCCATACGTACGCTCGATCTGCGAAAGGGTGCGGTTCAGGACCTCGCGCTTCTCGTCGGACTGTCGCGGGGCGTCGTTCACGGTCTGTCTCATGGCATGGCCTCCTGTGTTCGCGGCGCGCGGCGCGCCGGGGACGTTCGGGTCGAACGACGCGGCACCTCCACGCCGTCGATCGGATACCTTAAATCCTAAGGCCTGGGGGGCCCTGCGCACAAGGGGTGCGCGCGCAGGTAGCCTGGGCCGGTGCCGAGCGCGGGCCCCGGCCGCCGCGCCGGACCCCCAGCGCCCGTGCCCTCCATGACCCGAGACCCCGCCTCCCCCGATCCCTACGCGTTTCAGCAGGCCTCCATGGTGCTGCTGGTGTTCCGCTTCCGCGGCCACCGCAAGCTCGTCGCCTCCCGCGTGATGACCAGCCACGACTTCGAAGCCGAGCTTGCGGCGCACGCGCCGGTCCTGGCTCGCCTCTACCCGGGCCGCGACGTCAGCGGCGTCGAGATCGTGTCGTACCAGCGGGGCCGCTTCTACGCCGACCCGTGGCCGGACGCCGTGGCGCTGCTGGCGCGGCTACGCGGTCCCTCCTGAACGCGGCGCCGCGGGCACGGGCCATGGACGCTCCTTCGACCCCGGTCGTGCCCCCGAGGCGCGCCGAACGCGCACCCTCGCGATAGACTCGCGTCATGCGCCGTTTCGGGCTCCTTCTCGCACTCCTCGTTCCCCCGCTGCTGGCGGCCTGTTCAGAATTCGGCAGCGATGCGCACCTGGACGCCAAGATCACCGCCGCCTTCGAACGCTGCGACGACGGCGCCCTCAGCCCCGCAGACGCCCGTGCCGCCTCGCAGGCGTGGATCGAGGCGGCACGGGCGCATCCGGAAGATTTCGAGGCCGGCTCGCTGCTGGTCGGGTACCAAAACGGCGGCATCGCAAGCGCCGCCCGCGGCGCGGATCGCGCGGCGGCACGGGTCGCCGCGGTCCGGCGCGACCACGGCCTGAACGCCCGCGCCAGCGAGGTGCGGGGCGTGGACCGGGTGCGCGCCCGCGATCCCATCGCCACGGCCACGCGCCTGCTGCGTGACCCCCGGGTGCGCTACGCCCACCCCGAACCGAAGCTGCGCACCTTCGGGGAACCCAACGACGCCTACTACGCCCAGCAGTGGTCGCTGCCGACCTTCGGCGTCGACCGGGCCTGGGAGGTCCAGACCGGCGACGCCGCCGTCCGGGTCGCCATCATCGACGTCGGCTTCGACGTGACGCACGAGGACCTGCATTCACGCTTCGACCCCGGCTGGGACTTCGTCGGAAACGACGCCGACGTGTCGACCGGCGACGCGCACGGCACGCACGTGGCCGGCATCCTGGGTGCGGCGAGCGACAACGCCCTCGGCATCGCCGGCGTCGCCGCCACGGGGGTCCGGATGGTGCCGCTCAAGATCGCCGAGGAGGTCGGCCCCGGCATGGTGGCGCAGGAGCTGTCCGCGACGGCGGTCGCGGCCGCCGTCGCGTGGGCCAGCGGGGTCGATCCGGACGGCCCGGATCAGGGCCCGCCCCCGCCCGATCCGCCCGTGGACGTGATCTCGATCAGCCTCGGCACCGTGCCGCCGTCCGCAAAGGGCCTCCCGGTCATCGACGAGGCGGTGCTCGAGGCGCGCCGCCGCGGCGTGCTGGTGTTCGCCGCCTCGGGCAACAGCGGCTCACGCACCGCCGTCTCGGCCCCCGCCAACGGCCCGTGCGCGATCGCGGTCGGCTCCGTGGACGAGGACCGCGGGGTGAGCGCGTTCTCCAACTACGACCGCGACACGCGCCAGGTCGACCTGGTCGCCCCCGGCGGGCGTTCGGCGGGCGGCGCGGGGATACTCAGCACCTTTCCCGCCGACCGGTACGGCTCGCTGACCGGAACCTCGATGGCCACGCCGTTCGCCGCGGCGGGGGCGGCCCTGCTGATCTCGGAACACCCGGAGTTGCGGCACGACGAGGTCCTGGATCAGCTGTTCCGCACCGCCGAGCGCCCGCGAAACCATGTGGACCCCGCCTACGGGTTCGGCATCGTGTGCGTGGACGCCGCGCTCGGCGCCGCTACGCGCTGCGGACGCTGAGAGGCACGCCGCGGCGCGCCTCTCGCCGCTGCGCGCCGCCCCCGACGCACGTCACCGCTCAGGGCAGGATGCGCGGAATCGTGGCCATCGCCAGCGCCACCGCTGCGACCATCGCCAGGATGGAGGCCCCGCCCGCCGCGTCGTCGATGCGTCGGCCCCCCGGGAGGCCCTGACGCACGAACCCCCACAGGAAGCCCCCGACCACGCCGCCCACGTGGCCCCACAGGGAGACGTTCGGAACCGCCACCGACAGCAGCGCGATCAGCGCCATCCACTGCGCCAGGCTGCGCGTCATGGCGCGGTCCGCGGCGCCCCGGCCGCGGAGCACGTCCGCCAGCAACGCCCCCGCCACGCCCAGCACGCCCCCCGAGGCGCCGACCAGCACCACCGTCTGCCCCGCCTGCGCCACCTGCGTCAGGTACCCCCCCATCAGGGTCCCCATCACGAACGCCGCCAGCAGGTCGCCCCAGCGGCGGCGCACCTCGTACAGACGGCCGATGTCGGTGAGCACCCAGGCGTTCAGCAGGATGTGGATCAGGTTGCCGTGCACGAACGCGTACGACAGGAAACGCCACCACGCCTCGCCGCTCGGCACGCCCGGCACGCCCAACAGGAACGCCGCCGTCGCCATGCTGGGGTCCAGTCGTCCGATCGGGGTCGGAAACGGCGCCACCGAGCCGTCCAGCAGCAGCTGGCCGAGGTACGCCACGACCAGCGTGGCCGCCATGGCGTAGGTCGCCACCGGCCGCCGGAGCCGTACCTCCGGCACGGTGCGGCCCAGGGCGCGCAGATGCTCGGCGTAGCGCGGGCGCAACGGCGGGGGGGCGGCCGCGTACGCACGCGTCCACAGGTCGCCCGCCACGTCGTGCCGGCCTCGCTCCGCCGCTTCGGCCAGGATCGCGAACAACTCGAACGGCGGCACGCCGGCGGGCGGCGGTTGCAACGCCTTCTGGGCCTCCTCCAACCGGCCGCGCGCGGCGGCCAGCCGCGCGGACGACAACAGCGCGGCGCGGGCGAGGATCGGACCGGCGTCGGCGTCCTGCAGGCGAGACTCCAGGTCCGCCACGCGCGCAGCCGCCTCGTCGGTCCGCTCCAACGCCAGCAATGCCCGCACCTTGGCCTCCTCCAACAGGTGCACGTTGTCGCGGGCCCCGTCGAGCTCGACCTCGAGCACGCGCGCCCACTCCTGGCGCAGCGCGTGCAGCTGCGCCTGCAACAACGGCGCGTCCTCCGGCATGGTTCGCTCGGCCGCGTCGGCGTCGCCGCGGCGCAACGCGACCTGCGTCAACAAGCGCCGCATCCCGTCCCGTCCCGGCCCCGACCAGTACAGCACGCGCACCAGCAGGCCCGCTGCGCGGAACCGCCCGGCCCGCGCCAACCCGGTCAGCGCCAGCGGCGCGAACACGTACAGCGGCGCCAACACCAGCGCCGCCCACCGCCAGGCGGGCCCGGCCTGGACCACCCCGAACTCGGCCGCCAGCACGCCGGCCGCCAACAACGCGGCCGCGGCGGTCTTGAGCGGAAGCTCGCTCCACCCCGGCGCCAGCCGCCGGGTCCACCGGAACGCGAACACGCCGGTCACGACGACGACCAGCAGAAGTAGCGCCTCTTGAGTCATGCCGCGCAGGGTACCGCGCCCGCTCGTCCCGAACCTCGCCCCCACCTTGGGCCCCTCACGGTCCCCCCACACGCGCGCCGGTATGATTCGGCCAGGTCCCGCGCCCAGGTCCCACGGCCAGGTCCCACGCCCGCGCTTCGCCCCGCCCTCGCCCCCGACGTTCCCCTCCGCTGGGAGGTCACGTGTCCGTCCTGCTCGCGCCCTTGTTCATGGTGATCGGCTACCTGGTCGGCACGGTGCCGACCGGCTGGCTGGTCGCGCGTGCGCACGGCGTGGACATCCAGCAGGTCGGGTCCGGCAACATCGGCGCCACCAACGTGCTGCGTGCGCTGGGCGTGTGGCCGGCCCTGCTGGTCGGCCTCATGGACCCGGTGAAGGGCGCCCTGGCGACGTTGCTGCCGCTGGCCCTCGGCATGGACGGGTGGACCGTGGCCCTCACCGGCATGGCCACGGTGCTCGGCAACGACTTCAACGTGTTCCTGCGCTTGCGGGGCGGCAAGGGCATCGCCACCACCCTGGGGGTGTTCCTGGTCGTCAACCCCGCCGTCGCGTTGGTCGCCGTCGTCCTGGGCGTGCTGACGATCGCGCTCGGTCGCTACGTGTCGCTCGGCTCGCTGGTGGGGATGGCCTCGGCCCCGCTGTTCCTGCTGGCGTCGGGCACCTACGCGCCCCCGGACTTGGCGTTGGGGATCGTACTGATGCTGCTGGCCTTCGCCCAGCACCGCGAGAACGTCCGCAGGCTCGCCAAGGGGACCGAGCGCCGCCTGGGCGCGCCCCGCCCGCCACGGGCCTGAGCGGCGCCCGCGCGGGCTCAGCCGCGCAGGGCGGTCACCCGACGGGCGGCGTGCCTGCGCGCGCGCTGCACCATCACGATGCCAACGATCGCCACCGCCCCGCCGAGGAGCGTCAGTAGGGTCGGCACCTCGCCGAGAATGCCCCACGACAGCAGCAGGCTGAACAACGGCACGGTGTACAGCATCGTCGCCACCTGCGTGACCGGCGCCCGGGTCTGGGCGAAGGCGAACAGGCTGTACGCCACCGCCGAAGGGAGCAGGCCGATGTACACCGCCGCCATGAGCGCTTGGGGCGGGGCGCTGAGCACGTCGGCCGGCAGGCCGGGCAGGAAGGCAAGCATCGGCACGGTGCCGCCCCAGGTCACGAACGCGGTGACCTCCACCGCCTGGTAGCGCGCGAACATGCGCTGCTGCAACACGAAGTACAGGCTGGTCGCGAAGGCCGACAACAGCACGAACCCGGCGAACGGGTCGAAGCGAAGGTCCGGGGTGTCGCCGAGCACGATCAGCACCACGCCGGAGAACGACGTCGCGATGCCCGCCCACCCCCAGGCCGGCAGGCGCTCGCCCGTGATCAGGCGCGCCAACAGCGCGGTGATGGCCGGCGCGGTCGCGATGATCAGGCTGGTGGCGCCGGCCGAGACCCGGAGTTCGCCGGCGTTGAGCGCCGTGTGGTAGACGAACATGCCGCTGAACCCCAGCAGCAGGAACCACGGCACGTCCGACCAGGCGGGCCGGAGCCGGCGGCCGGTCGCGAGCAGGAACACCGCGAACGCCCCCGACGCCACGAGGTGCCGCACCACCGTCAGGTGCGGCACCGACAGGCCCGAGAGGCCGACCTTGATGAGCGGAAACGCCGAACCCCACAGTACGGCGACGACGAGAAGCGCCAGAAGCGCGATGAGGGGCATGCCGCGAATGCTAGCAGGTGTTCAGTTCGGAAGCGCCACCGGGCGTCCGCAGGCGCACCGTTCGCCGTCGCGCACCATCACCGTGCCCGCGTCGCGGTACCACAACGTGCCGCAGTCCGGACACCGCACCTCGTCCTTGCCGTCGCCAAGGGAGCGGATCGCCTCCGCCCCGATCCAGCGCCTTTGGCCGCACCAGTGGCACACCGCCTCGGCGCCGCCGTCCTCCTCGATCATGCGGCGTCGCTCCTCGGGCGTGAAGTACGCCAGGACCTGACGCGCCTTGTCGTCGCTGCAGCGGCACGCGAACCCTACGGGGAGCGCCTCGTCGTTCATGATGCGCAGGTCGAACCCGGCCGTCAGCTCGTGCATCGCTTCGATCAACGACGCGCGCCGCAACCCTTCGGTGAGGGGGCCGAACGCGCGCACGTTGGCTTCGAGCCGGGCGAGCACGCCCTCCTCCGCGTCCGGCAACGCCTGCAGCAGCACGCCCCCGGACCGCGAGACGACACCGTTCTGGTAGTACACGCCCAATAGCACGGCGGAGGCGATCTGCTCGCTTCGCGCCAGGAATCCGGAGATGTCCTCGGCCACCTCGCCCGAGACCAGCTCCACGGCGCTCTGGTAGGGGTCGCCGTAGGGGGCGTGCGACCGGATCACCTCGATCGTTCCCTCGGGCCCCACCGCCCCCCCGACGTCCAGCTTTCCGTCCTGCCGGAGCGGAAGGTCGGCCGACGGTCGCTCAGCGTACCCGCGGACGGTGCCGTCCAGGCCCGCTTCGGCGATGACGCCGCCCAACGGCCCGTCCCCCTGCAACCGCAGGGTGACGCGGTCGCGGGGGTCCTTCAACAGGACGTGCGAAAGCAGCAGCGCGCCGGTCAACGTCCGTCCCAGCGCTGCGCCGGCGGTGGGCCGCGCCTCGTGGCGCTGCACCGCCTCACTCACCAACGCCGTCGTGTCCGCCGCGACGATACGGATCCCACCGTTCGCCGCCAAGCCTCGCATCAAGTACGACATCCGACGTCCTCTCCGGGCGCGGCGCCAGGCGTCCCGCCTGCCGCGCCGAGTGCGACCCCCTCGGCGGCCGCGAACGAAGAGTCTATCGCCGGGACCGCCGGGGGCGGGACGGCCGCGCGACCTCCCCTCCGGCCATCTTGGCGACCAGCCGCGGCAGCGTGGCCTCCGGCACCAGCCGGGACACGTCGGCGCCGTAGCGGGCCAGCTCCTTCACCCGCGTGGACGAGACGTACGACCAGCGTGTGGCGGTCATGATGAAGGTCGTCTCGACGTCGGGGTTCAACTGCCGGTTCAGGTGCGCCATCTGCAGCTCGTACTCGAAGTCGCTGATCGCGCGCAGCCCCTTCACGATCACGTTGGCGTGGGCCTCGCGCATGTAGTCGGCCAGAAGGCCCTCGAACCGCTCCGCCCCCACGTTGTCCATGTCGGCGACGACCTCGTCGAGGATGGCCAGCCGCTCGTCGATGTCGAACGCCTTGTCGTTCTTCAGCGGATTGTCGAGGACGGCCACCGTCAAGTGATCGTAGATCCGGGCCGAACGCTGAATGATGTCGACGTGGCCGTTGTGGACCGGGTCGAAGGTGCCGGGGTACACGGCGTGAATCATGATCCGTGCAGCATACCGCGCGCGCTACGCCTGCTCGGTGACGGCCAGGTGCGCCATCAACCCCGACACGGCCTGCTCGGCGCTTCGCTCGCCGGCGAGGACAGCGTCGACCCACGCCTCGCCGTGCTCGAACAGCGCGCCGCGCACGCGCCCGCGCACGGCCGCGGCCAGTTCGGCGCGGACCCGCCGCCGGCGGCGCTCTGCGAAACCGCCGCCGCCGCCCGCCGCCAGGTGGGCGCGGTGCGCCTCCAGGGCCGACGCCAACGCCTCCGCCCCCGCCTCGTCCGTGGTGCTGGCCCGCACGATCGGCGGCGACCAGGCATCCCCCTCGGCCGCCGGCGCCAGGGCCAGCGACGCCCGGATCTCGCGCTGCAGGCGGTCGGCGCCGGGCAGGTCGGCCTTGGCGACGACGAACACGTCGGCGATCTCCATCACGCCGGCCTTGACCGCCTGAATCCCGTCCCCCGCGCCCGGCGCAAGCAACAGCACCGTCGTATCGGCGACCTCGACGACGTCCACCTCCGACTGCCCCACCCCCACCGTCTCGATCACGACCCGGTCGAAGCCGCTCATCGCCAGCAACCCCGCCACGCGCAGCGTGCCCGCCGCCAACCCGCCGAGCTGACCGCGGGTGGCCATCGAGCGGACGAACACGCCCGGGTCGGCGTGCCAGCGGGTCATGCGAATGCGGTCGCCGAGGATCGCCCCGCCGGAGAAGGGGCTGGTCGGATCGACGGCCACGACCGCCACGCGCCGGTCATGGTGCCGTTGGTGGTGGATGTAGCGGTCCACCAGGGTGCTCTTCCCCGACCCGGGTGCGCCGGTGATCCCGATCAGGTGTGCCGGGGCGGCCCCGCCGGCCCCGCGACGCAGCCGCGCCAGCACCTCCGCGCCGCGCGGATCGTCCGCTTCGAGCCACGAGACCGCGCGCGCCAGCGACCGCGGGTCGCCCGCCGCGACACCGTCCACCACCTGCGCGGGCGCCGCGAGCGCGTCCGCGCCGCGTCGGTCCGCGCTCACGGGGCGGCCCCACGCCCGAAGGTCGACGCCAACGACAGCGCCAACGCGGTCATCGCCCACCCCGGCTCGCGGCGGCCGGTCTTGAGGGCGGTCTCGGCGTCCAGCAACTGCTCGAACACCTCGGCCAGCATCCGCTCGTCCGCCTCGCGCGCCAGCGCCATCGCCCGTCCCGCCGGGTATGGGGAGGTGCCGAGCTCCTTCGCGGCGATCGCCTTGGGCACCTCCCCCTGTTCCTCGCGCAACCCCCGCGCCCGCGCCACCAGCGCGAACTGCCACGCCAATGCCCCGGCGACGCGGGCGGGGGGCTCGCCGGCGTCCATCAGCGTCTGAGCCACCCGCACCGCCTGCCCCGCGTCGCCACGCACGATGGCGTCGATCATGTCGAAGGCGTCGCGGGAGGCGGGCCGCGCGACCAGACGACGTACGCGGTCCTCGCCGAGCGTCTCGTCCAGGACCGCCAGCTTCTGGATTTCGGAGGCGAGCCCGGGCAGGTCCTCGCCGAACAGGTCGGCCAGCAACGCCGGCACGCTCGGCTCGACGCGCACCCCGGCATCGTCGAGCTCGCGCGCGATCCAGCGCCGCAGTTCGCCGAACCGGGGGGTGGGGCGGTGATCCAGTTCGCCCAGCTCCTGCCAGCGCTTCTGACGCGCCGGTGTGGCGTGGCTGTCGATCACCACCACCAGGGTCTCGTCCGGGACCGACGCCAGCGCCTTCAGGGCGGCGTTGCGCGGCGCCACGCCCCCCTGGCCCTGGAACGCGGCGTCGAAGTCGATCAGCAGCGTCGAGGCCCCGAACAGCCCCGACTGTCGGGCCTGCTGGACGATCTCGTCGGCGTCGGTCCCCTCGCCCAGTTCGACCACGGAGACGCCATCGCCGCCGCGGGCGTCCAGGGCGCGCCGCGCACCACGCCGGGCCAGGAACGAATCGCCGCTGAACGCGAGGATCAACGGGCCACCTGGGCGCGTTCGTCCGGCACCGCGGCCAGCATCTCGGCGGCCGACTGGAAGCGCGCGCTCGGCGCGGGCGCCAGGGCCGTCCGGATCCAGTCCGCCAACGCCCGCGCCCGTGCGGGCACGGGCGCCAATTCGGGCCGTTCGCCGGCCAGCATGCGCAGCACCTCCCGGCCGTAGGGGGGCTCGCCCGCCACGGCGTGGTACAGCACCGCCCCGACGGCGTAGATGTCGCTGCGCGGATCGTCGCGGACGCCGCCGAACTGCTCGGGCGCCATGTAGTTCGGCGTGCCCATGGCCGACGAAATCGCCGTGATCGACGACAGGGCCAGGTCCTTCGCGAAGCCGAAGTCCAGCAGGATGGTTCGCTCGCCCCGTTGCACCAGGTTGCCAGGCTTGACGTCGTGGTGAATGATGCCGTGCCCGTGGGCGTAGTCCAGGGCGCGGAGCGCCTCGACGCCGATGCGGCGCGCGCGGCGCCAGGGAAGCGGGCCCGCCCTCAGCGCGTCGGCGAGATTGACGCCCGGCAAAAAGGGATAGACCAGCACGCCGTCCCGCACCCACAGGAGCGGCAGGATGCCGGGGTGATCGAGCTTGCGCACCACCTCGGCCTCGCGGGCCAAGCGCCGCTCGAGCACCGGATGGAACCCCACCAGCCGCTTGACGACCACCAGCCGGCCCTCGCTACGTGCCAACTCGACACGGACGGGCCCGTTCTCGGCGAGCACGCGCACCGCCTTGAGCATGAGAAACGCTACCACGCGGGCGAAAAGCGAAGGGCGCCCTCCTGGTCGGTCCTACGAACCTCCGCGCCGACCTCGCGGACGCGGGCCAGGACCGCGTCCGAGGGGTGGCCGTAGCGGTTGCGGCCCACCGAGATCGCCACCACCTCGGGCCGGGCCGCCCGCAACAGCGCGGCCGAGGTGCCATCATTCGCGCCGTGGTGCGCCGCCATCAGCAGCGGAACCGGCGGAATCGCCAAGCGCGAGGCCAGCGCGGCCGGCGCGTCGCCCAAAAGCAACGCCCACGCGCGCCCCCGCCAGTCGACCCGGAGCACGACGGAATCGTCGTTCGGTTCGCCGCGGCTTCGCGCGACCGGGTGCAGCACGTGCAGCTCGGCGCGACCCAGGGCGATCCGCTGGCCCCGGCGCAGCGGCCGGCGGGCCACGCCGCGCGCGTCGGCCACGGCCAACAGGCGGTCCCACACCGGCTTGCGCACGTCGTGGCCGTACGCCAGCAGGCCCACGGGCAGCTCCTGCAGCACGGCGGCGAGCCCCTCCACGTGATCACTGTCGGCGTGCGTGGCCACCACCAGGTCGAGGGCGCGCACGCCCAGCGCCCGCAGGGCGGGCACGACCACCTCCGCGCCCACGTCGTAGTCCGAGAAGGGGGTGCCGCCGCCGTCGACCAGCACGTCGTGCCCCCCAGGGAGGCGAAGCACGATCGCGTCGCCCTGACCGACGTCGAGCACGTACGCCGTCGGGGGCCGCTCCGGAAGCGCCATCAGGCACGCCGCGGCCAGGGCGCACGCCGTCACCGCCGCGGCCCGCCACGGCCGCAACCGCCCGCGAAGCGTCCACGCCCACGGCAGCGTGCCCACCATCCACAGGCCCATTGCGGGCGTGCCGATCTGTCCCCACGTGATCACGGGGAGCGCCGAACAGGCGTGGGCGAGCGCCAACAGCGCCCCCGCGAGGGGCCCCACCACGGCCTGCACCGGCACGGCCAGCGGCGCCCAGACCGCCCCGAGTGCCGCGGCGACGAACCCTGCCGGCACCAGCACGGTGGTCAGCGGCACCGCCACCAGGTTCACCAGCGGCCCGAACGGCGGCACCTCGCCGAACGCGTCGATCACCATCGGGGCGGTCGCCACGGTGGCCGACGCGCTGACCGCCATGCCGGCCGGCGCCCATGCCCGCGGATGCCAGGCGGACCGCCCCCGCGCGGCGCGGCGCGCCAGCGGCACCCCCCACGCGAGAATGCCGAACAGCGACAGGTAGGACAGCTGAAACCCCAGGTCGAACGTCCAGTCCGGCCGGACCGTCAGCGTCAGGCCCGCCGCCAGCGCCAGCGTGGCGAACCCGTCCAGCCGTCCCGTCCCCGACGCCATGCCGAGCCCGGTCGCCACCGCCATCATGGCGGCGCGGGCCAAGCCGGGGGTCGGGCCCACCCACAGGGCGAAGGCGGCCGCGAAGAAGCCGGCACCCGCCCAGCGCCAAGGCCCGAGCGGCGCCAGAAGCGCCGCCGCGACCCCACCGAGGATGCCCAAGTGCAGACCCGAAAGTGCCAGCAGGTGCGCCAGGCCCGCCCGGGCGAAGGTGTCGCGCAGCTCGCCCGCCCCCTCGCGCTCGCCCAGCACCAGCGCGCGCATCAGGCGTGCGCGCTGGGGCGTCAGGCCGCGCGTGAGGGCGTCCCGTGCCGCCTCGCGGAGGCCGGTCGCGGGAGTCCCCGCCGCCGTGACGGCATCGACGTACAGAACGTGCGCGCCCCCACGCCGGCGCAGCCATGCGCGCGCATCGAAGCCGCCGGGGTTGCGCACGCCCTCCGCCGCCTCGAGCCGCCCGCGGACCCGGACCGGCCCGCGCGGCACGGCATCGGTCGGCCGCAACGCGACGCGCACCCCGCCCAGTCCACGGACGCGCAGCAGGCCCCCTTCGCCGTACCCCGCCAGCTCCACGGTGCGACCCGCCAGCGGGGCGAGCGGCACCGGCCGTGCCTCCCGCTGGGCATGCCGAACCCACCCCAGCGGCAGGGCCAACAGCAGCACCAGCCACACGCGTCGGTGGCGCGGGCGGCAGGCCGGGAGCGCCAGCACCGCCAGCGCGAGGGCGGGGGCGGGCAGGCCGCTGCCGTGCAGCCACGCGCCCGCCGCCACCCCCAGGGCGTAGGGCACGGACCACGGCACGAAGCCTGCGCCCACCGGGGCTCCCTACGGCGTGACCCGCGGGCGAAGGCGCGCCAGGGTGACGGGGCCGATGCCCGGCACCTCCCGCAGCTCCTCCACGCGGTAGAAGGGCCGGTGGGCCACGATCCGCTGGGCCAGCGCCGGGCCGATGCCCGGAAGGCGCCGGAGTTCGTCGCGGGTGGCGGTGTTCAGCGACAGGCGATCATTGCCGTCCGGCGTCCGCTGGGCCGGCACCACCACCACGGCGCCCTCCGAGAGCGGCGCGGCGCGGTTGACCATCTCCCGCGCGGCGCCGGGCGCGAGCCCGCCGGCGGAATCGATCAGCGCCTCGACGCGGGCGCCGAACGGGAGTTGGTAGCTGCCGGGCGCCCGCACCGCCCCTTCGATCGCGACGGTGATCGACGGGTGCGACGTGACGGGAGCCTGGGGCCGCGCGCGCAGGTGGGGCCAGAGGCCCCAGGCGAGCAGCACCAGGCAGCACCCGCACAACGTGAGGGTCAGGCGGGACTCGGCGGCGTCGCCCATGCCCTCACCCTAGGGGGGGACCGTCGTGCGGGGCGCCGGGTGCCAAGGTCCATGCGAACGGGCACGGGGAGCGTCCCCGTGCCCGTCTAGGCTTTGCTCATATGGTGCGTGGCCCGCGCCGCGGGCGGCGCGTCAGCGTGCGGCCGCGTACCGCTCGGCCACCGCAGGCCAGTTCACGAGGTTCCAGAAGGCCGCGATGTAGTCGGCGCGGCGATTCTGGTAGTTCAGGTAGTAGGCGTGCTCCCAGACGTCCAGGCCCATGATGGGCACGTCCCCGTCCATGTAGGGGCTGTCCTGGTTCGGGGTGCTGTACACCGCCAGCGCGCCGCCCGGCTTGACCACCAGCCAGGCCCACCCGCTGCCGAAACGGCCGGCCGCCGCGTCGGAGAACGTCTTCTTGAAGTCCTCGAACGAACCGAAGGTCGATTCGATCGCGCTGCCGAGCTCCCCGGACGGCGCGCCGCCGCCGTTCGGCGACAGGATCTCCCAGAACAGGTTGTGGTTGGCGTAGCCGCCGCCGTGGTTGCGGACCGCCGTGGGAAGCCGGTCAGCGCCCATCCGAAGGATCTCCTCGATCCCCTTGCCGGCCAGATCGGTCCCCTCCACCGCGGCGGACAGCTTGCTGGCGTAGCCGGCATGGTGCTTGCCGTGGTGGATCTCCATGGTGCGGGCGTCGATGTGCGGTTCGAGCGCGTCGAATGCGTAGGGAAGGGAAGGAAGTTCGAATGCCATGGGTACCCCCTCGAGGTGGGCTGGAACGTTCAGCGCGGGCGTGGCGCCCGCTGCTGCATCGAGGATAGCAGAGGAGGCGCCCTACGGACTTCGCGCGCCCGACAAGGCTCCGGCCACCTCCCTCGCGGAGACGGCGCGGGAGGTCCGGCGTTTGACGGACCTCCACCCACCGGCCTGCTATCTTCGTTCGCATCATGGCGAACCCGCAGAAGCACCGAAGCAAGCGCAAACGCGCGCCCGGCCGCGCCCGCGGAAACCGGCTCCCCTGGATCCTCGGCGGCATCGGCGTCGTCGCGCTGATCGCCGTCCCCATCGCGCTGCAGATCATCCAGTCCGCCAACCTTCCCGGCGAACGATTCGCCAGCCAGGGCAACCGGCACATCGCGCTCGGCACCAACGTGCCCGACTACAACAGCGACCCACCCACCTCCGGCCCGCACACGCCGGACCTGGCGTCCTGGGGCACGTATGAGCCCGGCGACGAGGTGAACGACCAACGCCTGATCCACAACATGGAGGACGGCGGCGTGATCCTCTGGTACCGGCCCGCCGAGGACGCAGCGGCGACCAATGAACGCATCTCGGTGTTGGAGCAAGCGTCGCGCGGCTATCGCCGGGTGGTGATCGCGCCGCGGCCCGACATGGAAACCCCGTTCACGCTGACCGCCTGGCAGCGGCTGCAACGCTTCGATGAGCCGGACGTCGACGCCATGCGCACCTTCGTCGATGCGTACGAAGGCATCGACCATCATGCGGGCTTCTAGCCCGCCCGACTTCGTGCGTCCCGGCTCGCACGTCTCACCTTCGTCCGGTAGCATGACGCCATGACCCCGCAACGCATGATCCTCGCCACCGTGGCCCTCGCGGCCGTCGTCGTGGTCGCGCTCGTCCTCGCCCCCCGCCTGGCGGGTGGCGCCTCCGCCGAAGGCGGCGACCTGGCCCTGGACGCCCAACCCCGCAAGGGGGCCGCCGACCCCGAGGCGGAGCTGGTGTTGTTCGAAGACTTCCTGTGCCCGCACTGCGGCACCTTCACCGAAACCGTGGTGCCCCGCATCGAACGCGAGTACGGCGATCGGGTGGCGATCTACTACAAGAACTTCGTGGTGATCGGGCCTGAAGCCCGCCGCATCGCCCACGTCGGGGAGTGCGTGTTCGACCAGGGCAACGACGCCTTCTGGGCGTTCGAAGAGGTCGCCTACCGCGCGCAGGACGGCCTGGACGAAGGGCGCGCCATCGAGCTGGCCCTCGAGTACGCCGACGGGATCGACGGCGAGGCACTGCGGTCCTGCGCGGCGAACGACGAACGAATGGACGCCGTGCAGGCCGACCAGGACCATGCCCAGGAGCTCGGCCTCGGCGGCACGCCCAGCGTGCTGCTGAACGGCGAGGAGGTCGACGCCACCTACGAAGGGCTGTCGCGGGCCCTCGACGCGGCACTGGAGTGACCCGACACGACACCGGCGCGGGGCGCACCGCCATGGTGCTGTACCTGGCCTGGCTGGTGTCGCTCGTGGCCACCCTCGGCAGCCTGTGGTTCAGCGAGGTGCGTGGGTTCGTGCCGTGCACGCTCTGCTGGTACCAGCGGATCCTGATGTACCCGCTGGCGATCCAGTTGGGCATCGCGGCGTGGCGCGGCGACGTGAGCATCATTCGCTACGCACTGCCGCTGACGACCCTGGGCGGCCTCATCGCCGCCTACCACGTGCTGGTGCAGAAGATCCCCGACTTCGGCTTCGCGAGCACCTGCCGCAGCGGCGTCCCCTGCAACGCCGCCTACATCGAATGGTTCGGCTGGGTGACCATTCCCGTACTGTCGCTGAGCGCCTTCGTCCTGATCACGATCCTGCTCGGCGCGGTCGCCGCGACGCGACGCTGAGCCGCTGCGCCGCCGTTCCGCGTCGCCGCTCACGCCGAAGAAACACCGGGCCGCCTGCTAGACTCGGACACGTTCCAGCGTAGGGAGGGGTTCGCCCGTGGACCGAGACCCGAAGCGCAGAAAGGGCCCGCCCGCAGCGGCCGAACGACACACCATCAACGTGACGCGCCTGTGCCTCCGCACCGGCAGCGTGCAACTGCCGTTCGCGCTGGCGGGTCGCCTCCCCGAAGGGGAATTGCTGGCGCACGAGCTGGAAAGCGCCGAAGCGCTGGTGTTGTGGTCCGAACCGCCCCGCCGCTTGGCCGGGCTGGGACCGCTCTTCGAAGCGAACGAGGTGCAGGTCAACGACGCCGTCATCCTCGAGGTCGACGGTGACACCGTGCGGCTCGGCCTGCACAAGCGACCCCGCCGGGCGCGGCCGAAGGTCACCCCCAGCACCTGGGCCAGCCACCGCCTGCCCGACGAGGACGCTCGCCGGCAGGTCGCCGACCCCGAGCGACCGCCGCAGGCCCACGACGAAGTCCCGCGCGACGAGCGGGCGCCGGCCGGCGAGGCCGTCCCTGACGCCGGATCCCCCGGCCCCACGCCGCTGGACGCCACCGACCCAGCGGACCTCGCCGGCCCCCCGGACGACGGCGTCGCCGGTGCGGGCGGCCACGGCGCGGATCTGCCCGACGACGCGCCACGGGCGCCACGGGTGAAGGTGAAACCCCTGGCGGAGGGCGGCCCCCGAAGCCCCTCCGGCGCGAGCAACGACACGTCCCCCCCGCGCGGGCGCGAAGACCATCGGGCGGGCCTGTTCGGCGGCATGGTCCGGACCGTGCAAGGGTGGTTCGGCAGCGGCGACGCCCCAGGCCGCCCGGCGCCCACCGACGCCGCCCCCCGTCGCGCCCCCGACTGGACGCAGGCCTGGAACGACCGCGAGCCGGGGGACGACCCCCTCGGCGACCCGGCCAGCGACGACCTGCTGCCGGACGCGCCGTCCGCGGCGCCGTTCGACCGGTCGCAGCGCGCCGAGGACCGCCAGGAGGCCCGCCGCGCCCCAATGGGCGACGTTCCGGCCGAGACGGACGCGCCCGGCACCGATGCGTACGGACCCCCGCCGCCCGCCGTGCGCGTGCGGGAACAGGCGCAACCCGAGCGCGTGCGCGCCCGCGCGGCCGACACCCGCGATCCGCGCCGTGCGGAGCCGGCACGGGCCACCCCGACCGACGCCGACGCCGACGCCGATACCACGACGGCACCCGGTCGCCCAGCGACACCGCCCGCTCGACCCGAGGCGGAGACGCCGCCCGAGGTGACGCCGCCCGCCGGACCCGATGTGAGCGACGACACGCCCGACGAACCGGCCGACCCCTCGCCGTCCCCCGACGACGTCGACGTGGCCGCCGAACGCGCGGCGCAGTGGCAGGACGACGGGAGCTCCGTGCCGAGCCGCGCCGAGCGATTCTTGGCGGGCGATCTGCGAACGCGCATGCTCCGGTTTCTGTCCAGCCCCGACATGCCGCTCATCGCCAAGACCGAGATGGTGGCGTCACGCTTCGACCTGGACCCCGAGACGGCAGGCGATCTGCTGCGGGACATCTCCGACGACCCGCCGGACGGCCTGCGCCTCACGCCCGTCCGGGAAGGGGCGTGGCGGGTCGAGCGCACGGGCCACTGAGTTCGCCCGGCGCGGCCGTCAGGCCCGCCCCGAACGCCCTTGCCTCACGCCTGCCCCTCGGGAGGCTCTACCTGGGGCGGCCCGCCGATCCGGTCCAGCAGTTCGGCGCCGGCTGGGTCGGGCGCCACGAACCGCTCGGGGTGCGCCTGCACGTACGCCGTCCAGGAGTCCGGACCTTCGGGAAGATCCCTGCGCGCGGCCCACGCCTGGTAGGGCACCAGCAGGCTCTGCGCCGTGGCGAGCTCCAATAGGAAGATGCGCGCGCTGGGGCCGCCCTCGTCCAGGTACCCGCTGTCGTGGAAGGCACGGAACGCCGCGTGGCGGTCGTACGACACGCGCCGGAACTCCGGACGCCAGCGACGCCCGTCCCGGTGCAGCACCAGGTACTGCGCCCGCGGGTCGGCATTGAACGGGGTACCGACCGCACCGCTGTTCAAAAACGTCCGCCGGCCGAACCGCCGCAGCAACGGCCGGTGCGTGTGCGAACCGACCAGCACCTCCGCCTCGACGGTCCGGACGATGTCGCCGAGGGTGGCGTCGTCCAGCAACTCGCCGTACCCTTCGCGGTAGTGCCGGGGGCTGCCGTGTGACACCAGCACCGTGTCGGCCCCCTCGGCGGCGACGGTGAGGGTCATGGGCAGCGCGGTCAGGCGCGGCAGCCAGCCGGCGGCATGCAGCCGTTCGGCGCACCACTGTGTGGCGCGCCAATACGGATGGTCGAACCACGCCGGCGGCAGGGCCGGGTCGCGCGTCACCCACATGCGCATCAGGTCGTCGTGATTGCCGAGCGTCATCGGCCACGCAAGCGCGTCCAGCCGCTCCAGCACCGCCACGCCGTCCGGCCCTCGGTTCACCATGTCGCCGTTGACGATCACGCGGTCCGCGTCGACCGCCCGGACGTCCTCCACGACCGCCTCCAAAGCAGCCAGGTTGCCGTGGACGTCCGCCAGGATCGCCACCCGGCCGGGGGCGTTCACGTCCGCCCCGCCGCCGGGCCCCGCCCGCGCGGGTCCACGCACCGCCGGCCCCTCACCCCGCGCGCTCCCCCGCCAAAGCCGCCTCGAGGGCGGTCCGCATCGCGGCGAGCGGCGCGGCACGGCCGGTCCACGCCTCGAACGCGACCGCGCCTTGGTGCAGCAGCATGCCCAGCCCCGACAACGTCGCCACGCCCGCCGCCCGGGCGTCGCGAAGGAAGCGGGTGTCGCGGGGGCGGTACACCAGGTCGACGGCCAGAGGCGCCTCGGGCCATCCCTCCTCGGCGTGTCGGGTCACCACCTCCGACCAGGCCGACGCCGGCACGGGGCTCTCGTCCGGATCGACCCCGCCACGAAGCATCCCGACCGAGGTGGCGTTGATCCACCACTCGGCGCGCACGCCGCGCGCCCACGCCTCGCGTCCCGCCGTCCACAGCCGCATCCGTTCCCCGGCCCGCGCCCGAAGCGCCGCAGCCAACGCCTCGGCCGCGTCCGGGGAGCGGTTCACGATCCCCAGCTCCACCACGCCCGCGTCGATCAGGCCCCACGCCACGGACCGGGCCGCGCCCCCCGCCCCCAGCAGCACCACACGACGACCCCCTGGGTCGTGCCCGGCCTCGCGCAGCGACCTCAGGAACCCCTCCGCGTCGCTGTTGTCGCCGTGCAGGCCGCCGCCCACGGGTCGGATCACGTTCACCGCCCCGATGGCGCGGGCCCGCTCGCTGACCTGGTCCAGATGCGCCATCACGGCCGTCTTGTGGGGCACGGTCACGTTGGCGCCCAGCACCTCGCCAGCGCGGAGGCGGCCCACCGCGGCGGCGAGCGCGTCCGGGGGCACGTCCCACGCCTCGTAGCGCGCCTCCAGCCCCGCCGCCGCGAAGGCCGCGTCGTGCATCGCCGGGCTGAGGCTGTGCCCGACGGGGTGCCCCAGCAGGACGGCGCGGTGCACTCAGGCGGCGCGCCGCTGCGCGACCCGCTCGGTCACGATGCGCAGCGCGCGCCGAACGTCCTCGTCCCGTACGTGGAGGTGCGTCACCATCCGGATGGTATTGGGCCCGGTGGCGCCCGCGCGAACGCCGTGCTCCGCGAGCTCCGCCACGAGAGGTCGCGCCCCGGCGACGCGGAGGTACACCATGTTGGTCTGCACCGCCTCCAGGTCGACGTCGACCCCGGGCAACCCGGCCAGGCCCTCCGCCAGGGTCTGCGCGCGGGCGTGATCGTCCGCCAGCCGGCTCACGTTGTGCCGGAGCGCGTGCAGGCCGGCCGCGGCCAGCACGCCCGCCTGCCGCATGCCGCCGCCGAACATCTTGCGGTAGCGGTGCGCCTCCATGATCACCTCGCGGCGGCCGACCAGCACCGTGCCGACGGGCGCGCCGAGGCCCTTGCTGAGGCACAACGACGCCGTGTCGACGCCGCGGCACACCTCGTCGATGCCGGCGCCGAGGGCGGCGGCGGCATTGAACGCCCGCGCGCCGTCGAGGTGCACGGGAAGCCCGGCCTCCCGCGCCGCGGCGATCAGCTCGGCCTGGCGGTCCAGCGGCAGCACCGTCCCGCCGGCGCGGTTGTGCGTGTTCTCCAACACCACCAGCCCACTCGGCGCCTGGTGGCCGCCCGTGTGCACGGCGGCGCGCAGATCGTCCACGTTGGGCACGCCGTAGGGCGCGGGCAGGAGCCGCGGCGTGAGGCCGGACAGGGCCGACATCGCCCCCAGCTCGTACTCGTAGACGTGCGCCCCCTCGGGCGCGATCACCTCGGCGCCCCGCCGCGTGTGCGCCGCCAGCGCCGCCTGGTTGCTCATCGAGCCGGTCGGGAAGAACAGGCCCGCCTCCATGCCGGCCCGTTCGGCCAGTTCGTCCTGCAGCTGGTTCACGGTGGGGTCTTCGCCGTAGACGTCGTCGCCGACCTCGGCCTTCGCCATGGCGCGGCGCATGGCGCGGTCGGGCACGGTGAGGGTGTCGCTTCTCAGATCGATGACGCGCATGACGGCATCATAGCGGGGCGGCGGGGGCCGGCGCCGGTGCGGCCTGGGATGGCAGCTCGCGGGCCGCCAACCACGCTTCGAAGGAGGCGAGGCCGCGCCGGTACATGTGGGCGCGGCGATCCTTCTTGCCCATCCGCCGCCCCTGCGCGTCCTTCTTGGGCGCGTTCGGCACCAGCCCCCAGTTGGCGTTCATCGGTTGGAAGCCATCAGGGTTGGCGCCGGAGAGGAACTGGACCAGCCCGCCCAGCATGGTGTCCTCGGGCGGGTGCACCGAAGGTTCGCCCCGCGCGCGGCGGGCGGCGTTGACGCCGGCCAGCCAGCCGGTGGCGGACGACTCCAGGTAGCCTTCGGTGCCGGCCAGCACGCCCGCCACGAACACGTCGGGGTCGCCCCGCAACGACAGGTCGGGCGCCAACAGCCGCGGCGCGTTCAGGTAGGTGTTGCGGTGCATCACGCCGTAGCGGACCACGTCCGCCTTGGCGAGCCCCGGCAGGCTGCGCACCAGGTCCTTCTGGTCGCCCCACTTCAGGCCGGTCTGGAAGCCGACCAACGACCACATGCGTCCCGCGGCGTCCTCCTGCCGCAGCTGCACCACGGCGAAGAAGCGTTCGCCCGTGTCGGGATGCTCCAGGCCGACCGGCTTCAGCGGCCCGAAGCGGGGCGTGTCGTAGCCGCGCCGCGCCAGCTCCTCGATCGGCATGCAGCCCTGGAAGAACTCCAGCTTCTCCCAGTCGTGCGGCGTGTGCTGACGCGCGTCGCGCAGGCCCTGGTACAGCCGGTCGTAGTCCTCGCGGCGCAACGGCACGTTCAGGTAGTCGGCCGCCTGATCGTAGCGTCCCTTGCGGTACACGACGTCGTGATCGATGGACTCCACGTCCACGATCGGGGAGGCGGCGTCGTAGAACCCCAGGAAGTCCTCGCCCACGTGGCGCCGAACCGCATCCGCCAGCGCGTCGCTGGTGAGGGGCCCCGTCGCGAGGACCACCACGCCCGCCGGCAGCTCGGTGAGTTCCTCGCGGTGGACGGTGATGCGGGGATCGGCCTGAATCCGGTCGGTGACCGCCTCCGCCAAGGCGGCCCGGTCCACGGCCAGCGCCCCACCGGCCGGCACGCGCGACGCGTTGGCGGCCCCAATGATCGCGCCGCCGGCCGCCCGCATCTCGGCCTGCATCAGGCCCTTGGCGTTGGTCTCGGCTTCGCCGCCGAGGCTGTTGCTGCACACCATCTCCGCGAAGCGGTCGGTGGCGTGCGCCGGTGTGGTCCGCGTCGGCCGCATCTCGTACAGGTCGACGTGGACGCCCAGGCGCGACGCGGCCAGCGCCGCGTCCGAACCGGCCATCCCGGCACCGATCACGGTGATTCGTGGCGAGGTGAGGCTCATGCCGAGACTGTAGCAGCGGCCTCCGATTCGCGCGCGTCGCGTCGGCACGCTAGGCTCGGGACATGCGCCGCCTCGTGCCCCGCCCCCAGGTCCGTCGCTGATGTTTCGTGACGTTGCGCTGTTCGACGACGCCTACCTCGCCAAGCGCAGCTGCGACCCGCAGGTATTGCAGCAGGTGACGCTGATCACGCTGGAGCTGGCCCGGGAGGGCCGCGAAGGACGCAAGATCGGCACCCTGTTCACCGTCGGCGATCACGCCGCGGTGCTGGCACGATCGCGCCCCTTGATCCTGGACCCGCTGGCGGGTCACCCCGACGAGGACAAGCGCGTCGAGGACCCCAACGTGCGGGAGACCTTGAAGGAGCTGGCCCAACTCGACGGCGCCTTCGTGGTGTCCGACGCGGGCGTGGCGGTGGCCGCCTGCCGCTTCCTGTCCTCCAGCGCCGAGGGGATCGAGCTGCCCCTGGGGCTCGGCAGCCGGCACATGGCCGCCGCCTCCATCAGCGCGCACACGCGGGCGGTCGCGGTGGTGCTGTCGGAGAGCTCGATGGTGCGGATCTTCGACGGGGGCGAGCTGGTCACCGAGATCATCCCCGAACTGTGGATGCTGCGCCAGTTCGGGACGCAGATCAGCGGGCGGATCTCCAAGCACTTCGACGACCAGATCGCCGTCGTCTCCAAGGAGGAGTGATCGATGCCCAGCCCGCGCACGGACGATCCCGCACGGCCGCTGCGCGTCGTCAGCGTCTCCCGCGGGTCTCCCCACCGCGACTTCGCCGCCGAGATCGCGCTGTTGGGACGTCGCGTGCGGCTGGAACGGATCGGCACCGACGGCGACCTGCGCGAGGCGGCCCGTACCTACGCGCGCCTGCAAGGCGAGGCCGACGCCTTCGGGCTGGGCGGAGCCGACCTGGAGCTGGTGGTGGGGTCGCGACGCTACGAGATCCGCGAAAGCGCCGCCCTGGCCCGCCACGCCGGGCGCGTTCCGGTGGTGTGCGGGGCGGGCCTGAAGACCACGCTCGAACGACGCGCCGTGGCGCACCTGGACGAGACGCTGGCCTGGCGCGGCCGCCGCGTGCTGGTCACCTCCGCGATCGATCGTTGGGGCATGACCGAGGCGCTGTACGCCCACGGCGCCGTGTTGACGCTGGGGGACCTGCCGTTCTTGTTGGGGGTTCCCATTTCCGTCCGCCGTCCGGCCACCATCGCCGCCATCGCCCGCGTCCTGGCACCGGTGGTGACGAAGCTGCCGTTCGACTGGGTCTATCCGACCGGCCGTAAGCAGCGCGCCTCCGCGAGCGGGTGGCGCGCCCGGCTGTTCCAGGGTCAGGAGGTGATCGCGGGCGACTTCCACTTCCTGGCCCGCTACGCGCCCCATGACCTGAGGGGCATCACGGTGCTGACCAACACCACCACCCCCGCCGACATGGCCGACCTCGCGGCGCGCGGCGTGAAGGCCGTGGCCACCACGACCCCCCGGTACGACGGGCGGAGCCTACCGACCAACCTGCTGGAGGCGGCGTTCGTGGCCGTGGCGGGCCGTCACCCCCTGCCCACGGCCGATCTGGAGGCCATGGTGGCCGAGGCGGGCTTGGAGCCGGACCTGTGGCGCGCCACCGACGAGCCCGTCCGCCCGGACGCCGCTCACAGGTAGCCGCGGCGCCGCGGACGAACGGCCCGGCTCGCCAACACGACCACCGCCACCAACAGCAGCGCGGCCCCGATCCCGGCCGCCACGAGGTGCACGCGCAGAACGGCCGCGATCGCGCCGTCGGGCACCGCCGTCGCCAGGTAGGAAAGCAGGCCCTCCAGCGCGCTGAAGGCGCCGCCCCCGATCACGGTCGGCGGCACGCTCACGTCGCCTGCGCCGAGGTCGTGGCGCTGGGCCGTCCAGGCCAACCACGAACCCGGCGCGGCCCCGAGCAGCACCGCGATCCCGGGGCGCGCCACGCGCCCCGCGCCACGGGCCAGCAGCGCCGCCACCAGCCCGGCCAGCACCGCCACCGCGGCTGCGGCGTACGCGACGCGAAGCGCGCCGTTGCGCGCACCACGGGTGAACGCCGCGACCACCGGACGCGCCGAATCGAGCCGCTCGGCCCGCGGATCGTTCTGCAGCAACGACGCGAGCGCCCCCGCGCCCTCCTCCCAGGTACGTTCCGACAGCGCCTCCAAGACGCGCGCGTTGGCGGCCTCCTGGGACAGGCCCGCCAGCTCGCTCTCGGGCAGGAGGCCGGCCAAGCCCTGGGGCGCCGACGCGGTGTCGGCCAGCAAGGCCCTCGCTTCGTCCAGGCGTGCCTCCAACGCGGCGCGCCGCGGCGTGAGCAGGGTCTCGAACAGGTCGTGAACGGCGGCGCGGCCCTGGCTAAGCCCCTGCTCGAGCCGCGCCGTCAGGTTCTGGTTGGTCACGGCGTCGCGGGCGGCGTCCGCGCCCTCGGTCATGACGACCTCGCTCAGGCCCGAGACGACGCGCACGCCGATCTGACGGTCGGACAGGCCCTGAAGCTCACCTGGGTCCACGAACACGAACATGCCCACGACGGGCTGGACCTCTGCACCGGGGCTCTGCTGGGCCTGGAGCTCCCAATTGGCCAGCCGCGACCCGTCCGTCAGGCCCGAGGGGAGCATCTCCTCCGCCAGTTCCGCCTCCATCAACGCCGGCGCGGGACCGTCCAGGGCGCGCGCCAGCTGCGCCGACAACGCAGGATCGGACACCTCGGCCAGCAGCGCGTCCCTCCCCCCGTCCACCAGGCGTCCCGACCACACGCCCGCGATGCGGTCGATGGCGGCGTCGGCGTCGAAGGTCGGGACCTCCGTCGGGTCGACCTGCACGCCGGAGCCCGCCAGAACCTCGAACGGCCCGTCGACCGAAAAAGTGTCGTCGCGTACGTTCAACGCACTCGATGCGCCGTCGTTGGGAACGAGCGTGACCCGCAACGCTTCTGCGATCGCCCGCGGCCCGCGCACCTCGTCGGCCAGCCGGGACCAGGCGAAGGCGGTCACGGCGACCATGGTGGCGATCAACGTCACCAGCGCGGCGGCCCAGAGCACGTCGCGATGCCACGAGGGAGATCGTGGTTGTCCGTACACGGTGACTCCCTTCCACGCGTCAGACCGCACGCGGCTCCGACGGTACCATCCCCCCATGGCCCTTCGTCTGGTGCCGCTGGTCGGCCCGTTCCACCTTCGCTTCCCCCGCTACAACGCCGTCACGGTCCGCGACGTGGTGGCGGCCGAGGCACCCGAGCTGGTGCTCACCACCGCCCTCCCTGCGGGCGCGTTCCGTGAGCCCGACTGGAAGACCACCGAGGAGGTGGCCCTCCCCATGGCGGTCGTGCCCTGGGCCCACGCACGAGGCGTTCCGCTCCGGGGGGCCGCGGCCCCCTCCCCCGACCCGGCGGCGCGGGCGGACCTGGAGCGCTACCTGTCCGAGGCGACGGCCGCGCGCCCCGCCATGGAGCGTCTGGCCGACGCCGAGGCGCCGATGCGCGCGCTCCTGGAGGCCGCCTTGGACCAGGAGCGGATCGTGCGGGAGCTGCTTCCCGCAGTGCAAGCGGTTCACGACACGCGCCTGGAGTTGTTCGGCGACGGTCCCGGCACCGACTGGCTCGAAAACCGCGCCGATCGCATGGCCGCGGATCTACGGCGGGCCGCCCGCGGCCGCACGGTCGTCCTCGCCCCGATCGAGCACCTGCCGCCGTTGCTGGGCCGCCTGGGGGACGACGCGGCGTTCGCGACCGTGGCGCCACCGAGCGACGAGGCGCGCCGGCGCGCGCTGTTGGATTCGGCCTTGTCGGGCGAGGCGCGCGAACCGGCGCGCCTGCTGGAGGCGTTGCGCGAGTTGGCCGGGGCCGAGGCCCGGCTGGCGGAGGCCGACGTGCTGCTGGCGCACGGCCACCCGGCCGAAGCGCTCGAGGTTTTGGAGCAGGCCAGCCGCGGCGATTTCTCGCGGCCGTACCACGTGCCGGGCTGGCTGCTGGCCCGGCTGGGCCAGTTGTACGACCTGGCCGGCCGTCGTGACGATGCCCGGCGCGCCTATCGGGGCGCGCTGGCCCTCGACTGGGCCCCGGAGGCGGCGCGCGAGGCGGCGCGGCTCGGGCTGGAGCGCCCGTTCGGGGAGGCGCCGGGCTCGTGACGCGGCCGGCCATCCCGCGCGCCCTGCATGCCCTGCATGCCCGGCCCCACGCGGCGGGTATGCTCTCGGCGTGCGCGAACTCCTCTTCAGCGCGGCCCGGCACTACAAGCGGGGCACCGCCCTGGCCGAACGTGGCGACGTGCGCGGCGCGCAGGTCGCGTTCCAGGACGCCCTGTTGGACCTGCACGCCGTAAAGCCGCAACGCATGCGCGACGTCTTGCTGGCGCAGGTGTACCTCTCGCGCGCCCAGATCGAGCGGGACGTCGATCCGGGCCGCGCCGACGGCGACTTCCGCATCGGATACAGCTACGCGCGCACCACCAAGGAACCCCACGTGCGCGAACTGGCGGAGCGCCTGCGGCGCACCCGCCGCCGCGTCCCCTCCGACGCCGAGTGATCCTGCGCGCGTCCGGGGCGGTAGCATGCCGCCCATGAACGCTCACACCTTCCGCCGGCAGGCGTCGGCACGTTCGTCTTCGTTTCTGGAGACGTTGCACGCCCTGGTGGCGCTCGAATCGCCCACCTTCGACCTGGAGCGCGCCCAGCGCCTCGCCGACCATCTCGCTGCCCTGCTGGCGGGCGACGACTGGACGGTGACCCGCACCGAGACCGCGGCCGGCGCTCTGCTCACCGCCCGCCTGGACGGCGGCGACCCCCAGGACGGAACCTTGCTGCTGGCGCACTACGACACGGTGTGGCCGGCCGGCACCCTGAACGAGATGCCGTGGCGGCACGAGGACGACGTGGTGTACGGTCCCGGCGCCCTCGACATGAAGGCGGGCATCGTCAACGCCGTGCACGCCATGCGCCTGGTGCGCGAGGCCGGGGGGCCCCGCGGCCCCGTCACGCTGCTGCTCACCCCGGACGAGGAGGCGGGCAGCGCGTACTCCCGCGCGGCCATCGAGGCGGAGGCCCGGCGACACGCGCGGGTGCTGGTACTCGAACCCGGCCGGGAGGACGGCGCCCTCAAGGTCGGTCGCAAGGGCGTGGGCCTGTTCACCGCCCACTTCGCCGGCCGCAGCGCCCACGCCGGCACCGAACCGGAACGCGGCGCCAGCGCCGTGCGGGCGCTGGCGCAGTTCGTGCTCTTCGCCGAGGGGCTGGCCGACCTGGACGCCGGCACGACCGTGGCGGTCACCGTGGTGCAGGGGGGCACGGTGACCAACGTGATCGCCGAGTCGGCCCGGGCCAGCGTCGACGTGCGCTTCTTGCGCCTCGCCGAGGGGGAACGGGTCGCCGCGGCGCTGGCCGACCATGACGCCGCGGTGGAGGGGGTCACCTTCCGCCTGGAGGGGGGCATCAACCGTGGGCCGATGGAGCCGACGCCGGCCAACCGGGCCCTGGCGGCGGAGGCGCAGGCCTGCCTGCGCGCCATGGGGCAGGAGGCGGACACCGCCGTGGTCGGGGGCGTGTCGGACGGCAACTTCACCTCGGCGCTCGGCGTGCCCACCCTGGACGGGCTCGGCTCGGTGGGGGGTGGCGCGCACGCCCGGCACGAGCACCTCCGGGTGCAGGCCACCCTGGACCGCGTCGCGCTGGTCGCGGCGCTGCTGCACGGCCGCGCAGGGCAGGCAGGCGCCCCCTGAGTCGCGTCCGGCCGTGCTAGCCTGGGCGCCGTGATCATTCGGCTGCTGTTGGCGGCCGCCGCCGGGATCGTCCTGTCGACGTCGCTGCCCCCGTCCCCCGCGTGGTTCGCCGTCGCGGCGCTGGCCGTCGTGTTCGCGCTCGTGGCTGGAAGTCCGGGTCCGCGGGCGGCCTTCTGGGTGGCGTTCGCCGCGGCGGTGGCGTTCTTCGCACTGCACGTGCTGTGGTTGCCGGCCAGCTTCAGCGACCTGCTGGGCCCGGTGTTCTGGGTGTTGTTCCCGTTCCTGCTGGCGGCATTGGGGGCGATCTGGGGCGCGACGGTCGCCGCCGCCCGCTGGGTCGGGCGGGGCGGCGCGCCGACGCTGTTCGTGCTGGCTACCTTCTGGGTGCTGATGACCTGGCTGCGGGGCCTGGGCTTCCTCGGCTTCCCGTGGGGCACGCTCGGGTACGCCTGGCTGGATACGCCCGTGGCGCAGTGGGCGGACCTGGTCGGCGTCCACGGACTGAGCCTGTTCACGACCTGGGCCGCGGCGCTCCTGGCCGCGCCGTTCGTACGGCGGTCCCCCGCTACGGACCGCGGCGCGGGCAGCGACGCGTCGCGCACCGCGCCGCCGCGTTCCAACGCGTCGATGTTCGGACCGCCGCTGGCGCTGGTGCTGGTCCTGCTGGCGTGGTGGGGCGGCGACCTGCGGGCCGGCGGGATCGAGGCCGACCTCCCCGCCGCGGAGCGCAGCGCGCTGTTGGTGCAGGGCGACGTCGATCCGTTCGGTCGGGCGGCGGGCGCAGACCGCGACCTCGACGTGCACGTCGAACTGACCGAGAGCGCCGTCGGCCAGGACCCGCCCGACCTGGTCATCTGGCCCGAGGGGGCGGTGCTGGGCTATCCGCTGGAGGGGTTCCGCGGCGAACCGGCCCGCCGCGCCATTCAGGAGGCCGCGCCGCAGAGCGCGTTCGTCGTGGGCGGGCGGGCCCGCACTGAGGGGGGCAGCACCAACGCCGTGTTCGCGATTCGGGGCGGCGCGCTGTCCGACCGCTACGACAAGCACGTGCTGGTGCCGTTCGGGGAACGCTGGCCCCTGCTCGAGGTGGCGGCGCCGTTGTACCGCGCGATCTTCGGCCTGTTCGGGCTGCCCCTGCTCGAGAACACGGTGCCGGGGCCGGGGCCGCGGCCGTTGGAGACGGGCGCCGGCCGGGTGGCGGCCTACGTCTGCTACGAGTCGGTGTTCCCACGCATTCCCCGCGGAATGGTGCAGGGCGGCGCCGAGGTGCTGATCAACATCACCAACGACGCCTGGTTCTCCCGCGGGAACGGCGCGCGCCAGCACTTCGACATGGGGCGCCTGCGGGCGATCGAGACGCGTCGTTGGTTGTTGCGCGCCGGGAACGACGGCATCACCGCTGCCGTGGACCCATTGGGCCGCACCGTGGAGGCGCTGCCCCGCGGGGAGCGCGGCACCTTGCGCGTCTCGTACGCCCGCCTGGACGGCGTCACCCCGTACGTGCGCCACGGGCACCTCACCCCATGGCTGCTGCTCGGCCTGGGCGTCGCCACCTCGGCGTTCGCGGCGGTCCGGCGTCGTTGAGCGCCCCCCGGCCGGGGCCGCGCAGGCGCGACGTCCATCAGTGCCGGACGCCACGCGACCCGTCGGCTAAGATGGCGCGCGTATGAACCTCGTCCTCGTCGGCGGGGGCGATGTCGGGCAGCAGATCGCCGGCGCGCTCCACCGCACCCACAACGTGACGGTCATGGACCAACAAGAGACGCGGGCGCAGTCGTTCGAGACGCTCGACGTGCGCTTCGTGCGGGGCAACGGCGCCGACCCGGACGACCTGAAGCAGGCGGACGTGGCATCGTGCGACCGCTTCATCGCCTGCACCCCGAACGACGACGTCAACGTGCTGGCCTGCCTGGCGGCGAAGGGCCTGGGTGCCGAGCGCACCATGGCGTTCGTGTCCCGCCAGCGTTACCTGGACGCGTTCGCCCACAAGGGCGCGATGTCGCAGATCGGCCTGGTCATCGACCGGGTGCTGTGGCCGCAGCGAACCCTCGCCAAGCAGATCACCGACATCGTGCGCGTCCCGCGCGCCGTGGACAGCGCCAGCTTCGCGGGCGGCCGCATCCACCTGTTGGAGTACCGCCTGCGAGAGGGCGACCCGTTCCTGGGCCGCTCCTTGGCCGAGGTCGACCTGCCGCCCCGCGCGCTGCTGGTGGGGTCGATCCGGGACGATAGTTTCGTCATTCCCTCGGGCACGACCGTGCTCCGCCCCGAAGACAAGGTGGTGTTCATGGGGACGCGCGAAAGCATGAGCGCGGTCGAACGCCGCTTCGCGCCCCGCAAGAAGGGACCGCGCGTCGCCATCGTCGGCGGCGGGAACGTCGGGTTCATGGTCGCCGAACGGCTGCAGGAGATCGGGGCTCGGATCACCATCATCGATTCCAACGAGGCGCGCTGCCAGAAGCTGGCGCAGCTCCTCCCCAACGCGCTCGTTCTGCTAGGGGACGGCACCGAGCTCGAGTTGATGGAGCAGGAACGCCTGGACGACAGCGACGTGGTGGTGGCCGTCACCGACGACGACAGCAAGAACCTGCTGACCAGCCTGTTGGCCAAGCAGTTGGGCGTACCGAAGGTGATCACGCGGGTGGGGCGCACCCGCAACCGCCGGCTGTTCGAGCGGGTCGGCATCGACGCGCCGCTGACGCCGCGCACCGCCGCGTTGCAGGAGGTGCTGAACTGGCTGCGGGTCGACGAAGTCGACCACCTGGCCAGCATCGAGGACCGCGCCGAGGTGATGGAGGTCACCTACCCCCGCACCGCCAAGGTCGGCAAGGTGCGCGACCTGGGCGCCCCGCCGCACAGCCTGATCGGCGCGATCGTGCGCAAGGACAAGGTGCTGATCCCCTCCGGCGAGACGACCATCCAGCACGATGATCACCTGTACGTCGTCACCACGCCGGACAACATCGCCGCGGTGGAACGCTGGCTGGCCCGGCAGTGCCGCGGCGCCGCGTGAGCGGCGGCGCAGTCGGTCCGCGGTGGGGCGCCGTCCCGTGGGGCGGCCGCGGGGCGTCATGACCCCGCGAGAGGCGGGCGACCCCAGGGTGCGCGGGCGGTTCGCGCCGCGCATCCTGGGGGCCGGCCTGACCGGGCTGGGCGGCCTCGCCGCCGCCTTCGCGCTGGCGGCGCGCCTGGTGGGCGACCCGTGGACGGGCTTCGCCGCCACGGCGGTCGTCGGCCTGGCCGCGGGAACGCTCCTGAACGTGCTCGGCCGTGCCGACGGGGACCCCTCGCGCCGCGAGGCGCTGGTGTCGGTGCTGACGTTGTGGTTGCTGGTGCCTCTGGTCGGCTCGATGCCCTACTGGGTCGGGGGGGCCCTGTCGCCCGTCGACGCGCTGTTCGAGTCGATGAGCGGCTTCACGGCGACGGGGGCGACGGTCCTCAGCGACTTCGGCGCGCTCGGACCCACGACCTTCGTGTGGCGCGCGCTGTCGCAGTGGATCGGCGCGATCGGCATCATCGTGCTGTTCGTCGCGGTGTTTCCGCAGCTGGCGATCGCGGGCCGGCAGCTGTTCTTCACCGAGGCGCCCGGCCCGACGGAGGACCGCATGACGCCGCGCCTGCGGAACACGGCGACGGCGGTGCTGCTGGTGTACGCGGGGCTCACCCTCGCGGCCGGCATTGCCTACCTCGCAACGGGCCTGGGGCCGTACCAGGCGTTCACGCACGCCCTGACCACCATGGCGGCCGGGGGGTTCAGCCCCGAGGCTCGCTCGTTCGAAGGGTTCTCCGCGGCCACGCAGTGGGCGGCGATTCCGTTCATGGCGCTGGCCGGCGTGAGCTTCACGCTGCAGTTTCGGGCCTGGAGCGGGCGTCCGCGTGCGTTGTGGCGGGACACCGAGTTCCGCACCTACCTGGCGATCCTGGGCGTGGCCGCCGCCGCCCTGACGTGGCTCCTGTGGCCGTCGGAGGGGGGATCGTCCCTCCGTCACGCGCTGTTCCAAAGCGTGTCGATCCTCACCACCACCGGCTACGCCTCGACCGACTTCGCGGATTGGCACCGTCCGGCGCAGACCGTGCTGTTGCTGCTCATGTTCATCGGGGGCAGCGCCGGCAGCGCCGCCGGCGGCATCAAGGTGGTACGGCTGCTGATCGTGGCCCGGCACACGGCGCGCGAGGTGCAGCGCGTCCTGCACCCCCGCGCCGTGCTGCCCGTGCGCGTCGGCCGGCGCACCGTGCCGGAGGAGGTGCTGCGGGCGGTCGCCGCCTTCATCACGCTGTACGTGGCCCTGTTCGCCACGTTGACCACGACGCTGGTGATGATGGGCAACGACTACGTCACGGCGTTCAGCGCGTCCATCGCCGCGCTGGGCAACGTCGGCCCGGCCATCGGCGCGGTGGGGCCGATGGCCGGCTACGCTGTCCTGTCGGATCCGGCCACCCTCCTGCTCACCTTCGCGATGTACGCCGGTCGCCTCGAGGTGGTGGTCGTGTTCGTGGTGTTCACGTTCGATTGGTGGCGGCTGCCCCGTTCGTGGCGCCCCTGGCGCTAGCGACGCGTCGAGCGCCGCCGCCGCGTGCGGTATGCTCGGCGCGTCACCCCAATGTCGTCGGTGAAGGGGCTTCGCCCGGGAACCATCGTGAAGCGCCCGCACCCTCGTTTTCCGTCCGGGTCAGGAGGCAGCATGTCGGAACGCATCGAATCGGTCCTGCAGGAGGGGCGCCGCTTCCCGCCGCCCCAGACATTCCGCGAACGCGCCCACGTTCGTGATGCGGCCAGCTACCAGGAGATGTACCGGCGTTCGCTCGAGGAGCCCGACGCGTTCTGGTCGGAGGTCGCGTCCGAGCTGCACTGGTTCTCGCCCTGGCGCTCCGTGCGCGAGTGGGACGAGCCGTTCGTGAAGTGGTTCCCGGGCGGGACCACCAACATCGCCTACAACGCGCTGGACCGCCACGTGGAGGCCGGCCGCGGCAACCAGGTCGCCTACTTCTGGGAGGGGGAGCCGGGCGACCGGCGCACCCTGACCTACGCCCAGATGCTGCGCGAGGTCAGCGCCTTCGCCAACGTCCTCAAGGCCCGCGGCATCGGCAAGGGGGACCGCGTCGCGATCTACATGCCGATGATCCCGGAGGCGGCCGTCGCCATGCTGGCGTGCGCCCGCATCGGGGCGACGCACAGCGTGGTGTTCGGCGGCTTCAGCGCGCAGGCGCTGGCCGACCGCGTCAACGACGCCGAAGCGAAGGCGATCGTCACCGCGGACGGCGGCTGGCGCCGCGGCTCGGTGCTGCCCCTCAAGGACGCCGTCGACGAGGCGGTCGCGCAGTGCCCGAGCGTCGCCTCCGTGCTGGTGGTCCGCCGCACCGAGAACGACGTGCGCATGGAGCCGGGACGCGACTTCTGGTACCACGAGCAGATGCGGCACGCCTCGGCCGACTGCCCCGCCGAGCCCATGGACGCCGAGCATCCCCTGTACATCCTGTACACCAGCGGTTCGACGGGGAAGCCGAAGGGCGTGCTGCACACCACCGGCGGGTATCAGACCTTCACCTACCTGACCACGAAGTACGTGTTCGACCTGAAGCCCAACGACGTGTTCTGGTGCACGGCGGACGTGGGCTGGGTGACCGGCCACAGCTACATCGTGTACGGCCCCATGCTGAACGGGGCCACGCAGGTGATGTACGAGGGCGCGCCGACGCACCCCGCGCCCGACCGGTTGTGGTCGTTGGTGGACCGCTACCGGGTCAGCGTGTTCTACACCGCGCCGACCGCGATCCGGGCCTTCATGAAGCTGGGCGACGAGCATCCCGGCAAGCACGACCTGGACAGCCTGCGCCTGCTGGGCACGGTGGGCGAGCCGATCAACCCGGAGGCGTGGATGTGGTACCGGCGCGTGATCGGCAACGATCGTTGCCCCATCGTCGACACCTGGTGGCAGACCGAGACCGGCGGCATCATGTTGACCACGCTGCCCGGCGTGCACGACGCCAAGCCGGGCGCGGCGGGCCTGCCGTTCTTCGGCGTCGACCCGGCGGTGGTGGACGTGGAAGGCAACGAGGTCGGTGTCGACGAGGGCGGCTACCTGGTGTTGAAGCGCCCGTGGCCGTCGATGCTCCGCACCGTGTACGGCGACGACGATCGCTACCGCAATCAGTACTGGAGCGAGATTCCGCACGTCTACTTCGCGGGCGACGGGGCCCGGCGGGACGAAGAGGGCTACTTCTGGATCATGGGGCGCGTCGACGACGTCGTGAACGTCTCGGGGCACCGGCTCGGCACCATGGAGGTCGAGTCGGCGCTGGTGTCGCACGAAAGCGTCGCCGAGGCCGCCGTGGTCGGCCGTCCCGACGAGGTGAAGGGGCAGGCCATCGTCGCGTTCGTCACGCTGGAGGGCGGCCGGGACGGCTCGGACGCGCTCCGGGAGGAACTCCGCGACCACGTCGCCCGCGAGATCGGATCGATCGCCAAGCCCGACACCATCCACTTCGCCGAGGCGCTGCCCAAGACGCGCAGCGGCAAGATCATGCGTCGGCTGCTTCGCAACATCGCGTCGGGCCAGGAACTCACCGGGGACGTGAGCACCCTCGAGGACCGCAGCGTGATCGACAAGTTGCTGAGCCGGCAGTGAGCGCGGCGCGCGGGCCGTCAGTCGCCGGCCCGCGCACGCCGCGCCCGCAGCAGTCGCTTGGGCTTCAGTTCGGCCAGCGCCATCGCGAGCACCACCAGACCGCCGCCGATCCAGCCCGCCAGGCCCAGGCGTTCGCCCAGCAGCAGGTACGCGAACAGCGCGGCGAACACCGGTTCCAACAGGAAGATCAGCGCCGCCAGGTGGGCCGGCACCACCCGCTGGGCGTAGGTCTGCAGCACGGCGACCAACGCCGTGCACACCGCCGCCAGGTAGGCGATCCCCGCCCACGCGGACAGCGGTAGCGTGGCCAGCGCGTCCAGGTGCGGGATGGCCCACAGCCACGCCAAGGCGGCCATCGGCAGGTGCTGCCACCCCGCGAGCGCCAACGCCGGCGCGGCGTGCGCCACCTTGCCCAGGTAGACGATGAACACCGCGTAGGCGAGGGCGGTCACCAACACCCACAGATCACCGCGGTTCACGCCGCCGACCTCCTGACCGGACAACGTCATCAGGCCCAGGCCCCCGAGCGCCACGAACGCCGCCATCCACGCCCGCACCGGCACGGCCGCGCGCAACCATGCGGCCGCGACCACGGGCGTCAGCACCACCGACAGGCCGGTGATGAACGCCGCCTTCGACGCGGTGGTGACCGCCAGACCCAGCGTCTGCGTCGCGAAGCCCGCGAACGACAACAGGCCCAGCACCATGGCGGGCCGCCGCGCGGCGCGGCCCAGGGGCACCCACACGAAGAACGCCAGCGCCATGGTGAAGCGGAGCGCCAGGAACAGCGGCACCGGGACGACCGTGAGCGTCTCCTTGATCACCACGAAGGTGGTGCCCCAGAGCAGCGTGACGAGCACCAGGACGAGGACGCCCACGGGAAACGGCATGCGCGCCATCATGCCATGCCCGCCCCGCGCGAACCGGGCCGGCCCCGCGGCGGTACCATGCGCGTCGATGGACGAGTCGCTCCGCATCGGGTTCGGCGAGGACGCGCACGCCCTCGCGGCCGACCGGCCGCTGCGCTTGGGCGGCGTGGCGATCGAGGAGGCACCGCGCGGCGCCGTGGCGCACAGCGACGGCGACGCCCTGCTGCACGCGCTGGCCGACGCCCTGCTGGCCGCCGCGAGCGCGGGCGACATCGGGCTTCACTTCCCGCCCAGCGACCCCGCCCACCGCGGCCTGGACGGCCGTGAACTGCTGGCGCGCGTGCGCGCCCATCTGCGCGACACCTGCGGGCCGCTGCGGGTCGTGAACGTCGCCGCCGTGATCACCCTGGACCGGCCCGCGCTGGCGCCCTACCGTGACGCGCTTCGTGACAGCGTCGCGGCGTGCCTGGACCTCGCCCCGGCCGAGGTGAACGTGGCGTTCAAGACCAGCGAGGGGCTGGCGCCCGACCACGTGCAGGCGCGCGTGAGCGTGCTGGTGCGGGTCGGCCCAGCGGAAGATGCCGACGTGGGAACCCCGCCCTGACGAACCGAAGAAGGGCCCGCCTGACGGCGGGCCCTCGCATCACGTCGTCGCGCCTGCGCTCAGCGGCTCTGCACCCGCACGTAGACGGTGCCGTCCTCGACCTCGGCGTCGAACAGCTCGATCTTCTTGACGGCCGGCATGGTGGGCTTGCCGGTGTTCAGGTCGAAGGTGGCGCCGTGGTGGATGCACTTGATCTTGCCCGGCAGCACCTCGCCGTCGTGCAGCGGGTACTTCTGGTGCGTGCAGCGGTCCGGCAGGGCGTAGAAGCGACCCTCGTGCCGCACCACCACCACCTCGCGTCCCTCGACCGTGACCGGGGTGATGCCCTCCTCGGGGAAGTCGTCGACCGAGCCGACGGCGTGCCGCGTCTCGGGCGTGGCTGGGCTCACAACTTCTCCTTCACGCCGGGCACGCCCAACTTGGCCTGCACCACCCGCTCGACGTACGCGGCGACCTTGGGCAGGGTGACGCGACTCATCACCTCGTACAAAAAGCCGGTCACCAGCAGGTGCTCGGCCACCTCGGGCGGCATGCCGCGACTCATCAGGTAGAAGCGCTGGTCCTCCGGAACGGGGCCGGTGGTGGAGCCGTGCGAGCACTTGACGTCGTTGGCGCCGATCTCGAGCTGCGGGATGCTGACCGCCTCGCTGTCGGAGTCCAGCAGCAGGTTCCGGTTCGTCTGGTAGGCGTCGGTCTTCTGCGCGCCCTCGTCCACGATGATCACGCCCGAGTAGGCGGCGGTGCTGCCGTCGCGCAGCGCGCCCTTGAACAGCAGGTCGCTGAAGGCGTGATCGGCGGCGTGGTGCTGAATCGTGTACTGGTTGTAGTGCTGGCCCTTGTCGCCGAAGTAGAGGCCCAGCATCTCGCTCTCGCCGCCGGGGCCTTCCAGCTTCGACTCGACCTCGGCGCGGGCCGCGTCGGCGCCCAGGCTGACGCTGAGCGACTCCAGGCGCGCGTCGCGCGCCAGGTGGGCGCGCTGCTTGTTCATGTGCGCGACGTTGCGGCCCCAGTTCTGCAGGCTGAGGTGGCGCACCTTGGCGCCGGGCCCCAGCACCAGCTCGCTGGCCGCAGAGTGGAACAGCCGCTCGTCGAACGGGTCGCTGGTGTACTCGTCGAGGTAGGTGAGTTTGGCGTTGTCCTCGACCACCACCAGCGTACGCCCGGCTGAGAGGCCGCCGCGGTCCGCGGTGACGAACGCGCCGAGCGGCAGTTCGACCTCGACGCCGCGCGGCACGTACACGAAGGTGCCGTTCTGCCAGAACGCGGCGTTCAGGGCGTGGTACTTGCCGGCCTTGGCGTCCACCACGGTGTAGAGGTGTTCGCGCACGAGCTCCTCGTGCTCGCGCACGGCGGTGCGCAGGTCGGTGAAGATCACGCCGTGCTCGCGCAGCTCACTGCGCCGCTCGACCACCTCGCCGTTCTTGTGCACCAGGATGCCCTCGGCGTCGGAGTCGGTCATGCGCATGTGGATGCGGTCGGACACCGCCGCGTCGCGCGGTCCCTCGCCGAACGTCAGGCCGTCGACCGCGAAGCGCGGCAGGTCGGTGAAGCGCCAGTTCTCGTCACGCGACGTGGGCCACGGCGTCTTCTCGAAGGTGCGGAACGCCGCCCTACGCTCTTCGGCCAGCCAGTCCGGTTCGTCGTGGCGCGCGATCAGCGCCTCGAGCGCGTCCGCGTCGAGCGCGGGATTGTCGACCAGCGTCGACACTCAGCCCACGCTCCCTTCCATCTCCAGCTCGATCAGGCGGTTCAGCTCGACGGCGTACTCGAGGGGGAGCTCCTTCGCGACCGGCTCCAGGAAGCCGCGGACGATGAGCGCCATCGCCTCCTCTGCCGACAGGCCGCGCGACTGCAGGTAGAAGATCTGCTCGTCGTTCAGCTTCGACACCGTTGCTTCGTGGCCGATGTGCGCGGTCTTCTCGCCGATCTCGATGTAGGGCCAGGTGTCGGTCCTGGCGGTGTCGTCCAACAGCAGCGCGTCGCACTCGACGTTGGACTTGGCGTGCGTGGCGCCCTCGTGAATCTGCACCAGCCCGCGGTAGCTGCTGCGGCCCGTCCCCTTCGAGATCGACTTGGACACGATCGAGCTGCTGGTGCGCGGCGCGGCGTGAATCATCTTGGCGCCGGCGTCCTGGTGCTGGCCGTTCCCGGCGAAGGCGATCGAGAGCACCTCGCCGTGCGCGCCCTCGCCCAGCAGGTAGCAGCTGGGGTACTTCATGGTGGTCTTCGAGCCGAGGTTGCCGTCCAGCCACCCCATGCTGGCGCCTTCGTGCACCATGGCGCGCTGCGTCACCAGGTTGAACACGTTGTGCGACCAGTTCTGGATGGTGGAGTAGCGAACGTTGCTGCGCTCCTTGGCGATGATCTCGATCACGCCGGAGTGGAAGCTGCTGGTCTTGTAGCTCGGCGCGGTGCACCCCTCGATGTAGTGCAGCTTGGCGCCGGGCTCGGCGATGATCAACGTCCGTTCGAACTGGCCGATGTTCTCGGCGTTGAGCAAGAAGTACGCCTGCAGCGGAACATCGATTTCGACCCCCGCGGGGACGTACACGAAGGAACCGCCCGACCACACGGCGCTGTTCACCGCCGCAAAGTAGTTGTCTTCGGGCGGGATCACCGTCGAGAAGTGCTCCCGGAAGATCTCCGGGTACTCCTTCATGCCGGTGTCGGTGTCCAGGAAGACGACGCCCTTCTTCTCCCACTCCTCCTTGAGGTTGTGGTAGACCATCTCGGACTCGTACTGCGCGCCGACGCCGGCCAGCACCTTCTGCTCCGCCTCGGGGATCCCCAGCCGGCGGTAGGTCTCGCGCACCTCCTCGGGGATCTCGTCCCAATCCTTGGTGGTGCCCTGCTGCTCGTTGGGACGGATGTAGAAGAAGATCTCGTCGAAGTCCAGCTCGGAGAGGTCCGGACCCCACTTGGGGCGGCCCTTCTTGTGGGCGATCTCGAGCGCGCGCAGGCGAAAGTCCAGCATCCACTGCGGCTCGCCCTTGAAGTAGCTGATCTTCTCGATGCTGCGCTTGTTCAGCCCCTTCTCGCTCTTGTAGAAGTAGTTCTCGGGGATCTGAAAGTCGTACTGCTTCTCGTGCTGCATCCCGGTCAGCTTGTCGGCATCCGGGTGCTGCATCGGTGCGTCTGCCATGTCGTCCCTCCTCGGGGCGCGAAGCGTGGGCGGGGCGCGCCCGCCGGGCCTGATGCGCGGACGCGCGGCGCACGCGGCCAGGCCGCGTGGCCGTCCGCGCGGCTCAGGCGGTCGCGGCGACCTGTTCCTTGATCCAGTCGTAGCCCTTGGTGTCGAGATCCATGGCCAGCTCCTTCTCGCCGCTGGTGATCACGCGACCGTTGGCCATCACGTGCACCCGGTCGGGAACGATGAAGTTCAGCAACCGCTGGTAGTGGGTGATGACGAGCGCGCCGAACTCCGGCGTGCGCGCCGCGTTGACGCCCTTCGACACCGTCTTGAGCGCGTCGACGTCCAGACCGGAGTCGGTCTCGTCGAGGATCGCGTAGTGCGGCTCCAGCACCAGCAGCTGCAGGATCTCGCTGCGCTTCTTCTCGCCGCCCGAGAACCCTTCGTGGAGGTTGCGTTCGATGATCGACTCGTCCCAGTCGAGCGCCTTCACGGCGCGCTGCAGCTTCTCGTAGAACTCCATCACGCCGATCTCTTCCTCCCCCTCGCGGCGGGCGTTCAGCGCCAGGCGCAGGAAGTTCGCGATCGACACGCCGGGCACCTCGACCGGGTACTGGAACGCCAGGTACAGGCCCGCACGCGCACGTTCGTCCGGCTCCATCTCCAGCACGCTCTGCCCGTCCACGAAAATGTCGCCCGCGGTGACCTCGTAGGCGGGATCGCCGGCGATCACCTTGGCGAGGGTCGACTTGCCCGAGCCGTTCTGGCCCATCAGGGCGTGCACCTCGCCGCGGGGCACGATCAGGTCGACGCCGTTCAGGATGTCCTCGCCGCCGGCGACGCGGGCGTGCAGGTCACGAATCTCGAGCCGGTTGTCGCTCATCACAGCACCTCGTTCGCGTGAATTCGAAGGTTCGGAAGTCGTTCGGGTCCGAAGCAACGACGCCCCGTCGTTCTTCGGATTCGTTCCGAGAAACAGGATACCAGGCCGGCCGCGGAAATGTGTAGTGCGGAGGTCGGGATCCACGCGACCGACCGACGTGGAGCCGCGTCCATCACGGCCTCACGACTTGCGGCCGCCCCCCTTGAGCCAGTGCCACAGCCCGCGGCCCCTCCGCTCTTCGTCGTCGCGATCCGACGGGCCCGCGTCGACGGAGGCGTCCTCCGCCTCGGCGTCGCCGCCCGCGCCCGGCGCCTGGGAGGCGGACGGAAGCGTGCTCACCCGGCCGCGTCGCCCGATCGGCGCCGAGGCGGCCGGGCTCGCCTGAACCGTCGCGTCCTCGGGGGGCACCCCGACGGCCGCGCGAAGGTCGGCCAGGAACGCGTCGACGTCCGGGTAACGCCGCTCGGGCAGGCGCGCCAGGGCCTTTCGAATCACCCGCGACACGCCCGCGTCCAGATCGGTCCGAACGCTGGCGGGGTCGCGCAGGAGCCCTCCGAGATGCTGGTGCATCAACGCGTCGTAGCTGTCCCCCATGAACGGGCGCTGCCCCACCGCCACCTCGTACGCCAGTACGCCCAGGCCGTACACATCGCTTCGAACCGACGACGCCGCGCCCTCGAAGATCTCCGGCGCCATGTAGAACGCCGTGCCCACACGATCGGTCCCGTTCTCGGCCGTGAACACGCCGGTCCCGAAGTCGCCCAGCTTGGCGCGCCCCTCCTCGCTCAGGAACACGTTGGCGGGCTTCACGTCCCGGTGCAGCACCTTGCGGCCGTGGGTGTAGGCGAGCCCCTCCGCGACGTCGATCACCAAGGCGATCGCCCGGGAGGCGGGCAGACGCCCACGCTCCAGCAACAGTTGGTCCAACGTGCCTCCCGCGCACAACTCCAAGGCGAGGAACGCCCCGTCGCCGGTCGGGTGCCCCTCGAGCCCCTGCACCACCCGCGGATGCTGCAACCGCAAGGTGATCATCACCTCGTTCTCGAACATGCGACGCAGCACGGGGCGGTGATCGAGCTCCGGCCGGGGCAGCTTGAGGGCCACGGAACCAAAGCGCGCGTGCCGCGCGAGGTAGACGTTCGAGGTTTGGCCCGAGCCCAACCGATGAAGCACGTCGTAGCCCTCGGGGGGGCGGGGGGCGTCCTGATCGCTCACGGGCGGGGGGTCGTCAGCCTTCGCATGCGGCGCCGCCACGGAAGCCGCCGTCCGCACCGATGCGGACCACCGTCCAGCGCGAAGTTCGAATGGGAGCATCGGCGCGAGGACCGCCCCTGTGGCGACCGGCCGAATGCCCCGACAACGTGTGCCGCATGGTACCTCCCAAGCCCTGGACGCCGGTTGCCGGTTCGTTGGCGCCCAGGCTAGCACGCGAGGCCCCCAGCCGGCCCAGCTTCGCGCCTTGCTTCGGCCCGCCGTGCCCCATCGTGACGAGTGAGGCGCGCGCGGCGCTAGGGATGCGGGTCGGCCGTGAAGCGGCTGGCCAGCCCCGGCATACGCAGCGCGCACGCCGGGATCGTCCACGCGGCCCTCGAGCGCCGCCAACCGCGCGGCCACCACGGACAACGGCGCGGCCAGCTCGTGGGCGACCTCGGCCAAAGCGTCACGCTCGCGCCGCCGGTGCGCCCGAATCCCTTCCAAGGCGCGGTCCAGCACGCGGGCCAGGCGGCCTACCTCGTCGTCGTGCGTCCGGCCCCCTGGAAGGGCGATGCGCTGCGGGTCCGCCGGATCGATCGCCTCGGCCTCGCGCACCAATCGCTCCAGCGGCGCCAGCGCCCGCCGCAACGACCCCAACGTCACGGCGCCCGCGACCAACGCGATGCCGGCCCCGACGGCCACCAGGACGCGCCACAACGTCGCCCTCGCTGCCGCGACCCCCGACAGGTTCACGCCCAGGCGAACGGTGCCCACCTCACGCCCGCTGGGCAGCCACCATGGACCACCCAGCACCAGGAAGGGCACCCCGTCCGTGTGCCGCACGCGCGTGGGCGTCTCGTGGTACGGCAGCGGCGCATCGTCCGTCGGCGGGATGCGCACCTCGCCGCCCGCCCACAACGTCGGTCACGATCACTTCGCTCCCCTCGGGCACGGTGGCGGGCCCCGGGCCGCGTTGCGCCCACCCACCTCCGCCGAACCCGATGCCGAGAACGCACACGGCCACGATGGTCCGAAGGCCGCTCCGGACCCCATCCATGCGCACGTCGCGCCGACATCCCCTACGCCGTGCACGCATCTCGTTCATCGTATAGGGAGGCGGACCGGCACACGCCGATCCACCCCTCCCCTCCTCTGGGCGCTGCCGCGCCGGCTAGGTGACGTCTCGATCAGTCGTCGTCGCGATCGTCGTCGTCATCTTCGTCGTCATCGTCATCTTCGTCGTCATCGTCATCGTCGTCATCGTCGTCGCGATCGTCCCGGTCGTCGTCCATGTCGTCACGATCGTCGCCTAGATCGTCCCGGTCATCCCGATCATCGTCCATATCGTCGCGCATGTCGTCCCGGTCGTCGTCCATGTCGTCACGATCGTCGTCGAGATCGTCCCGATCATCGTCGACGTCGTCGCGGTCGTCATCCATGTCGTCGTCATCGTCGTCGCGGATCGGGTCGCGCCCATTCGGGTCGCCCTCGTCGAAGTCGTCGTCGACCTCGATCCGTACGCTGTCGACGCCGTAGCGGGCCGCGAACGCCCCAAGGTCGTCGTCGAAATCGTTGCCGAACACCAAAATGTCACCGTCCGACGTGAACGCGGTCTGGTACAACCGGGTCTCGCCGCTTGTGAACGTGACCTCGATCGTGCCCAGCTCGCTGCGGCGCGGAGCGACCGAGACGTCGAGACGGCCGTCGTGCACGCTCCCTCGCGCGATCACGCGACCATCGTCGTCCTGCACCTGCACGCTCACCAGATCGCCCGGGGATGACTGCGCCAAGGCGACCCCCATCACGCACGCCGACACGACCAAAGCCGCGAACACCGATGTCAACCTCGTTGCCAGGGATGCTTTCTGTGTTTGCATGTCGAACCTCCTCGATCCCCATGGTGCCGCACCGGCCTTAACGAGGCGTAAACGGGCACCCCGCATTGCCGTTGGGCGTCCCGCGCGGTAGGCTGCCCTCAGCCTTTAATCCGGTCCCGTGAGACCGGAAAGGAGTGAACGTGGAACCCCACCGAGCGATCCGTCCCGTGCCGCCCGGCGCCTTCGCGTCCGGGCGGCACGTTTCGTGGCCGCTTCGCGGGGGCGGCGTCCACCCCTCCTAGGCGCGAAGGAGGTACACCGTGACCCACAAGGCGACCCTGCTGGACGCAACCGAGCTGGACAGGGCCCTCACCCGCATCGCCCACGAGATCGTCGAACGCAACCGCGGCGCCGCGAACCTCGCCCTGATCGGCATCCACACGCGGGGCGTGCCGATCGCGGAGCGGCTGGCGGCCCGGATCGCCTCGTTCGAAGCCGTTCGGCCCGCGGTCGGCAAGCTCGACATCACCCTGTACCGCGACGACCTGACCGAGATCGCCCTGCAACCCGTCGTGAAGCGCACCGAGGTGCCCTTCGACGTCACCGGGATGCGGCTGGTGTTGTGCGACGACGTCCTGTACACGGGACGCACCGCACGCGCCGCGCTGGACGCGCTGGTGGACATGGGGCGACCCGCCGTCATCCAGTACGCGGTCCTCGTCGATCGCGGGCATCGCGAGTTGCCGATCCGAGCGGACTACGTCGGCAAGAACGTCCCCACGCGCCGGGACGAGATCGTCAAGGTCCACCTGCAGGAGGTCGACGGCACCGACGACGTCGTGCTCGGCGAACGCGAGGCCACCTCGTGACGGCGACGCCGAAGCACCTTCTGGACTTCGGCGCGTGGTCCCGCGACCGCACGCTGGCGATGATGGACACGGCCGACGTGATGGCGGAGGTGCTGCGCAGGCCCGTCAAGCGCGTCCCGGCCCTGCAAGGGTTCACGGTGGCGACGCTGTTCTTCGAGGACTCCACCCGTACGCGCCTCAGCTTCGAGCGGGCCGCGCGGGCGCAGTCGGCCGACGTCACCGCCTTCGCGCGCGGCGGCTCGGCCCTGTCGAAGGGCGAATCGTTGGACGACACCACCCGCACCCTCGGCGCGATGCAGGTCGACCTCTTCGTCGTCCGCCACCCGGCGGCCGGCGCGGCGCATCAGGTCGCCCGCGCCACCGACGCCGCGGTCGTGAACGCGGGCGACGGCCGCCGTGCCCACCCGACGCAGGCGCTGTTGGACGCGTACACCTACCGAACGCGCACCACTCGGCCGTTCGAGGACACGCGGTTGGCGATCGTAGGGGACGTGGCGCACTCGCGCGTGGCGCGCAGCAACGCCGAACTGTGGCACCTGCTCGGCGCCGAGGTGGTGCTGTGCGGCCCGCCCACGCTGCTGCCGCCGACGCTGGCGGAACTGCCGGGCGTGACGCTCGAGACCGACGTGGAACGGGCGCTGGAGGGCGCACACGCGGTGATGGCGTTGCGCCTGCAACGCGAGCGCATGACGCAGGGGCGCATCGCGTCGGACGCCGCCTACGCCGCGAGGTACCAGGTCACCGAGGCGCGCATGCGGCGCGCCACGGACGACGCGGTGGTCATGCACCCCGGGCCGATGAACCGCGACGTGGAGATCGAAGGGACCCTCGCGGACGGTCCCCGTTCCCTGATCCTCGATCAGGTCGCCAACGGGGTGCCGGTCCGGATGGCGGTCCTCTACCACCTGCTGGTCGGGAAGGGACGGGAATGAAACAGGAGACGCAGACGCGCACGCGGATCCGGGGCGCGACGTGGGCGACGCCGGAGGGCAGCGAAGACCGCGGCGACCTGGTGTTGTTCGGCGGGCGCATCGAGGGGTCGGAGCCGGCCGGTCCCGTAGACCACGAGGTCGACGCCACGGGCCTGACGTTGACGAGCGCCTTCATCGATCCGCACGTGCACCTGCGCGATCCCGGCCAGGAGGTCAAGGAGGACCTCGCCTCGGGGCTGGCCGCCGCCGCGGCCGGCGGCTACGGCACCGTGGTGTCGATGGCCAACACCGACCCGCCGGTCGACGAACCGGGCCTGGTTCGGTCGCTCCTCGCCCGGGCGGAGGCGCTGCCCGGCGCCCGCCTGCGGCCGGCCGCCGCGCTGTCGATGGGCCTGGCGGGGACGCGCCTCACCGACGCGGCCGCCCTGGCGGAGGCGGGCGCGGTGATGTTGACCGACGACGGCATACCGGTCGTGGACGGCGATCTGATGCGCCGCGCCTGCGAGTGGGCGCGCGACCTGGGCCTGGTGGTCCAGACGCATTCCGAGGACCCGACCCTGCGCCGCGACGGCGTCATGAACGAAGGGACGGTCAGCGAACGGTTGGGGCTGCCCGGCAATCCCACCGCGGCCGAAGCGGCGATGGTCTACCGCGACTGCGAGATCGCGCGCCTCACCGGGGCGCGGGTGCACATCGCGCACGTGACCTGCCGCGCCGCCCTGGAGGTGGTGTCGTACTTCAAGGAACGGGGCGTCGCCGTCACCTGCGAGGTCACGCCGCACCACCTCACCCTCGCCGACGACCGGCTCGAGGGGTTCGACCCCGTCTTCAAGGTCGCGCCGCCCCTCCGCACCGCGGACGACGTCGCCTACCTCCGACGAGCCCTGCAGGAGGGAGGCGTCGACTGCATCGGGACCGATCACGCGCCGCACACCCGGGACGAGAAACGCCGCGACCTGCTGAACGCCCCGTTCGGCATCGCCAACCTCGAAGTCGCGTTCCCACTGCTGTACACCGAATTGGTGCAGGGCGAACTCCTGACGCTGCCGGCGCTGCTGTCGCTGATGCAGGACGGACCGGCCCGCGTGCTGGGCCTGGAGCCGCCGCGGCTGGAGGCCGGCGCGCCGGCGGACGTGGTGCTGCTGGACCTGGACACGGAGCGTCCGGTGGAGGGCCGTCGCTTCCGCTCCAAAGCGCGTTTCGGCCCGTGGGAGGGGTGGGCCCTTCGAGGATGGCCGGTCCGGACGTGGGTCGGCGGCGCCGAAGTGTACGGTCCCTGACCCGCGCAGGGGATGGCGGCAAGCGTCGGGCGCCCGCGCCGACGCGAACGGCTCAGGATTCCCGAATCGAAATGAAATACGTGCGTTCGACTATGGATCCAAGCCCATATCCCTAAATAGCCATCGGATCGTTGGCGAATGTCCCGTTGCACGTATCGACGGCGACACACGGTGGGCCGAGGGCGTCTACCATGCCCTTCGCGCCCACCGGGGGGCCGCACGCACGCCCCGGAATCCACGCCTGCGAGGTGAGCCATCATGACGGTCCACATCGGCCCCCTGACCACCGAAATCGACGGTTTCGACGCGCACGCGCTGCGCACCATGGCGCACCGCGTCGTCCAGGATCGCCCCAGTTTCCGGCGCGTGCTGGCACGCATCGGCGACGAGACGGTGGAGATCTACACCACGCGCCGCCGCGCTGGACAGCGCCTACGGATCGACGGTCCCCGTACGCGCCTGGAGATCGACGCCAAGGATCGCCGCACCCTGTACGGCATTCTTGCCGACATGAACTGAACCCGCCGACCGACGTCGGCGGCGGCGGGCGTCAGAGGCGCCCGCCGTTCAATAGGCTCGACAGGTCGCGCTGCAGGCCGTGCAGGTTGCCCTGCGTGTACACCACGCGGAGGCGTGCCTCGGCGTCCAGCAGCGCCACCGCCTCCGTGTGCGCGATCCCTTCGCCGGTTCCGTTGTAGCCGATGAAGAACCGCTCGGCGGCCGCCGCGACGTCCTCGCTGCTGCCGCCCAACCCCATGAACGAAGGGTGGAACCCGTCGACGTAGCGTTCCAGCCGCGCCGGGTCGTCCCGCTCCGGATCCACCGTCACCATGACGACCTGAAGGTCGGACGGCTCCCCCAGCTCCCGGTAGGTGTCGGCCAGGCGCGACATGGTCATCGGACACACGTCCGGACAATCCACGAAGCCGAAGAACACCAGCGTCCAGTCCGCCCGGGCGGCCACCCCGCCCATCTCCACGCGCCCCTCGGTGCTGCGCAGCGCCAGGTCGGCCGTGGGTTGGGGCTGGTCCAGCACCGTGCCCACGCGCTCCGGCGGGGGCGCCAGCGCCACCCCCGTCCGGAAGGCCAGCAGGCCCGCACCGGCCAGCGCCACCGCGCCGAGGACCATCCACAGGGTACGCCGCATGCCCGCCACGCTACCGGGCCCGCCCGGTCCTCACGGTCGGCCCGGCGTCACGGAGACAACCGATCCTGGAGGGAGCGCAGGCGCCGGTCGTAGAGCTGCGCCACGTCGAGCACCTCGGGGCCGTCCTCCTCTCCCGCCGCGCTGCCCAGCATCGACTTGCAGAACGGGCACGCCGATGCCACCACCTCCGCCCCGGTCGCGCGCGCTTCGGCCATGCGGGCGTCGGCGACCTTCTCGCGGCCGGGCGACTCCTCTTTCCAGAACTGCGCGCCGCCGGCGCCGCAGCACATGCTCTTCTCGCGGGTGCGTGGCATCTCGCGCGGGGGGTCGCCCTCGCCGCCCAACACGCGCCGCGGTGCGTCGTACACGCCGTTGTGTCGGCCCAGGTAGCACGGGTCGTGGTAGGTGGTCCCCTGGCCGAGGTCGAGGGGGGGCAGGCGTTCGGCCTGCACCAACTCGTCCAGGACCTCGGTGTGGTGCACCACCTGGTAGTCGCCGCCGAGCTGCGGGTAGTCGTTCAACAGCGCGTTGTAGCAGTGCGGACAGGTCGTCAGCACGCGCTTGGCCCGTGCCGGGTCCAGCACCGTGTCGGCCAGGGCGTCGTTCAGCACGGCCACGTTCTCGGTGGCGAGCTGGTAGTACAGGTACTCGTTGCCCGCGCGCCGCGCAGGGTCGCCGGTGCAGGTCTCGTTCTTGCCCAACACCGCGTAGCGGACGCCCGCGTGATCCAGGATCCGCGCCATGGCGCGCGTCGTCTCCTGCGCCACCGGATCGTACGCCCCCGCGCACCCCACCCAGAACAGCACCTCGAAGTCGGGCGCCTCCCAGACGGTGGGAACGTTCATGCCTTCGGCCCAATCCAGGCGGGCATCCTGGCCGAGCCCCCAGGGGTTTCCCGTGCGCTCGATCCCGCGGAACGCCTGCTGCAGCTCGGCGGGAAACGCCCCGGCCATCAGGACGCGCTCGCGGCGCATGTCGACGATGTCCAACATCGGCTCGTTGCCCACCGGACAGGCGTCGATGCAGGCGCCGCAGGTGGTGCACGCCCAGATCTGCTCCTCGTCCTGCGCGAACCCCAGCAACGGCCGGGGGGTCGCTTCGCCGGCCGCCAACCGGTCCGCGACCAGGGTGAGTTCATAGCGCTTGTTGATCTCCAGCGCCGAGGGGGACAGCGCTTTGCCGGTCGCGTACGCGGGGCAGGCGTCGGTGCAGCGGTGGCACTGGATGCAGGCGTAGGCGTCCAGGATCTGCGCGTAGGGCAGGTCCTCGAGGCGTTCGGCCCCGAACGTCTCGGCCGATTCGTCCTCCAGGTCCAAGGGCTCCAGCGCGCCGGAGGGCATCCGCGTCCCATCCGAGCGCCGCCGCTCCAGCGCGAAGTTGACGGGCGCCGCCAGCAGGTGCAGATGCTTGCTGCGCGGAAAGTACGGAAGGAACGCCAACACCAGCCCGATCGCACCCCACCAACCGACGTGCCACCCGATTCGCCGCGACTCGTCCGCGCCCACGCCGGCGGCGATCAGGCTGGCGAACGGCTGCCAGGCGTCGGTCCCCCCTTCCGCGGCCAGCAAGAACCCCTCCCCCAGCAAGCGGAAGCCGACGTGCAACGTGATGAACGTCCCCACGATCAGCGAATCGCGTCGGATGCCGCCCGCCGCGGCGCGCGGGTGCAGCGCCGCCTGCGGCGCCAACGCCGGATCGCGCAGCACGAACCGTCGCACCAACAGAGAGGCCATGCCGAACAGGATCGCCACCGTGAACACATCGGCTGCCAGCCGGTAGGGCCCGGCCCACGTCGACCCCAGCCACGCCGTGTAGGCGTGGGGTGCCAACCCCTTGGCCACGTCGGCGAGGTTCACCGCCAGGTAGAACACGAAGCCGTAGAACACCGCGGCGTGGAACGTGGACACCCACGGCCGATCGCGGAACACCGTGACCTGCGACAGGGTACGCACCAACGCCGCCCCCACGCGCGACGCCATCCCCCGCGTGCGGTCGCTTCCGCCCCTCGCTCCACGGGCGGTGGCCCGCACCACGCGTTCGAACCCGCCGTACGCGAACGCCAACGAGAACGACGCCAGAACCAGAAACACCAGCTTCTCGGACACGGTGAGCACGTCGAACCTCCACCCACAGCATATCGGCGGGCGTCGCCGCCCGTGCCGGGCAGGTGGCCCCGGCCCTTGCCGCCGCCAGGGCGGGTGCGCTAGGGTCACATCACCACGGAAAGGAGGTGGTCCAAATACGCGAATCGCATCGCACGACCAGTGGAGGTGCCCGCCGAGGGTAGCCTAGGACCCGCCTCCTGGAATGGGGCGCCCACGCGGCCCCTCAATCCATGGCGGAGCACCGCACCCCCGGACCCGAGCGTCCGGGGGTGTTCTCGTGGTGCCGAAGAAGACGTGCGCGACCCTCCGGCTGCTCAGCGACGCCCCAGCAGGCGCCACGCCAGCGGAAGCATCCCCGCCGCCGCCACGATCTTGACGGCGTCCCCCGCCAGGAACGGCCACAGGCCCCACGCCAGCGTGGTGGGCAGGTCGGGCGCGAAGCGCGACAGCCACGCCAGCCCGAACGTGTAGATGACGACATTGCCGGCCACCATGGCCAGGGCGGCCGAACCGATCCACCGGTCCCAGCCGCGCGCCGCCAGCGCTCCGACCAGCAGCGCCGCCAGGGGAAAGCCCAACAGGTAGCCTCCGGTCGGGCCCAGCAGCGTGGACAGCCCGGCGCCGCCGCCACTGAACACGGCCAGACCCGCCGCGCCGGCCAGCAGGTAGGCCAACGTCGTGCCCAGGCCCAGGGTGGCCCCGTAGGCGGCCCCGAGCAGCAGCACGCCCAGCGTCTGCCCGGTGATGGGCACGGGCCCGACCTGAACGCGAACCTGCGCCAGCGCCGCCAGGAACGCCACGCCGATCACGACCTGCACGGCGATGCGCAACGCCGGGCTGCGCACGGGCACCAGACGATCGACCAGCAGGCCGGTCGGCGCGGACGAACGTACGTCGAGCATGAAACACCTCCGGAACACACGTCGGGCTCGTCCCCGCTCGGACTCGCCCCCGTTCGGACGTACACCTGATTCGGAACACCGCCCGTTCGGACCTGCGCCTGGGCGCCGCCCGGCCGAGCGGCCATGGGAGAAGGATAGCAGGCCCCGACTATACTCACAGCATGGCCATCGATCCGAAGCGAACACGGTCCAGTCGCTGGGTGACGACCGTCGACGCCGTGTTCCCGCACCACACCAATCCCGTGGGAACCCTGTTCGGGGGGCGGGCGCTGGAGTTGATGGACATCAACGCCTCCATCGCCTGCAACCGCTTTTGCCGCCGCATTTCGGTCACCGCCTCCACCGAGCCGGTCGACTTCCGCAATCCGGTCCGGGTCGGCGACATCCTCGAGGTGCGGAGCCGCGTGGCGTGGGCCGGCACCACCAGCATGATCGTGCGCAGCGAGGTGTACGCCGAGAACCCCACCAGCGGCGCCCGCTCGCTGACCACCGTCGGTCACCTGAACTTCGTGGCGATCGGGGATGATGGGCGCCCCACGCCCGTGCCGCGCCTTCGCGTGTCCTCGGAGATGGAACAGCGTCACTGGGAGGCGGGGCAACGGGTGCGCGACGCCATCCTGGCGCGCCGCCAGGAGGCCTGAACCCTCAGCGCGCGGGGGTAACCCCGGGCCGCGCGCGCCGGCCCGCCTGCTATGGTGAACGCCGTCACGAACGCCCGCTGGGCGGGCGGTCCGGGAGCGACCCCGTCGTATCTCCACGACACCGACCCGCGCGGCTGCGCCCCACCTCGAACGGAGGAAACACCTGATGAGCCCAGCTCACGACCGCGCCCTCGACCAGCGCGCCGCCAACGTCATCCGTGCCCTCGCCATCGACGCCGTCCAGGCGTCCGGCGACGGGCATCCGGGCATGCCGATGGGGTCCGCCCCCATGGGGTGGCTGCTGTACCGGCACATGATGCGGCACGACCCGGCGCGGCCCGACTGGTGGAACCGGGACCGCTACGTGCAGTCCGCCGGTCACGGCTCGATGCTTCAGTACGCCCTTCTGCACCTCACCGGCTACGACCTGTCCATGGACGACCTGAAAGGCTACCGGCAATGGGGCAGCCGCACCCCCGGCCACCCGGAGGTCGGCCTGGCGCCCGGCATCGAGACCACCACCGGCCCCTTGGGGCAGGGCCTCGCCAACGCCGTGGGCATGGCGCTGGCCGAGGCGCACCTGGCGGCGCGCTACAACCGGCCCGAGCCTGCCGTTGTTCGATCACCGCACCTGGGTGATCGCATCCGATGGCGACATGATGGAGGGCGTCGCCTCGGAGGCCTCCTCGCTGGCGGGCCACCTCGGCCTCGGCAAGCTCACGGTCCTGTACGACGACAACCACATCAGCATCGACGGTCCCACCGACATCACCTTCAGCGAGGACGTGCTGGAGCGCTACGAGGCGTACGGTTGGCACGTCCAGCGCGTCTCCGACGGGAACGACTACGGCGCGCTGCAGGCGGCGATGGAGGCCGCCATCGCGGAGGACGAGCGGCCCAGCATGATCGCGGTGCGCACCACCATCGGCTACGGCAGCCCCAAGCTGGCGGGCACCCCCAAGATCCATGGCGCCGCCCTCGGCGACGAGGAGGTGGCCGCCACCAAGCGGGCCCTCGACATCGACTGGCCGGCGTTCACGGTGCCGGACGACGTCGCTGCCGACGGCCGCGAGGTGCAGGCGAAGGGCGCCGAGGCGCGCGAGGCGTGGGAGACGCTGTGGGCCCGCTACCGCGAGGCCCATCCCGACGAGGCGGCGCAGCTCGTCCGCGTCATGGCCGGTGAGCTGCCCAGCGGGTTCGACGATCCGCTGCCCGCCTTCGAGCCCGGCGGCTCGATCGCGACGCGCAAGGCCTCGCACGCGGTACTGAACCACTTCGCGCCCCGCATGCCGGAGTTGATCGGCGGGTCGGCCGACCTGGCCGGCTCCAACCACACCGACCTCGACGGCGAGCGCTCGCTGAGCCGCGACGACGCCTCGGGACGCATCGTGCACTTCGGCGTGCGCGAACACGGCATGGCCGCGATCGCCAACGGCCTGTCGCTTCACGGCGGCGTTCGGCCGTTCGTGGCGACCTTCCTGGTGTTCTCCGACTACCTGCGGCCCGCCCTGCGCCTCGCAGCGTTGATGGAACGGCCGGTGACGTACGTGTTCACGCACGATTCGATCGGCCTGGGCGGCGACGGTCCCACCCACCAGCCCGAAGCGCACCTGGCCGCCCTGCGGGCGATTCCGAACCTGGACGTGATCCGCCCCGCCGACGCGAACGAGACGGCGCAGGCGTGGCAACGGGCGCTGGCGCGGCGCGACGGCCCCACCGCGCTGATCCTGACCCGCCAGGGCGTGCCGCACCTGCGCGTGCCCGGCGGCGCCGTGGCGCGCGGCGCCTACGTGCAGGCCGAAGCGGCAGGCGGCACGCCACGGCTGCTGCTGCTCGCCACCGGCTCGGAGGTGTCGATCTGCCTGGAGGCCCGCGAGCGGCTCGAGGAGGACGGCATCCCCACCCGCGTGGTGTCGATGCCGAGCTGGGAACGCTTCCGCGCGCAGGACGACGCCTACAAAGGCGAGGTGCTGGCGCCGGACGTGCCGGCCCGCCTGGCGGTCGAGGCCGCCGTCCGCCTGGGCTGGCACGAGTGGGTCGGTCCCGCCGGGGACGTGATCTCCGTCGACCGCTACGGCCACTCCGCCCCCGGCGACCGGGTGCTGGCCGAGTACGGCTTCACACCCGACGAGGTCGTGCGCCGCGCCAAGGCCCTACTGTGAGTCCTTTCGGTCCCCCATCGCCCCGCCCGCCGGGCAGGTCAGCGAACGGTTCGCGCACCGGGGCGCATGAAGTAAGGTGGAAGGCATGACACCAACCCGTCTCGCCACTCCATCCGCACCGCTCCGGCGGCCCATTCGCCTCGTCGCGGCCGTGGCCGCCCTCGCGTTCGCATGGGGCGCCACGGCGTCCGCCCAGAGCCTGCCCAGCCTTCTGCCGCAGGACGCGGCGGTGGCCATCGGCCTGCACGACCTCGCCTCCGAGTCGGAGCGGGTGCAGCCGTTCCTGGACGAAGCGGAACGGCTGGGCCTGATCGACACTCTCGGCGCGGCCATCCCCGCGGAGGCCACCGACGAGCTGGACGTCGAGGAAAACCCGGTCCCCGAAGCGCTCCGCGGACTGGAGACGATGGACGTGCTCGGCCAGGAGGCCTGGCTGGTCGTGTCGGCCTCGCAGTCACGTCCCATACCCGCCGCCACCATGATCGCCCGCGTGTCGCCCGACACGGCCGACGCGTTCGCGACCGCGATGGCGGACGCGATGGGCGAAGACCCAGGCGTGGCGCGCCTCGAAGAGGAGGGCCGCGGCTTCTACACCCGCATGCCCTCGGACGACGACGACCTGCCGCTCCCCCTGGCGTACGCGCAGAGCGACGACGTGGTGGTCGCCTCCACCGACGTCGAGATCGTCCGGTTCGTGCTGCGGGCGCAGTCGGGCGTGGACGAGCCGTCGATGGACGACGCGCCGTTGTACGCCTCGCTGCAGGAGCTCGGCGACGGCGCCGTCCGCTGGATGATGGACGCCGATCCGTTGCTCGGCGCCGCCCAACCGTTCGCCGCCTCCACCGAGTTCGGCCCGCTGCTGTCGCGGTTTCGCGACGCGATTCGGACCGCAGGACCCTCCACCGGCGTGATCCGAGTCACCGATGACGGGATCGCCTCGTCCGAACTGCAACGTCCCGACGCCTCGGGCCCCGACGCGTCGCTGCACGGGCTGCTGACGCAGAGCGACGCGCCGGGCGCCGAGGTGCTGTCCTTCGCCCCCGCCGGCGCGATCGCGGTCAGCGCAGGCACCTTCGACGTGAACGGGTGGTGGGCATGGCTGGACGACGTGCTCGGTTCGGTCGCTGAGCAGGGCGTGCCCACTGCGACCCAGGCGCTGGCCATGTTCGAGATCGACGCCCGCTCGGTGCTGCTCGACTGGGCCGGCACGCGCATCGCGCAGGTGCAGGCCTCGCCGCCCGAAGCTGTGCAGCCGGGGGTCACCCCCAATGCGCTGCTGGGCTCGCAGGTGCTGCTGATCGATTCCCGCGACGACGCGGCCGCCAAGGAAGGCCTGGCCACGCTGCTGGGCGCGATCGGCCCGAACCTCGGCGCCTTCACCTCCCCGGACGCGCAGGGCAGCGCCGCGCCCACCCGGGTCGAGGTGGCCGGCCACGAGGTGCTGCGCCTCGAGATCTCGGACGGCTTCCTGATCGACGCCGCGGTGGTGGACGGTTGGGTGCTGCTGTCCGGCTCCAGCGACGCGACCGCCACCGCGCTCGAGGCGTACGCCCAGGGCGGCGGGGCCAGCGTCCTGAACGACGCGCATGCGCAGGTGCCCTCGGGCGTGCGCAGCTGGTCCGTCTCCGACACGCAGGGCGCCCTGCGCGGTTCGGTCGGCGGCCTGGTGGGCCAACTGCAGATGATGGCCGGCATGGCCGGGGGCGCCAACCTCGACTTCCAGTCCGTGGACGAGGCCGGCACCGCCATCGAGGCGTACGCAGAGTTCGTCGCCGAGCGCTTGGGCGCCAGCGTGAGCTACACCACCGTCGAAGACGGCGCGCTGCGGAGCCAAGGCAGCACCGAGATCGACTGGTGAGCCGCCGCTGAGCCACGGGGCGCCCCGCGACGACGGCGCGCCCCGCAAGGACGACCTGATGGGCGCGCCGTTCGCGGCGCGCCCTTCGCCTGCTACGGCGCGTCCGGCGCGCGGCCCGCGCGGCGGTCCGCCTGCACCAAACGTGGCCAGGCGCCGTCGATCTGCGCCGCCAACGACGCCTCGTCCCCCGCGTTGTCCAGCACCACGTCGGCGCGCGCACGCTTCTCCTCGGCAGGCATCTGCGCCGCGTCGCGCCGGCGCACCTCGCCCGCGTCCCAGCCCGAACGGCGTGCGGCCCGCGCGGCGCGTACCTCCAGCGGCGCGTCCACCACCACGACGGCGTCGAACGCGGCGTCGAGCCCCACCTCGAACAGCAACGGCACGTCGTGCACGATCAGCGGCGGTGCCGGCGTGCGCCGCCGGGCCACCTCCGCCGCCTCCCGGCGGAGGGCCGCCACGCGAGGGTGCACGATCGCCTCCAGGCGGGCCCGCGCGTCGGCATCGTCGAACACCCGGCGAGCCAGCGCCTCGCGGTCCAGGACGCCTTCCGGCGCCACCGGGTCGCCGAACGCCTCCGCGATCCGCGCCACGGTGTCCGGCTCCGCGGTCGCCTGGCGCGCCAACGCGTCGGCATCGATGATGACCGCGCCACGCTCCGCCAGCAGCCGCGCCACGGTCGACTTGCCCGCGCCGACGTTGCCCGTCAGTCCGATCTCGGCCGTCATGCGCCATTCCACCACGCCCGCCCGCGCTGCGCGCGGCACGCGCGGACCTGGGCGCCTGACGTAGGCTGGGGGCCCGATGTCCGATCCCGTTCCCCGGCACGAGCCCCTCCCCGCGTGACGGGTTGGCTGACCGCGCTGCTGCGCCGCGCCCGAGCGCCGGCGCGCCTGGCGCCGTGGCCACGGTTGGAGGCGTTCGGGCCCCGACCGGACGGGGGCGTGCTGGTCGGCGGGGCCCTGCGTGACGCCTTGCTGGGCCTGTCGCCCCTCGACACCGACTGGATCGTGCCGGATCCGCGCCGCGCCGCGCGCGAGCTGGCCGCCCGCACCGGTGGGCACGCCTTCGCCCTGGACGCGACGCGCGGGCACTGGCGCGTGCACGCGGGCGCGCGCACCCTCGACGTCGTCGCGCCGCAGGGCACGCTCGAGGCGGACCTCCGGCAGCGGGACTTCACCATGAACGCCATGGCCCTCCGGGACGACGGGCCGGTCGACCCGCTGGACGGCCGCCGCGATCTGGCGCGCCGGACCTTGCGGGCGACCTCGCCACGGGCCCTGCGGGCCGACCCGTTGCGCGGCCTTCGGGGGGTCCGGTTGGCCGCCACGCACGCCCTGTCCTGGGACTCGGCCACACGCCGTAGCGCCGCGTCCGTGGCGGCCGAGCTGGCCGAAGGTGCGTTGCCGCTGCCCGCGGCCGAGCGGCGGCGCGACGAGCTCGCGCTGATCCTGGCGTCGGTCCGGGCGGGCGACGCGCTGGCCGAGGCGCACGCGCTGGGGTGGCTGGCCCTGCTGCTCCCCGAACTGATCACGGGCGACGGCGTGGCACAGGGGGGCTTCCATCACCTGGACGTGCTCCGGCACCAGCTCGAAGCGCTGCAGCGACTGGTCACGGCGTTTCCGGAGGCAGATCGGGCGTTGCGGCTCGGCACGGTGCTGCACGACGTCGGCAAGCCGGCCTGCCGCGACCGCGGGCCGGACGGGCGGCTACGCTTCTACGGGCACGCAGGCGAGGGCGCCGCCATCGCCCGCCGGGCCCTGACGCGCCTGCGGTTCGACGGCGCGACCGTGCAGCGCGCCGCGGCGCTGGTCCACCGCCACATGCTGCCCCTGCCGCGCAACGACGTCGAGGCACGACGGTTCGTGCATCGCCGCCGCGAGCTCCTGCCCGACCTGATGAAGCTGATGATCGCCGACCGGGAGGCCGCCCGGGGACGTCTGTCCAGCGAGGGCACCCGCCGCGCCTACCGCCTGGCGCTGGCGCGGATCGTGGCCATCCTGGAGGAGGCGCCCCCGCCCGAGCCGTTGCTGCGCGGCGAGGACGTGATGGCGTGCCTGGGCTTGGCGCCGGGCCCGCGCGTGGGGGAGGCGTTGGCCTTCCTTCACGAGGCGCAGGCGGTCGGCGACGTCACCACGCCCGAGGAGGCCCGGGCGGCCCTGCGCCGCTTCGCGGCGGCGCAGAACTGGGACGAGGTCGAGGCGTGACCCGGCAGGCCTGGACGCTGCTGGCGTTCGCGCCGAGCCTGCTGGGCGGCGTGGTGGCGGCCGTATGGTGGTCGTTGGCGCCGCCGACGCTGACGCCGCGCATGCCGCTGCTCCCCTCCCTGGCGCTGGGCGCCGCCACCGGCTTGGCGCTGCTGGCGGCGGCGGCGGGGCTCGAGCGCGTCCTGCCGTCGTTCCGGTGGGCGTCGCGCGTGATGGAGCGAGCGCTGGCGCGCTTGGCGCCATCGCGCCCCATGGCGGCGTCCCTGGCGCTGGCCACGTCGCTGGGCGAGGAACTGCTGTTCCGCGGCATGCTGCTGGCCCACCTCGGCCTCGTCGTGCAGGCCGTGCTGTTCGGCGCGCTGCATCCGCTGGGGCGTCGCGGCTGGAGTTACCCCGTGTTCGCGGCCCTGGCGGGCCTGGCGTTCGGCGCCCTGGTGCTGGCGACGGGACGCCTGCTGCCCGCGATCGTGGCGCACCTGATCGTGAACGCGACCGGCCTGCTGTTGGGCCGCGGGGGGCGACGCCGCCCTCCGCGCCGGCGCGTCAGTCCAGGTGCGTCGCCACCTGCCGCGCCGCCGCCCTGAGCACGCCTGGCTCGCGCACCAGCGCCAGGCGGATCCAGCCCTCGCCGCTGGGCCCGAAGGCGCGTCCCGGCGCCACCGCGACGCCGGTCTGGCGCACCAGCCGGGCGGCGAAGGCGTACGAGTCGACCTGGTCGCCCGGAAGGCGGGTCCACACGTACATGGTGGCGTCGGGGCGCTGGGTCGGCATGCCGGCCCGGTTCAGCTCGTCCACCAGCGCATCCCGGCGCTCGCGGTAGATGTCGGCGTGCGCCTGCACGCGGCTGCGGGGGGTGCGCAACGCGGCGACGGCGGCGCGTTGGATGCCCAACCAGGCGTGGAAGTCGATCGCGCCCTTGACGCGGGCGAGGGCGGCGATGGCGTCGACCGCACCGAGGGCGAAGCCGATGCGGAAGCCGGCCATGTGGAAGCTCTTGCTGAACGAGTACAGTTCGACGACACGGTCGCGCCCATTGGGGGCGTCGAACGCCGAGGGGGCGCCCGCCTGGGAGAAGTCGAGGTCGACGTAGGGGAAGTCGTGCACCAGGAGCAGGTCGTGGTGCGCGCAGAACGCGACCGCTTCTTCGAAGAACGCGGGCGTGGCCGTGCCGGCGGTGGGGTTGTTGGGGTAGCACGCCACCATGACGCGGGCCCGCGCGGCCGCCTCGTTCGGGACCTGGTCCAGGTCGGGCAGGAACGCGTTCTGGGCCAACAGCGGCATGGTGACCACGTCGAGGCCCGCCAGCGCCACCGCTCCGAAGTAGCTCGGGTAGGCGGGTTCGGGCAGCAGCACGGTGTCGCCCGCGTCACAGGTCGCGAGCAGGAGGTTGGCGAACCCCTCCTGCGCGCCGATCAGCGGCAGCGCCTCCCGGTCCGGATCCGGCCGCCAGCCGTAGCGACCTTGGTACCAGTCGCAGGCCGCCTCCCGCAGCGGCCGGGTCCCGGCCTGAAGGCAGTAGCCGTAGGTGTCCGGGTCGTCCGCGGCCTCACGGACCCGCGCCAAGGCGCCTTGCGGTGGCGGCAGGTCGGAGGAGCCGATCGAGAGGTCGACCACCTCGAGGCCGCGCCGGCGGGCGTCGGACTTGGCGTCGTCCATGGTGGCGAACACGCTGGCCGGCATGGCGCGCGCCCGCGCGGAGGCGAAGCGACCTGGGCTCATGCCCTCAGTGTACGCGCGGCCGGCGGCGCCGGGTCAGGCGTCGGACGCCAACAGGACATGCAGGGCGCCGTCGTCCAGCCGCCGCGTCTCGCACGCCTGGTGGTCACGGCAGGCGCTCAGGTAGCGGAAGCGACGACCGTTGGAGCCGGGCATCTCGGCCCGGTACAGGCCCAGGAAGCGCCGGGTGCCGGAGCGGTGACACAGGTCGCAGCACAGCTCGCCGGTGGGGTTCCCCGCCGGCGTGATGGGCACCAGCCGCAGCACCACGAAGCCTTCGCGATCCAGGACCCGCGCCTGGCCGTCGCCTTCGTCCTCGACGGTGAACTGGAGCGGCTTGGGCACCAACGGCTCCGGGGTGGCAGGGAACATCTCCAGCACGATCTCGCGATCGGTCCAGATGCGGTCGTTTCCTTCGCTCATGCCCGCCCTTCGGCGTCCGCCCGGCCGCGCACCAGCCGCCCGGCGATCCCGCCCGCCAACAGCGCCGAGGCGACCAGCGCGCCGCCCGGCAGCAGGCCGGGGAACCCGCGGGCGACCGCGATGCCGACGAAGGCCCAGATCAACACCAAGGCGAACGCCACGTCACCGCGCGCCTGTAGGACGCGGACCCCGATCGCCGTCGCCACGAAGACCATGATCAGCGCCCAGGTCTCGGGCGCCCACGGACCGCCTCGGAACCCCCAGTGCCACAACGTCACCGAGGCGTTGGCCACGGTCGCGACGGTGATCCACCCCAGGTAGATCCCGAACGGCAGCCGCGCCAAAAGCACGGTGGCGCGATCACTGGGGCCTCGGTGCAGCCGTTCGTACGTCGCCAGCAAGGCGATCAGCAAGACGACCATCAGCGCCATGCTGAGGGGAATGCGCAGCGTGTGCCAGGCGACCAGCCAGGCGACGTTGGCGGCGCAGCCGAGGACGACCCAGGGCGCCACGTCGCGCAGGCGCGGATCGCGGGCCCGTCCAGGGAGCGCCTGGAACACGCCGAAGGCGATCAGTCCCAGGTAGATCAGCGCCCAGATCGCGAACACGTACCCGGCGGGCGTGAAGGGGACCGGGTAGGCGGCGGACACCTCGCCGGTGCTACGGCCGGCCAACGGTAGGGCGTTGGCCGCGACGTTCATGGCGATCATCGCCGCGATCGCGACCAGGACCGCGCCTTGACGCAGCCGGTCGGCCGGTCGCGGCGCGGCGTCGTCTTGGGCCGGCGTCGCGCTCACGATTCAGCCCGGCAACGCCCGCAAAAGCGTCGCCATCTCGATCGCGGACGCGGCGGCGTCCGCCCCCTTGTTGCCGGCCTTGCTGCCGGCCCGCTCGAGGGCCTGATCCACCGTATCGGTCGTCAGCACGCCGAAGATCACCGGCACGCCGGTATCGGCCGACGCCCGCGCCACGCCGGACGCGACCATGCCGCAGACGTGATCGTAGTGGTCGGTGGCGCCCCGGATCACCGCGCCGAGCGCGATCACCGCGTCGACCCCGTCCTCGCGCGCCAATCGGGTGGCGACGAGCGGGATCTCGACGGCGCCGGGCACCCAGGCGACCGTGACGTCTTCATGGGCGACGCCATGACGCTGGAGGGCGCTTCGTGCGCCCTCCAGGAGTCGTTTCGTGATCAGGTCGTTGAAGCGGCTCGCCACGATGGCGATGCGGAGCCCGTCGCCCCTCAAGGAACCCTCCACCTCGTTCATGGGGCCGTTATATCAGCGACGGGCGGGGGGTGGGGTCGGACGCGCCTCGTCTCTGCGCCTCGCTCAGCGGGGCAGCAGGTCCAGCACCTCGAGGGCGATGTCGTCCACGGCCTCCCGAATCTCGTACGCGGGGCCGCTCTCGGGGAAGCGCACCGTGAATACGTTCCAGCCCTGCGCCAACGCCAGCTCCTCGCCACGCCCCTCCATGGTGGCGGCCTGGTCGACGTAGATCAGCGTGAAGAACCCGATCGGCTGTTCCAGCTGCGACAACGCCAAGAAGAACGGGTCGCGCTCGGGCTCGCGCGTCCAGGTGCCGTCCTGGTCCTCATCGAGGTACATCGCGAGCGTGCCTTGCACGTAGTTGGCGTCTTCGGGCGTCACGCGGTACTCGTTCTGGAGCCCCGGCAGCAGGACGGCGCCGGAGCGGAAGGGGCGAAGGTGCTCGGCCGGAACCTCGCCGACCTCGAGCTCGAAGCTTCCGCCGATGGGCGCGACGCTGTCGACCTCGTAGCTCCACGCTCCGTCGGCGTTCAGCACCTGCACCGACAGACGCGTGTCGTCGGGGAGCCCTTCCTCGCTGTCGATCACGCCGGCGAGGCTGATCGAGCGTTGCGCGAAGGTGAAGCCCAGCATCAGGGCGAACAGGATCGTGAGCGCTCGTTTCATGAAGGTCTCCAAACGGGGGGCAACGTACCGAAAAGGCGGGTAGCCCGCCAGGACGCGTCCCGCGCCGGCTGGGCACCCGACCTCGGGTCGGTTCGACAAGGGTATATCACGTGCCGGTGAGCCACCGGTGTGCCGGAGGGGCCGCGCCGGTCCCGGGGACCGCCGCGGGGTTCCCATCACGTCGCGTACCCATCGGGGTGAGACCGGTGCCAGCGCCACGCCGACGCGACGATGTCGTGCAGATCGGGGATCTCGGCACGCCATCCCAGCCCCTCCTGGATCGCGCGTGCGTCGGCCACCAGGCGCGGCGGGTCGCCCTCGCGGCGGGGCGCGTCGCGGACCTCGATCTCGAGGCCCGTGACCGCCCGGCAGGCCTCCACCACCTCCAGCACGCTGAACCCGCGTCCCGTGCCGACGTTGTAGGTGCGGGCCTCGCCGGGGCGGAGCGCCTCGATGGCCAGCACGTGGGCGTGCGCCAGGTCGGACACGTGGACGTAGTCCCGTACGGCGGTCCCGTCCGGCGTGGGGTAGTCGCGGCCGAACAGCTGAAGCGCCTCGCGCTCCCCCCGCGCGACCTGCAGCACCAAGGGAACGAGATGCGTCTCGGGCCGGTGGTCCTCGCCCAGGGCCTCGGTGGCGCCTGCGGCGTTGAAGTAGCGCAGCGCGGCGTACCCCAGGCCGGCCGTGCGGGCCAACCACGCCAGCGTGCGTTCGACCAGCACCTTCGATTCGCCGTACACGCTCTCGGGGCGGACCTGTGCGTCTTCGGGGATCGGCACGGCATCGGGCGTGCCGTACACGGCCGCGGTGGAGGAAAGCACGAACCGCCGGACGTCGTGCTCGACCATCGCGTCCAAGAGCGCCAGCGACGCGCCCGTGTTGTTGGCGAAGTAGGCCATCGGACGCGCCATCGACTCGGACACCAGCGAGCTGGCCGCGAAGTGCATCACGGCGTCGGCCCTCGATGCCTCCAGAACGCGGCCGACGGCCTCACGCTCCGCCACGTCGGCGAGGGCGAAGGTCGCGCCGCTCGGCACGGCGTCGCGATGGCCGCTGCGAAGGTCGTCCAGCACCGTCACCTCGTGGCCGCGACGCACGAGGGCGTCGGCCGTGACGCTGCCGATGTAGCCGGCGCCGCCGGTGACGAGGATACGCATCCCGTGCAGTGTACTCGCCCGGCCGCGGGCGCACAACGTCGACCTGGGCGGCGAGGAGAAGTATGGTGTGGTCACACGATTCTCGGGAGGTACCAACGCCCATGGCTAGTGAAGACACCCACACCGCCCCCGCCATCGAAGCGGGCAAGATCTGGTTCGACGGCGCGCTCGTGCCGCAAGCGGAGGCCAAGGTCTCCGTGCTGACGCACGCGATGCATTACGGCACCAGCGTATTCGAGGGGATTCGCGCGTACGAGACGGAGTCGGGCGCAGCCGTGTTCCGCCTCGAAGAGCACGTGCAGCGGCTGTTGGATTCGGCCAAGATCCTGGGCATGCGCACGGGCGTGCCCAGCTTCGACGAGATCGTGCATGCGGTCACCGAGACCGTTCGCGCCAACGGCCGCACCTCGTGCTACATCCGGCCGTTGTTGTGGTACGGCTCGGAGTCGCTGGGCGTCAGCCCGGCCCGCAACCGTGTCCACTTCATGGTGGCGACCTGGAGTTGGGGGACCTACCTCGGCGAGGACGCGGTGGCGCAGGGGGCGCAGTTGATGACGTCCAGCTGGCGACGCAGCCCCGCGGACGTGATGCCGACCAAGTCGAAGGCGGGCGGCAACTACGTGAACAGCGTGCTGGCCAACCAGGAGGCGCGCGACAACGGCTTCGACGAGGCCCTGTTGCTGGACACGAGCGGCTTCGTGGCCGAAGGATCGGGCGAGAACCTGTTCTTGGTCCGGGAGGACGTGCTGTACCCGGTGGCGCACTCGGTCAACCTTCGGGGCATTACCCGCGATTCGGTGGTGCGGCTCGCCGAGGCGCAAGGGATCGAGGTGCGCGAGACCTGGGCGACGCGGGACGAGCTCTATACCGCGGACGAGGTGTTCATGGTCGGCACCGCGGCGGAGGTGACGCCGATCGCGGCGATCGACCGGCGGCCGATCGGCGACGGGACCGCCGGGCCGTTCGCGATGCAGATGCGGCGCTGGTACCTCGACGCCGTGACGGGGAAGGACGCCCGCTTCGAGTCGTGGCTCACCTACGTGGCGTGACCCGCGCCGCGGCCTGAGCCACCATGACGCCGATCGCGTTGGCGCTGGTGCTCGCCTCGGCGGGCATTCACGCCACCTGGAACCTGTTGGCCAAGGGCGTCGGCGGAGACGGCGGCGCGGTGGCCTGGACCTTCGCGACCGTCGGCGCGATCGCGCTGCTTCCCTGGGGGGCATGGACCTGGCGCGCCGGTGGTCACGAGCTGGGCCTGGTCGCGTGGGCGTTCCTACTGGGCAGTGCGTTTCTGCACATCGGCTACATGGTGTCGCTGCAGAAGGGCTACGGGGCCGGCGACCTCTCCATCGTGTACCCGCTGGCGCGTGGCACCGGCCCGGCGTTGGCGACCGTCGCGGCCATCGCCCTGTTGGGCGAGCGGCCCAGCCTGCTGGCCCTGAGCGGGACCGCGTTGGTGGTGGTGTCGGCCTTCGCGCTGACCGGCGGGGCGTCACGGCCCACGGCGCGGGCGCTCGGCATGGGGCTCGCGACGGGCGTGTTCATCGCCGGCTACACGTTGTGGGACGCCACCGCCGTGTCGCGGATCGGCATCGCGCCGATCCTGTTCGCGTGGCTGTCGGAGACGATGCGTGCTCTCTTGCTCGCCCCCGTGGCGTGGCGCCGGCGCCGGTCGCTCGCGGTGACGTGGCGTCGCGCCTGGCGCTCGATGATCATGGTCGGGGTGCTCAGTCCGCTGGCGTACCTGCTGGTGCTGGAGGCGTTCCGCTTGGCCCCGGTGAGCCTGGTCGCGCCGGCGCGCGAGATCAGCATCCTGTTGACCGTGGCGCTGGGTACGGGCCTGTTGGGCGAGGCCGGAGGCTACCGTCGCCTGGTGGCGGGGGCGGGCATGGCCGTCGGCGTGGCCCTGGTCGCTCGGGGCTGAACCGGAACGTGCACGCACGCGTTCGCCGGCGGCACGCGATCGTGCCGCCGGCGAACGCGTCAGCTGGGCCCCGGGCCGGCCGTCGTCAGGCCGCCGGTGGGGTCGTCATCCGACCCGGACCGGGCCCTACCGGGGGACCGGGTTCCAGACGTTCCGCCAGCGCGCGCAGGAGGCTCGCGAGGCTCGCTCGGAGCCCGGAGGCTGCCATGTGTTCCCGGTCGGCGGCGTGGGCGTCGGTCAGGGCGCGGTGGGTGGCGGCATCCCGGTGTAGGCGGTGCATGCGGTCGTGCGAGGCGCGCAGAATGTCGTGTGGATGGTTCATGACGTACTCTCTTCCTGAGCTGGGACCCCGACGAGGGTGGGAACACGAGCGGCGTCGAACGCGCTGCGGCGGTGCAGATCCTCGGCTCGGTCGTGAGCGGCACGAAAGATTTGGTCCGGATGCATCATCGCGCCCTCCTTCTCGAAGAGAATGATAGGTGGTATATGAGTCTTTGTCAAGTCTCTCTTTCCATATCATGCATCGGCACCGTTCATTCCTCTCGCCGCCGCGCACACGGGCGCCCATGGCGCGGCGTCCGTGGCCCACGCACCGGGCATGAAGATCCCCTCGGCGGGCCGCCGAGGGGATCCGAATCGGGCACGGGCGTGGCCTCAGAAACCGGTCCCGAGTGGGTCCCCTCCAAGCTCGACGCGCACCGCCGGCGGCATCCCGCACCGCGGGCGACCCGGGATGGGGGTCGAGGTGTTCGGGTCGGTTCGCATCATCGGGTCACCTCCTCGCTGCGGTCGTCACGTCGACCGGCGGCACGATCCTAGCGCAAGGATTCAGGACATGCAAGTGGGTATGCGAACGGCCGCGGCTAGGCAGCGGCCGTGCGGGATCCCGTGGCGCAAGGCACCACGTACAGGGCCAGTTCGTAGCGGACGCCAAGCATGCCGGCGTGCGCGATCCGAACCTCGACGGGGGCCGTGGGGCGCCATCCGCCGACGGTGCGGAGCACCGAGGCGCGCTCGCCCCGGAACCACAGCACGGCGACGTCGGAGGCCCGCCGCGGCTCCCCCGACGCGACTTCGACGCCCCGCGGGTGCGCCACGCGTCGCGCATCGCCCTCGACCTCGCGCCGCAATTCGGCGCGGCGGGCGCGACGCGGTGCCGTACGGCGATGCGGCGCCGCGTCGCGCGGCCCCTGGGCCGTCACGGTGTCGCCGGGGTCGAGGAGGGAATCGTCCATGAAGCCAGTCTACCGACCGCCACTCACGGGTTCCTGACGGATTCGTCACGAACCGCGGATCCGCCGGTCCACGCCGCGCCGCAGGTGGACGGGGCCCTCAGTACGCCCGGGCGAAGATCACCTTGCGCGGGTAGCCGCTGGGACGCCCCGTGTGCACGCACGCCGTCCCCTCGGCCGACGGGCCCTCGAGCGGGATGCAGCGGATCGTCGCCTTGGTCTCTTCCTGAATGGCGCGTTCGCTGTCGGGGTCGCCACAGTGCGTGGCGTACACCCAGCCGTGCTGGACCTTCTCCTTCAGCTCGTCGTAGCTGTCCGCGCTCAGCGTGTGCTGCTCGCGGAACGTGCGCGCCCGCGCGAACAGATCGTCGTGGAACCGCTCCAGCCGCGCCGGCATCGACCCCGCGACGTCGCCCAGGGCCACCGCCTCCTTCTGGCCCGTGATCCGGTCGACCACCATCACGGTCCCGGCGTCCAGATCCTTGGGGCCGAGCTCCAACCGGAACGGCACCCCCTTGCGCTCCCACTCGTTGAACTTCCAGCCGGGGCTCATCCCCTCCCGGTCGTCGACGTGAACCCGGACCCCCGCCTCCCGCAGTGTCGAGGCCAGCGCCTCGGCCTCGCGGCGCACCCGCGCGCCCTGGGCTTCGTCCTTGGCGCGGGCGATCGGCGTGATCACCACCTGATGCGGCGCCAGGCGCGGCGGCAGCACCAACCCCTTGTCGTCGCCGTGCGTCATGATGATCGCGCCGATGAAACGGGTCGAGAACCCCCAACTCGTGGTGTGCGCATACGCCTGCTCGTTGTTGACGTCGTTGAACGAAATGTCGAACGCGCGCGCGAAGTTCTCGCCCATGTAGTGGCTGGTGCCCGACTGCAGCGCCTTGGTGTCCCGCATCATCGCCTCGATCGTCAGGGTCGAAAGCGCGCCCGCGAAGCGCTCGCCCGCGCTCTTCTCCCCCTTGATCACCGGCACGGCCGCGAAGCGCTCGGCGAAATCGGCGTAGACCTCGAGCATGCGCATCGTCTCCTCCTGCGCCTCCTCCGCCGTGGCGTGGGCGGTATGCCCCTCCTGCCACAAAAACTCGGTGGTGCGCAGGAACGGACGCGTGCGCAGCTCCCAGCGCATCACGTTGCACCACTGGTTGTACAGCAGCGGCAGATCGCGGTAGCTCTGCACCCACTTCGCGTACGACTCCCCGATGATGGTCTCCGAGGTAGGGCGAATCGCCAGCGGCTCCTCGAGGTCCTTGCCGCCCGCATGCGTCACCACCGCGAGCTCCGGGCTGAACCCTTCGACGTGCTTGGCTTCGCGCTCGAAGAACGACACGGGGATCAGCATCGGGAAGTACAGGTTCTGGTGGCCCGTCGCCTTGAACATGCCGTCCAACTCGCGTTGGATGTTCTCCCACAACGCGTAGCCGTACGGCCGGATCACGAAGCTGCCCCGCACGGGCGACAGGTCGACCAGATCGGCCTGATAGACGATCTCGTTGTACCAGGCGCTGAAGTCGTCGTTCTGGGACGTGAGGCCACGCGTAGACATGGCGGACATCCTACCGCAGCCCCCCGGCGGCCACGCACGCCCCCTCAGGTCAGCAACAGCGGCGCCGGCGCGCGGCGCAACAACTCCTCCGGCACCCCCCCGAACACGTCCTCCAGAAAACGGTTGTGCTTGTAGCTGCCCAGCAGGATCACGTCGCGGTCCAGGTCGCGGGCGACCTGCGCGATGCGTTCGGCCACCGGCCCGTCACGAAGCAGGTAGTCGGCGCTCGCGCCGTAGCGCTCGAAGGCATCGCGGGCGCGGTCCAAGGTCGCCTCCGCCGAGCGGTCCCACTCCTCGACGGTGAGCACGACGGGGTGCTGCCCCCACTTCAGGGCGGCGTACACCGCCGCGAACAGCGCCGCCTCCGCGCGCGGCCCGCCGTCGTACGCCACCAGGGGACGCTCCAGCGGCGTGACGGCCCCCGACAGCGCCAACAGCGGCCGCGGCGAGTGGCGCAGCAACGGGCGCACGTTCCGGGCCAACGTCGCCTCCACCTCGCCGCGGCCCCGATAGGCGAGGTTGGCGATCACCACGTCGGCCCAGCGGGCCCGCTCCAGGATCCGGGTCACCGGGTCGCCCGCCACGACCGCCAGTTGCCCGCGCACGCCCGCGGCACGACAGCGTTCGTCGAAGATCTCCTCGGTGCGCCGTCGCTCCTCCTCGGGCGCCTCCTCCGGCATCACCCGCACGCCGTACACGCGGGCCCGCTCGCGCTGGGCGAACACCAGCGCCTGTTCCAGCGCCGTCATCCCCGGCTCGCCCAGGTCGAACGCCACCAGCAGGTCGTCCGCCAGCTGGCTGACCTCGCCGGTATCGCCCTTCGCCGCCAAGCGACGCAGCAACGCCCCGCGCTCCTCCTCGCCGGCCAGCTGCCCGCCCGCCACGCCCTGCACCACCTGTGGGCCGGGAAGCTCCCAGCCGAGCTCCTCCTCGAGCTTGGCGCGGTGGTCGGCCATCCACAGGTACAGGTCCGCCTCGGTGCGGCCGGAGAAGTCCCGCAGGATGCCGCTGGCGCGGATGGCCTTCACCACGGGCAGGTACACCGTGTCGTAGAAGTGCGCGACCGCCTCCTCGTACCCGACCTCCCGGTCCTCGTCGATCCCCATGAAATACCGGTGCACCGAGACGTGCTCCGACAGGCGCTCGGCGGCCCCCGGCTCGGTGACGCGCAGGTCGGCGCCCGGCCGAAGCTCGTCCAGCCGGGTGTGCTCCAGGAAGTCGGCGTACTCCGCCTTCACGATCAGCGACTCCGGATCGTCCTCCGGTGAGTACGGCACCCGCGTGTGCACCGGGGTGACGTACGCCTGGATGTACGCCACGCCCAGCTGGCGCGCCACCGACACACGATGGTTGCCGTCCCGGACGAAGTACGCGTCCCCCACGCGGTACACCTCGATCGGGGGCACGCCCTCCATGCCGGTCATGGCCATCTTGACGCCCACCCAACGCTCGACGGCGGCGTCGTGGCGCGGCAGGAACTCGCGCGTGAAGTCGTTGTAGCGGCCCACCGACCCGACGATGGCGTCGACGGGGACGTCCTGGAGCTCGTGGCGGGCGCTCTCCACCGCCTGCAGGCGCTTGCGAACCTCCTCGTACGAGATCGCCCGCTGCTCGCGCCCGCCCCCGAGCTGCGCCATCAGCCGACGCAACCCTGCGCGGCGCCGCGCCCGGTAGAAGTCGCTGACGGCAGCGGATGCGCCCGTAGCCCCCTCGTCCATGCCAGCATTCTCCCACGCGGGGCCCGCCCCGCCCGGCCTCGTCGCGCCGACTCAGGCGTCCATCAGGGCCGCGACCAGGTTCCGCCAGAACGTCCGCGCCCGCGTCTCGGGGACGGTGTCGCCGAGAAAGCCCAGCAGCGCGGCGCGACCGCCCGCCGCCCGCACCAGGCAGGCGTCGCCGTTCTCGAAGCGGCAGGCCGCACGGGAGGCGTCGCCCGCCGCCAGACCCATGGCGTAATCGTTCCACCCGCTGGGGTTCTCCAGCGACAACGGCCCATCCAGGCCCGCGGACAGCGCCGGGTCGCTCAGATCGGCCTCCTGGAGGTTCCGCGCCCCCGTGTAGCTCGCGTCGAACAGCTCGGCGTACCCCGCAGTCCGGCTGAAGTCGGCCAGCACCAGCCGCCCCCCGTCGTTCAGATGGTCCTCGAGCAGGGCGGGATCGGGCACCGGCCCCGCCTGCGCGTTGGGGGCCTCGGCGTGTACGAACACGAACACCAGGTCGTAGCGCCCCGTGGCGAGCTCGTCGTTGAAGGTCTCGGCGTCGTTCGTGCGCGTGACGACGTGCCGGGGGAACGGCGTACCGAGTTCGGCCCGCAGGGCGTCGGTGGGTTCGTCGACGTAGTGCAGCACCTGGACCGCGTCGACGGTGCGGGGCGATCCGCACGCCGCCAACGCCGCCACGAGCCCGAGGGCGAGCAAGGTGGCGCGCACGGCATGCGAGAACTGCTCCTTGGTCATGGCATCGCGTCCCTTCGAGTGATCCGGTCCGCCCCCCGCGGGGGCGTGAGGCGTCGGTGACTCCGCGAAGACGGTAGCACGCGCACGCGTGCGTCGGTGCCGTGCCCCGCGCCTCGCTGGTACCATCACCCGAACCGGGCCCCCGGCCGGCAGGCACGACGAGGTGCGTGCCGGCCGGCGCTGGCGACCGCCACGCACGCCGAGCAGGAGGACTCATGCCACCCGCATCCGATCACGACCCGGGGGACGCCCCCCGCGCGTTCTACGCCACCACGCCGATCTTCTACGTCAACGCCGAACCGCACATCGGACACGCGTACACCACGATCCTGGTGGACATCGCCAGCCGGTACCACCGGCTGGCCGGGGACGACACCTACTTCCTCACCGGCACGGACGAGCATGGCGAGAACATCCAGAAGGCGGCGGAAGCGGCCGGGCTGGACCCGCAGACCTACACCGACCGCGTCGCCGCCAAGTTCCGGGAGACCTGGGACCGGCTCGACATCTCGTACGACGCGTTCATCCGCACCACCGAGCGTGATCACAAGAGGGTGGTCCAGGACGTCCTCCAGCGCGTGTACGACGCGGGCGACATCATCTTCGGCGAGTACGGGGGCCTGTACTGCGTCAAGTGCGAACGCTACTACACCGAGAAGGAGCTGGTGGACGGGCTGTGCCCCCAGCACGAGATCGAGCCGGAGTATCGCTCCGAAGCGAACTACTTCTTCCGGATGGAGAAGTATCGGCCCTGGCTCAAGGAGCAGCTCGAGACGAATCCGTCCCTGATCCGGCCGGAGGGGTACCGCAACGAGGTGCTGGCCATGCTCCAGGCCCCCATCGGGGACCTGTCGATCAGCCGACCGCGGGCGCGGGTTCCGTGGGGGATCCCCCTCCCCTGGGACAGTGATCACGTCACGTACGTGTGGTTCGACGCCCTGCTCAACTACTACTCCGCGCTGGAGAGCCGGGGCCTGGTAGAACGGTACTGGCCCGCCGCCGAACACTTCATCGCCAAGGACATCGTCAAGCCGCACGGCGTGTTCTGGCCCACCATGCTCAAGGCCGCCGGCATCCCGCTGTTCCGGCACCTCAACGTGCACGGGTACTGGCTCAGCGATCACCGCAAGATGAGCAAGTCGCTGGGCAACGTGATCCGACCGCTCGACCTGCAGCAACGCTACGGCAACGACGCCTTCCGGTACTTCCTGCTACGCGACATGACCTTCGGACTCGACGCCTCGTTCCACGAAGTGGCGCTGGCCGAACGCGTCAACGCCGACCTCGCCAACGACCTCGGCAACCTGCTGAACCGCACGCTGGGCATGTTGGGCAAGTACCGCGGCGGCGTCGTGCCGGCGTTCGGCGCCTGGACGCCCGAGGACGAGGCGCTTCGCGACGCCTTCCTGGCCCTGCCCGCCCTGGTCCGCGCGCGCGTGGACGCCCTGCAGTTCGATCGTGCGCTGGCGGCGGTGATGGAGGCGGTGCGGAGCGCCAACAAGTACGTGAGCGACACCCGGCCATGGGAGCTCGCCAAGGACGAGGCGCACGCTGAGCGGCTGGACACGGTGCTGCGCAACTGCCTCGAGGCCCTGCGGTGCGCAGGGATCCTGCTCACGCCGGTCATGCCCGACAAGATGGCTGCCCTGCGCGACCAGCTGGGCATTCCCGGCGAGGTCACGCTGGACGACGCGACCCACTGGAACGGCGTGCCCGAAGGCACTCAGGCGCGCCCCGGCGAGCCGCTGTTCCCGCGCATCGACATGGAGGCGTTGCACGCCCGCATCGCGGCCCCCGAGGCCGACGCGCCTCCGCTGGAGCACAAGGATCCCGTGTCGATGGAGGACTTCGCCCGCCTGGAGCTACGCGTCGCGGAGGTCACCGATGCGAAGCCGCACCCCAAGGCCGACCGCTTGCTGGTCCTGACCCTGAGCCTCGGACCGGAGACCCGCACCGTCGTCTCCGGCATCCGCGAGCATTACGCGGCCGCCGACATGGTCGGCAAGAAGGTGATCATTGTGTGCAACATGACGCCGGTCAAACTGCGCGGCATCGAGTCGCAAGGCATGATCCTGGCCGCCGAGGATGCGGACGGGCAGCTGTCCCTGGCCGGCCTGGACCGCGACCTTCCCGCCGGCGCCGAGGTGCGCTGAGCCGCGTCGTCGCCGGCGCCAGGGCCGCCTCGTCGGAAGGTCAGGCGTCGGCCTGGGCCACGGGGACGGTGGCGAAGCGGCACCCCGCATCGCGCAGCGCCTGCTTGCCGCGCACGGTGACGTCGGTCCGGAACGTCTGCTGGTCGCGGGCGTCCAACGGGTAGGCCTTGACCTGGTAGCGGGTGCCCACCTTCGACTCGTTCACCTCGACCGTTACGGGGCGCGTCGCGTCCAGCCAGGCACTGGTCCACGCCACCTCGCGCAGGCGCTCCCGCGCCGCCTCGGCGTCGTGATCGGGGGCCAGCCAGAAGGTGGTGACGACCATCAACGTCCGCAGGCCGTCGTTGGCGTTGCCGACGGCTTCGGTCCACAGCGCGGCGTGCGGCACGCTGACCCGCTCGTCCTCCAGCGTGCGCAGGTACACCGCGCGAAGCCCGACCGCCACCACCTCGCCGTACACGCCCCGGATGCGGACCCAGTCGCCTTGGCGGTAGGGCCGCTCGTACACGGCGATGACGCCGGCGACCAGGCTGGACACGAAGTCCTTGAACGCGAACCCCAGCGCGATCCCCAACGCGCCCAGCAGGGCGAACAGGTTCTGCGGCGTGGGCGCGATCACCAGCGGCACGATCCACAGCACGGCGACGAAGGTGATCAACAACCGCAACGCCGGCACCCACGGCAGCACGTACAAGCGGAACCGGGCGGGCAGGGCGTCCGCCACGCGGGGCAACAGCCAGCCGAGCAGCCGGATCGAGACCCATGCCAGCACCACGATGGCGGCGATCCGTCCGAACGGGATCTGCGCCAGGTCCCGGAACACCTCCGACAGCCGCACGTCGCTCAGGCTCATGACGCCCACCGCGCGAAGCCCTCGTCGCTCAAGCGATCACTGATGGAGGGAAGCGCCGCCGCCCGCACGTGCACGCGCCCGTCCTCGTCCTGCTCCAGCAGGCCGCGCGCCTCGCAGGCCGAGCGCGCGGCCCGCACCTCGGCCGCCCCCATGCCCGAAGCGCGGCGCAACACCGCGTCGCTGGCCCCGCCGTGCACCAAGGCGGCGTGCAACACCAACAGGTCGTGACGCGCCAGCGAAGCGGCGGAGGGAAGCTCGACGCGGTGGGGGGCCCGCATCCACACCGTCGGCCCGCGGGGCGCGTCCTGCTCCTCGCCCGTGCCCTGCACGGCCGCGTCGGAGGCCGCGTCCCCACGATCGGCATCGGTCTCGGCTTCGGCTTCGGCGCCGTCGCGCAGGCACGCCTGCCAAATGGCGAGTGCGACGCCGGGCGCGCCGCGGGCGCGCCGGGCGAGGGCGTGATAGGTCGCCGCGTCCGGAGCCCCGCCCCCCTCGCGCAACCGGACCGCCGTCGCCGATCCCTCCCCGAACCACGCCACCAGCGCGTCGCCGTCCAGCGGCGCCGGCGCCAACGCGGCCGGCAACGCACGGGCTTCGGGAAGCACGCGGCGCATCCACGCCCACGCCCAGGGCGCGACGTCCAACATCCAGGGGCCGTCCCGCACCGCCAACGCCCCCAGCAGGCCCCGCAACGCCCCGAGGCCGTCATGGTGACGCAGCCACCACCGCTCCAGTCGTGATACGTGGAGCCAGGGCGCGTCGCGGACCATGGCCTCGGCGGGGCGCGGCAGCCCCTCGCCCAACGGCGGCGCGTCGGGGGGCACCAGCCGCGCCGGGTCGCCCACCCGGGTCTCGTCCAACACCGCGTCCCAACCTCGGTCGTCGGGACGGAGCAGCACGGTGCGCGTCCGGCCGCCCCGCAGCGTGCTCAGCGCGGCGCGCTGCGCGAACCGGTCCAGCTCGGGCGTGAGGGCCTTCAGCCGCCGCGCCTCCAAGGGACCCAAGCGGTCCTGCGCCGGCGCGACGTCGATCTCGTGATCGGTCGTGCCCCGGAACCGTTCCCACCAGTCGCGGAGGCGCCCCCGCGCACGCTGGTCCGCGGTCGGTCCGACCGCACGCACCTGGTCGGCCGGCATCCATCGCCAGGTTCGTTCCATGCCCGAGGATACGCGCCTCGAACGGCGCACCCCGCGGCGCGGCCGATCAGTGCCGCCGCACGCCCAGGTACAACTGCGCCACGTCGTGATCGCTCAGCAGGCGGTCCGCCGGCCCCTGGAAGCGGACGCGGCCGTTTTCGAGCACGTAGCCGCGATCCACGATCCCCAACGCCTGCTTGGCGTTCTGTTCCACCATCAGGATGGAGGTGCCGCCGCGTGCGATGCGCGCCACCTCGTCGAACAGCGCCTGCACCAACGCCGGCGCCAGGCCCGCCGAGGGCTCGTCCAACAGCAGGAGCCGGGGTTCGGGCATCAGCGCCCGCGCCATGGCCAGGATCTGCCGCTGCCCGCCGGAGAGGCTTCCGGCCCGCTGCCGCCGGCGCTCCGCCAGCAGGGGGTGGCGCGCGTACGTCTCCTCCAGCCGCCGCCGCCGCGTACGGGGCGCGGTGACGGCGCCCATCTCGAGGTTCTCCTCCACCGTGAGGTTCGCGAACACGTTGGCCAACTGCGGGACGTACCCGACGCCGAGCCGGACGACCTCCTCCGGGGCGAGGTTCGAGGTGGTGCGTCCTTGGTAGGCGATGGCGCCGCGCTGCACCGGGATCAACCCCAGCACGGCCTTCATCAGCGTCGACTTGCCCGCCCCGTTCGGCCCGAACACCAGCACGCTCTCGCCGGCTGCCACCTCGAGGTCGACGTCGAACAGGATCTGAAGGGCGCCGTAGCCGGCGTCCACCCCGTCCACCCGCAACACGGCCTGGCTCACGCTGCGCCCCCCAGGTAGGCCTCGACCACGCGCGGGTCGTTCTGGACCTCCTCGGGCGTGCCCGCCGCCAAGGTGCGGCCCTGGTGCATCACGATCACGCGGTCGCACATCGTCATGATCAGGTCCATGTCGTGCTCCACGATCAGAAAGGTCGTGCCCCGCGCACGCACGTCGGCCACCCGGTCGCGCAGCGTGCGGGTGAGCGTCTCGTTCACCCCCGCGGACGGCTCGTCCAGGAGGATCAGCTTCGGGTCGGCCATCAGCGCACGGCCCAGCGCCAGCAGCTTCCGCTGCCCCCCCGAGAGCGTCTCCGTGCGGGCGTCCAACAGGTGCCCCATGCCGAGGAAGGCCAGCATGTCGCGGGCGGCGCGGTTCCGCTTCTGCAGCACCCGGCGGCCGGCGGCACCTCGCAACAGGGCGAACGCCAATCCCTCCTCGGGCCCCGGCGGCGCAGCGACGTTCAGGTTCTCCCAGCAGGTCATGCGTCCGAACAGGCGGGGCGTCTGAAACGTACGCACCAGCCCCGCGCGGGCGACCCGTTCGGGCGACGCGCCGGTCAGTTCGGCCCCGTCCACGTGGACGCTGCCCGCGTCGGGCCGGAGGGCACCCGACACCAGCGCGAACAACGTCGACTTGCCGGCGCCGTTGGGGCCGATCAGGCCCGTGATGCTGCCCGCCTCCACGTCGAGGTCCGCCCCGTCCACGGCCCGCAGGCCGCCGAACGACTTGGTCAGCCCACGCACCGCCAGCATCGGCGCGCCGACTCACGCGTCCACCTCGGGGGCACGGCGGGTGCGTTCGGGCAGCATCCCGCCGGGGAAGTAGCGAACCACCAAGATCAGCATCGCGCCGATCAGGACGTACCGCAACGAGGGGATGAAGCTCGGGTTGGACCGCGCCACGGCCTCCAGACCGGGGATGTCGCCCATGAAGCGCGTCCCTTCGCGGATGGCGATGAACACGAAGGCGCCGATCACCACCCCGCGGTGACGACCCGCCCCGCCCATCAGCACTGCCAGCCACACCTGGAAGGTCACGAGCGGCACGAACTGCTCGACGTGCACCACGCCGAGCGCGTGCGTGAACAGGCTTCCCGCCAGGCCGGCCACCACGCCGCCTAGGACGAACGCCCGCAACTTGAGTCCGAATCCGGACCGCCCGAAGGTGCGGGCGGCCAACTCGTCGTCGCGGACCGCGCGCAGCGCCCGTCCGAACGGCGCGTCGGTGAGGCGCCCCAGCAGCCCCCAGGCGACCAGCCCGATCGCGATCACCGCCAGCAGCGTGACCAAGGGGTACAGCTCCACGGGAACCAGCGTTCCCTTGCCGGGTTGCGGCACGGTGGTGATGCCGAAGTGACCCCGGGTGAGCCAGATCTCGTTCGCGAGCGTGGCGTGCACGATCTCGGCGAGGGCGAAGGTGGCGACCGCCAGGTAGTGGGACGCCAAACGCACGCTCAGCGCGCCCACCGCCAGCGCCAGCAGGCCGCCGGCCACCATGGCGGCCCCCACGCCAAGGAACACGGGCAGGCCGAAGCCGACCTGGTACGACGCGCCGGCGTCCACGTACGCCGGGCTGCCGGGGGGCGGCAGCGTCACGATGGCGCTGGCGAACGCGCCGACGCCGAAGAACGCCACGTGTCCGAAGTTCAGCAGGCCGGTGTGCCCGAACTGCACGTCCAGCGCCAACGCCAGCAGCGCGTACACGCTGGCGATGGTCGCCAGCCCGATGAGGAACGACAGGGCCGGCGTCACGTTCGCGCTCCGAACAGGCCGCTGGGACGGAACAACAGCACCGCCACCAGAATCACGAACGCGAAGGCGTAGCCGTAGTCGGCGGAGAGGTAGGTCGACCCGAACTCGATCCCGAGGCCCACGATCAAGGCCCCCACCATGGCGCCGTAGGCGTGACCGATCCCACCCAGCAGGACCGCAGCGAACACCACCAGCAGGAAGTTCCAGCCCATCACCGGCTGCAGCGCCAACTGCGTGACGCCCAACAGCGTGCCGGACAGGCCCGCGATCGCGGCGCTGGCGAACCAGGTGGCGTCCAGCACCCGGCGCGTGCGGATGCCGCAGGCCCGCGCCAGCTCGGGATCGTCGCTGACGGCGCGCATGCGTTTGCCCACGTCGCTCCTGGACAGCATCAGGTGCACCGCCAGCATCGCCAGCAACGCCACGGCAATGACGTACACCGGCACGCGCGGCACGAACAACTCGCCGAACGTCCACGGCCGCACCAGCGGGAGGGGGAAGCGGATCGCCGAAGAACCCGCGACCATCCGTACCGCGTTCTGCAGCACGAAGGCCAGGCCCACGCTGGTGACCAGCAGCGGCAGCGGGCCGCGCTGCATCAGCGGTTCGAACACCAGTCGCGCCAGCCCCACCATCAGGACCCCGGTGGCCAGCATCGCGCCGGGCACCGCGCCGAGCAGCGGCACCCCCAGGGTGGCCAGCAGCACGGCGAGGTACGCCCCGACCGTCAGCAGTTCGCCGTACGAGAAGTTGATGAAGCGGGTCACGCCGTACGACAGCGACAACCCGACCGCCCCCACGGCGATGACGCCGCCGGTGGCGAGACCGAACACGAGGGTCTGGACCAGATCGATCATTACGGGTGGGCGGCGTGCGAACGGGCGCCCCGCCGCGCGCGGGACGCCCGAACGCTCAGCGGTCGCCGGCGGCTAGTCCAGCGCGTCCGCGGGCACGGTCGACACGGCCGCCCAAGACCCGTCCTGCACCTGGCGGATGCCGAACGGCGCGCGGATGTTGCCCCACTCGTCGAACTCCAGCGCCCCCACCAGGCCGCGGTAGTCGATTTCCTGCCCGGCTTCGAGCGCCTCGGCCCCCTCCGTGTAGCTGGTGACGGCCACGTCGCCGTCGGCCTCGTTGGCGACCACCGAAACGTTGTCCGCGATGGTCTCGCGGCTGATCTCGCCGTCCGCGAGGTGCGCACGAAGCATCGCCAACGCGGCGATGTTCATGGCGTCGTAGGTGTTGGTGCCGAAGATCTGGACCTCGTTGCCGGAGTACGCCCGGTAGCGTTCCTGGAACGCCTCGTTGCGCTCGGCGCTCTCCTCGGCGGCGACCTCTTCGAGCCCGTAGATCCCTTCGGCCAGCTCCGGTCCGATCAGATCGACGAACTCGGGCGTGGTCTGGTCCTGCGTCACGAACCAGTCCCCCTGGTAGCCCGCCTGGAACGCCGCCTCCATGATGCGGGCGGAGTCCTCGGGGCTCCCGATCAGCACGATCAGGTCGGGGTCCGCCCGGACCGCCTCCTGCACTTCGCTGCGGTAGCTGGGCTTGCCGGTCTGGTAGCGCAGGTCGCCGGCGATTTCGGTGCCGTACGCCTCGAACCCACGCGTGATCGGCTCCTGGAACGAGATCAGGGCCGGCGCCTGCCCCACCATCAGGAAGGGGCGCTCGTAGGCGCCTTCGCCCGCCAGGTAGGTCGCGTCGGTGGCGGCCCGCGCGATGGCGCGGCCGCCCAGCGCGTCGGAGGGCACGGTGCGGTGAAGGTAGCGGGTGTCCGCTCGGTCCAGCTCGGTCGTCCCGGCGGTCGGGGTCACCACCGGCACGCCGTTGTCGAGGATCACCTGACGACCGCCCGAGAAGCTGAGCGAGGTGGGGCCGATCAGCGCCAGCACGCCGTCGGCGTTGACCAACTTCTGGGCGGCCGTGAACCCGGCGTCGACGGTGCCTTCGGTGTCGCCCTGCGTGAGGACGATCTCGCGCCCGTCGATGCCGCCCAGGTCGTTGACCTCGTCCACGATCATCTGGGCGACGGGCTGGACGTTGGCGCCGACCCAGTCGTACTCGCCGGTGAAGGGCAGCAACAGGCCGACGCGCAACGGCTGCGCCTGCGCCGTGGCCGCGAACAGGACGAGAAGGACGATCGAGATCACGAATCTGCGCATGAGCATCTCCTTGGCACGAAGAGCACGAACGGGCCGTCGATTGCGGATGCGCGAGGCTACCGCCTGGCGGGGCCTTCCGTCAACGAAGCTCACTCGGCGCGGCCGGCCCGGACGCACGTCAGCACCGCGTAGGGGTAGCGCCCGCCCAGCGCGTCGCGGAGGGGACGCAGCCGCCCGTGTTCCTCCGGCGGCAGCGCGTCCAGGGCCGCCTCGATCTCGTCGATCGCCGCCTCACTCAGGCCGGTCGCCTCCTGGACGGTGAGGTCCCCGCGCCGCACCAGTTCCGCGAGGTGCGACTCGACGGTGCGGCGCTTCAGGCCGCGTTCGGAGGCGACCGCCTCGATGGTGCGTCCCGCCAGGATCAGGCTGCGGGTCCGCTCGACCGTGTCCAGCTCCGCGCCGCCGGCGCCGTTCGGGGGCCCCGCGTCGGCGGGCGCCGGGCGATCTTCCGGCGGTCTTGTCGCGGGCGCCGTCCCGTCCCGCGCCGCCATGGGGCGCAGCGCCGCCAGGAAGGCCTCGCCGTAGCGCTCCAGCTTGGTGGCGCCCACGCCCTGCACGCTCGCCAGGGTGGCCTCGTCGGTGGGCACCCGTTCGGCCATCTCCCGCAGCGTGGCGTCGTGAAACACCACGTACGGCGGTACCCCGAGGTCCTTCGCCAGGCGACCGCGCAGCTCACGCAACGTCTCGAAGCGTGCACGCACCTCGCCCGGCAACGCTTCTGCGCTGCGTCGCGGCGCGGAGGCGCCTGCGCTGGCCGCGGCCGGGGCCCGGTCCTCGCGCAGCTCGACCCGGGTCTCGCCGCGCAGGACCGCCGCGGCCGAGGGGCCGAGTCGCAGCGAGCCGTGACCGTCCGCATCGGTCACCAGGTGCCCACGGGCGACGAGCTGCCGCGTCACCGAACGCCAGGCCCGCTCGGACAGCTCGCGCCCGACGGCGAACGTGGACACCTGATCGTGACGAAGGCGCGTCACGCGAGGCGTTCGCTTCCCTAGGAGCACGTCGGTGAGGTGCCCCGCCCCGAACCGTTGGCCGGTGCGCACCACGGTGGAGAGCAGCTTCTGCGCGGACACGGTGCCGTCGAACGTCGTGACCGGCTCCAGGCAGGTGTCGCAGTTCCCGCACGGTGTGTCCCGACGTTCGCCGAAGTAGGCGAGCAACGCCTGCCGGCGGCAGCCGGGCGTTTCGCAGAAGCCGAGCAGCGCCTCGAGCCGTTGCCGTTCGACGCGCTTGTGCGCCTCGCTGCCCTCGCCCATGGCCAACAGGCGGCGAATCTGCACCACGTCCTGCAGACCGTACGTCATGAACGCGTCCGCCGGGCGGTCGTCGCGGCCGGCGCGGCCGGTCTCCTGGTAGTACCCCTCCAGGCTCTTCGGCATGTCGAGGTGCGCCACGAAGCGCACGTCGGGCTTGTCGATCCCCATGCCGAAGGCGATGGTGGCGACCACCACCACCCCGTCCTCGTACAGGAAGCGGTGCTGATGCGCGCGGCGCACCTCGGCGTCCAGGCCCGCGTGGTAGGGAATCGCGTCGATGCCCTGGCCGGCCAGCCAGGTGGCGGTCCGCTCGACCGCCTTGCGCGACAGGCAGTACACGATGCCCGCCTCACCGCGGTGACGCGCCTGGTAGAAGCGCAGGAACTGCCGGCGGGCGTCGAGCTTGTCCACCACCGTGTAGCGCACGTTCGGCCGGTCGAAGCTCGACACGAAGCGGCGCGCGTCCTCCAGGCGGAGCTTCTCGCTCATCTCGCGCCGCGTGACCGCGTCCGCGGTCGCGGTCAGCGCGATGCGCGGCACGCCGGGAAACCGCTGCGCCAGCACGTCGAGCCGGGTGTACTCCGGCCGGAAATCGTGCCCCCACTGCGACACGCAGTGCGCCTCGTCGATGGCGAACAACGACACGGGGACCCGCTCGAGGCGGGCGAGGAACGATTCGCGAAGCACCCGCTCCGGCGCCACGTACACCAGGTCGAGGCGACCCGCGTCCAGGTCGGCCTCGACCTCCCGCTGCGCCGAGGGATCGAGGCTGGAGTTCAGGAACGCCGCGCGGACGCCGTTCTGACGCAGCGCCCCGACCTGATCCTGCATCAACGCGATCAAGGGCGACACCACCACGGCCACGCCGTCGCGCAACAGGGCGGGCACCTGGTAGCACAACGACTTGCCGCCGCCGGTCGGCATGAGCACCAGCGCGTCCCCGCCGTCCGCGACGTGCTCGATCACGTCACCCTGGGCCCCGCGGAAGTCGTGGTAGCCCCACACGCGCCGAAGCACCTCGCGCGCCCGGGCGCGCGGGCCGGAGGGCACGCCGGACGGTGCGCCTGCCGGTCCGGACCCCGTCGTTCGCGTCATGAAATGAGGATACCAGCGGCACCTGGCGCGCCGATGCGCCACGGCCCAGCAGCTTCGGGCCGCGTCCGCCCGCGGCCCGGCACGCGCCCTACGACACGAACCGGCCGGCCCGCATCACCGCATGTTCGCCGCCGGCGTCGTCGACGCCGAGCACGTCCATGTCGCCGTGGCCGATCATGAAGTCCACGTGCGCCAGGCTTTCGTTCAGCCCGTGGGCGCGGGCGTCGCCGTCGTCCAGCTGCGTACCGCCTCGCAGCGTGAAGCGGTAGCCCTGGCCCAGCGCCAGGTGGATGGCTGCGTTCTCATCGAACAGCGTCTTGTAGAACAGCACGCCCGCCTGCTGAACGGGTCCGCCGCTGGGCACCAGCGCCACCTCGCCCAGGCGGCGTGCCCCCTCGTCCGTATCCAACAGGCGCATCAGAACGTCCTCGCCCTTTTGCGCGTGGGCCGACACCACCCGTCCCGCCTCGAACGTCAGGCCGAAGTCCTCGATCACCCGGCCCGCGTAGGCAAGCGGCATGCTGGCACGCACCGTGCCGCACACGGCGGCGCGGTGCGGGGCCGTGAACACCTCCTCGGTCGGGAGGTTCGGTACGAACACCTGTCCACTCGGCGTTCGGGTCGCCCCACCCTGCCACGCGTGCCCGTCGGCCAAGCCGACGCGAAGATCGGTGCCGGGGCCGCGGAATCGCAGCGCGGCGAACCGGGACGCGTTCAAGCCGGCAGCGCGGCGCGCCAGCACCTCCACGTGCCGCTGCCACGCGGCCACCGGGTCGTCCTCGTCCACGCGTGTCGCCGTGAACACGGCGCGCCACAGCGCCGCGAGCCCCTCCGCCTCGGTCCGCTCGGGAAACACCTTCCTGGCCCACGCCGACGTGGGCACCGCGAGGATGGTCCACGGCACGGCGTCGGCCATCAGGAGGCGGGTGAACGGCCGTTGGGCGCGCTGCGCGGCTGCCTCGACCAAAGCCACGCGCGCGGGATCGACGTCGGCCAGCAGGTCCGGATCGCGGGCGTCCAAGGTCACGAACGCGTCCCCCCGCTCGGCCGCGCGGGCCAAGGCGTCTGCGCGCCCCAGGGGGAGCTCCTCGAACGTGCCGTCCGGCGCGTAGTGAAACCGCGCGTGCGTGACCGCATCGTCGCTCCACTGGACGTCCACGTACGGTACGCCGGCGCGGTAGGCGGCCGCCGCGATGCGGCGCGCCAGCGGGGCGGCCTCGATGGGGCTGCGAAGCACGAGGCGCTGTCCCTCGCGCACGTTCACGCCCACGTGGAGGGCGAGGTCGGCGTAGCGGTCCAGTCGCTCGGCGTCGGGCATGCGCGCCATCATGCCACCCTGGGCGGCGCACGTCACCGCGCCGCATGGCCGACGCACCGCGTCCGCCGCGTGCCCTATACTTTGGCCACGCTCGCGTGGCGGGCGACAGTTCGGAATCCTTCAGGGCAGGGTGCAATTCCCGACCGGCGGTGAGTTCCCGGCGACATTCCGGGGCGAGTCCGCGAAGCCGAAAGGCCCGAGCCGGTGCAAGACCGGCACCGACGGTGACAGTCCGGATGGGAGAAGGAGGGTGAGCGGCGCGAGGTTTCGCGTCCGCGGCCGTATGCAGCATTCGATTCGACATCCGGAGCACGTCGCGTGAGCGGGCGCCCGCCAGAGCCGTCCCGCCACGAACGCCACATGGCCCGCGCCCTCGCCCTGGCCGAGCACGGCCGCGCCACCGTGTCGCCGAACCCCATGGTGGGCTGCGTCCTCGTCCGAGACGACGAGGACGAGGTGATCGGCGAGGGCTGGCACGCCGAGGCCGGGCAGGAACACGCCGAAGTGCTGGCCCTGCGCGCCGCCGGCCCCGCCGCACGGGGCGCCACGGCGTACGTCACGCTGGAGCCGTGCACGCACCACGGCCGCACCCCGCCCTGCAGCGAGGCCCTCATCCAGGCGGGCGTCGCCCGGGTGGTGATCGCGGCCCGCGATCCCGACCCCCGCGTCGACGGGGCCGGGACAACGCGCCTCCGGGCGGCCGGGGTCGAGGTGATCGAAGGCGTCCTGCAGGGCGAAGCCGAAGCGCAGAACGAGGCGTTCCTCACCTCGGTGACGCAGGGTCGCCCCTTCGTGCTCTACAAGACCGCCATGACGCTGGACGGCAAGATCGCCACGACGAACGGCGACGCCCGCTGGATCACCAGCCCACCCTCGCGGGCGCGCGTCCAACGCTGGCGCCACGAGCTGGACGCCGTCGCGGTGGGCGTCCGCACCGTCCTCGCCGACGACCCGCGCCTCACCGCGCGCGTGCCGGGCGGGCGCTCGCCGCGCAAGGTGGTGTTCGACACCCACGCCCGCACGCCGCCGGACGCCGCCCTGTTCGCGCCCGACGAGCACGGCACCGCCGCGCGGGTCCTGATCGTGGTCGGCTCAGGCGTTCCCGACGCGCGCCGCACGGCGCTCCGGGACGCTGGCGCGGACGTCGTCGCGGTGCCCCTCGCGGGCGGCCACGCGTCGGTGTCGCACGCGCTGGCGGCCCTGCACGAACGCGAGGTGCGCAGCGTCCTGCTCGAGGGCGGCGGCACGCTGGCATGGTCGTTCTTCGAAGCGGACGCGGTCGACCGGGTGGCGTGGTTCGTGGCCCCCAAGCTGCTGGGCGGGACCGGCGCCAGCCCCTTGGGGGGGCCGGGCGTCGCCACCATGACCGACGCGTTCCAGCTGGACGCGCTACGGACCGAGACCTCGGGCGAGGATCTGCTGCTGACGGGGCGCGTCGCCCCACGCGCGGCGCGCTCGGCCGACGCCGCCGCACGCACGGCCCCGCAGGCGGGCCGCCCCGTCGCCCTGGCGGAGGACGCCACAGACATCGCCCCAACCGGAAGGAAGCGCTGATGTTCACAGGCATCGTGGAAGAGACCGGTCGCGTGGTGGCGGCCGAACGGACCGGGGGCGTGCTGCGGATCCGCATCGGCGCCGACCGGGTGCTGCAGGATCTGAGCGTGGGCGACTCGGTCTCGGTGTCGGGATGCTGCCTGACGGCGATCGCGGTCGGACCCGACGCGTTCGAGACCGAACTCACCGACGAGTCCGTGCGCGCCACCGCGCCACGCTGGCACCAGGGGGCGCGCGTCAACCTCGAGCGGGCCATGCCGGCCCACGGCCGCTTCGGCGGGCACGTCGTCTCGGGCCACGTCGAGGGCGTCGGCGAGGTCACCGACCACCGGCGCATGGAGGGCGCCACGGTGCTGACCATCCGCGCCCCGGCCGGCATGGCGCGGTGGCTGGTGCCGAAGGGGAGCATCACCGCCGACGGGGTCAGCATGACCGTCGTGGACGTGGGCGGTCCCGGCGGGACGCGGCCGGACCTGGACGCGCGCACGTTCACGCTCTGGATCATCCCGCATACGCGCGACGTCACCACCCTCGGCGAGCTCGGGCCGGGATCGCACCTCAACCTCGAAGCCGACGTGATGGCGCGCTATGCGGCCCGCGCCGCGGCGTTGGCGGACACGGAGGCGGCCGCTGCGGACCCGACCGACCTGACCGTGGCGGACGGGAGGGAACCCTCGTGACCGCCGCCCTTCGTGACCGCCTGGCCAGCGCGGAGCACCTCCTGGACGAGCTCCGCCGGGGCCGCCCCGTCATCGTCGTCGACGACGAAGACCGGGAGAACGAGGGCGACCTGATCATCCCCGCGGAGTACGCCAGTCAGGAGAACCTCGCGTTCACCATCCGCCATACCGGCGGCGTCATCTGCCTGGCGATGCCGAACGCGATGGCGGACCGGCTGGACCTGCCGCCGATGGTGGCGCACAACACCGCGCGCCGAAGCACGGCCTACACCGTGTCGATCGAGGCCACCCACGGCGTCGACACCGGCATCAGCGCCGCCGACCGCGCCACCACCATCCGCGAGGCGGTACGGCCCGACGTGCGGCCGGAGGACCTGGCCCGCCCCGGGCACGTCTTCCCCCTCCGCGCCCGCGACGGCGGCGTGCTGCGCCGCGCCGGCCACACCGAAGCGGCGGTCGACCTGTGCCGCTTGGCGGGGCTCCGTCCCGCCGCCGCCATCAGCGAACTGATGCACGACGACGGCACCATGATGCGCCTGCCCGCCATCCTGGACTTCGGCGAGGCGCACGGCCTGGCGGTCGGCACCATCGCCGACCTGATCCGCCACCGCCTGGACCACGCCGACGGGTTCGTCCGCCACGTCGACGCCGCCCGCCTCCCCACCCCGTGGGCCGAGTTCACGGTCCACGGCTACCAGGACGAGCTGAGCGGCTCCGAACACATCGCGCTGGTGCTGGGCGACGTGGCGGGCCCCGAACCGGTCCTGGTCCGCATGCACTCCGAGTGCCTGACCGGGGACGCCTTCCACAGCCTGCGCTGCGACTGCGGCTTCCAACGCGACGCGGCGCTGCAGGCCATCGCCGAGGCCGGGCGGGGCGTGCTGGTGTACCTGCGGCAGGAGGGGCGCGGCATCGGCCTGTTGAACAAGATCCGCGCCTACCGCCTCCAGGACGAGGGGGCCGACACCGTGGAGGCCAACGCCAAGCTCGGCTTCGGGCCGGACCTGCGCGACTACGGGATCGGCGCGCAGATCCTGACGCACCTGCAGGTCCGTCGCCTGAGGCTGCTGACCAACAACCCGCGCAAGGTGGCCGGCCTGGCCGGGTACGGCATCGGTATCGAGGAGCGCGTGCCCCTCCACGTCGGCGAGAACCCGCACAACGCGAGCTACCTGCGCACCAAGGTCGCCAAGCTCGGTCACATGGCGGACTGACGCGACCGCCGGCGCGCCGCAGGGCGGGAACGGTGCGCCCTCACCCCTTCGCCTCGTCCGCGGGCGGAGCCGGATCGTCCTCGGCCGCGGCGCCCGCACCCGTCCCGTGCGCCAGCGCCATGCGTTCCCTCAGGCGGGCGTCCGGATGCGGCCGCGCGCCCAGGTGCTCGATCACCCAGGCGGCCACGCCACTGGCGAAGCGGGCCGCCTCCACGGCGTCCTCGCCCGCCGACCAGCGGGCCAGGAACGCACCCGCGAAGGCGTCCCCCGCACCGGTCGCGTCCAGCACGACGCTCTGCGTCGGTGGCACGCGTGCGGGGCGCCCCTGGTCGTCCTGCACCAGGGCGCCCTGCGCGTCCAGCTTCAACACGATGCGCGCCCCCGGGTAGCGCTCGGCCAGGACGGCCACCATGCGCTCGGGATCGGTCTCGCCGCTCAGCACGCGCCCCTCCTCCACGTTCGGGAACAACAGGTCGATCCCCAAGTCGTTGGTGAAGCGCAGGAATCGGTCCACGCCCGTCGACCCGATCAGTTGGAAGCTTCCGGGGTCGAACGAAAGCGTCGCGCCGGCCGCCTTGGCGATGCGGGCCGCCTCGCGCGCCGCGGCGCGCGGCGGGTCGGCGAAGAACGACCAGGCGGACAGGTGCAGGTGCCGCGCCCCGGCCAGTGCCTCGCGCGGCAGTTCGGAGGGGAGGAGGTGATGGTCGGCGCCCTTGCCGGACACCATCGAGCGCTGCCCTTCGTGGTCGATCCACACCGCCACCGAACCGGTGGCCTGTGCCTCGCTGCGCACCAGCCATGCGCCTACGTCCTCCGCCTCCAGCTCCTCTTCGGCGAGGTCCCCCAGGCGGTCACGACCCACCTTGCCGACGAACGTCGTCGGCAGCCCGCAGCGCCGCGCCCACACCGCGCTGTTGGCCGCCGATCCGCCCGGGGCGAGGCCGACCTCGCCGTAGGTGTCGCCGCCCGCCATGAGGGGCCGGTTGGTCCGGATCAGGACGTCCCACGCGTAGTCGCCGACGACCCACAGGGGCGTGCTCATGACGGCACGCTAGCACCCCGCGCGGCCCGTCCCTTCGCGCCGCGGGCCTCCAGGGCTCAGCGGTGTCGCGGACCGAGCGGCACGCGCACCGGCTCGGCCTGCACGCCGGTCGTCACCTCCAGGCCGTCGTCCCGCAGCAACACGTCCAGCTCGCTTCGCACCCCGAAGTCGGGCAGGTACACCCCCGGCTCGATGGTGAACCCCATCCCCGGCCGCACCGTGCGCGTGTCGCGCGTCTCGAAGTCGTCGAAGTGGGCCGCGTCGCCGTGCGTGTGACGCGACCCGAGCGAATGGCCGGTGCGGTGCACGAACGCGTCTGCGTACCCCGAGGCGCTCAGGTGGTCCCGCACCGCCCGGTCCACCTCGCGCCCCTGCAACCGTCGGCCGGCGGCGTGCGCCTCACGCAACGTGCGCACGCCCACGTCCCGCGCCTCGGCCACGGCACGAAACGCGTGCTCGAAGGCGTCGCTCGCCGGTCCGTACGTCCCCATCCAGGTGACGTCGGCGTACGGCGCGCCCTCGGCCGGGAGGCGCGCGAACAGGTCGACGAGGATCGCGTCGCCCGGTGTCAGTGCGCGATCCTGACCCGCTACGGGCAGGTAGTGCGGGTTCCCGGCGTTGGGGCCGAATCCCACGATGGCCTTGTGGTCGTACACGAGGCCGCGGGCGTCGAACCCCGCCGCGACCACGCCCTGAATCTCGGACTCGCGCACCTCGCGTCCCTCCCGGGCGCGGCTGCGAAGCGCATCCCACGCCTCGTCCAACACCTCCATGGTGCCGCGCGCCGCCTCGCGGTGCGCGCGCACCTGCGCCTCGTCCCACGTCGCGAAGCCCTGCAGCAGCTCGGCCGAGGACACGATCTCGGCCCCCAGTCCCCGCAACAGGTCGACCGTGCCCGCATCGACGACGGACACGTAGGGCACGTCGCCGTTCGGCGACACCTCCATCGCCACCGGCCCGTCCGGCAGCAACGCGCGCAACGCCTCCACCAACGAGTCGCGGCTGGCGTAGCCCCGGATCTCGGCCTCCGGCATCCGCAGCGAGCCGGTCTCCAGCGCGCCTGCCAGCATGACGGGGCGCCCCTCGCGGGGGATCAGCAGGAACACGCGCCGACTCAGCAGCGCGCCCGCGGGCAGGAAGCGCGCCGCGAACCGATTGCTGCCGCGGAAGTCGAAGACCAGCCACGCGGCCAGGCCTTCGCGCTCGAGCTCCGCCTGGGCGGTCGCGATCGCGTCGCGCGTCACGGCGCCGGCCACCGGCCGCGCATCCCAGCGCAGGAAGAGGTCCCGCGGGGCGCGGGGCGAAACACGGTAGGGACGGGATCGAACATGAGACCTCCACAGGGGTGAGGGCGGGCGCGCGTGGGCGCGTCGGGGTTCAGGCACGCACCGCCCACGCAGCGGCGGTCCGCGTCGGCTACCCTCGTACCATGACCCGACCGACGAACGATGCCTCCTTCGGCGATGGGCGCACCGTGGCGCGTTCCCTGCTGGCGAGCCTCGACTTCCGCCTCCGTCACGCCTGCGACGACGCGCCGGACGGCTTCGCCGACGACCGCGTCGCCCTGGGCGCGCGCACGCCCCGCGAGCTGCTGCAGCACGTGGCCGACCTGATGGACAAGGCGTTGGGCACGTTCGGGCACGACGCGCCAGCGCCTGAGGGACACCCCTCGGCCGGCGACTGGACCGCCGTGCGAGCGCACGTGCACGCCCGCATCGCCCGGCTCGATCATGCCTTGCGCGACGAAGAGGTGCGCCCGGAGCGGCTGGAGCCGCAGGCGATGGTGCGCGGGCCGTTGGCGGACGCCCTCACGCACACGGGCCAGTTGGTGTTGTTGCGGCGCTTGGCGGGCGCGCCGGTGGCGCGGGTCTCCTACCCGCGGGTCGCCATGCCCGCTCCGGCCGAGAACGAGCCGTAGGCGGTCCCGGTTCCGGCCGCAGCGCGCGGAGCGCGCGGCTCACCCGGCCGCGGTGTCCGCGGCGGCCCGCAATCGCCGGATGAGGGGCTTCAGCTCGTCGGCGCGCAGCTTGAGGGCCGCGCGGTTGACGACCAGGCGGGCGCTGGACCGCAGCAGCACGTCCACCTCCTCCAGGTCGTTGGCCTCCAGCGTGGAACCGGTCTGGACGATATCGACCACCGCATCGGCCAGCCCCGTCAAGCACGCCAGCTCGACGTTGCCCTTCAGGGCGACGACCTCCGCGGAACTCCCGACCCGTGCCAGGTACGACGCCGTCACGCGCGGGTACTTGCTGGCGATCCGCCGCACCGTCCCGCGCGCCCCGACCGGTCGGATCAACGACATGCGGCAGGCGGCGAAGCCGAGGTCCACCGGCTCGTACACCGCACTGCCGGACTCCAGCAGCACGTCCTTGCCGACGACGCCGAGATCGGCCACGCCGAGGTCGACGTAGGTCGGAACGTCGGCATTGCGCATCAGCAGCACCGTCCCGCCCGGCGCCTCGTGCCGCAGCAGGCGGGAGGCGTCGCCGAGCGCCAACTCCAGGCCCGCCGCGCGCAACGCCGCCAAGGCATCGGACAGGACGCGGCCCTTGGGGAGGGCCGCCACCAACGGGCGTTGCGCCGCCTCAGGCATCGTCACCCTCCAGCAAGCCCCGGAGCCGCGCGCGCTCGGCCGCATCGACGTCGTCCGACACGGCTTCGAGCCCCGCGGGCGTCAGCAACCACGCCGCCCCCAGCGCTCGGGCCTCCGTGCGGGCGGCGGCGGGCTCCTCCGCCACGGCGCGCAGCACCTCGATCCCGGCGGCGCGCAGCAGGCGCGCCGCCGCGTCGTCGGTCGCCAGCACGCGCAGCGCGTCACCGCCGGCCGGTTCGCCGAGGGCGTCGGTCAAGCGCTCCAGTCCCAGGGCGAACCCGGCGGCGTAGGGAAGCAACGCCCCGTCGTAGCGGCCGCCGCCCAATAGCGGCTTGCCGAAGTCCACGGTGTAGGCGCGGAAGGTCACGCCGGTGTAGTAGGCGAGGCGCCGCGCCATGCCGAGGTCCAGCAGCAGCTCGGTGTCGTCCTCGAACTCGGCCAGGACGCCTGCCAGGTGCGCGAGGGCGGCGCTCGAGGCCGGCCCGACGGCGAGGCGTTCCGCCTCGCGCATGAGGTCGGGCCCGCCGTACAGGTCGGGGACCGCCCGCAGCGCATCCGCGGCCGCGCCGGCCAGGCCCAGGTCGCGCGACATCCGCTCCACGTCGTGGGGGTCCTTGCGGTCGATCGCGTCCGCCAACGCGGGCCGCGCCGGCGCCGCCACGCCGGCTTCGTCCATCAGCGCCTTGACCAGGCCCGGACTTCCGATCTCGACGCGCGGCCGCAATCCGACGGCACGCACCGACTCGCGCGCCAGGTGAATCAGCTCCGCGTCGGCCCGCGGGTGGCGTGCGCCGACCAGCTCGACGCCGACCTGCGTGAACTCGCGCGTTCGGGCCAGCTCCGGCATGGTGGCGTGCCACACCGGGCCCGCGTACTGCAAGCGCACCGGCCGCGCCTCCGCCTCCGGATCGGCGACGGACGGCCACGCCGCATGCACCAGACGCGCCAGGGCCGGTGTGAAGTCGCTTCGCAACGCAAGCAGCTCGCCCCCGGCGTCGGTCAGCTTGAACGCTTGCGCGGCGCGGGGATGCTGCGGCCGGTAGTGCTCGAGGACCGGCACCTCGACGGCCTGGTACCCCCACGCCGCGTACAAGGACGACAACCGGGCCATCATGCGTGCGCGCTGCTCGGCGGCGCGCGGCAGGTGGTCCCGGGTGCCTTCGGGAACGGTGATCTTCATCGGCGGGAGAGGGGTCGTGACGCGGCGACGGAGGGGCGGTACGTGGGCATGGCTGGATCAGCCTACCGCAACGTCGCCCGGGCGGCCGACCCCGCCTCGGCCCCCAGCGGGGGGTCGCTACGCGTCGTCTTGGGGTCCGTTCGGCGCCTCGCCGCCCGAAGCGCGCCGCCGACCCCCGCCGAGAAGACGGCGGCCCGTCCGCGCGCGCTCGCTGCCGCCCGACGCCGCGGGCGGAGTGGGGCGGCGCTGAAAGCTGGCGAGGAGCGCCGCCACCGACACGAACGCCGTGACCGCCAGCACGGCCAGGTTGAACGGCGTGAACACGCCGTCCAGGACCACGCTTGCTACGCGTCCCAGGCTGGCCCCGAGGAACACGATTCCGATCAGGCGTACCCAGGGGGTCCCGCGCGGCCGCATCCGTACGGCCCACGCCATCGCACCGCCGAGCACCAGCAGGAACGCGCCGTAGGTGGCACGGATCTCGCTGAGGCCGCGCGGCTCGATGACCTCGAGCCCCAGGACACGCACGGCGACCAAAGGATTCAGCAAGGCCAGGATCCCGAACGCCGCCACGATGGCGGCCGCGACGTAGGCGAGGGTGGTGCGTACGCTCCTCATGACGCCTCCCGGCCGCAGCCTAGCACCGGCCGAGCGGGCCGCGGCCGTCCGCGTCCGCCCGGGCAGGCCTGCCTGCGCGCGACCGCGCCGCGGTAGGTTCAGTCGGCGCCGGCATACAGGAACAGGTTGTCGCGGTGCACCACCTCGTCGTAGTCCTTGCGCCCCAACAGGTCCGCGATATCGCGCGTGTGGCGACCCCGGATCCGCTCGATGGCGTCGCCTCCGTAGTTGCTCAACCCGCGCCCCAGGACCGTCCCGTCGTGGACGACGTCGACCGCGTCTCCGAACGCGAAGTCGCCTTCGACGCCGGTCACCCCCTTAGGGAGCAGGCTGCGTCCCTCCCGCAACGCCTTGGCCGCGCCGCCGTCGATGAGGACGCGCCCTCGTCCGGGCTGCTGACCGATCCACGCCTTGCGGGCGGGCGGGTGGGCGCGGGCCAGGAACCGCGTGCCGCGTACCTCGCCGCGCGCCAACGCCTCCAGCCCTTCGCCGCCGCCGCCGAGGACCAGCATCTCGATGCCGGCCTCCGTCGCGATCCGGGCCGCCCGCAGCTTGGTGGCCATCCCCCCGGTGCCGCGCGTGCTTCCCACGCCGCCGGCCAGGTGCTCGACCTCCGCGACGTCGCGCACCACGTCGATCTTGCGTGCGTCGGCGGTGCGGCGAGGGTCGGCGTCGTACAGGCCATCGACGTCGGTCAGCACGACCAGGGCGTCGGCATCGACCAGGTAGGCGACCCAGGCCGACAGCGTGTCGTTGTCCCCGAGCTTCAACTCGCTGGTCGCGACGCTGTCGTTCTCGTTCACGACCGGGACCGCCCCTAGCTTCAGGCTGGCCTCCAGGGCGTTCTTGGCGTTCACGTACCGCTCCCGCGTTCGCACGTCGTCGGCGGACAACAGCAACTGCGCCACCGGCCTCGGCGCCAGCGCCCGCTCCCAGTCCAGCATCAGCAGCGTTTGCCCTACGGCGGCCGCAGCCTGCTTGTCCGGAAGGGTCAGGGGGAGCTGGATCCCCAGGCGCTCGCGGCCGGCCGCGCCCGCCCCGGAGGACACCAGCACCGCCTTGGCGCCGCAGCGCCCGGCGAGGACCAGCATGCCGCGCGCGATCGCCCACATGCGTGGCGGATGGATCCGTCCGGCGTCGTCGGTGAGGCTGCTGGTGCCGACCTTGACGACGATGCGGCGCCAGTGATCCAAGGGGGGAACATGCGCGTCGGGGGCGCTCATGGCGACCATGCTACCCGCCGACCCTCGGCCATCCGCGCACGTGCTAGGCTCGAACGTCATGAATCGAGGGCGTCACGGAGGGCAGGCATGCGGGTAGCCATCGTCGGGGCCACCGGCGCGGTCGGACGCGAGCTGTTGACCCTGCTCGAGGAGCGTGGGTTTCCCGCCGAGCAGGTGCGGGCCTACGCCTCGGCCCGGTCGGCCGGCACGGCGCTTCCCTTCCGAGGCGGCGAGCTGGTCGTCGAGGCCCTGCCCGAGGACGGGAATCTCGGCGCCGACGTCGTGTTCTCGTCGGCCGGCGGGTCGCTGTCCAAGGCGCGTGCGCGCTCCTGGGCGGCAGCGGGGGCGGTGGTGATCGACAACACCAGCGCCTGGCGGATGGATCCGGACACGCCGCTGGTGGTCCCCGAGATCAACGGGGAGGCGGCCTTGGCCCACCGCGGGATCGTCGCGAATCCGAACTGTTCGACCATCATCGGGCTGATGGCGCTGGCGCCGTTGCACCGGAGCTTCGGCCTGACGCGTGCGACGGTGGCGACCTACCAGGCCGTGTCGGGGTCCGGCGCGGGAGGCATCGACGAACTCGATCGACAGACGCGCGCCTACATGGCCGGCGAACCGTTGGAGACTCGAACCTTCGCGCACCCGATCGCGTTCAACCTGTTCAGCCACGATAGCGACGTCGGCGAGGATGGCTACAACGTCGAGGAGCGCAAACTGCTGTTGGAGTCCCGCAAGATCCTCGGTGCGCCGGAACTGGCCGTCAGCGCGACCTGCGTGCGCGTTCCGGTGTTTCGCGCCCACAGCGAAGCGATTCACGCCGAGTTCTCCCGGCCGGTCGGTCCCGACGAAGCCCGCGAGGTGTTGGACGGCGCGGAGGGTGTTCGTGTGGTGGACGACCGCGACGCCAACCTGTTCCCGATGCCTCGGGACGCCTCAGGACAAGACGAGGTGCTGGTGGGCCGGATCCGCGCGGACGCCAGCAAGCCGGGCGCCGTGGCGTTGTTCGTCTCCGGCGATCAGATTCGAAAGGGCGCGGCCCTGAACGCCATCCAGATCGCCGAGTCGCTTCACGACCGAATGCCGGCGGGCGCCGCCACCTGACGCGGGCGTAGCACCGACGCGACGCCTCACGGCCGGGCGCCGAACCGTGGCCCCCCGGTCGGCTGGAGCCCGGGGGGCGGCACGGCACGCCAGGCTTCGTCGGTGATGCGACCGGTGCGGCGATAGATCGCGACGGCGCCCCACTCTCTCACCATGGTGTCGAGCTCCGCCAGGCGCGCCGCGGGCGGGGGCAGGGTCCGGGGCAGCCATCCCTGACCTCGGGTCCGTCCGCCGGCGCGGTAGTCGACCGGGTAGGGCACCATGGTCCAGCCGAGCGTCCGAAACGTCGCCCATGCACGGGGCATGTGCCACGCGCTGGTGACCAGCAGCCAGGTGTCGCCCGGCTGCGGGGCGATGCGGCGGAGCGCCAACATCGCGTCCTCGTACGTGCTGGACGCTTCGCTCAGCACGATCATGTCGCGGCCTGCGAATTCGGGGCCGAACACCAGGCTTCGCCCCGTGGGTTCGGCTCGGAAGTCTTGCGCCAGCGCGTCGGCGCTCACGCCGGTAAAGGCCAGCGTGGCGTCGGGGAATCGGCGCGCCAATGCCGCCGCGGCCAACATCCGCTCGCCGGCGTCGCCGAGTGCGAGCTGCTGACGCGCCTCGCTGACGCGCCACTCGACCGCGCCCCCCAGCACGAGGATGCCGTCCACGTCGCCGGGCATCGGGTCGGGGACGCCCGTCCGCGCCTCGAGCGGTGCCGCGAGCCAGGCGTCGACCGGCAGCAGGACCGCCCCTCCCCACGCGAGGAGGACCAGCCCGACGATGCTCCGTGCGAACCGGCGCGCGCCGGCGATGAGCAACACCCACGCGAACGCGAGGAGCGTCAGCAGCAGGCCGCTGGGCTGCAGCACCCACCAGAGCGCGTCACTCACGCCACCACGCCCTTCGCCGCCATGGTCAACGCGGAGGGGCGTCCCGTATACTGGCGTCCATACGAACCACCGACCGTGATCTCGCGCGCCAGCGACGCGCGGGTGTCTTGTTTGACCGGAGGAACGTCATGTCCTTGGCCATCGTGACAGATTCGACCTGCGACCTGCGTGAAGACGAACTCGCGGCGCTGCGCGTCCGGCGTGTGCCCCTGTACGTTCACTTTCGGGATCACGCCTACAAGGATTGGATCGAGATCACGCCGAACGAGCTGATCGAGGGGGTGCAGCAGGGGGCGGACATGCCCACCACCAGCCAGCCGACCCCCGAGGACTTCGCCGCGGCGTTCCGTGATGCGGCCGCGGACGGCGCCGACCGTATTCTGGTCGTCACCTTGGCGAAGGAACTGTCGGGCACGCACCAGTCCGCCGTGCTGGCGGCGAAGGACGCGCCCGTGCCGGTGACGGTGTTCGACAGCAATCACGCCAGCCTCGGGGCGGCCTACATGGTGCGCCGCGCGGCCGCCATGCGGGACGCCGAGTACGACCTCGACGCGATCACGGAGAATCTCGGGCGGCTGCGCGAGGTCGCGTTTCTGCTGTTCACGGTCGGGACGCTCGAGTTCCTGCAGAAGGGGGGGCGCATCGGGCGTGCCGGCGCGCTGGTCGGAAGCCTCCTGAACATCAAGCCGCTCCTCACGATCGAAGAAGGCGTGGTGCAGGCCGCGGGTCGCGCCCGGGGCGCCAAGAAGGCACTGCGCGAGATGACGTCGCGCCTGCGCGCGTACCGGGAGGCCCATCCCGAGGGGGAGTTGGTCGTGACGTTCGTGCACATCCAGAGCGAATCCGCCGTCTCGTCGATGGCCGAGGCGTTTCGCGACGCCGGCATCTCGTTTCGCGACGGCGGCACCTACGAACTGGGCGCCGTCATCGGCGTGCACGTCGGACCGGGGACCTACGGCTTCTACGCCCTGGCGGACCCCACGCCCGAGTTGGGCATGTAGCCACCCGCCCCGGCAGGACGAATCCCGCCGGGACACGGGAAGGCAGGCTTCCCTCAGTACGCGGACGCGGCCCCGAACACGCGGGCACGCTCGATCTCGAAGGTCACCGTCGCGGTCTCGGCGTCGAGCGAGGAGGCGAACTCGACGAACATGCCGGCGCGCACGCTGTTGGACGGCAGGCCGCCCGTCACGATGTCGAACCAGGTGTTGTAGGTAGCGCCCGTCAACTCGATGGAGAGCGAGCCCGCCCCCTGCGAGGTCCGCGCGAAGGTGCAGGCTGCGCCGGCCTCGCACGCGCCGTCGGGCTGATAGCGCCAGCCCAGCCCATCCTGCTGCGCATCGATGCTCACGAAGCTGCCGCCCCCACCGAACGTACCGTCCGCGAGTTCGAGGTCCTCGATCACGAAGCGCTCGATCTCCAAGCTGGAGGGGAACGCGTCCGCCTCCGGCAAGACGACCTCGGAGACCGACACGTCCACCACCAATCGCGACGTATCGGAGGGAACCCCGATCAGGTCGTCGAACCTGCTGGTAGGAACCGCACCGGTGAAGAAGGGCCTCGCGGCTGCGACCAACCCAGCATTGGCGTCCTCGGAGGTGAGCTCGATCGAGGTGCCGTTCAGACCGAACGGGTCCGGCACGCCGTCGCCCCCGGGGGCCTCGCCGTTGCTGCAGGCCGCCACGAGAAGCACGCTCAGGAGTGTCGCGGCATATCGCTGAATGGGTGTCATGGCGTCCACTCTATCGGCTGAGCGCCTGCCGCGTCGTGGCAGGTGCACGAAAGCCCACGGGTCCTACGGGGGCACAGGGCGACGGTCGGCCTGGACCCACGACCTCTCCGCCGGCGTCCCGGCACGCCGTGCAACGGACCCGCCGCGGGGGCACGATCGGATCGTGATCGCATCCACCCTGTCCGCCACCCCGTTCGGCATCGACGCGCAGGAGGTTCGCGTCGAAGTGCACGTGGCGCGCGGGCTGCCCAGCATCACGGTGGTCGGCCTCCCGGACGCCGCCGTGCGCGAATCGCGGGAGCGCGTCCGCGCCGCCATGACGTCGTGCGGCTTCGCCATGCCACGCGGGCGCATCCTGGTGAACCTCGCCCCCGCCGACCTGCGGAAGGTCGGGCCGGCCTTCGACCTCCCCATCGCGCTCGCGCTGTTGGCGGCCGACGCCCGCATTCCGGCCGACGCGTTGCGCGGCACGCTCTGCTTCGGGGAGCTTGCGCTGGACGGGCGCGTCCGCCGGACCCCGGGCGCGATCAGCGTAGGGCTTCTCGCGCTCCAGCAGGGGATCGATCGACTGTGGGTCCCCGCCCCCGACCTCGCGGAGGTCGCCGCCCTCGGGGGTCTCCAGGTGAGCGCGATCGACGACCTCGCCCACGCCGCGGCGCTGGCGCGCGGCACCGTCGCACCTCGTTCGCTTTCCGGTGGGCCCCAGCCCCACGACCTACCTCGCTCCGAGCCCGACCTGGCCGACGTGCGCGGGCAGGCCACCGCGCGACGGGCCCTGGAGCTCGCGGCCGCTGGGGAACACGGGCTGATGATGACCGGCCCTCCGGGGGCCGGCAAGACCATGCTGGCCCGCCGCCTACCCAGCCTCCTGCCCGATCTCTCCCGCGAAGACGCGATCGAAGTCACGCGCATCCACTCGGTGGCCGGTCGCAGCGGCGCGCCGGGCCTGATGCGGCGTCCCCCGCTCCGCACGCCCCATCCCCGTACCTCGCACGTCGCCATGCTCGGCGGCGGAACGATCCCCCGCCCGGGAGAGGTCAGCCTGGCGCACCGCGGGATCCTGCTGCTCGACGAGATGCCCGAGTTCGCGCGCCGCACCCTCGAGGCCCTGCGCCAGCCCGTCGAGGAGGGCGTGGTGACGCTCACCCGCCTGCGCCACTCGGTGCGCTTCCCCGCCAGCTTCCAACTGGTGGCCACGCGCAATCCGTGCCCGTGCGGCTGGTACGGCGACGAGGTCCGCACCTGCACGTGCCCGCCGGGCACCCGAACCCGCTACGCCGCCCGCATCGGCGGGCCCCTGATGGATCGCATCGACGTGCACGTGGCCGTGCCCAGGGTGGACGAGGCCGCGCTGGTGCAGCCCGGACCGGCCGAAGCCAGCGCCGCGGTGGCCGCGCGCGTCGTGTCGGCACGCCGGCGCGCCCGCTGCCGGCAGGGGGTGCCGAACGCGCGGCTCGAAGGGGACGCGTTGCGCCTTTACGCCGACCTCGACGACGATGCGCGCGCCATGGGCCTGCACCTGGTGGCCGCGCGGGGCCTCACCGCACGCGGGTACGAACGCCTCCTCCGCGTCGCACGTACGGTGGCCGACCTGGCCGACCACCCCGCGGTCGATGCCGCGGACCTGGCCGAGGCCGCCGCGTTTCGTAGCGATCCTGGCGAGGACGGACTCTCCTCGGCCGTGTGACCTGGAAGGGCGATCGGGCCGGCGGACGCTATCCCCCCGCTCGTTTCCCCGGCGGGACGCGGCCGTTTCTACGCGACCGAACGGATGCCTTGCGCGGAAAACCTTGTGGTATCTTGGCGCCGTCTCATCACGTACGCGGTCGGATCCGGTGCCTGCGTACGTCGTCCCGTGCAAACCAGGCGTGCAATCATTGGAGGAAGCAACGTGCTCTTGACCAAATGGCTCCGCCGGGCCGCTCTCCCATTTGCGGGGAGTTTGTCGTTGTTCGGGTGCGAGTTCGCGGGGCCGCAATCCGCGCTCGATCCCATCGGCGCGGTCGCACGGAGTCAGAACGACCTCTTCATGTGGTCGTACTGGCTGACGTGGATCGTCCTCGTCCCGGTCTTCGGCGTGTTGGCGTACATTCTGATCCGGTTCCGGCGTCGCAGATCCGACCCGGACCGCATTCCCCCACAGTTCCACGGCAGCACCGCGCTCGAGATCGGGCTCACCATCGTGCCCGTACTGATCGTGATCGCCGTGGCAGTGCCGACCGTGCGGACCATCTTCGCGACCGAGAACCGGGCCGAACCGGGCGAGAACGACGTGATCGTCAACGTCACGGGCTACCAGTGGTGGTGGCGCTTCGAGTACCCGGAGCTAGGCATCGTGACGGCCAACGAACTGCACGTGCCCGAAGGCAGCCGCGTGATCCTGAACCTCGACTCGGCCGACGTGCTGCACTCGTTCTGGGTGCCACGCCTGGCGGGCAAGCGCGACCTGATTCCGAACCAGAACAACCAGCTGTGGTTCACGGCGGACGAAGCGGGCACCTACTACGGCCAGTGTGCCGAGTTGTGCCTGGGCGCGCACGCCTACATGCGGTTCCGCGTGATCGCTGAACCCGAGGACGAGTTCGAAGCCTGGGTGGACGCCTTCGACGATCCCGGAGCCCGGACCGTCCAGGCCGACCCGCAGGTGCAGCGGGGGCGTGAGCTGTTCAGCTCGAAGGGCTGCGTGAACTGTCACACCGTGGCGGGGCACCGCGAGGGCGTGTCGACCGGCGACCCCGACTTTCCCAACCTCACCAACTTCGGCCTGCGCACGTCGCTCGCGGCAGGCGTGGTGGACAACACGCAGGACAACCTCGAGGCCTGGCTTCGCGACCCGCAACAGATCAAGCCCGGCAACTACATGCCCACGATGTGGCGGGAAGGGGACGAGAACGCGGACGAGGAGATCGCCGCGGTCGCCGCCTACCTGCTGAGCCTCGGCACGGAACCGGATGCCAGTGCGCACGCGTCGCTCGGAGGTTCGAATGGCGATCGGTAGTCAAGGAGCGCCCGCCCCCGCAGGAAGCGGCATCCTTAGGCGTCCAGACTGGACGTCCGGGATCGGCAGTTGGCTGACCACCGTCGATCACAAACGGCTCGGCATCCTCTACATCTTCACCAGCTTCCTGTTCATGGGGCTCGCCAGCATCGAAGCGTTCCTGATTCGCATGCAGCTCGCGGCCCCCAACCAGCAACTGATCGGTCCCGACGCGTACAATCAGCTGTTCACCATGCACGGCGTGACGATGGTGTTTCTCGCCATCATGCCGTTGGGCATCGGCTTCGCGAACTACTTCGTGCCGTTGATGATCGGTACGCGCGACCTGGCGTTCCCCCGCCTGAATGCGTTCGGGTACTGGATCTACCTGTTCGGCGGCCTATTCCTGTACACGAGCTTCATCCTCGGTGGCGCTCCCGACGCCGGCTGGTTCGCCTATGCGCCCCTGACCTCGCTGAGCAACAACCCCGGCAACGGCATCGACTTCTACCTGATCGGCCTGTTCATCGGCGGGATCGGGACGCTGGTCACCGCCATGAACCTGATCGTGACCATCTTCAGCATGCGGGCGCCCGGCATGAAGATGATGCGCATGCCGGTGTTCGTGTGGATGATGCTGATCACGTCGTTCATGATCATCTTCGCGTTCCCACCGCTGACCATCGCGCTGTTCCAGGTGATCATGGACCGGACGTTCGGCACGCTGTTCTACGTGCCCGCCGCCGGCGGCTTGCCGATCCTGTGGCAACACCTGTTCTGGATCTTCGGGCACCCGGAGGTGTACATCATCATCCTGCCCGCCTTCGGCGTAATCTCCGAAGTGATCCCCACCTTCAGCCGCAAGCCGTTGTTCGGCTATCCCGTCATGATCCTGTCCGGCATCCTGATCGGCTTCATGGGCTTCGCCGTGTGGAGCCACCACATGTTCACCACCGGGCTCGGGCCCGTCGCCAATACCGCGTTCAGCCTCACCAGCTTCGTGATCGGCGTCCCTACCGGCGTGAAGATCTTCAATTGGCTCGGGACCATGTGGGGCGGCGCGATCCGCTACACCACCTCGATGCTGTACGCCATCGCGTTCCTGTTCATGTTCACCCTCGGCGGGGTGACGGGCATCATGGTCGCGATGCCGCCGTTCGACGCGCAGGCACAGGACACGTACTTCATCGTGGCGCACTTCCACTACGTGATGGGCGGCGGCGCGCTGTTCGCGTTCCTGGCCGGGCTGTACTATTGGTTCCCCAAGATGACCGGCAAGCTGTTGCCGGAACGACTCGGCAAATGGGCGTTCGGGCTGTTCTTCGTGGGCTTCAACATCATCTTCATGCCGCAGCACTTCGCCGGCCTGATGGGGATGCCGCGCCGCGTCCAGACGTACGACGAAGGGCTCGGTCTGACGGTGTGGAACTTCGTCTCCACGTCGGGAACGTACGTGATGGGGACCGGCATGATCCTGATCCTGCTGTCCGTGGTGTGGGCGTTCCGGTACGGCGAGCGTGCCGGCAACGACCCCTGGGACGGTCGTACCTTCGAGTGGAGCACCACCAGCCCGCCCCTGGACCACGACTTCGACAAGCAGCCGATCGCCACGGACCGTGACCCCTTCTGGGCGCAGAAGCATCCCGAGTTGGCGCCCGAGGATCAGGGCGATCACGGCAGCGAGCACGAAGGCGTCGACTACGATGCCGGCGGCATCCACATGCCCGGTCAGTCGTGGTACCCGCTCTTCATGGCCCTGTTCATCTTCCTGGGCAGCTACGGCGTGCTGTATCACAATTGGATGCTCGCGATCCTGATGGGCGTGCTGGTGACGGCGTCCACGTACGCCTGGGCGTTCGAAGGCGTCGGCGGTCACCACGTGCATCCACGCACGCACGGCGCGAACGAGGGGGTGGGCGACTGATGGCCAGCCAAGCGCACGACGCCGGGACGCCCGTGAGCGAACACGCCCACGGGTACCGAAGCAGCAACCTGCCGGACAGCAAGCTGCTGATGTGGGTCTTCCTGGCCTCCGACTGCATGTTCTTCGGCACGCTGATCGGGACGTACCTCATTTACAAGGGCCGCAGCATCACGGGGCCCTACCCGCTGGACCTGTTCGACATCCCGCTCACCACGATCAGCACCTTCGTGCTGCTGATGAGCTCGTTCCTGATGGTCATCGCGTTGCACGCCCTCCGCCAGAACGACATTCCACGCTTCCGCCTGTGGACGTTCGGCGTGGCGTTCTTCGGTGCCATCTTCCTCGGCTTCCAGGTGTTCGAGTTCAGCCACTTCGTCGCCGAGGGGCTCACCCTGGACGCCAACCTGTTCGGCTCCACCTTCTACGTGTTGACCGGCACGCACGGCGTCCACGTCGCCGTCGGCGTGTTGTGGCTCCTATCGATCGTGATCGCGAGCTACGTCCGACCGATGCGCGCGAAAGACGCCGTCTACCTCGAGGTCGCTGGATTGTACTGGCACTTCGTCGACATCGTCTGGATCGTGATCTTCACCCTCGTCTACCTCGTCGACTTCATCTAAGGACGGCATGGCACAAGACCCCAACTCGAAGCACGACCACGGCGTCCGCGGCTACATCATCGTCGCGCTGATCCTCGCCGTCATCACCTACGTCGAGTTCGCGATCGTCGAGTACGAGATCCCCTTCCTCGGCGACGCCCTCACGTTGTGGACACTCATCATCCTGTCCTTGGTCAAGTTCCTCATGGTGATCATGTACTTCATGCACCTCAAGGGGGACCATCCCGCCTACTCCGGCTTCTTCGCCAGCGGCATGGTGTTGGCGATGGGAACCTTCATCGCGTTCACCTTCCTGATGACCGTCCCCGCCAGCGTGAACTACGTACGCTCACAACTCGCCCCCGAAGGTCGATACCTCGGCGCGGGAGAGGGCGAGGAGGGAGGACACGGCGAGGCGCACCTCCCAGAAGACGTCGTCGCACTGATCGAAAGTGACGGCTACAGCCGCGGCACCGACCGCATCCTCGACGCGGCACGCCCCAAGGACCGCTCCTTCCGCATCGAGGCCCCGGCCGCGGCGGAACCCTCCTACACGCTCGCGTCGTTGGACGCGGCGATGGAAGCGCCCGAAGGGGAAGGCGACGCAGAGGCGGCGGCCGACGGCGAAAACGACGCGCAAGCGGCCAGCTGGAACGAAACGCTCGGCGAAGACACCTACGCCAGCAACTGCGCCTCCTGCCACCAAGCAAACGGGCAAGGCATCCCCGGCGCGTTCCCACCCCTCGCCGGGCACACCAGCGACCTCGCCACCCGCGACGGCGGCCGCACCTACCTCACGCACGTCCTCCTCTACGGACTCCAAGGCCCCATCGACGTGCAAGGCACCACCTACAACGGCGCCATGCCCGCCTGGAACCAACTCGACGACGAACAACTCGCCGCCACCCTCAACCACACCCTCTACACCCTCAGTGACACCACCACCCCCAACGACATCCCCCCATCACCCCCAACGACATCGCCAACCAACGCGACCAAAACCTCACCCCCCAAGACCAACACGACGAACGCGAAACCCTCCTCGCCGACACCGACGAACCCGCGGCCGACGAAGCCCAACCGGACGACGCAGCGGCGGACGACGAAGCTGAAGGCGAAGAACCCGCGCCCGAAGGGGAAGGCGACGCAGAGGCGGCGGCCGACGGCGAAAACGACGCGCAAGCGACCCGCTGGAACGAAACGCTCGGCGAAGACACCTACGCCAGCAACTGCGCCTCCTGCCACCAAGCAAACGGGCAAGGCATCCCCGGCGCGTTCCCACCCCTCGCCGGGCACACCAGCGACCTCGCCACCCGCGACGGCGGCCGCACCTACCTCACGCACGTCCTCCTCTACGGACTCCAAGGCCCCATCGACGTGCAAGGCACCACCTACAACGGCGCCATGCCCGCCTGGAACCAACTCGACGACGAACAACTCGCCGCCACCCTCAACCACACCCTCTACACCCTCAGTGACACCACCACCCCCAACGACATCCCCCCCATCACCCCCAACGACATCGCCAACCAACGCGACCAAAACCTCACCCCCCAAGACCAACACGACGAACGCGAAGAACTCCTCGCCGACACCGACGAACCCGCGGCCGACGAAGCCCAACCGGACGACGCAGCGGCGGACGACGAAGCTGAAGGCGAAGAACCCGCGCCCGAAGGGGAAGGCGACGCAGAGGCGGCGGCCGACGGCGAAAACGACGCGCAAGCGGCCAGCTGGAACGAAACGCTCGGCGAAGACACCTACGCCAGCAACTGCGCCTCCTGCCACCAAGCAAACGGGCAAGGCATCCCCGGCGCGTTCCCACCCCTCGCCGGGCACACCAGCGACCTCGCCACCCGCGACGGCGGCCGCACCTACCTCACGCACGTCCTCCTCTACGGACTCCAAGGCCCCATCGACGTGCAAGGCACCACCTACAACGGCGCCATGCCCGCCTGGAACCAACTCGACGACGAACAACTCGCCGCCACCCTCAACCACACCCTCTACACCCTCAGTGACACCACCACCCCCAACGACATCCCCCCCATCACCCCCAACGACATCGCCAACCAACGCGACCAAAACCTCACCCCCCAAGACCAACACGACGAACGCGAAGAGCTGTCCCTGCCCTGATGGCGGGCCTGGGCAGGCCCATCTCGGTAGGCGCGTAATCGCGGGCCGGGCGCTGACCCGGCCCGCGTCGTAGCATGTCGTCGATGCCACCCTCGCCTCTCTACCTAAGCTGGCAAACCGATCCGGTCCTTCTCGGCGGGCTCGTGACCCTCGCGACGGTCTACGGTCTGGCCGCGGGACCGCTTCGGGCCCGGTTGGCACCCGGCACGCCGTTCCCCAGGCGCTCCGCCGCCGGGTACTACGCCAGCCTGATCCTGCTGTACCTGCTCGAAGGCTCGCCGTTGCACGACCTGGCGGAGCGTTACAGCTTCACGGCACACATGGTGCAACACCTGGGCATCGCGTACCTGGCCGCGCCGCTGCTTCTGGCCAGCGTCCCCGCGTGGATGCTACGCCCGTTGATGCTCGGACGGTTCACGGCGCCGGTGGCGCGCGTCCTCACGCAGCCGCTCGTCGCGTTCGCCGTGTTCACGGTCACCTTCTCCGCATGGCACATTCCGGCGGTGTACGAAGGGGCGTTGAACAACGGCACGCTGCACCACACCGAGCACCTGATCTTCCTGGCGACCTCGCTTCTGCTGTGGTGGCCCCTGCTGAGTCCCCTACCGGAACTGCCCCGTCCGCCGCACGTGGTGCGCCTGATCTACCTGTTCCTGCTCCCCGTGTTCCAAATCCCGGTATTCGGCGCGATCACCTTCTCGGACCAGGTCCTGTACCCCACCTACGCCAACGCCGCCTGGACCCTCGGCATGCCGGCCCTGTCGGAGCAAGCCCTCGGCGGAGCGGTCATGAAGGTGGCGGGCCTGTTCGCGTTCGGCATTCCGTTCATCGCGATCTTCTTCCGCTGGTACCAGGACGAGGTCGGTCCCAGAGCCGCCGTGCCGGCCGCCGGAGGCGACGCCACGGGCGCGGCATGACGCCTGGGCGCGACGCCACGTGCGATAGGGTGCGCGCCGGCGCCGCCAGAGCGGCGCGGAGGGAGGCCACGTGATCCGAGCCATCGCCTTCGACTGGGGGGGGATCTTCACCGAAGGCACCTTCGACGGACGCGCCATCCAGGCGCTCGCCGCGGCCGGCGACGTTCCGCCCGAACGCGTGGAGGCGGCCTACCTGCCGCTGATGGCGGAGTTCGAGGTCGGCGCCTTCGACATGGCCACCTTTCACCGCCGCTTGACCGAGGCCGCGGGTCTGGATCTCGACCTGGCCACGTTCCGTGAGACCTTTCTGGGCTCGGTCCAGGAACGCATCGCCATGTTCTCGGTGCTGGGGGGCATCCCGACGAGCTACCGCGTAGGCATGCTGTCCAACAACGTGCCGGAGTTGTGCGACCGCGTGCGCGACGACCCACGCATGCGGCGCTTCGAGTCGTTCGTGTTCAGCAACGAGATCGGCGTTCGCAAGCCCGATCCGGACGCCTTCGCGGCCTTGAGCGACGCGCTCGGTGTCGCCCCCCACGAGACGGTGTTCGTCGACGACAGCGCGGCCAACGTCGATGCCTGCCGCGCGCTCGGGTTCCACGGCATCCACTTCGCCGATCTCGACGACTTCGTCGTGCAGTGGCGCGCGGTCGTCCCGGACGTCCCCACGGGCCTGGAGACGACGTGACGAACGGGCCGGGCGGACCCGACGTCGGCCAAAGCGACACCCGACCCATCAAACTGCTGCAGGGCTACGTGTGGCACCCCAGGAGCCTGGACATCGACTTCGCCGACTACCTTCCGCGGCGGCTCGAGCCCGACGTGCACGTGTTGTGGGACGAGATGCCGCGCCCGCCGTTCACGTTCTTCGACGACGGCACGCCCGCGGAGACGCAACGGGTGTACCAGTTCACCGTGCTCACCTTCGACGAGGACGAGGAGACCGCGGGCCGGTTGGTGCCCTGGCTGGCCGAAACCCTTCAGGCCGCCCTCGAGACCACGCCGCCGGGCGTGGGATGGCAGGTGATGGAGGACCTCCGCCCCATCGCGTGACGGCGTCGAACGACCCTGACGCTCGGCACGTCGCCCGTGCCTCTCGGGCGTGCACGGGTCCCACTCGGCCAACGCCGATCGCGGCGCCCGTCCTCCCGTGCCACGCGCGGCGCCGGGCCGGTCGTCGGCGGGCAGCGCGCCCGCTGGGCGCTGCGCGCACCGCCCGCCGGTCGTAGCCTGCGACATCGTGAGCTCGTCCGCGGCCCCTCCGCTCAGCGACGAACAACGCCGCGTGGTCGATCGCGCGGCGTCAGGGGACGCGCTGGCCGTCACGGCACGCGCCGGGAGCGGCAAGACGCACACCCTTCTGGCCGTGACCTCCCGGACGGCGCCGACACCGACGCTGTTCCTCGCATTCAATCGGGCCATCGCCCGTGAGGCCGCCGCCCGCGTCCCGGCGCACGTGCGCGCCACCACCCTGCACGCGCTCGCCTTCAAGCACGTCGTGGCCGGGCACGCCCGCTACGAGCGCAAGTTCCGGTCCGCCGACGGGACGCTGCCGCTGGCCACGCTCGCCGACCTCGCCGACCTGTCGCGGAACGATCCCGGCCGTTGGACCCACGTTCAGCACCTGCGGTCGGTGTTCGCGACCTTCGCGGCGGACGGAACGGAAGGCCCGGACGCGTCGCACGTGCCCGGAAGCCGTGCGGGCGGATCTGATCGCCACCTTGGGCCGCGACCGGGCCGCGGAACGGATCCGGTGGCTGAGCCGGCGGGCCGCGCGGGCGTGGCGCCGCATCGCGGATCCCGACGACGACGCGCCCCTGAACCACGACGCCTACCTGAAGTTGTTCGCGCTGGCACGGCCCACGCTGCCGGCCGAGCTGCTGCTCGTCGACGAGGCCCAGGACCTGGCGCCGGTCATGCTCACGCTTCTGGACGACGCCGCACCACGACGACTCCTGGTCGGGGATCCCGCCCAGCGAATCTACGCCTGGCGGGGCGCCGTCGACGCCATGGCCGCCTCCGGACTGCCCGAGACGCGCCTGACGCGCTCGTTCCGGTTCGGGCCCGAGATCGCCGCCGTGGCGCGGCGCATCTTGACCGTGATCGACCGCAGACCCCGCCTGAGTGGTTCGGGGGCGGCAGGCAGCGTCCGCACCGTGCCCGAAGCGGCGCAGCCGCCCTGTACCGTCCTGTGCCGGACCAACGCCGGCGTGCTGGAGGCCGCCCTCGCCTTCGGCGAGGGGGGCGTGCACGTCGTCGGCGGCGTGGCGGAGACCGTACGGCTGTTGCGGGCGGCGTACGCCCTGTGGGCCGACCGAGGCCGCAGCAGGCCGCCAGCCGGGAGGCGGAACGGGCGGGGGCGTGCCCAGGTTCCCTGCGGCACGGACGGGCCCGCCCATCCCGAGCTGGCCGGCCTGAACACGTGGGACGCGCTGGTGGAGGCGGCCGAGCGGCGCCGCGGGGCGCTGAGCATGTTGCGTACGCGGGTCGAGGCGTACGGCCACGACACGCCCGCCCTGTGCCGGGCGCTGGAGCGGGCACACCTGCCCCGCGAAGCCGACGCGCCGGTGGTGCTGTCCACGGCCCACAAGGCGAAGGGGCGAGAGTGGGATCACGTCACGCTGTGGCACGACTTCCCGCGCGTGCCGACGGATGCGGGGGCCCTTCGCGCCGCCCCCGACCGCGAAGCCGCCCGGAGCGAGCTGAATCTCCTGTACGTCGGTGTGACCCGTGCGCGCCGCACCTTGGACCTCGCCCGGCTTCGGGAGGACCTGAGCACCTGGCTGGCAGCCCCCACCGAGCCGTCGACCGCCGTGGAGGCGGGCGCCTCCGCGTCGCTACCAGGATGACGAGACGGCCATGCGACCGTCTCGTCATCACGGCCGCGACGCCCTCCGGAGAGCGAGCGGGCGCAGCCCACCGTCATGGAACGAACGCCGGGCGCCGGCCCGAATCAGGCCGAGAGCTCGGCCTCCGCCTCCTCCCCGGGGCGCGCCGCCCCCGTTTCGGGCGGCGGCGCGGGATCGGCGGGCCTGGGAAGCCGAACGATCACCTCGACGCGGCGCGCTTCGAGCTTGCTGCTCCACCGGCGTCGGCCCTCGGCGTCCGTCCACGCGTCGGTCACCAGCCTCCCCTCCACGTAGACGGGCGCGCCCTTGTCCAGGCCCTCGCAGCCCAGCGCCACCTCCCGCCAGGCCTGCACGTCCACGAAGTGGGTCGACGACTCGCCGCCCGAGCGCTCGTTGACGGCCACCGAGAACCGGGCCAGCGCGTGCCCGCCTTCGGTGCGACGCATGTCGACGTCGCGGGTCAGATTCCCGACCAGCCGCATGGCGTTCACGGCGTCGCGAAGCCGGGGTTGGTCGCGCGCATCCACCGCGAAGGCGTCCTCACCGTCCCGTGCGCCGAGGCCGAGGATCTCGACGCGACGCCCGACCACGTCCAGCGAGCGCCGGGTCTCGCCGTCCTCCCCCTCGAAGGTGCGCTGCTCGAGGTGACCGTCCACCATCGCCGGCGTGCCCGTCCGCAGGTGGTCGACGACCCGCTCCGCCTGCGCGCCGAACACCGTGGCCCGCTGATACCAGGGCCGGGCCCGGAGCGTGCCGTCCTCGTCGTGAAGGTGGTCGTCGCCCGCCAGGTCCAACCGCAGCACGGCCAGCCCGGCGGGGGTGTAGCGAAGATCGGGATCGCGCACCAACGTGCCGACCAGCAGGGCGTGATTCAGTCCGAGTGCCATGTCGTCCTCCTCGGGCCCGCGACGGCGCCGGCACCCCCGACCCGCCGGTCGCGGGAAGACCGGACGCGCCGACCCGGATCTCCGGGCGTCGAGGCGGCGTGAAACGAGCCTAGGCCGGCGCCACGGCCCGCCGCTGCGCCCCGTGGGATGCGCGCCGGCAGGAAACGGGACGGGCCCCCCGGGCTGCTAGGCTGGCCGCCATGCACCGCGCGGCCGTGTTCCTCGTGTTCGCCCTGGCGCACTTTCTCTCCAACTTCGTCCGCAGCGCCAACGCGGTCATCGCAGGCGACCTGAAGGCCGACGTCGGGCTGGACGCCGGCGACCTGGGGTTCATGACCAGCACCTACTTCCTCGCGTTCGCAGCGGCGCAGCTCCCCCTGGGCAGCGCCCTCGACCGGTGGGGCGCCCGCGTCACCACGCCCGCGCTGATGCTGGCCGCGGTGGTCGGCAGTCTGGTGTTCGCGGTCGGACCCGACTTCTGGACCTTGGCAGCGGGGCGGGCGCTGATGGGGCTGGGAACGGCCGGCATCCTGATGGGGGGCCTCAAGGCCCTGGCCGGCTGGTTCGACGTCGGCCACTTCGCGGCCGCGTCGGGGGCGATGGTGGCCATCGGAACCAGCGGCGCGCTGCTCGCCTCCACGCCGTTGGCCTGGGCGGCGGACGCGTTCGGGTGGCGGGCCGTGTTCGTGTTCGGCGCCGTGGCCCTGGCCGCCTCCGCGGCGCTGATCCTGGCGTTCGGCCGGGCCGCACCGGGACACGAGGCCGGCCGCTCGGCCGCCGAGGGAAGCCTGGCGGACGTGTTCCGGCGGCCGCCGTTCTGGCGGGCGGCCGCCCTGGCCGTGGCGACCACCAGCGTGATCTTCGCCTTTCAGAGCCTGTGGGCCGGGCCGTACCTCGAAGAGGGTCTCGGCCTGACGCGCCTATCGACGGGCAACGTGTTGCTGGCGTTCGGCGTGGGCGTCTCGGCCGGCTACCTGGTGCTCGGCGCCCTGGGCGCACGCGTCGGCGCGGCGCGCGCTTTGGCGATCGCGACGGGGGCGTTCATCGCCGTGCAGGTGGTGCTGGCGTGGTTGCCGGAGCCGGGGGGCGGCGTGCTGAGCGTGGCGTTCGCCGCATTGGGCGTCAGCGGCGCCACCTCGGCGTTGCTGTTCACGCTGGCCCGCGCCTCGTTCCCCCTGTCCCTGACCGGGCGGGCCGTGACCGCCGTGAACCTGTTCATGTTCGCAGGCGGCTTCGCGCTTCAGTGGGGCCTCGGCGCCTGGCTGGAGGCAGGGCTCGGCGGGTACGGCTCGCTGTTCGCGCTCAGCGCGGCGTTGGGGGCGGCCGCCTTGGTGGTCTTCCTGCCCGAGCTCCGGACGGGGCGCGTGCGCCCCTCGCGCTGAGCTCCGCGGCGCGGGCCGGGCTCAGGACACGTTGCGAACGTCGATGGGGCCGTCCTGGATCAGGTGAAGATCGCGTTGAGGGTAGGGAATGCCGATCTTCTCCTGGTCGAAGCGTTCCTTGATGCGCCGGGTCAGGTCGAGCTTGGTGACGAAGTAGTCCGCCGGCGCGGTCCATCCACGCACCATCAGACCGACGGCGTCGTCCCCCAGCGATTCCACGGCGACGAAGGGCTCGGGGTCCCCGAGGATGCGTGTCTCCTCGTCCAACATCCCGCGCGCGACCTCCATCGCCCTGCCGAGGTCGACGCCGTACCCGACGCCCACGGCCACGTCGACACGCCGAAGCTTGGCCTGCGAGTAGTTCTTGATCTCGGTGCCCCAGATGTTGGTGTTGGGCTGGTGAACCACCACCCCGTCGAACATCTCGAGGCGCGTGCTGAACAGGCCGATCTCGTCGACCGTCCCGAACGTGCCACCGATGTCCACGACGTCGCCGAGCCGGAACGGGCGCAGGCCCAGGATCATCACACCCGCCGCCACGTTCGAGAGGGCGCCCTGCAGCGCCAGACCGACGGCCAGGCCGGCCGCCCCCAACAGCGCCACCAGGCTGGTGGTCTGAATCCCGAACCGCCCCAGCACGGCGATGACGGTGAACGCGATGATGCCCCACCGCACCAGCCGGATCAGCACGCTCGCGATCGTCCGGTCCAAATGCGCGTTCTTCTCCGCTGAGCGGCCGACCAGGCGCGAAGCCCAGCCGGCCACCGTCCAACCGACCACCAGTATGGCGCCGGCCGCGACCACGTCCACGGCCATGCCCAATGCGGCACGTCCCAGTACCTCGACGTCCATGTTCGTCCTCCTCGTCGGCTTGGGGCGAGTACGACCGGCCCACGGCGTTCGCGGGCGCTGCGCCGCCTACGCTGGGCATGCTACCCGTGCGAAGCCCCGCTCAGAGCGGAAGGTTGCCGTGCTTGCGGTAGGGACGTTCCAGCTCCTTGCCGTCCAACGCGCGCAGGTGGCGCGCCAGCACGCCGCGCGTACGGATGGGGTCGATCACGTCGTCGATGTAGCCACGGGCGGCCGCCCGCCAGGGGTTGTCATAAGCGGCGCGATACGCCGCGACCTTCTCGGCCCGGAGCGCCTCGGGGTCGGCCGCGGCCTGGATCTCGCGGCGGTGGATGACGTTGGCGGCCCCCTCCGCCCCCATCACCGCCACGGACGCCGTCGGCCAGGCCAGCACCACGTCGGCGCCCATGTCGCGCGAGTTCATCGCCAAGTAGGCACCGCCGTAGCTCTTGCGGGTGATCAGGGTGATCTTCGGCACCGTGGCTTCGGCGTAGGCGTACAACATCTTTGCGCCGTGACGAATGATGCCGGCGTGCTCCTGGCCCACCCCGGGAAGGAACCCGCTCACGTCCACCAGCGTCAGCACCGGAACGTTGAACGCGTCGCAGGTGCGGATGAACCGCGCCGCCTTGTCGCTGGCATCGATGTCCAGCGTGCCCGCGAGGTGCTTGGGGTCGTTGGCGACGACGCCGATCGACCGACCGCCCAGGTGCGCGAACCCGATCACGATGTTCCGCGCCCAGTCCGGCTGGATCTCCAACATCCTGCCCTCGTCCACCAGCGTCCGGATCACCTTCCGCATGGGGTACGGCCGCTTGGGATCGGGATGCACCATGCGGGCCAGCTCCGGCGTCTCGCGGTCGAGCGGGTCGCGGGTGGGACGTTCGGGCGGCATCTCACGCGCGCTGGACGGCAGGAAGCCAAGAAGGTCGCGGATGCGCTGCATGACCTCCTGGTCGTCCTCGCACGCCAGGTGGGCCACGCCGGATCGGCGCGTGTGCACCTCGGCCCCCCCGAGGTCACCGAACCCGACCTCCTCCTTGGTGACCGAGCGGATCACGTCGGGACCGGTGATGAACATGTACGACGTGTGCTTGGCCATCAGCACGAAGTCGGTCAGCGCCGGGCTGTACACCGCCCCGCCCGCGCACGGGCCCAGCACCGCGCTGATCTGGGGCACCACACCGGAGTAGACGGCATTGCGGTAGAACACCTCGCCGTAGCCCGAGAGGGCGTCGACGCCCTCCTGGATGCGGGCGCCGGCCGAATCGTTCAGGCCCACGATGGGCGCGCCCGCCCGCGCGGCCAAATCCATCACTTTGGTGATCTTCCTGGCGTGCATCTTGCCGAGACTGCCGCCCATGACGGTGAAGTCCTGACTGAACACGTACACGGTCCGGCCGTCGATGGTGCCGTGCCCCGTCACCACCCCCTCGCCGGGCGCGTCCAGCGGAGCGCCGTTGCCGCCGATCGGCTCGACGAAGACGCCGAGCTCGCAGAAGCTCCCCTCGTCCAGCAGCATGGCGATGCGCTCCCGCGCGGTGGCCTTGCCGGCCTCGTGTTGCCGTCCTATGCGGTCCTCGCCGCCGCCGCGCGAGATGCGCTTGCGGCGCTCCTCCATCTCGGCCGTCAACTCCTGAATGCGCGCCTCGCCACCTTCGTCCATGCGCGGAGAATACCGCCCCGTCCCGGACGCTACGGCCCCGACGAATCGCGCAGCACCACCACACGCGTCTCGTCGGGATACATGAAGCCCTGCAACCGCGCGAGTTGTTCGCGGTAGGCATCGTCGTCGGCGTGCTCCGCCACGGCGTGGAGCGCGTCGGCCTCCGCGCGCAACGATTCGACCTGCTGGCGCAGCTCGTCGATGGCCGCGCGATGGCGCACCGTCCGGTCGAGCTCGACCCCGATCAGGAACAGCAGCTGCAGCGCGCCCAGCGCCGCGAACACGCCGAGGACGCGCAAGCCGCGCGAGGTGGCGCGATCGTGCGCGCCACCTCGCGCCTGCTCCGCGGGTACGGGCTCCCCCGCGCTTCGGACGGGCCCGCTCACGTCGACGCCGACATCGCCATCGCCTCGCGCAGGAAGGTGGCGGCGTACTCGGGCGGGGTGGGATTCACGTAGAAGCCGTTCCCCCAGTCGAACCCCGACTGGCGCGTCAGACGCGGCAATACCTCCACGTGCCAGTGGTAGGCGTCGTTTCCGGCATGGGGCAGCGTGTGCAGGACCAGGTTGTAGGGTGGATCGCTCAACGCGGTCGCCGTCGCGCGAATCACCACCCGCAGCATCGACGCCAGCTCGGATAGGTCGTTCACGGGCTCCTCCGCGAAGGCGCTTCCGTGCCGCCGCGGCAGGATCCACGTCTCGAACGGCGTTTTGCTGGCGTACGGCGCGATGGCCAGGTAGGCGTCGTTGGTCGCGACCACGCGTTCGCGGGCGCGGCGCTCGGCGTCCGCCACGTCGCAGAACAGGCAGCGGCCGCTCGCGGCATGATGGGCGCTGGCGGCGGCGACCTCGTCCTCGACCCACCGGCTGGGAACGGGCGAGGCGAGCAACAGCGAGTGGGGGTGCGCGTACGCGGCGCCGGCCACCTCGCCCACGTTGCGGGTCACCTGAACGTGGCGGATGTGCGGATCGGCGGCGAAGCCCGCCAGCCGCTCGCGCCACAGCCGCAACACCTCGACCAGGTGCCCCTCAGGGAACGACTCGATGCGGGCGGCGGCGTCGGGGTGCTCGACCACGATCTCCTGGCGGCCGTGGGCCGGCGCCTGCCGGAACAGGCCGTCGTCCTCCCGCGCGAAGCGACGTGGCGTAAGCAGGGCGGCGGGCTGCCGCACGACGCGCATCCGCCAATCGGGGTCCCCCGTCCGCGAACCCGACGGCCTGCGCGCATCGATCTCCTCGAGGTCGCCGTCGCCGCCGGGCGACAGCGGCGACCGCGACGCCCGTCTTGTCGTGTTCCCGAAGTCCGACGCTTCGAGACCACGCTCGGGCGAAATCAGCACCCAGGCGGCGCCGAATGGATCCTTGCGGAACACCGACACGAGGCGAGTCTAGCAAGCGACGTTCACGGCGCGACGTGGCGTTCCCCATTCGCCCCTCCGCTGCAGGCCGGCATCGCGCCTTGTATGCTAGCCCTGTTCGAGGCCGCCGGCACGGAGAGGTTCGCATGGACCTGTTGCGCGATCCCAAGGATGCCCGCATCCTCTTCGTCGACGACGAAGAGGTCAACCTGGTGCTGCTCCGCAGAATCATGGAACGTCAGGGGTACCGCGCGGTCCTCACCTGCGACGACCCGCACCGTGCGCAGGGCCTGATCACCGAGCACGACGTCGACCTGCTGATCACCGACCTGCGCATGCCGACCTTGAACGGGCTCGAGCTGATCTCGCAGGTCATGGCCGGCCGGCCGCCGGACGACTGGTTCCCCGTCGCCGTCATCACCGCCGACACCTCGCCCGACGCCGAACAGGAGGCGCTCGAGCGTGGCGCCAAGGACGTGATCACCAAACCGTTCCGCGCCGCGCAGATCCACCTCCGGGTGCAGAACCTACTGCGGACGCGCTTCTACCACCAAGCGCTCGTGCAGCACGCCGCGCACCTGGAGACCCAAGTGCGAGCGCGCACCACCGAGCTCGAAATGGCGCGCCTGGACCTTCTCGAACGATTGGCGCTGGCGGCCGAGTTTCGCGACTACGTCACGGGGAGGCACACGCAGCGCGTCGGGCGGCTGGCGGCCTTGCTGGCCGGCCGGTTGGGCATGGAAGCGTCCCGCGTCGAGCTGCTGGAGCGGGCCGCCCCGCTGCACGACGTCGGAAAGATCGGCATCCCCGACGCCATTTTGCTGAAGCCCGGGCGCCTGTCCACGCCCGAGTTCGAAGCGATGCAGGAACACGTCGACGTCGGCGCCCAGTTGTTGGCCGAGGGCCACAGCGAGCTGATGGCGCTCGCGCGGACGGTCGCGCTGACGCACCACGAGCGGTGGGACGGCAGCGGCTACCCGCGCGGGCTCTCCGGGGACGAGATTCCGCTGGAGGGGCAGCTGGTCGCGCTGGCGGACGTGTTCGACACCCTCGTCAACGAACGCCCGTACAAGCCGGCCTGGCCGGTCGACACGGCCGTGGCCGAGATCCGCCAGCAGCGGGGACGTTGGTTCGCACCTCGCGTGGTCGACGCGTTCATTCAGGTGTTGCGCGACGATCCCGACCTGCTGGCACGCCTCGATCGCGAGGCGGCCGACGGCGCCCCCGCCCCCTCGCTCGACCCCGGTGCCGGCACCGGCGGTCAGGGGTCGAACAGCGACGGCTGAACCACGTCGTCGTCGTCGTCGTCCGGCAACGCGGTGACCTCGCGGTACTCCAGGGCGCGCTCCGCAAGTCGCGACCGCGCGGGGACGGTGATCTCGGGTGCGGCGAGGATGCCGCGCACCTCCGCGCCGGTCTCCTCCCGGATGCGCAGCACGTAGCGTTCGAGCTGGTGAACCGCTTCGTGCGTCGCCTTGCCGCGCTTGAGCTCCACCACCACCAGCCGTCCGTGCACGTCCCGGCCGTACAGATCGATGCCGCCGACCCCGACGGGAAGCTCCTCGTCCAGCACTTCGAGGCCCAACTCGATCAGGTCGGGCGCGCGGGCGAGCGCCCTGCGCATCTGCGCTTCGCTGCCCCGGAGGGTGAGACCCCCTTCGTCCCGCGGCGCCAGGGCGAGGGCGAACGCCGTCTCCGTGAACGTCACCCGAACGATCTCACGGGGGCTGGTGCGTTGCGCGACCAGCACGGCGCGGCCGTCGTCGATCTCGATCGTCGTCTCGTCGGTGCGCGGCTGCCAGTTGAGCGGCTTGATGCCGCGCGCCGCATGCACCTGAAGGCTGCCGTCGGGCTTCAACAGCAGCAGGTAGTCGCCGGCGTCGGCACTGCTGGCGGCGCGGCCGTGATAGAGGACCTCCATCTCGCCGCCCACCTGAAGCAGCCGGCCCGCCACGCCCAGGTGCGCGCGAAGGAACGCGACGAGCTCCTCGGCGCTGGGGGCGAACAGCTGCGCGGCGACCACGCGCTGGATGCTACCACCCGCGTTCCCGGCCCTCGCCCCCGGTACACTCGGCCTCATGGGACGACTCGGAGCACACGTGTCCGTCGCCGGCGGCGCACCCAAGGCGGTGGCACGGGCCAACGACCTGGCCTGCGACGCCTTCCAGATCTTCGTGAAGAGCCCCAACCAGTGGCGCAACAAGCCGCGCTCCGAAGAGGAGGCGCAGTCGTTTCGTCAGGCGCGCGACGCCTCGGGCATGCCGGTGATCGCGCATTCCGGCTATCTGATCAACCTGGCGAGCCCCAAGGAGGAGGTGCTGGCCAAGTCCCGCGCTTCGCTGGGGGACGAGTTGGAACGCTGCCATGCGCTGGGCGTCCCGGGCCTGGTCCTTCACCCCGGGTCGGCCACCGGCCGGACGCGCGAGGAGGGCCTGGACGCGGTGGCGCGCAGCCTGGACGCCGTGTTCGCGGAGCACCCGTCGGTCCGCACCAAGGTGCTGCTGGAGAACACGGCCGGTCAGGGGAACACCCTGGGATTGAGCGTCGATGAGCTCGACCGCATCGTTCAGGGCGTGGCCGAGCCAGACCGGCTGGAGATCTGCCTGGACAGCTGCCACGCGTTCGTGGCCGGCTACGATCTGCGCGACGCGGGCGGACTGGACCGACTGCTGGACGAGCTGGACGCCGGGCCGGGCCGCGCGCGCCTGAGCGCGTGGCACCTCAACGACGCCCAGCAAGGGCTGGGATCGTTCCGTGACCGCCACGCCAACATCGGCGAGGGCGAGCTCGGACGCGCCTTCTTCGCACGCTTGGTGCACGACGAACGCTTCGACGATCTGCCCATGATCCTGGAGACGCCCCTCGGGGACGACGGCGAGGGGCACGCGCGCGACCTGGCGACGCTGCGCGGGCTGTAGGCACGGCCGTTCAGGAGGTGGCGCCCATGGACGAAGAGATGAACGAGACGCCCCTCCGCGTCGGCATCGTTGGCGCCGGCCAGCGTGGGGCCGGCGTGTACGCCGAGGCACTGGCGCGCCGTCCCAGCATGGCACGCATCGTGGCCGTGGCGGATCCCGACGAAGACCGGCGCGAACGGCTGGCGGCGCGACACGAGGTGCCGCCCGAGGGCCGCTTCGACGGCTGGGAGGCCCTGCTGTCCGCGCCCCGTCCGCCTGAACTGCTGGTGGTGGCGACGCCGGACACGCTGCATGTGGCGCCGGCCCAGGCCGCCCTGGCCCGGGGGATCCACCTGTTGCTGGAAAAGCCCATCGCCCCGACCTTGTCGGAGGTGCTGGCGCTCGAGGACGCCGCCGCAAAGTCGAGCGGCACCGTGACCGTGGCACACGTGCTTCGCCACGCCGCGTTCTTCGCCACCCTCCGGGAGCTCCTTCGGGCGGGACGCATCGGCGACCTGGTGGGCGTGGACCACGTCGAGAACGTCGGCCACTGGCACTTCGCCCACTCCTACGTGCGCGGAAACTGGCGCCGCCAGGACGAGAGCAGCCCCATGATCCTCGCCAAGGCGTGCCACGACCTGGACCTGCTTCGTTGGCTGGTGGACGAACCCTGCGAAGAGGTCCACTCCCTCGGGGCGCTGCACCATTTTCGGCCCGGCAACGCCCCCGAAGGCGCCACCGACCGCTGCCTGGGCGGCTGCGCGGTGGAACGCCGCTGCCCCTACTCCGCGATCCGGATCTATCTGGAGCGCTTCGGGGGCGACGCCGGGTGGCCCAACGACGTGGTCGCGCCGGGCGGCGGCCCGGGGGCCCTGCTGGACGCCCTGCGAGAGGGGCCGTACGGCCGCTGCGTGTACCACGGCGACAACGACCAACCCGATCACCAGGTGGTTTCGCTGCGCTTCGCGGGCGGCGTGACGGCCACGCTGACGGTGACCGCGTTCAGCGAGGAGAACACCCGAACCATCCACCTGATGGGTACGCACGGGGAGATCCGCGGTCACATGGCGCAGGGGACGCTGCGCCTTCACGACTTCGCGGCGGGCCGGGAGGAGGTCGTGCACGTCGGGTCCTCCCTGGGTCACGCCGCCGCGGACGACACGCTGGTGTTCGACCTGCTGACGCGACTGCGCCGTGGTGACGGGGCCGGACGGACGGCGCTATCGGCATCGATCGACAGCCACGTGATGGCGTTCGCCGCCGAAGCGTCGCGGCGCTCGGGACGGCCCGTCCGGCCGGACGCGCTTCGCCCCCAGGTGTCGTAGTCGCGCTCCGCGGAACGTGCGGGCGTTCAGGGGGCGTCGTCGACCCCGTAGCGGCCCTGGTAGTACAGCAGCGGCGTTCCCGCCCTCGTGACGGCCTCCTCTACCTCGCCGACGAACAGGGTGTGATCGCCGACCGGCAGGCGTTGCGCGATCCGGCATGCCAGTTGCGCGATGGCGCCCTCGACGACGGGCACCGCCCCGAGGCGCCCGAACGTGGCCTCGGCCGCCGTGGTGCGGCCCGCGTACCGATCCGAGAGCTCTCGTTGGGACGCCGCCAATACCGACACGCCGTAGGCGGGCACCTCGAGCAGCGTTCCGTGCGCGCCGGCGCTTCGGTCGATCGCGATGCCGACCAGCGGTGGCGTCAACGACAGCGACAGGAACGCGTTGACGGTGATGCCACGCGGTCCGCCCGGCTGATCCATGGTGACCACGGTGACGCCGGTGGCGAAGCGCCCGAGCGCGTCTCGGAACGTCTGCGGTTCGATCATGGCACCTCCGGATCGGCGCGGGCGACGCCCGCCGCCGAACTCGGCACAAGGTACCAGGTCGCCCCTACGGCGACCAGGCCGCCGTGGACGGACTCGGGTGCATTCTGGACGCGGTAGCCTTGGCGCATGCACTCCGACCCGACGCGCAATCCCCTCGCGCCGACCACGGACACCGACACCTTTTTCGCCACCGACCTTCGCGTCGGAACCATCCGGGAGGTCGCGCCGTTCCCCGAAGCGCGCAAGCCCGCCTGGAAGCTGTGGGTCGACTTCGGGCCCGCGATCGGCACGCGCGCCTCCAGCGCGCGGATCACCGACCTGTACGCGGCCGAGGACCTCGTCGGCATGCAGGTGGTGGCGTTGGTCAACGTCCCACCGCGCCAGGTGGGCCCGTTCACCTCGGAGTGCCTGGTCACCGGCTTCGAGGGGCCCGACGGCGTCGTCCTCGCCACCGTGGAGCGTCCCGTCGCCAACGGAACGCGTCTCACCTGAGGCCGGCACGCCGGCCCGCGACCGCGACGTGACGCATGGCCGCCGGCGCGCGCCACGAGCCGCCTATCATAGCGACGTACCTCGGGAGGGGACCGACGATGCCGACGCTTCACCTGCTGGGAACCGGAGCCGTGGTCAGCGACCCCCATCGCACCGCGACGATGATGGCCCTCGACAACGGCCGCGGGGTCCTCTTGGTCGACTGCGGTGGGGACGTGGTGCCGCGCATGGTGGCGGCAGGCCTGGATCCCGTCGCGCTGGACGCCCTGATCGTGACCCACGAGCACGCCGACCACGTCGCCGGTCTGCCCCTGATGATGGAACGGTTGTGGCTGATGGGCCGGCGCGCCCCCGTACCGGTCTACGGCATCGCGCCGGCCTTGGCGCAGGCGATGCGCGTCCACGACGCGTTCGACGTGTCGGGGTTCGACGGCTACGGCGGCCTGGAGCCGCACGAGGTGCCGCACGAACGACACGCACTCGTGCTCCGGGCGCACGGCTGGCACGTGCGCGCCACGCCCGGGCGCCACGCCGTGCCGGTGGTCGGCCTTCGCTTCGAGGACGAGGCCAGCGGCCGCGTCGCCACCTACGCGGGCGATACGGCGCCCGCGCCGGACATCGTCGCCCTCGCCCGGGCCAGCGACCTCCTCGTCCACGAGGCGACCGGCGAAGGGTCGGTGCACAGCAGCGCCGCCCAGGCCGCGCGCGCCTGCCTGGACGCCGGCGCCGGCCGCTTGATCCTGGTGCACCTCCCCCCTGCTGCCCAGCTCGAACGGGACCTCCCCGCCGCCCGCGCGCTCGTCCCCGACCTTGTGGTGGGCGAGGAATCACGGTCCTACCCGTACTGAGCCGCACCCCGGCCGGACGCGAGGATCACCTCGAACGCCACGTCGCCGGGACGCGCCGGAACGCATGCGATGCGAGCCAGGCCCTCACCCTTCGGAGCGTAGCGCACAGGGCGCGTCAGCCGGCGTCGGCCCCTCCCTGTCGCCGTCGTTCGCGGGCCGAGGCCTTGTCGGCGAACTCGCGGGCGAACATCTTCATCTCTGCCATCAGGTCCTTGTCCCCCGTCGCCCGCTGGTAGGTGTCCCCGAGGGTGAGCAGGGTCTGGAACAGGAAGTCGTTCATGTCCTCGACGGTCATCTCCTGCGTCCACAGGTCGATGCGCATGGCGTTGCGGGCGTCGGCGTCCCACAACGCCAACAGCATGGCGCGTGCGTCGTGAACGCCGGGCTCGGGTGCGTCGTCGGCCTCCCAGCGAATGCCGGTGACGCCGTCATTGTCCATGCCGACGTAGAGATGGATGTCGTGACGGTGCGCGCTCATGGCGGCACGATACCCGCGCGTGCCCGGAGGACGGGACGGGGCGGTGCGGTATCGTCCGACGAAGGAGCGTGAAGCATGAAGGGACTGATCCTGGCGGCCGGCCTGGGCACGCGCTTGCGCCCCATCACCAGCCTCCGCCCCAAACCGATCATCGCCGTGGCCAATCGGCCCCTCATCCACTACGCCGTCGACGATCTCTTGGACGCAGGCGTCCGTGACATCGGCGTCGTGGTGAGCCCCGACACGCGCGATGCCCTGCGCGAGGCGCTGGAATCGTACAGTGATCGCGCCTCGTTCACCTACCTGCTTCAGGATCCGCCGGAGGGCCTCGCCCATGCGGTCATGGTCTCGCGGGACTTCTTGGCCGATGAACCGTTCGTGATGTACCTGTCCGACAACCTGTTCGAGCACGGCATCCGACCGTTCGTGGAGGCGTTCCGTCCCGAGGAAGGCGTCAACGCGGTTCTGGCGCTGGTGGCGGTGGACGACCCGCGCGCGTTCGGCGTGGCGAAGGTCGAGGACGGCCGCATCACGGACCTGGTGGAGAAGCCCGAGCACCCGCCGTCCAACCTGGCCGTTGCGGGTGTGTACGTCTTCGATGCCACCATCCACGACGCCCTCGACGGGCTCGAGCCCGGCGCCAAGGGCGAGTACCAGATCACCGATGCGATCCACCGCCTGATTCGCCGCGACCTGAAGGTCGCGCCGGTCCAGCTCGAAGGGTGGTGGAAGGACACCGGCAAGCCCGACGACATCCTCGACGCCAACCGCCTGATTCTGTCGAGAAGCCGTCGGAGGATCGACGGCGACGTGAATGAGAGCCGACTGCTCGGCGAGGTCGTGGTCGAGGCCGGCGCGACAGTGCGCCGCAGCACCGTCGTGGGCCCCGCCCTGATCGGTGCGGGGTGCGTGGTCGAGGACGCCTACATCGGCCCGTTCACCACGCTCGGGGACGGGTCCTCCGTCCGCGACGCCGAGCTCGAGTACGCCGTGTTGGGGCCGAGTGCGTCGGTCCGTGCCGTGCACGGCCGGATCGCCTCCAGCCTGATCGGCGCCTCCGTCGTCGTGGAGGGGAACGAGACGCGCCCGCGCTCGCACGCCCTGGTGATCGGCGACTACGGACGGTTGGTGCTGGCGGACACCTGAGCGTCCCAACGGAAGCAGGCGACGCGAGGCGCGGTCCCCACGGGCCGCGCTCGTTTCGTGGCGTTATCGCAATCTACGTCACTGGACCGGTTATTGTTGACCACGTTGCGCGATGAAGCGCCTTCTCATGCAGATCGTATGCTTTTTCTGTGTCATCTGAACGCTTCTCAGTTGACAGCTTGCACGATCGCCTCTAAAGTGTGGCGCATCGTCGCGGAGATCCCGCCGCGGCGTCTCCCCAAGGAGGTCCCACCGTGCACATTTGCCGGCTCGTGTTCCTATCGGCCGCATTCCTCGCCTCGTCGCTCGCCTACGCCCAAGAAGAAGGCGTCGCGGACGTCGCCTTCGCGCTCGACACCTTCGCGCTCCTGGTGTGCGCCCTGCTCGTGATCCTCATGCAGCCCGGCTTCGCGTTGCTGGAGGCGGGGCTGCACGAAAGCAAGAACGTCGTCAACATCTTCATGAAGAACATCGCCGACTTCGCCGTGGCCGGCCTGGCCTACTGGGCCGTCGGCTTTACGATCATGTACGGGGGCGGCCTGTTCCTCGCCGAGTACGTCACCGGCATGAACGTCCCCAGCCAGGCGGACTTCTTCTTCCAGATGGTGTTCGCCGCCACCGCCGCCACCATCGTGTCCGGCGCCGTGGGGGGGCGCATGCGCTTTCCCGCCTACCTGATCTTCTCGGTGGTGATGACCGGCTTCATCTATCCCTTCATGGGCGCCTGGCAATGGGGCGGTGGATGGTTGTCGGAGTTGGGGTTCGCCGACTTCGCCGGGAGTTCCGTCGTGCACGCCGTCGGCGGCTTCGCGGCCCTGGGGGCGGTCCTGGCGATCGGGCCGCGCCTGGGCCGCTATCTGCACGGCCGGCCCCAGGCCATTCCCGGCCACAACCTGGCCTACGCCGGCCTGGGCATGTTCCTCCTCTGGATCGGCTGGTTCGGCTTCAACGGCGGCTCGCAGTTGGCGTTCTCGACGCAGGCGGACGCGGAGGCCATCGCCAACGTGTTCCTCAACACCAACCTCGCGGCCGCGGCGGGCGGCGTGGCGGCCATGGCGGTCAGTTGGGCCGCGTTCGGCAAGCCCGACGTGTCGATGACCATTAACGGCGTGCTGGGCGGGCTGGTGTCGATCACCGCGGGGCCGGACGTCGTGGTCGGCCTGGCGGCCGTGGCCGCCGGCGCCATCGGCGGCGTCATCGTGGTCGCCAGCGTGATCGGCCTGGACCGCCTGCAGGTGGACGACCCCGTCGGCGCGATCAGCGTGCACGGCGTGGCGGGCATCTGGGGCACCGTCGCGGTCGGGGTGTTCGGCGGCGCCTCGATTCCCATCCAGTTGCTCGGCGCGTTCTCCTACGCGCTCGGCGCACTGGTGGCCGGCTACGTCGTATTCATGATCCTGAAGGCCACGCTCGGCCTACGCGTCAGCCCCGCCGAGGAGGTCCGCGGCCTCGACATCGCCGAGCACGGCGGCCCCGCCTATCAGGCGCACGACACCCTGCACGATCCCGTCGTGGCTTCGACGGGGAATTGAGGAGAAAGCCATGAAGCTGATCATCGCCATCGTCCGACCCGAACGCCTGCAGGCCGTCAAGGAGGCGCTGTTCTCCGCCGGCATTCGCGGCATCACCCTGACGCACGCCGCCGGTCACGGCGGACAGGGCGGCGTGCGCGACACCTATCGCGGCAGTCCCTACGTGGTCGAGTTCCGCAAGAAGGTCCGCATCGAAATCGCGGTCACCGACGCCTACGTGCAGCCCGCCCTGGACGCCGTGGTTCGCGCGGCCAAGACCGGCGACGTCGGCGACGGCAAGATTTTCGTCCAAACGCTCGAACGCGTCATCCGGATTCGGACCGGCGAGGAGGACGCCGAGGCGTTGACGCCGGTCGAACGGGCGCCGGCCTGAGCCTCTCGGGGCCGCCTACGACGGGCGCAGCAACGGGAACAGGATCACGTCGCGAATGCTGGGCACGTCCGCCAGCAGCATCGCGAAGCGGTCGATCCCCAACCCCAGGCCGCCTGTAGGTGGCATGCCGTACTCCAGCGCAGCCAGGAACGCCTCGTCGAGGCGTTGCGCCTCCTCGTCCCCCTCGCCGCGCAGGCCGGCCTGCGCCTCGAAGCGCCTGCGCTGCTCGACCGGGTCGTTGAGCTCGCTGAACGCGTTGCCCAGCTCCATGCCCACCGCGACCGGCTCGAAGCGCTCCACCAGGCCAGGCCGGTCGCGGTGCGCCTTCGCCAACGGACTGATCGCCTGCGGGTGATCCATCACGAAGGTCGGGCCGACCAGGTGCGGTTCGACGTACGCGTCGTACAGCTTGTCGTAGATGTCGGCGAGGGGCCGCTCCGCCAGCGGCCCCTCGCCCTCGTCCGCGGCGGGATGGTGCGCCGCGACCCAGGCCCGCACGGCGTCCTCGTCCAGCGGGTCGACGTCCATGCCGCTGCGCGCCCGCAGCTCCCCGGTGTAGTCCACGCGCGGCCACGGCGGCGTGAAGTCCAGCTCCGTGCCCTGCCAGGTGAGGACCGTTCCGCCGGTCGCCTCGCGGACCAGCGTGGCGTACATGTCCTCGACCAGCGCCAGCACGTCCAGGTAGTCACGGCCGGCCCAGTACAGTTCCATCATCGTGTACTCGGGGTTGTGCTTGTGGCTGATCCCCTCGTTACGGAAGTTGCGCCCGATCTCGTACACGGCGTCGAACCCGCCGATGATCAGCCGCTTGAGGTACAGCTCCAGGCTGATGCGGAGGTAGAAGTCGTGATCCAATGCCCGGTGGTGGGTCACGAACGGACGCGCCTCGGCCCCGCCCGGCAGCGCCTGAAGCACGGGGGTCTCGACCTCGAGGAAGCCGCGTGCGTCCAGGTAGCGGCGCATCCCCGACACCATGCGGCTGCGCAGCTCGAAGGTGCGCCGCACGGACGGGTCCAGCATCAGGTCGAGGTGACGGTCGCGGTAGCGCCGCTCCTTGTCGGTCAAGCCGTGGAACTTGTCGGGCAGCGGCCTAAGGCTCTTGACCAGCGGGCGGAACGCCGCCACGTCGAGGGTCAACTCGCCGGTCTTGGTGACGAACGGCGTGCCGCGCACCTCGAGCCAATCGCCCAGGTCGATCTTCTTCAGCGCGCCATAATCCTCCAGCGCGTCCCTGCGGAAGTAGGCCTGGATCCGCCCGCTGGCGTCCTGCAAAGTGGCGAAGCTCACCTTGCCCATGCGCCGCACGGTCATGACGCGACCGGCGACGCTCGCCACCTCGTCCGACCAGGCCTCGCCCGGGGTCGGGTCGGGATGCGCCTCGTGCAGTTCGGCCGCCCGGTGGGTGGCGCGAAACCCGTAGGGGTACGCGTCGAAGCCCCGCTGGACGAGCGCGTCCAGATTGCGGAGCCGTTGCTGGCGTTGTTCCTCGAGCGACGACTGCGACATGGCGCTCAGGATATCGGTTCGAGGCCGGTCGGGCCGGCGCGCGTCACCCGATCGACAGGACCTTGTAGCGCGCCGCGCGTTGGCCCGTCACCACCTCGACCTCGTCGCCGGGCTTGCGTCCCATCAACGCCTTGCCCATCGGGGACTGGTCGCTGATGCTCGGCACCTCGCCCTCCAGCACCCCCGCCTCGACCGGGGCCACGACCTGCACCGCGAAGGTCTCGCCGTCCTCGTCCTTCAACTCGACGACCGTGCCGAGATCGACGTGGTCGGCGTCCTTCGCCTCGATCACCACCGCGCGCGACAACTGGTCCTCGAGGTCGTCGAGGCGCTCTTCGATCACGGCCTTCTCGCGCTTAGCCTCCTCCAGGCCGGTGTCGTCGTAGTCGTCCGACGTCCCCGACAACTCGCGCAGAATGCGGGTGGCTTCCTCGAGCCGCCCGCGCTCCTGCTCCAGGCTTTTCTGGAGCCGTTCGTAGCCTTGTTGGGTCACGCGCACTTCCCGTGCCATGGGCACCTCCTCGGTTCACCCGCGTCGTTCGTATGGAAGCGGCTTGCCCCCTGGGCGGAGGCAAGCGCGCGGTTCGTCGAATTTGGAGAATCGTAGCACGAGACTGCGCAGGACGGGGGCGTTCGCGCTACCCCTCGATCTGCAGCCCCTTCGGGGTCAGCACGTACTCGACCCGGCCTAGCACGTAGTCCAGCAAGATGGCCAGAAGCGCCGCCGCCAACGCCCCCAGCAGGACCCAGGGATCGATCGACTGGTTCAGGCCCGACGCGATCGGATTGCCCAGACCGCCGGAGCCCACGTACGCGCCCAGCGCCGCCGTGCCGACGTTGATCACCACGCTGGTGCGCACCCCGGCGAGGATGATGCTGGACGCGCTGGGGATCTCGATCTGCAGCAGGATCTGCGACCCGGTCATTCCCATCCCCTTGGCCGCATCGATCATGGAGGGGTCCACGCCCTCGAGACCGACGATGGTGTTGCGCACGACCGGCAGCAGGCCGTACAGGATCAACGCCACGACGGCCGGCCAGAAGCCGAACCCGATGATCGGCGCCATGATCGCCACGATCGCGAGCGTCGGCACCGTCTGGCCCGAGTTGACCACGTCGCTCACCAACGGCAGAAACTCCCGGAACGCACCGCGCGTGACGGTGATGCCGAGCGTGAGCCCGATGGCGATGGTGATGATGGAGCTGAAGACCACCAGCTCCAGGTGCTGCCCCGCCAGGCTGATCAGGGTGTTCGAGTTGTAGAGCAGGTCCGGGCTCCTCGGGAACAGCCCGCGGAGCATCCAGTCCCAGAACGGCTCGTGCCCGTAGAACGACCAGATCACGATGAAGATGCCGGCGGCGCGCACCAGGGGCCGCACCAGCTTCTCGTCGCGTTGCCGGAACGCCCAGGCCAGGAACGCCTCGATGATCGCCATCAACGCCACGAACCACCCGAGCGACGCGCTGCCCGTGACCTCGCCGAGCGCGGTCTCGGGGTCGACCTCGGCATCGAACAGCCCGAAGCCGAGCACGCGCAAATCATTGGTCGCGCCCAGGTCGATCACGGTCCGATCGCTGAGCCCGAGGGTCGGCAACCACAGGTCCGGCGTGAGCGACGCGCGCTCGCCGACCGCTTGGCGCAGCTGCGGGTCGGTGATCGGCACCTCCGCCGGTTCGAGGGCGAACAGGATCACGGCGAAGAGGGCCCATCCCAGGGCCGCGGGGCCCGGCACGGTCCGCCAGTTCACGACGCCTCCGCCCCCTCGTCCGACCAGTCCTGGTCGGCGAGTTCCTGCAGCGACCGGAGCGTGATGCTGCCGACCAGCTTGCCGTGCTTGTCGACCACCGGCGTATTGCGAAACCCGCGCCCGACCATCGCGGACAGGGCCTCACGGGCGGTGTTGTTGGGGCGCACCCCGATGTCGTGCGCATCCGCGTCGATCATCGCCTCCAACAGGCTGTCGGGGCTCTGCCGCAGCGCGTCACGGTCGACCCAGCCCTTCAGCACGCCCTCTTCGTCGACCACGAAGGCGCTGCGAATGGGGTCGCCGTAGTCCTTGATCACGCGGCGCGCGTCCTCGGCGCTGTCGCGCATGCGCACCACCGGCATCAGATCCGTGTCCATGAGGTCGCGCACCTGCACCAGGCCCAGGCGCTTGAGGGCCCGGTCCGCACCGACGAAGTCACGCACGAAGCGGTCCTTGGGGTGGGCCAGGATGCTGTCGGGCGTGTCGTACTGGATCAGGCGCCCCTCGCGCAGGATGGCGATGCGGTCCCCCATCTTGATGGCCTCATCGATGTCGTGCGTCACGAAGATGATCGTCTTCGAGATCTCCTTCTGGATCTGCAGGAACTCCTCCTGCAGTACTTCGCGGGTGATCGGATCGATCGCGCCGAACGGCTCGTCCATCAACATGATCGGCGGGTCGGCGCCGAGCGCGCGCGCCACGCCGACGCGCTGTTGTTGCCCGCCCGAGAGCTGCCGTGGGTACTTGTCGCGGTTGATGTCGGGATCCAGGCCGACCAGTTCGAGGAGTACGTCGACGCGCTTGCGGATGCGGCCCTCGTCCCAATCCAGCATGCGGGGCACCACCGCGATGTTCTCGAACACCGTGAAGTGCGGAAACAGTCCGATCTGCTGAATCGCGTAGCCGATCTTGCGGCGTAACTCTTCGGCGGGGAAGTCTCGGTTGTCGCGCCCCTCGACCATGATCTTGCCTTCGGTGATGGATAGGAGCCGGTTCACCAACCGCATCGACGTCGTCTTGCCGCAGCCGGACGGACCGATCAGAACGGTGATCTCCCCATCGTGCACCGTCAAGCTCAGGTCGTTCACGGCGGCGAACCCGTCCGGGAACCGCTTGACGACGTTCTGGAATTCGATCACGCTTGCTCCTTTCGCATCAGCTCTGCACCTGCTTGATGCCGGGCGAGGTCAGGATGCCTTCCATCCCACGAAGCACCGCATCGAGCACCAGGGCCAGGGCGATCGCCGGCACGGCCCCCAGCAGGATCTGGTCGATCGAGGTGTTCACGATCCCCTGAATCACGAAGTCGCCCAGGCCGCCCGCCCCGATCACGGTCGCCACCGTGCCGATGCCGACCAGCGCTACGCCCGCGTTGCGGACGCCCGCCATGATCACCGGGAACGCCAGCGGAAGCTCGATCTGGAAGAATCGCTGCCGGGGTGTCATGCCCATGCCGCGGCCGGAGTCGATGATGGCGTTGTCGACGTTATTCAGGCCCGCATAGGTGTTGCGCACCATCGGCAACAGCGAGTACAGCGTCAGCGCGACCAGAGCGGGCGCGACGCCGATGCCTGAGACGCCGAGGTCACGGATCGTCAACTCCCGCACGGACGCCACGCCGCCCAGCAGCGAGCTGGACCCGGACGCTTGCACGAACAGCACCATCAGCGCCCCGAACGCCCCTACGAACACCAGCGCGGTGGCCCGATGAACCCACCTGCGCAGCGGCGCGTCGGGCCGGAGCAGCCAGCGCCCCACCGCCCACAGGACGATCCCCACCAGCGCCAACACGCCCACGGACGAGGCGGCGGCCGGGTAGTTGCCGCTGGTGAAGCCGACGTTCGCCAGGCGGAACACGAACGTCACCAGCACGCCGGTCGCCAGGGCCAGCGGCACCGCGGCGGCCAAGGCGGCGAGCAGCATGTGCAAGACGCGCAGCCGAGGCGGCTCGCGCCCCCCCAGCAGCACGTAGGCCCCGCCCAGCAGGACGGCCACCACCGCGCTGGCGCCGAAAAACGCGAGGGTGGGCAGGAACGCCTGATCGCCGAGCCGCGCCATCGGCACCAACAGCACGCCGAACAACGCCAGCGACGGGATGGTCTGGATGATGCCGACCGCGTACAGGATGACCGGGGCCAACCGCGCCTCCCGCGACGCCCACAGGCCCAAGCCGACGCCGACCACGAACCCGACCAACAGCGAGATGATGACGAACATCAGGTGCTCGATGAACTTCTGTTCCAGCGCCTCGCCGTTGGCGTAGAACTCCACCAGGATCGAGTACACGTCGAAGGTGCCGTTGAGCATCAGGATCAGCGCGAGCACGGGCCCGATCCATGCGCCGATCCCGCGCACCCAGCCGGCGACGCCGGCCCGGGTCAGGTCCCGCACCCCGGCGAACACCGCGACGTACGCGCCGACCAGACCCAGGGCCAACCCACCTGAGGGCATGATGCGCGGATTGCGCACCATCGCGCCCTCGCCCAGGTAGGCCTCGGGCTCGGCGAGCAGCCCCTGGCCGGCCATGGCGGGCAACACCAGCGTAAGGATCATGACCAGGTTGCCGACGCCCACCAACATCCAACCGCGGCTGCCCACGTCCTCGCGGAACGCCAGGACCATGGGCAGAAGCGCCAATACGAAAAGAATCAAATAGCGGTCGTCGCCCTGAAACTCGAGCAGGTTGAACGGCGTGCCGGGGGCCAAGCGGTTCGGCTTGAGGGCGAGGATGGGAAGGAAGAAGAACCCAAATCCCCCGATCAGCCCACCCAGAATGGCGATGCGGTTCAAAGCGATACCCCTCCTCCGGGCCGATCAGGCCCGAACGACGTTGCTCGAACGTGCTCCGTGCGCGGGCCGGCGGCCCCAAGGCACGTGGCCCGGGCGGATGAGGACCCGGGCCACGCACGTCGTCGTGCTCAGTCGATGAAGCCGTTCTCCTGAAGGAAGGTGCGTGCGACCTCTTCCGCACTGAGGCCATCGACCTCGACCTTCGCGTTGAGGTCCTGGAGGGTGCGGTTGTCGAACAGCGCGAAGATGGGATTCAGCACCCCAGCGATCTCGGGGTACGCGCGGATGGTCTCGCCGCGGAACACCGGGGTCGGCTGGAACACCGGCTGCGCCCCGTCCGGATCCTCGAGCACCACGAAGTCGTACGCCATCAACGCGCCGTCGGTCCCGTACGCCATCGCGACGTTGACGCCGCTCTGACCGCTGGCCAGCGCCTGCTCGGTCTGCGCCGGCGTGGCCCCCGCGATCACGATCATCTGATCCTCGCTGAGGTCGAAGCCGTACGTCTCTTCGAACGCCTGCAGGCCGTCGGGACGCTGGGCGAACTCGTCGCCCGTCGACAGCACCACCTCGCCGCCGTCGTTCACGTAGTCGGCGAAGTCGTACATGGTGGTGACGTCGTTCTCTTCCGCGAACGCGCTCGTGACGGCCAGCGCGTAGGTGTTGTTGGCCGGCGCGGGACGCAGCCACACCAGGTCGAAGAGGGCGGCATCGTACGAGGCGACCGTCGCGTAGCTCGCGTACGCGTCCCCCGACGTGCCTTCGGCGATGGCCTCCTGGGCCCATTCGTAGTCGCGGTACCAGTTGCTGATCGCCGTGCCGGTGTAGTTCGGGTACACGTCGATCTCGCCGGCCTCGAGGGCGTCGCGGTTGACGGCGGTGCCGCCGAGGTTGGTGCGGTCGGTGACCTCGTAGCCGGCGCCGCGCAGGGCATTCACGATGACCTTGCCCAGCACGATCTGCTCGGTGAACTGCTTCGAGCCCACCACGATGGGGTCTCCGGCGTTGGGGGCCTGGGCGAAGGCGCTGGCGCCGAAGGCCATGGCCACGCTCAGGGCGATGATGGTGAACGTTCTCTTCATGTCTTCCTCCACTTCCACTCGTTCGAACGGTGGGCACCGGTTTGGACCGGTGCATGCGATCACGGACGACGTGCTCGCTCGAGCGTGCGGCCACGCCCGCGGCACGATCCGCCCCGGCGCACGACATACGGCCACCTTCCCAACGCGGGCGATCCCGCGAAGGGGTGCCGACGATGGACACCCGGCAGCGCAGGAGAAGCATAGGTGCATTCGTGCGCGCGCGCTGTCGCGCACGGCACCCACGAAACGGCCGCGTCATGTTTGCTTCACCCGCTTCATGCCGACCTGACGTAGGCTGTCAGGTCATGACGCGCCGCCGCTCGATCCTGCTCACGCTTCTCGCCGGCGCCCTGGCACTCGCCGTGGCGCTGCAGCTGCCAAGGCCGGTCATGCCTGGCGCCGACGACGAGCGTCCGCCGTTGGCCCAGGTCGCGCCGGACGCCGCCCCGCCCGGCGCCACGCGCTTGGTACGGCACGCCCACGCCGCCGCGGACGACGACGTGGAGGCGCTGGCCGAGCTGACGCGCGCCAATGATTACGCCGCGTACCAGGCGGCGCGTCACCTGGCGCGCATGGAGGACGCCGACCCGGAGCTCAGGCTGGCGGCGTACGAACGGGAGCTGGACCTGCGCATCGACGACCCCCTCGACCGCGCCGAGCGTCGCGCGCTGCATGTGGAGGTGGCCCGGTTGGCCGAAGCGCTGGGGCGGACCCGGCGGGCCACCCTCGCCTTCCGCGAGGCGCTGCCGGAACAGGAGGCGATCGAGGGACTGAAGCGCCTGGGCGACGATCCGTATCAGTTGGCGAACCTGTTCCTGCAGGCCGACCTCGACGAAGAGGCGCTGGACGCGTTGGGGGAGCTGTCCGCGCCGTCGATCGAAGCGCCGGCGTACCGGGCGTTGGGGCGGTACGAAGAGGCGCTGGACGCGTACCGGCGCTGGCTGGCGCAGGTCCCGGGCCACCGCGGCGCGCGGGAGGGCGTGGCGTGGTCGCACTGGTACCTGGAGGACCTCGCCGCGGCCGACGCCGCCTTCGCCGCGCTCGGTGGACCCCGTGCCCTCTACGGCCGCGCGCTGGTGGCCAACCGGCGCGGCGACCGCGAGGCGGGCGTGGACTTTCTGCTGCGCGCCGGTGCGCCGACCCACCTGTGGCTGGCGACGGGTTGGCTCGAGGAGAAGGAAAAGGAGGCCGCGGCGATCGAGGTGTACCTCGACCTCGCCGGGCGCGATTCCGCCTACGCCGACGACGCCGCCTACCGCGCCTACGTCCTGGCGGGCCGGCTGGGGAATGATGAGGCGCGCGCGGAGGCCGAACGCAGCATCCCGGAGGGAAGCTACTTCGACCTCCGGCTGGGGGGCGATCCCGCGCTGCCCGACCGGGACGACCTGGCGCAGGTTCGTCCCGCGGCACTGGACACCGCCGGCTGGCTGGCCGAGCTGGGCGACGAAACGGCGGCGCGGGGCGTGCTGTCGTTCGCCCTCCGGGACGCCCTGGCCCCGGACATGTCCGATGCGCCCCCCACCGAGTCCGGGGCCGCGACGGAGACGAAGGCGGACGAGGCGACGGTGGTGGCGCTCGGCGAGGCGTTGGTGGCGTTGGGCGAGTACCGACGTCCCTCACGGGCAGCATCTCGGTTCGTGAACGATGGCAGTCGCCAGTACCGCACCTGGCGCCTTGCCTGGCCGCGGGCCTGGGAGGGTCTGGTTCGGGCCGAAGCCAAGGAGGCCGACGTCCCGCCGGAACTGGTGTGGGCGGTCATGCGCCAGGAATCCGCGTTCTTCCCCCGCGCCGTGTCGCGTTCGGGCGCGCAGGGACTGATGCAGGTCATGCCCTCCACCTGGGACTGGATCGCCGAACTCCAGGAAGAGCCCCCCGGCGATCCGTTCGACGCGGCCACGAACATTCGCTACGGCACCCACTACCTGGGCTGGCTGCGTGACTACTTCCGCGGCGACCTCGAACTCGTCGTCCCCAGCTACAACCGGGGGCAGGGCTATATCGGCCGGCTGTACGACGGCGAGGAGGTCCGCCGCGACAAGGACGACCTGCTTCGCGAGATCGACGCGCTCGAGACGCGCGAGTACCTGCAGGCGGTATGGACCAACGTGCGCGTGTACCAAGGCTTGGACCGCATGGAGCGTCAGGGCGGCCCGCCGGGCGAGTAACGGCCGGGGCGACGCGGCCGCCCGTCATCCGGGGCACCGGAAGACCGGCCGCTTTGGCTCGCACCGCCGGACGTTCATCCCTACCGCCCCCGCGGCGCCGGCCGTAGGCTCAGAGGTACGAATCGAGCCTGCCGGGGGCGGGAGGCCGCATGGCACCGAACGTTCGAACCATCGACGGCAACGAGGCGGTGGCGCACGTCGCCTACGCGTTGAACGAAGTCGTCGCCATCTACCCCATCACCCCGTCCTCGCCCATGGGCGAGCTCGCGGACGCCTGGGCCCAGCAGGGCCGCCCCAACCTGTACGGCTCGGTCCCCACGGTGCAGGAGATGCAGGCCGAGGGCGGCGCCGCCGGCGCCGTGCACGGCTCGCTTCAAACCGGTGCGCTGACCACCACCTTCACGGCCAGCCAGGGCTTCCTGCTGATGATCCCGAATCTCTACAAGATCGCCGGCGAGCTGACCCCGGCGGTGATCCACGTCGCGGCCCGCTCGGTCGCGACGCACGCGCTGTCGATCTTCGGGGATCACTCGGACGTGATGGCGGCACGTGCCACCGGCGTGGCGATGCTGTTCGCCGCGTCGGTGCAGGAGGCGCACGATCTGGCCGCGATCGCGCAGGCGGCGACCCTACGTGGTCGCATTCCCTTCGTGCACGTGATGGACGGGTTCCGCACCTCGCACGAAGTGCACCGCGTCGACCTCGTCAGCGAAGACGACCTGCGCGCGCTGATCGACGTGGCGGACATCCGGGCCTTCCGCGCCCGGGCGCTCACGCCCGCGCGGCCGGTGCTGCGCGGCACGGCGCAGAACCCGGACGTGTTCTTCCAGTCCCGCGAGCGCGTGGAGCCCCTCTACCGCGCGCTGCCCGACGTGGTCGAGGAGGCCATGGACGCCTTCGCGGCCAGAACCGGCCGGCACTACCGGCCGTTCGACTACGTCGGCGCCCCCGATGCCGATCGGGTCCTGGTCGTGATGGGTTCGGCGGCCGACACCGCCGACGAGACGGTGGCGTGGGCCAACGCACGCGGGGAACGCGTCGGCGTGCTCAAGGTGCGGCTGTTCCGCCCGTTCGACGGCGCGCGGCTGCTGGCCGCCCTGCCCGACACCACCCGCATGCTGGCGGTGATGGACCGCACCAAGGAGCCGGGCTCGGCCGGCGAACCGCTGCTGCAGGACGTGCAGACCGCCCTTCACGAGGACGCGCACGCCGAGGCGCCACGCTTCGCGCAGCCCTCCGCGCGCCATCGGGGTGCGCTACGGGCTTTCCTCCAAGGAACTGACCCCCGCCATGCTGGTGGGCCTGCTGGCCGAGATGGCGGAGGAACGTCCGCGCGGCCGCCTCACGCTGGGCATCCGCGACGACCTTTCCGACAGCAGCGTGACGTACGACGACACGCTCGACATCGAGCCGGACACCGTCCGTCGGGCGGTGTTCTGGGGCCTGGGGTCGGATGGGACCGTCGGCGCCGCCAAGAACACCATCAAGATCATCGGCGAGGAGGCGGGCCTCGAAGCCCAAGGCTCGTTCGTGTACGACTCCCGCAAGGCGGGTGCGCGCACCATCAGCCACCTGCGCTTCGGGCCCGACCCGATCCGCAGCGCCTACCTGATCGGCCGCGCCGAGTTCGTGGGCGTGCACCAGTTCGACTTCTTCTGGCGCTACGACGTGCTGGACCGGGCCGCGCACGGCGCCACGGTGCTGATCAACGCCCCCTACCCGGCCAGTGAAGTGTGGGAACACCTTCCCGAAGAGGCGCAGCGCGTGATTCGCGAACGCGAGCTGACGCTGTGGACGATTCACGCCGACGCGCTGGCGGAGGAGATGGAACTGGGGCCGCGCATCAACACCATCATGCAGGCCTGCTTCTTCGCGCTCACCGACGTGGTGCCGCGCGAGGACGCCTTCGCGAAGGTCCGCGAAGCGATCCGCACCACCTACGGCGCGCGCGGCGAGGCGATCGTGCGCCGCAACCTGGCCGCCGTCGACGCCGCGACCGACCACCTGGCGCGCGTGGAGATTCCCGGCGACGGACGGCTTCGGCGCCGCCCGTCCGCCCACCGTCGCGCCGGACGCGCCGGACTTCGTCCGTGACGTCACCTCCGTCCTGCTCGAGGATCGCGGCGACGAGCTGCCGGTGTCGGCGCTGCCGGAGGACGGCACCTGGCCGGTGGGCACCGCGCGCTTCGAGAAGCGCAACCTGGCGCAGGAGATCCCGGTGTGGGATCCGGACATTTGCATCCAGTGCGGCAAGTGCGTGCTGGTCTGCCCGCACTCCACCATTCGCGCCACCCTGGCCCCCACCGAGGCGCTCGAGGAGGCCCCGGACGGTTTCCTGCACGCGGCCCCACGCTTCAAGGATGCCGGCGATGTGCGCTACACCCTGCAGGTCGCCGTGGAGGACTGCACCGGCTGCACGCTCTGTGCCGAGGTCTGCCCCGCCAAAGACAAGAGCGAGGTCGGCCGCAAGGCGCTGATGATGGAGCCGCAGCTTCCCCGGCGCGAGCAGGGGCGCAAGGACTGGGACTTCTTCCTGTCGCTGCCCCAGGTGCCGCGGCACGACGGCATGGCGTTCAAGGACGTCAAGTCGGTGCAGCTGCTGGAGCCGCTGTTCGAGTTCTCCGGTGCCTGCTCCGGGTGCGGCGAGACGCCGTACGTCAAGCTCCTCAGCCAGCTGTTCGGCGACCGCAGCGTGATCGCGAACGCGACCGGCTGTTCGTCCATTTACGGCGGCAACCTGCCGACCACGCCGTGGACGAAGAACGCCGAAGGGCGCGGCCCGGCCTGGTCCAACTCGCTGTTCGAGGACAATGCGGAGTTCGGGATGGGCATGCGGATGGCGATCGACGCCCAGGCCGCGCACGCGCGGCGCCTGCTGGGCGATCCCGAGTTGGGGCTCGGCGAGCTGGCCGAATCCCTCGACGCCGCTGCCGGCGCGGACGAGGCGTCGCTGGCCCGCCAACGTGAATTGGTGCGCGAGTTGAAGTCGAAGCTCGCCGGGCGCGACGATCCGGTGGCCCGCGACCTTCACGCCCTGGCGGACGCGTTGGTCCGGACCGACGTGTGGATCGTGGGCGGCGACGGCTGGGCCTACGACATCGGGTATGGCGGCTTGGATCACGTGCTCGCCTCCGGCAAGGACGTCAACGTGCTGGTCCTCGACACCGAGGTGTACAGCAACACCGGCGGACAGGCCTCGAAGGCCACCGGCCTGGGCGCGGTCGCGAAGTTCGCGTCCGGCGGCAAGCGCACCCCCAAGAAGGACCTCGGGCGCATGGCGATGTCGTACGGGCACGTCTACGTCGCGCAGATCGCGATGGGCGCGAACGACGGGCAAACCGTCCGTGCGCTGCTGGAGGCCGAGGCCTACCCCGGTCCGTCGCTGGTGATCGCCTACTCGCACTGCATCGCGCACGGCATCGACATGTCCAAGGGCATGGAACAGCAGAAACTCGCCACCACCAGCGGGTACTGGCCGTTGTTCCGCTACGACCCGAGACGCGCCGAGGAAGGCGCCAACCCGCTGAAGCTCGACTCCCGCCCGCCGAAGATCCCCTTCCGGGAGTACGCCTTGAAGGAGAACCGCTACCGCATGCTCCGCATGACGGCCCCGGACGAAGCCGAGGCACTTCTCGACGCGGCGCAGGACGCCGTCGACGAACGCTGGGCCGCGCTGGAGCGCATGGCGGCCCACGACCCATCCGACACCCCTGCCGACGCAGACGACACCGGCACGAAGGGAGCCACCTCGTGATCGACCTACGTACCCGGTACCTCGGCCTGGACCTGGCCAGTCCCGCTGGTGGCCTCCGCATCGCCGCTGACCAAGGAGCCCGACGGCTTCCGCCGCCTGGAGGACGGGGGCGCCGCCGCCATCGTGATGCACTCGCTGTTCGAGGAAGAGATCCAGGGCGAGCAGGACGCCTTCGACCACTACCTGGCGTACGGAACCGAGAGCTTCGCCGAGGCGTTGGATTACGTGCCGACGCCGCAGCGCTCGCCCGGTCCCGAGGGCTACCTCGAGCTGCTTCGCGGTGCGAAGGAGGCCGTCGACGTCCCGGTCATCGCCAGCCTGAACGGCGCCACCCCGGGCGGCTGGACGCGCTACGCGACGCTTCTGGAGGAGGCGGGGGCCGACGCGCTGGAGCTGAACGTGTTCTTTTTGCCCACCGACCCGGACGTCACCGGCACCGAGATCGAGGATCGCACCGCCAGTGTCCTTCGCGACGTCCGCGAGCTGGTGTCGATCCCCGTGGCCGTCAAGGTCTCGCCGTACTGGAGCGCCACCATGCGCATGGCCGACCGCCTGGCCGACGCCGGCGCCGACGCCTTGGTGCTGTTCAACCGCTTCTACCAGCCGGACATCGACCTCGACGCCCTCGAGGTACGCCCGCGCCTTGCCCTGTCGACGCCAGAGGAGGCGCGCCTGGGCGTGCGCTGGATCGGCTTGCTGCACGGCCTCGTTCCCGCCGACCTGGCGTTGACCAGCGGCGTGCACGATGCCCAAACGGCCCTGAAGGGCATCGCCGCGGGCGCGAGCGTGACGATGTTGACCTCGGAGATCCTCCGCAACGGCCCCGAGCGCTTCGCGGCGATCGAAGCCGACATGCGTGCGTGGCTGGAAGACAACGAGTACGTGTCGGCGGCGCAGCTGCGCGGCAGCATGAGCCGCAAGGGAATGCGCGACGAGGAGGCATTCACGCGCGCGAACTACAAGGCGACGCTGGATTCGTGGCACCCCGCCTCGCCGCCGTCCCGAACGGGCGTGGCCGGCTGACGCCAAACGCCGTCCGAGACCCGACACGGCAAAGGGGCCGCCCTCGCGGGCGGCCCCTATCACCGTTCTGGAGCGGGAGACGAGATTCGAACTCGCGACATCCACCTTGGCAAGGTGGTGCTCTACCAGCTGAGCTACTCCCGCGAGGACGAGAAGGCACCCACCCGCAGGGTCGGTGCCTTCCGTTCGCAAAATATCCCTCCGCGCTGACCTACTCTTGCAGGGGGCTGCCCCCCAACTACCATCGGCGCTGACGTGCTTAACTTCCGAGTTCGGGATGGGATCGGGTGGGTCCACGTCGCTATGAGCACGAAGAGAAACAAATAGTGACAATGCGAAGACGAAGCGAAACGCCATCCAACTCGAGGATGATTGCAAAAAAGGTTACGTCCTCGTCCGATTAGTACCGGTCAGCTAAACACGTTGCCGTGCGTACACTCCCGGCCTATCGACCCGGTGGTCTACCGGGGGACTTACCCTCACGAGGAGGTGGGAAAACTCATCTTGGAGTCGGCTTCGCGCTTAGATGCTTTCAGCGCTTATCCGTTCCGCACGTAGCTACTCGACATATGCCCCTGGTGGAACAGCCGAGAAACCAGCGGTGCGTCCATTCCGGTCCTCTCGTACTAGGAACAGCTCTCCTCAGTTTTCCTACGCCCACAGCGGATAGAGACCGAACTGTCTCACGACGTTCTGAACCCAGCTCGCGTGCCATTTTAACCGGCGAACAGCCGGACCCTTGGGACCTTCTCCAGCCCCAGGATATGACGAGCCGACATCGAGGTGCCAAACACCGCCGCCGATGTGAACTCTCGGGCGGTATCAGCCTGTTATCCCCGGGGTAACTTTTATCCGTTGATCGATGGCCCTTCCACGAGGTACCACCGGTTCACTAGGACCGACTTTCGTCCCTGCTCGACGTGTATGTCTCGCAGTCAAGCTCCCTTGTACCCTTACGCTCTATGCACGATTTCCGACCGTGCTGAGGGAACCTTTGTGCGCCTCCGTTACGCTTTGGGAGGCGACCGCCCCAGTCAAACTACCCGCCTCACGCTGTCCCTCGCCCGGATAACGGGCGCAGGTTAGACGGCCAAACCAATCAGGGTGGTATTTCACCAATGACTCCACCAAGCCTAGCGGCCTGGCTTCCCAGTCTCCCACCTATCCTACACGGATCGGTCCAAACGCCAACATCAAGCTGTAGTAAAGCTCCACGGGGTCTTTTCGTCCTGCTGCGGGTAGGCCGCATCTATACGGCCAGTTCAATTTCACCGAGTCTCTGGTCGAGACAGCACTCCAGTCGTTACACCATTCGTGCAGGTCAGAACTTACCTGACAAGGAATTTCGCTCGGTTCATCCCATCCTGTTTCCAGGAGGGCCGGACTCTATCTTGATCGACCACGATTCATCTCCGCCGCCAATCGGCGGATCTTGTCGACGCCTTCCGGCGTCAGGTGCTCACCGTCCTTCATCGCGAGCAACACCTGTCGAAACTTTCTGAAGTCGACGTTCTTCATCGTCTTCAAGGTGTGCTTCATGAAAAACGGGGCAATGACATCGTGCAGGTGCTCGAACGTGCGCACGCGATACGCCATTCGCTCGCCGTGGTTGCTTCGAACCACGCCGCAGCCGAAGAACGTTTTCAGCGCGTGCAACACCTGGACGTCGCGCTCGTGCTGGACGACGGTGAATTCGGGCAGGACCTGTCGTCCCACCGCCATGTCGGCATGCGTTGCAATCCCGACGTGAAAACACCCTTCGCCATCCACGAACCCGACCACCCATTGGCTGTCGAGCTTCACCCGTCGATCCCGAACGTATGGTCTCTGAGGGTTCTTGGCATCTTCACCAAGTCTTCCCTGCGGATCGTCCCCATGTCCGCCGGATTTTTACTGCCGAAGCATCGGCGAGTACCGGACGGTTTTCGAGGAGTTTCCCGCATATGGTTCGGTTTTACTAAGGCTAGCGTTACTTAACCTTAGGACGGTTATAGTTACCGCCGCCGTTCACCGGGGCTTCAGTTCGGCGCTTGCACGCCTCCCCTTAACCTTCCGGCACCGGGCAGGTGTCACACCCTATACATCCCCTACTCGGGTTCGCAGAGTGCTGTGATTTTGGTAAACAGTCGCTGGAGCCAATTAACTGTGCCCACCTCCGGCAATCACGAATGATCACCGTACGCGTGGGACCCCTTCTCCCGAAGTTACGGGGCCATTTTGCAGAGTTCCTTGACCAGAGTTCTCTCGCGCGCCTTAGTGCTCTTACACTCGCCCACCTGTGTCGGTTTTGGTACGGGCACTCTCGCTTCGACACTTAGAGGTTTTTCTTGGCACCGTGGATTCGACCAGTTATCAGCCCCGTAGGGCCTTCCCGACGTACGTCACCAACACGGGAGGCGGATTTGCCTATCCTCCCTGGCTTCGCACGCCGCCGGGCTCGACCGTGGCTCCGGTTGGCCTATCCTAATGCGTCACCCCATCGCTCCACGAAAGTGGTGCAGGAATGTTGACCTGCTGTCCATCGACTACGCCTTTCGGCCTCGCCTTAGGTCCCGACTAACCCTGAGAGGACGACCCTTGCTCAGGAACCCTTGGGCTTTCGGCGGAAGGGATTCTCACCCTTCTTATCGTTACTCATTCCTGCATTCGCACTTCCGATACCTCCACGGCTCCTTGCGGTACCGCTTCGACGGCCTACGGAACGCTCCCCTACCCAGTACAGCTTGGCTGCACTGCCGCGGTTTCGGTGCATGGCTTAGCCCCGATCATCTTCGGCGCAGAGACGCTCGACTAGTGAGCTATTACGCACTCTTTCAAGGAATGGCTGCTTCTAAGCCAACCTCCTAGCTGTCTTAGCGTCTCCACATCCTTCTCCACTCAGCCATGACTTGGGGACCTTAACCGGCGGTCTGGGTTGTTTCCCTCTTGTCCGTGAAAGTTAGCTCACACGGACTGACTCCCGGGGTATGAACCGTTGGCCTTCAGAGTTTGACAGGGTTTGGTAAGCTGGTGGGCCCCCTAGCCCAATCAGTGCTTTACAACCAACGGTGAACCCCCGAGGCTAGCCCTAAAGCTATTTCGGGGAGAACCAGCTATCTCCGGATTCGGTTAGCTTTTCACTCCTAACCACAGCTCATCCCAAGAGTTTTAAACCTCAACGGGTTCGGACCTCCACTCCCTGTTACGGGAGCTTCATCCTGGCCATGGCTAGCTCATCCGGTTTCGGGTCTACTAACAGCGCCTGAACGCCCTATTCAGACTCGCTTTCGCTTCGCCTCCGCCTAACGGCTTAAACTCGGCACTGTCAGTAAGTCGCAGGATCATGCTTCAATAGGCACGCCACCACCCGTTCCCGTCCGAAGACGGGCATAGGGCTGTGACTGCTTGTAAGCGCACGGTTTCAGGTACTATTTCACTCCCCTCACGGGGTGCTTTTCACCTTTCCCTCACGGTACTGGTTCGCTATCGGTCACTCGGAATATTTAGCCTTACGGGGTGGTCCCCGTGGATTCACGCGAGATTCCACGTGGCTCGCGCTACTCAGGTGCCGGCTAGGCCTTCACGCCTTTCGTCTACGGGGCTATCACCCGCTCTGGCGCGCCTTTCCAGTGCGCTTCGACTAGGCATTCCGGTCCACGTTGCCGGTCCTACGACCCCGCCCCCCGTAGGAGGCGGTTTAGGCTGTTCCCTCTTCGTTCGCCACTACTAAGGGAATCGAGTTTTCTTTATTTTCCTCCAGGTACTAAGATGTTTCAGTTCCCTGGGTTCCCTCCACATGCGCTATGGATTCACGCATGGGTACGCGAGGTTCGCTCGCGTGGGTTTCCCCATTCGGACATCCCCGGGTCAAAGCTTGCTTCCAGCTCACCGAGGCTTATCGCAGGTAGCCACGTCCTTCATCGGTTCGAGTGCCAAGGCATCCACCGTGCGCCCTTAGTAACGTAACCTTCTCGGTCGCAAGTACTAAGAGTTGGACGCGCAGTTCCGGATCGAAATCCGGCTTTGCGCTTACGCTCATCCGATCGGCCGAAAACGGCAAAAAGATCGTCTGAGCGCGGATGTCTCGCTTCGTCTTCGCTTGTCATCGTTCGCGCCACTCTCGCGAGCGGCAAAAAGGAGTCTATACCTGCGGCCGAGAGCATGTCAACCCCGCCCGCGGCGCCGAGCCCCGCCGGCGTTCACGGCCCGAGCGCCCCCAGAGAGGCCGCGAGCCGCGCGCGGTTCAGCTCGCCGAAGGCGACCCGTCGAACCTCGCCCGATCGGTCCACGAACAGCGTGGTGGGCAACCCCACCACTCCGTAGGCCCTCGACAACGCCTGCTCGGGATCCAACCAGACCGCCTGCGCCGCCAACCCCTCCGCCTCCAGGTAGCGCGCGACCGTCCCCTGCGCCTCCCCCTGGGACGCCAGCGCGAGGTCGATCCCCTCCCGCGCCTCCAGCTCCTCGATCAGCATGGGGAGCTCGCGACGGCAGGGGCCGCACCAGGTCGCCCACAGGTTGACCACCAGCGGCCGGCCGACCCAATCGGCCGGAGCGGCCACCTCGCCCGACATCGAGGTGAGCGGCGCCCGCACCGTGTCCAGGCTCGGGGGCGCCGGTTCGGCGGGGAGAAGGGCCAACGTCACGACGCCGGCCGCACCGGCCGCGGCCAACCCGGGGAGGAGATCGCGGATGCGTGGCCCCGGTGCGCGCCACGACCGCCCCACCGCCCACGCCACCGCGGCAAGGGCGCCCGCCCACGCCGTGAACCCTCCCTGCCACACGAACAGGATCTCCTGCGGGCGCGCCAGGTAGGCGGGAAGGTGGGCCGTGACCCACGCCAAGCGGGCGGCCAGCAGACCTACGATCACGGCGGTCCACGCCCAGTCGGCGTCGCGGCCGCGCCGCCGCGCCACCAGCTCGACGCACACCAGGGCGGCCAGGACGGCAACGGCCACCAGCAGGCGTTCGCCGGACAGCGCCACCGGGCCGATTCGGATGGGGGCCAGAGAGATGCTCACGCATACAATGTCGCACGTGAAGCTCATGACCACCGGGCCGTACGCCTCGGTGCTGCAGCAGGACGGTCCGGCTTCGCCGGCGACCTCGCAGCGGCTGGCCGACCTTCGCAGGCGGCTCGCCGCCACCGCCCCGCCGGAGATCCGCGATCTCGTTCTGGGATTCACCTCGTTGTCGGTCGAGCACCGACCGACGCTGTCAGCGAACGCGCGTCGGGCCTGGCTCCAGCGCGCCGCCGCGCTGCCTCGCGACGCGGCGCATGGCCGCACGCGGACGGTGCGCGTCGCGTACGGCGAGGATGCCGACGCCCAGGCCCTCGAAGCCCGGCTCGGCATGCCGTTCGACGAGGTCGTCGCGTGCCATGCGGCACACCGGCCGACGGTGGCCTTCATCGGCTTCACGCCCGGCTTTCCCTACCTGCTGGGCCTGCCGGAGGCTCTGCACCTTCCGCGCCGCGACCGGCCGGCCTCGCGGATGCCGGCCGGCGCGGTGGCCATCGCGGCGGGCCGCGGCGGCATCTATCCCAGCGCCAGCCCGGGCGGATGGTGGGTGCTGGGACGGACCGACGCCCCCCTGTTCGACCCCTGGCGCGACGACCCCGCGTGGTTGGGCGCCGGCGACACCGTCGTCTTCGAGCCTGTCGGGATCGACGCCCTGCGCAGCGCGCCCGTCCGCGACCCGGGCGAGGGCGTGCTCGCTGGCGCCGACGGGCCGAACCTCGAGGTCGTGGGCGCCGTGCCGGGCAGTGCCTCGTTGCAGGGACGCCCACGGTGGGGGGGCGGGCATCTCGGCCTGGCGCAGGCCGGCGCCCTCGATCCGCTGGCGTTGGAGGCCGCCAACGGCATGGTCGGCAACCCGGCGCACCGGGCCGCCCTGGAGGTGCTGGGGCAACCGATCGCGCTGCGCAGCGAGGTCGATCTGACGGCCGCCGTGACGGGAGGGGGCGTATCGGTGACGTTGGACGGCGCCTCGATCCGAAGCTGGCGCGCCTTCGCGTGGCCGGCGGGGGCGGTCCTGGAGTTGATCCCCGACGCCGCCGTGCCGGGGCGGACGGCGTACCTGGCCGTGGGCGGCGGGTACCGGGCTCAGCAGTGGCGCGGGTCCGACGCCACCGACGTCCGCGCGGGCGCGGGGGGATCGGGCCGCTGGGTGCAAGCGGGCGACGTCCTCCCGCTGGACGCGTCGGGGACCGGCCCCCCGCTGCCCCATCCGGGTCGGCCGGTCTACTCCGCGCGCGTGGCGGTGCACGTGCATCCGGGCCCGCAGTACGCGCCGCGGGCGTTCGATGCCCTGGTGTCGACGGCGTTCCGGGTCCATGGCGTGGACCGGACCGGGGCCCGACTGGACGGCCCGCCGGTTCCATGGGAGGGGGAGGAGATCGAGAGCGACGGCACGCCGTGGGGAGCGGTCCAGATTCCGCCCGACGGGCGTCCGATCGTGCTGCTGGCCGACCGTGGCCGGACCGGCGGCTACCCGAAACCGGCGGTGGTCGACCCGCGCGACCTGTGGCGCCTGGCCCAAGCCCGCCCCGGCGACGAGGTGTGGCTGCTGGACGCGCGCCGCGGCGAGGTGCGCGTCGAACGGCTAGACTCGGACACATGAATGCCGCCAAGGCCGTCGCCCTCATCGCCCACGACGCCAAAAAGCCGGACCTCGCCACCTTCGTGCACGATCACCTCGACGTGCTGCGGGCGTACGCCCTGGTGGCGACCGGCACGACGGGGCGGGTGCTGAGCGAACGCACGGGGCTCGACATCGAACGGGTGCAGTCCGGCCCGCAGGGCGGCGACCTTCAGGTCGGTGCCCGCATCGCCGAGGGCCGCATCGCGGCGGTGATCTTCTTCCGCGACCCGTTGACGGCGCAACCGCACGAACCCGACGTCAGCGCCCTGTTGCGGATCTGCGACGTGCACCGCGTCCCGTTGGCCACCAACCTGGGCACGGCGCTGGCGATCGTGTCTTGGCTGGAGGGGGGTCCATGAGCAAGGACGCCATTCGGGCCTTCTTGGAACAGATGCAGGCCCAACACGCCGATCGGATCGACGCCATCGACCTGCCCGAAGGGACGCGCGCCTACGTGGAGGAGCGCGTCGCGGCCGGCGACGTCGACACGCTCCTGTTCATGCTCAAACTCGGGTACCTGATGGGCTTGCAATCGGGGTTCGCGGCCGGCGTGTCGGGCGAAGGCGAGCCCGAGAGCGGGGGCAGCGGTCCACTCCAAGCCTGAGCCGACCCCGTCCGGCACCCCCGCGCGTCATGTGCCCGTGGGGGCCGGCTCGTGCAGAAGCTCCACCTCGACGTCGATGTCGGCCTTCAGGCTGGCGGCGACCGAGCAGTACTTGGTCATCCCCAACTCGGCGAAGCGGCGCGCGGTTCGTTCGTCCAGACCCGGCACGTCGAACCGGTGGCGCGCGTGGATCCGGGTGAAGCCACTGGGCGTGCCCTCCGCGCGGTCGCCCCGCAGTTCGATCTCGTAGCCGCGTACCTCCAAGCGCCGTTTGCGGAGCATCTCGACGATGTCGTAGCCGGCGCACGCCCCGACCGCGTTGAGCAACAGCTGCATGGGCCGCATCCCGGTCTGCGCCTCGGCCTCGCCATCGATCATGACGCGCATGCCGTCGGGCGTGATGCCGACGAATCGCTTGTCGACGAGCTGGTGCACGGTGGTCTCACTGGTTCGGGCCATGCGCAGAGTATGCGGCCGCGCCCCCTCGGGGCGGGTCGCGCCGCACACGGTCCGCGAGGCTGCGGCCGGCGGTAGGCTCGCCGTCGATGCGTCCCGACCCGAACGCCGCCGTCAAGCAGGCATGGCGCGCCGCAGCGCGCGACGCGCGCGGGCGGCTGGACCACGCCGCGTGGTCGGCCGCCGTGGTGAAGGCGCTACGCGCCTGGGCGCCCTACCACGCGGCCGGCACGGTGGCGGTGTACCTGGCGTTCGGCAGCGAGGCCGACCTGTCGGCACTGTTCGAAGACGGCGCGCGGGTGGTCGCACCCCGCATGGCGGCAGGCGACGGGCCCCTGACGCTGCACCGTCTGGTGGGCGCCCCGTCCCGTCACCGCTTCGGCATGTTGGAGCCGCCCGCCGACGCGCCGCGGGTGTTCGCCGCGGAGGTGGACCTGTTCCTGGTGCCTGGGCTCGCCTTCGACCGCGCGGGGGGACGCCTCGGCTACGGCGGCGGACATTACGACCGCTTGCTGGCCGAGGCGCGACCCGACGCCGCACGGGTGGGCGTGGCTCACCCCGAATTGCTGGCCGCATCCCTGCCCTTGGCCCCCCACGACGTGCGCGTCACGCACCTCGCGCTGCCCGGCGGGGTGGTGGAGCTGCCGGCCGGCGCGGCGACCCCGGCGCGACTGACCCCGGGCGCACGCGGCAGAACCTGACGCCGGGGTCACGACCAGGGCGTACGCAGTTCGCGTCGTGCCGCCTCCGCCTGCTCCTCGTGACCCGCCAAGCGCGCGCGATCGCGATCCAGCGCCTCGCGCGCCCGCGTCAGCTGGGCCCGCACCGACGTCGGCGCGGGCCCACCCAGGCCGTCGCGGCGCGCCACGAAACGGGCGGGGTCGAGCGCGTCGCGGACGATCTCGGCCTCCACCCGCGGACCTCCGGCCGCCTCGAGGTCGTCGGGCCCCAGCGACGCCGCGGAACGCCCCTCCGCCCCGGCTCGCCTCACCATCCGGCCGACCACGCCCTGGGCGGCCGCAGGGTCCATGCCGGCGCGCCGTACCAGTTCGTCCGCCAGTTCGGTGGCGCTGGTGTCGGTGGCGGCCGCCACCTCGGCCAGCGCCTCGGTGTCGAACCGCCCCTCGCGGACGCAGGCGTGAAGCAGGTCCAGGCCACCGAGCAGTTGCGTGTGCTGCGTCTGCAACGTGCCCTGCAGGTCCGGACCGAAATCGTTCAGGTCGGCGAAGGGGATGTTGTGGCTGCTGAACGCCACCATCTGCGCCGCGCCGGCCGCGCGCGAGAAGCGCGCCCGTGCGTGCTCCAGCGGAACGGGATTCCGCTTCTGCGGCATGATGGACGAGCCCTGCACCAGCGCGTCCGGCAGCCGGTACCAGCCCGCCGCGGTCCAGGCCAACAGGTCGCACACCAACCTCGACGCGTTCAAGGCCACGCTTTGGGCCACGCCGACCAGCTCGACGCCCCAATCGCTGGCGGCGACCGCGTCGTAGGTGTTCTCGACCGGGGCGGCGAACCCCAGACGCCGCGCGGTGGCGGCGCGGTCGAGCGGGTGGCTGCTGCCCGCCAGCGCGGCCGCCCCCATCGGGCAGGTATCCAGGCGCACCCAGGCGTCCAGCAATCGCGCCGTGTCGCGCGCCGCCAACGCGGCGATCGCCAGGTGATAGTGCGCCACCGTGGTGGGCTGGCCCGGTTGGTGGTGCGTCTGGGCGATCAGCACCGTGTCGATCCCACGTTCCGCCTGCTCCAGCACGGCGGCGCGCAGCGTCAGCAGCCGGCCCCCCAACTGCAACGCCTGCGCCCGCGCCCGCAACTTGTACACCGTCATGTCGAGGTCGTTTCGGGAGAGACCCACCCGCAACCAACCGGCGCTGGCCGCGCCCAGCTCCTCCTCGAGGGCCCGGTAGACGGCGAAGAAGGCGTCGGGCACCTCCGGTGAAAAGTCCGGCAGCGGCCGGTCGTGCCAACGCAGGAGCGCCTGGTGCGCAGCACGGATCTGCGCGCGCGCCGCGGGCGCCTGGGCGATGGGAAGGTCGGCCACCGTCCGCAGATGCGCCGCCAGCGCATCCAACAGGTGGGGCGCCAGGTGCCGCGCCGCGAACCGGTAGTCGGGTTCGAGCACGCGACCGACGTAACTCTCGTGCCAGCTCATGGCCGCCCCTGCTCAGGCATGGGCATCGGCCCACGGCGCGCCGGGCAGGTCGTAGGCGCGCTGCAGCCGCGCGATCCGCGCCTTGATCAACGGCACGCGGGCGTCGCCGTCGGTCAGGGCGCCCAACGCCGCCTCCCAGATCTCCAGGTCGTGCGGCATGCGGTCGCCCAGTTCGACCAGCACCTCGCCGTCGCCGCTGGCCAGGGCCGCTTGGCGGAGTTCCTCCGCGAACTCCTCGCGCACGGCCTCCACGCCCGGCGCGTCGCTACCTGGAAGCATCGGCCCCGGGGCGCACGCCATGGCTTCGCGGACGCGGCGGCGGGCCAGCAGGGCCCGCGCTTCGCCTACGTCGGTCTCGACCGGAACCTCGAAGCGGTACGGCGCGCGGCTGATAGGCACCCGGGCCCTCAGGCGGCTCACGTGGGTCCGCAACGCGCTCAGCCCGAACGCCCCGCCGTCCCCCACCAGCAGGTCGTGCAACCGTTCGTCCCCGAGCCCGTCGGGGTGAAGGGTCAGCATCAGGGCCACCTCGAACAGGCGCCCGCTCAGCTCGAGCGGCTCGCCGTCCAGTCGGGCCCGGGGCGGCCCGTCGGCGGCGAAGGCGAGGACCAGGGGCGCGCGGTCGCCGCGCACGGCGGAGCGGACCACGCGGGCCGTGCGCGGCCCGGTGCAGAACGCCTCCAGCATGGCGTCCGGCACACGGCGCAGCACCCGCCCGACCCGGACCGGCACGTCGTCCAGCGCCGCACCGGCCGCCAGGGCGGCGCAGCCCCCGATGACGGCCTGCTCGAGCTGCAGGTGCGGCGCATCGATGGCGGCCAGGAGCTCACTCCGCGTGTCGGGGTCGTCCGGTGCGGTCACGGAGGCGATCACCGCCATCGCGATCCGGGCCGGCGCACGCACGGTGCCGCCGTCCACGCGGGAGAGGGCTTCCACCTCTCGGGCCGCCTGCTGCGCGGCGGAGATCTCGCCCCGGCGCAGGCAGTGCAGCACCCACGGCAGCGCGAAGTGGGCCCGAAGCCTGCGTGGGGCCCCCTCCTGCACGCTCACAAGTAGTTCGTGCGCCTCGTCCTCGCGGCCGGCGGCACGGGCCATGTCGGCCAGGGTGGTTCGGAACAGCAGCGCCAAGCTGGGCAGGATGCCCTCCAGCGAACGTTGGGCCTCCTCGAGCTGCATGCGAAGGCCGGCCGACGCCCCGAGGAGGAGCCGCGCCACCGCCAGGTCGTTCAAGATGCGCAAGCGGCGGCTGCCGTCCTGGATCCCTTTGCGGGCGTAGGTGTCCAACGCCCATTCCAACCAGGTGGCCGCCTCGTCCAGGCGGCCGTCGTGCAGGTAGCGCTCACCGAGCATGCCGGCATTGCGGACGACGTCGTAGGCGGTGCCCTCATCCTCCGCCACGCGAACCGACGCCAGCAGCAGGTCGGCGGCCTCGGCCTCGTCCTCGGCGAAGCGGCCCGCCTGGAACAGCGTCAAGGGGTCCCGCAGGCCGTGCAGCGCCTCCCGCGCCATCTTCCGCGCCTCTTCGGGCGGCAGAAGGCCGGCGCGGCGTGCGCGCAGGCGTGGCGCGTCGAAGGCCGCCAGGTGGCGGTCGACCTCCGGGACCACGTCGAGATCATGGGCGGCGAACCCCGCGACCAGCCGCCATTCGAGGACGCGTTCCTCGGTGCGGTGCGGCGCGTCCAGGCTCGAGAGCAGGAGGTGCAGCCGCCCGAGGAGGCCCCGCTCCTGATAGGCCGGGCCGGCCTCCCGCAACAGCCCTTCGACCGCGTCGGGCTGGGCCATGACGGCCAGTTCGAGTGCTTCGACGAAGCGGCGCTCGCGGACCAGCGCCCGCACGACGCGCCCGGGATCCTCGCTCCGCGCCTCCTGGGGCGGCAGGACGCGCGCGTCTGGGGTGGGAAGGGTCGGGACGGGCATCCGGGCGGCGCGCAGCACGCGCACCAGGAAGTCCGCCATCCGCCCCCCGCTGGTGCGCCACGACTGCTCGACCGTGGCATCACTGAGGCCGTGCGGCGCCAAGGCGCGCGCCTCGTCGCGGCGCAACGCCAGCACCTCGGGCGGGATCTCGTGGACGTGCAGGTCGGGGATCCGCTCGGACGCATCCAGGAGGACGCACAGGCCGGGCCGGTGGGCCTCGGCCAGCGCGCGGGCCAACGCGGCCGCGTGCTGCGCTTCGGACAGGGCCAGCGTGAGCGGCGCCAGGTCGACCAGGTGGTGACGGAGCACCCGGAGTTGATACGCGAACGGCAACGCGCCCGCGAGCAGTTGCCCCCCGACGGCGCGGTTGACCGCTTCCGCCAGCAGGTTGCCTTGCGCGACGGCATCGTCCCGATCGGCCGGCGTGGCCCGCATCCAGGCGAGCTTCGCGTCGCGGCCGAGATCCTCGATCAGGTAGGGGACACCGTACGCTTCGCCCCCCAACAGCAGGTGGGGGCCGGCGTCGCAGGCCAGCGCCTCATGAATGCGCGTCGTCCACACACCCCGAGCATACGGGAGCGAAGCCGCCGGGGGTGAGCGCCGCGGTGGCGCTGCGGGGGGGTCAGCCAGCCAACGAGGTCGTGGCGGCGCGTCCGTCCCCGGTGGCGGCCTCGCCGTGCGCCTCGCCGAGATCGGCGTCCAGGGCGCGGAGCAGGGACAGGTCGGCGACGCGCACGCGTCCGGCGCGCAGTTCGAATCGCCAGGTGCCTCGGAGGCGGTGAAGCGCTTCGGTTCGGGTCATGGAGAGGTCCTTTCGAGACGTCGAGGACGAGATCGGGCACGGCGCATGCGGGCGGACGGTTCAAGAGGTGTGGCAGGCGACCCGCGCTGCTTCTCCAGACGATAGGCGCCGCGCGGCCAACCGGCGTCCAAGGCCTCGGGGCCTCGGGCTTAGGCGGAGATTAAATCGGGTCGCACTAGGCTGCGGACGAGTGAAGGTCACGGGGCATACCCGTCCCGGCCCACACGTCCGCGTTTCCCGAGGAGGACCTTGTGATGACCCGTACGCTGCAGCTTCCGAAGTTCGTCGCCCCGTTGTTCGTCCTGGTGTCGGTACTCGTGATCGGCCTCGCGTTGGCCCTGGGCACGGGTGCGGATCACGCCACCGCGCCGAGCACGGCGGGCAGCGGCTCGGTCGTGATCCCCGACGTAGGGACGACCTCGAGCGACGACACGGACCTGCACGCCGGCAGCGGCAGCGTCGTCATCCCGGACGTGGGGGCCGCGCCCCTCGAGGCGCCTTCGCTCGCGGGGAGCGGGTCCGTGGTGATTCCGGACGTGGGGAGCCTCGACCTCGACGAGCTCCTGGCAGGCAGCGGCTCGGTCGTGATCCCCGACGTGGGTTGATCCCGACCGTACACCTCCGGAACACGGCCGCTGGTCCGACCAGCGGCCGTGGCCATGCCCTCACGGCCATGAACGCACGCGCCGATCACGCCCCGGAAAGGGCGAAGACATGCTCCCTCCCGATCCCCGGGAACGCCCCCACCTTCACGAGCTGACGTTTCATCTTCAACCCGTGGTGGACCTCGCGACCGGCCACATCGACGGGCTCGAAGCGCTCGTACGTTGGCCCAAACCGGACGGAACCGTCCGCGGCCCCGCCGACTTCCTCGACCCGATCCTGCACGGCGACGGCCTCGACGCGTTCACCCGCTACGGCGTCGCCGCCCTGGGGGACCTGTTGGCGTCGCACCCGACGGCCCCACCGCTGCACTTGAATCTGTCGCCCGTCCAACTGGCCCTCCCCTCCACCAGTCGCCGCCTCCGCGCGCTCCGGCCCGAAATCCGGCGCCGCCTGCGCGTCGAGCTGACCGAGCAACGGATCCCCGACCTGTCTTCGTATGCCGCCTCGGTGACGTACCTGGCCCAGCTCGGCATCGAGGTGCTCCTGGACGACGTCCGGCCCGCCGACCTGCCCGTGCGCTTCCCCCGGAACCTTCGCGTCGCCGGCATCAAGCTGGACCGAAGCGTGGTGGAGGACGTGCTGCTGGCGCCATGGGGCGCGTCGGGACGTGCGGTGCGGCGCCTGGCCGAGGCGGGGATGCGCCTCACGGCGGAAGGGATCGAGGACCCGGCCGTGGTGCCCAACCTTCGTGCCCTCGGCATCGCCCTAGGGCAGGGCTTCGGCCTATGCCGACCGCAACGCGACCTGGACGCGGCCCTGGCGCCGCACGCGCTCGCACGGGACGAGGCGCGCCGGTCGCGTGACGCCGGCGTGTGATCGCGCATCCCCTCAGGCCGTCGGCTTGGGTCGCGCCCCGCGGCGCGTATGCTTCTCGGTCTCGGCCGTTTCGGGCCGCCACACGATCAACATGGCGCAGTGGCCCGATTCGTCGTCGTCCTCGTAATTCTCGATCACGCCGGCCGCCTCGAAGCCGCGCCTGAGTTGCATGCTGACGGTGGGATCGTCGATTTGACCCCGTCGCACCCGCTCGGCGTAGGCGCGCGGGGACATCCGGTCGCGATAGCGGGCATACCCCTTCAGCATGCCGCCCGCGTACATGCCCGCAAGCCCCAGTTCGCGCACCAGCGCGAGTCGTCGCTCGTACAGGGCGCTGCCCACCCCGCGGCCCTGGGCGGAGGGGTCCACCACCAGCTCGACGCCGTACAACCACCGCCCGTTCGGGTCGTGGTTCCGGAGGCTCAGACCCCCCACCATGCGGAGCCAGGGCAACGGACGTGCCGTCGGTGGGTAGTCGGTGCGCATCAACGTACCCGCGCCGATCACCTCGTCGTCATCGCCTTCGCTGACCGCCACGAACTGCCCGTCGGGAAAGCGCTGAACCTGCCTCAGCACCATCGCCGGCGTGGGGCAACTGGGGCAGGGCTCATCATCGCCGATGCCGTGCGCACGCCGCATCAGGCGAGCAACCGCCTCCGCGTGGCGCGGTTCCGTCCGCACGACGTGGAACGGCAGCGGCGGGTCGTTCGTCGCTCGCGAAGATTCGTCGGAGGTCGGCATGGATGTCGCCACGGGCGCCCCGCGCGCGGCCCGCGCGTGCCCCACCGGGGAACGAGGGCCGGGATGACCGCGGCCGAGGAACGAATCCGTTCCGGTCGAACCGCGCGCCGTAGGGTCGCTCGAAAGCTTTCACGCTCCTTCGTAGCCGTGTGGGACGTATGTTAGCACACGCCCGGCCTCGGTGGGGCTCCGGACCTTACGGGGCACCGTCGGCGCGTCGCCGCGCCGCGAGGCGTGGGGTATTCTCGGACCCCATGCGCCTCACGGGGAAGCTGGCCCGGTGAACGACCCTTCCCGACGCGATCGACGCCGGGCCGCCTGGTTGGCGTCGCCCGCCGTCGCCTGGCTGATCGTGTTCTTCCTGCTGCCGCTCGCCTTCGTCGCCGTGTCCAGTTTCCTGTCGCGCGGTACAGGCGGCGTCCCCGTACCGCCCGCCACCCTGGAGCACTACGTCCGCACGCTGACCGTGTTCGATACCGTTTTGTGGCGGACCCTGTGGTTCGCGCTGCTCAGCACGGTCCTGTGCCTATCGTTGGGCTACCCGCTGGCGTACTTCATCGCCAGGCGCCGTGACCCACGGGTGCGGATGGTGCTTCTGTTCCTGGTGCTGCTGCCGTTCTGGACCAACTTCCTGGTCCGCACCTACGCGCTGATCACCCTGCTGGAGCGAGACGGCCTTCTGAACGGCCTGCTGCAGCGGGCCGGGCTCATCGACGAGCCCATCCGGTTCCTCTTCACCGAAGGGGCGGTGGTTCTGGGGCTCGTCTACGGCTACCTGCCGTTCATGGTGCTGCCGATCTACGCGTCGGTGGGCCGCCTGGACCTCCGGTTCGTCGAGGCCGCGTACGACCTGGGCGCCAACGACTGGCGCGCCTTCCGCCGCGTGGTGCTGCCCCTCACCATGCCCGGCATCGTGGCCGGCTCGATCCTGGTGTTCATCCCCAGCGTCGGGGCGTTCCTCACGCCCGACCTGATGGGCGGCACGCAGGGCCTGATGATCGGCAACCTGATCCAGACCCAGTACGGCGGCCGCGGCAACATCCCCCTCGGCTCGGCCGTGTCGATGGTGTTGTTGGTCCTGGTGTTCGTCAGCGTCCTGATCTACGCGCGATGGGGGACGCGTGACACCCGCTGAACGCCCGGGCGCCCTGGCGCGCGACCTGGCCGGCCGCCGCGTCGGCCGCGCCCTGCTGAACCTCGTCCCATGGGTCGTGTACGCGTTCTTGTGGCTCCCCATCGTGGTACTGATCGTGTTCTCGTTCAACGACGCCGACAGCGTCTCGGTCTGGCGCGGCTTCTCGTTGCGGTGGTACCGCGGGTTGTTCGAAGGCTCGCTGAACGGCGCGGGTCCCGGGTCGTTCCGCACCGAGCTTCTCCTCTCCGCCGTGCGGAACTCGCTGTTCGTGGCGACGGTCTCCACCGTGCTGGCGACCGCCATCGGCACGGCGTTCGCGCTGGCGGTCACCCGCGGGCGTTTTCGCGGCCGGCGCACCTTCGACGCGCTGTACTACCTGCCGGTCGTGATCCCCGACATCACGCAGGGCGTGTCGCTGGCGGTGTTCTTCCGCATCGCGTTCGAAGCGATCGAACTGGTGAGCGGCCACCGCTTCGTGACCGGCTTCGCCACCATCATCATCGGACACGTGTCGTTCAACATCGCCTTCGTGCTGATCACGGTGCGGGCCCGCCTGCAAGGCATGAACCCCAGTCTGGAGGAGGCAGCGCAGGACCTGGGCGCCAACCGTTTGCAGACCTTCTGGCGCGTGACGCTTCCCGGCGTCGCGCCCGGCATCCTGGCGGGCGCGCTGTTGGCGTTCACGTTGAGCCTCGACGACTTCGTGATCACCTTCTTCACCGCCGGCGTGGGCACCACGACGTTGCCGCTGTTCGTGTACGGCCTGCTGAAGCAGCGCGTCCCGCCGGAGATCAACGCCGTCAGCGCGCTGATGATCCTGGCGTCGATCGTGCTGGTGAGCATGTCGCTCCTGTTGCAGCGGCGTACGGACCGGGGCTGATGTCGCCGGGGGAGCCAAGGTGGGACGGCCCGGCCGACCCAACGCACTCCGCTCGCGCATGAGGAATGGAGGCGAACTCGATGGAGGGAAGCGAAGACGTCGTTCATCTCGACGTCCGTGACGACCTGCAAGGGGGACTGGCAGGTGATGTTCCGTCCCCGCGCCGGCGTGCAGCCCAGCGAGGCACCCGAGCAACGGCACAAGGGGGGCGGCGCTGTCCAGGGTGACGACGAGGATTGGCCCGACGCTTCGCGGTCGCTGAACGATCGCGGCCTCGCTCCGCCCGAGCCGATGATGCGGGTGCTCGAGGTCTACAACGACCGCGCGCCGGTGTTCCTATCCCCAGAGCTCGAGGAGCGGGGCGTGGGGATTCGCACCGAGCAATTGACGCATGGCGTCAGGCTGGTGCTTCGCAAGGGAGCGTCAGCTGGGTGGCCCGAGGGTCCACCCCGAACGTGAGCGACGCTGGCCGTCCGCAGGAGGACGTACCGCTGGACGTTCGCAGCTTCGCGCCGGCCAGGCGCCACGAGCTGATCTTCGAGACGTTCCAAGCCCTGAAGCCGAACCAAGCGTTCGTGCTCGTCAACGATCACGGCCCGAAGCCGCTCTACTACCCGTTCGCGGCCGAGCTCGAGGGCCAGTTCACCTGGGCAGCCCTCGAATCCGGGGCCGAGGTGTGGCGGGTGCGCATCGGCAGGATTGGGGTATCCATGTAAGCGGTGTGGATCGACCGGCTTCGGGAAGCGAAATCGAGGTCCGACTCTGAATGTGCGTGTCTCACGCGCATAGTGACATTCGCGCGCTGGCCGCGGACGCGCCAGCCTCGCTTGCCGGCACCCCCAGTACGGCGCCGACGTACGGGCCGGTCCCGAAGACGCCGCCAGACCCACCCGGGCAGAGCATGGCGATCAGGCCCAAGGTTGACCCACCGACGGCGGGCTTGCGAAGGTCCGGCGTACAGCACCTCGACCGCAATGACCCTCCGTGGCCCTTACGAGGTCCGATACCAGGTGCGAATGTTCGGTGCTGATCATAGGTCTTGTGTGGAGGCGGTCATGACGATCAAATTTTCTCAGGATCTGGTTCCCCTGACGGATCTGAAGGTGAATCCGGGCCGCGTCGTGAAGCATGCGACCGAGGTCCACCGCCCCGTGCTGCTCACCAGCCGGGGACGGGGTGTCGCCGTGATCCAGTCGCTTGGCGACTACGAGAAAGCCCAGGAAGAACGGGACTTCATGCGGGCGGCGGTCACGGGCCTTGCGGACCTAGAGGCGGGGCGCGAGGTTTCCCTCGACGAGGCCAGGGCGCGGCTCGGCCTCGAGTAGCGCCATACCCCGGACGGGCATCAGTTTCGCCGAATCTGCACTCCGTGACCTGGAGGCGGCGCAGGCTTGGTATGCGGAGAAAGGGGTGCCCGAATTCGATCAACCCTTCCTGCGGGAACTCATCCACCCGCCTTTCCGCATCGTGTACCGGCGCGATCCCCAGCGGCTGAGGATCGTCCGGGTCTGGCGCAGCGAACGGCTGTTGCATCTTCCATTGGGTGACGAGGAAGCACCGTGAGAGACCCGAGAAGCTCATGCCGCTTCCAGTGCGAATCTCCTACCGCTCCAGTCCCGTGCCCTACGGACCTTTCCGATCCGTCGTTGGCGTGGCGCCCTGAAGGGGCGGAGGCACGCGGTCAGCTCGCGTTTCGGCGCGCCCCCGGCTTGCACGTAGTGCGCCTGGGAGTTCGCCTCGTGCGAGACGCGCTCTTGCACGTACTACCGCAGGGCCGGATTCGCCACCAGCTTCACGACCTTCGGACGCCGCACGGCACGGTCCGCGTTCCACTGCGCACTCGAAGCGCGGTCGCTGAGTCGTCCGCCGTGGGTGGCGACGTTGCGGCGTACACTCACAAGCAGGCCATGCTCAGGCAGGTCGCGAGAGAGGGGCGCCTCCACCCAAGCGCGCCTCGATCGCCGCCCGATCCGGAAGCGACGGTTGCGCCCCCTCGCGTGTGACGGCTTCGGCACCAGCAGCACAACCGAACCGGACGGCCTCGCCCATCACGGCGCCCTCGTCCAAACGGGTGGCCAGCGCACCGACGAAGGCGTCGCCCGCCGCGGTGGTGTCCACGGCGTGCACCGGGAATCCCTCGATGCGTCCCTCCCCGCCGGCGCCCGCGTGCACGGCGCCGTCCGCCCCGAGCGTCACCACGACGTCCCCCAGGGCGCGCGACGCCAAACGGCGCGCGGCGCCCAACGGATCGGCCGCGACGTCGTCCGCCGCACAGCCGTCCAGGAAGGCGGCCTCGGACTCGTTCACCACGAGCACGCTGCAGGCGGCGAGGACGTCGTCCGGCATCGCGCCGGCCGGCGCCAGGTTCAGCACCGTCCGCCGGCCCGCGGCGGCCCCCCGTCGGATCGCGGCCGCCACCACGTCGTCGGGCACCTCGCGCTGCAGCACGATCACGTCGCTGCGGATCAGCGCCTCGCCCGGCAGGTCGTCCGCCGTCCACGCGGCGTTGGCGCCGGGCACGACCACGATGCGGTTCTGGCCGGCGGCGTCCACCTCGATCAGGGCGCGGCCCGTCGGCGCCTCCACCGTCCGAACCTCGGCAACGTCGATGTCGTCGGACGCCAGTCCGTCCCGGAGGCGCGAGCCGGCCTCGTCCCGTCCGATGCGGCCGATCATCGCCACGCGTCCGCCCGCCCTCACGGCAGCGACGGCTTGGTTTGCGCCCTTGCCGCCGTGGTGTTCGGCGTACCCGCGGGCGAGCAAGGTTTCGCCCGGATCCGGCATGCGGTCCACGCGGACGACCATGTCCAGGTTCAGGCTTCCCACCACGGTGATCATGCCCCGGCCTCCGTGGTCCCACTCACCGCAGCACGCTGGCGTGCCGGGGATCCCAATGAACGCGCACGGGGTCGCCCGCCCGGAACGCGTCGGCGAAGCCCTCGTGCCGGTTCTGGGCGCGCACGATCACCACGCCGTCGTCGGTGCGAACGTGGTAGCGGGTGTCCGTGCCGAGGTAGTGGACCCGCTCGACGGCGCCGTCGAGCCGGGCCAGTCCGTCGCCCGGACCGGCGTGCCCGTCGCGCGGGTGGAGGGCCAGCTTCTCGGGCCGGATCGCCAGCCGCACCGCGGCGCCCGTCTCGAGCCCGTCGCTGCGCACCTCGCCGACCAGCTTCCGACCGCTGGACAGCCGCACGCGGCCGCGCCCGCCCTCGCGCGCATCAAGCGTGCCATCCAGGAAGTTGGTCTCCCCGATGAAGTCGGCGACGAACCCGTCGCGCGGCCGCTCGTACACCTCGGCCGGAGGGCCGACCTGATGGATGCGGCCCTCCGACATCACCGCCACGCGGTCGGACATGGTGAGCGCCTCCTCCTGGTCGTGCGTCACGTACACGAAGGTGATCCCGACCTGCTGCTGGAGCTGTGCCAACTCCAACTGCATCGCCTTGCGCAGCTTCAGGTCCAGCGCGCCCAGCGGCTCGTCGAGAAGCAGCACCGACGGGCGGTTCACCAGCGCCCGGGCCAGCGCGACGCGCTGGCGCTGACCGCCCGAGAGTTGCGCCGGTTTGCGGCGGGCGGCGCCGGGCAGCCGCACCATCTCCAGCGCTTCGGCGGCGCGCGCCTCGGCCTCCGCGCGCGGCACGTGCGCCATGCGCAACCCGAACGAGACGTTTTGAAGCACGTTCATGTGGGGGAACAGCGCGTAATCCTGAAACACGGTGTTCACCGGCCGGTGAAAGGGGGGCACGCCCTGCACGGGCCGTCCTCGGATCAAAATCTCCCCGGCGGTGGGAGCCTCGAACCCCGCAATGATGCGCAGCGTGGTGGTCTTGCCGCAGCCCGACGGGCCGAGCAGCGCGAAGAACTCGCCTTCCGACACGTCCACGTCGATCCCGTCGAGCGCCCGCACGCCCTCCCCCCCGCTCGGCCCGGGGAACTCCTTGACCAGCCCGCGCAGCTCGACCGCGGGGGTGGCCCGCGCGGCGCCGTCCGTGCTTCCCTGTCCCGGGCGTTCGGGCCGGGGGGGCGCACCGGCGACGTTCACCGGCCGACGCGAATCCTGATCTCGTCCCAGGCGTCGTTGTACAACTGTTCGAGTTCGCTGTCCTGCACGACCTCGAACATGCGCTCCTGCGTTTCCTCGGACGGGTACACGCCGGGGTTGTTCAGCAGGTCTTCGTCGATCAGGCCGTTCTCGATGGCCGTGGCGTTGGGGCTGCCGTAGGCGGTGTAGTTGGCGATGTCGGCCGAGACCTGCGGGTCCAACACGTAGTCGATGAAGGCGTGGGCCAGCTCGGGGTTGGGCGCGTCCACGGGAATCGCCAGGTTGTCGACCCAGAAGTTGGTCCCCTCCTCCGGGATCACGTAGCGATAATCATCGCAGTCGCACTCCTCCATGATCTGGAAGATGTCGCCGGAGTACTCCACCACGATGTCGGCCTCGCCGCGCAACAACACCTCCTGGCCGTCGTCCTGGTTGATGTACACCACGTTGTCGCCGTTGTCGATCAGGTGCTCCTTGGCGGCGTCGATCGCCTCGGGATCGCCGGTGTTCGGATCCTCGCCCAACAGGAGCAGGCCGACGCCCATCATCACGCGCACGTCCTCGAGCCACGACACGGGGCCGTCGTAGGCGAACATGTCGCGCCAACCTTCGATCTCGTGACCGACGGCGTTCACGTCGTAGCCGAGTCCGACCGTGCCCCACTGATACGGCACCGTGTAGCGGTTGTTCGGGTCGAACTGCAGGTCCAGGAAGGTGGAATCGATGTGCTCGAGGTTCGGCAGAAGGGCGTGGTCGAGCGGTTCCACCAGCCCCTCCTCGACCATCAGGTACACGTTCACGTCGCTGGGCACCACCACGTCGTAGCCCGGGTTGCCCTGACGAATGCGGGCCACCATGTCGGTGTCGGTGGGGTAGGTGTCGTAGGTGACCTCCACGCCGCACGCCTCCTCGAAGTTTCGGATCGTGTCCGGCGCGATGTAGGTGGTCCAGTTGTACACGGACAGGCGCTCCCCCTCGAACCCCTCCGGGCAGGTCCAGGTCGCGTCGTCCTGCGCCACCGCAGTGGGGAGCAGGGCCAACAGGCAGGCGAGGATCGGGCCGGCGAATCGCGTCATGCGGGTCCTCCCAGGGATGAGACGTTCGAAGATGAACCGTTCGTTCCGAGCGAAGAGCGTACCACCCGCCCCCGCCCCGCGCCGCGACGGGGCTAACGCCGGCGGCGTCGGGGGCATGTTTCGAGGCGACCCCCCGCCGGGCGACGCATCGTACGATCGCCTCGGGCCGGTGCCGCCGCCGACACGCACGAACCCGCGAGGCGGACCCAAGCGACGGGCCCGAGAGGAGGCTGCCGATGACCCGATCGAGCCGCACGACGCGCACGACCCAACGCTGCTGGCCGATTCTCGCGACCTTGGCGCTCGCGGCGTCGTTCGTCGTGGCGCAGCGACCGCTGATCAGTCCGCACTACTACCTGGTCACGGCCCCGGTCCTGGCGCCGGGCGCACCCGTCGAAGGTGCGTTGACGCGCGACGACGGCCAGAACTTCGTGGACGGCCGGCGCGTGGACGTGCTGGTGCTACGTCCCGACGCGGGCGACGCCCTCACCCTCGAGGTGACGTCAGCCGACTTCGATCCGTTCATGACGGTGTTCGATCCCGAAGGCGAGGTCCTGGCGTCCGTGGACGACGGGCCCGAGGGCTTGAACCCACGCGGCACGCTCACCTTCGAACGCGGCGGTGCGCACCTGCTGGTGGTTAGCGGCTACGGACCCGAAGACCTCGGTTCCTACCGCGCCACGGCGCGCGAGGCACGAACCGATCCCACGGCGCGCCTGCCCGTTCCCGGCAGGCTGGAGGCGACCCTCGCGCAGACCGACGCGCCGCACCCCATGGCGCAGCCCGGGCCGGCGAGGCGCTTCGAGGTGGTGCTGTCCGAGGCGGCCATGCTGGTCCGCTTCGCCGCCCGCTCGGACGCGTTCGACACCATCCTCACCGTCGCCGACGAGGACGGGTTCGTGGACGAGAACGACGACGCGGGTGGCACGACCGACTCGGCGCTGTACCTGCAGCTGGAGCCCGGCCGGTACGAGGTCATCGTGACCTCCTATTCGGAGTCCGGCAGCGGGCCGTTCGAACTGATCGCGGACGCCTACGTTCCGGTCGAGTGAGGTGCCGGCCACGGGCGACGTGCACGCCCGGGAACGCCGTGTAGGCTCGAGGGCGGTCGCGCGCCGGTCGCGGGCCGGTCCGGCCCTACCCGACCCTCACCACGCTTCACGTCAGGAGTCCCCGCTTCGTGCACGACGCCCCCCTACGCCACAGCCGCGTCATCGACCGCTCGCCCGTGCCGTACGCCTGGGTGGTCCTGGCGGCGGCATTGGTCACGACGATGATGACGGTGCCGGGGCAAACCATCGGCGTGTCGGTGTTCCTCGACCCGATCCTGGTGGATCTGGGCGCGACCCGCAGCACGGTGTCGCTGCTGTACACCATCGGCACCCTGATCGGCTCGTTCGTGCTGCCGTTCGTAGGGCGCTTCGTCGATCGGCGCGGGCCGCGGCTCGGCGTGGCGGTGGTGGCCGGCGCCTTCGCGCTGGCGTGCCTGTACATGAGCAGCGTCGCCAGCCTGGCGATGCTGGCGGTCGGGTTCGTGCTGATCCGGGGCCTGGGGCAGGGGTCGCTGAGCCTGGTGGGGCTGCACGTGGTGAACCTGTGGTTCGTGCGGCGGCGCGGGTTGGCCATCGGCCTGTTGGGACTCGGCATGTCGATCGCGACGGCGTTCTTTCCGCCCCTGCTGGAGCGCCTCATCGCCACGCTCGGCTGGCGCGCCTCGTACGCGGCGATGGCGGCCGCCGTGGCGTTGATCGCCGTGCCGCTGGGCGTGACCTTCTTCCGCGGTCGCCCCGAGGAGTACGGCGAACGGCCCGACGGCCACCGCCCACGGACGCCGACCGATGCCGATGCGGTCGACGAGATGGACCTCTCGTTGGGGCAGGCCCGACGGACGGCCGCCTTCTGGTTCGTGACGGTCGGCGACGTGGCGGTGGCGGCGCTGGGGACGGGGTTGGTGTTTCACCACTTCGACATTCTCGGCGTCAGCGGCGTGGATCGCGCCACGGCGGCGGCGGTGTTCGTGCCCCTGGGCCTGGTGACGGCCGGCGCCAACGTGGGGACGGGCGCGCTGCTGGACCGGATGCCGCCGCGCTTCGCGTTGGCGGCGATGCTCGCGTTCCTGAGCGGCGCGTTGGTCCTGGCGGGGTGGGTCTCGCCGCTGTGGCTTCCGGTGTACGGCGTGCTGGTGGGTCTGGCGCAGGGCATGAAGGGCGCCATCTCCGGCTCGGCGTACGCGTACTACTTCGGTCGCCGCCACATCGGCAGCATCAAGGGCTTCGCCACCACCATCAGCGTGGCAGGCACCGCGATCGGTCCCCTGGTGTTCGCGGTGGGGCGCGACGTGTCCGGAAGCTACCTGCCGGTCCTGCTGCTCTCGGCGCTGGTGCCGGCGGTGTTGGCCGTGGCCTCGTTGGCGCTCCGCCCGCCGCGGCGCGTCGACGCGGCCTCCTGAGCGAAGCGCGTGCGCCTGCGACCGACCTCCGGCGGCGGTCCGTTGAACGTGCGGGGGTCGCTGTCGCATACTCTTAGGTACGTCTCGCACGTCTCGTCGCCCCGTGCCGGGGGCGCCCGGCCTGCCCATGGATCGAGGCCCGAATGACCAGACGTCCGTTTTGCGCGCGTTTCCGCGCGTCGGCTCGCCCCACCGTCGCGGTGGGCGGCGCGTCGGCACCACGCCGGGCTTGATGCCCGGCCGTGTCTCGCACCTGTTTGCGGCCGGCCGCGGGTTCGTGAAGGAGCCGGCGGAGGCGCTTCGCGTCGACACGGGCGGGGCCCGTGGCGACCGGCATCACGGCAGGGATCCCGCGCGGGCATTGTTGCTGGTGCCCGAGGCGTGCTACGTGGCATTGCGGTCCGAGGGGTTCGAGTTAACGGCGGGACGGCTGGGCGAGAACGTGGTCGCTTACGGCATGACCATGGCTCCGCCTGCCGGCACGTGGGTGACGCTGGGTCCGGTGCGGACCGTGGTCGCCTCGGCCTGCACGGTGTGCCAGGCGCTGGCCGCGGTCGATCCGGCCCTGCCGAAAGCTGCGTACGGACGCCGCGGCGTCTACCTTCGCGTGGCCCGTGGGGGTATGGTGCGCCGCGGCGATCTCGTGACGTGGACCCTGCCCCAGGTCGTGCCGGCGCCGGCCGGGGCCGCGCGGCCCGAGACCGAAAAGGAGACGCGATGACACGTTCTCTGGTCGACCAACATGGCCGTGTGGTGCGGGACCTGCGCTTGTCGGTGACGCCGCGCTGCAATTATGCCTGCTTCTACTGCGACCCGCTCGGGGACGGCGCGGCCGATCCGATCGGAACGCTTACGGTGCGGGACGTCGACGTCATCCTCGCCGCGGCGATGGAGCTCGGGATCACGTCGGTCCGTTTCACGGGCGGCGAACCGTTGTTGCGCAAGGAGCTTCCCGAGATGGTGTCGCTGGCCAAGCACCGCTACGGCGTCGAGGACGTGGCCATGACCACCAACGCCAGCCTGTTGGCCCGGCGCCTGGATGCGCTGCTGGAGGCCGGCTTGGATCGCGTGAACATCAGCCTCGATGCGGCGGAGGCGGACGCGTTTCGCGACGCGACCGGCGGCGGCACCTTGCGTCAGGTCTGGGAGGGGATCGACGCGGCGGAGCGCGCGGGCATGGTGCCCATCAAGTTGAACGCGGTCGTGGTCCGCGACGTCAACGACGCGCAGCTGGTGCCGTTGGCCGAGCTGGCACGCGACAACCCCTGGCATGTGCGGTTCATCGAGTACATGCACCTGAACAACGCCGACCCGGAGGACTACCACCGCCGGTTCGTGTCGGGAGCCGAGAGCCGGGCGCGGATCGAGGCGGCGTTGGGCGCGCTGACGCCGGTGTCGACGGATCCGTCGGCCCCGGCCCGTTTGTACCGACTGGAGGGGTTCGCGGGCCGGATCGGCTTCGTCGATCCGGTGTCGAACCCGTTCTGTGGCGCCTGCAGCCGCATGCGGGTGACCAGCGACGGTCGCTTGCGCCCCTGCCTGTTGCACGACCGCGAGTTCGAGCTGCGGGCCGCGTTGAGCGCGGACGATCCGGTCGCGGCGGTGATCGATGCGTTCCTGGTCGCGGCCCACCGCAAGGTGGCCAGCGGCGTGACCGCCCCCACCATGCGGAGCCGTACCATGGTGGGCATCGGGGGCTGAGCGCGCCACACCAGGGCCGCCCCGGCTAGGGACCGCACACGAAGCGCGCCGCGCGAATGCGCGGCGATGTTCTTGACCTTGATGGTTTCAACCTTCGGTATCGGGGCTTGGTTCGTTCTATCCTCAATCTACCTCGGTATGCGCCATTCGTCAACCGTTTGCACGCGTCCGGACCCACCGCGGGCGCTCGTGGGTCCGGACGCGTCGTTTTCGAGGTCGAAATCGTTCGCTTCGGCGTTCAGCCGGCTTCGCTGGAGGCGGCCCAGATGTTGAGGCCGGCGTCGGTGGCGTGCGGCTCGATCTCGGCGAGCTCGTCGTCGCTGAAGTCCAGCCGATCGAGGCCGGCGACGTTCTCGCGGATCTGTTCGGGTCGGCTGGCGCCGATCAGCACGGTGGTGACGCGGGGGTCGCGGAGGCACCAGGCGAGGGCCATCTGGGCGAGGCTCTGGCCGCGGCGGCGCGCGATGTCGTTCAGCGCCCGGACTTTCTGCAGGTTGGCGTCGGTCAGGAAGTCGGGCAGGAAGCTGGGGGCGCGGTGTGCTCGGGCGTCCTCGGGGATCTCGCCCAGGTACTTGTCGCTCAGCAGTCCCTGCGCCAGCGGCGAGAACGCGATCACGCCGGTCCCGAGTTCCTCGACCGCGTCCAGCAGTTCGTCTTCGATCCAGCGGTTGAGCATCGAGTAGGAGGGCTGGTGGATCAGGAGCGGGACGCCTTTTTCGCGCAGGAGGCGTTCCGCTTCGCGCGTCTTGGCGGCGGAGTAGGACGAGATGCCTGCGTAGAGCGCCTTTCCCTGCTCGACGGCGCTGGCCAGGGCACCCATGGTCTCTTCGAGCGGCGTGTCCGGGTCGAAGCGGTGGGAGTAGAAGACGTCGACGTAGTCGAGTCCCATGCGTTCCAGGCTCTGGTCGAGGCTGGCCAGGAGGTACTTGCGTGAGCCCCACTCACCATACGGCCCTTCCCACATGTCGTACCCGGCCTTGGTGCTGATCACCAGCTCGTCGCGGTACGGCTTCAGGTCGGTCCGCATCATCCGCCCGAACTGCTCCTCCGCCGAGCCTGGAGGCGGCCCGTAGTTGTTGGCGAGGTCGAAGTGCGTGACGCCCAGGTCGAAGGCGGTGAGGACCATCTCCCGTGCGCGGTCGAACGGGGTGTCGAACCCGAAGTTCTGCCATAGGCCCAGCGAGAGGGCCGGCAGTTTCAGGCCGCTGCGTCCGCAGCGTCGGTAGGGGATGCGCTGATAGCGTTCTGGGTCTGCGACGTAGGGCATGCCCCGAGCCTAGCGCGGGAGGGGCCTTTCGGGACCGGATGCGGCCGCGGTGTCGCCGCCGGCGGTGGAGTCGGCGTCCGGGGCGGACACCCAGGTCTCGGCCCAGGTGGCCAATGCGTTCAGCACCGGCTCGAGGGCACGCCCCTTGTCGCTCAGGTGGTACTCGATCCGGGAGGTGGGTTCACGCTGCACCTGACGGACGACGATGCCTTCGACCTCGAGCTCCTTGAGGCGTTCGGACAACATCCGGTCGGACAGGTCGGGCACGGCGCCGGTGAGCTCGCAGAAGCGGGTGGCCCCCGCGAACATGGCGCGCAGGATCGCGCCGGTCCAGCGGCGTCCGATCAGCTCGACCGCGTGGTGGTAGCGCGGGCAGAATGGACCCTCCATATTCGCAATCCTATCACGGCCTTCCGGCACGTCACGCAAGTTACGTACGCTTCGTAAGCGACCCGGTAGCCTTCCCTAGGCTTACGATTCATAAGCCACCGCATGGACGCGAAGCCCGCGTCCGTGCCGCCAATCTCGGGAGGTACCATGACCGACGTTCGACTGACCCTCGTCTACTACAGCACCTACGGCCTGAACCACCAGATGGCCACCGTGGCGGCGCAGGCCGCCCGCGAGGCCGGCGTCGAGGTGCGCCTCCGCAAGGCCCCCGAAACCGCGCCCGCCGACGTCGTCGCCGGGCAGGAGGCATGGCAGGCGCACCTCGACGCCACCGCGGACGTGCCCGAAGCGACGCCGGACGACATGGAGTGGGCCGACGCCTACCTGTTCAGCACCCCGACGCGCTTCGGCGTCGCCGCCAGCCAGATGCGCGCCTTCATCGACACGCTCGGCCCGTTGTGGCAGCAGGGCACGCTGGCCGACAAGCCCATCACGGCCATGACCAGCGCCATGAACCCGCACGGCGGGCAGGAGGCCACCCTGCACTCGCTGTACGTCACCTTCATGCACTGGGGCTCGATCATCGTCACGCCCGGCTACACCGGCGACGCCGTGTTCGGCGCCGGCGGCAACCCGTACGGCACCAGCGTCACCGCCTACGGCAGCGGCGTGGACGACGCAGCCCTCGCCGCCATCCAGCACCAGACCCGGCGCCTGATCGAGCTCACGCGGCAGGTCGTCCAAGGCCGCCGCGCCCGGGAGGGCGTCGCCGCCAACTGACGCCTTCGCACCCGACACCGTCGCAACGCGGCCCCGACCGTACCGCTCATCCGCGACAGGCGATCACCGCCTCGGCGACCGCGGCGGCCGTGCGGCCCGGCGCGGCAGGATCGGCGATCACCACGAAGGTGCGCGCCGGTTCTTCGTCGCCCGCCTCGTCGGCGTGCTCCGTCCCGGCCGGCGCCGTGGCGCCCGGCTCCATGAGCACCACCCGACCGGCCGGCAGGCTCCAGCGCAACAACGTCCACGCCTCCTGACCGCGCCGGGAGCCCGCCATGCGCCGTGCGAACCCGTCGCGATCCGGGGCAGGCACCCCGGCTCGGGCCAGCGCCTCGACCGCGTCGCCCAACTCCGGCGCCAGTCCGTCCACCACCAGCCGCGCCACCTCCCACGGATCGTCCTGGCGCGCCGCCGCGTCGACGCGACCGTCCACCTCCCCCTCACCCGCGCCCGACCCGCCGTTCGCCCGAGCGAGGGCATCGTCCTCGGGGGCGGCCGCGGGGGAAGGGACCGGGGGGCTGGGCCAGGTCACGGCGTTTACGTCGAACGGGGCGGACTCCGGCTCGACCCCTGCCGCGACCAGCCCCGGCCGAAGCAGATCCAGGTAGGCGCCCTGCGTGCCGGCGGCCGACACGACCGCCTGGTCGCCGGCCCGCGTCAGCGCCACGTACAGCAAGCGGCGATCCTCGGCCTGCTCATCCTCCTTGGCAGCCGCCTCGAGACAGGTCCACAGGGCCGGCTCGGCACGGGCGTCGCCTGCGTCCTCGACCCGCAACGCCACGCCCCAGTCGGGATGCGTCCGCACGGCGGGCGTGACCCCGCGCGGCTTCACGTCCAACGCCGCGATGATCACGCACGGCCACTCCAAGCCCTTGCTGCGGTGGATGGTCGTCAGCGTGACGGCATCGTCCGCGTCCAACGCCGGTCGCTCCGCCTGGGCGCCCGCCGTCCGCAGCCGGCGGAGGCGCCGCGCCACGGTAAACACGTCGCCGTTGCCCGCCTCGAGGTCCCGCACCAAGGACAGGAACCCGTCCAGATCGGCGCTCCGCCTGGGCCCGCTGGGAAGATTGGCCACCACCGCGCTCCATCCCGTCTCGCGATCCAGGCGCCGGAGCAGCCGACTCGGGGCTTCGTGCGTCGCGGCGTCCCGCAGGCGCTCCAGCACCGCCAGCGCCCCCGCCAGCTCCTCGGGCCGGTCGCGACGAAGCATCGTCCACCACGGTGTTGGCGCCTCCGGCGCCTGCCGCATGGCCAGCGCTTCCAGGACCGCGTCCGACACCGCGAAGCACGGCCCACGCAACAGGGCCAGCAACGCCACGTCGTCCTCGGCATCGGCCAGGAAGCGCAGCGCCGCCTCGCCGTCCTGCGCCTCGCGCGTCTGGAGCAGATCGCCGCCGCCGGTGTGCACCGCCGGCACCCCGCGCGCCGGCAGCACCTCCGCCAGCAGGTCCAGGGGCGCCCAGGTGCGGGCCAGCACGGCCACGTCGCCGGGGCGGATCGGCCGCTGCCCGCCGGGCGCGCCCTCGTCGTGCACGGGCGTCCCGGCCTCGCTGAGGGCGAGGATCTCGTCGGCGATGCGGTGCGCCTCCGCCAGGCGCCGCAGGCCCGCGGGGGCCCCCTCGGCGCCCTCGAACGACAGCCACCGAAGGTGCGGCCCGCGGTGCGGCGCGTCGCTGCGTTGCGCCCGGAGCGGCTCGTGGGCGGACCCCAGCAACGCCTCGAAGGTCCGGTTGCCGCGCTCGACCAGGGCCTCGTGCGTCCGGAAGCTGAGGTCGAGCGTGACCGCCTCGCCCCCGTCCCGCGCGACGGTGTCGGTCATGCGGTGGAACACCGAAGCGTCGGCCCCCCGGAAGGCGTAGATGCTCTGCTTGGCGTCCCCCACCACCGTCGTGCGGCAGAACCCGGACAGCGCCTCCAGGATCTCGGCCTGCAGGGGGCTGGTGTCCTGCACCTCGTCGACCAGCAGCGCCGAGAAGCGCGCGGCGTAGTGCGCCCGCACCTCGGGGCGCCGCAGCGCCCGGGCCGCGGCCGTCTCGACGTCCGCGAAGTCGACGACGCGGCGGCGACGCTTGGCCTCCTGCAACGCCGCGCGCACGCGCTCGTACCCCTGGCGCAACGGCGGAAGCAGCGCCGCCAAGGTGTCGTCGGCCGAACCGAGACTCAGGTGCGCCCGTGGGTCGTCCCGCCATGCGCGCAGCCCCTCCAACGCCACCCCGAGCGCCGCCCGCAGCTCGTCCAACGCCTCGCCCCAGGCCCGCCGCGTCCCCGCCCGGGACGACCGCCCGCGCAGCGGCGCCAGCACGTCGTCCGGCGACGCCTCGCCCGCCCGCGCCACGGCGGCCAGCACCGAGCGCCGCAGATCCTCGCCCCTGTCCCCCTCGGGCCCGGCCATGCCGCGCAGCGCCGCGACCGCCTCCTGCACCGAAGGCGGGTCCAGATGCGCGGCCCGGGCCGCCTCCCGCGTGCGCCGCACCAGCTCCGGCCACGCCTCGGGGCCGTGCGCCAGGGCCCGCTCCGTACGCCAGGGATCGTCCAGCAGCGCGGCCAGCGCGTCCCGGACCCGCTCGTACGGCAGGGCGTCGAACAGCGCCTCAGGCACCTGCCCCAGGGCGCGCTCCAGCCGTTCGGCCCGCCAGGCAGCGCCCTCCAACGGATCGAGGATCCGCACCCCCGGCGGCACGCCGGCCGCGTCCGGGTGGTCACGACAGATCCGCAGGCACAGCGCGTGCACCGTCCCGATCGTGGCCGCCTCCAGCTCCGCCAAGCGCGCGTCCCCCTCCCCCAACCGCGCCCGGGCGTAGGCGCGAACGCGGGCGCGCAAACCCCGCGCGGCCCGTTCGGTGAACGTCACGGCCACGATCCGGAGCGGCGACAGGCCCTCCTCGAGGTGGGCGAGGTAGCGATGTCCCAGCGTGTGGGTCTTGCCGGTGCCGGCCCCGGCGGTGATGGCGACGCCCCCGCGCGCGCGGACGGCACGGGCCTGCCGGTCGGTGAGACTCACGACCCCTCGCCCGCCCCAGGAGCGGGCGCCGCGTCGTGCTTGCGGTCGACGCGCGGCCCGACGCGGCACACCACCGCCAGGTCGCAGGTACGGCACACCTGCTTGCGGCGGTCGGGGTCGACCGGATAGGACCCCGCGCGAAGGTGGCCGCGGATGCGCGCCGCCAACTCGTCCAGCGCCTCCTCCCGGGCGCCCGGCTCGGCCGAGGCGACGGTGCCCACGGCCCGGACCGACACGTAGCGGGCGCCCCGCAACGGGCGGTCCGGGTACAGCACCTGGGCCGCGCTCTCGAGGTACAGCGGGAGCTGCACGTCCACGTTCCCCCAGCCGGAGGCGTCCTTGGCCCCCATGGGCCGGCCGGCCCCGGACTTGTAGTCGATCAACTCCAACCCCTCCGGACCGGCGTCGATCCGGTCCACCACGCCGGCCACGGACAGTCCACGCCACCCTCCCTCGAACGACGCCTCGAAGGCGACCGGCAGATACCCCTGGCGCAGGAAGGCGTCGCTGCGCACCAACCGCTGAAGGGCGCGGATCTCGCCCCCACGCAGCCGCCGCCACGCCGGCGTGTCCGGCACCCGCGCCTCCGCCTCGGCGGCGCGGTAGGCGCGCGGGAGGTGCGCCTCGACCTCTTCGCGGAGGCGCGCGCCGAGGTCGCCCGCCTCCGCCGATGGCGCGCCGTCCGCCTGCACCTCGCCGCGTTCCCGCAGCCGCGCCAGGGCGTGTGCCCCCGCCCGCTCCAGCGACTGGTGCCACAAGCGGCCCCGCAGGCGCGGCGTGATCGCCTCCTCTGCCTCCTCCGGCGCTTCGGCGCCCAGCACGTAACGGGCGAACCACCGGAACGGGCACCGTCCGAGGTCCACGATGCGCGTGGCGCTGAACCCCGTACGCTCCGGATCGCGCGGCCGCCCGGTCACCCCGTCGTGCGCGTCGGCGGGCCCGGGGCCCTCCCGGGCCAGCTCGACCTGCCAGGCCCGATGCGCCGCCCGCAGGACCGGGTCGTGCCCCCCTCGCTCCGGCGCTGCTTGCAGCTGGGCACGGCGGAACTCCTCCACGCTGGCCGGCGGGCGGACGGGCGCCGGCCGCGGCGCGCCGCCTTCGAGCCCCAGCCGCGCCAGGTACGGGCTGGGAAGAAGCGGCCCGTCGCGGGCGCGGCGAGGCACCGTAAGCGTCAACGAGGCCTCGGCCGCGCGCAGCGCGCCGGCGAAGGCGGCCTCCTCCCGGCGCGCCCGCCCAGCGGCGTCGTCCAGGTCGACGCCGGCCCCAGCCAGGAGCCGCCGGTCGGCGAAGTCGATGACCGGGTCGTCCCGCACCGGCGCGGGGAGCGCGCCCTCGTAGGCGCCGAGCACGAACAGGTGCGGCACCCGGGCGCCGCCCAAGGCTTGCAGATCGACGAACTCGACGGGCTCGACCGCCCCCGCGGGCCCCACCGGCGCGGCCCGCACGCGCAACAGCGAGGCCAGGTCGTCGAGGTCCGCCAGAAACGTGCCGAGCGCCACGCGCTGCGCCGCGGGACGGCACGCGTCCGCCACGGCGCGGCGAAGCAGGTGCAGGACGGCCACGTCGTGGGGGGCGAGGCCGTCGCGGGGAAGGTCCAGCGCCGTCAGCGCCGCGCCCAAGCGGTGCGCGTACCCCTCGCGCGTGTCCTCCGACGGCCAGTCCAGCTGCGCCGCCCGCGCGTCGAACGCCGTCCACGCCCCGGGCCCCTCCGGACGGACGCCCCGCACCTCGCGCCACCTGTCGGCGGCCCAGCCCCCGACCAGCCGGTGGCCCAATAGGCGGGCGGTCGGCTCGAACGGGGCGCCCCGCCGCACGACCTCGCCGAGCAGTGCGATCAGGCCCCCCACGTCGGTCTCCGCGACGGCCACGGCATGACCCATGCGAACCGGCAGGCCGAACTCCCAGGCCACCTCCGCCACCCGGCCCGCCCATGCGACCGGATCCCGCGCCGCAAGGATCATGTCGTGGGCCGGCACGCCCCGCGCCCGCGCGCCGGCCACCCGCACCAGCACCTCCCGCACCTCGTCGTCGTGCGACGGCACCCGCAACGCCACCGGCAACCGAGGTGGCGCCCCCTCGGACGGGACCGTGCCCGTGAAACGCGCCGCCCACCGTGCCCCCACGGTCCACCCCTCGACCCCGGGCTCATCGCGGGTCTCCACCCACCCAAGCCGCGCCAAACGCGCGGCCGTGTCCGTCTCCTCCGGGGGCAGCACCACCACGCTCCCCTCCCCGGCGATCACGTCCAGGTAGGCGCACGCCCCCTCGTCCAATGCGGGGAAGCCCAGCAACGCCACGGGCGCGCCGTGGTGCTCGGCCCCGCGGGCGGCGACCCGGAACAGCTCCGCAGGGTCGATCTCGCCTTCGGCCGCCAGCGCGTCGCGGTAGGCGCGCGCCACACGCACCGCGCGCGACGCGGCCTCGGACACCCCCGCGGGCAACGCCGCGTCCACCAACCCGCTGCGCAACGCCTCGCGAACCGGCGCCTCCAGGGTGCCGCGCAACGCCGCGACGTCGCCCTCTGGCGCCACGGCGCGCACCGCGTCCGTCAAGGCGCGCCACCGACGCAGGCGCGAAGCGATGCGCCCCCCGGCGCGCGCGTGATCCTCGGCCGCACGCTGCGCCAGCGAGCGGTACGCGTGCCCGACCGCCGCCGCGGCCCGGCGGTGCGGGGTGAGGACCGTCGCGCCGTCCGGGATCCAAGCCGGATCCGGCGCACGCCCGCTCCGCAGCACGGTTCGCCCGCCCGACTTCAATCGCGTCCTCCCTCCGGCCTTGGCACGGGCCACGCAGGCTCGGCCCACCGTACCCGAGGCGACCGGCGGGGCACGGCGCTGGTAGATTCCGAACCATGACGACGGACCACCCGAGTGCACCCCGCGACGCGCCGGAGACCGCGGTCGGCACGTCCGTGAACGTCCTCCCCACCCCGTGCCTGGTCGTGGACGAGGATCGGATGCGGGCCAACATGGACCGAGCGCAGGCCTACGCCGACGCGCAGGAGGTGCGGCTCCGTCCCCACGCCAAGACGCACAAGAGTCCGGCGCTGGCCCGCGAACAGGTGGCGCGTGGCGCCGTGGGCATATGCGTCGCCAAGCTGGGCGAAGCGGAGGTGATGGCCGACGGCGGGGTGCACGACGTGGTGATGGCGCACACGCCGTACGGGCCCGACAACGCGCGGCGGGCCGCGCGGTTGGCGCGCCGCATCGCGTTCGTCGTGGGGGTCGACCACCGCCGGCAGGTCGAGGACCTGTCCGCCGCCGCCGAGGCCGAGGGCGCGACCGTCGCCGTCCGGGTGGAGGTGGACACCGGCGCGGGGCGGGGCGGCCTGGCGCCCGCGGACGTACCGGGATTCCTGTCCTGGGCGCGAGAACGCCCTGGCCTCCACCTGCAGGGGCTGTACACCTACGAGGGGTACACCTACGATGCGCCCGACACGAAGGCCCTCTTCGAACGTCACCGCGAGGCCCAGCACCGCATGGTCGAGCTGGCAGGCCGAACGACCGGCGCATTCACCCAGCCCCCGGTGGTCTCCATGGGCTCCACGCCCAGCCAGACCGCGGGCGTACCCCTACTGGACGGAATCACCGAGATCCGGCCCGGCACCTCCATCTTCCACGACGCCGCCCAGGCGTGGCTGGCGGGCGGGCTGGACCGCTGCGCGGCGTTCGTGGTCGCCACCGTGGTGAGCCGCACCGGCGATCGCGCCATCCTGGACGCGGGCAGCAAGAGCCTCACCACCGACGCGCGTCCGGCCGGCGTGTGCGCAACGCGGGGCTACGGCCGCATCGCCGGGACCGACGTGGTGCTAACGCGACTCTCCGAGGAGCACGGCGTCGTGGAAGGACCCGACGCCGAGGCGCTGGCGGTCGGCGACCGCGTCGCCATCGTGCCGAACCACATCTGCCCGGTGGTGAACCTGTTCGACCACCTTACGCTGGCCCGGAACGGCCGGGTCACCCGCGTGCTGCCAGTCGCCTCGCGCGGCCGCACCGCCTGACGCCTGGCGCCGCGCGCCCGCCGGCGGGTACCCTCGCCCGCATGTCCACGCTGCTGATGATCATGATCGACGGCCTCTCGGCCGATGCGTTCACGGAGCACGCCGCCGACCTGCCGAACCTGCACGCCCTGGCCGCGGAGGGGCGGACGGTCGCGTCCGTGGCCGCGGACGTGCCCGCCACCTCGCTCCCCGGCCGGACCGGCATCCTCACCGGCGTCGGCAGCGAGCGGCACGGCGTGTACGGCAACCTCGTCCTGGACGGTACGGCCTTCCGGTATGCCAACCCCGACGACGTGCGCGTGCCGACCCTGCCCCGCCGCGCACGTGAGGCCGGCCTCGACGTGGCCGTGATGGGCTTCGGCATGGTGCGGCCGGAGGACGCCCACGCCTACCGCGGCCCCTGGTGGGCGGGCGAGATGCTGCAGCGCGCCCGAGATCTGCACCCCATCCCGGCGGACGAGGGCTGGCTGCGCACGCAGCGGCATGACGACCCCACCGGCCGCATGGCGCCGCTGCACCGCGCCGGCCTGCCGGCGGACGTGCCGGACGCGTACGCCGGCGACCGGCTGCACTACCTGCTGGCCGAACTGGAGGGCGACCGGACCATGATGCGCTGGAGCGCCGGCCTGGCGCTTCAGGACCCCCCGCCCGACCTGATTCTCACCGAAATCCTCACCCCCGACTCGGTGCAGCACGTGGCCGGACCCGACGACCCCTTCTCGCGTTGGTCGTTGGCCTACGCCGACGGCCTGGTGGGCAGCCTGATGGGCGAACTGCGCCGGGCGGGGCGGCTGGACGAGGCGACGGTGCTGATCACCAGCGACCACGGCCACGGCCGAGTGGAGGGCGCGCTGTACCACGACGCCATCCTCCCCGACATGCCGGCCTCGGCCGAAGGGGGCGTGCTGTACGTGCTGGCCGAGACGCCGGCCGAACGGCGCGACGCCGAGGCGCGCTTGGCGGCGCACGGCGCCACGCCGCTCGAGGGCACGCACCTGCCGGACGACGTTCGCGGCCGTGTGGCGACGTTCGTCGCACCGCCCGGCCACGTGTTCGAGCCGCGGCCCGCCGGGACCGAAGGCGCGACCGGCCCCTCCCGCCACCGCTCGGGGCACGGCTTCGCCCCGGGCACCCGCAGCGACCGGCGCGTGCTGATCGCGCGCGGCCCCGGCGTGCAGCCCGGCGTGCGCGACGGGGCTGCCGCCGCGGACGTCGAGGCGACGCTGGCCGAGCTCCTCGGGCTCCCAGCCTTCGGCGAGGGACATCCGCTGACGCGTTCCTGACGGCCTTTTCCGCCACCCGGCCTGCGGCGGTCCGCCCGGCCGTCCCCTCCGACGTGCTAAGGTGTCTTCCGTCCGTACCGACGCCGGTCACGCCCGGTGAACGGACCCGCAGGTTCCTTCGCCCTTCGCCACCACCCCGAATTTCGGGCGGGCGTGCCGGCGTCGGTCGGCGCGCAAGCGCCGAGCACGCGTTCGTACCATTCGCAAAGGAGTTCCCTTGATTCGACGTACGAAGACCTGGTTCGCCGCAGCCCTCGCGCTGTTCCTCGTCCTGCCCTTCGCATTCGCGCAGGAGGAGGAGACCCTGACCGTGTCGCTGTCCAGCGACCCGACCTCGCTGTTCATGCCCCGCACCGCCGACCGCACCGCCTCGAACGCGGCCTGGTCGCTGTACGACTCGCTGATCTTCATCGACGAGGACGGCGAGGTTCAGCCGTCGCTGGCCACCTCGTGGACCATCTCGGACGACGGCACCGAGTACGTGTTCGAGCTGCGCGAGGGCGTGACCTTCCACAACGGCGAGGAGTTCGACGCGGAGTCGGTCGTCGCCACCTGGGAGACCGGGTCGGACGACAGCAACGACTACGCCAGTTCGTTCACCGTTGCCGACTCGGTCGAGGCGATCGACGACGACACCGTCCGCATCACCACGGCCGAGCCGAACGCCACCTTCCTGACGCTGGTGTTCAACGACTGGGCCATGGTGCCGCCCGACTACATCCGTGAGGTGGGCCTGGACGAGTTCGCGCAGAACCCGGTCGGGACCGGCCCCTTCGAGTTCGTGTCGCGCACCGCCGGCGAGCGGATCGTGATGGAAGCCAATGACGACTACTGGGACGAGGGCCTCCCCCGCGTCGACCGGCTCGAGTACCGCGTCATCCCTGACGCCTCGACGCGCATGGCGGCCATCCAGACCGGCGGCATCGACATCGCCAACCGCCTGACCGCCGAGCAGGTCGAGGTGCTCGAGGAGGAGCCCGGCGTCGACGTGATCAGCTACCTGAACGATCGCGTCTACTACGTGGCGTTCAAGAACATCGGCGCCGGTGAGGGCAGCCCGGTCGAGAACCGCCCGCGTCCGCCGCGCGCTGAACTTCGGCCTGGACCGCTTCGGCATCATCGAGGCGATCTTCAGCGGCCAGGCGAACCCTGCCCCCGGCTTCATCGTCGAAGGCAACCTGGGCTACGACCCCGACACGATGCAGCCGTTCCCGTACGATCCCGAGCGCGCGAGCGAGCTGCTGGCCGAGGCCGGCTACCCCGACGGCTTCGAGATCACCATGGGCTGCCCGGCGGATGGGTACATCAACATCAACGAGGTGTGCCAGGCCATCGCCAGCAACCTCGGCGAGATCGGCGTGGACGTCGAGGTCGACTTCCAGACCACCAACAGCTTCTGGAGCGAGCCGAACTACGCCGTGACCGGCCCGATGTACGTCGACAGCTGGTCTTCGGAGTTCGGGGAGGCCTACCCCCGCCTGGAGGGCGCCCTCATGCCCGGGAACTACTACAACACCTGGGAGGACGAGGAGATAGCCTCGCTGATCCAGGAGATCGAGCAGCGAGGTGGACCGCGAGGCCCGCGCCGAGCTGTACCAGGAGATGCACGACCTCATGCGCGAGGATCCCCCGTTCATCTACCTCTACCAGCCCGTCATCTTCGAGGCCGTGAACGAGGACGTGGAGGGCTATAACCCCCGTCCGGCCGAGGAGTACTACCTGCGTGACGTCGGCTTCGCCGACTGATCCCGCTTCGGTCCGGGCGCTCCGCCCGGACCGACCTATCTTGTTCATGATCATGTTCACGGTCTCGAACCCATGACCCGCTACCTGATCCGCCGCACCGGCGAGTCCGTCCTGTTGATGCTGGGCGTGCTCATCCTGGTGTTCTTCATGGTGCGACTCACCGGAGACCCCGTCAGCCTGATGATCCCCAAGGAAGCGCCCCCGGAGCAACGCGAAGCCTTCGCGCAAGCGCTCGGCCTGGACCGACCGCTGCCGGTCCAGTTCGTGGACTACATGGGCGGCGTGTTCCAGGGCGACCTGGGTGACTCGCTGCGCCAGCGCCGGCCGAACCTCGCCATCATCAACGAACGCCTGCCCGCGACCCTGCAACTGGCCACCGCCGCGCTGGCGTTCGCGATGCTGGTCGCCATTCCCCTCGGCCTGGCCGGCGGCATGCGGCCCGGCTCCTCGCTCGACGCCCTGGCGCGGGGCGTGGGGCTGGCCGGTCAGACCATCCCGAACTTCTGGCTGGGGATGATCCTGATCGTGTTCTTCGCGGTCGAGCTGGGCTGGTTCCCCGCCTTCGGCCGGGACGCGCCCATCTCCGTGGTCCTTCCGGCGGTCTCCCTCGGCTTCGCGGGGATGGGGCAGTTGGTGCGCCTCACCCGCTCCGCCGTGCTCGAGGTGCGCAAGAGCGACTACATCCGCACCGCCCTCAGCAAGGGCGTGCCCAGCAGGCTGGTGTCGTTCAAGCACGTGCTGCCCAACGTCGCCATCCCCATCGTCAGCGTGATCGGCATTCAGTTCACCTACCTGCTGGGCGGCTCGGTCTACATCGAGGTGGTGTTCGCCTGGCCCGGCCTGGGCACGCTGCTGGAAGGCGCCATCCGTGACAGCGACTTCCCGCTGGTGCAGGCGATCACGATCTTCATCTCGCTGTTCGCGATCTCGATCCACCTCCTCACCGACGTGGCGTACGGGCTTCTCGACCCGCGCCTGAGGCTATCGTGAGCCGCCCCGACGCAAGGCGCGACGCCGGCGACCCCATCGGTGCCGCAGAGCACGCCGGCGAGGGCCTGTTCCATCCGCGCCGCCTGTTCCGCGACCTGCGCCGGAGCCCTTCGGGGCTGTTCGGCCTGTTCCTGGTCCTGCTGGTCACCGGCTCCGCGGTGTTCGCGCCCTGGGTCGCCCCCTTCGCGCCCGGCGAGGGCGACTTCATGGCGGCCCGGCTTCCTCCCATGTGGCACGCCGAGGGCACCGCCGAACACATCCTGGGCACCGACCAGCTGGGCCAGGACCAGTTCAGCCGCATCGTGTACGGCGCCCGCGTGTCGCTCCTCGTCGGCGTCCTCGGCGTCACGCTCTCGCTGGCCATCGGCGTGACCCTCGGCATGCTGGCGGGCTACTTCGGCGGATGGCTGGACACCATCGTCACTTCGTTCATGAACCTGCTGCTGTCGATCCCCTACCTGGTGCTGGTCATCGTCGTCGCCACCATCCTGGGCCGCAGCCTGCTGAACGTGATCCTGTTGTTCGGGGTGACCAGCAGTCCCGTGTTCATCCGCGTCGCCCGCGGCGAGGTGCTCAGGCTCAAACGCCTCGCCTACGTCGAAGCGGCGCAGGGGCTGGGCGCGCGCGCCAGCCGCATCATCCCCAGGCATCTGGTCCCCAACCTGATCGGCCCGCTGGCGACGCTCGCCACCTTCGAGACCTCCGCCATGATCTTCTACGAGGCCGGCCTCGGCTTCCTGGGGCTGAGCGTCCCGCCCGAGGTCCCCAGTTGGGGCAACATGCTCGCGCTCGGCCGCCGCTTCCTGACGACGCACCCGTGGCTGGCGATCTTCCCCGGCCTGGCGATCGCCGTGACCACCCTCGGCATCAACATGTTGGGCGATTGGCTTCGGGACGCCATCGACCCGCGCTCCGGCGAGGGATGACGGCCACGCCGGACCCCAGCTCCTTCGACGCGGTGCTGTTCGACATGGACGGCACCCTCGTCGACACCGAAGGGGCCTGGTTCGACGCCGAACGCGAACTGGCCGCCGCGCACGGCGTCACCCTGCCGCTCGAGGCGCGCGACGTGCTGCACGGCCTGGACGCCCGCGGCTTGATCACCACCCTCCGCGACCGGTACGGGTTGCGCGCCGACCCGGTCGCGTTCCTGCATGAACTGCAGGACACCGTCATCGCGCACCTGGCGCACGCCGCCGCACGCCCCGGCGCCGACGCCCTGGTGCGCCACGTCGCGCAGGCGGACCTGCCGCGCGCCATCGTGTCCAACAGCCCCCACGCCTCGATCCGTGCGACGCTGACGCCGCACGTCTGGGCCACGCAGGTTCCGCTGCGGGTCTCGGTCGACGACGTGGCGCACGGAAAACCGCATCCGGACGTCTACCTGGCCGCGGCCGAACGCTTGGCGGTCCGGCCATCACGATGCCTGGTCATCGAGGACAGCGTCGCAGGCGCCACCGCCGGCGTTCGCGCCGGCGCGACCTGCGTCGCCGTCACCTTCGGCGACCTTCCCGCCACGGCCTTCCGCGAGCTCACGCCACACGTCGTGACGTCCCTGTCGGACCTGCTGCCCGGCCCCTGACGCACCCGCGCACCCGCGGACCCGCCCCCGTCCGACGCAAGGAGGCCCCATGCCCACCGACGGACCCACCGCCCCCCGCCTTCCCCAGGCCGCCCTCCAGATCGACGGCCAGTTTCTCCCGGCCGAGCAGGGCCAGACGCGCCCGACCCTCGATCCGGCCACCGGCCGCACACTTTTAAAGGTGCCCGAAGCCGACGCCCACGACGTCGACGCCGCCCTCCGCGCCGCGCGCCGCGCGTTCGACGACGGCCCCTGGCCGACCACGCCCGTCCAGACCCGCGCCCGCCTGTTGGAACGGGTCGCCGACGCCATCGAGCAGCAGACCGACGAGCTCGCGTGGCTCGAGACGCTGGACACCGGCAAGACGCTGATCGAGAGCCGCGCCGACATGGACCAGATCGCGCAGGTGTTCCGCTACTACGCCGCCGAAATCCGCACCTCGCGCGGGGACGTGAACCCCGTCCCCACCGACGCGCTCAGCCTGACCATGCACGAACCCCTCGGCGTGGTCGCCATGATCACCCCCTGGAACTACCCCCTGCTGCAGGCGTCGTGGAAGATCGCGCCTGCCCTGGCCGCCGGCTGCACCTTCGTACTCAAACCCAGCGAACTCACGCCCCTCAGCACGCTTCGCTTCGGCGAAATGCTGGAGGAGGCGGGTCTCCCCGCCGGTGTGGCCAACGTCGTCACCGGCGCCGGCGGCACCGTCGGCGCGGCCATGACCGAAGACCCACGCGTCGACCTGATCTCGTTCACGGGCGGCATCGTCACGGGCCGGCGGATCGCCGCCGCCGCCTCGCAGCACGTCACCCGGATCGCACTGGAGTTGGGTGGCAAGAACCCCAACGTCGTCCTCGAAGACGCCGACCTCGACCTGGCCACCGACCACGCGCTGAACGCCGTCTACTACCACGCCGGCCAGGTGTGCTCGGCCGGCTCGCGCCTGTTGGTGCACGAGGACCTGCAAGGCGCGCTGGTCGAGCGGATCCTGGACCGCGCCCGCCGCATCCGGATGGGCTTCGGCTGGGAGAATGAGACCGAGATGGGGCCCGTGATCTCCGCCGAGCACCGCGACAAGGTCGAAGGCTACGTCCGCTTGGCACAGGAGGAAGGCGCCGAACTGGTCCTCGGCGGCGGCCGCCCGACCGACCCCCGCTTCGCGGACGGGACCTTCCTGGAACCCACCGTCCTGACCGGCCTGCCGCACGACGGCCGCGTCGCGCGCGAGGAGATCTTCGGTCCCGTCCTCACCGTGGAGACGTTCGCGGACGACTTTGAGGCGGTCCGACTGGCCTCCGACACCCCGACCGGCCTGGCCGCCGGCGTGTTCACGCGAGACGCCACGCGCGCCGTCCGCATGGCGCGCCGCCTCCCCTTCGGGACGGTGTGGATCAACGACTTCCACCCCTACTACCCCGAAGCGCCCTGGGGCGGCTTCAAACAGAGCGGCATCGGCCGCGAGCTGGGACGCGCCGGCCTCCGCGAGTACCAGGAGGAGAAGCACCTCTACTGGAACCTCGACCCCGCGCCCGCCGAATGGTTCGGCACGCGCGGCTCGTCCTGAGCAAGGACCGCCCGCTCGGGCAGGGGCCGCAGGCTCAGGCCTCCTGTTCCACCGTGACCTTCGAGACGCGGAACATGCCCTCGCGCAGCTCGGCCAGGCGAAGGGTGGGCGGGGGCTCTTCGATGATGCCGGCCATGACGTCGTGCACGACCTCGCGCGGAAGATCGAAGGCATGCATGACGTGCTGGTACTGGACGATGACCGGCGTGGACGGGTCGAGGAGCCAGCGCACGATGCGACTCCGCAGGTCGCCCGCGCGGCTCAACGACTCTTCGCGAAGGCGCTTGTCGCCGTCCTCGGCCTGCGCGTCGTCGGCCTCGGGTTCGGCCAGGTCATGGGGCGTGACGCGTGCCTCCCCGGCCTCGGCGGGCGCGGCCTGCGGGGCGGTGCGATGGGACGCCTGCGCCACCTCCGGCGCACCCGAGGGCCGCGACGGCGAGGACGCCGGGGGCAGGGGGCCCGCGTCCCGTTCGGGCGCCGCGGCGGGCTCGTAAAGCTCCACGGGCGCGGACTCCTGCACCGATCGGTCGTCGTTGGGCGCCTGCAGAGCGGAGGGCTCCTCGGGGCGTTCGGCGCGCGGGGCGTCGTCGCTCAGGGTCTCCGCCGCCGGCGGGCGGGCCGTGCCCGCGCCGAGTCGCCGCACGGTGACGCTTCCGAAGCGATCGACGACGTCGTCCCCCAGGTGGGAGGCATCGGGCTCGGCCCGGGCCTCGGGGTGGCGTGGGCGCGCGGCTCGGTGCGGGTCGGCGGTGCGCGAGGGCCGGACGGCGGCTGCCTGGTCGTCGCGGGAACGGGCGTCGTAGCGGGCGAGCTGCACCGCGGCGAGGCGAACGGTGTCGGCTTCGACGCGGATCTCCAGCAGATCGTTCACGTGGAGTTCGTGGGCTTCGAACAGGTCGCGGAGGCCGTGCAGGCGCCTTGGAGGTTCGAAGTCGAGGGTGATGGCCTGGTCGCGATGCACGTCGTGCGCAACGAATTCGCCCTCAGGAAAGGCGTCCTTGAGGGCGAAGGGAAGTTGGATCGTACCGGAGGTTATGCAGTGCCGCGTCAGGCCGACACGGTGTACGTTTCGCTCTCCGGTGCGTCCGCTGGGGTACCGGACCCGTTCCTCTTCCATGCACGACCTCCCTAGCTCAAGCCGGGGTTTTGCGAAGGTTATCACACCCGTCCCGGCGTTGGAGGGGAACGCGGCGCGTCCCCGCGGGGACGCGCCGCTCGGTCGTGCCTGGCGTCAGGCCGGGCGCGTGGCGTACCGCTCGTAGGCGGTGACGACCGACTCGCGCGCGCGGCTCCGCCCGTCGTACACGTTGGCCGAGAGCCAGGACCGCTCGGCGTCGGCCTCCTCCTCGGGGACCTCCTTCCACCAGTACCGCTCGGCGGCGTTCCAGCGGTACCCGCGCGCCTTGAGCGCGTCCTTGGTCTCGAACGGCGAGCCGAGGGCGTCGAACCGGACGTCCTTCCGGCGGGCCGAGGCCAACAGGCGCGACAAGGCCGGCACGCCGCTGCGGGGCAGCTCGCGGCTGAGCACGTGGACGCCGGCAACGCAGTCGGTGACAGCCCGATGCGCCTCGTAGAAGATGCCGAAGCGGAAGGCGAGGTACTCCAACTTGCGGCTCTCGAGCCCCTCGCCTCGCCAGTTCACGTCGACGGCGCTGCACGCCCACGGTTGCTGCGCGAACACGGGGAAGCGCCGCTCGAGGAACGCGCGGTCGAACGGGGCGTTGTGCGCGATGACCAGGTGGGCGCGTCCGACGAGGTCCGCCACGTCGCCGTCGTCGATGCGGGCCCCGCGAACGTCCTCGTCCGTGATGCCGGTCAGCTCGGTGATTTCACTCGGAATGGGGCGGCCGGGGTCCTCCAACTGGTCGAATCGCGCTTCGATGCCCGTCACGCGCCCCTGGGCGTCGTAGCCGAAGAGCACCATGGCCAGCTCGATGACCGCCTCCCGTGACGCGTCGAAGCCGGTGGTCTCGACGTCGACGAACAACCCGTACCTTCCGGGGGTGCCGTGCCCGTCGGACCTTGGATCGTCCGGCAAGCGACGCAGGACGCGGTAGTCGGGGTGCGCTTCGAGCTGGGCGGCGGCCTCCTCCAGTGCGCGCGCGTCCTCGCTGTCAGGGGGGTCGGGTCGTGGGGCCATGGCATCTCCTCCCGCTTGGGCAGAGTATAGGCGCGAAGGGGCGTGGCGTGTCGGCGTGCTGGGCGGATCGCGTCGACACGCACGGCATCTGCCGCATCCGAAGCGCCCGCGACCAAGGGGGCACCGGCGGTGCAGGCGGTCCGTCTCGGCGATCCCCCCGGCGCCCAGCGCCCGCCCGCGGCCCCCGCGGTAGCCTCCACGGCATGAGCGTCTCAAGGCCGCCTGCGGACCTCGGCCCCACCAGCCGCCAGCCCCTGCCGTTCAGGGATGGCGACCGCGTCGTGTACCTGCTTCGGCCCCGGCCGCCCGGACCGGCCTTCGGCCGCGTCGAGGTCGCGGCGGCCGAGCGGATGCTGCACCATGGGCTGGACGACTGGGCGTTCGGTTTCGGCCGCGGCAAACGAACCCTCGGCACGACCCGCGTGGTGGCGGGGGCGCGCACGGGTACGGTGCGCCTCAGCCGCTACCTGGTGCAGAACGGGGACGACGCGCGGATCTCCGCGACCCTCCTCCACGAGATCGCGCACGCGGTCGCCTACGCCCGCTACGGCCGGCGCGCCATGAACCACGGACCGTTGTGGCGGTCGGTCGCGCGCGAGGTCGGGGCGGAACCACGCGCGACGTGCAGCAGCGATCCCGTCGCGCCGCCCCGCCACGTGCTGGTGTGCCGCCGCTGCGGAACGCGGGTCGGCCTGTACCGGCGGCCCAAGCACGCGCCCGGCGCCTACCGGCACCGCGGGTGCGGCGGCACGTTCTGGCTGGAGGCGGGGGCGGCGCCGTGATTCCGCCTAGGCCATCTCGCCTCGTACCCGGAGGCGCGCGCGAAGGCGGGCCTCGCGCTTGTCCAGGTCGTCGCGGCAGGGCCCGTCGCAGCATCGGGCCGCTTGGACGGCCGCGAGGGCCCCATGAAGATCGCGGGTGCGGTGCTCGGCGTCCTTGGCCAACGCGACCCAGGCGTCGGCGTGGCCCCGCTGGGCCAGCGCCTGCCACGCCTCCCTTGCGGCCTCGCGCCGGCCGGTCCGCCGCAGCAGCAGCGACGCCTCCCAGGCTGCATCCGCCCGCTGCGCCGCAACGCTTCGAAAGTGCTGCAGGGCCAGGGCCTCCTCGCCGATCCGGGCCAACAGGCGGCCCAGCGCGTACGCCTCGTCGGGCGCAGCGGGGCGGCGGGACGCCAACAGGTCGTCCAGGCGGGCGCGCATGGCCGCCAGCGCGACGACGTCGTCCTGGTTGTGACGGAGGACGCCACGCAACGGCCGCGCGTCGCGGCTGCGCAGGAAGGCGGCGTAGCGCGCGGGCACCTCGGCGCCCGGGACGTCCCGGTGGTCGCGGCGCGCCCCCAGGATCTCGCGCTCGACGGTGCCCAGCGTGCAGTCCACCAGGCGCTCCCGCCACAGGCGGCGTGCCAACGGCAGCAGGTCCAGCTGCAGCGCGTGCGCGAACGGGTCCTCACGGCCGTGGAGCAAGAAGCGGTTGCGCAGCAGCGGCAGGTCGAAGCCGGCGCCGTTGTACGTCACGACAGCGTCCGCGCCGCGACTCGCGTGCTCGACCGCGTCCAGCAGGGCCGGTTCGTGTTGGGGGCCCGGCATGAACAGTTGGGTGACCGAGAACCCGTCCGTGTCGTGCACGCCGATGCCGACGAGGAAGGCGTACGTGCCGGTCCCGCCAGCCAGGCCCGTGGTCTCGGTATCGAGGTACAGGACCCGCTCGGGCCGAGGGACAGAACCGCGGGTCGGCTCGGGCGCCTCGGGAGCGGCCCCTTCGTGGCGCGAGGCCGGCGAGCCCGACGCGGCGCGCCCCGCGCGCGCCCGCGTCGCTTCGGCCCAGCGCCGCAGCAGCGGCCCGAGCCCGGCGTCGCCCACGGGGGCGTCGCCGTGGCGCCACGTCGGGGTGGCGCGGCGCCACAGGTGCACGCCGGTCTCGCGGGTCGCCACGGTGGCCGCCAGTTGGGCGGCCGCCCCCTCGAAGCCCACATCGACCTCGGCCTGCGACGGATCGGCGGCCTCGGGCTGGGCCGGATCGCCACGGAGGGCCCGCAAGCGCGACAGCAGGTCGCTCATGAGGCGGCCGCCAGCAGGGCCCTCGCCTCGTCCTTGCCGGCGTGGCCCGGCTCGCCGGCGGGCCCCACGCAGCCGGGGCAGCCCTCGTCGCAGGCGCACGACGTCACCAGGTCGTGCGCCGCGGCGATCAGTTCCTCGTGCCGCGCGGCCAACTCCGCCGCGAACCCCACGCCGCCGGGGACGGTCTCGTACACGAGCACCGCCGGCGCGCCGGACGCGACGGGGCTGGCCGGGTCGCTGAGCACGCCCAGGTCGCGGGCATCGCACATCACGCGCAGGGGCGCCAACGAGCGCAACACGTACGCCACGGCGGCCAGTCCGCTGCGAACGCGGACGCTCTGCTCGGCGCGGTGGTGACAGGCAGGGCACAGCGTGACGAGGTTGTCGTCGGCGTGCGCCTCGCTGGCGCGCGCGAACGCCCGGACCGGCACGAGGTGATGCACGTGCAGGGCCGTGCCCGCCCCCTCCCGCGCGCCGCAGGAACGGCAGGCATGCCCGTCGCGGGCCAACGTCCGGGCCCGCACGCGCGGCCAGTCGGGACCGTAAGCGTTGGGGTCGTTGCTCCACCTGCCCGCCGCGCGCAGCGCGGCCACCGTGTCCTCGTGCGGCGTGAAGGCGTAGGCGGTGGTCCGCATGGTGAACGGCGGCAACTGCAGCCGGTGACGCGACAGCGTCTCGCGCGTGCTGCGCCGCATGCGGCGGTAGCCGGTCACCGTCTCGGTGACGTCGACGTCGCCGTGAAGCACGGTGGCGCCCCGCGCCGACCGCTCCGCCGGGCGTCCGGCCGGCGTGATGCGCGTCTCGCGTGTGGCACGCGTCAGGAAGCGATCGTCGGTCGGTTCGAGGCGGGCCACGCGCTGATCGAGGTCCAGCGCCGCGACGTGGTGCGGGCGACCGTCGTGCAGGTAGATGGCGCCCGGGTGCGCCATCCAGCGCGCACTGGGCGCGTCCAGCGTGCCGACCGTGACGCCGTGCTCGTCCTGAAGGAGCACGTCGTCCTGTCCGGCTGAGCGCAACGACACCCCCTGCGCCGGGTAACGGTCCGCGATCCAGTAGCTGCGCCCCCCGGCGCGGTGCACCTCGCCGTCGGCCTCGAGCTGGCTGGTGAGCGCCTGCACGTCGGACGGTCCGTAGCCGCCGAACGGCTCGTGCGGCTCGACCGGCAGCTCGAAGGTGGCGCAGCGAAGGTGGTCCAGTGCCAACAACGGGTGATCGGGATCGGTGAGGGCCCGCTCCGGCGCGGCGCCGAACAGGTGCTCCGGGTGCCGCGCCAGGTACTGATCCAACGGGCCGCTCCCCAGCACCAGCGCCCCCACGCCCGACCGGTCGCGTCGGCCGGCCCGGCCCAGCTGCTGCCAGAAGGCGGCGGCGGAGCCGGGATAGCCGATGATCACGACTGCGTCCACGCCGCCGATGTCCAGGCCCAGCTCCAGGGCGTTGGTGGCCACCACGGCGCGGGCGGTGCCGTCGCGCAGCTCCGCCTCGATGGCGCGGCGTTCCCGCGCCAGCAGGCCGCTACGGTAGCTGCGGACGCCGTCCACGCTGGCGCGCAGCTGAAGCACGGCCTCCTCCGCGCCCTGGCGCGAGCCGGCGAACACCAGCACCTGCCGGCCCGCCCGCACCAGGCCCTCCGCGATGCGGACGGCGTCCTGCCCCGGTGCGCGGCGCATGCCCAGGGCGCGGTCGACCATGGGGGGCCGGACCAGCAGCACCTCGCGCGGCGCGCGTGGGGCGTCGTCGCGCGCCACGACGTGCGGCGTGCGGCCCAGCAACGCCGCGGCGTGCTCGGCGCCGTTGCCGATGGTGGCGCTGGTCGCCAGGAGGCGCGGGGCGGCGCCGTAGTGCCGCGCGACGCGCAGCAGGCGCCGAAGCACGCCGGCCAGGTGCCCGCCGAACACCCCGCGGTAGGCGTGGATCTCGTCGACCACGACCAGGTCCAGGCCGCGCAGGAAGCGGCGCCACAGGGTGTGGTGCGGCAGGATGCCGGCGTGCAGCATGTCGGGATTGGTGATCAACGTCCGCACCTCGGCGCGTCTGCGGGCCCGCACGTGGCTCGGCGTGTCACCGTCGTACGCGGCGACGGTGCCGGGCGGCAGGCCCGTCGCCTCCGCCAGGCTCGCCATGGCCCGTGCCTGGTCGTGCGCCAGCGCCTTGGTGGGGTACAGGGCCAGTACGGTCGCGCCCTCGTCGATCCACTGGGCGCGCAACGCCGGCAGTTGGTACGCCAGGCTCTTGCCGCTGGCGGTGCCGGTGGTGAGCAGCACATCCGAGCCCGCGTCCAGGGCGTCGATGGCTTCGCGTTGATGCGCGTACAGCCGCGTCACGCCCGCCGCCGCCAACGCCTGGGTGAGCGTGGGCGGCAGGTCGTCCGGCAGCGGCTCGAAGCGCCCCTCGCGCCCGTCCAGGCGGCGGTGGGCGATCAGCTCGCTGCCCGCCGCGCGCAACCAGGGCGGCCGCGGCCCGGCCGGGCCGGCGGGCCCGTCGCCGGGCGCGCCGTCGGCGTGGGGCAGCTCCATGGCGCTCACGACGGTACCGAGGCGTCGTCGGCGGGCTCGTCGCTGGCCTCGCCGTGCGGTCGGTCGGGGGGTTCGCCCGGCTCGCCCGCGGCCGTCGCGTCCTGCCGCGCGAAGTACGCCCGCACGGCGGCGGCGGCGGCCGGACCGACGCCCGGCACGGCGGCCAGTTCCGGCTCGCCCGCCGCCCGCAGCTGGTCCACGCTGGAGAAGTGCGCCAGCAAGGCATCGCGGCGCTTCGGTCCGATGCCGGGCACCTCGTCCAGCACGCTCCTCGTGCCGGCGCGGCCGCGACGATTGCGGTTGTAGCCGACCGCCACGCGGTGCGCCTCGTCGCGCGCGAACGCCAGCAGCCGCAGGGCGGGATGCGTCAGCGGCACCAGCAGTTCGCGTCCCTCGCTCGTCACCAGCGTCTCCTCGCGCTTGGCCAGGCCGACCACCGGCACCCGCACGCCGACCTCCTCCAGGGCGCGGCGTGCCGCGGAGACCTGGCCCTTGCCGCCGTCGATCAGGACCAGGTCCGGCACGGTCATCGACTCGGCCAGGCGGCCGGTGAAGCGCCGCGTGAGCACCTGGTGCATGGCCAGGAAGTCGTCCGGCTTGTCCAGGTCGCGGATCCGCATCTTGCGGTAGGCGCTCTTGCGCGGCCGGCCCCCCTCGAACACCACGATCGAGGCGACCGTGTGCGAACCCATCAGGTTGCTGACGTCATAGCCTTCGATCCGCCACGGCGGTTCGTCCAGGCCGAGCAGCTCCTGCAGCTCGCCGACGCCGGGCGCGTCCCCGCGGCGCTCCAACCGTGCCAGCTCGGCGTCCACGCCGGTGCGGGCGTTGCGGTTGGCCATGTCGACCAGGTCGACCTTGTCGCCGCGGCGGGGGCGGCGCAGCTCGACCCGGCGGCCGGCCCGTTCGGACAGGAACGCCTCCCAGGTGTCCCGGTCCAGCGCGTCGCTGGGCACCAGCACCAACGGCGGCACGTAGGTCGCCTGCCGGTAGTAGTCCGCCATGAACCGCTCGAGGATCTCGTCCTCGCCGGCGTCCTTGGCGTTGCGGAGGAAGCGCGTGTCCCGGCCCGTCACGCGACCGCGCCGCATCTGGAACATCTGCACCATGGCGTAGCTGCCCGCCACCGCGAAGCCGAGAAAGTCGAGGTCGAGGCCGGGCTGACGGGCGACCTCGCTGTCGTAGCCGGTCACGCGGCGGACCGCCTCCATGCGGTCGCGGACCTTCGCGGCGCGCTCGAACTCGAAGCGGTCCGCCGCCTCGCGCATCTCGGCCTCTAGCTGCCCCAGCACCTCCGCCACCCGGCCCTGCAGGAAGGCGCGCGCCTGCTCGACCCGGCGTGCGTACGCCTCCGGCGTCACGTTCCCCACGCACGGCGCCAGGCAGTGCCCCATGTGGAACCGCAGGCACGGCTTGGTGCGGGGCCGCATCGGCGTGCCGCTGTTGACGCGCAGCTGGAACGTCTTGTTCACCAGGTCCAGGACCTGCTTGACGGTGCCGGCAGAGGGGTAGGGGCCGAAGTAGGTGCCGCCGTCGTCGCGGTGCGCCCGGGTGAACAGCAGCCGCGGGTACGGCTCGTCGGTGAGCTTCAGGAACGGGTAGCTCTTGTCGTCCTTGAGCTGGACGTTGAAGCGCGGCTTGTGCCGCTTGATCAGGTCGGCCTCGAGGACCAGCGCCTCGGTCTCGGTGTCGGTGACGATGAACTCGAACCGGTCGGCCAGTCGCGTGACGAAGCGGCTCTTCGACCCGCTGGGCGCCCCGAAGTGGCTGGCGACGCGGGCGCGCAGGTCCTTCGCCTTGCCGATGTAGACCGGCCCGTCCTCGGCCTGGAACAGGTAGCAGCCGGGCTTTCGGGGCAGGACCGGCAGGTCGTCGCGGGTCAGCGGCACGCCGTCATTGTCGCCGCTTCGGCGCGGCGTCGGGGCGCCCTGGGGCACGCCGCGGCTCGGCGTCGCTCGAGGCGGAGGCGCGCCGCGGCGGCGTGACGCCCGCCGTGAAGCACGAACGGAGCCGCGCGTTCCGCGCCCTGCCGGTCCTGCGCCCTAGACCCGCAACGCCTCGCCGGCCGGCGCGATCACCTCGGGGCCGTCGCGCGCGGGGGCGTTGATCGCGGTGCCGATCGGGACGGCCTCGAACGCCTCTGGGTCGCACGGTTCCAGCAGGTCGGACAGGGAGGCGGCGTCGCGGCGGGCGGGGTCGAACCAGGCGGGGATCGCCTCCAACGGCAGGATCACGGGCTGCCGGTCGTGCAGGCGGGCCATCAGCGCATTGGGGCGGGTCGTCAGGATCGTGAAGCTGTCGTGCGGCGCGGCCGCGTCGTTGCGGGCGTGCAGGCCCGCCAGCGCCATGGGGGCGCCGTCGCGGCGGCGGATCAGGTAGGGCTGCTTGCGACCGCCATCCTCGGGCGCACGCCACTCGTAGAAGCCGCTGGCCGGCACCACGCAGCGGTCGCGCTTCAGGGCGTCCCGGAAGGAGGGCTTCTGGTGGGCGCTCTCGGCGCGGGCGTTGACCAGCGTCGCGCGGAAGGTGGCGGGGTCCTTCACCCAGTGCGGAATCAGGCCCCAGCGGGCGCTGACGAACGCGCGACCCGCGTCACGGTGCGCGTTCTCGCCCGGCCCCTGCTCGTCCCGTTCGACCTCGCCCCGTCCGTGCGGGTCCTGAGGCAGCAGGACCGGGGCGAGCTGGGTAGGGGCGATGTTGTAGCGCGGCGTCAGCGGCGGGTCCAGCCGCGCGATGTCGGCGCCGAACAGGTCGGCGATCTCGGGGCCGTCGTGGAACAGTCCGTAGCGTCCGCACATGGCGGGCCTCCCCTCCCCTCCTGGGCACTCCTTGGCGCCGGGGTCAGTCCTTGCTTTCCATCCAGTTCGGGCCGGTGCCGGCGTCGACGACCAGCGGCACGTCCAGCGTCATCGCGCCGGTCATCTCCTCGCGCACCACGTCGCGCGTCCGCTCGGCCGCGCCCTGGTGCACGTCGAACACCAGCTCGTCGTGCACCTGGATGATCAGGTGGGCGTCCAGCGCCTCCTCGTCCAGGCGGGCGTCCAGGCGCAGCATCGCCAACTTGATCAGGTCGGCGGCGCTGCCCTGCACCACGGTGTTGATGGCGAGACGCTCGCCCAGCATGCGTTGATTGCGGTTGCGGCTGCGCACCTCCGGCACCGGCCGGCGCCGGCCCAGCAAGGTCTCGACGTAGCCGTGCTCCTCGGCGAAGGCGATGCAGTCTTGCAGGAATTTCTCGATGCCGGCGTAGCGTTCCTTGTACGCCTCGATGAACGTCGCGGCGTCGCCCTGCGGGATGCGCAAGGTGCGGGACAGCCCGAACGCGGTCTGGCCGTACACGATGCCGAAGTTCACCGTCTTGGCGACGCGTCGCTGCTCGGCGCCGACCTCCTCCAGCGGCAGGCCGAAGATCTGGCTGGCCACGAAGGCGTGAATGTCGAGGCCGTCTGCGAAGGCGCGGCGCATTTCCGGGTCGCGGCTGAGGTGCGCCAGCATGCGCAACTCCACCTGGCTGTAGTCGGCGGTGAGCAGCACCCGGTCGGCGGCCGAGGCGGTGAAGGCGCGCCGGATGGAGCGGCCCGTCTCGGTGCGGACGGGAATGTTCTGAATGTTCGGATCGGAGCTGGACAGGCGTCCCGTGGCCGCGCCGATCTGATGGAAGCTGGCGTGGAGGCGGTCGTCGCGGTCGGAGACGTAGCTGGGCAGGGGCTCCAGGTAGGTGCCGAGCAGCTTGGCGAGCTCGCGGTATTCCAGCACCAGGGCGGGGAGCGGATGGTCGGTCTCGGCGGCCAGCGTCTCCAGGACGCTGGCGTCGGTGCTGCGGCTGGTCTTGGTGCGCTTGACCACCCGCATGCCGAGGTGGTCGAACAGGACCTCGCCCAGCTGGGCGGGGCTGTCGGGGTTGAAGGTGCGCCCCGCCGCCTCCTGGATCTCGCCCCGCAAATCCTCGAGGCGCCGCTCCAGCCGCTGCGCGGTCTCTCGCAGCAGATCCAGGTCCAGCCGCACGCCGTGCGCCTCCATGCGGGCCAGCACGCGGACCAGCGGGAACTCGAGGTCGCGCGTCAGGGCGCGAAGCGTGTCGGGTGCTTGGTTCAGCTCGCCGGCGAGCAGCTCGTACAGGCGCCAGGTGGCGTCGGCGTCCTCGGCGGCGTACTCGGCCAGCTGCGAAAGCGGCACCTCGAGCATGGGGGTCTGGTTCTTGCCCTTGCCGATCAGCTGTTCGGTGGGGATCAGCTCGAGGCCCAGCAGGTCCTTCGCGAGCGCGTCGAGGCCGTTGCCGCGCCGTTCGGGATGGAGCAGCGCCGCGGCGATCATGGTGTCGAAGATCGGTCCGTGCACGCGCGCGCCGGCGTTCCACAACACCTGCAGGTCGTACTTCAGGTTCTGGCCGACCTTGATCGTGGCGTCGCTCTCCAGCACCGGCGCGAGGGCCCTCAGCACGACGTCCTGCCCCAGCACCTCCTCGCCGTCGGCGCGGACGGGGAGGTAGTACGCCTCGCCGCTCCGCAACGCCAGCGATACGCCCAGCAGCTCCGCGTCGCAGGCCCGCAGGCTGGTGGTCTCGGTGTCGATCGCCACCGCCTCCGCCTCGCGCAGTCGGGCGGTAAGTTCGGCCAGGGCGTCCTCGCGGGTGATGGTGAGGTAGGCGGCATCGTCGCGGTGCCCCTTCGGCGCCTCGGACTCGGCGCCTTCGTCCCCGTCGCCGGGCAGCTGCTCCAGCAACGACCGAAAGCCCAGCGGCTCCAGGACGTCACGCACGTCGGCGCGGCGGGGGGTGGGCGTGCGGCACGCCTTCAGCTCGAAGGATAGGTCGAGGTCGTCGTGCAGCGTGACCAGGTCCCGCGTGATGGGGATCAGCTCGGCGGCCGCCAGCAGGTTCTCGCGCCGCTTGGGGCTCTGCTCGTCGGCGTGGGCGAGGACCTCGTCCGCGCTGCCGTAGGTGGCGATCAGCTTGGCGGCGGTCTTGGTGCCGATCCCCTCCACGCCGGGCACGTTGTCGATCGCGTCGCCGGTGAGGGTCTGCACCTCGACCGCCTGCTCGGCGGTGTAGCCGAAGCGCCCGGGCAGGTCGGCGGCGCGGAGGACCTCGTCCTCCTTGGGGTCGTACAGCGCCACGCGGTCGTTCAGGATCTGGTGCAGGTCCTTGTCCTTGCTGACGATGCGGAGCTCGACGTCGGCCGGCAGCCGGCGGGCGATGGTGGCGATCACGTCGTCGGCTTCGTAGCCGGGCTGCTCGTAGGTGGCCACCCCCAAGCGGTCCAGGATCTCGCGCACCATCGCCATCTGCGGGCCGAGGTCCTCCGGCGCCTTGTCCCGCTGGTCCTTGTACGCCTCGAACGACGCCTTGCGGAAGGTCGTCTCGTCGCTGACGTCGAACGCGACCGCGAAGTAGTCGGGTTGGCGCGCCAGCAGGCTCACGATCAACTGCGTGAACACGTAGGCGGCCTTGACGTTGCGGCCGTCCGGCGTGGTGAGTTCACGGAAGGGGGCGTAGTAGGCGCGGAAGATCTGCGCGTGCCCGTCGACGAGGTAGAAGGTCTTCACGCCGGGCCTCGGCGTAGGACCGCCGACCGCGGCCGGAGGGGAGCGGGGCAACGCACGGCGCGACGGGGCGCACGGGCACGGCGAGCGCGGGCATCGTTCATCGTGGTGCACGGTAGCACGGCCCCTCGCGTCCGGCCGGCGCGCAGCCGTGTAGCACGGCGCCGTCCACTGCCGTCGATGGCACGGCACGTGACGCCGCATCCTCGACGCCGGGCGTAGGCTGGGGGAATGCCGCTCACGGTCCACGCCCCCTTCGAACCTGCCGGCGATCAGCCCGCGGCGATCGTCAAGCTGGTCGAGGGCCTGGGGGACGGCCTTCGCTACCAGACCCTGTTGGGCGTCACCGCCTCGGGCAAGACGCACACCATGGCCCGCGTGATCGAGAGGATGCAGCGCCCGGCGCTGGTGATGGCACCGAACAAGATCCTCGCCGCACAGTTGGCCAGCGAGTTCCGCGAGTTCTTCCCCGAGGCGGCGGTGGAGTACTTCGTCAGCTACTACGACTACTACCAGCCCGAAGCGTACGTGCCCGCCCGCGACCTGTTCATCGAGAAGGACGCCAACGTCAACCAGGAGCTGGAGCGCCTGCGCCACTCGGCGACCCGCAGCCTGCTGACGCGCCGCGACACCATCATCGTCGCGTCGGTCTCCTGCATCTACGGCCTGGGGGCGCCGGACGAGTACCGCCGCAAGAACCTGCTGCTGGCGCCCGGGATGCGGGTGAACCGCGACGAGCTGTTGGCCCGGCTGGTGTCGATGCAGTACGAGCGGAACGACACCGAGCTGCGGCCCGGCGCCTTCTCGGCGCGTGGCGACGTGATCGATGTGTGGGGCGCGCACGACGAGCAACCGATCCGCGTGGACCTGTGGGGGGACGAGATCGACGGCCTGTCCATGGTGCATCCCGTCACCAAGGACCCGATCACGACCTTGGAGGGCACGACGGTCTTCCCCGCCAGCCACTACATGATGCCCGAGGAGTCGCTGGACGAGATCACCGCCAACATCGAGGCGGACTTGGACGAACGCATCGCCTTCTTCGAGAAGAACGGCAAGCTGGTCGAGGCGCAGCGCCTCCGCGAGCGGACCCGCTACGACCTGGAGATGCTGCGGACGCTGGGCACCTGCAAAGGGATCGAGAACTACAGCCGCTACCTGGACGGCCGCGGTCCGGGCGACACGCCGTACACGCTGATGGACTACCTGCCGGACGACACCCTGCTGTTCCTGGACGAGAGCCACCAGATGGTGCCGCAGATCTCCGGCATGTACAACGGCGACCTGGCCCGCAAGAGCACCCTGGTCGAGTACGGCTTCCGGCTGCCCGCCGCGATCGACAACCGGCCGTTGAAACTGAATGAGTTCTTCGGCAAGGTGAACCAGGCGGTGTTCGTCTCCGCCACCCCGGCCGATGCGGAGCGCGAACGCTCCGACCAGGTGGTGGAGCAGGTGGTGCGGCCCACCGGGCTGGTCGACCCGCAGATCACCGTCAAGTCCACCCGCGGCCAGGTGGACGACCTGATGTACGCCGCGCGCCAGCGGGCCGAGGCGGGCGAGCGCGTCCTGATCACCACCCTGACCAAGAAGATGGCCGAGGATCTGACCGAGTACCTCGCCAACCAGGGCATCCGCGTGCGCTACATGCACAGCGACATCGACGCGGTCGAGCGTCAGGAGATCATCCGCGACCTGCGGCTGGGCCGCTTCGACGTGCTGGTCGGCATCAACCTGCTGCGCGAGGGGCTGGACCTGCCGGAGGTGAGCCTGGTGTGCATCCTGGACGCCGACAAGACCGGCTTCCTGCGCAACCCGCGCAGCATGATTCAGACCATCGGTCGGGCCGCCCGCAACGTGCACGGCGAGGTGTACATGTACGCGGACACGGTCACCGACGCGATGCGCGCGGCGATCGACGAGACCGACCGGCGCCGCGACAAGCAGATCGCCTTCAACGAGGAACACGGCATCACCCCGCAAACGATTCAAAAGGCCGTGCGCGGCGTGCTGCGGTACGGCCCGGAGAAGGACGACGCCACGGTGGCGGCGCCGGCCAAGCTGGACGACGGCACCCGCGACGAGCTGCTGCGGCACCGCGGCATTCTGGAGCAGCAGATGTACGTCGCCAGCGCCGAGCTGGCCTTCGAGACCGCCGCCACGCTGCGCGACCGCATCCGCGAGATCGACGCGGTGCTGGACGGCCAGGTGGAGGAGATCGACCTGTCCCGCTTCGAAGGGCTCGAAGACCTGTTCGCGTCCGCGGTGTCGCGCGCCTGAGGGCATGCCCGTGACGAAGCGGCCGCGACCCAAGGGCCGAGGGGCGGCGCACGACCCGCCCAACCGGTTCGACGGGCGGCAATCCCGTCCGGACCCGGACGCCATGGAGCCGGACGACCTGCGGCCCGCCACGCAGGTGCGCGAAGACGCGTCGCGCAGCGTTCTGAGCCGCAACGACAGTCCCGACGTCGGGTTCGAGGTGAGCCTGAACCCGTATCGCGGCTGCGAGCACGGCTGCAGCTACTGCTACGCACGCCCCACCCACGAGTACCTGGGGCTGTCGGCCGGCCTGGACTTCGAACGGCAGCTGTTCGTGAAACGCGACGCCGCCCGCCTGTTGGAACGCGCACTGGCGGCGCCCGGCTGGACGCCGACCCCGGTCGCCCTGTCCGGCGTGACCGATCCCTACCAGCCGCTGGAGCGCCGCGAGCGGATCACGCGCGCCTGCCTCGAGGTGCTGACGGCGTTCCGGCACCCGGTGTCGGTGATCACCAAGAACCACCTGGTGACGCGCGACCTGGACCTGCTGGCAGGGTTGGCGCGCTTTGAGGCCGTCTCGGTCACGCTGAGCGTCACCACCCTGGACGAGGAACTGCGCGCCTCGATGGAACCGCGCACCAGCAGCGCGGCCCGGCGCCTGGCGGCGGTGCGGGCCTTGGCCGACGCGGGCGTACCGGTCGGCGTGAACGTCGCGCCGGTGGTGCCCGGCCTGACCGACGCGGAACTGCCCGCCATCCTGGAGGCGGCGGCGGAGGCGGGCGCATCGTTCGCCGGCATGCAGATGCTGCGGCTTCCCCGCGCCGTCGCGGAGGTGTTCACCGCCTGGCTCCAGACGCGCGACCCGGCCCGTGCGCGCCGGGTGTTGGCGCGGATTCGCGAGGTCCGCGGCGGCGCGCTGAACGACGCCACGTTCGGGGCGCGCATGCGGGGCGCCGGGACGTACGCGGAGCAACTGCGGCAGCTGTTCGACCTCTCACGCCGCAAGCACGGGCTGGATCGCCCGCCGTCCCTGTCCACCGCGGCGTTCCGGGTGCCCGGCCGGGTGGAGCAGCCCCGGCTGTTCTGAAACGCGCACGGCCCCTCAGGCGCCAGTCTCGTATCATCGGGCCACGCCCGTCGACCCGTCCCATCCTGCGTTCACCTTGGGGGGCGATGTTTGATCCGCGCACACCTAGTGTGAGAACGGCGCGATGAGACGCGCGTTGTTGTCGTCGCCGACGCGCCGTGCCCGGCTCCCGCGGTTGGGGCTGATCGCCTTGGCGGTCGTGACCGGGGGGTCGATCGCCGTGACGGCCGTGGCGCTCAACCTGCAGTTGGCGGCCACGAACTACGTGACGGCCGAAAGCCAGTGGTCGAAAGGCCGGGCCGAAGCCGTCCAGGCCCTCGACACCTACGCCCTGTCGGGCGACCGGGACCAGTTGACCCGCGCCCGCAGCGCCCTCGCCGTGCCCCTGGGCGACCGGCAGGCACGCCTGGCCCTCGAAGAGGATCCCCCCGACCGCGCCGCGGCCCGTGAGGGCTTCCTGGACGGGCGCAACGCCCCCGAAGACGTCCCCCGGATGATCTGGTTCTACCTGGTGTTCTCGGACGTGGCCCCGTTCGGCGATGCGGTCCGCGTGTGGCGCGAGGCGGACCGACACGTCCTGGCCCTCGAGCAGGTCGCGGACGAGCTGCAGCGCCTCCACGAGGGGCCCGCCACGCCCACGCAGCCACGCATCGCGCAGCTCCGGGCCGAGATCGAAGAGATCTCGTTCCGGATCCGGCCCCTCGAGCGGGCGCTCACGCGCCTGCTCGCCGAAGGCGTGCGCTGGTTGAACCGCGCGCTTTTCGTGATCACCGTGGGCTCGTTCCTGGTGTTGGCGCTGATCGCCGGCCTGCTGGTGGCCTGGAGCGTGCGGCGCATCCGCGCGAACGATCGGTCCGTGCGCCGCACCTTCGAGCAAGCGGGCGTCGGAATGGCCCGCGTGGACGGCCTCGGCCGGCTCGTGGACGTGAACGACGCCCTGTGCGACCTCGCGGGGCGGACGCGGGCGCAGCTCCTGGAGACGACGCTGTTGGAGCTGATCGGCCCTGAGCGCCGCCCCCGCGCGGGCGAGGTGAGCGCGTTCCTACAGCCCGGGGAGGGAACGACGTTCGAATACCGGCTGGTCCGGGGCGACGGCCGGCAGATCTGGGTCCGCAGCACGCTGTCCCAGGTCGATCTCGGCCGCCGGCAGGCCCGCGAGCTGTTCGCGACCTTCGACGACGTATCGGAAGCCAAGCGCTTGACCGAGGAGCTGAGCCACCAGGCCCGCCACGACATGCTCACCGGTCTGGTGAACCGCTACGAGTTCGAGCGACGCACCGAGCAGGCGCACACCTCCGCTCAGCGGCGCGGGGTCACGCACGCGCTGTGCTACCTGGACCTCGATCAGTTCAAGGTCGTGAACGACACCGCCGGGCACGCCGCCGGCGACGCGCTGCTGACGCACCTCGCGCACGAGATCACCAGCCACGTGCGCGCCACCGACACCGTCGGTCGTCTGGGCGGCGACGAGTTCGCGATCCTGCTGGACCGCACGCCCCTGGACACGGCCGTCGAGGTGGCCGAGGCGTTGCGTGCGCGCATCGCCGCGACGGAGGTCCCGTTCGAGGGCCGGCGCTTCCGAACTTCCTGCAGCATCGGGGTCGTGTCGATCGACGGGGACGATGAGGATGCCGGCGCCATCCTCCGGCGGGCCGACGTCGCGTGCTACATCGCCAAGGATCGCGGCCGGGACCGCGTGCACGCCTACGCCGAGAGCGACGAGGCGCAGGCCGCCCGGCAGGGCGAGATGGCGTGGGTCGATCGGATGCGCGACGCGTTGGCGGACGACCGCCTGGAGCTGTACGCCCAGCGCATCGTGGCACGCGCCGATCCCGACGAGCTGCGCTACGAGCTGCTGGTCCGACTGCGCGACGTGGACGGACGCCTTCACGTGGCGGGGGCGTTCCTCCCGGCCGCCGAACGCTACGGCATGGCCGGTGACATCGACCGGTGGGTGGTGCGCACCGCCCTGGAGACGCTGGTGCGCCACCCGGCGCACGTGCAGGCGCTCAGCGCCGTCCACGTGAACGTATCCCCGCGCTCCGTCTCCGATCCGGCGTTCGCCGAGCAGCTTCTCGGCGTGCTCGACGCGACGGGGTTTCCGCCCGCTCGCCTGTGCATCGAGATCACGGAGACGGCCGCCATGACCAGCCTGCCGGACGCCGAGCGGTTCCTGACGTCGTTGCGGGCGCGTGGGGTGCGTGTGGCCCTGGACGACTTCGGGAGCGACCTGTCCTCGTTCGCCTACCTCAAGACGGCGTCGGTGGACCTGGTGAAGCTCGACGGCCTGTTGGTGCGGGACATGGACCGCAACCCCCTGGACGAGACGCTGGTGCGTTCGGTGCACGACCTTGCCGCCGCCCTCGGCAAGCGGACCGTGGCCGAGTTCGTCGAACGCGAGCAGGTCCGGACCCAGCTGCACGACATCGGCGTGGACTACCTTCAGGGGTATGCCCTGCACCGCCCGGTTCCGTGGGGCGACCTCCTGGCGCAGCCGTAGGAACGCGGTGAAGATCGCACGTACACGCCGTTGCCCCCGTCGTATGCTGGCCTATGGCGCGTCCGATCCTGCGTGACGCGAAGGCGTTCGAAACCCTCTTCGGCAACGACCAAGTGGTCATGCTCCTGGTCGAGCCGAACACCCGCCGGATCGTCGACGCCAACCCTGCCGCCGCCCGCTTTTACGGCTGGTCGGCAGAGGCGCTCCGCTCGCGCACGCTCACCGACCTCGACGTGGATGGGCCGCCGCAGGCCTCGAATCCGGATGCGTCGCTACCCGCGGACGCACGACACCGGCGCGCCGACGGGACCGTTCGCGAGGTGCGGGTCGCGAACGCCCCGGTCCGCGTGCGGGAGAAGAACCTGTGGTACGTCATCGTGCACGACGTCAGCGACCTGGTCGAGACGCGGGCCCGCCTTCGGTTGCGCGACCAGGCGCTGGACGTGGCCGCCAGCGCGGTGGCCCTCACCGATCCGGAGGGGCGCATCGTGTGGTGCAACCCCGCGTTCACGAAGCTGACCGGCTACGGCATGGACGAAGCCATGGGCCGCACGCACGGGGAGCTGCTGCACTCCGGCCGTCAAGGCAAGGACTTCTATCGCGATCTTTGGGTCACCGTTTCGCGGGGGGAGGTGTGGCACGGCGAGCTGATCAATCGACGCAAGGACGGCACGGAGTACCCCGAAGAGATGACCATCACGCCCGTCTGCGACGCCGACGGACGTCCCCATCACTTCATCGCCGTCAAGCAGGACATCAGCGAGCGCATCCAGCGCGAGCGCGACCAACGTCGCTGGGTGGCCGTGTTCGCGCACGCCCACGTGGGCATCGTGCTGAGCGACCCTTCGGGCACCAGGATCGCCTGGACGAATCGCGCCTTCGCCAACATGCACGCCAGCAGCGAGGAGGCGCTCGCCGGTCGTCCCATCGAGGACGTAACCGTTCCCGAGGATCGCGCCGCCCTCGAGGCAGCCCTCGCGACCGCCGCGCAGGAGGGACACGCGGTGTTCGAGGCCCGCCGCCGGCGCGACGACGGCACCACCTTTCCCGCCTACGTCGACATGACGCACGTCGCCCCGGACGACGACCTCGAGGCCGCCCTGATCGCCACCGTCCACGACATCACCCACCTCAAACGGACCGAGGCGCAGCTGGACCAGCAACGACGCCGCGCCGAACTGGCCGCCCACACCGCGAACCTCGGGTTCTGGACCCTCTACCTGCCGTCACGGACGGTCACGCTGTCCGACGGGTGGAAACGGCAGAAGGGCTACGCCCCCTCGGACATCGCGGACACGCGCGAGGCATGGGAGGGGCTCCTGCACCCCAGCGACGTCGAGACGGCACGCCACACCCTCCAGGCGTACCTGGCCAAGCCGTCCGGCCCGTATCGCAACGAGTACCGCATTCGGCACCGCGACGGCAGCTACCGCTGGATCGCCTCCCAGGGCGCCCTGGAGCGGGACGCGCGCGGCACGCCCACCGCGCTGCACGGCGTGCACCTGGACGTGACCGAACTGCGCATCCTCTCGTCGCGGGTGGACACCCTCACCTACACCGACCCCTTGACCGGCCTGCCGAACCGCAACGGGATCACGCAGCAGCTCGGGACGGTGCTGGCGGGGTCGGCCCGGCGGGGTACGCGGACGGCGGTCGTCTGTGCCGGGCTGGATCGGTTCCGCGGGGTGAACGACTCGCTGGGGCACGATGTCGGAGACGAGATCCTGCAACGGGCCGCCCGCGCCTTCGCGGCACGCATGCGGACCGGCGACGTGTTGGGGCGTTTCGGCGGGGACGCCTTCGTGCTGGTGGCGGGGGACCTGGCCGAACCCCAGGACGCCGACACGCTGGCCCACCAGTTGCGCGACGCCTTGGAGGACCCCATCGAGGCGGCGGGGCACCCGGTGGCGTTGAGCTGCAGCGTCGGCGTGGCCGTCTCACCCGGCGACGGGCGTGACGCGGTGACGTTGTTGGGCCGGGCCGAGGCCGCCATGAACGGCGCCAAGACGAGGGGACCGGGCTCGGTCCGCTTCTACGCGCCGGACCTGAACGCGGAGGCGCTAACGCGGCTTCACCTGCGCACGGACCTTGCCGCGGCCCTCCGCAACGGCGATCTGGAGGCGGCGTTCCAACCCCAGGTGTCGCTTCGGGACGGCTCGCTGGTGGCGGTCGAGGCGCTGGCCCGCTGGACGCACGCAGAGCACGGCCGCATCTCGCCGGAGCACTTCGTGGCCGAAGCGGAACGCTCGGGTCAGGTGATGGCGTTGGGGCGCACCATGCGAGACCTGGCGCTGGCGAACCTGACCAGCTGGGACGTGGCCGGCGTCGGCTGCGCCCGCGTGGCCGTCAACGTCTCCGCGCGCGAATTGGCCACGGGCGACCTGGACCGCGCCATCGCGGCAGACCTCGAGAGGCACGGCGTGGCACCGGCGCGCTTGGAGATCGAGGTGACGGAGTCGGCCGTGATGCGCGCGGAGGACGACGCGCTGGTCACGCTCGCCCGTCTTCGCGAGCTGGGGGTGCGGATCGCCATCGACGACTTCGGCACCGGATACGCGTCGCTGAGCTACCTCCGGCGCCTGCCCGCCGACGCGCTCAAGATCGACCGCGGCTTCGTCCGCGGGTTGGGGTCGTCGGCATCGCGACCCGACGAAGCGTTGGTGCGCGGCGTCATCGACCTGGCCGCCGCGTTCGGGCTCGACGTCGTCGCCGAAGGCGTCGAGACCGAAGAAGAGCGCGCCTTCCTGATCGACGTGGGCTGTGCCGTGGGGCAGGGCTACCTGTTCGCGAAGCCGATGCCGGGCGACGACCTGACGCAGTGGGCGCCCGGACGCGCACCCACCTGACCTCGACCGCACCCGGCCGGCCCTACCAGCGGTGATGCACCTGCGGCCGAATGCGTTCGTCGTACACGCGGCGTACCGTCTCCATGGCGTCGCGGTTCAGGGGCGGCAGCTCTGCCGCGCGGGCGTTCTCGCGCGCCTGCGCCGGCCGTTTGGCGCCCGGAATGACGGTCGACACGTCGGGGTTCATCAGGATCCAGCGCAGCGTGACCTGCGCCAGCGTCGCGCCCTCCGGCACGACCTGGCCCAGCTCCCGGGCCGCGGCAACGCCGGTGTCGAAGTCCACGCCGGAAAAGGTCTCGCCCACGTCGAACGCGTCCCCGTGCCGGTTGAAGTGGCGGTGATCACTGGCGGCGAAGGTCGCGTCCTCGTCGAACTTTCCGGTCAGCAGCCCCGACGCCAGCGGGACGCGCACGACGATGCCGACGTCGTGCGCACGGGCGGCGGGGAACACCTCCTCGGCCGGCCTGAGTCGGAACGGGTTGAAGATGATCTGGACCGTCTCGACGACGGGGCGTTCGACGGCCAGCAGGGCCTCCTCGACCGTCTCGACCGACACGCCCACGTGGCGCACGCGGCCCTCGCGCACCATTCGCTCCATCGCCTCGAACGCGTCGTCGCGCCGGTACACCTCGGTCGGGGGGCAGTGCAGCTGCACCAGGTCCAGCGTGTCGACCCGCAGCTCGTCGCGGCTGCGGTCGACGAAGCCGGCGAGGTTCTCGTACACGTACCCCTCGGGCACGTGCGGGTCCAGCCGCCGGCCGACCTTGGTGGCGACCGTGATCCGCGCGCGCTCCTTGGGCGGCAGCTCGTTCAGCACCCGGGCGATGAGGCGCTCGCTGCGGCCGTCGCCGTACACGTCGGCGGTGTCGAGGAAGGTCACGCCCTCGTCCAGCGCCGTGCGGAGCGCAGCCAACGCGTCCTCTTCGGGCACGTCGCCCCAGGCGCCCCCGATCGCCCATCCGCCGAAGCCGATCATCGACACGTGGTAGCCGGTGGATCCCAACCGTCGCTTCTCCATGGGCTCAGCGTAGCCGTTCCGGCCGCGGCCAGGGGCTGGAGGCCGGGTGGAACACGCGGTGCGCCAGCAGCACCAGCCCCGCGGCCGCAAGCGCGACGGCGAACACGACCAGGGTGCCCGTCAGGGTGAACAGGGCCTCGGGCCACGCCAGCATCGCGACCGCCAGCGCCAGCATGACCGATCCGCCCACGAGCTTGAGGATCCGTCCGCCCCCTTCGTCCAACCGCGCGCTGCGCATGGTGATCACGGCTGCGCCGAAGATGACGAGCTCGTCCAGCAGGTAGATCGCCATGTACAACGCCAACAACCCCCCGAACGTGCCCCGACCGACGCCGGCGTCGGCGACCAGCCCCGTCCACACCACGGGAAAACCCGCGGTGCAGGGGAGTTCGACCAAGGTGACGCCCAAAGCCAGCGCCCCGGTCGCGCCCAGCGTCGCCAGCCACGATCCGTCGGCCCGAACGACGTTCCGGATGCGGCGGTAGATGCCCGGCTTCTGGGCGTCCTGAATGGTGAGGCTCGGGCCGCGGCCGAACGCCAGGTAGTCCTTCAGGTTCACGAGGGCGATCGCCAGGGCCACCACGGCGACCGCCACGCGGATGCCGCCGAGGAAGGACAGGTAGCCGAGCACCTCGAACAGGCCGACGATGAACGCCGCGTACACGGCGGCCGTGATGATGAGGAAGGTCACGCCCACCCCCGCCACGCGACGCCGCGACCCGCTTCCCAGCACCACGCCCAGGAGCAGCGCCAACACCCACAACGAGCACGGGTTCACGCCGTCCACCAGTCCGATCAGGGCCGTGGACACCACCAGAGACGACCGCGCCAACGCCACCTGTCCGAGCAGCGGAAGCGTCACCGTGCGTGCTGCCGCGGGGTCGCCTCCCGAGGCGCCCTTCTCGCCCCCCACCGCCACGGGCTCCTCGGATTCTTCTTCCTCGGATTCTTCGGCGCGCCCGATCCGGGCCATCGGGTCCGGCGCAGGCTGCTGCTCGTAGCGCACCACACGTTCCTGCAGGTCTCGGGCCACGCTCGCACCGAAGCCGGTCCAGACCTCGTCGCCCAGGAAGATCATGGGGACGCCCTGCACGCGCCGCCCGTACGCGGCGGCCAGTTCCTCGAGCAACGGCCGGTTGTCGGCGTCGTACCAGACCTCGAAGTCGTGCACCCGCAGGGTGGGGTGGTCCTGCTTCAGGTCGGCGAGGAACGCAAGCGCCGTGGCGCAATGCGGACAGCCGTCGCCGTGAAAGATGTACACGTCGACCGGGAGGGGCGGGGTCGGCCCCGCCGTGTCGCCCGGCGATTGGGCGCCGGCCGGCGGCACCCACAGCGTGAGCAGGAGGAGCAGCGCCAACGATTTGATCCGGTTCGACCACGACCCACCCAGCGACGGACCCATAAGCCGACGATGCATCGCCGCACGGACGGCCACCAGAGGCGAACGTCCTGTCGCCCGCCGACGCGGCGGGGCGTGCGGATCACGACGCCAGACGTCCCCAATCGGGCCGGCGGGCGAAGTCGCGGGCGAACGCCTCGCCCGGCTCGTCGTAGGCCAGGACCACCACGTTGTCCTTGTAGGTGGTTCGGATCGCGATCATCACCGCGCCGGGCAGCGTGCGGTGCGCGCGGAGGCGCGGGTGGCGGTCGGCGGCCTTCTTGCTGATGCCGAGGGCACGCCGGAGGGCGCTGCTGAGGTGGACGGTCTCGACCTTGGGGTCCCGAAGCAGTTCGTGGAGGCGGCGTTCGGCCGTCACGGCCGCCTCGTGCGGGGGACGCGATGCATACCGGAGCGTACCCGACGCGCCCGCCGCACCGGCGCGCTCAGCGTGCCGTGACGGGAGCCACGCGCCCCTCCCGCAAGACCAGGTCCACGGCCGCCTGGTTGTTGTCGTACCGGGCCTCTCGCAGCGCACGGTCCGGGTTGGCCACGTTGACGAGCCGATAGCGGCCGTCCGGCACGTCCGAGACGTGCAAGTCCTGCTCGAACAGGTCGGCCAGGTACGCGTCGCCATACCCGACGGATATGCCCTGCACCTCGGCCTCGCACCCGCCGTAGACGGGGCCTTCGGGGGCACGGTCCTCGTCGATCACCAGGTTGTCCATCAGGCAGAAGCCGACCTTGGCGTTCTCGGCCACCACCTCCTGCGGGGCCCCGTCGCCGTCCAGCGACCAGAGTCTGTACTGCGCGAAGCTCACCAGGTGGAGGTGGCCGTGCCGGTGCTCGTAGTCGAAGCGGCCGACCCGCCGGTCGCGCCGCACGTCGCCACTGGACGCATGCAGGTACTGGTACACCTCGAGATCGCCGGTCGCCTCGTTGCGGGACCCACGCACCTCCATCGGTCCGTCGCCGGCGTTCCAGATCACGGTGGTGAACTTCAGCCTCAGATCGCCCTCGGCCCGGGACCCGATCAGCTCCAGGTCATGCGGCCGCACCACCTGAAGGTCGGGAAGCAACGCCTCGCCGGTACGCACGCCGGCCTGCAGCGCCACGGCCTCCCCGGCCGCCGGCGCCTCCCGTGGCGCGGCGGGCCCCACCGCCAACGCCCATGCGGCCAGACCCATGCCCCACACGAGGTACGTCACCAGCTTCGGCGAGGGTCCAGCCCTCATCCCGACCTCCACGCGGCATGCTAGCAGCGCGAAGGTACGACCGCCGACCCCGTCGCGACGGTGACAGGCGTGCGCGATCCGGCCCTACGAGCGGGTCCGGTGTACCGGGGCGTCGGACGGGGGCAACGGCGCCTTGCCGAGGATCAGGTCGGCGGCCTTCTCGGCGATCATCATCACCGGCGCGTAAATGTTGGCGTTGGTGATGCGGGGCATCACCGAGGCGTCCACCACGCGTAGGCCCTCCACGCCGTGCACCCGCATGGTGGACGGGTCCACCACCGCCATCTCGTCGGTGCCCATCTTGGCGGTGCAGGAGGGGTGCAGGGCGGTCTCCGCGTCACGGGCCACCCAGTCCAGGATCTCCTCGTCGGTCTGGACCGCCGGGCCGGGCGACAGCTCGCCGGCGTTGTACGGCTCGAAGGCGGGCTGGGTGAGGATGTCGCGCGCCACGCGGATCGCCTCGATCCACTCGCGTCGGTCGTTCTCCGTCGACAGGTAGTTGAACCGCATCGACGGCTTGACCGACGGGTCGGTCGAGGTGATCTTCAGTTCGCCGCGCACGTCGGAGAACATCGGCCCGACGTGCACCTGGTAGCCGTGCCCCGTGGCGGGCGAGGTTCCGTCGTAGCGGATGGCCAAGGGCAGGAAGTGGAACATCAGGTTGGGCCAGTCCACGCGGTCGTTGGAGCGGACGAACCCGCCGGCCTCGAAGTGGTTGGTGGCGCCCGGCCCGCGCCGGAAGAACAACCATTGGAAGCCGACCCACGGCCTGCGCCACCACGCCAGCCACGGCGCCATCGATACCGGTTGCTTGCTGGCGTACTGGATGTAGGCCTCGAGGTGGTCCTGCAGGTTCTGCCCCACGCCGGGAAGGTCGGCGACCGGCTCGATGCCCAGCGAGCGCAGGTGCTCGCCCTCGCCGACGCCGGACAGTTGCAGCAGCTGCGGCGTGGCGATCGCGCCGCCGCACAGGATCACCTCGTCGGCCAGCGCGCGGTGCGTCCGGCCACGGTGCACGTACTCGACGCCGGTCGCGCGGGTGCCCTCGAACAGGATGCGGGTCACGAAGGCGCGGGTCCGCACGGTGAGGTTGTCGCGGTGGCGCACGGGATGCAGGTAGGCGCGCGAGGCGGAGAGACGGCGGCCGCGGTGCACGTTGCGGTCGAAGCGCGCGAACCCCTCCTGGCGGTACCCGTTGACGTCGTCGGTGCGCCTATAGCCGGCCTGCTCGGCCGCCTCGAAGAACGCCCCGAACAGCGGGTTCTCGGCGGGGCCGCGCTCCACCACCAGCGGACCGTCCCCGCCGCGCCAGTCGTCCGCCCCCGCCATGCAGGTCTCCATCCGCTTGAAGTACGGCAGGCAGTGCGCGTAGTCCCAGGCCTCCATGCCGGGCTCCTGCGCCCAGCGGTCGTAGTCCATGGGGTTGCCGCGCTGGAAGATCATCCCGTTGATGCTGGACGACCCGCCCAGAATCTTGCCGCGCGCGTGGTACACGCGGCGGCCCCCCATGTGCGGTTCCGGTTCGGACTCGTACTGCCAGTCGTAGAATCGGCTCCCGATCGGGAACGGGAGCGCCGCCGGCATGTGGATGAAGACGTCCCACCACGAATCGGGGCGCCCGGCCTCCAGCACCAGCACGCGGGCTTCGGAATCGGCGCTGAGCCGGTTGGCGAGGGCCGATCCCGCCGACCCGCCGCCTACGATCACGACGTCGTGCCGTTCGTCGCTCATGAGAGCACCGCGCGTTCCGGCCGCAGCGGACGCCGCGGCGTGGGCAGGGTGGGGGGGCGCAAAGCGTAGGTAGGCATCGACATCGTTCTCCCGTCGTGAGTCCGGCCGAGATCGTACCAGGCCCGGCGCGCAGACGCCGCCGGCCACGACGTGGGTCAGGCGGCGGGCTCGGGCGAGGGCGGGGGATGCGCACGGTACGCCCCGCGGCCTCCCCTCGCGGCCCCGGCCCAGCCAGGCGAAGCGCGTTGACGATGACCAGCAGCACCGACGCCTGGTGCACCAGCATGCCCCCAGCCATGTGCACCTGGCCGGTCAGTACGCCGGCCACCAAGAGCGCGACCGTGCCGAGCGCGATGAACAGGTTCTGCTGCACGACGCGCACGGTGCGCCTGGCCAGGCCAACCCCCTCCGCCAGGGTGCGGAGGTCGTCGCCCATCAGCGCCACCGGCGCCGTGTCGAGCGCGGCGCGGGTACCCGCCGCCCCCATGGCGATCCCCACGTCGGCCTCGGCCAGGGCCGGTGCGTGGCACACGTCACGCGGCCCGGACACCCACCGGTGTCCGGGCCGCGCCGTGCGTACATCCGGGTTCTGCCGCGCGCGACGGCGCGCGCCCGGTCAGCGCGCGATGGGTCGCCTGCGCGGTTCGCGCCGGATGGGCAGCATGTGCCCCCGACCGCGACAGGTCGTGCAGCGCTCCATGTGCGCGAGGGGGGTGTGGCGCCCTACCAGGACCACCCCGCGCCCAGCGCATCGGCTGCACCGGAAGGTCGCATTGATTTCACGCGTGGTGGCCATCGCATCACCTCCGAGTGGATGCGTCGTCGGTTCACCCCGTTGCGTCCGTTTGGCCCATCGATCGTATTTCATGCGTGCTCTCCCTGCATAACAATTCGGGCCAAGCCCGGACGCGTGGCGTGAATCCGCCTACGCGTACGGCAGTATACGCGGATTACCGCGTTTACGTCAACCCGCCTGAACACACAGTACCTGCGTCTCCAACGTGGCTAATGAACCCGTTCACGACCTGTATACGAAACCCTAGCAACTCGTTATGTCGTACTTCTCGTACATCCTCGCTGTGCGAAGCCCTGGTTGCCCGCCCGAAGGCCGGCCTAGGCCACGCCTTCCGCCATGCGGCCCAAGGCCTCCAGGTCCCGTAGCACCGGACCGCCCGGACCCGTGGCGACCCAACCCTGCGCCCGCCAACGTGCGAACACGCGGCTGACGCTCTCGGGCGAGGTGCCGGTCATCGCCGCCAGGTCCACCTGCGTCGGGGCGACACCGAGATGCATGCCACCGCCGTCCTCCTGGCCCACCTTGCGTGCCAGGCGCAGCAACGTCGCGGCCAGCCGTCCCTCGACCGGCAGCGTGCTGAGCGCTTGCACCGTGCCCTGCGCCTCGCGCAGCCGGTTCGCGGTGAGCCGCAACGCGGCCTCGGCCACGCCGGGCTCCGTGCGCATCACGTGGTGGAAGGCATCGGCGGTGAGCAGAAGCAGGCAACCGGGGCGCAATGCGACGGCCTCGTGCGTGAGCAGGTCGTCGCCGAGCGCGTAGAGCGACCCGAACGTCTCGCCCGGAGCGACGACGTCGTGCAGGACGGGTGTCCCGTCCGCGCCATGGCGCACGAGCTTGACGGCGCCGGTGGCCACCACGTACAGGCGCTCGGCGGGGTCGCCCTCGCGGTAGACGACCGCACCGGGCGAGCAGGCCACGGCGCGGCACTGTTCGTTGACGCGCCCCAAGGCCGCCTCGTCCAGGCTGCCGAACAGCGGCGCACGACCCAGCATCTCCAACCGGACCCGGGCCGAGCAGTGCCCGCCCGCTGCGTGCTCTCCCCCATTGGACACCGTTCGTGGCCGCGACCCGTCCATGCCCGCAGCCTACCGCCGCCCCCGCCCGTGACCATGACGCACGTCAAGGCACGACGCGGTCGAGGCCCGGATCGAGGCGTGGTGCGAGCGGCTGGCGGACGAGATCGCGGGGGGCGTCGGCTCGGAGCGCCCGGCGGCGTCCCCGTTCGCTCGGCCGTGACCGGACCGGGCCCGTACGCTTGCCGCCACATGACCTGGGTCATGGCCGCGTAGGGCCGCCCGCCGGCAGGCTGCTCGTCGTGACGCACGCTGCCCTTCGCCCGCTCGCAGAGATGCGCGTCTCGGCCCTGCTGGCCGAGGCGCCGGAGGTGCTGCCCTGCCTGGTGCGGCACGGCTTCACGCCGCTGGCGAACCCGGCCATGCGCCGCGCGCTGGCCCCGACGATCACGCTGGCGCAGGCCGTGCGCCTGCGCGGCCTGAGCGAGGCGGAGGCCGCCTCGCTGTACGCGGAGCTTCGGACGGTGTGCCCGTGCCGCTGATGCACGCGTTGGACCGGCGCGCGTTCCTGGAGGCCGGACCCTACCCGCAGGCGCTCCACGTGGGCGACACGCAGGCGGTGATGCTGTTGTGCCTCCAGGCGGGACAGGAACTCCGGGCGCCCGAGGGCGACGCCAACGCCACCACGTTCGTGGTCCTGGAGGGCGAGGGGCGCATCGAGGAGGGCGAGGTGCGGCACGCCGTCCACACCGGCGACGTGGTCCACGTCGCCACGGGCCAGACCAAGGCACTCGTTGCCGGCGCCGGCACCTTCACCGTGCTCGGCGTACGTTCCCTGACGGGCTCCCCTGGCTGAGGCCCGTCCGTTCCCGGAGGATCCCATGTCCGACGACCCGAACACCATCGACGTCCGCCCCATCCCGCCGCGCGAGCGGCACCCGCTGCTGTTCGAGCGCTTCGACGCGCTGGCACCCGGCGAATCGTACGAGCTGGTGAACGACCACGACCCCAAACCGCTCTACTACCAGTTCCAGGCGGAACGCCCGGGCCAGCTGGCATGGACGTACCTCGAGGCGGGCCCCGAGATCTGGCGGGTTCGCATCGGCAAGGCCTGAGCGCCTGCCTGTCGTGCTGCGTCCCCTGACGCAGCGAGGGGCGGTCGGCCCGGCGTGCCACGGGGCGCGCCGGGCGGTACCGTGGGCGTGATGAGCCATGCGACGAACGACACCATGAGCGAGGCGCTGCGCGACGTTCACGACGCGATCCTGCAGCGCAACGGCGACGAACCGGCCTTCCTACAGGCGATCGACGAGGTCTTCGACGCGCTGGGGCCGTTGACGGCCAAGCACCCCGAGTTCCTCCACGACCGGTTGCTGGAGCGGCTCTGCGAGCCCGAGCGGCAACTGATGTTCCGCGTACCGTGGCAGGACGACGAAGGCCGCGTCCAGGTGAACCGCGGCTTCCGCATCGAGTTCAACAGCGCGCTGGGGCCGTACAAGGGCGGCCTCCGCTTCCACCCGTCGGTGAACCTGGACGTGGTCAAGTTCCTCGGCTTCGAGCAGATCTTCAAGAACGCGCTGACGGGGCTTCCGATCGGAGGCGGCAAGGGCGGCGCCGACTTCGATCCCAAGGGACGCTCGGACGCCGAGATCATGCGCTTCTGCCAGAGCTTCATGACCGAGCTGTACCGCCACTTGGGCGAGGACACCGACGTGCCCGCCGGCGACATCGGGGTGGGGACGCGCGAGATCGGCTACCTGTTCGGGCAGTACAAGCGGATCACCAACCGCTACGAGTTCGGCGTGCTGACCGGAAAGGACCTGGGGTGGGGCGGCTCGTTCGTCCGCAAGGAGGCCACCGGCTACGGCTGCGCCTACTTCGCCGAGGAGATGCTGGCCGCTGCGGACGACGCGTTGGAGGGCAAGACCTGCGTGGTGTCGGGCGCCGGCAACGTGGCGATCTACACCATCGAGAAGCTGCAACAACTGGGCGCCACGGTGGTGGCCTGTTCCGATTCGGGCGGCGTGTTGGTCGATCCGGACGGGCTGGATCTGGACGCGGTCAAGCAGCTCAAGGAGGTGCAGCGCGGCGCCCTGGCCGGGTACGTGGACGACCACCCGAACGCCGAGCACCGGCCGGACGGGAGCGTGTGGGAGGTGCCGTGCGACGCGGCGTTCCCCTGCGCGACGCAGAACGAGTTGGACGGCCGTGATGCCGCCCGGCTGATCGAGAACGGCTGCCGCCTCGTCGCCGAAGGCGCCAACATGCCGTGCACCCCCGAGGCGATCGACCGGCTGCGAGCCTCCTCCGTCGCGTACGGCCCCGGCAAGGCCGCCAACGCGGGCGGGGTGGCCACGTCGGCGCTGGAGATGCAACAGAACGCCGGCCGGGAGGCGTGGTCGTTCGAGTACACCAACCGTCGGCTTCGTCAGATCATGCGCACCATCCATGCCCGCTGCCTGGACACGGCGCAGGAGTTCGGCGCGCCCGGCGACTACGCGCTGGGGGCCAACATCAGCGGCTTCCGCACCGTGGCGCGCGCCATGAGGGCGCTGGGCCTGATCTGAGCAGGGGCCGCGCGCAGCGGGTGGGGGATGCGCGGGAGGCCGTCGCCCCCCTTCCCTATACCTTAGTTTTTGAGGTATGCTCGCAGGCATGAACGCAGGCACTCCGCTGCGCGCGCCGCCCCCGGCGCGCTGAGCTCGCACCCGTCCGAAACGGATTCGGACGTACCGATGGCTGTGGCGGCCCGACGGTACGTCCGAACGAATCGTCCCGACACGAAAGGTCGTGCCCGGCGATGTCGCATCGTACCACGAACCCCGGCGCGCGCCGCGTCCAGGACGGGCCCGGACCGGTCCCCGCGGACCGCGCGCCCACCCCGCGCCCCGCCCCGCTGCGCGTCCTCGTCGCCAGCGTCGAACCGTTCGCGCTGTGGGCCCACCGCTGGGGGCGGCTCGACGCCGCGCTCGAGCTCGCACCTGCCGCAGCGCCCAACACGGCGCCCGGCACAGCGGCGAGCGGCCCTCCCGTCCCGGACGGCACGGGGCCCGCCCCCCTCGCCTGCAGCGAGGACGGGCGCACCGTCGCGCACGCCGACGCGGCCGCCCGCGCCGCCGGCGTACGCGAGGGCATGACGCTGGCCGGCGCGCGGCAACGCCTGCCCGCCCTGCGCGTCCTGCCCGCCGCCGGCCCCGAGGTCGACGCCGCCTGGGAGGCCTTCCTGGACGGCATGCACGCCGTCTCTCCCCGGGTGGTGGCGATCCGCAGCGGCGTGGTCGCCTTCGAAGGGGACGCGCACGACGCCGCCGCCTTCGCCGAACGGACCGGCGCGCGGGTCGGCGGCGCCGACACGGTCGAAGAGGCCCACCTTTCGTCCTACCTGAGCCCGCCCGGCCGCACCGCGATCCTCCCGAGGGGGGAGGATCCCTGGGACCGTCTCGACGCGGCGCCCCTCTACCTGCTGGGCGGCGTCGGCCTCTCCCCCGCCGAGCGTGCGCGGCTGGCCTGGCTCGGCGTCGACACCATCGGCGCCCTGCGGCGCTGGCGGCCGGCCCAGCTGCGGGCCTTCCTCGGCGAGGACGGCCGCACCCTGGAACCGGTGCTGCACGGCCCCCGCACCGACCGGGTGCCGCCCCGCCGCCCGCCCCCCGTGATCACCGCCGGGCACGCGTTCGAGGAGGCCGCCCGCGAACCGCGCGAACTCGACCCGATCCTGGCGCGGCTGGTCCAACGCGCCGCAGACGCGCTGGGCGAACGCAGCGCCGAACGGGTCCGCGTCACCGCCACCGCGGCGGGGCTGCACAGCGACGCCACCCGCCGCGCCAAGCAACCGCTGCGTGAGGAGCGGCGGTTGCTGGGGCTGGCGCGGCTCGCGCTGCACGATACGCAGCTGGTGCCGCTCGGCGTCGACGCCGTGCAGATCGAGCTGTCCGGCCTGGCCCACCGCAACCAGCCGGGCGAGCTCTGGCCCCAGCGCCGCCGCCGGGCCGAGGCCGCCCGCGCCGTCCACGCCCGCTTCCCCGGCCAAGCGCGCCGCTTCGTCCTGCACGACCCCGACGCGCTGCGCCCACGCCTCCGCTGGGCGCTGCGGGATGCCGCCACCGACGCCCCCGTGCCGTGGCCCGCGCCCGTCCCGGCGCCCGCGCCCCCCCGCGCACCCACCCCCGCCACGGCAGTTCCCCATGCGCGTCGCGCTCCGTGACGGCCTCCCCCACCGGGTCGCGCTGGAGGACGGCCGACCCCGCGCGGTGCGGGGCGTGCTGGACGCCTGGCGGGTCGGCAACCGCTGGTGGCGACGCGAAACGCCCAGCGACCACTACCTGCTGGACCTCGACGGGGACCTCGTCGCCGAAGTGTTCGTGCAGGACGGCCACTGGCGCCTGGAACGGATCCTCGACTGATGCGCGCCGCCCCACCAGGCGCGCCCGAGCCGACCCGGCGTTCCGCCCCGGGCCGCCTCCGCCATCTGCTGAACGTGCAGTCCTACTTCAGTTTCGGGCACGGCGTCAGCAGCCCCACGCGGCTGGTCGACCGGGCCGCCGAGCTGGGCTACCACGCCCTCGCCCTCACCGACCTGAACGGCGTGTACGGCGCGGTCGAGGCGCACCGCGCCGCCCGCCACCGCGGCATGCACGCCCTCATCGGCGCAACCGTGCGGCTCCGCGACGAGGCCGGCTGCTGGCCGCTGCCGCTGCTGAGCGCCTCCCGCCACGGCTACGCCGCCCTGAACGAGCTGCTCACCATCGCGCACCAGCAGGGCGGCGAGATCACCCCCGCGATGCTCGAGGCGCACGCCACCGACCTGCACGCCCTCACCGGCGGGCGCGCGGGGTTCCCCAGCCGCCTGCTGGCCGCCCGCCGCTTCTCCGATCTCGAGCGGCTGCTCGAGCGGCTGGGCGCGATCTTCCCAGACCGCCTCTGGGTGCAGCTCTACTTCGGCGCGCACCCCGGCGACCGGCGGCGGGGCCGGGCGTTGCGGCGCCTGGCCCAGCGCTGGCGGCTGCCGGCCGTGGCCGCCCCCGAGGTGCGGTACGCCACCCGCGAGCTGCACCCCCTCTACGACGCGTTGACGTGCGCCCGCCTCGGCATCACCGTCGACGACCCGCACCCGGAGCGCCCCCAGAACGACGCGGCGTTCGTGCCGCACCCCGACCTGCACGACCTCACGCCGCTGCCGGACCTCCCGCTGACGTTGCCCGACGTGCTGGCCAACACCGAGGCGCTGGCCGAGGCCTGCCGCTGGCCGCTGCTGCCCGACCGGCTGATCCCCCCCAAGGCGCGGGTGCCCGAAGGACTCACCGCCGACGAACACCTGGAACGCCGCGCCTGGGACGCGCTGCGCGACCGCTACCGCGGCGAGGCGCTGGCGAAGGCCCGCGCCCGCCTGGACGAGGAGCTCGCCACCGTCCGCGCGCTCGGGTTCGCCGAGTTCTTCCTCGCCACCGCCGAGGTCACCGACTACTGTCACGCCCGCGGCATCGTCGCCAGCGGGCGCGGCTCCGCCGCCGCCAGCATCCTGTGCTACCTGCTGGACGTCACCCAGGCCGACCCGATCGAGCACGACCTGCTGTTCGAGCGGTTCCTGCACGGCGGCAAGACCAGCCCGCCCGACATCGACGTCGACATCGCCTCCGGCCGCCGCGACGAGGTGCTGGCCTGGGTCGAGCGCCGCTTCGGCGCCCGCACCGAGGCGATGGTGTGCAACCGCATCACCTACTACCTCCCCAGCGCCGTGCAGGACCTGGGCCGCGCGCTCGGCATCCCGCCGGACACGCGCGACGCCCTGGGCAAGGCCCTCGGCCGCCAGCACCGCCACCGCCGCCCGCACCACGCCTGTGAGGCGGAAGACGCCTTCCGCGAGGTGCTGGGCGACGCGCCGGTGCTGACGCAGCTGCTGGGCCTGATGCGCAGCATGGAGCCGCGCTTCGTGCGGCACGTCGCGCCCCACGCCGGCGGGGTGGTGCTGAGCCGCGAACCGCTGGCGCACTACAGCCCCATCGAACGCTCCAGCGGCGGGCTCAAGCTGCTGCAGTTCGACAAGGACGACGCGCCCGCCCTCGGGCTGGTGAAGCTGGACCTGCTGGGCCTGCGGATGCTGGGGGTGTTCGAACGCACCCGCGAGGAGGTGTACCGCCTGGAAGGCCGCTGGCTGGACGTGCGCGACCCGCCCCACGACCCCGAGGTGTGGCGCCGCATCCGCGAGGGCGACACCATGGGCCTGTTCCAGATCGAGTCGCCCGGCCAGGTGCGCCTCTCCACCCAGTTGCGGCCCCGCACCCTGACCGACCTGGCGCACCAGGTGGCGCTGTTCCGGCCCGGCCCCATCCAGTCCGACACGGTGCACCCCTACGTGGCGCGCCGCAACGGCCGCGAGCCGGTCACCTACCTGCACCCCTCGCTGGAGCCGGTGCTGGCCAAGAGCTACGGCGTGATCCTGTTCCAGGAGGACCTGATGCGCATCGCCGTGCACGTCGCCGGCATGAGCTGGAGCGACGCCGAGCGGTTCCGCAAGAAGGTCACCACCTTCGAGGACGAGGCCGAGATCCGCGACTGGCACCACGCCTTCGTGGAGGGCGCGATGCGCACGCGCGGCTGCACGCCCGAGGAGGCGCAGGCGATCTTCGACGCCATGGCCGCCTTCCGCGGCTACGGCTTCGCCGAATCGCACGCCTGGGCGTTCGGGCTGCACGCCTACGTCAGCGCCTGGCTGCGGCACCACCACCCCGCCCCCTACCTCGCCGCCGTCATGACCGAGCATCCCGGCATGTGGCCCCTCTCCACCCTGCGGCAGGAGGCACGGCGCTGGGGCGTCGACGTCGCGCCCCTGTGCGTGAACGCCTCCGGCGTCGCCTACCGCGTCGAGCGCGGCCCCGAAGGCGACCGCATCCGCCCCCCGCTGCACGCCGTCAAGGGGGTCTCCGACGCGCACGCCCGCCAGGTCGTGATGGAACGCGCGCGGGGCGGCCCCTACCGCGGCGTGCGCGACCTGTACCACCGCCTGGCCCTGGACGGAGGCGCGCTGGAGGCGCTCGCCCGGGCCGGCGCCTTCGACGCCCTGCAGGCACGCCGCGACGGCCTGTTCGAAGCCCGCGCGCTGCACCACACCACCCCGCCGGGCCGCACCCCGCTGTTCGCCACCACCCCGCCCACCCCGCCGCTGGAGGCCCTGGCGCAGGCGGAACGGATCGTCTGGGACTACGAACTGAAGGGCATGAACGAGGCCGGCGTCCACCCGGTCGACCTGATGCGGCGCGAACTCCTGGACCTGGGCGTCACCCCCATGGCCCAGGCCCGGGAGGGCGAGGTGCGCCTCGGCGGCCTGATCGTGGCGCGCCAGAAACCGCAGACCGCCAAGGGGTTCGCCTTCTTCGTGATCGAGGACGGCACCGACCGCGTGCAGGTGGTGATCACGCCCGACCTGTGGGACGCCCAGTGGCGCACCCTGCGCGACGCGCGGATGCTGGTGGTGGACGGCGTCCTACACCGCGACGGGCGCGCCTGGACGCTGCGGGCCCACCGGGTGGTGGGGCTCGAGGGGCCCATCGCGGTGCGCGGCTACCACTACGCCGGCTGACGCCCCCTCAACGCTCGTAGACGATCCGGCACGTCCCCATGGTCGTGAACGCGCCGTCGGCGGCGAGGACGACCTCGAGCCGGTCGCCGCTTTCCGTGTTCACGCGCGTGGCGTTGCCGGCCGGGGTGGTGTCCCAAACCGGGCGCGGCACGCCCTGCGCCTGCAGGTGCGCGTCCAACGTCCGCGTGGCGGTATTCACCGTCATGTCCTCCAGTCCGAAGCAGAGGGCGTCCTCCTGAAGGTCCACCAGGCACGGCACCACCTCGCCGTCGTGGTCCTCCAGGTAGCCCCCCAGGAGGACGCCGCACGGCGGGGCCGCGCCGGCCATGCCGGCGAGCAACAACGAGGCGAGCGACGATAAAAGCCAACGGGAGCGAATACGCATCACGCGTCCTCCAAGCACGAATCGATCCTCCGCTACGGCGCCCGGCGTCGCAACGGCGATCCCATGAAATCCGGGCGAGCCGCGCGGTGCCGGCAGGCGGCACCGCGCGTCCGCACCGCGAGGTCGTGCCCCGAGCATACCGGTCGCGCGTTCCCTTGCGCCGGGCCGGTGGAACGTCCCATGGTACGGACGTGCCCGATCCGAACGCGAGCCGAGACCACCCGCACCTTCGTGGCGCTGCGTCCCAGCGCCCGCCAGCACGCCGCGGTGCACGAGGCGATCGACCGGCTCGCCCACGCCGACGTGATCCCCGAAGGCACGAAACGCACCCCCGTGCGATGGGCCGACCCCGCCACCGTCCACCTGACGCTGGCGTTCCTGGGCGGCCTGGACCGCGCCGAGGTGCGCGCCGCCACCGAGATCGTCCGCGAGGTGGCGGCCGCCCACACGCCGTTCGCCTGGGCCCCCGCCGGCTTCGGGGCCTTCCCCGCCCCCCGGCGGGCGCGGGTGCTGTGGATCGGCGTCGGCCCAGGAGGCCCGCCGGTCCGTCGCCTCCAGGCCGATCTGGACGCCGCCCTGCGCCAGGCGGGCCTGCTGACGGGCGACGACAAGCCGTTCACGCCGCACCTCACCGTCGGCCGCCTCCGGGGGCGGGGCCACCCGGTCCACCTGCCGGACGGCTGGCACGGCCCCACCGACCGCGCCGAGGCGGTGACGGTGTTCGCCAGCGAACTGCGTCCCGACGGGCCAAGGCACCACGTCCTGGCGACGGCGCCGCTGCGGGCCGAAGGGTAGGACGCCCCCGTGATCCCGGCCCTTCTCGACGTCGTTTTGCCGGCCTTCCTGGTCGTGTTCACGGGCGCGCTCCTCGGCGCGGCGTTCAGGCCGGACCCCACGCCGATCAACCGGGTGGCGCTGTACGCCACCCTTCCCGCGTTGGTGTTCACCTCGTTGCTGGACATGCCGCTGGTCCTGGCCGACGTGGCGCTGTTGGTGGGCGCCAACGCCCTGTACCTCCTGGTCATGGCGCTCGTGGCGTGGGGCGCCACGCTGCGCTTCCCCGCGTCCAGCGGACGGGGCTGGTGGCGACCAGCATGTTCGGCAACTCCGCCAACCTGATGTTGCCCATCACGCTGTTCGCCTTCGGCGAGGCGGGCCTGCAGCGCGCCCTGATCCTGTACGTGTTCTCGGTACTGACCCTGTTCACGATCGGCCCGCTGGTGTTGGCGGGGCCCCGTCACCACGGCGACGGCGCGCCCGGCGGGGTGGATCTGGGCCGCCGGCTGCGCGGCGTGGCCCGACTTCCCCCCCTGTGGGCCGCGGCGCTCGGCGTGGCGTTCAACCTCTTGGCGCTGCCGGTCCCCACGGGCGTGGCCCGCGGGCTCGAGCTGCTCGGGGACGCCGCCATCCCCCTGGTGTTGTTGACGCTGGGCCTTCAGGTGCAGCGCCGCGGCCTTCGCCCCCCGACGGGCGTGCACCTGATGGGATCGGGGCTGAAACTGCTGGTCGGCCCGTGCGCCGCGTACCTCACGGGCCGGCTGGTGGGCGCGGGTGGTCTCGATCTGGCCGTGTTGACGCTGCTGGGCGCGATGCCGCCGGCGGTGAACACCTTCATGCTGGCGCTGGAGTTCGGCGGCGACGCCGAGGAGGTCGCCGGCACCGTCATCGTGTCGACCGCGCTCTCGCTGCTGACGGTGGCGGTGGTGGTGGCGCTGCTGCAGGCCGGCCTGCCGGCCGGCTGAACCCCCGCCACCTGGGCACGGCTCAGCGAGCGTCGGCCCCGAACGCGTACACGACCTCGCGCCGAAACGGCGCCTCGGGCGTCACCGCCCAGGAGGGGAAGTACGGATGGTGCGGGGCGTCGGGGAACCCTTGCGCCTCGAGTGCGATGCCGCCGTGCCGCGCGTACGGCCGACCGGCGTGCCCGGCGCGGCCGCCCCCCAGGCCGTTGCCGCTGTACGCCTGCAGGCCCGGCGCGGTGGTCCGGACCTGCAGCCGGCGGCCCGACCGTGGGTCCGACAGCGTCGCGGCCGCCGTGCAGCCCGCCACGCCCGGATCGGCGGGGCGAAGCACGTAGTTGTGGTCCAGGCCGCCTGCGGCGCGGATGGCGGGATCGTCGGCCGTCACCACGCGGGTCAGTCGGCCGCCCGCGCGCAGGTCGAACGGCGTGCCCGTCACCGGTGCGATCTGGCCGGTGGGAATGCCGTCCGCGTCCACCGGGGTGTAGGCGTCGGCGTGCACGGTGAGGTCGTGGTCCAGGATGGTGCCGCTGCCGGCCAGGTTCCAGTAGGGGTGCTGGGTGAGGTTCACCACGGTCGGCGCGTCGGCGGTGGCGTGGAACACGATCCGCAACGCGTGCGCCAGGGACCACGTCATGCGCACCCGCACCTCCAGCCTGCCGGGGTACCCCTCCTCCCCCGCCGGGCTGATGCGCCAGAGCTCCACGCCGCCTTCGTCCCGGTCGGTCCCGTCCGCCTCCTCGCGGGGACCGGCGGCCGTGCCGACGGGTCGCACGCCCCAGGTCCGCACGTGGAACCCGCCGGGCCCGCCGTGGAGGTGGTGCCTGCCCTCGTTGCGGGGCAGGGCGTGGGTGCGGCCACCCACGGGCAGTTCGCCGCCCGCCACGCGGTTGGCGCACCGGCCGATCACCACGCCCAGGTAGGCGTCGTTGCGTTCGTAGCCGGCCGCGTCCGGCCAGCCGAGGGTCACGTCGCGCATGCGGCCCCAACGGTCGGGCACACGCACCTCGGTGATCGCCCCACCGAAATCCAGCACGGCGAAGCCGGACCCGTCGTCCGCCCGCACGTGGTGGCGGGTCACGGGCGCGCCCCCGCGGGTCCGATCGAACGTCGTGGCATGTACCTGAACGCTCGGCACGCCCGACGCTACCGCAGCCGGCGGCCCTGCCTGCCGGCCCACGTGCGCCACGCACGCCGCCGGATATGGTGCCCACATGCCGCCGTACGTTCACGCCCTCGCGACAGCCGTGCCCGAGCCGTCCTATTCGCAGACGCACGCGCACCAGGTGATGCGCTCCTGGATCGGGGGCGAACGCCGCACCGAGCGGCTGCTGGCCGGCATCTACCGCCGCTCCGGCATCCGCACCCGTCACAGCGTGATCGAGGACTTCGCGCCGGACGGCCCCCCGAAAGGCGAGGGGCACGGGTTCTACCTCGACGCGGACGGACGCTTTCGCTCGCCCGGCACGGCGGAGCGGAACGCGCGCTACCGGCGCGAGGCGGGGCACTTGTTCCCGGAGGTGGCCCGGCGCGCGCTGGCGAGCGCCGAGGGCTTCGACGCGTCGGACGTCACGCACGTCGTCACGGCGTCATGCACCGGCTTCTACGCCCCGGGACCCGACCTGGAGATCGTGCGGGACCTGGGGTTGGGTCCGGGAACCGAGCGCTACCACCTGGGCTTCATGGGGTGCTACGCGGCGTTCCCCGCCCTGCGCATGGCGCGCGCGTTCTGCCGCGCCGATCCGAACGCGGTGGTGCTGGTGGCCATGGTCGAGTTGTGCACGCTGCACCTGCAGCCCACCCGCGAGGACGACGCCATGATCGCCGCAAGCGTGTTCGCCGACGGCGGCGCGGCGGCGGTGGTCAGCGCCCGGGACCCTCGGGGGCCGGCCTACGAGCTGGTCGGCTTCGCGGACGGCCTCGCCCCCCGCGGGCACGACGACATGGCTTGGACGCTCGGCGATCACGGATTCGAGATGGTGCTGTCGAGCTACGTTCCCGGCATCGTGGCCGACGAGGCCACGTCCGCCTTGGATCCGCTCCTAGCGGAGGCCGGCGTGTCACAGGACGAGGTGCCGCGCTGGGCGGTGCATCCCGGCGGGCGCGCCATCCTGGATCGCCTCGACGCGGAACTCAGCCTGCCGGCCGACGCGCTGACCGCCTCCCGGCAGGTCCTGGCCGCGTACGGCAACATGTCCAGCGCGACGGTGATGTTCGTCCTGCAAGAACTGCTCCGCGAGGAACGCCCGCGCGGCGAGCCGGTGCTGGCCCTGGCGTTCGGACCCGGCCTGACCGTGGCGTCGGGCCTATTGCGCCGCACGTGAACGCGCCCCCGCACGCCGGGGACCCGTGGCTTCGTCGGCGGGCGGAGCGCCTGCGGGAACGGATGGACGACCCGCGCTGCGACCCGGCGCGCCTCCAACGCACCTACGCGCAGTTCGCGGTCGTGAACCAGCTCGTGGGCGCGTGGCGGGCCGCCTACGCCCGGAGGCTCCGCCCGACCCTCGAGGCCGTCCAGGCCGAAGGCCGGACGCCCACCCTGCTGGACGTCGGCTGCGGCGGTGGGGATTTGGCGCGCCGCCTGGCGGCCTGGGCGGCGCGCGACGGCCTCCCGGTCCGCATCACCGGCGCGGATCCGGACCCGCGCGCGCTGGCGTACGCCCAGGAGCGCGCCTCGCCGCCGAACGTGCGGTTCGTGGCCGGCGACGCAGAAACGTTGGCGTCCCGAGGTCACCGCTACGACCTGGTGGTGTCCAACCACGTGCTGCACCACCTTCCGGACGAGGCGGTCGCCGCCTTCCTCACGACCACCGGCCGCCTGTCGACAAGATTGGCTCTGCACGCCGACCTTCGGCGCACCCCGCTGGCCCTCCCGGCCTTCGCGCTGATCTCGTGGCCGTTCCGACGCTCGTTCGTGCGGGAGGACGGGTTCCGCTCCATCCGGCGCGCCTTCACGCCGGCCGAGGTGCGCCTCCGCGCGCCGGCCCGCTGGCGGGTGGAGCCCCTCGGGCCGTTCCGGCAGTGGGTCGTGCTGCGAGCGCGGCCGTGACGGGGCACACGGGCCCCCCGCCGGACCCGGTCGAGGTGGCGATCATCGGCGCCGGCCCGGTGGGCCTGTACCTGGCGACGCACTTGGCGCAGGCGGGGGTGCGCGTGGCGGTGCTGGAGGCGCGGCGCGCGCCGGCCCGGCACTCCCGCGCGATCGGCCTTCATCCCCCCGGCCTGGCGGCGTTGGCGGAGGTCGGGGCCGCGGAGCCTCTGGCGGCGCGCGGCGTGGCCATCGTCCGCGGCCGGGCGTACGGCGCGCTCGGCCCGGCCGGGCCCCGCCCGCTGGGGGTCCTGTCGCTGGACGCCGTATTGCCGGCCCCGTTCCCGTACGTGCTGAGCGTCCCGCAGCGCGTCACCGAAGAGGTGCTGGCCGCCCGCCTGTGCGCCGCCGCGCCGGCCGCCCTCCGCCGCGGGGTTCGGGTCACCGACGTCCGTCGAGGCGCGTCGGGCGTGACGCTGTCGACCGAGGCCGTGGACGGCGTCGCGCCGCCCGACCCGCTGCACGCGCGCGTGGCGGTGGCGTGCGACGGCGGGCGTGGCCAAAGCGCCGCCTGGTTGGGCGTACCGGTGCGGGGCGGCCGCTACCGCGACCACTACCTGATGGCGGACGTTCCGGACGATGGCGTACTGGGCGACGACGCCGCCATCTTCCTGGCGCGGGACGGGGTGGTGGAGTCGTTCCCGCTGCCGGCCGGCAGGCGCCGCTGGGTGGCGCGAACCGACCGGCCGCCGGCCGAGGCCGACCCGAACCAGCTGGCGCGCATGGTGGCGGAGCGGACCGGCGTTCACCTTACGGTGCGAGGGGCCGTCCACACCTCGGCGTTCGGCACGGAACGTCGCCTGGCGACGCGGTTGGCCGAAGGTCAGTTGTGGCTGTGCGGGGACGCCGCCCACGTGGTCAGCCCCATCGGCGGGCAGGGCATGAACCTCGGCCTCCTAGGCGCTGCGCGGGCGGCACGCGGGGTGCGGGCGGCGCTCCGCGGCGAGCTCGACTGGGCCGAGGCGGAACGAGCGTACGACCACCGTCAACGCGCCGCGGCGCGGCGCGCCGCCCGCCGGGCCGCCTGGAACATGCGGCTGGGCCGACCGACGCCCGTCCCGTGGGCGCGTGAAGCGGCGGTACGCGGCCTGCTCCGCTCCCCGACGGCGCGATGGGCGGCCCGTCTGTTCACGATGCAGGCCTGAGCCCGCGCGGCTGCACGGCCGGCTGGCGCCACCCCGCCGCCGAGCACGTACACTGTGGCGTGCCTTCACGCCCGTCCCTCGCGCGCCCCTGGTGGGAACCGTGCCGGTTCGAGATCGGCGAGGTGCGTCGCTGGCGTATCGGGCCCATCACCGTGCATGCCGAGCGGCACGCCCGCGAATGGCGCGTGTGGCATCAGGGGGGCGACGATCCCTTGGACGACACCCTGGAGGTGGCCGCGCCGGAGTCCCGCAATGAGGCGTCCACGCGGGGCGAAGCGACGGCGATGCGGTACGCCTTCGCCCAGGCGCCGCCACGCGTGGCGTTGGAGCCGCGGCTGGCGGACCGGCCGATGATCGTCAGGCCGGCCGAGGGCGTGGTCGTCGCGGCGAACGAGAGCACGCAACTCTACGTCAGCACGCCGCTGTGGGCGAGCGTCACCACCCTCGATCCGCGCCACGCCCTGCGCGAAATGCCCTGCTACCGACCGTCCGACACCTGGTTCGGCCCCGACACCGTCGACGGCGAGTTGTGCTACGCCTCGCGCACGACGGGGCGTACCGACCTGGAGGCGCTTCCCATGCGACCGCACCGCGCCGTCACACCCATACGGATCGAGGAATCCGCCGGCGTCCCGCTGCCCGTCGAGCGACTCAAGGTGCCCGTCGACCTGCTCCCGCTCTACGCCACCGACCGGGGTCTGTGGACACCGCGCGTGACCCTGGTCCGCGGCGCCTCGGGGGACGTGGCCGACGTCCGCATCGACAAGGAACCGCCGCGCATGGCCGGGAACGCGCGGCGCATCGCGGAGCCCAGGCGGCGGTCCGAGGGCCTGCTGACATTGCGAACGTTCAGCCAGCTGCTGGCTTGGAGGTCGTCGTGACGGAGCTGCTGGCACCCGTGGGCGACGCCCTCGGCTGGATCGGGGGCGCCCTGGCCGAGCCCGCCCGGCTGGGGCCGGCGGTGCGGGCCGTCGCCTTGTTCGTGGCCGGCCTGGTGCTGGCGGGCCTGTCGCGGCGCATGGTGGGGCACCTGATGCGGGGGCGGCGCGCGCAAAGTCGCGTGTTGATGGTGCGCACCGCCCGCTACGTGGTGCTGGGGCTGTTCACCGTCTCGGCGTTGCGGCAGCTGGGATTCGACTTCACCGTCATCCTGGGCGCGGCCGGCATCCTGACCGCCGCCGTCGCCTTCGCGTCGCAGACCAGCGCATCCAACATGATCAGCGGCCTGTTCCTGGGCCTGGAACGTTCGGTCGAGATCGGCGACGTGATCAAGGTGAGCGGCATTACCGGCGAAGTGCGGTCGATCGACCTGTTGTCGACACGGCTGCGCACCTTCGACAACCTGCTGGTCAGAATCCCCAACGAAACGATGGTGCGTTCCGAGGTCACCAACGTCGGTCGCTACCCGATCCGCCGCTACGACCTGCCGGTCGGGGTGGCGTACGACACGGACCTGACGTTGGTGAAGCGGATCCTGATGGAGGTCGCCGACCGCAATCCGCTGGCGCTGGAGGAGCCCGCGCCGTTGATCATCGCGCAGGGGTACGGCGCCTCCTCGATCGACGTGCAGTTCAGCGTCTGGGCCGCCCGCGACAACTACCTCGAGGTCCGCAACCAGATTCACCAGCAGGTGAAAGAGGCGTTCGACCGCGAGGGGATCGTGATCCCCTTCCCGCACGTCACGCTGCACGACCGGCCGCGCGACGACGGCCGTGGAACCGACGGGGGGCAGGGGGACGACGCGGACGACGACGCGAACGGCCCATCAGCGCCCGAGGAGGGCACCGGCGGACCGATGCGCGATGCGGGCGCATGACGCAAGGTCGGCCGCTGCGCGGCACGTGCCGCGCAGCGGCCGTTTCCCTTGGCGCGCACGGATGGGCGCGCGGCGGCGCGATCAGGCGTCGACCGGCGCCAGCCCGTCCAGGATCCAGGGCATCAGTTCGCCGATGGTGGGGTGGACCAGCACCGTCCGCCGGAACTCCTTCCACGATGCCCCGGTCTGCATGAACAGCGCGAAGGTGTTGGCCAACTCGTCGCCGTACACGCCAAGCACCGCCGCGCCGAGGATCCGTTCGGTGTCGGCGTCGACCAGGATCTTGACCATGCCCTTCGTCTCGGCCATCTCCTTGGCGCGCGAGATCTTGGCCATCGGCCGCGTCGCCTCGAGCACGCGGTGGCCGCGCGCGATCGCTTCGCGGCGACTCAGGCCCGCCCGGCCGAGGGGCGGGTCGATGAACATGGCGTACACCTGCGTGCGGTCGGACAGGCGCCGGGGCCCGCCGCGCTGCTCGTCGAGAACGATCTCGGCGTCGTTGACGGCGGTGTGCGTGAAGGCGCCCTGCCCGTTCACGTCGCCCACGGCGAACACGCCGTCGGCGGTGGTGCGCAGTTGTTCGTCGACCTGGATGTAGCCCCGCGCATCGGTTTCGATGCCGGCCGCCTGCAGGTTCAACCGATCAGAGTTCGGCACGCGCCCGACAGCCAACAACAGGTGCGAACCGGCGACGACCCGCTCGGTGTCGCCGTGGGCCACCTCGAGTTCCGGACCGTCGCTGCCGGCGCGCACGCGGCGCACCTCCGCGTCGCACAGCACCTCGATGCCGTCGCCCTCGAGGATCTCGCGCGCGGTCTCGGCGATGTCCTCGTCCTCGCGGGACATCAGGCGCGGACCGCGCTCCAACACGGTGACCTCCGCGCCGAAACGCCGAAACGCCTGCGCGAACTCCAGCCCCACGTACGAACCGCCCACGACCAGCAGGTGCCGCGGCACCTCCTCGAGGTCCAGGATCCGCGTGTTGTCCAGCCAGGGCACCTCGTCCAGCCCCGGCAGGTCGGGCACGCGGGCGCGTGCGCCGACGTTCAGGTAGATCCGGTCGCCCGTGATGCGGCGCTCGCCCACCCGCAGCACCTTGGGCGCCTCGAAGGCGGCCCAGCCGCGGATCAGGGTGATGTGCGACGCCCCTTCGAACCAACGGGTCAGCCCGTCGCGGCCGCCGTGGCGAAGCTCGTTCATGCGCGCCCGCACCGCCGGCCAATCGATCTCGACCGCTCCGGTGGTGACGCCGTAGGTGTCGGAACGGCGGGCCTGATGGGCCACCTTGGCGCTGGCGATCAACGTCTTGGTGGGGGTGCAGCCGTCGTTCACGCAGGTGCCGCCCACCTGATCCCCTTCGACGATCGCGATGGTCTCGTCCTTGGGCAGCGCGCCGACCAGGGTGCCGGCCGCCTGTCCGGTGCCGATCAGGACGTGGTCGAAGTGCTCGACCTCTCCGTGATTCGCGTTCGTGTTCGCGCTCATGATGCTCCTCTCAGGCGGGGAAGCCTTGCCGGCGTTGCCCGCTCGTGCCCGGATCCGCGCCCCGCGGCGGCCCCTTCGGGCCGCGTGCAGGTGGCATCGTCCCGCCTCCACCCCGCGCGCGTCCGTCAGAAAGGCGACCCGCCCCAGTAGGAGGGCGCGCGCCTGGCCGGCGCGCACCGACGCGCCCCGCCGATGCGGCTCAGTCGTCGCCGTCCCGCGCAAAGTCGTACACGGCCTGGTCGAAGGCGGCATGGTCCTCGTAGCGCAGCAGTTCGTACAACCGCGTCCGCGTCTGCATCTCCGGCACCAGCCGCGCCTGCGTCCCTTCCTCGTGAATGGCGCGCAGGCCGTCCTCGACGGCCCGCATCGCCAGCCTCAGCGTGGTGACGGGGTAGATCACCAGGTCGTAGCCGAGGTCGTGCAGGGTGCCGAGGTCCAACAGCGGCGACTTGCCGAACTCGGTCATGTTGGCCATCAGGGGCGCGTCGATCGCCGCCCGGAAGGCGCGAAACTCGCCCTCGTCCTGCAGCGCCTCGGGGAAGACCACGTCGGCGCCGGCGCCGACGTACGCGCGGGCGCGCTCGATGGCGGCGTCCAACCCCTCGCTCGCCCGCGCGTCGGTGCGGGCGATCAGCACGAAGTCGTGGTCGCGGCGGGCCTGGGCGGCGGCGCGGAGCTTGCGTTCCATCGCGTCGGGCGCGACCAGGCGCTTGCGGTCCAAGTGGCCGCAGCGCTTGGGGTTCTCCTGATCCTCCAGGTGGCAACCGGCGACACCGAGGCGTTCCAGCTCCTGCACGGTGCGGGCGGCGTTCAACGCCTCACCGAAGCCGGTATCGACGTCGGCGATGACCGGCAACGAGGTCGCGGTGGCGATGCGGTGCGCGCGGTCCGCCACCTCGCTCAGGGTCGTCAGGCCGACGTCGGGCATGCCCAGGTCGGCCGCCAGCGCGCCGCCGGAGACGTACACGCCGTCGTAGCCGACCTCCTCGACGATCCTTGCCACCAGCGGCGAGAACGCGCCCGGGAACCGCAGCGGCGGGCCGGACCGCGCCAGACCGTCGCGCAGCGCGCGCCGTGCGTCCTGGGGCGACGCGGCGTCGAAGCGGATCAAAAGATGCCTCCCCCGTCACGATGCGAGGCAGCGTCGGAGACACGGGGCGCCTGCACGTCGAGTTCCTCGATCTCCTCGGGCGTGAGCTCGTCCAGACGCTCCACCAACGACAGGTACCGCGCCTGCTCCTCGTCAGGGACGATGCCGGCCGCCAGGGTGCGGAACTTGGCGAGGTAATCACTGCGCGCGAACGGCGCGGCGCCGTTGGGGTGCGCGTCGGCCACGGCGCGTTCCCCGTGGATCTCCCGCCCGTCTCGCAGCCGGACCGTCATGGTACCGCCGAACGCCCGCGCGCCGGGGTCGGGATCGCGGTAGCGCGCGGTCCACGAGGGGTCCTCCTCGGTGCGGATCTTGTGCCACAGGGCGACCGTGTCGGGCTTCGTGGCGCGCGCGCGGGCGTAGCTGTCCTCGTGGTGCCACCGTCCGTCCTGCAGCGCCACCGCCACGATGTACATCAGGCTGTGATCCAGCGTTTCGCGGCTGGCGTGCGGGTCCAGCTTCTGCGGGTCGTGGGCGCCGGTTCCGATCACGGTGTGGGTGTGGTGGCTGGTGCGGATGACGATCTCCTCGATCTCGTCGGGGTCGCTGGGGAGCTTGGTGCGCATCTCGAACGCCAGGTCGATGAACGCCTGCGCTTGGTATTCCGCCGAGTGCGCCTTGGTGTAGGTCTCGAGGATGGCGGTGCGCGGCTCGTCCGGATCCGGCAGCGGCACCACGTAGTGTGCGTCGGGGCCGTCCAGCATCCAGGCCAGCACGCTGTCCTCGCCCTCGTAGATCGGCGAGGGGGACCGCTCGCCCCGCATGGCCCGGTCCACCGCGGTGATGGCGAGGAGGGCGGAGTGACCCGGCACGTAGGCCTTCCAGCTGCTGATCTCGCCTTTGCGGGACTGGCGCGTGGTGAACGCGACGTGCACCGCCTGCTGGATCGCCTGGTACACCTGCGCGGTCGGGAGGTGCAGCATGGCGCCCAGGCCCGCCGCGGTGGCGGGGCAGAGGTGGGCCATGTGGTCCTTCTTGTGCGCGTGCAGGCTGATGCCCTTCACCAGCGCCACCTGCACCTCGTAGGCGGCCACGATGCCGCGCAGCAGGTCCCGTCCGCGGCAGCCGGTCTGCTGCGCGACCGCCAGCAACGGCGGGATGTTGTCGCCGGGGTGCGCGTAGTCGGCGGCCAGGAAGGTGTCGTGAAAGTCCAGCTCGCGCACGGCGACGGCGTTGGCCCAGGCCGCCCACTCGGCATGCACGCGCCGCTCGTTGCCGAGCCCGACCACCGTCGCGCCCCCGGGCCGCGGGTGCGCGGTAGCTTGCCGGCGCGCCGCCACGACCGGGGCGCGCTCCAGCGACGCGACCGCCACCGCCGCGTCGTCGATCACGCGGTTGATCACCATGTCGCGGACGGCGGCGGGCACGTCGTGGGTGCCGGTCGCGACCTCGGCCAGCGTCCAGGCGAGCTGTTCTTCGCGTGGGAGCGCGTCGCGGGAGGGGTGTACGCGCACGTGATGATCGGTCATCGAAGGCTCTCTCACGCCACGACCCCGCGCTCCCCCTACGGCGAACGGGGCGCGGGCGGGCTCGAACGGCTCAGTCTTGGAGGGGCGGCCCGCCGTCTCCTTGGCGACCCTTGTCCTTCGGGCCGAGCGTGGCGACGGGGGTTCGCTTGGTGAGAATCGGCAGCAGGATCGAGCCCGCCACCATCACCCACAGCACGATGGCGATGCCGGACCCGTACAGGACGGACGCGTCGCCCTGCGCCAGCGAGAGGGCACGCCGCAGGTTGGTCTCCATCATCGGCCCCAGCACCAACGCCAGGATCACCGGCGCGACCGGGTAGCTCATCTTGCGCATCAGGTACCCGAGCACGCCCAGGGCCGTCATCACCATCAGGTCGAACACGGAGCCGTTCACCGAATACACGGCGACGTAGCCGATCACCGCCACGGAGGGCACCAGGACCCAACGCGGCACCAGCAGGATGCGGATGAACAGGCCGACCATCGGCAAATTCAGGATCAGCAGCATCACGTTGCCGATGTACATCGAGGCGACCAACCCCCAGAACAGGTCCGGCTGCTGCGAAATGAACAAGGGACCGGGGTTCAGGTTCAGGGCCAGCAGCGCCGCCAGGATCACGGCGGTGGTGCCGCTGCCGGGCACTCCGAGCGTCAGCAGCGGAATCATCGCGCCCGACACGGCGGCGTTGTTGGCCGCTTCGGGGGCGGCGACGCCGCGAATGTCACCTTCGCCGAAGGTGCCTTCCTTGTCCAGCCAGCGTTGCTCGTTGGCGTAGGCGAGGAACGCGGCGATCGTCGCCCCCGCGCCCGGCAGGACGCCGACGAAGAATCCGGTGACGGCGCTGCGGATCATCACCCAGAAGCTGGTCGCGAACTCCTTGGCGCTGATCATCGCGCGGCCCACCTTTTGGGTGACCTGTTCTCCGGCGCTCGTGGTCTCGAGCATGAGGAACACCTCGGCGACGGCGAACAACCCGATCGTGGCCGAGACGAAGTCGATCCCGTCGAACAGCGGCATCATCCCGAAGGTGTAGCGCGGGATGCCGGTGCCGGGATCCAAGCCGATCGTCGCCAGCATCAGCCCGATGCCGGTCGCGATGAGCCCCTTCACGAAGTGCTTGCCGGTGAGGGCCGAGATGGTGGTGAACGTGAACACGATCAGCACGAAGTACTCCGCCGGCCCGAAGCGGATGGCCCACTGCGCCAGCAGGGGCGCCAGGAAGGCGAGCCCGAAGATCGCCAGCGTGCCGCCGATGAACGACGCGATGGCCGACATCGCCAGCGCCGGACCGGCGCGCCCCTTGCGCGCCATCGGGTACCCGTCCAGCGCGGTCGCGACCGACGAGGCGGTGCCGGGCACGTTCAGCAGGATGGTGCTGATCGAATTGCCGTACTGCGAACCGTAATAGATCCCCGCGAACAGGATCATCATGGTGGTCGGGTCGATCTCCAACGCGAAGGTGATGGGGATCAGGATGGCGATGCCGTTGATCGGCCCGATGCCGGGCAGCATGCCGATCACGGTGCCGATGAACACCCCGAAGAACGCGAACAGCAGATTGCCGGGCGACATGGCGGTCTGGAAGCCACCCAGGAGAGAGGACAGGACCTCCACTCAGAACCACCCCTCGAAGAGCCGTCCGGTCGGAAGATACAGGTCCAGCGCCATAGAGAACAACGCGTACGCCGCGACCGAGAATAGAACGGCCGCCACCACCGAACGGAGCGGCGGGCCGCGGAACAGGAGCGCGAACAATGCGAATGCGAGCGTGGTGGCCACGATGAAGCCGAGCGGCACCAACATGTACCCGTACGCCACGAACGCGACAAGGCAGAGCGCCAAACGGGCCCACGTCGGCGCTTCGGGCCACGTCGTGGTCGTGCGGGGCTTGACCAGCAGCGCCACGCACGCCGCGATCACGAGCACGCCGATGGCGATGGGCACGAACCGCGCGCCCAGCGGGTCGCTGAAGCGGCCCGCCCGGAAGGTGAACGCCAAGGCCATGAACGCGACGGCGATCGCGATCGTGACGCCCCCGGCGATCCGGTCGCTCATGTCGGGATCGGCCCCCTTCGGACCCGGCCGCCGGAGACGCATGATGCGCGGCGGCCGCGAGACGGGCAGGGGCGCACGGTGCGCCCCTGCTCACGTCGACGGAAGGAACGGTGTCGGCGCTACTCGCCGATGCGGGCGGAGAGTTCCTCGATGTCGTCGACCTGGTCGCGGACGAACGTCTCCATCTCGTCCCCGAAGCGCGCGAACGGCGCCATGGCGTTCTGCTCGCGGATCTCCTGGTACTGCTCGGACGCCTCGAGCTCCTCGAACGCGTCGGCCCAGTACTGGTAGCGCGCGTCGCTGATGCCCGCGGGGACGTAGAAGCCGCGCCAGTTGGCGCCGATCACGTCGATGCCCTGCTCCTGTGCGGTGGGCACGTCGGCCAGCGGCTCGTCGAGGCGCTCTTCGGCCAGCACGGCCAGCACCTTCAGGTTGCCCGACTCGACCTGCGGCAGCGCCTCCGAAGCGTCGCCGGTGAACACGTCGGCGCGGCCGCCGACGATCTCGATGATGGCCTGACCGCCGCTGGAGAACGACACGTACTGGATCTGCTCGACGTCCTCGACGCCGGCGGCCTGCGCGGCCAGCAGGACCTTGAGGTGGTCCCAGCCGCCCACGGCGGAGCCGCCCACGACGGTCAGCGCGGCGGGATCCTCGCTCCAGGCGTCCATCAGGTCGTTGATCGAATCGTGCGGGCTGTCGGGCGCCACGCCGATCACGCCGTAGTCGGCGCCGACCGCGGCGACCCACCGCACGTCGTCGGCGGTGAAGCCTTCGAACTGGCCCTGCGCCAGGCGTGTCGTCGTCGCCGTCGACGCGGCGACCAGCAGGTTCTCGTTGCCTTCCTGCTGGGCCACGACGTGCGCGTACGCCACGCCGCCGCCCGCGCCGGCCATGTTCTGGGCTTGGATCTGGCCGTCCACCAGGCCGAGGTCGGTCAGGACGGGCGCGATGCTACGGCAGGTCATGTCCCAGCCGCCCCCGGGGTCGGACGGCGCGATGCACTGCACGCCGGAGGGGGTCTCTTGGGCGAAGGCGGCCGTCAAACCGAACGCGGCCACGGCGAACACGGACAGAAGAAGTCGTTTCACGATGCGTCCTCTCTATGAGTACGAGACGATGGTCTGTGCTTGCTACGTGCGCCTGCCAATCTATGCGGTCGGGCCCCTTCGGGTCAAGCAGCCGCACGGGCTGGCCGCACCGCGAACCGGTTCACGTCTGCCGAGCACGTTCCCAATCGACATGCGGCGCGAAGGCGGCGACCAGCGCCTCGAGCCCCACACGGTCCTCGTCGTCGAACCGGCCAGCATTGGGGCTGTCGATGTCGAGCACGGCCTGCACCGTTCCGCCCTCGTCGCGGATCGGCACCACGATTTCGCTTCGCGATGCCGGGTCGCAGGCGATGTGCCCCGGGAAGGCGTGGACGTCCGGCACGACCTGCGTGCGCCCCTTGGCGACGGCCGTGCCACACACGCCGGAACCCACCGCGATGCGGACGCAGGCGGGCCTCCCCTGGAACGGTCCCAAGCGAAGCTCGCCGTCCTTGAGGAGGTAAAACCCCACCCAGTTCACGTCCGGGAGCCACTCGTACACGGCCCCCGCCACGTTGGCGAGGTTGGCGAGCCAGTCGCTCTCGTCCTTCCACGAGGCCGCGCACGCGGAGGCGCAACTCGCGGTAGTGCTCCTGCTTGGGGTCCGGCACGGGTCGGGATTCGCGGGACGCATCATGGTGGGACGTCATGGGGCCATGCTAGTCGTCGCCGCGGTCGGCCCCGGTGCCTGCTGAAACGCCGGCCCTCGGCCCCATGAACGACGACGAAGCGTGCGTTCCTGCCGTGTTCACCCCCGCACGAACCTTGGCGCGCCGTGCACGCTCCATGGTAGGCGTAAGGCGTCCGAACCCACCGCTCCGCGCGTGCTCCCTACGGGAGGTTCCTTCATGTCCACCGGCCCCGGCCCCCAAATCGCCATCATCGGATTCGTGCTCGCCGTCGTGTTGGCCTCGTGCGCCATCTTCTGAGGTTCGACCGGATCTGAGCTGCGACCTGGGGGGCGTCGCACCCCCCGTGGGTCACCGACGGCGTCGGCGCGACCAGGACACGCTCGACAGAGCCCGGCGTTCGACCCCGACCCGCGTTTGACCCAGGTCGAGGACGGCCCGGGCGGTGCCGGCCTATCCTCCACGCTGGATGATCGTGCCGGAACCGCCCCCCCAAGGAGACGCTCGCATCGCCCGCGCTGTCTGGCACGCCGCGCTGGCATGCTTCGTGCTGGCCGCCGTGACCGGGGCCGGCATGCGCTTCGCCATGATGCACGGCCTCCCCTGGGGCCTGTCGTTCGAGAACGCCCGACACGCGCACTCGCACCTGATGTTCTTCGCGTGGGTCACGCCCGCGCTGATGATGCTGGCGTTGCGCACGCTGCACCCGGCCGCGCGCGGGTATTGGGTGGCGGCCGCGGCCGTGGTCGCGGGCCTGCTGGCGTACCTTCCGTTCCTGACCAGCGGCTATCACCCCACCACGCTGTTCGGCCGGGAGCTGCCGCTGTCGATGATGGCGGCCGGCCTGAACGGGGCCGCGTGGTACGCCTACGCCGCCGTGTACCTGCGGGCCAGGCGCCACGCCTCGGACGGCACGGTCCGGCACGCCCTCGACGCTGCGCTGTTCCTGCTGCTCTTCGCCTCGCTCGGCGCGCTCGGGCTGGCGGCCCTGGGGGCCGGCGGGCTCGCGTCGCCCGACTGGATGCAAGCGCTGGTGGCGGCGTTCCTGGACCCCTTCGCCGACGGCTGGTTCGCGCTGGCGCTGCTGGCGCTGGCGTACGCCGCCCGGCCCGACGCGGCGCGAAGCCGGTTGGCGCGGCCGGCCATCGACCTGCTGAGTGTTGCACTGGCGGTTCGCACCGTCGCGCGGCTGGCCCGCGACACCGGCACCGAGCTCGCCGTCCCGGTCGCGGCCGCGGCCGGCGTCGCGGCCGGCATGGGGCTGCTGCTGGCGTGCATGCCGTTGCTGCAGGACGAGGTCCGCCGGAGGGGCAGCGCGTGGTCGGTCCCGCTGGCGCTGTTGGCGCTCAAGGGCGGGATCGCGGTCGTCCTGGCCCTGCCCGCCGGCCAGGCCTGGAGCGACGCCATGGCGTTGCGGGTGCTGTGGCTGCACGCCTACCTGCTGGGTGGGCTGACCTTGGGATTGCTGGCGGCCGCCCGCGACCGGTTCGGCGCCACCATCGCGGGCGCGCCGGGCTGGACGACGGCCGCCACGCTGGTCCTGTTGGCCGGCCTGCTGCCCCTCACCGGCGTGTGGCCCCGCGGCGCAACGGGGACTTGGGTGCTTCCCGTGGCGGCCTGGACCAGCCTGGCGCCGCCGGCGGTGGTGCTGGTGTCCCTTCTGTCCACCTTCGGCCCGAGCATCTTCCGACGTCCGATGGGAGCCAGCGGGCCGTGACGTGCGTCCAACCCATCCGTAACCGGGCCTCCTCGACCTGCTACACTCCACCTCGTTCAACGTTTCGTCGCGTGCGCGCAACCCTATGGGTGCATGGTCCGTGGCCCTGGGTCGGCGTTCCAGCATCGGCGACGAACGGAGGCGAAAGGAGCAAGTATGAGATCGACGTTCTTCACTCGGCTGGTTCGGACGTCCGCGTTGGCGCTCGGCGCTTCGGTCGTCATGGTGGCCTGCTCGGGCGGCGGCTCCGGCAACGGCGATGGCAATGGCGACAATGGGCCCGACGAGGGCCCGAACGGCGGAAACGGCACGACGCAGGTCGGCTACGCCAACCTGGACGAGCAGTCCTCGCAGGGTGGCGCGCAGTTCCAGCGCGCGCAGACGGAAACGACCGTCACGGGCGGCGGGGGATTCATGGAGTTCTCGACCACGTTGCCGTCCGACTTCCTGTCGGACCCGTTCGCGGCCGAAGTCGATACCTGCTCCGTGTTCTCCCTCGACGACGAGGAACCGTTCGGCGGGGACATTCCCTTGCCCGACATCTCATTCGAGTTCCTCGACGCCGGCGACCCGCTGCAGGTCGAGGCGAACGGGCAGGCCTACGCCACGCTGAATCAAGTGGACGGCCGGAGGCACCACCGTCATCGCCTACGACCTCGGCGGTGAGGAGCCTGCCACGCCGCTCCCAAGCGGGCTGACGCTCACGATTCCTCCCGGTGCCGACTTCCCTGCCTTCACCGACGCGGCATTCCCCGACGTGGATCCGTTCACGCTGACCGCGCCCGCCGACCCGGGTGCCAGCGGCGCCGTCGACGTCGACACCACGTTCTCGTGGTCGGCCGCAGGCGGCAGCGCGGACACCGTCGTGGTGATCACCGTGGTGTCGATCACCGATCTGACCAGCGTCACCTGCTTCGCGCCGGACGACGGCTCGTTCACGTTCCCCGCCGACACCCAGAAGCGAGTTGGGCAGCGGCTTCTCGGGCAGCGTCACCTCCGCAGGCCGACAGGGCCTGTCGGTGCACACGCAGGGCGACGCGGCCCTGTTCCTGTCCACCACCCGGAGCGAAACGTACGGGCTGTCCTTCGGGCCGACCGGGCGCTAAGCCCTCCGGACCGCGGGCGCACGGCAGAACCTTCGCCGTGGGGGCGTCAGATCGCCAGATCGACGCCCCCACGGCGGTCCCGTGCCGCACATCGAGCAGCCGACGACCGCGGGCGCGGTAGCGTGGACCGAGCCATGACGGCCGCACACGCCTTCCTCGTCGCCCGGAACCCCGACCCGCGCTCCCGCCTGCCCTACCTGCTGCACCTCCCCCTGCAGGGCGAGACGCTGGTGCTGGCGACGCGGGATCGCTGGCCCGTCACCCGCGATCTGTACTGCCACGCGTTCGACGCCTGGCCCGAGGACGCCGAGGTGCTCGAGGAAGTGCCGGTGGTGAACTGCTGGCGCTCCGGCGCATCCGTCCAGTTGGTACTGGACCGGCCCGCACGGCGCCGCAGCATCTTCGTCTACACGCAACGGCGGGGCCGCACGCTGATCTTCTGGCGCAGCGACCGCACCATGCGCACCTCGCGGCCGGGCCTGCGCGTGCCGCAGGCGCGCGGCCTCGAAGATGCGCTGCACCTCACCATCGACACCCGCGAGCGCTACCCGTGGCGGTTCGCGAACTATCCCGTCACCACCGACCGGCGGCGCCTCCCCGTCGGCGATTACGGCGTCTTCGACGGCGAGCTGCTGATCGCCGCCGTCGAACGCAAGCGGCCGGACGAGCTCGCCAACGACGCGATATCGGGCACGCTGTCGCTGACGATGGCGGAGCTGGCCACGCTGCCCCGCGCCATGGTGGTCGTGGAGGGCCGCCTGGGTCAGTACCTCGAAGCCGGTGAACGCAGCCGTGCCGGCTGGCTCACCAACCTGCTGGCGGCGTTGCAGGCGACCCACCCGAACGTGCCGGTCACCTTCGCGGAGTCGCCCAAGTTCGCCGCCGACCTGGCCTACCGCTGGCTGGCCGCGTGCGCCAACGCCTTCCGGAAGGGGCACGACACGTCGAGCGCGGAGATGCCCGCGACGACCGAGCCGCCGCACGACACGCGAGGGTCCGCCTCCGTCGCCGCGCAGGCGGAGCCTCCGCCGTTGTTTGCCGGCGCCCCGGACGCCTTGCGCCCCCCGGAGGCCCGCCACGGCAGCCGACAGGGCCGGTCGCACGCCCCGCCACCACCGGCCGAACGGCGGGAGGAGACGCTGAGGCGCGCCCGGGAGGGGTTCGTGTGGACGGTCGGTGCCTACGCCGAGGCGTTTCACGTCAGTCGCGCCACCGCCGGGGCGGACCTGCGACGCATGCGCGACGAGGGCGCGCTGGAGGCGCTCGGCCGCACCCGAAACCTGCGGTACGTGCTGCCCGGCAGCTCGGGCTCCCAAGAGGAGCCCTGACACCGCGGGATCGCGACCGCGTCGCGTCCGCGCGTGACCCATCCCGGGCGCACCCGCGCCCTGCGGCGTCCGCTCAGCGCCCGTCCGCCACCCGACCGCGGATCAGGTGGGTGCGCAGGCCCCGCATGCGGACGGAGCGCACCTCCTCGACCTGTACCCCGGGCGCGGCCTCGGCGTGCGCCGGCACGGGGTACACCAGCGCGAACCGCCAACCCGGCGCTGCACGCAGCACCTCCGCGAGGAGCCACCCGGAATCGCCACCGACCGCCAGGGCGCGACGACCGTAGGGCGGATTGCTCACGATCGTCGGCATGCGCGCCGAGACGGTACGGGCCAGGCCGGGCAGGTCCAGCTCGCGCGCGTCGCGTCGCGCCAACCGCACCTGATCGGTCCGCCCCGCCCGTTCGACATTGGCGCGGGCCGCCTCGAGGGCGTCCGCATCCACGTCCCAGCCGAGCAGCGGCGGCCGCGGCGCGCGGTTCGAGGCGGCGCGCGCCTCGGCGTCGACACAGTCGCGCCGCCAGGCGTGCCGCATCCGTTCGGATTTGAAGCACGGTGACCCCTGCAGGGCGTAGGGACGCCGGCCGCCCGGGCAGGTTCCGTCGATCAGGTCGGCTGCCTCCAGCAACAGCGTGCCCGACCCGCAGAACGGATCCACGACCAGGTCGGCATTCCCCACCGACGCGAAGAGGCCCACCGCCGCCGCGGTCGTCTCCCGGAGCGAGGTGCGCGCCACCCACTTGTCGCCCCAGCGTCGGTGCAACGGTTCCCCGGCCGCGTCCAGCCACGCCTCGGCGCGATCGCGCCACAACTCCAGCACCACGGTGAGGCGCGGCGCACCGTGCGCCCGCGTCTCGATGCCCTGCCCCGCCACCGCCTTTCGCAGCGTCCGCTCCAAGCCGTCCGCGTCCCGCAGCCGCGACTTGCGGCTGCGCACGCGCACCTCGAGGTCGCAACGCGGCGGCAAGAACAGCGGCCACGACAGGCGTGTCAGCTGATCGAACAGCATCGGGAAGGTCTCGGCCGGCATCTCGCCCAGCGACAGGCGCAACGTGTCGGCGCTGCGGAGCCGCAGCAAGGCGGCGTACACCGCCTCGAACGCCCCGTCGAACGCCACCTCCCCCGGCCGGGCCACCGCGTGGTGCACCTCCGGCAACGCCGCGACCTCGGCATGCAGGATCTCCTCGAGCCCCAGCGCGCAACTGGCGCGGAAGCGTCGCGGCGCGCCCCACACCTCGCGCTTCAAGCGTCGGCGTCGTGACGCGTCGCTGGGGTAGCCCTCGTTCACGCTCTGGACGCTACCCCGGGATCAGGCGCCCAGGCGCGGCTTGAGGACGCCCGGGCACAGGCCGTGCTCAAACCGAGGCCGACGCCGCAGCGACCTCCACAGGTCGGCCGCCGCCCTGCGCCGAGGCCGCCAGCGCGTCCAGCACGCGCAGGGTGCGGGCCGCCTCCTCCGCGTCGGAGGCGGGCGCATCCACGTCGCGCCCCTGGACGCGCGCTGCGAACGCCTCCACCATCAGCCGGTATTGGTCCACGCCGCTCACCCGCTCGGCATCCGACGCGCCGTCGGCCGCGTCGACCTGGATCTCCACGGGATCGATCCCCGGCAGGAAGGCCCGCGGCAATCGCAGCGTCCCCTCTTCGCCCTGCACGCGCATCTTTTCGACACGGGGCAACGTCAGGGCGCAGGAGATCGAGGCCGTCGCCCCGGAGGGGAAGGCCAGCATGCCCACGGTCTCGGCATCGACGCCGCTGTCCGTCCAGGACGACATGGCAACCGCCCGGATCGGCTCCTCGCCCATCAACCTCCGGCTCGCGTCCACGGTGTAGCACCCGACGTCCAGCAGGGCACCGCCGGCAAGGTCCTTCGAGTATCGAACGTTGCCCCGGTCGCGCAGCCGGAAGGTGAACGTGGCCGACGACTGACGCAGCGCACCGACGACGCCCCCATGCAGCCGCCTCGTCGCCGCCCGCGTCCGCGGGTGAAAGCGGTACATGAACGCCTCCATCAGGTGGCGTTCCGCCGCCTCCGCGGCGTACTTCATGCGCAGGCACGCCGCCGCGGTGGGCGCCAACGGCTTCTCGCACAGGACGTGTTTGCCGGCCTCCAGGGCGCGGATCGACCACTCCTCGTGCAACGCGTTGGGGAGAGGCACGTACACCGCCTCGACGTCGCCGTCCTCCAGCAACGCCTGATACCCCTCGTGGGCGCGCGCCGCGTCCAGCTCGCGCGCGAATGCTTCGGCCTTCGGCCGCTCCCGCGACGCCACCGCCGCCACGACGCCGTTGCCGGACGCCACGATGGCGGGCCCGACCGCCTTGCGGGCGATATTGGCCGCGCCGAGGATGCCCCAGCGCACCGGGGCGTCCCGATCGGTATCTCCATCGTCCCTCTGCGTCATGCCGGCCTCACGCTCCTTCCTCCTGCTGCGCGTACCACGCCGCCCGTGCACGGAAGGCGTCGGGGTAGGCGGAGACCTTGTCGGCCGTCGGCTCGAACGACGGCCCCTCAGTGTCCAGCGTGCGCACGATCGGTCCTGCGTCCAGGCGGAACCCGGACAGGCGTGCGGGCTCCTGCGCCACCAGCCAGGCGAAGGCGCGGCCCAGCTCGCGCGGATCGACCCAGTCACGTGTTTCATCGGGCGGCATCGCCTCGAGCTCCTCCCAGCTGACGCGCGTCGTCTTGATCGGGGCGCCGGGGCCGACGGTGTTGAAGGCCAGACCGAGGTGACGCGTCTCCATCGCTAGGGCCTGGACCATGCCCTCCTGGGCGTGCTTCAGGGTGCAGTACGGCACTTCGTAGGGGTAGCCGCGCACGGAGGAGCCGCTGGCGATCCCGATCACGTGCCCGCGTCCCTGCCGGACCATGGTGGGCCGCGACGCCCGAATCCCGGCGTAGAACCCCCCGAGGCCCACCGCGAGCTGGCGGTCCCAGGAGGCGTCGTCCAACGCTTCGAAGCGCACCAACGGCATGTAGATCGCGGCATGCATCAGCGCGTCCAACCGTCCCCACCGTGCCACCACCTCGTCCACGGCCGCGCGGAAGGCGTCGCGGTCGGATGCGTCCAGCACGCGCCCCCAGGCCGTGCCGCCCTCGGCCTCGATGTCCGACACGGCGCGCGTGATGTCGTCTTCGTTCACATCGGTGACGCACACGCGGGCACCGGCGCGCGCCACCGCCACCGCGATGCCCCACCCGAAGCCGCGGCCGGCACCGGTGACGAGCGCCACGCATCCGCTGAGATTTACGTCATATTGCATTTTACGCACCTCCGGTTCCGTTGCCCGAGCCTATCCTTGCGGGTCATGCGCACGCAGCGGCGCCGATCCGCCGCACGTCGAACGTCGAACCGACGCGCGGTCCTTTGATCACGTATCATTCGCCGCATGTCGCCTCGCGTCATCGCTTCGCCGAACGACGGTTCGAACGGACCTCCGTCATGACGGCCTACCTGTTGCGCCGCCTGCTGTACTCCGTGTTCGTGCTCTTCGGCGTGTCGCTGCTGGTGTTTCTGCTCGTGCGGTTGTCAGGAGACCCCACGGCGCTCATGGTCCCGCTCGACGCGACCGACGAGGACGTCGAGCGCCTGCGCCATGCGCTTGGCTTCGATCGGCCCCTGCCCGTCCAGTACGTCGACTTCGTCTTGGGTGCGCTCCAAGGCGACCTGGGAACGTCGTTGCGTCACCAGCAACCCGCATTGGGCATGGTCCTCGACCGGCTGCCCGCGACCCTGCAGTTGCTCGGCGCGTCGCTGCTGGTCGCCATCGGGGTGTCGCTTCCGCTCGGCATCCTCTCCGCGCTCCACCCCGACTCCTGGATCGACCGCTTCGGCGTCACCGTCGCCCTGATCGGGCAGGCGCTTCCCAACTTCTTTCTCGGCATCGTGCTGATCCTGTTCTTCTCGGTGCAACTCGGTTGGCTCCCCTCCAGCGGGCGGGGGACCGCCGCGCACCTCGTCCTCCCGGCCATCACGCTGGGCACGGCCGCGGCGTCGTTCCTGAATCGCCTGCTGCGCTCGAGCCTGCTCGAGGTGCTGGCCAGCGACTACGTGCGCACCGCGCGGGCGAAGGGCCGCTCCCAGACGGCGACCGTCTTCGTGCACGCCCTCCGGAACGCCGCCATTCCCGTGCTGACCGTCCTGGGTCTGCAGGTGATCCAGTTGGTCGGCGGCGCGATCGTTACCGAGACGGTGTTCGCCTACCCCGGCGCAGGCCTGCTGCTGGTGCAGTCGCTAGGAAACCTGGACTTCCCGATCGTGCAGGCGTTCGTGCTGCTGGTCGCGGTCGCCGTCGCCTTCGTGAACCTCGTGATCGATCTCCTGTACGGTGCCCTCGACCCTAGGATTCGGCTCGCATGACCGGGTCCGCACCGTCCGGGGCGATGGGCGGCCGTCGTGCTCGCCGCCTCCTCCTGGCCGCCCGCACGAGGCCGCTGGCGACGATGGCGGTCGTCGTCGTCCTGCTGGCGATCATTGCGGCCATCGCCGCCCCGTGGCTGGCCCCGCACGATCCCACCGACCAGAGCCTTCCCTTGCGCCTTCGTCCCCCCTGGCCGCTGCCCGACAGCGCGGCGGGACACCCTTTGGGCACCGACGCCCTGGGGCGGGACGTGCTGAGCCGCATCCTGTATGGGGCCCGGGTTTCGATGCTCGTCGGCGTGGGCGCGGTCGCACTTCAGGCGCTGGTGGGGGTGAGCGCCGGCCTGGTGGCGGGGTTCTACCGAGGGGCGGTGGATCAGATCGTCATGCGCCTGGCCGACGTGCAACAGTCGATCCCGTTCCTGGTGTTGGTGGTGGCGGTGGCGGCGGTGGTGGGGCCGAGCCTGCGCAACACCATCCTGGTGTTGGGCCTGGCGGGTTGGGTCACCTACGGGCGCGTCGTGCGCGCGCAGGTGCTCAGTCTGATGTCCAACGAGTACGTGGCGGCGGCCCAGGCGCTGGGCAGCAGCGACCGGCGCGTGATGCTGCGGCACCTCCTGCCCAACCTGGTCGCGCCGATCACGGTGATCGGGACGCTCACCATCTCGGCCATGATCCTCGTCGAAGCGTCACTGAGCTTCTTGGGGCTCGGCGTCCCGCCGCCCGCGCCGACGTGGGGCGGCATGGTCGCCGACGGCCGCAACTACATCGCCGACGCCTGGTGGGTCAGCGTCATGCCGGGCCTGGCGATCTTCTTGACGGTCCTTTCCGTCAACCTCGTGGGGGACGCCCTGCGCGAGGCCTTGGACCCGTCGCTTCGCACCTGAACGTGCCCCTCGGCCGCCCGTTGCATCATGGGATGGATGCGGCCGGGTTCGATTCCTGACAGAGTGTCTCACCCGTTTCTGTTCAACTCCATACTGTCCGTCTCTTCGTCAAAGTCCCAGGTCCCTGCACGGAAAGGAACGCCATGCATCGTTTTCGAAGCTCGGCCCGTCCGTCCCTCCCGGCCCTTCTCGCGGCCCTTCTCGTCCTGCTGGCTGGCCCCGCCTTGGCGCAGTCCCTCGACCGGCTAATGGTGGCGCAAGGCACCGACGTCGCCTCGTTGGACCCGCAGATGCAGAACGACGCCTTCAGCACCAGCCTGCTGAGCAACGTGTTCGACACGCTCATCTACCGCAACGCCGACCTCGAACTGGTGCCGGGCCTCGCCACGGAATGGCGGACCGTCGACGACACCACCTGGGAGCTGCAGCTGCGCGAAGGCGTGAGCTTTCATGACGGCAGCACGCTCGAGGCCGAAGACGTCGAGTTCACCCTGGAGCGCCCGCTGGACGAGTCGCTCGGCTCACCGTTGGCCAGCCGCTTCGCCGTCATCGAGGACGTGGAAGTGACCGGGCCGTTGTCGGTACGGATTCACACGCACGATCCCTACCCGCTCCTGCCCGCGCGGTTGAGCGAGTGGTTCGTCGTCTCCAAGGACTACGTGGAATCCACCGACCAGGCCACCCTTTCGGAAGAGCCCGTCGGGACCGGCGCCTACCGCGTGGTCGAGTGGGTCAAGGACGACCGGCTGGAGCTCCGCGCCTTCGAGGATCACTGGCGCGGTGCGCCGGAGGCGCAGGAGGTCGCGTTCCGCCCCATCCCCGAGCTCTCCACCCGCGTGGCGGCCCTGCAGGCGGGCGACGTCGACCTGATCACCAACGTGCCCGCCAACCGCACCGACGCGGTCGACAACGACCCGGCGCTCGACGTCCGCGACGTACCCAGTACCTACATCCAGTACGTGGCGCTGGACGGCACCAAGAACGAGGCGCTGTCGGACGTGCGCGTGCGGAAGGCCATCCAGTACGCCACCAACGTCGACGAGATCATCGAGTTCCTCTTCGACGGAAACGCCGTCAAGATCGGCACCCCCCTGGCGCACGGCACATTCGGACTGAACGAGGACCTCGAGCCCTATCCACACGATCCCGAGCGCGCCCGTGAACTTCTGGCAGAAGCGGGCTACCCCGACGGCATCAGCTTCGAGATGGACGCACCCGTGGGGCGCTACGCACAGGACCAGGAGGTCGCGGAAGCGCTCGTGGGGCAGTGGTCCGACGTGGGGATCGACGTGGACCTCAACCTCAACGATTGGAGTGTGCAGCTCACCAAGTACCGGGCCGGCGACGAGTTGGCCGCGGCGCACTACATGGGGTGGGGCACCAGCACCTTCGATGCCGACGACATCCTGTGGGGCGGCTTCGCCCGCACGCCCACCAAGAACAACTACGAGAACGAAGAGGTGACGCGCCTGGTGTCGGAGGCGCGAACCACCATGAACGACGAGCGACGCGCCGAGCTGTACGGCGAAGCGCAGGAGATCATTCACGACGAGCTTCCCTGGCTGATCCTGTTCCAGCAGGTCGACCTGTACGGCGTCCGGAGCGATCTCGACTGGCAGCCGCGGCCCGATCAAAAGATCGAGGTCCGCACCATCTCGCGGGCCGAGTGAAGGCGGCGGCCGGGGGCGCCCGCCCTGGGTTCGCCTCCGGCCGCCCCCGCGCCACGAAGCCGACATGACGATTCCTGTCTTCGATGGCCACAACGACCTGCTGACCGTCGTTCGCTGGCCGGAACGCAGCGGGCAGCGAGACGTGCTCGCGAAGGGCGACGAGGGGCACCTCGATCTCCCCCGCATGCGCGAAGGGGGCATGGCCGGCGGGTTTTTCTCGGCCTTCGTCCCCTCGCAGGTTGCCCCCAACGATTTCGCCGCGCACACGGACGATACGGGCCGCTACCAGCTTCCACTCCCGCCCGCCCTGGATCCCGCCGTCGCGCGCCGGCACGTGTACGCGATGGCCGATTGGCTGCACGAGTTCGCCGCCACGTCGGGCGGCAGCGTTCGCGTGGTGACGCATCCGGACGAGGCAGAATCGTGCCTCCGCGACGACGTGCTGGCGGCCGCCCTCCACGTGGAAGGGGCCGACGCCATCGATCCAGACCTCGAAACACTCGCCGCCCTGTACGACCGCGGCGTGCGTTCGCTGGGGCTCGCCTGGAGCCGACCGAACGCGTTCGCCCATGGCGTCCCCCTCGCCTTTCCGTCCACGCCCGACCTTGGTCCCGGCCTGACGGACCTGGGCCGGGAACTGGTAGCGGCCTGCGAGCGCCTGGGCGTGCTGCTCGACGTCTCGCACCTCACCGAAGCGGGCTTCTGGGACGTGCTCGACGCCATCGGCGACGCCCGTGGTCTACCCAAGGTCCTCGACGTGCTCCGCAAGGCCGGCCATGAAGAACCCGCCCTACGCGACCTCGCGTACGCCAACTGGTTGCGCGTGTGGCGCGCAGTCGCGCCTGCATGATGCCGTACCCGATGCGCCCCACGCTGTTCAGCTCGCGCCGGAGCCCGCACTGCTTCAAGGTATCCATCGCCCTGCACGAAAAGGGCGTGCGGTTCGACCGTGTCGAGATCGACCTGAGGACCCGGGAGCAAAAGACGGCCGCCTACCTCGCACTGAATCCCCGAGGAAAGGTCCCTGCCTACTTCGATGAGGACGGCGCCCACCTGGACTCGCTGGACATTCTGCTGCACCTCGAGGTGGCCCATCCCGAACCACGCTCATTTCCCGCCGACGAACGCGCCCGCCGTGACGTCCTGACGTGGATCGACTGGTCCAGCGGTCCCCTTCGGGACGTCAGCCATCACCTGTACTGGCAGTTGATCGAGCCGCCTGAGGCGGGCATCGATCACGTCCGCGCGGAGACCCTGCTCGCGGAGGGGCGCCGGCATCTACATGCCGTCGAAGAGGCGCTCGAGCGGTCCGGCGGCCGATGGATCGTGGCAGCCCCTGACCTTCCTGGACCCTCCGCCGCCGACGTTTGCGTGTACGCGTGGCTGTCCGGCTACCGGCGCTTCGGGCTGCCCGACACCGACCTGCCCCGTCTCGGGTCGTGGCTGGCCAGCCTCGACACTCGCCCGGCCGTGATGGTGAGTCGGGACACCGTGGGCGTCCCCTTCGCACAATGGCGCTCGACCGCACCCCGAGCATCCGACCTCGAATCGCTCGACGACGAACGATAGCGACCTGCGCAGAAACCGTCCCTACGCAGGTCGCTTTGGATCGCTCGCGCTGGTGCGAGCAGGGGCGCCATCGTGCGTTGCGTCAGCCAGCGTCCCCGGCGACGACCTCGAACTCCGCGCTCCGCTCCGGGAACAGCGGGTCCACCACCTCGAAGGTGCCGACCTCCTTCGGCACGAAGGCGATCGCATCGGACCCGTGGGGGTTGGCGTGCAGGTGCACGCTCTGCCCCGTGGGGCAGATGCCGCTGTCGCTGTCGCAGATGTGGTCGGGCAGCTGGGTGGCCTGGCGCAGCTCGGCGTCGGTGAACAGGTCGGCCTCGCCCGCGGTCTGGAGCCAGCGCATGGTGCCGTCGATGGCGAGGTCCAGGACGTGGAAATGGTGTTCGTCGTCGGTGTCGTTGCGGAACAAGACCACGACGGGCTCGCCCACCGGCACCACGAGGCCCGAGTGCACGTAGGTGTCTTCGGTCGCTTCGACGCGCAACACCGGCGCGTCGCTCAGGTCGAGGGGCTCATCGGTGGGTTCGAGGCCGTGGAAGCGCACCTCGCCCAGTTCGAGCGGGAGATCCCACGCGAACTCGGCCTTGCTGCTGCCGGCCTGGGGCCGCAGCTCCAAGCGCGAGCTGTCGCTGCGCAATAGCGGGCCCTCGCCCTCCTCCAGGCGGTAATGGTGCCGCGTGGCGCGGTGGTGCGGGTCGGGCGACACCTGTTCGGACCGCACCGGCGCGATGGGGCCGCGCCCGTCGACGTACAGGTCGAATTTGACCGGATCCCAGCTGAACTCGCCGGCGTGGATGTTCTCGGTGACGAACACGATCACTTCGTCGCCCTCGTACACCGCCTCGGGCACTTCGTTGCCGCCCGAGCGGTACACGATCGGGTGCGCGTACAGCACGTCGACGTGAATCTGGTCGTGGTCGTGCTCGTCGGCCAGCGGCACCCTTCCGCTGCGCGTGAGCATCTGCATGGCCTCGTTCATGGTGAGGGCTTCCGCCTCACCGTCGTCCGAATGGTCGTCCTGTGCGATCGCAGCGCCCATCACCAGGGCGACCACGATCAGGAGGCCCGCCAGTCGTCGCGTCAGGCTCGTCATGGTCTCACTCCTCGGGTTCGACGATGCGAACCGTGAGTTGGACGTCGGGCTCGTCCTGGCAATAGGCCACGGTCTGCGTACCGGCACTGCCGGTGGTCCACGACACGTCGCCGGTGCTGCGCCCGTCGATGGTGGCCTGCACGTCGACACCGTCGACGACCAAGGTGCAGGGTGAGCGGTTTCCGTTGTCGACGATCAACTGCACCTGCTGGCCGGCAGGCAACCTGACCTCGTCGGGTTGGAACGCACCACCGCGTACGGTGGTCGTGGCGGGAACGAGGGTTTCGACGTACGCCAGGTAGGCCTCCAGCGCCACCAGGTCGTCCTCGCTGAGCACCGGATGCAGGAACGCCATCTCCTCGGCAGCATCCAGAGCGCCCTCGATGCGGACCACCGGCACGCCGCGGATGTTCGGGCCGATGCCGATGTCGCCGAGGCCCGCGACGCCGTGACAGGTGACGCAGCCCGTTCCGGCCACGTTGTAGTAAAGATCTTGCCCGCGCTTGACCAACTCCGGGTCGGGCGCCTCCTCCTGCGCCGACGCAAGGAACGCGAACGGCATCAAGAGGGCAAGAATCGCGACACGAACATAGGAACTCGTGGTCATGGTGCTGGACTCCCTCCGAAGGGGGTGGGGAGGCGCGCGCCTCCCCACCGAGCGTTCCGCCGGTCTATTCGAGACCGAGGATCTCCCGCTTGGTCTGCAGTGCGGGACCGTGCATGCCGTTCTGGTCCGACAGGACGGTGCCTTCGGTCGACGCCATCGGGTCGGCCTCGTAGTGAACGAAGGCGCCGGAGTGCGTGCTGCCCCCGTTCGGCATGGGGATGCGCTCCTTGACCTCCTTGGCGAACATGTCGAACACGACGATCTCGAAGCTACCGTTGCAGGTGATCCACAGCTCGTCCCGGTCGATGTCCGGGTGCACGGTACCGTGGTCGCCACGGATGCAAGCGGTGTGGTGCGTGGCGACGGGACCCGGCGCCCAGGAGTGCAGGGGCGGAGGCTGCATGATGACGGGGTTCACCTCGCCGAGGGTGATGCCGCGGTTGTGGGTGGCTTCGCCCTTGCTGACCACGAACGCGCGGTCCTCGTCCCAGTTGTAGTGCACGCCGTAGGGCCCGAGCGCGGCCGCGTTGGCGGCGCCGTCGACGTGCCAGTCGGAGACGTCCCCTTCGAGCGACAGGCGCGTCAGGTTGCTGTCGTGCCCGCCCGTCACGAGCGCTTCGTTTCCGTCGGCGGTGATGGCGATCCAGATGGGATCGGAGTCCAGCACCTCGATGTTGCGGACCAGCTCCCAGGTTTCGGTGTCGATGACCGACACGAACCCGTGGGCGTCCACGCCGGAGGGGGGACGCGTGCTGATCAGCAGGTACTCCCCGTCGGGGGTGGTGAAGGCGAGATAGCCGTTGCCCTGCAGCTCGCGGTTGGGGACGCTCCCGACCATGCGGTTGTCGTCGTTGGGGTCGAGGATGTAGAACCCACCCTCACGGAAGGTGTAGGCCAACACCAGCTCGCGCCCATCGGCGTGGGTGAAGCTCTTGGCGTGGTGGGGGTTGGTAGGCGTGGAGAGGATCTTGTCGATCTTGAGCGTGTAGGCGTCGATGATGAGCAAGCGGCCGGTCCCCACGGCACCGAAGCCGGGGCTGGTGCCGGTCGGCAGGTAGATCCAGCGGCCGTCGGACGAGACGCCCAGGCCGTGCGGCTCGAAGTACTCGTCGGCGCCTTCCAGCTCGTAGCTCTGCGACGCGACGGGCTCGTAGGTGTTGGCGTCGATGATCGCCAGGCCGGGCGAGTTGGGCGAGCCCATCAGGCCGGAGTAGCCCATGCCCTCGGTGGTGATGAACACGTCCGGGTGCTCTTCGGGATCCCACGCGGGCGGACCGGAGGAATCGAGGTCGGCCAACAGGTGCACGTTGACCATGTCGGACCACTCGGTGGCCCAGTCGCCGTCGTCCTGCGCCGTAGCGGCGCCGAACATTGCCAAGGCGGCGATGCTCAGGCTGAGAATGAAAATGCGTACCTTCATCATGAATTCTCCCGTTCGTTTTGTGGTATGCGACGTCACTCGATGATGAGCGGAGCGCGCATGCCGGCGATGTAGTGGTTCGGCGTGTCACGCGTCGCGGGGACGAAGCAGCCGATCTCCCACTCGCCCCGCGTGGAGGTCGGCAACGTGAAGCTGACCAGCACCACGGCACCGGGCTGCACGTCGAGCTCCAGCAGCTGACCGGTGTCGACCGAGAATTGCCGGTTGCCGGCCATGCCGGTCGCGCGCGTGAACACCCCGTCGAACAGGTGCTCGGCGTAGTCGAAGGGGACGCCTTCTTCGGCCTCGACGCTACGGCCGAACTTGACGCGGTGCTCCACGTCGCCTTCGTTGACGAAAGTGATGCGGTAGGGCACGCCGGCTTCGAGTTCGATCGGCGCGTTCTTTTCCTGACCTTCGATCTGGAAGTACATCTCGCCCATGCGGACGGTGAGGTCTTCCCCCAAGCCTTGGGCCCAGGCGGCGCCGAGGAGCGTAGTGGCGGCGACGAGCGCCGTCATGGTCTTGACGAATCGGTTCATTGCGGACTCCCTTCGAGTGGGCATTGCATTGACAGCGTGTGCGTTGTTGCTTCTGGAAACGACACGACGTCCTCCAGAACCCCTCCTTTCCGAACCCAGTGATGACCGTTACGGGTCGCAGGCCCGAACGCCCGGAGCGCGCTGCCGATGCAAGGCTCCTCATCAGGCGTACACAGGAACGCTACCGGGGGTACACCGCGCGCCAACAGGGAAATTCGTCCCACCCCCGGAGCCGTCCCAAACGCGACAACATGGCTCATCTCCGGTCTTGGACGGCCTCGCAGGAGACGCGTGGGACCCGCGCTTCGGCGCTACGCTGAGGGACGGAGGTCCCCATGGCACAGTCACCAACACCCACCAGCCGGACGTTCGGACGGGTCCACGTCGAACTCGTCCAAGGCGACATCGTCCGCCAACCGGACGTGGACGCCGTGGTGAACGCCGCCAACGCGCAACTGCGCATCGGCGGGGGCGTGGCCGGCGCGATTCATCGGGCGGCGGGATCCGGGCTCGAAGCGGAGGCCGTGCCGCTGGGCCCCATCCGGCCGGGCCAAGCGGTCGTGACCGGTGGGCATGGGCTCGCCAATCGCTACGTGATTCACGTGCTCGGCCCCGTATACGGGCTGGACACGCCCAGCGACGAGCTCCTGGCTGAGGGCTACCGCAATGCGTTGCGCTTGGCCGAGAAGAAGGAGATGTCGTCGCTCGCGTTTCCGGCCATCTCGACCGGCGCGTTCGGCTACCCGGTCGAGGACGCCGCGCACGTGGCGCTCGGCACGATCGCCGACGTCGCGCTCAACCTGCAGCACGTGCGGTTGGTCCGGTTCGTGCTCTTCACGGCGCGCGACCTGGCGGTCCACCAGGACGCCCTCGCCCAAGTGACCGGCGGCGACCCGGGCGAAGCTGCGCCATGAACGGTGCGCGGCGCGCATCGTCAGCCATCACGGGAGGCACGCGATGCGGATCGTCAACATTACCGAAGCGAAGGCGAAACTCTCGCGCCTCGTCGACCAAGCGCTGGCCGGCGAGGAGGTGGTCATCGCCCGCGCCGGGCGCCCACTGGTGCGCCTGAGCGTGGTTCAGGCCGACGACCGTCCCCGCGATCTGTCGCACGGCTATTGGGCGGGACGCATCGCCATCGCTGACGACTTCGACGCGCCCCTCCCCGACGACGTCTTGGACGCCGTTGAAGGCCGCGCCGCGTGACTACCTCGCGATGCTCGCGCACTACCGCTTCACGCCGCTCGACGTCACCAGCGAGCATGCGTTGGCCGTTGGGAACCTGCCGAACCACCATCGCGATCCCTTCGATCGCATGCTGGTCGCCCAAGCTCGCACGGAGGGGTTGACCGTAGTGACGCACGACCCAGCCGTGATGCCATACGACGTCTCGACGATCACGGCTCGGTCCTGAGAGAGTCGGCCGAGAACGAGAGGGCGGCGATGCACGTACGTGGCCGACGACTACGCGGCGGTCCAGCCGGCGTCGGCCTTGCTCATGTCCATGCTGGACGCGATGTTCGTGTGCACGCCGCCCACCACGATGGCGTTGCAGCGAACCCCGCGTTTGGCGTACACGAAGGCGGTGTTGCGGGTGAGGCCGATCAGGCCGTGCTTGGACGCCGTGTAGGCGGCGCCGGCCGAACCGGCTGCCGGCGCGTCCATCGAGCCGCCGCCGTGCCTTCATGAGCGCCGCAGGCATGGCCGCACGCACTGCCAGGTGTCGTCATCCACGCTGGCCACGCCTTGAAACGCGTCCATCACGCCGGCGTTGTTCACCAGCACGTCCAGCCCGTCGTACACGTCGGTCGCGGTGCGCAATAGGGCCCGCAGACGTGCCGCGACGCCGGACGCCGCGCGGCGCGCCGACCGCTCGGCGGTCCGTGCGCCTACGCCCGTGCCGCAGCGCCCGCGGCGTCGATCCGTTCCAGCGCCACGGCTCGCAGGGCGGCCCGGGCGCGCTCGTACACGGCGCGGTGGCTAGGCGCGTCGGCGGAGTCACGCCACACGGAGCGCAGCGCCCGGTACGAGGCCGACCCGACGTTCACCTTGACGACGCCCATGGTGCATGCCGCGCGCAGGTCGGACGCGCCGATGCCGCTGCCGCCGTGCAGGACCAACGGCCCCTGCACGGCGTCGGCGATGCGGCGCAGCAGCGGCAGGTCCAGGGTGGCGGCCTGGCCGTGCTCGCTGCCGACCGACACCGCCACCATGTCGCTGCCCGCCTCGCGAAGCCGGCGCGCCTCGTCGGGAACGGTGCGCGCGCCGCGACCGGCGTCGAAGCTCTCCGCCGCCACCTCCAGCGCGGCGCCCTGCGCGTGCGCCACCCAGGCCAGCCGAGCGGTCCGCATTTCCAACGCGTCGTGCGCCAGGTCGCTGCCGTCCAGCATCACGCTGCCGAAGCCGGCGCGAAGGCAGGCCAACACGGTGGCGTCGTCCGGGCCGTGATCCATGTGCAGCGCGACCGGCACCGCGGCCGCGCCGGCCATGCTGCGGACCAGGGCCGCCATGTGCGGCGCCGGCAGCTGCGCCAAATCCGCCGGATACGTCTGCAGCAGAATCGGCGCACGTACCTCCTCGGCCGCCTCGATGCAGGCACGCACCATCTCTACGCTGCACACGTTGAACGCAGGGAGGGCGTAGCCGCGGTCGTACGCGTCGAGGATCAGGGGGCGGGCGTCAGGCGCGTACGCCACGGACCGCCCTCACCCGTCGTCGTCGAACCGCAGCGGAAGCGTCATCGCCGCGTCCCCCCACGCCTCCTTGATCCAGGCGTGATCGGGATCGTCGACCGGCGGCCGACCGCGCTCGTCGCCCACCAGGTCGCCCGCCAGGAAGTTCAGGAAGTAGACGTTGGATCCCGGCGTCGGGGCGACCGGATGGAAGCCGCCCGGCACCAGCATCAGGTCGCGGTCGCGCACCGCGACGATCTCGTCCATGTCCCCCTCGCGGGTGTAGTTGCGGTGCAGGGCGAAGCCGGTGTCGGGCCGGATGCGGTAGTAGTACGTCTCCTCCAGGTAGGCCGAACCCTGACGTCCGTCGTGGCAGTGCGGCGGCCAGCCGGACCAGGCGCCGCCAGGCACGTACACCTCGAACACGATCAGGCGTTCCGCCGGCAGCGGGTGCGCCAGCACGTGGTGCACCTCGCGTACGGCGGCCCCGCCGCCCCGCACTTCGCGGCGCATCTCGCTAGGCTCGAACAGTCGGACCGGGTAGCGCCCGTCGGCGGGCGCGCTGCCCCAGGCGATCTCGGCGTCGCCTGTGGCCTCCAGCGTCACCTCCGTGCCGGGCGGCACGTAGAGCACGTGCGGCATCGCTTCGAACACGCCGCGGCGCGCCAGCGTGTACGCCGTTCCGTCCACGTGCGCGGTGACGCTGCCGGCTTGAGGCACGAACGCGATTTCGCGCCCGTGGCTGGCGACCTGGTGCCGGTCGCCGTTCGCGAAACGAGCGACGGTGAACCCCAGGTCGCGCCACTGCGCCGAGGCGGGCGTGACCTCCAGGACGGGGCCGCGGCCGGCGGCGGGATGCAACGGATTCTTCATGAGCGCTCCTCCCTTGGATACGTCAGCAACATGGCGTGCGACCGGGTCGGCACCTGAACGTACCGCACCACGTGCGAGCACGCCGACGACGTTGCGCCGCGAATGGTGGCACGGTGCGACGAGGGACGCAACGGCGCGCAACGTCCCGAGCGACGACCCCGCCGTCCGCGCGCCCCCTGTCCGAGGCGTCCGACGCGGGCGAACCCAATCTTGACAGCGGCCCCTCCACGGCGCCATAGTCGCTCACGATCACGCGTGCGACGTCGCCCGCACGCGGGGCCTTGCCGCGTCTTCAGAGGTCCGACGCAAACGCCCGCGCGAAGGCCCGGTGCGGGGTACGCCCCCTCGGCGCGGCCCCGTTCCGACTTCACGCCAGAGGAGACCCCGGTGGACCAGACACGCCACATGACCGTCGCCCAAGCGCTCGTGCATTTCCTCGCCGTCCAGTACAGCCAGCGGGACGGGGTGCGCAGACGCCTGATCCCCGCCGGATGGGGCATCTTCGGTCACGGCAACGTGGCAGGCCTGGGTCAGGCGTTGGAGGCGTACGGTGACGCCCTCGACCTTCCCTTCTACCGGCCCCAGAACGAACAGGCGCAGGTGCACCTCGCCGCCGCCTACGCGCGGCACGCCGACCGCATGGCCACCCTCGCCTGCACCGCCTCGGTCGGCCCCGGCAGCACCAACATGCTGAGTGGCGCGGCGCTCGCCACGGTGAACCGCCTGCCGGTGCTGTTGCTGCCGTCCGACTACTTCGCGAACCGCGTGCCGGACCCGGTCCTGCAACAGGTGGAGCACCCCACCGAGCACGACCTGTCGCTGAACGACGCCTTCCGGCCCGTCGCCCGTTTCTTCACGCGCATCAGCCGACCGGAACAGCTGCTGCACGCCCTGCCCGAGGCGATGCGGGTGCTCACCGACCCGGCCGAAACCGGCGCGGTGGTGATCAGCCTGCCCGAGGACGTGCAGGTCGAGGCGTACGACTGGCCCGAGGCGTTCTTCGCGCCGCGCACCTGGCGCATCCGCCGGCCCCCGCCCGAAGGCGAGGCGCTGGCGGACGCGGTCGCCACCTGGCGCCGGGCACGAACCCCGTTGATCGTGGCCGGCGGCGGCGTGCGCTACGCCGGCGCCACAGGCACGCTGGCCGACTTCGCCGAGCGATGGGGCGTGCCCGTCGCTGAAACGCAGGCCGGCCGCGGCTCGCTCCCATGGACGCACGACATGGCGGTCGGTCCCGTCGGCACGAACGGCGGTTCGGCCGCCAACGCCTTGGCTCGCGAGGCGGACCTAATCCTGGCGGTCGGCACGCGCCTCAGCGACTTCACCACGTCGTCGAAGACCGCCTTCGACGCGTCGGCGACCGTGATCGGCCTCAACGTCGCCGCCATGGACGCCCACAAGCTCGCCGCCCTGCCGCTGATCGCCGATGCCCGGGTCGGCCTGGAGGCGCTGGACGGCGCGCTTGCGGACACCCACGCGTCGCCCGCGGGCAAAGCGCGCCGTGCCCGCATCGCGTCGCTCAAGGAATCTTGGGACGCCGTGGTCGACCGGGTACGAAGCGACCTCGGCGACGAGAACGGCCTGGCGCAGGGCGGCGTGCTGGGGATGGTGAACGACGCCTTCGGCGGTGACGCGGTGGTGATCAACGCGGCCGGTTCGATGCCGGGCGACCTGCTGCGGCTGTGGCGCCCCACCGACCCCCGCGCGTATCACGTGGAGTACGGCTACAGCTGCATGGGGTACGAGATCCCGGCGGGCCTGGGCGTGCGCTTGGCCGAACCGGACCCCGAACGACCGGTGGTGGTGCTGGTGGGGGACGGCAGCTACCTGATGATGAACTCCGAGATCGTCACCGCCGTGGGCGAAGGACTGGACCTCACCTTCGTGGTGATCGACAACCACGGCTTCCAGTCCATCCACGGGCTGCAACGCAGCGTGGGCAGCCCCACCTTCGGCGTCGAACTCCGGGGCCGCAATGGGGGCGGACGCCCGGACGGCCCCTACCTCCCGGTCGACTTCGCCGCGCACGCCGCGTCCATGGGGGCGCACGCGACGACCGCGCGCAGCGCCGAGCAGGCCCGCGCCGCCCTGCATGCGGCGCGGGACGCCCGCGGCGTACGCGTCGTCGTCATCGAGGTCGACCCGAACAAGGCCGCCGACTTCGGCGACACCGGCGGGTGGTGGGACGTGCCCGTCGCCGAGACCTCGACACAGGAACCGGTCATTGAGGCACGCCGGGCGTACGAACGGGCCCGCGAACGCCAGGTGATCGTTCGCGCCCCCAGCGAGGAGGAGGCGTCATGAGTACGCTCCGGTTCGGCGTGCTCGGCGCCGGCCGCATCGGCGCGCTGCACGCGCGGCACCTGTACGGCGCGGTCGACGGGGCAAGCCTGGCGTGCGTGTACGACGCGGACGAAGCGGCGGCGCGCCGCGCAGCGTCAGGCGGGGTGGCCATCGCGGCCGACGCCGGCGAGCTGCTGGGGCGCGACGACCTCGACGCGGTGGTGATCGCCTCCCCCACCCCCGTCCACGCCGAACAGGTGGTGGCCGCCGCCGAGGCCGGCTTGGCGGTGTTCTGCGAGAAGCCGGTCGCGCTGGACCTGGCCACCACCCGGGACGCCCTCGCGGCGGTGCGGCGTCAGCAGGCGCCGTTCCAGATCGGGCTGAACCGCCGCTTCGATCCCGGGTTCGGCGCCCTCGCGCGGGCGGTGCGCGAGGGCGAACTCGGCAAGCCGGAGATGTTCCGCAGCCTTTCCTCCGATCCCGCCCCACCGCCGCCCGCGTACGTCGCGGCCTCAGGCGGGCTGTACCTCGATTCGGCGATTCACGACCTGGACCTGGCCCGCTTCGTGATGGGCGAGGTAACCCGCGTGCACGCCACCGGCCGGGTGTTGGTCGCGGATCACTTCGCGGAGCACGGCGACGTCGACACCAGCGTGGTGACGCTCGAGTTCGACAGCGGCGCGCTCGGCGTGATCCAGAACACCCGCCGGACGGTGTACGGCTACGACCTGCGCATCGAGGTGCACGGCGAGGCCGGCAAGCTCGTCGCCGAAGACGCGCGCGCCACCAAGACGTGGCACTTCGACGCGAATGGGATCCACGGCGATCACGTACACTACTTCCTGGACCGCTTCCGGGACGCCTACCGGCTGGAACTGCAGGCGTTCGTCGACGACGTCCGCGCCGGCCGCGCCCCCTCGCCCGGCCCGGAGGACGCCGAAGCGTCGCTGCGGCTGGCGTTGGCGGCCCGCGACGCGCAGCGCGAAGGGCGCCCGGTGGAGGTCGCACGACACGACCCTGAATCGACGGGAGGCACGCAATGACGCGATGGCCCGTGGGAAACGCCCCCTGCTCGTGGGGCACGATCGAGAACACCGGCACCGAGGACGCCCGCGTCGACCCCATGCGGTTCCTGGACGAACTGGCCGAGACGGGCTACGCCGGCACCGAGCTCGGCGACCTGGGCTTCCTCCCGACCGATCCGGACCGCCTGGCCGAGGCGCTTTCCTCGCGCGACCTCACCCTGATCGCGTCGTGGGTCACGGTCCGCTTGGACGACCCCGAGTACACCGACCGCAACGTGCAACGCGCGCTAGAGATCGCGCGGCTGGTCCGCGCCGTCGGCGGCGACGACGCCGTCCTCAACCTGGGCCCCGACCACTCGCGCGTGCCCGACCGCACCCGCTACGCCGGGCGCATCCTGCCCGCCCACGCGCTCGGCGAACGCGAACTGGACCAGTACGCCGAGGGGGCCCACCGCGTGGCCCGCGCCGTCCGCGACGAGACCGGCCTTCGCTGCGCCTTCCACGCGCACGGCGCGAGCTACGTGGAAACCCCCGCCGAGATCGAGGCCTTCCTCGACCGAACCGACCCGGCGCTGGTGGGCCTGTGCTTCGACACGGGGCACGTGGCGCTGGGCGGCGGAGACCCCGCCCCCGACCTGGAGCGGTACGGCGACCGCATCGAGTTGGTGCACCTCAAGGACTTTTCGCCCGAGGTGGTGGCGGAGGCGGAGCTGCACGGATGGGGCTACCCGGAGATGGTGCGCCAGGGCGTGTTCCCGGAACTCGGCCAGGGCATCGTCGACTTCCCCGCCGTCCTCGAACGGCTGCGGGCGCAGGACTACCACGGCTGGCTGGTGGTCGAACAGGACGTGCTGCCAGGCCTCGGCAGCCCCAAGCAGAGCGCCGCCCGCAACCGAAGCTACCTGAAGGAGCTCGGACTGTGAGCCAGGAACGCGCAAGCGACGACACCCTCGACCTGCTGACGATGGGGCGGAGTTCGATCGACCTGTACGCCAACGACGTCGGCGTCCCGTTCGAACGGATCAACTCGTTCAACGCCTACGTCGGCGGCAGCCCCACCAACATCGCGGTCGGCGCCCGCCGGCTGGGCCTGGCCTCCGCCGTGCTGACCGGCGTCGGCGAGGACAAGGTCGGCGACTTCATCACGACCTTCCTGAACGACGAAAAGGTCGACACGCGCCAGGTGGTCCGCAAGCCCGGCACGCGCAGCACCGCGGTGCTGCTGGGGATCGAGCCGGACGGCCGCTTCCCGCTGGTCTTCTACCGCGAGGCCGCCCCCGACGTGCAACTGAGCATCGACGACGTGCTCGCGGCCCAGGTCGAGCGCTTCCGGGCGTTGGAGATCTCCGGAACCGGACTCGCCAAACCTCCACAGTCCACCGCGACGTTGTTCGCGGCCGAGCGCGCCCAGGCGGCGGGGCGGCCCGTGTTCCTGGACCTCGACTTCCGGGCGGACCAGTGGTACGACCCACGTGCCTTCGGCCGGATGGTCCGTGCCGCACTGCCGTTGGTCACGGTCGCGATCGGCACGGTCGAGGAGGTGCACGCCGCCATGCTGCGCGACCCCGCGGCGCTTCGCGTCGAACACCAGCAGATCTCGGCGCCCGAAATCAGCGGCGACTTAGACGCCGACGTTCGCGACCTCCTGGCCGTCCCCAGCGGCCCCGAAGCGCTGGTCGTCAAGCGGGGCGACGAGGGCGCCCGCATCTACCTCCGCAGCGGCGAGGTGATCGAGGCACCCGGCTTCCCCGCCGAGGTCGTCAATGTGCTCGGTGCGGGCGACGCGTTCGCGGCCGGCCTCATCTACGGCCGCCTGCAAGGATGGGACTGGTACGCCTCCGCCCGCATGGGCAACGCCTGCGGCGCGATCGTGGTCGGCCGGCACGCCTGCGCCAACTCGATGGGCACCCTGGACGAGGTCATGGCCCTCGCCGACGCGCACGGCGGCCTTCACTGACGGGTCCGCCCTGCGCGGCCGACGCCTCGCGCCCCCCAGCGCCACCTCGCTCACGACCTTTACGCTCCCCCCGCCGCCTGATCCACCACCTCCATGAACGCCCGCACCTTCGCTTCGGACACGGGCGTCCACCACACGCCCTCCTCCTTCAGCGAACTGGCAACGATCACGCCGTCGGCCACCTCCAGCAGCGACGTCACGTTGTCGCGGGTCACACCGCTCCCGACCAGGAGCGGAAGGCCCGTCGCCTCGGCGATGGCGCGCACCTCGTCGGCCTGCGCCGCGTCGCCCGTCCGCTGTCCCGTCGCGATCAGTACGTCGGCGTCGAAGAACGCCGCGTCCCGCGCCGTTTCCTCGAGGCTGCGGTCGGCCGTGATGGCGTGCGACCCATGTTTGACGTGGACGTCCGCGAACACGGCGACCTCGCGGGCGTGCAGCCAGGCGCGATACCGCGCCGCAGCGGCCGCGGGCCCCTCGATGAACCCTTCGTTGGCCACGTAGGCGTTGGCCCACTGGTTCACCCGCACGAACGACCCGCCGCCCGCCTTCGCCACCGCCAGCGCCTGCAGCGCCCCGTTGGCCAGCACGTTGACCCCCACGGGCACGCCGGCGGCCCGGCGCACCCGGTCGGTGACGACGGCCATCATCGCCGCAGTCTCGGGCCCCAGCGCGTCGGGTTTGGCGAACGGGATGTCCCCGTGGTTCTCCACGATCAGTCCGTGCACGCCGCCACGCACGTAGCGCCGGGCCTCCTCCACCGCGTGGTCGAGGATCGCTTCGATCTCCTCCCCCTGATAGTCGGGCGCGCCGGGCAACGGCCGGCAGTGCACCACGCCGATCACGACCGGTCGACGACCGAACAGCGCGCCCAGGGCATGGTCCTTGCGGGCGGATACGCGCGGATGGTTCACGATGAGCCTCCTCAGGTCGGTGTCGCGCCCGTGCACGCGCGCACCTGCGGGCCGATCCCGTGAGCAGCGTACCGCCGACGCCGGGTCCGTCATGGCCCCGCGTCCAGGCGAAACGGCGCGCGGGTCGTCCTCGCGCTGGTTCCCTCTCGAGCCGCGCGCGGCGACACGGGCGACCCGCGCATTCCCCTCGCGCACCGACCCGCTGCCCGATATCCTGTACGGTGCGGCACCCGCGGTCGCGCACCACGGCCGCCCCGGCCGCGCACGCCGCCGGATTCGACGCCATGACGCGATTCCAACGTGCCACGTCCGGCACACCGACTGGACGCGACGAGGAGCCCATGACGACACGCACGCATACGAATGCCCAGTACGAGGACCTGCACGTCGAGATCCACGACGCACCCGAAGCGCTCGGCCGCGCCGCTTCGGAAGCCGCACGCGAGACCCTCGCCGACGCCATCCGCGACCGCGGCCAGGCACGCGTCGTGCTGGCCACGGGCAACTCGCAGCTCCCGTTCTTCACGGCGCTTCGCCAGAACGGCGCGAAGGTCGACTGGTCGCGCGTCGAGACGTTCCACATGGACGAGTACCTCGGACTCGACGAAGACCATCCCGCCAGCTTCCGGCGCTTCCTTCGGCGCGAGGTGATCGAGCCGCTCGGCATCGGCACGTTCCACGGCATCGACGGCGACCCGGAGCGGGCCGAGGACACGATCGCGGCGTACGAAGCGCTGCTGGCGCGCGCCCCCATCGATCTGTGCTGCATGGGCGTCGGCGAGAACGGGCATCTTGCCTTCAACGACCCGCCCTACGCGGACTTCGCGGACCCCGAGGTCGCCAAGGTGGTACGTCTGGACGAGACCAGCCGCAGCCAGCAGGTCGGCGAGGGGCACTTTGCCGACCTGGACGCCGTGCCGACGCACGCCATCACCCTGACCGTTCCCACGCTGCTGCGGGCGGCGCGGCTGCTGGTGATCGCACCTGAGCGGCGCAAGGCGGCGGCGGTACGCACGGCGCTGGAGGGGCCGATCGACCCGGCCTGTCCCGCCTCGGTCCTGCGGCGCGCGCCGCACGCGACCCTGTACCTGGACCGCGATTCGGCCGCCGAGCTGTCCTGAGTGGGTCCGGTGCGCACCTCCGCGCCGCGCGTCAGGCGCCGGGGCGGTGCGCGCGGTAGATGCGCCGCTCGCGAACCGACACGTACAGGCCGCTGGCCACGATGATGGCGATTCCGATCCAGGTCCAGCCGTCCGGGAAGTCGCCGAACGCGACGTACCCCACCAGCGTCGACATCACGATCTCGCTGTACCCGACCGGGGCCAGCCAGGCAGCGGGCGCGTGGTCGAACGCCTTGATGATCAGAAAGTGGCCCGCCGCCGCCAGCAGCCCGAGGAGCAGCATCAGGCCGAAGTCGCCCGGCGTGGGCGGCACCCACACGAACCCGACGATCGCCGACATCACGATCGCGCCGACCAGCGCGGTATAGGCGAGGGTCACCAGCGGTGGGGCGCTGCCGGCCAGTTTGCGGGTGGTCAGCATGTACAAGCCGTGCACGGTGCCGGCGCCCACGGCGAGGAGCGCCGTCCACTCGAACACGCCCGTGCCGGGCCGTAGGATCACCAGCACCCCCGCGAAACCGACCGCGACAGCCGCGGCGCGGCGCCAGCCGACGGGTTCGCCCAGCACCAGCGTTGCGAGGACGGTGACCACCAGGGGGGACACGAAGAACAACGCCAGCGTGTCCGCCAGCGGCATGCGCGCGATCGAGGAGAAGAACAGCGTGGTCGCCCCCAGCAGCAGGGAGCCGCGGAACACCTGCACGCCGACGCGTTCGGGCCACAGGGCCCGCGGCCCGAATCGTGCCAACACCAGCGGCAGCATCACCAATAGGTGGAACAGGTAGCGCGCCCACACCACCTGCGCAACCGGGTAGCGCGTCTGCAGGTGCTTGGCGAAGCCGTCCATGACGGGCAGAAGGATCATCGCGCCCATCATCAGCAGGAAGCCGGTCAGCAGCCGCGTGGGCGGCACCGTACCTTCGCTGTCAACGGTCGGCGCCTCCGGAGCTTGCGCCGAAGATGCCGTGCTCGTCGCGTCGCGCGGAAGGTCGGCGGGGTCGGACGCGCACATGGCGCGCCAGGCTAGCATGGTCCCGCGAACGGTCGCGGTGGGGCGAGCGCTGCCGGAAGCGCGGGCGCCTGCGCGCTATTGCCCCCGTCCGGCTCGCAGCAGCGGATTCAGCGCGTCGCGCAGGCTGTCACCCAAAAGGTTCAGGGCGAATACCAGGACGATGATGGCCAAGCCGGGAAAGATCGCCATATAGGGCGCGTCGAAGATGTAGCGCTGGCCCGATGCGATCATCCCGCCCCAAGAGGGGTCCGGGGGCTGAACGCCCAACCCGAGGTAGCTGAGGCCGGCCTCTGCCAGCACCGCGCGCGCAAGCTGCGCGGTGGAGTACACCAGCATCGGCGAGATCGCCATGGGCAACAGATGGCGCACGATGATGCGTCCATCACGCGCACCGAGGCCTCGGGCGGCGGAGACGTAGTCCAGTTCGAGCAGGGAGAGCACCTCGCCCCGGATCAAGCGCGCGTAGCCGGGGATGCCGCCGATGCCGATCGCGATCATGGTGTTCGTCAAGCCGGGGCCCAGGAAGGTGATCACCGCCAACGCCAACAACAGCCCTGGGAACGCCAGCAGGATGTCGACGAAGCGCATCAGCAACATTTCGAGCCAGCCACCGAAGTAGGCCGCGACGATGCCGATCACGCCGCCGATGGAAAGGCCGATCCCCACAGCGATGAAGCCCACGATGAGCGCCGTCCGCGTTCCGACCAGCAGGCGGCTGAAGATGTCGCGGCCGATCTCGTCGGTGCCGAACCAGTGCTCCACGCTGGGGGCCTGCCGAGGGAGGGTCGTCATGGCGGTGGGGTCGTACGGCGCCAGGTAGGGCCCCAGAATCGCGATGAAAACGTAGATCAGACCCACGATGACGCTGGTACGTGCGATGGGGCTGACGCGGATCTCGCGCAGGAGGGGATTGTTGCTCATGAGTACCGAATCCGTGGGTCGACCGCCGCGTAGGTGATGTCGACGAGAAGGTTGGCGATGAGATAGATCAGGGCGATCAGCAGGATCACACCCTGCACGACGGGATAGTCACGCTCGAAGATGCTGCGCACCAGCAGGCGGCCGATCCCGGGATAGGCGAACACGGTCTCCGTGAGGACCGAACCGGACAACAGGCTCCCGAGCTGCAGCCCCATGATGGTGACGATGGAGATCGAGGCGTTCCGGAGCGCGTGCTTGAAGATCACGATGCGTTCGCCCAGTCCTTTCGCACGTCCCGTTCGCACGTAGTCCTGGCCCATGATGTCCAGCATCGAGGCGCGGGTGAGGCGTGCCACCAGCCCTGTCGAGAACAGGCCCAGCGTGATGCCGGGGAGGATGACGTGGCGGATGCTGCCGCTCCCGTACGACGGAAACCAGCCCAGGTAGTACGAAAACAATAGGATCATCAGCAGCCCCGCGAAGAAGGCCGGGATCGACACGCCGAGCAACGCCCCGAAGCGGGCGAGGGCATCCCACCAGGTGTCCTTGCGGATGGCGGACACGATGCCCGTGGGAATGCCGACCGACGCGGTGACGATCAGCGCGATCACCGCCAGGCTGGCCGTGCGCGGCAGGGCGTCTTGGAGAAGGCTCACTACGTCACGGCCCAAGTGATACGAGCTGCCGAGGTCGCCTTGAAGGACGCGGCCTAGGTAGAGGAAGAACTGAACATAGCCGGGTTGGTCGAGGCCCAGGCGTTCCCGCATCGCCTGCACGGCAATTTCGCTGGCTTCCGCCCCTGCCATGATGCGTGCGGGGTCGCCGGGCGTGAAGCGGGTGACCAGGAAGGCGATCACCAGCACGCCGAGCAGCACGGGTACGGCCTGCGCCAGCCTTCGCAAGATGAAGACGAACATAGGGGTAGGCGCGCCCTAGGAGGCGTGGGGGCCGCCGTGACGGCGGCCCCCACGTTCCTGGTTCGGTGCGCTCAGTCGCTCGACGAGACCGAGACGCCTTTGAGGTTCAGGCTGTCGTTCGGGTTGACCACGAAGCCTTCGACGTCGTCGCTGGTGACGGTGTTGTTCTGAATCACGAACAGCGGAATACGCAAGGCGTCGTTGTGGAACAACTCGGCCATCGTCCGGTAGCCCTCGAGTCGCTCCTCCTCGGGCAGCGGGGCCTGCGAGGTCTCGAAATGCCTCGTCGTAGTCGGGGTTGCAGTAGCGCTCCCAGTTGCGGCCGCCCTGGTCGCACTTGGGACGTTCGGTGATGTAGCCGACCTCACCGGTACGGATGCCGCTGGCCGCGGTCCACAGCTCGTAGTCGGGGTAGCCGCCGTTTTCGTCCGCACCGCTCGCGCCCTCGTCGAGCGCCGCGAACCAGGCACCGCTTTCGACCCGCTCGATGTTCAGCGCGATGCCGACCTCGCGCAGCTGGAGCTGAACGACCTGCAGGCCTTCGATCTCACCGGGGTAGGACCCGCGGGCCAAGATGTCGAACTCGAGCCGCATCCCGTCCTTGGTCATGACACCGTCGTCGCCTGCCGTCCAGCCATTCGTGTGCAGGATCTCGCGGGCGGCCTCGGGATCGTACGCCCAGTCGGACTCGAAGAAGCCGAAGGCGCTGGGCATGCCGATGCCGGTGGCGAGCACGCCGTTGTCGCCGACGACGTTCATCATCGTCTCCTTGTCGATGGCGTGAGCCATGGCGCGGCGGACGGGCGTCGGGAGCCTTGGATGCGCGGTGTTGACACCGATCCACATCACGCGCATGGTCGGCGTCCGCATGGCATTGAAGTCGGGGTTCTCGTCGAACGATTCCATCTCTTCGGCCGGCACGGCGAAGGCGATGTCGACCTCGCCGTTGCGGAGCGCGATGATGCGGCTGCTCTGCTCGGGCATCACTTCGAACACGACGCGATCGACCTCGGCGCCGGGCTCGCCCCAGTAGTCTTCGTTCGCTTCGAGGATGACGCGCTGATCGGGGGTCCACTCCGCGAATTCGAAGGCACCCGTGCCGCTGGGATTGTTGCCGTAGTTTTCATCACCGACTTCTTGGTAGCGGGTCGGATCCACGATCATGAACAGGGGCGCGCCCAGGACGTTCATGAATACGCCGTTCGGCTCTTCCAGGGTCACGTCGAGGGTGTGGTCGTCGATGATCTCGATCTCTGCGACGGGCGGGATCAGACCGGCCGCGATGCCGGGGTCGTCGGGGTCGAGCTGCCGCTCGAAGTTCCACTTCACATCTTCGGCGGTGAACGGCTCGCCGCTGTGGAAGGTGACCCCTTCGCGCAGGCTGATGCGCCAGGTCACGTCGTCTTCGAGCAGTTCCCAGTCCGTGGCAAGCACGGGCTGAAGCTCCTGCTCCGGGTTCATCGTGACCAGCCCCTCGTGCACCTGGTAGGTGACCTGAGAGGTGGCGTTGTTGGCCTGGCGGATCGGGTTCATGGCGCGGATGTCATCGGGGCGGGCGATCGTCAGCGTGGATTGCTGCGCGAACGCGCTGCCGAGCAAGAACATCACGGCCGCCAGAGCGCCCAAAGCGGTGCGCATCTTCATGGATTTCCTCCTAAGGAACGGGGGCGGGACGGGGACTTGAACGGACCACCGGACGCAGAAAGTGAAACTACGTTTTGTCCGGTGGCCCCAATATAGGCAGTCGGCGGCGGCGCGGTCAAGGCGCATGGCCTTGGTGCGCCGCAGCGCGCTACGAGCGCGTCCGCCCCGTCACCCAGTCGTACCGGATGTCCTCGTCGACGATCTCGTGCCCCGCGCGCGCTCCGACGCCTGCCCCGCCGTCGACCTCGTAGACGTGGCCGAGGACGTAGCTGGATGCGTCGGACGCGAGCCACATGACGAGGTTCCCGACCTCTTCGGGTTCGCCCGCGCGGGCCAGCGGCAGGGTGGGGATGCGCTTGGCGAGGCCCTCCTTCATGCCGGGGGGAAGCGGCTTCGGTTGCGTGTCGATCAGCCCCGGGCTGACGCACGAGACCAGGATGTCGTGCACGGCCAACTCGATCGCGGCCACCCGCGTGAAGCTCTCGGTGGCGGCGCGACTGCTGGCGTAGGACGCTGCGCCGGCCGACCCCGGTTGGAGACGCCGGAAGAAAAGTTGATGATGCGGCCCCCTTCGCCCTGATCGCGCAGCGCCCGCCCCGCCGCCTGCGTCATCAGGAACGTGCCCCGGCAGTTGACGGCGTACACGGTGTCCCACACCTCGACGCTCTCGTCCAGCAGGGCCGCGTGCGGGGCGACGGCCGCGTTGTTGACGCACACGTCGAGCCGACCGAAGTGGTCGAAGGCCGACTGCACGATGGTCTTCGCGCCCTCGACCTCGCGCACGTCGCCGGTTACGGCGACGGCCGCGTCGCCCAGGCCCTCGACCGTTCCCTGGAGGCCCTCGGCGTCACGGTCGGCCGCGATCACTTTGGCGCCCGCGCCCGCGAACTGTCCCACCATGGCCCGACCGACGCCGCGTGCCGCGCCCGTCACGATCACGACGCGTCCCGAAAAATCGTATTGAACGTTCATGTGTCACTCCTTCGTCGCTGGGGGTCCGGGCGCGTCAGCTCCGCGCCGCTCATTGGCGTCGATCCGTCTCGGCTACGCGAGCGAACCTTCGATCGGCAGGTCCCCGGACCACCGTCGCTTCTGCGCATGCATCGCGCGTACACGCGGGGATCCAGATCGCCTACACGCTCAGGACTATACGCGAAACACGATTTCATGTCACCCTCGTGGTTGAATGTCCGTGGATTCGAGTCGCATTGGGCCGCACCTGCGAACCGCCGCCCCGGTGCCGCCCTCCCCGTACGGCACGTTCGATGCGACACGGAGCGTCGTCGTCGCGCAAAGCCGCTATCGAAAGGCGTGGTGTGATGTTCAACGATTCCGCCGACACTTCGGACGGGAAGTACGTGGTGCAGATCCTCGCGCGCGCCCTGCGCGTGCTGTGGACCCTGGCGAGCCGCAACGACGGGTGGACCCTCGACGAGCTGGCGCAGCACGAGGACGTCAACAAGGCGTCCATGCTCCGGATCCTTCGGACGCTGGAGGCCGATCGCGTGGTGTTGCGCGACAAGGACGTGTACCGCCTGGGCCCGCGCGTCCTGGAACTGAGCCACGGCTACCTGCGCGGGCTCGAGCTGGACACGGTGGCGCGGCCGTTCATGCAGAGGTTGGCGGCCCGTACGGGTCAGACGGTGAGCCTTGCCGTGCGGGATGAGTTCGAGGTGGTGTACATCGCCATCGAGAAGGCGCACCGGGAGATCGGCATCCAAGGCGAGATCGGCGGACGGCATCCCGCGAATGCCACGGCGCTCGGCAAGGTGTTGCTCGCGGATCTGGACGGCCCCGAGCTCGACGCACTGCTGCATGAGCACGACCTGACGCAGCTGACGCACCGCACCATCGACACCCCCGAGGCGCTCCGAAGCCACCTGGAGGTCGTGCGTGAACGCGGCTACGCCTTCGACGACGAGGAGCGGGGGATCGGCATCCGCTGCGTGGCGGCCCCGATACGCCGCGCCGACGGACGCGTGATCGCGGCGGTCAGCGTCGCCGGCGCCATCTTCCACATGACCGAGGACGTGGTAGCGGGCCATACGGAGTTGGTGCTCCAGGCCGCGTCGGAGATCTCGGAACGGTTCGGCCATCACGGCTCGCAGTCATCCAGCCGCCCCTCGGAGCCGGCGGGGACGACCGACTGACCACGCCGGCGCCCCGCCCGGAGCGTCTTCTGAACCGACGGAATACCTGACGGGAACGCGCGTGGAGGCGATCCCCTTTGACGCGAACCACCCCCGGTGCGAACTTGCTATGAAACCGCTTTCACGAAGGGCCTGGATCGCCCCCGCCTCCATCGGGTCGTTTCCCGAGAAGATCGCCGTGAACGGCTGCACCTGGCGGGGTTCGCCGAAGAAGTACGGTCGTTGGCACACGGTCTACTCAACACCAAGCTTCATTGGGCTGCCGCGGGCCGGGGGCGGGTCCTCGGCTTCGCGCTGACGCCGGGCCAAGCGCACGACGCGCCGCCCGGCCAGAGCAGGTCCAGGCCCACCACGTCGGGTACCATCGGGCCGTGAACGGACGTGACGTCGACCGGCGAGGCGAGGCCATGGGTACGGGAGGCGATCCCGTGACCGACGCGGGTGCGCGACGCGGCGCCCGCCGCGCATCGGAGGGTGCGCCATGCTGATCATGCTCCTGTTCGGCGTCGTGGCCGGCCTGGTGGTGGGCTGGATTCACTTCGCGGGGCTACGCTGGACGGTCCAGCGCACGGCGCGGAACCACCGGCGCACGGCGTGGCGGCTGGCCAGCTACGGGGTACGCGGGCTCATCACGCTGGCCGCCTTCCTGGGGCTCACCCGGTTCGGCCCGGCCGTGGTGGTCGGGGCGCTGCTGGGCTTCCTGGCCGCCAGGTGGTTGGCCACCCGCTTCCGGGGACCGCTCCCCGTCCTCGCGCCGGACGCCACGGAGGGCGAGCCGCCCCGGCGCCGCCTTCCCGAGGACGAGCGGCGCGGACTCCCCGACACCGAGCGGGGCGACGGGAAGGCGTGAAGCCCCTGCGCATCGCCATGGTTGCGGACGTCCACTGCGGCGAGGATCAGGGCACGAAGCTGGGCAGCCGCGCGCCCGACCTCCTGCCTGCGGCGCTGGCGGAGATCGCGCGGCATCGTCCCGACCTGGTGGTCGATCTCGGCGATCGGATCAACCAGGCAGATGCTGCGAAGGACGCTCGGAACCTGAGGAGGGTGGCCGAGATGTTCGCGGCGCTGGCCACGCCGCGCGTGCACCTGGTGGGCAACCACGACGTGGACAACCTGAGCGTCGCCGAGCACGAGCAGGTTCTCGGGCACGGCCTTCGCCATCACAGCCGGAACGAAGGGGGTTGGCACCTGACGTTCTGGAATCCGGACTGCCGCTACGTGCCGAAGCTCGGGAACATGCGGCTCAGCGACGGCGACCTGGCCTGGCTCGAAGCGGACCTGGCCGCGCACGATGCGCCGACGGTCCTGTTCAGCCACGCCCCGGCGCACCGCGCGCCGATGGACGGGAACCTCTACTTCGAGCACCGGCCGGCGAGCCGCGCCTGGCACGCCAACGTGCACGAGGCGACGCAACTCCTGGCGCGCCACCGCCAGGTGATCCTGTGCGTGAACGGCCACACCCACTGGAACGCGCTTTCGTTCCTCGACGGGATCGCGTTCGCGACGTTGCCCTCGCTGACCGAGTGCTTCACCACCCCGCCGGAGCCCTCGGGCGCCTGGGGTCTGCTCGAGTTGGCCGACCCCATCACGTGGACCGTACGCGGCCGCGATCCACTCCACTGGTCCCTGCCGTTGCGTCACCCGCGGCGGGGATGGAGCAGCCGCGGGACGGAGGCGGTACCGTCCGATCCTGCGGACGACCGCTGAACGAGCCACCGCATGGGGGCGCCGTCGCCCCACCGACGACGTCAACCGGACAGCAGCATGCGCCGCAACGCGTGCAGATCGGGCACCTGCAGGTCGGGCTCGTCGGCTGCGTCGCGTTCACCCCCACGCGACTCCGGCGCATCGGGTGTGCCCGGCCGCAGCAGAACGGTCCGCAGCCCCGCCGCGCGCCCTCCACGCACGTCCGTCTCGGGCGTGTCGCCCACCATCACCGTCCGTTCCGGGCTCATCGCGAACCTCTGCAACGCGACCTGGAAGAACAGGGCGCTCGGCTTGCCCACCGACGCGGCCGCCACGCCCGACGCCGTGGTGAGGGCCGCGACGATCGCGCCGACGCCCGGCTCCCGGCGGCCTCCGGCGGCAGGGACGCTGGCGTCCAGGTTGAGCGCCACCAGGCGCGCGCCGAGGCGCAGGGCATGCGTCGCCGCCGCGAGGTCGCGATAGGTCGCGTTCGTGTCCTTGCCGACCACCACCACGTCGGCCTGCGCGGGGTCGGAGACGACCGGGACGCCACGCTCCCGGAGTCGCGCCGCCACCGAGCCCGTGCCGAGCACGAACGCACCTTGCGAGTCGCGGACGGCGTCGTGATCGGCCACCACGTCCAGCGGCGCCAGGACCTGTTCGGCCGTAGCGGGGATGCCGAGACGCGTCAGCTTCGCGGCAAGCTCAGCGCCGCTGGCGACGGATGCGTTGGTCAGGAAGCCCACCGATAGACCGGCATCCCGAAGGTCGCGGACCAGCTCGGTCGCCCCGTCGGCCAGAACGTCGCCGAACCACAGACACCCGTCCAGGTCGAAGAGGTAACTGCGGATGCCGCGGAGGAACGAGGTCGCAGACCCGGGCGTGGACTCCGACCGGCTCATCGGGCCAGCCGGCCATAGGCATGCAAGACCTCCTGCAACCGCGCGTGCGGCAAAGCGTAGTAGGTGACCCCGCCCGCCCCAGTCATCGTCCGCGCGGCCACCAAGGCGTTCACGACCGCCTCCTCGCTGGCCTGCACCGTGGCCTCGTAGACCGGGTCCAGCCGCTCGCTCGGCACGAACGAGGCGCGGTGCACCCCGTCTGGGTCGTAGGCCACGCGGTTGGCGGTCGACATCGCCAGGAACAGGTCGCCCGAGGAGTGCGCCGCGATGCTGCCGTTGCGGCCGAGGCCCAGCGCCACGCGTTTGGCGACGGCCCGAAGCTGAACCGGCAGTAGGGGCGCGTCGGTAACGACCATCGCGATGATCGAGCCATCCGGACCGGCGGGACGCCCTGCCTCCGCGCCGTCTTCGGCGGTCGGCATCGCTTCGGGGATCTCCCGGCCGACCGGCACGCCCGCGATGCGCAGGTGGGGGCGCTTGCCGTAGTTGGCCTGCACCAGCACGCCCAACGTGTAGGGGCCACCCGTCGTGGCGACCCGCCGGGAGGCCGTCCCGATCCCCGCCTTGAAGTCGTACGCCGTCATGCCGGTGCCCCCGCCGACGTTGCCTTCGGCGACCGGGCCGGCGCTGGCGGCGTCCAGGGCGCGGTGCACGTGCTCGGCCCGGACGTGCCCCCCGAAGATGTCATTCAGCTTGCCGTCCCACGTCTCCGCGGCGACCGGCAGGCTTCCCGCCGTCACAGCGTGGCCGAACCCGATCCGCGCCCGGCACCACGCCGCCACCGCGTCGCGCGCCGTGCCCACGTTCAGCGTGTTGGTCGACACGACCGGCCCGAAGACGGTGCCGAACTCGTCGAGGAAGGCGGTGCCGGTCATCTCGCCGTTGCCGTTGAGCGAGAAAAAACCCCCCATCACGCCCTCGGTCGCGCCGCGGCCCAGTGGATGGAGGGCGGTCACGCCGGTCCGAACCGCCACGCCCCCAGGGGCATCGTCACGCGCCGGCAGGTCCTCGATCCGCGTGACGTGCCCGACCTCCACACCCGGCACATCGGTCACAGCGTTCAGGGGACCGGGGTCGCCATCGAAGGGGACGCCCAAGTCGCGGGCCCTCACAGCATCGCGCGTCATGGCGCGAGGATACCCGCCCGGACGGCCGGCTCAGCGGTGCGCCAGCAGGTGATCCGTCACGTGCTCGGTGTCGCCCGCCAGGCCGTAGAACAGGCCCGACTTCTGCGTGTGCATCCAGTGCAGGCCGGTCAGGTACAGGCCGGGCACGTCGCTGACGCCGCGTCGTTGGTCGGGGTAGTTCCAGTCGTCCAACGGCAACGGTTCCACCCAGGAGAAGTCGTGCCGGTAGCCGGTCGCCCACACCACGGCGGCGAGGCCGGCCTCGCGCATCCCCAGCTCGGTTCGCAGCGGCTCGTCGTACCCGTCGCGCAGGACCGGGTTCTCGTGCTCATTGGGCGGAGGCACGTCGAGATCCATCTTGGCGACGGCGCCGTCCACGTTGCGCTGGAACTCGGCGACGCCCTGATCGATGCGCGCCAGCGTTTCGTGCAGGTCGGGCGCGAACTGCAGGCGATCGTCGCCGGCGCCCTGGAACCGCCCCAGGAGCGTCACGCCGTCGCGCGCCAACGCGTGCAGGTCCAGGCTTCGCCCGCCGTCGCGGCCGGTGAGCTGCGGGTGGGGTGCGAACCGTTCGGCCAACGATTCGAGTTGGTCGGGCGTCCGGTCGAAGATGCCGAGGGTGGTGGCCCACCAGAACAGGTCCTTGCCGCGGTAGCGCCGCGGGAGGCGCGGCGCCCGTCCCACGGACAGGTAGGTGCGGCGGCCGCTGCGTACGAGATCGTCGGCGATCTGGGTGCCCGACTGGCCGCTGCCCACGACCAGCACCGCCCCGTCCGGAAGGGCGTCCGGGTTTCGGTAGGCGCTGGCGTGCACCTGATGCAGGTCGCGCGGCAGGTCGTCGGCGGCGGCGGGCCGATGGGGGTGCCGGAACGTCCCGGTGGCCAAGATCACGTTGCGGGCCCGTAACGTCCCGTCGGTGGTTTCGAGCGTGAAAACATCGGCGGCGTCGTCCCCGCGAACCGCGGTGACCTCGACCCCCGTGCGAAGGGGCGGGTCGACCTTGCGGGCGAACGCCTCGAGGTAGGCCACCACGTCGTCCTTGCCGAGGAAGCCGTCGGGATCGTCCCCGTCGTACGCGAACTCCGGCAAACGCAGGGTCCAATTCGGGGTCACGAGCGTGAACGAGTCCCAGACGCCGCTACGCCATCGCTCGCCGACCCGGTCTCGTTCCAGGACCAGGTGCTCGCGGCCCGCCCGGCCGAGGAAATGGCTCGCGGACAGCCCGGCCTGCCCGCCTCCGATCACGACGGTATCCACGCGTTCGCCCATGTCGCTCCTCGCTCTCTCCGAGTCCCAACCCTCCTTGCCGTCGCGGCGAGTGTAGGGGACGCCTCGCCTGGGCGCAAGCCCACCTGTAGGACGCGAACGGCGTAGGCCTCCCCGGACGAAGCGACGCACCACGGGCGCCCGGGACGTACCATGAGGCCCATGGACGCGCTGGCGCGCTTCGTGGTCGGCCGGTCCCGCCTGGTGCTGGCCGTCACCGCGCTTCTGACCGCCGCGGCACTGGCGATGCTGCCGCGCGTCGCGTTCGACGTGGACGTCACCTCCTTCCTGACGGAGAGCAGCGCCGAAGGGCGCTCCTTCGCGGCCCTGCAAGAACGGTACGGCGCGGCGGAGCCGATCACCGTCCTGTTGACGCGGACCGACGGCGGCACCTTCACGGAGCGGGAGGGCATGGTCGCGCTGGCGGAGGCCCGCGCGGCCCTGGCGGCCAGCGACGCGGTCGCGAGTGTCGGTTCGTTCCTGCCGCAGGAGATGCCGGTGCTGGGGGGCACGCTGAACGCCGAGGTGCTGCGCGGCCTGCCCGCGCCGCTGCTTGCCTGCGCTCCGGGCCGGGCCCGCCACGGAGATGCTGCTGGGGAAGGACGCGCGCCGCACCCTGCTGGTCGTCCAGCCGCGCGGGGACCCGGTCGCGGCGGCCCGGCAGGTGCGCGACGTGGCCCTTCCGGAAGGAGTGGACGCGACCTTCGCGGGCAACCCGGTGGTGTACGCGGAGGTGCTGGACCTGCTGTCGTGGTTCCTGCTGGCCATCCCGCCGCTGGTGCTGGCGCTGCTGCTGGCGGTGTTCACGCTGACGCTGGGCCGCCCCCGGCTGGCGGCGCTGGCGGTGCTGCCAGCCGTGCTGGGTTCTCTATGGACGTTCGGACTGCTGTTCGCGTGGGGGGTGGAGGTGGACCTGATCACGGTGATCGTGCCGGTCTTCGTGATCGTGATGGGTTCCGCCGACGGTCTGCACTTCGTCAGCCACCTCCAGGACGCCGCCACGCGCGGCGAATCGCGCACCGGCCGGGTGGGGGCCGCCCTGCGCGAGGTGGGCGTGCCGATGATCCTCACCACGCTCAGCACCGCGGCGGGGTTCCTCTCCCTTATCGCGACCGGCGTGGCGCCGCTGCAACAGCTCGGGGCGTTCGTCGCGACCGGCATCGCGCTGGCCGGCGCCATCTCGTACTTCACCCTGCCGGCCCTGATGTCACGGCTCGACGTGCAGGGGACGCCTCGAGGGGTGGGCAAGGGGCTCGTGCGGGGCGTCGAATGGTTGGCGGCACGGCGGGCGGCCGCCTGGGTCCTGGTGGTCCCGCTGCTGGCGTTCGCCGGCTGGTACGCGCCCCGCCTGTCGGTCGACAGCGACCCGCTGTTCTACTTCCCCCGCGAACACCCCGTGCGGCAGAGCTTCCGCGCGGTGGAGGACGCCTTCGGCGGGGCGACGCCGCTGTTCGGCGAGTTCGCGCTGGACCCTGGCGCGCCCCTAAAGCCGCAGCTGGCCGCGATCCGCGACCGCGCCCGCGCGCTGGAGGACCTGCCCGGCGTCCGCCGGGTGGTGTCGCTGGCGGACATCCTGCCGCGCGTGCCGGCATCGCGCCGCGACGCGCTGCTCAGGGGCGAGGGCGACCTGCCCTTCGGGCCGATGGCCCGCGAGGACGGACTGCGCTTCGTGTTCCTGCCGGGGGACTACGACGCCGGCGACGTGTCCACCTGGCGGAACGCGGCCCAGGACGCGCCCGAGATCCGGATCCTCTCGGGCACGCCGATGCTGTTCCAGCAGTTGAGCCATACCGTCGCCCGGGCACAGGTGCGCTCGCTGGGCGTGGCGTTCGCGTTGGTGGCGCTGCTTCTATGGCTCACCTACCGGCGTCTCGGCCGCGCCCTGCTGGCGTTGGCGCCGATCTCGCTCACCGTCGCGGTGGTATTGGGGTTCATGGCGGCGACCGGGTTTCACCTGAACCTGATCACCGTGGTCGCCTCCAGCATCGTGCTGGGGGTCGGCATCGATTACGCGTTGCACTTGATCGCGGCCATCGAGCACGCGCGCCGCGCCGCGCCGGACGGACGCGGTTGGGTGCGCCGGGGGCTGCGCGTCGCCACTCGCCCCATCGTGGCGAACGCCCTCGGCATCGCCGTCGGCCTCAGCGCGCTGCAGCTCTCGCCGCTCAGGCCGCACCACCAGATCTCGTTCCTGATGTGGGTCGCGATGCTGGTGGCGGCCCTCGCCACACTGGTGCTGATCCCGGCGGCCTCGCCCCGCCGCGGCTTCGAGGAACGCCCCGACGGGGCGCACCTGGATCGTTGATCGAGCCGGCGGCAGGGGACGCCGCGTCCCGTCGAGGTTCAGACCGGCGCCCAGAGCGCGCCACGGCCGAAGGGAACGAGGGCGACCGTCGCGCCTGCGGCCAGGTCCGGCCCGGGGGGCACCTCGATCAACGCATCGGCGTCGGCCAGGGCGGTCAGTCGCGACGCGGCGGGGCGTGGCACCGGCACCGCGTGGCGCACGCCTCGGCCATCGGTATGGGTGCGCGCCAGCCACAAGGAGGTCCGGTCGGGCGCGCCACGGACAGGCCCGTCGCACACGGCGGCCACGCGCCGTGCGGTCGGCGGCTCGCCCGCGCGTCCCAGCGCGGCGTGCGCCCACGCGCCGAGCAGGAGCGTCCCCAGCACCGCCACCGCGTGCGGGGTGCCGGGCAGCGCCAGCCAGGGGACGCCGTCGCGGACGGCCATCATGGCCGGCCGGCCGGGACGGACACGGATCCCTCCGAACCGCAGGTCGCCGTCCGCCTCGAGCACGCGGCGGACCGCGTCGTGCCGGCCGACCGACGCGCCGCCCGTGGTGACCAGCAGCGCGGCGTCGCCCGCCTGGTCCGCCGCCCGCCGCACCGCGGCCTCGTCGTCCCCGACGCTCGGACCCTGCTCGGGGTCGGCCCCGAAGGCACGAAGCAGGGCGCACGCCAGCGCGCCGTTCGATTCGAACACCTGCTCCGGGCCCGGTGTCCCGCCGGGTGCGACCAGCTCCGGTCCGGTCGGCAGCACCCGCACGCGCGGGCGCCGCGCGACGGCGACCTCGCCGTGGCCGAAGGCCGCCAACAACCCGACGTGGACGGGATCCAACACCAGGCCTGCGGGCAAGGCGGCCACCGCGCGCTCCAGATCTTCGCCGCTGCGGCGCACGTGCTTGGGTTCGGGCGGGGCAAACAGCCGCACCGCGTTCCCCGCGGGCTCCGCGTTCTCGATCACCGCGATCGCGTCGGCCCCTTCGGGCAGCACCGCGCCGGTGGCGACCGCGACCGCCTGGCCGGGCCCGATCGTCCCGTGGTGCGCCGCGCCGGCGCGCGACGCGCCGACCACCTCCAGCGACACGGGGTTTGCCGACGTCGCGTGCCCAGCGTCCATTGCGCGGCAGGCGTAGCCGTCCATCGCCGCCGCGTCGCGGCCGGGCACGTCCGCGCGGGCGGCGTGCGGCTCGGCCAAGGTGCGTCCGAGCGTCTCGTCCAACGGGATGCGCTGCGGGTGCGGCGTGGGCGCGACCGCTCGTAGCGCCCTGGTCGCCTCGTGGAGCGCGACCTGCGTCATGAGGTTTGCGCGTCTCCGGCGTCCTGCGTCCAGGCGGCCGGTAGGCCCCAACGGTCCTCGAACACGAAGTCCCGCTGCGGAAGGCGTGTGCGCGGCCGTTCGTCCTTGGCCCGCACCTCGGGATCCAGGGCGGCGGGATCGCCCGGGTAGCCAAGCGCCAGCAGCACGACGATTTGGTGCTCGCCCTCCACCCCGGCGGCCTCGGCGGCGGCGTCGGCGTCGAAGCCCGCCATGGGGTGTGCGACCAGGCCGTCGTGGGTGGCCTGCAGCAGCAGGTTCTGGCAGGCGAGGCCCAGCTCGAACAGCGCGCGCCGGTTGGGTTTGGGCGGCTTGCCGGGCGCGTCGAACACCGTGTGCACGGCGGCCAGCAGCAGCAGGGGCGCCTCGCGGGCCCAGGCGTTGCCGGGCCGCAGGGTCGCGGCCAGGCGCGCCCATGCCTCGCCGCCGCGGCGCGTCAGCACGAAGCGCCACGGCTGGCCGTTGCCGCTGGACGGGGCCCAGCGGGCCGCTTCGAAGAGGCGCGCCAGGATCGCGTCGGGCACGGCGCGGGGCGCGAACGCTCGCGGGCTCCGTCGGGCTTCGATCTCGGGCAGAAGGCGTGGGGTGTTGGGAGCGTCGGGCACGTCGAAACCTCCAAGCGTGCGGGGGTCGGCCACGCACGTCGCGGAGCGTGGCGCATGTCGTTTGCGAGCGTACCCGCATTCGCGTACGCCTCGCTGGCAGGCGGTGCAGCCGCATCGGCGCGCGGCGCGCCACCCGGTACGCACGCGATCCCTGCGGGACAATTCGCTCTGGTGCGACAGCCGGTGCGGCCCTACCGTCGAATCATGAGCCAGGCCGTGACGGCGCAGGAGGTCCTGCACCGGTTGCTCGCAAGCGAGGCGGATGCCCGCGGGCGCGTCGAAGACGCGGACGCCGCGGCGGAGGCGCACGTGGCGCGCGCCCGCCGCGAGGCCGACGAGGTGGTGCGGGCCGCCCGCGACGAGGCGCGCGCGGAGGCGGAGCGCGCCCAACGCGAGGCGCTCGCTGAGGCGGAGGACGCCGTCGAGGAGGAGGCGCGCCGGTCGGGCGAACGGATCGCCGAAGCCGATGCAGCGGCCGCGTCGCGCGTGGACGTCGCCGCCGAACGGATCGTTCGCTGGGTCACGGCCAAGGAACCTTGACGTGCTGGCCGCGGTGGGCTACGCCTCCGCCCAGGCCCGGACCCGCGCGCGGCGCGCGCGGCTGCTGGAAGGCGGGACGTGGCGCGAACTTCTGAACGCCTCCGGGCGTGAACGCGCCCTCGACATCCTGGCCGAGACCGCGCACCCCCACGTCGCGCAGACGGAACACGTCGAACGCACGCTCCGCCGCCACGTCTACCGCGATACGCGCTCCCTGGCGGACGCGCTGCCGCGCCGGGGGCGGGAGCTGCTCCGCTGGTACGCCAGCCGCTTCGAGGTGCAGGACCTGAAACTGCTGATCCGGGCGCTGCACCATCGCCGCTCGATCGACGAGGCGCTCGCCGGCACGACACGGCAGGCCGACGACGACCCGATCGTCGCCGAACTGGCCGCTGTCCGCTCGCTGGACGCCCTCCGCGGCGTGATGGCAGGCCGTCCCTACGGCAAGGCGCTGGACGACGCCTGGGACCGGTTCCGGGCCGAGCGCCGGCCGTTCTTCCTGGAGGTCGCCCTGGACCTCGCCTTCCAGCAGGGCCTGGTGTCCCGCATCGAGGCGCTGGGGCGTGGCGACCGGCAGGACGCCGAAACGCTGCTGGGCCGCTGGCTGGCCCGCGGCAATCTGCTGGCGGCCGCGCGCTACCGCAATGTGGCCGGCATGCGCCCCGAGGAGGTCGTGAACTTCTGCCTCCACAAGGACTTCGGCGGTGGACTGGCCATGGTGCAGCGGGTCGCCGCCGGCGCCCCGCTGCAGGTGGAGGCCGCCGCGCTGGGCGTCGAACTCCCGCCCGACGCGAGCGAACGCGAGAACGTGCGTGCGCTGGAGAAGCGTACCGAGGCCTTGCGCCGCCTCGAGGCGCATCGCCGCTTCGCGCGGAGCCCGTTCGGCATCGGCCTGCCGTTGGCGTACCTGATCGAACTGGAGGCGGAGGTGGACGACCTGGTCCGGCTGTTGGAAGCGAAGCGTCAGGGGCGCGACGTCGATCTCCCCGAACGACCGGGGGCGTGAGGCATGCTGGCCCCCGACCGCTTGTTGGAGACGAGCCTGTTCGTGAACGAACGCGACCTCGAGCGCGTCACGGTGGCCCTCATGCGGGAACGCGCCCTGCACCTCGAGGTGCAGGAGGGCGAACACTGGGCCCCCGCGCCGGTGTGGACGGAGCGCTTCGAGGCCTACCAGACGCTCGCGCAACGGCTGGACGACGTCCGCTCCGCGCTCGGCCTGAATGAAGCGCCACTGCCACTGGACGAGGTGGAGCCGCATCCCTCCACCGACCGGGAGGACCTCGAGGACGAGCTGGTGCGCTTCGAAACCCGCGTCGGCTCCTGGCGCGACGACGTCCAGCAGGTGCGACGCGACATCGACGATCTGCAGGAGGCCCAGCGGCAACTCGCCCTGCTCGGCCCACTGGACGCGAACGTGGAGGACCTCCGCACGCTTCGTCACCATCACCTCGCGATCGGCACGCTGCCCGAAGCGAACGTCGATCGCGTCGCGGCCGCCCTGTTCCAGGTGGCGTTCGTGCTGGTCCCCTTGGAGCGCCGGGGGGCACGCACCCTGGTCGCCGCCTCCACGGCGCACGAGGACGGGCACGTCCTGGACCGTGCGCTCCGTACCGCGTTCTTCGAGCCGGTCGAGCTTCCCGCGCACGTACGGGGCGCCCCGGACGAGGCGTCGGACGCGGTCGCGGCCGACCTCGAGCCGGCGCGGGCACGGCGCGAGGAACTGGACGGGCACCGGGCGGAGCTCGCGCGGGACCTCGGGCCGCGCGTGCTGGCCGCGTCCGCGAAGGCGCGAGCGAACGTCGAGGCGTGCGCGGCGATTCGCCACTTCCCCTACCGGGACGGCGTGTACGTGATCGCGGGCTGGCTGGCACGCTCGCGTGCCGCGCGGGTCGAACAACGGGTCCGCGCCGTGGCCGAGTACCCCCTGGTGGTGGAGACGTTTCCCCCCAATCCTGGGCGTCGCGACGTGCCGAGCCTGGTGCGCAATCCCTCCTGGCTTCGACCCTTCGAAGCGCTCGTCACCACCTTCGGCCTGGCCGGGTACGACGAGGTGGATCCCACGCTGGTCACGGCGATCGTGTTCCTGTTCACGTACGGAATGATGTTCGGGGACATGGGGCACGGCGCGCTGCTGTTCGGGGTCGGGCTGCTGCTGCGCCGCGCGACCTCGTTCGGCACCGTCGTGGCCGCCGCGGGCGCCACCGCGACGGGGTTCGGCGCCCTCTACGGCGTCGCCTTCGGCGCGGCCGTCACGCCGCCGTTGTGGCTGCAGCCGATGCACGCCATCTTTCCTCTGTTGATCGCGGCGGTGGTGGCGGGGGCCGTCATCCTGAATCTCGGCTTCGCCCTGAACCTGATCTCGGCGTGGCGCACCGGCGACGCGCCGCGCTTCTGGCTCGACAAGAGCGGCGTCCTGGGCGCGGCGTTGTACTGGGCGCTGCTGGGCGGAGGGCTGGCGGCGTACGCCGGGTGGATCCCGACCGGCGCCTGGCTGGCGCTGCTGGCGCCGCTGGCGGCCGCCATGTGGTTCCGCGAGCCGTTGGCGGAGCGGATGCGTGGCGCGCCCGTCCGGCCCGGCGCACACGTGGTGACGGGGTTCTTCGAGCTGTTCGAAGCGGTCATCGCCTACCTGTCGAACAGCCTGTCGTTCGTGCGGCTGGGTGCGTTCGCCGTCGCGCACGAAGGCCTGTCCGGCGTGGTGCTGCAGTACGCCAGCGGGCCGATGGGGTGGGCGGTCTTCCTGCTCGGCACCGCCCTCATCGTCGGGTTCGAGGGCCTCATCGTCGGCATCCAGGCGCTCCGCCTGCAGTACTACGAGTTCTTCGGGCGCTTCTTCCAAGGTACGGGCACCCCCTTCCGTCCCCTTTCGTTCTCGTTCGCAGGAGGTACCGATGCCTAGGCTCCCCCTCGTTCCCCGCCGGTACGCCCGCGTCGTGGTCGTGCTCGTATGCATGTTCGCCTTCGTGGCCGGCTTCGCGGCGGCCCAGGAGGCCGGCGACGCGGCGTCGCGCGATGCGCTGGCGGCCGCCGTCGCGACCGGCCTGGCGGCCATCGGGGCCGGCATCGCCGTAGGGATCGCCGGCGCCGCCGCCATCGGCGCCATCGCCGAGAAACCCGAGTTGCTCGGGCGCACGCTGATCTTCGTCGGCCTGGCCGAAGGCATCGTGATCTACGGCCTGATCGTGTCGTTCATCATCCTGGGGGGCGGATGAGGCGGGGGCGGATCGTGGTGGTCGGCCCGCCGGACACGGTCCTCGGCCTGGGCCTCCTGGGCATCGAGGGCACGGCCGTGACGACGCCCGCCGAGGCGGCCGCCGCGCTGGACGAGGCGTTGGCCGCCCCCGGCGTGTGCATGGTGCTGTTGGGCCGGGCGTGGAGCGAACCGCTGCGGGACCGCGTCGAGCGTGCCGCGCTGGACGACCGTGGCCCCCTCCTGGTCGAGATCCCCGACCCGGACGACCCCACCGCCTACGCGCCCCTGGGCGAACGGGTCGAACGCGTCCTGGGCCTGCGTCTGGAGCGGTGACGCCGTGAGCCGCGTTCTAGGCGATCTGGACGGCCTGATCGCGCGCGTGCGGCGGCGCGCGGAGCAACGCGCCCTGGCGCGAGAGGCATCCAGCGAAGAGGAGGCGCGTCGCATCCAGGAGGAGGGCCAGCAGCGCGCGGAACACGCGCGCGAGGCGATCCTGGCGCAGGGCCGGCGCGACGCGGCGGAGGCGAAGCGCCGGCGCTTGGCGACCGCGGAGCTGGAGCGGAAGCAGCGCATGTTGGAGGCGCGGGAGGCACGGATCGAGCAGGCGTTCACCGCGGCCCAGGCCGCGCTGGAGGAGCACACCTTCGAAGCGGCGTACGCCGATACGCTCGCCCGCTTGGCGCGGCAGGCGGCCCGGGAGCTGGGGGGCGACACCGTCGTGGTGCAGCTCGATCCCACCATGCACGCCCGGTGCAGCGGCGAAGAGGTCGCCGCGTGGGCCGAGGAGGACGGACCGGCCCTGCAGCGCGCCGCGGAGCCGCTCCAGCAGGGGCGCGGCCTGGTGGCCCGTTCGGGGCGGGCCAGCGTGGACGCCACCTTCGCGAACCGGCTGGAGGGGGCGCGCACGCGCTTGCGTGGCGAGGTCGAGGCACGCCTCGCAGCGCGGGCCTCCGAAGACACACCGGACGGGCGGACGTCGCGATGAGCGTGGTCGGCACCTTGGAGCGGATCTCGGGACCGATCGCACGGATGCGCACCCACGCGCCCGTCGGGGTGTTGGAACACGTGTGGGTCGGACACGACCGGCTGGCGGCGGAGGTGATCTCCATCGACGGCGCCAGGGCCACCGTCCAAATCTACGAGGAGACCAGCGGCCTGCGCCCCGGGGAGCCCGTGGAGGGGACCGGCCACCCGTTGTCGGTCCTGCTGGGGCCCGGCCTCGTGGGGGCGACGGTGGACGGCATCCAGCGTCCCCTCGAGGCGTTGCGCGACGAAGGGGGCATCTACCTCCGTCGCGGCGCCACGGCGCAGCTGTTTTCGCGGCGCTGGCCGTTCACGCCGAACGTGCGCGCCGGCGACGAGGTAGGTCCCGGCGCGGTGCTGGGCACGGTCCCAGAGACGCCGTTGGTGACGCATCGGGTGCTGGTCCCGCCTGAGGCGTCCGGCACGGTAAAGCGCGTGGCGGGGGAGGGCGAACTGGGCGCCGAGGACGAGGTGGCGCGCCTCGAAACCGCCGGCGGCGCCGAGCACATCGTGCGGTTGGCCCATCGCTGGCCGGTGCGCCGCCCGCGCCCCAGCCGTGCCCGCCTGGAACCCGACCGGCCGATGGTGACCGGCCAGCGCGTGCTGGACACCTTCTTCCCCCTCACGCGCGGCGGCACGGCCGCGCTTCCGGGCCCGTTCGGGGCCGGCAAGACGGTGCTGCAGCACTCCTTGGCCAAGTGGTCCGACGCCGACGTGATCGTCTACGTCGGTTGCGGCGAGCGCGGCAACGAGATGATCCAAGTCCTGGAGGAGTTCCCGGCGTTGGTCGACCCACGCAGTGGGCGCCCGCTGATGGAACGCACCATCCTGGTGGCGAACACCTCCAACATGCCGGTCGCCGCCCGCGAAGCCAGCATCTACACCGGCATCACGCTGGCCGAGTACTACCGCGACCAGGGGTTTCACGTGGCCATGATGGCCGACTCCACCTCGCGCTGGGCCGAAGCGCTGCGCGAGATCGCGGGGCGACTGGAGGAGATGCCGGCCGAGGAGGGCTACCCCGCCTACCTCCCCTCCCGCCTGGCGGCCTTCTACGAGCGGGCGGGCCACGTCACCACCCTCGGCGGTGACGAGGGGTCGGTGACGGTCATCGGATCGGTCAGCCCGCCCGGCGGCGACTTCACCGAACCGGTCACGCAGCACACGCAACGCTTCACGCGGGCGTTCTGGGCGCTGGACCGCGACCTCGCCAGCGCGCGCCACTACCCGGCCGTGAGTTGGCGCCGCAGCTACACCTTCTACACGGACGCGGTGGCGCCGTGGTGGCGCGAGACGACCGGATCGGACTGGCTCGACCTGCGCCGGCGCGCCGGCGACGTGCTCGAGGAGGACGCCCGGCTGGAGCAGATGGTGCACCTGGTGGGCGCCGAAGCGCTGCCCGACCGGCAACGGTGGGTGCTGGCGGCGGCCGAGCTCCTCAAGGAGGGATTCTTGCGCCAGAACGCCCTGCACGACGTCGACGCGTTCTGCGAGCCGGCCAAGCAGGCCCGGCTGTTGGCGTTCTTCGTCGAGCTGCACGAGCTGGGCGCCGACCTGATCGAAGCCGGCGTGCCGCTGCTGCGCCTGCGCGAAAACCTCGACCGCGCCACACTGACGCGCCTCAAGGAGTCGGCGGAGGACGCCGGCGAGATCGACGAGGTCGCGCGATCGACCTTCCGGACCCTGAACGCCCTCCGCCAGGAGGTCGAGGAGGTGCGACCCGCATGATCGACGTCGCCCGCGCCGACCAGCTGAACGGCCCCCTTCTGGTGTTGAGGGACGTGGGCCACGCGGCCTACGGCGAGGTCGTGGAGGTCACCTCCCCGACGGGCACGCGGCTGGGGGAGGTGCTGTCGGCCGGCAGCGACGTCACCGTCGTCGAGTTGTGGGGCGACACCACCGGTCTGCGCGCCCACGACCTCCGCGTGCGCTTCCGCGGCGAAACGCTGCACCTGGGCGTCGCCCGCGAGATGCTGGGGCGCACCTTCGACGGCCTGGGCCGGCCCCGCGACGGGCTTCCGCCCCCGGTTCCCGAAGCGTGGCTGGACGTGCATGGTGCCCCCCTGAACCCCACGGCGCGCGCCTACCCGCACGACGTGATCGAGACCGGCATGTCCGCCATCGACGGGCTCAACACCTTGGTGCGCGGGCAGAAGCTCCCGATCTTCTCGGCGGCGGGTCTTCCCCACGACGAGATCGCGTCGCAGATCGCCTTGCAGGCACGCCTCGGCGAAACGGCGCGCGGCGCGGACGAGGGGCGGCACTCGGACTTCGCGGTGGTGTTCGTGGCGCTCGGCATCTCGTACGACACCGCCGCGTACTTCCGGGAACGGTTCGCCTCCACGGGCATGCTGAGTCGAACCGCACTGTTCCTGAACCTGGCCGACGACGCGCCGATGGAACGGATCGTGACGCCCCGGGCGGCCCTCACGCTGGCCGAGTACCTCGCGTTCGAGCACGGGATGCACGTGCTGACGCTGATGACGGACATGACCAATTACGCCGAAGCGTTGCGCGAGCTGTCCGCCCGGAAGAACGAGGTGCCGGGCCGCAAGGGCTATCCCGGCTACCTGTACACGGATCTGGCGAGCCTGTACGAACGGTGCGGCCGGGTGCGGGGCCGCCCCGGATCGCTGACGCAGATCCCGGTGCTGTCCATGCCGGGCGACGACCTCACCCATCCCATTCCCGACCTGACCGGCTACATCACGGAGGGGCAGATCGTGCTTTCGCGCGCCCTCCACCGGCAGGGCGTCTACCCGCCGGTGGACGTGCCGGCGTCGCTTTCCAGGCTGATGAAGGACGGCATCGGCGCGGGGCGCACGCGCGAAGACCACGCCGACGTCGCGGCGCAACTGTTCGCCTCGTACGCCCGTGTCCGTGAGGTCCGCAACCTGGCGGTCATCATCGGGGAGAGCGCCCTGTCGGGCACGGACCGGACCTATCTGACGTTCGGGGACGCGTTCGAGAACCGCCTGCTGGCGCAGCCGCGCGACACCTCGCGTAGCTTCGAGGAGACCCTGGACGTCGCCTGGGAGGCGTTGTCCGAACTGCCCGCCGACGAGCTGCACCGCCTGTCCGAAGACGAACTGCGCGCGCGGTACCGCGGAAGCCTGGAGCCCGCCTCCGATGGCTCGTGACGCCGACCTTCCGCACACCCGGGCGACGCTGCTGTACCTGCGGCAGTCGTTGTCCGAGGCGCGCGATGGGCACGCGCTGCTGGAACGCAAACGCGAGGTACTGCTACGCGAGGTGTGGGACCTCATGCGCGCCGTGCGTCAGCACGAGGACCGGATCCGCCTGCGCTTCGACGCTGCACACCAGGCCCTTCGGGACGCACGGCTCGACGCCGGTAGCGACGTGGTGCATTCGGCCCTTCTCGCCCCTTCGGCGGACACGCGTTGCACCGTCGACACCCGCAACCTGATGGGCGTGGTGCTGCCCAAGGTCACGCTGCACGTGCGCCCAGAACCGTTGACGACCAGCGCGGGCGGCACCCCCGTCGAGCTCGACGAGGCGCGTCGTCGCTGGTTGGACGTCATCGAAGCCCTGGACGTGTGGGCCGAGACCTACGGCGCCGTATGGCGCGTGGCGGCGGAACTGGCCCGCACCCAACGGCGCGTGAATGCGCTGGAGAAGATGCTGATTCCCGAGAAGGAGGCGGCGATCCGCGGCGTCGAAGCCACGCTCGAAGAGGCCGAGCGCGAGTCGTTCGTGCGCGGCAAGCGCGTCAAGGCACGCCTCACCGAGGAACGATCGGAGGATCCTGATGCCTGAACGTCTGTTTCGCCGAATCCTGATCCCGACCGACGGCTCGGACGCCTCGGTGGCCGCCGCCCGCTTGGCGTTTCGCATGGCGCGCACGTTCGATGCGAAGCTGTTCCTGCTGTACGTGATCGACCTACTGTTGTGCGAGGAGCTGCGGCGCTTCGAGCAACGCGAGCTCGAGGAGGTCCGCCGCGAGTTGCAGCAGCAAGGCGAACGCTACGTGCGCGTCCTGAGCGGCGAAGCGGAGCGCATGGAGCTATCGGTGGCGTCCGAGGTGCGGCGCGGCGACCCGTTCGAGGAGATCGTCGGCCGCGCACGCCATCACGACGTCGAGTTGATCGTGATGGGGCACGTCGGGCGCCGCCCGCGCACCCGCGTGCTGCTGGGCTCGGTGGCGGAACGGGTGCTGGAGTTCGCCCCGTGCCCGGTCCTGATCGTCAAGCACGATCCGGAGGCGGACCGCACGGCGTGAGACGCCGCGCGCCGCCGAGGTCGGCCGGCGCGCGCCCCCGTGGGCGTGACGAGCACGCGCGCCGGCGCTTCCCCCTTCAGGCCGCCACGGGCCCTTGCGTCTCCTCCTCCTTGGCGATCCGGCGGATCACCTCGACGACGCTGTCGGGGTTCAGCGAGATCGAGTCGATGCCGCACTGGATCAGGAACGCCGCGAACTCGGGGTAGTCCGACGGCGCCTGGCCGCAGATCCCGACCTTGGACCCTACGGCGTGCGCCTCCTCGATCAAGGTGCGAATGGAGCGCTTGACCGCCTCGTCGCGCTCGTCGAACAGATCGGCCAACGCGGCGGAGTCGCGGTCGATGCCGAGCACCAGCTGCGTCAGGTCGTTCGACCCGATCGAGAACCCGTCGAAGCGTTCCGCGAACTCGCGTGCCAGCACGATGTTGGAGGGCAGCTCCGCCATCACGTACACCTCGAGGCCGCGCTCGCCGCGCCGCAAGCCGTGGTCCGCCATCACCTCCAGGACCCGGTCCGCCTCCGCCAACGTGCGGCAGAACGGGATCATGGCGACGACGTTGTCCAGGCCGATCTCGTCGCGCACGCGCGCCAAGGCGCGGCACTCCAGCGCGAAGCCCGGCTCGTAGCGCTCGTTGTAGTAGCGCGACGCCCCCCGGAAGCCCAGCATGGGGTTGGACTCGTGCGGCTCGAACCCCGCGCCGCCGATCAGGTCGGCGTACTCGTTGGTCTTGAAGTCGCTCATGCGCACGATGACCGGCTCGGGGTAGTGCGACGCGGCGATCTTGGCGATGCCGCGGGCCAGGTGATCGACGAAGTACTCCGGCTTGTCGTCGTAGCCGCGGGTCAGGCGGGCGATCTCGCGCTTGGCGGGCCCGTCCTCCAGTTGGTCGAACTTGACGAGCGCCATCGGGTGCACCTTGATGACGTTGTTGATGATGAACTCCATGCGCGCCAGGCCGATGCCCCGGCAGGGCAGCCGCCACCAGCGGATCGCCGCGGCGGGATCGGCGATGTTCATCATCACCCGCGTGCGGGGCTCGGGCAGGTCGCTCAGGTCGAGCTCCGTCTCCTCGTAGTCCAGCAGGCCCTCGTACACGAAGCCGTGATCGCCTTCGGCGCAGGACAGCGTGACCTCCTGCCCGTCCTTCAGCACTTGTGTGGCGTTGCCGGTGCCGGCCAGGGCCGGGATGCCCAGCTCGCGGCTCACGATGGCGGCGTGGCAGGTGCGGCCGCCGTGATCGGTGACGATCGCCGAGGCGCGCTTCATGATCGGCACCCAGTCGGGGTCGGTCATGCCGGTGACCAGGATGGCGCCGTCCTCGAAGCGGCCGATCTCGTCGGCGCGCTCGATGACCTGCACCTTGCCGCCCACGATCGCCTCGCCGATGGCGAGCCCTTCGACCAACGGCGTGCCGTGCTCCTTCAGGCGGTAGCTCTTCAGCGCCGCCGCCTCGCGCTGGGATTGCACCGTCTCGGGTCGCGCCTGGACGATGAACAGCTTGCCGGTGTCCCCGTCCTTGGCCCACTCGATGTCCATGGGACAGTCGTAGTGACGTTCGATGATGCACGCCCAACGGGCCAACTGCAGGATCTCCTCGTCGTTCAGCACGAAGCTGCTTCGTTCCTGCGTGCTGGTGTCCTGGGTCTTGGTGGTCGCCGTCCCCCCACTGGTGTACACCATCTTGACCTCTTTGGAGCCGAGGTCCTTGGCCACGATGGGCACCAGGCCGTCTTTGTCCAAGAGCGGCTTGAACACGGCGTACTCGTCGGGGTTGACGGCGCCCTGCACCACCGTTTCGCCCAGGCCCCAGGCGGCGTTGATGAGCACCAGGTTCTGGAAGCCGGTCTCGGTGTCGATGCTGAACATCACGCCCGAGGAGGCCTTGTCGCTGCGCACCATCTTCTGCACGCCGATCGACAGGGCGACCTCCATATGGTCGAACCCTTGGCTCTGCCGGTAGCTGATCGCCCGGTCGGTGAACAAGGAGGCGTAGCAGCGCCGGCACGCCTCCAGCAGTTGGTTTTCACCGCTGATGTTGAGGAACGTCTCCTGTTGACCCGCGAAGCTGGCGGTGGGCAGGTCCTCGGCGGTGGCGCTGCTGCGCACCGCCACGTCGACGTGGTCGCTGTCCCAGCGCTCGGACAGCGTGCCGTACGCCTCGCCGATCGCCGAGCGCAGGTCGTCGGGGAACTCGCCCTGCAGGAACAGCCGCCGGACCGCCTTGCCGACCTCGTGCAGGGGCCGTTCGCCCGATTCGAGATCGGCCAGATGCCGCCGCATCTCGGCCTCGATCCCATTGGCCGCGACGTAGCGGCGGTACGCCGCCGCGCTGGTCGCGAACCCGCCGGGCACGCGGATCCCCTCTTGGCCCAATTCGCGGATCATTTCCCCCAGGGACGCGTTCTTGCCGCCGACCTCGGGCACGTCGCCCTTGCCGAGGTCCTCGAACCAACGTACGAACGTCGCTGTCATGTCGCTCCTCCTCGTCGCCTAGGGGTTCGACCGGCGTCGCTGCAGGCCGTGCCGTGCAGCGCCACGCCGGGCCACGATGGGTCCAGACGTCGCGGCATCACCTCCCATCCACGGACGGAGCCGTGGTCGGGATACGCCCGCTCCTCACGGGTGCAGGCAGGCTCGGCGCTTCGAGGAGGGACGTGTCCCTCAGGGGAAAGCACACCACCCCGGGGCGGGGCGGGCCAGAGACGAGTGTCCTTGTTCCAGGGTCGGCGTCACGGCGCATTCGGCCGCTCGCCTGCCTGGCGCGGTGTTACGCCGCCGTTTCCGCCGGCGGCTCCTCCTCCGGCGTGGCGGTGTCCTCCACCCGCACCACGGTCAGGGTGAGGTTGGCGACCAACGCCGCGATGGCGCCGATGGCGGCCCACACCGGCAGCAGCGCCGTGCCGATCACGCCGAGGGTCAGCGGGATCTCGACCAGGGTGCGGCCCTCGTCGTTCTTGAGGATGATGCGCCGGATGTTGCCTTCGCGCACCAAGGCCTTGACCTTGCTGAGCAGCGCGTCGCCGGTGACGCGGAACTCTTCGGTGAAGGTGCGTGGGCCGGTCGCGCTTTGCTCGGCGCCGCCGGTCGCGTCGGCCTGGGTGTGATCGTCGTGCGTCGCGTCGTGGGACATCTCGGGCCACCTTTCGGATTCGTGCAGGGTGCGGCTGCTGGGGAACACGTCCGAGCGTCGCGCCCATCGGCCCATGGTAGGCGGACGGCGCCATCCGGGCCTCCGCCGAAAGGTGGACGATCGGTGGCGCCGCACGCGTGCACCCCCGCGAGTTCGCCGGGGGTGCGATCGGTTACGACGGGGTCGGCCGGAGCTGCGTCAATCGATCCGGTAGGTGCCCACCAGCCGGTTCATGCCCAGCAGGTGCGGTTCCACCTTCTCCAGGAACGAGGGAAGGTCCAGGTCGGGCGGCAGGTCCAGCTCCGCGTCCAGGGCCAGCACCCAGAAGAAGTAGTGGTGCGTGCCGTGCCCCTGCGGCGGCTTGGGGCCGCCGTAGCCGGAACGGCCGAAGTCGGTGCTGCCGTTCACGCCCTGCGTGGTGCCCTCCTCCAGCGCCGTGGTGCTGGCGGGAAGGCCGTACAGCACCCAGTGCACGAATCCGTACGTTCCGGATTTCACCAGGGGCGCGTCGGGGTCGTGGCAGATCACCGCGAACGAGCGCGTGCCCTCGGGTGCGCCGCTCCACGACAGCGGCGGGGAGAGGTCCTCCCCCTCGCCGCTGTGCCGGGCGGGGATCTTGCCGTGCGGCGCGAAGGCCGTACTGGCGACGTGCATGTCGGAGAGCGCGAACGCCATGGGAATCCCTCCTTCGTGGTACTGCGCGTGCCTGGCGACGTCGGCGCCAGGCCGGTCACCGCCATGGTGACAAGGATCGCGGGCCCGCGTGGTTCTCCGCATGGCGAGGCCCGTCCGTCGCAGCAGGCGGTGCGTCAGCCACCGTCACGCTCCTCGCCGTCACAGTCCCGCTGCCAGAGGCGTCCCACCCAGGAGAACGCGACGCCACGGAACCTCGACCGTTCAGCCGAGCCCGAACGCCCGGCACACCGCCTCGGTCAGCCCCAGGAACAGCAGCAGCGGCCCCAATGCGACCAGCAGGGCCCCGAAGATCATGGATTCGGTCCGGCCCGTTCCTGCCTCGTCCGGTAGGTTCGGTCCCCGCCCCACGAAGAACCTGATGATCAGCACGATTCCGACCAGCAACATGGCGCTACCGAGCGTGATCAACAACGCGCACACGGCATCCTCCCATCCCACGAGGCGCCTCCGGACATGGGACGCTCCTTTCACGCCAAGCTACGCCTCCAAAGGGGCAACGTGGAGGGGCATTCGTCTGTCGGATCCGGTGCGGCGGCCCGCCGGAGAGGGTAGGAGTTTCCCGTACGCCCGAGGTCGGAAACGCCCCTCCCCGCCGCGCGTCTCGTCTGCATAGGCTTTGGATACGAAGCGCGAAGGAGGCGCCACCATGCCTACGATCGATCGCGGCGGGTTGAACGTCTTGTTCGAAGTCCTGCGTGCGCGCGGGTACCACCTGATCGGCCCGGTCTTGCGCGACGGAGCTGTCGTGTACGACACGGTGCACGACCCGGCCGACCTGCCCGCCGGCTGGCGCGACGAGCAGGAGGCCGGCAGCTACCGCGCGCTGCCCGGCGACGACGCCCGCCTGTTCGGGACCACCGTCGGGCCGACCAGCTGGAAGGCGTTCCTGCACCCGCCCGCGCTGCGCTTGTGGCGCGCCCAGCGTACGGGGGAGCAAGGCTTCGTGGTGGACGAGACGCCCAACCAAGACCCGGAGGCGCCCTACGCCTTCATCGGGGTGCGCCCCTGCGACCTGAGCGCGATTCGCATCCTGGACCGCGTGCTGATGGAAGGCCCGTTCGTCGACACGCACTACCAGCGTCGTCGCGAGGCGAGCTTCGTCGTGGCCGCCAACTGCACCCGCGCCGGCGCCACCTGCTTCTGCGACTCGATGGGTACCGGCCCCGCCGCCGAGGACGGCTTCGACCTGGCCCTCACCGAGCTGGTCGACGAGGGACGACACGTGTTCACGGTCGAGGCGGGCAGCGAGCGCGGCCGCGAGGTCCTCGCCGAGCTTCCCCACCACGAGACCAGCCTCGAGGAGCATGAGGCAGCGCGCATGGCCGTCGACGCCGCACGTGACGGCATGGGTCGCACGATGCACACGGCCGGCCTCCGGGACCTCCTGGCCTCCAACCGCGAGCACCCCCACTGGGACGACGTCGCCACGCGCTGCATGTCCTGCACGAATTGCACCATGGTCTGCCCCACCTGCTTCTGCACCACCGTCGAGGACGTGACCGACCTGGAGGGACGATCCGCCGATCGGGTGCGCCGCTGGGACTCCTGCTTCACGATGGGTTTCTCGTACGTGCACGGCGGAAGCGTGCGCTCCTCCATCGGCGCCCGCTACCGGCAATGGATCACCCACAAACTGTCGACCTGGCAGGACCAGTTCGGCAGCCTGGGCTGCGTCGGCTGCGGCCGCTGCATCACCTGGTGCCCGGTCGGCATCGACATCACCGAGGAGGTCCGGGCGCTTGGCGAACCTCGCCGCGACGAACCGATAGGACGCACCACGGGGAAGGAACGTTGACATGACGACGGAGAAGACGATCCGAGATCTGATCGCCGAGCACCCGTTCTTCGGTGCGTTGCCGGACGCCGATATCGACCTGATCGCAGGCTGCGGACAGAACGTCGTCTTCGAGCCCGGCGCGTTCATCTTCAGGGAGGGCGACGAGGCGACCCACTTCCATCTCCTCCGCGACGGCGACGTGCGCCTGGAGATTCGCGCCCCGCAGGGCCCGCTCGCCATCCAGACGCTTCACGGGGGCGACATCCTGGGATGGTCGTGGCTGGTGCCACCGCACACCAAACGCTTCGACGCGCGGGTGCTGACGCCGACGCGCGCGGTGGCCATGGACGGCGTCTGCCTGCGCCGCAAGTGCGATGAGGACCCGAGGCTCGGCTACGAGCTACTTCAGCGCTTCGCCCACATCATCGGCGAGCGGCTCCAGGCGACGCGGCTGCAACTCCTCGACCTGTACGGAGATGCGCCGACCCGCGCGGAGGGCGAGGGGCATCGTGGCTGATTCAGGCGCCACTCCGATGCCCGGGCAAGCCCCCGCCAGGGTCGACCCGATGATGCCGACGCTCTATACGGTCGATGCCTTCCATCAGGACAACCACGACACCTTCACGCTCGATCTCCACGCGCCCACGGGCTCGGTGCTGTCGTTCGAGCCGGGCCAGTTCAACATGCTCTACGTGTTCGGGGTGGGCGAGATCCCCATCTCCATCAGCAGCGATCCCGCCGACACCTCGCGTCTGCTGCACACCACGCGCGTCGTCGGCACGGTGACGCGGGCGATGAGCAACCTCCGGCCGGGCGACACCATCGGAGTCCGTGGCCCGTTCGGCCACGGCTGGCCCCTCAGCGCGGCCGAGGGCAAGGACGTCGTCATCGTCACCGGCGGCATCGGGCTGGCCCCCTTGCGCCCCGCGCTGTACGCGATGCTGGGTGCCCGCGACCGCTTCGGCAAGATCGTGCTGCTCTACGGCGCCCGCACGCCCGAGGACATCCTGTACTGGGAGGAGCTGGAGGCCTGGCGCGCCCGCTTCGACCTGGAGGTCCACGTCACGGTCGACCGCGCCACGGGCGACTGGCGCGGCAACGTCGGCGTCGTGACGAAGCTGATCCCGCGCGCGCCGTTCGACCCGCGCAATACCGTGTCGCTGACCTGCGGCCCGGAGATCATGATGCGCTTCACGACCCAGGAGCTGGCGAAGCGCGGCGTCGCCGGCGACGACGTGTTCGTCTCCATGGAGCGGAACATGAAGTGCGCCGTCGGCCTGTGCGGGCATTGCCAATACGGACCGAGCTTCGTCTGCAAGGACGGTCCGGTCTACCCCTATCCCGAGATCGCGTCGATCTTCGGCGTGCCGGAGGTGTGAGCATGGGCGCGACCCGTCCAAAGCCGAAACTGGCCGTCTGGAAGTTCGCCTCCTGCGACGGCTGCCAACTGACCCTGCTGGACTGCGAGGACGAGCTGCTGGCGATCGCCGAGCAGATCGAGATCGCCTACTTCCTGGAGGCCACCCGCGCCACCGTCGCCGGACCGTACGACCTGTCGCTGGTCGAGGGGTCGATCACCACGCCGGAGGACGCCGAACGGATCCAGCAGATCCGCGCCGCCTCGACCACGCTGGTGGTGATCGGCGCCTGCGCCACCGCCGGCGGGATTCAGGCGCTGCGCGACTTCGCGGACGTAGGGGCCTTCGCGGAGGCCGTCTACCCGAACCCGGCGTGGTTGTCGACGCTAGCGACCTCCGACCCGATCGGCAAGCACGTGTTCGTCGACCACGAGCTTCGTGGCTGCCCCATCTCGAAGGCGCAACTGGTGGAGTTCGTCACGGCCGTGCTGAACGGCCGCGCGCCGGTCCTGCCCCGGCACGCCGTCTGCGTGGAGTGCAAGGCCCGCGGCACGCCGTGCGTGATGGTGGCGTCCGGGACGCCCTGCCTGGGACCGATCACGCAGGCCGGCTGCGGTGCGATCTGTCCGGCCTGGCAGCGCGGCTGCTACGGCTGCTTCGGCCCGATGGAGTCGGCCCACCCGGCGCCCCTGACGCGCCGATTCGGCGAGGCGCTCGGCGTCTCGCCCCAGGAGATTCAGCGGGCGCTGCGCACCTTCAACGCCGGCGCGACGGCGTTCCGCACCGAGGGGGACCGCCATGCTTGACACGAGAACCCTGAAGGTGGACGCCCTGGCGCGGGTCGAGGGCGAGGGCGCCATGACGATCGAAGTTCGCGATGAGCGGGTCGATACGGTGCGGCTGGACATCTACGAACCACCGCGCTTCTTCGAAGCGTTCCTGCGCGGCCGGTCGTACCTGGAGCCGCCCGACATCACCGCCCGCATCTGCGGCATCTGTCCCGTCGCGTACCAGGTCAGCGCCTGCAACGCCCTCGAGGACGCGCTAGGCCTGGAGGTCGACACGTCCGTCCGCGAGCTGCGGCGCCTGCTGTACTGCGGCGAGTGGATCCAGAGCCACGCCCTGCACGTCTACCTGCTGCATGCGCCCGACTTCCTGGGCTACCAGGGCGCGGTCGAGATGGCGCGCGACCACCCGGACGCGGTGAAGCGTGGCCTGCACCTGAAGAAGGTCGGCAACCAACTGATGGAGGCGGTCGGCGGCCGCGCCGTGCACCCGATCAACGTGCGGGTGGGCGGCTTCTACCGTGCCCCTTCGAGAGCCGACCTGCTGGCCCTGCGGGAGCCGCTGCAGCGGGCCCTCGACGCCGCGTTGGAGACCGTGCGGTGGGTCGGCGGGTTCGACATGCCGGAGCTGGTCCAGGAGCATCCGTTCGTGGCGCTGCACACGCCCGAGCGCTATGCGATCGAGGACGGCCGCCTGGTGTCGAGCACCGGCCTGGACCTGCCCGCCCGCGAATACGAGACGCACTTCGTAGAGCACCAGGTGGAGCACTCCACGGCACTGCACGCAGCGATGGACGGACAGCGCTACCTGGTCGGCCCGCAGGCGCGCTACACCCTCAACTACGACCAGCTGTCCGACCTGGCGCGCGACGCCGCCACCGCCGCAGGACTGGGCCCCGAGTGCCGCAACCCGTACCAAAGCATCGTGGTTCGCAGCGTCGAACTGGTGTACGCCGCCGAGGAAGCGATCCGCCTGATCGACCGCTACGAACCGCCGACGCGGCCGTACCTCGAGGCCGAGCCACGCCGGGCGCGCGGTCACGGCTGGAGCGAAGCGCCGCGCGGCCTGCTGTACCACCGCTACGACCTGAGCGAGGACGGCCTGGTCGAGGGGTGCACCATCGTGCCGCCCACCTCGCAGAACCAGGCGTCGGTCGAGGACGACCTGCGCCGCTTCGCGCAGGCCCACCTTCACTTGGGCGACGAGGAGCTGCAGTGGCGCTGCGAGCAGGCGATCCGCAACTACGACCCCTGCATCTCCTGTTCCACCCACTTTTTGACCCTGAACGTGGACCGGAAGGGGTGAGAAGGTGCGCGCCGTGGTGATCGGGCTCGGCAACATTCAGCGCGGCGACGACGGCCTCGGGCTCGAGGCGGCGCGCAGGTTGGCGCCCGCTTTGGACGGGGTCGCGGAGGTCCACGCGCACCCCGGCGAGCCGGTCGACCTGATCGCTTCGTGGGAGGGCGCCGACCTGGTAGTGCTGATCGACGCCGCCCACGCCGGCGGACGGCCGGGCGAGGTCCACCGCTTCGAACGGGGACGCGACCCGCTCCCCACCCGCCGCTCCGGACCGTCCTCGCACGCCTTCGACCTGGCCGTCGCCATCGAGCTGGCCCAGACGCTAGGGCTCCTCACCGGCAGGCTGGTGCTGTACGCCGTGGAGGGGGCGCGGTTCGGCCTCGGCGACGAACGATCCGACACAGGCGAAGCCGCGCTCGCCACGCTGATCCCCCGCGTTCGGGCCGACGTCCTCGCTGCGCTCAGCTGAGCTCGGGCGCGCCTTCCGCGGTCTGCGCCACGGCCGGGCGGACCCCCAAGGTCCGGATCCGGTTCAAGGCCGCGGCGACTTCGTGCCGGCGCGGCCGGGCGAAACGGCCCGGGTGCTCCTCCGTACCGTCGCCGCCGAAGGGGTTCAACGCGTCGGTGCCCTCGCCGTCCAGTACCGCCTCGAGCTCGCCCAGGACCTCCCGCAGCCACGTTCGCCCGTCCATCCAGCGCCCCGCCGCCAAGCGGATCGTCTGCCCGACCGCGCGCGTCTGGCTCACGTCCACCAGTTGGTCCAAGCAGCGCAGGTCGACGTCTTCGCGGCCGAAGCGCAGCCGCTCGCGGGTGGGCGCGTCGATCTTGACGGCCTTCTTGCCGCGCGAGGGGTCGAGCGTGTTCGCGAGCGGCGCCCGGTCGGCCACCCGCAGCGCGGCGGTGCGCCCGGGCCGCTGGCGCCGCGTCGGCATCTCGCGCGCGATCCTCCGGCCGGCCTCGGTCACCTCGTAGGGGCGGTAGTGCTCCATCTGGATCACCGTGTCGGCCTCGTCGAGGTAGTCGCCCGAGCCGCCCATCACCAGCACGCTGGACACGCCCAGTTCGCGGTACAGCTCCTGGACGCGGTCCACCAGCGGCGTGATCGGCTCGGCCTCCTCGGCGACCAGCGCCTGCATGCGGGCGTCGCGCACCATCAGGTTGGTGGCGCAGGTGTCCTCGTCCATCAGCAGCGCGCGGGCGCCGACCTCGACCGCCTCGATGAGCGCAGCGGCCTGACTGGTGCTGCCGCTGGCCTCGTCGGTCGAGAAGGCCTCCGTGTCGGTCCCGTCGGGCAGGTCTGCGATGAACGGCGTGATGCGGACCCCCTCGATGCGGCGTCGATCCTCGGCGCGGATCTTGACCGCGTCGGGGTCGCTGATCACGTACTCGCGGCCGTCGCCCGGCACGTGGGGGTAGACGCCGACCTCCAACGCCCGCAGCAGCGTGCTCTTCCCGTGGTAGCCGCCCCCCACGACGAGCGTCACGCCCTCGGGCACGCCCATTCCGGTCAAGGAGGTGGCCGTGCCGCCGGGCCCGTCCGCGGGATGCGGAAGGTCCACCGTCACCCGCAACGCGTCCGGGCTCTCGAACGGCACCCGGTCCCGGGACCGCAGCGGCGCGTCGCTGACGCCACTGGCACGCGGCAGGATCGCCCCGTCCGCGACGAAGGCGACCAGCCCCATCTCCCGCAGGCGCGCCCGGACGTGCTCCTGGTTCTCCACGCACTGCACGAACGCACGCCCGTCGGCGTCCACCTCCGGCGACCACGCCAGGCTGCGGGTCACGAGCTCCGGCAAGGTGTCGCACAGCAGGTCCTTGGCCTGCAGACCGAGCACACGGCGCCCCGCCGCGGGCAGGCCGACCTCGACACGCGCCTCGACGAAGTCGGGGCGCACGATCATCGCCGTGCGTTCCAGCACCGCCTGGCCGCCGGCGTCGATGCTGAGCGTCGGCTCGCGCTTGGCGCGGGCGCGCACCTCGCCGATGGCGGCGTGCACCCGCCGCGCCAGGAAGTCCTCGAGGGCCGTCCGCTGGGTGGCGTTCTCGTCCAGGTCGTTCGGGATCCGCAGCGCCGCCCGGTCGCACCGGACCCGCAGCTTGGACGGCGCGGCGAAGGGATCGGCCTGCACGTGATCGACGAACAGGGTGCCCCCCTGGAAGCGCCAACCGCCCCGCACGTCCTTGTAGGCCTTGTAGCCCTTGCCGTCGATGCGTCGCAGTTCGTGCGCCAGGTCGGCGAGATGCTTCGTCATGGTCGAACCCTCCGGCGCGCGCCCCGCTCGGCGTCCCGTCGCACGCCGGAACGCGCGCACCGGCCGTTCACTCTAGCAACGCCCCGCTGGAGGCGTGAACCGGGGTAGGAATTCGACGGACCCGAACGCACCCGCCGGCGTGCTGTAGTGGACGTGATGACCCACGGCGGCGGACCGGCCCGTGCGCCGGCCCACACGGTACGACCCATGCCGCGCCGTCCGCACGACGCCAGATCGGAGGCCGATCCGAATGAAGGACACACGAGTTCGCTCCGCACCGTACTACTACGCCCGCGTGGAGGGCGATCCGGACAGCGCCTACGACTGGCTGGCCGAGCTGGCCTCGGCCGAGGTGGACCTGTTGGCGTTCAGCGCCGTGCCGTACGGGCCCGATCACGTGGAGCTCACGCTGTTCCCGGTCGACCGGCGGGCCCTGGAACGCTCCAGCGCCACGCACGGCCTGAACCTCGCCGGCCCGTTCTACGCCCTGTTGATCCAGGGGGACGACCGGCTGGGCGCGCTCAAGGAGGTCCACGAAGAGTTGCGCGAGAGCGGCGTCGGCGTGTACGCCTCGACCGGCGTCACGGACGGGATGGGCCGCTTCGGCTACATCGTGTACGTCCGCGAGCAGGACTTCGACGCCGCCGCGCGCGTGCTGAACGCCGAGCCCGTCCGGCCGTAGTACGCTGGGCGGCCAAGCGCGTCCGGGGGGTGGGGCCATCGCAGCAAGGTCGCCGCAAACCCTCCCGGGCAAGGACGGAGGCGTGGGGGCATGCAGGTGGACCGCTGCCGACCGGGCGACCTGGCCGGGGCCTACCGCGTGTGCCTCGCCACCGGCGACGCCGGACGCGACGCCACCCACCTGCATGCCGACCCGAACCTGCTGGGGCACCTCTACGTCGGGCCGTACCTCGCCTTGGAACCGGGGCATGCCTTCGTGCTGCGCGACGGGGACGAGGTGGCGGGCTACGCGCTGGGCGCGCTGGACACCGCCGCGTTCGAGGCGCGCTGCGAGGCACGCTGGTGGCCGCCGCTGCGCGCCATGTATTCCCGCGACGTTGCGCGCCCCAAAGTGGACGCCGCGCTGGTCGACGCCCTGCACGACCCCGCCCGCACGCCCCCACCACGCTTGGTCTCCTGGCCGTCACACCTGCACGTCGACCTGTTGCCGCACGCCCAAGGGCACGGTCACGGCCGCGCCATGATCGAGGCGCTCCTGCACGCCCTGTCGGCGTCGGGCAGCACCGGCGTTCACCTGGGCGTGGCGCCCAAGAACGAGCGCGCGATCGGCTTCTATCGCCACCTGGGCTTCCTGCCGGTCGCGGAAGAGGCCGACGCGCGGATCATGGCCCGGACGCTGCCGTGACCCTCGTCGTTTCCACCCCCCTACCCCTCGTCCTCGTCGGGCACCGCCCTCTGCGGCACGGTCGCCCACGCCACCCACGCCCCCGCGACGCCCAGCCCCGCCATTGCCCACATCACCACCCGGAACCCTGCCAGGAACGCCTCGTCCACCAGCGCTACCAGCTGCCGACGCGCCTCCTCGGACAGGCTCTCCGGCGGCGCCAACGCGCCCAGGTCGGTCCGGTCCGCCCACACCTGCGCGCGCTGCACTTCGCTCAGGGGAAGGGCGCCGAGGCCGGTCTCCAAGCGTGCCGAGAACACCGCCACCATCACCACGCCGAACACGCCGATCGCCAGCAACCCCGCCACCCGCGACACGGCGTTGTTCACGCCCGAGGCCGTGCCCGCGAGCGCGTCCGGCGCCGCGGCCATCACGGTGGTGGTCAGCGGCGCCACCACCAGCGCCATCCCCATCCCCAGCACCATCACGGCCGGGAACACGCCGGTCCAGTACCGGCCCGTCACGCCGAGCAGCGCGAACAGCGCGAACGCCGCCGCGACCAGCAGCGCGCCGGCCACCAGCGGGAGGCGCGCGCCCACGCGGTCCCGCAGCCCGCCCGACCACCGCGACAGGCCGAACAACAGCAGCACGAACGGCAACGTCGCGGCGCCGGCCTGCGTGGCGCTGTAGCCGTGCACCTGGATCAACGACATCGGCAGGAAGAACAGCAGGCCGGAGAGCGTCGCGTAGATCAACAGGGTGAGCACGTTCACGCCCGCGAACGTCCGCGAGCGAAACAGCGACGGCGGCAGCATCGGGGTGGCCACGCGCCGTTCGACCAGCACGAACCCCGCCAGGCAGGCCGCGCCGCCGGCGCCGGCCGCCCACACCCCGAGGTCGCCCAAACCGCGGGACGACGACTCCAACAGCGCGAACACCACGCCGCCCAGACCCAGGGTGGCCAGCAGGGCGCCCGCAGGGTCCAGCCGCCCACGGCGGCCCTCGCCCAGGCTCTCCGGAACCCGCAGGGCGCCGATCGCCAGGACGCCGATCGCCAGCGGCACGTTCACGAAGAAGATCCAGCGCCACGACAGAGTGTCGATCAACCACCCGCCCAGCACCGGTCCCGCCGCGGCCGTGATGGCCGAGAACCCCGACCACAGGCCGATGGCGCGCCCCCGGGCGTCCACGGGATAGGCGGCGTTGATGAGCGCCAGGCTTCCAGGGGTCAGCAATGCGCCGCCGACGCCCTGCAGGGCGCGCCCCGCGATGAGCCATCCGGTGGAGGGCGCCACGCCGCATGCGATCGATGCGGCGGTGAACAGCGCCACGCCGGCCATGAACACACGCCGGCGGCCGAGCCGGTCGCCCAGCGAGCCGCCCAGAAGCAGGAGCGACGCCAGGAACAGCGTGTAGGCGTTGACCACCCACTGGACGTCGACGACGGTGGCTCCCAGCGACGCTTGGAGCGCCGGCAGGGCCACGTTGACGGTGGAGCCGTCGAGGAACACCATGCTGGACCCCAGCACCGCAGCGACGAGCACCCAGCGTCGTGCGCGCGCGGCAGCGGCATCGGCCTGCGGCTGCGTCGGCGGCGTCCCCATCGTGAAGCGCGTGCCTCAGGCCGGCGTGCCGGTCACGGGGGCGGCCCAGGCGGAGAGCTTCTCGTCCCCCTCGAAGACCTCGAGCAGGACGGGCCCCTTCGCGGCGAGGGCGGCCCGGAACGCCTCGTCGAAGCCCGGCTCGTCCCAGACGCGATGCGCCTCGATGCCGTACGCCTGCGCGATCCCCGCGAACGAGGGGTTGGCGAGGTCGCTCGCGATGGGGCGGCCCGGGTAGTGCCGCTCCTGGTGCATGCGGATGGTGGCGTACTGGTGGTTCACGAACACGACGAACACGATGTCGAGGTCCCAGGCGCGGGCCACGGCCAGTTCGCTCATGGTCATCGGAAACCCGCCGTCGCCCGCGAGCGCGACCACCGGCCGGTCGGCGTTCGCCAGGGCCAGCCCCACGGCAGCCGGCACGGCGTACCCCATCGCCCCCGAGATGGGCCCGAAGTGGGTGTGCGGCTCCGTGAACCGAACGTAGCGCGACACCCAGGCCGAGAAGTTGCCGGCATCGGTCACCAGCGCCGTCGAACGCGGCGCGAGGGTCTGGATCGACTTCATTACCGCGCTCAGGTTGACGCCCCCACCCTCCGGCCCGAACGGCGCCTCGTACCGTGCTGCCTCCAGGTAGGCGGCCCGGCAGCGCGCGACCCAATCGGCGCGGGCCGGATCGTGCGCCGCAGCCTCGGCCCGGGACGCTTCGCCTCTGGCTAGCGCGTCCAGGCAGGCCTGCACGAAGGAGGCGGGGTGGGCCACGATGCCCAGCGGCGCCGCGCCCCAGGTGCCCAGCAGCGACGCGTCCGACGCGACGTGGATCAACGTGGCGCCGGCGAAGTCCAGCCGGTATCCGTGCGCCGTGAACGCGTCGAAACGGTCGCCGAGGAAAAGCACCACGTCCGCGTCGTACAGGCCGAACAAGGCGGACGCTGGCGTCCCCAAGGCGACGTTGCCGGCGTAATGTTCGTGGTCGTTGGGGAAGGCGTCGAAGCGTCGGAAGGCCGTGAAGGCGGGCACGCCCATCCGCTCGGCCAGCCGCACGACAGCGGGCACGCACGCGCCCGTGAGCACCTCGCGGCCGACCAGCAGGGCGGGCCGTTGCGCGCTCCGAAGCGCCTCGAGGGTACGCGTCACGTCGTCCGCATGGGCGGAGGGGGCGCGCACGACGACGGGCGAAGGCACGTCCGCGGCCGAACGCCCGAACAGAACGTCGTCGGGAAGACCGACGAGCACGGGCCCCGGACGTCCCGTGGAGGCCACCTTGAACGCCTGGCGAATCAGTTCGGGCAGCCGGTCGGTGTGCGGCACCTCCAGCGTCCACTTGGCGATGGCGCCGAAGGCGTGCGGCAGATCGAGTTCTTGGAACGCCTCGCGCCAGGCGTGCTGGGTGGAGACCTGACCGACCAGCACCACCAGCGGCGATGCGTCCTGCATCGCGGTGTGAATCGCGATGGCGGCGTGCGTCGCGCCGACGCCCCGCGTGACCATGCACACCCCGGGCCGGCCCGTCGCCTTGGCCTGCGCCTCGGCCGCGAAGGCATCGCCCTCCTCGTGCCGCGTCGACACCAGCCGAATCTCGTCCTGAACGTCGTACAAGGCGTCCAGTATGGGCAGGAACCTCTCGGTTGGGACGGTGAACACCGTGTCGACCCGTGCGCGCACAGGGTGTCGACCAGCGACTGTCCGCCATGGTGCATCTAGGCGGGACCGCGGGGCGTGAAGATCGAACGGGGAGCGCGGGTCGCGGCGTGCGCCGCCGCGCCTGCCCGATGCCGGGCGTCGTGCCGTGCATACGGGTCCATGGCTTGGGACGGTACCGCGACGGGGCCTCCGCGTCATGATCCAGCGCGATCGCCTCGCGGCCGGCGCGCCGAAGGGAACCCGAGCCTCAGCTACGGCCGCAGGTCGTGGTAGGGCACGCGCACAGCGATCGGGTGTCGCGCCCGTGGATCGTCCCCCTCGGCCGGCAACCACACCGTGATCCCGCGAATGCCGATGGTGAAGATGTCCAATGACGGCGCGGCGTCCATCCGCAGCCGTCCCGGGTCCTCCTGCTCCACGGCCGCGACCACGGCGGCCCGGAGCGCCGCTTCGTCGCAGGGGTACACCAGCGCACGGGCGGCCTGGCATGCCGACGCTGCACGCCAGGCGCGACCGTCGCCGACCCACGTCCAAGACGCAAGCCTCGTCGGCGCCTCCACGTCACCCGACGGGGCATATTGCACGACCAGGACGCTCACCAGGGAATCCGTGAGGGCGGTGGTTCGCACGACCTGCCGGGCGGACACGTCCCCACCGTCGTCGCCCTGCGCCCCAGGGGGTGGGTCTTGGAGCATGGCGTCCGCCACACCGCCCAGCGTGGCCGCGAGGTCCAGTTCGCGCCACGGGGAGGCGTGGAAGCGGGGGACGCTGCGGCGGGCCCCCACCGGTCCGTCGCCCGGGCCGACGCGTTCGTGCACCGTCGCGCCGATCCCGCGGAAGGTGGTGGTGCCACGCGGGCGCCCCGCCCCGCCGGGCCACGTCACCTGCGCCGTGCCGAACGGGTCGAGGCTGGCGTCGTCGGCGCCTGCGTCGGCCTCCACCGTGAGCGACCATGCGTCCTCCTGGCCTGTGGTCGTCGTCCAGCGGCCGTCCGCCGGGAGGCGTGCTGCCGGGGCGCCGGCCAGCTCGGCGGACACGACGGCGCGGACGCGGCCGCCTTCGCGCTGGACGTCGGCCCCGAAGGTGCGCGCCATGGCGCCGTGCCGGGCGGGATCGCCCAGCACGCGCCCATGGAGGGTGCCGTCGTCTGCGAGGTCCAGGGTGAGAAACGCCGCGGGTGCGTCACGCGCCGTGTTGACGTAGTAGGTAGGGTCCGCGTGCGCCACGGACCCTAGAAAGGCGAGCGCGGCCAGGCACGCGGCCGCTCGAGCCAGCCACGCGACCCGAGGACGCGCGCCGTTCGCATGATCGGTCATGCCGCCATGGTAGCCGGCGCGGGGCACGCCGTCGAACGCGTCGACGCGCTGCACGCCCAGCACCCAGCCCCCCGATCAGGCGGGTCCGTTCAGGCGGGCCCGTCCCGCAACGCCCGCCGGTACGCGACCAGGCCCATCGCCAGGAACACCGCTGCGAACGACGCCAGCACTGCCAACTCCCGGGTGATGTCGCTCAGGCCGGCGCCGTCGCCGACGAGGCGGGTGAACGCCTGGACCGCCCACGCGTGCGGCGTGGCGTGCGCAATCGCGCGCAGGGTCGGCCCGACGATCTCCAGCGGCCACATGCAGCCCCCCAGCATCCCGAGCGCGATGCCGATCGGTGGGGCCAGCGCCGTGATCTGCTGTGGCGTACGGGCCAGCGACCCCAACAGCACCGCCGCCCCGGTCGACACCGCCGCCAGCAGCGCAATGAGCGCGGCCACCCCCCATGGGTCGCCCCACGCGACGCCGAACGCAACGGCGCCCACGACTACGATCAGCGCTGCCTGAAGGACCGCCACCAGCATTCGGTAGCCCGCTTCCCCGAGCAGCAGCGCCGTGGCGCCGGTGGGGGCCGCGAAGGTACGGCGCGCCAATCCGGCCGCGCGATCGGCGGGCATGCCCCACGCCGCCACGAGCGTGTTGATGAACACGAACAGCACCAGGTAGCGGGGGGCGGCGAACGCGAAGCCGCCGAGGAGGGCCGCGCGCGCCTCGCCGTACGTCTCGCTGACCACGTCGGTGCTGCCGAACACCGGCACGTCGCCCGTCGCCGCGAGCGCCGCCTCCAGCGAGATTCCGGTGCCCTCGGCCACGAACCGTGCGCTCCGCATGCTGGCCCCCACCTCGGCGACGACCCGCAGCACGTGCGTTCGGACCGTCATCGGGGGCGCGCGCGAAGGGTCGGTCAGGAAGGTCACCTTCGTAGGGGCGCCCCGCCGGAGGCGATCTTCGACGTCGGCCGGAACGACCACCCCGGCCACCTCGCGGCCACGCCGAACGGCGGCGCGGAGGGCCGCCTCGTCCGGGTAGGAGGTCACGTCCAGCATGGGGTCGGCCCTCAGGCGCTCCATGACCTGCGCCGCCAACCCCGGCCCGGGGGGCGCGACCGCCCCGAGGGGCCGGGGACCGGCGTCGTCCGGGCTGGGCACCGCGACCCCGATGATCAGGATCAGCAGGAAGGGAACGGCCACCATGAACACCAGCGCGGTGCGATCATTGGAGAGGCGCCGCAGGTTCGCGGCGATGACGGCCGCGACGACGCGAAACCAACCGGTTCGGTTCGTGTGGGTCCGGCTCATGTCGCGATCCAGCTCCGTATGCCGGGAACGGCCGCCGCAAGGGCGACGCCGGCGAAGACAAGGATGGCGGCAATGGGCCCCAGCACGCTTCCTACCCCGCCACCATCGGCGGTGAGGCGCACGAACCCTTGCAGCGCCCAGCCGTTGGGCGTGGCCATGGCGACCCGCTGCAACACCGGGGGCATGTCGCCGAGGTACAAAAAGTTCCCACCCACCATCGCCAGCACGAACGCCACCACCGACACGGCGCCGTCCGCCTGCGCCTCGGTGCGGGCGTACACCGACACCAGCGTGGCGATGGCCAAGGCCGCCAGCACGAACGCCACCATCAACGCCACCACCGCCAAGGGGTCGCCCCAGCTGGCGCCGAACACCCAGGCCGTGACCGCCCAGACGGTGCCCATGCTGAGCAAGGCGAGGACCCCGACGGCGATCGCCTTGCCCGCCAGAACGGCCGCCAGGGACACGGGCGCCGCGCGAATCCGCGCCAGCGTGCCCAACCTCGCTTCGGCCAACAGGCTGCGAGGCGCCGCGGCCAACAGGAAAAACACGAACAGCATCGCCATGCCGGGTCCGTAGTAGCTGGCGGACGACAACGCGTGACGCCCGGCGGAGGCCCCCACCAGCTCCAGGGGTAGCGGCGCCTCCGCCACGGAGGTCGCCAGCGCCGTCATTTCGTCCGAGCCGAAGGGCGCCGCATCGAAGCGCTCGGCCCGGAACCCGCTGGGCGCGAAGCCGTCGGGACCGAACGCACCGGAACCGAACAGCTCGACCATCACGTGCAACCCGATCGCCTGCGACACGCCGTCGACCCGTGCCGCGAAGCTCTCCGCGATGGCGAGCGCGATCTGGCCCGCCACCGGCGCACGGGCCGCGCGCACCACCGTGATCCGCGACAGGCCCGGCTGCAGCACGAACACCGCGCTGACCTCGCCCGCCTCCAGTGCAGCCTCCGCGGCCGCGCGACCCTCGAACGCGCGGACGTCGAAGACCTCACGAATTTCGTCGGAGCCCAGCACGTCGTCGGTGAAGATCGCAGCCATGCGGCCACCGTCGAGGTCCACCACGCCGACCTCGGCGTGGAAGGCGTCGCCTCCGCCCTGGAACGCGAACGCGATGATCAGGGCCAGCCCCACCGGCGCGACGAAGCCGAGGATCAGCGCCGAGCGGTCCCGCAGCCGGCCGCGCAGCTCGCGAGCGGCGATCAGGAGGGCCGTGCGCATCGTTCGTCTCGCATCGTCAATCCCGCAGCGCCTTTCCGGTGAGGTGGAGGAACACCGCTTCGAGGTCGGGTTCGATGACCTGCACGCCGGTGACGTCGACCCCCGCGTCCCGGGCCGCCCCCAGCAGTGCCGGGAGCAGGTTGCGGCCCCCGTGGGCGAGGAGCGTCACGCGTCGCTCGCTGGCCCGTGCCTGCGTCACGTCCGCCAGCGTCTCGCAGGCGCGGGCCAACGCCGCCGCGTCGCCGTCGACGTCCAACTCGACCCGGTCGGCCTTCCCCATCGAGGCGACCAGCTCCCGGCGGGTGCCTTCGGCGATCATCCGGCCCCCGTCCATGATCCCGACGCGATCGCAGACGCGTTCGACCTCCTCCATGTAGTGCGAGGTGAACAACAACGCCATGCCCGCCCGGTTCAGCTCCGCGACGCGCTGCAGGATCGCGTGCCGGCTCTGTGGGTCGACGCCGACCGTCGGTTCGTCCAGCACCAACAGCTTCGGCCGGTGCAGCAGGCCCGCCGCGATGTTGATGCGCCGTTTCATGCCGCCCGAGAAGGTGTCGATGCGCTCGCGTGCACGCTCGCGCAGGGCCACGAGGTCCAGCACCTCCTCCACCCGCACCCGCAGCGCCCGGCCGTGCAAGCCGTACAGGCGCCCGAAGAACGTCAGGTTCTCCTCGGCCGTCAGGTCCGGGTAGAGGGCGATCTCCTGCGGCACGTACCCGATCGATGCCTTGGCCGCCTCCGGCGCGTCGGCGAGCCTCGTGCCGGCGACGACGACCTCGCCGGCGTCGGCGCGAAGCAGGCCGCACGCCATCATGATGGTCGTGGTCTTCCCCGCGCCGTTGGGGCCCAGGAGGCCGTACGCCTCACCCGCCTCGACGTGAAATCCCACGTCGTCGACTGCAGTGGTGGCGCCGAACCGCTTGCGAAGGCCCCGGCACGCGAACACCGGCGTGCTGGCGCGCGGGGCGGCTTCGCGTTCGCCGGCACGCGTGGTGACGTGCGTCATGCCCACCTCCGGACGTCATCCTACGCCCCCGGACGGCCGGCCGTGGGCGCCGTTCGTCACGCATTCTGCTCGAGCCTCCCGCGCATCGTCCGGCCACGCCCCCGAGGGGACGGACCGGCGCGGGTGAGGGTGCGCTGGCTGGCGATCGGCGTGACGTTCGAGCCCGGGCGCGGTGCGTGGCGCCTGCGCCTGCTGCAGCGAGACGTGCTGCGCCGTGAACGCGCACGAAGCGACGCCGCCGGGGCAGCGGCCCATGGTCGCGAGGTACCCGGCAAGCGCGGCGCGTTCACGGAGCTGTTCGAGCACCTTCCCGATCTGGTCGAGAAGATGACCGCCGCCAAGCAGGGCGAGCAGACCTCCGGCGACAGCGACGGCTGAACACCGCCCCCAGCCGCGCCATCACGAAACGAGATCCCCCCGTTCCCTTGGGCGGGCGGGATCACGCGCCCTGCAGCACGTCGCGTGACACCTCGGCCACCAGCTCCGGCAGGCGGGCCTCGTGGTCGTGGGCTGCGCCCTCGGCCTGCACGCCCTCCCGTGCAGCGCGGCCGAGCCCGTCGAGCAGGCGCGCGCCGCCCTTGCGGTCGTCCGGTTCGGTGGCGGGATGGGCGACCACGTGTCGTGCGATCTCGACCGCCTTGGCGGTGCGCCCTTCGTGGGCGTGCCACTCGGCGATCCAGCCCAGAGCCTTGAGAACGACCGTGGTGGCGCCGCTTTCTCCGAACGCCCGGATGCACGCCGCGAACGCGTCGCGGGCATCCTTCGGATGACTGCGGGCGGCCGCGACGCGCCCCTTTAGGGCCAGCGCCCCGATCTCGAGCGTGCGCATCCCCCTGCCTTGCAGGCGTTCCAGCGCCTCGTCGGTACGGCTGGCCGCGCGCTGGAACCGTCGCTGCTCGAAGGCGGCCAGCGCCAGGTTCAGAAGGCACATCGGCACCAGCTCGTCGGCCCCAAGGTCGTCCGCCTGCTGTAGCGCCTCCTCCAGTCGGGCCTCCGCGGCTGCGGGTTGATCCTGCATCAACGCCAGCTCCCCCAGGTTGTTCAGCGCCAGCACCATGTTGATATGGTCCTCGCGCGCTCGGATCAGCTGCAAGGCTTCACGCAGGTAGGCCTCGGCCTGCGCGACGTTCCCGTCCGAGCGTTCGACGACCGCCAGATTCACCAGGTAGGTGTAGACGGAGACGGGGTGTCCGCCCTGCCGTGCACGTGACAGGGCCTGTTCCCACAGGACGCGGCTTTCGGCCCACGCCCCACGCCGCCATGCGGCCAAGCCCAGCGTGTTCAGCCCCCGGTGATGCGCCGGCCCCGCGCGGTCCTGGGGGAGTCGCTGCAACCCCTCCCGCGACAGCGTCTCGGCCTCCTCTACGTCGCCGAGTCGGTACACCAGCACCGCCAGGGCGGTCCGCAACGCCCCCAGCGCCGAGCGGTGTTCGGACGCGTCCTCACGCAGGCCGGCGATGGCCTCTCGCAGCAGCGCCTCGCCTTCGCGGTGACGGCCGCGGTGCTGCAGGAGGCGGTGCAACGCCTCGCTGCCCTCCTCGAGTTCGCGGGCGCGTTGATCGTGGACCAGCCACCGCCACGCGGCCCGCACGTTCTCGAGTTCGTGGTCGATGAACCGCAGGGCCGTGCGCTGGCGTTCGCCCCCCAGGTCCAGCTCGCCGGCCAGCTCTCGCAGGCGGCGCGCGTAGTACAGGCCGTGCCGCTCCCGGGCGGCCACCTGCGCCTGGGGGTCCTCGGCCAACTTCTCCTTGGTGAAGGCGTGCAGCATGGGGTGGCGGTCGTAGCGCCAGGCGGGCGTCACCCGGAGGAGCGACGCATCCACCAGCGAGGCGAGCACCGCCAGCGTGGCCCCCGCCACCCGGCGGGCCGCCTCGCGCCCGAAGCCGCCCTGGAACACGGCGAGCTGCTTCAGCGCCTCGCGCTCCGCGTCGCCCAGCAGCTTCCAGGAGTGCTCGAAGGTGCCGCGCAGGCTCTTGTGCCGCTCCGGCCTGTCCCGCGACGTGCTCGTCATCAGGTCGAGGTTGCCCGCGATCTCCTCGGCGATCGCGGCGCACGGCAGCACCCGAACCCACACGGCCGCCAGTTCCAGCAACAGCGGTTGCCCCTCCACCACGCGGCAGATGCGGAGCACGTGCGAGATGGTGCGTTCGTCCAGTTCGAAGCTCGGCTGCGCCCGCTTGGCGCGTTGCGCGAACAACCGGACCGCATCCAGACGGATCGCCTCCTCCAAGGGGGGATCGTGCTCGGGCAGCGGCAGCCCGCCGAGCGGAAACACCTCCTCCTCCCGCACGTTCAGCCGTTCGCGCGATGTCACCAGGATGGACAGGCCGGGGCATTCCGCCAGCAGCGCGGGCAGGACGGTGGTGCCCTCCAGCACGTGCTCGACGTTGTCCACCACGAGCAACGCGTCGCCGTCGCGCAGTGCGTCCTTCACCGCCTCGAGCGGTTCGCCCACCGCGCCCAGGTCCAGGCCCATCGCCTCGGCGATCGCCGCGGGCACACGGTGCGCGTCGCTCACGGCCTCCAGGGCGACCAGGTGGATCCCGTCCCGGAAGGCCCCGAGCTCTGCCTGCTCGTGGGCGACCTGCAACGCCAAGCGGGTCTTGCCCACCCCGGGCGCTCCGACCACCGTGAGCAGCCGCCCGTCCCGCTTCGAGAGGTACGACGCCACCTCCGTCAACTCGGGGTCGCGCCCCACGAACGCCGTCCCCAGCATGGGGTGCGAGCGCCTGAGAACGCTCGCCGAGCGGCGCCCCAGGCGCCCGCGCGCCTCGGGCCGCGAGGCATCCAGCTCGAGGCCGTACGTCTCGGCTTCACGGCGCAACGCCGCGGCACGGGGGTGATCGCCTGCCCGGAGCACGGCGTGCAGGCGGACGAGGTCCTCCGGTTCCAGCACCGACGCGTCCACCCAGTCCAACGCCTCGGCGGCGCGCCGCGCGGCCGCCTCGAACCGGCCGCCCGCCGCGTCGCGTTCGGCCAGTTCGAGCGCGGCGCCGACGGCCCGCACGGCCAGCAGCTCACGGGTGGCGTACACCCACTCCTCGAGTTCGACGCCGGCACGCGACAGATCCACGCCTGCGAGGAACGGACCGCGGTACGCCTCCAGGGCGCCGGATTCGTCGCCCTCCTCCAAGCGGGTCAGGAAGGTGTCGACGTCCGACGGCACCGTCGCCCAGGCGCGTTGGGCGTCCGCTTCGATGGACCCGGGGGCGCCGCGCCTGAGCCGCGCCAACGCCACGCCGAGGCTGCGCAGCGGATCCGCCGCGTGCGGCCAGAACAACTGCGCCAGGAAGCGGCGCTCCCGCGGCCCCTCGACCGCGAGGTACGCCAGCAGCATCAGCGGTGTCGGCCGGGTGAAGGTGCCGTCGCCCAGCGTCAACGCCCCGAAGGTTCGCAACGTCACGTCGTTCACCATAGCGGGTGGCGGGGACGATGGCGCGCTTTCGACTGCCGTGACGCCCCCGGTCGCTAGCGCCAGAACCCGCCCTGGCTGAGCAACCACGCGCCCGCGGCGATCAGGAGCAGCGGCCACACCACCCCGGCGTGCAACCACGCGAATGCGCCGAGCCCCTCCAACAGGAACAACGCCCCCAATGCGAGGAGCAACAACCCCAACGTGGAGCGTGTGCGGTCGTCGTCTCCCTGGGCCCGGCGCAAGCCTTCGCGCAGGCGCTGCGCCATGTCGTCGGCACCGCGGCGTACCGTTTCGCGCGGGTCGGCGTTCGGGGCCTCCGGGGCGGGGATCACCAGGCTGAGCAGCAGGTACGCGACGAGGCCTCCGCCGCCCAATCCGCCGCCGGCGACGACGATCAGTACGAACGCGCCGCGGATCCAGATCGGCTCGATCCCGAAATAGTCGGCGATCCCGCCGCACACGCCGGTGAGAACGCGCCCCTCGCGCCGGCGCGTCAGCCTGCGACGGCTGCCTCCATCGTTGTTCGTGGACGGTCCGTCCGCATTCATCGTTCCACCTCCCCCGCGACTCGGCCGTACGCTACCGCCTGAAGGGGCAGCGGGACGTTCGCCGTGAGCGTCGGCATGCACCCGCTCACCGCGACGTCCATGGTATCGGTGGGGACATTGACGCTCGCACGCTGCGCACGGCGCCGCACCGAACGGCGCCCGCCGCCGCACCCCTATGAGGAGCCTGCATGCCCGAAGCCGACGACCGGACGACCCTGCTCGACACGTTCGAGATCAGCGAGTTCGATCTCGAACGGGTCCGCGAAGCCGGTACGCACCTGATCCCGCAGCTGCCGGACTTCGTGGACGATTGGTACGCGTGGTTGCGGGGTCACGACGAGTTCGAGACCTTCTTCGGCAACGCGCCCGACCTGCTGGCGCACGTGCAGCAACGGCAGCTGGAGCACTGGACCGGCTTCTTCCAAGGCAAAATCGACGACGACTACGTGGCGGCGCGCCGCCACGTCGGGGCGGTCCACGGACGGATCGACCTGCCCAACGTCATCTACTTCGCGGGCATGTTCATGTCCGACAGGCTGTTGCAGGAACGGCTTCACAACGTTCGACCCGTGCCTGAACAGCTCGGCGCCATGGCGGCAGCCATCGAGAAGATGGTCTTTCTCGACACGCACCTGGTCATCGACCAGATCTATCTGGCGGAACGCGAGGGCGCCGAACGTGCGGCCGAGGAGAACGCGCTGCTGGAAGCGCGCAGCGAGGAGCTGTTCGAGCAGGCCACCCCGGTCACGCCGATCTGGGAGGGCATCCTGCTGTTGCCGTTGGTGGGTGTGCTCGATTCGAGCCGCACCCAGGAGATCATGACCAAGACGTTGTCGATGATCGCCGACAGTCGCGCCAAGGTCTTCATGCTGGACATCAGCGGCGTGCGGACGGTCGACACGGCCGTCGCCGACCAACTCGTCAAGATCACGCACGCCACGCGGTTGATGGGCTGCGAAGCGATCGTCTCCGGGATCGCACCCGAGATCGCGTTCACCATGGTCGAGCTCGGCGTCGACATCGGCCGGATCCGAACCACCGCGACCCTGCGCGACGCGTTCGAGATCGCCCTCGGCATCGTCGGGGACGATGCGCACCTGCCACGCACCCGCAGGGCGCCCGACGAGTCCTGAGCGGCATTCCCGTGCCTGCCGGTTCGTCGCACGAATCGCAGCCCGACGGCCCCGCGGGCGTTGCGGCCACGCGCGTCGGGCGAGCGTTGGTGGTGACGCTGCCCTCCGAACTGTCGGAGGGCACCTTCCGCACGCTCCGCGGCGCGGTGCTCGATCGGTTGCAGGCGCGGCCCACCACGGACCTGATCTTCGAGTGTTCGGGGCTGGAGGTGATCGACGCCTCCGACTTCGCGTTCCTGACGGCGCTGGCGAATGCCGGACGCTTGTTGGGCGTCCGTCCCGTGGTGGTGGGCTTGCGCGCCGGGATCGTGGCTTACTTGGTCGATGCAGGCCTCGACACCTCGTCGTTCACTGCCCTTCGCGACCTGGACGACGCGCTCGCGCAGCAACCCGGCGACGATGAGCGGCACTGAGTCACCGCACGCGGCCCCGGAGCGCTACGAACTGAAACGTCCCCTCGACCTGCAACTCGCCGTGCTCCGCAGCCAACGTTCGGCCTTGCTGCAGGGCGCCTCCGAGCAGGAGCGCTCCGTCATCGGCACCATCGTCTCCGAGCTCGCCTCGAACGTGCTCAAGTACGGAACGCGCGGGTGGCTGGAGCTTCGCCGCCTGCCAGGCGAGGGGGCCACGCAGGACGCGTTCGCCATCGAGATCCTGGTCAACGACGAGGGTCCCGGCATCGCCGACGTCGCACGCGCGTTCGAGGATCACTACAGTACCGGCCATACTCTGGGCCTGGGACTGCCCGGCGTTCGTCGCATGGCGGACGAGGTCGAGATCCGGAGCCGGCCCGGAGGCGGCACCGTCGTGCACGTGCGCAAGTACCTACGGGGTGACGCTTCCGGCTTCCAGGGGCGTTTCCCGCCCGTCCACCGCCGCACGCACGACACCTCGACGCGCTGGGAGGCCGCCAGCGTGGTCCGGCCGCGAACGGGACGACTCGTCTCGGGCGACGATGTGGTGGTGATCGACCAAGGGGCGCGACTTCTGCTGGCGATGATGGACGCCACCGGTCACGGCGCCGCCGCCCACCGCGTCGCGCGCACCCTGGCGGCGGAGGTGGCACACCACGCGGAGGTGAAGCTGGACACGCTGATGGCCCAGCTGCACCGGGCGGCCCTCGGCACGGTAGGCGCCGCGGTCGCCCTGGCGCTGTTGGACACCCAGACGAGCCGCATGCGGTACTTGGCGGTCGGGAACGCCCGTGCGGCCCGCATCGGGGGCGGGCACGCAACCAGTTGGCGCGGCGTGTCGCGAGGGGGCATCGTGGGCCGCCGCTGGCCCACGCCGTTCGTCCAGTCGTTGACGATCGCACCGGGCGACGTGATCGCCCTTTGGACCGACGGTTTGCACGCCACGGCGGGACGGACGGCGCAAGGCCTCCTGGGATCGGGAGACCTTCTGGCGGTCGCGGACGCCGTGGTGCAGGATCATGCCAGACCTCACGACGACGCCGCGTTCCTGCTGGCGAGGTGGCGGGCATGAATCCCCTGGGCACCCTCGACCCCGCGCGCGTGGGCCACGCGCGCGTGCGGGCCAAGACCTACGAGGTCGTGTGCGTGCTCGGAGGGGGTCGCGACCTGGGCGCCCGGATGGCCGGGGAGGCCTCGGACGTCACGCGCTGGCTTACCGCGCACGCCACCCGGCCGCGCCTGACGCTTTCGGTCGAGGTGGCGGCGCACGGTACGCACCTCGTCCTGGCGTTCGCATGGGAGGACGCCGCAGCAACGGCTGCGTACGCCCCCGTGCCGGCCGCCGCCGCCACCCGCACGTACGATGGGCCGCAGGGACGGCTGACGCTTCGCCGCCGCCTGCGCGACGGTGCACCACGGGCCGACGAGGTCGAGCGGAGCCGCGAGATCGTCACGGCACGCTCGCGTGAGGAGCTGCTGGCGGAGCTTCGGGACAGCAACGAGGCGCTGCGGCGGTCCAGTCGCGAGGCCGAGCTGGCCGTCGAGGCCAAGGCGCAGTTCCTCGCCAACATGAGCCACGAGATCCGCACCCCGATGAACGCGATCGTCGGCATGAACCGCCTGGCGCTCGGCACAGATCTCACGGCCCGGCAACGCAACTACCTCGACAAGATCGAGAGCGCCAGCCGTCACCTGCTGGGCATCATCGACACCGTCCTGGACGCGTCCAAGCTCGAGGCGGGCAAGCTGACGCTGGAGCGCAACGAGTTCCGGCTGGCCAAGGTGCTGGAGGAGGTCACGACCCTGGTCGGCGGTGCGTGCGACGAGAAGGGCTTGGCCCTGACGGTCGACATCGCCCGGGAGGTACCCGAGCGCGTCGAAGGCGATCCCTTGAGGCTTCGCCAGGTGCTGGTCAACCTGGTCAACAACGCGGTGAAGTTCACCGACGAAGGTGGGATCGCCCTCTCGGTCGCGCGCCTCCCCGGCGAGGCGCAGCAGGTGGCGTTGCGCTTCGCGGTTCGTGATACCGGCGTCGGCATGAACGAGCAACAGAAGCGCGGGCTGTTCACCCACTTCGCGCAGGCAGATCCCACCATTACCCGGCGCTACGGCGGCACGGGTCTCGGGCTGGCGATCTCGAAGAGCCTGGCCCACCTGATGGGTGGCCAGATCGGGGTGGAGAGCCGCGTGGGGGTCGGCTCGACCTTTTGGTTCACCGCCCGCTTCGCGCCGGCCGCGTCACGTCCCCTGATCCGCGCGCTGCACAGCGAACTACGCGGGCGCCGCGCGCTGGTCGCCGACGACGCCACCACCCGACGCGAACTGCTGTGCAGCATGCTGGACCGCATCGGACTCCACGTCGAGGAGGCCACCTCGGGCCGTGAAGCGCTACGACGCTACCGCGACGCGGCCCAGGCCCCCGAGTTGGTGTTCGTCTCTTCGCACCTGCCGGACGTGAGCGGCCCCGCCGTCGCGCGACAGCTCCGTGAACGGGCACGCACCCCCGCCCCGGGCGTGTTCCTCACCGCCACCGATGGGGCCCCGTCACGCCAGAACGCCGATCAGGAGAACGGCGACATCGACGGCGTGCTGGCCACCCCTGTCGACGGTTCGGTGGTGTTCGAGACGGTCGCCTCCTGGTTCGGCATGGCGTCGGCGCACGATGGCACGGCCGCATCGGCCGATGCTGGCTCGGAAGGTGGGCCCGACGCGGAGGCGTTGCGTGGCCTGCGCATCCTGCTGGTCGAGGACAACCAGCTCAATCAGGAGGTCTCCACCGCCCTGCTACGAGGTCGGGGGCTGGCCGCCGACGTGGTGAGCGACGGTCAGCGCGCCCTCGACGCCCTGCGCGCGGCCCCCTACGACCTGGTTTTCATGGACGTGCAGATGCCCGTCCTGGACGGCTTGGCCGCCACGCGTGCGATCCGTGGTGACCCGGACTTGGCCACGCTGCCGGTCATCGCCATGACCGCCAGTGCCCTGGAGAAGGACCGTCGAGACTGCGTCGAGGCCGGCATGAACGAGGTGGTCACCAAGCCCATCGACCCGGACGACCTGTGGCGCGCGCTGCTGCGCTGGGCCCCAGGCCCGCAGGGCGCCGAGGCCCCCAGCGAGGGCAGGGGGCGCAGCCACGGCGCCCCGCCGGACGGTGGCCGGGCCGCCCCCCCTGCGGAACACGACGCCCCTGACGAAGCGGACATGAACCGTAGCGTGAGCCTCGAGACGCTGCGCACCGTTCCCGGCTTGGACGTCGATCGGGGCCTCCGCTACGCGATGGGCAAACCGGAGGTCTACACGAAGATCTTGTGCGGGTTCTTCGACGACCAACGCGACCTCCCCACGGACCTCGCTACCGCTTTGCGTGCGTCCGATCTGGAAGCCGCCGAACGTGCGGTGCACACCATGCGTGGGCTATCCAGCAGCCTCGGCGCCACGCCTCTCACCGAGGCCGGCACGATGCTGGAGGAGGCGCTCCGTCACCGCGCGCCACGCACCACGGTGGAGCGATACGCGGAGGCGTTGATGGACGAGCATCGTGCACTGTTCAGCGCCCTGGAGGAGGTGTTCGAGCCGCGATGCGAGGGTCACCGGCAGCCGGTCGACCAGCAGAACCGGATCGGCGGCGACGGGCCCGGGTAGGACGAAGCCTGAGCCCCGGTTTCGCGTCGGCACGTGGCGCGGTCGCCAGACGGAGCCTGCTGCAGGTTGCCGGGTTCCACGTCGCGCTGTTCGAACGTCATGTCGGTGGTGACGTCGAACGTGCCCCCGGTGTCGACCACGGTGATGTCCAGCGTGGTGGACGGCCGCTCGGGGTCGGCGCCGTCCGACGCCGCGCGCGCCACGGCCTGGCGCATTACCATGCCGGCATGGCCAGCCACGCGTTCCGCCCCGTCACGCATCACCACACCTTCGCCGCCCACCCGCCAGCGCTGTCGGTCGCGCCGGGGGACACGATCCGAACGCACACCGTCGATGCGGCGGGCGTCGACGCGGACGGGAGCAGGGTCGCGGCGCGCGGCAACCCCCTCACCGGCCCCATTCGCGTCGAAGGCGCCGAACCGGGCGATCACCTCGCGGTGCACCTGAACGCCGTGACGCCCAACCGCACGCACGGGTTCGGACGGGCCAGCCTGGCGCCGGGGGTGCTGGACCCGGACTTCCTGGCGGAGGTGGGGGCGGAGGCAGCCCACGACGGTGCCGCCTGGCAGGTCGACGCAGGAGCCGGCACGGTGACGCTCACGCACCCCTCTTCTCCGATCGAAGGGCTGGTGCTGCCGCTGGCGCCCATGCTCGGCTGCATCGGGGTGGCACCGGCCGGCGGGCAGGCGATCTCGACCGCCACCTCCGGGCCGCACGGCGGCAACATGGACTATCGGCGCCTCGGCGGCGGGGTCACCGTGTACTTGCCGGTGTTCGTGCCCGGCGCGTCGCTCTTCGTCGGCGACGCGCACGCCCTGCAAGGGGACGGCGAGATGTCCGGCACCGGCGTCGAGATCTCCGCCGACGTTCACCTCACCGTCGACCTGGTCGAGGGGGTACCCATCGGTTGGCCTCGCGGCGAGGACGACACGCACCGCTTCACGCTGGGCAACGCCCGGCCGTTGGACCAGGCGACCCAGCACGCCACCACCGAAATGGTGCGGTGGCTGATGCGCGACCACGGCTGGGACGCCGCGACGGCGGGGCTGTTTTTGAGCCAGTGCGTACGCTACGAGCTGGGCAACATGTTCGATCCGGCCTACACCGTGGCGTGCAAGGTGCCGCACGACGCGCTGGCGCGCGTCGGCGCGTAGGGCAACGGCGCGCCCGTGAGCACCGGCGTGCACTGCGTAGGGTAGGACCCGACGAGGAGGCACCATGAACCAAGCGACGAACGTTTCGAGCGACCCCAGCGCCCTGTCGCCCGTGTGGACGCACCTCACGCACATGCGCCCCGTCCGCGGCGAGGGCGCCTGGCTGGTCGACGAAGCCGGGCAGCGCTGGCTGGACTTCGGAAGCGGCATCGGCGTCGCCAGCACCGGGCACGCCCACCCCCGCGTGGTCGAGGCGGTACGGGCGCAGGCGGAGCGGTTGTTCTTCGGCCAGATCAACAACGTGATCACGCCCCAAGCGGAGGCGCTGGCACGCGCGCTGGACGAGATCACCCCGCCGGGGCTGGACCGGTTCTTTTTGTCCAACAGCGGGGCGGAGGCGATCGAGGGGGCCGTGAAGCTGGCCCGGCATGCCACCGGCCGCACCAACCTGATCGTGTTCCAAGGCGGATTCCACGGCCGCACGGCGCAGACCATGGCGATGACGACCGGCAAGACCGTCTACCGCCACAAGTACCAGCCGCTCCCGGGCGGCATCAGCGTGGCGCCGTTCCCCTATCCTCTCCAACTGGGCATGAGCGAGGCGGACGCGGTGTCGTTCTGCCTGGAGCGCCTGGAATTGCTATTGCAGACGCAGACCGCGCCGGACGAGACGGCCGCGATGGTGATCGAACCGGTGCTGGGCGAGGGCGGCTACGTACCGGCCCCGCCACGCTTCCTGCAGGGCGTTCGCGAGTTGTGCGACCGGCACGGCATCCTGCTGGTGCTGGACGAGATCCAGACGGGGTTCGGCCGCACCGGCCGGATGTTCGCCTTCGAGCATTCCGGCGTCGTGCCGGACGTCCTGGTGATGGCCAAGGGCATGGGCTCCGGGTTCCCGATCTCGGCGATCGGCGCGTCCGCGTCCTTGATGGAACGTTGGGAGCCCGGCACGCACGGCGGGACGTACGGCGGCGGCAATGCCGTGGTGCTCGCGGCGGCCGAGGCCACGCTCCGCACGCTGCGGGAGGAGGCGCTGCCGGCCAACGCGGAGGTGCGCGGGCGCGAGATCAGCGCCGCGCTGCACGACATGCGCGGGCGGCACGACGCGGTCGCTGAGGTACGAGGTCCCGGTCTGATGATCGGGGTCGAGTTCCGCGTGGACGGCCGGCCCGCCCCGGAGGCGGCGAAGGCGGTGCAACGCGCTTGCCTCGAGGAACACCTGCTGCTGCTCACCTGCGGCAGCCATGGCCACGTGGTGCGTTGGATCCCGCCGTTGGTGATCGGCGACGCCGAGGTGGCGCGGGCGCTGGAGGTGTTCGAGCGGGCATTGGCGCGGATCTGAGTCGCGTCGCACGCGTTCGGCCCGCAGCATGGGCTGCGGGCCGAACGCGGGTTTCGTGGAACGGGGCTCAGCGGTGACTCAGTGTCCGCTGCCCTCGGTGACCTCGCCCTGGTAGACGTCGGGGTCACCTTCGCCGCTGACCTCCAGGTGGCCGGCCAGGCCGCGCTCGGCGCGGCTCAGCGCGTGGTCGACCAGGATGTACGTCCCCGGCACCTCGACGCCGAACTCGACCATGGTGGCGCCGCCCGGGGCGACGGTGGTGGTCTGGACGTCGGTGAGGGGTGGCGAGGTGAGGCTGGCCTGGTCGTAGACGCGTTCGAAGATCTCGCCGATGACGTGGAAGCTGCTGGTCTTGTTGGGTCCGCCGACACCGAAGAAGATGCGAACGCTCTCGCCGGTCTCCGCCGTGAGGGCGCCGTCGCCCGTCAGGGCGCCCACGGCGCCGTTGAACACGTAGTACTCGGGCTGTTCGTCGAGCAGCTTGTCGACGTTGAAGTCGAGCTCGCCCTTCTGCCCGAAGTCCTGCTGGGTGTACAGCTCGCCCTGCATCACGTAGAACTCGTTGTCGACCTCGGCCAGGCCCTCCTCGGGCTCGACCAGGATCAGGCCGTACATGCCGTTGGTGATGTGGTGGGCGACCATCGGCGTGGCGCAGTGATAGACGTACAGGCCTGGTTGCAGCGCCGTGAAGCTGAAGCTGGTGGCGTCGCCCGGCGCCGTCTGGGTGGCCACCGCGCCGCCGCCGGGACCGGTGACGGCATGGAAGTCGACCGAGTGCACCATGGTGCTGTCGGCAGGGTTCTCCAACGTCACGGTGACGGTGTCGTTCTGCCGGACCCGCAGGAGCGGCCCGGGGACCTGGCCGTCGAAGGTCCAGAAGCGGTAGCTGGTGCCGTCGGCCAGGCGGCCTTGCTTCTCCACGGTGGTGAGGGTGACGTCGTGGTGCACCGGCTCGTCCCGGTCGGCGATCGGTCCCGGCAGGTCGGTCGGGGCACGCACGATGCTCTCCGCGTCGTCGGCCGCGGCCTCGGCCTCGCCGACCACGAAGCTGCCCTCCATGCCGGCCTGGCGGTGGCCCGGCACGGTGCAGTAGTAGTCGAAGGCGCCCTCTTCGTTGGCGCGGAATACGAAGGTGCTGCTCGCGCCCTCCGTGGTGACCATGTCGCTCTGCGCGTTGGCGAAGCCCTCGAACAGGACGTCGTGCTGGACGCCGTCGCCGTTGACGAGCGTCACGGCCACCACGTCGCCGGGCTCGGCGGTCAGCGTGGGGTTGACTTCGCCGTCGATGTCGCCGCCCACGCCGAAGAACACCATCTTGCCTTCGGCGAGTCCGGTGGTGAGGCGGTAGCTCACGTCGGCGCTGTACTCCGCGGGGCTTTCGTCGTCCTGCGCCCACGCCAGTGTGAACAGTCCCAGGCCGGCCAGGCCGACCAGCAGCGATGCGAATACGCTCGTGAATCTCTTCATGTCCATCTCGCTCCTTTCTCCTCGTTCCAAGCCGCCCCTATCGGCCAACTCGGATACGTAGGTCCAACTTATCCGTACGTCGTCGACGGCCGTAGGGACAGATGCCCTACCCCCACCCTAGCCCCGCCGGCGTCGCTCTCCGACACCGGGCCGAAGCGATGACGCGCGACCGCGGGCGAGACGCAGGACCAACGCCGGCGTCCTCGCATGGCGAAGCCGAGACGCACGGCAGCACCTTGGCGTACGCTTCATCCGTGACGACGCCCTCGACGCCCCCCGCCACGGCCGCGACGTCCATGGTCGGCTACCTGCGCGGCCCTCGCATCGGCAGCGCCCTCTACAACGCCGTCCACACCACGGTCGTCCCGTTGGGGCTCCTAGACGTGGGCCTCGCGTTCGAAGCGCCATCGCTGCTGCCGTACGCCCCGATCTGGGTGACGCACATCGGCATCGACCGCGCGCTGGGCTTCGGCCTCAAACTGTTCAGCGGCTTCCAAGACACCCACTTGGGCAGCATGGGGGCTCGGGCCGCGTAGGTCACGCCTGGCGCACGACGCGCCTCGCTTGGCTCAGGCACCGGCACGGCGTCGCATGCCGCGCCAGATCAAGGCCAACGTGAGCGCGCCGGCGACGAGATCGCTCATCACGGCTATCGTCACGTCGCCGTACCCCAGAACCCAGGGCGCGACGAGCAGCCACGCGCCCAACGCCACCTGATTCCAAATGCACCCGAGCACGGGGACCCCGCCGCCCCCGATCGCACGCGCCGCCGCGCTGATCGTGATGGCCGCACCCACCAACACGGCGTTCCAGAGCGGGTCGGGCAGGCCCGCGTACCCGAGCGCTACGGGCGCAATCAACAGCCACACACCGGGCAACACCGTCCACGCGTCCGCAGGTGCGGCGCGAAGAACCCGAATCGCTGGCTCTCGCATAAGGGTCGTTCCTCCCTTCGAAGCTCGCCTCGAGGTTCGATCCGAAGAGAGACATACACCTTGAACCGGGCTCGAAGGTCAATCGTCGTCGCCCGTAGTGACCGGCACCGTACACCTCGTGCTCGACGAAGGTGGCTCCACCGGACAGCGACTCGCCCCGCGCGACCCGGCGCGCATGCCGCACGCCAGGCGTCCCATCAGCCCTTCTGGGCCACCGCTGGGTTGACGAGGTTCTTGGGCCCCTCGCCCCGAAGCACACGGGCGACCTCTTCGGCGGCGAAGCGCTGCACCCGTTGGCGCGCCTCCTCGGTGTACCAGGCGCAGTGACTGGTCACCAGCGTCCGCGGGTGCTGCACCACCGGCGCGTCCTGCGGCGGCGGTTCCTGCTCCAGCACGTCCAGCGCCGCGCCCGCCACGGCGCCATCGTCCAACGCCGCCAGAAGGTCCTCCGTTCGCACCAGCCCGCCGCGCGCGGTGTTGACGAAGAACGCGCCACGCTTCATGGCCGCGAACGCGTCGCGGTCGAACATGTGATGCGTGGCGTCGCTGAGGGGCAGATGCAGCGACACGAAGTCGCTGGTGGCGAGGAGGTCCTCCCAACCGGCCCGCGTCACGCCGTGCGCGTCGAAGGCACCCTCCTCGACGTAGGGATCGTACGCCTGCACGTCGAGCCCGAAGGCGTGCGCCCGCGCGGCCACCCGCCGGGCGATCGCCCCGAACCCCACCAGGCCCAGCGTCCGTCCACGCAGCGAGTGGAGCGGCCGGCACGGGTTCGGTTCCCACACGCCGGCGCGGACCTGCTCGGCGACCTGCGGCAGCTTGCGAACCAAGGCCAGCAGCAGGGTCATGGCGTGATCCGCGACCTCGTCCAGGCCGTAGTCCGGCACGTTCGCGACCGGAATGCCGTGTTCGGTGGCCGCCTCGAGGTCGACGCCGTCCACCCCGATGCCGTAGCGCACCACCACGCGGCACCGCCGCATGGCCGCCAGCACCTCCGCGTCGATCCGGGCGAACTGCACCAGCACTGCATCGGCGTCGCGCACCGCCTCGATCAGCTCGTCCCGGCCCCGGGCCTGCGCATCGTGCACCGTGGCGCCCACGGCGCCGAGCACCTCACGTTCGGCACTCACGTCGGGATAGGCGTGGTCGGTGACCACCACGCGAAATCGGTCGGTGGAGGACGTGGCATCGGGTCCGGTCATGGTCGCTCCGTTCGGGGGCGGCGGTTCGGTGGCGCGCCCCTCTGCCTCAGCGTACCCGGACGGCTGCGGCGCGACGAGGCCGACGACGTTGGCCCGTCCTCACACGCGAACCTTGACGATCATTTCGACCTCGACCGGTTGGTCGTTGGGAAGGGTGTTCGTGCCGATCGCCGAGCGGGCGTGACGGCCGCGCTCGCCCAGCACCTCCAGCAGTAGGTCGGTGAAGCCGTGCATGACCTCGGGCTGCCGGTGGAAGTCCGGCGCGCTGTTGACGAAACCGAGCACCTTGATCACCTCGTCGATGCGCTCGAGCTCGCCGAGATGCACCTTCAGGCTCCCCAGGCAGTTGACCGCCACCCTGCGGGCCGCCTGGTAGCCCTCCTCGATCGTCACCTCACGACCGACCTTGCCGACCCACGGCAGGTGCCCATGTTCGTCCTCCGGCCCGTGGCCCGAGAGGTACACCAAATCACCGGCCTGCTTGGCGTCGACGAAGCGCCGTTGGGGGCGCTCCCTCCGAAACGCCAGGCCGCGTTCGTGCAGCTTGTCTTCGATGGTCGGCATCCCTGCTCCTCCCTTCGACCCACCACGTACGCGGCGTTCGCGTCGACGTCTGCGCATCCGACGTGGTGGTCGGTCTGGCGGCTACCTGTGAACACCCCCCGACAGGCCATGGCGCGCGGCGTCGACCTCGGCCCGGTCGGTGACCACGACGTCGCCGTGTTGCGTCAGCGCGAGCGCCGCCAGAGCAGTGCCCGTGGCCAAGCCAGCCTCGAGGTCGCCGTCGAGAACGCCATCGATCACGCCTGCCGCGAACGCGTCGCCCGCGCCGATCCGGTCCACCACCGTCACCGGGATCGCCGGCTGATGGTAGGTCCGTCCCTCGCTGCGGGCCAGGGCCCCTTCCTCGCCCAGGCTCATGACCACGTGCACCGCGCCGGACAGGTCCTGAAGCTCGTCCAGCATCCGTTCGGGCGCCCCCGAAATCCCAAACAGGCGCTCCGCGTCGTCGCGCTTGCAGAGCAGCAGGTCGGCCGCGCGCAGCAACGGCCGCAGGGCCTCGGCCGCCGCATGGTCGCTCCACAACTGCGCCCGGTGGTTGACGTCGAAGCTGACCTGCACGCCCCGCTCACGTGCCCGATCGGCGGCCTCCCCGACGAGTTCGCGGCAGGACGGGCTCAGGGCCGGCGTGATGCCCGTGAGGTGCAGCGCCCGCGTATCGAGCATCCATTCCCAGTCCACCTCGCCCGACGTGAACCGCGTGCAGGCGCTGTCGGCCCGGTCGTAGGTCACCCGGATCGGCAGTGGTGGCGCTGCGAACTCGACGAAATAGGTACCGACCCGCCCCTGGTCGGCGCGTACGATCCCGCTGGGGTCGACCCCCCATTCGCGCAGCCGGCGCACGACGAGGTCCCCCAGCGGATTGTGCGGAAGGCGCGTGACGAAGGCGCTGCGCCGTCCCAACCCCGCCAACGCCGCGCACACGTTGCTCTCCGCCCCCGCAACGTGCACATCGAGACGCGCAGCGTTGGATAGACGCGTGCCGGCGGGCACCGACAAGCGCACCAGGGCCTCGCCGAGGCTGGTGACGTCGAAGGTGGGGCTTGGATCCGCAGCCGTCGCGTCAGCCATCGGTCTTCTCGCCCTTCAGGGCCTCCACCATGGCTTGCGCGCGCTCGCGGATCTCGGACGGCGCGTCCCCCGGTGCGACCAAAAATCCGCCCACGCCGACCGCGCATGCGCCGGCAGAAATCCATGTATTAGCATCTTCGGGGCCGATCCCGCCCGTCGGCACGAAGTTCACATCGTGGAGTGGCGCCTTGATCGCCTTCAGGTAGGTGGGACCCAGATGATGCGCGGGGAATAGCTTGACGGCGCTGCACCCCGCAGCGCGCGCCGCGTCGACCTCGGTGGGCGTCTGCACGCCCGGCAGGTAGGGGACATCCGCCTCCTTCGCAAACCGTGCGACCCCCGCGTCGAAGGACGGGGACACCAGGAAGCGCGCCCCCGCTTCGACGGCCCGTTCGGCATGTTCGATCGTTCGGACGGTGCCGGCGCCCAACCAGACGTCGCGCGGCAGCTGCGGCGCGAGACGGCGGATGGCCTCCACGGCGTGCGGTTGCTCGACCGTCAGTTCGACCAAGCTGAGGCCCCCTTCGACCAGCGCGTCGACGATCTCGGCGTACTGCGGCACCTGGTACGGCCCCCGCACGATCGCGATCACGCGGGCCTTCGTGAGTGCCGCCACGAAGCGGTCGTCTCCAGCCGTTGGCGCGGGCCCCTGCTTGGCCTGGGGATCCTCGTTCGGGTCCGATCCATGCGGGCCCTCGGCCGTGCGCACGCCGCGCCCATGCCGGTGTCTCATCCCTTCACGCCTCCCAGCATCAGGCCTTCGACCACGAAGCGCCACACGACCACCACCAGCACCAACGAAGGCACCACGGCCACGAAGATCGAGGCGTTCAGAAGCCCCCACGACACGTCGGGGTTGCGCGCCAGGGCCGCCATCACGACGGGCAGCAGCCGAACGTCCGAGCCGCCCCCGAGGGCGTGCGCGAACATGAACTCGGCGTACGACAACATGAACGCGAACAGGCCGGTGGCCAGCAGGCTGGGGCGGACCAGCGGCACGAAGATCCGGGTGAACACCTGGAACGGCGTGCACCCGTCGACGCGTGCGGCATCGTGCAATTCGCCGGGAACGCGACGGAAGAACACCGACAAGATCAGCACCGTGAAGGGAAGCGTCATCACGGAGTGAATCGCGATCATCGAAATCCGGCTGCCTACCAGCCCGAACTCCTGGACAAGAAGATAGTACGGCACGATCAGGGCGATGGACGGAACCAGCGGCGCCATGATCAACCCCATGAAGGTCAGGATGCGCCCGCGGAAGCGCATCCGCGCGTAGGCGAACCCGGCCGGCGCGCCGAGGAGGAGGTTGACCAGCGCCACGCTTCCCGCCACGATCATGCTGTTCATCAGCGCCCGGGGGACCTGCCGCGCGGCGTCGGAGATCATGCTGCGCGTCGCCCCCTGCTCCTGATAGACGCTGGGCAGCTCTCCCGTGAAGATGTAGCGATAGTTGTCCAGGGTGACCCCGTGCCCGAACCAGTTGGGCGGATAGCTGAAGATCGCTTGGTCGGGCACGATGCTTCCGATGAACGCGAGCAGCACCGGTCCACCGCTGAACAGAAACACCAGGAACGCCCCCAGCATCAGGAAGGCGCGCCCGACGTCGCGGCCCCGCGTCATTCGCCGTCACTCGTCCCGAAGATCTCGGTGGGGATCGCGCGCAGGATCGACACGATGAAAACCAGCGACAACAAAGCCGTCAGGAACGCGAGTGCAGCACCGTTGCCGAAGTTGAGCTCGCTGAAGCTCTGCTTCCAGATCTGGAACGACAACAACGTGGTGGCGCTGCCCGGTCCACCGCCCGTCATGGCGTAGGTGACGTCGTAACTGGTGATCGCCACCAACGTCTCGTAGATGAGCAGGATGGCGATCATGGTGCTGATCTGGGGCAGCGTGATGAATCGGAACCGCTGCCAGGCGTTGGCGCCGTCGATGGCGGCGGCGGCGTACAGCGTCTCGTCGATCGCCGCCAGGGCTGCCAGCATCAGCACGGCCGCGAACGGGAACTGGGTCCACACGTGGGCGACGGTCGTCGCGACCTTGGCGAGGTCGGGGCGCGTGAGCCAGCGCACGTTCTCCTCGACGATGCCGAGCGACCGCAGGATCAGGTTCAGGATGCCCCAGGACGGTTGGAACACCCACGTCCAGATCACGGCGGTGATGGCGCCGGGAAGCGCCCACGGCAGCAGCACCACCGAGCGCACGTAGATCCGGCCCGGGTAGTGGGCCAGCAACAAATAGGCGACGCCCAGGCCCACCGCGACGGTGAGCGGGGCGCTGGTGGCCGTGAACACGAGGGTGTTCCGGGCCGCGGTCCAGACGCTGTCGGTGGTGAGCACGCTCGCATAGTTCGCGAGCCCCACGAACGGCTCGCCCGGCAGCAACACCTGCATGCGGTGCAGGCTCGTCCACAGGGCATACCCCACCGGGTACAGGGTGAACAGGAACACCGGCACGAGCACCGGCAGGATCCACAAGTACGGGCTTCGGGTCTCCCGGGTCATCCGCTTCCCGCCTGGAGCGGGCGCCCGACCCTGCCGTGGGCCGGGCGCCCGTCATCCCGTGCGCCTAGAGGTTCAGTTGCCACGCACCGTGTCGCGCAGCTCGGTCCAGGCCTCGGCTCCGTTGGACAGAGCCTCCTCCACGGACACCTCGCCGACCATGGCCTGCGCCAGCATCGGCCGGAACTGCGAGCTCCACACCGTCGTCCACTCGGTCCAGGTACCACTTCGGGCGCTGGCGACCTGCTCCTGCAACACGTCGATGTCGATCCAGCTGCCCCAGGCCTCGCGCACGACCTCGCGTTCGAACAGCGGCAACTGCGCGAAGCCGAGCCCGCGTTCGGCCGCCCAGCGGGTGGCGATCTCGTAGTCGCCGCCTCCCATGTACTCGATGAAGCGGCAGGCCGCGTCGAGCCGCTCGGGGTCCTCGGCCGCCTCCTGCGAGAGGGCGTAGAACTTGGCGAAGCCGAGCGTCTCGTGCGCCTCGCCCGGCATCCGGGCCAGTGCGAATTCGCCGGCACGCGGCTGGGTGGCCTGCTCGTTCATGGCCGCCAGTACGTAGTTGTACACGACGGTGAAGGCGTGCTGGCCCGTGTTCATGGCCCGAATGATGTCCGTCTCGTGTGGCACCATCTCGATGATCTCGTGCTCGGTGATTGCGTCCTGCAGCCACTGCAGGTGCTGGAACGCGGCGCTGTCGGGATCATCGAACAGCGGGTTTAGGTCCTCGTCGAACATGTCGCCGCCACGGCCGTACACCTGCGCCACGAACGCGTCGTAGAAGTTGGGCAGCTCCTGGTCGTACTCGTAGATGAAGGGGCGGCTCATCCCCGCCTCCTTTAGCTCGAGGCTGGCCTGCAGCACGTCGTCCCACGTCTGGGGCACGTCGATGCCGTGCTCGTCCAGGATCGCTTCGTTGTACAGGAAGCTGATGGTGTCCGCGTAGTAGGGAAGGCCGTATAGCTCACCCTGATACGTCATGTCGCTGACGGCATAATCTGCGGCGTCCTCGGCGTACTGCGCCATCCCTTCGCAACGACCCTCGATCGGCACCACCCAGCCTGCCGACGCCCAGGCGGGAAGCCAATCCTGCCCGCCGTACAGCACGTCGGGGGCGTTGCCGCCGCGGAAGCGCAACACCATGGTGTCCTGGTAGTCCTGCCAGGTGTAGTCGTTCAGGGTGACCTCGACGTCGGGATTCGCCTCCTCGAACTGGCGAATGTTGTCCTGCACGGTGTCAAGCGAGTAGTTCCAGACCGTGAACGTGATCTCGGTCTGGGCCGATGCCAGCGATCCCCAGGCCACGGCCGCGAGCGCGGCCACCGCCGCCAGGTTTCGCCATCCGATCCGATGTCGCATGTCTCGTCCTCCTGGAACGCGAGTGCGCGTGTCCCGACTGCGCCGCTACCGGGACGCATGCCGGGCGTTGGCCAACTGCAGGGTCCACCGACCTCCCGTGTTCTCCTGGCTCCGCGCCCACGGCGCATCCGCCGAGAACACGGCGCGCATGGTCACGCACCACGCCGACCACGGCCAAAGCAGCGCGAAGCACATTGCGTTGTCTTGCGGCGCGAGTATAGGCTGCCGGCGAGGGCATGTCAATATGAGGCATGGCGTACCATTATTCGGAACGGACGTGAGCCCGCCACGGCCGGAGGTAGAGGCGTGAGTCGTACCCTGGACAAGGGGCTGAACCTGTTGACGCTGGTGGCTGAAGGCTTCGATACGCTCGGCGATCTGGCGCGTGCCAGCGGCCTACCGAAGAGCACGGTGCACCGCCTCACGCAGGTGCTGGTGCATCATCACCTGTTGCGCTACCAGGGCCACCGCTTCCGGTTGGACTACCGCCTGCTGCAGCTCAGCGAGCTGGCGCGCCAGCAATTGGACTACCTGACGGTCGCCCGGCCCCACCTCGAGGAGGTGTCGCGGCGCACCTCCGAAACGGTCCACCTAGGCGTCCTCGCGGACGGCCACATCACCTACCTGGAGAAGATCGAGGGAAGCCGCGGGCTGCAAATGCGCTCGCACGTCGGCCTGCGCGTTCCCGCCCAGACCACCGCCCTGGGCAAGACGCTCATCGCCAGCCTGCCTCTGGAGGAATGGCCGTCGCACCTGTTGGATCTCGCCCCCAAGACCGACAGCTCGATCACGTGGCCGGACGCCATGCGCGACGAGCTCGCCACCATCCGACGCCAGGGGTACGCCCTCGACCTCGAGGAGAACGAGCCGGGCATCCGCTGCATCGCCGTCCCCGTCTGGGACGCGTCGGGGCGTGCGATCGCGGCGATCAGCATCAGCGGCGCCACCGTGTACCTCACCGATGCACGCATCCGCGAGCTGGTGCCCATCGCCCGGGCCTGCGCGCAGACCATCTCCCGTGAACTCGGCGCCGACGACACCCCGGGTGGGGAGACCCGACACGCCCCGTCCTCCGGCGTGCGCGAAGAGGAGGACGCGCGATGAACAGGGCGCGCATCGGGGTGGTGGGGTGCGGCTTCATGGGCCGGCTCCATGCCGCCACCCTCGCCCAGGCCACCGGTGGCGAGCTCACGGCCGTGTTCGACGCCGACCCCGCCGCGGCGGTCCGCACGGCGGAGGCGCACGGAGCGCGGGCCTGCACGTCGCTGGACGAACTCCTCGCCATGGACCTCGACGGCGTCGTGGTGGCCACGCCCGACCACGCCCACCGGGACAGCGTGGTCCGCGCCGCGCAGGCCGGTCTCGGCGTGCTGGTCGAGAAGCCCCTGGCGACGCGATTGGACGATGCCGACGCCATGATCGCCGCGACGTACGCCGCCGGCGTGCCCCTGCTCGTGGGCCATATCTTGCGGTTCGAGACCGCCTACGCCAACCTTCGCGAGGCGGTGCGGGCCGGCGTGCTCGGCGACCTGGTATCGGTGTACGCGCGCCGTCACGGCCTACGAGGCGAAGCCGACCGCTTCGCGGGCGGCACGCATGTGGTGGACTACCTCGGCGTGCACGACTTCGACGTCCTGAACTGGCTCCGGCCGGCGCGGCCGGTGCGCGTGCAGGCGCACCAGGCGCGCGGCGACGTGTTCGACGCCTACGGCACCCCCGACGTGGTCTTCTCGTCCCTCACCTTCGGCGACGGGTCGCTCGCCGTGGTGGAGAGCGGCTGGACACTGCCGAACGCATGGGGCGAGACGCGGGCCCCCGAGGCGTGGGGGCCGTTCGGGGACGTCCGCTTGGACGTGTTCGGCCGAAAGGGCACCGCGTCGCTCGACCTCCGCACCATGAATCTGGTGGCGGTCGACGCTCAGGGGTGGCGCATGCCCGAAACGCGTCACTGGCCGCGGCTGGACGGCCGCGTGGCGGGCGCGTTGCGCGAGGAGATCGACCACTTCGTCCGCTGCCTGACCACCGGCGAGACCCCGCGCTCGTCGGGCCGCACCGCACGCGACGCCGTGGCGATCTGCCGCGCCGTACACCGATCGTTGGACCAAGGAGGCGCCGTCGAGGTGACGGACCTCGAGCACCGCTAAGGAGGCACCATGAGCACGCGTACCCCCCAATCCACCCCCGTTCAGGAACTCCGCATGTTCATCGAAGGTCGCTGGGTCGAGAGCCAGTCGGGCGAGACGTTCGACGCCGTCAACCCCGCCACGGGCACGACCTTCGCGACGCTTCCCAAGGGCTCGCGCGAGGACGCCCGCAACGCGATCGCTGCTGCGCGGAAGGGCCAGCGGCACATGGCCGCCATGTCGGTCTGGGAGCGCTCGAAGTTGCTGCAGGACGTGGCCGACGTGATGGAGCGACGCAAGGACGAGCTGGCGCGGACCCTCACCGAGGACCAGGGCAAGCCGCTGTGGTCGGAAGCGCAGTTCGAAGTCTCCAAGGCGATCGAGGGGTTCCGCAATGCGTCCGAGCACGTGAAGTGGCTCCAAGGCGAGACGATTCGGGTGGCCGATCCCGGCAAGCGCGTGTTCACCATCCACCAGCCCCGCGGCGTGTACGCCGTGGTCACGCCGTGGAACTTCCCCATGAACATCCCCGTGGAGTACCTGGCGCCCGGGTTGGCGGCCGGCAATGCCATCGTGTGGGTGCCCGCCCCCACCACCTCCGCCTGCGCGGTGAAGCTCACGGCCTGCCTCGAGGAGGCCGGCGTGCCGGAGGGGGCCCTGAACCTCGTCACGGGACCCGGCGAGGTGGTCGGCGACGAGATCGTGGGGCATCCCGACACCGACGGGGTCGGCTTCACCGGCAGCGCCGCCACCGGCGTCCACATCGCCCAGCGGGCCGCCGGAAAACCGTGCCTGCTGGAGATGGGGGGCAACGGCCCGGTGATCGTTCTCGACGACGCCGACCTCGACGCGGCCGTGCAGGCCACAGCGGCGGGCAGCTTCACCAATGCCGGACAGATCTGCTCCTCCTCCGAACGCGTCCTCGTCGGCTCCAACATCTACGACGCCTTCGCGGAGCGCGTGGTGGACGCCGCCAAACGGGTCCGGCTGGGCGATCCGCTCGACGAATCGAGCACCATGGGCCCGCTCAACAACGCAGGCGTGGCGGCCAAGGTGGCCGACCACGTCTCGGAAAGCTTGCAGGGCGGCGCCAGCGTGATGTTCGGCGGGCACGCCCGCAATGACCTGGGCAGCGACCTGTACTTCGAGCCGACCGTGCTGAGCGACGTGAGCCTGGACAGCAAACTGAACCTCGAGGAGACCTTCGGGCCCGTCGTCCCGCTGATTCGCGTCCGCAGCGACGAGGAGATCCTCGAGATCGCGAATCGCAATACGCTGGGGCTGGTCTCCAGCGTGTTCACGCGCGACCTGAAGCGCGCCTACTACTTCGCAGAGGGCATCCGGACCGGCACCGTGAACGTGAACGACGCCTCGACGTACTGGGAGTTGCACGTACCGTTCGGCGGGGCGTCCGGCAAGCTCAGCGGGGTGGGGCGCGTCGGTGGGATGTACGCCCTCCGCGAGATGAGCGACCTGAAGACGATCAGCCTCCACGTCGGCTGATGGCGCCTCCCCGCACCTCGGGCGACGACGCGGCGTTCCGCCCGCACCTCGACTGGGCGGACAACACTTCGCCCATGCTGGCCGACGCGATCGCGCGCGATCCGATCGTGATCGTGCCGGTCGGCTCGACCGAGCAACACGGGCACCACCTGCCGGTGGGCACCGACGCGTTCGCGGCGGAAACCGTGGCGCGCCACGCAGCCGAAGACTGGAGCGACGAGCGGCCGCTCCTGCTGCTGCCCACCCTGTGGACGGGCCTGTCGCCGCATCACATGGGCCTGGCCGGCTCCATCACCCTCACCACCTCCACGTTCGTCGACGTGGTGGTGGACGTGTGCGTGTCGCTGCTGCACCACGGCGTTCGCCGCATCCTGCTGCTCAACGGCCACGGCGGCAACGTGGCCGCGCTGAACGTCGCGCTGGCACGCCTGGGTGAACGCGGCGCCGACGTACCACGCGTCGCCGCACTCACCTACTTCCACCTTCTGGGCCCGCGAAGCGCAGAGCTGCGCGACACCCGAACCGGCGGCACCGGCCACGCCGGCGAGTTCGAGACCTCGCTGATGCTGGCCACGCACGGCACCCTGGTGCGCATGGACGAGGCCGTGACCTGCTACCCGGAACACCCCTCGCGCTACCTCTCCTCCGACCTGTTCGACGGCGCGCCGGCCCGCCGCTACCTGCCCTTCGACGCCCTGTCTCCGAGCGGCACGCTGGGCGATCCCAGCGCGGCCAGCCACGAGAAGGGCGAGCGGATCGCCAGGGCATGCGCCGAGGCGTTGGGCGCGTTCCTTCAGGACTTCGGCTCCTGGTAGGGGGGTGAAGCCCCTCCTCAGACTCCTTCCAACCGGTAGCGCGCGTTGACGGTGGTGCGGTACCCCTCGCCCCGCACCACGCGTACCGCCTCGGTCGGCGTCACGGGCACGAACCCGTGCCCTGCGGCCCACGCGTCGAGTTCACCGGGCTGGAGCAAAAGGATGTGGCGGTGCCCACGGAAGCCCTCGTACAGGTGGTCCTCCCCTTCGACCCGCCGCAGCCCCTCGCCCGTGGGGTCGGACTCCGGCGCGAAGTGCGCCACCCACATCTCGCCCCCTGAGACGAGCACCCGCGCCGCCTCCGCCACCGCGCGATGCCAGGCGTCTTCGCTCTGCGCCGCATGGAAGATCCCGAACGCGAGAATCACGTCGAACGCCCCGTCCCCGAAGGGCGCGAGGTCGTCCATGGGGCGCCGGTGCACGCGCCGCTCGGCCTCTGCTCGCCCCAGGACGGGGCCGAGCCGGTCCCGCGTGCGGGCGCACATGGCGTCCGACGCGTCGACAGCGTGCAGGTCGAAGCCGTGCTCGGCCAGCCACACGGCGTTGCGACCACCCGCGCAGCCCAGGTCCAACACGCGGGTGGACCGCGGCGCATCCGCCAGTCTTTCCACCATGCGCGTATCGGGGGGCCGCGCAGCGAACGCCTCGACCACGTCCGGGATCGTCCCAGAAGTCGCCTGCGCCGTCTTCGTGCGACGCACCCGCACCTGTCGCCGCCGCTTCATCGCATGGGCGGTCGTTCTCCTCGACGGCGTCCCCTTCGTTCCGAACCATCGCGCGCCTCCTTCGAGCGGGAGTGTCGGCCCCTGCCAGGGGCACCGTGCCGGTGGCGTGCACAAGTCGGTGCCCGAGCCGACCTTACCTGCGTCGCCTGCGTACGCGCACCCGTCCGTCCGTGCCCACCTTCGGGCGTTTGACACGACGCCGCCCCACCACGAACAATGGGGTCTGACCATCTTCAGTGCATTGGCCCGTCGGCGCGCGATCAGTGCCGCCAGGCAACGCGCTGCACGCACGGAACCCGTCACGAGGAGGTAGATTTCGTGACCGATCAGCAACACGTTCGTGACCCACATCGAGACGCGAATCTCCGGGCATGCATCGGTCGCGCGTGAGGCCGGCCCTCGGAGCGGCGCGCCGTGCATGGCGACGCCGTGCCCCCCTTGGCTTGGCGCTGGCACTCTTGCTGCTCGTGACCGCCTGCGGGGGTCCCTCCTCGCCGACCGGCGGACCCAGCGTCACCGGCACCACGCCGTCCGACGGAAGCGCCAACGTCGCCACCGGCGCCGACATCGTGGTGGACTTCTCCACCTCGATGGCGCAAGGCCCCACCGAAAACGCGTTCAGCGCCTCACCGGCCCTCGCGTGCGACGTTTCCTGGAACGCGGCGGGCGACCGGCTCACCTGCGATCCGCAGAGCGACCTGTCGGCCGGCACGTCGTACACGATCACCATCGGCGCTACGGCGGAGAGCACGGGCGGAAGCACGCTCGGCAGCGACCACGCCTTCTCGTTCACGACCGCCGGCGGACCGGGCCCGAGCGTGACCGGCACCACCCCAACAGGTGGCGCCACGGACGTGGCCCGCAACGCGAACGTGAAGGTGCGCTTCAGCGAGGCGATGAATCAGGCCGCGACCGAGGGCGCGTTCAGCGCCACCCCCTCCATCGACTGCACCTTCATTTGGAACGCCGCGGGCGACGTCCTGACCTGCAATCCTGACACCGACCTGAACGCGGACACCAGCTACACGCTCACCATCGGCACGGGCGCCGAAAGCGCGGCCGGCACCGCCCTGAACGCCGCCTTCGACGTTCTCGTTCACCACGGGCACCACCGTTCTCGATACATGCCAGTTGGGCAGCTCGCTGCTCGGCAGCTGCGTGCTGGACTGACGCCGAACCCGACCTCGCGAGGGAGATCCCATGAACCGACTTCGCATCTTCGCCGCCACCCTGTTCACGCTCACGCTCGCCTTCGGCCTGTGGACGCTGGCCGCGGTGAGCTTCGACGACACCTCGTCCAGCTTCGCGGACGGCGACGTGCTGCAGGCCTCCGACCTGAACGACCTGTTCGGCACCATCAACGACAACTTCAGCGACGCGCAGACGCAGATCAACACCAACGAGACCGACATCGCCACCAACGCCAGTGACATCGGCGCGCTGCAGAACGACAAGGTGGACGTGGCCGGCGACACCATGAGCGGCCGCCTGGAGATCTCGGCGGACGCCGAATCGCCCGATGACCTCGACGCGAACACGGTGTTCTACGTCGAGAACACCAACACGGGCAGCGGCAGCGCCGCGGTGTTCAGCAGCCAGAACGACGAGGACGACGTCGGCGCCGTGACCGTCAAGCAGCAGGGCGCCGGCCCCGCCATCGCCCTGAAGTCCAACGGGAACGGACCCTTCATCGCCGGCGCCAACGCCCTGAACGTGACGCTCGTGGCCGAGGAAGACGGCAGCCTTCGGCTCGGCGACATGGGCACGGGCGGTACGGAGGATCCCACCCTGCACCTCGACGCCAGCGAAGGAACGATCAGCAACGACGTCGGCAGCGGGCTTCCGTTGGCGTTCGGCACGGTCGACGACAACGGCGCGAAGTACACGGGCACCGACAACTGGACCGCCAGCTACGATGGCAGCAACAACGTGTACCGAATCGACATTGACGGGGTGAACTACGACTACCGAAACTTCACCACCGTCGTGACGCCCGTCGCGGCGACCATTCAGCGCAGACCGTACGTCCCGCTTCGACCAGATCCAAGTCATCGTCAACTCGTCGATGACAGACGGCAGCCCCGTGCAAGGCGCGTTCAACTTCGTCACCTTCGAGGCGGCCAACTGAACCCACGGGGAACGTTCGAACGATCTGCGGGTGCAGCCGGCGGCGTGCCGACCGGCTGCACCCGTTCGTGGATGGGCGTGCACGCATGAAGCGCCGCGACCTCTGGATCCTCGCCGTCGCCGCCCTGGCCCTGTTCGGGCCGGCGGCATGGAACGCCTACGACGCGGCCTGGCGGAACGACTGGCGGGCGCACCCCCGCTTCGACGGGCAGCGCTACGTCACCGACCGCGAGGCGCCGGTGCCGCAACGAACGGGGCGCTTCGGGGCGGCGGCGACGCTGGCCACGCTGCGGCACTGGCAGGGGCGGCCCCTGTCCGAGGAGGCGGTACAGCGCCGCTTGGACGAGGCGGGCTTCGACGGCACCTTGGACGGAATGCGGGACGCGGCGGCTCGCCTCGGCTTCGACGGACGCTGGGTGGAGGCCGACCCGGCCGCCCTGTCGCGCCTGAACGTGCCGTTCGTGGCGCACCTTGGTGAGGAGGGCGGCCGTCTGCTGCTGGTGCGCCAGGTGCGCGACGGCTACGTGTACGCCACCGATCCGACGACGGGGCAGGTGTTGTACCCGTTGCAGGCGTTCGTGGAGGCGTGGACGGGCCGGGCCTTGGCGTTCCCCGACCCGCCGCCGCAACCGGAGCCGTGGCGGTGACGCGGCTGCTGGCGTTCGCGCTGCTCAGCGCGGCGCTGATGAGCGCCGCGCACCGGCCCTGGGGGCCGGGCTGGATCGCGCTGGCGGCGTACCTGCCGCTGCTGTACGTGCTCAGCGGCGAACGGTCGGCCTGGCGGGGCGCGCTGGCCGGCTGGATCGCCTCGCTCGGAACCGGCCTGGTGGCGTTCGAAGGCGTCGCCGCGGCCGTCCCGTGGGCGTACCCGCTGCTGGCCGTCGTTGCCGGCCTCTGGATGGCGCTGGCGGGGGCCGGGTACATCCTGATCGCGCGGATCGCAGGCCCCACCGCCGCGCTGTGGAGCTTTCCGGCGTGGTGGATCGCGGCGGAGTACCTTCCGGCGCAGCGCGCCCTGTTCGGCGACTTCGCGAACGGCATGAGCGCCGCGGGCTACACGCAGTTCGACACGCCGCTGATGGGGCTGGCGCCCTGGAGCGGCATCAGCGGGGTGAGCCTGGCCGTGCTGCTGATCAACGTGGCGCTGTTCGCGCTGCTGCGGTGGCGGGGCGTGGCGCCGGCGCTGGCCGTGCTGGGGGTGGTGGCGATCGCGCCGGTGCTTCCCGTGCCGGGCGTGACGGCCGGCGACGGGCAAAGCACGCCGCTTCGCGTCGGGATCGCTCAGGGCGCCGTGTCCAGCGCCGCCTCGCTGATGGCGCGCTTCGACCGGGCGGCCGCCCAGCGCATGGTCGAGCCCTACGCCGAGCTGACCGCCCAGGCCGCCGAGCGGGGCGCCGACCTGGTGGTGTGGGGCGAGACGGCCATTCCGCAGGCCGTACGTCCCGGCCACGTGCCGGACTACCTCGCGGACGCGCTGGCGCCCGCCCCGCTGGCGTTGGTGGGGGGCGTCTCCTACCGCGAGGGGCGCTCCTACAACGCCGTCTTCCACTGGCAGGAGGGGAGGCTGCGCGAGGCCTACCGCAAACGCGCCCTGGTGCCCATCAACGAGGCGCGCTACACCGCCGGCGAGGCGGTCCCCCCGCTGGAGGTGGCGGGCCACGCCGTCGGGCTCGGCATCTGCCTGGACAGCGTGTTCGGTTCGCTCGGCCGCACCTCGGTGTCGGACGGGGCCGAGATCCTGATCTACGTCACCGAGGACAGCTTCGCCGGCACCACCGTCACGCCCGAGCTGCACCTGCGCGTCACCGCGTTCCGGGCCGCCGAAACCGCCCGCGCCACGGTGTTCGCCAGCCAGTCCGGGCCGAGTGCGGTGTTCGACCCACGCGGCGACATCGTGCGGCGACTGCCGCACGGCTCGGCGACCGGGACGGTGGCGCCGGTGCGCCCGCATCGAGGGCTTACCCCGTACGTGCGGCTCGGCGACTGGGTGGGCGGACTGGCGATCGTGGTGGTGCTGGCGTGGTTGGTGACCGGTGGGGTAGGGGGTCGTGAAACAGCCAGCCGAACGTCGTGTCGAGCCCGCTTCAGACGTGGGCGCCTGAAGGGCTCGCGTTCGCAACACGACATCCCCGAAAGCGCGCCCTGCGCGCATCCGAAGACGTCACCGTCCTCTCTGACGTCATGTCGGCAAGAGATAGACCCGTGGCACCTCCAGCAGGAGGGTCACCTCTTGCCCGACACGATGTAGGTCCGCGCCATGGGGGGCTGGGTCTTGGACGGTGAGCTCTTCGCCTGACGCCACTTTGACGCGGTAGCTCGCGGCTGCTCCGAGGTAGCTCACTTCCCGCACGGTGCCACGAAGGTACTGGGCCCGCGGCATGGACGACCCCACCTCGGCCTCCTCTTCGCCTGCCCGCACCACGTGGAGGTGTTCCGGCCTGACCACCATGGTCGCCGCCGACGTCTCCTCATCCACGGTCGGCGGCCTCGGAACGTCCATATGGACACCCAGCGAACGCACACGAAACGTGTCCGCGGTTCGCGATTCGATCTCGGCTGGCACGAAGTTCGTGACACCGATGAAGCTCGCGACGAACTTGCTGGCGGGTGCCTCGTACACCTCGTGAGGAAGGCCCTGCTGCTCTACACGTCCCTGGTTCATGACCACCATGTGATCCGAGAGGCTCATGGCCTCCTCCTGATCGTGCGTGACGTACACGGTCGTGATGCCGACCTCCTGCTGGATCCGCCGGATCTCTCCGCGCATCTGAATGCGTAGCTTCGCGTCGAGATTCGACAGCGGCTCGTCCAAGAGCAGCACCTCGGGCCGGGTAACAAGTGCCCGCGCGAATGCCACGCGCTGTTGCTGCCCTCCGGACAACTCGCCCGAGGCGCGCCGCTCGAGCCCGCTGAGGCCCACGATCTCGAGTGACTCGCCGACACGGGTTGGAATCTCGCTTCGCCGCGCGCCGGTTGCCCGCAAGCCGAACGCTACGTTCTCGAACACGCTCATGTGAGGAAACAGCGCGTAATTCTGAAACACCGTGCGCGTCGAGCGGCGGCTCGGTGGAACGCCGTTAACGACACGGTCCCCGATCAGGATTTCGCCCTCTTCAGGGTCGAGGAATCCGCCGATGGCCCGGAGCGTGGTCGTCTTGCCGCAACCCGACGGCCCGACCAGCGTCGTCAACTCACCGGCCCGGGCCGTGACGGTGATCCCATCCACGGCGACGTCGCGCCCGAAGCGCTTGCGCACCCCCGCAGCACGACCGGCTGGGGCTCCAAGGCTTTGACGGTGTCTGACACGAAGTTCCTCCCTCTAGCGACGAAGGAGCTCGTCGCTCCGCCCGCTCAACCACCACGCGAAAAGCAAGATGGCGAACGTCGACAGCACCATGATGACGGACAAAGAAGCAGCCACACCGAGCCGGCCTGCGTCGATCGCGTTGAAGAGGTCGATCGACAACAGCCGCCAGCGAGGCGACACCAGGAAAATCACGGCAGTGATGTCCGTCATCATGTTGATGAAGCCGAAGACGAATGCGCCGAGAAAGGTGGCGCGCAACAGCGGCAAGGTCACCCTCGTGAAGCTATAGACGGGGGAGGCGCCCAAATCGGCGGCGGCGTCCTCGATCTCGGGGTCGATCTGTTTGAGGGCGCCGGCGCCACTCCGGAGCCCGAACGGCATGCGCCGAATGAAGTGATTGAGGAGGATGATGAGCGCCGTGCCCGAGAGGACGACGAACCCGATGCGGCCACTGAACGCGATTGCGAACCCGAGCCCCATCACCACGCCCGGCAGGGCATAGGGCAACATGGTGGTGAAGTCCAGGACTTGCACGCCGGGAAACGGACGGCGACCGTAGAGGTAGGCGGCCAAGATCCCGAACACGGCGGCGGCGAGGGCACCGACGAGCGACATCCAAATGCTGTTGGTGATCGAACGGCGCGATGCATTCAGCGCCGTCTCCATGTGTTGCCACGTAAAGCCGTAATCGACCCCCCACGTTTGGGTGAAAGCACCGAATCCCATCACGACGATGACGGCCAGGATGAACAGCGAGGTCGCCAAGCACACCAGGAACAAGACCGCGGCGACCGGCCTTGGTACCTTGCGTGGCTCGAACGCCGTAGGCGTGCCCGTCACCGTGACGTAGCTTCGTCGCTTCACGTAGAACTCGCCCACGACGTACAACAGCAGCGAAGGCACGATCAGGATCACCGCGATCGTCGCGCCCATCCCCCAGTTGTACACGCCGAGAATCTGCAGGATCGCTTCAGGCGCAAGCATGTTGGCGTTGCCGAAGAACAGACCCCGACCCCCGAGAATGGCGGGGGCGCCGAAGGCGGACACGTTGAACATGAACACCAGAAGCGCTGAGCTGAACGCTGCGGGAACGAGTAGCGGGAGGGTCACGCGCCGCATGATCGTTCCGTAGCCTGCCCCGAGGTCCTCGGCTGCTTCTTCCAGCCTCGCGTCGATGGCCGATAGCGCAGCGCTGAACACCAGAAACGCCATGGGGAAGAAGGTGAGCGTCTGCGCCAGAATCACCCCGTGCGGACCGAAGATGACCCACTGGAGTACCGACGGGTCGGCCAGCCCCAGCGTCTCGCCCAACTTGAACAGGAACTGGTTCACGACACCGTTGCGTCCGAGCAGAAGAATGAGCGCGAATGCGATGAGGAATGCTGGCAGCAGCATCGGCACGAGAACGACCGCGGCGAAGAAGCCACGAAGCGGCAGCCGCGTACGCACCACCACGTACGCGAACGTCAGTCCCAGCACGAGCGAGATCGCGGTGGCGATGGACGCCACCGCGAGCGTGTTGTAGAGCGTGTTCCGGAAGTGGATCGACGAAAAGAACCGCTGGTAGTTCGCCAGGCTCCAGCCTTCGTCGACGCGGATGCTCTCCACGAGAATACTGTAGGTCGGTAGCAGGACCAGCGCGAGAACGGTGAAGATCACGGCCAGGTAGGCAACGAGCACCGCAGGTTCACGTAAGAAGCGAGGGCGCGTGCGTACGCGCCGCACGGCTGGAGCGGCCTCGGTCGCGTCGGTCACGGGATCATCGGCTCCCACTGAATCAGATCGCTTCCACAGACCCGCACGCGCGACGCGTCCCCTTCCGGAACGTCGCGCGCACAGTCTTGGCTGAGGGTGACGTGCGGTCTATGGCTACTGCGGTTCGGCCTGGGTTTCTTCCTGGAAGCGCTCCAGAAGCCGGTCCGTATTGTCCGCCAGCCACTGGAACGGAACGTCGATCACCTGCTCGCTCGGAATGCTCACGCCACCTTCCGGCGGCGACACGCCGTCGATGATCGGGTAGTTGCCGAACTGCGTCAGGATCTCTTGCGCCGTCGGCGTCAACAGGTAGTCGAAGAACGCCCGCGCCGCTTCAGGATTCGGACCGCCCGCGACCAGCGCGGCGCCGTACGGCTCGGCGAACACGGGATCGGGCACCACCACCTCGAGCGGGAAACCCTCCTGCTGCAGCTGCCACACGGCGTCGTAGAAGCCGATGCCGACGGGATACTCGCCCTGGGCGACCAGCGTCTGCGGCGCCCGCCCGCTGCGCGTGAACTGCGCCACGCTTCGGTTCAGTTCCGAGACGTAGGCCCAGCCATCGTCCTCGCTGCCCCCCGCCTGCATGGGCATTTGCAGCATCGTGCCGAGTGCGGCCCGGGCCGTGCCCGACGTGGCCGGGTGGGGCATGACGACGTTGTCGGCGTATTCCTCGACCAGGAGTTGGTCCCAGTCGCCCGAGGGCGGCTCGATGCCCATCTGCTCCACCAGGTTCGAGTTGTAGAAGAACACCAACGGATAGGTACCGACCGCTTGAATATGCGCTTCGTCGTACTGGTAGGCGGGCAACACGGTATCCGCACCGGCGGGTTCGTACGGTTCGATCAGTTCTTCTTCGTACGCTTGATGGAGGACGGCCGGACGGACCGACAGCCACACGTCGGCTTGTGGCCGCTGCGCCTCTGCACGCAAGCGACTCTGGGATTCACCGGTCGAAATGACGATGTTGAGGACCTGCGAACCGGTGTCCTCCGTGAAAGGCTCCGCCAAGGCCTGCATGAACTCGTCATTGAACGGCGAGTAGACGATGACGTCGCCCTGAGACGACGCGCTTCCGAACAACAGGACGCATGCCAACGAGATCAACCACCGCATTCTCATGGAGTCCTCCCTTTCCGTTGCTACGTGTTGTGAGAAGGAAACTATAGCACGTACCACTCTCGTGCCGCATCGTTCTTCGCCAAGGCGCGGCGGATAGGCTCGGGTCCGAGGAGGCTTCCCCATGTTCGACCCCACCCGCTTCGCCGCGGGCCGCACCCACCGCGGGATGCTGCGCCCCGACCTCTCCCCCGCCATCGAACTGCCCTACGCCGTGATTCGCGGTGCCACCGACGGGCCGACGCTGCTGCTCAGCGCCGGCGTGCACGGCGCGGAGTACGCCTCGATCGAGGCGGCCTACCGGGCGATGGACGTAGATCCCGCCACGCTCCGCGGCACGCTGGTGGTGCTCCCGATCCTGTGCCCGCCGTCGTTCTTCGCCCGAACCATCTACGTGAACCCCGTGGACGGCAAGAACCTCAACCGCCAGTTCCCGGGCGACCCGAACGGAACGTTCTCGCAGCGGCTGGCGCACTGGTTCACGACCGAGTTCATCGCCGCCGCGGACGCGTACGTGGACCTGCACGGCGGCGACCTGATCGAGCCCCTGGACCCGTTCACGCTGTTCGCCGCCGGCGACGGTGCCGCAGAGGCGCTCGCCCGCGCGTTCGGCATCCCCACCCTGATCGCGTCCGAGGGGTTCGGGTCGACCATCACCGCCGCCGCGGCGCGAAGCATCCCGGCGATCCTGCCGGAGGCCAGCGGCCAGGGACTGCGCCCCGAGGCGGAGGTGGGCCGCCTGGCGGACGGCGTGACGCGCGTCATGGCGCACCTCGGCATGCGCGACGGCGAAGGGGAGGCGCCGGACGCGACGGTGCTACGGGAGTTCGCGTGGCTGCGCGCCGAGCACGACGGCCTGTGGTATCCGACCGTCACCGCCGGCCAGCGCCTCCGAGCCGGCCAGGCGGTGGGCACGCTGCGCTCCCTGCTGGGCGAACCGCTGCAGGAGGCCGTCAGCCCCATCGACGGGCGCGTCCTGTTCGGGGTGAGCAGCCTGGCGATCAACCAGGGCGATCCCCTGGTCGGCATCGGCGCCTGAGGCTGCCCGGCGTCCTTCGGCCGCGGCCCACGCTCCGTGGGCCGCACACCCGGCTCCGGGCCCGCGCCTGGCGCGCGCGTGCGACGATGGAACGCACATGAAGCTGCTGTGCTGCGCGGACCTTCACCTCGGCCGCCAACCCTCGCGGCTGCCAGAGGGGCTCGCGCCCAGCGTGCGCGCGGCGGAGCTGGGGCCCGCCGCCGCCTGGCGCCGCACGGTGGCGGAGGCGCGCCAGCTGTCGGTGGACGCCGTGCTCTTGGCCGGCGACGTGGTCGACGACGACAGCGACTTCTTCGAAGCGTACGCCGACCTGCGCAGTGGCGCCGAGGAGCTGGCCGACGCCGGAATCCGGGTGCTGGCGGTGTCCGGCAACCACGACGTGCGCGTCCTGCCCCGACTGGCGGAGGCGGTGTCCGGCGTGACATTGCTCGGCCGCGACGGCCGCTGGCAGGCCGAGACGCTCACCGGCGCAGACGGGGTGCAGGCCCACATCCTGGGCTGGTCGTTCCCGCACGACACCGCACCCGGCGACCCGCTCGCGGACGGGCTGCCCCCGCGCGAGGACGCGCTCCCCGTGATCGGCCTGCTGCACGCCGACCGGGACGCGACCGGCAGCCCCTACGCCCCGGTCCGCAGCGCCGACCTGCGCGCCGCCCCCGTGGACGCCTGGCTGCTGGGGCACCTCCACGCCCCCGACCTCGCGCCCGGGCCGCGCCCGATGGGGTACCTCGGCTCGCTGGTCGGCACCGACCCGGGCGAGCCCGGCCCGCACGGCCCCTGGCTCCTCGAGGTGACCCAGGACGGCACGCTGTCCGTGACGCACCTACCGCTGGCGCCCCTGCGGTGGGAGGAGGTGCCCATCGACGTCAGCGAGTTGGCGGCGCCCGAGCAGGTGCACGTCCGCATCGCCGCCGCGCTGGACGCGTTGGACCGGCGGGTGGCGTCCGGGACGCACCCCCCGCGCGCCGTGGGGTGCCGCCTGCGCCTGGGCGGCCGCACCGGCTACCGGCGCGAGGTGCAACGCCTGCTCGAGGGTGACGACCCCAGGCGCAGCGTGCAGCACCGCGGCGATGTGGCCTACTTCGTGCACGCCTGGCATCTGGACGCCCTGCCCGAGGTCGACCTGCACGCCCTGGCGCAGGGCAGCGACCCGGTGGGGCTGCTGGCGGCGCGGCTGCTGCTGCTCCGCGAGGGCACGGACGATCCGGCCCGCCAGGCCCTGATCCAGGAGGCGCGACCCCACCTCCGGAGCGTGCGGGAGAGTCGCTACCTTCGCGACGTCGGCACCGAGCCGTTGGACGACGAACGAATCGCCGAACTGCTGGATGCGGCCGCCCTGCGCGCGCTGGACGTGCTGTTGGCCCAGCGTGAGGACCTCGCTTCGTGAAGCTCGCCCGCCTCCGCATCGACCGTCTGCCCGGGATCGAGACGCCGTTTCAGCTGGACGGCCTGAGCGGCGGCATCAACGTGCTGGTCGGCCCCAACGCCTCGGGCAAGAGCAGCGTGGTTCGCGCGGTCGTGGCGTTGCTGGACCCGAGCGCCTACCGCGCACGCGGCGTCACCGTCGAAGCCGACTTCGAGGACGACGAGGGCACGCTGCAGGCGCACCGCGTCGGCGACGAGGTAGCGTGGCACCGGGCAGGCGTGCGGGTGGCGGCTCCACCACTGCCCGAACCGCACCTGCTGCCGTGCTACACCCTCCGCATCGAGGATCTCACCGCCCTCGGCGACACCGACACGCGGATCGCCGAGGCGTTGGCCCGCGAAGCCAGCGGGGGCTACGACCTGAACGCAGCGCGCGACGCGGCAGGATTCTCGGTCAAGGCGCGGCACGGGCAGACCGAGCAGCAGGCCCTGGCGCGCGCCGAGGACGAGGTGCGCGCCGCCCAGCGCGCGCAGCAGGCCCTGGCCTCGGACCAGGCACGCTTGAATGATCTGCAGAACCGCCTGCAGGCGTGCCGGCGCGAGGCCGCCCAGGCGCCCGCCTATCAGGCCGCCCGGGAGCTTCACGCCGCCGAGGCCCGCATGCGGGAGCTCGAGGTGGCGTTGGAGGCGTTTCCGCCCGGCATGGAGCTGCTGCACGGCGACCTGCTGCGGCAACTGGACACGGCGCACAACGCGCACGACCAGGCGACGCGCGCGCTCGCAGCGGCCGAACGGGACCAGGCCGAGGCGCAACGGCGGACGCACCACACCGGCCTGGACCCGCACCACCCGTCCGATGCCGACTTGGAACCGTGGCGCGCCGCGGTGGCCCACCTGCGCACGCAGGAGGGGACGTACGCCGCGCAGGCCCGGGAGGAGGCGGCGCAGCGCATCCGCCTGCGGGCCGCCCGCGAGGACCTCGGCGCGCCAGCGCCCGAGGCCGCCGCGCGGCTGGGTCCCGACACGGTCCGCGCCGCCGAGACGGAGCTCGAGGCCAAGCGCGCGCTGGACGCCGAACGCGCCGCGCTCGAAGCCGCCCTGGACGCCCTGCCGGCGCCGGCCGCGGAGGCGCCCGACCCCGTCGTGCTGGACGAGGGCCGGCGGCACCTGGCGGCGTGGCTGCGCGCGCACCAGCCGTCCTGGCCCCTGCGGCGCCGGATCGGCCTGGTCACGGTGATCGCCGCCGTCGCCGTGGCGGCGTGGGCCGCCACCGCGGTCCACCCCGCCTACGCCTTGACGGCGTTGGCCGCCGCCGTGGGCTTGGCGGCGCTGTCGCCCGCGCGGCCGCACGCACGGCGTCGCGCCCGCACCCGGGAGGCGTACCGGGACACGGGACTTCCCGCGCCGGCCGACTGGACCGCGGACGCCGTGCACCAGCAGCTCGACCGGCTCGAACGGGAGATCGCCGAAGCACGAACGCGGGCGCTGGACGACGAACGGCGCGCCACCCTGGAACGGCAGCGTGCCCGCACCCGTGAACGTCTGGACGCCGAAGCGAAACGCCTGCAGGCACGGGCCGAAACGCTGGGCTTCGACCCGCGCCACCTCGACGGCTCGCTGCAACGCTGGTTGCGGCTGGTGGACGAACGGGACCGAACCCATCGGGCCGCGGCCGCGGCCGGCGCCGAACGGGTGCGCCTGGAGGCGTCCCTCGCCCGAGCCCGGCAGGACGTGCTGGGATTCCTAGCGCGCTACCGAGCGGCCCCCGAGGCGATGAGCCCGGACAGCGTCATGCTGGAACGCGCGCTGGAGGCGCTGGCGGAGCGGGTGCGGGCCCGCGACGCCGCCGCGGCCGAGGCGGCGCGCGCCGGTGAACGCATCGACGCCGCCCGCGCCCGCCTGGAGGAGGCCCGTGCGCAGCGCCGAAGCGTGTTCGAGCACGCCGGCCTGCTGGGCGACAGCGACGCCGAGCAGGCGTTGGCCGACGCCGACGCGCGCGCATTGGAGCACGAGCTTCGCGCCCGCATGGACCTGCTGGACGCGTACCGCGAACGGGTGGACGAACGGGCGCGCGTGCGCGCAGGGGCGGAGGCGGCGGAACGTCGCCTGAACGAGCATCCCGAGATCCTGGAGGCAGCGCGGACGGCAACCGGCGGCACGCTGGGCGCCCTTCACACCGAGAGCGAACAGGCGCAACACCGCGCCGATGCGCTCACCAAGGAGATCGCCGCCATCGAAGCGGAGGTCGACCACGCCGCCACCGCCCGCCGGTTGGAAGCCGCGAACGCCGCACGGCAGGCAGCCGAGGACCGCTTGCGCGACCGGCTCGAAGAGGCGACCTGGGCCACCGCCGGCGCGTTCCTGTTGGACCAGGTCGAGGCGGCCCACCGCAGCGAGCACCGCCCCGCGACGCTGCGACGCGCGGCCGACGCCTTCGCGCGGTTCACGCACCACCGCTACCGGCTGGCGTTCCAACCAGGCGATGAGGGGCCCGCCTTCCGTGCCTACGAGACCGCCACCGGCCGCTGGCGCGCCCCGAGCGAACTGTCCACCGGTACGCTCGCCCAGCTCCTGCTGGCCGTCCGCATCTCCTTCGCCACCGAGGCCGAACGGGGGCGCGAACCGCTTCCGTTGTTCCTGGACGAGGCCCTCACCACCGCCGACCCCGAACGGTTTCACGCCGTCGCGGACGCGCTACGGCAGGTGGCGCGCCAGCAGGGCAGGCAGGTGTTCTACCTCACCGCCCGCGCCGACGACGCGGCGTTCTGGCGCAGTGCCGACGGGAGCGACGAGGACGCCTCACCGGACGAAACGCCGCACGTGATCGACCTCGGCCGGCTTCGGGCCGACCAACACGCCATCATTGACCCCGGCACGCTCGCGCTGCCCCCGCGCGAACGGCCACCCCACCCCGGAGGTGACACGCCCGAGGCGTACGCCACCCGGATCGCCGTGCCCGCGGCCGACCCGTGGCAGGACGCGGGCGCCGTGCACGTGTTCCACCTCCTGCGCGACGACCTGGCCCTGACCTGGCGCCTGCTCTGCCTGGGGGTCGAGCGCGCCGGCCAGCTCGAAGGTCTCCTGGCGTCCCCCGCCGCCGAGCACCTGCTGCCAGGCGACACCACCCCCCTGCTCACCGCGCGCGTGGCGGCCGCTCGGGCGTGGCTGCAGGCGTGGCGCGAAGGGCGCGGCCGCCCCGTCGACCGCACCGCTCTCGAGAGGTCGGGCGCCGTGACCGAGACGTTCCTGGACCGCGTCGATGCGTTGGCCCAGGAACTGAACGGCGACGCCGCCGACCTCCTGGACGCGCTGGAGGAAGGCCGCGTCTCCGGCTTCCGCAGCGACAAGCGCGAGGAACTGGCCAGCTTCCTCCAGCAAGAAGGGTTCGTGGACCCGCGCCCCCCTTGGACGCGCACGCCCGGACGCGGCGCGTGTACCAGGTCCTGGTCCAGCAGCTCGGGCACGACGAGCACCGTTGGGACGAGGCGCACGCGCTGGCGGCGGCGCTCGCCACCGCGTTCCGGGTCGGCTAGACTCGCCCCATGGCACGGTCCCTTCGGCCCCGGCTCCCTCGTTTCCATGGCGGGAGTCGCGGGCAGCGGTGGCGCGCGTTGGCGAGCGCGGCGGCGCTTGCGCTGCTGCTGAGCGCGGCGTGGGCGCAGGACCGAGGCGACGACACGCCCATGGTGCCGGGTCCGCAGACCATGCCGCCCCCGCACGAAGCGCCCATGGAGTGGCACACCTTCGTCGACACCGAACGGGGCTTCGCCCTGGACGTGCCGAGCACGCACCGCGTGGCGGCGTCCGGCGCCAGCTACTACGTGCACACCACGCACCTGGGCGAACCCACGGTCCCCGACATGAGCCTCGTCTTCTTGCGCGACACCAGCGTGGAGGCGCAGCTGAAGGAGCAGTACGGTCCGGACGCCGACACCGAGCAGGTGGCGCTGGGCCCCGGCACGGAGGGCGTGCGGGTCACGGTCACCTACCACGCGGGCGACGGGACGCCCTACCGCGAGTCCAGCTACCTGGTGCCGAGCGACGACGGGGTGGTCCGCATCATGCGCTGGGAGAGCTTCGACTGGGACCCGTTCGACGACGTGGCGCGCAGCTTTCGCTGGTGGACGCCGGTGCGGAACCGCGGCGAGTAGGCGCACCCTGCCGCGCGCCCGACGTCCGTGCAGGGTAGGCCGTCAGGCGCGGGGGTCCCAGCGCACCTGCAACGGCCCGCGCGGGGCGAGGGTCAGGCCGGTGCGGGGCCGCGGGTCGCCGTCCACGGCCTCCAGCGTTCCGGCCAGGAACGGCTCCAGCGCCACCTCGAGCATCATCCGCGCCAGGTGCATGCCCAGGCAGGCGCGCGGCCCCGCCGCGAAGGGGATGTACCCCCAGGCCGGGGGGCGCGACGCGAACCGGTCCGGCTCGAAGCTCGCCGGATTGCGCCACAGGTCCGGATGGCGGTGGGTGAGGTAGGGGCTGTAGAACACCAGCAGGCCCCGCGGAAAGGTGCGGCCCTCGAACGTGAACGGGCGCGACGTGACGCGGCTGCCCAGCCAGCCGGCCGGGTACAGGCGCTGCGTCTCCTTGATCAACCGTGGCAGGGCTTCCTGGTTGCGGGCGTCCGGATGCGACGCGAGGAACCACAACGCCCAGGAGAGGGTGTGCGAGGTGGTGTCGAACCCGGCGGCCAGCGACACCCGCACCTCCTCCGCCGCGCCCGGTAGGTGCGCCAGCTCGTTCACGAGCGCGCCCTCCGGGGCGTGCCCCATGCGGCGCGCGATCTGGCGCCGCACGCGGGCGAAGCGCACCGGCCGCGGTAGCAGCGGCCCGGGCAACGGCCGGTGCAGCGGCGCCAGGAAGTGCGCCAGCAGCGCCGGCGGGAACGAACCTCCGAAGAACGCCTCGTTGAGCAGCGCCGGCACCACCCGAAGCGACCACGCGACGGTGTCGAACGAACCGCGCGGCAGCTCGCGATCGACCGTACGCGCCAGCCGCTCGCGCAGCGGCGCCAGCGCCGTCGCGTGAAAGTGCGGGTTCAGTTGGGCCCTGCGCTCGGCGTGCGCCGGCGGGTCGGTCATGACGACGCCCCCGTTCAGGTACGGCGTCATGCCGCTGAGGCTGCCGCGGCTTCGGAAGGTGTCCAGGTCGCCCAGCACGGTCCGGTTCCACGCGGTGGAGTACCCGACCACGGCGCGCCGCCACAGGCGAAGCTCGAATGCCTCGCCCAGTGCCGCCCCTTCTTCGAGCAGCGTCAGGGGTTCTTTCCCCCAGCGGCCCAGGTGCCCGGCGACGGGAGCGCCCTGGGGCGAGGGCAGCGACGAACGGGGGGCCGCCGTCACGCGTAGACCCGTCCTTTCCAGTGGCGCTGGTGGCGCAAACCCAGGGCGTAGGCGGGCAGCGCCAGCAACGGCGCGAACGGCACCAGCGCGAGCTCGGCCAGCGATCCGCGGCCCGTCTTGGCGTCGACCAGCGCCCGCGACAGCAATGCCAGGGCCGCCGCCGGCAGCCAGCGCGGATCCAGCGGCGCCAGCACGAACGGCGCGGTGTACATCGCGAGGTTCGCGGCCGCCCCCAGCAGCACCAGCAGACGTGACTCGCCGTGAGCGGCGCGGAGGCTCTTACCCATGCCGCGCACGACCTGGGCGTAGCCGTGGTACATGCGGATACCCAGCATGGGCCCGCCCAGCGCCAGGCCCAACCGCGCGCCGACGCGCCGCACACGCTGCGCCATCCGCACGTCCTCGAGGATCTCGCCCCGAAGCGCCGCGTGACCGCCGGTACGCCGGTAGGCATCGCGCCGGAACGCGAAGACCGCCCCGTGCGCCGCCGCGGCGGACGGCACGTCACGCTCCAGCAAGGCGAACGGAAGGAACGACAGCAAGGTCTCGTCGATCAGCGGCAGGACCGCGCGCTCCCCCAGGCTGCCCGTCCGCTGCCGCGGGAACACGGAGAACGCGTCCGCGTCCTGGCGCGCCATCTCCGCCAGCAGGGCAGCCAGCGCCCCCTCCTGCCAATGCACGTCGGCGTCGGCGAACACCAGCACGTCGCCCCGCGCGGCTTCGGCCAACTGGTGGCACGCCCAGTTCTTGCCGATCCACCCCTCGGGCAGCGGCGCGCCCTCCAGAACGCGAAGGGTGGGGTGGTCCCGCGCCGCCGCCGCCAGGAGCGCGCCGGTGCCGTCGCGCGAATGATCGTTCAGGATCAGAATCTCGTCGGCGGGTTGCGCCAACAGCCCGCGCAGCGTCTCGCGCAGCGTGGCCTCCTCGTCGCGGGCGGGGACGAGCAAAGAGACGCGTCCGAGCGTGGCGTCCCCGCCCGCGGGCGCCAGGACGGGGAACGCCCGCAGGTTGACGCTCAGCACACAGATGCGCAACGCCCATACGGCCAGCACGGCCCACGGCAGCAGGACGCTCACCGGGAGGTCTCCCGCGCGGTCCCGCGGCGCGGCAGGCGCTCCTCGGCGCTCCGGCGCCCGGCCAACACGCGCGCGAAGCCCGGCAGCGGCGCGCGCGGGTCGGACGCCTGCAGTTCGGCGTCGAGTTCCGCCACTTCCTCGCGCAGGGCCGCCTCGAGGGCGTCGGGCCGGCAGGGCCGCAGCGACAGGTAGGCCTCCGGCGCCTGGTGCCCGCGCAGCGTGACACGGGTCGCCACCGCCACCAGCGGGGCCGGCGCCCGCCGCGCCAACCAGGCGGCGCCGCCCGCCAGCGGACCGACCGGTCCCGCCGCACGCAGCTCGCCCTCGGGGAAGATCACCACCACCTCCCCCGCGCGCAACCGGGCCAGGGCGGCGCGAAGTTCGTGCGTGCCCAGCGCCCCGGCGTGCCGCAGGTAGCCGTGCTGGGCCAGGCTCTCGGGGTCGACCAGGACGCACACCCGTCGGCCGCGGCGCCACAGCATGACGACGGCGACGAAGGCGTCCCACCAGCCGTGGTGGTTGGCGGCCCACACGAACCCGCCGCCGGGAAGCTCGCCGCGCAACCACACCCCACGCAGGCGCCGCCGTACCATCACGTCGAAACCGGTGCGGAGGAACGCCCCTAGTACGCCCATCGCCACTCCCTCCGCGGCACCATCGCCAGGAACAGCACCAAGCCCTGCACCACCATCAGGTTGGTGACCAGGAAGAACGTCGCCTCCTCGACGGGCAGGCCCAGCAGGTGGACCCCCGTGGTCAGCTCCGGCGAGATCCACCAGATCCCCAGCGCCAGGGCGGCGCGGTCGGCCGCCCACAGGTAGAGCGTCGACACCGCCACCGCGGGCAGCCACGACCGCCCGCGCGCCGCGAGCTCGTGCCCCCCGACGGCCCACTGCAACGCCCCCACGGGCCCCGCCCAGGCGAGGATCATGCCCAGGTAGGTCCCGGCCTGTGTCGTGAGCAGCGCGGCGCCCACACCGCCCAGCGCGAGGAAGCCGCTCGCGCCGAGGACCCGCCACAGCGCGGCGCACGGCGCTGGCCGCGCCCGCGGCGCCAACGGCCCGGGCCCGGCCAGCACCAGCAGCGCAAGCCCCGTAAGGATCGGTTGCAGCACGAAGAAGGCGTACTCCTCGATCGGCACGTACCCGAGCGTAAACAGCACGCGCCCGTCTGGGTACCCCCACACACCGCGGGCCACCAGGGCGTTGTCCCAGGGTGTGGTGTAGGCCAGCGCCAGCACCACGATCGCGGCGAACGCGGTCACGACCCGGCTCGCGCCGAGCGCCGTGCCGCGGAGGCGCCGGCGCGTAAGCAGGAACAGCGCCACGATCGGCGGCAGCAGGAAGACGAGGTGGAACTGAAGGTAGGTCATCCGGCCACCTCCACCGCGCCGAGCGGACCGGCCGCGCCGGCGTCGCGCCCCAACCCTGACCCGGTGACCACGGCCGAGCGGGCGGGGCGCGTCACGGCCGCCCCCCTCGGCCGAGGCGCGCGGCCCGCCTGCGTCCGTCCATCACGCGCGCTGCGGCGAGGGGGACGAGGGCGAGGCGCTGCGCGTGCGTCAGGCTGGCACGGCGGGTCAGGTTGTCGTACCCGTTGCGCCGCAGCGTCCCGAGGATGCCGCGGTACTGGTCGGCGGCGAGCCCGACCGCCAACGCGGCGCGCCCCTCGAGGCGAGGAATGCTGCGCCAGGCCTGGCGGTACAGGCGATCGGCGCGGCGGGCGAGGTGTCGCAGAAGCCCGACGTAGGCGTCGGTGACGCGGCCCGCCTGCAGATCGTCCTCGCGGACGCCGTAGCGATGCAGCGCCTGGGCCGGAAGGTAGAGGCGGCCCAGGCGCAGGTCCTCGCCCACGTCACGCAGGATGTTGGTGAGCTGCATCGCCTCGCCGAGCGCGAGGGCGTCGCGCTGCATTTCGGGCGTGGCGTGTTCGACCGCGATCGGCGTGATCATCCACCCCACCACGCCGCCGACCCGGCGGCAGTACAGCATCAATTCGTCCAACGTCTCCACACGGCTGCGCGCCAGGTCGGACTGGAGCCCCAGGTGCAGCTCGGAGAAGGCGTCGAACGGAACCTGGTAGCGCGACAGCACCCAGGCGAGCGCCTCCTCGCGCGCGTCGCCGGCGGTGGGCGTACCGGCGTAGGCGCGCTCGATCCCCGCCCACCACGCCGCCAAACGCGCGGCGGGATCGGCGCCGGCGGGCGCCTCGTCGACGGCGTCGTCGCCGGCCCGGCAGGCGGCGTAGATCGCCAGGACGGCACGGCGTTCGTCGGCCGGGAACGCCCGCGCGCCCCACGCGAAGGTGGTGGAGTGCGCCCGCGCCAGCTCGGCGCACCGCACCAGCGACTCGTGCGGCGCCGGTGTCGCCATCGCGACGTTCATCGCGCCTCCGCCTCCCAGGGTCCGCCGATGCCCCGCACGAACACCCGCACGCCCTCGTCGACGAGCGCCTCCCGCTGCACGCCGGGATGGTGCTGCGCCATCATGTGCGCGCCGTGCACGATGGTGCTGAACAGGGGCGCCAGCAGCCCGGCGCGCTCGTTGCCCACGTGCTCGCGCAGCGCCTCCTCCAGCAGCGCGACGCTGCGCTGCATGTAGCGACCGGCGATGCGGCCCGCCTCCAGGTCGCCGCCGCGACGCGTCGATTGCGCCGTCGCCACCGCGGTCAGCGGTTCGAGTTGGTCTCGGTACACGTCGGCGTAGGCGTGCAGCCGGGAGGCCAGCGGTGCCTCCATGGTCAGCGCGTGCTGCGCGGCGGCAAGGCTCTCGTCGAGGAGCGTGGTGAGCAGCGCCCGCTTGGACTCGAAGTAGTGGTAGATGGCGGCCTTGGTGAGCCCCAGCTCCCCCGCGATCTCGCCGACCTGCGTGCCCGCGTAGCCGCGTGCCGCGAAGGCCCGTTCCGCGGCCGTGAGGATCTGCTCCCGAACACCCATACCTACCGGTAGGTTAGGTCACGTCTCGCAAGCCGGGCGTGCGCCCCGGCACAATTCCCCTGCGCACCGGCGCAGCCGGCCGGAGCGCGACAGCTCGCCCCCTCCCTACGGCGTGCCCCCCGAGGCGGTCGGCACCTGGGCCAGCCCTTGGAACGTCGGCCGGAGCCCCACGTACGCCTGCAGGAACTGCTCGAACAGCGCGTCGTAGTGGGCGCGTGCGGCCGGGTCGGGCTCGAAGGTGCGGACCCGCAGGCGGACGCGGTAGTCCGGCGCGTCGCCGGCCGCGACCTGCGCGCAGCGAAGCGCCCCGCGCACCCCCACCGCGCCCGGCTCGTCCATCACCCGCACCGGCGCCCCCAGAACGGTGGCGAACAGCTGACACCACGCCGCCGAACGCGTGCCACCCCCCGACAGGGCCAGCCCCTCCAGCGCCTCGTCCGAGCCGGGCCGCAACGCCCGCAACGCGTGCCGGTAGGCGAACGCCACGCCTTCCAGCACCGCCCTGACCATGTCCAGGTGCGTGGTGCCGAGCTCGAGCCCGATGAACGCGCCACGCGCGTCGGGATCCCGAAACGGCGCGCGCTCGCCCTGCAGGTACGGCAGGTACAAGGTGCGGCCGGGCGGTCGGTCCAGCGCCTCGTCGATCAACGCCTCGTAGTCGGCGCCCGCGCCCAGCGCGGCCCTCGCCCAGGCCAGGTTGCCGCCGGCCGTCAACAGCGGCGCCACCTGAATGGTCCGGCCCGGCGCAGGATGGGCGAGGGTGAACACGCCTGCGTCCGGGTCGCCGCGCGCTGCTGCGCTGAACGCCACCCAGCCACTGGTCCCCACGTACCCCGAGGCGGGCCCCGGCTCGCCGCTGCCGGCGCCTACGGTGGTCGCGCCGGCGTCGCCGGGCCCCACGTGCACCGCGATGCCGGCCGGCACGCCCAGGGCGTCTGCGGCCGCGGGTGCGAGCGGCCCGACCGCGGTGCCGCCCGCGACCAGGCGAGGCAAACGCGCCGGCACGCCGGCCATGCCCAGCGCCTCGAACACCTCGTTCGGGAGGGGCGCGCGGGCCTCCAGCGCCATCAGGCCGGTGGTGGAGGCGGTGGTGGTGTCGCAGGCGGCGCGCCCGGTCAGGCGGAACGCGACCGCGTCGCTGGCGCCGAGGAAGATCCGCTCGGTGTTCGCCCACGTCCCGGGTTCGTGGCGGCGCAGCCAGGCCAGCTTGGCCAGCAGCCCGCCCGCGTCCGGTTCGTTGCCGCTCAGGTCGCGCAGGCGCGCCGCCCCGACCGCCGCGTTCACCTCGGCGGCCTCGCGCACCGCCCGGGTGTCGCCGTACAGGATGGTGGGGCGGAGCGGCCGGCCATCCGCGTCGGCCAGGGTCAGATCCTGCATCTGGCCGGTGAGCGCCACGCGCCCCACGCCACCCAGGTCCACCGCGCCGGACAGGCCCGCCACCGCGCTGCGGGTCGCCTCCCACCAGGCGCTGGCGTCCTGCTCCATCACGCCGCCCTCGGCGGTGCGCGTGGCGATCTCCGCCGCCGCCTGGGCGCGGACCGTGCCGTCCGGCGTCAGCACCGCCGCCTTCACGGCGCTGGTGCCGACGTCGAGCACCAGCGCATCCTGCTCGCCTGCGTCGGTCATGGTCCTCCCCTCATCCGCGCTTCGAAACGCTGCCGAACGCGACCGCGGCCACCACGATGGCGCCGGTCAGCACCTGTTGGACGTAGGTATCGATCTGGAGCTGGGTCAGCCCGTTGGCCAGCACGCCCAGGATCAGCACCCCCACCAAGGTGCCGAGCACGCGCGGTTCGCCCTCCTCGCTGAGCGTGACCCCCAGGAACACCGCGGCGATGGCGTTCAGCATCAGCCCGTCGCCCTGCGTGGGGTTGGCGGAGGCCAGGCGGCTGGTGAGCATCAGCCCACCGATGCCGGCGCCGATCCCGTTCACCATGAACGCCCCGAGCACCAGGCGCCGGACGCGCAGCCCGGCCAGCCGGGCCGCGACCACGTTGCCGCCGGTGGCGTACAGGCGGCGGCCGTAGGTGGTGTGCTCCAGCAGCACCCAGGTGGCCAGCAGCACCCCCGCCGCCACCAGCGTGAGGTTGGGGAGCAGCACCGCGCGGCCGTCGAACGTCCCCAAGGGGATGCCGCCCCGCCCGAACGACCCGAACGCGCTGGGGATGGCGCGGCCGTAGATGGTGCTTCCGCCCGACACCAGCAGCGCGAACCCGCCGAACATGGTGAGCGTCCCCAGCGTCGCCACGAACGGCACGATGCGCAGGTACGCCACCAGCAGACCGTTCAGCACGCCCGCGGCGGCGGCCGCAGCCAGGGCCACGATGATCGCGACCGGGATGGGGTAGCCCGCCTGCATCAGGCCCGCCGCGATCATGCCGCTCAGGCTGGCCAGCGTGCCGACCGACAGGTCGAAGGCGCCGGTCACCATCACCACCGTGCTGGTGAACGCCACCACCGCCAGGATCGACACCTGCTGGGTGATGTTGAGCCAGTTGCCGATCGTCATGAAGGTGTCCGGCCGCAGGGTCCAGAACACCCCGATGATGGCTAACAGACCCACCAGCGTGCCGTAGCGACGGAGCGCGCGCAGGCGTCGCGACGGGCCGCCACGCACCGCCGGGGCGGACGACTCGGTGCTCATGCGGCCGCCCCGCCGTAGCACAACTCCAGCAGCGCACCGCGGTCCAGCGTCGCGACCGGCCGTTCGTGCGTGATGCGCCCCTCGTGCAGCACCAGGACACGCTCGCACACGCCGAGCACCTCGTCCAGGTCGGACGACGCCAGCAGCACCGCCGCGCCGTCCGCCGCCGCCTGGCGGACCAGCCGGTAGATGTCGGCCTTCGCACCGACGTCGACGCCGCGGGTCGGCTCGTCCAACAACAGCACCCGCGGCCGCGCCGCCAACGCCCGTGCCAGCACCACCTTCTGCTGGTTTCCGCCGGAGAGCTCGTGCACCGCCTGGTGCGGACCACGGGCGCGCAGGCCCACCTCGCGACCCCAGGCATCCGCCTCCCGCCGTTCGCGGCGGCGGTCGGCGACACCGAAGGTGGACACTCGGGCCAGGTGCGGCAGCAACAGGTTGCGCCGCACGTCGGCCCCCATCGCCAGCGCTTGGCTGCGGCGCTCCTCGGGCACGTACGCCAGCCCGGCCGCCCACGCCTCGGCGGGATGCCGGAGGCGCACCTCCTGGCCGGCCAACAGGACCTGGCCCGCACGGAGCGGGTCGGCCCCGAGCAACGCCCGCAGAAGCTCGGTGCGGCCCGACCCGGCCAGGCCGGTCACGCCCACCACCTCGCCGGGCCACACCTTCAGCGACACCCCGTGCAGGTCGGCCGTGCGCAGCTCGCGCGCCTCCAGGGCCGGCGCGCCGGCGCGGGCATCGTCTTGGGGCCCGCCTTGCGAGGCGCCGCCGTAGCTGCCGTCCAGGGCCCGCCCGGTCATGGCGTGGATCAGCCCCTCGCGCGTGGCGTCCTCGCTCGCGACGGTGCGCACCACCCGCCCGTCGCGCAGGACGGTGATGCGGTCGGCGATCTCGAAGATCTCCTCCATGCGGTGCGAGACGTACAGCACCCCCGCCCCGCGGCTGCGCAGGCCTCGCACCACCTCGAACAGCAGCGCCGTCTCGTGACGGGAGAGCGCGGCGGTGGGCTCGTCCATGACGTAGACCAGGCCGCGCTCGCCCGCGCCGGCCGGCTCCACGAACGCCCGCGCGATCGACACCAGCATGGCGTCGCCGGTGCCGAGGCGGCTCATCGGCACGGCGGGATCGATGTGGCGGACGCCAAGCCCCGCCAACGTGTCGCGGGCCCGAGCCCGCAGCGCGCGCCAATCCACCAGACCCGTCATGCGCCGCGGATAGTCGTGCCCGAGGAAGATGTTCTCGGCCACCGACAACGCCGGCACCACGTTGAGCTCCTGGTGGATGAACCGCAGGCCCAAGCGGCCGGCGTCGCCGGGTCCGCCCACACGCTCGGGCCGGCCGCACACCTCGAGCTGCATCGCGTCGGGAATCTCGACGCCGGCCAGAAGCTTGATCAGGGTGGACTTGCCGGCCCCGTTCTCGCCCATCAGCGCGTGCACCTCGCCGGCGCGCACCTCCAGCGAGGCGTCCTCCAACGCGACTTCGCCGTCGAAACGCTTCGAGGCGCCCCGCACCGCCAGCAAGGGGGCGGCCCCGCCCCCGGCGGGCGGGGCGTCCCGGTCGGCTGCTCACGCGCTCAGCGAAGCTCGTCCTGCGTCAACAGGGACGCCGGGATGTAGATCGATCGTTGGCTGGGCTCCTCACCGTCCAGGTAGGCGTCCACGCGCTCCGCCACGGTGTTCGCGATCGCTTCGAAGTCCTGCGCCACCGTCGCTTGGAACGGGCCACCGTCCGCGATCGCCGCGCGTGCGGGATCGATCGCGTCGAGCCCGACGATGACGATGCCCTCGTCCGCGCGGCCCTGCGATTCGATGGCCTGCAGCGCCCCCAGGGCGGGCTCGTCCCAGGCCGCCCAGATGCCCGCGATGGCGCCCGGCTCGGGGTTGGCGGTCAACACCGCCTCGACGGCGTTGCGGGCGTTCTCCAGGGGGCCGGGCACGTCGACGAACACCTCGTCCATCACCTCGACGTCGGGCGTGTTGTCGAAGATGGCGCGCGCCACCACGCCGCGCTTCTGCACCGGCGCGTAGGGGGGGTGCACCAGCATCAGCACGCGGCCCTCGCCCTGAATCGCGTCCACCAGATAGGTCGCGGTCTGCGCCGCCATGGCGTAGTTGTTGGATGTCACGTCCTGCACCAGCCCCTGCGTGGACCCGGCGTCCATCCCGAACACCGGGATGCCGGCGTCGTTGGCGTTCTCGACCGCGGCGGGCACCAGTTCGGGGTTGACGGACAGCACGATCGCGTCGACGTCCTGCGTCACCACGTCCTGAATGCGTCCGTCCAACGCGCCGACGTCGCCGGCGGTATCGATCACGTTCACGGCGTAGTCCATCTCTTGAAGCGCCGCCTCGAGCTCCTCGACCATGATCCGCGTGGTGGCCGAGGCCAGATAGGGCGTCATCACGGCGACGCGGGCCTGCTGGGCCAGCGCCAGCGGAACGAACGCGAGCAGCAGGACGGCGAACAGGGAACGGCGAAGCATGTAGGGCATGGGTCCTCCTCCGGGGGTCGCGCCGGTGCCGTGTTTGCCCGGGTTCCGGGGCGGATCGGCACGGGGCGTGGGCACGATCATTGATGCGGCCGGAACTCATGGTACACGGGCGGGCCCGGCGGTCGTTGGATCGTAAGGTCCCGAAGCGTCGGGACCGCCGGGGACACCTCTCGTCGCAGCAATACGATTCGGGTAGCAACATGAACGCACTGGCCTCGATCTTCTCGGCCTCGAGGCGCTATGGAGAGGCGCAGGCCGGAGTTCGACACGCGGAGGCAATCGACATCACGGTTGCACAGAACGCCATCGTCGGCGGGCCTCACGACCATCGTTGGCGGCCCCACCCGCTTCGCCGCGGGCCGCACCCACCGCGGGATGCTGCGCCCGACGTCTCCCCCGCCATCGAACTGCCCTACGCCGTGATTCGCGGTGCCACCGACGGGCCGACGCTGCTGCTCAGCGCCGGCGTGCACGGCGCGGAGTACGCCTCGATCGAGGCGGCCTACCGGGCGATGGACGTAGATCCCGCCACGCTCCGCGGCACGCTGGTGGTGGTGCCGATCCTGTGCCCGCCGTCGTTCTTCGCCCGAACCATCTACGTGAACCCCGTGGACGGCAAGAACCTCAACCGCCAGTTCCCGGGCGACGCGAGCGGGACGTTCTCGCAGCGGCTGGCGCACTGGTTCACGACCGAGTTCATCGCCGCCGCCGACGCGTACGTGGACCTGCACGGCGGCGACCTGATCGAGCCCCTGGACCCGTTCACGCTCTTCGCGGCCGGCGACGGTGCCGCAGAGGCGCTCGCCCGCGCGTTCGGCATCCCCACCCTGATCGCGTCCGAGGGGTTCGGGTCGACCATCACCGCCGCCGCGGCGCGGAGCATCCCGGCGATCCTGCCGGAGGCCAGCGGCCAGGGACTGCGCCCCGAGGCGGAGGTGGGCCGCCTGGCGGACGGCGTGACGCGCGTCATGGCGCACCTCGGCATGCGCGACGGCGAAGGGGAGGCGCCGGACGCGACGGTGCTACGGGAGTTCGCGTGGCTGCGCGCCGAGCACGACGGCCTGTGGTATCCGACCGTCACCGCCGGCCAGCGCCTCCGAGCCGGCCAGGCGGTGGGCACGCTGCGCTCCCTGCTGGGCGAACCGCTGCAGGAGGCCGTCAGCCCCATCGACGGGCGCGTCCTGTTCGGGGTGAGCAGCCTGGCGATCAACCAGGGCGATCCCCTGGTCGGCATCGGCGCCTGAGGCTGCCCGGCGTCCTTCGGCCGCGGCCCACGCTCCGTGGGCCGCACACCCGGCTCCTGGCCCGCGCCTGGCGCGCGCGTGCGACGATGGAACGCACATGAAGCTGCTGTGCTGCGCGGACCTTCACCTCGGCCGTCAACCCTCGCGGCTGCCAGAGGGGCTCGCGCCCAGCGTGCGCGCGGCGGAGCTGGGGCCCGCCGCCGCCTGGCGCCGCACGGTGGCGGAGGCGCGCCAGCTGTCGGTGGACGCCGTGCTCTTGGCCGGCGACGTGGTCGACGACGACAGCGACTTCTTCGAAGCGTACGCCGACCTGCGCAGTGGCGCCGAGGAGCTGGCCGACGCCGGAATCCGGGTGCTGGCGGTGTCCGGCAACCACGACGTGCGCGTCCTGCCCCGACTGGCGGAGGCGGTGTCCGGCGTGACATTGCTCGGCCGCGACGGCCGCTGGCAGGCCGAGACGCTCACCGGCGCAGACGGGGTGCAGGCCCACATCCTGGGCTGGTCGTTCCCGCACGACACCGCACCCGGCGACCCGCTCGCGGACGGGCTGCCCCCGCGCGAGGACGCGCTCCCCGTGATCGGCCTGCTGCACGCCGACCGGGACGCGAGCGGCAGCCCCTACGCCCCGGTCCGCAGCGCCGACCTGCGCGCCGCCCCCGTGGACGCCTGGCTGCTGGGGCACCTCCACGCCCCCGACCTCGCGCCCGGGCCGCGCCCGATGGGGTACCTCGGCTCGCTGGTCGGCACCGACCCGGGCGAGCCCGGCCCGCACGGCCCCTGGCTCCTCGAGGTGACCCAGGACGGCACACTGTCCGTGACGCACCTACCGCTGGCGCCCCTCCGGTGGGAGGAGGTGCCCATCGACGTCAGCGAGTTGGCGGCGCCCGAGCAGGTACACGTCCGCATCGCCGCCGCGCTGGACGCGTTGGACCGGCGGGTGGCGAGCGGGACGCACCGCCCACGCGCCGTGGGGTGCCGCCTGCGTCTGGGCGGCCGCACCCGCTACCGGCGGGAGATCCGGCGCCTCCTCGAGGCGGACGACCCCAGGCGCAGCGTGCAGCACCGCGGCGATGTCGCCTACTTCGTGCACGCCTGGCATCTGGACGCCCTGCCCGAGGTCGACCTGCACGCGCTGGCGCACGCCAGCGACCCCGTCGGCCTGGTGGCGGCACGCCTGCTGCTGCTCCGCGAGGGCCAGGACGATCCGGCCCGCCAGGACCTGATCCAGGAGGCGCGACCCCACCTCCGGAGCGTGCGGGAGAGTCGCTACCTTCGCGACGTCGGCACCGAGCCGTTGGACGACGAACGAATCGCCGAACTGCTGGATGCGGCCGCCCTGCGCGCGCTGGACGTGCTGTTGGCCCAGCGTGAGGACCTCGCTTCGTGAAGCTCGCCCGCCTCCGCATCGACCGTCTGCCCGGGATCGAGACGCCGTTTCAGCTGGACGGCCTGAGCGGCGGCATCAACGTGCTGGTCGGCCCCAACGCCTCGGGCAAGAGCAGCGTGGTTCGCGCGGTCGTGGCGTTGCTGGACCCGAGCGCCTACCGCGCACGCGGCGTCACCGTCGAAGCCGACTTCGAGGACGACGAGGGCACGCTGCAGGCGCACCGCATCGGCGACGAGGTGGCGTGGCACCGGGCAGGCGTACGGATCGCGGCCCCCCCGCTTCCCGAACCGCACCTGCTGCCGTGCTACACCCTCCGCATCGAGGATCTCACCGCCCTCGGCGACACCGACGCGCGGATCGCCGAGGCGTTGGCCCGCGAAGCCAGCGGGGGCTACGACCTGAACGCGGCGCGCGAGGCGGCGGGATTCACCCTCAAGGCGCGGCACGGGCAGGCCGAACGGCAGGCCCTGGCGCACGCCGAGGACGAGGTGCGCGCCGCCCAGCGCGCGCACGAAGCCCTGGCCGCGGACCAGGCACGCCTGGCCGACCTGCGAAGCCGCCTGCAGGCGTGCCGGCGCGAGGCCGCCCGGGCGCCCGCCTATCAGGCCGCCCGGGAGCTTCACGCCGCCGAGGCCCGCATGCGGGAGCTCGAGGTGGCGTTGGAGGCGTTTCCGCCCGGCATGGAGCTGCTGCACGGCGACCTGCTGCGGCAACTGGACACGGCGCACAACGCGCACGACCAGGCGACGCGCGCGCTCGCCGCGGCCGAACGGGACCAGGCCGAGGCGCAGCGGCGGACGCACCACACCGGCCTGGACCCGCACCAGCCGTCCGATGCCGACTTGGAACCGTGGCGCGCCGCGGTGGCCCACCTGCGCACGCAGGAGGGGACGTACGCCGCGCAGGCCCGGGAGGAGGCGGCGCAGCGCATCCGCCTGCGGGCCGCCCGCGAGGACCTCGGCGCGCCAGCGCCCGAGGCCGCCGCGCGGCTGGGTCCCGACACGGTCCGCGCCGCCGAGACGGAGCTCGAGGCCAAGCGCGCGCTGGACGCCGAACGCGCCGCGCTCGAAGCCGCCCTGGACGCCCTGCCGGCACCGGCCGCGGAGGCGCCCGACCCCGTCGTGCTGGACGAGGGCCGGCGGCACCTGGCAGCGTGGCTGCGCGCGCACCAGCCGTCCTGGCCCCTGCGGCGCCGGATCGGCCTGGTCACGGTGATCGCCGCCGTCGCCGTGGCGGCGTGGGCCGCCACCGCGGTCCACCCCGCCTACGCCCTGACGGCGTTGGCCGCCGCCGTGGGCTTGGCGGCGCTGTCGCCCGCGCGGCCGCACGCACGGCGTCGCGCCCGCACCCGGGAGGCGTACCGGGACACGGGACTTCCCGCGCCGGCCGACTGGACCGCGGACGCCGTGCACCAGCAGCTCGACCGGCTCGAACGGGAGATCGCCGAAGCACGAACGCGGGCGCTGGACGACGAACGGCGCGCCACCCTGGAACGGCAGCGTGCCCGCACCCGTGAACGTCTGGACGCCGAAGCGAAACGCCTGCAGGCACGGGCCGAAACGCTGGGCTTCGACCCGCGCCACCTCGACGGCTCGCTGCAACGCTGGTTGCGGCTGGTGGACGAACGGGACCGAACCCATCGGGCCGCGGCCGCGGCCGGCGCCGAACGGGTGCGCCTGGAGACGGCCCTCGCCCGAGGCCGGCAGGACGTGCTGGGATTCCTAGCGCGCTACCGAGCGGCCCCCGAGGCGATGAGCCCGGACAGCGTCATGCTGGAACGCGCGCTGGAGGCGCTGGCGGAGCGGGTGCGGGCCCGCGACGCCGCCGCGGCCGAGGCGGCGCGTGCCTTTGATCGCATCGACGCCGCCCGCGCCCGCCTGGAGGAGGCCCGTGCGCAGCGCCGAAGCGTGTTCGAGCACGCCGGCCTGCTGGGCGACAGCGACGCCGAGCAGGCGTTGGCCGACGCCGACGCGCGCGCATTGGAGCACGAGCTTCGCGCCCGCATGGACCTGCTGGACGCGTACCGCGAACGGGTGGACGAACGGGCGCGCGTGCGCGCAGGGGCGGAGGCGGCGGAACGTCGCCTGAACGAGCATCCCGAGATCCTGGAGGCAGCGCGGACGGCAACCGGCGGCACGCTGGGCGCCCTTCACACCGAGAGCGAACAGGCGCAACACCGCGCCGATGCGCTCACCAAGGAGATCGCCGCCATCGAAGCGGAGGTCGACCACGCCGCCACCGCCCGCCGGTTGGAAGCCGCGAACGCCGCACGGCAGGCAGCCGAGGACCGCTTGCGCGACCGGCTCGAAGAGGCGACCTGGGCCACCGCCGGCGCGTTCCTGTTGGACCAGGTCGAGGCGGCCCACCGCAGCGAGCACCGCCCCGCGACGCTGCGACGCGCGGCCGACGCCTTCGCGCGGTTCACGCACCACCGCTACCGGCTGGCGTTCCAACCAGGCGATGAGGGGCCCGCCTTCCGTGCCTACGAGACCGCCACCGGCCGCTGGCGCGCCCCGAGCGAACTGTCCACCGGTACGCTCGCCCAGCTCCTGCTGGCCGTCCGCATCTCCTTCGCCACCGAGGCCGAACGGGGGCGCGAACCGCTTCCGTTGTTCCTGGACGAGGCCCTCACCACCGCCGACCCCGAACGGTTTCACGCCGTCGCGGACGCGCTACGGCAGGTGGCGCGCCAGCAGGGCAGGCAGGTGTTCTACCTCACCGCCCGCGCCGACGACGCGGCGTTCTGGCGCAGTGCCGGCGGGAGCGACGAGGACGCCTCACCGGACGAAACGCCGCACGTGATCGACCTCGGCCGGCTTCGGGCCGACCAACACGCCATCATTGACCCCGGCACGCTCGCGCTGCCCCCGCGCGAACGGCCACCCCACCCCGGAGGTGACACGCCCGAGGCGTACGCCACCCGGATCGCCGTGCCCGCGGCCGACCCGTGGCAGGACGCGGGCGCCGTGCACGTGTTCCACCTCCTGCGCGACGACCTGGCCCTGACCTGGCGCCTGCTCTGCCTGGGGGTCGAGCGCGCCGGCCAGCTCGAAGGTCTCCTGGCGTCCCCCGCCGCCGAGCACCTGCTGCCAGGCGACACCACCCCCCTGCTCACCGCGCGCGTGGCGGCCGCTCGGGCGTGGCTGCAGGCGTGGCGCGAAGGACGCGGCCGCCCCGTCGACCGCGCCGCTCTCGAGAGGTCGGGCGCCGTGAGCGAGACCTTCCTGGACCGCGTCGATGCGTTGGCCCAGGAACTGAACGGCGACGCCGCCGACCTCCTGGACGCGCTGGAGGAAGGCCGCGTCTCCGGCTTCCGCAGCGACAAGCGCGAGGAACTGGCCAGCTTCCTCCAGCAAGAAGGGTTCGTGGACCCGCGCCCCCCTTGGACGCGCACGCCCGGACGCGGCGCGTGTACCAGGTCCTGGTCCAGCAGCTCGGGCACGACGAGCACCGTTGGGACGAGGCGCACGCGCTGGCGGCGGCGCTCGCCGCCGCGTTCCGGGTCGGCTAGACTCGCCCCATGGCACGGTCCCTTCGGCCCCGGCTCCCTCGTTTCCATGGCGGGAGTCGCGGGCAGCGGTGGCGCGCGTTGGCGAGCGCGGCGGCGCTTGCGCTGCTGCTGAGCGCGGCGTGGGCGCAGGACCGAGGCGACGACACGCCCATGGTGCCGGGTCCGCAGACCATGCCGCCCCCGCACGAAGCGCCCATGGAGTGGCACACCTTCGTCGACACCGCGCGGGGCTTCGCCCTGGACGTGCCGAGCACGCACCGCGTGGCGGCGTCCGGCGCCAGCTACTACGTGCACACCACGCACCTGGGCGAACCCACGGTCCCCGACATGAGCCTCGTCTTCTTGCGCGACACCAGCGTGGAGGCGCAGCTGAAGGAGCAGTACGGTCCGGACGCCGACACCGAGCAGGTGGCGCTGGGCCCCGGCACGGAGGGCGTGCGGGTCACGGTCACCTACCACGCGGGCGACGGGACGCCCTACCGCGAGTCCAGCTACCTGGTGCCGAGCGACGACGGGGTGGTCCGCATCATGCGCTGGGAAAGCTTCGACTGGGACCCGTTCGACGACGTGGCGCGCAGCTTTCGTTGGTGGACGCCGGTGCGGGGCCGCGGCGAGTAGGCGCACCCTGCCGCGCGCCCGACGTCCGTGCAGGGTAGGCCGTCAGGCGCGGGGGTCCCAGCGCACCTGCAACGGCCCGCGCGGGGCGAGGGTCAGGCCGGTGCGGGGCCGCGGGTCGCCGTCCACGGCCTCCAGCGTTCCGGCCAGGAACGGCTCCAGCGCCACCTCGAGCATCATCCGCGCCAGGTGCATGCCCAGGCAGGCGCGCGGCCCCGCCGCGAAGGGGATGTACCCCCAGGCCGGGGGGCGCGACGCGAACCGGTCCGGCTCGAAGCTCGCCGGATTGCGCCACAGGTCCGGATGGCGGTGGGTGAGGTAGGGGCTGTAGAACACCAGCAGGCCCCGCGGAAAGGTGCGGCCCTCGAACGTGAACGGGCGCGACGTGACGCGGCTGCCCAGCCAGCCGGCCGGGTACAGGCGCTGCGTCTCCTTGATCAACCGTGGCAGGGCTTCCTGGTTGCGGGCGTCCGGATGCGACGCGAGGAACCACAACGCCCAGGAGAGGGTGTGCGAGGTGGTGTCGAACCCGGCGGCCAGCGACACCCGCACCTCCTCCGCCGCGCCCGGTAGGTGCGCCAGCTCGTTCACGAGCGCGCCCTCCGGGGCGTGCCCCATGCGGCGCGCGATCTGGCGCCGCACGCGGGCGAAGCGCACCGGCCGCGGTAGCAGCGGCCCGGGCAACGGCCGGTGCAGCGGCGCCAGGAAGTGCGCCAGCAGCGCCGGCGGGAACGAACCTCCGAAGAACGCCTCGTTGAGCAGCGCCGGCACCACCCGAAGCGACCACGCGACGGTGTCGAACGAACCGCGCGGCAGCTCGCGATCGACCGTACGCGCCAGCCGCTCGCGCAGCGGCGCCAGCGCCGTCGCGTGAAAGTGCGGGTTCAGTTGGGCCCTGCGCTCGGCGTGCGCCGGCGGGTCGGTCATGACGACGCCCCCGTTCAGGTACGGCGTCATGCCGCTGAGGCTGCCGCGGCTTCGGAAGGTGTCCAGGTCGCCCAGCACGGTCCGGTTCCAGGCGGTGGAGTACCCGACCACGGCGCGCCGCCACAGGCGAAGCTCGAATGCCTCGCCCAGTGCCGCCCCTTCTTCGAGCAGCGTCAGGGGTTCTTTCCCCCAGCGGCCCAGATGCCCGGCGACGGGAGCGCCCTGGGGCGAGGGCAGCGACGAACGGGGGGCCGCCGTCACGCGTAGACCCGTCCTTTCCAGTGGCGCTGGCGGCGCAGGCCCAGGGCGTAGGCGGGCAGCGCCAGCAACGGCGCGAACGGCACCAGCGCGAGCTCGGCCAGCGATCCGCGGCCCGTCTTGGCGTCGACCAGCGCCCGCGACAGCAGTGCCAGGGCCGCCGCCGGCAGCCAGCGCAGGTCGAGCGGCGCCAGCACGAACGGCGCCGTGTACATCGCCAGGTTCGCGACCGCCCCCAGCACCACCAGCAGGCGCGCGTCGCCGTGGATGGCGCGGAGGCTCTTGCCCATCCCGCGCACGAGCTGGGCGTAGCCGTGATACATGCGGATGCCCAGCATGGGGCCGCCCAGCGCCAGGCCCAACCGCGCGCCGACGCGCCGCACACGCTGCGCCATCCGCACGTCCTCGAGGATCTCGCCCCGAAGCGCCGCGTGACCGCCGGTACGCCGGTAGGCATCGCGCCGGAACGCGAAGACCGCCCCGTGCGCCGCCGCGGCGGACGGCACGTCACGCTCCAGCAAGGCGAACGGAAGGAACGACAGCAAGGTCTCGTCGATCAGCGGCAGGACCGCGCGCTCCCCCAGGCTGCCCATCCGTTGACGCGGGAACACGGAGAACGCGTCCGCGCCCTGGCGTGCCATCTCCGCCACGAGGGCGGGCAGCGCCCCCTCCTGCCACCGCACGTCGGCGTCCGCGAACACCAGGACGTCCCCCTGCGCGGCTTCGGCCAACTGATGGCACGCCCAGTTCTTGCCGATCCACCCCTCGGGGAGCGGCGCGCCCTCCAGAACGCGAAGAGTGGGGTGGTCCCGCGCCGCCGCCGCCAGGAGCGCGCCGGTGCCGTCGCGCGAATGATCGTTCAGGACCAGAATCTCGTCGGCGGGTTGCGCCAACAGCCCGCGCAGCGTCTCGCGCAGCGTGGCCTCCTCGTCGCGGGCGGGGACGAGCAAAGAGACGCGTCCGAGCGTGGCGTCCCCGCCCGCGGGCGCCAGGACGGGGAACGCCCGCAGGTTGACGCTCAGCACACAGATGCGCAACGCCCATACGGCCAGCACGGCCCACGGCAGCAGGACGCTCACCGGGAGGTCTCCCGCGCGGTCCCGCGGCGCGGCAGGCGCTCCTCGGCGCTCCGGCGCCCGGCCAACACGCGCGCGAAGCCCGGCAGCGGCGCGCGCGGGTCGGACGCCTGCAGTTCGGCGTCGAGTTCCGCCACTTCCTCGCGCAGGGCCGCCTCGAGGGCGTCGGGCCGGCAGGGCCGCAGCGACAGGTAGGCCTCCGGCGCCTGGTGCCCGCGCAGCGTGACACGGGTCGCCACCGCCACCAGCGGGGCGGGCGCCCGCCGCGCCAACCAGGCGGCGCCGCCCGCCAGCGGACCGACCGGTCCCGCCGCACGCAGCTCGCCCTCGGGGAAGATCACCACCACCTCCCCCGCGCGCAACCGGGCCAGGGCGGCGCGAAGTTCGTGCGTGCCCAGCGCCCCGGCGTGCCGCAGGTAGCCGTGCTGGGCCAGGCTCTCGGGGTCGACCAGGACGCACACCCGTCGGCCGCGGCGCCACAGCATGACGACGGCGACGAAGGCGTCCCACCAGCCGTGGTGGTTGGCGGCCCACACGAACCCGCCGCCGGGAAGCTCGCCGCGCAACCACACCCCACGCAGGCGCCGCCGTACCATCACGTCGAAACCGGTGCGGAGGAACGCCCCTAGTACGCCCATCGCCACTCCCTCCGCGGCACCATCGCCAGGAACAGCACCAAGCCCTGCACCACCATCAGGTTGGTGACCAGGAAGAACGTCGCCTCCTCGACGGGCAGGCCCAGCAGGTGGACCCCCGTGGTCAGCTCCGGCGAGATCCACCAGATCCCCAGCGCCAGGGCGGCGCGGTCGGCCGCCCACAGGTAGAGCGTCGACACCGCCACCGCGGGCAGCCACGACCGCCCGCGCGCCGCGAGCTCGTGCCCCCCGACGGCCCACTGCAACGCCCCCACGGGCCCCGCCCAGGCGAGGATCATGCCCAGGTAGGTCCCGGCCTGTGTCGTGAGCAGCGCGGCGCCCACACCGCCCAGCGCGAGGAAGCCGCTCGCGCCGAGGACCCGCCACAGCGCGGCGCACGGCGCTGGCCGCGCCCGCGGCGCCAACGGCCCGGGCCCGGCCAGCACCAGCAGCGCAAGCCCCGTAAGGATCGGTTGCAGCACGAAGAAGGCGTACTCCTCGATCGGCACGTACCCGAGCGTAAACAGCACGCGCCCGTCTGGGTACCCCCACACACCGCGGGCCACCAGGGCGTTGTCCCAGGGTGTGGTGTAGGCCAGCGCCAGCACCACGATCGCGGCGAACGCGGTCACGACCCGGCTCGCGCCGAGCGCCGTGCCGCGGAGGCGCCGGCGCGTAAGCAGGAACAGCGCCACGATCGGCGGCAGCAGGAAGACGAGGTGGAACTGAAGGTAGGTCATCCGGCCACCTCCACCGCGCCGAGCGGACCGGCCGCGCCGGCGTCGCGCCCCAACCCTGACCCGGTGACCACGGCCGAGCGGGCGGGGCGCGTCACGGCCGCCCCCCTCGGCCGAGGCGCGCGGCCCGCCTGCGTCCGTCCATCACGCGCGCTGCGGCGAGGGGGACGAGGGCGAGGCGCTGCGCGTGCGTCAGGCTGGCACGGCGGGTCAGGTTGTCGTACCCGTTGCGCCGCAACGTCCCGAGGATGCCGCGGTACTGGTCGGCGGCGAGCCCGACCGCCAACGCGGCGCGCCCCTCGAGGCGAGGAATGCTGCGCCAGGCCTGGCGGTACAGGCGATCGGCGCGGCGGGCGAGGTGTCGCAGAAGCCCGACGTAGGCGTCGGTGACGCGGCCCGCCTGCAGATCGTCCTCGCGGACGCCGTAGCGATGCAGCGCCTGGGCCGGAAGGTAGAGGCGGCCCAGGCGCAGGTCCTCGCCCACGTCACGCAGGATGTTGGTGAGCTGCATCGCCTCGCCGAGCGCGAGGGCGTCGCGCTGCATTTCGGGCGTGGCGTGTTCGACCGCGATCGGCGTGATCATCCACCCCACCACGCCGCCGACCCGGCGGCAGTACAGCATCAATTCGTCCAACGTCTCCACACGGCTGCGCGCCAGGTCGGACTGGAGCCCCAGGTGCAGCTCGGAGAAGGCGTCGAACGGAACCTGGTAGCGCGACAGCACCCAGGCGAGCGCCTCCTCGCGCGCGTCGCCGGCGGTGGGCGTACCGGCGTAGGCGCGCTCGATCCCCGCCCACCACGCCGCCAAACGCGCGGCGGGATCGGCGCCGGCGGGCGCCTCGTCGACGGCGTCGTCGCCGGCCCGGCAGGCGGCGTAGATCGCCAGGACGGCACGGCGTTCGTCGGCCGGGAACGCCCGCGCGCCCCACGCGAAGGTGGTGGAGTGCGCCCGCGCCAGCTCGGCGCACCGCACCAGCGACTCGTGCGGCGCCGGTGTCGCCATCGCGACGTTCATCGCGCCTCCGCCTCCCAGGGTCCGCCGATGCCCCGCACGAACACCCGCACGCCCTCGTCGACGAGCGCCTCCCGCTGCACGCCGGGATGGTGCTGCGCCATCATGTGCGCACCGTGCACGATGGTGCTGAACAGGGGCGCCAGCAGCCCGGCGCGCTCGTTGCCCACGTGCTCGCGCAGCGCCTCCTCCAGCAGCGCGACGCTGCGCTGCATGTAGCGACCGGCGATGCGGCCCGCCTCCAGGTCGCCGCCGCGACGCGTCGATTGCGCCGTCGCCACCGCGGTCAGCGGTTCGAGTTGGTCTCGGTACACGTCGGCGTAGGCGTGCAGCCGGGAGGCCAGCGGTGCCTCCATGGTCAGCGCGTGCTGCGCGGCGGCAAGGCTCTCGTCGAGGAGCGTGGTGAGCAGCGCCCGCTTGGACTCGAAGTAGTGGTAGATGGCGGCCTTGGTGAGCCCCAGCTCCCCCGCGATCTCGCCGACCTGCGTGCCCGCGTAGCCGCGTGCCGCGAAGGCCCGTTCCGCGGCCGTGAGGATCTGCTCCCGAACACCCATACCTACCGGTAGGTTAGGTCACGTCTCGCAAGCCGGGCGTGCGCCCCGGCACAATTCCCCTGCGCACCGGCGCAGCCGGCCGGAGCGCGACAGCTCGCCCCCTCCCTACGGCGTGCCCCCCGAGGCGGTCGGCACCTGGGCCAGCCCTTGGAACGTCGGCCGGAGCCCCACGTACGCCTGCAGGAACTGCTCGAACAGCGCGTCGTAGTGGGCGCGTGCGGCCGGGTCGGGCTCGAAGGTGCGGACCCGCAGGCGGACGCGGTAGTCCGGCGCGTCGCCGGCCGCGACCTGCGCGCAGCGAAGCGCCCCGCGCACCCCCACCGCGCCCGGCTCGTCCATCACCCGCACCGGCGCCCCCAGAACGGTGGCGAACAGCTGACACCACGCCGCCGAACGCGTGCCACCCCCCGACAGGACCAGCCCCTCCAGCGCCTCGTCCGAGCCGGGCCGCAACGCCCGCAACGCGTGCCGGTAGGCGAACGCCACGCCTTCCAGCACCGCCCTGACCATGTCCAGGTGCGTGGTGCCGAGCTCGAGCCCGATGAACGCGCCACGCGCGTCGGGATCCCGAAACGGCGCGCGCTCGCCCTGCAGGTACGGCAGGTACAAGGTGCGGCCGGGCGGTCGGTCCAGCGCCTCGTCGATCAACGCCTCGTAATCTGCGCCCGCGCCCAGCGCGGCCCTCGCCCAGGCCAGGTTGCCGCCGGCCGTCAACAGCGGCGCCACCTGAATGGTCCGGCCCGGCGCAGGATGGGCGAGGGTGAACACGCCTGCGTCCGGGTCGCCGCGCGCTGCTGCGCTGAACGCCACCCAGCCACTGGTCCCCACGTACCCCGAGGCGGGCCCCGGCTCGCCGCTGCCGGCGCCTACGGTGGTCGCGCCGGCGTCGCCGGGCCCCACGTGCACCGCGATGCCGGCCGGCACGCCCAGGGCGTCTGCGGCCGCGGGGGTGAGCGGCCCGACCGCGGTGCCGCCCGCGACCAGGCGGGGCAACCGCGCCGGCACGCCGGCCATGCCCAGCGCCTCGAACACCTCGTTCGGGAGGGGCGCGCGGGCCTCCAGCGCCATCAGGCTGGTGGTGGAGGCGGTGGTGGTGTCGCAGGCGGCGCGCCCGGTCAGGCGGAACGCGACCGCGTCGCTGGCGCCGAGGAAGATCCGCTCGGTGTTCGCCCACGTCCCGGGTTCGTGGCGGCGCAGCCAGGCCAGCTTGGCCAGCAGCCCGCCCGCGTCCGGTTCGTTGCCGCTCAGGTCGCGCAGGCGCGCCGCCCCGACCGCCGCGTTCACCTCGGCGGCCTCGCGCACCGCCCGGGTGTCGCCGTACAGGATGGTGGGGCGGAGCGGCCGGCCGTCCGCGTCGGCCAGGGTCAGATCCTGCATCTGGCCGGTGAGCGCCACGCGCCCCACGCCACCCAGGTCCACCGCGCCGGACAGGCCCGCCACCGCGCTGCGGGTCGCCTCCCACCAGGCGCTGGCGTCCTGCTCCATCACGCCGCCCTCGGCGGTGCGCGTGGCGATCTCCGCCGCCGCCTGGGCGCGGACCGTGCCGTCCGGCGTCAGCACCGCCGCCTTCACGGCGCTGGTGCCGACGTCGAGCACCAGCGCATCCTGCTCGCCTGCGTCGGTCATGGTCCTCCCCTCATCCGCGCTTCGAAACGCTGCCGAACGCGACCGCGGCCACCACGATGGCGCCGGTCAGCACCTGTTGGACGTAGGTATCGATCTGGAGCTGGGTCAGCCCGTTGGCCAGCACGCCCAGGATCAGCACCCCCACCAAGGTGCCGAGCACGCGCGGTTCGCCCTCCTCGCTGAGCGTGACCCCCAGGAACACCGCGGCGATGGCGTTCAGCATCAGCCCGTCGCCCTGCGTGGGGTTGGCGGAGGCCAGGCGGCTGGTGAGCATCAGCCCGCCGATGCCGGCGCCGATCCCGTTCACCATGAACGCCCCGAGCACCAGGCGCCGGACGCGCAGCCCAGCCAGCCGCGCCGCGACCACGTTGCCGCCGGTGGCGTACAGGCGGCGGCCGTAGGTGGTGTGCTCCAGCAGCACCCAGGTGGCCAGCAGCACCCCCGCCGCCACCAGCGTGAGGTTGGGGAGCAGCACCGCGCGGCCGTCGAACGTCCCCAAGGGGATGCCGCCCCGCCCGAACGACCCGAACGCGCTGGGGATGGCGCGGCCGTAGATGGTGCTTCCGCCCGACACCAGCAGCGCGAACCCGCCGAACATGGTGAGCGTCCCCAGCGTCGCCACGAACGGCACGATGCGCAGGTACGCCACCAGCAGACCGTTCAGCACGCCCGCGGCGGCGGCCGCAGCCAGGGCCAAGGCGATCGCGACCGGGATGGGGTAGCCCGCCTGCATCAGGCCCGCCGCGATCATGCCGCTCAGGCTGGCCAGCGTGCCGACCGACAGGTCGAAGGCGCCGGTCACCATCACCACCGTGCTGGTGAACGCCACCACCGCCAGGATCGACACCTGCTGGGTGATGTTGAGCCAGTTGCCGATCGTCATGAAGGTGTCCGGCCGCAGGGTCCAGAACACCCCGATGATGGCTAACAGACCCACCAGCGTGCCGTAGCGACGGAGCGCGCGCAGGCGTCGCGACGGGCCGCCACGCACCGCCGGGGCGGACGACTCGGTGCTCATGCGGCCGCCCCGCCGTAGCACAACTCCAGCAGCGCACCGCGGTCCAGCGTCGCGACCGGCCGTTCGTGCGTGATGCGCCCCTCGTGCAGCACCAGGACACGCTCGCACACGCCGAGCACCTCGTCCAGGTCGGACGACGCCAGCAGCACCGCCGCGCCGTCCGCCGCCGCCTGGCGGACCAGCCGGTAGATGTCGGCCTTCGCACCGACGTCGACGCCGCGGGTCGGCTCGTCCAACAACAGCACCCGCGGCCGCGCCGCCAACGCCCGTGCCAGCACCACCTTCTGCTGGTTTCCGCCGGAGAGCTCGTGCACCGCCTGGTGCGGACCACGGGCGCGCAGGCCCACCTCGCGACCCCAGGCATCCGCCTCCCGCCGTTCGCGGCGGCGGTCGGCGACACCGAAGGTGGACACTCGGGCCAGGTGCGGCAGCAACAGGTTGCGCCGCACGTCGGCCCCCATCGCCAGCGCCTGGCTGCGGCGCTCCTCGGGCACGTACGCCAGCCCGGCCGCCCACGCCTCGGCAGGATGCTCGAGGTGCACCTCCTGGCCCGCCAACAGGACCTGGCCCTCACGGAGCGGGTCGGCGCCCAGCAACGCCCGCAGCAGCTCGGTGCGGCCCGACCCGGCCAGGCCGGTCACGCCCACCACCTCGCCGGGCCACACCTTCAGCGACACCCCGTGCAGGTCGGCCGTGCGCAGCTCGCGCGCCTCCAGGGCCGGCGCGCCGGCGCGGGCATCGTCTTGGGGCCCGCCTTGCGAGGCGCCGCCGTAGCTGCCGTCCAGGGCCCGCCCGGTCATGGCGTGGATCAGCCCCTCGCGCGTGGCGTCCTCGCTCGCGACGGTGCGCACCACCCGCCCGTCGCGCAGGACGGTGATGCGGTCGGCGATCTCGAAGATCTCCTCCATGCGGTGCGAGACGTACAGCACCCCCGCCCCGCGGCTGCGCAGGCCTCGCACCACCTCGAACAGCAGCTGCGTCTCGTGGCGCGACAGCGCCGCGGTCGGCTCGTCCATGACGTAGACCAGGCCGCGCTCGCCCGCGCCGGCCGGCTCCACGAACGCCCGCGCGATCGACACCAGCATGGCGTCGCCGGTGCCGAGGCGGCTCATCGGCACGGCGGGATCGATGTGGCGGACGCCAAGCCCCGCCAACGTGTCGCGGGCCCGAGCCCGCAGCGCGCGCCAATCCACCAGACCCGTCATGCGCCGCGGATAGTCGTGCCCGAGGAAGATGTTCTCGGCCACCGACAACGCCGGCACCACGTTCAACTCCTGGTGGATGAAGCGCAGGCCCAAGCGGCCGGCGTCGCCGGGACCGCCCACGTGCTCGGGCCGACCGAGGACCTCGAGCTGCATCGCGTCGGGCGTCTCGACGCCGGCCAGAAGCTTGATCAGGGTGGACTTGCCGGCCCCGTTCTCGCCCATCAGCGCGTGCACCTCGCCGGCGCGCACCTCCAGCGAGGCGTCCTCCAACGCGACTTCGCCGTCGAAACGCTTCGAGGCGCCCCGCACCGCCAGCAAGGGGGCGGCCCCGCCCCCGGCGGGCGGGGCGTCCCGGTCGGCTGTTCACGCGCTCAGCGAAGCTCGTCCTGCGTCAGCAGCGACGCCGGGATGTAGATCGTCCGTTGGCTCGGCTCCTCGCCGTTCAGGTAGGCGTCGACGCGCTCCGCCACGGTGTTCGCGATCGCTTCGAAGTCCTGCGCCACCGTCGCTTCGAACGGGCCACCCTCCGCGATCGCCGCGCGTGCGGGATCGATCGCGTCGAGCCCGACGATGACGATGCCCTCATTCGCGCGGCCCTGCGACTCGATCGCCTGCAGCGCCCCCAGGGCGGGCTCGTCCCAGGCCGCCCAGATGCCCGCGATGGCGCCCGGCTCGGGGTTGGCGGTCAGCACCGCCTCGACGGCGTTGCGGGCGTTCTCCAGCGGGCCGGGCACGTCGACGAACACCTCGTCCATCACCTCGACGTCGGGCGTGTTGTCGAAGATGGCGCGCGCCACCACGCCGCGCTTCTGCACCGGCGCGTAGGGCGGGTGCACCAGCATCAGCACGCGGCCCTCGCCCTGAATCGCGTCCACCAGGTAGGTCGCGGTCTGCGCCGCCATGGCGTAGTTGTTGGATGTCACGTCCTGCACCAGCCCCTGCGTGGACCCGGCGTCCATCCCGAACACCGGGATGCCGGCGTCGTTGGCGTTCTCGACCGCGGCGGGCACCAGTTCGGGGTTGACGGACAGCACGATCGCGTCGACGTCCTGCGTCACCACGTCCTGAATGCGTCCGTCCAACGCGCCGACGTCGCCGGCGGTATCGATCACGTTCACGGCGTAGTCCATCTCTTGAAGCGCCGCCTCGAGCTCCTCGACCATGATCCGCGTGGTGGCCGAGGCCAGATAGGGCGTCATCACGGCGACGCGGGCCTGCTGGGCCAGCGCCAGCGGAACGAACGCGAGCAGCAGGACGGCGAACAGGGAACGGCGAAGCATGTAGGGCATGGGTCCTCCTCCGGGGATCGGGCTGGTGCCGTGTGCACCCGGGTTTCGGGGCGGATCGGCACGGGGCGTGGGCACGCTCATTGATGCGGCCGAGGTCCATGGTACATGGGCGGGGGCTCAGCCGGGAGCGAGCTGCGCGGAGGTGCGGGGGCGGTGCCCGTCGCTGTGGTAGCCGTCCGTGAACCAACCCGTCCACGCGGGCCTCGCATGGCTTTCCATTTTTCGAACGACTCACAGAGAATCCTTGACGCCCGGGCGTAGAAAGTTGCATCCTCGCAATTATGACGCACCGCGTGGCCACGCCCTCGGCGCGCACGGCGCATGCCGTCCGACTGGCTTCCCTCGTCCATGAGGGTGCGGCCGACACCCGGGCCGCGTTGGCCGAATGCACCGGCATGAGCCCGAGCCGCGTCTCCCGCATCACCCGAGAGCTAATCGACGCGGGCGTCCTCGACGGCCTTCACGACGAACCCCCGGAGCGGCCCGGACGGCCCACCCAGCACCTTCGGCTGCGCGCCGACGCTGCCGTGACGATCGGCGTCGAGGCCGGGGGCGGGCAAACCCGCCTGGTCGCCTGCGACGCGCACGGCGAGGCCATCGCCGAGGACGTGCGGCGCGAGGGCGGCCCGATCGACCGGGCGCTGCTCGACCGGCTCGTCCGCCGGGTGAAGGCGTTCGTGGCGAAGCATCGCCTGCCCGAACCGGCCGGCGTAGGCGCCGCCTTGCACCACGTCGTCACCAGCGACGGCCACTGGCAGCCCAAGGAGCACGGTGGCGGCTCGGTGCCTGCGCGTCGCATCCTGGAGGAACGGCTCGACGTTCCGGTCCGGGTCGACGACGTGTCCCGTGCCTTCGCCGACGCCGAGCACCGCTTCGGCGCCGGTCGCAACGCGCCGGACATGCTCTACCTCTTCCTGGGACGCGACGGCGTCGGAAGCGGCATCTTCGCGGACGGGAACTTGATCCGGAGCCGCACCGGCATCTGCGGCGAAATCGGGCACGTCTCGGTGCGACCCGACGGAGAGCGCTGCCGCTGCGGCAACGTGGGCTGCCTGGAGACCCTCGCCACCCACGAAGCGCTGATCGCCCACGCGGAGGCGTACTTGGCGCAGGGCGTCGACAGCGAGCTGCGACCGGGCGCGACGTTCTCACGCTTCACCGAGGCCGCCCGCCGGGGCGACAAGGTCGCGACCCTAGTCGTTCACGAACTCAATGAACACCTAGCCCGCGCGCTCACCAGCGCGATCAGCGTAACGGGGGCCACCACCATCGTGCTGGGCGGCGACGTGCGGGCGACGGGCGACACGCTCCCCAACCTTCTGTCGGAGACGCTGCGGATGCGGCTGTTGCGGCCCCTTGGCAAGAGGCTCCACGTCACCTACGCCGCCCTGCCCGCCAACGCGGGCGCACGTGGTGCGGCCGTCGGCGTTCTCGACGACATTCTTCGCGACGGCAGCCTGGTGCGGAGGCGTCTGCCCCGCGCCCGTCCTGGAGAGGAGGCACCCATGCGCCGTTGACGTTCCCGCCGCCCCATCCCCGTCCCGACCGGCGCGACCCGCGCCCCTGGAGGATCCCCATGACCAAGCTGCGAACGTCCCTCGTCGCCACCTGCCTGGCAATGCTGCTCCTGCTGCCCTGGGCCGCCGCCCAGACCGAGCTCACCATCGCGCACGCCATGACCGGCGGCGCCCACCGCGCCACCTTCGACCGGATCGTCGACGCCTTCGAGGCGTTGCATCCCGACATCACCATCGACCAGGTGGTCCAGGACGACGACCTCTACGAGGACGCCGGGTTGATCACCATGTTGCAGAGCGACGATCCGCCGGACATCTTCTTCCAGTGGGGTGGGGAACTCGTCACGCGCGACGCCCGCCAGGGTTTCGCCGCCGACCTGACCGAGGCCACCGAGGCGGGCGGGCTTCGCCGACTGGTTCGTCGACGCCTCCTGGAGCGAGCGGGCCGGCACCACCGTCGACGGACGCATCTACATGCTGCCCAACTCGCTCGACGTGACCACCGCCATCTGGTACAACACCGAGATCTTCGACCAGCACGGGCTCGAGCCCCCAGAGACCTGGGACGACCTGGTCGAGATCGTGACGGTCCTGGCCGATGCGGGCGTCACGCCGTTCGTGATCGGCAATGTGGAGTTGTGGCCGCTGGGGAACTGGGCAGGCCACGTCACCGAGCGGGTCGTCGGCATGGATTTGCTGGACGCGGCCCTGCGCCTGGAGGAACCCTTCCAGCAGGAGGCGTTCGTGGAGGCGTTCACGCTCTTCGAAGAGCTCGCCGAAGCAGGGGCGTTCAACGCGGACATGACCAGCCTCGGCGCCGGACGCGGCGATGAACGCCTTCTTCCAAGGCGCGGCGGCGATGCACCCGATCGGCTCCTGGCTGGTGGCGATCGCGAACGACAACGCGCCCGACGACTTCGCCTACTCCGTGTTCAACACGCCCGAGATCCCCGGCGGGCGCGGCGCCTCGGGCAGCGTCATCGGGCTGGCGACCGGCTTCGAGGTCAGCGCGGACACGGAGCACTTCGACGAGGCGGTGGCCTTCCTTCGTTTCTACGCCGCTTCGCTCGAAAACCAACGCCTGTGGGCGGAGGCTGGCCAATTCAGCCCCATCGAGGGCGCGATGGACGTCGCCGACCTCGACCCTCATACGCAGGAGCTGGCCGAGATCTTCGAGTCGGCCACGGCGCTGGTCCCGCCGCCCGACACTGGCTACCCCGTGGAGGTAGCCGACGTCTTCTACGAGGGCGCGGCCATGGCCGCGAGCGGCGCGCGCGACGCGGAGGCAGCGCTGGCGTGGATCGATCAGCAGCTGGAGCCCCTGCGACAGGAACGTGACTGAAGCACGTTCCAGGACGGACCGGGGCGCGGCCGTGGCCGCGCCCTCCGGCCGCAACGACGGCTGGCAGGCGTACCTCTTCGTGCTGCCGGCGCTGCTGCTCTTCGGTGGTTTCGTGCTGCTGCCGCTCGGCGCCAGTCTGTACTACGGCTTCACCCGTTGGGACGGCATCAGCCCGGCGGAGTGGGTCGGCTGGCGCAACTACCTGCGCGCACTGAACGACGGTATCTACCTACGCTCCTATCTGAACGTCGGCCTCTACATCCTGGGCACGCTGGTGGTCGAGGTCGCCTTCGGGCTCGTCATGGCGGTCCTGCTGAACGCCGAGCGTCGCGGGTTCGGCCTCCTGCGGGTGCTGTTCTTCTCCCCCATGGTTCTGTCCATGGTGGCGGCCGGCCTACTGTGGGCGTTCGTGTACGACCTACGCTTCGGCCTGCTCAACGGCGCCCTCGAGGCCGTCGGCCTGGGGACCCTCACGCGGGCCTGGCTGTCCGACCCGAAGACGGCGCTGGCCGCCGTGACGCTGGTGAGCGGCTGGAAGTACGCGGGCTTCTACATGATCATCTACTTGGCCGCGCTGCGGCGGATCCCGCCCACCCTCTACGAAGCCGCCCGCCTGGACGGCGCGGGACCGCTGCAGCAGTTCTTCCGCGTCACGCTCCCCCTACTGCGGGAAACCACGATCGTCACCGTGCTGCTGTGCGTGACGGGGGGCTTCGCGGCGTTCGATCTGTTTTTCGCCATGACGGGCGGCGGCCCGTTCAACGCCACCGAGATCCCCACGACCTGGATCGTCAAGCAGGCGTTCGACCGCGGACGCTTCGGCTACGGCGTCGCCCTGACCGTGATCATGACGGTTGTCGTCGGGCTTTTGAGCATCGCGTACCTGCGTCTCACCCAGGGGAGGTCCCGTGTCGAGTACTGAACGACGCAGCACCCCCGCCGCGATCTTGCACCTGTGGGTCGTGCTCACGGTGGTGGCCGGGATGGCGTTCCCGCTGGCGTGGATGCTGTACTCCTCGCTCAAGGACAACCAGGAGATCTTCGCTCACCCCTTCGGCCTGCCCGAGGCGCCTCAGTGGTCCAACTGGGTCGAGGCGTGGACCGTGGGCGACCTCGGGCGGTTGTACCTCAACAGCCTCTTCGTCACCGGCGTCGCGGTCGCCGTGTTGGTGGCCCTGGCCAGCATGGCGGCGTACGCGTTCGCCCGCCTGCGGTTCCCGGGCCGCGACGCCCTGTTCTACCTGTTCCTGATCGGACTGCTCCTGCCGCCGCAAACGGTGGTGATCCCGCTGTTCGTGCAGCTCCGGGACATGGGCCTTCTGGACACGCACCTGGCGCTGATCCTCCCCTACGCCAGCTGGCCGATGGCGCTGACGATCTACCTGCTGCGCTCGTTCTACCGGACACTGCCCGGCGAACTGGAGGACGCCGCCCGCATCGACGGCGCCGGACTGGCCGCCACCTTCTGGCACGCTGATGCTGCCCTGGTGCGGCCCGCCTTGGTGACGATGGCGATCCTCAACGCCGTCAACCTCTGGAACGAACTGCTCTTCGCGCTGCTGTTCGTCCGGGACGAGGCGACCCGTACGCTGCCGGCCGGCCTGTTGGCCTTCTACGGCCACTACAGCGTGGACTACAAGCTGGTCTTCTCGGCCCTCAGCATCGCGACGGTGCCCATCCTCGTCGTGTACTTCATCTTCCAACGCCAGATCATCGCGGGCCTCACGGTGGGCTCGCTGGACTGAGGAGGTTTTCGTGCCCCTTCCCTACCGCGGCGTCATCGAAGGCTTCTACGGCCGGCCGTGGCGACCCGCGCAACGCCGCGAACTACTGGGCGACCTGGCCGCTTGGGACATGACAACCTACGTCTACGGGCCCAAGGACGACGTGAAGGTCCGGGCTGCCTGGCGCCTCTCCTACGACCAGGAGGAGGCGCGCGAGCTAGGGGCGTTGGCGCGCGAAGCCCGCACGCACGGCGTCGCGCTGCACTACGCCATCGCGCCCGGTTTGGACCTGCGCTACGCCGATCCCGACGACCGCCGGGCGCTGCGGGCGAAGGTGGACCAGGTCCTGGATTTCGGCGCCGAGGGGGTCACCCTGCTGTTCGACGACATCGACCCGGCCCTGTCCCCGGCCGATGCCCGGGCGTTCCCTTCCCCCGCCCACGCCCAGGCGGACGTCGCCAACGAGCTTCACGCCCACCTCCAGGACAGGGGCGGTGTCCCGCTGCTGCTGTGCCCGACCGAGTACTGCGACCGAATGGCCGACCCCTCCCCGGAGGAGAGCCCCTACTTGCGAACGCTCGGCGAGGACCTGCATCCCGGCATCGACGTCTATTGGACGGGCCCCGAGATCGTCAGCGAGCGGGTGCCGCCCGAGGCCGCCGCCCGGATGGGCCGCACCCTGGGCCGAAAACCGGTCCTCTGGGACAACCTCCACGCCAACGACTACGACGGGCGCAGGCTGTACCTGGGTCCCTACCGCGGCCGCCCCCCCGAGCTACGCGCCCAGCTGCGCGGGGTGATCAGCAACCCCAACGTCGAGGCCGAAGCCAACTTCGTGCCACTGCACACCACGGCCGCGTGGCTGCGGGGCCATGCGGACACGCCGGACGCGGCCGAGTCCAGCTTCCGCGCCGCCATCGACGCCTGGTGGCCGCGCTTCGCGACCCACGACGGGCACCTGGACCGCGAGCTCCTGGAGGTGCTCGTCGACTACCTCCACCTGCCCTTCGCGCACGGTCCCCGCGCCCGCGCGCACCTGGACGCCCTACGGGTGCTGGCGGCGGATCCACGCACCGCACCCCCGGAGGTCGCCGCCACCCTCGCACGCGCCGCCGAGCAGCTACGGGCGGCGTACGTCGGCGTGACCGAACTGACCCGTCGCGAGCTGGCCTACGCCCTCTACCCCTACGCCTGGGACCTGAAGGAGGAGGCCGAGGTGGGCGCCCGGCTGGCGCAGACGGGCACGGGACGGCTCTGCCGCCCGCACGGGCTCGCCAACACCTACCGCACTGGTGTTCTGGACGAGCTTCAAGGCCTCCTGCCCCTTGGCCGCGACGGGTGCGTGCCCCGGTGAAGGTCCATCCCTACCGGCCGGCCGACTTCGCCGGCGCCTACAGCGTCTGCCTCGCCACGGGCGACGCCGGCGAGGATGCGACCGGCACGTTCGCCGATCCCAACCTGCTGGGCCACCTCTACGTCGGGCCGTACCTCGCCCTGGAACCGCGGCACGCCTTCGTACTGCGCGAAGGCGACGAGGTCCTCGGCTACGCCCTCGGCGCGCTGGACACCGCCACGTTCGAGGCGCGCTGCGAAGCGCGCTGGTGGCCGCCGCTGCGGGCCATGTACCCCCGCCGCGCGCAACGTCCGGCCGCCGACGCGGCGCTGGTGGCGTCGCTTCACGACCCGCCGCGTACCCCGCCTGCGCGCCTGGAAGGCTACCCCTCCCACCTCCACCTGGACCTGCTGCCCCCGGCCCAAGGGCGCGGCTTCGGCCGGCGGATGATGGAGGCGGTGCTGGCCTCGCTGTTCGACGCGGGCAGCCGGGGCGTCCACCTCGGGGTGGCGCGCCGCAACCACCGCGCCATCGGCTTCTATCGGCACCTCGGCTTTCGCGACCTGGAAGACGAGGAGGACGCGTGCATCATGGGGCTCCTCCCGCCGGAGGCGCCGGAAGGGGGCCGAGTATGAGCGCCCTGGACGCCTACCACCGCGCCGTGCAGGAGCTGCTGGATGGGCTCGACCAGCGGCGCGAGGTACTGGAACGCTTCGCGGCGCTACTGGCCGACACCGTGGCGGAAGGCGGCCTGATCTACGTGACCGGCAGCGGGCACGGGCACATGGTCGCCGAGGAGGCGTTCTACCGCGCCGGCGGTCTGGCTGCGGTGCACCCGCTGCTGGTCCCCGGGCTGATGCTGCACGAGGGGGCGGTACGGAGCAGCGCGCTGGAACGCCTGCCCGGCATCGCCCACGCGGTCGTGGCGGACGCCGGCATCGGCGCGCGGGACCTGCTGGTCGTGGCCTCGAACTCGGGCCGCAACGCCTATCCCGTCGAAGCGGCCCGCAGCGGCCGGGCCCGCGGCGCGACGGTGGTGGCCCTCACCAGCCTGGCGCACGTCACGCAGGTGTCGTCTCGCGATCCGAGCGGAGCGAAGCTGCCCGACGTCGCCGACCTCGTCGTCGACACGGGCGTCCCCTACGGCGACGCCGCGGTGCCGGTGGGGACCGAGGGCCTGCGGGTGGGACCGCTCAGCACGATCGCCTGCGTCTTCGCTTTGAACGCGGCGATCGCGCGTGCCACCGAGCGGCTGCTGGAACGCGGCGCCGCGCCGGACGTCTTCGCCAGCGCCAACACCGAGGGGGCGGAGCCGCTGTCGCCCGAACGGCTGGCGTACTGGCGCGGCCGGGTCCGCACGTTGTGAGCGACGCGGGCGAGGAGCTGGTCCTCGGCATCGACGTGGGCGGCACGTACACGCGGGCGGTGGCGGTGTCGCTGGCCGGCCGCATCCTAGGCCGCGCCGAGCGGCAGGCCGGCAACCCGCGTACCACAAGCGAGCGCGCCAGCCGCGACGCCGTCCTCGCTGCCGTCCACGCCGTGCGGGACCAAGCGCGCGGACGGGTCCGGCACGTCACGCTCGGAATCGCGGGGCTGATCATGGCGGGAGAGGCGGACGAACGCACGCGTTGGCGTGAGCTGATCGGAGCCGACAACGTCCTGGTCGACAGCGACGCGCGCATTGCCCACGCCGCCGCCTTCGGGCGCGCGCCCGGCGTGTGCGTGGTGGCGGGTACCGGCAGCCAGTGCCTGGCCTTCGGCCCCTCCGGCGAGCGGGTCCGCGTGGGCGGCTGGGGGCCCCGCTTCGGCGACGAGGGCAGCGCCTACTGGATCGCGCGACGGGCCATCGCCTCCGCCCTGCACGACATGGACCGGGCGGAGGAAACCTCCATGCTGCGGACGCTGGCGGCGTACGCGGGGGTGGCCATGGGCGCGCCGCCGTCCGAACGGACGCGCCGGCTCGTGAACGTCCTGTACGACCCGGCGTTGCCCCTCGGTCACCACGCCCGGTTCGCCGAAGAGGTCGGCCGCTTGGCTGGGGAAGGCGACGCGGGCGCCGCGGCCCTGCTCGCCGAGGCGGGGCGGCAGTTGGCCGAGCAGGCGCTGGTCGCCGGCGCCCGGGCGGGGACCGCGCGGGTCGCCGGCTCCGGAGGCGTGTTGCGCGGCAACGCGGAGGTGCGGCGGTCGTTCGAGGCGGCGCTTCGCGACCGGGGCGCCGAACCGGTGACGCCATGGACGACACCCGAGCTGGGGGCGGCCTACCTGTCGCTGGTGGCGCTGGGCGTGGACGCCGACGCGTGCGCCGCTGGATGGGGGTAGGCGGCCGCGCCGGTCACCGCGGGGCCATGCCCAAGCGCCACACCTCCGGCAGGGAGGTCCACAGCCTCCCCCGCGTGGCCAACCCCCACCACGCCTCGCTGGGACGCTGGTACAGGCGGGCGCTGAACGCGACGCGGTCGTCGATGAACAGCTCCAATACCGTTCGGTCCAGAAACGCTCGCAGGCCGATCTCGTCGTCCAGGTCCGGCGGCAGCTCCATGCGCTGCAGCACGACGCTGGCCGGGTTGGCGTGGGGGAACAGGCGCCGCAGGCCCACGTCGCGGCGCGCCCGGTCCAGTTCGACCAAATAGCCCTGCCCGAGCGCGGCGTCGGCCTGCAGTAGCAGCCCCGCCGTGCCATCGGGTGCCCAGCGGATCCGCAGCTCGATCTCGGCCTGCTGGGGCTGGCGGCCCATCCGGGCGACGGCGAGCTCTTCGCGGCCCGGACGCGCCTCGCCCGCGACGCCGTCGTCTCCGCACGACCACGCACCCGTCACGGCCACGTTCGCGTCGAACCCGAGCGCCACGGGGTCCTGCCGCAACGCCCGCAGTTCGGCCACCGGCCGCAGGGCGGGGGCGCCGACCCCGTCCAGCGTCAGCTCGCGGGGGAACGCCATCACGCCGCCCCAGGTCCAGGGGCTGCCGTCGCCGGGCGCGCCGTCCTGGGACCGTCGATCGAACAGGAAGCCGAACATCAGCCGGCGGCCGTCGACCGAGGTGGTCTTGGCGGCGTAGTACCGGAAGTCGTCCAGGAGGGCGTTGGGGGGCTTGCGCCACGGGCCGCGCGGGGTGTCGGAGGTGCGCAGCGCCACCCCGTAGGAGGAATACAGCAATGCGTAGCCGCTGACCATCGGGACGACGTCGGGACACTCGCACCGGTGCACGTCCCCGGGGTGGTACAGCAACCCATCGACGGCCCAGCGCCGCAGGTCGGACGAGGTGAGGCGCGCCACGCACCCGCGCAGGCTTCGCGGGCCCTCGGCCGTGTCGGCCGTCAGGACCATCTCGAAGCCGCCCTCCGGCAACGGCCGCACCTGCGGGTCACGCCAGGCCGCGTCGGGTCCGGTCGCGAACGGCGCCGCCGGGACCACGAGGGGATTTCCGGGGTCCTTGCGCCAGTGGATCAGGTCGTCGCTCTCGGCCCGGCACACGCTCTGCCCGTGCCCGTCAGGTCCGGCCACGCCGGTGTAGAAGGCGTGGAACACCCCTTCGTGACGCACGACGCTGCCGGTCCAGCAGCCGCAACGATCGGGGCCCTCCGCGTCCGGCGTCAACGCGTCGGGAAGTCGCCTCCAGCGCAACAGGTCGTCGCTGACCACGTGCGCCCAGCGCATGGCGTCGAACTGGTCGGGGCGCGGCGCGTTCTGGAAGAACACGTGGTAGCGGCCGTTCCAGGCGATGGGCTTCGGGTCGCCGAACAGGCCGTGCTCGGGATCGAAGTGAAGGCCCACCGGCGCCGTCACGGCCGGCGACCGTCGGGCCGGGCGTTCGGGATCGTGGAACTCATCCCTTGACGCCGCTCGAGGCGATGCTCTGCACGAACCAGCGGTTGAACAAAAGGTACACGATCAGCACGGGGATGGTGATCATGGCTGCGAACGCCATGATCTGGCCCCACTCCCGTGGCTGCTGCCCGAAGAACTGCTGCATGGCGACCGTCAGGGGGCGTACCTCCTCGCTGCGGGCCACCATGACCGGCCACAGCAGCTGTCCCCAGTGGCGCAGGAACAGCAGGATGGTGACCGTCGCGATGATCGGGCGCGAGAGCGGCAGCAGGATCGACCAGTAGATCCGCAGGCGGCTGGCGCCGTCGACGATGGCGGCCTCTTCCAGGTCGGCGGGCAGTTGGATGAAGAACTGATAGAACAGGAAGATCGAGAACGCGTCGGCGATGAACGGAATCGCCTGGACGTAGAGGGTGTTCAACCAGCCGAAGCGGTTGACGAGCAGCAGCAGCGGCACGGCAATCGACTCGAACGGAATGATGATCAGCGCGATGACGAGGCCGACCAGGAGGTTGCGCCCCCGAAAGCGGAAGCGCGCCAGGCCGTAGGCGATCAGGCTGTTGACGAACAGGCCGACGCCCACGATCGACCCGACGATCAGCACCGAGTTGCGCATCGCCGTGAGGAAGGCGACGTTGTCGAACACGTCGCGGTAGTTCTGCAGCGAGACCTCGGTCGGGACGAACGCCAGCGGTGAACTCATATGCCGCATGATCATGCCGTCGTCCGGTTTGAAACTCGCGACCAGCATGATGACGACGGGGAACAGGAAGAAGGCGGCCAACACCGTCATGAACAGGTAGTCGAGCAGGTTGCGCGCCAGGTTCTCCCGCGTCATTCGCGCACCGTCCTCTCCTCGCGCAGGAAGCGCCGTTGCAGCATCGCCACGGCCAGCACGATGAGGAAGAACACCACCGTCAGCGCCGACGCGTAGCCGACCCGCAACTGCGAGAACCCGACCCGCTCGATCTGATAGACGACCGTCTGGGTCGCGTTCTGCGGACCTCCCTGCGTCATGATCTTGACCTGGTCGTAGAGGCGGAACGCCAGGATGGTGGTGGAGATGATCACGAAGATGGTGGTGTTTCGCAGGCTGGGAAGGGTGATGTTCCAGAACGTCTGCACGCGATTGGCGCCGTCGATGCGTGCCGCTTCGTAGAGCTGGACGGGGATCTCCTGCAGCCCGGCCAGGAAGATCACCATCTGGAAGCCGACGCCCTGCCAGACGGAGAGAATGCCGATCGCGAGCAGCGCGGTCCGGGTGTCCTGGAGCCATTCGATGGCGGGGATGGTCCCGAAGCTGATCGCGCTGAGGAACGCGTTGATGAACCCTTCGTCGGGGTTGTACAGCAGGAACCATATGGCCGAGACCACCACCATGGTGGTGACGACCGGCGAGAAATAGATGGTGCGGAAGACCAGCGAGCCGCGGATGCGGCGGTTGACCAGCATCGCCATGCCCAACGCCAGGGCGGATTGGAGCGGCACGACGAACGCGGCGAACGCGAAGTTGTTCAGCAGCGCACGCTGAAAGGTGGGGTCCTCGAGGATGCGCCGGAAGTTGCGCAACCCCACGAACTCCGTCGGCAGCCGGGGGTTTGGAATGAGGCGCTGGTCGGTAAACGCCAGCACGAACGCCAGCACGAACGGCACGATCAGGAACACCGTCAGCAGCAGCAGGGCGGGCAGCGACACGGCCCATGCGGCGCGCGCTTCGCTTTGGCGGAGCGTGCGCCGCCGGCCGAGAGGCCGTGGGGGCGAGGGCGACGTCGAGCTCACGAAGGCCTCCTCACGGACGCGGTACGCGGACATGCTGCGGGAGCGACGGACCCGTCCGTGGTGGCGGGCCCGTCGCCGTCCGGCGCTCGGGTCAGTCGGTGGGGTAGCCCCGGTTGTCCTCGATGTCCTGTTCGATGCGGTCGGCGGCCCGGTTCAGCTCCGCCTCGACGTCGGCGCCGCTCGCGATGTTGGCGACCGCCTCGGCGAACGCGTCGGTGATCACCGGGTAGGCCGGCGTCTGCGGGCGTGCGACCGCCGACGACTCGAGCTGGTCGACGAACAGGGACAGCGGGCCGTCCCCGCCGTACAGCTCCGACATCTCGATGGCGGAGAAGCGCGCGGGGACCGCGCCGTTGGCGTCGGTCATGCGGAGGATCTCCTGGGGCTGCATCAGGAACTCGAGGAACGCCCATGCGCCGTCGGGTTCGCTGCAGCTGGTGGTGATGCCCCAGTTCCAGGAGCCGAGCCCGGTCTTGGAGCCGGTCCCGAAGTCGGGAAGCGGTACCAGCACCAGGTCGTCGCCGAGGGCTTCGACGTGGGAGTTGTACTGCCAGTGCCCGACCCAGGACATGGCGGCGACCTGGCGTTCGTGGAAGTCGACGTCGCCGGCGGGCGCGTTGGTGGTCCAGCCGTTCTCGAACCAGCTCTGGAAGTGCTCCATGGCGGTGACCGCTTCGTCGCTACGCAACGGGTCCGCGTTCTGGTACCCGTCCCGGTCCACCAGGCCGGCCCCCGCGCTCCAGAGGATGGGCGCAAAGCCGTAGGTGAACCATTCGCCCTGGCCGTAGTTGAACTTGAGGTCCAGCGCGTACTCCACCTCGTCCAAGGCGGTGAGTTTCGCGAGCGCGTCCTCGAACTCCTCCAGCGTCCATGCGTCCTCGACGCCGGTGGGGATGCGCACGCCGGCGGCTTCCAGGTAGCGCCGGTTGGCGTAGATGCCCAGACCGCTATCGAAGGTGCCCAGGCTGTACAGGTCGCCCGCGTAGGTGCCCTGGTCCAGAATGCTGGGCAGCACGTCGGCACGAAGGTCGTCGCTCACGTAGCGGTCGATGGGTTGCAGGAAGCCGCTCCACGCGTAGTTGTAGATGAAGGGGCCGTCGAAGTCCAGCAGGCAGGGCAGGTCGTTCGACAGCGCGGCTGCCTGGACCTGATCGTTGTAGGTGCCTTCCGGCAACTGGTCGGCCACCACCCGGTACTGGTCCTGCTGGGCGTTGAACGCCTGGACCTGGGCGGCGAGGGCCTCGCGTTCGGGTCCTTTGCCGCTGTGGAACCAGACGGTGACCTCGGTCTGGGCCAGCCCAGCAGCGGCGAAGGCGAGGGCGGCGAGGGCGAGGGCGAGACGGCGGATGCGTTCCATGCGTGACCTCCCGTACGTCCATGGGTGTTCCCGTCGCGCAGCGACCTACCGCTCCGCGGACCGGCCCGGGCGGACCGGCGAGAACCCCCGACTCTGGTGCCTACGCTTCGACGCTAGCACCACGCCTAGGTGGGGCAATCGGGTGGGGCAAGTCTGCTAGGCTGCGGCGTGGACGACGTCACGCTGGCGCAACGCAGCTACACCGTCCTGGTCCGCGTTCTGCAGGAGATCGGTGATCTGGAGCCCGGCCATGGGGCGCGGGCGGCCGACCGCGCCGTCGCGGCACGCTTCGGCGTCTCCGTATCCAGCGCCCGCAACTGGCGTCGCGGACGTCAGCAGCACGTCTCGGACCGGATCGGCGCACGCCTCGTCGCCGAAGTGGAACGGCTCGCGCCCCGCCACGCCGAACGGTTGCGCGTGCACCACGAGCTGGCCCACCGCCTGGACCGGATCGACCGCATCGCCGAGAACCTGGCCGCCGAGCTCGCCCGGCACATGGGCCGGGGCACCGACTGGCACATCTACTCCGGTCCGTTGGTGTTGGCGTTCGCGCCCGGCCTGCGGCCCCGTGAGCGCATCGATCTGGCCGAACGCGCGACGTTGCTGATCGCCCGCATCGCCGAGGTGGGCTTCGACCATCGCGACGTCCCCGCGCTGCCGGAACTGGTGCGCGCCATGCTGCACGTCTGGCATCACGCCGGGACCTTCGGGGTACGCGCGCGCAGCGTGCAGGAACTGCTGGTCCGTGCCGGCGGCAGCTACCTGAACCGGATCGAGCTGGCGCTGTACTTCGGCGACGTCTGCACCATGCCCGGCCTGTTCACCGGCGACCTGGCGGAGGCGGAGCGCCACGCCAGTAGGGCACGCGACCTGCTGGCAACACGCCGACGCGGCCGACGAGGCCGCCTCGCCGGTCACACGGCGGGACGCCGAAACGATGCTGGCCTCCGTACGCGCCCAGATCATGGCCTGCCACGCCGCCGACCGCGCCGCCGGCGAGCTGGCAGCGTTCGCGTCCGGCCCCGGTTCCCGGCGCGCCGACATCGGCTGGATCGACAGCGTCCGCGAGGGGGCCCTCGGCTACCTGGCGGTGTACCTGCATCACGACGCCGAGGAGGCGGCGCAGCACTTCGGGCGCGCCGCCGATCGATCGAACGACTGGTTGCGCGCGGCGGGCCTGCCCTTCGGCAGCACGCCGCACCGGGCGCTCGCGGCCTGCGCGCTTCACCGCAGCGGCGGCACGACCGAGGCGTGCCTCGCCCTGGCTCACGAAGCGCTTCACGACGCGCGGGAGCACGCCGTGGTGGTCGACGAGGTCGCCGCGCGTCGCGCCGCCGAAGCGCTGTACCGCCACGCGGGCGACCGGCTCCGCGCCGAGCATCACGCGCTGCGCGCGCAGGCCGCGGTGCGGCGGCACGGACTGCAGACGTGGGACCGGATGCTGAGGGGCGAACTCACCCGGGTGCGCGCGGACAGACGGACAGGGGCCAGCATGGGCCCCACCCCTAGTTCGGCGTGAACTGCAGCCAGCGCTGCGGATTCTCCCGAAGCAGCACCTCCACGTCCGCCTCGCGCCACCCTTCCGCGCGGAGCATGCCCGCCACCGTCCGCGGAACGTGCGACAGGCCCGGGGCGGCGTCGTCGCCATAAGCGGGCCAGTACGACCGTCGCGCCAGGTCGCCGCTCACGATCATGTGATGCAGGTACCCCTCCGAGGCAAGCCCCGTCACCAGCCGGACCCGGGCCTCGTCCGCCAGGTACTTGTGCTTCGAGAACTGATCGAAGCCCAGGTACACGCCGGTGGAGGCGACCTCCAGCAAGTAGGGCAGTTCCGGCCGGAAGTCGAGGTGGCCGATCAACACCTGGTCGGGCGGCACCCCGCTGGCCACGAAGTACTGCGCCTGCTCCAGGCCCCAATCGGCGCGTTCGGTGTGCGTGCCGATCGGTGCGCCGGTGGCGTGATGGGCGGTGACGGCGGCCTCCAGCACGCGCCTCTCTTGCTCTCCAGGGCCCCCCGCGCCGGTGGACGCCTTGATCAGGCCCGCCCTGGGTGCCTCCGGTTCGGCCGCAACGGGCCGCTTCGTGCGGGGCACGTTCAGCGCGACCCGCTCGGGCGGCACGTACGGCAGCGCGCCGACGCGCACCTCGTGCGTCATCCAGGCGGCCAGCGCCTCATCATTGTGCCGCGCCACGATGGGGTCGGCGAAGCGGCCCTTGTTGAACCCGGTCGCCATGATCACGTGCACGCCGCTGCGCCGCGACACCTCGGCCAGCGCGGCCGCGTCACGTCCGTAGTCGACGGTGGTCATCTCGACGATCGCCCCGCCGCCGGCCTCATGGAACGCCGTGGCCTCCCGGACCGCCGCCGCCTCGTCGTCCAGCCGCAGGTCGTCGTCCTCCACGTCACTCGGCGGCCGCGCGACCAGGTGCTCGTGCCCCAGGGTGAGGCCAAGTGTTTCCGGCGAAACGTCGCCCAACACGGTTCGTACGATCACAACAATGCTCCCAACGCCTGCAGCCGCGCGCGCAGGTCCTCGGTGTCCACGCCCCGAAGGTCGCCGTCCGCCGCCAACGCCGCCGCCACGCCGGCCGCCTGGCCCATCGCCTGGCACTGCCCCATGGAGCGCACCGAGGCGTGCGCGTCGTGCGAGGCGGAGAGGCAACGCCCCGCCACGACCAGGCCCTCCACCTCGCGGGGCAGCAGGCAGCGATACGGAATGTCGTAGGTCTCGCCGTCGGCCAGGTACTCCCAGCGCGTGTCGCCGCCGGCATGGTGCTCCTCGATGGGGGCGCCGCAGCGCGCCACGGCGTCAGGGAAGCGGGCGGCGGCCAGGACGTCGTCGCGGGTGAGCCAGTACTCGCCCTGGATGCGGCGGCTCTCGCGCACGCCGATCTGCACCGACAGGCCGCTCAGGTGGGCCTTCTCGTACCCGGGCACCTGCTCGCGCAGGAAGCGGGCGTACTCGAACGCCTGTCGCCGCCCCTCCCGTTCGGCGTGGGAGAGCTGTTCGGGATCGGTGGCGTCCACGCCGGCCACGCGCGTCATGTTGGTGTGCATCACGTTCGGGAACGGCGTCACGTGCGAACTGCCCTCGCGCCGCGGCAGGTCGTAGTCGCCGCGTTCGGCGGCCTCGTGCATGCGGGCCCACAGCTCCTTCTTCGGAAACGCCCGCGCCCGCTCGACGTCCACGTCGATCATGCGGAAGGTGGTGGTCAGCGCCTGGGCGGTGCCCGCCGCGCCGGCATCGTCGAACGGCGCGCCGGCGCGGGCGGCCACGTCCGCGTCGCCCGAGGCGTCCACCACCGCCCGCGCGCGGATGGCGCGCAGGCCCTGCTTGGTGGCCAGGACCGCGCCGGTGACGCGGTGGCCGTCGCGCAGCGCGTCTGTGAACGTGACGTGGTGGAGAACCTGCACCCCTGCGCCCCACACCAGTTCGTCCCACACCAGCTTCAGCGTGTCGGGGTCGTAGGTGAGGCCGGCGCCGGCACCGTAGGTGTTGGGGCGCTTCAGCACCATGCCGCGCCGGTCCAGCCCTTCGATCACGCGGTCGGGAACGCCACCGACGACCTTGCGTTCGACCGTGCCGGGCGTGTAGAAGCCGTAGAAGGTGTCCAGCACCATGGCGCCGGTGCCGCCGAGGAAGCCCTGCCGCTCGACCAGCGTCACGCGCGCGCCCTGCTCCGCCGCCGCGACCGCGGCGCTGCAGCCCGCCGAGCCGCCGCCGATCACCAGCACGTCGCAGTCGTGCGCCACCGGCACGTCCCAGCGAAGCTCGATCCGATCCGTCTGGCTCATCCCGCCACGCTCCATCCGCCCGCCACTTCCAGAATCGTACCGGTGACGAAGCGCGCCTGATCGGAGGCGAGGTAGAGAATCGCGTCGGCGACGTCGCCGGCCTCGCCCGGCGCACCCGTCACCGGTTGCCGCCCGCGCAGGTAGTCGAGAATGGCGGGATCACTCTGCGCCCGCTGGCTCATCGGCGTCGCGATCAGGCCCGGCGCGACCGCGTTGACGCGGATGCCCTCGGGGGCGTACGTGGCCGCCATGCTGCGCGTCAGGGCGTGAATGGCGCCCTTCGAGGCGGCGTAGGCGTGCGTCGCGAAGTGCGCCGCGCCTGGCGCGTACGCCAGCACCGAGCCGGTGTTCGTGATCACGCCGCGCTGCTGCGCCCGCATCGGCGCCAGCGCGAACCGGCACATCAGAAAGGTGGAGCGGGCGTTGTTGCGCATCACCACCTCCCACCCCTCGGCGGTCGCCTCGTGCGCCGGCCCGTCGCCGTAGCGCCGGCCCGACATGCCCGCCACGTTCACCAGCACGTCCAAGCCGCCCAAGGCGTCGAGCGCCTGGTCCACCACCGCGCGTGCCGTGTCCTCGTCGGCCAGGTCCCCGGCCGCCCCGTGCACGCCGTCCAGGTCCGCCCGTAGCGACGCCACCCGTTTCGCGTCCGCGTCGGCCACGAACACGTGCGCGCCGGCGGCGTGGAACCGCGCCGCGGCGGCCGCGCCGATGCCGGAGGCGCCGGTCACCAGCACGCGCGCGCCTGTAAACCCTTGGCCCGCCTCACCCGCCATACACGACCTTCATGCGGTCCCGGTAGTCGTCGTAGGCGGCTTCGAACCGTGCGCGGGCGGCCTCCGCCCCGATCTCGTACGCAGAAGCCAGCACCAGCGGCGGCTGGCCGCGCGCGGCCAGGTCCTCCGCCACCAGCACCTTGAGGGTGTTCACGACGGCGGTGTTGCCGATGGTGGAGCCGGGCCCCACCCGCGCGTCGACGCCCGGCACGCTCACCATGCTGTCGCCTGGGGGCGCGCAATTGTCGATCACCAGGTCGGCGATGTCGGTCAGCTTGCGTCCCGAACTGTGCTCCGAGGACAACTCCGCCACGTACGTGGCCGCGACCACCGCGATGACCGTGAGGCCGCGCGCCTTGGCGCCCAACGCCACGTCGACCGGCACGCCCTTGTTGCCGGAGGTGGAGAACACCATCATCACGTCGTAGTCGCGGAACACGAAGTTGTTCAGGATCGGTTCGCCCAGCCCCTCCATCCGCTCGATCGCCATCGCCTGACGCTGCCCGTTGGCGCCCACCACCTGCGTGTGGTTGGTGAGCGACAGCTCGACGATGGGATGGAAGCCGGGGAAACTGCCGTAACGGGGGAACACCTCCTCCACCGCCATGCGGGAGTGGCCCGAGCCGAACAGGTGCACCAGCCCGCGCTGCGCGATCGTGTCGGCGCAGAGGGCGGCGGCTTCGCGGATCGCCGGGAGTTGCGTGTCCCGCACGCGATGCAGAACGTTCTCCGCCTCCTGCAGGTAGCGCTGGGCAACGTCGGGCGTGTCGGGCGATACGGGGTGCGCCATGGGGCCTCCTCGTCGGCGTGAATCGGGCGGGTCGGAGGGAGGCGCGGCGCGTGCACCCCGTCTCCACCGAGCAGTCCGACCACTCTACGTCACCGCCCCACCCTCTTGGCACCGGACACGGGACCGAATCGCCGCCCTTCGAAGGGTTCGTCCGGTCCCAGGCCCTGGGAACCGTGGCCGGCACCCGTATAGTCACCCCATGAACCATGCACACGCCGCGACGTGGACCGACGAAGACGTGTCCTGGATCGTCGGGGTCGACCTCGGTGGCACCACCACCAAGGTCGGGCGCCTCGCTCGTGGCGGCACGGCCCTGCAGGGCTTCGGTACCCGCCCCACCGGGGCCGACCGCTCCCGCGAGGCCGTGCTTGGCGACGTCGCCGAGGAGATCCGCGCCCAGGCCACGGCGGCGGGCGACGTCGCGGCGGTGGGCATCGCCATCCCCGCCGCCATGACGCCGGACGGGCGGATCGACGTGCTGCCGAACTTCGCGCCGGGCTGGCGCGGCCTCGACCTGGCCGACGAGGTGCAACGGGCGACCGGCCACCGGACCGTGGTCGTCAACGACGCGCGCGCCTTCGCGCTGGCAGAGGCGCGCGTCGGCGCGGCCGTGGGCGCGCGGTCCGCGTTCGGCGTCACCCTCGGCACCGGCGTCGGGGGCGGCATCGTGCTGAACGGGACGCTATACCTCGGTGCCAACGGCAACGCCGGCGAGTTCGGTCACCACACCTACGACCCGCACGGCCCGCTGTGCGGCTGCGGCAGCCACGGCTGCGTCGAGACCTACGCCTCGGCGCCCGCCCTGGTGGCGTCGGTCATGCGGCCGTTCGCGCAGGGCCGCACGCCACGCCTGCGGGAGCTGGCCGGAGACCGCTTCGACGGCGTGACGCCGGCGCGGATCGCAGAGGCGGCGGAGGTGGGGGACGCGCACTGCCGCGACGCGATCGACCGGGTGGCGGAGGTGCTGGGTGTCGGGCTGGCCGACGTGACGACCTTGCTGGGCGTGGACCGGATCGTGGTCGGCGGCGGAATGGCGGGCATGGGAGACACGCTGTTGGCGCCGCTGCGCCGGACGCTGACCGCCTACGCGTCGACGGTGGGTGGCATGCCGCCCGAGGTGATGCCGGCGCGCCTGGGCACGGAGGCCGGCGCCCTGGGAGCGGCGCTGCACGCGTTGGACGTGGTGCGCCACGCGGCCTGAGGGAGCGCCCCCTGAGGGAGCGCCCCCGCCCTCGGTGCGTGGTGTCCGTTTCGTGGCGCGTGCCACGAACCTCGCGCGCTGTGCGATGCGCTTGACAGGCCGTGAATCCGGCCCTACGCTGGAGTAGGTACGCTACGATTCTTTTGCGTTCCACAACGTGTTCGATCGACGGAGCCGCGTTGTCTCTTCCAGCTTCGCAACGCGTCCCCGCCCGCACCGGTAGCTGGATGAAAGGGCTTCGAATGCGCAACCGCATCCTCACCATCCTCGCGGCGATTCTGACCGTGGGGCTCCTCATGCCCGCCTTCGCGCAGGACGAAACGTTCTACTGGATCTCCCACGGCGACCCGGCCGACCCGGTGTGGACCTACTTCCTGGAGGGCGCCGAACTCTGGTCGGACGACACCGGCAAGACGGTGAACACCTCGTTCCACAGCGGGGACGTGCCCTCGCACCAGGAGGCCTTCCGCGCCGCGATCGCCTCAGGCGCCGCCGGCATCGTGACCAGCACGCCGGACCCCGGCACGCTGGACGAGGTCATCGCCGAGGCGCACGAAGACGACATCCCGGTGATCATCATGAACACCGAGGACGCCGACAGCGGGCGTGACGCCTACGTCGGTGGCGACACCGTCGATATCGGCCGCCGCTGGGCGCAGTACCTCGTCGACAACGGCCACGTCGAGGAGGGCTCCTTCGTGTGGATGCCGGTCGAAGTGCCAGGCGCCACCTACCAGGTGCTCGCGACCGAAGGTATCGCCAGCGTGTTCGACCCCATGGGCGTCGAGTACGAGGTGACCGAAGCGACGCTGGACCAAGCGCAGATCATCACCCGCATGTCGGACTACCTGCTGGCCAACCGCGACCAAATCGACGCCATCATCGGCCTCGGCGACCTGGTGACCGGCAGCATCGCCCGTGTGTTCGACCAGGTCGGCGTGCAGCCCGGCGAGATCCCCGTGGTCGGCTGGGGCAACTCCGCCGATACCGCCCAGGAGGTCCTCGACGGCTACGTCGATGCGGCCATGTGGCAGGACCCGCAGGCGACCAGCTACATGGCGCTGTCCATCGCCCAGATGGCGGACAGCGGCGTCCCGCCCGGCTTCGACGTCATCGTCGGCACCCTGTACGAAGAGGACACGGCGCAGATCTACCTCGACATCATGCAGTGAGGCGGCAGCGCTGCCATCACCATGACGCCCGGCCGCCGCAACATGGCGGTTCTCACCGACGAGGCTGGCCCCGCGCCAGCCTCGTTTCCGCGCGTCGCAGGGTAGAGTGAGCGTCACCATGCGTCGCACTCCTCCGTTGGTCCGCTGGCTCAACAATACGCCGGAGTCGCTGCCTCTCATTCTCGTCATCGTCGAGTTGGTGGCTTTCTCGGCGCTCTCCTCCAACTTCTTCTCCATCGGCAACATCAGCAATATCCTGGCGTTCGCCCCGGAGATGGGCATGATCGCCCTCGGGATGACCATGCTGATCACCGCCGGGGAGTTCGACCTGTCGGTCGGATCGGTGTTCGGGTTCGCGCCGATCGTGATGTGGACCCTGTACAACGAAGGTGGGGTCCCGCTCGAGATCGGCTTTGTCGTCGCTCTCGTCGTCGCCGTGGCGATCGGGCTGGTGAACGGCACGCTGGTCACCCGGCTACGGATCCCGTCGTTCCTGGTGACACTGGGCATGCTGATGACCATCCGTGGTTTGGCGCTGTATACCACCAGCGGCTTCCCGCAACGCACCTGGCGCGCCGACAGCCCCATCATGGACGTGATCGTGGGCACCTTCTACATCGGCGACTTTCGCGTCTACGCCTCGCTGCTGTGGTTCCTGGGCTTCACGCTGGTGCTGGGCTACGTCCTGACGCAGTCCAAGTACGGCAACTGGATCCAGGCGACCGGCGGCAACCCCAACGCGGCGCGCGCCCGCGGCGTGCGCGTCACCGCGACCAAGACCTGGTTGTTCGTACTGACCGCCTTCATGGCGGCGTACGCCGGCATCACCAGCTCGATCCGCGTGGCGGCCGCCAACCCCAACAGCGGCACCGGCTACGAGCTCGAGGTGATCGCCATGGTCGTGATCGGCGGCACTGCGTTGCTGGGCGGCCGCGGCACTATCATCGGCACCCTGCTCGGCGTGTTCATGCTCCGGATCATGCGCAACGGCATCGTCCTGATCGGCGTGCCCGGCCTGGCGTACAACATCTTCGTTGGCCTGACGATCCTGATCATGATGGCGCTACAGTCCTACCTGGAACGGGCCAACCCGGCGAGGGAAAGATGACGACGACCACCGCCGAACCCCTGATTTCCATGCGCGACGTCCACAAGTCGTACGGACCCGTAACGGCGCTGGCCGGCGTCGACTTCAACGTGTACCCCAATGAGATCGTCGGCCTTCTCGGCGACAACGGCGCCGGCAAGTCGACCCTGATCAAGATCCTCTCCGGCGTGACCACGGCCACGAGCGGCCAGATCTACGTACGCGGCCAGAAGGTCCAGATCCGCAACACCACCGACGCCATCGCGCACGGGATCGAGACGATCCACCAGGACTCCGCGATCGTGCCCGGCCTCTCCATCGCGCGCAACCTGTTCCTCGGCCGCGAGCCGCTCAAGGGCCCGCGCTTCATGAACCGCATGGACAAGCAGGCCATGAACCGCATCGCGGGCGAACTTCTGAACCGCATCGGCATCGTCAAGGACCTGCCCGCCACCACGCCTGTAAGCTTCCTGTCCGGGGGCGAACGCCAGGCGGTGTCGATCGCCCGGGCGTTGTACTTCGACAGTGACCTGGTCGTCCTGGACGAACCGACCAACAACCTCGGCGTCGACGAAACGCAGGGCGTACTGCGCTTCATGCGCGGCGCACGCGACTCGGGCCACTCCCTGGTGTTCATCGCGCACAACATCCACCACGTGTTCCAGGTCGTCGACCGCATCGTGGTGCTCCGCAACGGCAAGGTCGTCGCCAACGACGTCGACCCCAACCAGACGACCATCGAAGCGGTCGAACACATCATCACCGGCGCGTCGGCTGCCTGACGCGGGACCCGTGCCCCTTGTGCCCGACCCCACGCTGGACCTGCCGCACGACGTGCTGCCGGCCTGGCCAGCCAAGACCGACTATGCGATCGGCTGCGTCGGCGCCGGCTTCATCATGCGAGACGTCCAGTTGGTCGCCTACCGGGAGGCAGGCCTGAACGTGGCCGCCCTGGCGTCGCGCACGCCCCGGCACGCCCGCGACGTCGCCGTTGCGCGCGGCGTGCCCAAGACGTACGACACCTACCCCGAGCTGCTGGCCGACCCGAGCATCGAGATCGTCGACATCGCCGTGCCGCCGCGCGTACAGGCGGAGGTGGTGCGCGAGGCCGTCCGGCATCCCCACGTCCGCGGCATCCTGGCGCAGAAGCCGCTGGCGCCGACCCTCGAGGAGGCCGCCGAGGTCGTGCGCACCTGCGAGCAGGCCGGGATCCCTTTGGCGGTCAACCAGAACATGCGGTTCGACCACGGCATCCGGGCCCTCGCGAAGCTGCTGGAACGCGGCGTCCTGGGCACGCCGGTGCTGGCCACGATCGAGATGCGCGCCGTGCCCCACTGGCAGGACTACCTGCGGGGCGAGGACCGCCTGACGCTGCTGAACATGAGCATTCACCACCTGGACGCGTTCCGGTTCCTGTTCGGGCAGCCGGAACGCGTGTTCGCGAGCGCCCGCAGCGACCCGCGCACGACGTTTCCGCACCGCGACGGCATCGCGCTGTACGTGCTGGAGTACGCCGGCGGCCTGCGTGCCGCCGGCTGGGACGACGTATGGGCGGGCCCCGGCGAAGGCGCTGCGCGCAATGACCACATTCGCTGGCGGGTGGAGGGCACCGACGGCATGGCGCAGGGAACGGTCGGCTGGCCGGCCTTCCCGCAGCGGGTCCCCTCCACCATCGACGTGAGCAGCGTGCATGGAGGCGGCTGGTACCGGCCGCGCTGGCCCTACGCCTGGTTCCCCGACGCCTTCGCCGGCCCCATGGCGGCGCTGATGCGCGCGGTGCACGACGGCGAACCGGTCGCGGAGGTGAACGGCCGGGACAACCTGGCCACCATGGCGCTGGTCGAGGCGTGCTACCGGTCGTTGGAGGAACGGCGCGCCGTGCCGCTCGAAGAGATCTCCTCGGGTTGAGTCCTGCGGCCACGGGGGTACGCTGCAGGCGGGGGGCTACGAAGGAGGCCGGCGTCATGGACCCACAGCGCCGCACGTTGGGCATCCTGGGCGGCATGGGGCCGCAAGCGACGCTGGACCTGATGCGTCGCGTGATCGCGCGCACCCCCGCCCAACGCGAGGCCGATCACGTCCACATGTTGGTCGACCTGAACCCGCACGTCCCGGCCCGCGTGCCGGCCTTGGACGGCACCGGCCCCAGCCCGGGCCCGGAGCTGGCACGGATGACGCGGTCTCTCGTCGAGGCGGGCGCGGAGGTGCTGGTTATGCCGTGCAACACCGCGCACGCCTGGGCGGACGAGATCACCGCCGCGACCAACGTGCCCTTCCTGCACATGATCGACCTGGCGGTCGACGCCGCCCTGGCAGGGCCGAGCGCGCCCCAGGCGACCGGGATCCTGGCCACCCGCGGCACCCGCCGCGCACGGCTGTACCACGACCGCTTCGAGGCGCGCGGCGTCGCGGTCCTCGACGCCGACGAGGAGGCCCAGGCCCGGCTGGACGCCGTGATCGCAGGGGTCAAGATCGGCGCGGACGAAGAGGAACTCCGTGCGGAACTGCGCTCCCTCGTGGACGGCCTGGCGCGACGCGGCGCACCGCGGGTGCTGCTGGGTTGCACCGAGTTGGCCATGGTCGCCCCGAACGCCGGACCCGTCCCGCTGTTGGACCCGGCCGAGGTGCTGGCCGGCGCCATTGTCCGGGCCTGCACAGGCGTCCCGCGCACAGGCGCATAGGAGCGGCACATGGCCCCCTACCCCCCGCCCCCACCCTGCGACCGCCCGACGCTGTACTTCGTGGGCGTGCGCACCGCCGGCTCCTCCATCATGCGCGTGTTCCCGCGCTGGGCCGAGGAGTTGAACCTGGACGCCGTCATCCGCGGCTACGACGCCGCCCTGGACGCACCCCCCGAGGCGTACCGCGCCATCGTCCGGCACCTCCGCGAGGACGACCTCGCGCGGGGCGCCCTGGTCACGAGCCACAAGATCGCCGTGCTGCAGGCCGCCGGCGACCTCGTCGACGACTTGGACCCCTACGCCCGCACCTGCGGCGAGGTGTCGTGCCTGGCCGCGCGCGATGGGCGACTCCTCGGCTTCGCCAAGGACCCAATCACCTCGGCGTCGGCCTGGCGCGCCTTCGTGCCCGCCGAGCACTTCGCGGGCGACGCGGAGGTGCTGTGCTTCGGCGGGGGCGGCGCGGCGGTGGCGCTCAGCGTGGCGGCCGCCGACTTCCCCGACCCGGACGACCGCCCACGCCGCATGACGTTCGTGGAGGTGGACCAAAGGCGCCTCGAACACCTGCGCTCGGTCCACGAGGCGCTGGACACCGACATTACCTTCGACCGCGTGCTGAGCGACGACCCGGCCCGCAACGACGCCATGGTCCAAGCGCTGCCGCCCGGCTCGATGGTCATCAACGCCACCGGCATGGGCAAGGACCTGCCCGGCTCGCCGATCCGCGACGCGGCCCCCTTCCCCCAGGGCGGGCTGGCCTGGGAGCTGAACTACCGGGGCGAACTCGACTTCCTGCAGCAGGCCCGGCGGCAGCAAGACGCACGCGGCCTCGGGGTCGAGGACGGCTGGGTGTACTTCCTGCACGGCTGGAGCGCCGTCATCGCCGAGGTGTTCGGGGTCGAGATCGCAGGGGCGCGCTTCCGCGCCCTGGGCCGCGCCGCGGCCGCCCTGCGCCCGGACCGGGGCGCGTGACGCGCGCGCCCGACCCAAGCTGCTAACGTGAAGGAAGCTGCGAAGAGAGCGATCGGGTCCTTCGCGGAAGGGTGGTCACGATGGCCTGGAGTCGTGCCTGGATCCACGGTTCGCACCGCGCGGCGGCCGCATCATGAGACGGCCCGGGTTCCTGAGCGGAGCGTGGGTCGGGGCGCTCCTCACGGCGGCCTTGGCCGCAGTGCTCTTCGCCGCGGGCGGGCTGGCCGGCGCGCCGTTCGTGCCCTTCGACCTTTTCGATTGGTTGGCACGCGTCCTGCCCGGCCCGGTCGTCACCTTCGGCATCGACACCATCGTGGACACCATCACGCTGCTGAACCTCGGTGCCGTCGCCGAGGTGGCCAAGACCGCGGAGCAGATCCTGGCTTTGGTGATCTTCCTGCTTGCTGGCGTCGTGATCGGCGGTGCGACGTTCGCGGTGTCGTCACGCCGGAGGGGACCCTCGCTGCGCTCTGCCACGGCGACCGGCGCGCTCGTCGGGGCCCTGGCGTTCCTGGTCGGCCTGCAGGTGAACGCCACCGTCCAAGGCGCGCCGCTGCCCAGCCTGGCGTGGCTGCTCGTGGCGTTCGCGGGATGGGGGGCCGCCTTGGGCTGGGCGCACGCACGGCTTGCTGCCACCCCAGCGCGAGCGCCCCAGGCCAGCGACCCGCAGGGAGAGAAGGCCGGTGAGGGTCCGACCGGTGCCCCGGGTGTGAACGAGGGCACCCTCGCCCGACTGGACCGCCGGCGGTTCCTGATCCGTTTGGGAGGCGCGACGGCGCTGGTGACCGTGGCCGGGGCGGGGCTGGGCACCTACCTGCGCGACGAGATGCCCGGTCCCCGCGGCACGGACGCCTCCGGCGGCGGGGCGTCCGGCAACGGGGCGTCCGGCGGCGGGTCGGCCGAGGTTCCGTGGTCGCAGCAGAACCCGCTGCCCAACGAGGGTGCGGAGGTCGCGCCCGCGCCCGGCACCCGGCGCGAGTTCACGCCGCTGGCGGAGCACTACCGCATCGACATCAACATGACGCCGCCCCGTGTGGACGGCAATGAGTGGCGGCTGCGCGTGGACGGGCTGGTCGAGGAGGCCCGCACCTTCGGCCTGGAAGACCTGCGGGCGTACCCGCCCATGCACCAGTTCGTCACGCTGGCGTGCATCTCCAACCGTCTGGGCGGCGACCTGATCGGAACCCAGCGCTGGACCGGCGTGTCGATGCAGCGGCTGCTGCCCGACCTGGGCCTGCGCAATGAAGCCACCCACCTCCGCATCTCCTCCGTCGACGGCTTCTACGAGATCCTCGCCATCGAGGACATCCTCGCCGACGAGCGCGTGATGCTGAGCTACGCTTGGGACGGGCTGCCACTCCCGCAGCGCAACGGCTTCCCCCTGCGCGTCTACATTCCCGACCTCTACGGCATGAAGCAGCCCAAGTGGATCGAACGCATCGAAGCCATCGACGGGTGGCAGGAAGGCTACTGGGTCGACCGCGGCTGGGACGCCGAAGCGCGCATGCATGCGACCTCCGTCATCGATACCGTCGCCACCGAGTCGCGGATCACCGACGGGGAAGGCCCCGCGCGCATCCCCGTCGGGGGCATCGCCCACGCCGGCGCCCGCGGCATCTCCCGCGTCGAGGTCCAGGTGGACGACGGCCCGTGGCAGGAGGCCCGGCTGCGCCGCCCGCTGTCCGGCACCACCTGGGTGGTGTGGCGCTTCGACTGGCCGTTCGAGGAGGGATCGCACACCTTCACCGTGCGCTGCGTCGACGGAAACGGCGAGGCTCAGATCGAGGCGCGCAACCCCGTGCGCCCCAGCGGCGCGACGGGGTTGCTCAGCGAAGACGTCACGCTCTGAACGTGGGCGAAGTCCTGCAGAGCGTCACCCATCACGCCCCTTCTTCGTCCACGGGATCGGGCAGGATCCACGCCAGCCACATACACGGCAGGCTCAGCACCACGGCGACGTAGCCACCCAGCATCAGGAGCGCGACACGCAACAGCGCATCCACCGCGAGCCCGTTCCCCCGGGCGAGAAGCGTCATCCCCACCGCGGTGACCAGCAGCAGCACGCCGAGCGCGGTGATCACGCGGTAGGCACCGTGGTACGCGTCGTTCCGGAGCGCCAGCTCGCGTTCGTCCAGACGGTCGGTATCCCGCTTCGGGATGCCGTGAAGCGCCCGGTCCACGCGCACGTAGACCCCGGTCCACACGATGAGCGCGACCCAGAATCCCATGTTGACAAGGAGCCCGTCGAACTGGGTCAGCACGAGCGCGATGGTGATCGCCACCAGCGCCACCACGACCAGCACGCGCCTTTGCGCACGGCCGATGGGTCCTTCGAAGCGTCGATTCGCGTGCGTCATCGTGCACCTCCAGGGTCGATGTTCGGGCCCGCCAGGGTCTCGTGCAGCGGGCGGAAGGGACGTGTCGAAAAGACCGCTTCGACGGGCAGCTCGAAGAACTCGGCGAGGCGGAAGGCCAGGTCGAGGCTGGGGTTGTACTCGCCGCGCTCCAGGTAGCCGACCGTCTGGACGTTCACACCGACCGCGTCGGCCAGCTTTTTTCGTCCCAGGCCGCGCTCGACCCGCAACACGGCGATCCGGTTGTAGAGACGTCGCTTGTCGGGGGCCACCGGTCTCCTCCTTCCCTTGGCCGGACGGCGCGCTCGCGGTCACGAGCCCACGGCCCTGCCCTACGCAGGGATACTGTGCATTGTTGTATCTCTACAACATTCTTGTCAAGGGTTTAGACACGGCCCCCGGCGCGTACGATCAGCCGGTCAGGGTCGTTCGTTGCGGAACGCGTCCAGTACGTCGAACGTTAGATGGTGCGTCCGGAGCGCATCCGGGTAGGTGCTGAGGGGGCCCGACGGGTCACCCGCGCGCACCGCTCGTAGGAACGCGTCGTTCTGTGTCGCGACCGGGTCCGCCATGCGCCGCAGTTCGCGGCGCTCACGCCCGTCGTCCAGTACCGCCCCTTCCCGCGTGATGGTGACCTCCAGCCCGTCGCAGAGCAACTGCAGCTGCACCTCGGAGGCGGCCGGCAGCACGTTGACGGCGGTGAACACGCCCAGCGGCCCCGCTTCGAAACGTAGCGACGCGCTGGACACGCCGGCGACGTCCACCTCCGGTGCGCCCTGCCGCGCGCGCGGGTCGCCCTCCGCGGCGTGCGTGACGCGCGCCTCGCCCAGCAGGTGCCGGGCCAGGTCGAACAGGTGCGTGGCCTGCTCCACCATCTGCCCGCCGCTGCGCGCCTGCGCCCGCCACCACGCGGGGGCCGGCAGGTCCCCGTGCCAGGCGCCGCGCACCATCCGCACCGGGTGCTCGCCGAGGGCACGCCGCACCTCTGGAAGCGTGTCCATCGCGCGCCACTGGTATCCCACCGCCGTGACCAGGCCGGCGGCGTCGAGCGACCGGCCGATGCGCGCCGCCGTGGCGCGGTCCGCGGAGAGCGGCTTCTCGACCAGGAACGGCACGCCCTGTTCGATCAGCAGCTCGTCCACGCCGTCGTGCGCGTCGGGCGGAACCGTGACCCAAGCGGCGTCCACCCGTTCGGCCCGCAAGAGGGCCGCGACGTCGTCGTAGGCGCGACCGCCCCAGTGCCTGGCCGCCCGCTCGCTGCTGTCACGCGTGCGGGCCACGTGCCCGACGACCTGGACGTCGTCGCGCGGGGCGAGCGTCTGCAGGTGGCGCGCCGCGAAGCCGCCGCTGCCGATCATGGCGATGTTCACCTGAGTCCTCCCTCCAGCGCGGGCCTGCCGCACCTCGTGGCCGAATTCGCGTCGCCTCGGATGGCGACAGCGGCAGCGTACACCCGGGCCGGCGCGGTGTCCCACGCTCAGGTGAAGAGGGGCTCCATCTCCTTGTCCGCCACCAGGCGTTGCATCTCCTCCTCGCTGGGCCGCGCCTCGAAGCTGGCGGCGGCCTCCAGCGCCCGCGGCAGCACGTTGACGTCGCCGACGGTGTTCAGGAACACCCCCGGGCGGCCCAGCACCCAGTGCACCGCCGAGCGGATGGCGTCCGGCTCCTCCAGCGGCTGGTACCAGGTGGCGCGGTCCTGCGCGCGCGGGCCCCAGGGGCGGCGCGTGATCGCCTTGATGGTCTGCATCGCCACGCCGCGCGCCTCGCACACGTCGGCCAACGCCTCGAAGTCGGCCGCGTAGCGCGGGTTCTGCATCATCACGTAGCTGTACGGCAGCAACACCGCGTCGAACGCGAAGCGTTCCAGGCTCTGGCGGTGCCGCGCGGCGACCTCCACGCCGTGGCCGGTGACGCCGATGAACCGCACCAGGCCCTCCTGGCGCGCCTCGACGGCCGCCTCCAGCGCGCCACCGGGACCCAGCGCCCGTTCCCACTCCTCGGGGTCCACCAGGTTGTGAAGTTGCAGCAGGTCGACGTGGTCGGTGCGGAGGCGGTGCAACGAGCGGTGCAGGTCGTCCCGCGCGCCCGCACGGTCCCGGGCGCCGGTCTTGGTGGCCAGGAACAGATCGGCGCGGTAGCGCGCCATCCAGGGCCCCAAGCGCAGTTCCGAGTCACCGTACGACGCGGCCGTATCGATGTGGTTCACGCCGTGGTCCAGCGCCGTCTCGAGGGCGCGGTCGGCGTCCGCCTGCCGCACGTCGCTCAGCGCGGCGGCGCCGAAGATGGCGCGGCTGCTTTGGTGGCCGGTGGTTCCGAACGGTGCCTTGACGATCATGGGGCGTCCTTTCCGGACCGGCGTGCGCCGGCGGTGCCCCCATGCCGGTGCGCCCAGCGCCGAGCGCCGATCCTGAGCCCATCTTGCGCCCGCGATGCGCGCCACGCAAGGGGCAGGCGGCCTCCAGGAAAACGGGGCGCGGTAGACTCCCGCACATGCCTGCCGACACCGGTGCTCCCTCGTCCGTCCCTCGCATCGCCCTGGCGCCCGGCCTCGAGGTGTCGCGGATCCTGACCGGCTTGTGGCAGATCGCCGACATGGAGCGTCACGGCGACACGGTCGATCCGGAACAGGCCGCCACGGCCATGGAGCGGTACGTGGCGGCCGGCCTCACCACGTTCGACATGGCGGACCACTACGGATCGGCCGAGTTGATCTGCGGCCACTACCGCGCGACGCGGGGCGAGGCCGCTCCGATCGAGGCGCTCACCAAGTGGGTTCCCGAACCGGGCCCGGTGACGGGCGAGCAGGTACGGGCCGCGGTCGACCGCGCCTGCGAGCGTCTCCGAACCGACCGCCTTGCGCTGCTGCAGTTCCACGCCTGGGCGTACGACGATCCCGCCTGGCTGGACGCCCTGGACCACCTCATGATCCTGCGCGGCGAGGGACGCATTGCGCACCTCGGCCTGACCAACGTCGACACCGCCCACCTTCGGATGGCCTTGGAGAGCGGCATCGAGGTGGTGTCGAACCAGGTCAGTTTCTCGCTGCTGGACCGGCGCGCCGCCCATGGCATGACGCAGTTCTGTGCGGAGCGCGGGATGCACGTGTTGGCGTACGGCACGCTGGCCGGTGGGTTGCTGACCGACCGCTGGCTGGACCGCCCGGAGCCAGCCTGGGACGACACGACCCCGTGGTCGCTGAACAAGTACCGCCGCTTCATCGCGCAGGTCGGCGGCTGGGACGCGTACCAGGCGGTGCTACGCGCGGCGCGGCGGGTGGCCGACCGGCACGGCGCTTCGATCGCGAACGTCGCCACCCGCGCGATTCTGGACACGCCTGGCGTGGGCGGCGTGATCATCGGCGCGCGGCTCGGCGCCTCCGAGCACGTGGCCGACACGTTGCGGGTGTTCGATATGGCATTGAGTGAGCGAGACCGCGCCGAACTGGAGGCGGCGATCTCCGACCTGTCCCCGGTTCCCGGCGATTGCGGCGACGAGTACCGAAAGCCCCCCTACCTGACGGCGTCGGGCGACCTCAGCCACCACCTCGACGGCCTCCCGGCCCCGTACCCGGTCGAGGTTCGACCGGATGGTCGCCGAATCGTCGATACCGGCACGCGCTGGGAGCGGATCGCCGGCTACGCCCGCGCTTGGCGCGACGGTGACCGCGTGCAGGTCTCCGGCACCACCGCCCAGCACGGCGAGCGCCTGGTCGGCGGCCAAGACGCCGCCTCGCAGACGCACTTCGTGCTGGACAAGATCGCCGGCACGCTCCGCAGCCTGGGCGCGTCGCTGGACGACGTGGTGCGTACCCGCGTCTTCGTGCCCCACGCCGCGGACGTCGAAGCGGTGACCCGCACGCACGGCGACCGCCTTCGGCACGTCCGCCCCGCCAACACGCTGGTGTTGGCCGGGCTGGTCGGCGATGATCTGAAGGTCGAGATCGAGGTCGAGGCGGTGGTTCGCGACGGGGAGAGCGCCTGCGAACCCAGCTAACCCGAGGTTCTCGACCCGTTCACGACGTGTGGCCACATGCGCGGCCTCGGCGATCAGCCCCGCTCGGCGACCAGCATCCCGTAACGGAGTGCGCCCGATGCGTAGCCGCGCCGCATCGCGCGGAACGCCCGCAGGAACGCCACGAACTCGGGGCCGTGCGCCGCCGCCAACGCCCACAGGTTCCGGTCCACCAGCATCGCGATCGTCAGGTCCCAGGTGCGGCGCACGTGCGCGCTCAGGTCCTCACGCACGCTCACGCGCAGGCCGGCCTCCTCCAGGTATCCAGCGTAGCGCTCCATGGTGGTCATGCCCGGCGTCAGCATGCCGCTTCGGATCGGATCCACGAAGCGTGCGCGCCGCTGGTCGCTCAGGCCCTCCGCCTCGAACCAATCGATCACCGCCACGCGACCACCCGGCGCCAGCAGCTCCGCGGCATTTTGAAAGAAGGCGCGCTGGTCGCTCAGGTGGGACAGCGCTTCGATCGACCAGATCCGATCGAACGGCGGGGCCCCTTCTTTGGCGAAGCTCATCGCCTGCGCATCCATCACGCGCACCTCGACCTCGGCGTGTTGCTCGGCGGCCAGCTCGCGCGCCATCTCCGCCTGCACCGGCGAAAGGGTGATGCCGCAGACCCGGACGCCCCAGCGCGTCGCCAGCTGCACGCAGCTGCCGCCGATCCCGCACCCGACGTCCAGCAGCCGCATCCCCGATCGCACGTCGGCCGTACGGGCCAGCAGCTCGACCAGCTTCTCCTGCGCAAGCTCCTTCGACTCGTCGCCCAACTCCCAGTAGCCGTGATGGATGTGCACGCCCCACAACGCCCGGTAGTGAGGGCTGGCGAGGTCGTAGTGCTGGCGGACCCGGTCGTGATGCACCATCCCAGCATAGAGCGCGCGGCGGGGACGACGCGTGGAGCGCGCAGCGCGGTTCCTCCGCTCGGCCGTCGTCCAGCTGCCCAGACCGCGGTCCTGCGCCTCGGGCACGGTCGCGAACCTGACGAAGTCCGTCACGCCGGAACAGGCGGAACTGCAGAGGCGGGCCGCCTGAGAGCGGCGCCACCATCGAAGTCAAGCGATCCACTTCAGGCTAGCCGCGGCCCGCGCGCGGGTTGATCGCGTCTCGCAAGCCGTCCCCGAGGAAATTGATGCACAGCACCGTCACGAAGATGGCGAGGCCCGGCGGAAGCCACAGCCAGGGTTGCGAGCGCAGCACGGTCACGCTGCGGGCGTCGGCCAGCAAGCGCGCGATGTGCAGGTACTGCCCGTAGCGAAGTCCGTCGCAGAGCACGTCCCGTTCGCTGTAGTTCAGGTGGACATGAGCCGGCGCGAGCTCCTGCATCAAGGTGGTGAACGCATCCGCGAGGGATGTGACGTAGGGCCTGTTGGGTCTTTTCCTGGCCTAGGGCGGACATGGGTACCTCCCGAACGCGATTCGCCGAATACGACGCTTCCGTGAGGGCGCAACGGGACCACGCACGTGCGACCTGCGCGTCAACTAGGAACCTCTTACCCGCCCCCGCCGCTGCTCGTGCAGCACCGCGTCCAGCACCCCTTGCGTCCGCGCCGCGCTGACCCCGGTGCTGACGCACGGTCCCCCAACCCCACGGAGCTCGTCCACCATCTGGCGGATGAGCGGCTCCTGGACGTGGGCGGGATGCGCGATCTCCTCGCGTCGTTCCTGGCCGTCCGCCCCGACGTGCACGACTGGGCCGTCCATGAACATCGGCACCGACACCCGGCCGGCCGTGCCCGTGATCTGCACCTCGTCCTGCACCACCGGCACGTCGAACGCCCACACGCCCACGCCGTGCACGCCGTTCTCGAAGGAGAACCGGGCGCTCACCTCGTCCTCCACGCGCCCGCCGGGGTGCCGAGCGACGGCGCGCGCCGACACGTCCGTGACCGGTCCGAGCCAGTGGTCCAGCAGATCGAAGGTGTGGCTGCCCAGGTCCACGAACAGGCCGCCGGCGGCCACCAGGGGATCGAAGCGCCAGCCGGTCCGCGCCTCCTCGGGCGTCGGTTGCGTCAAGGTGACGCGCACCGTTCGCGGCGTGCCGATCGCGCCTTCGGCGATCAAGGCGCGGACCCGCTCGAAGCGCGGCAGCGCCCGCCGGTAGTACGCCACGAAGAGCGGCACGCCGGCGCGGCGGCAGGCGTCGTTCATGGTCTCGCATTCCAGGAGCGTCATGCCCATGGGCTTCTCGACGTAGACGGGCTTGCCGGCCTCCGCCGCCATGTGCACGTACGGGGCGTGCGCGTTCGGCGGGGTCGCCACGTAGACGGCGTCGACGTCGTCCGCGAAGATCACCTCGCGCGCCTCGGTGGTCCAGCGCGGGACGCCGTGCCGGCGGGCGTAGTCCTCGGCCTTGGCGGCGTCGCGTCGCATCACGGCAGTAAGCGAACTTCCCGGAACGCGCTGGAAGGCGGGGCCCGACTTGACCTCGGTCACCTCGCCGCAACCGACGATGCTGAAGCGCACCTCGGGCGGATCTCCGGCGGCACGACCGACGACATCCGGATTCATGGCCTCACCCCGCCGTCAGCCGAGCCACCACGCCCGGCAGGAACTCGACGAACCAAGGGAAGAACGTCACCATCAACAGGGCGAACAGCATGGCGGGCCACAACCAGATCATGGCGCGGCTGGCCTCCTCGATGCGGATGCCGCCGATGGCGCACCCGACGAACAGGGCGGTGCCGACCGGCGGGGTGGTAAGGCCCAGGCCGAGGTTCATCATCATCACGATGCCGAAATGCACTTCGCTCATGCCGATGATAGGGCCGGTGACGATGGGGAGCAGCACCGGGGTGAGGATCAGGATCAGCGGCGCCATGTCCATGATCGCGCCCAACACCAGCAGCATCAGGTTGATGCTGAGCAGCAACAGAATGCGGTTCTCGGTCAGGCCCAACAGTCCGCTGGCCATGGTGCCGGGGATCCGCAGGTAGGCCATCAGCCAGGCGAAGGCGCTGGCGGTCGCGATCAGGAACACCACGATGCTGATGGTCCGCACCGCCTGCAGCAACGCCTTGCCCAGCTTGGCGAAGGAGAGCTCGCGGTGCACGAACGCGCCGACCAGCAACGCCACCACCGTCCCGATGGCGGCCGCCTCGGTCGCGGTGAAGAAGCCGAAGGCGATCCCACCGACGATGATGAACCCGACCGACAAGCCCGGGATGGCCTGTAGGGAGATCTTGATGCTCTCCAGGACCGGTGGGCGAGGTTCGCGCGGGTAGTCGCGCCGCAACGCAATCGCGTACGACGCCGCCATCAGCGACAGGCCGATCAGGATGCCGGGCAGGTAGCCGCCCAGGAACAGCGCCCCGATCGAGACGCCGCCCGCCGCCAGGCTGTAGATCACGGCATTGTGGCTGGGCGGGATGATCAGCCCCTGCGTCGACGACGTCACCGTGATCGCCACGCTGAAGTCGGTGTCGTACCCCTTGCGCTTCATCATGGGGATCAGGATGGACCCGTTGGCGCTGACGTCCCCGACCGAGGAGCCGGACGCCCCGCCGAACAGCATCGAGGCCACCACGTTCACCATCGCCAGGCCGCCGCGGATGGGGCCGACCATCACCCGCGCGAAGTCGACCAGGCGTTGGGCGATGCCGCCCTCGCTCATCAACTGGCCCGCCAGGATGAAGAAGGGGATCGCCAGCAGCGGGGTCGAGTTGACCCCCGACGCCATCCGTTGCGCCACGATCAGGGGGGGCGGACCGAGGACCAGAATCGCCGCCAGCGCCGCGATGCCGAGGCCGAACGCGATGGGGATCCCCATCACCAGCGCCAGTGCGAACGTCCCCAACAGCACGCCGATGGGCCCCAGCACCGTGTCCACGCCCAGGATCGCGATCGCGCCGCCGATCACCGCCAGTCCGATGACGACGGCGCCCGCTTGGAGCAGGCGGTTTTGCGGCGGAGCCGACTCGACCACCTCGGCGACGTTCACCTCGGGGCGGCGGAAGATGTTGGTAATCGCGTACAGCGCCATCACCGCGCCGCCGGCGGGCAGGGCGTAATACATCAGGCCGATCGGCAGTTTGGTGGCCGAGAAGGTCTGGCCCATGGTGCGGGTGGCCAGTTCGGTCCCGTACCAGATCAAATAGAGGGAGAAGCCTGCGACGACGAGCCACACCAGGCGGTACAGCCAGCGTTGCAGCGAGGGGGGCAACTGCCGAGCGACCAAATCCATGGCGAGGTGCTCGGCGCGGCGCACGGCCAGGGCGCTGCCCAGCAGGCTGAGCCACACCATGAAGATGAGGCTGACCTCCTCGGTCCAGCGCGGGACGCTAAGGCCGGGAAGGTAGCGCGTGGCGACCTGCCACGAGATGGTCAGGACGAGCGCCGACAGCAGGGCGACGGTAACCACCCGCAACGCCCATACGAAGGCGGTGCCGGCGCGCGCCCAAAACGAACGCGAAGGGGCCTGAGGCCCCTCCGCGTCGTGGTGGTCCGGTTGTTCCATGTCGCCTCAGGCCGACCCGAGCGTCACTCGGTCGCCAAAATGCGGTCCACCAGCTCACCGAATTCCGCGCCGTACTCTTCGTACAGCGGATCCATCGCCTCCTGGAATTCGCTGGTGTCGACGGTGAAGATCTCGCTGCCTTCCTCGATCACGGCCTCGCGGCTCTCGGTGACGAGGTCGTCCCACAGGGAGGCCTGCACGGTGGCCGAGGCGAGGGCAGCCTCGCGCACGATGGCCTGGTCTTCAGCGCTGAGGCTGTCCCAGGTGCTCTGCGAGATCATCACGACCTCGGGCACGCGGGCGTGACCGTCGAGCGTGAAGTAGGGCGCAACCTCGTAGTGCTGGACGCCGAACGGGCCGTAGGAGGGGAAGTTGTTCTCGGCCCCGTCGATCACGCCGGTCTGCAGCGAGGAGTACACCTCTTCGAACGCCATCGGCACCGGCTCGGCGCCGAGGGCCTCCATCATGTCCAGCACGACCTCGCTCTGTTGGGTGCGGATGCGCATGCCCTCGAGGTCGCTGGCGCTCTCGATCGGGGTCTCGGTGGTGTAGAAGTTGCGGCTGCCCGAGTCGTAGTACGCCAGGCCCACCATGTCGGCCTCGCGCAGGCCGTCCAGCAGCTCACGGCCGATGGGCCCGTTGACGACCCGCCACATGTGGCTCTCGCCACGGAAGATGTAGGGCAGGCTGTACACGCCCATGGGCGGATAGAACTCGCCGACGGGGCTGGTGCTGGTGCGGACGACGTCGATCACGCCGAGCTGCACCTGCTCGATGGTGGTGCGCTCGTCGCCGAGCTGCCCGCTGGGGAACACCTCCATCACGATGCGGCCGTCGGTGGCGGACTCGATGTACTCCGCCATGTGGTACAGGCCCTGCACGGTGGGGTAGTCCTCGGGCTGGTTGTCGGCGGCGCGCAGGGTGATCTCCTGAGCGACCGCGCCGGCCAGAAGGGCCGTAAGAACGGTGAGTGCGGTGATGCGTAGCAGGTTTCGCATGGTGCCTCCTCGAAGGAAAGGGGGCGTACGGCTGACGCACGGGCCTGAGGCGCGTGCGGAACGTGCCGGCGTGGACCTCGAGCCTCCTCCTTTCGGCCGCGCTGGGCCGGGCCGCTCGCCCTGGGTGACGTTAGCGTTATCAAGCTACGGTCCGTCCATGGGCGCGTCGACTTCCGACGCGGCGCGGCGCATGACAGAATCGTTGAATCAAACCTAGCACGCCCGTCGCGAACGCGTCAACGCGCTGACGCTCGGCCCTGTCAACCGCCGCCGCTCCTCGCGCTCGCGCGGGTCGCGTCCCAGCGTCCGCCTTGCGGCGACGCCCGGTTCGGCGCTAGACTCGGTGCCAGAGGCCGTTATCGTTATCCCCACCGCGCAGGCGCGCGGCACGGTTCAGGAGGTCCCGAGCTTGGAGGCCCAACGGGTGCCGGAGAAGGTCACCCTCGCCCACGTGGCGGCGGAGGCCGGCGTGTCGGTGATGACCGTGTCCCGCGTGGTCAACGACCGGCCCGGCGTCGGGGAGGCCACCCGCCGCCGCGTCCGCGAAGCCGTCGCGTCGCTCGGCTACCGCCCCAACATCGTCGCGCGTGGCCTCAAGGCCGCCCGCTCCCGCACCCTGGGGCTGCTGGTGCCGGACATCACCAACCCCTACTTTCCCGAGATCGTGCGGGGCGCGGAGGACGTCGCCTTCGAGGCCGGCTACACCCTGTTGTTGAACAACGTCATCGAGGACGTGGAGCGCGAAGCGGCGGCGCTGCAGGCGTTCGAGGACCGCCGGATCGACGGGGTGATCGCGTGCAGCCCGCGCCTGCCCGAGCGACGCCTCCACGCACTTCTGGCGCGGCACGATGCGGCCGTGATCGTCAACCGCCACGCCCCGGCGCGGGTGGCCGGCTCGGTGCGGGTCGACCACGAGCACGGTGCGCAACTGGCCGTGCGGCACCTCCTGGACGGCGGCCGCACGCGGTTGGGGGTCCTGGCCGGTCCGCGCGAGTCGCACGCCGGCCAGGAGCGCCGCCGCGGCATCACGCACGAGTTGGCCACGGCCGAGCTCGACATGCCGGCCCAGCGCGTCGTGTTCGGCGCGCCAACCGTCGTCGGCGGGCGCCGCGCCACCGCAGAACTGTTCGACCGCGCGCCCCACCTGGACGGATTGGTGTGCTTCAACGACCTGGTCGCCGCCGGCGCCATGCAGCTCCTGAGCGAACGCGGCCGCGTCCTGCCGGACGACGTGGCCGTGGTGGGGTACGACGACATCCCCTTCGCCCGCATGTTCACCCCTGCCCTGACGACCCTGCACGTGCCGACGTACGATCTCGGCGTGCATGCCATGCGGATGCTGCTGGCCCGCATGGAGGGACGGCAGCGCAGCGTCGGCATCGTCCTGCAGCCCGAACTGGTGGTGCGCGCCTCGTCGGCCCGGACCGCCCGCGCTCCCGCCATGGAAGGAACCGCTTCGTGAGCCATCCCGACCTGATCGAACGCGCCCGCGCGCTCGTCCCCGACCTTCACCCGACCTCCCTGCGCCTCAGCGACGACGTCGTGGCGTGGTTGGAGCCCGACCCTGCGGCGCCCGACCGGGACCGACTGGGGCTGCTGGCCCGGCCCGACGCGCGCGCGTGGCAGCGGCTGGAAGGCGTGGTCGAGGACGCGGTCGAGGAGCTCCGGATCGGGCACGGCCCGCTCTCGCACGGCAACGCCGCCCTGCTACGAACGCAGTTCCCCGACCTTGCGCCCCAGCCGCTGGGCCTGGCCACCAGCGCCGGCTTCGGCGACCGGCTGGGGCTGGCCACACCCGGTCACGCCCGCGCATTGCGGCAGGCCGACCCGGAGGGGCGGATCCGGCCGATCTTCGCGCAGCAGTCGATCCGCGAGATGACGCGCACCGGCCGCAGCCCGCGCGAGGTCGTCACCGACGCCACCTGGGGCGCCTTCGCGGCGGGTTGGACCGCCGGCGTGGGCGGGGACGCCGACCACCTGAAGACCGAGGAGGACGTGCGGCGCTGCGCCAGCGCCGGCTTCGCCATGTTCACGTTCGATCCCGGCGACCGCGTCGACGACGCCGCGGCGACCGCGTCCAGCGCGGAGCTGGACGCCAAGCTGGACGCCCTGCCGTGGGAGGCGCTCGGCACGCACCGCGCCGAACTGCGCCGGCGCTACGTGGGGCAGGCGCTGGACGCCGGCGGGCTGTCACTTCGGCTGGACGACGAGACGCTGGCCCGCGCGGCCGCCAAGTACGGCGCGGCCCTGGCGCACGCCGCCGAATTGCACCGGGTGTTGCGTGAGACCGGGGCCCGCTACGAGATCGAGGTGTCGGTCGACGAGACCGGCACCCCCACCACGCTAGAGGAGCACGCCTTCCTGGCGCTGGAGCTGCAGCGGCTCGAGCTGCCCGTGGTGTCGCTGGCGCCGCGTTTCACGGGCCGGTTCGAGAAGGGCGTCGACTTCCGCGGCGACCTGGACGAACTGGCGCGCACCCTGGACGCTCACGCCCGCATCGCGCGCGCGTTCGGTCCCTACAAGTTGTCGCTGCACTCCGGCAGCGACAAGTTCTCCGTCTACCCCCTGATCGCCGAGGCGACCGGCGGGCTGGTCCACCTCAAGACCGCGGGGACCTCGTACCTGGAGGCGCTTCGCGTCGCGGCCCAGCACGACCCGCAGCTGTTCCGCGACGTGCTGGCCCTCGCGCAGGAGCGGTTCGAGACCGACCGCGCCAGCTACCTCATCGGCGCCGATCCCAGCCGCGTTCCTGCCCCCGATCGCTTGGCGGACGCCGACCTGCCCGGTCTGCTGGACGATGATGACGCCCGCCAAATCCTGCACGTCACCTTCGGCAGCGCCCTCGACGCCTTCCGGCCGCGTCTGATCGCCCTGCTGGAGTCCCGCCGTGAAGCGCACGAGGAGGCGCTCGAGCGCCACTTCGTGCGGCACCTGCAGCCGTTCGTGCCCCACGCCGCCACAGCCACGCAAGGAGGTTCGTCATGACCCACTCCCTCCGCCGTTCCACCACCTACCGCGTCGCCGCCGTCGGCGCGGCGCTGGCCGCCGGCCTGATCCTGCCGGTGCTGGTGCACCTGATCCCCGTCGAATCCGGCCCGCCGATGGGCGCGCGCCTGCTGCCCATCTTCCTGGCCGCCACGCTGGCCGCCATGCGGCTGGACGCCGTGTCGGCGCTGTCGATCGCGGTGCTGACGCCGCTGCTCAACCGCCTACTGACCGGCATGCCGGCCGGGCCGATGCTGCCGGCCTTGGTGATCGAGCTGGTGCTGGTGGTGTCGCTGGTGCTGGCAGTGCGCCGCTGGGCGCCGGCCGCGCTCGTCGCCGTGGCTGCGCCCGCGTACTTGATCGCCGCGGTGGTCGCCGGCGCGCTGGTGCAAGGCCAGGGACCCGCCGCGACGTTGGCGTTCGCATTCACCGCCTCCTGGCCCGGCCTGCTGATCCTGGCCGCCGCCGGCGCGCTGGCCGCCCCGCGCGGCCAGGGGAAGGCCGCCGCGTGAGCGGCTTCGATCTTCGCGGACGCGTCGCGGTCGTGACCGGCGGAACCGGCGTGCTGGGCGGCGCCATGTCGCGGGCGCTGGCGGCCGCCGGCGCCCGCGTCGCGGTGCTGGGCCGCCGCGAAGAGGTGGCCGAGCGCGTGGCGCGTGAGCTCGGCGACGCGGGCGCCGAGGCGATGGCGCTGCCCGCCGACGTGCTGGACGCGGACGGTCTACGCGACGCCCGCACCCGCCTGGAGGAGGCCTGGGGGCCCGCCCACGTGCTCGTCAACGCGGCCGGCGGCAACCGGCCCGACGCGCTGGTGCACGGCGACCAGACCCTGTTCGACCTGACGCCCGAGGCGTTCCGGGCCGTGGTGGACCTCAACCTGACCGGGACGCTACTGCCCATCCAGGCGTTCGGCGAAGGCATGGCCCGCGAAAAGCGCGGCAGCATCGTGAACATCTCCTCCATGGCCGCCCGCAAGCCGCTCACCCGCGTCATCGGCTACGCCGCCGCCAAAGCGGCGGTCGACAACCTGACGCAGTGGCTGGCCGTGCACGCCGCACGGACGTGGGGCGAAAAGGTCCGCGTCAACGCCATCGCCCCAGGGTTCTTCCTCGGCGATCAGAACCGCGCCATGCTGATGAACGACGACGGCACCCCCACCGACCGGGGCCAGACCATCTTGAACCACACCCCGATGGGCCGCTTCGGCGACCCCGACGACCTGGCCGGCACGATCACCTGGCTCGCCTCCGACGCCAGCCGCTTCGTGACCGGCGTGGTGATCCCGATCGACGGCGGCTACGACGCCTTCGGCGGGGTGTGATGCGAGCCCGGGCGGTCGCGGACGCGGGCGCGACCCTGCCGCACGACCGCGTCCGGGAGGCCCTTCATCAGGCCTTCGGCGGTGCGCACGACGGGGAGCGGGTGCTGGTGCTCATCCCGGATCACACGCGCTCGCTGCCGCTGCCGATGCTGTTTCGCACCATGGTGGACGCCCTGGACGGCGCCCGCGAACTGACGTTCATGGTGGCGCTCGGCACGCATCCGCCGCTCGAGGAGGACCGCCTGAACGACCTGGTGGGCCTGAGCGCCGAGGAACGCCAGGGGCGCTACCGCCACGTGCGGCTCGAGAACCACGCCTGGAACGATCCCGCCGCGCTGACCTCGCTGGGCACGCTGCCCCGCGCGCGCATTCAGGAGATCGCCGGCGACCGCTGGCACCCCACCCTGGGCGGGGACGTGGACGTGCGCATCAACCGCGCGGTGGTCGAGCACGACCACGTGATCATCCTGGGCCCGACGTTTCCGCACGAGGTGGTCGGCTTCTCCGGCGGCACCAAGTACTTCTTCCCCGGCGTCAGCGAAGCGGACATGATCAACGTCACGCACTGGCTGGGCGCCCTCGGCGGCGTGAGGCGCACCATCGGCGTGGCGGACACGCCGGTGCGCGCCATGATCGACGCCGCGTTCGAACTGCTGCCCACGGAGGCCACCCTGGCCGCGCTGGTGGTGGACGGCGGCGAGCTGGCCGGCACGTTCGTAGGCGCCCCCCGCGAAGCGTGGCCCGAGGCGGTGGCGCTGTCGGCCCAGCGGCACGTCCGCTGGGTGGACGCGCCGTTTCAGCGGGTCCTGTCGGTCGCGCCGCCGATGTACGACGAGCTGTGGACGGCCGGCAAGGCCATGTACAAGCTGGAGCCGGCGCTGGCGGAGGGTGGCGAACTGATCATTCACGCCCCGCACCTGCGCGAGGTGAGCCGCGTGCACGGCCGCTGGATCCGCGAGATCGGGTACCACGTGCTGCCGTACTTCCTGGAGCAGTGGGACCGGTTCTCGCACGTGCCGCTCGGCGTGTTGGCGCACTCGACGCACGTGCGGGGCGACGGCCGCTTCGAGGACGGGGTCGAGAAGCCGCGCGCCCAGGTGACGCTGGCCTCCCGCATCCCCAAGGACGAGACCGAAGCGTTGGGGCTGGGGTGGATGGATCCCGACGCCATCGACGTGACCTCGTTCCAGGACCGCGAGGACGAGGGCATCCTGTACGTCCCCAAGGCCGGCGAAACCCTGTTCAAGGTGCGGGGGCAGGCGTGAGGCGGGTCGGCATGGGGCGGGGAGGCGCCCGGTGAGCGACGACGCGGTCGACCTGCCGTTCGATCGGATCGCCGAGCGGGTCCGCAGCGCCGACCTGCCCCCACGCGACGAGGTGGACGCGGTGGTGGCCGTCGCGCGCGGCGGCACCGTGCCCGGCGCGCTGATCGCGTACCGGCTGGAGCGGCCGCTCCGCCTGTTGCGCCTGGCGTTTCGCGACGACGCCAACGTGCCCGCCCATGACGCGCCCCAGCCGGTCGGGGACGTCCCCGACGTGCGCGGACAGCGCATCGTGCTGGTCGACGACGTCACGGTCACCGGCGCGACGCTGAGGCGCGCCCGCGAGCTGCTGGGCGCCGCCGAGACCACCACCGTCGCCTTCAAGGGCCCGCCGGGCGCGGCCGACCTGGTGTTGTTCCCCGACGTGCCCTCGTGCGTGCACTGGCCGTGGTTCGAGGACGTGCCCGCCCGAGTCCTGGCCGAAGGTGGCCCGCCCCGCGCCATCGTGGTGGCCGGCGTGTCCGGCAGCGGCAAGACCACCGTCGGGCGGACCCTGGCGTCACGGTTGGGTTGGCACTACGTCGAGGCCGACGATCACCACCCGCCGGAGAACAAGGCCAAGATGGCGCGCGGCGAAGCGTTGACCGACGACGACCGCCGGCCGTGGCTGGACTCGCTTCGCGCCGCGCTGGACGCCCACCTGGAGGCGGGCGAAGGCGTGGTGCTCTCCTCCAGCGCGCTCAAGGCCCGCTACCGCCGCGCCCTCACCGGCGAGAGGTCCGAGGTGGCCGTGGTGCTGCTGCACGGCCCGAAGCGCCTGGTCGCCGAACGGCTGGACGCGCGCGAGGGCCATTTCTTCGACCCCGGTCTGCTGCAGAGCCAGTACGACGCGCTCGAACTGCCCGGACCGCACGAGCGTGTCCTGGTCGTGGGCGTCGAGGTCGAGCCCGAGAGGATCGTGAACCGCGTCCTCCGCGACCTAAGCCTGGCGGCGCCGCCGGACGGTCCCGGCGCGACGCCGCACGATGATCCCGACGCGACGGCCTCCTGACCCAACACGCTCGCCCCTCTGGAAGGACCCCGCATGCCGACCCCCTGGACCCTGGACGAAGACCGCTGCTTCTCGCCCGAACCGGCCGTCCGCGACCGCGCCCGTGAGCTGTACGCGCACGTCCGCGGCCTGCCGCTGGTGTGCCCCCACGGGCACGTCCCCCCCGACCTGCTGGCCGACCCCGAGGCGCGCTTCGGCGACCCGGCCGAACTGCTGATCACACCCGATCACTACGTGTTCCGCATGCTGTACAGCCAAGGCGTCCCGATGCAGGACGTGGGCGTCCCCACCCGCGACGGGAGCGCCACCGAACGCGATCACCGCGCCGTGTGGCGGCGCTTATGCGAGAACTTCCACCTGTTCCGCGGTACGCCGACGGGCCTGTGGCTCAAGGCCGAGCTGATCGAACTGTTCGGGGTGCGCGAGAAGCCCACCGCCGCCAACGCCGACGCCCTGTACGACCAGGTGCAGGCGCGGCTGCAGCAGGACGACTTCCGGCCGCGCGCGCTGTTCGAGCGTTTCGACATCGAGATGCTTGCCACCACCGACGCCGCCACCGACGATCTCGACGCGCACGCCCGCATCCGCGCCGACGGCCTGCCGGTCCGGCCCACCTTCCGCCCGGACGCGCTCATGAAGCTGACCGACCCCTCCTGGCAGGAGGCGTTGGAATTGCTTCAGGAACGCACCGGCCGCGAGATCATCGACCTGACGTCGTTCACCGAGGCCATCTGGTCCCGCCGCGCCTACTTCCAGGAGCGTGGGGCGACCGCCAGTGATCACGGCGTGCAGGACCCGCTCGTCGCGCCCCTCCCCGCGTCCGAGGCGGAGGCGCTGTTCACGCGGGCGCTGGACGGCCGGGCCGACGAGGACGACCAGGCGCGCTTCCACGGCCACATGTTGTTCGAGATGGCCGGCATGGCGCGCGAGGACGGACTGGTGATGCAGGTGCACGCGGGCAGCTTCCGCGACCATCACCCGCGCGTCTACGACCGGTTCGGCCCCGACAAGGGCGCCGACATTCCGATCGCGGTCGACTGGACGCGCGGGCTGCACGCCCTTTTGAACGAGCACGGCTTTGATCCCGCCTTCCGATTGATCGTGTACACCCTGGACGAGTCCACCTACGCTCGCGAGCTGGCGCCGCTGGCGGGCCACTACCCGGCGCTGCGCCTGGGCGCGCCGTGGTGGTTCTACGATTCGGTGCTCGGCATGGACCGCTACCTGGACCGCGTGGTGGAGACGGCCGGCATCTACAATCTGGCCGGCTTCAACGACGACACCCGCGCCTTCCCCAGCATCCCCACCCGGCACGACGTGTGGCGGCGCACCTCGGCCAACTGGCTGGCCGGGATGACGGCACGCGGACTGATCGACGAGGACGACGCGCCCGACATGGCGCACTGGTTGGCCTACGGCGCAGCCAAGGACGCCTACCGCCTGGCGTGACGCCCGGCCCGGAGGAACGAATGCAACGAGACGGCATGCACTACACCCCCAGCGGGCGCGCGCCCCGCGTGGTCGAGCCCGGCACCTTCCGCGTCGCCGCCATGCACCTGGACCACGGCCACATCGTCGCCATGTGCCAGGGCCTCGAGCAGGCCGGGGCCGACATCGCCTACGTGCACGACCCGGACCCCGACAAGGTCGCGTCGTTCACGCGGAGCTTCCCGGACGCGGTGCCGGTCGCCGACCCGGACGAGGCGCTGAACGCGAACGACGTGAACCTGGTGGCGACCGCGGCGGTGCCCGACCGCCGCGGCCCGCTGGGCGTGCGCGTGCTGCGGGCCGGCAAGCACTACTTCACCGACAAGGCGCCGTTCACCGAACGCGCCCACCTCGAGGAGGCGCGCCGGGCGGTGGCCGAGACGGGGCGGCGCTTCTTCGTGTACTACAGCGAGCGGCTGCACTCCGAGGCTTCGGTCCACGCGGGCCGGCTGGTCCGTGAAGGGGCGATCGGCGAGGTGGTGCAGGTGCTGGGCCTGGGGCCGCACCGCCTGAACGCGTCGTCTCGGCCCGACTGGTTCTTCTCGCGCGCCCGCGCCGGCGGCATCCTCAGCGACCTCGGCAGCCACCAGGTCGAGCAGTTCATGTACTTCGCCGGCAGCGAGGAGGCCACGGTGGCGTACGCGCACGCCGGCAACCTGGCGCACCCCGAGCACCCCGAGCTGCAGGACTTCGGCGAGGCGGTCCTGGTTGCGCCGAACGGCGTGCGCGGCTACTTCCGCGTCGATTGGCTCACGCCGGACGCCCTGCCCACCTGGGGCGACGGTCGGCTGCTGGTGGTGGGCACGAAGGGGTACCTCGAGCTGCGCAAGTACTTGGACCTGGCCCGCGAATCGACGCCCGATCACCTGTACCTGGTCACCAATGAGCGCTACGAGCACATCCCGCTGGCCGGCCAGATCGGCTACCCCTTCTTCGGCGAGCTGATCCGTGACGCCCTGGACGGCACCGAGACCGCCATGACGCAAGCGCACGCCTTCAAGGCGGCCGAACTGAGCCTGGAGGTGCAGGCCCGCGGCGAAGGGGCCACGGGGTGAACCCCCGCGCCCCGAGCCCGCTCAGGGTCGCCCTGATCGGCGCGGGCGCCAACATCGCCGGTCATCACCTCGCCGCCCTCGCCGAGACCGAGGACGCCGAGCTGGTGGCGGTCTGCGATCCCGCGCTGTCCGCAGAGCAGGCCGAGGCGCGCTTTCCCGGCGCGGCGTTCCACGCCGATCACCGCGCCCTGCTGGCCGAGGTGCGGCCCGACGTCACCGCCATCCTCACGCCCCACCCCAGCCACGCCGACATCGCCCATGACGCCTTCGCGGCCGGCAGCCACGTGCTGGTCGAGAAGCCGATGGCCGTTCAGACGCGCGACGCCGACCGCATGATCGCGGACGCCGCGCGGTACGACCGGCTGTTGGCCGTGTCGTTCCAGCAACGCTTCGCGCCCCTGGCCGAACGGGCGCGGGCGCTGATCGCGGAGGGGGCCCTCGGCCCGCTCCAGCGGGTGATGTGCACCGAGCCGTGGGTGCGCACCGCCGCCTACTTCCGCCGCGCCCGCTGGCGCGCCACCTGGCGCGGCGAGGGCGGCGGGGTGCTCCTGAATCAAGCGCCGCACGTCCTCGACCTGGCCTGTCATCTGGCCGGCATGCCGTCCCGCGTCTGGGGCGTGACCGGCACGCTGCGCCACGCCACCGAGTGCGAGGACACCGCCCACGCCCTGCTTTGGCTATGGCAGCGGCGCCACCGGCTACGTGGCCAGCAACACCATCGAGGCCGGCGCCACCCGCCGCCTGGAGCTGGTCGGCGACCGCGCCCGGCTGCTGCTGGAGGACGACCGCCTCACCCTGACGGCGTTCGACCCGCCGCTGTCCCAGCACCGGGCGCACGACCCCGACCCGTTCGGCGCACCCGCCCTGCGGCCGCACCCGACCGAACGCCTGGCCGCCACGGGCACGCACGCGGCGGTGTACCGGGACCTGGTGGCGGCGATCCGCGACGGCAGGCCCTGCCGCGTCGACGGCCGCGAGGGCCGCATGTCGCTGGAACTGGCCAACGCCATCGCCCTCTCCAGTCACCGAGGGCGGCCGGTCGATCTGCCGTTGGACCGCGACGCCTACGCGGCGTTTCTGG
>JAXHNB010000001.1:0-417592 GCA_034520945.1 Trueperaceae bacterium | reverse complement strand
GTACAGGTCCAGCCACGGAGACCAGTTCGCAATGTAGTACGAGTCCAACATCTTTTGGCGCGCGAGGTCCGACTCGGACCGCGAGGTGACCTGCCACAACCCGGTGAGCCCAGGCATGACCTTGGTCCGCAACTCGCGAAAACTCGGGTCGAACGCTTCGACGTGGTAATCGGGGAACGGTCGGGGCCCGACGAAACTCATCTCTCCCCTGGCGATGTTGAACAGTTGCGGCAGCTCGTCCAGGCTCGACTTCCTGAGCCACCGGCCGATGCCGGGCAGGATGCGCGGGTCGCGCGTCAGCTTGTAGCGCCGCTGCCACTCGTCGCGAGCGTGCAGGTCCTCTTCGAGATGCCGTTCGAGCCGCTCGCTGGCATCGAGATACATCGTCCGCAGCTTCCACACCTTGAAGCGTACGCCCCCGCGTCCGATCCGCTCCTGTGCGTAGAAGGGGCTGCCCGCATCCACCAGGCGGATCGCCAATGCCGCAAGCCCGATAATGGGCAGCGCAGCGATCGCCGCCGGAATCACGAGGGCCACGTCCATGAACCGCTTCAGCACCAAGTTTCTGCGCACCAGAAGGTTGTGCCGGACCTTCACGCCGACCAGGTCGGCGAAGCTGCACACCATGCCGTGCGCAGTCCCGACCTTCACCAGTTCGGGCACGACGATGACCGTGGGGAAGTGCGCTGCATGCGTCTGCAGGACGCCCACAGCTCGGTCGCCGAGCGGGACGGCATGGCCACGACCGCCACCCGCACACCGGCGCGCGCCAACCGTTCCGCCTGATCCAGCGGACCGACGATCGGCACGCCGTGGATGGACGTTCCGTGGAGCGTGGGATCGTCGTCGAGCACGGCCACGGGCCTCGCGCTGCTGTGCTCGTCCTCCCGGAGGCGCTCCAGCATCGCCGAGCCGGCATTGCCGGCGCCGAGCATCACCGTGGGCACGCCCCACCACGGCATTCTCGAGGCAAAGGTGCGGGCGAGTGAGCGCACGCCCGGCACGCTCAGGAAGGACACCGCCCACGTGGCCGCGATCGCGGCGACCTCCACGGGCTCACCAAAGATCGCCACGGACACACCGACCGCGGCGCTCACGGCCGTCACCGTGGTGGTAATCAACCGGAACTCGTCGACGTCGCTGAGGCCGATGCCGGGATAGAGACCGATCACCGGCCAGCAGGGTGGGGACCGCCAGAACGTCAAGGCCCAGCAAAAGGAGCGTCTCACGCTGGAGCTGGAGGCCGAACGCGAGATCGGCCGTCGCGACCACCCCGAGCGTGGCGATGAGCATGCCCATCACATCGCCCATCACGAGCGTCGCCACCGTCGCATGGTGGCTGGGCCCCGTGGCCGCCGAACCTGCGACGTCGGATATGCGAACACGGAGGTCCCTAGACGCCGCTGCGACATAGCTTCCCCCCGCCCCGCACGTGGCGCGCCGCCGTGAAACGATGCGGACGCGGCGCAAACGCAACGCCTACGTCGCTCCGGTCTCTGCGGTTGGTCGTTCGCGTGGTCGGTTGTGGGCGAGCATTTCGCCGCTCAGGACGCTCGTCTCCCTCAGACCTCGTACCCATGGGTGGTGCCGCTGTACGTGGTCCGACCGCCGTTCGAACGCCGCCGCGCATCTCGAAGGGCCTGCATTTGCTCGTCGTCCTCATGGCGACGCAAGCCCCCCTCCGCCGACTTGCCCTTCAATACGAAGGCCGACAACGAAACGAACATGATCATTGCGAGCACCAGAATCATCGGTAGCACGGGCATCGGTCGGCCTCCGGTTCGTCCTTTCGGACGACTTGGGGCGCTCGCACCGTGGAGCAGGACGATCGCACGGGTCGGTTGCGCTACTGGCTCCGCTCACCCCAAGCGCCCGAATACAGGGTGAACCTCCTAGCCACCTTTTGCTTCGTGCCAATGCTACGCCGCCCGCGGGCCCGGCATTGTGAATTCCCTTACGCATCCCGAATCCAAGGTTGGCGCGCGGACCACCACGCGGACCGTGGATCGCCGGGGCCTGTGCAACCAGCCTGCTCCCCGCGCACCGCGCGGATGACGCGGAGCACCCGTCTTCGAATCGCCGTCAAGTGTGTATGGACGCATGTCTTCTCCCTCCGAGCCGGGACGTCATGGTCCAGCGACGGGAACGGCCTCGACGGGGCGATCGAGCAACTCGCGGAAGTGTTCGATGGTCTGAACCAAACCCGTCGAGAGATCGATACTTGGCGCCCAATCGAGGAGCTCACGGGCACGATCGATGTTCGGGCGCCGCTGCAGCGGATCGTCCGAAGGAAGCGGCATGTGCACCACCTCCGAGGACGAACCGGTCAGGTCGATCACCCTCTGCGCCAGCTCCAGCATCGTGAACTCGCCCGGGTTCCCCAGGTTCACCGGGCCCGTCACCCCGCGCGGGTCTCCATCAGCCGAAGCAGGCCCTCCACCAGGTCGTCGCGGTAGCAGAACGACCGCGTCTGCCGTCCGTCCCGAACACCGTCAACGGCTCGCCCTGGAGCGCCTGCACGATGAACGTGCTGACCACGCGACCGTCGTCGGGACGCATGCGGGGCCCGTAGGTGTTGAAGATGCGGGCGACCTTGATGTCGACGCCGTGCTGCCGGTGGTAATCGAAGAACAACGTCTCGGCCGCGCGCTTGCCCTCGTCGTAACAACTGCGCGACCCGATCGGGTTCACGTGCCCCCAGTACGACTCGGGCTGCGGATGCACCTGAGGATCGCCGTACACCTCGCTGGTGGAGGCCTGAAGAATCCGCGCCTTGGTGCGTCTTGGCCAGCCCGAGCATGTTGATGGCGCCGTGCACGCTCGTCTTGGTCGTCTGCACGGGATCGCGCTGGTAGTGGATCGGACTCGCGGGACACGCCAGGTTGAAGATCTCGTCCACTTCGACGTACAGGGGGAACGTCACGTCGTGGCGAATGAACTCGAAGTTCGGGTGCCCGACCAGGTGCGCGATGTTGTCGCGCGTCCCCGTGTACATGTTGTCGACGCACAGGACGTCGTCGCCGCGCTCCAAGAGGCGTTCGCACAGGTGCGAGCCCAGGAACCCCGCCCCGCCCGTCACAAGCACCCTGCGACGCGTCAACATGGTCCCGGCTCCCTTGGAGGAAAGGGCGGCCGATCGGCTGCTGCTGCGATGAGGTCGTGTATGTCATGTGCGTCATGACGGCGCGTGCCCGCATCACCCAGCGCGCAACCGTCACAATGCGGCCGCGAGCGCAGGTACCCCCCGATCGTCAGGGACTCATGGGCCACGCTCGACACCGTGCACGGCGCGGACGTCGGGCTTGGCCAGGCAGGAGCCCGCACACGGCACGATCGGCCCCCTTGGCAGGTGGGCCAACAACGACCCACCGCGACGCGCCTCCCGAGTCCTACCTGAGCCAGACGATCGCCACCGCCGCCGCGATCACGATCGAGCCGATCCCCATCCACCACACACCGCGACGCAAGCCCCGCGTGCGTGTCGCAGACCCCGCCTCATGCTCCCGCGCCGCCGCCTCGTGCCGCTGCATCATGCGCAGGCGTGTGGCGCGCAAGCGCTGCTCGGCATCGTCCGTCCGCGTGCGGTTGCCCGCCGCGTCGCCCGAGCGCCCCTCCGAGCCTTCGGCCGCGTCGTCGGGGTGCGGTGGCGCGCCGGGCACGGCCCGGGCGTCGTCCCCTTCGATGACGTCGTCGGACTTCGTCGTGTCCGGGACGGCCAGCACCTCGTCCAACCGCGCCGCGATGGCGCGCAGCAGGGCCTGCATGTCGGGCTCCGCGTCCCAAGATGCCTGACCCTCGCCCTCCGAGCGGCCCCCGGATTCGTCCGGGGCATGCCCCTCGGAGGTCGGCGTCGTCCCGCGGTGGGCGCGATCGTTCATGGACCAAGCATACGATCGTCCGCGCCGGACGGCCGCGTTCCTATCGCTCCTGGAACATCGACGGATCGACCAGCACGTCGCGCAGTTCGAAGCCGGCGTCGGCGCCCCGCAGTTGCGCGCCGACGGTGTACGCGTCCGCAGCGCCGTAGTCCACGTCGTACCCGAGGTCGGCCAGGCTGCCGATGGTGAATCGGGCCAGGGCCTCGCCGCGGTTCAGGTAGCCCGTCATCAACTCGTGGCCGTAGTGATCCTCGTCCCAGTGCCCACAACGGGTGCCCGTTTCGCCGTCCGACTCGACGTAGGGCGAGCCGATTCCACCGTCCAGCTCGTGCGCGTCGGTGGCTTCGACCCCGATGAAGCGCGATTCCGGGTCGTTGGACGGGCAGTCGGGTTCTACCAGGTCGTGGCTTCCGTACGTCCAGAGCGTGCCGATGCCGAGCACGTGCCCCAGTTCGTGCATGGCGGTGTCTTCGAGCAGTCCGTCGTCTTCCAGCGCGTCCACGTCGCCGATGTCGAGCTCCACCAGACCCGCGAACGGAAGCAAGCTGGAGGAGCGCATCGCGCACGGCCCGGCCCGACCCAGGACCCCGCCGGGCCCGTCCATGTCGAACAGGCCCACGAACACCACCAGGTCGTCGATGGTGCCTCCGTACGTCGGTAGGTCGCTGCCGCACAGCGAGGTTCCCTCCGGCACCGTCACGTCGGGAAGATCGCCCGTGATCGCCTCCGTCCACCGCGTCGCGGCCTCCTCGAAACACCTGCCGCTGGCTGGAACTGGGCGTCTCGTCGCCGTAGTAGATCAGCTCGATCTGGTACGCCCCCGTGCTCGCCGCTTCCTCGCACACCAGAGAGACCTGGACCGTCGCGCTGGGCTCGTCCGGGTCGTCGAACGACAGGTCGATCTGGCCCACGCGCGTCTCCTCGGTCGTGCCGCACTCCGCCGTGACGTCGAACGACGCCTGCCCACCCGCCGCGGCGGTGGCGCTGGCCGGCGAGACGTCGATCCAGCCTTGGCCGCTGCTGGCGCTCACCACCAGCGGGGCCCTGCCGACATTGTCGACGGCGAAACCTCCGCTGGCCCCGCTTCCGAGCGTCGCGTCGAGCTCCACGGGCGCGCCCACGACGCCGCCGAAATCGGGAAGTCGAAGCGTCACGGGAATCTCCACGAGGCCGGCGTCGCCCTCCAGCGTGAGCGTCACCGTCGCCTCGGCGCCGGACAGGTCGTCCTCGCTAGCCACCTCCAAGGTTACGTCCGTACTGCCCGCCCCGCCCGAGGCAGGCTGCGCGTCCAGCCACGACGCGTCGTTGGACAGCGTCCAGTCGCCCGTCGACTCGATGCGTAGCGTGGCGCGGCGATGCGCCGAGGTCGAAGGCCACGGCGTCCGGGACGGCGTACAGATCGGGAAGCACCTCGTACGACGCGCTCACGCGAGCGGTCGCGCCGTCGTCGTCGGTGACGACCAGCTCGACGTCGAACGTTCCGGCGTCCTCGAACGCATGCTTGACCTCGTCGCCCGAATGAGCGTCTCCCTCGATCGTCCAGGCGTAGTCCGTGACGGTGCCGTCGGAATCGTCCGCATCGGCCGTGAACGTCACCGTCACCGGCGCGCGTTCCGTGCCCGAGGCGGGCGACGCCTCGATGCGCGCCGTGGGCGGCACCGCGTCGGGCGGTGCCACCCGCACGGTGACGCCGGCCGTATCCTCCTGGCCCGCGTCGTCCCGCACCAGCAGCGTCACCTCGTACGGGCCGGGCTCCTCGAACGTGTGCGTGTGCGTTTCGCCTTCGGCGGTCGTGCCGTCCCCCAGGTCCCACTCGTACGCGCTGATCGGGCCCTCCGGGTCGTGCGCGTCGCCTGCGTCCAGCGTCACCTCCAGCGGCGCGACGCCCTCCCGAGGCGTCGCGGTGAAGGCGGCGACGGGGACGGCATTCGGCGGTGCCTCGCACGTCAGCGTCACCGGAAGCTCCACCTGTGCTCGCGCGGGATCGTTGCTAATGATCACGAGCGTGGCGCTGCGCGTGCCGTCAACACCTTCGCAACGTGGCCGTGAGACTGAGCGTCGCGGCCGCACCCGGGGCGATCGATCCCGTCAACGCCTCGCCGCTCATCCAGGCCGGCAACCCCTCGACCTGGTACGTGAGGTCGGCGGTGCCACCGTTCCCGAGTTCCACCGATGCGGCGACCGCGTTGTCGACCTGGGTCGCAAGGCCGAGTTCGGCAGGTGTGGGGCCAGTCAGCCGAGGGCGCGGGGGCGGGCCTTCGTCGGTCGGACCGCCGCAGCTGACGAGCGACAGCGCGACCAAGCCGGTCATGCTCAGCGCCAACGCGAAAAAGCGGGGGTTGAGAAGATACGAGCGCACCGCACAAGGATATTCGACCTGGCGCGACCGTGGTGTGAGATTGCCGAATGCTGCTGGGCCATCACGCGACGACCCCACTGCCGGCCGGCCCTATCCAGATCAGCACGCCAGCGTTGCGTGCGCTGCCACACGGGATGTCTAGGTCGGATCCGATGGGCCGTGCGAGACGCATCGCGGCCCCAGGCGCGTCCTCTTGTCGGGAGACGCGCAAGGACCCTCGTGAAGCAGAGGAACGCGACCCCCGTGCGCGGGTCGCGTTCCGGCCTTCCTTCTTCGAGGAATGGAGCGTGTCGTTCGGGCACGGTCGTGCCCGAACGACTCATTCAGGCGGGTTGTGGTTCTCGTTGCGCAGGATGATCTCGTTGGAGATCTGGGACACGCCGTCGTAGGTGGCCTCCACCTGGACGATGCGATCCGGCGCGTGGTTCGAGCTGTCGACCTTGTCGATCGCGCCGGTGTTCGGATCGATCTCGAAGAACGCGTTCGGCGAGTTGCCCGGCGACACCGAGTGGAGCACGAAGCTGACGTCGGCGTGCTCGTCGCAGAACGCAGCGTCGCTGCCTCGACGAGGCCCGATCCAATCGAGCGTTCACGGCGCTCTGCAGGAACGACGGGCTGCAGGCTCCTCGTCGTAGTACCAGACGTTGCCGTCAGGACCTTGGCCACCGACGTACGTGAACGATGCGAGTTCGCACTCGGGCGTCGTCGGCACTTCCTCGACGACGATCGAGAGCGTGGCCGCTTCGGTGTCCAGCGTGTTGCCGTCGCCGTCCTGCGTGCTGGCTTCGATCGAGCAGGTGTACGACGAACCGCCGTTCCCGCCGCTCACATCGAAGGTATACGTCGAGGTTCCCATGCCGGTCAGCGTCGTGCTGCTGGGATCGACCGTGACGCCCTGCTCACAGGTGACATCGATCGCCACCTCGAACGCCATGTCGTCGTCCCGCTCGATGTCGAGCGCGTCGCTGGCCGTCTGGCCCTCCTCGTACGTCACGGACAACTGGTCCGTGCCGAGCGAGAACTGCTGCACCACGATCTCCACCGTGGTGGTGTCCGTCTCCCCGGTCTCGGGGTTCGTGACGGTCACCTCGCAGCTGTAGGTGCCGTTGTCGACGTCGCCGGTCACCTCGACGTTCAAGGTGGCATCGCCCTCGTGGTGGCGTTCGTGGATCCGTTCTCGAACGTCAACGCGATGCCGGCGTCGCACGCCGATACGGACAGGTCCAGTTCGGTGTCTCCGACGATCCCGTCGCGCTCGATTTCGAGCGTGCCCGAGCCCTCTCCGTCGTTGCCGACGTAGATCGTCACGTCGCCAGGCTCGGGCAGGCCGAACTCGTCGTAGGTCCGATCGACCTCGACGGTGGCATCGAGGGTGGCGTCCTTCGACAGGTCACCGGAGCCGGTCAGTTCGCAGGTGTAGCCGGCCGTGTCGTTGTCGACGCCGCGCTCAGCGTGCGCGGTCACCTGCGCGGTGGTGTCGCCGTCCTCGATGGTGACAGGGTCGAAGGTGATGCCCGGTTCGTCCCCGCAGGAACCCGTCACGTGCACGTCGCCCGTGAAGCCGTTGGTGCGATCGATCGTGATCGGCTGCGTATCGGAACCGCTGTTGCCGATCTCGAATTCGAGGGTTCCGGTCGGTCCGAAGTCGATCCCCTCGACCGTCCGCGCCACCTCGACGGTGACGAGCGTGCTGGAGGTCACCGTTGCGCTGTTGTGCGTGGCGGTGCCCACCACCTCGCACGCATTCTCGTAGGTCCCGTTGTCCAGGCCCTCGACGGCGGTGACGTCCAGCTCCGTGCTGTCCCCACTCGTGCTGGTCGGGTTCACGCTGCCCGAAATGTCGTCGAACGGGACGCACGTCACGCTGAGGTCGACGGTGGTGTCGCCAAAGGCGTCGCCACGTGCGATCGACAGCATGCGGGTGACCGTCGGGGTGTTGTCGTCGTCGATCGTCACGGTGATGCCGGAGCCGTCGCTGCCGGGAAGCTGGAAGTCGCCGATCGTGCGGTCGACGATGACGTCCACCGTGGTCGTCGCATCGGAGGAGCCTTCGGCGCCGGCCGTGATCTCGCAGGCGGCGGGGTAGGTGCCGTTGGAGAGGCCGTTGTTCGGATCCACCAGGCTGACGGTCAGCGTGTAGCCGTCCGTGGTGGTCAGAGTCCGCGCTCACCGATTCGACCTGCAGGCCGGCCTGGGTGCACTCGGCACCGACGACGAGCTGTCCGTCGAAGCCGTCGAGACGTTCGACGACGAAGTCGACGGAGCCTTGGGGGGGTGCGCTTCCGGAGGGATCGCCGATCGTGATCGCGAGCGTGCCGTCGTCCGGCAGGGAGAGCCCCTCGACGGTGCGGTTCACATCGACAGTGACGGTCGAGTCGTCGGTCTCGCCCGTCACGGTGTCGGTGCCGGTCACGGTGCAGTCGTACGAGCCGTTGGGCACGTCGGCACCGACGGTGGCGGTGACGGTGGTCTGATCGATGCCGCCGTCGACCGGGTTCGGATCGAACGCGAGTTCGATATCGACCGGGCAGGTGTAGGTGAAGTCGATCAGGCCGTCGTGGCCGCCGTCGCGGCCGACGTCCAGGTCGGTCTCACCCGTGTCGTCGTCGCCGACGTCGATGTTGCCGCCGTTCGTCGGCAGGTCGAAGCCGGGCTCGTCGCCATCACCATTGCCATCACCGTCGCCGCCACCACCGGTCCCATCGCCCGAGGTGTCCACGATGACGGTGACCTCTTCGGTGGCGGTGGTGTCATCGTCGCTGGCGGTGATCACGCAGGTATAGGTGCCGTCTTCGACCACGTCGAGGTCGGCAACGACCGTCTGGTTCGTGGTCGTGACCTCTTCGGCCGTGCCCGGATCCAAGCTGAAGCCGTCCGCCGCGTCGCCGTCCGAGTCCACGCACTCGATGGTGACGGTGACCTCGCTGTCGGTCCCGTTGTCGACCGGGACCGTGGGCGTGCCGCGCGGGAGTCATCGATGGTGATGGGTCCGCCACCGTCCGGACCGCCAATGATGATGTCGCCGGCCGTGGTGAAACTCCAGGTGGTCGTGCCGGTGAACTGTTCGTCCTCTTCGGTGGTGACGGAGCCCTCGACCGTGACCTGGTAGGTCGTGTCGTGTGCCAGGTCGTCGGCGGGATCGAAGATCAGTTGGCCCGCCTCTTCGTCCAGCTGTGTGGCGCCGGAAACCTGCGCACCTTGCAGGGCGCTGGTCTCGTCGTCCTGCGCCATGACGGTGAAGGTGGCGTCGTGATCGCTGAGACCGATCCGGTCCGTGCCGTCGCTGAACGCGTACGTGATCACGATGTTGGTGTCGACCGGCACGTCCACCGCCTCGTGTTCGGGCGCGAACGACACCGACCCGACCCACGACCCGACCTGCGGTTCCGTGGTGCCACAGGCGGCCAGTAGGAGGACGAGGATTGCACCGAAGCCAATGCGTTTCATAAGCACTGCATCCTTTCCTTCGCGTCCGTTGACGCGGCATGGGTCCGAGCTTCGTCGCCGAAGCTCGGTTGGCCTTCGTGCACCTCCCATGCACGGTTCGGCCCGTTGGATGCATCTTTGGTCGGTTGCGCCACTGGCTCGGCCGGTCCTTCGGCGCCCAAACTGCGGACTCGGCGTCATTGCCTCCTCGATGCTGCGTGGGGAGACCATGCAAGCCACCCCTTCCGAATCGAATCGTCGCGGCGTACAGGTCGTGCACGTCCAGCAACGATTTTCTTTACTCCCACCAGGAGTATGTCAGTGCGCTCTCGGGCGGCTTGTGCCAACCGTCACAACACCTGATGTGCCGTCCATCGCGTGCCGGCGATCCGGTACAATCGCGCCGTGGGCGATACAAAGAATCTGCCCCAGCGCGCATCCGAGCCGGCCGGCGCCGATCGCCCGCGCGGCACGCTCGGCGCGTACCACCTGTGGCGCCGCCTCTCCGCCCCGATCTACTGGCTGTACGAACGCCGCCTGGAGGCCCGCCTCCGGCGCGGTCCCCTGCCCAAGCACATCGGCATCATCATGGACGGCAACCGCCGCTTCGCCCGCCTGGCCCACGTCGGCGTGCTCGAGGGGCACGACGTCGGCGCGTCGAAGGCGCACGAGGTCCTGGACTGGTGCCTGCAGCTCGGCATCCCGCACGTGACCCTGTGGGGCTTCAGCAGCGACAACCGCAGCCGCAGCGCCGAGGAGGTCGCGCACCTCCACCACCTCTTCGCCGAGCAGGCCCGAACGTTGGCCACGGATCCGCGCCTGACGCGCCACCGCGTGCGCGTCCGCGTCATCGGCGACGTGTCGTCGTTCTCGGCGGAGGCCCAGCACGCCCTCGCCGACATCGAGGCGCAGACCGCGCACCACGACGGCATGCACCTCAACCTGGCGCTCGGCTACGGCGGGCGCGAGGAGATCGTCGCCGCCGTCCGCCGCCTGCTGACCTCACGCGCGGAGGCGGGGGCCGACCTCAGCGACGTCGCGGACGAGATCGATGCCGGCGCCATCGGCGAGCACCTCTGGACCGCCGGCCTGCCCGACCCGGACTTCGTGATCCGGACCAGCGGCGAGGTGCGCCTGTCCGGCTTCCTGTTGTGGCAGACCGTGTACAGCGAGTTCTACTTCTGCGACGCCTTCTGGCCCGACTTCCGGCGGCTGGACTTCCTGCGGGCGCTCCGCAGCTTCCAGGCGCGCGAACGGCGCTACGGGCGCTGACGCCCTTCGGGCTGCGGCGTGAGGCGCGCCGATTGCGGCGTGCGGATGGGCGGCTACGGGCCGGGGACGATATGGCGAGGCTTCAGACCACGAGCAGAGGGCTCCTGGAACCCCAACCCGGGCTCCGGGGGTTCGTCTACGGCTTCCTGTTGATGCCCATGCGCATCAACGCCTCCTCCGTACCCTCATCGAAATCTCATGTGCGTGAGGGACGCAAATCCGGGGTGTCGAGCGCCAATCATGGGTATTTCGACGCCGTTGCTGCCCATGGGCATCGAGGAGCCGTGCAACCCACCAACCCCCGGCCCTGCCGGGGAGCGACGGCCCACCGCCGACGAACGATTGACACCGACCGCCCGCACTCCCTACACTCGCCCTAGATCACAGCCGCAGGTTCGTAGGCCGATGTCGCAGCAGGTTTGAGTCAGGGCCGCTATCGAACCGGTTCGATCGGAGGGTGGCACGGGCATGGCCAAGACCATCCGGGACATTGCCAAGCGGGCCGAGGTGTCGGTGTCGACGGCGTCGTTGGCGCTGAACGGCGACGCGCGGGTGAAGGCGGACACGCGCGACCGCATCCTGCGGGTGGCGGACGAACTGAACTACCACCGCATGCGGGCCGCCCGGAGCCTCTCCAGCGGCCGGACCTGGACGCTGGACGTGATCAACCCAGCCATCGACGCGGCGCTGACCAGCTCGTTCAACACGCGCTTCCTGCACGGCCTGCACGACACCGCCCGCAAGGCGCAGTACGCCGTGGCGCTGAAGGTGGTGGGCGACGAGGCCGAGGCGCTGTCCACCGTCGAGCACCTGATCTTGGAGCGCGCCACCGACGGCGTGATCCTGATGAACCCCTCCGACAACGAGGCGCTGGTGGAGCACCTGGCCGAACGGGCGTTCCCGCACGTGCTGCTGGGGCGCGCCGCCAACCGCCAGGTCCGCAGCGTCGACAACGACAACCACGCCGCCGCCGACGACGCCACCGACGCGCTGCTGCGTGGGCGACCCGGGCCGGTGCTGTTCCTGAGTGGGCCCGAGCGGCACACCTTCACCGTCGACCGCCGCGAGGGCTACCGCCGCGCGCTGGCGCGGCACGGCATGGAAGGCGAGGAGATCGCCTGCGTCACCGACGGCACGGCCGAGGCGGCGCGGCGGCAGGTGCGGGCGCTGATCACCGACGGCGCGCCGTTCCGGAGCGTGCTGGCGCTCAGCGACGTGATGGCCATCGGCGCCATGCGCGGCGTGCGCGAGGCCGGAAGGCGCGTGCCGGACGACGTGGCGGTGATGGGCATGAACAACGACGACCTGACCGAGTACACCGACCCGCGCCTCAGCTCCGTCGAGCTGAACGCCTACCAGTTGGGACGCCGCGCCGCCGACGCGCTGCTGGCCGCCGTGCGCGGCAACGACCACACGCCGACCCGCACCATCGTCCCCCACGCCCTCGCCCCCCGGGAGTCCACATGAGCACCGCGCCGCGCTACACCGCCTACTTCGTGCCGCACACGCACTGGGACCGCGAGTGGTACCTGCCGTTCGAGAGCTTCCGCGCCCGGCTGGTGCGCGTCATCGACGACCTGCTGGACCTGCTGGCGCGCGACCCGGCCTTCCCTTCGTTCACGCTGGACGGCCAAGCGATCGTGCTGCGCGACTACCTCGAGGTGCGCCCAGAGCGAGAGGCCGAGCTGCGGCGCCTGATCGAGGCGGGCCGGATCCGCATCGGGCCGTGGTACGTGCTGGCGGACGAGTTCCTGGTCAGCCCCGAGGCGCTGGTGCGCAACCTGTCGCTCGGGACCCGCACCTGCGCGGCGTTCGGGGACCGGCTGCCGGTGGCGTACACGCCGGACTCGTTCGGGCACGTGTCGCAACTGCCGCTGCTGGCGGAAGGGTTCGGGCTGGACGCCATCGTGTTCGAGCGCGGCGTCGGCGACGAGGGCGAACGCCTGCGCGGCGAGTTCCTGTGGGAACGCGCCGACGGCGCCTCGGAGGTGTTCACCAAGCACCTGCTCACCTCGTACTCCTCCGCCGCCGCCATCGGGCACGCCGACTGGGAGATGACCGATCCCTACGACCCCGACCTGGCGGTGCGGCACGCGCGGGCGGCCCTGTACGGCACGGACGGGCGCGACATCGCGGAGCTGCCGGTGTGGATCCGCGAGTCGCTCGAGCGGATCGAAGGGGGCGCCACCGCCTACGCCACTGGGGACGCGCTGCTGCTGCTGAACGGCTCCGATCACTTGTACGCACAGGCCGACGCCCCCCGCGCCATCCGCGACCTGAACGACGCCCTCCAAGGCGTGGAGGTCCGCCACGCCGACCTGGAGGCGTTCGTGCGGCACGCCCGCGGCGCGGCCGGCGACCTGGCGCGGCACCGCGGCGAGTTCCGCGCCGGCCGCTACCACCACCTCCTCAGCGGCGTGCTGTCGGCCCGCATGTATTTGAAGCAGGCCAACGCGCGCGCCCAGACGCGGCTGGAGGCGTACACGGAGCCGTTGGCCGCGCTGGCGTGGCTGCACGGGCAGGCGTACCCCGCCGCGCTGCTGGATCACGCCTGGCGCATATTGTTGGAGAACCACCCGCACGACTCGATCTGCGGCTGCTCGGTCGACGCCGTGCACGACGAGATGATGACCCGCTTCGCCTCGATGCATCACGTCGCCGCCCCGCTGGAGGACGCCGCCGAACGCGCCCTGGCCGGGCCCGAGGGGACGCACGCCGTCAGCGTGTTCAACCCGCACCCGCGGCCCGTGCGCCGCCTGCTGGAGGTGACGCTGCCCTGGACGGGCGACGGTGCGCCGAGGCTCCAAGACGCCAGCGGGCGCGCGGTGCCGTGCGAGGCGACGGTGACGCACCCGTACGCGCCGGGCCGCAGCGACGCGCGCGAGGCGCACGCCCACCTGACGTTCGCGGCGGAGCTGCCGCCGCTGGGGTTCGCGTCGTACGACCTGGCCGAAGGCCCGAGCGAGGCGGCGCCGCAGGTCCGCACCACGCGCCACCAGGGCACGCTGCAGGCCGAGAACGACCGGATCCGCCTGGAGGTCGACCCGTACGGCGCGGTGGTGCTGAGCGACCTGGCGTCCGGCATCGACTACCCCCTGGAGCTGCGCTTCGAGGACGACGCCGACGCCGGCGACTCCTACGACTTCTCGCCCCTGGACGAGGAACCCATCACGCTGCGCGCGCCCGACGGCCCCCCCGAGCTGGTGGAGGACGGCCCGTTGCGCGCCACGGTGCGGCTGAGCTACCGCGCGGACCTGCCCGCCCGGCTGCGCGACGACCGGCGCGCCCGCGAAGGCACGGTGACGCTGCCGCTCACGGTGGAGCTGCGGGTGGAGGCCGAGCGGCCCGCCCTGGGCGTGCGCGTCGAGGTGGAGAACCACGCCGAGGACCACCGCCTGCGGCTGTGCGTCGCCAGTGGCTGCCGCTCAGATCACGTCTGGTGCGAGGGGCACTTCGACCTGGTCCGCCGGCCGGTGCGGCCGCCCGCGGGCGAGGGGTGGTTCCAAACGCCGCAGCCCACCATGCCGCAGCGCCGCTTCACCGCCGTCCAGAGCGGGCGTCGCGGGCTGGCGGTCCTGAACCGTGGCCTGCCGGAGCTCGAACCGCGCGCCGGCGAGCACGGCGTGGACCTGGCGGTGACGCTGCTGCGCTGCGTCGGCTGGCTGTCGCGGGACGACCTCACCTCGCGCCCGCAGGGCGCCGGGCCCGCGCTGCCGGTGCCGGGCGCGCAGTGCCCCGGCCGGCACGCCTTCGAGCTGGCCGTCATGCCGCTGCCCGGCGAGGACTGGCACGCGCCCCTGCTGCACGAGGCCGACCTGTTCGCCGCCCCGCCGCGGGCGCGCGCCGTGCAGGGGCCCGCCGCGGCCCCCACCCGCACGCTGGAGCTGACGGCGCCGCTGGTGATGACGGCCTGCACCCGCGCCACGTCGCGGCCGAGCCTGCTGGTCCGCATCTGGAACCCTTCCCCCCGGCGCGTCGAGGGTGCCCTCACGCCGGGCGTTTCGATCGAAGAGGCGCATCTCGTGCGGTTGGACGAGACGCGCCTCGAACCCATCGCGCGCGACGGTTCGGCGGTGCCGCTGGCAATGGAGCCGCAGGAGGTCCGCACCGTCGAGCTGGTCCCCGACGCAAAAGGAGGTGGTCGCCGGCAGTGAATCCGCTCGACGCCCGTCCGTCACGACGCGACGACATCGATGCTCCCCAAGGAGGTAGCACATGCAAGCCCGAATCCTGAAGTGGTCGACCGCAACCCTGTTCGTGATCATGTTCGCCGCACCCGCCTTCGCGCAGTCCACGGTGGAGGTCATCTGCCGCTGCGTGGAGGACGGCGTGAACGCCGAGATGGTGCAGTGGCTGCAAGAGGACGTCTTCCCCGCCTTCGAGGCCCACATGGAGGAACAGGGCCAGGAGGTGAACGCGGAACTGGTCCAGTTCGGCGGCTCCGACGAGGCGCTGGAGCAGCAGTACGCGCTGGACCTCAGCGTGGGCCGCGGCCCCGACGTGCTGGCGTTCGACGGCTTCTGGGTGCCCGACTTCGTCGAGGCGGAGTACCTGGAGCCGCTGGACCAGATCGCCGGCGAGCAGGTGTGGGACTGGGACGGCTGGGACGCCATTCCCGAGGGCCTGCGCGACCTGATCGGGTTCGACGGCGAGATCTACGGTCTCGGCATCGGCACCGACGTGCGCATGATCTTCTACCGCACCGACCTGTTCGAAGAGGCCGGCATCGAGACGCCCTGGCAGCCCGAGAGCTGGGCCGACCTGCTGGACACCGCCCGCACCATTCAGTCCGAGCTGGACGGCGTGACGCCGCTGCAGCTGAACGCCGGCGCCGCCATGGGCGAAGCGACCACCATGCAGGGCTACTTCATGGCGCTGCTGGGCACCGGCATCCACATGTACGACTTCGAGGAGGGCACCTGGTACGGCACGCACCCCGGCATCCTCGACACGCTGGAGTTGTACGAGACCATCTACCTCGACGAAGAGCTCGGCAGTGAACGCATCCAGCTGGTGTCGCAGGGCCGCGAGCAGAGCTTCGAAGGCTTCCGCGACGGCGAGATCGCCATGCTGGTCGAGGGCGACTGGTTCTGGCGCTCCGTGATGGCGCCCGGCAGCGAGTGGGAGCCCGAGGCGGGCCGCGACGCGGTCGTCAGCTGGGCCAAGATGCCTGCACGCGAGCCCGGCAGCGGCTACGGCGGCCACGACTTCGTGTCGATCTCCGGCGGGACCGGCTTCGCGCTGAACCCCAACACCGACGAGCCGGACCTCTCCTGGGAGCTGATGTCGTTCATGTTCAGCAAGGAGATGCAGGATGCGTTCCAGGAGATCCAACCCCGCATCCGCATTCGCACCGACGTGCCGGTCACCGGCGATCCCGACATGAGCCGCATGGCCGAAGAGATCCTGCCGTTCTCGACCGTCCGTCCGCAGCTGCCCGAGTACGCCCGCATCAGCGAGGCGGCGCAGCGCATGACCGAACGGGTCGTCAGCGGCCAGATGACGCCGCAGGAGGCGATGGAGGCGTACGCCGATGCGATCGAGGAGATCGCCGGCGAAGAGAACGTCACCCACACCGACTGACGCTACGCACGCACGGGAGGCCCGCACGACGGGCCTCCCGCCCCACCGTGCAAGTGAACCCCCTGCGCAAGCGAACGAAGGAGCGTGCGCGTGGCTTTCGCCCAACACGAGACCCCCATCCTGAGCCGCCGCGCCGGCCTGGCGATCCTGGCGCCCGCCCTGTTCTTCATCGGGCTGTTCCTGCTGTTCCCGTTCGTCTGGGTCGTCGTCATCAGCTTCACCGACCGCACCCTGCTGGGCGCCGCCGCGGCCAACCCGCAGTTCGTGGGGCTCGAGAACTTCCGACGACTGTTCGACTTCGCCACCTGGATGCGGACCGGCGAGTTCGGGCATTCGCTGTATCTGACCGCCTATTTCGTGGTCGCGTGCGTGCTCGGCCAGGCCGCCTTGGGCCTGGCGATCGCGCTGACCTTCAACCGCCGCAAGGGCTTCCTGCGTGAGCTGGTGTTCACCCTGGTGACGCTCGCCTGGATTCTGCCGGAGGCAGCCATCGCCTTCACCTGGACCTCGTTCCTGGACCCAGGCGGCACCCTGAACGCGGTGCTGGGCTCGCTGGGTTTCCCCGGGGCCGACTGGCTGCTGGACTACCCGATGGTGTCGATCATCATGTTCAACATCTGGCGCGGCACGGCGTTCTCGATGCTGCTGTTCTCCGCCGCGCTCGGCAACGTGCGGCCCTCGTACCTGGAGACCGCCGACGTGGCCGGCGCCAACGCCTGGCAACGCTTCCGCGACATCCTGTTCCCGATGATCCGGCCGCAGGTCGTCACCGCGCTGATCCTGATCACGCTGTGGACGTTCAACGTGTTCACGCCGTTCCTGCTGACGCAGGGCGGGCCGGCGTTCCGGACCGACATCATGGCGATCCACACCTACCGCGTGGCGTTCCAGTTCTTCGAGTTCGGCCAGGGCAGCGCCATCGCCGTGGTGGTGATGATCATCAACTTCCTGCTGGCCGGCATCTACCTGTTCGGCCTGCGCCGCGGAGAGGGGGCACGATGAACCTCGTCCAGTACGTCCTCACCCGCATCGCGTTCTACGCCTTCGTGGCCGTGGTGGCCGCGGTGTTCGCCCTGCCGCTGTTGTGGCTGGTCCTCGCCCCGTTCCACAGCCAGGCGACGCTGTCCGTGTCGCTGCCGAGTGAACCGACGCTGGCCAACTTCCGGCAGGTGTTCCAGAACGACTTCGCCATGCGCGCCTTGAGCGTGAACAGCGTCATCCAGGGCGTCGGCGCGATGATCCTGATCACCGTGGTCGCCACCCTGGCCGCCTACGCGCTGTCCCGCATCCGCCTGCCCGGCCGGGACGTGTTCGTGTACATTTTGATCTTGTTCTCCTCGGTGGTGACCGGCGCCGCAGCGATGGTGCCGGTGTTCCTGCTGATCTTCCGCATGGGCCTGATCGACACGCACCTGGCGGTGATCCTGGTGTTCACCGGCGGACTGCTGCCGGTCGCGATCTTCATCATGCGCGACTTCATGCAGAGCATCCCCAAGTCGTACGAGGAGTCCGCCCTGGTCAGCGGCGCCAGCAGCTGGCAGATGCTGCGCGACGTGGTGCTGCCCCTGACCCGCTCGGGGATGATGGTGATCGGCATCTGGGGCTTCGTGAACGTGTGGGGCTCGTTCCTGATCCCGTTCATCCTGCTGCGCAGCCCCGAGAAGTTCCCCGCCGCGACCGCGACCTTCTCCTTCTACACCGAGGCCGGCACGCCGGTGCTGACGCTGGTGTCGGCGTACGCGCTGCTGTACGTGATCCCGGTCCTCGTCCTCTACCTGTTCGTGAACTGGCGCTACGGCTTCCAGTTCTTCGGCGGCATCAAGTCCTGATAGGAGCACCATGGCCAACGTCCGCTTCGAGTCGGTCAGCAAACGCTTCGACGAGATCACGGCCGTCGACGCCGTCGATCTCGACATCCACGACGGCGAGTTCGTGTGCCTGCTCGGCCCCTCGGGCTGCGGCAAGACCACCACCCTGCGCCTGGTCGCGGGCCTGGAACGCGTCACTGAGGGCACCATCCGCATCGACGACGAGGACGTCACCCGCACCTCGCCCAAGGACCGCGACATCGGCATGGTGTTCCAGGACTACGCCCTCTACCCGCACATGAACCTGCGCGACAACATCTCCTACCCCCTCAAGGTGCGCGGCACCTCCGGCCGGGAACGCAACGAGCGTGCCGGCAAGGTCGCCGACAGCCTCCAGATCGGCCACCTGCTGGACCGCCTGCCGGGCCAGATCTCCGGCGGGCAGCAGCAACGCACCTCCGTGGCGCGCGCCGTGGTGCACAAGCCACGCGTGTTCCTGTTCGACGAGCCGCTCTCCAACCTGGACGCCAAGCTGCGCCTGGAGGCCCGCGCCTTCCTGAAGCGCCTGCAACGCGAGCTGGGCGTGACCGCCATCTACGTCACCCACGACCAGGCCGAGGCGATGGCGCTGGCCGACCGCATCGCGGTGATGGAGGCCGGCCGGCTGATCCAGATCGGCCCGCCGCTGGAGGTGTACCGACGTCCGCGCACCACCTTCGTCGCCGACTTCCTCGGCAGCCCCCCCATGAACCTGCTGGACGTCACCTACGAGGGCGGCACCTTCCACCGCGACGGCTTCACGCTGGACGCCACCCCCTGGCGCGACGCGCTGCAGGGCCGCGACGGCCAGGCGCTCACCCTGGGCGTGCGCCCCGAACACCTGAAGCTCGCAGACGCCGACACCCCCAACGCCATCCCCGGCGAGATGTACGGCCTGGAGCCGCTCGGCCCCGAAGCGCTGGTGTCGATGGACGTGAACGGCACGCTGGTGGTGGTGCGGGTGTTCACCGACGACCCGCCCGACGTGTCCGGCCGGCTGCACGCCGCCTTCGCGCCCGAGCACCTGCACCTGTTCGCCTCGCCCAGCGGGGAACGGATCGCCTGAGGCAGCGTGCAACGCCTCACCCTCACCGGCCGCGTCACCCCCGAGGATCGCGCCCGCCAGCCCGTCCTCGGCCTACCGTTCGAGGTGCCGGCCGGCACCAGCGCCATCCACGTCGCCTACCAGCACGAAGGCGGCAGCCTGCTGGACCTGGGCCTGGGCGACCCGCGCCTGGGCCCCTTCCCATCTGAACGCGGCTTTCGCGGTTGGAGCGGCGGCGCCCGCCGCGAGGTGTTCGTCGCCACGGATGACGCCACCCCCGGCTACCTGCCCGGCCCCCTCCCCGCCGGCACCTGGCAGGTGCTGCTGGGCCTGGCCCGCGTGGCTCAGGGCGGCTGCGCCTACCGGGTGGAGGTCACGCTTCATGACCCGAGCGACGCTCGGGTGGCCGATGCGCGGGCGGTCGACACGCAGGCGGCCGACGCGCGCGACGCGACCGGCGCGACGCCCGACGCGACGCCCTCCGCCCCGCGCCCATCCGGCCCCGCCTGGTACGCCGGCGACCTGCAGGCGCACACGCACCACAGCGACGCCGCCGGCTCCCTGGACGAACTGGCCGCCGCCGCCCGCGCCCGCATCCTGGACTTCGTGGCCGTCACCGACCACAACACCGTGTCGCACCACCGCGCCATCGCCGCCTACGACGCCGCCCGCGAGGGCGCCCCGCTGCTGATCCCCGGCGAGGAGGTCACCACCTACCGCGGCCACGCCAACGTGTGGGGCGCGAGGGACTGGGTCGACTTCCGCACCATGAATGAGCACGGCGTCGCCCGCGCCGCCGAACGCGCCCGCGAACTGGGCGGCCTGTTCAGCGTGAATCACCCCAAACCGCACAATGACTGCCTAGGGTGCGAATGGGAGTACGACGTCCCGGACGCCGCCGAGGCGTTCGAGGCCTGGCAGGGCCCCTGGCCGCAGCGGAACTGGGCCTCGCTGGCGCGCTACGACGCCGAACTGGCGGCCGGCCGGCGCCTGACCCTGGTGGGCGGCAGCGACCGGCACCAGCCGGCCGGGCCCGACCCGGACCCGCCCGCCCTGCAGGTCGGCAGCCCCACCACCTTCGTGTGGGCGGAGGCGTGCACGACCGAGGCCATCCTGGCGGGGATCCGGCGGGGGCGCGTGTTCGTGGGCGAGGGGCCGGAGGGGCCCAGCGTGATCCTGCGCGGCCCCACCGCCGACATGGGCCAGGTCGAGGAGACCGCGCCGCCCGTGCGCCTGCACGCCGACGTGCGCGCCGCCGAAGGGGCCACGCTCCGCTGGGTCGGCCCGGACGGCCCGCTCCGGAGCGTGGACATCGACGACGCCGACTTCGAGGACGCCTGCACCCTGAACGACCCGCCGCGCTTCGTGCGGTTGGAGGTGGTGGCCCGCGACCCGGACGCCGCCACCCGCGCCATGGCGGACACGCTCGCGCTGGACCCGGCGCGCACGGAGGCGCTGCACGGCGAGATGCGCGGCCGCCCCTGGGTGCGGGCGCTGTCCAATCCGTTGTACTTTCCCGGCAGGGAGGGAGCCACCCCGTGAACACGACCCCCGACATCCGCATCGCCAACGCCCCCTGCTCCTGGGGCCTGATCGGCGAGGGCGACGCCGGCATCGACCACGCCCGCATGCTGGACGAACTGGTCGACACCGGCTACCAAGGCACCGAACTGGGCGACTACGGCTTCATGCCGACCGACCCCGCGCAGCTCCGCGAGGCGCTGGACGCGCGCGGCCTCACCATGCTGGGCGGCTTTCAGGGCGTGAACCTGCGCGACCGGGACGCGGTACGGGAGGCGCGCCAGCGGGTCCTGGCCGTCACCCGCCTGCTGGCCGCCGTCGCCGATCCTGCCCGCCCGCCCCTGTTCGTGCTGGCCGACGACAACGGCCGCGACCCGGCCCGCGAACGGGAGGCCGGCCGCGTCACGCCGGCGCTGGGCCTGGACCGAGACGCCTGGCGCACCTTCACCGGCAACGCCGAGGAGATCGCCCGCATCGTGCAGGGCGAGACCGGCCTGGCCACGGTGTTCCACCCCCACTGCGCCGGGTTCGTGGAAACCCCCGAGGAGACCGCCCGTCTGCTGGAGGACACCGACCCGGATCTGCTCAGCCTGGTGTTCGACACGGGCCATTACGTCTACGGCACCGGCGCGCCCGACCCGGAGGGGGACGCCGCGCTGCGCGGGTTGCAGCGCTTCTGGGACCGCACCCGCTACGTGCACGTCAAGGACTGCAGCGACGCCCTGGCCCGCCGCGCCCGCAGCGACGGCTGGGACTACACCACCGCCGTCCGCCACGGCCTGTTCTGCGAGCTGGGCCAGGGCAGCGTCGACTTCGCCGCCGTCACCGAGTTCTTGCGGACGCGCGGCTACGCCGACTGGATCACCGTCGAGCAGGACGTGCTGCCCGGCATGGGCACGCCCAAGGACAGCGCCCGACGCAACCGCGAGTACCTGAAGGGCCTGGGGCTGTGAGGGGCGCCGGGCTAGATCCCTGCGCGAGGGCCGAGATGCCCTTGAGCGTGGCGGGCCGCACCGCGGAGCGGCTGATCCAGGGCACCGCCATGCTGGAGAGCCTCCCGCAGCAGCGAGCGTTGGCGCTGCTGGACGGCGTGGCGGAGGCGGGCTGCACCACCTTCGACCTGGCGGAGAACTACGGCCGCGGCAGCGCCGAGCGGATCTTCGGCGCCTGGCTGGCGCAGCACCCCGGCACGCCACCCCCGTTCGTGATCACCAAGGGCGGCCACCCCTATGACGGCCGCGACCGCGTAGGCGCCGCCGAGGTCCGCGCCGACCTGGAGGGCTCGCTGGAGCGCCTGGGCCTGGACGCCGTCGACGTGTACCTGCTGCACCGCGACGACCCGCGCGTGCCGGTCGACGAGATCGTGTCGTTCCTGGACGCGTTCCGCGCCGAAGGCCGCGTGCGGGCGTACGGCGTCTCGAATTGGACCGCGGAGCGCGTGCGGGCCGCGCAGGCGTACGCCCAGCGCGAAGGCCTGCCCGGCTTGGCCGCCTCCAGCCCCCACTTCAGCCTGGCCGTCCCCTTTGAACCACCCTGGCCGGGCTGCGTCACCATCGCCGGGCCCGCGGCGGAGGCCGAGCGGGCCTACTACGCGGACACGGGCCTGCCGGTGCTGGCCTGGTCCAGTTTGGCGATGGGGTACTTCGTGCTGGATCAGGAGGGCGAGCCGGACGATCCGGCGCGATCGTTGGCCGCGCGCGTGTTCGCGTCGGAGGACAACGCCGCCCGTCGCGCGCGGGCGCACCGCCTGGCGCGCGCGGAGGGGAGCGAGGTGACGCCGCTGCTGGTCCGCTACGCGCTGTCGCAAGGAATGGACGTGCACGCCCTCGTCGGCTGCCGCACGCCGGAGGAGTACCGCGCCCTGCGCGACGCCGTCCGCCGGCCGCTCACGCCGGCGCAGCGCGCCTGGCTGGAGTCGGGCGGCACGGACGCGCCCCCCACCCCTGAGGAGGCGGGCGGCGTCGGAGCGCCCGGGGCCGGCTACAACCCGGACAGCTCCGCGTTCTTCTGGATGAACGACGTCCACTCCTCCGGCACGTCCTCCTCGGGGAAGATCGCGTCGACGGGGCAGGCCGGAACGCACGCGTCGCAGTCGATGCACTCCTCGGGCTGGATGTAGAACTGGTCCTCCGCCTCGTAGATGCACTCGACGGGACAGACGTCGACGCAGGCACTGTCCTTGACGCCGATGCAGGGTTCGCAGATTACGTATGCCACGGACGCACCTCGATTCCGAAAACGCGAGCGGCAACGCCGCCGGTGATGCACAGTCTCGCCGAACGCCGCGCCCGCCGGAACGGACGAACGTCCCCGCGCAGCCGGGCCGAGCGGCGCGCGGCCGGCGCCTACTTCAGGTACGCCACCACCACCTTGCACGGCCGGCCGTCCTCGCTGCATACACGGTAGCGGCCGACCGACGCCGGTACCACCACCGTCTCGGCGAAGTAGTGACGGTACGCCTCGCCCTCCGTCTCGATGCGCATCGCGTCCCCCTCCACCAGGCTGAGCACGTGGCACGACCCCTCGGTCGGCATCTCGACCGCGCCGGTGAACTCCAGCCTGCACACGTCGTAGTCGTGTGCCGGGTGGGTCGGCAGCTGCACCACCCGGTCCGGACCGTCCTCGCGCAGCACCCGGGGTCGCGCGATCAGCTCCTGGTCCACGGCCTCACCACGACGGGTGGGGTCGAGGTCGTGGAACGCCCGCGCGACGTTCAGCGGCCGCGGCCGCCCGTCCAGGTCCCGCCGCAGCCAGTCGTACATCTTGAAGGTGAAGATGTACGGCGTCGAACTGATCTCCAACACCACGTTCCCAGCACCGGAACAGTGCACCGTGCCGGCGGGGATCAGGAACAGCTCGTGCCGCGCCGCCGGGTGCGCCTGGACGTAGCGGCGCACCTCCACCTCCGTCCCTTCACGCGCGCTGCGTTCCAGCTCGGCGCGGAACGCCGCCAGGTCCGCGCCTTGCTGCAGGCCCAGGAACACCTCGCTGCCGGGCTCCACGTGCAGCATGTAGTAGCTCTCGTCCTGCGTCATGACCGGCTCGCCGAACGCCTCCTGAATGGTGTCCCGCGTCGGGTGGCACTGCAGCGACAGGTTGCCGCCCTCCACCGTGTCCAGAAAGTCGAAGCGGATCGGGAACGACGCACCGAAGCGCGCCCCCTTGGGCCCCAGCACCCGCGCGTGCTCCTGCGCCATGAGGGTGTCGAACGACACCTCCAACAACCGCCCGCCTGCGGCGAACACCAGGCCGTTCTCCGGCGCGATCAGCTCGAACGACCAGGCGTAGTTCGGCACGTCACCGGGCAGCTCGGGGATACGTCGCTTCAGCCACTGCCCGCCCCACGCGCCCGGCTCGAACCACGGCCGCGCCCGGAACGGCCGCGCCGTCAGCGAGGCCAGCCCCTCGCGCAGTGCCGCGCCAGCGACGCAGGCGGGATCGTCCGCGCGCTGCCCGTCGATCCACAGGTCGGCGCGGGGCAGCAACGCCTGCTTGTGCCGGTTGGCGACCACCCAGTCGACGAAGTAGAAGCGCTTGTACATCGCCTTGGCGTCCTCGGGCTCGGCCTTGCCGAGGTTGGGGATCGCCCCGGCACGGGCGCGGTACTGGATCTCGTTCTTGGGCACGTCCACGTACGCCAGCAGCGCCGGGGCCGCCGGCGCGCCGCCTACGCCATTCCCGTCGCCTGCGCCCCGCCCGTCCTCGCCCAGCAACGCCGCCCCGGGCCCGAACGCCACCACGGGGCCGTTCTCGCCCCGCACACGCTCACGCAGCGCCGCCAGCCGGCCGTCGTCGAACAGATCGCGCAACCCGCCCGGGTAGCGGTGGCCGAACACCGGCTCATTGCCGAGGTAGGGCGCCAGCAGCGCGTCGATGGCGTCCTCGTCCCGCATGGCGGTTCGCACGTCGACCCAGGCCGCCTGCACGCCCCGCCGCGCCAGCGCCTCGCGAAGCCCCTCGCACAGCGGCCCCCACGCCACCCCCACGTAGCCGTCCAGCCACACCCGGCCGCCGCCTGCCAGCGTCTCCGCGAGCCGCTCCGCCAGCGCGTCGAACCCGAGGCCGATCTGCCCATTGGGCAAGGGGTGGGTGGGCACCAGCCGGTAGCGTCCCGGGTCGGGCGGCGCGACGCGCGGCAGCGGCGGGAACGACCCCGCGCGTGCGGTGGGTTCGGACGGGTTGGGCTCGGGCACGGCGTCACCGTATCGTGAACCCGGCCGCGCGGAGCGAGGACCGCCGCGCAGCCGCGAACGGAGGCGTGATGAGGGTGTTGGGCATCGACGGGGGCGGCACGCGCACGCGGGCGGCCGTGTTGGACGAGACCGGCCGCCTGCGGGCCTTCGCCGAGGGCGCCTCGGTGAACCTGGACGACCACCCGCCGGAGGAGGCCACGCGGCGCCTGCAGGACCTCCTCGCCGAGCTGCGCCGCGCCGACCCGTCGGCCGAGGCGCCGTTCGACGCGGCGTTCCTGGGCCTGGGCGGGGTGTTGAGCGGCCGGGACCGGCGCGAGGCGCGGCGCGTGGCGCACGCCGCCGGCCTGGCCGCCGAGGACGCCCTGCAGGTGCATCACGACGCCTACGTCGCGCTGGAGGGCGGCCTGGCGGGTGCCGCTGGCATCTTGGTGGTGGCCGGCACCGGCTCCAACTGCTTCGGGCGCGACGCGGCCGGCGCCGAGGCCCGCTGCGGCAATTGGGGCCCGATCCTGGGCGACGAGGGGAGCGGCCACTGGTTGGGCCTGCAGGCGATCCGCGCCACCGCCCGCGCGCACGACGGCCGCGGCCGGCCGGGCCCGCTGAGCGAGGCGGTGCTGGCCTGGCTGGACCTGCACGACCCCGAGGAGCTGCTGCGCCGCATGCACGTGAACGGCCCCCGCCGCGCCGACATCGCCGCCTTCGCCCCCACCCTGCTGCGGCTGGCGGCGGAGGGCGAGCCGGTCGCGCGCGACATCCTGGCGCGCGGCTGCGACGAACTGGCGCGAAGCCTGCAGGTGGTGGCCGAGACCCTCTTCACCCCCACCGAACCGGTGCCGGTGCTGATCACGGGCGGCCTGGGCGCGGACCCCACCTGGCGGGAGGCCTTCACGGCAGCGGCCCAGGACCGCGTGCCCATGGTCGCCTGGCGCACGGCACGACTGCCCCCGGTCCTCGGCGCCGGCCGCCTGGCCCTGACGCAGGCCGGCGTGCGGGTGGACGCCGCCGTCGACCGCGCCCTCAGAGCCGCCGCCGAAGAGGTGTCCGGATAGGGGGGCCGAAGCGGCGTACAGGCCGCCGCGAACCCGCCGGAACGCGGGCCGCCATCCGCAACACCCCCGCGGAGCCGGCGCAGCGGCGCCCATGATACGCTCCGGCCCGCACCGCCGTTCGCGCCCTGCTCGATCCTCACGCGGCGCGCCGGCGCGGACCCGACGCGACGCCCGCCCCCGAAGGGACCAGGCCATGATGGAGCTCGGCATCATCACCGACGAAGTGAGCGACGACTTCGCCCGCGCGTGCGAGCTGGCGCACGACTGGGGCGTGCGGCACGTGGAGTTGCGCCAGGCCTGGGGCAAGAACGTCGTCCAGCTGGACGACGAGGAGGAGCAGCGCCTCGTGGACGTCGTGCAGCGGCTGGACCTACGGGTCACCGCCGTCGCGTCGCCGGTGTTCAAGTCGCCGCTGGACGAGGTTCCGCGCGAGGTGGCGGCCGACTTCGCGCTGTCCGGCGTCGAATCGATGGCGGCGCAGCTGGACCTGCTGGAGCGCGCGTGCCGGCTGGCCGCCCGCGTGGGCGCGCCGTTCGTGCGGGTGTTCACCTTCTGGCGCGAACCGTGGACGGACGACGTCGCGGACGCGCTGCTGGACAAGCTCACGCAGGCCGCCCGCGTCGCCGCGCGGCACGACGTCACGCTGGCCGTCGAGAACGAACCGGTCTGCATCGTCGCCACCGGCCGCGAGTTGGGCCGCCTCTGTGAACGCCTGGCGTCGCTTCCCGCCGAGCTTCGCCCCCACCTGGGCACGCTATGGGACCCCGGCAACGCTCTGGCCGCCGGCGAGCAGGACGCCTACCCCGGTGGCTACGACGCGCTGGAACCGTGCAGACTGGTGCACGTGCACCTCAAGGATCCGAGCATCGGCGCGGACGGCACGCCCACCTACCTGCCGCTGGGCGAGGGCGACGTCGACTACGCCGGGCAGTTGCGGCGCCTCCGGCGCGACGGCTACGAGGGTACCGTGGTGCTCGAGCCGCACTACGCCCCCGCCCACCTCTCCCGGGAGGAGGCGGCCCACGCCTGCATCCATGCCGCCCGCGACGCGATCGCGGCGGCGGAAGGGTAGGAGGTTGCCATGCGTACCTTCGGCATCGGCCTGATCGGCACCGGCAACATCGCCGCGGCGCACCTGGACGCCATCCAGCGCCTGCCCAACGCCCGCCTGATCGGCGTCGCCAGCCGCACGGCGGAGGGCGCCCGCGCCTGGGCACAGAAGAACGACACCACGGCCTACCCAGGCGTGGACGCCCTTCTGGCCGACGACGCGGTGGACGTGGTGACGATCTGCACCCCCAGCGGCGCGCACCTGGAGCCGGCCGTGGCCGCCGCCCGCGCCGGCAAGCACGTCATCGTCGAGAAACCGCTCGAGATCACCAGCGAGCGCGCCCAGGCCATCATCGACGCGGCCGAGGAGACCGGCGTGACCCTGTCGACGGTGTTCATGAGCCGCTTCGCCGACGCCAACGACCTGCTCAAGCGCGCCATCGACGCCGGCGAGCTGGGCCGCATGGTGCAGGGCGACGCCTACGTGAAGTGGTACCGCAGCCAGGAATACTACGACTCCGGCGCCTGGCGCGGCACCTGGAATCTGGACGGCGGCGGCGCGCTGATGAACCAGGCGATCCACCAGGTGGACCTGCTGCTGTGGATGATGGGCCCGGTCGAGGAGGTCTTCGCCTACGCCGACACCGCCACGCACCAGCGGTTGGAGGTCGAGGACACCCTGGTGGCGGTCCTGCGCTACGCCAGCGGGGCGCTGGGCCACATCAGCGCCGCCACCTCGCTATGGCCCGGCCAACCCAAGGCACTGGACCTGCACGGCGTGAACGGCACCGTCACCATCCGCGACGACGCCCTGACCAGCTGGGACCTGCACGGCGTCTCCGACGAGGACCGCGCCGAGCGCCTCCGCCGCTACGGCGGTCACACCACCGGCGGCTCGGCCGACCCGATGGCGATCTCGTTCGAGAACCACCGACGGCAGTACGAGGACCTGCTGGACGCGCTGACGCACGACCACCCGCCCCGCGTCGACGGCCGCGAAGGCATCCGCTCGGTCCGGCTGATCGAGACGATCTACCGCTCCGTCCGCGAACGCGCGCCTGTGCGTGTGCCCCGGCCCGAACGGGCCTGAGAAGACCGCATCGAGCCTCACCACGAACGTGGCCGCCGGTTCGCGCCGGCGGCCACGTTCGCTGTTCGTCCGGTCCTAAGCCTGTCGTCGCGTCCTACGCCCGCGTTTCGCGGCTTCGCTCAGGCGATTTCAGCAATGTCACGGTACGAATCGATCCTGCCGCCGTAAAGCTCGACGGCCACATGCGCACCGAGATCGTTCAGTACCCAGGTCGCGAGCTGCAGAAACCGCTCAGCGCTTCCATACTTCTCCGGGTCGTTCCGAAACTGCTCCCACGGTGTGACCGCGATCCCTTCCAGAATCCCGAGCAGCTCGTCGAATTTGCGCACGCGCCGCTCGACGACGTCAGGACGCACGATCCGAGAACCTCTCGAACGTGCGCCGGCGCATCCTCCGCCGCAGCGGCTCCGTGTCCCAATACACCTTGAACGCCCGCAAAAACGACTCGAAGGGATCGACGCCCGGCGCGGCGTAGATCACGTCGAACGGCTGCATCGCCTCGAAGCGGAGGACGGGATCATTGCGGTCCAGGATGATCAGATCGACGTTCTCGAAGCCCGCCTCCACCAGGTCGCCCAGCATGTCCAGCTTGCGACGCCGCGCCTCCGGCGTGCGCGGTTCGACCGCCAGGTCCACGTCGCTGGCCGCCCCCGCGCCGCCGCGCGCGTGCGAGCCGAACAGCCACACGGCCGCCACCTCGGGGTAGCGCGCGAACACCTCACGGAGCCGGCGGCGATCGTCGTCGGTCATACCCCCAGTGTACGGAAGCGAAGGGGCGTACGTCGCGGTGGGCGCAGCATCCCGTCCGCCGCGACGCGTGCCCCCAGCACCGGCACCGCACCCGCGCCGAGATTCAGAACAACTGCGACACGTCGACCGGGTCGGTGCCCTCCACGTAGCCGGTGTCCATCTGCGCCAGCTGCAAGGTGCCGCTGACGTCGTCGTTCACGCCGTGCCACCAGGTGTACGCCTCCAGCACCCAAATGCCGGACTCGCGGGTGCCGTTGCCGCTGCCCTTCACGCCGCCGAACGGCATGTGGGCCTCGGCGCCGTTGGTGGTGTTGTTGATCGAGGTCATCCCGGCCTGAATGCGGCTCTTGAACTGGTACGCCCACTCGCGGTGGTTCGTGTAGATGGCGCTGGACAGACCGTAATCGACGGCGTTGGCGGTCTCGATCGCCTGGTCGACCCCGTCCACCTTCACCAGGTTGATGGTCGGCCCGAAAATCTCCTCCTGGAACTGCCGCATGCCGGGCTCGACGTCCTCCCAGATGGTCGGCCAGCCGTAGAAGCCCGCGTCGGGGTCGCCCACCCAGCCGCTGGGCGCGTTCCCTTCGGTGATGCGGCCCTCGCCGTACAGCTTGGTGGCGCCGTCCTCGTTGCCCCAGTCGTAGTGTGTCATCCAGCGCTCGAAGAACCGCTCGTTGATGAACGGCCCGTACAGCACGTCCGGATGCCGGTTCGGATCGCCGATCTTCACGCCCTGTACGGTTTCGAGGAAGCGCTCCTTGAAGGTGTCGTAGATGGGCGCATCCACGATGATGTTGCCGGCGCTGGTGCACCGCTGCCCGCCGGTCGCGAACGCGCTGAACAGCGCGCCCTGCACGGCGTTGTCCATGTCGGCGTCGCGGAGGATCACCAGCGGGTTCTTGCCGCCCAGCTCCAGCGTGGGGTGCAGCAGGTTGCGGCCCGCGATGGCGCCGACCTCACGCCCGACCTTGGTGGAGCCGGTGAACGCGAACTTGTCGAGGCGTCCCTCGTCCATCATCTGCACCAGGTACTCGCCGGCCGCGCCCTTGCCGCCGCCGAACACCAGGTTCAGCACCCCGGCCGGCACGCCCGCCTCCTCGATCAGCTTCGCGAAGGCGTACGCTACCGCCGGCGCGTCGTCACTCGGCTTCCACACCAGCGTGTTGCCGGTCACCAACGCCGGCACGATCTTCCACGACGGCACCGCGACCGGGAAGTTCCCGGCCGTGACCATACCGACCACCCCCAGCGGCTTGCGGTAGGTCATCAACTCCTTGTTCGGCATCTCGCTGGGGACGGTCTGCCCGTACAGTCGCCGCCCCTCGCTCTGAAAGAATTGGCAGGTGTCGATGGCCTCTTGGACGCTGCCGCGCGCCTCTTTGAGGGTCTTGCCCATCTCGCGGGTCACCAGCCGGGACAGGCTCTCCTTCTCCCGCGTCAGCGCCTGGCCGATGCTGCCCACCAGTTCGCCCCGGATGGGGGCCGGCAGGGCCGACCACTTGGGGAAGGCGGCACGCGCCGCGTCGGTGGCGGCACGGACCTCGTCGATGGTGGCCTCGGGGAACAGCCCCACGGTGTCGCCGGCGTCGCTGGAATTGCGCGACGCGAAGGTTTGGGCGGAGGACACCTCGCGTCCGCCGATCAGGTTGGCGTAGGTCTTGACCATGACGTCCTCTCGGGGGCAAGGGGCGGCGCGCCCCGCCACGGGCGGAGCGGCGGTTCGCCTGGGAGCCTATCACGCGCGCCCAGACGGCCGGAACGGTGTCCGGGACGCGCCTCCGGGCGGCTCGCGCGCGGGTACCATGCCGGCGATGCCCGAAGGTGCCACCCCTGAACCGCTCCGACCGTCCGAGGTGGAGGTGCACGCCGTCCAGTTCGTCGGCACCAACGTCGAGATGACCTGGTGGGTCGCCGCCGCCGGACACGACCCCGGCGAGGTGGAGGCCCGCGTGGGCGCCCTCCTCGGTGCCAAACTGGGCCTGTACGCCCTCACCCGCACCGCCACCGAAGCGGGCGGCGTGCGCTTCAGCGTGATCGCCTCGCCCCTGGACCGCCTGTTCCACGGCATCGGCCCCAAGACCGCCCTCAGCGTCATCAAGCAGGCCTCGGTGACGCAGGACCTGTCCGACGTCAACCTGACCCGCCAGGCGCAAGGCCTGATGCGCGCCTACCCCCACCCGTCCGAAGACGAAACGGACGAGGTGCTGGAAGGTGGCACGGTGGTTCAGACCTGGCGCGCCTGGGACGCCGGCAAGCTGCTGGGCACGCTGGTCCGCCGGCCCGCGCTGTTGGACCACGGCCCGGTCACGGTCGCGGGCACCCCCGTCCCGCCCGGCGCGTTCCCGCAAGAGGTCCTACCCACCCTCGACGCCCACGCCAAGGAACACGGGGGCGTGCGCGTCGCGCTCGCCCCGGCCGTCCGGACCGCGCTGACCGGCTGACCCACCCGGCCTGGCGGGACCGGTGCCTCTCAAAGCGCTCGTCGATGCCCATGGGCATCAACGCCGCCCAAATACCCAACTTCGAGCCTTAACGTGGCAGGAAACCCGTCCCTCACGCATCGCGAATTGTGAGATGCGCACGTTCGACCCGTTGATGCCCATGGGCAGCAACAGGTCGTGAAACGAACCGCGCCCCCTCGGCCGCGCCGCTGGTTATCCCTGTCCCGAGCCGCCTCCAGGCGCAGGGGCGAACGCGCGGGCCGGCACGTGCGACGTGTGCGCGCCCTCGCGACAACGCGCCGACCACGTCCCCGTGCAACGCAGCGAGAGGCGCGCGTCACCCCGGAACGGCGAGGCGTACTCGGTGATGCCCAGTTGCCGGATCGCCTCGGGGGGTATCCCGATGTCGGCCAACCACAACTCGGCCAGATCCGCAGTCGGATCGGCCAGGCCGGTCTTGGGAAGTGCCAACGTCAGGATGCCGGCGGGGCGCACGATCGCCCCGCCGATCACGCCGTGCGTCGCGTCGAGACCCGAGGGGAGGTCCAGCGACACGATGCGGCGGGCCCGCCGGTTGAGGGTGCGGATCAGATCGGCCGTCTCCCCCTCGATGGGTGCCCCAAGGCCGTAGCCCACCAGCGCGTCGATCGCGACGTCCGCCTCGGCCACCCAGGCGTCCGCCATGTCGGGCCCGCCGACCGGCACGTTCGCGGCACGGAGGATGCCGAGCTGGTGGGCGGCGGCCCGGCTCGACCGCGCCTCCGGCTGGGCCAGCACGATGCGCACGGGGATGCCCCACCCGTGGAGGTGGCGCGCCGCGGCCAATCCACCCCCGCCGTTGCCGCCGGGACCGGCCATGATCGTCACGCCGCCGTTGCCGACCAGAAACCCACGCACCGTGTCGGCCAACGCGCGCCCCGCGTTCTCCATCATCTGCAGTAGGTCGAGGCCGAACGTCTCGGTCGCGATGCGGTCCAGTTCGCGCATGCGCGCCGCACCGACGTCGGGCACGCGAGCCCCCGTTGCCGTCATGAACGAGTGCATGGATCCTCCTTCCCGTCTCCTGACCCCATGGTGCGCCATCCGGCACCTCCGGCCCCGTCAAGGCAACGACGGACAAGACGGGTCCTCCTGATGAACCCTGACGAGCATGACCACGCCCCAGCCACAGTACCTGTCAGCGGACCATGTCTTAGAAGAGATGGCGGACTTCGGCGCGCGCCGTCTCCGGCGAACGTCGTTTCCCCAGTTGCTGGTCCTGGCCTTGCTGGCGGGCATGTTCATCGGGGCCGGCGCGTTGTTCTCCGTGCTGCTGAGCGTCGGCGCCGGCCCGGGGGCGCGTAACGTTCTGGCCGGCCTGGGGTTCTCGGCGGGCTTCTTCTTCGTCGTTCTGTCCGAAGCCGCGCTGTTCACGGAGGCGAACGTGGTGATGCCCGCCGTGCTGCTCCGTGGGCCGCGGCGGCACCTGCTGGGTCGCATCACGTCGTTCTGGCTGATCGTCGGGGTCGGCAATCTGCTCGGCGCCTGGGCGTTCGGCCAGCTGGTGCACGTCGCGCAACTGTACGGGCCCGAGGTTCGCGACGGCCTGAGCGAGATCATGACCAAAAAGATGGCCTACGCCGAGCTGGGGTCGACGGGCGCCTGGTTCCGCGCGGCGGCGTCCGGGATCCTGGCCAACGCGTTCGTCGGGATGGCGGCGTTCTTCGCGACGATGGGACGCACCATCGTCGGCAAGTACGTGCCGGTGTTCCTGGCGGTGACGTTGTTCGTCACCGCGAACTTCCAGCACTCGCCGGCCAACATGGGGTATTTCGCCCTGGCGATGCCGCATGGGGTCGGTCCGGGGTGGCTGCCGGCGCTCGGCTGGAACATCGTGCCGGTCGGCCTGGGCAACATGCTCGGCGGTGCGCTGCTGGTCGCGCTGCCGTTCTGGTACGCGCTTCCGCCCGAAACGCGCCGTGAGGTCCGCGACCGTGACTGAACGAGACTTTGGAGCAAGGATCTGGGGATGGAGGGGATGATGCACCATGTCTAAGCTTCTGCCCAAGCAGACTGCAGACGACGCCTGGGCGGTCCTGGACGCCAGCCGGATGTACCTGAGCGGGGTACCCGTCGGCATCCGGGCCAGCGCCGAGGAAGGCGACGCCCTCAACTACGGCGAGTGCTTCACGCGCGACTTCGCGGTCGCCGCCGCGGCCCTGATGTCGCGCCACGAGTTCGACACCGTCCGCGCCTTCCTGACGACCCTGCGGTCGCTGCAGGCGCAGGACCGACACCTCGACTGCGTGCGTCCCAGCCAGGGCCTGATGCCAGCCTCGTTCCAGATCGACGCCCTGACCGGGGAGGAACGCCTGGTCGCCGACTTCGGCCAACGCGCCATCGGCCGCGTCACGCCGGTGGATGCGGCGCTGTGGTGGCTGCTGCTGGTGCGCGCCCACCACCACGCCAGCGGCGACGACTCGGTGGTACGTGCCCCCGAAACGCGCGCCGCGATCGAGCGCATCCTGGATCTCTACCTCGCGCCCCGTTTCGAGATGGTCCCGACCCTGCTCGTGCCCGACGGCGCCGCCATGATCGACCGCCGCATGGGCGTCTACGGGCACCCCCTCGACGTGCAGGTGCTGTTCTTCGCCGCGCTCCGCGCGGCCCGCGAGTTGCTCCCCACAGGCCACCGCTCGCAAGCGCCGCTGCTCGACCGGCTGGCCCGGCTCGGGCAGCATCTCCGGCGCCACTACTGGCTGGACGCCGAACGGTTGAACGAGTTGTACCGCTACGGCGTCGAGCAGTTCGGCGACGACGCCCGCAACCGCTTCAACATCTACCCCGACACCATTCCGACCTGGTCGATGCGCTGGTTGCAGGGAGGCGGCGGCTACTTCGCCGGCAACCTCGGCCCTGCGCGGATGGACTTCCGCTTCTTCGCGCTCGGCAACCTCATGGCCGTCGCCAGCGGCCTGGCGACCGCGGCGCAGGGCCGCGCCCTGCTGGAGCTGCTCGAGACGCACCAGGAGGATCTGCTGGGCATCGTGCCCATGAAGCTTCTGTACCCCGCCCTCGAAGGCGACGCCTGGCGCTCGGGCACCGGCGCGGACCCCAAGAACGCCGCCTGGTCGTACCACAACGGCGGAAGCTGGCCGTTCCTGACCTGGCCGCTGGCCCAGGCCGCCCGCACGCTCGGCGCCTCCTGGCCTGCCGACGCGATCGTGCGAGGGGCCGAGCGCCTACGCCGCGACGGCTGGCCGGAGTACTACGACGGCCCCCTCGGGGGACTGACCGGCCGCTACGCCCGCTTGCGACAGACCTGGAGCGCCGCCGGCGTTCTGGCCGCCGACGCGCTGCTCGGCGACCCCGCGGCGCCGGACCCGTTCGCGTTTCCCGCCGACGAAACGCTGGAGGCGTGCATCGCCGCGGGCGCCGGGTCCGACGCCGCCTCCGTACACGGATGAGGCGACGCGGAGCGGCACCCGGCCGGGTCAACCGATCTCGAGATCCTGCCCTGGGTCGAACGCAATGTGCCCCGCGATCGCCCGTGCGGCCGGCTTGGGCTCGGGGTACGACCAGGCGGCGTCCTCGAGCTGCGTGTCGCCGATCCGCAGGTGGTAGTACTGCGCGTCGCCCTTCCATGGGCAGGTGTAGGCGGTGGCGCTCGGTTCCAGCAGACCCATCTCGACGTCCGCCCGCGGGAAGTACGTGGTGCCCTCGACCCGCTCCACCGCGTCACTGCGGGCCACGCTCGTTCCTCGGTAGCTCACCTGCGGCATAACGTCCTCCTTCTCCTTGCCTTGTGGGTGGCGCCCCTGGGGGCGCTCAAAACGTCAGGATCGTGAACCCGCGCGCCACGTAGCCACGCAGGCTGGGGTGCTGCTCGTAGTCGTCCAGCAGCGCCACGCCGGCGGCCTGCACGCCGCTCTTGGCGCCGAAGGCGGCGGAACAGAAGGAGCAAGCGCCGGCGACGCTCCCCTTCACCTGCGTCCACAGCTCGTGCCGCTTGTGCGAGGCGTCTTCGAAGGCGGGCACCCACTTGGTGCCGGCCCCGTCGAACACGATGGCGACCTCATCATTGGCCTCCTGGAACTCCTTGGCGACCTCCAGGGCGTTCACGGCCCGACCGAGATCCCCGTGCGTTTCGGTATCGGCGAGTACCACGATGGCGATCTTGTGCATGACTCGACCTCCTCGCCCAAGAGGAGACCAGCCCGGACGCCGCCGTATCCGTCTAATCGATGACGCTCGATGACGCGGGGGCACGGGCACGCGGGGACGCAAGGGCTTGGGAACGCGAAGACGCGCCCGCCTGGCGTGTCAAGCGCAGGACCGCGCGGCCGGGCGCCGTTGCGGCAACCTCTGGGCACGCCCAGCCCTGCACACGAGGCGGCGATCAGGCCGGCCGCGTGCGAACCCGAAGTAGGGCGCGCCGAGGAGGATTTGATGATCGAAATCGACGTACGCCGAACCGTACCCGCCCCCGCGGACGACGTCTGGAACGCCCTGCGATCGTTCGAAGGGATCGAGAACTGGCTGCCGGTGATCACACGTTCCGAGGTCCGCGGCGAGGGCGCGGGCGCGACGCGCGTCTGCACCATGACCGACGGCGGCCAGCTCCGTGAGCGCCTCGAAGAGGTCGACGACGACCAGCGACGCCTGACGTACACCATCGAAGAGGCGCCGATGCCGGTGCAGGACTACCGCAGCACCATGCAGGTCGTTCCCGAGGGCGACTCGGCCTCGACGGTGGTCTGGGCCGCCCAGTTCGGCGCGCCGGAAGGCGCCGCAGACGAGCTCGAGTCCACCATGCGCACGGTGTACGAATCGGGGCTCGACGGGCTCCGGGCGTGGTTCACTCGCCCATGACGGACACGCCCGAACCACCCCTGCGCGCCGTGTTCGTGAACGGCACCCTGAAGCCCAGCCCCGCGATCTCGCACACGCAAGGGCTGATGGACGTGTCGCGCGCCATCCTCGAAGCGAACGGTGTCGAGGTCGAGGTCATCCGCGCCAGTGATCACGAGCTCGCGCCCGGCGTGCAGCCCGACATGACCGAGCACGGCGCGACACGCGACGACTGGCCCAAGCTGTGGCCCCGCATCGACGCGGCCGACATTCTGGTGCTGGGCACGCCCATCTGGCTGGGCGAGCGCTCCTCGGTCATCAGCCGCGTCATCGAGCGGCTGTACGCCATGTCGGGGCAAACCAACGCCCAAGGCCAGTACCGCTACTACGGCAAGGTGGCCGGCGTGATCGTGACCGGCAACGAGGACGGCGTCAAGCACTGCGCCATGGGCATGCTGTACGCGCTGCAGCACCTCGGCTGCGTGATCCCGCCCCAGGCCGACGCCGGCTGGATCGGCGCGGTGGGGCCCGGCCCCTCCTACCTCGATCCCGGCTCCGGCGGGCCCGAGAACGAGTTCACGCAGCGCAACACCACCTTCATGTCCTACAACCTGCTCCACCTCGCCCGCATGCTGCGCGCCGCCGGCGGCATTCCCGCCCACGGCAACCAGCGAACCGCCTGGGACGCGGGCGAACGCTTCGACCACCCCAACCCGGAGTACCGCTGAGGACGAGGGGGCGGCCGAGGCTCGCTGTCTACCTCCTCGCGAACCGCCTTGATGCCCATGGGCATCAACGACGCCGAAATACCCAACCTCGGGCCGGATCGGGGGAGGAGCCCCGTCCCTCACGCACCGCGATTGTCGACATGCGCACGTTGGGCCCGTTGATGCCCATGGGCATCGAGGGGCTCCGCAACGAATCCCCGCGCCCCGCACCGGGCGTATGAAGGGGGACCGGGCGGTGCATGCTGCGGGGGTGCGGGCCTGCGCCGACGCCTGCTCGGCCGCCGAACCGAAGCCGCCCACGACGCCGCGTCTCGCAACGGATCATGCGGCATGGCGCACGATGGAACGCAGCACGACGAAGATCTGGGCACTGCCCGCAGGCTGGATCAGGACCGACGGAAACGAGAGATGCCGGACCTGCCGACCGGCCCCGACGCGCTGCGCGACCTGCTCCCGCACGCCGCCGACCTGCGGGTGAACCTGGCGTTGCAGCCAACGCTCGTGGACGACGGGGCGCCCAGGACGCCGGACGCCGAAGGGTTCTGGCGGCTGCAGGGCTGGCTCGACACCGTGCACGCCTGCGCGCTGGACGGGTTCCCGTTCGAGGTGGACACGGTCCTGTGGCGCGCCGCGATGGGCGACCGCGCCCTGCCGGAACGCTCCCTCGAGGCCAGCTTGGTCGACGTTCACGCCTGGTACACGGCGGAACGAGGCGGATCCGTGGCGCCGATCCCGAACACGTCCGGACCGGGCGGCCTACGAACGGCGCTCGGCCCCGCGGGACTGGAGGCGCTGGCGTCTCGCGCCTGCGGTCCGGGTACGCGCCTGCGGCACACGCGCGGGTACCAGGGTCCCATCCAACGATCGAAGGTGCTCCGCCGCCCGCCGGCCGGCCGCACCTACCTGCGTGCCCAGCTGGCGGCGCTGGCCACCTGGGCCGCCCCCGACGAACCCTACGATCCGGGCGGCCCCCGCGAGCCGGCGGACGCGCACGGCGGCGCCCCCGACGAGACGCCCGCGCACGCCGCCGCGCTGGCCCCGCACGCGCCGCCGCCGGACCCGTTGCTGCGCGCAGCGGTCGTGTACGGACGGATGCGGCTGTTGCACCCCTTCCGGCAAGCCAACGGGCGCATGGCGGTCCTGGCCGTCGATCGCGCCCTCCGGCGCGTGCCGGGTGGCGCCGCGGCGCGCATCGGTCTGGCGCACGAACTGCGCGCGCGGGAGGCGGCATGCGTGCAGGCGCTGCGGGCCGTCGGCCGGACCGGATCGTGGGACGCGTGGGTCCGTACGTTCTTCGAGCTCGTCCGCAGCGCCGTGGACGCGACGTGGGCCCGCTGGTGCGCCTACGTGCGGGCGTACCGGGCGGTGCTCGCACGACTGGAGGGCCCCGACGGCCGCGACCTGCTGGGCCGGCGCCGTATCGGCGCCCCGCGCCTGGCGCAGCTGCTGGCGCGCCAGCCCTACGTCGGCATCCAGCACCTGGTCGCAGCCGGCGTGGCGCAGCGCCGTACGGCGGGCCGCTACCTGCGGGCCCTGCAACGCTTGGGCGTGATCGTGCCCACGGCCTACGGCCTGCCGACCGTGTTCCGCGTCTCGGCGGTGGCCGATGCGCTCGGCGTGAAGGCGCAGCCCGCGGGCCGCCGGCCGGGCCTGGACCGCATCGCGGCCGTGGGGCGCACCGTCATCCCCGTCGACCTGAACGACCCGTGACGGGCACGGCACTGATGGCCGGAACACGAATCGTGCGGGTCTGCCGTCCTACGGTGAAGGGCGGAGGGAGTGACACCATGACCGATTTCGCACGCACCGTACTCGTCACACTCGTGGTGGCTCTGTTCGGAGCCGTCGTAGCTCAGCCCGACAGGTACGAACTTCCAGGCGACCAGGTCTTCCCCGAAGGGATCGCCGTGAGCGAGGACGGCAGCACCTTCTATGTCGGCAGCACCACCAGCGGCACCATCTACCAGGGCGACGTGCAGAGCGGCGAGGTGAGTGTCCTGGCCGAGGGCGCCGCACCGACCGCGATCGGTTTGGAGGTCGACCCGTACGGTCGCCTGTGGGTGGCCGGCGGCCCGACCGGCAACGTGTTCGTGTACGACACCGACAGCGGCGAACTGATCGAGGAGTACGCCACGCCCGAGGCGGAGGCGACCTTCCTGAACGACCTCACCTTCGTGAACGACGCCGTGTACGTGACCGACTCGGCCCGCCCGGAGCTGTTCCGCATCGGCGCGGGCAACATGTTGAGCGAGCTGACCAGCTTCATGTCGTTCGAAGACACGGTGTTCCCCTATGATCAGCAGTTCAACGCCAACGGCATCGTGGTCAGCCCGGACGGAAACGCGCTGGTGATCGTGCACTCCGGCAACGGCAACCTGTACCGGGTCGATCTCGGCACGCTGCAGGTCAGCCAGGTGGAGAGCAGCGCCGAGCCGGTGACGGCCGGCGACGGCTTGGTGCGCGACGGCGACACGCTGTACGTGGTGCGCAACCAGTTCGGGCAGGTGGACCGCTTGACGCTCTCCGAGTCCGGTGACAGCGTCGACCCGGCCGGAGACCCCATCAGCAGCGACCTGTTCCAGTTCCCCACCACCGCCGCCATCGCCGACGGCAACCTGCTGGTGGTGAACTCGCAGTTCGACCGGCAGGGCGGCGAGCCGGAGCTTCCGTTCAACGTGGCACGCGTCGACATTCCGTGACCTGAACCCCCGTGCACGGGGCAGCTCCCCACGCACGACGCACGAACGCGCTGCGCGGACCGCGACCCGGCCGCGCAGCGCGTTGTGTAGGACTCGGACACGCAGGGGCCTCGAGCCGGCAGCTCAGGACCTGCGGCGCGCTCGACCCCCGCGAATCAGTACCAGAGGGTGAGCGCCAGGTAGTAGACCGCCACCCCGGCCACGGGCAGGCCCGCGAAGCCGAGCGCCGCCTGGTAGCGGTCCACCAGGAAGGCGACGATCCCGCCGACCACGGCCAAGAACGTCACGAACGGGTAGGCGTAGAACAGCGTCTGCCACAGGCCGCTCAGGCCCAGATCCGCGATCAGCCCGCTGCCGGTCTGGAGGTTGATGGCGGCGATCGCCCAGAACAACAGCACGAACAGGGCGCCGCCGATGGCGAGGGCGAGGGCGTACAGGGCCAGGGTGGGGTCGATGCGTGGCATGGGAATGTGCCTCCTTGGTGCGCGCGAGCGGCCCGGGTCCGCGCGGCCGCGTCGCGCTGCACGGCGCGCCATGAGCGCAGTGGCCGTGCGCCTTGATCGGGCGGATTCTAGCAGACCGCCGCGGCGCGCGGCTGCGGCCCCTACGTCCGGCCGTGCGCCCGGGTGCGTTCCTCTGATAGACTAGCCCGTTCGCGCGCGGAGGGGCATCACGCCCATACGCGCGTTCTTGACGCAATATCTCGTGCTCCGGCACGAAGGAGGCACCTCCCTTGCAGGACCTCACCATCCGTGGCGCCCGTGAACACAACCTCAAGGACGTCGACATCACGCTGCCGCGCAACGCGTTCATCGTGTTCACCGGCGTGTCCGGCTCGGGCAAAAGCACCCTGGCCTTCGACACCATCTACGCCGAAGGGCAACGGCGCTACGTCGAGAGTCTGTCCGCGTACGCGCGGCAGTTCCTGGGGGTGATGGACAAGCCCGACGTCGACGCCATCCTGGGCCTCAGCCCCGCCATCAGCATCGACCAGAAGACCACCAGCCACAACCCGCGCAGCACCGTCGGCACCGTCACCGAGATTCACGACTACCTGCGCCTGCTGTTCGCCCGGGCGGGCACGCCGCACTGCCCCGAGTGCGGCCGCGAGATCACCCGCCAGTCGCCCAGCGAGATCGTGGATCGCATGCTGGAGCGCTATTCCGACGGCCGCGCCATGCTGCTGGCGCCGGTAGTGCGGCGCCGCAAGGGCGAGTACAAGAAGCTGTTCGAGGAGCTCAAGAAGGAAGGCTTCGCCCGCGTGCGGGTCGACGGCGTGGTGCAGACGCTGGACGAGGCGCTCAAGGTCGAACTGGAACGCTACGAGAAGCACGACATCGACGTGGTGGTCGACCGGGTCGTCATCAAGGAGGAGGACCGCTCCCGGCTGGCCGAGTCCACCGAGTTGGCGCTGGCGCGCGGCGACGGCCTGATGCGGGTGTGGCTGCCGGACCGCGAGGTGGACGAGCTGTTCAGCGAGCGGTTCGCCTGCCCCGAGCACGGCACCTTCCTCGAGGAGCTCGAGCCGCGCGTGTTCAGCTTCAACAGCCCCTACGGCGCCTGCCCGCACTGTTCCGGGCTGGGGTTCCTGCAGCAGTTCGACCCGGACCTGGTGGTGCCGGACACCAGCAAGTCGTTGGCGCGCGGCGCGATCGTGCCGTGGACCGGCGCCCGGGACGGCGGCAGCAAGGTGTTCTACTGGGACCGCCTTCGCGCGCTGGCCGACAACCTGGGCTTCGAGCTGGACGCGCGCTGGAAGGACCTGCCCGAGGAGGCGCAGCAGACGATCCTGTACGGCAGTCAGGAGCCGATCGAGGTGGTGTACCGGCGGGGCGGCAAGGAGACCATGCGCTTCAAGGCCGACTTCGAGGGGGTCATCCCCAATCTGGATCGGCGCCTGGCGGAGGCGGGCAGCGAGACCGCCCGCGAACGGTTGGAGGCGTTCATGAGCCTGGTCCCCTGCGGGCATTGCGGGGGGACGCGCTACAAGCGCGAGGTGCTGGCCGTCACCGTGGCCGGCCGCAACATCGCGGAGGTCAGCGGGATGACGGTGCTGGACGCCGCGGCGTACTTCGGCGGGCTGAACCTGGCGGGCGCCGCCGGCGAGGTCGCCAAGCCGATCATGCGGGAGGTGTCCAACCGGCTGGGGTTCCTGGAGGACGTCGGGCTCGACTACTTGAGCCTGGACCGCAGCGCCAACACCCTCTCGGGCGGCGAGGCGCAGCGCATCCGCCTGGCGACGCAGGTCGGCAGCGGCCTGACCGGCGTGCTGTACGTGCTGGACGAGCCCTCGATCGGGCTGCACCCGCGCGACAACGCGCGGCTGTTGCGCACCCTGAAGAACCTGCGCGACCTGGGCAACACCCTGATCGTGGTCGAGCACGACGAGGACACCATGCGCGCCGCCGACTGGATCGTCGACCTCGGGCCCGGCGCCGGGGTGTACGGCGGCGAGGTCGTCGCCAGCGGCACGCCCGACGAGTTGGCGCAGCACGAGACCAGCCTCACCGCCGCCTACCTGCGCGGCGACCGCGAAATCGCGACCCCCACCACGCGACGGGACGGCACCGGCAAGCGGCTGACCATCAAGAACGCGCGGGAGCACAACCTGAAGAACCTGGACGTCGAGTTGCCCCTCGGCACCCTGACCTGCATCACCGGCGCGTCGGGCTCGGGCAAGAGCACGCTGGTGCACGAGATCCTGCACAAGTCGATGGCCAAGCAGCTGTACCGCGCCAAGGCCAGCCCCGGCGCGCACGACAAGATCCTCGGCACCGAGCACGTCGACAAGGTGATCGAGATCGACCAGAGCCCCATCGGCCGCACGCCGCGCAGCAACCCCGCCACCTACACCGGGATCTTCACCGAGATCCGCGACCTGTTCGCGCGGGCGCCGGAGGCGCGCAAGCGGGGCTACAAGCCGGGCCGCTTCAGCTTCAACGTCAAGGGCGGGCGCTGCGAGGCCTGCAAGGGCGACGGCACCGTCAAGGTCGAGATGTACTTCCTGCCGGACGTGTACGTGCCGTGCGAGGTGTGCAAGGGCGCCCGCTACAACCGCGAGACGCTCGAGGTCAAGATCCGCGGCAGGTCGATCAGCGACGTGCTGGAGATGACGGTCGAGGAGGGCCTCGGCTTCTTCGAGAACATCCCCTCCATCGCGCGCAAGCTGCAGCTCATGAAGGACGTCGGCCTGGAGTACGCCAAGATCGGCCAGCCCAGCCCCACCCTCTCCGGCGGCGAGGCGCAGCGCGTCAAGCTGGCCTCCGAGCTGGGCAAGCGCTCCACCGGCCGCACGCTGTACATCCTGGACGAGCCCACCACCGGGCTGCACTTCGACGACGTGCAGAAACTCCTGAACGTGCTGCACCGCCTGGTGGAGGGCAGCAACACCGTGCTGGTGATCGAGCACGACATGGACGTGATCAAGACCTCCGACTGGATCGTGGACCTCGGGCCGGCCGGCGGCGCGTACGGCGGCGAGCTGGTCGCGACCGGCACGCCCGAGCAGGTGGCCGCCAACCCGGACTCCTCCACCGGCGCCTTCCTCCGCAAGGTGCCGGCCATCGCTGCGCGCCTGGGGATCCGCGACGAGGACGCCGCCCGAGCGACGGAGCTGGCATGAACGCGCGCAGGGCGCCGGACGGACGGCCGGGCTAGGATGCGGGCGTGATCCGACCGGCCCCCGCGCCGCAAAGCATATTCACGGGCGTGTTCCTGCTGCTGGCCGCGTTCGTGTTCGCCGTCGCGCCGATCCCGCTGGTGCTGCGCAGCGTGGGGATCCTCGCCTGCGCCTACCTCGGATTCGCCATGGGCGGCATGCCGTGGGCGTACCTGGCGGCGCTGTTGGCGCCGCCCCTCGGCCTGCTGGCCGGCGACAGCGAATGGCTGGTGATGATGCCGGTCGTCCTGTCCGGCAACCTGCTGGGCATGCTGGGCCTGGAGTACGCCTGGCGCTGGCCGGCGTTGATCCTATCCCCCGCCCTGCTGATCGCGCCGCAGCTCGCCACCCTGCTGCTGTCGCAGCGCACCCTGTTCCGCGTCGAGCTCCCCTGGGAGCCCAACGCCGCCGGCTGGGTGCTGCTGCACGCCCTCATCGCCGTCGGCGGCATCCTGGCGGCCATCCTGCTGGAGCGCCGCCGCCTGAAGCACGACGCCTGAGACCCGTGAAGACCGCGCGCGACCTGGGTCGCCGGCTGGTCCCGCCGTTGCGCCGCTTCGTGGCGCGCGCCAGCCGCGCGCGCGTGACGATGCTGGCTGCCGCGCTGGCGTACTACGCGGCCTTCTCGCTGGGGCCGCTGCTGTTGCTGCTCGGCGGCTGGCTGGGGTCGACCCTGCGGGCGCGCCCGGAGTTGGCGGCCCGCTACCGCGAGGCGCTGGCGCAACTGCTCACGCCGGTCCTGCCCGAGGGCCTGGACTCGCAGGAGCTGATCGACCGCAGTTTCGAGGCCGCCCTCACGCAACTGTCCGAAGGCACGCTGGTGCGGACGGCGCTGTCGCTGCTGGTGCTGCTGTGGGCGTCCAGCGGCTTCTTCGCCTCGCTGCAGCGTGCGCTGGAGGTCATCTTCGAGGTGCCCGTCACGCGCGGGTTCGTCCGCACCCGATTCGTGGCCCTGCTGCTGGTGGCCACCGTGGGGATGGTGATCATCCTGGAGTTGATCGCCGGCTCGCTGCTCAGCTGGACGTGGTCGGTGCTGGGCGCCGCCAGCGAACGCCTGGAGGCGGTCGGGCTCGTCCTGCCGGACCCGCCCGCCTTCCTGGCCGACCCGGGGCCGCTGCGCATCCTGTTGGCGGTGGCGGTGTTCACGCTGTGCTTCCGGTACCTGCCGCGCCAGGCCAGCGATTGGCGCGGGGCGGCGGCCGGCGCGCTGGTGAGCGTGGCCGGCCTGCAGGGGATGCGAATCGTGCTGCCCTACGCGTTCGACGAGGCGCGCCTGAACGTGGTGTACGGCGTGGTGGCCTCGCTGGTGGTGCTGCTGTTGTGGTTGTACCTGGCGCTGCTGCTGTTCCTGGTGGGGGCGCTGGTCGCGGCCGAGGCGTCCGCCACCACCGCACGCCCAGAGGACACGCCCACAGAGGCAGGCGACGGGCCCTGACGCGGCGCGTCCGCGCCGCCTCGCGGCCCCCGCCGGCCACCACCAGGCCCGGCCGCCCCGAGGCCACGCCTGATGGCCGCTCGCCCCTCGGGTAGCATGCGGGCATGGCGCGCTTCTTGTTGCGGGTCGCCGAACACCCCTGGTTCTACTGGACGGCCCGGTTCCTGTTCAAGGCTTTCGCGCGGGTCGCGTACGGGCTGCGCATCGAGGGGACGGCGCACCTGCCGCGCGAGGGCGGCATGGTGCTGGCGGTGAACCACTTCAGCGGCTGGGATCCGCCCATGGTGGGCGTGTCGGTCCCGCGCGAGATCAGCTTCATGGCCAAGAAGGAGCTTTTCGTCTCGCTGCCCTCGCGCCTGTTGTTCCGGGGCTTGCACGCGTTTCCGGTGGACCGCAGCGCGAACGACATCGGCGCCATCAAGGAGGCCTTGCGCCGCCTGCAGCAGGGGCGCGCCATCGGGATCTTCGTGCAAGGCACGCGCCACCGCCGGGACGCCGAGGCGCTGGACGGCGCCGCCTTCCTGGCGCAGCGCGGGGGCGTACCGCTGGTGCCGGCGGCGATCCATCGCGAGGGTCGACGCTTCCGGGTCCGCTTCGGTGAGCCGTTCCGGGTGGAGGGTCGCGGGCGCCCTGCCATCCGCGACGCGACCCGCACCATCATGAAGCGCGTGAACGAACTTTTGCCGTCCCACGCGAAGATCCTCCCGCCCGACGAGGCGCCTCCGGAGGGGGCGTCCGAGGGGGCACGCGACCCCGGTGCATAAGGCGGTGAATGTCGAACAATCCATTTTTCGTCGTCGCACACTTGCCCCGCGCGAAAACGCGTGCTACGGTGCTCTCAAGCCAAAGCTCAAGGAGGAGGCGCTGACATGGCAAAAAGCAAGACTGTCTCGAAAGCGGAACTCGTCGACATCGTTTCTGACGAAACCGGCATGAAGAAGAAGGACGTCAAGGAAGTCATGGACGTCATGCTGGACAAGATCAGCAGCAACCTGGACAACAACTTCAAGGTCCAGCTGACCGGCTTCGGCACGTTCGAGGTGCGCGAGCGCAAGGCCCGCACCGGCGTGAAGCCCGGCACCACCCAGAAGATCAAGATCCCTTCCAGCAAGTACCCCGCCTTCAAGCCGGGCAAGAGCCTGAAGGAAAAGGTCAAGAACTGAGCGCCTCCGGACTGCAGATCATGGGGACGCAGGGGCGGCCGTACGTGGCCGCCCCTCGTGTACCGGGCGCCGCGCACTAGGGGCACAGGCCCGGTGCGCTAGGCTCGGGCCATGGGTCTCCTCGACGTGATCGGTCCCGTGATGATCGGGCCGTCCTCCTCGCACACCGCAGGTGCCTGCCGCCTGGCGCTGCTGGCGCGCCACGCGCGCCGGGTCCCGCCCACGCGCGCGACCTTCACGCTGCACGGCTCGTTCGCGAAGACGGCCCGCGGGCACGGCACCGACCTCGCCCTGATCGCCGGCCTGCTGGGCATGGCGCCGGACGACCCGCGGCTGCCCGACGCGCGCGCGGAGGCCGACCGCCAGGGCCTCGAGGTGACCCTGCGCAGCGCCGACCTGGGCGACGTGCACCCCAACACCGTCCGGATCGAGACCGAAGGCGGCAGCGGCGACGACGTCGAGCACGCCCGCCTGACGGGCTCCAGCCTGGGCGGCGGCATGGTGCGCGTCTTCGACGTGGACGGCTTCGGCATCGACTTCGGTGGCGGGTCGCACACGCTGCTGATCCGCCACGACGACCGCCCCGGCGTGATCGCCCGCGTGGCGCGCGTCATCGCCGACGACGAAAGCAACATCGCCACCCTTCATAGCGCCCGCCGCACCCGCGGGGGCGAGGCGATGATGTCGATCGAGATGGACCGGCGCCTCTCCCGCCACGCGCTGGACTACCTGGCGCACCTGACCTACGTGCGCTGGATGCGGATGCTGCCCGAGGTGCTCTCGGGCGACGCGCCGCTTCCACGGCCCGGAGCGGCGGCGTGACCTTCGCCGAGCTGCAGGCCGTCCAGGGCGCCGCCTCCACCTGGTTCCTGACCCAAGAGGTGGGCGACGACGAGGCGGCCCGCGCGGCGTTGCTGGACAAGATGCGGGCGCGGCTGGCCGCCATGCGGGACAGCGTCGAGCGCGGCCTGGCCAGCGAGGCGAAGAGCCGCAGCGGCATGGTCGGTTGGAACGCCAAGCGCCTGTACGAGAGCGAGGACCCGCTGGACGCACCGCTCATGAAGCGGGTGCAGGCCTACGCCATGGCCGTCAACGAGGAGAACGCCCGCATGGGCCGCATCGTCGCCGCCCCCACCGCCGGCAGCGCCGGCACCCTGCCGGGCGCGCTGCTGGGCGTCGCCGACCACCTCGGCCTGGAGGACGAGGCGCTGGTGCTGCCCCTGGTAACGGCGGCGGGCGTGGGCCAGATCATCTCGCGCACCATGTTCATCGCCGGCGCCTCGGGCGGCTGCGGCGCCGAGATCGGCCCGTCCGCCTCGATGGCGGCGGCCGCCATCACCGAGCTGCGCGGCGGCGACGCCCCCGCCTGCGTGCACGCCTCGGCGATGGCCCTGATGAACACCATCGGCCTGGTGTGCGACCCGGTCGGAGGGTACGTGGAGGTGCCGTGCGTGTCGCGCAACGCCTTCTACAGCGTGCACGCCGTGTCGGCGGCGCAGCTGGCGCTGGCCGGAGTGGAATCGTTCATCCCGGCCGACGAGGTGGTGCAGGCGATGGCGTCGGTCGGCCGCATGCTGCCGCCCGAGCTGCGCGAGACCGGCGAGGGCGGCGTGGCCGACACCCCCACCGGCCGCCGCATCGCGCTTCAGATGGCCGAGCGCGGCTGAACGGACCGGCCCCGCGGCGGCGGCTGCTCCGCCGGCGGCGTCGTAGGCCCCGAACACGCCCAGGTCGTGCTCGGGGATCAGCATCATGCGGGCGGTGCAGCTGAACGTCTTGGTGACCGCGCCGATACGGAACAGCGTGGTGTCGGGGCCGACGGGGAGCCCGGCCTCGAGGTCGGCATGTCCGTACCCTCGTGCGAAGGCGCCGCCTTCGTACGAGGGTGGAGAGGCAACGGTATCCGAAGCGCTTGATCGCACCAGCGATTTCACGTACATTTTTTCACGAGGGACATTCGTCCCGGTCGCGCCGACCCCGGGCCCCGCCGCGACCCTCGCCTCCCGGCCCGAAGGACGGACCCATGAGCCACATTCCCGCACCTGCACCCGCCGTCGCCGGCCCCCAGGCGCGCCCCCGCGTGGTCGTGATCGGCGCCGGCTTCGCGGGCCTCGAGGTCGTCAAAGGCCTGAAGCGCGCGCCGGTCGAGGTCCTGCTTCTCGACCAGCACAACCACCACACCTTCCAGCCGCTGCTGTACCAGGTGGCCACCGCTCAGCTCGAAGCGGGCGACGTCGCCCACCAGGTCCGCGCGGTGCTGCGCCGCCAAGCCAACGCCCGCTTCCGGCAGGGCACCGTCACCGACATCGATGGGGACGCCAAGGAGGTGGTGCTGGTGGACGGAGCCCGCATCGGCTACGACCAGCTGGTCATCGCCCCCGGCGCCATCTACGAGGACTTCGGCACGCCCGGCGTGCGCCGGCACGCCTTCTTCCTCAAGAGCCTCACCGAGGCGGTCAACCTCCGCAGCCACGTCCTGCGCTGCTTCGAGACCGCCGCGCAGGACCCGAGCACCGTGGAGGAGGGCATGCTCACCTTCGTGATCACAGGTGCGGGCCCGACCGGGGTCGAGATGGCCGGCGCGTTGGCCGAGCTGTTCCAGCGGGTCCTGCCCGGCGACTACCCCGAACTCGACCTTTCCCGGGCGCGCATCGTGCTGCTCGAGATGACGGACGCGGTGCTGCCGCCGTTCTCCGCCGGATCGCAGCGGCACGCCCTGTGGGCCCTCGAACGCCGCGGCGTCGATGTTCGCCTCGGCACCGCCGTGCGCGAGCTCCGCGGGGACGGCGCGGTGCTGGCGGACGGATCGTTCCTGCCCAGCCGCACGCTGCTGTGGGCGGCCGGGGTGCGCGCCCACCCGCTGGTCGAGGCCGTGGGCGCCGAAACCACCCGTGGCGGCCGCCTGGTGGTGGAGGACGACCTCGCCCTGCCCGGCCGTCCCGACGTGTGGGCCGCCGGCGACGTGGCCGCCTCGCAAGACCGGGAAGGTCGGCTGCACCCGCAACTGGCGCCGGTGGCGATCCAGCACGGCCAGCACCTTGCCCGCCAGATCCGCGCCCGCCTGGAGGGCCGCGCCACGGCGCCGTTCACCTACGCCAACAAGGGCATCATGGCCATCATCGGCCGCAACGCCGGTGTGGCCGAGCTCTCCCCGCGACTGGGCGGCCTGAAGGTGCGCGGCTTCGCCGGTTGGCTGGCGTGGCTGTTCCTGCACCTGGCCTTTCTGCCCGGCCACAAGAACCGCATCGGGGCGTTCACCAGCTGGGCGTACGAGTACCTCACCTTCGACCGTCACGCCCGCCTCATCGGCGAGATGGTCCCCTCGCCCGCCGAAATCACCGGCCGGACCGGCGCGGTGGTGGCCGCCGACACGCCCGCACGCGCCTCGGAACGCACCGTGGAGCAGGCACGGCGGCGCGAGGAGGCGTTCGAGCTGGACGAACCGGCGCCGGTCGGCCACTGACGCCGGGGCCCACGCCGGCCGCGCGAACGACCGTGCGCGCGGCCCTGCGCCCGCCCGCCTGCCCGCGGAGGGTCGGTGCCGGTATCATCGCGGCATGACCCACGCCTCCTCCGCCCCCGGCCCCGTCGACCTGGACCACGCCCTCCGCGTGGCGATCCGCGCCGCCGACGAGGCCGGCCGGATCCAACGCACCCACATGGGCGGGGCGCTGGAGATCGACACCAAGTCCAGCGCCACCGACCTCGTCACCCAGGTGGACCGCGCCTGCGAGGCCCGCATCCGCGAGGTAATCGCGGCGGCGTTCCCAGACCACGTGGTGCTGGGCGAGGAGCAGGGGCAGGAGGGCAATGCCCGCTGCCGCTGGATCGTCGACCCGCTGGACGGCACCCTGAACTACGCGCACGGCTTTCCATTCTTCTGCGTGTCGGTGGCGCTGGAGGTCGACGGCCGCGTCGAGATCGGCGTGGTGCTGGACCCGGTCCGCGACGAGCTGTTCCAGGCCGTCCGCGGCCGGGGTGCGACCCTGAACGGCCGGCCGCTGGCCGTCACAACCGAGCCGACCCTACTGAACGCCATGCTGGCCACGGGGTTCGCCTACGTCGAGGAGACCCAGCACCAGAACCTCGAGGTGTTCGCCCGGGCGCTGCCGCACGTGCGGGCGGTCCGCCGGCCCGGCGCCGCGGCGCTGGACCTGTGCTACGTCGCGGCGGGCCGCCTCGACGGTTTCTGGGAACTGAAGCTGAACGCGTGGGACGTCGCCGCCGGCGTGCTGCTGATCCGCGAGGCGGGCGGTACCGTCACCGGCCCCGATGGCGCCCCCTACCAGTTGGACGCGGCCGCGCTGGTGGCCAGCAACGGCAGCCTGCACGCCCGCCTGTTGGGCCTGCTGGACCTGGGCACGACCCTGGCCGGCAGCTGATCCCCAGGCGCCGCACGCCGCTGGGCGGCGTCAACCCCGTGCGGGGGAGGCGCGCCCCCAGGACCGGCCACACCGGCGCGGCCGCCGCCGTCAGCCCAGGTCCTCGAACAGTTCGGTGCTGAGGTAGCGGTCGGCGGCGTCGGCGGCCAGGGCCAGCACGACCTTGCCGGGGCCCTGCTCGCGGGCGACCTCGAGCGCGGCGTGCACCGTGGCGCCCGACGACATGCCGATCGCGATCCCCTCCTCCCGCATCAGGCGCCGCGCCAGCGGGAAGGCGTCCTCCTCGTAGACGTCCTTGCAGTCGTCCAGCAGGCCCAGGTCCAGGTTGCCGGGGATGAAGCCCGGCCCCATGCCCTGAAACGCGTGCGCGCCGCGCTCCCGGCCGTGAATCACGGCGCTGCGGGCCGGCTCGACCGCCACCACGCGCACCATTGGGTTCTGCTCCTTCAGGTAGCGGCCGATGCCGCTGATCGAGCCGCCCGTGCCGCTGGCCCATACGAAGGCGTCGATCCGCCCCTGCATCTGCGCCCACGCCTCGGGGCCGGTGACGCGGTGGTGGTAGGCGCGGTTGGCGGGGTTCTCGAACTGGTTCGGCATCCAGGCGCCGGTCTCCTCCACCAGCTCTTCGGCGCGCGGGATGGCGCCCTGCATGCGCTGCTCGCCCGGCGTGAACACCAGCTCGGCGCCGTAGGCGCGCAGCGTCCGCACCCGCTCGGAGCTCATGTTGTCCGGCAGCACGATCGTGCAGGTGTACCCCCGCACCGCCGACAGGAACGCCAGTCCGATGCCGGTGTTCCCGCTGGTGGGCTCCACGATCCGTTGGCCGCTGCCGGGCGTGAGCACGCCGCGCTCCTCGGCGTCGAGGATCATGCCCAACGCGGTGCGGTCCTTGATGCTGCCGGCGGGGTTGAACCCTTCCAGCTTGAGCCACACCTCCGCCATGTCCTCCTCGACCACGGAGCGTAGCTTCACCACGGGCGTGTCGCCGATCAGCGCGTCGATGCGGCGGGCCGGCGGGTGGGCGTCCTCCGGTTCGGGCGGGTGGGGATGATCCATGGGGCGAGGATAGCCGGCCGGGCAGGGGCCCGGCCGGCGCGCGCACGACGCGGCGCGCGTCAGTACACGTCGTGCGCCGTGTTGAACACGTTGAACTTGCCGGTCGGGGTGCGCACCCAGTCGCCCTCGATCCGATCGATCTCCTCCAGCGTCTCGGCGTCGTAGACGGCGATGAAGCTCGGGGTCTCCATATCGGCCCAGGCCGAGACCCAGAACGCCTGGCCGCCCCGGTCGAACTCGATGTGCACCATGCGGGCCCCGATGTCCTGCGCGCCGGGAACCTCCCAGCAGCGCTCGGCCTCCAGCGATTCCTTGCCGATAGCGCACAGCGTCGCCGCGCCCTCGGGGTTCATGCTCATGGTGAAGTCGACGATGATCCAGGGGCTGTTCTCGTGCGTCTTGTTGAACAGCGTGCCGGTGAACGGCAGCTCCACCGACGCCTGCACCTCCCAGGCGTTCTCGGGGTGCCCCTCGGGGTCGGCGCCGATCACCGTCATCTCGGGACTGCCCATGTTCCCCGTCGCCCACAACGGGCCCAGCTCGGGGTGATCCCAGTTGGCGCCCCGGCCAGGGTGCGGTGTGACGCCCGCCTCGATCTCGGCGGTGACCTCGCGCTCGCGGGTGTCGATCACGATCAGCTTGTCCATCGCGTTGGCGGCGACGATGAAGTAGCGGTCGCGGGCCCAGCCGCCGTCGTGCAGGTACAGCTCGGTGTCGATCATGGTGACCGCCATCGGACGGCCGTTCTGATCCAGGGTGCTGTAGTCGACCAGCCAGGTCTGGCCGGTCTCCTTGACGTTGACGACCCACTCGGGGTGCTCCTCGGACGCGACGATGGCGGCGACGCGCGCCTCCTCGACGAAGTCTCCGGCGCCGCGCTCGTAGCCCATGGTCGACACCAGCTTGAGCGGCTCCAGGGTGAGGCCGTCGAGCACCGCGAACATCGGCGGCCAGTAGCAGCCCACGATGGCGTACTCGTTCTCGTATCCCTCGTACTTGCTGGACTCGATGCTGCGGGCGTCGAAGCAGGGCTTGACCTCGGCCACCACCGCCGGCGGCGACGACCACAGGTCGATCAGCGACGCCTTGCCGTCCCGCCCGATCGCGGTGAAGTAGCGGCCATCCTTGCTGGCGCGCAGGATGTGGATCGCGTAGCCGGTGTCGACCAGCTGCACCAGCTCGCGGGTGGCGCCGTCGACGATGGCGACCTGCCCCATGTCGCGAAGGATCACGCCGAAGAAGTTCTCCCAATCCAGGTCGTGCTGCGGCTCGGTGGGGCGCTCCTCGGGCGGGACGTGCACCGTCCAGGTCTCCAGAATGCCCTCCAGCGACTGCTGGGGCGGCTCGGGCGGCGCCTCGGTGAGGAAGCGCGCCATCTGCGAGATCTCATCCTCGCTCAGCACCCCCTGCCGGCCCCAGTCCGGCATCCCGCCGGGCAGCCCGCCGAAGATGACGGCCTCCAGGTAGGGAATCCCGCGCTGGCGGGTGTTTTCTGGCTCCAAGGACGGGCCGGTGGCGCCCTTGCGCAGCACGCCGTGACACCCAGCGCAGCGATCGAAGTAGATCTCGGCGATCTCGGCCCGCTCCTCCTCGCTCAGGGCGGTCTGCTCCTCGCCCTGCGCCACGGCGGAACCGAACGACAGCAACCAGGCCAGCATCAGGGGAACGACGTAGAACCAACGATCACGCATCTCGCACCTTCCTTTCGGGGATGCGGGGCCCAGGACGCCGGGCGCACCCGGACGAAACTCGTATGTTCGGGTCGTACTATCGGGCGCTGCGGCGCTCGGCGCCAAGGACGAATGTCCCGGCACCGCGAATGACCGTCCCCGCGCCCAGGACGACCGTCCCCAGGCCCACGACGCGCTAGCATGACCTCGTGCCCGACGATCCCATCCGCTCCGGCCCGCTGTGGGCCTACTTCCGCGAGGTACGCGAGGCCGTGACGCGCGGCAACGCCGGCGAGGGCCCCCAGCCCTACCGCTCGGGCGCCTACCTGGTGCACGCCGAAGCCGGCGACGTCGAGCTCACCATCCGCGACGTCAGCGAAGAGGACGCCGTGCTGATCGCGAACGAGCTGACCGAGCGAGGCGCGCGCGCCTCGCTTCGCAGGCAGACGGTCTGCCCGACCTGCGGGCACCGGGTCCCCGACCAGGACCATTGCGTCCACTGCCGGGCGCGGCTGGGGGACGAGGATCGCGAGGGGCCCGGCGACCCCTGACGCGCGCGGCCCGCCGTTCCACCGAAGGGTGGAGGTTTCCGCCGCCGCCTTGGCCTATGGTGGCGGCATGGAACGCAAACGACTGGAACGCGCGACGCAAGACAAGTGGCTGGGCGGCGTGTGCGGCGGGCTCGGCCACTACTTCGACATCGACGCGACCATCATCCGACTGATCTTCATCGTCGCCCTGCTCGGCGCCGGCACCGGCCTGCTGGTGTACCTGGTGCTGTGGCTGATCATGCCGCGCTCCGACGCCTTCTGAGCGTCGGCGCGAGCCAGGTCCGCGTCCGCGCGTCGCGAGCACACGTACCTGCGCCTCACCGGCGATCGGGCGCAGGCAGCCGCTCCTCGGGGCGCAGCCCCACCCACGCCTCGCTCCGCGCCCACAACTCGGCCGCCATCTCCGCGTCGCGGCCAGCAGGCGACGGCGTGCGCGCGGCGTGGTCCACGAAAAAGCCGCCGTTCGGCTCCGGGGCCGGCTCGAGCGCTGCCAACCACAGGCCGGTCTCCGCCCCGCGTTCCGCGCTGCGACCGAACAGGCGTTGCGCCAACGCCACCACCCACCCCGTCGCGCCGCCGTCCCGGGCGAAGCCGGACCGTACGAAGCCGGGATGGAAGGCGTAGCTACGCAGCCCCGTGCCCTCGGTGCGGCGCGCCAGTTCGCGCGCGAAGTGCACGTTGGCCTGCTTCGACCAGCCGTACGCCCGCCAGGCGCTATACGGAACCCCGTTGGCGGCGCGGTCCAGGTCGAGCGCGCCACCCGAACGCTCGGCGTTCGAACTGGTGGTGATCACCCGCGGCGCCTCCGCCGCCCGCAGCGACCGCATCAGCAGGTGGGTGGTCAGGAACGGCGCCAAGTGGTTCAGCGCCCAGGTCATCTCGAACCCGTCCGCGGTGAGGGTCCGCCGCTGAACGAACCGCCCCGCGTTGTTCACCAGCACGTCCAAGCACGGCACCTCCGCGGCCACCCGCTCGGCCAGGTCGCGGACCTCCGCCAGGACGCTCAGGTCCGCCGGCACGTACACGGCGGCATCCTCGCGACCGACCTCGGCCCGGATCGCCTCCGCTGCGCGCGCCCCGCGCCCGCCGGGCCGGGATGCCATCCACACGCGCGCGCCAGCACGGGCCAACCCCCGCGCCATCTGGTAGCCGATCCCGCCGCTGGCGCCGGTCACCAGGGCCTCGCGGCCGCTCAGGTCCGCTGAAGGCGCCACGTGCGATGGATGGGAACGCGATGCATCGTCCATATCGCCTCGATGCTACCGGGCCAGGCGCGTACGTGCGGGCTACGAACGCACCCGATCGGCCGACGCCGGGCCGGCCGGATCCTCAGAAGTCGTCGGGGAAGTTCAGCTTTTCGCGGGCGGGCGCCGGCTCCGGCGACGTCTCGGGCGGCGTCTCGGGCGGCGTGTCAGGTGGCGTGTCAGGTGGCGTGTCGCGCGGCGGCGTGGGGGGCTCGGGCAGGTGCGACACCCGCGCCAGCGACTGGCGCAGCGTGTCCGCCTTGTAGCGGCGCGCCCACGGCTCCCAGGCGAGCGGCACACGAAGCCGCCACGCCCGCGCGTTGGAGGCGGGGACGTACAGGTACAACTCCAGCACGCCCCCCTCGCCGCCGCTCAACGCCAGCTCGGCCTCCAGCTCCACGGCGCGGCGCGGCGACACCAGGGCGGTGGCGTCCACCACCGACAGCTCGCCGGCCCCGCCCCGCGCGGCGATGCACAACAGCTGCACCGGCTCGTGGTGCAGGTTGCTGAACGCGGCCAGCAACTGGAATCCGCCCTCGGACCCTTCGGCCGGCATCAACTCGGCACGGGACAGAAACAGCTCGGGCCGGCTGCCCCCGAACACCCCCGTGCGCGGCAGGAGAAGCCGCAACGCCACCCCGAGCAGCACCACCGTCACCGCCACCGCCCACACCCAGGCGGGCAGGCCCGCCAACCAGGGGATCACGGCCTGCCAGGTCTCGGCCAGCGCATTGCCCATCATCTCGAACAGCCGACCCATGGTGCAGAGCCTACCGGAACGCTAGGCTTCCCGTGATGCGCACCGACCCGCCCCCGCCCCGCATGGGCATCGTCGAGACCGCCGACGGCAGTCGCACCCTGTTCGACCCCGCCACCGGCCAGACCTACCACTCCCACCACGGCGCGCTGCAGGAGGCGCGCGAGGTGTTCCTCGCCGCCAGCGGCGTCGCCGAGCGGCTGGCCGCGGGGCAAAACACGCGCGTGCTGGAGATCGGCCTGGGCACGGGCCTGAACCTGTTGGCGTGCGCCGACGCCGCCGCCACGCACGGCGCCGACCTGCACTACCGGGCGCTGGAACGCCGTCCGCCCGCCCCCGAGGTGCTGGCGGCGCTGGAATACGGCCGGCACCTGGCGCACCCCGAGCTGGCCTCGGCCTGGATCGGCGCACGCGCAGCCTTGGCGGACGCGCCCCGCACCCCGCGGCCGTGGCGGATCGCCGAGGGGACGTTCGGTCCCGACATCACGGTCGAGGTGGCGCTCGGCGAGGCCTTCGCCGAGGAAGGTACCTTCACGCCCCCGGCGGAGGCGCTGCTGACGCCGGGCTGGGCGCACGCCATCTTCCACGACGCCTTCAGCCCCGCCGCCAACCCCGAGGCGTGGCACCCGCGCGTGCTGGCACGCCTGGCGTCGGTGCTGGCGCCGGGCGGCGCCCTGGTCACCTACACGGTGGCGGGCGAGGTGCGACGCGCGCTGGCCGCGGCCGGGCTCGACGGTTCGCAAGCGCCCCGGACCGATGGGCGGCAAACGGCACACGCTGGTGGCGCGCGCGCCGGACGGCAGCGCCTCGACTCAGGCCCAGGGAATCAGATTCTGACCCCACGGCGTGGACCAGAAGATCAACAGCATCGCCACCAGGTAGCCGGTGAAGGACCGCACGAACTTGGTGCGGTCCTGCGGGGCGCGCCGCGCCAGCGAGGTCCCGAGCTGCGCCGCGACGACCGCCAGGATCATCAGGACCGCATGCTCGATCAGCAGCAGCCGACCGCTCAGCGCCGCCCCCATGCCGCCCGACACCAACGGCGTGATGGCGTACAGGATCAACCCGATCAGCAGTTGCAGGTGCAGCGCGTAGGTGAACGTCCGCGCCGCCGTCCCTTCCTTGGCGGTCCAGCGGGCGCGGGCGAGAAGGCCGCGGAGCATCAGCACCAGGGCGTACACGCCGCCCAGGACGATGATCCAACGAAGCAGGTTGTGGAGGCCGCGCAGGAACTCTAGCATCGTGCCGGCATCCTACCGGACGCGCGCCGGCGGTAGGCTCGGGTCGTGTCCGACCCGACCGACGTCGTGGTGGTGGGGGGCGGGGTGGCCGGCCGGTCGCTGGCGCGCGCCATGGCCGTGCGTGGCCGCCCCGCGACGCTGCTGGAGGCCGCCGAGCCCGCCTCTCCGGGCTGCGCGGCGACGGCCGGCGCCTCCGCGCTCCCCCTCGCGGTGCTGAACCCCTGGCGCGGCCGCAAGGGCGCCGCCCATCCCGACGACCTTCTCGGCCTGGCCACCATGTGGCGCTGGGCCGAGGCGCTTCGCGCCGAGGGGCGCGCGCCGGGCGCGCACCGCAGCGGCGTGCTGCGCCTGCCCACCGATCGCCGCCAGGCCCGCGCCTGGCGCGCACGCGCCGAAGCGGAGGCCGGCCCGCTGGCGTGGCTGTCGCCCGAGGCGGTCCCAGCCCCGTTTCACGCGCCGCTCGGGGCGATCCGGGTGGCGGACGGCGGCTGGATCGACCCCGCCGCCTGGCTTGCGGCCCTGTCCGCCTCGGCGCGCGCGCACGGCGCGACCCTTCGGTCCGGCGTGCGGGTCGCGCGCCTCGCCCGTGAACGCCCCACCGATCCCTGGACGCTGCACGACGCCGCGGGCGCACGGATCGCCATGGCGCACCGGGTGGTGTTGTGCGTCGGCGCCGACGACGCGCCCGAGGTGCACGACGCCGGCCGTGCCTGGACCCCGCCCGCGCTGGAGCGGCTACGCGGCGACATCGTGACCCTGCGCGGCGGTCCGGCGCTCCCGCTGCCGCTGGCCGGCGGCGTGTACGGCGGCAGCGCGGGCGCCGTGACGTACGCCGGCGGCGGCCATCGCCCACCCGAATCGACCGACCCCGAAGCGCCCGCCCGCCTTCGGGCCGCCCTCGCCCGGCACGTGCCGGGCATGGACCGGGCGCACGCGGTGGACGCCTGGTCCGGCGTGCGGGCCCGCACGAGCGACCTGCGGCCCTGGGTCGAGGAGCTACGCGGCGGGTTGTGGTGGTTCGGCGCGTTCGGGGGACGCGGATTCCTCTGCGCCGCGCTGGAGGCCTCGCGCTGGGCCGACGCGCGTGCGGACCCGGCCGCGCCCTGAAGCGGCGCGGACCGGGTCGAGGCGGCGCTCAGCGCAGAACGGTCGGCTTCAGGCCGGCGCCTGCGTGACGCGCGGCAGCGCGAACAGTTCGTCCGCCATGTGCTCGAGCCGTTCTCGGGTGAAGCGGCGCGACCCTTCGCTCAACCCCTTGCCATCCTTGGCGAGCGCCAACTGGCGGTAGGCATGAGAGTCGAAGGGGTGCAGCACCACCTCTTTGAACACGGTGTGGCGCGGGCTGGCGTAGGCGAGGAGCACCGGCCGGCCGCCCGGCAACGACAGGCTGGCGGACATCACCGTCGTCGGCAGGTCGTAGGACCGTTCCATCCGGTAGATGTAGTCGGGGAAGTCGCCCTCCTTCTCGAACCGGACGCCCTCGCGTTCCGCCGCGATCTCCCGCATCCACGTCAAAAACTCCGCCCAGGCCTGGTAGAAGGCCTTGTCCTGATCATCCATGCCCGAAGCATAGCGCACCGCCGCCCCGCAGGGCGGGCGTCGCGGTGTTCGTTCCGCATGCCGCCTCGATGCCCATGCGCAGCAACGGGGCCCGCGTACCCATCTCCAAAACGACGATGCGTCCCACACGGCGTTCGTCCTACCTCCGGCGCGCATCATGCGCACGTTCGGCCCGTTGATGCCCATGGGCATCAAGGGGCGCCGAAGCAACGCCCGCCAACGGCGCCCGGCCCGCCCCCCGCCGCCGATCAGGCGGTGACGCGCAACGCGTCGAGGTAGCGAAACACGTTCTTGGGCACGTAGGCGACCTCGCCCTGGGCGGCACGCAGCGTGGGAAGCCGGTCCAGCAGGGCGCCCACCGCGTGCGTCAGCTCCAAGCGGGCCAGCGGGGCGCCGATGCAGTAGTGCACCCCGAGGCCGAACGCCAGGTGGGGGTTCGGCGTGCGGGCCACGTCGAAGTCGTCCGGCGTTTCGAACACGGCCGAGTCGCGGTTGGCGCTGGCGTAGTACAGCGCCAGCTTGGTGCCGGGCTCCCAGGCGTGGACCGAGCCGTCGTCGGCTTCGAACCGAAGCGGCGCGCGCACCAGCCGTTCGAAGAACTGCAGCGGCGTGTCGAAGCGCATCATCTCCTCCACCGCCGTCGGCAGCAACGCGCGGTCGTCGCGGACGCGGCGGTGCGCGTCGGGATGCCGCAACAACGCCCAGAAGCCGTTGCCCAGCACGTTCACCACCGCTTCGTGGCCCGCGTCGAGGAACAGGATCGCGTTGGCGACCAGCTCGTCCTCGCTGAGGCGCGCGGGGTCCTCGTCATGCAGGCGCGTCATGCGCGTGATCAGATCGCCCGCGGGCCGGCGCCGCTTGGCCGCCACCAGGCCGCGCAGGTAGGCCGCGAATTCGTCGGCGGCGCGGATCGCGGCGGCCTCGTCCTCGGCGGTGCGTTCGGGCTCGAACATGCCGATGATCGCCTTCGACCACGGCAGCAACGCCGGCCGGTCCTCCTCCGGCACGCCCAGCAGCTCGGCGATGACGGTGACGGGGATCGGCTCGGCGAAGGTGGTCAGCAGGTCCGCGCCGTCCTCGCCGGCCTCCTCGACCGCGACGGCGAGGGCATCGGCCTGGGCGCGGCAGAGCCGCTCGATCCGCGCGCTCAACGCCCGCACGTGCTTCGGCGTGAACACGTCATGCACGACCTGTTTGATGCGGGTGTGGTCGGGCGGCTCGATCTCCAGCAGCGACCCCTCCTGGATGCGGTCGAACGGCGCGTGCTCGGGGTTCGGCGGTCGTTTCCCAGCCCCGTCCAACACCCGTCCCAGCCGCCGGTCGCGCAGCAGGCGGTCCACGTCGCGGTAGCGCGTGATCACGTGCGCCTGCCACGGCGCGTGCCAATGCACCGGCGCGGCCTCGCGGAGGCGGGCGTAGGTCGGGTAGGGGTCGCGGAGAAAGGCGGGGTCGGTGGGATCGAACCGGACGGCGTCGGGCATGCCCGAAGGTAGCACCGGCTTCGTTGCCGCGTCACGCACGCGGCAACGCACGCGCCACGCCGCGCGCCCCGCGCGCCCCGCGCGCCGCCGCGTACCGCCACGCAGCGCCCGGCGCCGGACCCGCCGGCGCGCGCGACGGTACACTGTCCGGCCGATGCCCGCCTCCTCGCGACTGGACACCCTCAACCAAGAACAGCGCGCCGCCGCCGAGCACCTGCAGGGGCCCGCCCTGGTGCTGGCCGGCGCCGGGTCGGGCAAGACCCGCACGGTGGTGCACCGCATCGCGCACCTGCTGGAGGCGCACGAGGTGTACCCCCAGCAGGTGCTGGCGGTCACCTTCACCAACAAGGCGGCGGGTGAGCTGAAGGAGCGCGTGCAGGAGCTGATCGGGCCGCCGGCGAAGGAGTTGTGGGTGTCGACGTTCCACGCGGCCTGCCTGCGGGTGTTGCGCAGCTACGGCGGGGCTATCGGGCTGGATCCCGGCTTCGGCATCTACGACGACGGCGATCAGTTGGACCTGCTCAAGGAGATCCTGGGCACGGTCCACGGCCTGCAGGAGGCGAACCCGCGGGCGTTGCGGGGGGTGATCGATCGTGCCAAGTCGAACCTGTGGACGCCGGAGCTGTTGCGACAGGAGGGGGCCGCGGAGTACGGGCAGGTGGTGGCGGGGGTCGAGCTGGAGCAGGTGGTCGAGGTGTACGAGCGTTACCAGGCTCGGCTGCAGCGCGCCAACGCCGTCGATTTCGGGGACATCCTGACGCGGGCGGTGGAGCTGTTCACGTTGCACCCCGACGTGCTGGACCGGGTGCAGCAGCGTGCGGTGTTCGTCCACGTCGACGAGTACCAGGACACCAACGCCGCGCAGTACCGCCTGAGCAGCATGCTGAGCGAGAAGTACCGCAACCTGATGGTGGTCGGCGATCCCGATCAGGGCATTTACGGCTTCCGCGGTGCCGACATCCGCAACATCCTCGACTTCCAGCGCGACTACGACGACGCCGTCACCTACCGGCTGGAACTGAACTACCGCAGCGTCCCGACCGTGCTGCAGGTCGCGAACGCGGTGATCGAACCGAATTCGGGGCGGCTGGAGAAGAACCTCAAACCCGTCAAGGACGAGGGCGAACCGGTCAAGACCTACCGGGGGGCCGATCAGCGCGCCGAGGCCGACTTCGTCGCGCGGCAGGTGGAGCGCCTGCGTGACGCGGGCGAGGACGGCCTGAACCGCTTCGCGGTGCTGTACCGGACGAACAGCCAGTCGCGCGTGATCGAGGAGTCGCTGCGGCGCGCGGGGATCGAGACCCGCATCGTGGGCGGGGTGGGGTTCTACGAGCGGCGCGAGGTGAAGGACGCGCTGTCGTACGCGCGGGCCGCCCTGAACCCCGCCGACGACGTCAGTTGGCGGCGGATGCTGAACCGGCCCAAGCGCGGCATCGGCAAGACCAGCGCGGACAACCTGGCGCGCTGGGCGCAGACGCACAATGTTCCGTTCGCGGAGGCGGTCCGGCGGGGCGAGGAGGTGCTGGCGGGCACGCCCGCGGCGAAGCGCGTCGCCTCGTTCGCCGAGCTGATGCAGGACCTGTCCGACGCGGCCGACGCGCTGCCGGCCGGGCAGTTCGTGACGCACCTGCTGGATGCGACCGGCTTGCTGCGGGCGCTCAGGGAGGAGGGCTCGTTCGAGGCGGAGGCGCGACTGGAGAACCTGGGCGAGCTTCTGAACGCCGTCGCCGAGTGGGAGGAGGCGCAGGGTGGCACCATCGGCGAGTTCCTGGACGAGGCCGCCCTGATGGCTAGCGTCGACGACCGCGCGGTCAAGGCCGTCAACGAGGGGGAGGTCCCGAGCGACGCGGTCACGCTGATGACGCTGCACAACGCCAAGGGCCTGGAGTTCCCGGTGGTGTTCCTGGTCGGTCTGGAGGAGGGCCTGCTGCCCCACCGCAGCTCGACCGGCAGCATGCAGCAGATCGAAGAGGAGCGCCGGCTGTTGTACGTCGGGATCACCCGCGCGCAGGAGGAGTTGTTCCTCGTGCACTGCGAGAACCGCACCCTGTTCGGGCGCACCGAGCCGGCGCGGCCCAGCCGCTTCCTGGAGGACGTCCCACGCGGCGCGCTCACCGAGATCGACGTGTTCGGGCAGGAGATCCAGTCGGTGCCGGCGACCTCGTCGCGGCCGCGCGTGACGTGGGCGCCCGCACCGGCCCGCGACGGCGGCGGCGATGGCCGCACCTACCGCGGGGGCGAGAGGGTGCGCCACCCCAAGTTCGGGGTCGGGACGGTGGTGGGCGTCTCGGGCGAGGGGGCGCGGACGGAGTTGACGGTGGTGTTCCAGGAGGCCGGCGCCAAGCGGCTGTCGGCCAAGTTCGCCAACCTGCAGGACGCGTGACCGGACGCGTGACCGGACGCGTGACCGGTTTCATGAACGTCCCCGCCGGGGCGCCGGAGAACCGGCCAGGACGGCGGCTCGGGCGCGGCGCGTATGATATCGTTCGCACTCGAGACGACCCGCGCCACACGCATGCGACTCCGCGCCATCGCCGGTGCGTCGCGGCGAGAGGGAGGCCAGCTTGAACGCCAAATCCATCGTGGTGACGTCCGGCAAGGGGGGCGTCGGCAAGACCACCACCACCGCGAACGTCGGCGCGGCCCTGGCCAAACAGGGCGAGAAGGTCGTGGTGATCGACACCGACGTCGGCCTCCGCAACCTGGACGTGGTGATGGGCCTGGAGGGTCGGGTCGTGTACGACCTGATCGACGTGTTCGAGGGGCATTGCAAGCTCAAGCAGGCGTTGATCCGCGACAAGCGGGTCGACAACCTCTACCTGCTGGCCGCCTCGCAGACCAAGGACAAGAGCGCCCTGTCCGAGGCCCGCATGCAGGAGACGGTGCGCCTGTTGCTGGACGAGGAGGGGTTCGACCGTGTGGTGATCGACAGCCCCGCCGGCATCGAGTCCGGCTTTCAGACCGCCGCCAGCGGCGCCGAGGGGGCGCTGGTGGTGGTGAACCCCGAGGTGTCCAGCGTGCGTGACGCCGACCGCATCATCGGCCTGCTGGAGGCGCGGGGCATCAGCGAGGTGCGGTTGGTGATCAACCGCATGCGCGCCGAGATGGTGCACCGTGGCGACATGCTGGAGGTCGACGACGTCCTGGAGATCCTGGGCGTCAAGCTGATCGGGATCATCCCGGAGGACGAGCGCATCCTGGTTTCCACCAACCTCGGCAATCCCGCCAGCCTGGACGACGCCAACAAGGCCGGCACGGAGTTCCGCAACGTGGCGCGCCGCATCCTCGGCGAGGAGATCCCCTACCTGGCGCTCGAGCGCAACAGCGGCGGCCTGCTGGGCGGGTTGCGGCGTTTGTTCGGAGGACGCTGATGTTCCGATGGTTCGGCCGCCGCAAGAGCAAGGACCACCTCAAAGAGCGGCTGAAGCTGGTGCTCTCCTACGACCGGGCCAAGCTGACCCCGGGCAAGATGGAGGACCTCAAGGCCGAGTTGCTGGAGGTGATCGGCAAGTACTTTCCGGCCGACGAGTCCGAGTACGACGTCAAGCTGGAACAACAGGGCGACCGCATGGTGATGGTCGCCAACCTGCCGGTCCGCGAGTAGGCGCCGACCCCGCGCTGCCCGCGTGCGGGGGGCGCCGGCACGCGGGCATGCGTGGTAGCCTCACACGACATGGCCTCGCCGACCTTCCACGTGCTGGTTGCCGATCCGGACCGCATGCAACTGCAGCTGGTGGACATGTTGTTGTCTTCGGGGCAGTACGACGTGCACATGGTCGAGTCGGGCCGCGACGCCCTCGAGCACCTCAAGGGCGCCACGCCCGACATTGCCCTGTTGGCGTTGAACCTCGACGACGTGCCGGGGGACGTGATCTGCGGCAAGATCCGCCGCGTGTCACGCTTGGCGCGCACGCCGGTGATCCTGATCGCGCCGCAGTCCGGTCGGTTCGGCCTCGATGATGCCTCTCGCGCCCGCGCCCGCCGTGTCGGGGCCGACCTGGTGCTGCCGCGGCCGCTGGGCGACAAGAACCTGCGCGAACGCGTGCAGGGTCTCCTGGACGCGCGCGAGTACACGCCGCCGCGCGAGGGTCACAGCACCGTGATCATCGAGGAGGCGTTGGAGGAGATCCCCTTGGAGGGCGAAGGTGCGGCCCCCCCGCCCGGACGGGACGCGCAGGAGGCTCCGCCCGCTCCGCGCAACGCCACGCCCCCACCCGCCGACGAGCCGGCCACGCTCGCGGGCGCATCCGATGCGGACCAGGCCTCGCCGGAGGACCAGGAGACGCTGGCGCGCTTGCGGCACGAGGTCGAGCGCCTGGAGCTCGAGAACACGCAGTTGCGCCGCAAGCTGGCGGAGCGGGCAAACGAGCGCAAGGCGCGGGACGAGGCGACGCAGAAGACCATCACCGAGCTGGAACGACGCAACAAATCCCTGCTGGACGCGTTGGAGGAATTGAAGGGCCGCGGCGGCAACGAGGGGCGCGGCGGCGGCCTGTTCGGGCGCCGCAAGTAGCGCGCCGATCGGACTGCGACAGGCTCAGGATGCGGCAGGGGGGTGCGGGACATCATGTCCGGGACGTTCTTTGGCGCGCCCGACCGTGTACTTCTCGGGAAGCCGGACCTCCACCCGCGGCAGATCCACGGTCTCGGCGTGGTCCAGGTGCGCCACCGACCAGGCGTAGATCGCGTCGATCACGTCCCTCAGCGCCTCGCCAGCCTCGGTCAACGCGTATACGCTGCGGTTTCCTTCCCCGCAACTGCTACGGTGCACCAGGCCGATCGCTTCCAGCCGCGCCAAGCGTTGCGTCAGCGTGGTGGGGTTGCAACCGCCCACGTCCCGTCCCAACTCGTTGAAGCCGCGTGGGCCGCGCAGAAGCGTATGGACGATGTTCAAGACCCACTTTTCCTGCAAGACCTCGATCGCGCGCGACACGGGGCAGGGGAGCGAGTCGTCCGAGCATGTCCTGGCCATCGATGCGAGGCTACCACCCCGTCCGCGGGCCGCGGGACGCACGGCCTACACGCGCTTCGTTCGCGCCGGTGCCGGCGCGGCCCCGGAGGGGCGCGGTGGTATCTTCCGGCATGACTGCATGCACGCGGTCCCATCTGGACCGCGTGGGAAAGCGAGGAGAACCCGTGAACATCTACAAGATGATTGGCCGCAATATCGACGTCACCGACGCAATGCGGACCTACGCCGAGGACAAGCTCGAGAAGCTCGAACGCTTCAGCGATCAGATCGTGGACGCCCGCGTGGTGATGTCGTACAACGACCGCATCGGCGGCCAGCCGGCCAAGGTCGAGGTGCAGGTGAACGTGCCCAACGGCATCGTCCGGGCCGAGGAACGCGGCCAGGACCACTATGCCGCCGTCGACCTGGTCGTCGACAAGCTCGAGCGTCAGCTCAAGAAGTACAAGGGGCGCGGCCTGGCCAAGCGCATGGAGGAGAAGCCCGCACCGGACACGCAGCCCGAAGAGGAGGACGCGCCGCGCATCGTCCGCACCAAGCGGCACGTGATGCGGCCGATGGGGCCCGAGGACGCCGCCATGGAGATGGAGGCGCTGGGGCACGACTTCTACGTGTTCCGCAACGTGGACACCGAGGAGATCGCCGTGATCTACCTGCGGGAGGACGGGCACTACGGGCTGATCGAACCCGCCTGAGGGCCTCCATCGCCGCCAGGGGGGCGGGTGAACGTCCGGACCATGGCCAGCCCGAACGCGAACCCGCCCACGTGCGCCCACCAGGCGACCCCGGTGTCGGCGACCGGGCCGGCGCCCAGTGTCCCGCCCGCCTCCAACAGGTTCAGAAACGCCCAGTAGCCGATGTACAGCCAGGCGGGCAACCACCACAAGAAGAACCTGGGTAGCGGCAACAGCACCCGCAGCATCAGCCACGGCAGGAACAGCGGCGGCACGAAGGTCTGCACGCGCTGACGGGGGAACAGCAGCACGTACGCGCCCAGGATCGCGCTGATCGCCCCGGAGGCGCCCACCATGGGGACGGGGCTGTCGGGCCGAACCAGGGCGTGCGCCAGGGCGGCCACCACCGCGCCGGCCAGGTAGAACGCGGCGAAGCGCGCGTGCCCCATGCGGTCTTCGACGTTGTCGCCGAACACGAACAAGAAGAACATGTTGCTGATCAGGTGCAACGGGCTTCCGTGCAGAAAGGCGCTGGTCGCGAGCGTGGCGGCCTGGCCGACCGGGTCGGCGAAGAACGCCCGCGGCACGAACGCGGCGCCTCGAACCAGGGCGTCGGCCGCGCCGGGGCCGGCCGCGCCCAGTTGCACCAGGAACGCAGCGATGGCCAGCAGCATCACCGTCCAGGTGATCCGCGCGGGGCCATGGCGCGGGTTGTCGTCGCGAAGGGGAAACACGCGCCGGCGCTCAGACGCGCCGGTCCACGATCTCGGTGACGGGCCGGTGCTTGACGACCTGGTCGCCGGCCACCACGCCCCGCACCACCGCCCCGGCGTAGATCACCGTCCGCGCGCCTACGATCGTACCGGGCCCCAACACGGCGTTGCAGCCGATCCGGACGTCGTCCCCGAGCGCGGCGCCGAACTTGGTCAGGCCCGTGTCGATTCCGTCGACGCGAATCTCGCTCCCGTCGTTCTTGAGGTTGGCCAGCTTGACGCCGGCGCCCAGGTTCACGCCCGCACCGACCACGCTGTCCCCGACGTAATTGAAGTGCGGCACCTTGGCGCCTTGCAACAGCAGGCTTCGCTTCACCTCGCTGGCGTGCCCCACGTGGGCCCCGTCCGCCAGCACGCATCCGCCCCGCACCACGGCGGCGTGGCCGATGCGCGCGCCCGGGCCGATCCAGGCGGGACCCTGCACCCACGCGTACGGGCCGACCGAGGCGCCCCGCCCCATCACCACCACGCCCTCCACCATGGCCGTGGGGTGCACCGTGCCTTCGCGGTGGTCGTGGAGCCCGGCCGTGAACCCGTCCAGCGCCGCCAGTACCTCCCAGGGGCGTTCCGCCGCCACGAGCGACCTGAGCGCGTCGGGCACGCGGGCGTCGTCGAACAGGGCCGCGGTGTCGGGCATGTCCCGAGCATACCGTCGCCCCCCCGCGTGGGCCCCGTCCGGGTACCGCCGGGCGCGAACACGATGCGTCGGCGGGCCTGCCGCCGCTGCGACGGCCGCGTCCCACGCGGCCTGCGCGCGTCGGCCACGCGATAGACTCGCGCATGCTGCACCTGATCCACAATCCCGTGGCCGGCCGCGGTCGGGCGCGCCACATAGCAAAGCGCCTTCGCGAGGCGCTGGCGGCGCGCGGCGTGGCGTCCACGGTCTGGACGACCGAGGGACCGGGCCACGCCCGCGTGCTGGCTTCGGGCCTCCCGCCCGACGCCACCGTGATCGCGGTCGGGGGGGACGGGACCTCGCACGAGGTCGCCGGCGCCTGCATCGGCACCGGGCGCGTCCTCGGCGTGGTGCCGGTCGGATCGGGCGACGACTTCGCCTACGCCCTGGGGATCCCCCGCGACGCCGTGGCCCGCGCGGTCGACGTGATCGCGGCGGGCCGCGTCCGCACCGTCGACACCGGCGTCTGCAACGGGAATGCGTTCCTGAACGCCGCCGGCGTCGGCTTCGACGCCGAGGTGGGCCGACGGGTGGCGGCCGCGCCGGCGCCCCTGGCGGGCTTCGCCGCCTACCTGTGGGCCGTGGCCACCAGCCTGCGGGACCTGAGCCTGGCGCGCGTCGAGGTCCGCCTCGACGGCCGCGTCGTCTACGAGGGGGCCAGCCTGTTGGTGTCCACCCAGAACGGCCCCAGGACGGGGGGTTCGTTCCGGTTCTGCCCCGAGGCGCGCATCGACGACGGGCGTCTCGACGTCCTCATCGCCGGGGCGGTGGGCCGCGCGGGCGCGATCGGCCTCCTCCCCCGCGTCCTCGTCGGGCGCCACCTGTCGCATCCGCGCGTGCAGTGGCTCCGCGGCACCGCGCTGTCGCTTCGCTGGGCGACGCCCCGGGCGGTGCATCTGGACGGCGAATGCTATCCCCCGGCACGCCTGTTCGAGCTCGGCGTACGCCCCGAGTCGCTTCGCGTCCTGGCGCCCTAACGTCACGCCGCGCGCCGCCTGCCCCCGCGCCTTCCCCTGGACACGCCCCGTCCGGCCGGGTGCACCCATGAAGGAGGGCCCCGCTCGCTGGCGGGGCCCTCCTCGCTTCGGCGCGTGGTGCGCGCCGTTGGTCAGCTAGGGGTCAGAACGCGACCGTGTAGCTGACGCCGAACGCTTGGGCCGTCGACGCGTCGTTGCCGACCGAGGTGTCCGGATCGTGATCGAAGATGCCGTAGCTGAACACGAGGTCGTAATAGTCCCACTCGACCTCGAAGCCGCTGACGGTGCTGGTCAGGCCGTTGTTCTCGTCGCCTTCGGAGATGTCCGTGGCGGCGTCGGTGCCCAGCAGGGAGTCGTCGATGTTCGTGCCGCTGTAGGAGCCGTAGCGGGCGCTAAGGCTGCTGTACGGCAGCAGGAACTCGTTCAGGTTGAGGCCGACCGACCACTGCAGCTGCTCGGCGGTGTAGACCGCCATGTCCGTGTGCTCGTTGGTGCGGTAGTTCACCGCGGCATCGAGGCTGGGACGCAGGTACACGTCGAGCGGTTCGGTGGAGAGGCCGGTGCCGACCTTGATCTCCTGGGTGTCATCCGTGTTGGCGTCGTCATCCTGTTCGGACTCGAACGACACGTACGGGGTCAGCGACACGATGGAGACGCTCAGTTCGTAGTCGGCGGCGGCGAAGATGCGGGTCTCACTGAAGTCCTCCTCGAAACGCTCGTAGGCGAACTCGAGGTTCAGGTTCGAGATCAGCGCGTTGTCCGCGGCGCCGTCGTGCACCAGGCCGACACCGAAGCCGGTGTCGTACTCGGTGTCGCGGTCCAACGTGAACTGGTCGTGGTTGTCGTCCGCCGCAGTGCCGTTCACGCTCACCTGCTCGTAGAAGCCGGTCAGGCTGAAGCCGCGGAACAGCTCAGCGCTGGCATCCGCCCCGAAGGCGGTCACTTCGTCGCCCGCATTCACTTCGTAGGTGTCGAAGAACGCGTTGACGTCGAAGATGAACAGGCCGAGGCCAGCATTCACGCCGAAGCCCACCTGGTCTTCCGCGAACGGGTAGTCGTCCGCGTCGGTGAGCTGCGGCTCGCCCGGCGCATCCACGCCCGTGCCGACGTTCTGCTCCCAACCCATCGCGATGTCGCGGTAGTTGGCGCCGAACTCCACGCCGCCGAGGATGTCGAAGCTGGCGTCCGCGGTGGCGAACAGGACCTCGTCCTGGTAGCCGCCGTTGTTGGCATCGGCGTTGGCGTACTCGGCTGCGATCGACACGGGGCCGAGCGCGACCTGCCCGTCGACACCGAAGATGGTGTCGTTCAGGTTGTCGCCGAGCTCGTCCGCGTAATCCGCGGTGTTGTCGGCGTTGCGCACGTAGGTGCCGCCCAGCGTCACGCCATCCAGCGGCGACACGCTCAAGCGACCGCCCGTCGCGACGAACCCGGGGGCGCCATCGTCGTAGTCGTTCGTCAGGTAGGCGACGTGCACACTGGGATCGAGGAACGCCAGGAAGTCGGGCGCGCCGACGGAGGCCGTGAAGCCCACGTCCTCGCGGTTGAGGGTGTAGGGCGTGGTGAAGCCGGTGACCTCGTCGCCGAAGGCGAAGGTGATCGGCTCGGCGCCGATGGGGTCGAAGGTGCTGGTGAAGCTGTCCACCCGGAACGTGTAGCCCGACACGGTAAGGTTGCCGTCGTCATCCTCGAAAATCGGGATGTCGGTTTCGTCGACGGACAACTCGACCACGGCTTCGAAGCTGTTCAGGCCGCGCGGGCTGCCTTCGCCGTCGAACACGCTGCCGGCGCCCAGGTTGATGGTCAGGCTGGCGTCGAAGTCGCTGCCGTACGAGATGTCGGCACGATCCTCGGCGTACTCGTTGGGCTCGTCGACCTCGTCGTCGTCACCGGCGGTGTTCGCCTCTTCGTCGGTGCCGGAGCTGAAGGTGGACTGGCCCATGCTGCGCTCGAAGCCGACGCCGAAGGCGCGGTCGATGTCGAACTCTTGACCGTCACCACCGGGGCGGCCGACGAAGTAGTCGAGCTCGATCGTGCCGGAGATCTGCAGCGGGTTGTCTTCCAGCGCGGTGACGCGCTCCTGCAGGTCGGCGATGTCGGCGCTCTGCTGCTCGTCGCTGGCCTCGAGGGCGGAGACGCGGTCGCGCAGGGCGACCTGGTCGCGGCGAAGCAGGATCACGAACTCGCGGATGTTGGCGATGTCGCTCTCGTTGGCGGCCACGCGGTCCAGGAGGCTTTGATCCGGGCCGACGTCCATGCCTTCGAGGGCGGCGATCTGATCGCGGAGCCGCTGAACCAGATCGTTCAGCGCGGCGATCTCGGAGGCGTTGTCGCCGGCCGCGCTGCCGGCGGCGTTGGCGCGGCTGAGGGCCTCGTCGGCCGTCTCCTGCGCGTTGTCGGCGCTGCGGAGCGCCCGACCGGCACGACCGTACGCCTCGTTGGCGCGCGTGTGCGCATCGGCGGCAGCGGCGGCGGCCTCATCGGCGCGACCGGACGCCGCGTCGGCGCGTTCCAGGGCCTGGTCGGCCGTGGCCTGTGCCGTATCGACGGCGACGCGCAAGGAGGCGAGCTGGTTCTGGAGGTCGTTCAGGACCTCGGGGTCGACCTGAGGCTCGCGGGCCTGAAGGTCCTCGATGAGCGAGGCGAGCTCGTCGATGCGGGCCTGGTTGGCGCCCACATCGTCGGAAAGGCCGGCAATGGCGCTTTCGGCCGAGGACAGGCGCACGTCCTGCGCCGCGAGGTCCGAGGACAGTTCCTGGACCGCGTTGCGGAGGGACTCGAGGTCCTCCTGCGTCATGGCCTGCGCGGCGTCGATGTTGTCGTTGATCACGCCCAACAGACGGCTGATCACGAGGGCGGCCTGATAGCGGGTGAAGGCTTCGTTCCCACGGAAGGTTCCGTCGGGGAAGCCGATGACGATGTTCAGGTCCGCAATGTCGGCAACGGCGTTCGCCGCCCAGTGGCCTTCCGGAACGTCCGGGAAGCTCTGCTGAGCGAAGGCACCGCTGGCCAACACGGCGGCCAGAATGGTGATGAGCAACTTCTTCATGTGTGGGTCCCCTTGAACTGAATTGATGTCGAACGATGGGGTGTCTCGCGTTTGGAGGCGGGGCCGGGAGTGTCCGAGTTTCCTCGCCGGCACGGTGCACGACGTCGCGTCGCCCCCCATCGGGATTCGAGCGCCCTTCCGCAGAACCGGTTCAAGTGGTTGCACCCCCTTTCGATGCAGCCCTGCGGGCAGACAAATCCAGGATGAGTATTCCACAGCGGGGGGGTCATGTCAATTCAGGTGAAGCACGGATGAGAACTACTTCGCATCGTCCCACACGATTCAGAGGGCACTTGTGAAGGGCCTCACTCACAGAGTTTTCACCGGGCGCGTCGGCGGACGCGACGCGGATCGCCCGGGCCGCCAGGCGGCACGCCCGCCCTCGGGCGGGACCGGGCTACCATGGCCGGGTCATGGACCGCCCTTCCGTTCCCGAAGCCGACGCCCTCCTCGGCACCCGCCTGAACGTGCTCGATCACGGCTTCGTGCGCCTGGTCGACTACCTGGGCGGCGACGCCCGCATCGTGCAGTCCGCGCGGGTCAGCTACGGCGAGGGCACCCGAACGGTCCGCGAGGACGCCGCGCTGATCGACTACCTGCTCCGTCACCAACACACCAGCCCCTTCGAGCAGGTCGTGCTCACCTTCCACCTCAAAATGCCGATCTTCGTGGCGCGCCAGTGGATGCGGCACCGCACCGCCCGCGCCAACGAGGTCAGCGGCCGCTACTCGGTCCTGCCCGAGGAGTTCTACCTGCCCGACCCGGAACAGGTCCGTTCGCAGTCCCGGCACGACAAGCAGGGCCGCGCCGACGACGCCCTGCCGCACGACGTGCAGGCGCGCACCCTGGCCCGGCTGCGCGAGGGGGCCGAGCACGCCTACGCCGACTACGAGGCGATGCTGCACGACGGCGTCGCCCGCGAGTTGGCGCGCGTGCGGCTGCCGCTGTCGCTGTACACCGAGATGTACTGGCAGATCGACCTGCACAACCTGATGCACTTCCTGCGCCTGCGCATGGACGATCACGCCCAGCACGAGATTCGCGCCTACGGCGAGGCGCTGGCGCGCTGCGCCCGGGCGGTGGCGCCGGTGGCCATGACCGCCTTCGACGAGCACGTGCTGCACGCCCGGCGGTTGTCCGGAAGCGAACTTGCGCTGCTGCGCGAAGCCCTGGACGCCTCCCGACTCCGCGAGGCGTTGGACGCCTCCGGCCTGCGCAAGAGCCGCCGGCGCGAGCTGCTCGGCAAGCTCGGGCTGGACGACGAGGCGTGACGAAGGCGCGGCGCGCCCGCCCGGCCGCGACCCGGCCGCTGCGCCGCGCGGCGCCCTGAATGCGCTACCGCATCGTCGCGGTCGGCGCGCTCCGCCGCGGGTACGCCCGCAGCGGCTGCCGGCACTACCAGGAGCGCCTGACCCCCCTCGCCCCGGTCGAGGTGATCGAGACCCGCGCCGACCGGGGCCCGGACGCGGCCACGGGGCGCGCCCGCGAAGGCGACGGCCTCCTCCGGCGGGCCGACGGACGCCTCGTGGCCCTGGACGAGCGGGGACGGGCGTGGCGCACCGAAGCGCTGGCGCGGCACGTGGCCGAACTGGAACTGCGCGGAACGTCGCGCCTGACGATCCTGATCGGCGGCGCAGACGGCCTGGACCCGGAGGTGCGGCGGCGCGCCGACGAGGTGTGGCGGCTGTCCGAACTGACGCTGCCGCACGAACTGGCCCGCCTGGTGCTCCTCGAACAGCTGTACCGGATCGAGACGATTCGCGCTGGACACCCCTACCACCGTGGCTGACGCCGAGGGCGCGGCAGGATCAGGCGCGGTCGGGCACCAGCGCCGCCCACAGGCCCAGCATCCGCACCGCGACCCACTCCAACTCGTCGAAGGGAGGGTCCAGCTCCCGCCGCGCCCGCCAGGCGAGGTGGCGCCCCCCGCAGGTGACGCTGGCGTCGTTGCCGGCGGGCGGGGCGCCGCCCGAAGGCGAGGCTGCGTCCGCGGCGTCGCCCGCCGGCTCGTCGCCGACCAGCAGGCGTCGCAGGGCGACGCGGACGGGCCGGGTCACCTGCGCGCGGCAGGCCTCCGGCTCGCGGGTCAGCACGCCCACCTGCGCGTCGAAGTCTTCGTCCCCGGTCTCGATCAGGGTGCCGCCGCTACGGCTGGTCTGCAACGAGGTGATCAACGGGTGGGAGCGTGGAAACGCCCGCCACGCCACCCCCGAGACCGCCTCTTCGTCACGAAGCAGGACCCGCGCCCGGCGTTCCTCGCCCCGGAAGCGCCGTCGGCCGCGGGCGTGCTCGAACATCAGCAACTCCGGTTGTCCAGGCCGCCGCAGCGCGTGAAGCGCCGCCACGCGGCCGGTGTCCACCGCCAGCTCGGCGCGAAGCTCCTCCTCCGCCCGCTCCGGCAATCGCGTCATCTCCAGCCGCTGGGCCAACGCCGCCCACGCCGCGTCGCGAGGGTCCTCCTTCGAACGCCGCTTGAAGAACACGCCGACACGCTACCGCGCAGCGGCACGGCCGGACGCCGAAAACGCCTCATCGGCGCGCGGCGCGCGTCCCTATCAGATGTTGAAGCCGAACATCCGCATGTGCTTCTTGCCGTCGTCGGTCATCTTGTCCATGCTCCACGGCGGGGACCACACGAACTCGACATCGACGCGGCGGACGCCTTCGACCTTCATCGCCGCCAACTCGGCGTCGGCCTGGATCATGTCCTGCACCGGACAGCCCATGCTGGTCAACGTCATGTCGATGTCGACCTTGCCGTCCTCGGACACGTCGACGTTGTAGATCAGGCCCAGATCGACGACGTTGACGGGGATCTCCGGGTCGCGGACGACCTTCAACGCCTCGAGCACCTGTTCCCTGAGAGCCTCGGTATCCAGCGGCTGCGTGGCGGAATCGGCGTCATCACTCATGGCCGCAACCTAGCAGACCGCGCGCACCGGCACCGTCGCCGGTCTTGCGCGACGCCCCTCGGGGCCGTGACGCGGGCCCGGGTCCGGCGCGCGTCACTCCTCGAGCGACCGGTCCAGCATGCGGCGCAGCTGATCCTCGGCCTCGCCGACGTCCGCAGCGATCTCGTTGCGGACGGTCAGGACGCGCTCCTCCAGCGACGACGCCCGCTTCTTCTGGCGCATCTCCGCGTCCGCGATGGCGCTCCTCAGCGACGCCTCCGCCTCGCCCACACGCTCGTCCACGCGCTTCTCCAGCGACGCGCCCCAGGCCTGCACGGCGTCGTGCACCTCGCGGATCTCCTCCAGGCGACGCTGATCCAGCTGAGCGCGGAGCTTGTCCACCCGCCGCTCCAAGCGACCCAACTCCCGCAGCTGCGCGGCGCGGTCGAACAACGCGCCCAAGAAGAACACCGCCGTGAGCACCAGCGTCGCGATCAGCAGGATCAGGCCGACGGGCACCTCGAGCCGCAGAACCAGCAGGTTCACGGGCAGATTGGCGGTCAGCGTGCCCCAGTTGGCGGCCGCGAACGCCACGCCCAGCGCGACCGCGACGGTGAGCAGGATGCCCCTCGTCCTCATGCCACCATCCTACCCGCGACCGGCCCGGCGCCGGCCCCTCACGCGTGGGCGTACCGGTCCCGGTGCACCACGAACGCCAACGCCAACGCCGTCAGCGTCGTCACCAGGCTGCTGCCCCCGTACGACACCAGCGGCAGGGTGAGCCCGGTGACGGGCGCCATGCCGAGCGCCACCCCGACGTTGATCAGCACCTGAACGCCGATCAGGGTCAGCACCCCCAGGATCACGAACTGATCGCGCTCGAAGGGGCACTCGCCCGCCATCGAGACCAGCCGCCAGAACAACAGGCCGTACAACACCAGCAGCGTCGCCGCCGCCACGAAGCCGCCCTCCTCGGCCAGGACCGAGAAGATGAAGTCGGTCTGACGGTAGGGGATGAAGCCCAGCTGCGACTGCGTACCCTGCCCCCACCCCTTGCCGGTCAGCCCGCCCGAACCGATCGCGATGGTCGACTGGATCACCTGGTAGCCCGACCCCAACGGATCCTCCCCAGGGTGCATGAACGACACCATGCGCTCCCGCTGGTGCGGGGCCAGGTTGGGCCATACCACCGTCGGCACCGCCACCGCGAACACCAGCGCGAACGCCGCCAGGTGCCGCCACGGCAGGCCGCGCATCAGCAGCATGGCCGCACCGATCGCGGCGATCACCAGCGCGCCGCCTAGGTCCGGCTCGATGAGCACCAGCGCGAACGGCGGCAACATCAACGCCAACGGCGCCAGGTACCCGCGCAGGCCGCGGATGGGCCGGTCGTGCAACGCCATCGCCAGCGCCAGGATCAGCGCGATCTTGGCCAGCTCGGAGGGCTGGAACCCGGGCAACGGCCCGACGTACAGCCACGACTTGGCGCCGTTGACGCGGGTCCCGAACGCCTGAACCGCGACCAGCAGCGTCAGCGACAGGACGTACAGGTGCGGCACCAGCCGCAGGATGCGGCGCTTGCCGACCCAGAGCACCACCGCCACGATCATTGCCGACACGCCCAGGAAGGTCAGCTGACGCATGAACTCGCCGCCCGGCGCGGCGCTGGACAACGTCAGGAGGCCCCCGCCGAGCAACAGCAGGACCAGGACCGGCAGACTGGGATCGGACCGCACCATTCATGGTCAGCCTATCAACCGGCGCGAGGTCTCAGCCGCTCCGGCGCCGCCACGGCGGCCACGCGGGGCCCATGCCCGAGAAGGCCCACCACTCGCCCACGAGCAGCAGCAGGGCCGCACCCGCCAACAGCGACCACAGCGGCCTCGAGGCCGCCCCCTCGCCGGCCGGCGGGGCGCTTCCGCCTTCGTCCTGCAACGCGTCCTGCGAGGCGCCGGCCGACGCGTCCGGCTTGAATGCGTCGGGTCCGGGCAGCCGCGTCTCCTCCTCGCTGCGCAGGCTGGCGTGCACCGTGCGGCCCTCCACCCGGTACAGCCCCGGACGATCGGCCACCTCGACCGGATCGCCGTCCCGCGTCGCCCCCGCCGGCAGGCGCGCACCCAACGGCACGCGGGCCCCTTCGCGAACCTGGTCGACCAGGTTCGCCACCAGCGTCGGGAAGGCGGGCCGCAGGGTGAGGTCGCCGCGGACCGGGTGGAACGCGAAGCGCCACACCGGGCCGGCGGGGCGTGCGATCCGCCGAAGCAACACCGCCGCCTGCGGCGCCTCGGCGTCCTCGCGCGCCGCGCCTGGGTCCTCCGCCGCCCCTTCGCCGCGCCCGCCGGGGGCGCGGTCGAGCTGGGGCACCCCGTGCACCAGCGTCGTCCCCTCGGACGTCTCCTCGAGCGGCGGCGGCCAGGCCAGCGCCACCACCAGCTCGCTCAGGTCCACGAAACGCAGGGCGGGATCGGCGGCGTCCCAATCGGTGACCTCGGCCGCGACGGCGTCGGCGTCGCGCGGCGGGAACACCACCACGGCGCCGCCGGGAAGGCTCGACGCGCCCCCGTCGTCGCCGCCCGATTCGGCCGCGTCGCCGTCCCCGGCCGGGGTGTCGTCGACCAAGAAGCGCAGGTCGAACGTGCCCGTCCGCGCGACGGGCCCGATCGTGGTCCGAACGTCGTCGATCGCGTCCAGGGCGCGCAGCAGCGCGCCGAAGTCGCGCTCGAGGGCGACGCGGACCTCGGGCGCCCCCGCGAAGGCGACGTCGTCGAGGGCCAGCGCGTCGCCGGCTGGTGGCGTGATGCGCGCCTCGATCGCGCCGCCGCCCCCGCCGACGGGAAAGGTGAGCGAGGTGTCGCCCCGCGCGGGCACCACCACGGTGCTGCGGGCGACCTCCGTGTCGCCACGCAGGACGCGCAGGGGCACCTCGAGCGGCCGAGCGGCCGTCGACGAGAGCCGCACCCATGCCTGCTGCGCGACGCGTTCGAAGCCGGTGATGCCGACGTTCTCGCCGCGTCCCGCCACGGCGTGGACCCGCACCCCGGCGCTCGCGGGGGGCGGCGCGTCGCCGATCCAGTGGATGGGGGCGGGCGCGCCGGCGGCCCCGCCCCTGGCGGCGAGGTCGCGGGCGAGCACCAGCGCGCGCTCGGCGTCGCTGTTCGCGTCGCCCGCGCGAAACGAGGCCAGCGCGGCGGCGATCGCCTCGGGGTCCTCGCTGGGGGGCAGCAGCACGCGTGCGGTGCGACCCGCCCGCACCAGCGCCACCCGGCCGGCCTCGGCGCTCACCGCCTCGGCGACGCGGCGCGCCACCTCCACCCGCGTGGTGCCGGGCGCGAGGTCCGGGAACGCCGCCGCCGCGGGCGCACCGGCCCCGTCACGCGCCCGCATGCTGGCGCTTCCGTCCAACACCACCACCACGGCGCCGGGGCCCGTGGTGCCCCACAGGGGACGGGCCAATGCCAACGCCAACGCGGTGACCGCCAACAACTGAAGGACCAACAGGAGGCCGGTGCGGAACCTGGGGCGGCGGGCACCGGCCTCGCGGGCGCGCCGCCACAGGAACAGGCCGGCGACCTCGCGGCGCGGGCGGCGCGCACGGACGCGGTGCAACAACACCACGGCCCCGAGCGCCAGGAGCGCCCACAGGAACGCCGGCGCGGCGAAGGTCAGCACCCCCCCATGCTAGCGCAGGGCGCACGACGATCCGCTGCCGCGATCCATCCCATACTCGGGGCGAGGAGGAACCACCATGGCCGAGACCACGCCGCAGTACGTCAGCCTCGACATCGGCGCCCAGGCGCCGGACTTCGATCTCCCCGCCGCCCGCGGCGGGCGGGTGGCGTTGCGCGACCTGGACGAACGTGATGCGTTCGTGTACGTGCAGGGCTGCAACCACTGTCCCTACGTCCACGCCTACCTGGAGCGCCTGACGGACCTGGCCCGCAGCTACGAACCCCGGGGCGTGCGTTTCGTGATGGTGAACAGCAACGACGCCGACCGCTACGAGGACGACTCGTTCGAGGCGATGCAGGCGTTCGCGCGGGAGCACGACCTCCCGTTCCCCTACCTGCACGACGAGGACCAGTCGGTCGCCCGCGCGTATCGCACCGTGCGCACCCCGGAGGTGCTGCTGTTCGACCGCGACCGGCGCTTGCGCTACCACGGCCGGATCGACGACGCGCCCAAGGACCCGGACGCCGCCACCACGCACGAGTTCCGCGACGCCATCGAGGCGGTCCTGGCGGGCCGCGACATCGCGGAACCCGAAACGTGGGCGGTCGGGTGCACCGTGAAGTGGAAGCCGGGACGGAGCCCCCACGGGTGAGCACGGTCGCCAGCCGCGACCCCATGCGTCGCGCCCTGCGCGAGCTGCTCCGCGGGGAGGGCGCGCACGTTCCGCTCGATGCCGCCCTGGCCGGCCTGCCGGCGCACCTGCGCGGCACGCGCCCGGACGGCCTGCCGTACGCCGTCTGGGAGTTGGTCGAGCACATGCGCATCGGCCAGGAGGACCTGGTGGCGTACACGCTCGGGGCCGACCACGACTCGCCGCCGTGGCCGGAGGGGTACTGGCCGGCCCCTCGCGATCCCGTGCCCGACGAGACCTGGGAGCCCAGCCTGCGGGGCCTGCGCACCTCCTTGGCCGAGATGGAGGGATGGCTGGACGACCCGTCGTTCGACCTGCTGGCGGACATTCCGCACTCGGACGCGCTGCCGGACGGGGGGCGCCGCACGCCGATGCGTCAGATCGTGATCGCCGCCGACCACCTCGCCTACCACGTCGGTCAGATCGTCGTCATCCGTCGGGCGCTCGGCGCCTGGTGACGCCTGGCGCGGCGCGCCAGCGACGGTGACGCAGCGCTGACCACGTCTGGGCCGCCGTGCCCCGAACCCTTTGGCGCGTGTCTCAGGCGTCGTCCGGGGCCTGGCCCTCGGCGGCGGGCGACGCGACCCGGTCGCGCCCCTGGTGCTTGGCCCGGTACAGGGCGGCGTCGGCCGCGGCGAGCAAGGCCTCGCGGGTCGTGCCGTGCACCGGGGCGGTCGCCACGCCGACCGATACCGTGATGGGACCGTCCACCTCCGTGGTCCGCACAGCACCGACCGCCCGCCGCAGATCGTCGGCGCGGCGCAGGGCGGTGTCGTGATCGGCCCCGGACAGCACCAGCACGAACTCCTCCCCGCCAAGCCGGGCCGGGACGTCCCCCTCGCGCACGTAGCTGGCCATGGTCCGTCCGACCTCGCGGAGCACGTCGTCGCCCGCGGCGTGGCCGTGCGTGTCGTTGAGGTCCTTGAAGCGGTCCAGGTCCACCATCAGCACCGACAACGGCGACTCGTCCCGCGCGTGGCGGGCCAACTCCACCCCGAGCGCCTCGTCCAGGTAGCGCCGGTTGAACAGGCCCGTCAGCGGGTCGCGGACCGAGCGCTCCTCCAGCGCGGCACGGGACGACAGGGCGGACAGCGCCAACGACAGGTGCTCCGCCACGTCCTGCACGATATCGGGCAGGTCGGCGTCCATCTGGCCGCGACCGGCCTCGACGCACAGCACGCCCAGCGTGGTATCGGCACCCCGGATGGGCACGCACAGGCCGTCGCGCTCGGCCGCGACGTGGTGGCACCGGGCCGCCCCACCGGCGCTGGCGTGCGCGTGGGCGCCGCGCACGGCCCAGCAGTCCTGCGGCGCGAACACGGTGGCGTCGCCCGGTTCCAGCGGTTGCCCCCAACGGTGCGCCACGCGCATGTCGCCGCGGCCGGGATCGAGCGTCAGGATGGTGCCGGTGGTGTCGGGTAGGTGGGCGCGCAGGTGCTCGCCGACGACCTCGAAGGCCTCTTGGGCCGTGGTAGCGGCCAGCAGCAGCGTACTGGTGCGGCGTTCCGATTGCGCCAAGCGGCTGCGGCGCTCGATCCGCTCCACCATCTGGTCGAACGCGCGCGCCACGTTCCGGAGCGGGTCGCGCGGGGTTGGATTGGCGCGTGCCTCCAGGCGCCCCTTCGAAACCTCGTCCGCGACCGCGGACAATCCAAGGGCGTCGCGTGCCACCCGCCACTGCAGCAGTGCAAGCGCCAAAAACCCCAGCACCGCCACCCCTACCGGGCCGATCCAGACCGCGGCCCGCGCGACGCGGGTCGTTCGCGCCACCTGCGCACGAACCTCCGCCGAGCGTTCGCGTTGGGCCATCATCAACGCCTCGCCCTGCCGGCGGACCTCGTCGATCCGGCGACGCCTTTCGCCCGCCTCGATCCCCGACGCGACGCGCGCGTCCATCCGCTGCGCCTCGTCCGCCAGGCGGCCCATCAGCGTTCGCAACGCGGCCGCCTGACTGCCCGGGACCCGCACCTCCAGCTCCAGGCGGGCCCGTACCTCACTCCAGTCCGCCGCCGCGTCGCGGCGAAGCGGACGTTCCAGGATGCCCGCCACCGCAGCGCGAACGCCTCGCAGCTCCGGGTCGTACGCCTCTCCGGCCGCCTGGCTGCGTTGCTGCGCCAACAAACCTCGGAGCGCGTCGGACGCCTGCTGTGCCAACCCGACGGGGGCCTGCTGGCGGGCCTCGAACACCTCTGCGGCGGAGCCTGTCCGCCAGGCGAACGCGTCCCGCATCGCCTCCACCGCAAACCCCTCCGGCCCGCCGGCCTGAAGCGCCTCGAGCTCGTCGAAGCCGTCCTCGACCTGCTGCACCGCCTCTTCGTACTCGGCGAGATAGCGCGGTGCGCCGGTCAAGGCGAAGCCACGTTCGGCGGTCTCGGCCGCGACGACGCTGCCCAGCACCGAATCCACCGCCTGCAGGACGGTGTCGGCCCGCTCGGCTTCCCGTTGGGCACGGAGCTGGGCATCGATCACCGCTTGCAGCGCGATGGCGGTGACCACCGCCAGCGCCAGCGGCACCAGGAACGTGACGGCGAGGCGCTTCAGCAACGACATGACCGGCCGGGCCCACGGGCCGTCCGGCCGACATGGGGGCACCCGCGCACCCGAGGGGCGCACGGGGCCGTGGCGCGCCTCACCCCTCGTCGGAGCGTGCCCGGTGGGCCATCACCACCAGCAGGCCGCCCCCAGCGTTCTCGATCACGTGCGGCTCCTCGGCGGACACGGCCGCCAGTTTGCCCTTGCCGATCCGGTGGCGCTCGTCGCCCACGTGCAGGAGGGCTTCGCCTTCCATCACCTGGTAGATCGAGGCCTCGCTGCGTCGGTCCTCGTCGTCGCGCTGGCCGGCTTCGAAGCACAGGAGCTCGACCTCGAGCCCCCCCTCGCGTAGCAGCGTGCTGCGCTGAACCGCATCCAACGAGAAGCGGCGTGCGTCGGAAATCGTCACGATGGTCACCTGCGAATCCTCCTCCGGTCCTGGGCTGGGGCCCTGGCCCCCCATGGTACGTCGGCCGCGCCCCCGCGTGGCGAACGCGCACATGCGGGCCGGGGCTGTGGATAGCCGCGCGGCATTGACACGTTCAGCCCCGATCTGGTAGGCGGGCGAACAGCGAGCCGGTGCTCTCGAATTGCGTCTGTGACGTGATTCATGTAATCAGGGCTTCAGAAGTGCGTCGCCGTCGCACCCGCTCAGAGTTATCCACAACCCCCGCCTCGCCTGTGGACAAGTGTGGAGAATTCCAGGGGGCCCGAAGGGCAAGGCATCCGCGTCGCCCGTACCGGCGGTACGCCCCGCCCTCGGCAGGGACCCCGGTCGGTCGCGACGCCCATATCGCACGCGAGGGGACACCCCGTCACGCCTCACGGGCCGCCCGCACGAAGGCGTGCACGGCGTCCGGATCCTTGACGCCCGGCGCGGACTCGACCCCGGAGGCTACGTCGACGGCGTGGGGGCGCAAGCGACGAACGGCGTCCGCCACCGTGTCGGGCCGAAGCCCGCCCGCCAGCACCAAGCGTGGGTACCCGCGCCAGGCGGTGGCCGCGTTCCAGTCGAACGCCTCCCCGCTGCCCGGCCGCACCCCGTCCAGCATCACGGCGTCCGCGTCGTCCAACGCCACTTCGTCGGGGGTCAGCCCGACCCGGAAGCGCACCACGCGCACCACGCGGACCGACCTGCGCAGCTGGGCCAGACGCCCCGGGGGCACCTCCCCGTGCAGTTGCACCACGTCCAGGCGTGCCCCTAAGGCGGCGTCCAGCACCTCGTCGGCGCCGGCGTCCGTGAACACGCCGACGCGTGTCACGAACGGCCCCAACGCAGCTGAGATCTCCCGGGCGCGCGCCACCGTGATGCGTCGGCGGCTGCCGTCCGCGAAGATCAGGCCGATGGCGTCCGCCCCGGCCGCCTCGGCGGTCTGGGCGTCCTCGGGTCGCGTGATCCCGCAGATCTTCACCCGCACGGCCACGCCTCCATGACCGGCCGGCTCCGCGCCCCCTCCGGCGACGGCGCGCCAGGCAGGCCGAAGCGGACGCCGCACCTGGGAAACGAGCAACAGAGCATACGGGGAGTATAGGACCGGTGGCGGGCCGCGCGCAGGGAATGTGGCATCCTCGGGTCGTGGACATTCGAGATTCCGTCACCGTCATCACCGGCGCGGCCAGCGGCATCGGCGCCGCCACCGCCCGCGCCTTCGCCGCCAAGGGTGCGCGCCTCGTCCTGGGCGACGTGAGCGAGGAGGGCCTGCGCGACGTCGCGGAGGAACTGGAAGGCAGCGGCGCGCAGGTCGCGATGCGCCGCACCGACGTCACCGCCGAGGAGGAGGTGGCGGCGCTGATGGACCTGGCGCTGCACCGCTTCGGCGCCGTTCACGTGGTGCTGCCCGCCGCCGGGATCTTCCGCGACGCGTTCACGGTGCGGGTCAAGGAGGGCAAGGTGACGCGCACCATGAGCGCGGACCAGTTTCGCGCCGTGATCGACGTCAACCTGACGGGCACCTTCCTCACCGTGCGCGAAGCGGCCGCCCGCATGATCGATGGGGGGCATCGCGGGGTGCTGTTCACCATGTCGTCGATCAACAAGGCGGGCGAGCTCGGGCAGATCAACTACGCGGCCAGCAAGGCGGCCGTGGCGATGTGGCCCAAGCTGCTGGTCGGCGAGTTCCACGCGCAGGACGTGCACGGCATCCGCGTGGTCGGCATCGCCCCCGGCTACGTGCGTACGCCCATCCTGGAAGCGATGTCCGAGACGGCCCTGGAACGGGTGCTGTCGCGCGTGCCGCTGGGCCGCCTGATCGACCCCTCCGAGATCACGGCCCTGCTGGCGCACGTGGTGGAGAACGAGGCGATCGACGCCACCACGCTGGAGGTGGCGGGCGGGGCGCTGTCGGCCGGCCTGCCGAAGTGAGGGGCGGGCGCCGGCGCGCCGCACGTCAGGCGACGTCCTGCAGATGCTCGATCCGAGGGCGGTCGGGCCCGCCCTGAACCAGCACCGCGTCGATGCGCATGGGGCGGTCCGCGGCGCCGTACCGCCGCACCGCCCAGCTGCGCGCCGTGCGACGCAGGCGAGCGCGCTTGGCCGCCGTGAGCGACTCCGCCGCCGAGCCGTAGCGCGCGCTCCTGCGTTGCCGGACCTCGATGAACACGATCGTCCGCCCGTGGCGCATCACCAGGTCCAGCTCGCCGCCTGGCAGCACCACGTTGGCGTCCAGAAAGGCGAACCCTCGCGCCTCCAGATGCGTACGTGCCAGCGCTTCCGCCCAATGCCGCACGCCCCAGGCTAGCGCCTCAGGTCGGAGAGATCTCGATCGGCTCGGCATCTGCCCACAAGCCCTCGAGATCGTAGAACTCGCGCGCCTCGGGACTCATGATGTGCACCACTACGGCCCCGAAGTCGATCAGCACCCAGCGACTGGACGGCGTCTCGACGTGACGCGGCATGCGGCCCTCCTCCTTCATGCGGCCCTTCACCGCCTCTTCGAGCGCCTGTATCTGCGGCAGCGACTCGGCGCTCGCGATCACGAACGCTTCCATGGTGGGGGTGAGCGGCGCCAAGTGCAACGCGCGGATGTCCTTGGCGCGCTTGTCGTCGAGCGCGTCCACGATCCACTGCAACTCGGGCAGCGCCGCGCGGGCGCCGTCCGGTCCGCCGTGGACCGCGTCGTTCGGGATCGCGTCGGGATCGTGCGTCAACGTGTCAAAGCTCCTCCTCCGGGACGGCGGCGCCTTCGGCGCCGGGCGAAAGCACGGGGACCGCGCGCGGAGGCCCGGCCGGCACCCCGTCCACGGAACTGCCGGCCGCCCCCAGCGGCGTCATGGCGAGGGCGTCGCCGCCCAACACCAGCTCGAGGCGGATCTCGGTTCCGTCCACGCGGGGGAGGTCCGCCACCTGCTGCTTGCCGGTGCCCAGCAGGGTGGCGTAGTAGTCGGCGTCGCTCCACGCGTCGGCCACCGCCACCACCCGCGTTCCGGACGGGTCGAGGTCGCCCTCGCGGAGCAGCAGTCGCTCCTCGGGAACGCCGTAGGCGATCAGCCGGTCGCGGTACCAGGCTCCGAGGCCCGGCGTGTCCGAGCGGTCGGTGATCAACAGCGTGCCCTCCGGCGCGTCGCGGAACGCGCGGGCGGAGCCGCCGAACGTGGTCGCCAGAAACGACTCGACCTCGGCCGGATCGGTGGTTAGCCCCTGCGCCCCGTCGCGGACGACGTCCCGGGTCGGAAGCGTCGCCGAGCGGATCTCGAAGGCGTCGATGCGCGGAATCAACCGCCTAAGCAACGCAGGCGAGGCGTTGGTCTCCACCTGGTCGAAGTAGGTCGACATTAGGTCCGGCAACGCGCCCGCCGCGCGGACGTGCAACTCCTTGACGCGCGCCAGCATGGCGTACGCCAAGCGCTTGACGTTGTCGATGCGGTCGATGTCGCCGCGGCGGAACTGCCGGTAGCGAACGAAGTCGCCCGCCTCCTCCCCGTCCAGCACCTGCGGGCCCGGCTGCAGGTCGATCTCGAGCCCTCCGGCCACGTCGCGGTAGTACATACGCTCGGGGACGTTGACCTCCACACCCCCCAGCGCGTCCACCACGCGTTCGAAGATGTCGAGGTCGATGATGGCGTGATAGTCGATCGGGACGCCCATGATCGCTTCGACCCGCTCGACCAGTCCGTCGGACCCCTCGCGGGCCAGCACCCCGTTGATGCGGCGGGTCCCGCTGCCGACGAACAGGTCGCGCGGGATGGCCACCATGATCACCTCGGCGTCCACGATCTGCACGTACAGAATGGTGTCGGTGTTGATGCCCCGCGTATGGCTGGGGCCCTGGAAGTCCCAGCCGACGATCCGGCCCCCCTCGCCGTAGATCGGGTCGGCCTCGCCCTCGCCGTAGAACACGTCCCGGCCGGCCACGACGAAGCTCGCGTGGAAGGCGTCCTCTTCGATGCCCAGCAGCTCGCGCTGCTGCGTGCCCAGCTCGGTGCGCGGCACGTCGCGGTTCCACCAGAAGCCCACCAGGCCCAGCACCGCGACGAGGAGGCCCACCGCCTGCAGCAGGCGGGCGTCACGCAACGTCGGCCTCGATCGCATCGTGCACCTCGAGCGTCTTGGGGTGGACCGGCTTGTTGCAGGCGCGAAGGTAGTCCACCTTAGTTTTCACCGCCCGCCGGTAGGCGGCCGTCAGGTTGGTCATCGCCAACGCGCGCACGTCGTCGTTGACCCCGCGCCCCGGCTCCGACACGTCGGCGACGTACAGCGCCATGCCGATCCGGTCGTTCGACGCCACGCCGAACACGTGCCCCTCGATGGCGTTCAGCACCCGACCGTCGTTCACGCCCCACGACGCCGCCAACGCCCGGCCGGCACGCCCATGCAGCACCATGGGGTGAGCCCGCTCGGCCTCGGACTGGGGCGGTGCCAGCGCCATCAGGCGATCGGGCGGCAGGTCCCGCGCCGCATCGTGCAACACGGCCGCCAGCGAGGTGGCGCGAATCTGGTCCTCATCGAAATCGTTGGCGCGCGCGATGTTCTCGGCCAAGATCGACACGCGGAGCACGTGCTCCCACCGTGACGGCCTCAGCATGGCCCGGACGCGCTCGCAGTACGGCGCCACGCTGGACCGGTCGCAGGGACTGGCTTGGGGAAAGATCGGTTCGCTCGCCATGGCCTCCTAGGAATGGTCCGTGCCAGCGAACGGAGCGGCGGGCCGTCCGAATCCGCCGGGCGCCGCTGGGACGCGGCCAAAGGGTATCACGACGTCCCACCCGTCCCCGTGCCCCGAGGCAGGCCTCACGCCCCCTCCTCCCGCTCGGGCTCCGCCGTGGCGTCAAAGTACTCGAAGACCGCCTCGCCGATCCGGACGTCGTCGCCGTCCTTCGCCCCTGCCTTCCGCAACAGGCGCCACAGCCCCAACCGCTCGAAGTGCCGCTGCAGGTACGACACCGCCTCGGCGTTGGTGGCGTCGAAGCGCGCCACCAGGCTCTCGACCTCCTCGCCCGTCACCACCCATCCGTCGCCCGAGGGGTCGCGCGTCACCCGCACCGGTTCGGCCTCCACCCGGCGCGGGCCCTCCGGCGCGGGCGCGAGCGGCCGCCGCTCGGGCAGCAACGCGAACAGGGTCTCGCGAACGGCGTCCAACCCGCCCCCCTCCAACGACGACGCCGGCAGAACGGGAAGCCCGCTGGCGGCCAGGGCGTCCTGCGCCTCGGCGACCTCGGCGGGGGAGGCGAGGTCGGTCTTGTGCAGCACGATCATGGCCGGCACCTCCAGCAGCGCGGGATCGTACGCCCCGACTTCGCGGCGCAACGCGTCGAACGCCGCCCGAGGCTCCTCCGCGATGTCCAACACCCACACCAGCAGGCGCGTGCGACTCACGTGCCGCAGAAACGCCAGGCCCAACCCCTTGCCCTCGTGCGCGTCCTCGACGATGCCCGGGACGTCGGCCAGCGTGAGGCGCCCGAAGCCGGAGCCCCCGCGTTCGACCACCCCCAGGTTCGGCGACAGGGTCGTGAAGGGGTAGTCCGCCACCTTGGGGCGCGCGTTGGACAACGCGGCCAGCAGGCTCGACTTGCCGGCGTTGGGGAAGCCGACCAGGCCCGCGTCGGCGATGAGGCGTAGCTCCAGCGTGAGGCGCCGCGCCTCGCCCGGCGCGCCGAGCTCCGCGAAGCGGGGGGCGCGCCGCTCGGCGCTGGCGAAGGCGGTGTTGCCGCGCCCGCCCGAGCCGCCCCGGGCCACCACCGCGCTCTGACCCTCCTCGGTGAGATCGGCCAGCACCTCGCCCGCGTCCTGGTCGCGCGCCAACGTGCCGACCGGGACCTCCAGCACCACGTCCTCGCCGCCGCGGCCGTGTCGGTCCCGCCCTTCGCCCTGCTGTCCGGTGCCGCCGCGGTACCGCTTGTGCGGAATCAAGCGCGTCAGGGCTGACGCGTCGTCGACGGCGCGCAACACCACGTCGCCGCCACCGCCGCCGTGGCCTCCGTCGGGCCCGCCCTTGGGCACGTACTTCAGGCGCAGGAACGACATCGCCCCGTCGCCGCCGCGGCCGCCCTGCACCTCGACGTCGACCAGGTCACGAAACGCCATCATGCCCCCCACACGCACCGGGCGCGGCCGTGCGGCCGCGCCCGGAACGAACCTGAAGCGCGGAACATGCCGCGCCCGTACGCCGCGTAGGAATCAGTCGGCGCTGAGCGCCTGGCTCGGCGCCTGCTCGATCGACACGAAGCGCCCCTTGCGCCCCTTGTCGTGAAACCGCACCACCCCGTCCCGCAGGGCGAACAGGGTGAAATCGTTGCCGGTCCCGACGTTGCGCCCCGGGTGAAACTTGGTGCCGCGCTGCCGCACCAGGATGTGCCCGGCGGTGACGGCCTGACCGTCGAACCGCTTGACGCCGAGGCGCTTGGATTCGCTGTCGCGGCCGTTCTTGGTGCTGCCGACGCCTTTCTTGTGTGCCATGTCGGGTCCCCTCCCCGTTCAGCCGGCCACGGCCGTGACGCGGACTTCGGTGTAGCCCTGTCGGTGCCCGGCACGCCGGCGATAGTTTTTCTTGGCCTTGAACTTCTCGATGTAGATCTTGTCGCCCCGCCCGTGCGAGACCACTTCGGCCTGCACGCGCGCCCCGTCGACCCAGGGGGTGCCCACCTTCGTCTCGTCGCCACCCAGCATCATCACCGGCAACTCGACCGAATCCCCCACCTCGGCCTGGAGCAACTCGAGCCGGAGCAGGTCGCCCTCCTCCACGCGGTACTGCTTGCCACCGGACTTCACGATCGCGAACATGTCCTCATCCTCCGAACGCCCGGCGGGCCGAGCGGTGTGCCGTGATGGAATCGAGCGGTCGCACCTCGCGGCCGCCCGCGTCTGCCGCCCCGCGGCCGAGGGGCCATGCCCGGCCCCGCCGCCACGCCAGGACGGCGCGACCCGGGACGCCGAGCACATGAGTTTAGCAGAGCGCCGCGGGCCGCGCAAGCAGCCGCCGCGCGCACCCCGCCCCCGATTCGGACGGCGGCGCAGCACGACGCACGTGAAACACCCCGCCACGGCCGCAGCGGGCCCGCCCTGCGGTAGGCTCCCGGCACGAGCCCGAACCTCGACATCTTGGAGGACCGATGACGCCGTTCGATCCGGACGAGCACCCGCACCGACGCCGCAACCCCCTCACGGGCGAGGCGGTCGTCGTCAGCCCCCACCGCACCAAGCGCCCCTGGCAGGGCCGGCAGGAGGCGCCCGCCCCCGCAGGCAAGCCGCGCTTCGATCCGAGCTGCTACCTGTGCCCCGGCAACGAACGCGCCGGAGGCGAGCGGACCCCCGACTACGACGGCACCTTCGTGTTCACCAACGACTTTCCGGCGCTGATGGTGGACGCCCCGGAGCCCGGCCCCGACGCGCACCCGCTGCTCCAGCGCGAAGGGCTGCGCGGCACCTGCCAGGTGATCTGCTTCTCGCCCCGCCACGACCTGACGCTGGCCGAGTTCCCGCGCCCGGCGCTGCGGCGCGTGGTCGACCTGTGGGCCGAACGGGCCGAGGCGCTGGGCCGCACCTGGCGCTGGGTGCAGATCTTCGAGAACAAGGGCGAGGCGATGGGCGCCAGCAACCCGCACCCCCACGGCCAGATCTGGGCCGTGGACCGCCTGCCCAGCGAAGCCGCCAAGGAGGACGCCGCCCAACGCGCCTGGCTGCACGCCCACGGCGAGCCGCTGCTGGTCGCCTACCAACGGCTGGAACGAGACCGGGACGAACGCGTGGTGAGCGCCAGCGCGCACTGGCTGGCCGTGGTGCCGTGGTGGGCGGTGTGGCCGTTCGAGATCCTGATCACACCGGTCCGCCCCGTCGGGCGACTGCCGGAGTTGACGGACGCCGAGCGCGACGACCTCGCGGCGTTGCTGTCCGACCTGCTGCCTCGCTTGGACGCGTTGTTCGACACGCCGTTCCCCTACTCGATGGGCTGGCACGGCGCGCCGAGCGGCCCGCAGGCGCAGGCCGAAGCCGACGCCCACTGGCAGCTGCACGCGCACCTCTACCCGCCCCTGCTGCGCAGCGCCACCGTCCGCAAGTTCATGGTCGGCTTCGAGCTGCTGGGCGAGCCGCAACGCGACCTCACCCCCGAACAAGCCGCCGCGCGCCTCCGCGAGCTGACGCCCGCCCCGCCGGACGGAACGCCGTGACGCCCGAGGAACTGCGCCTGGCCTTCACGGGCCGGTTCGGCCACGATCCCGGCGCGATCGTTCGCGCCCCGGGCCGCGTGAACCTGATCGGCGAGCACACCGACACCTCCGACGGCTTCGTGCTGCCCATGGCCATCGACCGCGAGGTTCGCCTGGCCCTGCGCGGCCGCGAGGACGGGACCGTGCACCTGCGGGCGTTGGACCTGGACGAGGAGGACGCCTTCGCGGCCGACGCGCCGCACGCCCGCGAGGGCTGGCAGGCGTACGCGCACGGGGTGGCCTGGGCGCTGCGCGAGGCGGGCCACGCGCTACGCGGCATGGACGGCGTGTTCAGCGGCGATGTGCCCCGCGGCGCGGGGCTGTCCTCCTCCGCGGCGCTGGAGTTGGCGCTGGCGCGCGCCCTCATGGAGGCGTCCGGGCTGGCCTGGGACCCGCGCGCCATGGCGCAGGCGTGCCGCCGGGCGGAGAACGACTGGGTGGGCGTCGCCTCGGGCATCATGGACCAGCTGATCGGCGCCTGCGCCGAGGAAGGCGCGGCCCTGCTGATCGACTGCCGCACGCTGGCGACCGACCCCGTGCCGATCCCCCCCGAGTCCACCGTGGTGATCCTCGACACGGGCACCCGGCGCGGGCTGGTGGGCAGCGCCTACAACGAGCGTCGCGCCCAGGTGGACGCGGCCGCGCGGGCGCTGGGGGTGGCGACGTTGCGGGACGCCAACGAGGAAGACCTCGGCGCGCACGCCCACGCGATGGATGAGGCGGTGCTGGCGCGGGCCCGGCACGTGGTGCGCGAGAACGCCCGCGTCCTGCGCGCGGCCGAGGCGATGCGCGCGGGCGACGCGAGCGCGTTGGGGCGCCTGATGAACGACAGTCACGCCAGCCTGAAGCACGACTTCGAGGTCAGCGGCCCTGCCTTGGACGCCATGGTGGACGTCGCGCAGGCACAGGACGGTTGTTTTGGCGCCCGCATGACCGGGGCGGGGTTCGCCGGCTGCGCCGTGGCCCTGGTCGCCCGCACGGCGGTCCCGGACTTCTTGGCCGACGTGGAGACCGGCTACCGGCGCGCCACCGACCGCGCGCCCGCGCTGTACCCCGTCGCACCGGCCGCGGGGGCGGGCCTCCTGGACGAAACCGCCTGAGCGCCGGCCCCGTCCTCCGGCCCGGCTCAGCTACCGCACACGCTCGGGATCTGCGACATCGCGACGTTCCCCACCACGTCGAACGCCACGAAGCTGGCCAGCGCGCTCAAGCTCAACGCGGCCCCCATCACCATGCCGCCCGCGAAGCCGATCGGCATCAAGGCGATGTTCTGGACGATGCAACACCCGGCCTTCTCGGCATCCTCGATCTCGGTGCAGCCGTGCACCCCGTGCAGGGTGAAGCCGATCGCCGGGATGATGCTGCCGGCCAGCTGCAGGTTGCTCATGTACTCCACGCCCGCTTGGCCCCGGCCGTCCCCGCCGCGCCCCAGCGTCTCGCCAGTGACGGGGTCGACGCGCCACCAGCCGGCCACGCGCTGCCCTTCGGCCATTTCGGCGGGCGCATACACCTGGTAGCCGCGTTCCAGGTCCTGGGCCATGGCCCGCCGGGTGGCTTCGGGAAGCGACAGCTCGGCCAGCACCTCCGCGTCCCCGGGCTCGAGGGCACGCCAAGACGAGGCGTCGACCCTATCCAGCGACGCGTAGGCGGGGATCTCGGCCTCCCCGCGGGCCTGCAGCACCAGGCCCTCCATCCGCGTCTCCCAGGCGCCCGCGGCGCGACTGGCGGCCGCGTCGTACACCGGCCCGTCGGGCCCGGTGCGCAGGCTCCAGCGCGGGTTGGCGACCACGTCGACCTGCGGCGCGGTGCCGTCGAGCCGCTGGCTCAAAACACTCACCGCCGGGGAGGGCCGGTAGCTGACCACGTCCTCGTCCAGGGGCGCCTCGTCGAACAGGCCGTACATCAACAGCGGGGCCACCACCGTCTGCGCGTCGGCCGCGCCCGGATCCATCACCGGCGGCTCGCTTCCGGTGAGAATCGCCGCCCAGGCCTCCTCCACGTGATCGCGCGAGGCCAACAACCCCTCCGACACCCGGTCCGCCAGGAACGCCTGGCCGAAGCGATTGGTCTGGACCATCACCGTGTGCGAGCTCATCAGCGCGGCGAACGCCTCCTCCTCGGACACGCCCGCCTCCAGCCGCACGCTGCCCTCCTGGCGCGCTTCGGCGCCGATCCGGTCCACCACCATGCGGCGGTGCGTCGTCTCCTCCCCGCCGGGCGCGATCAGGGTGAACTCCAGCCACTGCGCCGTCAGCGCGACGGCGTCGCCGGTCGGTTCGGGCTCCTCGTCGTCCCCGCCGAGGGAGAGCCCGCCCAGCGCACCGGCCGCGTCGCCGACGGCGCCACCGACCGACTGGAACACGCCCGCGAACGCGCTCTCGGCCGCCATGGCGTCGACGGCGTTGCCGCTCATGTCGAAACCCATCGCGCCGTCGGCCATGTCGCCGCCGACGAACGGGAACAGGAACGAGGTGCGCTCCAGGATCTCGGCCGGACCGGCCCCCTCGGGGGCGGAATCGACGCCGTCGGGCAGGTTCATGTACGTGAACGGCACGCCGTACATGTTGGCGACCGGGCGTTCCCACGGCGCGGCGACCTCGTGCACCCGCAGTTCACTGCCCAGGCGCTGCTCGACCAACGAGCGAATGCGGATGCGGTGCTGCACCTCGTCGGGCAGCGCCCCCTCATAGGCCTCCTCGGCCTCCAGTCCGTCCAACGCCTCCGCGTCGCTGCCCAACACGGGATGGGCATGGGCCCACGGCTCGTCCGCGGAGAAGCGGTAGGCGACCCAGGCGTAGTCCCGCACCGCGTCACGGACGCGGCTCATCGCCGCATCGCCGGTGCTCGAAGCGGGAAGCGCGTCGGCCAGCCGCCGCTCGGCCGTCCCCACCTCGCCTAGGAGCGCCTCCCTGCGTTCGTCCAACGTGCCGCGCAGCGCCTCGACGCCGCCCACGTCGCCCAGGGCCACCTCGACGCCCTCCAACGACACCTCGTCGCGTCCCGCCGGCCGCACCTCGGCCAGCAGGCGATCCACCGCCGCCTCGTCCAGGGTGGCGCGGCGGACCTCGACCTCGTAGCCGGCGTCGCCCAGCAGGATGGCGGTCAGCAACGCCTGGTCCCAGGCGTTGCCCGACCCGCCGGCCAGGGCGCCCCGGGCACCGCGAAGCACGCCGCGATACGGCTCGAAGGCGAGGCGCTCGTGCACGTAGTCGGTGATGGTCGGCGCGTCCTCGAACGCCAGGTCCAGCGCCAACTCGTCCACGTCGAAGCGGCGCGGGTCGAGCGAGGCGCGGATCTCCTCCAGCGGACCGAAGATCTCGTCGACCGAGGCGCGCACCTCCTCTTCGGTCTCCTGGTTCATCTGCGCGATCGCGAAGCGTTCCGCCCCCGGGCTCATCAGTATGAGACCGAACCCGAGCGCCAGGACCAGGAGCCGCGTCCCTATGTGCCGCGCGCCGCCGATGCCGTTTCGTCGTCCGTTCATGGTTCGCCACCCTCCGAGGCGTCCGCTGCGCCCACGCCGTACCTGGGACCGAGACGGGTCCGTGACCGGCCCGCGCTTGCTACCGATTCGGTCATGGTACTTCGCGCGCGGGGTGGCAGGGCCGGGGCCGGGCCTCAGAGCAAGGTGCCCCGCAGCACCACGGTGGCGATGGTGAAGTACAGCACGATGCCGGTCACGTCGACCAGGGTGGCCACGAACGGCGTGGAGCTAGCGGCCGGGTCGGCACCCAACCACTCCAGCACCATCGGCAGGATGGTGCCGACCACCGAGCCCCACAGCACCACGAACAGCAGCGCCAAACCGATCGTCGCGCCGACCAGCGGCCAGTGCTCGCCGTAGCCGGTGCCCAGCGCCTGTCCCACCGCGATGCGCGCGAAGCCGAGCACGCCGAGGATGGCGCCGATGATGGCGGCGGCGCCGGCCTCGCGGACCACGACCCGTCCGAAGTTGCGCAGCGAGGCCTCGCCGGTGGTGAGGGCGCGAATCATCAGGGTGGCCGCCTGCGAACCGCTGTTCCCGCCCGAGCTGATGATCAGCGGCACGAACAGGGCCAGGACCAACGCCTGCGACAGCGCCTCCTCGAAGGTGGCCATCGCCGTCGCGGTCAGCATCTGCCCGAAGAACAGCAACACCAGCCAGGGGGCGCGCTTTTTGACCATGGTGCCGACGCGGATCGACAGGTAGGGCTCGTCGAACGCCTGCGAGCCGCCCAACATGTGAATGTCCTCGGTCGCTTCGGCTTCGGCCACGTCCAGCACGTCGTCGACGGTGACGATCCCGACCAGGATGCCGTCGCCGTCGACCACCGGCAGCGTCGTCCGGTCGTGCCGGCGGAACTCGGCGACCGCCTCCTCCTGGTCGTCGAAGGCCGAGAGCGCGACGAACTTCATGTCCATCAGCTCGGCGATGCGGGCGTCGGGATGGATCAACAGCAGTTCGCGCGTGGGGATGTCGTCGATGAGCCGTCCGCCCCGCTCGGTGACGTACACCACGTTCAGGGTTTCGGAGTCACGCCCGTACGCCCGGATGTGGTCGAGGGCCTCGCGAACCGTCCAGAACGGCTTGACCTGCACGTAGTCCGGCGTCATCAGCCGACCGGTCGACTCCTCGGGGTAGCCCAGCAGGCGGGTGGCCACCTCGCGTTCCTTGGGCGAGAGCAGGTTGACGAGCCGCTTGGTGACCTTGCCGGGCAGATCGCCCAGCAGCTCGGTGCGGTCGTCCGCGCTCATATCGGCGAGGATGGCCACGGCCGCCTCGTCCCCCAACGCGTGCAGCAGGTTCTCCTGCGCGTCGACACGGAGATGCTCGAACACGCCGGTCGCGCGCTCCTTGGGCAGAAGCCGGAACACCACCGCCTGGTGTTCGCTGCCGAGCTCCTCGATGAGTTCGGCCACGTCGGGCGCATCGAGTCCCAGCAGCATCCGGCGCAACTCGCCGAACTTGCGTTCGGCGATCAGTTCCGCGCAACGTTCGGCCAACGCGACGAGGTCGGCGTCGTCCATGGTCCTCCTCCTCGGCGGCGGGCACGGTGTGCAGGATGCACGGTGCTGGGCGGGGGGTCGTGAAGGGGCGCTAGGCTACCCCTGCCGCCGTGGGGCGTCAACGCGACGTCCGTGACCATGGGGCTCCGGTCGTCCGGGCGCGGGCAGGTCCGCCGCGGCGAGGCGCCGGCACCGAACGTAGCAGCGGCCCCGGCGTGAACGAGGTCGCCACCGACACCCCGTCAGGCACCGACCGCCTCGCGCAGGACGTCCATCGTCAAGGCGCGCGTGTCCGGCACCACCCGCGTGGCATCGCCCAGGTGGGCCACGTCCCCCACCCCCACGCTGGGCATGCCGGCCCCTTCGATCGACGCGACCCCCGCCGCCGCGTCCTCGACGCCCACGCAGTCCTCCGGCGAAAGGCCCAACGCCTCGGCCGCCCGTTCGAAGATCTCCGGGTCGGGCTTGCCGGCGTGCACGGCGGCCGGATCCACGATCGCATCCAGGCGGTCCTCGATGCCGAGGCGGCGCACCAGGGCCGGCGCGTTGCGGCTGGAAGAGGCCAGCACGATCCGCACCCCCGCCTGTCCCAGCTCCACCAGCAACTCGGGGATGCCGGGCAGCAGGTCGCGCGGCGTGACGTCCTCGATCAGACGCTGGTAGTGCGCGTTCTTGCGGGCGGCCAGGCGCTGCTTCTCCTCCTCGGGCAGCGCTCGCTGCCCGCGCGCGAGGATCGCCTCCAGCGAATCCATGCGCGGCAGGCCCCGCAGCGCCTGGTTGGCGGTCTCGTCGAAGGGAATGTCGAGCTCGTCGGCCAGCGCCTTCCAGGCCTGATCGTGGTACGCGGCGCTGTCGGTGACGACACCGTCGAGGTCCAGCGCCACGCCGCGAAGCCGGGGGCCGCTCGGCAGGACGGCCTCGCCGTCGGGCTCGAGCCGCAGCGCCTCGCCGCGGTGCCGCACCTCCAGCGCCTCGCCGCGGCGCAGCCGGTAGCGCGTCACCTCCGCGTCCGTGTCCACCTCGATCACCCGGCCGTGCCAGGCGACGCGAACGCGGAGCCGCGTCCATCCCGCCGGCAGGCGCGGATGAAAGCACGGCGTGCCGCCTTGGACGTCGAGGCCCCCGAACCCTTCGGTGACCGCCAACCAAGTGCCGGCCATGGCCGCGGCGTGCACGCCGTCCTTCACGTTCCCGTTCAGGTCGTCCAGGTCCATCCGGGCGGTGCGCGCGAAGAAGTCCAGCGCCTCCCCCGCCCGTCCCAGTCGGGCCGCGATGATCGCGTGCACGCACGCAGACAGCGAGGAGTCGTGCGTGGTGCGGGGCGCGTAGTACGCCGCGTCCCGGCGGAGCTGCGTGCGGCTCACCCCGCTTGGGCGCAGGTGGTGCGCCAGCAGCACGTCGGCCTGTTTCAGCACCTGGTGACGGTAGATGTCGAGCGGGTGGTAGTGCAGCAACAGCGGGTAGCGCTCCGCGGGCACCTCGTCCCAGGGCCACTCCGGCTTGGTGAGGAAGGTCGCGTCCTGCGGGGTGACGCCGCTGCCGGGGTCGACCGGCAGGTGCACGGCGTCGGCGGCGCGGCGCCAGGCGTCCGGCTCGTCGGCGCCAAGACCCAGCCCCTGCCGCACGGCCTCGAAGCGCGCGGGGTCCTCCGCCGCCAGGTCCTCCACCACCTGCGCCGCGAAGCGAAACGTGCCCTGCATCATGCGGTTCGTGTAGTGCTGGTCGTCCACCAGGGCGGTGTACTCGTCCGGCCCGGTGACGGTGTGCAGGTGGAACGCCCCGCCTTGGCCCCAGGCACCGGCGCTCAGGAAGAACCGGGCGCACTCGACCGCCACCGCGGCCCCGCCCGCCCACATAATGGTGCCGTCGCCGGTGGCGGCCAGGTAGCGCTCGAAGGCGTGCACCACGTCGGCGTCGATGTGGTACTGCGCCGTGCCGGCGGGGAAGAACGCCGACGCCTCGGGGCCGGCGATGGTGCGCCAGGGGTAGAGCGCCCCGTCGTGGTGGAGTTCGGTCGCGCGCGCCCGCGCGGCGTCCAGCAGGTGGATCCGGTGTTGCAGCAGGGCGCGCGCGATGTCGGGCCGGACGTGCAGGAACACCGGCAGCACGTAGATCTCGGTATCCCAGAAGGTGTGCCCTTCGTAGCCTTCGCCCGTGAGCGCTTTGCTGGGGATGTTGGTGCGGCCGTCCCGGCCGGCGCCCTGGGCGAGGTGGTACAGGCTGAAGCGCACGCTCTGTTGGACCCCCGCATCGCCCGCCACCTCGACGTCCGCGCCCGTCCAGTACTCATTCAACCAGGCGCGCTGGGCGGCCAGGAGCCCGTCCACGCCGCCGTCGCGCGCAAACGCGTCCAGTTCGGCGTCGGCGGCGGCGTCCAGCGCCTCCGGCGCATGGTCGCGCGCGTCGGCGTACACGGCGTGCAGGTCCAACCGAAACGCCTCGCTCGCATCGGGACCCGCGACCAGGCGCAGCTCGGCGCGCGACGGTTCGGACGCGACCTCGGTGGTGACGTCGGCGCCGTGGGCGTGGTGCTCGCAGGCGCACACGAGCTCCATCCCGCTGCCGCGGGCGCGCTGCCGCAACGCCCGGCGGGCGCCCTGGTGCCGGTGCGCCACCGGCGCCAACACCTGACCCTTGAGGGCGGTGCCGATGCGCGGATCACCGGTCTCGACCTGGTTCTCGACGGTTCCGTCCAGCGCGTGCGTGACCTCCACCCGGACGGCGCGGTCCAGCGGCGCCACCGTGAGGCGTTGCGCGACGCGCGCACGGTGCGCCAGCGACACCGCCCGCACGAAGGTGAGGCGCGTGCGGGCGCCATCGAAGGCCGTCCACGTCAGGGTGCGCGTCAGCGTCCCGGCGCGCAGGTCCAGCACCCGTTCGTACGCCGAGACCCGCTCGGTGCCCATCTGCAGCGGTTCGCCGTCCAGCCGCAGCGCGAGGTTCGTGCAGCCGGTCACGTTCAACATCGTCTGGCGCCAGCGGGCGTAGCCGTAGGCGGGCTCCGGGTAGGCGATCTCCTCGCGTTCGTGAAACCCGTTGAGGTAGGTGCCGGGAACGGTGACGACGCCCGCGGGCGCCCCTTCTTCCAACGTGCCGCGGATCCCGATGTAGCCGTTCCCGAGCGCGAACAGCGATTCGGCCTCGCGGCTGACGTCCGGATCGAAACGCGTCTCCCGAACCTGCCAGGGGTCGAGGGGGTAGCGGGGGGTCACGGTGCGTGGGTCGCGGTGTCGCGTCATCGTCCTCCCAGTCGCCCGGCCGGCGGGGCCCGCCCCGGCCGGTACGGCGCGCCACGCCGCGGCGTGGCGCGTGGAATCACGGTACCGCACCGCTGCGAGGGCCGCGTCGCCCGTCCGGGACGCACACGCCGGCGCAGCGTGCGCATGGGTAGGCCGGTCCCTTGTCCGGTTCGGGTCGGCCGGCTACACTGAGGCATACCCCACCCCCCACGGGGTAGGCCCATGGGGGCGCCGCGCACGCGGCCGGAAAGGACCCAACATGAACGAGTTCACCATCCAGGGCATGACCTGCGGACACTGCAAGAAGGCGGTCGAGGAGGCGCTCGGCTCGGTCGACGGCGTCACCCGCGTCGACGTCGACCTGGACGCCGGGCACGCCCGGGTCGAGGGCGGCGACGTGGAACGACTGGTGGCGGCCGTGGCCGAGGAAGGCTACACCGCCACGCCCGCGTCATGACCCGCGCCGCCACGGAATCCTCGCTCCCGGAGGCGCCCGAGCCCGACACGCCCGTCGAACCGGCACGCGAGGGCTCCGCCCCCGGCGTCGCCGACTGCCTGCACCTCGACCCCGACACGCGCCGCGACGCGTCGCTGCGCCTCAAGAGCGCCCGCGGTCACCTCGACGGCATCGTACGGATGCTGGAGGACCCCGAGGTGTACTGCGTCGACGTGCTCAAACAGATCAAAGCCGTCCAGGGCGCCCTGACGCGCGCCAACGGCACTGTGCTGCGCGCCCACGTCCGCGATCACGTGGCCACCGCCTCGACGCGCGGCGACACCGACGCCATCGTAGACGAGCTCATGGAGGCCCTCAAGTACCGTGCCTGAACAGCGGCCCCCCATGACAGCGGCCGATACGACCTTCACGGTGCAGGGCATGACCTGCGCCCACTGCGTCTCGCGCGTCGAGCGCGCCCTCGGCCGGACCGACGGCGTGCGCGATGCGAGCGTGAACCTGGCCACCGAACGGGCCCGCGTGCGCTACGACCCGGCCGTCGTGTCGCTGCCGGACCTGCTTGGGCGCGTCCGGGACGCGGGCTACGAGCCCGAGGAGCAGACCCTGGACCTGGGCGTACGCGGCATGGACTGCGCCAGCTGCGTCGCCCGCGTCGAGGGCGCCGTGCGTGGCGTGCCGGGCGTGCTGGCCGCGGACGCCAACCTGGCGACCGAGGGGGTCCGCGTGCGCTGGCTGCCGGGCGCCGTCCGCTACGGCGATCTGGTCGGCGCCGTGCGCCAGGCAGGCTACGACGTTCGGGAGGACGCCGAGGGCCGGGACCGGGAGGACGCCCGGCGCCAAGCGCACGAGCGCGAAGGCGCCGCGCTGCGGCGCGACGTGATCCTGTCCGCCGCGTTCACGGTGCCGCTGGTGCTCCTCGCCATGGGGCCCATGCTGGTGCCGGGGGGCGAAGCGGCCTTGATGGCGCGGTTCGGGCGGCTGCCGCTGTGGCTGGCGCAGTTGGCGCTGACGCTGCCGGTGATGCTGGGGCCGGCCCGCCGCTTCTTCGGTCCGGGCTTCCGCGCCCTGCGTCGGGGCAGTCCCGACATGAACAGCCTGGTGGCGATCGGCGCATCGGCGTCGTTCGGCTACAGCCTGGTGGCGACGGCGGCGCCCGGCCTCCTGCCCGAGGGCACCGTCCACGTCTACTACGAGGCGGCCGCCGCGATCGTGACGCTGATCCTGGTGGGCCGGTGGTTGGAGCACCGCAGCATGGGCCGCGCCAGCGACGCCATCCGCCGCCTGCTGACGTTGCAGGCCGACACGGCCCGGGTGGTCCGCGACGGCGGAGAGGTTGACGTGCCCGTCGACCGGGTGACGCCCGGCGACCTGATCGAGGTCCGCCCGGGCGAGCGGATCCCCGTCGACGGACGCATTGCCAGCGGCTCCAGCTGGGTGGACGAATCGATGCTGAGTGGCGAGAGCGCGCCGGTCGCCAAGGGCAGCGGCGACGAGGTGACCGGCGGGACGCTCAACAAGACGGGCAGCGTCCGCTTCCGCGCTGAACGGGTGGGGGCGGACACCGCGCTGGCCCGCATCGTGCGCATGGTGGAGGAGGCCCAGGCCGGCAAGGCCCCGATCCAGGCGCTGGCCGACAAGGTGGTGGCGGTGTTCGTGCCGGCCGTGCTCACCATCGCGACGCTCACGTTCGTGAGCTGGATGCTGGTCGGGCCCGAACCGCGCCTCACCTTCGCGCTGGTCGCCGCCACCGCCGTGCTGCTGATCGCCTGCCCCTGCGCCATGGGCCTCGCCACCCCGATCAGCATCATGGTCGGCAGTGGCCGCGGCGCGGAGTTGGGCGTGCTGTTCCGCAAGGGCGAGGCGATCCAGACCCTGCAAGACACCGACGTGATCGCGCTGGACAAGACCGGCACCCTCACCGAAGGTCGCCCCGCCGTGACCGACCTGATCCCCGCCGAGGGCTGGCGCGAGGCCACGCTGTTGCGCCTGGTCGCGGCGGCGGAGGCGCACAGCGAGCACCCCATCGCCGACGCGATCCGGCGCCGGGCCCAGCACGCCGGCTTCGACCCGCTGCGCGCGGACGGCTTCGAGGCGTTGCCAGGCCGGGGCGTGCGCGCCACCGTCGAGGGACGCACGGTCCGCGTCGGCTCGGCGCGCTGGCTCGAGGCCGAAGGCCTGAACCCGCGCCCCCTCCGCGCCCGGGCCGACGCCTTGGCGGCAGAGGGACGCACGCCGCTGTTCGCCGCCGTGGACGGCGACGTCGCCGGGCTGCTGGGGGTCGCCGACCCGATCAAGGCCGGCACCGAGGCGGCGGTCCGCGCCCTGCGGGCGGCGGGCTTGCGCCTGGCGATGATCACCGGCGACGACCGCGCCACGGCGCAGGCGATCGCGCGGCGGCTCGGCATCGACGAGGTCCAGGCCGAAGTGCTTCCGGGCGGCAAGGTCGCGGCGGTCGAACGGCTGCGCCAGGGCGGCCGCCGCGTCGCCTTCGTGGGAGACGGCATCAACGACGCGCCCGCCCTGGCCGCCGCCGACGTCGGCATCGCGATCGGGACCGGCACCGACGTCGCGATCGAAGCCGGGGACGTGGTGCTGATGTCCGGCGACCTTCGCGGCGTGGTGAACGCGCTGCACCTGTCGCGCCGCACCATGAACAACATCCGCCAGAACCTGTTCTGGGCGTTCGGCTACAACACGCTGCTGATTCCGGTCGCCGCCGGCGTCCTGTACCCGTGGATCGGCGTGCTGCTCTCCCCGATCCTGGCCGCTGCGGCGATGGGCCTGTCCGACGTGTTCGTGCTGGGCAACGCACTCAGGCTGCGGCACGTCGCTCCGGCCTTGGACGACGCGCACCCCTGCGCGCCCCACGGCGACGGCGATGCCGCGTCCCGCCTGACGGCGAGGGCGTAGACTCCAGGACACCGCCCGCGTGACGTGCGCCCGGCCATGAACGAGGCCGCCCGACGCAAGCCTCGGGCGGCGGAAAACGGCTGGTGGAACGTCGCGCGGGGTCGAGACGGCTACATCGGCGCGGCGAACACCTGCGTCCAGTAGCTCCCTTCGACCGCCAGGCCGACTTCGGTGAAATCGCCGTTCATGATCGTCCCGCAGTGACCGGGGCTTTCCAGCCAGCCCTCGAGAACCTGCTCGGCCGTGGCGTACCCCCAGGCCACGTTCTCGCCGACGGTGCGCCAGCCGTAGCCGGCCGCGCGTACGCGCTCGGACGGCCAGCTGCCGTCCGAACCCCGGTGCGACATCTCCTTCGCCTGGAACTGATCATTACTGTGCAGTTCAGCCACCAGCAGCAACGTGGCGTCGACCGTGACCGGCGCCACCGGGTCGTACGACTCGGTCCCACATTGGCGACCTTCGCTGCGGACGTCGTTGACGAGCTCCAGCAGCTCGTTCAGCGTTTCGCTGATCTCGACGCCGCTGGCGGTTTCGACCAGCTCGTCGCCTTCGCCGACGGGTGCGTCCAGCGAGGTGCCACAAGCGGCGAGCAGTCCGACGAGAAGCGTGGCCGCCAGCGCACGCAACAGTCCTTGTCCGACCCTCTTGGAGCGGGCGTTCCTTGCGAGTCCAGCCATGAGATCCGTCCCCAATCCGGCGCGCGGTTGGGTAGCGTCCATCCGAAGGGAGCGGATCTCGTGGAGCCATGATGGCTCCGGCCATTCAGGGAAACAAAAAGCGAGACCCCGCCCTCAGCCGGTTGCGCTACTGGCTCCCTCGCGTCCAAGCGCCCAATTAGCGGACACGAGTTCATCGCCTCCGAGGGACCTGGGGCCCCTCTATGTGACGTAGCCTAGCACATCCTTGGCGGGGGGCATGGTGTGACGAACGTCCCATTCGAACGTGTCCCGGCGCCGACGCCGCGAGCGACGGGCTTCGACCCGCACGTGCGTCAGCGCGGCGTCGCGAACACCTGCGTCCAGTAGCCGCCGGAGAGGCCCACGCCGGTGTGGCGGAAGTCCGGGTCCATGAGGTTGGCGCAATGCCCCTCGCTGTCCAGGACCGCCCGGACGAGGCTCTGCGCCGAGTCGTACCCCGAGGCCACGTTCTCCCCCACGCGCGACCATTCGTACACGCTGTCCTCCACGCGGCCGGACGGACCGCGCCCCTCGGGCCCGACGTGGGTGGCCACGCCCAAGGCGCGCTGATCCTCGCTGTGCGCCTGCGCGACGTCCATCAGGGTGGGGTCGATCTGCAGCGGTTCGGCCGCGTCGAACCAGCTGTCGCCGCAGGCGCGCGGTTCGCTACGGGCCCGGTTCGCCAGCGCAACGAGCTCGGCCCGGGGGGAAACCCCCTCCCTAGCGCCGTCGGCCGCGTCACCGACCTGCGCCGTGGCGACCACCCCCGAGGTGGGCCCGGGCGCGCAGGCGGCGATGAGCACCCCCCACGCCAGCGCGACAGCACTGCGGCACAGTCCATGCGCGAACGCACGGAGCGGTCGCCCAGGCATCGCCACCCCCAGGGCGCGCCCCTGCTTCAGGACTCGAGCGGCTCGCTCCCGCTGTGTTCGCGATGCTCGAAGGCGTGCACCAACTCGCCAAACACGTCACCGAGCTCGGCGCTGGCGTCGACGCTGGACGACCAGGCCCCGTCCTCCTCCTCCGTCAACTGCAGGTAGTCGAGGCGTACGCCGTCCACGTTGAACGCGTCCTCCTCCTGGTCGAACACGCCGTCGGCCGCGACGGCGACCACGGCGAGGACGGCGCCCTCGCCGATCCAGGCGTGCAGCAACGTCCACGCTTCGCGTCCGTACAGCAGCTCCATCTGTTCCTGTGCGCCCTCGGGTACGTCCATGGGGCCTCCTTGCCGGTCAGCCTACCGAACCTGCGGGCGGGCGAACGTCCCGGCCGTCCTCGCGCGGGCAGGACCCGCGCCAGGGCGTCCACGCCCCCTCGGCCGCGTCTCGACTCGGGTGACGGCGGGCCCCGGGTCGCTTTCGGATCGCTTGCAATTCGTCGCAATCTTTGGTTTCCTTAGGCCCAGTGTCGAGCGGGCGCGGCTTCCACTTTCGGAATGAAGGCACCCGCGCGGCATCGGCCCAGCACCGAAGGCCACGCCGTCCAGGCACCCCGCCGACGGCAACCGTCTCGCCCCCAGCCCCTGGCAGGTGTCCGTCATGACCCGACCCCCCACCTCTTCGACCCCCTCGCTCCACCCCACGCCCGGCATCACGCCCCGGCCACGCCCCAGGCGGACCATGCCGTGCCCCAACTGGCGGACGTGCTGGCCGCGGTGGACCAGCACGACGCCTACCGCCGCGACTGCATCGGCCTGGTCCCCACCGAGAACGTGCTCAGCCCGTTGGCCCGGCGCGTGCTGGCCAGCGACGCCTCGCACCGCTACCTGTTCCAGAACCCGCAGTGGCGCTACGTCGGCGGCAAGCACCTGGCCACGCTGGAGGAGTCGGCCAAGGACCTGGCGCGCGAGGCGTTCGGCGTCCGCCACGCCAACGTACGCCCACTGTCGGGCGAGAACTGCACCAACATCGTGATCGACGCGCTGGTCGGGCCGGGCGACGTGTTCTATCACCTGGCGATGGAGGACGGCGGCCACTTCGCGGCCCGCAGCGTGGCCGACCGCATCGGCGCCGACCGGCACCTGCTGCCCTTCGACCGCACGAACGCGGTGGTGGACTTGGGCGCGTGCGCGCACGCCTTCGCCGAGGCACCGCCGGACGTGATCTACCTGGACGCGTCGATGGTGCTGTTCCCCCACCCGGTGCGGGAGCTGCGCCGGCTGGCGGGCAATGACACCATCATCGTGTACGACGCGTCCCAGGTGTTCGGCCTGATCCTGGGCGGCACCTTTCAGGACCCGCTCCGCGAGGGGGCCGACGTGCTGTCGGGCAGCTGCCACAAGTCGCTGCCAGGCCCGCAGAAGGGCATGATCCTCACCGACCGGGACGAGCTGATGGAGGCGGTCGAGGCGACGATCTTCCCCGGTCACGTCTCCAACTTCCATCTCCATCACGTGGCGGCCCTGGCGGTGACCCTGGCCGAGATGCGGGCGTTCGGCGCCGACTACGCGCGGCAGATGCTCGCCAATGCCCGGGCGCTGGCGGAGGGGCTGGCCGGACACGGGCTCGCCGTACAGGGCGGCGCCCAGCGCACGGCGTCGCACCAGGTATGGCTGGACGTGCGGCCGCAGATGCCGCCCGACGAGGCGGTGGAGCGCCTGCACGACGCACACCTGATCGGCAACGTCAACCTGATCCCCACCCTCGGGCAAAAGGGCCTGCGCCTGGGCGTGCCCGAGATCACCCGCCTCGGCATGGGCGAGGGCGAAATGGCGGACCTATCGGGCGCCATCGCCGACGTGCTCACCGGCCGCCGCGCCATCGAACGGGTCCGCCACGACGTGATCGCTCTGGCCCGGCGCTTCGATGCGCCCCGCTACTGCTTCGAGGCCGGCGCTCGTTCGTGATCCGCGCCCGGAGCGACCCGTGACGGCCATCGAGCGCCTGCTGGGCGCCCCGGCGGGCACGCCGGTGCGGCGCGCCATCGATCTGCTGGTCACCGACGACTGGACCACGCCGGCCTTGCGCGCGCCACTGCAGGCGTTGGGGACGACGCGCGCCGCCAGTCCGCTGGTGCTGGTGCACGACCACACCTACGACCCGGGCACCTACCAGGGCGAGGAGCGCGAACGCGCCGTGCGGCTCCTGCACGAGCGGGATGCGTTCGTAGGAACGTACGACGCCACCCTGCTGGCGCGGGAGGGCATCCAGCACCACGTCCTGCCCGCCGCCGGCTACGTGCGCCCCGGCGACGTGGTGGTCGGCAACGACTCGCACGCACCCACCCTGGGCGCGTTCGGGGCGGCGGCGTTCGCCGCTCAGCCGACCACGTTCGCCGCCTGCATGCACACGGGACACCTGCCGCTGGTGGTGCCGCACACCGTCGGGGTGGAGCTGCGCGGACGCCTGGCGCCGGGCGTCAGCGCGCGGGACGCCATGTTGACGCTGCTGTCCCGCCTCCGCGACGACGGGACGGGCCTTCCGGTCGCCTGTGGCCGCGCGCTGGAGTTCCACGGGGCGGGCGTGGCGTCGCTGAGCGCCTCGGAGCGGGCGGTGCTGGCCAACGCCGCCCCCGAGGCCACGGCGATCACCGCCGTGTTCACGCCGGACGCGCGGACCGCCACGCCCGCGGGGGAGGCGGGCACGTTCGCCGCGTTGCGTCTGGACCTGGACCGGATCACGCCCCGGGTGGCGCGGGGCGGAAGCGCCTCCGACGTGGTGGCACTGGACGACCTGGCGGGGGACCGCGTGGACCAGGTGTTCGTGGGGACGTGCTCCGGGGGAACGGTCGAGGAGATCGCCGCGTTCGCGGAGGCGCTCGGCGCGCGTACGCGCGTACCGGCCTGGGTCGCGCCCGCCTCGCGCGAGGTGGCGCGCCGGCTGGACGAATCCGGCGTGCTGGCACGGCTCGTGCGCGCCGGCGTCACCGTGCTCCCGCCGGGCTGCGGCCCCTGCTTCGGCTTCGGCCCCGGCCGTCTGGGCCCCGGCGCCCGAGCGGTCACGACCGGCAACCGCAACGCGGCGGGCCGCATGGGCGCAGCGGACGCCGAGATCCTGTTGGCCTCGGGACGGACGGCGGGCCGGGCGGCCCGCACGGGCCGGCTCGGCGCGACGGGCGCCGGCGGGCGCGGCACCGAGGCGGGCGCCTGTGCGCCATCACGGTCCCGACCCGGCCTGCAACGGCCGCGCCACGGCAATGCGTTGCTGCTGCACGGCACCGTCACCACCGACGACCTGACGCCCTCGGCGGTGCCCGGCGTCGGCACCAGCGCGGACGGGGACCCGGCCGTGCTGCGCCGCCTGCTGTTCCACCACCTCCTGCCCGAATCGGCGCGTCCGCAGGTGCTGGACGCGCTGGACGGCGGGGTGGTGCTGGCCGACGGGGTGTTCGGGGTCGGCAGCAACCGCGCCTCCTCGGTGCGGGCCCTGCGCGCAGCCGGCGTGCAGGCCGTGGTGGCACGCGGCGTGGCGCCGGTCTACCTCGCGGGCGCCCGCGACGAAGGGCTGCCCGTGCTGACCCTGGCGGCGCCCGACGCGTTCCAGCGCGTCGCACCCGACAGCGTGGTGCGCGTGGACCCGGACGCGGGCCGCGTCTGGATCGACGGTCACGCCTTCGAAGCCGCGCCGCCGCCGGCGTACGACCGGGCGCTGTACCGGGCCGGCGGCGTCCTCGCCTACCTGCAGCCCGAAGCGGAACCCACCGGCGTCGCACGGTAGCGGCGCCCGCACGGACGGCCGCCAGACGCCGCCCGTGCCGACCGCATGCCGGGCGGGATGCCCAGGGGGACGCGCCCCCGGTATACAATCGGCGTCACGCACGCGCGCGGAACCGCCGCCCGCAGGGCGGACGCGGTCCGCGGTCGGCCCTGGGCCGCTTCGGATCGATCCGCGTTCGCGTCCCGATGTTCGCACCCAGCCGCCCCCTGGGCCGGCGCCGAGGAGGCATGATCGATGAGCAGGCCGCACGGACCCGCCGTGGCCCGTACGACCGTTCCCCCTGACGCCCGCAGGCCCGCCGGCGCACCGCCGCGTGCCCCCCGGGAGGCGACCGGGGTGCCGCCATGCTGATCGCCGTTCTGGCCGCGTTCGCCGCCGGGTTGGCCGCGCCGGTCCTGACCCGGCCGCTGGCCGACCGCGCCGGCTGGGTCCTGGCCCTATTGCCCGGAGGGCTGACCGCCTACTTCCTGGCGCTGTCGCCGGCCGTGCGCGACGGCGGTGCGCTGGTGCAGAGCGTGACGTGGGTGCCCCAACTCGGGGTCGACGCGGCCTTCCGCCTGGACGGCCTGTCGCTTTTGTTCGCGCTGATGATCACGGGGATCGGCACGGTGATCACCGTGTACGCCGGGGGGTACCTGCGCGGCGACCGGCAGTTGCCACGCTTTTTCCTGCTGCTGTTCGCCTTCATGGGCGCCATGCTGGGCGTCGTCCTGGCCGACGACCTGATCACGCTGTTCGTGTTCTGGGAGTTGACCAGCTTCACCTCCTACTTCCTGATCGGCTACGGCCACGAGGACGCCGGCAGCCGCGCCAACGCGCTGCAGGCCATGCTGGTGACCGCGGCCGGGGGGCTGGCCATGCTGGCAGGCTTCCTGATGATGGGCGCCGCCGCCGGCACCTTCCGCATCTCCGAGATCCTGGCCGATCCAGCGCTCCTGCACGCCTCGGGGTGGTACCTGCCCATGCTGGCACTGGTCGCCGCCGGCGCGTTCACCAAGTCGGCGCAGTTCCCGTTCCACTTCTGGCTGCCCAACGCCATGGCGGCCCCCACGCCGGTGTCCGCCTACCTGCACAGCGCCACCATGGTCAAAGCGGGCGTGTACCTGTTGGCCCGCACCGCTCCGGCGTTGGGCGGCACCGCGGCGTGGACCTGGCTGTTGGTGCTGGCGGGCGCAGCCACCGTGGTGGCGGCGGCGGTGCTGGCGCTGCTGCAACGCGACGCCAAACGGTTGCTGGCCTACTCGACGCTGATCGCGTTGGGCACCCTCGTGCTGCTGATCGGCATCGACACCCGCTACGCCGCCACCGCCATGGTGGTGTACATGCTGGCGCACGCGCTGTACAAGGCGCCGCTGTTCATGGTGGCCGGAAGCCTGGATCACGAGGCCGGCACGCGGGACGTCACCGAGTTGTCCGGGGTGGGGCGCCTGATGCCGGTGACGTGGACCATCGCGCTGGCGGCCGGCCTCAGTGCGGCGGGGATCCTGCCCATGCTCGGCTTCGTCGGCAAGGAACTCGTCTACGAGTCGCTCCTGTCGCAGCCACTGCCGTTGGCCGTCCTGGTCGCGGCCAACGCCGCGATGGTGGTGATCACAGTGCTGGTGGCGTGGCGCCCCTTCGCCGGCGGCACGCCACGCGCCCCCAAGGCGCCCCACGAGGCGCCGCTGTCGATGACGGCGGGCCCGATGACGCTGGCCGGTCTGGGACTCGTGTTCGGGGTGGCGCCTGCCCTGGTGCAGGACGGTCTGCTGGCGCCGGCCGCCGGCGCGGTGCACGGCGCTGCGACCGGGGTGTCGATCTACCTGTGGCATGGCCTCACCCCCGCCCTGGGCCTGTCGGCGGTGACGCTCCTGTTGGGGGCCGTTCTCACCTGGCGTTGGCGGGCCGTACACCTCATGCTCCGCAGGCGGTACGGCGAGCGATCGTTCGGCCCGGCGCAGGCTTACGAACACACCATGGGGGGCTGGTGCGCCTGGCGCAGTGGCAGACGCGGGTGCTGCAGTCGAACGACCTGCGGCACTACCTCACGATCATCCTCTCCTTCGCGTTCGGCCTGACCGCGCTCACGCTGGCGGTGAAGGGCGGACTCCGCATCGCCCCGCCATTCACCGGCGGCACGGTGTACGAGTACCTGTTCCTGCTGATCACGGTGGTGGCGGCGCTGGCGGTGGTCCGCGCCCACTCGCGCCTGGAGGCGATCACGGCGCTGGGGGTGGTCGGGTTCGGCATCGCATTCGTGTTCGTGCTGTTCGCCGCCCCCGACCTGGCCATCACGCAGTTCCTGGTCGAGACGCTGGTGGTGATCATCGTGGCGCTGGTGCTGGTGCGGCTCCCGCACGCCTTGCTGCGCGAGCCGGTCCGGGACGGCGTGCGCGCCCTGGCCGGGGTGGTGGCGGTGACGGGCGGCATCCTGCTGACCACCCTGATGCTGGCGGTGCTGTCGACGCCGTTCGACCCCACCCTCACGACCTACTTCGAGCAGCAGAGCTACCCCGCCGCCCACGGCCGAAACATCGTGAACGTGATCCTGGTCGACTTCCGCGCGTTGGACACGCTCGGCGAGATCACGGTGCTGGCCGTGGCCGCCACGGGGGTGTTCTCCCTGCTGCAGCGCGCCCGGAGCCGTCCGCATCCCGACGCCCCGAGCGCCGCCCCAGGACCGTTCCGGAGCCTGGCGTCCTCGCGCGCGGCGGCCGCACCGATGCCGGCGGGCCGCCGCGACCCCGACGGCGACGCCGGAGACGGGGAGGGCCCGGGCGACCCCTCCGAACGGTCGGATCCGCCCGAGGAGGGGGGCACGCCATGAACAGCGTGATCCTCCGGACGACCACCCGCCTGCTGATCACGGTGCTGCTGTTGTTGTCGGTGTTCCTGCTGCTGCGTGGGCACGACCTGCCGGGCGGCGGGTTCATCGGCGGGCTCGTGGCAGGGGCGGCGCTCGCCCTATACGCCATCTCGGACGGTGCCCGGGCGGCCGCGGAACTGCTGCGGGTGAAGCCCCAGATCGTGATCGGCGTGGGCCTCTCCGCCGCCGCGGGAGCGGGCCTGTTGGCCGCCCTGGCGGGCCAGGAGTTCCTTACCGGCCTATGGTGGATCCGCGATTTGGGTGCGCTGGAGATCAAACTCAGCACGCCGCTGTTGTTCGACGTCGGGGTGTACCTGGTGGTGATCGGGGTGGTGCTCACCATGTTGTTCGCGTTGGAGGAACACTGATGGAGGTCCCCGTCGCGATCGTGGTCGGGGCGCTCTTCGCCTCCGGCCTGTACCTGGTGATGCAACGCAACATGCTGCGCTTCGTGTTCGGGCTCATCCTGATGTCCGGCTCGGTGAACGTCGCGATCTTCGTGCTGGGCCGCCTGACAAAAGAGGTGCCGCCGTTGGTGCCCGCAGGCGCGTCCGTCCCCCCGGACGGGGCCGCCAACGCGCTGCCGCAGGCATTGATCCTCACCGCGATCGTGATCAGCTTCGGACTCACCGTGTTCACGCTGGTGCTGCTGCTGCGGACCTACGAACGGCTCGGCACGGTCAAGACCGAACGCATGGCGGAACGCATGGCCGACCCACGGCCGGTGCCGGGCCTGGACGAACCCGAAGAGGACGAGGACGCGACGTGGCCGTGAACTGGCTGCTGGTCTCCCCCGTCGCCCTTCCGCTGGCGGCGGCCGCCCTGGGCTTCGCGCTGTACGGCCGCCGCAGTGCCCAACGCTGGATCTCGACCGGGGCCAGCGCGGCGTTGCTGCTGCTGACGCTGGCGCTGCTGGCGCGCGTGTCGCAGGACGGCATCCAGGTGATGCAGGCGGGGGGCTGGCCCGCGCCGTTCGGCATCAGCCTGGTGGCCGACCACCTGTCCGCCATCATGACGGCCATCAGCGGGCTGATGGCGTTCGCGACGGCCGTGTACGCGCTGCGGGACATCGATCCAGCCCGCGAGGCGCTGGGGTACCACCCGCTGTTCCAGGTGCTCCTCGCGGGCATCAACGGCGCCTTTCTCACCGGCGACCTGTTCAACATGTACGTCTGGTTCGAGGTGCTGCTGATCGCGTCGTTCACGCTGTTGACGCTCGGCAACCGGCGCGCGCAGCTGGAGGGCGGCCTCAAGTACGTCGCGGTGAACCTGGTGTCGTCGCTGTTGTTCCTCGCCGCGATCGGCCTCACCTACGGCGCGACCGGCACTCTGAACATGGCCGACCTGGCCGGGGCGCTGCACCACGTCCCGGACGCGCTGGCCACGGTGCTGGCGATGTTGTTCCTGGTGGCGTTCGGGATCAAGGCGGCGATCTTCCCGCTGTTCTTCTGGTTGCCGGCCTCGTACCACACCCCGCCGGTGGCGGTGTCGGCGATCTTCGCCGGCATGCTCACCAAGGTCGGCGTGTACGCGCTGATGCGCGCGTTCACGCTGTTGTTCACGCAGGACGTGGGGTGGACGCACGGGGTCCTGGCGTGGCTGGCGGGGTTCACCATGCTGACCGGCGTGTTGGGCGCCGCCGCGCAGAACGAGTTCCGCAAGATCCTGTCGTTTCACATCATCAGCCAGATCGGCTACATGATCATGGGACTGGCGCTGTACACGCCGTTCGCCCTGGCGGGGGCGGTGTTCTACCTGGTGCACCACATCATCGTCAAGGCGAACCTGTTCTTCGTGTCGGGCCTGGCGCGGCACGCCGGCGGCAGCTTCGAGCTCGACCGCTTGGGCGGGCTGTACCGGCACCGGCCGTTGCTGGCGGCGTTGTTCCTGGTGCCGGCCTTCTCGCTGGCCGGCTTCCCGCCGCTGTCGGGGTTCTGGGCCAAGCTGGCCGTGTTGCTCGCGGGGGTCGAGAGCGGCAACTGGGCCCTGGTGGCGGTGGCGCTGGTGGTGGGCCTGCTGACCATCTACTCCATGACCAAGATCTGGCAGGCCGCGTTCTGGAAGCCCGCCCCGGAGGGGCGCGAGGTGGGCCCGCGCCCGCCGTGGGCGATGATCGCGCCGGTCGCGGGGTTGGCCGCGGTGACCCTGCTGATCGGGTTCTGGAGCGGGCCGTTCCTGGCGCTGTCCCAAGCCGCGGGGGACGAACTGATGAACCCGCAAGGCTACGTCCGCGCCGTGCTCGGCGACGAGGCCGCCCAAGCGTTCCTGGAGGCGGCGCCATGAGCCTGTTCGGCCTGAACCTGGTGCTGGCGTTCATGTGGGCGTTCGCCACCGGATCGCTGTCCGAGGTGAACCTCGTGATCGGCTTCGGGGTCGGCATGGTGGTCCTGCACTTCGTCGGCGGGGCGCTGGGCGACCGGCGCTACGCCGTGCGCTTCGTGCGGGTCGTGGGCCTGTTCCTGTTCTTCCTGCGCGAGTTGGCCCTGTCCAGCGTGCGCGTCGCGGTGGACGTGCTCCGCCCGCGCCTGCGTGCTCAGCCGGCCGTGATCGCGGTCCCGCTGGACCTGACCACCGACGCGCAGATCACGCTGCTGGCCAACCTGATCTCGCTCACGCCCGGCACCCTCTCGATCGACGTGGCCGCGGACAAGAGCTGCCTCTACGTACACGCCATGTTCGCGGACGACCCGGAGCGGTTGGTGCGTGACATCAAGTCGAGCTTCGAACGCCGCATCCTGGAGGTGTTCCGGTGATCCTGTTCGACCCGTCCTTCGCCCTGCTGGACGTGACGGCCTACCTGGCGTTGACGGGCGTCGCGGTGTCGATCGCGCTGGCCCTCTACCGCGTGATCCGCGGTCCCAGCCTGCCCGACCGCGTGATGGCGCTGGACATGATCGGCCTGATGGCGGTGTCGGTCATCGCCCTGGTCGCCATCGCCACGCGGACCGCCGTGCTGTTGGACGCCGCCATCGCGCTGGCGCTTATCTCCTTCCTGGGCACGATCGCGTTCGCGCGCTTCATCGAGCGACAGAGGTCCGACCGTGACTGAGGCATTGGCCATCCTGCTTCTCGTGCTCGGGACCTTCTTCGTGCTGGTCTCCGCGCTGGGCGCCGTCCGCTTCCCCGACCTGTTCATGCGCATGCACGCCACCACCAAGGCCGGCACGCTGGGGGCGGGCCTGATCCTGGCCGCCACCGCCGTACTGTTCGGCGCCACCGCGACCACCACCAAGGCGCTGCTGGTATTCCTGTTCCTGCTGCTGACGGCGCCGGTGGCCGCCCACGTGCTGGGCCGCGCCGCCTACTACGACGGCGTGTCGCTATGGGAACGCACCGGCATCGACGAGCTGAAGGGGAAGTACGATCGCACCGACGGCGACTTCGACGCGCCCGAGGGCGAGGACGACCCGCCCACGCCGCCGCGATGAGCGAAACGCGCTGGAGGACGGTCGCGCGGTAGCCTGACGGGAATGAACGAACCCTTTGTGTGAGGAGGTTTCCATGCCGCACGTCGAGGTGCCCGACATCCCCCGTAGCGACGGGCTGCGCCTGCCCGCGGAGCGCACCGCGGTGATCACGGTCGACATGCAGAACGACTTCGTGGCCGAGGGCGGCGCCCTGCACGTGCCCAGCGCAGCAAGCACCGTCCCCGTGATCCGCGACGTGATGGACCGCGCCCGCCAGGCCGGCGCCCGTGTGGCGTACACCCAGGACTGGCACGAGCAGGACGATCCGGAGTTCCGCGTCTGGCCCCGCCACGCCGTCCGCGGCTCGTGGGGCGCCGAGATCGTGCCGGAGCTCACCCCCAAACCGCAGGAGCCGGTGATGCAAAAGCCCCGCTACGACGGCTTCTACGGCACCCCACTGGATCACCAGCTGCGGGTGTGGGGTGTTCACTACGTGGTGGTGTTGGGCACGGTCGCCAACATCTGCGTGCAGCACACCGCCGCCTCCGCGGCGCTGCGGTGGTACGACGTGGCGCTGGTCGAGGACGGCGTCTCGGCGTTGAGCGACTTCGACCTGCACGCCACCCTGCGGCAGCTCACCTTCCTGTACCTGGGCCAGGTGGTGCGCGCGGCCGATCTTCGCTTCGAACCGCGCGGCACGTGAACGTCGCGACGGTCGCGACCTGCAACCTGGACCAGTGGGCGCTTGACTTCGGCGGCAACCTGACCCGCATCCGCGCCTCGATCGAGGAGGCCAAGGCGCGCGGGGCGCGCTTCCGGCTGGGGCCGGAACTCGAGATCCCCGGCTACGGCTGCGAGGACCACTTCCTGGAGCGCGACACCGTGCGGCACTCGTTCGAGGTTCTGGCCGAGCTCCTGGCGGACGATCTCACCGACGGCATCCTGTGCGACGTGGGCATGCCGCTCATGCACCGCGGGGTGCGCTACAACGCCCGCGTGTTCCTGTTGGACCGCCGGGTGCTGCTGGTCCGCCCCAAACGCGAGCTGGCGGACGACGGCAACTACCGCGAGGGCCGCTGGTTCGCCGCCTGGCGGCACGCGCGCCGCACCGAGCCGTTCACGCTGCCGCCCATCATCCGGGCGCGGACCGGGCAGGACACCGTCCCGATCGGCGACGCGGTGGTGTCCACCGACGACACGGTGGTCGCTTCTGAGAGTTGCGAAGAGCTGTACGCGCCCCACGCCCCCCACGTCGATCTGGGGCTGGACGGGGTCGAGATCTTCGCGAACGGCAGCGGGTCGCACCACGAGCTCCGCAAGCTCGAGACCCGGCTGCACCGCATTCGCGCCGCCACCGAAGGGTTCGGCGGCGTGTACCTGTACGCCAACCAGCAGGGCTGCGACGGGGGGCGCCTGTACTTCGACGGCGGCGCCATGATCGTGGTGAACGGCGGCGTGGTGGCGCAAGGGTCGCAGTTCTCGCCGCGCGACGTCGAGGTGATCACTGCCGAGGTGGACCTGGACCAGGTGCGCTCGCTCCGCGGCGCGCGCGCCACCCGCATGCGGCAAGCGTCGATGGCCGAGCCCTACCCGCGCGTGCGGACCGGCCTGCGCCTGGTGGACGCGGCCCGCCACCGCGCCGCCACCCCGCCCCGCGCGCTCCACACGCACCGGGTCGAGGAGGAGATCGCCCTTGGCCCCGCCTGCTGGTTGTGGGACTACCTGCGCCGCAGCGGGGCCGGCGGGTTCTTCCTGGCGCTGTCGGGGGGCAGCGACTCGGCGGCGGTGGCGACGATCCTGGGCTCGATGTGCCGCCTGCTGGCGCGCGAGGTCGCCGCCGGCCGGCGCGGTGTGATCCATGACCTGCGGGCGGTCCTAGGCCTGGCGGCCGGGGAGGATCCCCCCGACGATCCGCGCGCGCTGGCGGGACGCCTGGTCACGACCGCGTACCTGGCCACGAAGGTGTCGACCGACGCCAGCCGCGCGCGGGCCCGCGCATTGGCCGAACAGATCGGGGCGGACCATCTGGAGGTGACGCTGGACGACGCCGTCGCGTCGCTGGCGGACGTGTCGGGCACCATCGCCCCTCCCGGCACGGACGCCCCCTCCGCTTCCGGAGCGAAGGGGGCAGCCGGGCGGACGACCTGGCGCTGCAGAACCTGCAGGCCCGCAGCCGCCTGGTGGCGTCCTACCTGCTGGCGCAGCGCGTCCCCAGCCTGCGGGGCGTGCGGGGCCCGCGCTTGGTGGTCGGCACCGCCAACGTGGACGAGACCCTGACGGGCTACCTCACCAAGTACGACACCTCGTCCGCGGACCTGAACCCGATCGGTGGCATCTCGAAGGTGGATCTGCGGCGCTTCCTGGCATGGGCGCGCGACACGCTGGGCTACACGGCGCTGGACGACATTCTGGGCGCGGCCCCCAGCGCGGAGCTGACCCCGGAGGACGGCGAGGGGGCGCAGCGCGACGAGGACGAGATGGGCCTCACCTACGCCGAGCTCGGCGAGCTGGGCCGGCTCCGCAAGATCGAGCGCTACGGCCCACTGGAGGCGTTCGAGCGCCTGGCCGTGACCTGGACCGACACACCCCCCTCACGCGTGGCCGACAAGGTCGAGCGCTTCTTCCGCGCCTACGCCACGCACCGCCACAAGACCACCGTGTCGACGCCTGCCTATCACGCCGAGGCGTACGCCCCGGAGGACCACCGCTTCGACCTGCGGCCGTTCCTGATCGATCCCTCCTGGTCGTGGCAGTTCCGCGCCATCCGTGCTCGCGTGCGCGACCTCGAGGGCGCGCCGACGCGAGACGGCGGGCCGGCCGTCCCCGACGTGCCCGGCGGAGACGCCTGATGCGCGTCGGGCTGTTCGGGGGGCGCTTCGACCCGCCGCACATGGGACACCTGCTGATGGCGGAGCAGGCGCGCGAGGCACTGCCGTTGGACGAGGTGTGGTTCCTGCCGGCCGGCGACCCGCCGCACAAGCCCGCCGACGCCTCGCCGCTCGACCGGCTCGAGATGACCCGCCTGGCGGTACAGGACCACCCGGCGTTCCGCGCCCGCGCCGACGAGATCCGGCGCAGCGGCCCGTCCTACGCGTACGACACGGTGGTGGACCTGCAGGAACGCCACCCCGAAGCGACCTTCGCCTACCTGATCGGGGCCGACGCCTGGGCCGAGATCGAGACGTGGCACCGCGCCGAGGCGCTCATCCGAGCCGTCCAGATGGTGGTGTTTCCCCGGCGCGGCACGGAGGCGCCGCCCCCGCCCGAACGGTTCGCGCGGGCGGCGACCAAGATCGAGACCGTGCCGTTCGGCGTGTCGGGCACGCTGGTCCGCAGCCGCGTCGCGGCCGGCCGGAGCCTTCGCTACCTCGTGCCCGACGCCGTGGCGGCCTACCTGCACACGCACGGGCTGTACGCGCGCCACGACCCCCCGGAGGGATCATGAACGAGACCGACTGGCGGACCGCGCAAGGCGCGCTGTTCACCGACATGTACCAACTCACCATGGCCCAGCTGTACTTCCGGAAGGGCATGCACGAGCGCCCGGCCCAGTTCGAGTACTTCTTCCGCTCCTACCCGGACTACGGCGGGCATCAGGCCGGCTACGCCGTCACGGCCGGGCTGGCCTGGTTCCTGGAGTGGCTGGAGGGGACGCGCTTCGAACGCCGCGACCTGGCGTATCTGCGCGCCGTGACGGGCCGTAGCGGGCGGCGCCTGTTCGACGACGACTTCCTGGCGTGGCTGCAGGACCGCCCCGCCGGGGCGGACGTCACCGTCACCGCCGTGCCGGAGGGGCGCGTGGTGCACGCCGGCGCCCCCATCGCGATCGTGCGGGGCCCGCTGGCGGGGCTGCAGCTGCTGGAGACGTCGCTGCTGAACCACCTCAACTACCCCACCCTGATCGCGACGAAGGCGGCGCGGCTGGTGCAAGCGGCGCACGGCGGCGCCGTGATCGACTTCGGCATGCGGCGCGGGCACGAGCGCGGCGTCCACGCCGGCTCGCGCGCCGCCCTGATCGGCGGGGCCGACGCCACCTCGAACACGGGCCTGGCGTTCGCGTTGGGCACGCGCCCGGCCGGCACGCACGCGCACTCGATGGTGCAGGCGTTCATGGCGCTCGGCATGGGCGAGGCCGGCGCCTTCGACGCCTACGCCGAGGCGTTCCCAGACGACTGCCTACTGCTGGTCGATACCGTCGACACGCTCGACTCCGGCATCCCCAACGCGATCCGGACCTTCGAACGCCTGCGCCAACGGGGGCACGAACCCATCGGCGTGCGGCTGGACTCGGGCGACCTGGCGCACCTGGCGATCCAGTCGGCCCGCCAGCTGAACGACGCCGGCTTCGAGGACGCCGCCATCGTGCTGTCCAACGAGCTGGACGAGTTCACCCTGTGGCAGATCCGCACGCAGATCACGGAGGAGGCCAGCGCGTACGGCGTCGACGCGGGCCGGCTGCTCTCCCGCCTGGCGTACGGCGTCGGGACCCGCCTGATCACCTCCGAAGGCGACGCCGCCCTGGACGGCGTATACAAGCTGGTGCAGATCCGCGGCGATGACGGCTGGCTGCCGGCCGTCAAGCTGTCCGAGACGCCGTCGAAGGCGCTGGTGCCGGGCGACAAGCGCGTGTGGCGCGTGTACGACGCCCTCGGAAACGCCACCGTCGACCTGGTCACCCTCGCAGGCGAGGACCCCCGCCGCGGCGGCGACGACCTGGTGGCCCATCACCCCCGCGAGGTCGACACCACCCGCACCCTCGCGCGCAGCGACGTCTCCGATGTCGAACCGTTGCTGAGCCCCGCTTTCCAGGACGGCGCCCGCACCGCGGCCGAGGCGCCGCTGGAGACGCTGCGCGAGCGGTGCCGCAACGACCTGGCGCGGCACTACCCCGGCGTGCGCCGCATCCTGCGCCCGCACCGCTACCACGTCTCGCTCTCGCCCGCGCTGGCGCGCCTGCGCGACGAGACCGTCCGGCGCACCAACGCCGACGCAGCCGCGTCGGCCGGCTGAACGCGGTGACGGTGCGGCTGAGCGCCCTGTACGCCTACCCGCTGAAGTCGGGGCGCGCCGTACCGCTGAACGCGGCGGAGGTGGTGCGCACCGGCCTACGGGACGACCGGCGCTGGATGGTAGTGGACCGACGCGGCCGCTTTCGCAGCCAACGCGAGGACCCCCGCCTGGGCCGCATCACGCCCACGCTTCATGCCGAGCAACTGCGATTGTCCGCGCCGGGCCTGCCGGACTTGGACCTGCCGCGCCCGCCCACGCCGGCACGCGAGGTCGCCGTGACCGTGTGGAACGACCCCGTGACGGCCTGGTCGTGCGGCCGAAGCGCAGACGAATGGATCGGCCGGGTGTTGGGCGAGGGGCACCGACTGGTGGTCTTCCCGCCGGACGGCGCGCGCCGGGTCGACCCCGCCTACGCCCACGCGGACGACCGGGTCGCCTTCGCGGACGGCTATCCGTTCCACCTGATCGGCAGCGCCTCGTTGGACGAGCTGAACCGCCAGCTGGACGCGCCGCTGGAGATGGTGCGCTTTCGCCCCAACCTGGTGGCGTCGGGCGCGGCCCCCTACGCGGAGGACGGCTGGACCCGAATCCGGATCGGCGAGGTGGCGTTCCGGGTCGCCAAGCCCTGCGCACGCTGCGTGGTCCCGACCCTGCATCCCGACACGCTGGAGGCGGGGCCGGAACCGCTGCGGACGCTGAACCGGACCCGCAAGCGCGGCGGCAACGTCCTGTTCGGGCAGAACCTGCTGCACGACGGGGTGGGGACGCTGCGCGTGGGGGACGACGTGACGGTGCTGGACACGCCGTAGGCATCGCCTACGGCCCGGCCTTACGGCCGGCGCGCGAGGCGCGTCAACGGCGGTCCTCGACCGGTACGTCCTCCGGCAGGGCGGCGGGGTCGCCAGGAAGGGGCGCCTCGCCGGCCTGGTAGCCGTGCCGTTGCAACCAGTAGGCCATCACCTCGGCATACGCTTCATCGGACAGCGAGCCGGCCGATCCCAGCGGCATGTTGCCTCGGATGAAGGCGTACATCTCGCTGACGGGACGGCCCTCCCAGGAGCCGAAGAATTCGGAACCGGTCAGGGGCGGGAACGGCCCCTGCGCCCGAAGGTCGTCTGCGTGGCAGCTCTGGCATTGCTCGTCGTAGACGCTCGAGCCCTGCTCAGCCTGGGCGGCGGTGAACGAGAATCCCGCTGCGGCGGCGTCGGCCGAGGCGGCGTCCTGCCCATCGGACGCGCCCGCTCCTGCCTCGTCGCCGTCGTCGCTGGCTGGCACGAGCCGGTAGATGCGTCCCGTATCGCCGCTGGGGGCGAACGCTTCACGGGTCAGCAGGTACGCCTCTCCCTCCACGTCCACGCCCAGACCTTGCGCGCGGGCGTCGACCTGCACGAGCTGCCGTAGCGGCCAGGTCGCGCTCACGTCGCCCTCGGGCCCAGCCACGAACACCGTGCCGCTCGGTTCCTGGGGGTTCTGCGAGTAGTCGGCGACGAGCAGGCGTCCGCGCAGCTCGGGGATGTCGTCACCGCGGTACACCTGCGCCCCGACCACGGCGGTGCCGCGCGGCTCGGCGTCGATGTCGGACTCGGCGACGTTCACGTTGTAGTACGCCACCACGGGATCGTGAATGCGCCACCCCTCGGGCCCATAGCGAGAACAGTCCTCGGGCGGATCGAGCGGTGCCTGGCGGTCGTAACAATGCGTGCCCTCGCGGATGGGCCAACCGTAGTTGCCGGGCCCATCGACGCGATACACCGCTTCCGAGATCGACTCGCTGACGGCGGCGACGTAGAGCGCGCCGTCACCCTCGTGATCGAACGCCATGCGGTAGTGGTTGCGGAACCCCCAGGCGTAGATCTCGTCCATCCCGGGCGTGCCGACGAACGGGTTGGACTCAGGCACGGCGTAGCCGGGCCAACCGTGATCCACGTCCAATCGCAGGATCTTGCCGTAGGGCGTGTGCACGTCCTGCGCCAGCGCGTCCCAGACGTTGCCGCGTTCGGGCACTTCCAGCGCCCCGAAGGCGACCTCGCCGATGCCGTGCGCGCCGCCACCCTCGCCGATCGCGGCGTAGAGGTAGCCGTCGGGCCCGAACGCCAGCGCGCCGGCGTTGGTCTTGCGGTTGGGATGATCGACGCGGAGTAGCACGCGTTCGGAGTTCGGGTCGGCCTCCTCGGGCGAGTCGGCCGGCACCCGGAACTCGCTGATGCGGGCGGTGTGGTCCCAGCCGTCGGGCGCGCGCTCCCGGAGCGGCGCGCTGTAGTGCACGTAGAACCGTCCGTTGTCCGCGAATTCGGGGTGGAACGCCAGGCCCAACAGGCCGCGTTCCTCGAAGCCGTCGCGCAACGTCACGATGCGGTCGCTGAGATCCAGGAACGGGGTGTCCGCCAGGGTGCCGTCCTCCTGGAGGATGCGGATCTGACCGGTCTGTTCGACCACGAAGCGGCGGGGGTCATCCGGTGGGGCGGTCAGCTGCACGGGGGAGGTGAGGCCGTCGACGACCAGCTCCGCCTCGACGTTCGGGGGCGACTGGGCGCCCGCGAAGGCGAGGATCGCGGCCGCAGCCACGATCCCCCACCTGCGCAGGCGAGCGAAGGTGCATCCGTCCATTCGTGGTCCTTTCGTTCGTCGTCGCGGGACAGGTCGGCACCCCGCCGCAAGATGCGGGCGGGGTGCCGAACGCGGGATCGCTGGGTTACTCGGCGTCCGCCGGGACCAGCTTGTGCACGGCGCCGGTGGAGCCGGTGGGGCCGGTGCTCTCCGTGGTCAGCACGTACAGCTCGTTCTCACTGTCCTGCCCGAACCCGAGGATGTAGCTGTCCAGGACGTCCAACCGCTCGAGCGCCCAGGTGCCGCCCTCGGTGTGGGACGCATTCGGCGTGCTGACGAACAGCTGACCCTGCGGCTCGCCGAAGCCGAGGCTCCAGTCGCCGAACACGTAGCGGCCCTGCAGCGCCGGGATGTCGTCGCCGCGGTAGACGTAGCCGCCGACGACGGAGATGCCGGCATGCTCGTAGTCGCCTTGGTTGCCGGGATGCGGGTACTCGATGACCGGCAGCTTCAGCGGCTCGCCCTGCGGGCCGACCGTGTCGCAGGCCGTGCTGGCCGGCGTGGTGTTCGGGGCGTCCGGATCGAAGCAGTGCGTGCCTTCGAGGATGTTCCAGCCGGCGTTGCCGGGTTCACGGATGCGGTAGACGGCCTCCCACAGGTTCTGCCCGTTGGTGCCGACGTACAGGTCGCCGTTGCCGGCGGCGTCGAAGCTCATGCGCCAGGGGTTGCGCCAACCCCAGGAGTAGATCTCGTTCGGCCGGGTCGGGTCACCCACGAACGGGTTGTCTTCGGGCACGGCGTAGCCGGGCCAGCCGCGGTCCACGTCGATCCGCAGGATGTTGCCGAGCAGCGAGGTGGTGTCCTGCCCGTGGCCCATCGGCTGGTGTCCAAGGCCGGCGTCATCGGCGTTGCCGCCGTCGCCCAGCCCAATGTAGAGGTACCCGTCGGGCCCGAAGTCCAGGGTGCCGCCGTCGTGGTTGAAGTTGGGCTGATCGATGGCCATCAGCACACGCTCGGTGTTCGGGTCGGCCGTGTCGGTCGAGCCGCGCGGGGCGTCGTCCTCCTCGGGCTCGGCGGTCTTGAACTCGGAGACGTAGGCGGTGTGGTCCCAGTCGTCCGGCGCGGCGTCCCGCAGCGGAGCGCTGTAGTACACGAAGAAGCGCCCGTTCTCGCTGAAGTCGGGGTGGAACGCCAGGCCCAGCAGGCCACGCTCGTCGAAGCCGTCCTGCAGCTCGACGATCTCGTCGCGGAGGTCCAGGAACGGCGTGTCGGCCACGCTGCCATCCTCGTGCAGCAGGTAGATCGCGCCGACACGGTCGACCACGAAGCGGCGCGGGTCATCGGGCGGCGACGCCAGCTGCACGGGCGAGTTGAAGCCGTCGGCCACGGCCTCGAGGGCGACGACGTCTTCGGACTCGCCCCCTTGCTGGGCGTGGGCGAGGCCGGTCACCGCCACGCTCAGCAGTAGGGCTGCGAGGAGGCGGAGAGTTGGGATGCGGGTCGTTCGCATGGATGCGAGCGTCATGGAAAACTCCTCCCTTCCGAGGGGCACGCGGCACGGCATGGGGCCCGGGTGGGCCTCGGGCGCCTCGATGGTCGACCGATGAGCGCGGAGCGTGCCGGCGTGCAATTACGTTTCGTAGGGTAACGACCGGGGGCGGGCGGCGATGTCGGACGCTTTACCCGCTGGATGCCATGCACGCGCGCTACATCGCCTGGCAGGCGGGCGCGAGCGTGCTGGCGGTGGTCTTAGTGTGATGGGCCGCGTCGTCGAGGCTGGCGCAGGGACCGGCGAGGATCGCGCACGGCGCTACACTCGGGGGATGAGTTCGCGACGTGATCCCGACGTCTGGGCGGTTCGCTACGTGCGGTCGGACCGCACCGCGGAGGGAGGGGCGCACATACAGGAGTGGCGCTCGGACCGGACCGGCCGCACCTTCGAGGTCGAGGAGTCCCACGCGTACGCCTGGAGCGACGAGCTGACGCCGGGCGACGCGGGCTATCTGCACTGGGTGGCGGGCACGCCGGTGGTCGACCGGACGCCCGACGTTCCGGCAGGCGGCGTGGAGATCCCGCCGGCGGGTACGCCGCACGGATCGGGCCGCCAGGGCGCAAGGGCCCGGCCGAACTGGCTCGTCTGGGGCTTGGTCGGGGTCGTGCTGCGTCCAGTAGCCGCCGGAGTAGCCCACGCCGGTGTGGCGGAAGTCCGGGTCCATGAGGTTGGCGCAATGCCCCTCGCTGTCCAGGACCGCCCGGACGAGGCTCTGCGCCGAGTCGTACCCCGAGGCCACGTTCTCCCCCACGCGCGACCATTCGTACACGCTGTCCTCCACGCGGCCGGACGGACCGCGCCCCTCGGGCCCGACGTGGGTGGCCACGCCCAAGGCGCGCTGATCCTCGCTGTGCGCCTGCGCGACGTCCATCAGGGTGGGGTCGATCTGCAGCGGTTCGGCCGCGTCGAACCAGCTGTCGCCGCAGGCGCGCGGTTCGCTACGGGCCCGGTTCGCCAGCGCAACGAGCTCGGCCCGGGGGGAAACCCCCTCCCTAGCGCCGTCGGCCGCGTCACCGACCTGCGCCGTGGCGACCACCCCCGAGGTGGGCCCGGGCGCGCAGGCGGCGAGGAGCACCCCCCACGCCAGCGCGACAGCACTGCGGCACAGTCCATGCGCGAACGCACGGAGCGGTCGCCCAGGCATCGCCACCCCCAGGGCGCGCCCCTGCTTCAGGACTCGAGCGGCTCGCTCCCGCTGTGTTCGCGATGCTCGAAGGCGTGCACCAACTCGCCAAACACGTCACCGAGCTCGGCGCTGGCGTCGACGCTGGACGACCAGGCCCCGTCCTCCTCCTCCGTCAACTGCAGGTAGTCGAGGCGTACGCCGTCCACGTTGAACGCGTCCTCCTCCTGGTCGAACACGCCGTCGGCCGCGACGGCGACCACGGCGAGGACGGCGCCCTCGCCGATCCAGGCGTGCAGCAACGTCCACGCTTCGCGTCCGTACAGCAGCTCCATCTGTTCCTGTGCGCCCTCGGGTACGTCCATGGGGCCTCCTTGCCGGTCAGCCTACCGAACCTGCGGGCGGGCGAACGTCCCGGCCGTCCTCGCGCGGGCAGGACCCGCGCCAGGGCGTCCACGCCCCCTCGGCCGCGTCTCGACTCGGGTGACGGCGGGCCCCGGGTCGCTTTCGGATCGCTTGCAATTCGTCGCAATCTTTGGTTTCCTTAGGCCCAGTGTCGAGCGGGCGCGGCTTCCACTTTCGGAATGAAGGCACCCGCGCGGCATCGGCCCAGCACCGAAGGCCACGCCGTCCAGGCACCCCGCCGACGGCAACCGTCTCGCCCCCAGCCCCTGGCAGGTGTCCGTCATGACCCGACCCCCCACCTCTTCGACCCCCCTCGCTCCACCCCACGCCCGGCATCACGCCCCGGCCACGCCCCAGGCGGACCATGCCGTGCCCCAACTGGCGGACGTGCTGGCCGCGGTGGACCAGCACGACGCCTACCGCCGCGACTGCATCGGCCTGGTCCCCACCGAGAACGTGCTCAGCCCGTTGGCCCGGCGCGTGCTGGCCAGCGACGCCTCGCACCGCTACCTGTTCCAGAACCCGCAGTGGCGCTACGTCGGCGGCAAGCACCTGGCCACGCTGGAGGAGTCGGCCAAGGACCTGGCGCGCGAGGCGTTCGGCGTCCGCCACGCCAACGTACGCCCACTGTCGGGCGAGAACTGCACCAACATCGTGATCGACGCGCTGGTCGGGCCGGGCGACGTGTTCTATCACCTGGCGATGGAGGACGGCGGCCACTTCGCGGCCCGCAGCGTGGCCGACCGCATCGGCGCCGACCGGCACCTGCTGCCCTTCGACCGCACGAACGCGGTGGTGGACTTGGGCGCGTGCGCGCACGCCTTCGCCGAGGCACCGCCGGACGTGATCTACCTGGACGCGTCGATGGTGCTGTTCCCCCACCCGGTGCGGGAGCTGCGCCGGCTGGCGGGCAATGACACCATCATCGTGTACGACGCGTCCCAGGTGTTCGGCCTGATCCTGGGCGGCACCTTTCAGGACCCGCTCCGCGAGGGGGCCGACGTGCTGTCGGGCAGCTGCCACAAGTCGCTGCCAGGCCCGCAGAAGGGCATGATCCTCACCGACCGGGACGAGCTGATGGAGGCGGTCGAGGCGACGATCTTCCCCGGTCACGTCTCCAACTTCCATCTCCATCACGTGGCGGCCCTGGCGGTGACCCTGGCCGAGATGCGGGCGTTCGGCGCCGACTACGCGCGGCAGATGCTCGCCAATGCCCGGGCGCTGGCGGAGGGGCTGGCCGGACACGGGCTCGCCGTACAGGGCGGCGCCCAGCGCACGGCGTCGCACCAGGTATGGCTGGACGTGCGGCCGCAGATGCCGCCCGACGAGGCGGTGGAGCGCCTGCACGACGCACACCTGATCGGCAACGTCAACCTGATCCCCACCCTCGGGCAAAAGGGCCTGCGCCTGGGCGTGCCCGAGATCACCCGCCTCGGCATGGGCGAGGGCGAAATGGCGGACCTATCGGGCGCCATCGCCGACGTGCTCACCGGCCGCCGCGCCATCGAACGGGTCCGCCACGACGTGATCGCTCTGGCCCGGCGCTTCGATGCGCCCCGCTACTGCTTCGAGGCCGGCGCTCGTTCGTGATCCGCGCCCGGAGCGACCCGTGACGGCCATCGAGCGCCTGCTGGGCGCCCCGGCGGGCACGCCGGTGCGGCGCGCCATCGATCTGCTGGTCACCGACGACTGGACCACGCCGGCCTTGCGCGCGCCACTGCAGGCGTTGGGGACGACGCGCGCCGCCAGTCCGCTGGTGCTGGTGCACGACCACACCTACGACCCGGGCACCTACCAGGGCGAGGAGCGCGAACGCGCCGTGCGGCTCCTGCACGAGCGGGATGCGTTCGTAGGAACGTACGACGCCACCCTGCTGGCGCGGGAGGGCATCCAGCACCACGTCCTGCCCGCCGCCGGCTACGTGCGCCCCGGCGACGTGGTGGTCGGCAACGACTCGCACGCACCCACCCTGGGCGCGTTCGGGGCGGCGGCGTTCGCCGCTCAGCCGACCACGTTCGCCGCCTGCATGCACACGGGACACCTGCCGCTGGTGGTGCCGCACACCGTCGGGGTGGAGCTGCGCGGACGCCTGGCGCCGGGCGTCAGCGCGCGGGACGCCATGTTGACGCTGCTGTCCCGCCTCCGCGACGACGGGACGGGCCTTCCGGTCGCCTGTGGCCGCGCGCTGGAGTTCTTCGGCGACGGCGTAGGGTCGCTGAGCGCCTCGGAGCGGGCGGTGCTGGCCAACGCCGCCCCCGAGGCCACGGCGATCACCGCCGTGTTCACGCCGGACGCGCGGACCGCCACGCCCGCGGGGGAGGCGGGCACGTTCGCCGCGTTGCGTCTGGACCTGGACCGGATCACGCCCCGGGTGGCGCGGGGCGGAAGCGCCTCCGACGTGGTGGCACTGGACGACCTGGCGGGGGACCGCGTGGACCAGGTGTTCGTGGGGACGTGCTCCGGGGGGACGGTCGAGGAGATCGCCGCCTTCGCCGACGCGCTGGGGCCCAGGTCGCGCGTGCCGGCCTGGGTCGCGCCCGCCTCGCGCGAGGTGGCGCGCCGGCTGGACGAATCCGGCGTGCTGGCACGGCTCGTGCGCGCCGGCGTCACCGTGCTCCCGCCGGGCTGCGGCCCCTGCTTCGGCTTCGGCCCCGGCCGTCTGGGCCCCGGCGCCCGAGCGGTCACGACCGGCAACCGCAACGCGGCGGGCCGCATGGGCGCAGCGGACGCCGAGATCCTGTTGGCCTCGGGACGGACGGCGGGCCGGGCGGCCCGCACGGGCCGGCTCGGCGCGACGGGCGCCGGCGGGCGCGGCACCGAGGCGGGCGCCTGTGCGCCATCACGGTCCCGACCCGGCCTGCAACGGCCGCGCCACGGCAATGCGTTGCTGCTGCACGGCACCGTCACCACCGACGACCTGACGCCCTCGGCGGTGCCCGGCGTCGGCACCAGCGCGGACGGGGACCCGGCCGTGCTGCGCCGCCTGCTGTTCCACCACCTCCTGCCCGAATCGGCGCGTCCGCAGGTGCTGGACGCGCTGGACGGCGGGGTGGTGCTGGCCGACGGGGTGTTCGGGGTCGGCAGCAACCGCGCCTCCTCGGTGCGGGCCCTGCGCGCAGCCGGCGTGCAGGCCGTGGTGGCACGCGGCGTGGCGCCGGTCTACCTCGCGGGCGCCCGCGACGAAGGGCTGCCCGTGCTGACCCTGGCGGCGCCCGACGCGTTCCAGCGCGTCGCACCCGACAGCGTGGTGCGCGTGGACCCGGACGCGGGCCGCGTCTGGATCGACGGTCACGCCTTCGAAGCCGCGCCGCCGCCGGCGTACGACCGGGCGCTGTACCGGGCCGGCGGCGTCCTCGCCTACCTGCAGCCCGAAGCGGAACCCACCGGCGTCGCACGGTAGCGGCGCCCGCACGGACGGCCTCCAGACGCCGCCCGTGCCGACCGCATGCCGGGCGGGATGCCCAGGGGGACGCGCCCCCGGTATACAATCGGCGTCACGCACGCGCGCGGAACCGCCGCCCGCAGGGCGGACGCGGTCCGCGGTCGGCCCTGGGCCGCTTCGGATCGATCCGCGTTCGCGTCCCGATGTTCGCACCCAGCCGCCCCCTGGGCCGGCGCCGAGGAGGCATGATCGATGAGCAGGCCGCACGGACCCGCCGTGGCCCGTACGACCGTTCCCCCTGACGCCCGCAGGCCCGCCGGCGCACCGCCGCGTGCCCCCCGGGAGGCGACCGGGGTGCCGCCATGCTGATCGCCGTTCTGGCCGCGTTCGCCGCCGGGTTGGCCGCGCCGGTCCTGACCCGGCCGCTGGCCGACCGCGCCGGCTGGGTCCTGGCCCTATTGCCCGGAGGGCTGACCGCCTACTTCCTGGCGCTGTCGCCGGCCGTGCGCGACGGCGGTGCGCTGGTGCAGAGCGTGACGTGGGTGCCCCAACTCGGGGTCGACGCGGCCTTCCGCCTGGACGGCCTGTCGCTTTTGTTCGCGCTGATGATCACGGGGATCGGCACGGTGATCACCGTGTACGCCGGGGGGTACCTGCGCGGCGACCGGCAGTTGCCACGCTTTTTCCTGCTGCTGTTCGCCTTCATGGGCGCCATGCTGGGCGTCGTCCTGGCCGACGACCTGATCACGCTGTTCGTGTTCTGGGAGTTGACCAGCTTCACCTCCTACTTCCTGATCGGCTACGGCCACGAGGACGCCGGCAGCCGCGCCAACGCGCTGCAGGCCATGCTGGTGACCGCGGCCGGGGGGCTGGCCATGCTGGCAGGCTTCCTGATGATGGGCGCCGCCGCCGGCACCTTCCGCATCTCCGAGATCCTGGCCGATCCAGCGCTCCTGCACGCCTCGGGGTGGTACCTGCCCATGCTGGCACTGGTCGCCGCCGGCGCGTTCACCAAGTCGGCGCAGTTCCCGTTCCACTTCTGGCTGCCCAACGCCATGGCGGCCCCCACGCCGGTGTCCGCCTACCTGCACAGCGCCACCATGGTCAAAGCGGGCGTGTACCTGTTGGCCCGCACCGCTCCGGCGTTGGGCGGCACCGCGGCGTGGACCTGGCTGTTGGTGCTGGCGGGCGCAGCCACCGTGGTGGCGGCGGCGGTGCTGGCGCTGCTGCAACGCGACGCCAAACGGTTGCTGGCCTACTCGACGCTGATCGCGTTGGGCACCCTCGTGCTGCTGATCGGCATCGACACCCGCTACGCCGCCACCGCCATGGTGGTGTACATGCTGGCGCACGCGCTGTACAAGGCGCCGCTGTTCATGGTGGCCGGAAGCCTGGATCACGAGGCCGGCACGCGGGACGTCACCGAGTTGTCCGGGGTGGGGCGCCTGATGCCGGTGACGTGGACCATCGCGCTGGCGGCCGGCCTCAGTGCGGCGGGGATCCTGCCCATGCTCGGCTTCGTCGGCAAGGAACTCGTCTACGAGTCGCTCCTGTCGCAGCCACTGCCGTTGGCCGTCCTGGTCGCGGCCAACGCCGCGATGGTGGTGATCACAGTGCTGGTGGCGTGGCGCCCCTTCGCCGGCGGCACGCCACGCGCCCCCAAGGCGCCCCACGAGGCGCCGCTGTCGATGACGGCGGGCCCGATGACGCTGGCCGGTCTGGGACTCGTGTTCGGGGTGGCGCCTGCCCTGGTGCAGGACGGTCTGCTGGCGCCGGCCGCCGGCGCGGTGCACGGCGCTGCGACCGGGGTGTCGATCTACCTGTGGCATGGCCTCACCCCCGCCCTGGGCCTGTCGGCGGTGACGCTCCTGTTGGGGGCCGTTCTCACCTGGCGTTGGCGGGCCGTACACCTCATGCTCCGCAGGCGGTACGGCGAGCGATCGTTCGGCCCGGCGCAGGCTTACGAACACACCATGGGGGGACTGGTGCGCCTGGCGCAGTGGCAGACGCGGGTGCTGCAGTCGAACGACCTGCGGCACTACCTCACGATCATCCTCTCCTTCGCGTTCGGCCTGACCGCGCTCACGCTGGCGGTGAAGGGCGGACTCCGCATCGCCCCGCCATTCACCGGCGGCACGGTGTACGAGTACCTGTTCCTGCTGATCACGGTGGTGGCGGCGCTGGCGGTGGTCCGCGCCCACTCGCGCCTGGAGGCGATCACGGCGCTGGGGGTGGTCGGGTTCGGCATCGCATTCGTGTTCGTGCTGTTCGCCGCCCCCGACCTGGCCATCACGCAGTTCCTGGTCGAGACGCTGGTGGTGATCATCGTGGCGCTGGTGCTGGTGCGGCTCCCGCACGCCTTGCTGCGCGAGCCGGTCCGGGACGGCGTGCGCGCCCTGGCCGGGGTGGTGGCGGTGACGGGCGGCATCCTGCTGACCACCCTGATGCTGGCGGTGCTGTCGACGCCGTTCGACCCCACCCTCACGACCTACTTCGAGCAGCAGAGCTACCCCGCCGCCCACGGCCGAAACATCGTGAACGTGATCCTGGTCGACTTCCGCGCGTTGGACACGCTCGGCGAGATCACGGTGCTGGCCGTGGCCGCCACGGGGGTGTTCTCCCTGCTGCAGCGCGCCCGGAGCCGTCCGCATCCCGACGCCCCGAGCGCCGCCCCAGGACCGTTCCGGAGCCTGGCGTCCTCGCGCGCGGCGGCCGCACCGATGCCGGCGGGCCGCCGCGACCCCGACGGCGACGCCGGAGACGGGGAGGGCCCGGGCGACCCCTCCGAACGGTCGGATCCGCCCGAGGAGGGGGGCACGCCATGAACAGCATGATCCTCCGGACGGCCACGCGCCTGCTGATCACGGTTCTGCTCTTGCTTTCGGTGTTCTTGCTCCTCCGCGGGCACGACCTGCCGGGCGGCGGCTTCATCGGCGGGCTCGTGGCGGCGGCGGCATTGGCCTTGTACGCCATCGCCTACGGCGCCCCGGCGGCCGCCCAGCTGCTTCGGGTGACGCCGCAAGCGGTGATCGGCCTCGGGCTCTCCGCCGCCGCGGGGGCGGGCCTGCTGGCCGCCCTGGCCGGCCGGGAGTTCCTGACGGGGCTGTGGTGGATCCGCGACCTGGGCGGGTTGGAACTCAAGCTCAGCACGCCGCTGTTGTTCGACGTCGGGGTGTACCTGGTGGTGATCGGGGTGGTGCTCACCATGTTGTTCGCGTTGGAGGAACACTGATGGAGGTCCCCGTCGCGATCGTGGTCGGGGCGCTCTTCGCCTCCGGCCTGTACCTGGTGATGCAACGCAACATGCTGCGCTTCGTGTTCGGGCTCATCCTGATGTCCGGCTCGGTGAACGTCGCGATCTTCGTGCTGGGCCGCCTGACAAAAGAGGTGCCGCCGTTGGTGCCCGCGGGCGCGTCCGTCCCCCCCGACGGGGCCGCCAACGCGCTGCCGCAGGCATTGATCCTCACCGCGATCGTGATCAGCTTCGGGCTCACCGTGTTCACGCTGGTGCTGCTGCTGCGGACCTACGAGCGACTCGGCACGGTCAAGACCGAACGCATGGCGGAACGCATGGCCGACCCACGGCCGGTGCCTGGCCTGGACGGACCCGAAGAGGACGAGGACGCGACGTGGCCGTGAACTGGCTGCTGGTCTCCCCCGTCGCCCTTCCGCTGGCGGCGGCCGCCCTGGGCTTCGCGCTGTACGGCCGCCGCAGTGCCCAACGCTGGATCTCGACCGGGGCCAGCGCGGCGTTGCTGCTGCTGACGCTGGCGCTGCTGGCGCGCGTGTCGCAGGACGGCATCCAGGTGATGCAGGCGGGGGGCTGGCCCGCGCCGTTCGGCATCAGCCTGGTGGCCGACCACCTGTCCGCCATCATGACGGCCATCAGCGGGGTGATGGCGTTCGCGACGGCCGTGTACGCGCTCCGCGACATCGATCCGGCCCGCGAGGCGCTGGGGTACCACCCGCTGTTCCAGGTGCTCCTCGCGGGCATCAACGGCGCCTTTCTCACCGGCGACCTGTTCAACATGTACGTCTGGTTCGAGGTGCTGCTGATCGCGTCGTTCGCGCTGTTGACGCTCGGCAATCGGCGCGCGCAGCTGGAGGGCGGCCTCAAGTACGTCGCGGTGAACCTGGTGTCGTCGCTGTTGTTCCTCGCCGCGATCGGCCTCACCTACGGCGCGACCGGCACTCTGAACATGGCCGACCTGGCCGGGGCGTTGCACCACGTCCCGGACGCGCTGGCCACGGTGCTGGCGATGTTGTTCCTGGTGGCGTTCGGGATCAAGGCGGCGATCTTCCCGCTGTTCTTCTGGTTGCCGGCCTCGTACCACACCCCGCCGGTGGCGGTGTCGGCGATCTTCGCCGGCATGCTCACCAAGGTCGGCGTGTACGCGCTGATGCGGGCGTTCACGCTGTTGTTCACGCAGGACGTGGGGTGGACGCACGGGGTCCTGGCGTGGCTGGCGGGGTTCACCATGCTGACCGGCGTGTTGGGCGCCGCCGCGCAGAACGAGTTCCGCAAGATCCTGTCGTTTCACATCATCAGCCAGATCGGCTACATGATCATGGGACTGGCGCTGTACACGCCGTTCGCCCTGGCGGGGGCGGTGTTCTACCTGGTGCACCACATCATCGTCAAGGCGAACCTGTTCTTCGTGTCGGGCCTGGCGCGGCACGCCGGCGGCAGCTTCGAGCTCGACCGCTTGGGCGGGCTGTACCGGCACCGGCCGTTGCTGGCGGCGTTGTTCCTGGTGCCGGCCTTCTCGCTGGCCGGCTTCCCGCCGCTGTCGGGGTTCTGGGCCAAGCTGGCCGTGTTGCTCGCGGGGGTCGAGAGCGGCAACTGGGCCCTGGTGGCGGTGGCGCTGGTGGTGGGCCTGCTGACCATCTACTCCATGACCAAGATCTGGCAGGCCGCGTTCTGGAAGCCCGCCCCGGAGGGGCGCGAGGTGGGCCCGCGCCCGCCGTGGGCGATGATCGCGCCGGTCGCGGGGTTGGCCGCGGTGACCCTGCTGATCGGGTTCTGGAGCGGGCCGTTCCTGGCGCTGTCCCAAGCCGCGGGGGACGAACTGATGAACCCGCAAGGCTACGTCCGCGCCGTGCTCGGCGACGAGGCCGCCCAAGCGTTCCTGGAGGCGGCGCCATGAGCCTGTTCGGCCTGAACCTGGTGCTGGCGTTCATGTGGGCGTTCGCCACCGGATCGCTGTCCGAGGTGAACCTCGTGATCGGCTTCGGGGTCGGCATGGTGGTCCTGCACTTCGTCGGCGGGGCGCTGGGCGACCGGCGCTACGCCGTGCGCTTCGTGCGGGTCGTGGGCCTGTTCCTGTTCTTCCTGCGCGAGTTGGCCCTGTCCAGCGTGCGCGTCGCGGTGGACGTGCTCCGCCCGCGCCTGCGTGCTCAGCCGGCCGTGATCGCGGTCCCGCTGGACCTGACCACCGACGCGCAGATCACGCTGCTGGCCAACCTGATCTCGCTCACGCCCGGCACCCTCTCGATCGACGTGGCCGCGGACAAGAGCTGCCTCTACGTACACGCCATGTTCGCGGACGACCCGGAGCGGTTGGTGCGTGACATCAAGTCGAGCTTCGAACGCCGCATCCTGGAGGTGTTCCGGTGATCCTGTTCGACCCGTCCTTCGCCCTGCTGGACGTGACGGCCTACCTGGCGTTGACGGGCGTCGCGGTGTCGATCGCGCTGGCCCTCTACCGCGTGATCCGCGGTCCCAGCCTGCCCGACCGCGTGATGGCGCTGGACATGATCGGCCTGATGGCGGTGTCGGTCATCGCCCTGGTCGCCATCGCCACGCGGACCGCCGTGCTGTTGGACGCCGCCATCGCGCTGGCGCTTATCTCCTTCCTGGGCACGATCGCGTTCGCGCGCTTCATCGAGCGACAGAGGTCCGACCGTGACTGAGGCATTGGCCATCCTGCTTCTCGTGCTCGGGACCTTCTTCGTGCTGGTCTCCGCGCTGGGCGCCGTCCGCTTCCCCGACCTGTTCATGCGCATGCACGCCACCACCAAGGCCGGCACGCTGGGGGCGGGCCTGATCCTGGCCGCCACCGCCGTACTGTTCGGCGCCACCGCGACCACCACCAAGGCGCTGCTGGTATTCCTGTTCCTGCTGCTGACGGCGCCGGTGGCCGCCCACGTGCTGGGCCGCGCCGCCTACTACGACGGCGTGTCGCTATGGGAACGCACCGGCATCGACGAGCTGAAGGGGAAGTACGATCGCACCGACGGCGACTTCGACGCGCCCGAGGGCGAGGACGACCCGCCCACGCCGCCGCGATGAGCGAAACGCGCTGGAGGACGGTCGCGCGGTAGCCTGACGGGAATGAACGAACCCTTTGTGTGAGGAGGTTTCCATGCCGCACGTCGAGGTGCCCGACATCCCCCGTAGCGACGGGCTGCGCCTGCCCGCGGAGCGCACCGCGGTGATCACGGTCGACATGCAGAACGACTTCGTGGCCGAGGGCGGCGCCCTGCACGTGCCCAGCGCAGCAAGCACCGTCCCCGTGATCCGCGACGTGATGGACCGCGCCCGCCAGGCCGGCGCCCGTGTGGCGTACACCCAGGACTGGCACGAGCAGGACGATCCGGAGTTCCGCGTCTGGCCCCGCCACGCCGTCCGCGGCTCGTGGGGCGCCGAGATCGTGCCGGAGCTCACCCCCAAACCGCAGGAGCCGGTGATGCAAAAGCCCCGCTACGACGGCTTCTACGGCACCCCACTGGATCACCAGCTGCGGGTGTGGGGTGTTCACTACGTGGTGGTGTTGGGCACGGTCGCCAACATCTGCGTGCAGCACACCGCCGCCTCCGCGGCGCTGCGGTGGTACGACGTGGCGCTGGTCGAGGACGGCGTCTCGGCGTTGAGCGACTTCGACCTGCACGCCACCCTGCGGCAGCTCACCTTCCTGTACCTGGGCCAGGTGGTGCGCGCGGCCGATCTTCGCTTCGAACCGCGCGGCACGTGAACGTCGCGACGGTCGCGACCTGCAACCTGGACCAGTGGGCGCTTGACTTCGGCGGCAACCTGACCCGCATCCGCGCCTCGATCGAGGAGGCCAAGGCGCGCGGGGCGCGCTTCCGGCTGGGGCCGGAACTCGAGATCCCCGGCTACGGCTGCGAGGACCACTTCCTGGAGCGCGACACCGTGCGGCACTCGTTCGAGGTTCTGGCCGAGCTCCTGGCGGACGATCTCACCGACGGCATCCTGTGCGACGTGGGCATGCCGCTCATGCACCGCGGGGTGCGCTACAACGCCCGCGTGTTCCTGTTGGACCGCCGGGTGCTGCTGGTCCGCCCCAAACGCGAGCTGGCGGACGACGGCAACTACCGCGAGGGCCGCTGGTTCGCCGCCTGGCGGCACGCGCGCCGCACCGAGCCGTTCACGCTGCCGCCCATCATCCGGGCGCGGACCGGGCAGGACACCGTCCCGATCGGCGACGCGGTGGTGTCCACCGACGACACGGTGGTCGCTTCTGAGAGTTGCGAAGAGCTGTACGCGCCCCACGCCCCCCACGTCGATCTGGGGCTGGACGGGGTCGAGATCTTCGCGAACGGCAGCGGGTCGCACCACGAGCTCCGCAAGCTCGAGACCCGGCTGCACCGCATTCGCGCCGCCACCGAAGGGTTCGGCGGCGTGTACCTGTACGCCAACCAGCAGGGCTGCGACGGGGGGCGCCTGTACTTCGACGGCGGCGCCATGATCGTGGTGAACGGCGGCGTGGTGGCGCAAGGGTCGCAGTTCTCGCCGCGCGACGTCGAGGTGATCACTGCCGAGGTGGACCTGGACCAGGTGCGCTCGCTCCGCGGCGCGCGCGCCACCCGCATGCGGCAAGCGTCGATGGCCGAGCCCTACCCGCGCGTGCGGACCGGCCTGCGCCTGGTGGACGCGGCCCGCCACCGCGCCGCCACCCCGCCCCGCGCGCTCCACACGCACCGGGTCGAGGAGGAGATCGCCCTTGGCCCCGCCTGCTGGTTGTGGGACTACCTGCGCCGCAGCGGGGCCGGCGGGTTCTTCCTGGCGCTGTCGGGGGGCAGCGACTCGGCGGCGGTGGCGACGATCCTGGGCTCGATGTGCCGCCTGCTGGCGCGCGAGGTCGCCGCCGGCCGGCGCGGTGTGATCCATGACCTGCGGGCGGTCCTAGGCCTGGCGGCCGGGGAGGATCCCCCCGACGATCCGCGCGCGCTGGCGGGACGCCTGGTCACGACCGCGTACCTGGCCACGAAGGTGTCGACCGACGCCAGCCGCGCGCGGGCCCGCGCATTGGCCGAACAGATCGGGGCGGACCATCTGGAGGTGACGCTGGACGACGCCGTCGCGTCGCTGGCGGACGTGTCGGGCACCATCGCCCCTCCCGGCACGGACGCCCCCTCCGCTTCCGGAGCGAAGGGGGCAGCCGGGCGGACGACCTGGCGCTGCAGAACCTGCAGGCCCGCAGCCGCCTGGTGGCGTCCTACCTGCTGGCGCAGCGCGTCCCCAGCCTGCGGGGCGTGCGGGGCCCGCGCTTGGTGGTCGGCACCGCCAACGTGGACGAGACCCTGACGGGCTACCTCACCAAGTACGACACCTCGTCCGCGGACCTGAACCCGATCGGTGGCATCTCGAAGGTGGATCTGCGGCGCTTCCTGGCATGGGCGCGCGACACGCTGGGCTACACGGCGCTGGACGACATTCTGGGCGCGGCCCCCAGCGCGGAGCTGACCCCGGAGGACGGCGAGGGGGCGCAGCGCGACGAGGACGAGATGGGCCTCACCTACGCCGAGCTCGGCGAGCTGGGCCGGCTCCGCAAGATCGAGCGCTACGGCCCACTGGAGGCGTTCGAGCGCCTGGCCGTGACCTGGACCGACACACCCCCCTCACGCGTGGCCGACAAGGTCGAGCGCTTCTTCCGCGCCTACGCCACGCACCGCCACAAGACCACCGTGTCGACGCCTGCCTATCACGCCGAGGCGTACGCCCCGGAGGACCACCGCTTCGACCTGCGGCCGTTCCTGATCGATCCCTCCTGGTCGTGGCAGTTCCGCGCCATCCGTGCTCGCGTGCGCGACCTCGAGGGCGCGCCGACGCGAGACGGCGGGCCGGCCGTCCCCGACGTGCCCGGCGGAGACGCCTGATGCGCGTCGGGCTGTTCGGGGGGCGCTTCGACCCGCCGCACATGGGACACCTGCTGATGGCGGAGCAGGCGCGCGAGGCACTGCCGTTGGACGAGGTGTGGTTCCTGCCGGCCGGCGACCCGCCGCACAAGCCCGCCGACGCCTCGCCGCTCGACCGGCTCGAGATGACCCGCCTGGCGGTACAGGACCACCCGGCGTTCCGCGCCCGCGCCGACGAGATCCGGCGCAGCGGCCCGTCCTACGCGTACGACACGGTGGTGGACCTGCAGGAACGCCACCCCGAAGCGACCTTCGCCTACCTGATCGGGGCCGACGCCTGGGCCGAGATCGAGACGTGGCACCGCGCCGAGGCGCTCATCCGAGCCGTCCAGATGGTGGTGTTTCCCCGGCGCGGCACGGAGGCGCCGCCCCCGCCCGAACGGTTCGCGCGGGCGGCGACCAAGATCGAGACCGTGCCGTTCGGCGTGTCGGGCACGCTGGTCCGCAGCCGCGTCGCGGCCGGCCGGAGCCTTCGCTACCTCGTGCCCGACGCCGTGGCGGCCTACCTGCACACGCACGGGCTGTACGCGCGCCACGACCCCCCGGAGGGATCATGAACGAGACCGACTGGCGGACCGCGCAAGGCGCGCTGTTCACCGACATGTACCAACTCACCATGGCCCAGCTGTACTTCCGGAAGGGCATGCACGAGCGCCCGGCCCAGTTCGAGTACTTCTTCCGCTCCTACCCGGACTACGGCGGGCATCAGGCCGGCTACGCCGTCACGGCCGGGCTGGCCTGGTTCCTGGAGTGGCTGGAGGGGACGCGCTTCGAACGCCGCGACCTGGCGTATCTGCTCGCCGTGACGGGCCGTAGCGGGCGGCGCCTGTTCGACGACGACTTCCTGGCGTGGCTGCAGGACCGCCCCGCCGGGGCGGACGTCACCGTCACCGCCGTGCCGGAGGGGCGCGTGGTGCACGCCGGCGCCCCCATCGCGATCGTGCGGGGCCCGCTGGCGGGGCTGCAGCTGCTGGAGACGTCGCTGCTGAACCACCTCAACTACCCCACCCTGATCGCGACGAAGGCGGCGCGGCTGGTGCAAGCGGCGCACGGCGGCGCCGTGATCGACTTCGGCATGCGGCGCGGGCACGAGCGCGGCGTCCACGCCGGCTCGCGCGCCGCCCTGATCGGCGGGGCCGACGCCACCTCGAACACGGGCCTGGCGTTCGCGTTGGGCACGCGCCCGGCCGGCACGCACGCGCACTCGATGGTGCAGGCGTTCATGGCGCTCGGCATGGGCGAGGCCGGCGCCTTCGACGCCTACGCCGAGGCGTTCCCAGACGACTGCCTACTGCTGGTCGATACCGTCGACACGCTCGACTCCGGCATCCCCAACGCGATCCGGACCTTCGAACGCCTGCGCCAACGGGGGCACGAACCCATCGGCGTGCGGCTGGACTCGGGCGACCTGGCGCACCTGGCGATCCAGTCGGCCCGCCAGCTGAACGACGCCGGCTTCGAGGACGCCGCCATCGTGCTGTCCAACGAGCTGGACGAGTTCACCCTGTGGCAGATCCGCACGCAGATCACGGAGGAGGCCAGCGCGTACGGCGTCGACGCGGGCCGGCTGCTCTCCCGCCTGGCGTACGGCGTCGGGACCCGCCTGATCACCTCCGAAGGCGACGCCGCCCTGGACGGCGTATACAAGCTGGTGCAGATCCGCGGCGATGACGGCTGGCTGCCGGCCGTCAAGCTGTCCGAGACGCCGTCGAAGGCGCTGGTGCCGGGCGACAAGCGCGTGTGGCGCGTGTACGACGCCCTCGGAAACGCCACCGTCGACCTGGTCACCCTCGCAGGCGAGGACCCCCGCCGCGGCGGCGACGACCTGGTGGCCCATCACCCCCGCGAGGTCGACACCACCCGCACCCTCGCGCGCAGCGACGTCTCCGATGTCGAACCGTTGCTGAGCCCCGCTTTCCAGGACGGCGCCCGCACCGCGGCCGAGGCGCCGCTGGAGACGCTGCGCGAGCGGTGCCGCAACGACCTGGCGCGGCACTACCCCGGCGTGCGCCGCATCCTGCGCCCGCACCGCTACCACGTCTCGCTCTCGCCCGCGCTGGCGCGCCTGCGCGACGAGACCGTCCGGCGCACCAACGCCGACGCAGCCGCGTCGGCCGGCTGAACGCGGTGACGGTGCGGCTGAGCGCCCTGTACGCCTACCCGCTGAAGTCGGGGCGCGCCGTACCGCTGAACGCGGCGGAGGTGGTGCGCACCGGCCTACGGGACGACCGGCGCTGGATGGTAGTGGACCGACGCGGCCGCTTTCGCAGCCAACGCGAGGACCCCCGCCTGGGCCGCATCACGCCCACGCTTCATGCCGAGCAACTGCGATTGTCCGCGCCGGGCCTGCCGGACTTGGACCTGCCGCGCCCGCCCACGCCGGCACGCGAGGTCGCCGTGACCGTGTGGAACGACCCCGTGACGGCCTGGTCGTGCGGCCGAAGCGCAGACGAATGGATCGGCCGGGTGTTGGGCGAGGGGCACCGACTGGTGGTCTTCCCGCCGGACGGCGCGCGCCGGGTCGACCCCGCCTACGCCCACGCGGACGACCGGGTCGCCTTCGCGGACGGCTATCCGTTCCACCTGATCGGCAGCGCCTCGTTGGACGAGCTGAACCGCCAGCTGGACGCGCCGCTGGAGATGGTGCGCTTTCGCCCCAACCTGGTGGCGTCGGGCGCGGCCCCCTACGCGGAGGACGGCTGGACCCGAATCCGGATCGGCGAGGTGGCGTTCCGGGTCGCCAAGCCCTGCGCACGCTGCGTGGTCCCGACCCTGCATCCCGACACGCTGGAGGCGGGGCCGGAACCGCTGCGGACGCTGAACCGGACCCGCAAGCGCGGCGGCAACGTCCTGTTCGGGCAGAACCTGCTGCACGACGGGGTGGGGACGCTGCGCGTGGGGGACGACGTGACGGTGCTGGACACGCCGTAGGCATCGCCTACGGCCCGGCCTTACGGCCGGCGCGCGAGGCGCGTCAACGGCGGTCCTCGACCGGTACGTCCTCCGGCAGGGCGGCGGGGTCGCCAGGAAGGGGCGCCTCGCCGGCCTGGTAGCCGTGCCGTTGCAACCAGTAGGCCATCACCTCGGCATACGCTTCATCGGACAGCGAGCCGGCCGATCCCAGCGGCATGTTGCCTCGGATGAAGGCGTACATCTCGCTGACGGGACGGCCCTCCCAGGAGCCGAAGAATTCGGAACCGGTCAGGGGCGGGAACGGCCCCTGCGCCCGAAGGTCGTCTGCGTGGCAGCTCTGGCATTGCTCGTCGTAGACGCTCGAGCCCTGCTCAGCCTGGGCGGCGGTGAACGAGAATCCCGCTGCGGCGGCGTCGGCCGAGCCGGCGTCCTGCCCATCGGACGCGCCCGCTCCTGCCTCGTCGCCGTCGTCGCTGGCTGGCACGAGCCGGTAGATGCGTCCCGTATCGCCGCTGGGGGCGAACGCTTCACGGGTCAGCAGGTACGCCTCTCCCTCCACGTCCACGCCCAGACCTTGCGCGCGGGCGTCGACCTGCACGAGCTGCCGTAGCGGCCAGGTCGCGCTCACGTCGCCCTCGGGCCCAGCCACGAACACCGTGCCGCTCGGTTCCTGGGGGTTCTGCGAGTAGTCGGCGACGAGCAGGCGTCCGCGCAGCTCGGGGATGTCGTCACCGCGGTACACCTGCGCCCCGACCACGGCGGTGCCGCGCGGCTCGGCGTCGATGTCGGACTCGGCGACGTTCACGTTGTAGTACGCCACCACGGGATCGTGAATGCGCCACCCCTCGGGCCCATAGCGAGAACAGTCCTCGGGCGGATCGAGCGGTGCCTGGCGGTCGTAACAATGCGTGCCCTCGCGGATGGGCCAACCGTAGTTGCCGGGCCCATCGACGCGATACACCGCTTCCGAGATCGACTCGCTGACGGCGGCGACGTAGAGCGCGCCGTCACCCTCGTGATCGAACGCCATGCGGTAGTGGTTGCGGAACCCCCAGGCGTAGATCTCGTCCATCCCGGGCGTGCCGACGAACGGGTTGGACTCAGGCACGGCGTAGCCGGGCCAACCGTGATCCACGTCCAATCGCAGGATCTTGCCGTAGGGCGTGTGCACGTCCTGCGCCAGCGCGTCCCAGACGTTGCCGCGTTCGGGCACTTCCAGCGCCCCGAAGGCGACCTCGCCGATGCCGTGCGCGCCGCCACCCTCGCCGATCGCGGCGTAGAGGTAGCCGTCGGGCCCGAACGCCAGCGCGCCGGCGTTGGTCTTGCGGTTGGGATGATCGACGCGGAGTAGCACGCGTTCGGAGTTCGGGTCGGCCTCATCAGGTGTGTCGGCCGGCACCCGGAACTCGCTGATGCGGGCGGTGTGGTCCCAGCCGTCGGGCGCGCGCTCCCGGAGCGGCGCGCTGTAGTGCACGTAGAACCGCCCATTGTCCGCGAATTCGGGGTGGAACGCCAGGCCCAACAGGCCGCGTTCCTCGAAGCCGTCGCGCAACGTCACGATGCGGTCGCTGAGATCCAGGAACGGGGTGTCCGCCAGGGTGCCGTCCTCCTGGAGGATGCGGATCTGACCGGTCTGTTCGACCACGAAGCGGCGGGGGTCATCCGGTGGGGCGGTCAGCTGCACGGGGGAGGTGAGGCCGTCGACGACCAGCTCCGCCTCGACGTTCGGGGGCGACTGGGCGCCCGCGAAGGCGAGGATCGCGGCCGCAGCCACGATCCCCCACCTGCGCAGGCGAGCGAAGGTGCATCCGTCCATTCGTGGTCCTTTCGTTCGTCGTCGCGGGACAGGTCGGCACCCCGCCGCAAGATGCGGGCGGGGTGCCGAACGCGGGATCGCTGGGTTACTCGGCGTCCGCCGGGACCAGCTTGTGCACGGCGCCGGTGGAGCCGGTGGGGCCGGTGCTCTCCGTGGTCAGCACGTACAGCTCGTTCTCACTGTCCTGCCCGAACCCGAGGATGTAGCTGTCCAGGACGTCCAACCGCTCGAGCGCCCAGGTGCCGCCCTCGGTGTGGGACGCATTCGGCGTGCTGACGAACAGCTGACCCTGCGGCTCGCCGAAGCCGAGGCTCCAGTCGCCGAACACGTAGCGGCCCTGCAGCGCCGGGATGTCGTCGCCGCGGTAGACGTAGCCGCCGACGACGGAGATGCCGGCATGCTCGTAGTCGCCTTGGTTGCCGGGATGCGGGTACTCGATGACCGGCAGCTTCAGCGGTTCGCCCTGCGGGCCGACCGTGTCGCAGGCCGTGCTGGCCGGCGTGGTGTTCGGGGCGTCCGGATCGAAGCAGTGCGTGCCTTCGAGGATGTTCCAGCCGGCGTTGCCGGGTTCACGGATGCGGTAGACGGCCTCCCACAGGTTCTGCCCGTTGGTGCCGACGTACAGGTCGCCGTTGCCGGCGGCGTCGAAGCTCATGCGCCAGGGGTTGCGCCAACCCCAGGAGTAGATCTCGTTCGGCCGGGTCGGGTCACCCACGAACGGGTTGTCTTCGGGCACGGCGTAGCCGGGCCAGCCGCGGTCCACGTCGATCCGCAGGATGTTGCCGAGCAGCGAGGTGGTGTCCTGCCCGTGGCCCATCGGCTGGTGTCCAAGGCCGGCGTCATCGGCGTTGCCGCCGTCGCCCAGCCCAATGTAGAGGTACCCGTCGGGCCCGAAGTCCAGGGTGCCGCCGTCGTGGTTGAAGTTGGGCTGATCGATGGCCATCAGCACACGCTCGGTGTTCGGGTCGGCCGTGTTCGTCGAGCCGCGCGGAGCGTCGTCCTCTTCGGGCGCGGCGGTCTTGAACTCGGAGACGTAGGCGGTGTGGTCCCAGTCGTCCGGCGCGGCGTCCCGCAGCGGAGCGCTGTAGTACACGAAGAAGCGCCCGTTCTCGCTGAAGTCGGGGTGGAACGCCAGGCCCAGCAGGCCACGCTCGTCGAAGCCGTCCTGCAGCTCGACGATCTCGTCGCGGAGGTCCAGGAACGGCGTGTCGGCCACGCTGCCATCCTCGTGCAGCAGGTAGATCGCGCCGACACGGTCGACCACGAAGCGGCGCGGGTCATCGGGCGGCGACGCCAGCTGCACGGGCGAGTTGAAGCCGTCGGCCACGGCCTCGAGGGCGACGACGTCTTCGGACTCGCCCCCTTGCTGGGCGTGGGCGAGGCCGGTCACCGCCACGCTCAGCAGTAGGGCTGCGAGGAGGCGGAGAGTTGGGATGCGGGTCGTTCGCATGGATGCGAGCGTCATGGAAAACTCCTCCCTTCCGAGGGGCACGCGGCACGGCATGGGGCCCGGGTGGGCCTCGGGCGCCTCGATGGTCGACCGATGAGCGCGGAGCGTGCCGGCGTGCAATTACGTTTCGTAGGGTAACGACCGGGGGCGGGCGGCGATGTCGGACGCTTTACCCGCTGGATGCCATGCACGCGCGCTACATCGCCTGGCAGGCGGGCGCGAGCGTGCTGGCGGTGGTCTTAGTGTGATGGGCCGCGTCGTCGAGGCTGGCGCAGGGACCGGCGAGGATCGCGCACGGCGCTACACTCGGGGGATGAGTTCGCGACGTGATCCCGACGTCTGGGCGGTTCGCTACGTGCGGTCGGACCGCACCGCGGAGGGAGGGGCGCACATACAGGAGTGGCGCTCGGACCGGACCGGCCGCACCTTCGAGGTCGAGGAGTCCCACGCGTACGCCTGGAGCGACGAGCTGACGCCGGGCGACGCGGGCTATCTGCACTGGGTGGCGGGCACGCCGGTGGTCGACCGGACGCCCGACGTTCCGGCAGGCGGCGTGGAGATCCCGCCGGCGGGTACGCCGCACGGATCGGGCCGCCAGGGCGCAAGGGCCCGGCCGAACTGGCTCGTCTGGGGCTTGGTCGGGGCTTGGTCGGAGTCGTGGTCGTCGTGCTGGCATGGAACGTCGCCCGCTGAATCGCGTGGGGTCGCCACCTGGCAGGCACACGCAACGTGCGCGCCCACACGTTGACTTTCATAACCGCGTTGCCTAAAGTTGAGGCAACGCCGCTTCGAGCCTCGACCCGACGGGTGCCCGCACCCGCTGGACCGCCGTTCCACCTCCCGGAGGCCCCGTGTACGTCACCGACCGTGCGCAGCCACAGGCGTCCCCTACCGTCGCCGAGGCGAACAAGCACCTGGTGTTCAACGCCGTGCGTACGGCCGGCATGGCGCGGGTGGAGGACCTGGTCCGCGCGACCGGGCGCAGCCAGCCCACGGTGCTGAAGTGGTTGGCCAAACTGGAAGACGAGGGTTGGGTCGACCGACCCGGGGTCGGCGCGTCGACGGGCGGGCGCCCGCCGTCGCTGTACCGCTTCGCCGCCGACGCAGGCTACGTCCTCGGCATCGCGCTGGAGATCCCCGGCGCCCGCCTCACCCTCGTGAACATGCGCGGCGCCGCGACGGCGTCCGAGGGGTTCTGCGTGGAACCCAGCGAGGGGCCCGAAGCGTTGCTCGCCGAGGTCGAACGCCGAACGGAGGCGTTCGTCGCTGCGCACCTGCCGGCCGGGAAACGGCTGTTGCAGGCGGGGGCCGTCCTCTCGGGGTTCATCGACCGCTCGGGCGGCGTGTCGCTGGCCACCCCCCGCATCCCCGGCTGGCAGGAGGTGCCGTTCCGCGGCGTGCTGGCGCGAAGGCTGGGCGTCCCCGTCGTGCTGCACCACCACGTGGACGCGCTGACCACGAGCGAGGTCTGCTTCGGGTCCACCCACGACGCAGACGACGTTTTGTACTTCGACGTGGGCTACGGGCTCGGCGTCCGTCACGTCAAGAACGGTCAGGGCATCCTCGGCAGTTTCGGGAACGCAGGCCTGATCGGGCACACCACGATCGTGCCGGACGGACGCCCTGCTTGCTGCGGCAACCGCGGCTGCCTGGAGGAGTACGTCTCGGGACGGGCCCTGCTCCGCGACGCCGCCGCCAACGGCCGCACGGAGGGAACCGCAGGTTTCACGGCAGACGAGGACGACGTGTGGACCACGGCCGAGGCCTCGTTCCGCGCCGCCGAGGCGGGCGACGCCACGGCCCGGCGGCGCATCGACGACCTCGCGCACTTCCTCGGCCTCGGCATCGCCAACGCCGTCAACATCTTCGACGTCCCGCGCGTGGTGCTGAGCGGCTTCGTGCGCGCCGGCGGAACCGCGTTTCGCCAGCGCTTGTCGTCGGCCGTCCGCGCACGCCTGCAGCCTGTGCTGGCCCGTCACCTCGACCTCCGCTTCGCCGAGGCGCCGCGCTCCGCAGGCCGGTGCGCACGGCGCCGCCCTGTTCGCGCTGCGCGAGCGACTCCCGTTCGCCGACCCCCTCGTACCGCACCACGGCCACGGGGAGGAGGTGAGCGCGCGTCCCTGACCCCCTCGCTTGACGCCCGACCGGCCGACGGTCCGAGGCGCACGTTGTTCCCGGGTATCGGGCCCGAACGATGCGCCGACGCTTCCCGATCGTAGGAGGCACCATGACCCTTCCGACGCTTCGTCCCACCTTGAACCGAATCGCCGTGGCTGTCACGGCGTGCGCTACGCTCGCCATCGGCGGCGCGCTGGCGCAGGACACCGTCCATCACCATCCTGATCAACGACTCGCCCTGGCTGGGCGGCTTCGAGGCGCTGGTCGAGCGCTACGAGGCCGACACCGGCAACGAGGTCGTGCTCAACGTGACGCCGTTCCCGGGCATGCTGCAGCGCTCCCGCAACGCCGTCACCGCCAGCGAGAGCGAGTTCGATCTGATCAACCTCAACGAACAGTGGTACTCGCAGTTCTACGCCAACGAACTGGTGACGCCGATCCACGAGATCGACCCCGACTTCGAGCTGGACCCCGAGGTGATCGAGTACGAGGCCGCCACGCGCTGGGACCACGAGATCGGTTACTCCACCGAGGACGGCACCCTGTACGGTCTGCCGATCAACGGCAACATCCAGTTGTTCTTCTACCGCCAGGACCTGTTCGAGGAGGCCGGCCTGGACGCGCCCGTCACCTGGGACGACGTCGAGGAGGCGGCCGAGGCGCTGCACGATCCGCCCAACCGCTTCGCGCTGGTCAACCGCACCTCGCCCGGCAACTGGGAGTTCCAGTCCTACCTGCACTCCTTCGGCGGGGGCGTGATCGAGCTCGACGAGGAGACCGGCCAGTGGGACGTGGTCCTCAACGAGGAGCCCTCCATCGAGGCGCTCCGGCGCTGGATCGAGTACGGCGAACGCTTCGGGCCGCCCAACTACGCCGACGTGGGCCAAGCCGAGCTGATCTCGCTGATGGCCAGCGGCCGTGCCGCCATGGCGCACATGGTCGGCGCCGCCGCGCCGAACCTCGAGGATCCGGACCAGTCGCTCGGTGATCGGCCAGGTCGGCGCCACCGTGGTGCCAGGCCCCACGGCGGAGGATCGCGCCACCATGTCCGGCATCTGGGTGATGGGCATCCCGCAGAACCTGCCATCCGAGCGCCAATCGGCCGCGCTCGAGTTCATGCGCTACGCCCTCACCTTCGAGGCCCAGATGCACTACGCCCGCGAAGGCGCCATCCCCGTCCGGCAGGACGTGTACGAGGAGCTCGGCCAGGAGGAAGGTTTCGAGTGGATGCAGGCCATGGGCGAGAGCACCCCGTACATCAAGGCGCAGCCCCGCGTCGCCGAAGCGCCGCAGATCATCGAGGTCCTCACCAACAACGTGAGTGAAGCGCTGATCGGCCAGATCGAGCCCGAGGCCGCCATGCAGCGAGCCGCCGAGGAGATCCAAGCCATCATGGAGGACGGCGGCTACGACGTCGCGCCGTTGGACTGAGCCACCGCCATGACGCGCTCGCCCGCCCCCCACGCGCCTCGTTCCAGGAGGCGGCCCTTGCTGGGCCGCCTCCTGAACGAGGATTTCAAGTACGTGGCCATCGCGCCGCTGATCCTGGCGCTGTTGGTGCTCACCCTCTACCCGGCGTTCCAGTTGGTCCGCATGGCGTTCGCCGAGGTCGAGCTGGTCAGTGGGGGCACCATCTTCTCCTACGTCGGGCTCGAGAACCTGCGGACCCTGCTGGACGACCGCGTGGCCCGCATCGCCCTCACCAACACCGTGTTGTTCACGGTGGTCGTGGTGCCGATCGAGGCGTTCCTGGGGCTCGCCTTGGCCTACCTGGTGTCGCAGGTCCGCGCGCTGAGCGGCTTCTACCGCACCGTGTTGATCGTGCCCCTCCTGCTCCCCCCATCGCCATCGGCGCGTTGTGGCGCCTGATGCTCGGATTACAACTACGGGATCGTCAACCAGCTGCTGCTGCGGCTGGGCATCGGCGGCCCGCTGTGGCTGTCCGATCCGTCGTTGGCGCTTCCTTCGGTGATGATGGTCGACGTCTGGCACTGGACGAGCTTCATGTTCCTGATCTTCCTGGCCGGCGTCACCTCCATCCCCACCGAGCTGCACGAGGCCGCCGAGATCGACGGCGCCAACCCGTACCAGGTGTTCCGCTTCATCGCGCTTCCGCTCCTCAAGCCGACCATCATCGTCGCGTCGATGCTCCGCAGCATCCTCGCCTTCAAGGTGTTCGACGTGCCGTATCTGCTGACCGGCGGGGGCCCGGGCACCTCCACCGAACTGATCAACATTTACATCGAGAAGGTCTATTTCCAGCAGTTCCGCATCGGCTACGGGGCCATGCTCACGCTGGCCGCCGCCCTGCTGCTGACGGTGTTCATCGTGGCCTACCAGCGCCTCGGATTTCGACAGTCGGAGACGCCATGACCCGGCTGCTTCCCCGCTTCGGGGTGGCGCTGCGCCACACCGTGCTGATGATCGCCGTGGTCGTGACGTTGGCGCCGATCGTGTTCACCTTGCTGACCTCGTTCAAGCTGCGGCGGGACATCATCTCGGGCCGGTTCGCGTTCGAGCCGACCTGGAACAACTTCCAGGCGCTGTTCCAAGGCTCTCGCGGCGTGTTCGACCAGCTGCTCGTGAACAGCCTCGCTCGCGGGGTTCGGGAGCACCCTGTTCGTGCTGGCCCTGGCGACGCTGGCGGCCTACGGCCTGAGCCGCTTCCGGTGGAACCCCGCATGGAGCGGCCTGCTGCTGGGGTGGCTGCTGTTCGTGTACATGCTGCCGCCCATCACCTTCGCCGGCCCGTTCTACGTGATCTCCCGCAACGTGGGCCTGTACGACTCGCCCGCCGTGCTGATCTTCGCGCACGCCGTCCTCACGCTGCCGTTCGCGGTGTGGCTGCTGCAGAGCTTCTTCGCCGAGGTGCCCCGCGAGCTCGAGGAGGCGGCAGCGATCGACGGCTGTTCGCGCGCGCAGGCGTTCTGGCGGATCGCCCTGCCGATCGTGCGTCCCGGCCTGCTGGCGACGGGCATCCTGACCTTCATCTTCTCCTGGAAGGACTTCCTGTTCGCGCTGGTGCTGACCAGCACCCCGGCGGGCAACACCATTCCCGTCGGCATCGCCTCGTTCGTGCAGGAGTACGACCTGAAGTACGGCGAGATGAGCGCTGCCGCCATCCTGGCCACCATTCCGGGCGTGATCCTGATCCTGTTCGCGCAACGCCACATCATCAAGGGCATGACGATGGGCGCCCTGAAAGGATGAGTCGCTTCGGCGCTCCCGACGATCGAACCGCCGGCACCCCGACCGACCGTCCCAACGTGTTGCTGATCGTGGCGGACCAGATGCGCGCCGACCACCTCGGGGCGACCGGCGCCGAGGTGGTGCGCACCCCGAACCTGGATCGTTTGGCCGAGGACGGCGTCGCCTTCACGCGCGCCTATGTCGCGAACCCGGTGTGCATGCCGAGCCGCGCGACCCTGTTCACCGGCCGGACCCCCCGCGGCCACGGCGTGCGCTGCAACGGCATCCCCCTGGACGCGGCGAGTGCCCACCTTGCCGGAGCGTTTGCGCCAGGCCGGCTACCGCACCGCCTCGTTCGGCAAGGTCCACCTGGAGCCGTACGAACGCTACGACGGCCCTTCGGCCCCGGCGCCCCCCAGTCGCGAGTCGCGCCGGGCCTGGGCCGAGGGGCGGATCGAGGGCGTGCCCGTGCCCTACTTCGGGCTTCGAGGTCGCCCTGACGATCGGCCACGGCAGCGACGTCGAGGGCGACTACGCCCGCTGGCTGCGCCGCGAGCACCCCGACGCGTGGGCGCGCCTTCGCAACGGGGTGCGCCCCGCCCCCAGCGGCGCCGAAGGGTGCGGCCGCTACCCGCTCCCCGAAGACATGCATCACAGTCACTATGTCGCCGACCGCACGATCGCGTTCCTCGAAAAGCATCCCGCCGACGCGCCGTTCTTCGCCATCTGCTCGTTCCCCGACCCGCACCACCCCTACGTGCCGCCCGCCCCCTGGGACGGCGCCTACGACCCCGCCGACGTCCCCGCGCCGGTCGGCCGTGCCGGCGAACACGACGAACTGCACCCCCTGTTCCGCGACGCGCGCAGGTTCGACGCCTGGGTCAGCGGGCGACGCCGCCCCACCGACCTACCAGGGGCGCACGTTCGCGACGTGATCGCCCACACCTACGGCATGATCGGCCTCCTGGACGCCCAGATCGGACGCGTCCTGGACACCCTGGAGCGACGCGACCTGCGGCGCGACACGGTCGTCGTCTTCCTCTCCGATCACGGCGACCTGCTGGGCGATCACGGCCTGCTGAACAAGGGGCCGTTCCACTTCGAGGGCCTTCTGCGCGTGCCCATGATCTGGTCCTGGCCGGACCGCTTGCCGCCGCGGCGTTCGGCCGCACTGGCCAGCCTGCTCGACGTGGTGCCCACCCTTCTGGACCTCACGGGGTGTCCCTCCCTTGCGGCCGACCCGAGCGAAGGCGTCCAGGCACAACCCCCGGAGCTGCCCGGCACCTCGCTCCGGCCGGTGCTGGAGGGCCGCAGCGCGACGCCGTACAGAGCGCCGTCGTGATCGAGAACGACGAGGACTACCTCGGCCTGCGCCTGCGCACCCTCGTCACCTCGGGCGCCAAGCTCACCACCTACACCGACCGCGACGGTCCCGTCCCGCACGGCGAACTGTTCGACCTCGCCGAGGACCCGGGCGAGCTTCACAACCGCTGGCGCGACCCGGCGTACGCCAACCGCAAGGCGGAGCTGATCGCGGGCCTGCACCACGCCCTGGTGCGCGAGCGACGACGCCACCACCCGCCGAAAGGGACACGCGTGAGCGATCCGCCCCTGGCCCCCAACCTGCTGGTCGTGATGGCCGACCAGCTGCGCCGCGACGCCCTGGGCGTCTACGGCGACCCGGACGTGGCCACGCCGAACCTCGACGCCCTGGCCGCGCGCGGGGTGCGCTTCACGCAGGCCTGCGCCACCTCGCCCATCTGCGTACCGTTCCGCTTCTCGTTCATGACCGGCGCGTACGCGCACACGCGCCAGGTGCCCGCCATCGAATGGCGCATATCCCGTGCGAGCGCACCTGGGCCCACGACCTGAACGACCGTGGCTACCGAACCGCGTACGTCGGCAAATGGCACCTGTACGGCGGGCACGGCGGCACCCCGTGGTCCAGCCCCCGCGCCGTGAACCGCACCCGGTTCCGCGCCGTCATCGCGGCGGCTGGCAGGTGTGGCGCGGCTTCGAGCTTCGCAACGACCCGTTCGACACCTGCGTCTTCGTGGACGACGATCCCACCCCCGGCCGCTGGCGGGCTATCAGACCGACGCGTTGACCGACCTGGCGATCGACACCCTGGACGAGCTCGGCGGCGACCTGCCCTACGCCTGCGTGCTCTCGGTCGAACCGCCCCACCCGCCCTACCTGGTGCCGGAGGAGGACCTGGCGCGCTGGCGCGACCGCGAGGTGACGCTGCCGCCCAACGTACCCCGCGCCGACGCGGCCTGGCTGGAACGGATCCTGGACGAGCGACGCCGCTACGCCGTTGCCACCGAGAACCTCGACCGCAACGTCGGTCGCCTGCTGCAGCACCTGCAGCAGCGCGACGCCGGCGGGCGCCACCGTGGTGGTGTTCCTGTCGGACCACGGCGAACTGGGCGGCAGCCACGGCCTCACCGAAAAGCAATACCCTACGAGGCCTCGATCGGCATCCCCTCATCGTGGCCGACCCGCGGGCTCCCCACATGCACGGCACCACGGTCGACGCTCCCGTACACACCGAGGACCTCCCGCCCACCCTGCTGGCGCTGGCCCGCCCCGCGACGAGCGAACCGCGCAAGGAGCCAGGAACGACCGGCCCCGCCTCGGAGCCCGACCCCGCAGCCGCGATGCCCGGGGCCGACCTCACCCCCTGTTGCGCGGCACGGCGCACGACCTGGCGCGCCCGGCATCCCCTGCAGTTCGTACGCGAGCTCCGCCCCGGCCACCCGTTCCACGACGGCGGTTGGCGTGGCTTTCGCACGGCGCGCTACAAGGCGACCTGGCGCGCCAGCCCCGAGGGCGTGCACCTCTGGCAGACGTTCGACCTGCACGACGACCCCTTCGAACGACACGACCGCCACCGCGATTCCGCACTGGCCGGCGTGCGTCGCGACCTCCAAGGCGCGCTGCACGCCTGGCAAGTACGCAACGACGACGATTTCGAGATTGGAGACGCCCCGTGAGCGACCCTGTGCCCGAACTGCAGGACGGCCGCCTCACCATCGCCGCCAGGCGCGATCCACCCCGGCGCCGCGGCGACCGGCCCAACGTGCTGGTGTTCCTCACCGACCAGCAGCGCTGGGACGCGACCGGCGCGCACGGCAACCCGCTGGACCTCACCCCGAACTACGACCGCGCCGCCCTGAGAGGCACCCACCTCACGCACACCTTCACGCCGCAGCCCGTCTGCGGCCCCGCCCGCGCCTGCATGCAGACCGGACAGTACGCCACCCGCAACGGCACGCACCGCAACGGCATCCCCCTCACGCACGACACGCCCACCCTGGCGCAGTGCTTCGACCGCGCGGGCTATGCGACGGGCTACATCGGCAAATGGCACCTCGCGGCACACGAACCCGTCCCGGAGAACGAACGTGGCGGGTACCGCACCTGGCTGGCCGCCAACAAGCTGGAGTTCACCTCCGACGCCTACGACACGGTGGTCTTCGACGAGGACCGGCACCCCGTCCGCCTGCCCGGCTACCGCGTCGACGCCCTCACCGACGCGGCGATCGACTTCATGAATCGGCATCGCGAGGAGCCGTTCTTCGTGTTCCTGTCCCACCTGGAGCCGCATCGCCGGAACCACGTGGACGGCTACCCCGCCCCACACGGCTACCGCGAACGCTACGAGGGCCGCTGGATCCCCCCCGACCTGGCCGCGCTCGGCGGGTCCACGCAACAGCACATCGCCGGCTACTACGGCATGGTCAAGCGCCTCGACGAGGCGTTCGGCCGCACCCTGGACGCCCTCACCAGCCTGGGACTGCTGGACGATACGGTCGTGCTGTTCACCTCCGATCACGGCAACCACTTCAAGACCCGCAACAGCGAGTACAAGCGCTCCGGGCACGAAGCGTCGCTGCGCGTGCCCGCGGTGTTCCTCGGCCCCGGTTTCGACGAGGGCGGCAGGTGCCCGACCTGGTCGACCTGCTGGACGTCAGCATCACGCTGTTGGACGCCGCCGGCCTGGACGTACCGCAGAGATGCAGGGCCGCTCCCTGCTGCCGTTGCTGCGCGGCGAATCGCCCGACTGGCGCCAGGAGGTCTTCTTCCAGGTCAGCGAGAGCGAGGTCGGCCGCGGGCTGCGGACGCCGCGCTGGAAGTACGGTGTCACCGCCCCCGACGCCGACCCGTGGCACGATCCCGGCGCCGAGCGGTACGTGGAGAGCTACCTGTACGACCTGACGCACGACCCGCACGAACTGTTCAACCTGGCCGGTCACGCCTCGCACGAATCCGTCGCGGCGCACCTCCGCGCGCGCCTGGCCGCCCGCATGCAGGAGGCGGGCGAAGCCGAACCCCGCATCGACCCGGCCCCTGCGAAGCCGCGCTACGAACAGCGGCAGGTCATGGAGGGCGAGGAACGGGCGTAACGTCACGGTGCGAAAATGAACGGCATGGCAGACGGATCCTCTCCCGGTCACGACCACGGCGCCTGCTGCGCGGTGTCCCGCCACGGCGCGCCGGCCGAGCGACAGGACGCCCCTGTGGCCACGCCCCCCCGAGGTAGGCCGGCCCAGGACACGGACACGGCCGACATGCGGCGCCTGCCGTCCGCCATCTTCCAGATGGGCACGGACGCGCCGACCTTCCCTGCCGACGGCGAAGGCCCGGTGCGACGCGTCCGCGTGAAGGCGTTCTGGATCGACCGCTACGCGGTCACCAACCGCCGCTTCGCCGCCTTCGTGCGAGGACACCGGCTACCGGACGGAGGCGGAACGGTTCGGCTGGTCGTTCGTGTTCCACGCCTTCGTGCCCGAGGACGCTCGGCCCCACGCGCGGCGCGCCGCCCGCCCCGTGGTGGCGGCAGGTGTTCGGCGCCGCCTGGCACGCGCCCGAGGGGCCGGGCAGCGACGTGGAGAACCGCCTGGACCACCCGGTGGTGCACGTGTCCTGGAACGACGCCGTCGCCTTCGCCGACGTGGGAGGGAAAGCGCCTGCCGAGCGAAGCGGAATGGGAGTACGCCGCGCGCGGCGGCCTGCACCAGGCGTTGTTCCCGTGGGGCGATGAACTCACACCCGGACGGCCGTCACCGCTGCAACGTGTGGCAGGGCACCTTTCCCGAGGTCGACACCGCCGAGGACGGCTACGCGGGCACCGCGCCGGTGGATGCGTTCGAGCCGAACGGCTACGGCCTCTCCAACATGACCGGGAACGCCTGGGAGTGGTGCGCCGACTGGTTCGGCGTGCAGCACGGGCCCGGCCCGTTGGACGACCCGCGCGGCCCGGCCGAGGGGCCGGGACGCGTCATCAAGGGCGGCTCGTACCTGTGCCACGCCTCGTACTGCAACCGCTACCGCGTCGCGGCGCGGACCTACAACACGCCCGACAGCAGCACCGGGCACATGGGCTTCCGCTTGGCGCGGGACGGCTGACGCCGGCGTCGCCGTTCCTGCGCACACCCTGCGCCCCCAGCGCGTACACACCGATTCGCGCCGAGGACGGAAGGTCGTGCTACGTCGGGTCGTGTGGAAAACAGGGGCTTCGCCCTACGGCGCGCGACCGCCCGTGGCCCGGTCCGCGTCCGCCCGCCGCTGGCGCAACGACCCTTCGTCCTGCTCGAACGGCGCCCGCCATCGCACCAACAGCGGCAGTCCGCCCAGCAGCAACGCGCCGGCCCCGACGAACACCCAATGCACCCCGGCCGCTTCCGCCACCAGCCCCAGCGCGACCGGCGCGACCAACTGCGCGGCGCGGTTGCCGGTCATGCGAAAGCCGAGCGCGAAGCCCAGCATGCGGCGGGGCACGTGATCACTGACCACGGCCAGCGACAGCGGCTGGGTGATGCCCGAGCCGACGCCCACCACGACCATCGCCGCCAACAACGGCCCGAAACCATGCAGGAAGGTGACCGCGGCCGTGCCCGCCACCACAAAGCCGACGGTCGCGATCAGGCTGCGCGACCGGCTGCCGAAGACCCGCACCACCTGCGCCACGAACGGCCGGACCAGCATCGAGGCCAACCCCACGGTGGCCATCACCATGCCGATCCGCGTCCCGGAGAACGCCAGGGACTCCAGGTACACCGGCAGGAAGGCCTGCCGCACCGCGTGCACCATCAGCACGCCGCAACTCACCACCAGCGCGATGCGCATGCCGGGGTTCGCGAGCAGGGTCCCCGCCTGATCGCGGGCGCGGGCACGCCACGTCCCGACCTCGTGGGACCGGTCCGGGGACGGGCCTCGCCGGGTGCGGAGCGTCCCCGCCATCGCCGCGGCGTACATCGCGGCACTCCCCGCGAAGCCGGCGGCGACCCCGCCGAGGTCGACCAGGACGCCCGCCGCCAGCGGCCCCGCCATGCGCCCGCCGGACTGAAACGTGCTGAACCAACCGAACGCCCGTTCGCCGGCCGGCCCGGCGCCGTGGCTGGCGACAAGCCGTTGCGCCGCCAGCACGAAGGTGAGCTGCGCCAACCCCGCCGTCACCGCCACCACCAACAGACCGGCCACCGACGGCACCGCCACGGCGGCCCACGGTACGCACACCATCAGGGCGGCCGAAATCAGCATGGGCGTGCGCGCCTTGCTCCGGTCCAGCCACCCGCCGATGGGGATGCCGAGCAGGAACGGCAGCACGAACTGCGCCGACATCAGCGCTCCGATGCCGGTGGGCGGCACGCCGGCGCGGGCCGCGGCGATCGGCACCAACAGGCCGATCATGGCGTGGCCGGTGATGAACACGCCGGACACGACGCACAGGGCCCACAGATCCTGCGGGCCGGTCGCGATCGGGCCGCGCGCCGCTCACGAACCGCAGCAGTGCTTGCGCTTGCGTCCGCTGCCGCAGGGACAGGGCGCGTTCCGGCTCACGCCACCCGCGATCGCGGGGCCGTCCACACGTCGCACGTCTGCATCGGTCCGCGCCGCCGTGCCGACGAACCGACGCCCCGTTCCGGACTGCGCGTCGGACGCCCGGACGGCGTGCATCACGTTCGCCGGCGGCTGCCCGTTTCGCAGTTCGTTCGCCATGAAACGCATGTAGGGCGCGGTGTGCGTGAAGAACCGGCGGTAGCCCTCGCACAGGTGATTCAGGCCCGGATGGCCGTCCCGCGTACGGGCCACACGGTCCTTGGGACAGCCGCCGTGGCACAGCCAGCGCACCTCGCACGACCGGCAGGCGGCGGGCAACGCACCACGCTTGGCGCGGCCGAAGGCGCGCTGGGCCGGGGACGCGACGAGATCCGCCAGGCGGTCCCGGAGGAGATTGCCACGCAGGTGGTCGGGCTCGACGTAGTGGTCGCAGGCGTAGACGTCGCCGTTGTGCTCTAGCGCCAGCGCGTCGCCGCAGGTCTCCTGAAACACGCACAGGCTGCCGCGCTCGCCGGCGTGCTTGGCGAGGGTCTCGTCGAACAGCTGCACGAACACCCGCCCCACGTCCCTGCGCACCCACGCGTCGAACACCGCGGTCAGGAATCGCCCGTAGGCGCGGGCCCCGACGGAGCGATCGCTGAGCCTCTCCCCGCGCTGGAACCCGTCAGGGTCGCGCCGTTCGACGATGGGGATGAACTGGACGAAGCGAGCCCCCGCCTCGTCGCGGAGGAAGCGGTACACGTCCAGGGGTCGGGGCGCATTGGCCGCATGGACGGTGGTCAACACGTTGACGTCGACGGCGTGGCGCCGCAGCACCGCGAGGCCCTCCATGACCCGATCGAAGGTGCCTCCGCCCCGCTTGTCGACCCGGTAGGCGTCGTGCAGCTCGCGGGGGCCGTCCAGGGAGATCCCCACCAGGAAGTCGTGCCGGCGGAAGAACCGCGCCCAGGCGTCGTCCAGGCGGGTGCCGTTGGTCTGTACGGCGTTGTGGACGCGCACGCCGGGCCGGCGGTAGTGCCGCTGCAACGCGACGGCCCGTTCGAAGAAGTCCAAACCGATCAGCGTCGGTTCGCCCCCTTGCCACGCAAAGGTCACCTCGGGCCCCGGCTGGGCCTCGAGGGTCCCGCGCACGTAGGCCTCGAGCACCTCGTCGGACATCCGAAACGACGAGCCGGGGTAGAGCGCCTCCTTGGACAGGAAGTAGCAGTAGTCGCACGCGAGGTTGCAGATCGCGCCCGTGGGCTTGGCCATCAGGTGGAAGGGGGAGGGCGCAATCGTCTGGGGCATGGCACGATCCTTCCCTTTCGAGCCCGCACCGGCGGCGTGCGAGGGCCCGCTCAGGGTACCGCGCGTCATGAACGGGCCGCCCGTTCCCGGATCGGACGAGGAAGGCACGCGCGTCATGCCCTCGAGCGTCCCCTGCGAGGCACCCTCGCTGGAAGCGTGGGGCGACCGCCTGGGCGGCGGCGAAGCGTTCACGTACGGCCGCGGCTGGGCGATGATGGAGGCGTCGCGGGTCGGCGGGAACCTGGTGGGCGGCGCACGGCCGCCGATCGACCCGCCCGTGCGGGACCAACGCCGAGGAGGACGCGTGGACGAGCTCGACCTACTGGACTACCGCCGGGAGGTGGCGGCGATGTACGCGCGGGTCCGCGACGACGCAAGCCCGCCCGACGCCCGCTGCGCCGCGTTCCGTCGGGAGAAGGACCGGCTGTTCGCCACGCATCCCGCCTCGCCGCTGAGCGCGGCGCAGCGCCCAGGCTTCCGGGGGCTGCCCTACCATCCGTACCACCCGAGTTGGCGCACCACCGCCGTCTGGGACGGGGAGGTGGACCGCACCGTCTTGGAGGTGGACGCGGGCCGGGACGGCCGGCTGCGGCTGGCGCGGGTGGCGCGGCTGACCTTCGAGCTGACCGGGGAGCGTCACGCGCTGGACGCGTACTGGCTGAGCGGGTACGGCGGCGGGCTGTTCGTGCCCTTTCGCGACGCCACCTCCGGCAGGGAGAGCTACGGCGGGGGGCGCTACCTCCTGGACACCATCAAGCACGCCGACCTGGGCAGCGAGGCCGGCACGCTGGTGCTGGACTTCAACTACGCCTACAACCCGTCGTGCGCCTACCACCCGGACTGGGTGTGCCCCCTGGCCCCGCCGGGAAACACCCTGGCGCTCGCGGTGACGGCCGGCGAGAAGGATCCCGGCGGCCACGTGCCCCCGGCGTGAGGCCCCCGGCCTCGGCCATGCACGCCGCCAACATTGACGCGCCGAACGGCCACCCGGTCGCGCCCGGCACCTACGGCGTGGCGCACTTCGTGGTCGGCAGCGAACCACGTCTCGCACGCTGCAGAGCAGGGTAGGCCTCGTCACGTACCAGCGATGGGCCCGACGCGTCGATCGGGCCCATCGCGGGTACGGCGAAGGCGTGCGGCGGCTCGGCGCTACATGGCGGCGCCGAACAGCGTGACCATCGGTTCGTCCCCGTCTTCCTCCCGCGCGATCACGCGATCGATGGCGAGCTGGTAATTCGCCGCCCAGTTCGCGACGACCTCCTCGGGCAGCGCGTCATTGGGGAAGCCGAGGAACACGCGCCCGGTCTCGCCGGCGTCGACGTCGTTGAGCGTCATCTGCAACGCGCCTTCCTCCACCGCGACTTCGAAGTCCTGGAAACTGGACGTCTCCCCGATGGCTTCGACGCTGTCGGCCCCCAGCATCCGACCTTCGAGGATCACGTCCTCGGCGTCGGCGCCCCCGACGTTCCGAACCAGGACGGTCACCCAGTTCAGGGCGTCTACGTCCAACTCCTCGGCGCCCGCATCGCCCACGGCCTCCTCGAACGCGTCCGGGAACCGTTCGGGGGCGCCGGGAACGAGGCTGAGTTGGATCTCGGGCACCTGCAGGCGTTGTTGGTTGTCGTTCGCCGTCGAGGTGGCCGAACGGGCCGAGAACAAGGCCCAGAGCGACAGGACGAGGAGAACGGCGACGGCCAACTTGACCCAGGTCGGTACGGTGGCTGTAGTGGATTGTTGCGTCATGCTAAGTCATTCCTTCCTGCCCGCGGGATGCGGGCACGCTACCATGCGCCCGACGTGCGCGGGCGCCTTCGAATCGTCGGGAGACGGAACGGCGTCAGACGTAGTTCGAGTCGTGCCGTGATCGCGTACGGAGCTCGGTCATCACGCGCTTGGAGGGTCCGAGCGCACCTGGTTCGGTGGTTCCGTCCACGACGCGCCGCGCCGAGCAGGCCCGGTCGCGTTCCCAGCGCTGAAACGCGGACGCATGTCCGGGCAGGGCCCCCGCCTGAAGGGCGACGGGCGTCGCGACGATCGAGGGGCCCGCAGGCGTCGGCCCGCGGTCGAAGAACAGCACGCGCCATACGGCGCGGATCTCCTGCTGCTCCACGTGTCCGGTGCCGTCCTCCAGCGCGACCGCCAGCTGCGGAAGGCCTGAGACGAGCACGAGGAACAGGAAGCGGACCGAGACCGCGCTGAACCAGGATAGACGAACACAACGAGGCTGCACGACGTGCCTACCTTAGGCTCAGCGGCTCATCGTCATCGTTCGCCAGGACACAGGGACGCGCACGACGGGCGCGCGTGACGTTCGAACCCTCAGCGCTCTTCGGAGGCGGCGTCGCGGGCGCGGCGCGCCTGGATCGAGAGCGGCTGCCACGACGCCCCGCGCAGGTGCTTGGCGAGGAACAGGATCTGCCCCACGTGCTGCCCGTAGTGGTCCAACTGCCGGATCAGCGCCCGCGCGGCCGGTTGCGGCCGGCCGCGCACGGTGACGGTGCGGGTCAGGTCCGCGGGCGTCAGCGCCTCGACTGCGTCGAAGGCGGTGCGCCACCCCTCCTCCCACTGGCGCCACAGCGTCTCCGGCGACTCGTCCCCGAGCTCGAACTCGCCGTCGCGGTCGCGGTCCGGCTTCTCGCCGTCGCTGTGCAGGAAGTCACGCCAGCGCGAGCGCATGTTGCCGGCCATGTGCCGCACCAGCACGGCGACCGAGTTGCCGTGATCACTCAGGCGGGCGTGCCACTCATGGGGGTCGAGCTGCAGCAGCGCACGCTCCGCGAGCTCCTTCTGGGCCCGCAGGCCGGCAACGATCTCTTCGAGCAGCACCGTGGCGGGATCGGACATGCGCATAGCCTAGCGCGCCCAGTGCGGCGGGCGGGCCACGCGGGGGGCGAGCGCTACCCGACCAACCGCAGGCCACCGATCGTCAGCCAGTAGTACACGATGTAGGCGCCGGCAACCAGCATGAGGGCAGCACTGATGGGCGTGACGTAGCGAACCGCGCGCTTGGCCCGGTCGACCAGCGCCTGGCGGAACGCCGCCAGGCTGACCGTCAGCACCGTGATCACGAAGCCCATGCCCAGGCCGTACGCCACCAGTTGCAGGCCCATCTCCGGCAGGCTGGCCAGCGTCAGGCTGCTGCCGACGACGGCCAGGAACACCGGCAGCGTGCAGCTCAGCGACGCCAGGCCGTACGCCAGGCCGAAGGCGAAGTAGCCCCGCAGCCCGCGTCCGTCCAGGCCCGTCACGCCCTGGGACATCCGCTCGCCGACGTGGGTGTAGAGCGAGCCGCCGAACCACAGCCACGCCCCTACGATCGGTGAGTAGCACGCCGGTGGCCAGGCCCAGCCAGGGGAACACCCCAGCCAGCGAGCGCGTTCCGATCCCCAGCGCGAAGCCGGCCAATCCGAACAGCAGTACGAAGCCCAGTGTGACGATCAGCCCGACGAGCACGGCGCGGCCCATGCGCCCCGCGAGCGAGGCGTTCGGGCCGGCGTCGCCCCGCAGGTACAGACCGAGGTAGGCGGGCAGCATCGCGAACCCGCAGGGGTTGACGGCCGACACCATGCCGGCCCCGAACGCGAAGCCGAACGGCAGCAGCGAGGCGATGCGGTCCAACGCCCCGCTCGAGCCGGCGGAGAGCGCCTCGACCCCTTGGTTCACCGCGCCGACGTTGCCGGGCGTCAGCATCGCGCCCACGACGGCCGCACCCAGGGCTGCCACCACCAGCCCGGCGATCCCCCCTACACGCTTCACGAGCATCGGGGACACCCGATCACTCCGCCGAGGCCAGCAGGCCTTCCAGTTCGCGGCGAAGCTGCGCCTCGGGCATGTAGCCGGTGTGCTTGTTCACCATTCGGCCGTCGCCGTCGAAGAACACGGTCGTCGGCATGCCCCGCACCTCGTAGTCCTGCACGACATCGGCGCTGACGGCGTAGGCGGCCGGGTAGTCGATCCCGTACTCCGCCAGGAACGCCCGCGCCCCCTCGTGCGTGCCGAGACGCACGAACGGGCCGATGTCGACGCCCAGCATGATGAAGTCGTCCCCCATCTCGTCGTGCACCCGCTGGAAGCCGGGCATCTCCTCGCGGCAGGGCGGACACGACGCCGCCCAGAAGTTCAGGACCAACGGCGTGCCCTGCCCCACCACGTCGCGGAAGTCGGGCTCGTCGCCGCCCAATACGTCCTGTCCTTGGTAGGCGACCATCGCGAAGTCGGTCGGTCCGCCCTCGCCCCCGGACAGCCCGATCGCCCAGAAGCCCGCGATGGCGGCGAGGAGGAGCCCCGCGGCACCTCCCGCCAGCCAACGGGTCCGCCGGCCCCGGCCTGGCGCGTTCTTTCCTCGTCGCTTGCTAGCTCGCTGGTTCGACACGATCCTCCTTAATGTTGCGCACCGAAGCATAGGTCGAGGCGCGCGCCGTGTCGGTCGCGTCCTTGACGCGGCTCACAGCCGGGGCCGTGCGCCTCGCCGCGCCACGGCCCCCAGATCGCGTGCTCACTCGGCCGTCGCGACGCTCCAGCGTCAGTAGCCGTCGCCGTAGCTGTCGTAGCTGTCGTAGCTGAAGTCGTTGGTGACGGGGTCGTAGCCGGAACATCCGGCCGCGGCCCAGCAGCTCTGCGCGTTCATGGTGTCGCTCAGCGTGCCGGGGTCGGCGTACTGCGAGATGCAAGCGTCGATGTCGCTGCAGGCAGCCGAGGCGCCCGCGCCGCCCCCGCCGGCCCCGCCGGCTGCGGCCGCGGCCTGCTGCATCGCCTGCTCGCCGAACGCCAGCACGAACACGCCCATCACGAACTGTTCGCGCTCGGCCACGCTCGCCTGCTGCCAATTGGCTCTGCACGCGGGTCCACACCTGCCGCGCCTGCGCCAGGACCGCCTGTTCGTCCGGCGCGAGCGTGGGGTACGCCTGCGCGATGGCCTGCAGAAGCTGTTCACGTTCGGCCGCGGAGAAGGCCCCGGCGTATCCCACCTGCTGGAGCGAGAACTCGAGCGCTTCGAGGAATGCGCGCGCGTCGTCCTCGTACAGCGTGCCGTGCGCGCCTTCCGTGAGGACCGGGCCGCGCCCCTCGGGCGGGGCGCTTGCGCCGGCCGCGGGTTCATCCCCAGGCACCCCCGCCAAGGGATTCTCGGTCGGCCCTACCGGCGACAACGCGTACCGTGCTCCGCCGGACTCGATCAGCAACGCGTCGCCCTCGAACCACGCCGTGAACGCGAACGCGTCGCCGTCGCTCCGGAACCGACCCGTGAGGCGTTCCTCGTCCGCGGTCGCCTGCAAGTCGTAGCGCGCCCCGTCCAAGGTGAACGTGCCTTCGTACCCCCCGTCGGTCGCTTCGAAATCTGCGCGAAGCCCGTCGCCTTCGAAGGTGCCCGCGAACGGGTCGATGCCGGGCGCGAGGGGGTTCTCGCCCCGGCCAACGGGTTGCCCGCCCTTCGTTCTTCGCGGTCCGCCTCGCCCACGGCGTCCGCTCCGCCAACCTCACCTCCGGCCTCCACGCGCCCACCGTCGGCGGCGGTGACGGTCAAGCGATAGCGCGCCTCGGCCGGCAACAGGTTCAGGACGTCGACGTAGACGCGCGTGCCACCCGGCGCCTCGACGGTGACCTGCGGATCGAGCGTGTCCTCGACGTCCAGCACGTCGACGTCCTCGTAGTCGACGATCGGTGCGCCCACCTTCACCGCGACGTCCATGTCGTGGCCGAACCCCTCCACCGCAACGTCGACGGAGTCCACCCCGGCTGGAACCTCCACCACGTAGGTGTGAAAGACGAGCAGCTCCGCCCCTCCCTGCGGAAGCCCGGCGATGCGCCGCTCGACGCTCGAGCCGAACTCCAACATGCCGTACGCGCCACTCGGCTCGCCCTGCGCAAGGGCGAGCGGCACGACGAGCCCCAGTCCTACCACCAAGCCACCGAACAACCGAGCGTTACACACCATCGGTCGACCTCCTCCCTCGTCTCCTGAGTCGCATCTTAGTGCCCAGACGTACGGCGGGTGACCGATCCCGGCCAGGTACGCGCAGTGCGATGTGCCAGCCCGGGTGGCTCACGTGAAACTCGGCGCCTCCGCTCTACCATGACGGCGAGGTGATTCCATGCCAGGGCACGCCCGCAGCTTCGCCGCATCGGCACTTCTCCTGCTCGTCTTGGGGTTCGCGTCGCAGAACGCCGAGGCGCAAGCGATGCGTTTCGAGATCGACCGCGAGCGCTCCTCCGTCTACGCCGTCACCGGCCGCGCCGGCGCCCTCGGCTTCCTGGGGCACGACCACGCCATCCTCGCCACCGAATGGTCGGGACGGCTCTGCTACGCGCAGGACGACCCGGCCGCCTCCAGCGTCCAGCTCACCGGTCCCCACGCGCGCCCTCGTGCTGGACACCGACGCCGCCATGGAGGCGTCCGGCCTGTCGTCGCGCCCAGGGGCGGACACGCGCCAAGACCTGCAGGCGGAGATGCTGGGCCCGGCGTTCCTGGACGCCGTCGCCTACCCGGAGATCACGTTCACGTCGGACGCCGTGTCACAGGGAGAGGACGGCGACCTGATGGTGGAGGGCACCTTCCGCCTCCACGGGGAGACGCGCGATGCGCGCGTCCCCGTCCGCGTGTCCCGCAACGTCGACGGCACCTGGCGCTTCCGCGCGACCCTGACGACCCACATGACCGAGCACGGCATCGAACCGGAGAGCACCCTCGGCGTGATCGACGTGGCCGACGCCTTCGACGTGTTCGTGGAGGTCGTGGCGCGGGCGGGGGGCGAAGCGTGCGGGTGAACGACGCACTCCTCTGACGGCGGAGCGTGACCCGGCGCCCAACGAACGCACGCGGTACAGCTGCTCATTCGTGAGGTGGGGCCGCGCCTTCCCGGAGTTCTACTTCTTCGAGCCCGCAAAAGCACCCGGCGCCCAACGAACGCACGCGTCAGCTGCTCATCGTGAGGTAGGCCGCGCCTCCCGGTTACTTCTTCGAGCCCGCCAACCTCCACGTGCAGCCCGGCGACACGGTCCGCTTCGTCGCCGCCACGCCCACCACACCGTCACCGCCTACCATCCCGGCGCAAGGGAAGCCCCTGCGCGTCCCCGAGGGCGTGCCGCCGTTCTCCTCGCCCGTGATCCCGGTAGGCGAGTCGGGGTCGTACACCTTCGACGCCCCCGGCGTGCACGACGTGTGGTGCGCCCCGCACGAGATCTTCGGCATGGTGATGCGCATCGTGGTCGGCGAACCCACCGGCCCCGGCGCCGCGCCGATCACGGAGGTGCGGGCCGATGGCCGTCGATGGCACCGCCGCCATGGTGCTCAACGATCCCGCGCTGGCGCCCGACGCCATCGTCAGCGCCGGCCGCGTGTCCTGGGACGAAGTGCCGGACGGCGCCAAGGCGTTGCCGCCGTTCCTGCAGGACGTCGCGCCGATGGAGTAGGCGCAGGCGTACAGGGATGCCCGGCCGCGGCGCCGGGCATCCGCCCCCTGCACGCACACGCGAGTCCGCGCCCGGACGACCGGCGCTCAGCCGGGCACGGCATCGGCGCGCCCCATGGGCCGCACCGCCAGGACGTACGCCATGAAGCTCGGCCATACGGCACCGAACGTGCCTGCCCACGCGATCTCCTCGACCGGAATGCCACCCCACGTGATCCCCGACAGGGTGGCCGAGTTCCATTGCGACGAGAACTCCGGCGCAAGGGCGAATGCGGCGTGCAACGCGAGGACGTACACGGTCGCGAACGCGGGCCCTCCGACCAACCCCAACCACCGCATGTTCGTGTGGCGCCACACCACGCAGCCCCACCCGAACCACATCGCCACGAGGCTGGCGAGGTACATCGGCAACCCCGCGCCCTGAATCAGCAACGCGAGCAGCAACCCCAGGACCGTGCAACCGAAGAAGCGCCGCGCGACCCGCCTGGCGTTCCACGAAGGGCGGAGCCGGCCCCGACAGGGCGTGGTCGCCAGCAGCCAGGCCAACCCGCCGGCCGCGAACGTGAACAGAAGGTCGGCGAGGCCGACCCAGGAGAGACGCCACTGCACCGGCGCCCAGTACTCCGGCACGTAGAAGACGTACTCGAACAACCCGAAGGGGGCCGCCGCCCCCGCCGCCCAGGCCGCCACCTTCGGACGCGTGGGCACGAGCGCCGAGCAGATCACGGCGGCGAGCAGGAGGAGCATGCCCAGGCCGAGGTAGGGCTGCTGGGCGAACGCCGACGCGAGCACGCCCCCAAGCCGTTCAGCCATGGCGCAGACCCTCCACCGGGTCGGCACGCGCGGCCCGCCATGCGGGAACGAGGCTGCCGAGCGCGCCCACCAGCAACGCGGCGGCGAGCGTCACGGCGACCAGGTCGGGCCTCAAGCCCGGGTCCACCAGGCCGCCCAGCGTCGGGTGCCGCAACACGACCCGCAACGACAGTGCCCCCAACGCCACGCCCGCCGCCGCCCCCACGGCGGTGAGCAGGAACCCCTGCAGCAGCACGGTCAGCCAACACGCGTTGCTGGCTCCAACCCAGCGCGACGAGGATGGCGATCTCCCGTACGCGCTCGGTCACCGACATCAGCAGCGTGTTCGCGACCACCACCAGCGCCATCGCCATCGCCACGGCCGACACGGCCCAGGAGAAGGCGCGGAAGGTGGTGACCACGTCGTTCTCGCGGACCACCTGCTCGGCCGGCAGGAACGTGAGGCGCGGGAACGCCTCCTCCAGCGTCGCGCGGAGCTCCTGCACGAACGTGTGGTCGTGCGGGCGGTCCACCTGCAGGGCGAACTCCGTCACCTGCCCCGGCCGGTCGAAGAGGCTCTGCATCGTCGCGAGGGGCAAGAACAGGGTGCGCTCGTTCCACACGCCGCCCCCCTCCGCCACGCCGGTCACCCGCAGCGCGCGGCCGCGCACCTGCAAGGTCGCCCCCACCCGCAGCCCGCCGAGGCGAGCCAGCGCGGCACCGACGACCGCCCCGTCTTCGTCGCTGGGCCCGGGCGGGCGCCCTTCGCGGAGGGCGAGTTCGTCCCACTTGAAGCTCCCGGGCGGCCAGCCGCGGACCGTAGCGTGCACGGTCTCCGTCCCCCCTGCGTCCAGGCGCACGAGGTTGGCGAGCTCGCCCGAAGCGTGCCGTACGCCCTCGACCGCTTCGATGCGCCCGGCGAGCTCCTCGGGGAGGCTGGACGCCATCACCTCCACGGTGTCGCGGGAGAGGGCGAGGAGGTGCACCCCGCGGCTCTCCAAGCTCGCGATCCACCCACGCTCGAGCCCCTGCGCCAACGACACCAACGTCAGGAACGAGGACACTGCCACCGCGATGCCCAGCCCGGTCAGGGTGGTGCGAAGGGGCCGGCGGCGCAGGTCGGTCACGGGAAGCGTGAGGGAGGTCACGGACCCTCTTCCTCCCCCACCACGCGCCCGTCCACGAGTCGTAGGATCCGGTCCACCCCGGCCGCGACGTCGCGGTCGTGCGTGACCAGGACGAGGGTGGCTCGTCGCTCGCGCCGCACCTCGCCGAGCAGCGCCAGGATCGCCTCGGAGGCGGTGGTATCGAGGTTGCCGGTGGGCTCGTCGGCGAGGATCATGTCGGGCGCGTTGGCAAGCGCGCGCGCGATCGCCACGCGCTGCCGCTCGCCCCCCGACAGCTCGCTCGGACGGTGCGACCCGCGCCCCCCAGGCCAACGCCCTCGAGCAGTTCCGTGGCACGGACGCGGCGGCGGCGCGCATCGTGTTCCACGCCCATCATCGGAACCTGCACGTTCTCGAGCGCCGTGAGTGCTGGGAGCAGGTGGTACGCCTGGAACACGAACCCGATGCGATGGGCGCGCAAGCGCCGCCAAGCGCGCAGCCCGGCGGGCCGACGCCCATCGATGCGCACCTGCCCTTCCGTCGGCGTGTCGAGGCCCGCGAGCAGGTGCAACAGCGTGGACTTGCCGCTTCCGCTCGGGCCGATCACGGCCACGGCCTCCTCCGGCGCGACGCTCAGGCTTGCGCCGCGAAGCGCGTGGATGCGGCCGCGGTCGTAGCTACGCGCGATGCGATCGGCCTCGAGCCGCGCCGGCGCATTCGGGGCTGGTGCCGAGCCCGTCATCGGGGCACGCGACCCCTCATGGCGTGCCCGTCGGGGCCAAACGACGTCCAAGGACCGGCCCAGAGGCATGGACGCGGGCTCCCAGGGCGTCAGTCGGCGCGGTGCACGGATGCGCTGCACCGCGCCCGTAGCGCGCAGGGCGGCCCGAGGACCCGGACGCGAGCACGGCGAAACGAGGGACCACCACGAGTCGAACCTCCCCCCGGGTCATGGGGCCACCCCACGCCACCTTGGGAACGTGTGGAGTCCATCCTAGCCCGCGTGGAGGGCACGCGAGCGCTCGTTTGCACCTCGACGCCCTCCGCACAACCGGCTTCAACGATGCCGACATCATCGAACTCGTCACCGCGGTCGGCCAAGCCGCCTTCGCCACCACCATCGCCGACACGCTCGACATCGATCCGAGCGATCCGTTCGCTGCAACTCGACCGCTATCTGTTCACCGCCGCGGCCGCTGACGGCGTGCGATCGAGGGCCGAAGGGGATCTGGACCGTCGCGTTCGCGGCACCGAAGGCGAAGCGTGGCACGACGCTCACGCAACGAACCGGCGCGGAAAGCGAGGCGCTGCCCGCGCCGCGTGCCATGAGAACCGCCCCCAATCGCAGGGGGCGGACGCTACCATCGCCGTCCTGAACGGCTGTGCGATGTGGTGGAGCCGAGGGGATTCGAACCCCTGACCTTCTGAATGCCATTCAGACGCGCTCCCAACTGCGCCACGGCCCCACGATGCGCTTGACGCGCAAGCAAATGAGAGTGTATCGGCAGGGCGCAGGCGTGTCAAGCACGAAACGCGCGGTCGGCGCGCCCCGCAAGGCCACGCTTGCTGGCCTGCTGCGGCTTCTCGACACGAAGGGGGCGCATCGACATGCGCGCCTCGCATGCATGTGCAACCCCCAGCCCGCATGACACCTGGGGGAGGGCCGGCGCCTCCGAAGTCCTATACTGCAGGCACAGCAGGCGCGGGCCGCTCGGCGGCGTCCGCTCCCCTTCACCGCACGGGCTCGATCGAACGCCCCACCGTTCGTCGGCCCGTCCGCCCCGCGTCGCGCCTGACGATCGTTCTCGCGTTGGTGGAAGGGGATGGACATGCACCGAGTCGCTCGTCACTTCGCCCCGAGGGCGTGGCTCGTGGGCCTTGCCTGTTTCGCTGTGCTGGCGTCGTGCCAGGAGGCGGGCAACGGGAACGAGCCCGGCAGCTTCGGCGTTTCGCTCACCAGCCCCAGTTCCACCGCCTACGTACGCGACGACGTCACGATCCAGGTGTCCGTCACCGGCCAGGTCGACGCGGTCGAGTTGCATCGCGATGGAGTGCTGCTGGTCGTGCTGACGCCGCCCTACACGTACCTCTGGGACACGCGTTCGGAACCGGAAGGAAGCTACGAGCTGACCGCGGTCGCACGCCAAGGGACGGCGTCGAAGGCAAGCGAGGCGAGGACGATCGTGGTGGACAGGACCCGGCCGCACGTCACGTCGCGCACGCCGAGTCCCGGACAGGAACAGGTGTGGGTCGGCGATCCCATCGAGGTCACCTTCTCCGAGCGCATCGACGCGAGCACGCTGTCGCCGGCGGCGGTGACCTTGGAGAGGGTAGGCGGGACGGTCGTCGACGTCACCGTCGAACTGTCGAACGACGGGCGCGTGGCCAATGTCCAGCCAGACCTCGTTCCTACGGCGCCTGCCGTTCTGCAGCTGTCGCTCGCGGATGCCATCACCGACCTGGCGGGCAATCCCCTCCTGGCCCCCGACCCGTGGTCGTGGTCGCTGCCCGTGTGGCAGCGGCTGGGCGCTCCGCTGAACGTCGACCCGAACATCCGAGCGCACGTGCCGCGCATCGCGTTGGACCACGACGAGCATCCCGTGGTGATCTGGAGGGAGGACGACGCCGACTCGACCCCGCCCGTCGACCTGTACGTCAAGCGCTGGGACGGGGAGGCGTGGGTTCAGCTCGGGTCGTCGCTGAGCGACGACCCCGACCGCTTTGGCCCCATGTACGGCGTGCCCGACATCGCCGTCGACGGCACGGGCGCGCCCATCGTCGCCTGGACCCAGCCGGTTCGAGGGCTCGGGCACGTGCAGCGCTGGGACGGAACCGCGTGGCAGGGCCTCGGAGGTGGGTACAACGTCGACCCGGATGCGCCCACATATAGGGTCGTCATGGCCCTCGACGCCGACGACCGTCCCTGGATCGCCTGGTCGGAGGGCAACGGCTCGGACCGGAACGTCTACGTGGCCCGGTGGACGGGGGAGGACTGGGCTCTCGTCGGTGACGCCCGCGACCGGACGGGACACGACGTGCTCGGCTGGCCCGTGCTGGCGTTCGACGCCATGCAGCGGCCGCTGGTCGCATGGAGTCAGGCCGTCGACGCCGACAGGGAAACCTACGACGTGTTCGTCGATCGCTGGAACGGGACCAGCTGGGAGGCGCTCGGAAGCGGCTTCACGAGCGCCGTGGACGAGGACGCCCTCTCCCCGCGACTCGCGGTCGCCGACGACGCGTCCGTCTATCTGTCGTTCATCGACGCACGCAGCAGCACCAGGCTCCTGAACGTCCGGACCTGGGATCCTTCGGCGGGGGCGTGGTCGTTCGTCGACGCCATCGGCGGGAAATCGAAACCCGAGGTGCGCTACGGTACCGTGGCAATCGGTGCCGAGGGGCAACCGGTCGTCGCATGGGTCGAGGAACGCGAAGATCCGGACGGTCCTACGAGCACCTATCACGTCCGCGCATGGGACGGTTTCGCCTTTCGGCAGGTCGGCGCGCCGATCGACGCATACGAGCCGTTCCTCTGGTCATTGGACCTCGCCACGACCGAGCAGGGCGTGCCGCTCCTGGCGACGCCCCTCCGGGACGACACCGGGCGGCGCGGGCAGTTGGTCGTGTCGCGGCTGAACGTGCTGCCCTGATCGATCGGCAGCGCGCAGCGCCCGGTTTCGACGGTCGTTCCCGTGAGCCACCCGGACCGTTCGCGCCCCCGCTCGTGACGAGCGGGGGCGCGAACGTGCTGCGTGTTCCTCGGTCCGTGCCGAACTCAGCCGCGCTTCTTGCCACCCCCGCGGGCTTCGCGGGCGGCGGCGCGGTCCTTCTCCTGCCGGGCCACGTCGACCTTGAGGCGGGCGGCCTTGCCGCGGCGCTCGCGCAGGTAGTACAGCTTGGCGCGGCGGGTGCGTCCGCGACGCACGATCAGCACCTTGTCGATCAGGGGCGAGGAGAGCGGGAACACCCGCTCGACGCCCGTCCCGAAGCTGACCTTGCGGACGGTGATGGTGGAACGCGCGCCGCGGCCGTGCTTGCGGGCGATGACGACGCCTTCGAACGACTGGATGCGGCTGCGGTTCCCCTCGACCACCTTGTAGTCGACGCGGACGGTATCGCCCGTGTCGAACTCGGGCAGGTCGTCACGGAGAGCGGGTTGCTCGATCGAGCGCAGGATGGCGCCTTTGTTGTAGTTCATGATTCACTCCCGGGCTGAAATCCGCTTGTGCGAGGACGCCCCGGGTCCGAAACGTCCCGCGGGCGGCGCGACCGTTGCCGGCCGCGTCATAGCCTGCTGACCATAGCGCACCGGCGGGCCGTTGCGCAAGCACCCCGGCGCGCATGCAGGCGGCCCACCCACCGGCACCGAACGCGCCCGGGCGACCCACGCGCCGGGGAGGCGGCGGTAGCGTACCGCATGCGTTTCGAACTGGCCGACATGGCCCCCCGCGACCGCTACAAGCTGCTCACCGGCACCGTCGTCCCGCGCCCGATCGGGTGGATCGCCACCGTGGACGAGGAGGGGCGCCGCAACCTGGCGCCGTTCTCGTTCTTCAACGTGGTGTCGGCCAGCCCGCCTACGCTGATGTTCTCGGGCGGCCGCCGCAACGGGCTTCCCAAGGACTCCGCGGCCAACGCCCTCGCCACCGGTCAGTTCGTGGCCCACATCGCCGGTACGGAGCTGCTGGACGCCATGAACGCCACCAGCATCGACGCCCCGCCGGGCGAGGACGAGTTCGCCTACGCCGACCTCGAGGCGGTCCCCTCCGAGAGGGTGCGGCCCCCACGCCTGGCCGCGGCGCCGGTGGCGTTCGAGTGCGAGGTGGTGCACACCTACGAGGTGGCACCGGGCGGCAACACCGTGGTGTTCGGCCGGGCCCTGATCGCCCACCTGCGCGACGATCTGGTCCTGGAGGGGGGCCGGATCGACGTGCGGGCCCTGTCGCCGGTCGCACGCCTTGCCGGCACGCAGTACGCCACGCTGGGAGAGATTCTGGAGCGAGCCCGCCCCAGCTGGCACCCCCAGGCGGGCGACTGACGGCGAGGGCGTGGTGCGAATACGCGGGGCGCGTGCGAATCCTCTGCCCGTGCCCCGCAAGTCCTATCGGAAGGTGAGGCGTGACATGGTTCCATCCCGAACGTTGCGCATACTCGGTGTGCTGGCCGTGGCGCTCGTGCTCGGCAGCGCACTCGCACAGGACCCGGCCGAGCGCCTGGAGGCCCTGGAGGCCGAGGTCGAACGCCTCCGCGCGCGCGTCGCGGCGCTGGAGGAGGCCCAGCTGCGGCACGGGCCCCTGCTGGCCCAACGCCACCTGGAGGCGGCCGCGTTTCACGCCATCGACGACGCCCTGGCCGCCGGCGAGATGGATCCCCGCTTCGCGGAGACGGTGCACGCCGCCGTCCTGAGCGTGGAGGCCGTGTCGTGGCCCGAAGGGCTGCGCGACCCGGTGCAGGCCTTTCTGGCGGACGCCCGCGACCTGGAGGCCGCCCTCCGCGCCGAGGACGTGGACGCCGCCGCCGACGCTGCCACCCGCGCGCACGACGCGCAGCACGTTTTATCGCACGCCATCTCGTCGGCCCTGGCGTCGGACGGCGGGCACGCGGCGGAGGCGCACGGAGACGACGCAGTTCACGAGCACGCGAATGAGGAGGAGGCCCACGACGAGGGAGCCGCAGCCGACGCCCCTGCGGTGCCCGAGGAGGCCGTACGAATCTCGATCGAGATCGGCCCCGAGGGCGGCGCGGTCGGCGGCGCCCAGACGCACCGCGTGCAGCAGGGCGACACGGTGGCGTTCACCTTCGCCTCGGAGGCGTCGGGCGAGCTGCACCTGCACGGTCTGGGCGGCGACTGGGCATTGACGGCCGGCACGGAGACCGTCGCCCTCGTCGAAGCAACGGCGCCCGGCAGGTTCCCGATGGAGCTGCACCCCGAGGGCGAAGCGGACGGCGTGACGATCGCCTACCTCGAAGTCCACCCCTAGGATGGGCGGCCGGTTCCTGGCGGTCACGCGCCGTGTCGCGGCCGCGGCGGCCGGTTCTACCCTGGGCTCGTGGGCGCTGGCGCACGGCCTGGGGGAGCGCTACGACCTGCCGGTCCCGCTGCGCCTGTACCTGCTGGGGGCCGGAGCGGCCGTGCTTCTGTCGTTCGTGGTGGTGGCGTTCTTCCTGCGGGGCGGTTCGCCCGCGCGCTACCCGCGCCTGAACCTGCTGCGCGTGCCCGGCGTCCGGCTGCTGGCCAGCCGGCCCGTCGTGACGACGCTGCGCACCTTGTCCGTGGCGGTGTTCGTGCTGGTGATCGTGACCGGCCTGTTCGGCCCGCCACGGCCCGAGCGAAACCTGGCGCCGCTGGTGGTGTGGGTGTTCTGGTGGGTCGGTGTCGCCTACGCCAGCGCGCTGCTCGGCGACGTGTGGCGGCTCCTGAATCCGTGGACGACCCTGTACGAGTGGGCGGAAGCGGCGCTGCGCCGCGCCGACCCCGACGCCTCACTGTCGTTGGGCCTCCCCTACCCGCGCCGGCTGGGCGTGTGGCCCGCCGTGGCCCTGTTCCTGGCGTTCGCGTGGGTGGAGTTGGTGTTCCTGGCGCCGGCCCGACCCAGCAGCGTCGTCACCTTCACGCTGGTGTACTCGGGCCTCACCTGGGCCGGCATGCTGCTGTTCGGCAAGCATGCCTGGCTGCGCCACGGCGAGGCGTTCACGCAGGTGTTCGGCCTGCTGGCGCGGTTCGCGCCGACCGAGGTGCGCGTCACCGACGCCTCCGCCTGCCATGACGAGGCCACGTGGGGCCGCGACGAGGCCGGCGGCTGCGTGAACTGTCATGCCTGCTTCGAGGCGGCGCCGCTCGCGCAGCGGCAGTGGAACCTGCGGCCGTTCGCGGTCGGCCTGCTGAGCGGACGACCCGTGTCGACGTCGCTGACGGTGCTGACCATCCTGTTGCTCTCCACCGTCACCTTCGACGGCTTCACGGCCACGCCGATGTGGTCCGGCATGGTGGGCGACCTCTACGCCGTCCTCCCCAACGTCACCGTCATCGGCACGTTGGGGCTGCTGGCGTTCCCGCTGCTCTTCCTGTCGGCGTACCTGCTCACCTGCGCGCTGATGCAGGCCGCCGCCGGCGCGCGCGTGACGGTGTTCCCCGCAGCGCGCGCCTTCGTGCTGACGCTGGTGCCGATCGCGCTGGCCTACCACCTGGCGCACTACCTGAGCTACCTGTTGGTGCAGTCGCAACTGCTGCTTCCGGTCGCCTCCGACCCGCTGGGGCTCGGCTGGGACCTGTTCGGCACGGCCGGACGCGGCATCGACATCGGCGTGGTCGGGCCGCGCTTCACCTGGTGGACGGCGGTGATCGCCATCGTGGTGGGACACATCATTGCGGTGTACCTCGCGCACGTGGTGGCGATGCGCACCTTTCCGACGCACCGCGCCGCCCTGCGGAGCCAGATCCCGATGATGCTGCTCATGGTGGCCTACACCGTGGCCAGCCTGTGGATCCTGGCACAGCCGATCGTGGAGGTCACGCCCCCCTCGTAGGGCAGGACATCGGCGGCGACCGGCCGCCCGAGGCGGCCGGCACGCCCATCGGGACGGGCGCGCCGAACGCCGATGCGCTCACGAACCGCTCGGACCGTTCCGACGGTGCGGGTCCTCGCCGCCGGCCGCGTCGTCCCGTGGCACCGTGCTGCCCTGTGCGTCGGTGGCGGCGTCGCCCTGCGGCGGCCCGGCGTGCTCCCCGCCGCCCGGCGCCTGCTGCCTCTCCCCCGGCGAAACCCCAGGCGGCACCGGCCCCAGCCCACCGTTCACGTCGGTGGGGCGGACTTGGCGCGTCAACAGCCACACGCCGACCACGATCAGGATCAGGGGCAGCAGCCAACCGCCGCGGAAGCTGAAACTGAGCACGCCGACCACGCCCAGCGCCAGTGCCGGCCAGATCGCCCAGGCCTGGTTCACCTGCGGCATCAGGTACAACGCCGCGAAGGTGACGGCCAGGCCGAGAAAGAACACCGTGGCGCCGGCAGCGCCGGAGGGGAACAACCACTCGTCGTAGGCGGCCGTCGCCCCGAGCGTCAGCAGCACGCCGGCCGGGATGATCGCCCACCAGCGCGTCTCGTCCCGCTGGAACACCATCACGAAGCCGACCCCGATCGCGGCCAGGAACACCGGGCCGCCCCACGGCATGTCCAGGCTGGCCAGGCCCAGGCCGATCAGGCCGGCCCCGACCGGCAACGCCCACGCCTCGCTCTGGCCGTGCCCGTAGGCGCGGAGGACCACCACCCCCGCCGCCCCGAACATCAGCAGGCCCACCAACCGGCCGAAACCGGCGAAGATGCCGAGGTTGGAGAACAGCGCCAACGCGCCGATGGCGACCAGCGCCAAGCCGAGTTGCGTGTTGCGGTCACGGATATCGAGATTCATGTTCGCCTCCATGCATCCAGGATGCCAAGAACGCCACGGGGGAATCCTCGCCCAAGCGGCGGAGCCGCGCGTCCACCCAAAGGGGGAGGCCGGCCGGAAGGCCCCGGGGTAGGGTGCCGCCATGACGGCGAACCGAGACGGGGCGTCCACGGCGTCCATTCGGGTGCTGCTGGTCGACGATCACACCGTGGTCCGGCAGGGACTGCGCATGGTGCTGAGCCTGGAGGACGACATGGAGGTGGTCGGCGAGGCCGCCAACGGCCAGGAGGCGATCCGCGCCGCCGCCGAGCACGCGCCCGACGTGGTGCTGATGGACCTGCTGATGCCGGTCATGAACGGCGTCGAGGCGATCCGCGCCCTCAAACGCGACCAGCCCGAGGTGGAGATCGTCGCGCTCACCAGCGTGCTGGAGGACCGCATGGTGATCGACGCGGTCGAGGCCGGCGCGGCGGGGTACCTGCTGAAGGAGACCGGCCCGGACGCCCTCTTCGACGCCATCCGCGCGGCCAGCCGCGGCGAGGTGCGGCTGGACCCTCGTGCCCAGAAACGGCTGGTGCGCGAGGTCCGCACCCCCGAGATGCGGGAGAGCCTCACCGCCCGCGAGACCGAAACCCTGCGGCTGCTCGCGAAGGGCCTCTCCAACAAGGACATCGCAAGGCGCATGAACGTCTCCGACGTGACGATCAAGACGCACGTCTCCAGCATCCTCTCCAAGCTGCACCTGTCCAGCCGCACCCAGGCCGCGCTGTTCGCCCTCAAGGAAGGCCTGACGGGGCTGGACTGACATGCGCGAGATCCCCTTCTGGCACCGGCTGGGGACCCGCCTGACCCTGCTGATCCTGGGGGTCGTCGCCGTGCTCACGCTCGCCACCGCCATCCTGATCGTGCGCGGCTTCGACCTGGTGGTGCAGGACGCCGTGCAGGCGGCCCGCAGCACCGAAGCGGGCGCCAACGTCGAGGTGGAGGTCGGCGGGGTGCTGCGCGCCACCCTGATCAACCTCGCGGCCGTGTTCCTGTTCACGCTGGTCGGCGCGACCGTGTTCAGCCGCACCCTCCTCACCGAGCCGATCGTGCAGTTGGTGCGCGGCACCCGCCAGGTGGCGGCCGGCCGCCTCGGCACCACCCTCCCCGTCACCTCCCGCAGCGAGTTGGGCCGGCTGGCGGAGGACTTCAACGCGATGTCGCAGGCGCTGGCCGAATCGCGGGAGCACCTGGAGCAACGCGTGCAGGAGCGTACCGAGGAGCTGCACGCGCTCCTCGCGATCTCCAACGCCACGGCTTTGACGCTCGAGTTGTCGCCGTTGCTGGAGGTGCTGCTGGAACGGCTGACGTCGGCGGTACCGGCCCGCGGCGCGGCCGTGTACGAGTTGGTGCCGGGCGGGTCGCTGCGCCGCCTGGCGTCGCGCGGCGACGCGCCCGCGGAGGCCGTCGCGGCACGGGCCGCGTCCCATGAGGCGGAGGTGCACGAAGACGGTGTGTGGGCCATCCCGCTGCGGGTGCGCGGCAGCGTGGCCGGCGTGCTGGCCGTCGTTCCCTCCGGGGCGCTCAGCGAACCCCGCAGCGTCCTGGCGCGCGCGTTCGCGAACCAGGCGGCGGTGGCGCTGGAGAACGCGCAGCTGTACGAGCGCGTCCAGCAGCGCGCTGCGGTCGACGAGCGGCAGCACCTGGCGCGGGAACTGCACGACTCGGTCAGCCAAGCGCTGTACGCCATCCTGCTGGGCACCCACGCCGCCCAGCGACACCTCCCAGGCGGCACCGAGAAGACCCGCGACGCGCTGGAGTACGTGGAGAACCTGGCGCAGGCCGCCCTCGCCGAGATGCGCGCGCTGATCTTCGAGCTGCGCCCGGCGGCGCTGGAGGACGAGGGGCTCCTCGGCGTGCTGCGCCGCCAGAGCGAGGTGCTGGAGCGCCGTCACGGCCTGCACGCCGAGCTGGTGGCCGACGCCGAGCCCGACCTGGCCACCGAGGTGAAGACCACGCTGTTCCGCGTCGCGCAGGAGGCGGTGCACAACGTCGTCAAGCACGCGCGGGCCACCTCCGTCCGCATCGTGTTGGCCCCGCCGGGCAAGACCGACGAGGCCCGCTGGACGCTTGAGGTGCACGACGACGGCGCCGGCTTCGAAACCGCCGCCGCGACCTCCGCCGACGTGCCCGGGCACCTGGGGCTCACCTCGATGAGGGAACGCCTGGAGGCCGTCGGCGGCACGCTGCGGATCGCGTCTTCGCCGGGCGAGGGCACGACCGTCCGTGCGCGCGTGCCGGCCCACCCGGCCGCTACGCCGGGAGGCGGCGACGAGGGCGGCGAGGACACGCCGTGAGTGGACGCGCCGTGGGCCTCCTGCTAGTCGTGGTGGGGATGGCCGGCATGGCGCGCCGCTTCGCCTGGCTGCCCGCCGTGCCGTCCGCAGCGTGGTTGCTGCTGCTGGCCGCGCTGGTCGCCCTGCTGTGGGCCCGGCCCGCGCGGGAGATCCCGCAAACCCATCGCCTGCTGGGAACCCTGCTGCTGGGGGTGGCCGCGCTGGTCGGGGCGGGGCCGCTGCAGGGGCTGGCGCCGCCTGCGGTGTTGGCCGCCGCGTTTCTGGGCCGCTGGGCACGGACGCCGCAGCGGACGTGGCCACTCCTGGTGGGCGGCCTGCTGGCCAGCGTCACGCTGACGGGCATGGCGAACGCGGTCGCCCCCGCCTGGAATCCCGCCCCGGTGTTGTTCCTCGGCTTCGCGGCCACCTTCAGCGCGGTGTACCTGGTGCCGGACGACGCCGGGCGGCACGCGCGCTGGGCGTCGTTCCCGGCCGTGTTCTTCGCGGTGATGACGGTGGTGGTCAACGATCCCGCCCGCGGCCTGCCCAGCTGGCTCCTGCCGCTGCTGCTGATCCTGGGGGGCGTCACCATGCTGGCGGGGGTACGGCGCGAGGGGCGCTAAGCCCGGCCCAGCGCCCGATGCCGCGCTTCACCCGCCCGGGTAGAACGCCACCTCGTGCCCCGTGAAGCGGCCGTCTTCGTAGTCGAAGCGGGCGGAGAACACCTGCCCCGCACGCTCCAGCCACGGCAGGAACACGCGGTCGCCCTCGTGCACGTTCAGGTCGGCCACCTGATCGGTCGGCACCCAGGCGAGGCGCCCCTCCGCCGAGTCGCGCGGTTCGCCGCGAGCGGTGGCCAGGAAGATCCACACGTACCAGTCGTTGTGGCCGTCGAAGCGCGGAAACACGATCAGGCCCCGGTACCACAGGCGCGACACCTCCAGGCCGGCCTCCTCGCGCACCTCGCGGCGCGCGCAGGCCTCCGGCATCTCGCCGGGCTCGGCCTTGCCGCCCAGGCCGTTCCACTTGCCGGCCTGGTGGCCGCGGGCCTTGCGCATCATCAGGGTGTGACCGTCCCGCCGCACGTACACCAGCGTGCTGGGCACCAGACGGCCGCTCATGGCGCCGCCTCCAGCAGCTCCTCCACCAGGTACGCCAGGCGGGTGGTGGCGTTGTCCTGCGAGCCGAAGATGCTCCGCACCAGGGCGCCGTCCGCGTCGAACACGAACCAGTGCGGCGTGCCCTCCGCCCCCCACCGTGCGGCCCGCGCCCCGTCCAGGTCCAGCGCGACGGCGAACGGCAGCCGCGCGAAGCTCGACGCGAAGCGCTCCACCTCCGGCGCGACCGCGTCGCGCGGCAGCACGCGGTGACCGTGCGCGGTGTGCAACGATGCGAGGCGCAGCCGCGCGCCGTGCTCGGCGTGCAGACGTTTCATGAACGGAATCGCCCGCGACACGCAGCCGGCGCACGACACGTTGAACGCCAGCACCACGCCGGGCCGGCCCCACGCCGCCGGGGGCGCCACCGGCCCCTTCCAGACCCAGTCGCTCTCGTTCGGCCAATCGGTCGGGTCCATGCCTTCAGCGTACGGTCCCATCCCGCCCGCGGCCGTTGCCCGACGCGGCCCCGGCGCCCACCGAACCGCACCCCCGAGACGCCGCACCCCCGGAGGTGACGCCCCCATGGAAGACCCGCACGCCCACGGACCGGTCGTCGAGGCCGGCGCCCCCCTCGCCGAGGCCGACATGGCCCTCGTCCTGCTGCACGGGCGCGGGGCGCCGGCCGAAAGCATGCTCCCCTTGGCCGAGGCGCTGGTGGACGGCCTGGAGGCCAAGCTCGCGATCCGGGCGCCCCAAGCGCACGGCGGCGCCTGGTACCCGCAGCGCTTCGTGGAGCCGCGCGAGGCCAACCAGCCGTGGCTGGACTCCGCCCTCCGCCAGGTCGACCGCGTGCTGGACGAGATCGCCAGCCACGGCATCCCCTCGGAGCGGACGGTGCTGGCCGGCTTCTCGCAGGGGGCCTGCCTGTCGCTGGACGCGTTCGCGCGCTCGGGCCGCCCACTCGGCGCCGTGATCGCGTTGGCCGGCGGGCTGATCGGCGACACGCTGGAGCCCGGCGCGTACGCGGACGACCTGAGCCGAACCCCGGTGTTCATCGGCAGCGCCGACCCCGACCCGCACATCCCCACCGGCCGCGTCGAGGAGAGCGCCGAAGCCCTGCGCGCCAAGGGCGCCGAGGTGGACGTGCGCCTCTACCCAGGGCTGGGCCACACCGTCAACGAGGACGAACTCACGGCGGCGCGCGCCCTCCTTCGGCACGTCGCAGCCAGCGGGACCTGAGCCGTGACGCCCGCGGCGCCGGCAACGCGCGAGCCGATCCATGTCGACGTGTTGATCATCGGCGGCGGCATGACGGCGTCCGCGGCCGTGGTCGGCGTCCTCTCCGAAACGCCCGACGCCACCATCGCGCTGATCGGGGAGGAGCCCCACCCGCCCTACGAACGCCCCCCGCTCTCCAAGGACCTGTGGTCGGAGGAGCCGCCCGACTTGGGCGCCATCCAGCACGATCCGGACCTGTTCGAGGGGGCGCGGCTGGAGCTCGGCACCCGCGTCACCGACCTCGATCCAGCGGCCCACCTGGCCACCGACGCACGGGGGCGACGCTGGCGCTACGGGCGGGCGCTGCTGGCGACGGGGGCGACCGCCCACCGCCCGCCCTTCGCGAAGACCTACCCGCAGGTGACCACGTTTCGCACCCGGGACGACTTCGAACGCCTGCACGCGCGATTGGCCGACGCCCACCGCGTCACGGTGGTCGGCGGCGGCTTCCTCGGCAGCGAACTGGCGGCCGCCCTTCGCACCCGCGGACTTGAACTCACCATGGCCTTCCCCGAGCGGGACCTGGGCGCCAACCTGTTCCCCGCCTCGCTGGCCGCACGCGTCACCCGCCGCTTCCGTCGCGACGGCGTCCGGGTGCTGCCCAGCACGCTGGTGGACGAGCTGGTCCCGCTCTCATCGCGCGACGAGGGGCCGATCGAGGTGCGCAGCGACGGCGGCGACGCCTGGACCGCCGACGCCGTGATCCTCGCGGTCGGCGTGGCCCCCAACACCGCGTTGGCGGAGCGCGCCGGCATTCACGTGGACGACGGCATCGTGGTGGACGACCGATTCCGGACCTCCGCCGCGGACGTGTACGCCGCCGGCGACGTGGCCCGCTTCCCCGCGCCCGTGCTGGGCACGATGCGCGTGGAGCACGAGGACCACGCCAAGACCGGCGGCGTGCACGTCGGTCGCGTGATGGCGGGGCACGACGCCCCCTACGACCACCTCCCCTACTTCTACAGCGACCTGTTCGACCTCGGCTACGAGGCGGTGGGGCGGTGCGACCCGCGCGCGGACGTGCTGCTGGACGGACCGATCGCCGACGCGGACGCGGACGCCCTGGCGGCCGGCGTGGCGTACTACCTGGACGAGGGGCGCGTGCGCGGCGTCCTGACCTGGAACGCGTTCGGCCACATGGACGAGGCGCGCGCGCTGATCCGCGCCGAACACCCCCTGGACCCTGACGCGCCGCGCGGCCCCATCACGCTGGACTGAGTGCGCCGGCCCGCGGCCGATGCGCCCCACGGAACGGCGCGTGGCCGCCCGCGCCCCTATGCTGGGTCCATGAGCGAGCCTCGCGATGAACGCACCCCCACCACGGAAGCGGACTGGCGCGCGCGCCTGAACGACGACGCCTTCCGCGTCCTACGGCACGAAGCCACCGAACCGCCCGGCAGCAGCCCCCTGGAGCACGAGCTGCGTCCCGGCCTGTACCGCTGCGCCGGCTGCGGACAGCCGCTGTTCCGCGCCGACGCCAAGTTCGACTCCGGCTCCGGCTGGCCGTCGTTCTTCGAGCCGTTGCCCGGCGCGCTGGAGACGAAGCTCGACCATTCGCTCGCCGTGCCGCGGCGCGAGTACCACTGCAGCCACTGCGGCGGCCACCAGGGCCACGTCTTCGAGGACGGGCCCGACCCGACCGGCCTGCGGTACTGCAACAACGGCGTCGCGCTCGCCTTCGAGCCCGCCGACGACGCCCCCGGCTGACCCGCGCCGCGCACGCGGCGCGCGGGACGCCCGTCCCTCGATACCCACCCCGGGTATGCGCGAAGATGTGCGCGTCGCGTGGCCGGCCCCGGTCGGCGCGGCGCGAAGGGAGTGCGCACATGCGCGAACACGCCATTCTGATCCTCGGCGGCGGCACCGCCGGCATCACGGTCGCGGCACGGCTGAGGCGGGCCGACCGCTCGCTCGACATCGCGATCGTCGAACCCTCGCACGACCACTGGTACCAGCCGCTATGGACGCTGGTCGGCGCCGGGGTGACCAAGCTCGAAGAGACCCGCCGCGATGAGGCCGCCGTGATCCCCAAGGGCGTCACCTGGATCCAGGACCGCGCCGCCGAAATCGACGCCGAACGGCACGAGGTGGCCCTGGAGAGCGGCGAGCGCGTCCGCTACGAACAGCTCGTCGTGGCGCTCGGCATCGAGATGGACTACGGCCGCATCGACGGCCTGCCCGACGCCCTCGGCCACGGCGGCGTCGTCAGCAACTACCTCCCGAACGGCGCCGAGGCCACCTGGCAAGCCCTGCGGTCGTTCGACGGCGGCACCATGGTGTTCACCAACCCCGCCGGCCAGGTCAAGTGCGGCGGCGCGCCGCAGAAGATCATGTACCTGGCCGAGGACTACGCCCGCCGCAACGACCTGCGCGACCGCACCACCGTGATCGGCGCCTTCGCCGGCACCGTCATGCTGGGGGTCCCGGAGATCAACGCCACGCTGGACCGCATCGTGCGCGAGCGCGACATCGACATGCGCTTCCGTCACGAGCTGACCGCCGTCGACGCAGGTGCCAAGGAGGCCGTGTTCGAGAACCTCGACGACCCGTCTGCGGACCCCGTCCGCATCGGCTACGACCTGCTGCACGTCACACCCCCCATGCAGGCCCCCGCCGTGGCCCGCAGCAGCGGCCTGGCCGTGACTGAGGGCCCGCACGCCGGCTACCTCGACGTGGACCACGGCACGCTGCAGAGCCTGCACGACCCCGACGTGTTCGCGCTCGGCGACGTCGCGGCGGTGCCGACGGCCAAGACGGGCGCCGCGGTACGCAAGCAGGCGCCGGTGCTGGTCGATCACCTGCTGGCCCAACGGCGCGGCGGCACCTCCGAGAAGCGCTACGACGGCTACTCCTCCTGCCCACTGGTGACCGGCTACGGCCGCCTGGTGCTGGCGGAGTTCACCTACGGCAACACCTACGCCCCCACCTTCCCCGTCGATCAGACCAAGGAACGCTGGGACATGTACATGCTGAAGCGCCACGTCCTGCCGCGCCTGTACTGGTACGGCATGCTGCGCGGCCTGGCCTGACGCCGCGACCGTGGCGCGGCCGCCGCCCACCCGGCGCTGGACGCGCCACGGTCCACGCGAAGCCTCATCCGCGGCGCCAGGGCATCACCCGGCGTTCCGCCCACTGCAACAACGCCGTCAGGCCCACCCCGAGCGCCATCACCACCACCAGGCCCGCGTACATCTTCGGGGTGCTCAGCACCTGCCAGTGGTAGAACACCACGAACCCCACGCCCGTCTGCGCGCGGATGAACTCCACCGCCACGATCACGATCAGGCTGGTGCCCAGCGCCAGGCGCAGACCCGAAAACACGATCGGCATGGCGCCGGGCAGGATCACGTGCCGCAGCATCTGCAGGCGGCCCGCCCCGAAGTTTCGGCCCGCCTGCAAAAACACCGGATCGATCCCCTGCACCCCCGCCATGCTGTTGATGGCGACCAGGAAGAACGCGCTGATCGCGACCACCGCGATCTTGGGCCCCTCGCCGAACGGGTCGGGGAACACCAGCATCAGGATCGGGAAGATGGCGATCTTGGGCAGCACGTACACCGCCGACATGGTGGCGTCCAGCATGCTGCGCACCGTGCGGTTCAGGCCCATCAGCACCCCGATCAGCACGCCCGGCACCGACCCCAGCACGAAGCCGCCGAACACCCGCCCCAGCGTGGCCCAGACGTGGCTCTCGACGAACAGCGCCCGCACCCCCGGCCAGCCTTCGTCCAACGCCCGCTGCGGGATCAGCCACGGCCGCCCGATCAGGCTGGTCTCGTTGAACTCGTCGAAGTTCACCGTCAGGTCCCACAACGCCCCCGCGATCGACGTGGGCGGCGGGAACCAGCGCGGGTTCAGGATCTCCGCCCGCACGATCGCCTCCCACGCCAACAGCACCAGCACCGGGAAGCCCCACGCCAGGACGGTGCGCAGCCGCTCCCGCCCGCGCGGGCCCAACAGGGGCTCCAGGCGCTGCGCGCTCACCACCAGCAGCGCGAAGTCGACCGCCAGCAACGCCCACCAGAAGCGCGACCACGCGCCCACCGCGCCCGCCAACCCGTCCAGCAGCAGCAGGACCCACCAGCGGCGACCACCACGCCGCCGCGACACGCGCCGCAACGCGCGTCACGCCTCCGCCTCCAACGTGCGCGCCACCTCGTCGCGAAGCTCCTCCCACAGCAGGCCGGTCAACTCCGCGAACCGTGCGGTCGAGGTGGTCTCGATGCTGCGCGGCCGCGGCAGGTCGATGTCGAACACCCGCTTCACGGTCCCCGGATGCGCGGTCATCACCACCACCCGGTCGGACAGCAGCACCGCCTCCTCCAGGCTGTGCGTGATGTAGACGATCGTCTTGCCGGTCTCCTCCCACAGGCGCAGCAGCTCCTCCTGCAGCATCAGGCGCGTCTGCGCGTCCAGCGCCCCCAGCGGCTCGTCCATCAACAGCACCTCGGGATCGTTGGCCAGCGCCCGCGCGATCGACACGCGCTGCTTCATGCCGCCCGAGAGCTGCGAGGGAAACGCGTCCGCGAAGCGCGTCAGCCCCACCCGCTTCAGCCACCGGTCCACCTCGCGCGCCCGCGTCCGGCGCGGCACCCCCCGCATGCGCAGGCCGAACTCGACGTTCTGACGGACCGTCTTCCAGGGGAACACCGCGTACTCCTGGAACACCACGTTGTTGCTGGGCTTGCTGGCATCGGGGCCGGGCGCGATGGTCACCTCGCCGCCCGACGCGGGCTCGAGGTTCGCCAGGATCCGCAGGAAGGTGGACTTGCCGCAGCCCGAGGGCCCGACGATGCACACGAACTCGCCCTCGGCCACCTCCAGGTCGAAGCCGTGGAGGGCGGTGAGGGGACCCCCTCGCGTTTCGAACACCTTGAGCACGTCGCGGGCGTGGATCTTGGACTGCATGGGGTCGAGCCTCGCACGAAGGCGGGGCGCGCGGGTTTCGGGCCCGCGCGCCCCGCGGAACTCGTTCACGCTCGGCGCGTCACTCGAGCGGCTGAGAGCCAAGCACCTCGCGCGCGAACTCGGTGAAGCGGGTGTCCACCACCGCCTCCAGATCGATCGGTTCCTCGTAATCCGTCCGGCCGTTCTCGCGGTGGACGCGCTCCACGTCCGCGAGCCCGTCCAGCGGCAGCTCCACGTTGGGGTCGTACACCACCGGCCGGCCCGAGCGCAGCGCCTCCTCGGTCGAGTTGACGTACCGCAGGTAGGCCGCGAGGTTCTCCTCGGCCAGGTAGTCCTCGCCCTGCATCATGCGGGCCGCTTCGGTCAGCGCCAGCACGAAGCGCTCCGCCACTTCGGGCCGGTTCTCCACGAAGTTGCCCGAGCCGACGAACGCCACCGTCATCAGGCCCGGCACCAGGTCCTCGGCGATGGGCTCGGCCGTGCCGGCGTCCTGCGCCTGGTCGGCGTACGGCGACCCGAGCAGCGCCGCGTCGATGGTGCCGGCCTCGAACGCGCCGGGAATGTCGGCGTTGTTGATGCGCTGGATCTGCACGTCGCGGATGGTCAATTCCCCTCGCTCCAGCGCCTTGGTCGCCAGGTACTCGCCGCCGGAGCCGGGCCCACCGGCCAACGCCACGGTGCGGCCCTCCAGGTCGGCGATCTCCTCGACCTCGCCCGACGCCATCAGGTCGCTGCGCACCATGAACTTGGTGGGGCTGTCCTCGAACGGCTCCAGCGCGCCGGGCGCAATGATGCGGATGTCGAGCCCTTCGTTCCAGCCGTTCCACAGGCTGGTGACGATGGCGATGCCGCCCACGTCGATCTGTCCCTGGGTCAAGAACGCGATCGCTTCGGTGCCCGACGAGACACGGTCGATCTCGAGGTCCAGGCCGTACTTCTCGAACAGGCCGCGCTCCTCGGCGACGTACATGGTGGCGAACTTCATGATCGGCACGTACGCCACGCGCACGGTCTCGGGCGGGTCCAGCGGTTCGACGCCGTGGGTATCCTGCGCAACCGCGAACGACACGGCCAGAACCAGCAACAAGGACGGCAACCATCGGGTGTTCATGGGGTATCTCCTCCTCCGGAAACGAAGCTGACGGCGCCCATCCTACCCACGGCGCGGCCCCCTGTCCACGCGCACGCCCGGCGCGCGTCCCCCCGCGCGGCCGAAACGTCCACGACGCCTGGAGGCCGTTCAGGCGGTCTTCAGACGGTCCGCGAAGCGGTGCCGGAACTGCGCCACCTTGGGCGCGATCACGGCCGCGCAGTAGGCCTGCTCCGGGTAGTTCGTGAAGAAGTTCTGGTGGTACGGCTCGGCCGGGTAGAAGGCGGTGAGACGCGCCACGTCGGTCACGATCGGGGCGTCCCAGACGCCTTCGCGCTCCACCTCCGCGATGACGTCGTAGGCGGTCCGCTCCTGCGCGTCGTCTTCGGCCAACACGAGGGAGCGGTACTGCGGCCCCACGTCCGCCCCCTGCCGGTCCTTGGTGGTGGGATCGTGCACCGAAAAGAAGATGCCGAGCAGGTCCCGGTACGACACCACGGAGGGGTCGAATTCGACCTGCACCACCTCGGCGTGCCCCGTCCGACCCGTGCAGACCTGCTGGTAGGTGGGGTTCTCCACGTGCCCGCCCGCGTAGCCGCTGGTCACGTTCGTCACGCCCTCCACGTGGCGATACACGGCGTCCAGGCACCAGAAACAGCCGCCGCCGAGGGTCGCGGTCGCTCGCGTCGATTGGTTCTCGTCCATACCCCCATGCTACGGCCCACGCCGGGGCGAGGGGCGTGACGTGACGGGCCGCCTGTACCAACGCGCCCGCCTGCAGGCGACGGTGCATATTCCGCATCCTCGCGTTCGGGGCGAATTTCGACGTCCCTGACGAGCGCCCTACGGGCCGAAACGCAAGGAGGCACGCGAGCGATGCGCCACATGTGGCGCACATCGGCAGAAAAACGCGCGCACGCCCAAAGGTCGCCCGCGCGATCGCCCCCACCCCAGCGCACGCCCGAGGTCGCCCGTACGATCGCCCCACGCCACGCCGCTCAGGACAAATGTCCGACATGATCGCCACGGTGGACGCGATACGTTCGATACTCGTCCATGATGCCCGTCCATTGCCCTTCCCTCGCTCCGATCGACCTGGTGGCCCGCTGGTGACGCCGACGCTGACCCTCGCCTTCTCGGCGGGCGTGCTGTCGTTCCTGTCGCCGTGCGTCCTGCCGCTGGTGCCGTCGTACCTGGCGTACGTCGGCGGCAGCGGAGCCTCCGGCCGCGCGTTGTTGATCCGGAACAGCGTGCTGTTCGTGCTGGGGTTCTCACTGGTGTTCATCGCGCTGGGGGCGTCCGCCTCGGCGCTCGGTTCGCTGCTGCGCGCCAATCGGAGCGAGCTGACGCTGGTGGGCGGCGTGCTGGTGATCCTGTTCGGGCTGGTGATGCTGGGCGTGATTCGTCTGCCGTGGCTGATGCGCGACACCCGCGTTCAGGCCCGCCACGACGCCACCACCCCATGGGGCGCCGTGCTGCTGGGCATGGCGTTCGCGGCGGGCTGGACCCCCTGCATCGGGCCGGTGCTGGGCGGCATCCTCACCATGGCGGGCGCCCAGGCGACGCTCGGGCAGGGAGTGACCATGCTGGCGGTGTACTCCGCCGGGCTGGCCGTGCCGTTCCTGCTGGCGTCGCTGGCGTTGGAGCCGTTCCTGCGGATGTCGCGCCGCGTGCGCGGTTGGATGCCGTGGGTGGAACGCGTCGCCGGCAGCCTGCTGGTGGTGGCCGGCGTGCTGATGGTGACCGGCACGTACACACGCCTGAACAACTACCTGCTGCGCTTCACGCCCGAGTGGCTGTACTCGCGGCTGTGAGCCGGGCCGCCCCTGCCCCGACGCCCCCGACGCCCGCCATCGCGCTGGAGGGGTTGACGCGCCGCTGGGGCGCCGAGACGGTGCTGCGCGGCGTGTCGCTGCAGGTGACGGCGGGGAGGGTGGTGGCGTTGCGCGGCCGCAACGGCAGCGGCAAGACCACGCTGCTGCGCGTGCTGGCCACCCGGTTGCGGCCGAGCGCCGGTCGCGCGCGCGTGTTCGGGCACGACGTGGTGCGAGGCGGGGCGGCGGTGCGGCGCTGCATGGCCTACCTCAGCGTGCAGAGCGGCAGCCACGGCCCGTTGACGGCCGCGGAGAATCTTCGCCTGGCCGCGACGCTGCTGTCCGTGCCGCCCGGAGAGGTTCGAGAGCGCGTGGACCGGGCCCTGGAGCGCGTCGGGTTGCAGGCGCACGCGAACCGCCCCGTGCGGGTGTTCTCGAGCGGCATGAAGCGGCGGCTGGGGCTGGCACGGTTGCTGCTTGCCGACGCCCCGTTGTGGCTGCTGGACGAGCCCTACGCTTCGCTGGACGAGGACGGGCGGGACCTGGTCGACGCCATGCTGCGCCAGGCAGGGCGCGAGGGACGCACTGTGCTGCTGGCCAGCCACGAAGCCGAGCGGATCGCGCCGCTGGTGGACGCCCAGCTGACGTTGGACCAGGGCCGATTGTCGAAGGCCGAGCCGTGAACGACCTACGCGCCATGCTGGCCGTCGCCCACAAGGACGTCCGCAGCGAGCTGCGCAGCCGCGCCGCCACCGTGGCGACGGTGTTCTTCTCCAGCGTGACGCTCGTGGTGCTGGCGTTCGCGCTGGGGCGCGAGCAGTCCCTGCTCACCAGCGCGGCGCCCGGCGCGCTGTGGATCGCGTTGGCGTTCTCCGGCGTCATCACGGCGGCACAGGGCTACCAGAGCGACCTGCACGAGGGGGCGTACGAGCAGTTGCTCACGCTGCCGGTGCCGCGGGCGGCGCTGTTCCTCGGCAAGCTGGCGGCCAACTGGATCGCGATGACGGTGCTGGGCCTGGTGCTGCTGCCGTTCGTGGCGGTGCTGTATGACGCGCCGATCGGGGCGGGCTACGGCCTGCTGGTTTTGACCGTGGCGCTGGGCACGCTGGGGTTCGCGACGATCGCCGGCTTCTACGCCGCCCTCACCGCCAACCTCCACGCCCGCGAGTCGCTGCTTCCCGTATTGACGTTTCCGGTGGTGGTTCCGGTCCTGCTGGCGGCGGTCCGCTCAACCGACGCGATCGTACGCTCGGGCGACCTCGCCCTGTCCGGCGCGTGGGTACAGTTGCTGGCAGGGTTCGACCTCGTGTACCTGGTCGTCACCAGCGCCATCTTTCACTTCGTCGTCGAGGAGTGACGTGCCCCGGTCCCCGGCCCCACCGTTCTTCGATCTCCCCGGCCGGGTCGGGGTCGACCCTTCTCCCTTTGTCCCCTCGGTCGTGCCCGCCCGCATCTGCCGCGCGGCGACCGTGAAACGCGAAGGAGGTCCCGCATGAAGCAGGCCGAGACCGTTCCGCGACCTTGGTGGCTATCCGCGCTCGGTCTGGCCGCCGTGGCGGCGACGCTGGTCGGCGCGTGGCTGGCGTTGCGCGTCAGTCCGCCGGACGTGAACCAGGGCCAGTTGATTCGTGTGATGTACGCCCACGTCTCGGTCGCTTGGGTGGGGTTCCTGGCCGTCGGCGTGTCGGCCGTCGCCGCGATGGCGTTCCTGTGGCGGGGCCGCCGGGCTGCGGACGCGGTCGCGGTCGCGGCGGCGGAGGGCGCCTTGCTGTTCGGGGTGCTGACGATCGTGGGCGGCATGACGTACAGCAAGCCGACCCTGAACACCTTCTGGACGTGGGATGCCAAGCTGACGCTGACGGCGCTGATGGTGGCGCTGTTGGCGGGCTACTTCATCGTGCGGGGTCTGGTCGACGATCCCGTGCGGCGTGGCCGCGTGAGTGCCGTGATCATGATCGTGGTGCTGGCCAGCCTGCCGCTGAACTACCTGGCGGCGGAGTGGTTCCGTACCTTGCATCCCGCCAAGTCCATCGATCTCACCGGCGGTGGGGTGACGATGGATCCGACCATGCTGCGCGTCCTGTTGTTCAACGTGGGCGCGGCGGCGTTGGCGTTCGCGTTCCTGCTATTGGAGCGGACGCGGATCGCGCTATTGGAGTCTCGACGCGACGCGGCTCGTGACGAGCCGCCGGGACGCGAATCGGAGGTCGTCCGTGTTTGAGTCCTGGGGCCCCTGGGCCTGGGTGGCCGCGGCCTGGTTCGAACTGGCCGCGGCGTACGCCTTGTATCTCACGTACCTGGCGTGGCGCGCACGTCGCGCCGTTCGAAGGGAGGACCCCTCATGAGCCGCTGGCTGTACGCGGTTCTGGGCCTGGCGGTGCTGGGCCTGGCCGGCTTCATGATCAGCCGGGCCCTCACCGAATCGCTGGTCTACTTCGTGCTCCCCAACGAGGTCCAGCAGGAGGTCGCGCAGGACAGCCAACGTCGCATGCGCCTCGGTGGGATCGTGCGAGAGGGCAGCGTGGCGTTCGACGGTGAAGACCTGGTGTTGGCGTTCGACGTGACCGACACCATCGCGACCTACCCCGTCCGTCACAGCGGCGCCCCGCCCGAGCTGTTCCAGGAGAACACCGGCGTGGTGGTCGAGGGACGCTTCGAGAACGGCACCTTCGTGTCGGACACCCTCCTGGTCAAGCACAGCGAAGTGTACGAGGCGCCGAAGGACGGCGAACCGATCGACGTCGACGAGTTGAAGGACACGCTGCAATGAACCCGCTCGGTCTGGAACTGGGGCCCTTGGGCGGCGCCGCGCTGCTCCTCGCGCTGGCGTTCTCCGCCTGGGGCCTGGTCGCCGGCGCGATCGGAGCCTGGCGGCGCGACGCGCGGCTGCGGACCTCGGCGCGGCTGGCCGCCGTCGCGACCTTTCTGGCGATGACCGCGTCGGTCGCGGTGATGGAGGTCGCGCTGCTCACCGACGATTTCAGCGTGTCGTACGTGGCGGAGACGTCGCGGGCGGGGGCGCCGATCTGGGTGAAGGTGGTGACGCTGTGGGCGGCCCTGGAGGGCTCGCTGCTGTTGTGGGGGTGGCTCCTTTCCGGCTACTGGGCGCTGCTGGCCGTGGTGGCCCCCAACACGCCGCTGCGCACCTGGGCGCTGACCGTGATGGCGGGGGTGCAGACCTTCTTCGTGCTGGTCCCGGCCGTGATCGCGCCGCCGTTCGCCGTGCTGGCCAATCCGCCCGCCAACGGGCCGGGGCCGAACCCGCTGCTGCAGAACCACTGGATGATGGCGGTCCATCCCTTCCTGATGTACCTGGGGTTCGTGGGGTTGACCGTGCCGTTCGCGTACGCCATGGCGGCCCTCATTACCAAGCGGCCGGGCAGCGAGTGGATGTCGCTCACGCGCCGCTGGACGCTGGTCGGGTGGGGCTTCCTGACCGCCGCGGTCATAGCCGGCGGCTGGTGGAGCTACGAGGTGCTGGGGTGGGGCGGCTACTGGGCCTGGGATCCCGTCGAAAACGTCAGTTTCTTGCCCTGGCTGACCGCCACCGCCTTCATTCACAGCGTGCAGGTCCAGGAGCGGCGTCGCATGTTGAAGGCGTGGAACCTGCTGTTGATCGTGCTGACCTTCTCGCTGTCGATCCTGGGGACCTTCCTGACGCGCAGCGGCGTGGTCAGCAGCGTCCACGCCTTCGGCGACGGCCCGGTCGGGCCGGTGTTTCTGGCGTTCTTCCTGCTGGTGATCCTGGTGGCGCTGGGGCTGGTGGCGTTGCGGTGGGATCAGATTCGCGACCGTGCCGACCTGGACCATCCCATCAGCCGCGAGGGGTCGTTCCTGGCTGGCAACGTGCTGTTCCTGGCCATGGCGTTCGCGGTGCTGCTGGGCACGCTGTTTCCCTTGGCGGTCGAGGCCGTCAGCGGCGACAAGGTCACGGTCGGCGCCCCGTTCTTCGACCAGGCCAGCCTCCCGCTGTGGATGGGGTTGTTGCTCCTGATGGGAATCGGGCCGTTGCTTCCCTGGCGCCGCACGCCCGACCAGCGCATACGGCACAACCTGGCCTGGATGGGCGGTGCCGGCGTCGCGGTGGCGGCCACCGCCTGGCTCCTCGGCATGCGCGAGGTCTACCCACTGTTGACGGTGGGGCTCGCGGCGTGGAACCTGGTGAGCCTGTTCCTGTTGATCTACGGCGCCGTCGCACCGCGCGTGCGTCTGGGCAGCCAGGGGACGGTGCAGGTGCTGCGCGCGTACGCCTACGAGAACCGGCGGCGCTTCGGAAGCATGGTGGTGCACCTCGGCGTTGTGGTGATCGCGCTGGGCATCATGGGCAGCAGTGCCTACCGGGTGGATCAGCAGATCCGCATCGACTTCGGCGGCAGCGCGGCGTTTCAGGGCTTCGAGTTGCACGCCAATGATCGCTTCATGGAGCGGACCCCGCAGCGGATCAGCTCTGGCGCCGTCATCGAGGTGACCCGTGACGGGCGCGAGGTGACCACGCTGCGGCCGCGGGTGAACGTGTTCGAAGGCCAGCAGCAGACGGTGCCCACGCCGGCCGTGATGTACCGGCCGATGTTCGACCTGTACCTGAACATCGCCAGCAACGTCGGCCCCGAAAGCGACTTCGTGGTGCTGCGCGCGGTGCGCAGCCCCTTGGTCACCTGGATCTGGGTGGGCGGCCTGATCATTGTGCTGGGCACGGGGTACGCGCTCTCGCCCAGCGGCCGTCCCGCGCCGGCCCGCCAGCGGGCCGAAGCGTCCGGGAGGGCCGAGGCGTGAGGCGCCTGGCGCTGGTGTTCACCGTGGCCGCGGTGCTGGCGGGGTTGTTCCTGTTCGGACTGCTCCGCGGCGAGCCGAACCGGAACATCGAGAGCGCGCGGCTGGACCGGCCCATGCCCGCGATCGACCTGCCGCTGTACCCGCGGTACCAGGCGGAGTACGGACCGCGCCTGGACCTGGAGGAGCTGCTGGGCGAGCGTCCCCTGGTCGTCAACTTCTGGGCGTCCTGGTGCGGCCCGTGCTACGAGGAGGCGCCGGACCTTCAGGCGGCGTGGGAACGGCACCGGGACGCGGTGACGTTCATCGGCGTCCAAACGCAGGACCGCGGCAAACGCCAGGAGGGGCGGGCCTTCCTCGATCAGTTCGGGTTGAGCTTCCCGAACGTCATCGACGACGACAGCCGCGCCTCGATCGAGTTCGGCCTGTTCGGGGTGCCCGAGACGTTCTTCATTCGTCGGGACGGCACCCTGATGTACAAGCACACCGGGCCCGTCGGCCCGGAGATCCTCGAAGAGAAGCTCGCCGCGCTGCGGGACTCGTGATGGTGCTTCGCCCGATGTGGCTGGCGGTGGCGGTGGCGTGCCTGGCGCTGGTGGCCGCTCCAGAGGTGCGCGCGCAACAAGGCGCGTCCGCCGGGTCCGGCGAGGTGCAGCTCGAGTCCCGCGTGTTCGAGATCGCCCGCCAGCTGCGCTGCCCCACCTGCGTGTCGGAGTCGGTGGCGGACTCCAGCGCGCGCATCTCGATCCAGATGCGGGACCAGATCCAGGAGCAGCTTCAGGCGGGCCGCAGCGAGGCGGAGATCCTGGCGTTCTTCCAGGAACGCTACGGGGATTGGATCCTGCTGGAGCCGCCGCGGCGCGGGATTCACCTGTGGGTGTGGTGGCTCCCAGGGATCGCGCTGGCGGCGGGGGCGGGCGGCCTGACGTTGTTGGTGGTGCGCTGGACGCGGGTCGCGCGGGCACAGGCGCAGCAGGAGGCCCCGCCGGAGGAGGAACGCGCGCGCGTCCGCGCCGCGCTGATCGCGTCCGACGAGGAGCGTGAGGAGCGGTGATGACGGCTGTCCTGATCGCGCTGCTGGCGCTGGCGCTGGCGGCGTTGATCCTGCTGCCCTTGGCGGTGCCGGGCCAGGCCGATCCGCTGCCCGACGAGCGCGACCCCCTTCTGCAGGACCTGGAGGAGGAGCGCGACGCCCTGCTGGCCGCCATCCGTGAACTGGACGCCCGCCACGACCTGAGCGACGCGCGACGCAGCGAGTTGCGCGCCCGCTACGAAGCCAAGGCCGCCAAGGTGCTACGCGCCCTGGACGAACGCCGCGCGGAGCTCGAGGGTCGCTGGCAACCCCGCGCCGCGGCACCGACGAGGCGCGCCCCCTGGGGCCTGGTCGGGCTGCTGGCCGTCTCGGTCGGGATCGCGGCGACGCTGGGCGGGTACGTGCTGCCCCGCGTCGGGCAGGGGACGCTCACGACGGCGTTCCAGGAGGACCTCGATGCGGCCGAACGCATCCGTGACCTGCGGCAGGCGGCCCAGGCCGCCCCCAGCGGCGAGACGTGGGCGGCGCTCGGCGACGCCTACTGGCGCCTGGAGGACGCGGACGGCGCGGAAGAGGCCTATCGGACGGCGGTGGAGGAGCACGACGACGCGCCGGCCCGCGCCTACCAACGCCTGGGGCTGCTGGCGCTTCGGGAGGACATGGAGCGTGCGCGCGTGCTGTTGGAGCAGGCTCGTACGCGGGCGCCTCAGGATCCGAATACGCTCGGCACCCTGGGCGAGCTGTACTTCGCGACCGGTGACTACGCCGCGGCGCGCCAGGCCTACGCCGATCTGGCCGCCACCGAGGAGGGCGCGGGCGACGCCGCGGTGGAGGAGCGCCTCGCGCAACTGGACGAGATCACGGCCCGCGCCGAGGCGGTCGACGCCGAGCCCACCCTGGCGAACCAGCTGGCCCTCGCCGAGGCGTTGTGGGCGGCCGACGCCCGCAGCCTGGCCGCCGACGCCTACCTGCGCGTGCTGAGAGAGTTCGACCCCGAACACCCCACCGCCCTGGCCCGGGTCGGCGAACTGCTGTTCCTGAGCGACCGCAACGACGACGCGTTGGCCATGCTGTCGCGCGCCCGCGACGCCGCCCAGGGCCGACTGGCGCCCCTGCCGGAGAACGCACTGTTATTCCTCGGCAACGCCGCGTTCAGCGCCGAAGACTACGACCTGGCCATCGACGCCTGGGAGGACCACCTACGCCGCACCGACGATCCGGGGCGCGTGCCCGGGCTGATCGAGCGGGCGCGGGCCCTGCGCGACGGCGACGCGGCCCGGGCGGACGTATCGCTCCCCCGTCCGGGCGTGCCCGGGGCCGGCGGCGCGCCCAGTCCCGCCCCCGAGGCCGGGCCGGGCAACGGGGAGGATCTCGGCCCACGCGCAGAAGGCGAACCCCGAGGCGCCCGCCTCTTCGCCGAGAACTGCGCCGAATGCCACGGGCAGGACGGCGGCGGCGGGATCGGGCCGCGCCTGAGCGGCAACCGCAACGCCGGCCGGCCCGCCAACGTGGAGAGTCTGATCCGCTTCGGCCGTGGCACCATGCCGGGCTTCGCGGCCTCCCTCTCCGAGGGTGAGATCGAGGTCCTGCGCGACTACGTCGTCGCCACCTTCGGGCCGTGAGCGGTCCGCCGGACCCCCAGCGCCGCCGGGCGACCGCGTGGCTGTGGCGCCTGCCGGTGCTCCTGGCGCTGGGGGGCGGGGCGTGGGGCGCCTACGAAGCCATCCGCACGCACTTCTTCAAGCGGCCCCCCCGAGCCGAGCCGCGGTTCCGGGACGGCCCGCCGGTGCGGGTGGGGCCGCTGGCGTCGTTCGGGGCCGCCTGGGCGGCAACGCCGTTTCGCTACGAAGGCACGCCGGCGCTGGCCGTGCGCCTGCCGGCCCCGATCTCCGGCGGGATCACGCCGAGGGACGACGTTCATTTGGCGGCGTTCAGCCGGGTGTGCACCCACCAGCAATGCACGGTGTCGTTGAACCGCGACCTGGAGGCGATCGCGTTCGCGTTCAACTACCGCGCGGACGGCCCGAGCCTGGTCTGCCCCTGCCACCTCAGCGTGTTCGACCCGGAACGCGCGGGACGCGCGGTGGCGGGCCCGGCCGTGTTCCCGTTGCCGCGGGTCCGCCTGGCCGTGGACCAAGGCACCGTGGTCGCCACGGGCATGGAGCCCGAACCGGTGGGCTGAGCTCAGTCGCCGGCGGCCGGCCGGGGCGCGCGCGGCATCGCCTGCGTGAACGCCCACATCGAGAACTGCATCGAGGGCCCGATCGTCATGGCGAACAGCGCGGTGCCGATCCCGACCGTGCCGCCGAGCAGGAAGCCGATCGCCAACACCGCGATCTCCAGGTAGGTACGCGTACGCCGCACCGATCGTCCCAGCAGGCGGGAGAGGCCCAGCACGAACCCGTCGCGCGGGCCGGCCCCGAAGCGGGCGGTGATGTACATGCCGGATGCCGTCCCGAGAATGACCACGCCGATCAGGAACTGCGCCACCCCCGGCAGAAACTCCGTGGGGCTGGGCACCCATCCACTGGCGCGGAACACGTCCACCCATGGGCCCACCATCACCATGTTCACGAAGGTGCCCGGGCCGGGCCGCTGCCCGGTCCACCACCACGCCAGCGACAACACCACCACCCCGACCGCCACCAGCGCTTGGCCGAAGGTGAGCGGCGTGACACGGGCCAGGCCCTCGTGGAACACCGCCCATGGACCGACGCCCACGCCCGCCTCCAGCATCACCGCCAGGCCGAGGCCCATGGCGGTCAAGCCCAGCAGGAACTGCGCCAGCCGCAGGTAGAACCACGGCGCCCGCAGCGAGGCGCCGAGCCGCCGGCCGGCACGAGAGGCGTAGGAGGGAAGGCGCGACATCATCCGAGCAGTGTACGCCCGCGCCAGGCAACGCCGGTATCCTGGCCGGCATGACGGCCGGGCGCTGGACGATCCGCATCGAAGGGCTCCTGCTGCCGGGCCCCAATCGCCTGATCCGCATGCACGCGCACGACTACCGCCGGCTACGCGACGAGGTGCTGCTGCTGGCCCGCGCCGGACTCACGCCCGCCGCGCCGCGCGAACCCCTGCCGCACTGCCACATCCGGGTGGAGCTGTGGCGGCCGTCTCGCAGCCTGCTGGACGCGGACGGGAAGTACGGGGCCGTCAAACCGCTGTTGGACGTCCTCCAACCCGATCGGACCTACGGCCGGACCCTGGGCCGCCGCCGCATCTCCGACGTCGCGTCCGGCCTGGGCCTGATCCGCGACGACCGCGACGGCGAAGGCGGCTTGGACGGCTGCATCCGCGACCTGCGCGTCACCCAGCACGTCGGCGCCGCCGCCGTCGCCGCGACGGTGGAAGCCGCCCCCAGTGAGCCCGTGGTATGACGGCGGTAGGTGATTCGGTGCTCCCAACCCGTCCCCCCTCCCCCTTCCTGGTGTTGCTTCTGGGCGCGCTCACCGCGGCGCTGGCCGGCGAGTGGGTCCGCTTCCAGGTGGGCCCCTGGCTGGCGTTGCCCCTGGTTCTGCTGGGGACGGCAATGACGGTGCGCCTGGCGGCGCGGGCGTACCTTGCGCGGCGCCGCTGGCGCCTGGCGATGCATCGCCGCGCACGCCGGCCCGGGGCAGGGCCGTGGGCGGCCGAGGCGGCCCCCGCCAGCGCGGACGGCATGGCGGCGCCCCACCCGCGAAGAATGCCCCCCGACGGCCCCGGCGCCCCGCCGCGTGACGCGCCCGGCAGGCCGGCGTACGCGACCCACCGGGAGGGCCTCGGTCCGCAGGACACGGACACGGCCGAGGACGAGCGCCGCGACGTGTCCCGGGACGACGCGGAACGCCCGGATGCAGTGACACGATGAAGAACACGCAGGGGCGACCCCGCCGCCCCACGGTTCACCGGAGAGACGGCACCCCACCACGACCCTGAAGGAGACGCACATGAATCCCCTCGCCCGCCTTCCCGACTTCGGCCAATCGGTCTACGTCGACGAAATCCGACGCGCTTGGCTGTTTGACGGCACCATGCAGGCGTTCATCGACCAGGACCACCTGCGCGGCGTGACCAGCAACCCCGCCATCTTCCAGAAGGCGATCGCGGACTCCACCGATTACGACGAGCAGATCCGCGCCCTCGCCGAGGGCGGCCTGGACGTGCCCGCCGTGTACGAGGCGGTCGTGCTCGAGGACATCCGCCGCGCCGCCGACATGTTCCGCCCCCAATGGGAGGACTCCGCCGGCCGGTTCGGATGGGTGTCGCTGGAGGTGAACCCGCACCTGGCGCACGACACCGACGGCACCATTCAGGAGGCGAAGCACCTGCACGCGCGCTTGGACCGGCCCAACGTGTTCATCAAGGTGCCCGGCACCGCGGCGGGGGTGCCGGCCATCCGTACGCTCCTGACCGACGGCGTTCCCATCAATGTGACCTTGTTGTTCGGCCTGCAGCGCTACGCCGAGGTGCACGAGGCCTTCCTGCAGGCGATGGAGGCCCGGATCGAGGCGGGGGCCGCGCCGGACGTCGCCTCGGTCGCCAGTTTCTTCCTCAGCCGCATCGACGTCGCGATCGATCCCCTGCTGGACGACGTCGCCGCCCGCAACAGCGACGTCGCCGCCCGCGCCGCCCACCTGAAGGGACAGATCGCGGTCGCCAACGCCAAGCTCGCCTACCGCGACTACGAGAACGTGATCGCAAGCGACCGCTGGGCACGGCTGGCGGAGGCGGGGGCGCGGCCGCAACGGCTGTTGTGGGCCTCGACCAGCACCAAGAACCCCGACTACGACCCGTTGATGTACGTCGAGCCGCTGATCGGACCCGACACGGTGAACACCATGCCGACCGCCACCCTCGACGCCTACCGGCAGCAGGGCGATCCGGCCGAACGCATCCGTGAACGCGTGCCGGACGCCAAGGCCGCCATGGTGGAGTTGGCCGAGCTCGGCATCGACATCGACGCCGTCACGGCACGCCTCGAGGACGAGGGGATCGACAAGTTCGTGCAGCCGTTCGACGCGCTCATGAACACGCTGGCCGACGCGTTGGTGCCCACAGGTTGAGCTGGGCGCGCGGCGTGGGCGGACAGAGACCGTGACGCCGGCGTCGTCCCTGGGACGGGGACGCCTCGCGGACGGCGGGAATCTGGTCGGCGCCATCGAGGACAGCATGTTCGCCTGGTGCGACGTGCCGGGGTTCGTCCGACCGTTGCGCGTGCCGGGCCTGCGGGGCGGCGTGTCGTCCTCGGCCAACCCGTACGCCAACCGCGTGGGGGCCGACGGCCTGTCCGCCGAGCGGGCCGACGCGACCATCCGGCACCTCATCGCGACGTTCGAAGAGGACGGCAAGGGCTTCACGTGGGTGGTCGGTCCGCGCAGCACCCCGGGCGACCTGTCGACGCGGCTGACCCGCGCGGGCGTGGTGCCGGCCGAAGCGCTGGCCGGGATGGCGTTGCGCGACCTGGCGCGGCCCGGCGGGGCCGACCCACCGGTGAGCGTGCGAACGGCGACGCGCAGCGACCTCCGGCACTACGCCGCGGCGATGGCGGCGTGCTACGGCATGCCGACGGAAACGATGCGGGACGCCAACGCCTTCCTGCTGCACGAAGCCAACGACTACCGAACCCGCGTGTTCCTGGCGTTCGCGCCGGGCACGGCCGAGCCGGTGGCGTTCGGCACGGTGGTGCTGTTTCACGGCCCACGCCTGGCGCTGCTGGGCGGTTCCGGCACGCATCCGGACCACCGCGGCCGCGGCCTGTACCGCGCCCTGCTGCGCCGCCGCCTGGACGAGGCGCGCACGGCCGGCTGCGAGGCGGCGCTGGTGCAGGCCGACCGGCGCACCTCCGCCCCGATCCTGGCGCGGGTGGGGTTCGAGGAGTTGTGCGACATTCGCATGCACGCCTGGCAGCCCTCGGGCGCGCCCGCCACCTGAGGCGTCGTCGCCTGGTTCAGCCCCCGGCCGGCCCGCGGCGTCGCAGCAGGATGGCGTAGCCGCAGGCGGCGATGAGCGCGAACAGGAACCACTGCGCCGCGTACGCCAGGTGCGGCCCCCCCTCGGGTGCGGGCGGTGGCGGGCGTACCGGCAGCGACGGTCCTCCCTCCGCGGCCGCGTCCGATGCGACCGCACCGACGTCCGTATCCGCGTCGGTCTCCGTCTCCAGATGGATCACGAACGGGTCCAGTTCGAACGGCATCTGCGACTGCAACCGCGCCACGTCGGGCCGCGCGATGCGATCCAGCGGCCCCTCGGGCGGGTCGCGCGGCGTCAGCGCGGCCAGGGGACCCGTGGGGGGCTCCTCGGTGGGCATGAGGCGACCCCGCAGCGTCACCCGGCCGGTAGGCGGCGCGAAGATGTCGTCCCCCGGCGTGTCCAGGCGGTACGGCACCCACCCCCGGTCGACCAGCACCGCGCGCGAATCGCCGTCGCTCACGTCCAACGACAGCGGGGTGAGCACGTGGTAGCCCGGTCGCCCCTCGAGGCTGCGGCCTCGCAGCAGCACCTCGTGCTCGGGCGCGAAGCGTCCGCCGACGCGAACCGGCCGGTAGCGCGGATCTAGGCGGGCCCCGGCCGGCGCGTCCGGGTCGAACGCGCCGGCAGCGTCCAGGTACGCCATGGGGGCGGCGTCCAGGCGCGCCCGCAGGAGCGCGTTGCGCTCGCGAAGCTGCGCGTGCCGGTCCAACTGCCAGACGCCCAGCGACACGCACGTGCCGGCCACGGCCAGCACCAGCAGGTGCATCGCCCACGCCCGCGGCGCGAAGCGCGTCACGGCGAGCCCACTCAGGCGAAGAACGCGCGGTCGACGGCCATGGTGAGGAAAAGCAACGCCAGGTACAGCATCGAGTACTTGTACAGCGGCAGGGCGCGTGCCTTGTCGATGCGTACGCCGGCGCGCGCCTGGTTCCACAACGCCACCACCCGCAGGGCCAGGACGACGTTCAGTCCCAGCGCGGCGACGAAGTACACCGGCGAGAACGCGTGCATCGCGAAGGGGATCACACTCAGCACGATGGTCAGCACGGCGTACATCACGATCTGGAGCACGGTGGCGCGCTCGCCGATCACCGAGGGGGCCATGGGGACGCCGACCGCGGCGTACTCGTCCTTGATCATCAACGCCAGGGCCCAGAAGTGCACCGGCGTCCACAGGAACACCAGCGCGAACAGCAGCCACGCCAGCAGGCTCAGCTCACCGGTGACCGCCGCCCAGCCGACCAGCGGAGGAATCGCGCCGGCGGCGCCCCCGATCACGATGTTCTGCCAGGTGGTCCGCTTGAGCCACATGGTGTAGATGATCACGTAGAACGCGATGCCCGCCCAGGACAACAGGGCCGCCAGCAGGTTCGAGGCGGCCCAGATCACGGTGAACGAGGCGAGGGTGAGGGCAATGGCGAACACGGTCGCGTGCGGGGTGGGCACGACCTGCGTGACGGTGGGGCGCTTCGCGGTCCGCCGCATGCGCTCGTCGATGTCGCGGTCGAAGATCATGTTGAACACCCCGGCCGCCCCAGCCGACATGTACCCGCCCAGCAGCAGGCCGATTAGCGGCCACGTCCCCGGCCAGCCGCGGGCCGCGATGAACATCGCGCCGATCGTGGTCAGCAACAACAGGCTGATCACGCGCGGTTTGGTGAGCGTCAGGTAGTCGCGCCAGGTGGCACGGGGGGGGTGCACGGGGGCGGCATCGCGCGTCGACATCAGGCGTTCTCCATCACGGGGGCCACGGTTCGGGCGGGGCGCACCGCCGGCGCGCCGAGCATGATCACGGTCGTCGCGGCCAACAGGCCGAAGGCGGCGACGGCGAGGGACAGGTGCAGGAGCTGCAGCACGACCGGCGCCAGGAAGGCCAGGTTGAGCGCGCCGACCAGCAGCTGCGCGAGGTACACGGCGAACAGCGCCCGCGTCGCCCCGCGCGCGTGGGGCGTCGGCTTCGACCACCAAGCGAACCCGAGGCTGACGAACAGGTACACGCCGACACTCAGCGCGATCAGCGGATGCAGGATGCGCAGGCGGACGAGCGGGTGCGCGTCGGGATCGAAGTCGGCCGCCAGCCCGGACGCCAGGTCGCTGGAGGGGAAGATGGTGTTCCCCATCGCGGCGATCCCGCCCGAGAAGGTGAGCGCCAGCATGCCGACCAGCCCTACCGTGAGCGCCGTCGCCAGCGCGCCCTGCGTGCCGAGCCGCAGCGGCCACCGCCCCCGGCCGGTGGCGTACACCACCGTGGCGGCGAGCGCACCGACCAGCAGCACCGAGTTGACCAGGTGGCTGGCCACCATCACGCCACGGCCCAGGCTCGCGTCGCTGCCGGTGAGGCCGAGGAGGACCGTCGCGGCGCCCAGCAGGGCCTCCACCACGAGAAGCGCGAACGACGCCGCCGCGAACGCCCACAGGCCGGGCCGCTGGGTCCGGCTGCGAAACGCGCGCGCCAACAGCCACACGCCCAACGCCAACACGACGGCCGACATCAGGCGGTGCGTGAACTCGATCAGCGTTGCCGTGCCCCCGGCCAGCGGCACGATCTCGCCGTTGCAGGTGGGCCAGTGACGTCCGCACCCGGCGCCGGCGTGCGTGATGCGCACGACGGCCCCCTGCAGGATCACCAGCACGTTCGCGATCAGCGCGGTCCAAGCCAGGGCCGGGGTAGACACGAACCTCGTGGGCATCGGCAAACTTCCTCCGTGGTGGAAACGAGCGGCGCAACCACGAGCCGCGCGGCGCATGCTACCACCCCTGCCGGCGCCGGCGTGCGCCGAGGTACGCCGCTTCACCCGCGAAGGCGGGACCGGCCTCTAGGCTGAGGGCATGCCGTGCGGCCACGTCTGCCGCCGGCGGAAGGAGTCTGCGCCATGATCGAGGTGGTGTTGTCGTCGTTCGCCGCTGGCCTGATCGCGACCGTCGTCATGTTGCTGGTGCTGTACCTGCCGCGCCTATGGCGCGGCCGCCCCTACGACGTGGCCGGCGTGCTCGGCTCGGCGCTCACGGGCCGCGAGGACGCCCGGTCCACCTTCTTGGGTGCGCTCACGTTCGGAGCGGGCGGCATCGTGTTCGCCGTGGCGTACGGCCTGGTCGTGCGCACCCTGATGGTCAACGCCGCCGCTGCACCCGCATGGACGGTGGGAACGCCCCTGCCGGTGACGCTCGATGCGGTGTTCCCTCTCGCGGGCCTGGTGCTGGGGTTCGCGCACGGCGCCGTGGTCGCCTTGCTGATGACGATCGTCGTGACCGAGCATCATCCCTTGCCGAAGTACCGGGACAGCCTGGCGTTGGTGCCGTGGCTCCTGGTGGGGCACCTGGTGTTCGGGGCCACGGCGGGGTTCTTCCACCACCAGTTCCTACAGCTGCTGCTTTCCTGACGTTCCGCGGCCCCCTTCGGCACACCGCATTCTCACGCGCTGCTTCCATGATGTGCGTGCAAAGGCGTACCCGCCCCCAGCACCGTGCGCGCGCGGAGGCGCGGGGTACACTGGCGCACGCGACGAAGAATTCCCTAGTGGATCACGGAGGCGACCTTGATTCGACGTAGCATCTACGTACTCCTGCTCGTCCTGCTCGGCGCAGGCGCGGCCCTGGCCCAGGAGGACGGACAGGCACAGGACGACACGCAGGATCCCGCCACGCTCGTGGGCGACGGCGATTTCTACATGGATCGTGGCGATTGCGCCCTGGCGCAGTACTTCTACGAAGAGGCGCTCGACGCCACACCGGACCATGAAGGCGCGCTCGTCGGCCGGGGCCGGGCGCTGCGCTGCCAAGGGGCCCTGTCGGCATCGGTAGAGACGCTTCGGCGCGCCGTGGAGGTGTCCGGTGACGCGGCCAGGCCGTTGGTGCAGTTGGCCCTCACCTATCGCCAGCAGTACCAGTCCGACCCCGAGGCGTACGCCACGCGGCTGGGCGATGCGCTGGACGTGGTCAGCCGCGCCGAAGAGACGGCGCCCGACGATCCGACCGTCCTGAACACCAAGGGCGTGGTGCTGTACCAGTCGGGCGATCTGCAGGGCGCGCGTCAGGCGTTCGAACGGGCGGTCGAGCGTGCCGCCGACACGGACCTGAACGACCGGGAACGTTCGACCATGCAGGTGAATCTGGGGCGTGTCTACCGCGACCAGAGCGAGATCGAGTTGGCCCGCCAGACCTTCCGCCGGGCCGTGGTGCTCGACCCCACCAACCCCGACGCGCACAACCTGCTGGGCAACGCGCACTACCGTTTGGGCGACTGCCAGGCGGCCGAGTACGAGTTGTCGCAGGCGGTCGCGCTGGATCCGAACTCGTTGTCGGCGGTGTCGCAGCTCGGCATCGCGCTGTTCGAGTGCGACCACACGACCCGCGCGTTGGAGGTGCTGGAGCGCGCCGTCGACATGGAGGGCGCGGTCTTCCAACCGCCGCTGTACACCTACCTGGCGCGGAGCTACCTGGAGCAGGGCCGCGTGGACGAAGCGGTGCGCCGTGCGCAGCAGGGCGCCCTGCTGCCGCCCGAACGGGCCGAGGCGCACTACGTCCTCGGTCAGGCGTACGAGGCCCGCGGCGCATCGGGCGACCTCGACGCCGCGCGCGAGGCCTACCAGACGGCCCTGGAGATCCGGCCCGGCTACGCCGACGCCCAAGACGCCTTGGACGCGCTGCCCTGACCCCGGAGCGGCCGCCCGCTCGGCCGCCTCCCCCCGCCTTCTGCCGCCCCGGCCGCCCCGCCCGGGGCGGCCTCGTGGTATGCTCGCGCGGTTTGGTCGCGGCCGGCAGCGGGACGTCCGCCGCGACGCGCACCCCGGTGGGCCGGGCGACGCCCGTCCCACGACACTCCCCGCTGAACGTCCCGCCCTTGGAGGCATACGGTGTCCTATCTCGGCATGAAGCAACTACTCGAGGCCGGCGTCCACTTCGGCCACGAGACCAAACGCTGGAACCCGAAGATGAAGCGCTACATCTTCGCGGAACGCAACGGCATCTTCATCATCGACCTGCAGAAGACCCTGGTCGAGAGCGAAAAGGCGTTCGACTACCTCAAGGACCTCGCCGGCCGCGGCGGGACCATCCTGTTCGTCGGCACCAAGAAGCAGGCGCAGGAGATCCTGGCGGCGGAGGCGCGGCGCTGCGGCATGCCGTTCATCAACGAACGCTGGTTGGGGGGGCTGCTGACCAACTTCCGCACCATCCGCACGCGCGTCGACCGCCTGAAGCAGCTCGAGGAGATGTTCGAGGACGGCTCGGTCCGCCGCTACGGCAAGAAGGAACAGATCGACCTCGGCAAGGAGCTGCAGCGCCTGCAACGGTACTTGGGCGGCATTCGCGACATGCACCGCCTGCCGGACGCGCTGTTCGTGATCGACCCCACCAAGGAGGCGATCGCGGCCAAGGAGGCCAACAAGCTCGACATCCCGGTCGTGGCCCTGGCCGACACCGACAGCGACCCGGACGTGCTGGACTACATCATTCCCGGCAACGACGACGCGATCCGCTCGATCCAGCTGGTCACCGCGCGCCTGGCCGACGCGATCATCGAGGTCAAGGGCGGCATGGACGTCGAGGTGACCGACCAGCCGCTGGAGGCCCTCAACCAGGAGGACCGCGAGACCCTGCCCACGCCGATGTCGTCGCCCGAACGCACCATTCAGGACGCCGCCAGCGCGGCCGGCATCCCCGGGCCGGCCCCGGCGCGCCCCACCGCCCCCACCGCGCCGGCCGCGCCCACGCCGGCCGCGGAACCCACCGACGCAGGGGAACCCGTGCCCGAGGCCGAGCCCGCCCCCGAGCCGTCGACGCCGCCCGAGACCGACACGCAGGCGGACGACGCCGACGACGACAAGGTCTGATCCACCCCGCGCGTAGGCGCGCCCACGCCCGGCCGCGCATGGGACCGGGCGCACGCAGGAGGAGCCGAACATGGCCGTCAACACGGAGGACATCAAGAAGCTACGCGCGATGACCGGCGCGGGCATGATGGACGTCAAAAAGACCCTCGACGAAGTGGGGGGTGACGTCGACAAGGCTGCCGAGTTGCTGCGCGAACGCGGCATCGCCAAGGCGGCGAAGAAGGCCGACCGCGAGGCGAAGGAAGGGTTCATCGGCAGCTACGTGCACCACAACGGCAAGATCGGCGTGATCGTAGAGCTGAACTGCGAAACCGACTTCGTGGCGCGCAACGACGCGTTCCGGGAGTTGGCCCGCAACGTCGCGATGCACGTCGCCATGACCAACCCGCAGGTGGTGTCCCGCGACCAGGTCGATCCTGCCCAGGACGAGGCCGAGCGGGCGGCGCTCCGCAAGGAGGCGCTGGAGGAGGGCAAGCCCGAGCACATCGTCGACAAAATGGTCGAGGGGCGCATGGGCAAGTTCTACGCCGAGATCTGCCTGCTAGAGCAGCCCTACGTCAAGGACGACGACAAGACGGTGGACGAGCTTCTCAAGGAGTCGATCGCCACCATCGGCGAGAACATCCAGATCGGCGGCTTCCACCGCCTCGCGATCGGGGACTGAACGTGCGCCGGGTGCTGCTGAAGCTCTCCGGCGAGTTCCTCGCGGGGCCGGACGCCTTCGGCGTCTCGCCCGACGCCGCCCATTTCCTCGCCCAAGAGATCGCCGCGGCCAAGCGCCGCGGCGTTCAACTGGCGGTGGTCGTCGGGGCGGGCAACTTCTGGCGCGGCGCACGACAGGGCATCGGCATGGATCCCGCCACGGCCGACTACGTGGGCATGCTTGCGACCGTGATGAACGCGGTGGTGTTCCAGGACGCCCTGGAGCAGCGCGACATCGACACCCGCGTGATGTCGGCGATCAGCATGCAGGAGGTCGCCGAGCCGTACATCCGCCGTCGTGCCCTGCGGCACCTGGAGAAGGACCGCGTGGTCATCTTCGGGGGCGGCACCGGCAACCCGTTCTTCACCACCGACACCGCCGCCGCCCTGCGCGCGCTGGAGATCGACGCCGACGCCGTGCTGATGGCCAAGAACGCCGTCGACGGAGTGTACGAGGACGATCCCCGCCGCGTCCCGGACGCCCGGCGCTACCGGACCCTGTCGTACCTGGACGTGTTGAACCAGGGCCTGGAGGTGATGGACGCCACCGCCATCAGCCTGTGCATGGGGCGGGCGCTCCCGGTTCACGTCTTCGACATCTTCCAGGCGGGCGACCTGGGAAGGCTTCTGGACGGCGAAGAGGTCGGGACCCGCATCTCGGCCGACCGCGCGACGGCCTTCTACTGAGCGGACCCGTGCGCCCGGGGGCGTGCAGCGCACCCGAATACGGGCCACCAGCGCGAGCCGCGCGCACGGTACACTCGAATACACAGCGATCGTGGCGGCGGTCGTCCGCCGACGGGAGGCAAGCATGGATAGCGTCCTGAAGGAAGCGCGCGAGCGGATGCAGAAGTCGCTCGACGCCTTCGAGAGCAGCGTGGCCACCGTCCGCACCGGCCGCGCCAACCCGCAGGTCCTGAACCGCGTGCACGTCGATTACTACGGCACGCGCACGCCGTTGAACCAACTGGCGAACATCGGCAGCCCCGACCCGCGCACGCTGGTGATCACGCCGTTCGACAAGAGCGCGATCCAGGAGATCGAGCGCGCCATCCGCGAGTCCGACCTGGGGTTCAACCCCAACAATCAGGGCGACGCGGTGTTCATCAACGTGCCGCCGCTGAACGACGAGCGACGCCGTGACCTGGTCAAGTCCGTCAAGCACATGGCCGAAGAGGCGAAGGTCGCCATCCGAAACATCCGGCGCGACGCCAAGCACGAGCTGACCGAGATGGAGAAGGCCAACGACCTGACGGAGGACGACCTTCGGCTGGGCGAGACCGAGATCCAGAAGCTGACGGACGACTTTTCAAACAGGATCGACGCGCGCGTAAAGAGCAAAGAAGAGGACATCATGGCGGTGTGAGGCAGCCTCGCCCGCCCGGACCTCGGGCCGAGGCGGGTGCGCCACCAGCGGCGACCTGGGTGCGCATCTTCTCGGCACTGGCCGCCTTTCTGGCGGCCATGGTCGTAGTGTGGGCGGGCCTTCCCCTGTTGGGCCCCGCCTACTTGTTGCTGGCCGGCACGGCGGTGTTCGAGTACGCGGCCATGATGCGCCTGCGCGGGATTCACGTCCACCGCGTGCCCCTGCTGGTCGCCACGGTGCTCACCCTTCCCGCCGCCCTTCCCGCGGGCGTGCCCCTGGCGTTCCCCTGGAGCGACGTCGTCCCGTGGCGGCAGGTGGTGCTGGGCCTGTTCGCCTTCGCCCTGATCGCCACCGAGGTCGCCCGTCCCCGCCGCGAGTCGTTCGTGGACGTGACGTATACCCTGTTCGGGTACGTGTGGATCCCTTGGCTGTTCAGCTACTGCCTCACGCTTCGCTACGTCCCGGACGGCACGCTGGGGCTCGCCACCTTCGCCCTGCCGCTGTTGGCGGTGGTGGCGTCGGACGTGGGGGGATGGGTGTTCGGCACGGCGTTCGGCCGCCGCAAGCTGGCGCCGGTCCTCAGTCCCGACAAGAGCGTGGAGGGCGCCGTCGGCGGGCTCGGCCTCGCCGTGGTGGTCGTGGTCGTGGCCGGCCGGCTGCTCGAAGGCTGGTTGGGCCTCCACATCGACGTGCACGACGAGGTCACGTTCGCCCTGCTGGTGGCCAGCGCCTCGCAGATCGGCGACCTGTTCGAAAGCCTGGTCAAGCGCTGGGCGGGCGTGAAGGACGCGGGCCTGTTCCTGCCCGGGCAGGGAGGGGTCCTGGACAGGATCGACTCGAGCCTGTTCGCCCTTCCGGTCGCCTACTTCTTCCTGGCGCTGGTCGTCCTGCGCTGAGGCTCGGTCCGTGAACGCCCCGCCGCGCAGCGCGCGGGCTTCGCCGGGGCCGCATGTATGCTGGGGGCGCTATGGATCCTGACGGCGACGACGTCCGCCGCGCGCCCCCGCCCCAGCACGCCCGCATCGTGGCGCCCAACTTCATCACCGAGGCGGTCGACCGCGACCTCGAGGCGGGGCGCGTCGGCGAGGTCATCACCCGCTTTCCGCCCGAACCGAACGGCTACCTGCATATCGGCCACGCCAAGGCGATCTACCTCGACTTCGGGGTCGCGGACGACTACGGCGGGCGCACCATCCTGCGCTTCGACGACACCAACCCCACCACCGAAGACCCGGAGTACGTGGCCTCCATCCAGCACGACGTCGCCTGGCTGGGGTTCTCCTGGGACGAGCTGCGCCACGCCAGCGACTACTTTGGGCGCCTGTACGAGCTGGCGTGCACGCTGATCCGCCGCGGCGACGCCTACGTCGACTCGCAATCCGAGGCGGAGATCCGCGAGACCCGCGGCACGATCACCGAACCTGGCCGCGAGAGCCCGTACCGCGACCGGCCGGCTGCGGAGAGCCTGGACCTGTTCGCGCGCATGCGCGACGGCGCGTTCGAGGAAGGCACGCACGTCCTGCGCGCCAAGATCGACATGGCCTCGCCCAACATGCTGATGCGCGACCCCCTGCTGTACCGCATTCGCCACGCCCGCCACTACCGCACCGGCGACGCGTGGCACGTCTACCCCATGTACGACTTCGCCCACCCCCTGTCGGACGCGATCGAGGGGGTGACGCACAGCCTGTGCACCCTCGAGTTCGAGAACAACCGCGAGGTGTACGACTGGCTGGTATCGCGCCTGTTCGAGGCGCCCCGCCCCCATCAGTACGAGTTCGCGCGGTTGAACCTGGACCACACGGTCGTCAGCAAGCGCAAGCTCCTGCCGTTGGTGCGCGGCGGGTACGTGCGCGGCTGGGACGACCCGCGCATGCCCACCCTGGCCGGCATCCGTCGGCGCGGCGTCACACCCGACGCGGTCCGTACCTTCGCGGCCCGCGTGGGCGTGACCAAGGCCAACAGCCGCACCGACCTGGGCCTGCTGGAGGCGACCATCCGGGACGACCTCAACCACCGCGCGCCGCGCGCCCTGGCGGTGATCGACCCCGTTCCGCTGGTGCTGAGCGACGTGCCCGAGGGGGCGCTTCGCTGGTCCGACGCCAGCCTGTGGCCCCACGACGTCCCGCGCGAGGGAACCCGTCGCCTTCCGTTCGGACGGACCGTGTGGATCGAACGGAGCGACTACGCCGACGAGCCGCCCAAGGGCTGGCGGCGACTTTCGCCCGGTGCCGCCGTGCGCCTGCGGCACGGTCCGGTCGTGATCTGCACCGAGGCCGAGCGCGATGCCGACGGGCAGCTGCAGGGGCTGCGGGGACGCACCCTGGCGGACGACGGCGAAGTGCCGCCCGAGGGGACGCGCGTGAACGGGGTCGTGAACTGGGTGGCCGCGGACGCTGCGCGCCCCGCCGAGTTTCGGCTGGTGGATCGCCTGTTCGCCGATCCCGACCCGGGGGCCGACGGCCGCGACCTCACCGAGGTCGTGAACCCCGCGTCGATGCCGGTTTCGCACGGGTACGTCGAACCGTACGTGGGCGAGGCCGACCCGGAGATGCGCTGGCAGTTCGAGCGCCAAGGCTACTTCTGGCGCGACCCGGTGGACGGCCGGGGCGAGCGGCTGGTCTTCAACCGCATCGTGACGCTCAAGGACCGTTGGGGGCGCCCCGCGCGTCCGGCCGAGCGCGCGTCCGAGCGCACGGCCGACGACGCCGGGGGCGAACCGGTGCGCCACCCCCCGGGCGATCCCGGCGCCCGGCCCGACCCGGTCGAGGCCCTGGACGAGCATGGCCGCGCCCGCTTCGAGGCGCTGTCCGCCCGGGGCCTGGGGCGGCACGACGCAGCCCGGTTGGCCGCCGACGCCGACGCAACGGCTCTGTTTCACGCGGCGTGCGACGCGGATGCCCGCCCCGCCCCGCCCTCGGTGGCCAACTGGCTGGTGAACGAGGTGCCGCGCGTGCAGGGCGACCGGCCGTTGCGCGCGCTGGCGCTCACGCCGGCCGCGCTGGCGTCGCTGGTGGCGATGGTCGACGCGGGCGAGATCAGCAGCCAGGTCGGCAAGGACCTCCTCGCCGAGGTCGCCGAGGCGGACGGCGATCCCCGTGCGATGGTGGAGCAACGCGGCCTTCGCACGCTGGACGACGAGGACGCGCTGCAGGCCACCATCGAGGACGTGCTGCACGCGCATCCCGACGAGGTCGCCAGCTACCGGGCCGGCAAGTCGGGCCTGATCGGCTTCTTCGTGGGTCAGGCGATGAAGGCGACCGGCGGGCGTGCCGACCCGAAGGCGGTCCGCTCGCTGCTGCAGGAGGCGCTCGACCGCTAGGCGTGACGCGCCGGCGGACGCGCCGTGAGGTGCGGCCGAATCGACCCCGTGCCGCGGCGCCCGCACCTCACTCAGCGTGTCTGCGTCACCTTGCGGATGTGCCGCGGCGCGTCGGGGTCCAGCCCGCGCTGCCGGGCGACCTGGAGCGCCATCCACTGCCCCACCACCACCTGCGCGAACGCCTCCGTGACGCCCGCCAAGCCGCCCGGCAGGGGGACGGCGGCGTTGGCGAGCGCCCGCAGTTCGGGGTCGGCGGTGACCACCGTGAGGTCGGCGCCGGCCTCGCGCATGCGGGCGGCGGCGCCTAGGTTGGTGGCGCGCGTGGCGTCGGAGAGGCCGAGGATCAAGGCGGGATCGCCCGCGCCGAGCGAGGCGATGGGACCGTGCTGGAACTCGGCGCTGCTGTAGGCGTGGGCGTGCAGGTAGCTGGTCTCCTTAAGCTTCAGGGCGATCTCGAGGGCCGGCCCGAACGACAGCCCCCGACCCAGCACGTCCAGTTGGTCGGCGTGCGTGAGGCGCGCTGCGGCCAGGTCGGCGTCCGACGTGTCGGCCAGCACGAGGTCCAGCGCGTCCGGGACGGCGTCCAACGCGCCGCGAAGCGCGTCGTCGTCGGCCCATTCGGCCACCACGCGGCCCAACAGGGCCATTTGGCTGGTGAAGGTCTTGCTGGCGGCCACGGCGCGCTCTTCGCCGGCCTGTTGCGAGAGGGCCCAGTCGGCGTTCTCCGCCAACGCCGAGCTCGGCCGGTTGGTGATCGCGAGGGTCCTGGCGCCGGCGGCGACGGTGCGGAGCGCCTGGAGCACGTCGCGGCTCTCGCCGGACTGGCTGACGCCGACCGCCAGCGCGGCCGGCGGCCGTAGGACCGCGCCGTAGAGGGTGACCAGGCTGGGGGGCACGCTGGCGACCGGCACGCCCAGAGAGAGCCCCGCCAGGTAGGCGAAGAAGGTGACGGCGTTGTCGCTGGAGCCCCGCGCGAAGGTCAGGATCGTGCGGGGCGGGTCGTCCCGCAACGCCGCCCCGACGCGGGCGGGCGCGGGGTCGGCCAGGATGCGACGGATCACCTCGGGCTGTTCGCGGATCTCGCGCTCGAAATGGGTGACGGCTGTGGGCACGGGGGCGAGCCTACCCTCCCGCGCGGCCTGCGGCCCCGCCAAGACCGTGTCCGGCGGCGGGCACGGGGCGTCCGGCGGTGAACACGCGCGTAACGTACAGGTCGGGATCCATCTCGACCACGTCGGCGCGGGCGCCCTGGCGTAGCACGCCGCGATCGGCCAGGCCCAGGTAGCCCGCGGGGCCGGTGGCGGCCATGGCGGCCGCCTCGGCCAGCGGCACGCCCGCGGCGGTGGCGTTGCGCACGGCCGCGTCCAGCGTCAGCACGCTGCCGGCCAACGTACCGTCCTGCAAGCGCGCGGCGCCCTCCAGCACGCGCACCTGCTGCCCCCCCAGCTCGGTCGTGCCCTCCGGCATGCCACATGCCCGGATCGCGTCGGTGACCAGGAACAGGCGTGGGCCCTTGGCCGCACGGGCGGCCAGGAACGAGGTGGGGTGCACGTGGTGGCCGTCCAGGATCACCTCGGCCCAGGCGCCTGGGTCGGCGAAGCAGGCGCCCACCACGTCCGGGGCGCGGCCCTCCAGGCCGCCCATGGCGTTGTACAGGTGCGTGAAACCGGCGGTGCCGCCCACGCCGCGAACGGCGCGGAGCAGATCGGCCACCTGGCCCGCGTTGGCACGGGTGTGCCCCACGCTGATGCGCACGCCGGCCGCGGCGAAGGTGCGGGCCGCATGAATCGCGCCGTCGACCTCGGGCGCCAGCGTGACCACGCGCACCACCTCCGTCGCCAGCACCTCCGCGACCCGTTCGGGCGCGGCGGGCACGGCGTTGGGCGGTTGGGCCCCCAGCCGCCCGGGGTTGATGAATGGACCTTCGAGGTGCGCCCCCGGAAGGTCGGGCAGCGGATCTGCCGCGTCGTCCGGGTGGGCCCGCACCTCGGCGACGCCGCGCAGGGCCCGCATCACCTCGGTCCAGGGGTTGGTGATGGTGGTGGGCAGCAGGGTCGTGGTGCCGTGGCGCAGGTGATGCCGCGCCAGCGCGCGCACGCCGGCTGGGCCGTCCATGGTGTCGCCGCCCCCACCGCCGTGCACGTGCGCGTCCACGAACCCGGGGAGGATGCGGGCCGCGTCGTCGCCCGGCACCGCCACGGCCGGCCCATCCGCGCGCACGGCCATGATCGTCCCGTCGTCACCGAGGTCCACGCGACCGCGCCGCATGCCGTCCGGCTGCGCGATCCAGCCTTCGAGCGTGATCATGACGCGATTCTACCGCCGGCGAGGCGCCGGCGGCGGCGTCATGCGGCCATGCTGCGGTCCAGCAGCTGCACGACCATGCGGCCGCGCGCCAGGTCGAACCAGCAACGCTGAATCCACACCGGCTTGTTGGTCCCGTCGGCGTCCTGCATGCGAACCGGTCCCTCGCTGCCGGCCCGAAGCAGGTCGGAGAGCACCGTGGGCGTGAGGTCGCCGCGCCACGTCAGGACGTGGCCGTCACCGGGGTCGAGCTGGCCGGGGTGCCCGCCGAGGCGGGCGCGGATGGCGGGGGCGGTCCCGTTCATGCCCGTAGCGTAGCCGGGCCCTCCTTGCGCCACGCCGGACGATGGGCAAATGATGGGCAGTACGCAGCACGCTGTGCACGGCGGGTCATGCTGGGCCGCGGGTCGCGACCGTCCAGGCCGATCCCAGGCGGTCACCCGTCCTGCCGGCCCGCCCCGCGGCGGGCCGCCCACGCCGCCCGCAGCGTCTCATTGTCGTAGGGCAGCACCGCCCCGTCTCGGAGACCCACCAGGCGCGTCACGGGCCGAACCTTCGACACCCGGAGGACGGCTTCGCGGTACACCGCCAACTGAAACGCGTACCGCTCCGGACGGAGGGTGCGGTCGGTCTTGTAGTCGTCCAGGTACCAGGTCCCCTCGGCCAGGTACAGCCTGTCGATCAGGCCCTGCCACACCTGGCCCCCCTCGGGCAGCACCACCGGCCACTCCCGGAGGTCCCGCGTCCGCGCCTCCAGGGCGGGCAACGGGCCGCCCAGCAACGACCGGTACACCCCCAGCATTTCGCGCACCTCGGCCAAGAGACGATCCTGCTCCTCGGGCGCGTACGGGAACATCACCTCCTGGGCGCGCAGCAGCGCCATCTCGTCCCGATCGGTCGGATCGGCGTCGCGACGGATCGCGTCGTGCAAAAGCGTGCCGACCGCCACCGCCTGTCCGGGCAGGCGATCGCCCTCCGCCGGATCGGACACGAGGCGCGCCTCGGCCACTTCGTCGTCGGGCCGCGGCCCAGCGGCGGGCGCCGCGCCTTCCACCCCGCCCCGCACGCGCGAGGGGCTCTCCACCGGCGGGAACGGGCCGGCGGCGAAGCGTCGTTGCGTCCAAGGCGCCTCCGGAAGACCGCCTGCGGCCCCGGCCGGTTCGTCGGGGTCGGGCAGCTCGGCCGGCGCAGGGGGATGCACGGCCAACACGAAATCGTCCTGCGTCCGCGGGGGTCGATCGGGGCCCAGCTTCATCGCGGCCAACGCCGTGGCCCACCCTTCGGCCCCTCGGTCGGTGACGCTTCCGGTGAGGATCAGCGCGTCGCGGGCGCGGCTGGCGGCCACGTACAGCATGCGGTACGACTCCTGGCGCTGCCGCGTGGCATCGGCGCTGCGCGCCGCCTCGAAGCCGGGGCCGCCCGGCAGGTGCAGCCGCCCCTCCTCCAGGTACAGCGGGGCCGGGCGGGGCCGCCCGCCGCCGCCGAGGTCGTACACCGCCACCCACGGCCACTCCAGGCCCTTGCTTGCGTGCACCGTGAGCAGCGACACGCCCTCGCCGGCCTGCGGCACGTCGCCGGCCTCGCCGCGCCGCGACAACAGGTCCAGCCGCTCCAGGAGCACCTCCAGTTCGCCCGGCGGCTGCTGCGCCACCGAGAACAGCAAGGCGTCGACGTTCTCGCGCTGTTCGACCGACAGCAGGTCCACCATGCGCACCTCCTCCGCCACCGGCGTTCGGACCAAGGTCCGGAGCGCCACCAACGGGGGTTCCTGCGCCGCCGCGCGCATGCGCTGAAGGCGCGCCCACACCGCCGGATGGGCCGCCTCGAGGTGCGCCAACGGGTCCTCGGCCATGAATGTCGCATCGAGCTCACCGGGCGTCAGCCCGCCGAACGGCCCACGCAGCCAGGCGGGCAACGACGGGCCCGCCGGGTCGATCCCCACCCGCAGGGCATGCGCCAGGTCGCGCACCTCGCTGCGCTGGTAGTAGCCGCGCCCCTGCAGCAGCACGGCCGGCACGCCCTGCGCCCGCAGCGCGGCGCGGACGGTGCGCAGGCCCGCGTAGGTCCGCGCCAGCACCGCCATGTCCTGGTAGGCCACGCCGTGCGCCCGGTGCGCCTCGGCCAGGCGCTCGGCCAGCACCGTCGCCTCGCGGGGGCGCAGCGCCCCCAGCGCGGGCCCGCCGCGCACCCAGTGCACCTCGACCCGGCCGCGCACGTCAGCTTGGGCGCCCGCCGCCCGCACCTCGGGCGCCTCGTCCTGCACGAAGCCCCACTCGCGGGCGGCCAACGTACGCGTCAAGGCGTTCAGGAAGCGGACCGGCACCTGCGCATGGCGGCGGCTCTCCTGCAGGGGCGCCAGCACCTCGCCGGTCCGCAACGCGGTGCGGAACACCTCGACGTCCGCCTGCCGGAAGCCGTAGATCGACTGCTTCGGGTCGCCGACCACCTCGACCTGCGCGCCGCCCGCCTCCAGGGCGGCGAAGAAGCGGCCCTGCAGCGGGTTGACGTCCTGGAACTCGTCCACCACCACCCGGGGCGCCCGCGCGGTCAGGCGCGCCAACGCGCCGGGCGTGCGCACCAGTTGCAGCGCCCGCCGTTCGATCTCGGCCGGCGAGGCGCGCGTCGCCCCGAGGCGCGCCAGCACGCGCGGGTAGGCCTCCTGATACAGCGCCAGCAGGTCGGCGGCGCGCGCGTCGCCCGGGCCGGGCGCCAAGCGTTCCGCCAAGGAGCGTTGGGCGAAGACCGCCTGCGCCCAGGGGCGCGCCGGTTCGCCGATGCGGGCCGCGGATTCGTGGAGCGGGTGGTCGGGATCGCGCGCAACCAGCAGCACCGCCTCGAACTCCTCCTCGAAGATCGCCTGCGCCTCCCACTCCGGCAGGGCGGTGAAGTCGGGGTCGAGCCCCAGCAGCGGGGCGGACAGCCGCAGACCCAGCGACATGAAGCCGTGGATGGTGGTGAGCGTGGCGCCGTCCAACTCGCGCAGCGCCTCCTGGTAGCGAGGGCGGGCGGCGGGGTCGAGGGTGACGAGGCCGCCCAGGTAGCTGCCATCTTGTAAGAGATCGCGCAGCCCCTCGCCGACGCGCGCGCGCAGCTCGGCAGCGGCGTTGCGGGTGAACGTCACCCCCGCCATGCGCCGCAGCGGCTCGCCCTCGCCGATCCGTTCGAGGAAGCGCCGCACCAGGCTGGTGGTCTTCCCCGTCCCGGCCGAGGCGACGCGGACCCTCACCGGCGTCCCTCCCGGCAGACGTCGTAGACAAGGCAGTCGCGGCACACGAAGCCGGGGGTGGGGCGCACGTCCCCCGCGCGCCAACCCGGCACCGCCGCTGCGATCTGTCGGTGCGTCCGCGCCATGACCCCGTCCGGTCGCCGCACCGCCTGAGGCAAAGCCGGCACGGGCGGACCGGACAACGGCCAGGCCCACACCTGGAGCCGCCCGAGTGCACCGGCGTGCCGGCGCAGCAGGTGCGCCGCCGCCCAGGCCTCGCGGCCGTGGCGCTCGAACACGGCGCGCGCCTCCTCCTGCGTCGCGACCTCGCCCGGCGCCGTGAACCGCACCAGCACCGTCCGCCCGTCCTCACGGCGGGCGGCGTCCAGCCGCGCCTCGGCGCCGTTCTCCTCGTCACGGAGGTGCACGCCGAAGGTGAACCCCGCCAGCGTGTCGGCGTGCGCGTCCAGCCACGCCGCCGCCTCGGGGTGGTCGGGGGCCAGGGCCCGAAGGTCGGCGGCGGTCCAGCGGCTGCGGGCGCGAAGGTCACGGACGAGCCGGACCCAGGCGGGCGGCTCGTCCTCGTCGCGCGCGCCCAGGCGCGCCTCCGCCCAGGCACGGAACGGGCAGCGGGCGTAGCGGCCCAGCGCCTCCACGCGCGGCGGGCCCAGGTCGACCGGCCCCTCCGGGGGGCGGTACGGCGCACGGCCAGGCCCCTCCAAGCGACTGCCGGCCGGGCGGACCGGCGCCGCCTCGGGCGCGTCGCCCACCAGGGCGGGCTCGGGGGCGACGCGGCCCCCCTGGTCGCCGCGCGGGTAGCTGACGCGGGTGACGTCGCCGCGCGTTCGGAGTTCGGCGAAGGCGCCCGCGTCGCGGCCCTGGAAGCGCCGCGGCAGCACCGCCGCCCGGTAGGCGCGCTCGGGCAAGGAGCGCGCCTCCTCCGGCACGAAGTAGTCCTCCCGTTCGCCGCTGCCGTAGGCGCCTTCGCGCGCGCCCGCGACCCAGGCGTGGGCGAAGCGGCGGCCGCTGGCCTGCACCTGGGTCAGCAGCGCCACGCCGGCCTCGGGGCGGCGGAGGGGCGTGGTGTCCTGAAGCAGCGCCGCCCACCAGTCCCGCACGTGGGGGCCGTGCGCCACGCGGCGCGCCTCGCCCAGGCGCTGCAGCGCCAGTTCGCGGAACTGCGTCTCCGCGCGCGTGCGCGTCCCGCGCTCGGCGCCGCGCGCCGCGCGGGCCGCGTCCAGCGCTTCGTCCACCAACGCCTCCGCCCACGGCCTGGGCTCGGGCGGCACCTCCAGGCGCGCCAGCCACTCACGCCAGATGGCGCCGTGGCCGTGCGCGTCGGCCAGGCGCGTGATGGCGTCTCGGCCGGCTACCCCGGCGTCCAACGCCGCCACGCCGAGGGCGTGCAGCGCCGGGACGGCCAGCAGGCGCGAGGCGGTGGGGTGGTCGGGCAGTTCCAGCAGGTCCAACAGCCGGCGGCCCTCCGGCCGGTCGGTCGCGCTGCGCGGGGTCTCGTCCATCAGCGGCACCCCGAACTCCTCCGCCAACGTGACATAGGCCGGGGCGCTTCCCTCCGGCACGATCAGCGCCAGGTCCAGCGGGTCCGCCCCGGCGGCCAGTTCGGCCTTGACGTCGCGCAGCACCCAGCGCGCCTCGGCCACCGGGTTGGCGAAGTGATGGGCGCGGATCTCGACGTCGTCGCGCGGCGGGAGGGTCTCGTCGGGCGCCATGTGGGGCGGGGCGAGCGCCAACGCCATGCGCACCGGCGCGTGCCGGGCCAAGGCGCGCATCAAGCGAAGGTCCATCGGGCCGATCTCGCGCAGGCCGTCGACGAACACCCTGTCCGGCTCCACGGCTGCCGGGGGACCCTCTTCCAGGAGGTGCACCGCCTCCCGCCGAAAATCGTCGTAGTCCCAGGCGTCTGCCTTGAGGCGTTCGTAGGCGTGGAACACGCGGCGCAGGCGGGCGGTCTCGTCGTCGCGGCCGGGAAGGCGGCCGGCGGGCACGTCGTGCCGTTTGGCTTCGGCGATGGCGCGGGCGAACAGGCGGGCCTCGCCGGGGCTGGGCGGGTCGTCGCGGTCCTCCATCAGCGCCTCGCCCACCAGCGCCAGGCGGCCGGTGCCAGTCAACAACGGGTGCAGCCGCCGCGCGTTGGAGAGCAGGCGGTACGCCACCTGCTGCGGGGTGAGGAACTCGAGGCCGAGCAGCGGCCCCTCGCGCGTGGCGGCGCGCAGCACGTGCCCGCGTTGGGCGGGCAGGCCCACCCACCACGTGCGCGCACCCTCCGACGCCGCCGCGCGCGCCTCGGCCAGCAGGCGCGTGGTCTTGCCCGAGCCGGGCGGGCCGACCAGGAGCGAGAGGGCCGGCGGCAGGCCCCCGCCGCCGGGCGTCACGACCGGGCGTCGTCCAGGGCGCGTGCCCACGCGTCCGGGTCGGTGAGCGGCAGGCGGCAGGCGTAGCCTTCGCACAGCCAGCCGGCGGCGCGGCCGTCGACCGTGCCGCGGTCCTCCACCAGCGGCCAACGCAGGGTGGGGTCGGCCTCCGCGCCGGCACCGCCCGCGTCCGGGGCGCGCTGCACGGCCCAGGCGTCCAGCGGCCGCCGGGCCACCTCGGCCCACAGCGCCGCCCCGCCCGCGTCGGCCGGGCCGGTGACGGCCGCTTCGCGTGCGGGGGCGCGCATCAGGGCCAACAGCGTCAGCGCGCTGCCCGCCGCCTCGGGGTGGCGGGCCGCCACCTCGGCCAGCGGCGTCACGGCGCGGGTGGCGCGTGCTTCGCGCTCGCGCTCCCCGCGCAGCCGGCCGACCCGCCATTCCAGCTCGGCGGCGGCGACGGTGTCGGCCGGCTGGGCGGCGTCCAGGAGGCTGCGCGGCCGCATCGGCAGGGGGTCGTCCTCCTCGGGCGCGCCCAGGTAGCCGCCGTCTTCGCCTGCGAAGCGGGCTTCGACCGCCTCGGCCTGCCGGGCCGCGGCGGCCAGCCAGCGCGGGTCGCCGTCCGCCCGGTGCAGCTCCAAAAGCCCCAACCCCAAGAAGGCATGGTCCTCCAGGCGGGCGGCGATGCCGGCGCGCTCCCCGAACGCCCGCCGCCACAGGGTCCCATCCGGGGCCAGCATGCGGGTCAGCACGCGCACGGCGGTTTCGCGCGCCACCTCCACCATCTCGGGGTCCTCGAGCATGCGCCCGGCGCGCGCGGCGCCCTGGATCACCATGCCTTGCACGGCGGTCAGCACCTTGTCGTCGCGTGCGGGCCTGGGCCTGTGGGCGCGGGCCGCGAACAGGCGGGCGCGGATCCGTGCCAGGCGCACTTCGGCCTCCTGCAGCGGCAGCTCGAATCGCTCGGCCAGCTCGCCGGGATCGAGGGCGGCGCGCAGCACGTTGAGGCCCTCGAACGGCCCCACCTCGGCCACGTCGAACGCGGCGCGGGCGAAGGCGACCTCGTCCTCGGCTGGGGCCCCCGCCTCTTCGGCCGCGGCGCGCACCACCTCGTCGAACGCGGGGGCCGTCCAGGCGTAGAAGGCCCCCTCGCGCCCCTCGCTGTCGGCGTCCAAGGCGGTGGCGAAGGTACCGTCCTCCAGGCGCATCTCGTGCCGCAACCAGGCGAAGGTGTCTTGGGCGGCGCGCCACAGCGCCGTGTCGCCGCTCCGCAGGTACGCCTCCGCGAAGCGCGGCAGCAGCTGCGCGTTGTCGGAGGTCATCTTCTCGAAGTGCGGCACGCGCCACGCCTCGTCGACGGCGTAGCGCGCCACCCCGCCCGCCAGCGGGTCGGTGATGCCGCCGCGTTCCATCCCGCGCAGGGTGCCGACGGCCATCTCCCGCGCCTCCGGCTCGTCCCGCATCAGCAGCCACCGCAGCACGCCGTGCGGGGGAAACTTCGGCGCCCCGCCGAACCCGCCGTGCGCCCGGTCGTAGCGCGCCGCCAGCGCCGCCAGGGCCTCGCGCGAGGGGTCGGGCAGCGACGCCACGGGCGAGGCGGGGTCCAGGGCGGGCCCCGCCGGCGCCTCCATGGCGCGGCGGAGGTGCGCGTCCAGCTTGGCGGCCTCCTCCAGCAGGCCGTCGCGGCGGTGGCGCCATGCGTCCGACACCGCGTCCAGGACCCGACGCAGCGACGGCATGCCAGGTCGGTCGTCGGGCGGGTAGTAGGTGCCGGCGAAGAAGGTACGCCCCTCAGCGTCGGTGATGGCGGTGAGGGGCCAGCCGCCCTGGCCCCGCATGGCCTGCAGCGCCGACATGTACACGGCGTCGACGTCGGGCCGCTCCTCGCGGTCCACCTTGACGGGTACGAAGCCGTCGTTCAGCAGTGCGGCGAGGTCCGGGTCCTGGAACGACTCGTGCTGCATCACGTGGCACCAGTGGCAGCTGGCGTACCCGATCGAGACGAACAGCGGCACGTCCCGCCGGCGGGCCTCCGCGAAGGCGTCCTGGCCCCACGGGTGCCAGTCGACCGGGTCGTCGGCGTGCTGGCGCAGGTAGGGGCTGGCAGCGTCCTGAAGGGCGTTCATGCGCGTACGCTAGCAGCGCGCGGCGCACGCGGGCGTCGCGGCGGCGCCGGCCGCGGCGCTCCCTGGGCGCCGCACGCGCCGGCGCCGGCGCGTGCCCGGTAGCGGTACGCTGGCGGCATGAACGTCTCCGAGATGCGCCACGAGTACGGCGGCGGGTCGCTCCGGCCCGAGGACGTCGCCAGGGATCCGATCGCCACGCTGGCACGCTGGCTCGAGGAGGCGGCCGAGGCCGGCCAGCGCGAGCCGAACGCCATGGCGCTCGGCACACTCGCCCCGGACGGGCGCCCGACCGTGCGCATGGTGCTCCTCAAGGGCCTCGACGCCCGCGGGCTGAGCTTCTACACCCACCTGGAGAGCCCCAAGAGCCGCGACATCCGCGCCGAACCCCGCGTGGCCCTCACCTTCTGGTGGGAGCGCCTGGAGCGGCAGGTGCGCGTCGAGGGGCGATGTGCGCCGGTCGACGACGCCGAGGCGGACGCCTACTTCGTGCAACGCCCGCGCCGCAGCCGTCTGGGTGCCCTGGCGTCGCGCCAGAGCGAGCCGATCGAAAGCCGTGCGGTACTGGAGCAGCGCTTGGCCGAGCTCGAGGCGCTCCACCCCGAAGGCACGGACGTCCCCCGGCCGCGTGACTGGGGCGGCTGGCGCGTGGTGCCGACCCGGTTCGAGTTCTGGCAGGGTCGGCGCGACCGCCTGCACGACCGGCTGTCGGTCGAGGCGTCGGAAGACGGCTGGACGGTGCGGCGCCTGAGCCCATGAGCGTCGCGGGGCCGCTTGCGCGGCCCCGCGACGTGGTTCGGGCGTAGGATCTGGGTCCGTGGGCAGGCCCGGGGGCCGCCGCTCGGCTCAGTTCCCGCCTTCGCCCTCCGGCTGCTCACTTTCCGGCTGCTCACCCTCCGGCTGCTCACCCTCCGGCTGTTCCGGGGCGGGCGCCTGCGGGGCGGGCTGCGGCGCCTGCGGCGGCTCGTACGGCAGGCGGTCAGGGAAGGTCTCGACCTCGGCGGACTCGACCAACTCGCTCACGCGCGCCTGCACCGCTTGGTTCTGCAGCTGGGACTCGATGTCGCTGCGGACCTCCTCCAGCGGGGGGGTCTCGGCTTCGTTGCGCTCGTCGACCTGGATGACGTGAAAGCCGAACTGCGTCTCGACCGGACCGAACGGCTCGCCCAGGGTGACGTCTTCGGCGAAGATCGCCTCTTCGAACGCCGGCACGGTCTGGCCGCGCGTAATGCAGCCGAGGTCGCCGCCCTTCTCGGCGGTGCCGTCGGTGCCCCACTCGGACGCCACGTCGGCGAAGGAGGTGCCGGACTCCAACTCGTCGAGGACGGTGTTGGCGTCCTCCTCGCTCTCGACCAGGACGTGCCGGGCGCACGCTTCGGCCTCGGTGGCGTACGCTTCGGGGTCCTCTTCGTAGGTCTGGCGCACCTCTTCGTCGCTGACCTCGACGTCGTCGGCGATGCTCTGCTGGACGCGCCCGATCAGCTCGCCCTCTTCCAGGAGGGTCCGGAGCGTCTCGGTGGTCTGGATGCCGCTCTGCTGCAGCACCTGCTCGAACTCGGCGTCTTCGCTGTCGCCGCGCACTTCGGCGACGAGTTCGTCCACCTCTTCTTCGCTCAGGCTGATGTCGCGCGCTTCGGCCTCTTGCAGCAGCACCAGCTCGCGGACGCGCTGCTGCAGGAACTGCGGCGCCAGCGCCTCCAGCTGGGCGCGCGTCTGCTCGTTCATGGGCATGCCCTGGCGGGCGGCCACACCGCGGACGGCGATCTCGAAGCGGCGGTCGAACTGCTCGAGGGTGCGTTCCTCGTCGCCCACGCGGAGCACGACGGGATTGTCGCCGGACGCCTCGTCGGATGCGGCATCGGAAGCGGCGTCGTCCTGCGCCCACGCGCCACCGGCGAAGAGGGCGGCGAGGAGGGTCATAACGGCTGTGAATGTGGTGAAGGATCGCTTCATGGTGAAGACCCTACGCGTCGCCGAGATGAGCGGCAACCCCGCCCGATGAGGACGAGGCCAAAACCTCCGTGGTGCACGAGGTTCCGGCCTCTCATCCAGGTCGCAGGGGAATCGTGCCGGGATGCCCGGCTCAGGTCGCGGCGGCCGCAGTCCGTTCCGCCTCGGGCTCGGCGGCCAGGTCGCGGAGCTGCCGGTACAGCGCCTTCTGCGCCTCGCTGGGGTCCTCGGGCACGGTGACGCGGAGTTCGACCAACTCGTCGCCGCGACCGCCGCCCTTGCGGGGCCACCCCTGCCCGCGCAGCCGCAACACGCGACCGCTGGAGCTTCCGGGCGGCACGGTGACCTCCACCGGCGCTTCCAGCGTCGGGGCCTGCAGGGTGCCCCCCAGCGCGGCCACATGGTCCGGCACGCGCACCACCGCGCGTACGTCGTCGCCCTCGACGCGAAGCTGCGGGTGCGGCGTGTGGCGCACCACCAGGATCAGATCGCCGCCGCTGGGGGCCTGGCCCCGCAGGCGCAACTTGGCGCCGTCGCGCACGCCGGGGGGCACGGTGACGGTGACGCGGCGGCCGGCCACGGTGATCTCGACCTCGCCGCCCTGGAAGGCGCGCCGCAGGTCGAGGGGCAGTTCGGCCTCCACGCTTCGGGGCGTGGACGCGCGCCGCTGGCTGCCCGCGCCGCGGAGATCGCTGAACGGATCCTGCCCACGTCCGCCGCGCACGCGTTCGCCGGCCATGTCGCCGCCGAAGCTGAACGTGCCACCCCCGAACGAACCGCCGCCGAACAACGTCTGGAAGAACTCGCTGAACCCGCCCAGGTCGCCCGGGTCGACACTGGTGTATACGCGCGCGCCGCCGGGCCCGCCTTGGGCGCCGCCGTAGCTGGCGCCCTCCGGGGGCACCTGACCGGTCCGGCCGTAGGTGTCGTAGACCTTGCGCTTCTCGGGATCGGAGAGGGCGGTGTAGGCCTCGTTGATCTCCTTGAACCGGTCCTCGGCGCTGTCGTCACCGGGGTTGCGGTCCGGGTGGTGCTTGGCGGCCAGCTTGCGGTACGCCCGCCGGATCTCCTCCTGGCTGGCGTTCTTGTCGACGCCGAGCACCTCGTAGTAGTCCTTGAACGCGGCCATGTTCACCTCCCTCCTGTCGGGTGTTCGGGGCGGCCCGGGGTCGCCCGCGAGCGCGGGCGGCTCAAGCCTCCTCGGCCTGGTAGACGACCACGCGGGCGGGGCGGATCAGACGGCCGTCGCGCTCGAAGCCGACCTCGAACACGTCGGCGATGGTGCCGGAGCGCTCCCGCTCCTGCGTGGGGGCGCTGGTCAGCGCCTCGTGCACGCCTGGGTCGAAGGTCTCGCCGACCTCGCCGATGCGCCGGATGTCGAGCTGGTCGAGGTTGCGCTCCAGCCCCTCCATCACCGCGCGCACACCGGGCACGATCCCTTGGGGGTCGCCCGACTCGGCGGCCGCCAGGGCGCGGCGCAGGTCGTCGAACGCCTGGATCGCCGGCGCGAGGGCGGCGTCGACGCCCCCTTCGCGGGCGCGGGCCTCTTCCGATTCGGCCCGGCGGCGCACGGTGTCCAATTCGGCGCGGGCCCGCAACGCGCGGTCCTTGGCCTCTCGCGCCTCGCGCTCGGCCTCGGCCAGGCGCTCCTGCAGCGTGGCCAACTCGCCTCGCAGGATGTCGGCTTCGCTGTCGACCTCGTCCGGGGCCCTTCCCTGCGCGCGGGCGTCCGTGGCGTCGTCGCGTTGCGCCTCGTCCGTGCCGACCTCCGGCTCGTGGTCGGCGTGGGCCGCGTCCGCGGCCCCCTGCCGGCCCTCGCCCTCGTCCGCGGCGTACCGCTCGGGGTCGTGCGGGCGTCGTGGTTGGGTGCGTTCCTCGTTCATGGGGTCTCCATCACGGTGCGGCGGGCGAGGCGGACCCGGGCGGGCCCGCCTCGCCTGTGTGAACGGGCGGATCAGCCCGCCGGCTTGAAGTCGGCGTCGATGACCTCGTCGTCGTCGCCCTGGCCGCCGGACGCGTCGCCGTCGTCACCGCCGGAGGATCCGTCGTCGCCGGAGGAGCTCTCGCTGGTGGCCTGCTGGAAGGTCTGAAGCGCGGTGGCGACCTTCTGGGTCAGCTCATCGAAGCGGGCCTTGTCGACGTTGGGGTCGTCGACGGCCTTGCGGGCCTCCTCGATCGCCTCTTCGACCGGCTTCTTCTGCTCCTCGGTCGCGTTCTCGGTCTCGTCCAAGATCTTCTGCGCCTGGGCGCGCATGGAGTCGCACTGGTTCCGGGCCTCGGCCAGCTCGCGGAACTTGCGGTCCTCATCGGCGTGCTCCTCGGCGTCCTTGACCATCTGGTCCACCTCGTCGTCCGAGAGCGTGGTGGTGTTCTGGATGGTGATCGACGCCTCCTTGCCGCTCGACTTCTCGCGCGCGCTGACGTTCAGCACGCCGTTGGCGTCGATGTCGTAGGTGATTTCGATCTGCGGCATGCCGGCCGGCATGGGCGGGATCCCCTCCAGCTTGAAGCGACCCAGCGACTTGTTCTCGGCCGCCAAGGAGCGCTCGCCCTGCAACACGTGCACCTCGACGCCGGTCTGGTTCGCGTCGGCGGTGGTGAACGTCTCCGTCTTGCGGACCGGGACGGTGGTGTTGCGCTCGATCAACTGGGTGAACACGCCGCCCTTGGTCTCGACGCCAAGGCTGAGCGGCGTCACGTCGAGCAGCACGATGTCGTCCACGTCGCCGCTGAGCACGCCGGCCTGCACCGCCGCGCCGAGCGCGACCACCTCGTCGGGGTTGACCGACTGGTTCGGCGCCTTGCCGAGCAGGTCCTGCACGATCTTCTTGACGGCCGGGACGCGCGTGGCGCCACCGACGAGGATCACCTCGTCGATCTTGGACTTGTCGATGCCGGCGTCCTTCAGCGCGCTCTTCACCGGACCCTCGATCCGGTTCAGCAACGGCCGGATCAGCTCCTCCAACTTGCTGCGGGTCAGCTTCTTCTCGAGGTACAACGGCGCGTTGCTGCCGGGGTCCATGGCGATGAACGGCAGGCTGAGGGTCGTCTCGGGCAGGCTGGACAGCTCGACCTTGGCCTTCTCGGCCGCCTCGAGCATGCGCTGAAGCGCCTGCTTGTCCTTCTTGAGCTCGACGCCGTACTCCTTCTTGAAGTCCTCGGCGAGCCAGTCGACGATGGCGTAGTCCATGTCGCTGCCGCCCAGGTGGGTGTCGCCGTGCGTGCTGCGCACCTCGAACACGCCGTCGCCCACCTCGAGCACGGTGACGTCGAAGGTGCCGCCACCCAGGTCGAAGACCAGCACGGTCTCGCTGCCCTTCTTCTCGACGCCGTACGCCAGCGCGGCCGCCGTCGGCTCGTTCACGATGCGGAGCACCTCGAGCCCGGCGATCTTGCCGGCGTTCTGGGTGGCCTCGCGCTGGGCGTTGTTGAAGTACGCCGGCACCGTGATCACGGCCTGCGTGACCTTCTCGCCCAGCTGCTCGCTGGCGTCGGCGACCAGCTTGCGCAGCACCATGGCCGAGATCTCCTCGGGGGTGTACTTCTCATCGCCGATGACGAAGCGCACGCCGCCGTCGTCGGCCTTGACGACCTCGTAGGGGGCGCGCTCGACCTCGTTCTCGACCTCTTCCCAGGTGCGGCCCATGAAGCGCTTGACCTCGAACAGGGTGTTCTTGGAGTTCAGGACCGCCTGGCGCTTGGCCACCTGCCCGACCAGGCGCTGGTCCTCCTTGAACGCCACCACGGAGGGCGTGGTGCGGTTGCCTTCGCTGTTGACGAGAATGGCGGGCTCGCCGCCCTGCATCGCCGCGATGGCGCTGTTGGTGGTTCCCAGGTCGATGCCTACGGGTTTGGCCATGATGGGGCCTCCTCGATCGTTTCGGAATTCGCGAGACGGTCACCCACGCGCAGGTGTGGATCGGGCGCTGCCCTGAGCGCGTGGGCGATGGACACTCACTAGCTCCAAGTATAGCGATGCGATCGAATCTTGTCAACAGATGTGAGCGTCCTCGTATCAAGTTTCTTTGCTCCGACTCGGTTCGCGGTCCAACGCGGCGCAGGCCGTGCCCCCGTCCCGACGCGACGCAGCGCGGCGGATTAGGCTTGGAACCGCGGACCGGTCACGCCCCGCCGCGCCGCCCGAGGAGATGCCATGCTGTACCTGATCCTTGCCCACGACGCCACCGACGACCAGGCGCCGGCGCGCCGCCAGCGCGTACGCCCCCGTCACCTCGAGGGGGTCCGGCCCCTCGTCGACGAGGGTCGCCTCCAGGTCGCCGGCGCCCTCCTCGACGAGGAGGGCGTGATGCGCGGCTCGATGCTGCTCCTGGAGGCCGAGGGCGAGGCGGAGGTCCGAACGATCCTCGAACGCGACGTCTACGCCCGCGAGGGGGTCTGGGCGCGCTTCGAGATCTGGCCCTTCGCGCGCGCCGTTTGAGCCGAACTCCGCGCGGCGCAGCGCCCCGCTCAGCGCCCGTCTTCGCCCCTACGCCGCTGCACGATGCGCACCACGCGCGCCAGGAGGAACGACGTGACCAGCATCCCGCCCGACGCGAGCAGCAGCGCCGGCCGGGGGCGCACCCCCTCGAACGCGAACGCCCCCTCGACCGAGGCGCCCGCCCACACCGCGGCCAAAATGCCGGGCAGCCCCCCGAGGACCGTCCCCAACGCGAAGGGCGCGACCGGAATCCGCCACGCCCCCGACACCAGGTTCACCAGGTCGCCGGGAACCGCCGCGGCGCGCGCGGTCAGCACCGCCTCGAACGGGTGCGAACGCAGCCGCACCGCCCACGGCCGATTGCGGACGCCGCCGACCGCGGCGTCCACCTCGGCCCGGTCGTCCCCCGCGCCCCTCGTGCCGTGTCGCAACCAGCGCGCCACCGCGTACGCCAACAGCGCCGACAGGATCGTCCCCGCCACGGCCCCGACCGCGCCCCACACGGGGCCCAACAGAAACCCCGCGAACACGGTCAGCACCGTCATCGGCAGCAGCAGCACCGAACGCACCGCGTACGCGGCCAACAACGCCGCCAGCGCCCACGGCCCGGACCCCAGCAGCGACAGACCGCGCGCCACCGCCTCCTGGGGACCGAAGCCCAATGCTGCCAGCACCGCCCACAGGGTGAGCAGCGACGCCGGCCACATGATCAGCGCGATTCGAGCGGAACGCATCGACCAAGAGCGTAGCGCCCCCCGCGCCACCGCCACGTGCCCTGCTACGCGCCGGCGCGCCACCGCGGCCCGGCACGCCGCCCGACATTCCTGATCGTTTCGATCATGCACACTGGCCCATCGGCCGCCGCTGCGCGCACGCGCGCCCGGGCGGCGTTTGAATCTCGTTGGAGGTCCCATGATGCGATCCGTACGCCCCGTCATCCTCGGCCTGCTGGCCGTGATCGTCTCGTTCGCCGCGGCGCAGGCGCCCTCGCGCGCCACCGTGCTGAGCCCGCAGGAGCCCGCCACCCTGATGCCGCACTTCGACCTGCTCACGCTGACGCACGAGGTGCAGAACCTGGTGTTCGACTGCCTGTACACCATCGGCGCAGATGGCGACTACCGGCCGCAGCTGGCCACCGAGGTTCCCACCCTCGCCAACGGCGGGATCAGCGAGGACGGCACCACCTACACCGTTCGCCTGCGCGACGACGTGCGCTGGCACGACGGCGAGCCGTTCACCTCGGCCGACGTCCGCTACACCTGGCAGGTGATCACCGACCCCGACCTGCCGGTCCCCAGCCGGGCCGTGTGGGAGGACATCACCGAGATCGAAACGCCGGATCCGCACACCGCCGTGGTGCACTTTGGTGACACCAACGTCGCCTTCCTGGGGGCGGCGTCGAGCGACGCCTGCTTCATGATGCCCGAACACCGCCTGGCGGGCGCCGACCTAACCGCCGGGCCGTTCAATCGCGCGCCCGTAGGCACGGGCCCGTTCACCCTGGCCGAATGGGAATCCGGCGCCTTCGCCCGGCTCGAAGCCCATCAGGACTACTTCGCCGGCGCGCCCGAACTGGACGAGATCGTCGTCCGCTTCGCGACCGGCAGCGGGGCCACCCGCACCGCCCTGCAGCGCGGCGAGGCGGAGCTGGCCCTCCACATCGGCGCGGCCGACCTGAGCTTCGCGCAGCGGCTGGACGGCTACGAGGTGGCGCAAGCGCCCGACCACGCCTGGTGGCAGTTCTGGATCGACAATCAGGACCCCATCCTGTCCGACGTGCGGGTGCGGCGTGCCCTGGCCCACGGCCTGGACAAGCAGTTGATCACCGACACCGTGTTCGCCGGCGTGGTCGAACCGCAGCACGCCATCTTCCCCCGCTCCCACTGGGCGCACGCCGACGACGTGCGGCGCTACGCATACGATCCTGACGCCGCCCGCGCGCTCCTGGAAGAGGCCGGCTGGACCCACGACGCGCCCGGCGAGATCCGCACGCGCGACGGCGAACCGTTGCGGATCGAGATCCTCAACATCGCGGGGCAGGCCGACCGCCGCCAGGTGGTGCAGATCGCGCAGGACCTGTGGCGCGACGTCGGGATCGACGCCCGCATCCGCGAGATCGACGGCGCCTCCTTCCCGCCCACCATGGGCGCCGGCGACTTCCAACTGGCGTACGGCTGGTTCGGCGAGAGTCAGGAACCGGTCTTCTCCCTGTGGCTGGGCACCAACTGGCAGAACTACGCCAACGAGGAAGCGCTGGACCTGCTGCGCGAGGTCTCCGGCCTGGTCGACCGCGAGGATCGGGCGGAGAACATCCGCGAATTCCAGCGGACCGTGGCCGAGGAGGCCGTCATGCTGCCCCTCGCACCACGTCCGCTGCTGAACGTGGTGTCGGACCGCCTGGAGGGCGTTGATCCCACATTGAGCGGCAGCCTCTGGAACGCGCACCGATGGACGCTGCGCTGAGCACCCCGCCGGTCGGTACGCTGCGCCCGTGCTGATCTACGCCGCGGGGAGGACGCTGGGGGCCCTTCCCCGCGTCCTCCTCGTCTCGGTGCTGCTGTTCCTGCTGATCCAACTGCCCGCCGGCGGGCCGGCGGACGTGTACGCCGCCGACCCCTCCGCGTCACCCGACGCGATCGAACGGATCGAGGAGCTCTGGGGCTTGAACCGGCCCCTGCACGTGCAGTACCTGTCCTGGCTCGGCAACGTGGTGCGGGGCGACTGGGGCTTCTCGTTCGGGGAACGCCGCCCCGCCCGGGCCGTGGTGCTGGAGCGCCTCGGCAACACGCTGTGGCTGACCGGCGGCGCGCTGCTGGTCGGGCTGGTCGCCGGCGTCGCGCTGGGCGTGGCCACCACCCTGGCCCGCAGCAAGGCCGCCCGCGCCGTCCTGCAGCTCCTGAGCGTGGTCGGCATGAGCGTGCCGACCTTCTGGAGCGGCACGTTGGTGCTGCTGTTCTTCGGCGTGTACCTGAACTGGATCCCCTCGGGCGGCATGGGCACGATCGGGGCCGACTTCTCGCTCGGCGACCTGGCGCGGCACCTGGTGGCGCCCGCCGTCGTGCTCGGCAGCGTCTACGTGGCGCAGTGGTCCCGCTTCGTCCACGCCGGGCTGGAGGAGGCCATGCGCGAGGATTACGTCCGCACCGCCCGCGCCAAAGGACGGCACGGCCTGGGCCTGCTGTTCCGCCACGCGTTTCCCAACACCGCCATCGCGCTGGTCACCGTGCTCGGCCTGGAGGTGCCACGCTTGGTCTCGGGCGCCATGGTGACCGAGGTCGTGTTCAGTTGGCCCGGCCTGGGCCGGCTGCTCACCGAGTCGCTGCTGGGCCGCGACTACCCGGTCGTGATGGCGGCCCTGATGCTGCTGGTACTGCTGGTGATCATGACCAACCTCCTCACCGACCTCGCCTACGGGCTCCTCGACCCGCGGGTCCGGTACGACTGACGCCGTGCGCTGGCGCCTCCTCACCCGCGACCCGTTGGCCGGAGCCGGCCTGATCATTCTGGCTCTGATGGCGGCCGCCGCCCTGGCCGCCCCCTGGTTGTCACCGTACGACCCGGCCGCGACCGCGCCGCGCGACATGCTTCAGCCCCCCAGCGCCGAGCATCCCCTCGGCACCGACGATCTGGGCCGCGACGTGCTGTCGCGCATGTTGCACGCCGGACGGGTGTCGCTGGGCCTGGCGGCGGGCGTGGCCGTCCTGTCGGTCGCGATCGGCGCGCTGCTCGGCGGCACCGCCGGCATGCTGGGCGGGCGCACGGACCGCGCCATCAGCGCGGTGATCGACACCATGCTGGCCATCCCGCCGCTGGCGCTGGCGATGGTCGCCAGCGCGTTCGTGCCGCTGGACGCCGTGACCCTGACGGTGATCCTGGCGCTGGTGTCGTGGACCGGCGTGGCCCGCCTGGCGCGCGGGCAGGTGCTGTCCCTGCGGGAACGCGAGTACGTCGAGGCCGCCCGCGCCGCCGGCAGCGGCCATGCTCGGCTGTTGCTGCGGCACCTCCTGCCGGGCGCCACCGCGCCGTTGGTCGTCGCCGGCACCCTGCTGGTCGCCACCGCCATCCTGATCGAATCGGCCCTATCCTTCCTCGGCTTCGGCCTCCCGCCCCCCACGGCGAGTTGGGGCGGCATGCTGAACGAGGCGCAGCTGTGGTTCGCCGAGGCCCCGTGGCTGGCCGTCTTCCCCGGCCTGGCGATCACCCTGGCGGTGGCGTCGGTGAACGTGTTGGGCGAGGGGCTGCGGGCCGTGGCCTCCGGCCGTGAAGCCGGGGAACGCTGAGCACGGCCGGCGCTGCGTCAATCCGTTGACGGTGCCCGCCCGCCCACCCGGGCAGAGTGGAAGCGTGACGCACATGGCCCCGGACGAGGCGGACGCCAACGAGGAGGACGCCCACGAGGTGCCACACCTCACGGACCTCGTCCTCGCCGTCACGGCCGACCTCGCCGCGGCCGAGGGGCCGGACGTGGACGCCGGGATACGACGTGCCCTCGAGCGCGTCGCACAGGCCACGTCGGTACAGCGCGCCCGGGTGTTCGAGGTCGCGCCCGACCGGGAGATTTTCAGCTGCACCCACGAGTGGATCGATCCCGCCAGCGACGTGGCGCCCGGCGCCGCACGCGAGCTACCGACAGCGTGGATGGCCCCGTGGTGGTCTGCCCTCGAACGGGGCGAGGCCGTCGCGATCGACCGCATCGAGACGTTTCCCCCGCAAGCCGCGCCCTTGCGCGCGATGCTCGCAGCGCAGCACGTCCATTCGCTCGTGTGGCTTCCCATGCCCGGCACGCCGCTGCCCGGCTTCGTCTGCTTCGCCTCGACACGGACCCCCCGGGCCTGGGCCGACGAGGAGAGCCACTTGCTACGAGCGACGACCAACGTCGTCCGCGCGAGCCTGGCGCGCAAGCGCTCCAGCAGCGAACGCGACCTGGAACGCGAACGCCTGCGCCGCGACGCGGCGTTTCGACGCGACCTCATCACACTCACCAACGACCTGATGCGGGCACGCTCCCAGACCGAGGCGATTCCCGACCTGTTCGAGCATGCCATCGGGCTCGTGCCCGGGGCGGGCGGCGGCGCTGTGCTGCTGCGCCGGTCCGACGGCGCGTTCCGCGCCGAGGCATCCGTCGGCTACGATCTCCCAATCCTCGAACCGCATGCCTGGGACCTACGCGAACTGATGCCCAGTCCCACCGCCGCGTCGCACCACGCAGGCCCCGCCACGCCGCCAGAGAGCTGGCGCCCGACCCATGCAGCAGCCTGGGAGGCCGCTCGCGCCGGTCCTACCCCCCGCGCAACGCTGGTGACGCCCGTGCAGGTCGCGGGGACCGTCCGGGCGGTTCTGCTGTTGGACATGGCCGTCGAGGAGGAAGCGTGCGACGCCGACGAAGCCGAGAGCTACGCCGCGGCCGTCGCGGCCCAGTTGGCAGCGGCCATTCGGCAGTGGGACCTGATCGCCGCGTTGCGAACCGAACGGGAACGCCTCGAGTACCAGGCGGCCCACGACGCGTTGACCGGACTCGCCAACCGCCGCGCCTTCACGGAACGCTTGGATCAGGCGCTCGCCCGCGCCCGCCGGCACGGCGAACGCGTGGGCGTCGCCTTCCTCGACCTCGACGATTTCAAGCACGTCAACGACGCGTTGGGGCACCACGCCGGTGACCGGTTGCTGGCCGAGGTCGCGTCCCGCCTCCACCAGACCGTGCGCGCCGAGGACACCGTCGCGCGTTTGGGCGGGGACGAGTTCGGCATCGTGGTCGGCGACCTCGCCAGCGACGACGCCCTCGAACGGCTGCAGGCCAAGCTTCACCGCGTCTTGGACGACCCCATCGTGCTCCAGGGACGGGCGACGCACGTAACGGCCAGCGTCGGCGCCGCCGAGTTCCCGCGCCACGGCAGCATCGGCGACGCGCTGCTCCGCGCAGCGGACGCCGCCATGTACGACGCCAAGCGCGCACGCTGATCGCCCCGCCCCTCGCGGCCGAACGAACGCGGCGGCACGCCTCGCCCCGCTCAGGACACGGGCCGCACCCGCGCTCGCCACTGCTCCGCTTGCTCGAGCGGGAGCGGCTTCGCGAAGTAGTAGCCCTGCGCCAGGCGCACCCCCGCGGCGCGTACCGCGTCGAGGTGCGCTTCGGTCTCGATCCCTTCGCCCACCACGTCCATGCCCAAGCCGTTGCCGAGCTGCACGATGGTATGGACGATCTTGCGGCTGCGCACGTCCTCGGTCATGCGGAACACGAACGAACGATCGACCTTCAGCGTCTGCACCGGCAGGTCGTGCAGGTACGCCAACGACGAGTGGCCGGTGCCGAAGTCGTCCACGGCCAGGCGCACCCCCACCCGCCGCAACTGCGCGAGCACCTCCGCCGCCTCGCCCCCATGCGTGATCATGACGCTCTCCGTGACCTCGAGCTCCACACGGGCAGGATCCACCTCGTGCTCCGCGAGCGCCCCGCGAACCGTGTCGACCAATCCGGAGGCCAGCAGTTGCTTGGCCGAGAGGTTGATGTGCATCATCGGCCCTTCGCGTGGACCGGCGGCGGACGACCAGCGCGCGGCCACGCGGATCGCCTCGTGAAGGACCCACGCCCCAAGGGGCACGATCAGGCCGGTCTCCTCCGCCAGCTCCACGAACGCCGCCGGCGCCAGCAGGCCGCGGGTGGGGTGCGGCCAGCGGACCAGCGCCTCGAAGCCGTACACGCCGCCGGTCTCCAGGTCCACGATCGGTTGGTAGTGCAGCGCCAACCGGCCTCCCTCGATCGCTGTGCGCAGCTCGGACTCCGTCCGCTGCCGCTCCGCGATGCGGCGTTGCATCTCGGGATCGAACCAGGCGACCCGTTGCCCTGCCCGGCGGGCCTGATCTCGGGCCAACACGGCGTCGTCGATCGCCTCGTCCGGCCGGTCGTACCGCGCCAGATCCATCACGACGCCCGCCGTCACCGGCATGTGCACGGTCGCGCCTCCCAACGCCAGGGGCTTGGACATGGCCGCGCGTACGCCTTCCAGAACGCCGAGAACCTGCTCCGCCGTGCCGGCGTCCTCCAGGACCGCGACGAAGTCCTCTCCCCCCAAACGGGCGATCATGTCGCCCGCCCGGAGACCCGACTGCAGGCGCCGGGCGATCTCCGTGCTGACGCGCTCTACGGCTTGCGCCCCCAGGCCGTCCGTGACGGCCTTGAAACGCTCCAGGCCCAGCGCCACCACGGCCACGGACGAACCCGTCCCCTCTCGGGCACGCTCGGCGGCCTGCGCCAGCCGGCTCCGCAGCAACACGCGATTGGGCAGGCCCGTCGCGGGGTCGAACACGCCCCGCTCGGTGATGTCGGTCAGCGAACCGGCGATCCGCACCGGCCGCCCCTCGGCGGGCGTAGCCGCCCCGCGCGCCAGCATCCAGCGCCACCGACCGTCCGCGCGGCAGAGCCGGTGCTCGTCCTCGAAGAAGCGGCTCTGGCCCTGTCGGAACCGTGCGAGCTTCGCCTCGAAGCGCGGCAGGTCGTCGGAATGCATCCTGCCGCGCCATAGTTCGGGGCCGTCGCGCGTATCTTCGGCCGGCTCCCCGAGGAGCGCCAGGAACCTCGCCGAGTACAGCACCTCGCCCAGCTCGAGGTCCCAGTCCCACATGCCGTCGTTGGCGCCGCGCGCGACCAGGGCGTAGCGCGCTTCGCTCTCCCTCAGGGCCTTCTGCGACGCCTGGAGCGAGTCCAGCATGGCGTTCACGTCGCGGCCCAGCTGGCCCAACTCGTCGCTTCCGTGCGCACGGACCCGCAACGACGCGTCTTGCTCGGCCGCGATGCGCCGCACGCTGCGGCTCATGCGCAAGAAGCGTGGCAGCAGGCCCCACTGCAGCAGCGCGACGACCGCCACGACCAGCACCGACCCCACGCCGGCGGTGCCCAGCAGCAGCGCCGTGCGGCTCTCACGGGCCTGCTGCGCGATCGGCCTGGGCGTCGCGACGCGAACCAGGAGCACCGGCGCGCCCCCGACGTCCCGCAGGCGGGTGAACCCGACGATGGTGTTCTCGTCCACAGGCTCGATCGGGCGGGCCGTGCCCCCGTCGATCGCACGCCGGGCCCGTGCGAACGGTGGCGGAAGGTCTTCGGCGCCATAGGGGCGCATGTCGATCTCCAGGTGCGTCAGGGACTCGATCTGCCGAATGAGGTCCGCATCGATCACGCGACCCACGAACAGCGTGCCGACCCGCGCCGCGTCGCCGGGCCGCTCCAGAGGCGTCGACGCCACGATGGCGGTGGCGTCCCCCACCTGCAGCAAGCCCCTCGGCGTGGCATCGGCGCCTCGCGCCCGCTGCCACGCCTCCTGGACCTCGCGATCCCCGGGTGCGCCTTGGGCGACCGCCGTGTGGAGCGAGCGCCCCTCCGCGTCGAACACGGCCGCGAAGCTCAGCTCGGCCGCGCGAACCCGTTCGGCCGACAGCCGTCGTGCCGCGAAGGCGGGGTCCGGCCTGGCCGCGAACGCGGCGAGGTCCTCGACCGACGCGAAGGTCCCGAGCTTCTCCGCCACGACCGCCACTTCGAACGGCATGTGCCCCTCGAGCGTCCGCACGCTGCGTTCGACCGCGTCGTGTTCCACGCGCGCGAACCCTTGGCTCAGCACGCGGGAGGCGGTCAGGTAGACGGCCACGACGAAGCCGAGCATGACCAGCACGCTCACGATCACGGTCTTGGTCCGTAGGCTCATCTGCCGCCTTCCCGGCGCCCCCGGCCGAGTCGCCCTGCGTACGTGCCCCGAGGGCAGGCTACGGTTCGAGGTCAGGAGGGTGCCGTAACCAACTTGACAGCGGCGGGCGGGGCCTGCGACGCGGGCTTCAGGCCGGCGGCGCGACCTCGCCGGCACCCGCGGTGCGGGCGTCCCACACCGTCTCGCCCGCCACCAGCGTTCGGGCCACGTCCGCCTCGCTGGAGAGGGCGAGCAGCGCGGCCAGAGCGTCCTCGGCGTCGACGGCGTGCTGGAGGCGCGCCGCCAGCGTGCCGTGCGCGGGCGGGCGCAGGACCACCAGGTCCGCCTCCTTGCCGGGCGACAGATCGCCCACCTGATCACTCAGCCCCAACGCCGCGGCGCCGCCCGCGGTGAGCAGCCACAACAGGCGTTCGGCGTCCAGCGGGGCCCCTTCCTCGCCCAACAACATCTGCGTCTGGTAGGCGGTGCGCGCCTCGCCGGGCATGCCGAAGCCCGGTCCGCCGCCGACGTCGCTGCCCAGCATCAGCCGCACGCCGTGGGCCAGGTGCCGCCGCATGGGGAACAGCCCGCTGCCGATGAACTGGTTCGATCCCGGGCAGTGGCACACCACCGCGCGGCTCTCGCCCAGCCGGGCCAGCTCCCGCTCTGCAGGGTGCACGTCGTGCGCCAGCACGCTGCGCGGGCCGATCAGGCCGTGGCGGTCGTAGGCGTCCAGGTAGTCGCGCGCCGCGGGGAACGCCGCCCGCACGTAGGCGATCTCGTCCGGGGTTTCGTTCAGGTGCGTCGTGAACCAGAGGTCCTGGTGCGAGCCCAGAAGCTCGCCGCATGCCGCCAGCATGGCGTCGCTGGTCGCCACCGCGAAGCGCGGCGTGACGGCGTAGCGTAGACGCCCGCGGCCGTGCCAGCGTGCGATCAGCTCGCGCGACGCCCGGACCGCCTCGGCCGGTGGCAGCTGCAGCGCCGGCGGGAGTTCCCGGTCGCCCAGTGTCAGGCCGGCGGTGACGCGCAGGCCCGAGGCGGCCGCCTCCTCGAAGAACGCCGCCATCGCGTCCGGCTGGTGCGCGCCGAACACCATGGCGCTGGTGGTGCCGTTGCGCGCCAGCGCGCCCAGGAAGGTCCGGGCCTGCGCCCGGGCGAAGTCGGCGTCGGCGTAGCGCGTCTCGAACGGCAGGGTGCGCCGCCGCAACCAGTCCAGCAGCCGCAGCCCCATCACGCCCATCACCGGCAGTTGGGGGTAGTGCACGTGTCCGTCCACCAGGCCGGGCAACATGTACCCGCCCGTCTGCTCCAGCGGCGCGTCGGGGAAGCGGGCGCGCAGGTCGCCAGCAGGGCCCGTGGCCACGATCCGGCCGTCTCGAACGGCGATCGCGCCGTCCTGTACCGCCTCCAGCGCGCCGGCCCCGGCGGGTGCCGCGCCGGCGGCGAAGGGGTCGCGCGGCACGTGCAGCAGGTGGCCGGCCAACAGCGTGGTCACACCCTCAGGCTACCCCCCACGGCTGCGGCACCAACCGGCCCTCGTTCACGTCGACCAGGCCGTGGTCGGTCAGCTTGCGCGCCGGAATGACCGCCAGGCCGAGGAACGACAGCGCCATCAACGGCGCCTCCAGGGTGCACCCCAACGCGGCGGCCGCGGCGTCCAGGCCGTCCAGCGCGTCGCGCACCTCGTGAAGCGGGGCGTCGCTCAGCAGCCCGCCCAGCGGCAGGGGCAGCTCGGCGACGGTGGCGTCGCCGTCGACGACGACCAGGCCACCCCCGCTGCGCGCCAAGCGGCGCAGCGCCGCCACGACCTGCGCCGGTTCGATCCCGACCGCCATCAGGTTGTGGTGGTCGTGCCCGACGCTGGCGGCCAGTGCGCCGCGGCGCAACCCGAAGCCGCGCACCTGCGTCGCGGCCACACGACCGTGCACGCCGTGCCGCTCGGCGCAAACCAGCAGCGCCAGGTCCCGGTCGGGGTCGGAAGCCAGACGGTCGTTCTCGGCGCCAGGCACGGCCTCCTCCGCGTCGGTCAGCAGGCTCCCAGGCCGTACGCCGATCACGGGGGCGGGGGCCGCCGGGTCCGCGTCGCCTTTGAACCGGAGCGCTTGGTCCAGGCGGTCCGCCACGTCGCTCGGCAGCGACACCGATCGCGCCAACGACGCATCATTCCGGGCCGGCGACGCCTCCTGCAGCGACCCTGTCGGCCGCCCCCCGCGCGCCACCGTCCGGCCCTCCTTCCAGACGCGGTCCGCGTCGAACGCGGCCAGCTCGCCACGCCAATGCACCAGGTCGGCCAGCATGCCGGGGGCGACCGCGCCGCGGCGCGGTAAGCGGTAGTGCCGCGCCGCGCTCCAGGTGCCACCGATCAGCGCCTCGATCGGGTCGGCGCCCACGCCGCACACGGTCCGCAGCGCGTGGTCGACGCCGCCTTCGCGAAGCAGGTCGTGAGGAAGCTGATCGTCGGTGCAGAACCCGAACCGTCCCCGGTGCGAGGTCCGGACCAGCGGTGCCAGCGCACGCGCGTCGCGGGCGACCGAACCTTCCCGGACCCACAGGAAGACGCCCGCGCGCAGCTTCTCCATCGCCTCGTCGGGGTTCGCGGCCTCGTGCTCGCTGCCGACGCCGCTGGCCAGGTAGGCCTGCAAGCGGGCCCCGCCCAGACCGGGGCCGTGCCCTTCGATGGTGCCGCCCCACCGCTCGGCGGCGACGGCCTTCGCCAGCACCTCCGCGTCGCCGGCGATGACCTGCGGGAAGCTCATCAGCTCGGCCAGCCCGACCGCGTTCGGCAACGCCATCAGGCGCTCGATCGCGTCCGGACCCAGCGCAGCCCCAGCCGTCTCGAGCGCCGTGGAGGGCACGCAGGAGGGGACGGTGACCCACACGTCGAAGGGCAGACCCGCGGCGCGCGCCAGCAACCAACGTACGCCCGCCTCGCCGGCGACGTTGGCCACCTCGTGCGGGTCGCAGACGACGCCGGTCACGCCGCGGGGCAGTACCGCCTCGGCGTAGGAGGCGGGGCCGACCAGCGACGACTCGAGGTGCATGTGCCCGTCGAGCAGGCCCGGCGAGAGCACGCCGCCGTCCAGTTCGACGGTGCGGGCCGCGTCGGGGCGGACCCGCTCCGGGTCGCGGCCCCCCGGCGCCTCTCCGTTCGGGTCGCCCCCCACGGGCACGACCGCGGCGATCAGGCGGCCGGCCAGGAGGACGTCGGCGGGGCGGAGGCCGCCGGTGAACGGGTCCAGGACCCGCGCGCCGGACAGGCGCAGGTCGGCGGGCGTGCGCGCGGCCGCGACGGCGACGGCGTACTGCACCTCGTCCAGCGTGGGCAGGCCGGTGGGGCTGGCTTCGGCGTCGGGCGGGGCCATGCCCGAGGGTAGCGCGAATGGGCGCCGCGCCGGCCCATGCGGACCGGCGCGGCGTGCGGCAAAGCGGGGGGTGCGCTACTCCGGTTCGTTGTCCCAGGGGCCGACCACGTTCTCGGCGGCCCACTCGATGCCCAGCAGTTCGTCGATCGAGGGCAGGTGCCCCTCTTCGTACACCAGGTTGCCGTTGCGGTCGCGGATCGGCCCTTCGAACGGGTCGAACACCTCGCGGCCGCGTTTCATCTGGGCGTTGCGTTCCATCACCAGCTCGTAGGCGTCGATGGCGCCGAACTCGGGATGGTCGATCTCCACGGCGCGGAGGTCGTCCACGAACGGCTCGGCGACCGGCACGCCCGGCTCCGCGCCCAGTTCGACGGCGCCCTGTTCCAACAGCCAGAAGTAGTCGACATCCTGCAGGTTTTCGCTGGTGTAGGTGCCGTCCAGCACCTTCTCGATAATGTCGATGTACAGGGTCTCCCAGTACACCAACTGCCCGGAGACGACGGTGTCGGGGCTGAACTCCACCATCGAGGCGTAGTGCGAGAAGCTGGGGTGCCCGCGGTCGGCGGCGGTCTGAATGACGGTCGGGGTGTCCTCGGTGAACGCCAGCACGTCGGCGCCTGCGCCCATCAGCGCTTCGGTGGCCTCGGCGGCGCCGGCCGGGTCGAACCACTGGTACAGCCAGCGCACCACGACCTCGGCGTCGGGGTCGACCTCGCGGGCCCCAAGGGCGAAGGCGTCGATGTGGCGCTTGACCTCCGGGATGGGGAACGCCGCGACGTAGCCGAGGGTGCTGGTTTCGGTCAGGGCGCCGGCGATCAGGCCGTTGAGGTAGTACACCTGGTAGAAGTCGGCCATGTAGGTCAGCACGTTGGGGGCGCGCTGGACGCCGGTGGCCCAGCCGAAGATCACGTCGGGGTAGCGCTGGGCGGCGGCCAGCACGCCGTCGCCGTACCCGAAGCTGGTGGCGAAGATTACGTCGGCGCCGCCTGCGACCAGCTGGTCGATGAACGGCTCGACCTCGGGTTCGGGCACGGACTCGACGTACACCGTCTCGATCCGGTCCCCGAAGTGTTCCTGGAGCTCTTGGCGGCCCAGGTCGTGGGCGTAGGTCCAGCCGTAGTCGCCGACGGGACCGACGTAGATGAAGGCGACCTTCAGCGGGTCGTCGTTCTGGGCGAGGGCGGGGGAAAGGAGCGCGAATGCGAGGAGCGCGAACAGGATGCGGCGCATGTGGGGACCTCCGGTCGAGGTGGGGCGGGGGGCGTTTCGAAGAACGGCGGACGTGCCCTGGCCACGCGCTGCGCGGCGGAAGGCCTGGAAGAGGGGGATCATCGCTCGCCTCGGGCGTACGGTTCGCCCAGCGCTTCGGGCGCGCCGAGCGCGCGTCCGCCCTTGCGGAGCGCGGTGAGGCTGAGCGCGAGGATGGTGAACAGGTACGGCATCATGGTCAACAGTTGCGGCGCGAAGCGGTCCTGCAGGCTGAAGCTGAGCGTGAACAGCGCCCCGAACAGCAGCGCGGCGAAGATGGCGCGCAGCGGGTCCCACAACGCGAAGATCGCCAACGCCAACGCGATCCAGCCCAGCCCGTTGGTCATGCCCTGCCCCCACGACGGCCGGTACGCCAGCGACAGGAACCCGCCGGCGACGCCGGCCATCACCCCGCCGAACACCACCGCCCCGGTCCGTACCCACGACACGGGAATGCCGACCGCGTCGGCGGCGGCGGGGTTCTCGCCCACGGTGCGAACGATCAGCCCCCACCGCGTGTGGTACAGCGCGAACCACAGCGCCACCGCGGCCAGCAGGCCCAGCCAGGTCAGCACGTACTGCCCCTCGAACAACGCCGCGCCCACCACCGGCAGGTCGGACAGCAGCGGCAGCGAGACGAACTCCATGGGGTTCTGCAGGGGACGCCCTACCCACGCCCGCCCGATCAGGCCGGAGAGGCCGAGGCCGAAGATGGTGATCGCCAGCCCCGAGACGTACTGGTTGGCGCGGATCCCCACCGCCAGCAGGGCGTGCAGCGCGGCGGCGGCCGCGCCCGCGGCCGCGGCGGCCAGCAACCCCAGCCACGGATCGCCACTGGACTGCCCGACCACGAAGCCGGCCAGGGCGCCCATGATCATCATCCCCTCCATGCCGAGGTTCACGACGCCGGCGCGCTCGGCGACGATCTCGCCGAGGGCGCCCCACAGCAGCGGCGTGCTGAACGCCAACGCGCGGGCCAGGGTGCTCAACGCGAACGCCAGGTCGAGCTCCATCAGCGCGCCTCCCCTGCCGCCGCGTCCGGCGCGCCGCCCGCGGGGCCGGCCCGCGGCACGCGGCGCAGGCGGTAGCGCAGCAGCGGCTCGCTGGCCAGGATGACCAGCAGCACCAGGCCCTGCGTGACGCCGGTGATCTGGCTCGGGAGGCCGAGCGCCACCTGCATCACGTCGCCGCTGGCGGCCACCCAACCCAGGAACGCCGCCGTCACCAGCGACGCCAGCGGGTCACGCCGCGCCAGCAGCGCGACGATGATGGCGGTATAGCCGTAGCCGACCGACAGGCTGTTCGGGTCGACCAGGCGGTGGTGGATGCCGGCGACCTCGCCGACGCCGGCCAGGCCGGCGGCTCCGGCCGAGATCAGGACCAGCGCCAGGGTGGTCTTGAAGAAGTCGACGCCGGCGTAGCGCGCCGCTTCGCGGCTCTCGCCGATCATCCGGACCTCGAACCCGAAGCGGGTCCGGGCCAGCAGCCACGCCACCAGCACCGCCAGCGCGATCGCCAGCAGCAACGTTGGCCAGTGCAAGCGTGTCGTGCCCAGGGTGGGGAGCCACGCCGCGGCGTCGAAGCGGTCGCTGTAGGCGAAGCCGCTCAGGCTGCGGCCCTTCCAGGGGCCGTTGATCAGCCAGCGCACCAGGTAGATCGCGACGTAGTTCAGCATCAGGGTGGTGATGATCTCGTTGACGCCCAGCCGAACCCGCAGCAGGGCGGGGCCGAGCCCCCACGCCGCCCCGGCCGCGAAGCCGGCCAGGAACATGGCGGGCAACAGCAACAGGCCGGGCAGGCCTGAGAACAGCGCCACGCCGGAGGCCGCGACGCCCCCCATCAGCAGCTGCCCCTCCGCGCCGATGTTCCAGAAGCGCGCCCGGAACGCGAGCGCCAACCCCACCCCCGCCAGCATCAGGGGAATGGACCGCCGCACCACCTCGGACAGGCCACGTCCGTCCATGAGCGTGCGCTCGACGATCTTCGCGAACGCCGGCAGCGGCGCCACCCCGAACGCGGCGAACAACACGCCCGTCAGCACGATCGCGACCCCGACGGCGCCCAGCGACACCGCCCAGGTCCAGGCCGGCCCGACCTCGCCGCGCCGCTCCCACCGCCAGGTGCGCCTCACGCCCAGACCGCGCCCCCCGCCCCGTCCCCGGCGGACGTCGCCGCGTCGGCCACGGTCTGGCCGGCCATCAGCAGGCCCAGGTCCTCCCGGCGCACCGTCTCGGCGTCCACCACGCCGGCCACGCGCCCTTGGAACAACACCAACACCCGGTCGGCGAGCTCCAGCAGTTCGTCGAGGTCCTCCGACACCAGCAGCACGGCGGCGCCCCGGTCGCGCTGGTCGCGCAGCAACCGGTGCGTGAGCTCGGTCGCGGCGACGTCCAGGCCGTAGGTGGGGTGCGAAGCCACCACCAGACCGGGCTCGCCGCCCAGCTCCCGGGCGAGGATCACCTTCTGCACGTTGCCGCCGGACAGCTGGCGCGTGACCGCGTTCCGCGTGGGGGCGTCGATCGCGTAGTCGCGGATGGCGCCATCCGCGTGCCGCCCCACCTCGCCCCAGTCCAGCAGCCGGCCCTTCGCGAACGGGGCCTGCCGGTGCCGGCGCAGGACCAGGTTCTCGCTCACGCGCATGGCGCCCACCACCCCCATCTCGTTGCGGTCCTCGGGGATGTGCACCACGCCGCGCTCGAACAGGCTCCGCACGCCCGCCCCCGCGACGTCCTGGCCGTCCAGGTGCACCCGGCCCCCCTCGGCCCGCATCAGGCCGGTCAGGACCTGCGCCAGTTCGGCCTGACCGTTGCCGGCCACGCCGGCCACGCCGAGGATCTCGCCGCCGTGAAGCTCGAAGGAGACGCCGTCCAGCCGGGGGGTGCCATCTTGGGCGCGCACCGCGAGGTCCCGCACGTGCAGCCGGGCCGCCCCCGGCGCGTGCGGGGCGGGAACGCGCCCGCGCGACACCGAGCGGCCCACCATCAACGTCGCCAGCTCGCTCGAGGTCGTCCCGGCGGCGTCGCGTCGCCCCACGACCCTGCCGTGGCGCAGCACGGTGATGCGGTCCGCGACGCGGAGTACCTCGTCGAGTTTGTGGGTGATGAACACCACGCCCTTGCCTTCGTCGGTCATGCGGCCGACCACCTCGAACAACCGGCCCGACTCTTGGGGGGTCAGCACGCTGGTGGGCTCGTCGAGGATCAGCAGCTCGGCGCCTTGCAGCAGCGCCTTGAGGATCTCGACGCGTTGTCGTTCGCCGGGGGACAGGGCGCCGACGCGGGCGTCCAGGTCGACCTCGAAGCCGTAGCGGGTCGCGACCTCGTGCACGCGCGATCGGACGGCCCGGGCGGGGAACAACGCCGGCAGCCCCGGTACCGCCAGGGCAAGGTTCTCGGCGACGGTGTGGCGCCGGGCCAGGTTGAAGTGCTGGGCGACCAACCCGATGCCGTGCGCCATGGCGTCGCGGGGCGAGCGGAGGCGGACCGGTGCGCCCCGGAGCAGCAACGATCCCTCATCGGGGGCCTGCAGCCCGTACAACACGTGCATGAGGGTGGTCTTGCCCGCCCCGTTCTCGCCGAGCAGCGCGTGCACTTCGCCGGCGCGGAGCTCGAGGTCGACCGCGTCGTTGGCCACCACGCCGGGAAAGCGCTTGGTGACGCCGCGCATCTCCAGCAGGGGGGCGGGGGGCTGGTGGGCCCGGGCGGCCGGCACTGCTGCAGCATACGCGAGCTCGGGATGCCACGCAAGAGGCGGATGACATGCGCGCCACACGCCACCCATTCATTCGCATGAGTCTAGTTTCGGAATCGTATCGCCCCTATGCGTCCCCGTCAAGACGCCTTCGGGCGCGGCTGGATGATCATGCACCCGCGGGGCGCCAAGTCCCGGGCCGCACCGCCGCCCGGCGGGCGGGGCGCGGGCCGCGTGCGACGCACCCGGCCCTACGCGTAAGGGATCCGTGAGGCTGGGGGGTCCACCATGGCTCCATGGCTGCTTCTCCCGCCCCCTCTCGCACCATCCTGGCCGTCGACGACAGCGAAGGCCACCTCAAGGTCCTCGAGCTGGCCTTGGGCGCGCATCGCTACCAGGTCGAGACGGCCCGCGACGGCCACGAGGCGCTGACCCTGCTGCAGTCGCTCACGCCGGACCTGATGATCGTGGACGTGGAGATGCCGTTCATGAGCGGACTCGAGCTGGCCAAGCGCGTGCGTCGGCTGCGCCGGTTCGCGAACATGCCCATCCTGGTCATGACCTCCACCGAGCGCGACGACATGGAGGCGCGCGTGCGCGAGGCCGGCGCCGACCAGGTGATCTACAAGCCGGTCCAGGGCAAGAGCCTGGACCGGGTGGTCGGCGGCTTGTTGCGCCGGCGCCACGACCCGCGCGAGGACGGCGCCTTCGGGGCCTAGCGCAGCGTCTAGCGGTCGCTCAACGGCGAGTCGGCCGTCTGGTCGGGCGCGTAGTACGGGTTCTCGCCCGCAGCATGGTCGGTCGCGTCCACGATGCCGGCGATCTCGGGCACCTGTTCGCGGATCATGCGCTCTACGCCGTGCTTCAGCGTGACGTCGGCCGCACCGCACCCCTGGCAGCCGCCGCCGAACTCGATGATGGCGCGTCCCTCCTCGACGCCGTGGAGGGAGACGCTGCCGCCGTGACCGGCGACGCCCGGATTGATCATGGTGTCCAGCACGTCCTGCACGCGTTGGGCGGTAGGGTCGTCCCAACTGGGGCTCTCGAAGTAGACGCGGAACCCCGACTGCATCACACCGTCGACGAAGTCGACGGTGGCGCCCTCGAGCTGACGGGCGCTCATCGGGTCGAGAAGCACGTCGAAGCCGCCGCCGTCGAAGCTCCGGTCGCCCTCCTGACGGTCCTCGTCCCGCACCAACCATAGCTTCGGGTCCGCGCGCGTTCCTGCGATGCGGAGCGCGGTCACGCCCTGCGACTTCTGCGCGTCCAGGAAGCCCTGCACCCGCTCCCTGGCGACGTCGGTAAAGGTGAGCATAAGGCTCAGTATAGGCACGCGCCCCGCCGCGCCGCGCGCCGCACCTTACGTGGTTCGCCCGCGCGACCGCTGCGGTAGGGTCGCGCCGCGAACCCCGCGCCGGATCGACCCACGGCGTTCGGGCGTGGGGCGGGAAGGAGGCGAGCGGCGGTGAGCCCGAAGACGTTCTATCCGTTCGCGCTGCGGGGGCGGCTGGGCCGGCGGCGCTACGCCGCCTACCTGTTGGCGTGGACCGTGCTGATCGGGCTCATCGGTGCTGCGCTGGACTTGGCGGTGCTGGGCGGCACCGAACCGCTGCCGCCGCCCGTCGCGCGCCCCTCCTTCGTGCCGGCGTTGCTGGCGCACCCGCTGGTGCACGTCGCGCTGGCCGTGCGACGCTTCCACGACATGGGCGCGAACGGCGCCTTGGGCCTGCTGGTGTTGTCGTTTCCGCTCAGCACCTTCGCGTTCCCGTTCGCGTGGGTGTTCGCGGTCGCGTCGCTGGCGGTCCTGGGGGTCACCCTGGCGTGGCCCGGCGACCGGGGTGCGAACGCGTACGGCACCCGCGCCTCGTTGCAGCCTGACGAAGAACCGACGCACACGCCTTGACGCGGGCCCTACCCACGAGCGCGGCGCCGACCGCTGGGGCCGGCGCCGCGCCTTCGTCGGGTGCGATGCTTCGACTCAGAGCACCTGCATCACGTACTGGTCGGTGGCGCGCTCGAGCCCTTCGGGATCGGCGACGTAGACGCCGCGCGTGCCGGCCAACGCACCGCCGCTGCGGAGCTCACCGAGGATGCGCGTGATGGTCACGCGGCTGCTGCCCGTGAGGTCGGCCAGGTCCTCGTGGGTGAGGGCCAGGGGAAGCTTGATGCCGCCCTCGTTCTCGTCGCTGGGCTGACCGAACTGATAGGCGAGGCGCAGGAATGCGCGCGTCACGCGGGCCCCGACCGGCATCTCGGCCTCGTCGATCATCTCGCGGCTGCGGCGCAGCTGGCGCGCCATGCTCTGCATGATGTAGTCGCGCAGCTTGCGGTCGTTCATCGCCTGCTGCGGATCGATCGGGGTCAGGCAGGCTTCGTGCACGGCCACGACCGTCTCGGCGTGCAGGCCGCCGTCCAGCGAGGCCAGGCCCAGAACGTCGCCGGTGCCGTACAGATCGGCGATGCGATCGCGGCCGAGGCTGGTGGGCACCACCGCCTTGAGGACGCCGTAGTTCACGACGTACAGGCTGGCGGCTTCACGGTCGGCCTCGTACAGCGTGCTTCCGGGCTCGAGCGTGCGGGTCGGCAGGGCCAGCGTGCTGGGTACGATGTCGTTCACGTCGCACTGCTGCGGCTGGTTGAGCGTCTCGAAGGTGTTGAGCATGGCTTCCCTCTTCTCCAAATCACCGGAGCGGATCCGGGCGGGTGGTGTGCAGGGGTGCGAAGGAGTATGCGTGAGAAGGTGGGTCTCGAACGGTGGCCACCCGGCTTCGGGCCAGGCGCCCCCTCGCAATCACTACGAAAAATATAGCACCTCCTCGGCTTCGTGTAAACCCCCCGAGCCGCGGTCAACCCCGTCCAACACGTGGCTTCTCACCATTTTCACACACGCATGCTCCGCCACGGTTCTCGGAATGGTTCCGAGCAACGTGCTGGACGCGCCTCCCGTGCCATCGCGCTGATCTCTGCATGCGCCACGGATCATGAGCGACGCTTGACGTGGACGGGCGCGTACCTTATCATTTGAGGTACCTTGTCTCGCCCTTTGCCCCCCGCGCAACACCGCGTGTACGAACGCCTGCGCGACCACGTCGCCCGAACCGGGGAGGCGCCCGACCTCGCCTCGTTCGCCCGGGGGTTGGGCATGCACTACGTCAGCCTGAAGCAGCACCTCGAAGCCTTGGCCCACAAGGGGTACCTCCAGTTCGAGAGCCGGGGGCGCGGCCGCTCGCCGCGCCTGTCCCTTCCCGCCGCGGCCACCGGCGTGCCCGTGCTCGGCGCCATCCCCGCCGGCCCGCTCTCCGAGGCGGTGGCGCACGCCGACGCCTACCTGCCCCTCGCCGGGCTGCAGGGGCGCGGCTTCGCGCTGCGGGTGTCCGGGGACTCGATGGCCGACCTGATCCAGGACGGCGACGTCGTGTTGTTCGAGAAGCGCCCCGCCCGCCGTTCCGGTGAGATCTGCGCCGTCCGCGTCGGCGCCGACGACGTGACCCTCAAGTACCTCGACCGCCTGGACGAGAGGCGCTACGCGTTGCGCGCCCACAACCCGGCCTATCCCACCTTCGAGGTCGGACCCGACGAGGTGGAGGTCGAAGGGGTCTACCGCGGTCTCCTCCGGGGGGCCGTGCTGGACCTGCTCGACGACGCCGACTGACGGGCGCGCCTCGCCCCACCCACCGCACGCAGGGCGGCCGCCGGACGCGGTCATTCGCTCACCCCTCGCGAACGGCGTCCTGGACGCCGTTCGCGAGGGGTGATTGACAGCGGCGACGCCGTTCCCTATCGTGGGCTAACACGCGTTAGTGATCCTGATACGCGTGCCACGTTCCGGCCGTTCGGCCGCGTGGCGCGGCGGCTTCCAACGCACGCGCCGGGCGTCGCACCGCCGGAGCGACCCGGGATGTCAGGCCCCAAGCCCTTGGAACGGAGGCACCCATGACACGAATCGCCCTCGCCCTCCTCGTCGCCGCCTTCGGCGCGGCCGCCAGCGCCCAGACCCTGAACGTGTGGGTGTGGGACATCAACAAGCCGGCCCTCGAAAGCACGCTCGACAGCTTCCACGAGATGCACCCCGACGTGGAGGTCGTCATCGAGGACCTCGGCAACCAGAACGTGTACGACCGGGGCCTCGCCGGGTGCGCCGCCGGCGGGTTCGACATGCCGGACGTGTACCTGGTCGAGAACAACGAGGCGGAGGTGTTCTGGGCCCAGTTCCCCGACTGCTTCCTCGACCTGCGCGAGCTCGGCGCGGAGGAGCTCCTTCCGCAGTTCCCCGAGTTCAAGTGGTCCGAACTGACGGTCGGCGACACGATCCATGCGATCCCCTTCGATTCGGGCCCGACCGCGGTGTTCTACCGCCGTGACCTGTACGAACAGGCCGGCATCGACCCGGCATCGATCGAGACCTGGGACGACTTCGCCGAGGCCGGCACCCGCATGAACGACGCCTTCGACGGCAACGTCAAGATGGCCACCGTCTCCAAGGGCGGCGACGACGAGTGGTTCCGCATGCTGGCCAACCAGGCCGGCTGCTTCTACTTCGATCAGGACGCCAGCATGGTCACCGTCGCCGAGCCGGGATGCGTCCAGGCGATGGAGACCCTCGAGATGCTCTGGGACGCCAGCGTGCTCCATGCCGGCGGCTGGGTCGAGCAGATCCAGTTCATCCAGAACGACGTCGCCGCGAGCGCCTACTTCGGCTCCTGGTACGGCGGCGTGATCCAGGCGGAAGCCCCCGATCAGGCCGGCCAGTGGGGCGTCTACCGGGCCCCCGCGCTCGAGGAGGGCGGCGTCCGCGCCAGCAACATCGGCGGGTCCGCCCTGGCCATCCCCGCCTCCACCGACCATCCCGAGATCGCGTACGACTTCGTCACCAACGCCCTCGCGGACGAGCAGAACCAGCTCGAGATCCTGTTCGAGCACGGCCTGACCCCCTCCCTGCTGTCGCTGCAGGACGCGCCCGAACTCGAGCAGGGCGTGCCGTACTTCGGCGACCAGGCCATCTGGGCCGACATTCTCCCCACCCTCGGCGACGTACCCCCGGTTTCCGGCACGCAGTACTTCGAAGAGGCGCGGGAGGTGATGACGGTGGTCGTCAACGACTTCCTCGACGGCCGCTACGACAGCGCCGAAGAGGCGCTGGCGCAAGCCGCGAGCCAGATCTCCAGCAGCACGGGCCTGCCGGTCGCGGACTGAGGGACCGCCTCCTGGGCGCGCCGGCCCTGCCGGCGCGCCCAGCCTCGCGTCCTGCTCGGGCGCCGCGCGTGCGCGGACCCACCCTCCGAGGAGCCGCCGATGACCCGACCCGGCCCTGTGGCCCGCATGGCCCGCTGGCGACCCCGCACGTGGGCCCCCTATCTGTTTCTGCTGCCCTTCTTCGCCTTCTTCGCGATCTTCTGGATCTATCCGATCGCCGCCTCGTTCGTGCTCAGCTTCCTGAACACGCGGCAGCGCCCCTGGACGCTGGACTGGGACTTCAACTGGGGCCGCCTGCTCCAGGACGAGTTCTTTTGGAACGCCCTGCAGAACACCCTCACCATCCTGGTGGTGCAGGTGCCGATCATGCTGGCGTTCGCCACCCTGCTGGCGGTGGCCTTCGCCAGCGACCTGTTGCGCGCCAAGGGGTTCTTCCGCTTCGCCTTCTTCGCGCCCCTGGTGCTCGGCGCGGTCCCCTACTCCGCGGTGTTCCGCCTGGTGTTCAACGAGCAGTTCGGGGTGCTCAACTTCGCCCTCTCCCGCCTGGGGCTGCCCACGGTGTCGTGGCTGTTCGAGAGCACGCCGGCGATGATCACCATCATGATCGCGCTGACCTGGCGCTGGGCCGGCTACAACGCCATCATTTTGCTCTCCGGCCTGCAAGCGATCCCCCAGACGCTGTACGAAGCGGCCCGCATCGACGGCGCCGGGCCGATCCAGCAGTTCTTCCGCATCACGCTGCCGCTGCTTCGCCCGGTGCTGCTGTTCTGCTTCGTGCTGTCGACCATCGGCACCCTGCAACTGTTCACCGAGCCCTGGCTCATCACCACCACGGGCCCGGGCAACGCCACCGAGACCTTGGTCACCTACCTGTACAAGCAGGGCTTCCGTAGCTTCAACTTCGGCTACGCCTCGGCGATCGCCTACACCGTCGCGCTCATCGCGGCGATCTTCTCGTTGATCCAGATCCGCGTCGTCGGCAGCCGGGAGGTAGAGCGATGAGACGCAACCGACGGCTGCGCAGCCTGCTGCTCCACCTGGCGCTGGTGCCGCTGGCGTTGCTGTTCCTCGCCCCCATCGTCTGGATGCTTATCGCCGCGACCCTGCCGAACAACGAGATCCTGGCGGCGCCCCCCACCCTCCTTCCCGGCGTCAACCTCGGCGAGAACTGGCGCGAACTGAACAGCGACCTGAACTTCACCCGCGCGGTGTTCAACTCGGTCGCCATCTCGATCATCTTCACCAGCACGGCGACGCTGATCGCCGCCATGAGCGGCTACGCCTTCGCCAAGTTCCGCTTCGCCGGCCGCGGCCTGATGTTCACCATCGTGATCGCCGCCCTCACCATTCCGTTCGAAGTGCGCGCCATCCCGCAATACCTGCTGGTCGCGCGCGATCTGGGCATGGCCAACACCTGGTGGGCGATCATCCTGCCGTGGCTGGCCTACCCGCTCGGCGTGTTCTTCATGCGCCAAAACATGCTGTCCATCCCCAGCGACCTGCTCGAGGCCGCCCGCATCGACGGCGCGGGCGAGGCCCGGATCTTCGCCCAGATCGTGCTGCCGATCATGAAGCCCGCCCTGGCCGCCGTCGCCATCGTGCTGTTCCTGTTCCAGTGGAACGACTACTTCTGGCCCTTGCTGGTGCTCAGCAACAAGGACGCGTACACCATCCCCGTCGCGCTGGGCACGCTGGTCGGCCTGACCCGCGTATCGTGGGGCGGCATCATGATCGGCACGGCCATCGCGACCCTGCCGTTCCTGATCCTGTTCCTGTGGCTGCAACGCTACTTCATCGCCGGCATCACCGCCGGCGCCGTCAAGGACTGACCCCGGCGCACGCGCCGGCCGCCGGGCACCGCACCGAAAGGAACACGCCATGACCCTCGGCGTCTGCTACTACCCCGAACACTGGCCACGCGAGCGCTGGGCCGACGACGCCCGCGCCATGCGCGCCGTCGGCATCGACCGGGTGCGGATCGGCGAGTTCGCCTGGAGCCTCCTCGAACCCGATCCCGGCCGGTACGACTTCGCATGGCTGGACGAGGCCATGGACACCCTCCACGCGGCCGGCCTCGGCGTGATCCTCGGCACCCCCACCGCCACACCGCCGAAGTGGCTGATCGACCGCCACCCCGACATCCCCCCCGTCGGACGCGACGGGCGCAGGCGCGGCTTCGGGTCGCGACGGCACTACTGCTTCCGCAACCCGCACTACCAGCGCGAAACCCGCCGCATCGTCACCGCCCTGGCCGAGCGCTACGGTCGCCACCCCGGGCTGATCGCCTGGCAGACCGACAACGAGTACGGCTGCCACGACACCGTGCGCTGTTGGTGCCCCCACTGCCAAGCCGACTTCCGCCGCTGGCTCCGCGAGCGCTACGGCGACGTCGAGGCGCTGAACGACGCCTGGTGGACGCGCTTCTGGAGCCAAACCTACCGGGACTTCGACGAGGTCGAGCTGCCCGAACAGGCCGTGACCGAGAGCAACCCCAGCCACCGCCTCGACTTCCGCCGCTTCGCCTCCGACGGGGTGGTGGCGTACAACCGCCTGCAGGTCGAGATCCTGCGCGCCCACTCCGACCGGCGCATCGTCCACAACTCGATGATGCTGTTCGGCGACTTCGACCACGTCGCCCTGGCCGCCGACCTGGACGCGATCGCGTTCGACAACTACCCACTGGGCCAACTGGAGGAGAGCCGGTTCCCGGACGAGGTCAAGGCCCACTACCTCCGCGTCGGCCACCCCGACCTGGTCTCCCTCAGCCACGACCTGTACCGCGGCCTGAAGAACCGGCCGCACTGGGTGATGGAACAGCAACCGGGACCGGTCAACTGGGCCCGCAGCAACCCGCTGCCCGCCGAGGGCGCCGTCCGGCTGTGGACGCACCAGGGCTTCGCGCACGGCGCGGAGACGGTGTCGTGGTTCCGCTGGCGCGCCGCGACCGGCGCCCAGGAAACCATGCACGCCGGGCTGCTGCGCCACGACGGCAGCCCCGACCAGGCGTACCAAGAGGCGCGGACCGTGGCGCGCGAGCGCCGCCCGAACGGCGGCACCCCGCCCCCCGCCCGCGTGGCCCTGCTGTTCGACTACGAGGACCTGTGGGCCGCCGAGATCCAGCCGCACGCGCAGGGATTCAGCTACTGGGGCGCGCTGTTCGCGTACTACCAAGCCCTGCGCGCCCTGGATCAGGACGTCGACCTCGTCCCCAAGCGCCTGGCCGGCGCCGACCCGTCCGAAGGCGGACGGTCGCTCGAGAAATACCGCGTCTTGTTCGCGCCCGCCATGCAACTGGTCGACGACGACTTGGCGGCGCGCCTGGAGCGCTACGTCCGGGCGGGCGGACGGCTGGTCCTGGGGCCGCGCAGCGGCACCAAGACGCCCAGCAACCGCGCCTTCGAGGCGGCCCCGGGCCCCCTGCGGACGCTGGCGGGCGGCCGCGTCGGCCGCGTCGACGGCCTCCGTCCCGGCGAGCGCCGCACCGTGCGCGTCACCGACGACGCCGAAATCCTCGAACCGGACCTGATCCTGACCTACGCCACCTGGGCCGACCTGCTGGAGGCCGACGACGCCGACGTGCTGGCCTACTACGAAGACCCCGCCTACCGCGGGGCGGCCGCGTACCTCCGCCGCGCCACCGGCGACGGCGAGACCCGCACGCTCGGTGCGCTGTTCGAACCGGAGGCGATGACGCATTTGCTGGGGCCGATCCTCCGTGAGGCGGGCCTCCCCGTGCACCTCCTGCCCGAGGGCGTACGCCGCAGCGGCGACACCTGGCTGAACTTCACCGACTACGCCCTCCGCGTGGAAGGGGTGTCGCTGGCGCCGTACGGCGTGACGTTCGCCTCCGCCCCCGAACCGCCGTCCGCCCCGCGCGCACGCGAGCGCGGACCCGCGTGAAGCGACGCGCGCCGACCAGCCGCGAGGTGGCGCGCCGCGCCGGGGTGTCCCGAAGCACCGTGTCGGTGGTGCTGAACGGGGTCACGTCGGTCGTCATCGCCGACACCACCCGCCGCCGGGTGCTCCAGGCGGCCGACGAGTTGGGCTACGTCCCCTCGGCCGCCGCCCGCCAGCTGGCCTCCGGCCGCGCGCGCACGCTGGGGCTGGTGATCACCTACAGCGAACGCCTCAAGACCGACGCCTTCGTCCCGCAGGCGCTGTTCAGCCTCAACGAGGAGGCGCACCGCAGCGGGTTCCGCGTGCTGGTCGAAGCGCTGGAGGACGTCACCGCCCCCGACGCCTACCACCAGCTGGTGCGCGGCAAGCAGATCGACGGCCTGATCGTGCTGAACCCGCGCGAGGACGACACGCGCCTGCCGAAGCTGATCGCGGACGGCTTCCCGGTCGTGGTGATCGGGCACGCCGCGGCGGGACCGCAGGTGGACGTCGACAACGTCGGCGCCGCGCGCCGACTGTGCGAACACCTGATCACGCTGGGCCGTCGCCGCATCGCGCACCTTCCCTACGCACCGCTGGCCCACCACAGCTCCGCGATGCGGCTCGAGGGCTGGCGCGCCGCGCTGCGCGCCGCCGGCCTCGACGCCGGAGACGGATGGACCGAGGTCGCCGACTTCTCGGCCGAGAGCGGACGCGCAGCGATGGATCGGCTGCTGGCCCGCCGGCGACCCGACGCGGTGTTCGCCGGCAACGACACCGTCGCCTTCGGCGCGATGAGCGCCCTTCGCGCGGCCGGGTTGCGCATTCCCGACGACGTGGCGGTGGTCGGCTTCGACGACATCCCCCTGGCCGCGCACGCCTGCCCGCCGCTGACGACCGTGCGCCTGCCGGCGGTCGAAATGGGCGCCCTTGCCGCGAAACGGCTGATCGCGCGCATCGAGAGGCACTCCGGAGAGGCCGCGGACGATGCGTCGTTGCCGACCGAGCTGGTGGTACGCAGGTCGTGCGGGGCGACGTCGGCCTTGCGCACGGTCGGCCCGCCCGACCCAGCGTAGGTCGTGGCGCGTAGGTCGTGGCGGACAACGCGATCGGCACGTCGGTCGGCGGGTGGGAAAGGCGCCGTAGGCCTCGGGCGTCTTGTGGAAGCCCAGGCCGGAGCGGACGTCGTAGTACGCGTCGGCGAGGGCCGCGATCGTCGCGGGCGGCTCGTCGCGCCCGGTGGCACGCCGCCAGGTCTCCAGCACGGCCAGCTGCAGTTTCGAGACCATGTGCCAGTAGATGCTGCCGAGCCCCTCGTAGGCGAAGAACGTGCCCGAGCGGCCCGTGAACGAGGCGTGGTCGAAGACGTCGTCGAACAGCGCTACCAGGTGATCGCCGTCGGCCGCGACCAGGTCCGCGAGGGGTCCCTCCTCCGCGAGGCCAACGAGAACCTTCCTGACGCTCCGCGCGTTGGCGAGGCCGGCGGCGAAGTGCAGCCCGCCGTCCACGTCCCGCACGATCAGGCGCCCGTCGCCGCGGTTCAGCAGCGCCGCCACCAACCGCGAGTCGGACACGGCCTTCTCGGGAATGCGGTTCTTGGCGAGGAAGCCAGGCAGGTCACGATCGGGGTACAGGACGTAGCTGTGCTGGTCGGGCCGGTAGAGGCGGCTGGCGCGGAGCGACGCGAGCAGCGCCAGCGCGTCGTCGCTGGACAGGAGCCCGGACGAGAGCGCCGCGACCTGTCCCTCGAGCATCTCGTCGAGCGGTGCCACGCGCGCGACGCCGTCTTCGAGCGAGAGCAGGTTGTAGCTGTGGAACATGGCGTCCTCGCGCCGGTTGGCGCGGAGCGTGTGATCGAGCCACGCCTGGGCCCGCGCCAGAAAGCGGTCGAGGATCGCCCCGTCGATCTCGCTGGCGTGGTGCGAGGGGCCGTCGCGGTAGAGGCGCTCGCGGTACGCGCTGATTGCGCGACCGAGCGCGTCCATGACGGCGCGTCGACGACCGTCGTCGAGCGGGCCGTCGAGGGCGCCCTCGTGCGCCGCGAGCGCCTCGTCGACCTTGGTAAGGAGGGTCGCGACGTCGCGGGAGACTTCGATCGGCGCAGCGACCCGACCGAAGAGCTCGCGCAGGCCGGCGAGACAGGCCGGCGATGCAGGCGACGTCAGTCAGGACGAGGCCGCGGATCGATGCGTCGTTGCCAGACCGAGCTGGTCGTGCGCACGGTCGACTGCGAGACGCGCACGTCGGCCTGCGCGGTGCCGGCCTGTAGGCGACGCTCAAGGTCAAATCCTCCGGATAGTTGCCGAAGCGCCGGCCGAAGAGGTTGATGCCGCCGACGTGGGTGGCGTCGGCCTCGACACCGATCCGCACGTCGATGGTGCGTCGCCCTTTGATCGCCAGCTCGTCCAGCGTCACGTCGGACACCCGTACGCCATCGATCCAGGTGCCCTCCTGGGTGACGCGCCACTCCTTGAGCAGTCCGAACTGGCTGTTGCGCTCGTCCCACCAGCTCGGCGTCAGCATGCCTCGCTGGCCGCCGAAGTCGGCGGGTGACGTCCAGGTCGCGACCCGCACGTCGTTGATCCACACCGTGATGTCGGACGGCCAGTCGTCGTGGTGCATGGGCGCCTCGCTGCAAAGCTCGGCGCGGAGGCGCAGCACCTCCGGCACGGTGCGCGGCGGCAACCGGTTCGGGAACCGGTAGCTCAGCCGTCCTTGGCGGAACCACACCAACGACGCCTCGGCGTGACCGGGCTCGAAGAACGAGGCGGGGTCGTCGACCAGGCCGATGAGCGCATCGGGGCCGGCCAACCCGCAGGTCGGCACCACCTCGGCATCGACGTAGGCGCCGACCGGCATCGACACCGTCAGCGTCGTGGGCTCGTCACGCTTCGCCGAGCCGGGGAGCTCGAGCCGGACCCGGTCGTAGACCCGCTGGCACACCTTCTGGAGGCCCCGCTCGCCCGGCTTCATCTCGGCGCGCAGCAGCCCGGCCTCCTCGAGCACCGTGACGTGCGACGTCACCGTCGAGACGGGCGAGCCCAGCGCCTCGGCGACCTCGCTGACGTTGAGGATGCGATCGGCCAGCAGCTCGAGGATCCGCAAGCGCGGCTGGGAGGCCAGCGCCTTGAGGACCGCGGCCGACGCGGCGGCCTGCGCCTCGAGCGTCAATTCACGGTAGCCGTGCGCGTCCTCCTGTGAGCGGCCGTTCATGGGGGAAGGCTACCACGCGACGGCATTTATCACGACTTCTATCGAACGTAATGAGATGCGTGCTCCACGCATGTTTCTTGCGATAGGCGAGGCGAGGGGTTGACCCTTTTCCTTTATCGTGCTAATAATCGAAATAGTCCGATTTTGTTCATGGGTTTCCGCGCGCATCCCGGAGGTGGCCGATGCGGCCCACGCCAACCCCACAGCCCGTCGGCCCCGGCAAAGCCCGGGTTTCACGCCGCACCCTGCGCGACGCGCTCGCGGGCTACGCCTTCGTGGCCCCGTTTCTGCTCGTATACCTGCTGTTCCTCGTCTACCCCTTCGCCCGTGGCGTGTGGATCGGGATGCACGATTGGAACCTGCTGGCGGTGGTCTTCGACCCCTCCGCCAAGCAGTTCCAGGGCTTCGAGAACTGGCGCGAGATGATCTGGGGGCGCGACCTCGTCTGGTCCGCCACGACCCGGTGGGCATGGCGCCTGGCCGGCCTCGCGGCCGCGGCCTGGATCGCGCTCCGGACGTTCCGCGGTCGGCACGCGGCCGGCTTCGGCTATTCGCTGGCCGCCGCCATGTTCGTGGCGTTCGGCGTGCTGGCCGGCATCACGACCGGCCCCGAAGGCGCCTGGGGCGACCCGCGCTTCTACCGGATCGTCGGCAACACCCTCGTGTTCGTCGCCGCGACCGTGCCGGCCATCTGCGCGCTGGCGCTGGCGCTGGCCATCGCGCTGAACCATGCCGGACCGTACGCCGCCACGCTGCGCACCGCCTTCTTCATCAGCCAGGTGCTCTCGGTCACGGTGGTCACGCTGATCTGGCAACTCATCTTCAGCCCCGCGCAGGGCATCCTCGCCAACGCCTTCCGAGCCCTGGGCCTGGAGCCGATCACCTGGATCACGAACCCCACCCTGGCCATGCCGGCGATCGTGATCGCCACCGTGTGGTGGTCGCTCGGCTTCGCCATGGTCCTGTTCCTGGCCGGCCTGCAGGAGATCCCCGCGGAGCGCTACGAAGCGGCGCACCTCGACGGCGCCGGAGGCTGGCAGGTGTTCCGCTGGGTGACCCTGCCGGGAATTTCGCGCACCTTCACCCTCGTCGTGGTGTTCGAAATCATCCTGCACTTCCAGGTCTTCGGCCAGGCCCACCTGATCACGCGCGGAGGCCCGAACGACGCGACCCAGACGCTGGTCCGCTACATCTACCAGAGCGCGTTCCGCGACGGCCAGCTGGGCTACGCCTCGGCGCTGGCAATGGTGCTGTTCGCGCTGATGCTGGTGTTCTCGGTCATCCAGCTTCGACTCGAGAGGAGGACCGACTGATGGTCGGTGCACGTGCCGCCAACCGCGTCACGATGGTGCTGCTCACGCTGTTCGCCCTGGCGTGGCTGGTGCCGATCGCCTGGATGGTGTCGATGAGCCTGCAGCCGAACGACCTGCTGGCGCGCACGACCTCGAACACCGCGCTGGGCCTGATCCCGCTTCCGTTCACGCTGGAGAACTACCAGCGGCTGCTGGAGATGGGGCTCACGCCGCGATGGTTCCTGAACAGCATGATCGTCGCGACCGCCATGACCGCGCTGGCGCTGACGCTCAGCACGCTGGCCGGCTACGCCTTCGCGCGGATCCCGTTCCGCGGACGCAACCTGCTCTACGCCTTCGTGCTGGCCGGACTGGTCGTCCCCGAGCAGGCGATCTTCATTCCGCTCTACACCATGTTCGCCGACTGGGGCTGGCACAACGGCTACGCCGCGCTGATCGCCCCCCGCGTGGCGGTGCCGATCGGCGTGTTCCTGATGACGCAGTTCTTCCGCGGCATCCCCGGCTACCTCGAGGAGGCCGCCATGCTGGACGGCGCGAACCGGCTCACCATCTTCACCCGCATCATGCTGCCGCTCTCGGTCCCGGCCGCCACCACGCTGGGGATCCTCACCTTTCTGTACGCCTGGAACGACTACCTGTGGCCGCTGATCTCGGCCAACCAGCCCGAGATGTTCACGATCACCGTCGGTCTCGCCTCGCTGCAGACCAACTTCGCGCAGTCCGAGGGCCTGGGACGCGTCATGGCGTCGGGCGTGGCGGCCTCGTTGCCGGTGATCGCGCTGTTCCTGGCATTCCAAAGCTACGTGGTCCGCGGAATCGCGATGGGGGGCGGCAAGTGACGCCCCTCGGATCGCACGCGCCGCCGGCCCGCGCCGGCCCGCCGCACCGATGCCCGCCCGCCGTGCCCGCCGAACCGCCCGCCGCCTCTCGCCCGCTCGACCCAGGAGGTCCCGCATGACCCGACCGCTGTTTCGCCCCGCCATCCTATTCGCCGCGCTGCTTCTGGCCCTGCCCGTCGCCACCGCCCAGACCGAGATCTCGCTCGGCCGCTTCTTCGGCGCCTGCGAGGACGCCGGGACCGACATGGCCGCCGCCACCGGCGAAGCGTGCATCATCCAGACGATCGTCAACGCCTTCAGCGCCGAGGACAACGGCGTCGTGGTGAACACGCTTCCGACCGATTGGGGCAACTACTACGACCAGATCAAGGCCAGCTACGCCGGTGGCAACCCGCCCGACGTGCACGTGATGCACCGGAGCAGCCTGGCCGAGTTCGCCAGCCTCGGCGCGCTCGCCGCGCTGAGCGAGGACGACCTCGCCGCCGCCGGCATCGATCCCAGCGACTGGACCGACGGTGCTTTGGCCGGCGTCACGTGGGACGGCGACATCTACGGCATGCCGATGGACCTGCACGCCAACCTCTGGCACGTCAACATGCAGCTGATGGAGCAGGCGGGCCTGGTGAACGACGACGGCACACCGATCCTGCCCTCGAGCCCGGAAGAGATGCTCGAACACGCCGCCATGGTCGAAGAGGCGACCGGCGTCGACTACCTCGCCGCCGACTTCGCGCAGTTCCCGATCGGCGTCCGCCTGGTCCTGGCGCTCATGTGGCAGCAGGGCGCCGAGCTGATCGCGGGCGACACCGCCCACGTCGACTCGCCCGAGGCGGTGGCCGCCGTCGAATCGATCGTCGCCCTGTTCGACGCCGGGTACGCCGACCCCGAGCTCAACTACGCCGACTCGCAGCAGGCCTTCCTGGACGGCGAGGCGGCCGTTCTCGTCAACGGCACCTGGGTCGTCGACTTCTACGACGCACAGGCCGCCGACGCCGACGTCCCGCTGAACGACTACTACGTCGCGTCCTTCCCGGCCATCTTCGAGGAGGCAGCCACCTGGGCCGACAGCCACATGTGGGTCGTTCCCTCGAACCTCGAGGCGCGCTCGCAGGAGCGCTACGACGCCGCCCTCGAGCTGCTCGCCTGGATCAACGACGCCTCCATCCACTGGGCGCGCACCGGCCACCTCTCCGTGCGCGAGAGCGTGCTGGAGAGCGAGGCCTACCGCTCGCTGCCGCACCGCAGTGAATACGCCAGCACCGTCGACATCGCCCGCGACGTCGAGCGTAACGCTGCCTTCTCCGCGATCCAGGACGTCCTCAACCGCCGCCTGCAGTCGATCTGGCTGACCGGCGAAGAGATCGAGTCGGCCCTGTCCGCCGCCGACGGCGAAGTCCAGGCCCTGCTCGACTGACCCTCGATCCCTCCATCGTCGCGGCCCCGCCGTTCCACCGGCGGGGCCGACCTTCGCCGACACGCGCAGCCACGGGAGACCCATGCCGACGCCCCGCCCCGAACACCCACGCCCCCACCTGCTGCGATCCGCCTGGCGATCCTTGAACGGCATCTGGTCGTTCGCGCGTGACGACCGCGCGGACCTCGACGCGGCGCCGCCCCCGCACGCGGCCTACGACCGCGAGATCGTGGTGCCGTTCCCCCCGGAGAGTCGCCTGTCCGGCATCGGCGACCCGAGCTTCCACACCTCGCTCTGGTACCGACGCACCGTCCGTGTGCCGCGCGGCTGGGAGGGGCACCGGCTCTTCCTTCACGTCGGCGCCTGCGACCATCGCGCGGCGGTGTTCGTGAACGAGGCGCGCCTCGGCGAGCACGTCGGCGGCAGCGCCCCGTTCCGGATCGACCTGACCGACGCGGTCCGCCCCGGCGAGGACCACGAACTGGTGGTGCACGCCGTCGACGACATCCGATCCGGCCTGCAGCCCGGCGGCAAGCAGAGCCACCAGCGGGCCTCGCACGGCTGCTGGTACGCCCGTGTCAGCGGGATCTGGCAGACCGTGTGGCTCGAGGCGGTCCACCCGCTGGGGCTCGACGCGCTGCGGGTGCTGCCCGACCTGGCCGGCGGCCAGGCGGTGCTGGTGCCCACCTTCCTGGGCCACGCGCCCGGAACGCGACTGCGCTGCACCGCCCGCAGCGGCGACCGCACCACGAGGAGAGAGGGGCCGGCGAGCAGCGGGGTGCCGCTGGTGGTGCCGCTGGCCGATCCACGGCCGTGGACGCCGCACGACCCGTTCCTGCACGGCCTCGAGCTCGAGGTCATCGACGCGGACGGCCGAACCGTCGACCGCGTGGACAGCTACGTGGGCCTGCGCGAAGTGCGCGTCGAGGGCGACCAGCTGCTGCTCAACGGCGAGCCGCGCTACCTACGGATGATCCTCGACCAGGGCTACTGGCCGGACGGGATCTGGACCGCGCCGAGCGACGCCGCCCTGGTGCGCGACATCGAGCTGGCGCGCAGCGCCGGGTTCAACGGCGCGCGCCTGCACCAGAAGGCGTTCGAGCCGCGCTATCACTGGCACGCCGACCGCCTCGGCTGGCTGACCTGGGCCGAGATGCCCTGGTGGGGGATCGACGAGAACGACCCACGGGCCGGCCGCAACCTACTGAGCGAGTGGCGCGAGCTGGTGATCCGCGATCGCGACCACCCCTCCATCCTCGTATGGACGCCGCTGAACGAGACCGAGGACCAGGTGGTGGGCCCGGAACACCGCCGCCTCGTCCGCGACGCGGCTGCACTGACGCGCGCGCTGGACCCGTCGCGGCCCGTCAACGACGCGTCCGGCTGGGTACACCAGGACACGGACCTGTGGACCGTGCACCTCTATACACAGGACCCGAACGAACTGGCGCGCACGCTGGCCCAGGACCCGCCGCACCGACACCGGCCGGACCTGGAGCGCCTTCGGCGCGTGTTCGCCAGGTGGCCAGGCTAGGAACCTCCGCCTCGGCCCCGCGCCGGGTCGCCCGCCGGCGCTTCGTCGTCCAAGAGCGCGACCGCGCCCGCCTCCGCCAACGCCGTCACCTCGTCGGCCCCCAAGCCCAGCTCGCCCTCCAGCACGGCGCGCGTATCCGCCCCCAAGCGCGGCGGCGGCGCCGCGTCGGGCCCGTCCGCGCCGTGCCGCAAGGGGCTCCGCACGTAGGGCACCTCCCCCGCCGTCGGGTGCACGTAGCGGCCCACCGTCCCCATCGCCCGCGCCTGGGGATCGTCCAACGCCTCGGGCAGGTCGTTCACCGGTGCGCACGACACGCCGGCGGCGTGAAGCCGCGTGAGCCAATCATCGCGCGTCCCGGCCCGGAGCCGTTCCTGCACCGCCGGCACCAACGCCTCGCGGTTCTGCACCCGCGCGGCGTTGGTCGCGAAGCGCGCCTCATTCGCCCACGCCTCGCGCTCCAGCACGGCGCACAGCCGCGCGAACTGCGCGTCGTTGCCGACCGCCAGCATCAGCGGCCGATCGGCCGTGTCGAACGCCTGGTAGGGCACGATGCTGGGGTGGGCGCTGCCGAGCCGCACCGGCGGCGCGCCCGTCAGCAGCGCCCCCTGCGCCTGGTTCACCAGGCTGGCCAACCCCGTCTCGAACAACGACAGCTGCAGGTGCCGCCCCCCGCCGCCGGCGTCCCGGTCGTGCAGCGCCGCCAGGATGGCGACGGCGGCATGGAGCCCCGTCAGCACGTCGATCCAGGCGACGCCGAGCTTGACGGGCCCCCCACCGGGCTCGCCCGTCATGGCCATCAATCCCGTCACCGCCTGAAGCGCCGCGTCGTACCCCGGCTCCCGCGCCCGTGGCCCGTCGCTGCCGTACGCCGTGATCGAGGCGTAGATCAGCCCCGGCGCATCGCCGACGAGATCGTCATACGCCAAGTCGTAGCGCGCCAGGTCGCCGACCTTGAAGTTCTCGACCAGCACGTCCGCCCGGGCCGCCAACCGCCGCACGATGCGGCGCCCGTCGGGGTGCTTCAGGTCCACCGCGACGCTCTCCTTGCCGCGGTTGACGGACAGGAAGTAGCCGCTCTGATCGCCGGCGAACGGCGGGCCCCAGTCGCGGGTGTCGTCCCCGCGCGGCGGCTCGATCTTCACCACCCGCGCGCCCAGGTCGGCCAGGACCTGCGTGCAGTACGGCCCTGCCAGGACGCGGGAGAGGTCGAGCACGTTCACGCCTTGGAGCATCGGTCCCGTTCTACCACCGCGACCCCCGCGGCGCGTTGCGCCTCGCGTGCTGCGCCCCCGGCGCGCTGTGTCCCTGGGTGTTGTCGTGCAAAGAGGCGTACCCAGCCTCCCCCTGCCGGTCGCACGTTTATCATCGCACCGTACGCACGAACTCAATGAGGAGGCGATATCCATGCGTATTCGCACGTTCATGGCCACCTTGGCCACCACGCTGTTCGCGCTCGGCATCGCGCTGGGGCAACAGAGCCTATCGATCGCCACCGGCGGCACCGGCGGGGTGTACTACCCGACCGGCGGCGCCTACGCCGAAATCGTGAACGAGTATCTCGACGGCTACACCGCGGCCGCCGAAGTGACCGGCGCATCGGTCGAGAACTCGGGGCTGATCGCCCGCGGCGACAGCGACATCGCGCTGGCGTTGGCCGACACCGTGTACCAGGCCTACACCGGCACCGTGAACTTCGGCGGCGACGGCCAGCCGCCGCAGCTGCCCAACCTGCGCGCCCTGGGCGTCGCCTACCCCAACGCCGTGCAGTTGGTCACCCTGGAAGGCTCCGGCATCGAAACGCTGGCCGACCTGGTCGGCAAGCGCGTGTCCACCGGCGCCCCCGGCAGCGGCACCGAAGTGTCCGCCGTCTCCATCCTCGAAGCCAACGGCGTCACCTACGACGACTTCGATGAGCAGCGCCTCAACTTCAACGAGACCGCCGCGGCGCTGCGCGACGGCGACATCGACGCCGGCTTCTGGTCGGTCGGCCCGCCCACCAGCTCGATCCTCGACCTGGCCAGCACGCGCGACATCTCGATCGTGTCGCTGGAGGGCGACGAGTTGGAGAACGCACTCGGCGCCAGCGACGTGTTCGCGCCCTACACCATCTCGGCCGGCACCTACCCCGGCGTGGACGAGGACGTCCAGACCATCGGCACCCCCAACGTGATCCTGGTCGCCGCCGAAATGGACCCTGAGCTCGCCTACGACTTCCTGGACGCGTTGTACTCGAACATCGACGACGTCATCGCCGTCCACCCCTCGGCCAACGACACCACCCCCGAACTGGCGCTGTCGGCCTCGCCGATCCCGCTGCACCGCGGCGCGGTGTCCTACTACCAGGACCAGGGGTACGAGGTTCCCGAGCGGCTCCTGCCGCCGGAGTAAGCGGACGCGACGGATCCGTGGACCCCACGCGATCCAGTAGGGAGGGGCCCGTTCGGGCCTCTCCCCTCACGCTGGCCTATTTGACGATCCTCTGCTGCGCGCTGCTGGCCCCCGCCACGCTCGCGCAGTCCGGTCCGCCCGCGCACGACCCGGACCCCTATCTCGTCGTGTCCGACGCGGCTGGGCACGAGCTGGCCCGCATTTCGCTGGCGCACCATGCGACCTGGTACCTGTCCTGGCGTCACTCGGTCACGGGCGTACGGGTGCGCGATTTCTACGCCCTCGAGGACGGCACGATGACGCTGACGCACAGCCATACCCCCTCCTTCGACGCCGGCCTGGGCCATATTCCCGGACGCGGCCGCGTCCGGAGCGACGACGCGCACGGCTACTGGATCTTGGGCCTGGACGAGCCCGTGCCCGGCAACGCCTACTGGCTGCGCGTCGGCTCTCCGGAGGTGGCGCACACGCTGGTCCACCCTGACGCGCGGCTAGACCTGTCCGACATGGTTGCCGGCCAGCGGGTCCGCATCGCGGTGGTGACCCCGTGACGCGCCCCCCGCGCGGCGAGGAGAACGCCGCCAAGAACGTCGCCTCGCCGCGGGTCGGCAGCACCGAGAAGATCGTGGCGGCCGTGGTGGCCCTCACCGGCATCACGCTGTCGCTGTTCCAGTTGTACACCTCGGGCGTCCAGACGCTGAACCTGTTCTACCAGCGTGGCATCCACCTGACGCTGATCCTGGTGCTGGCGTTCCTGCTGTTCCCCGCCGCCAAGCGGGCCTGGATCCGCTGGCCCGTCGACCTGGCGTTCCTCGCCGCCGCCGTGGGCACCGGCGCGTACCTGGTGCTGGGGCTGGACGCCATCATCGACCGCGCCGGCTTCTGGACCGACACCGACATCCGCATGGGCATCCTGGCGACGCTGGTCGTGCTGGAGGCGTCGCGCCGGGTCATCGGCCCGACCATCGCGATCATCGGGCTGGTCTTCATCGGCTACGCCATGGTCGGGCCGCGCGGCCTGCTGTCGATGTTCGCGCTGCCCGGCATCCTGGAGCACCGCGGCTACGACGTCGGGCGCATCGTGTCGCAGCTGTACCTCGGCCAGGAAGGCATCTACGGCCTCCCCCTGGGCGTCGCCGCCACCTTCGTGTACATCTTCGTACTGTTCGGCGCCTTCCTGGAGATCACCGGCGCCGGCCAGTTCTTCATCGATCTGGCCTACGCCGCCGCCGGGCGCCAGCGGGGCGGGCCCGCCAAAGCCTCGGTGATCGCGTCCGGGATGATGGGCTCGATCTCGGGCAGCGCCATCGCCAACGTCGTCACCACCGGCGCGTTCACCATCCCGTTGATGAAGAAGCTCGGCTACGAGCCCGAGGAGGCGGCCGGGGTGGAGGCGGCCGCCTCCACCGGCGGACAGGTGATGCCGCCCATCATGGGGGCGGGCGCCTTCCTCATCGCCGAGTACACCCGCATCCCCTACGTCGAGATCGTCAAGATCTCGGTCCTGCCGGCCATCCTCTACTTCGCCACCGTGTACCTGTTCGTCGACATCATCGCCGCCAAACGCGGCATGCGCGGCATGACCGAGGCCGAGCTCCCGAAGATCCGCGAGGTGTTCGCCCGCGGCTGGCAGTTCCTGGTGCCGATCGTGGTGCTGGTCTACTTCTTGCTGCAGAACATCTCGCCGGCCCGCGTCGGCTTCATCTCCATCGTAGGCATCCTCGCCGTCAGCCTGGCGCGCTACATCGTGCGCCGCCTGTGGCTCGGTCACGCGCCGGTCCCCCACAAGACGTCGATCGTCGCGGTCGAAGCAGGTGTCCCCGACACCGTCGCCGCCGAGACGCTCACCGCCCCCGAGGTGCGACCCGAGGAGGGCTGGGGCCGGGCCGCGGCGCGCGGCCTAGTCAAGACGATCGAAGCGCTGGAGATCGGGGCCCGCAACGCCATCCCCGTCTCGGTCGCATGCGCCGTGGCCGGCATCGTGGTGGGGGTGGTGGGCCTGACCGGCCTGGGGCTGAAGTTTTCCTCGTTGATGCTGTCGTTCTCGGGCGGCAACATCATCGCCGCCCTGGTCCTGGTGATGGTGGCCAGCCTGATCCTCGGCATGGGCCTGCCGGTCACGGCCAGCTACATCGTGCTGATCGTGCTGACCGGGCCGGCCCTGACGCAGGAGTTCGGGATCCCGCTGATCATCGCGCACCTGCTGGTGTTCTGGTACTCCCAGGATTCGAACGTGACGCCGCCCGTCGCCCTGGCCGCCTTCGCAGGCGCGGCGATCGCCGGCTCCAACCCGATGCGGACCGGCTTCGCGGCCTGGAAGTTCGCCAAGGGCCTCTACTTGATCCCCCTGTTCATGGTGTTCAACCCCGAAATCATCCTGGGCGGGCCCTGGCTGGTGGTGGGCTGGAGCATCCTGACCGCCTTCGCCGCCCTGGGCGCCTTCGCCGCCGCCCTGGAAGGGTTCATGTTCACGCGGATGCTCCTTCCCTCGCGCCTGATCGCCAGCGCGGGGACCGTCGCGATCTTCTGGCCCTCGCTGCCGATCGAGGTCGCCGGGCTGGCCGCCATCGTCCTGGTGTTCATCGTCAACTTGATGCGCCACCGTCGGGAGGCGCTGGCGGTCGCCTAGACCCGAGCCCACGGTCGCCTCGGCCCGCGACCCCGTCCTGAACGGCGTTCCCGCCACGTACGACCCCAGTTGCACGACCTGCATGCAAGTATGCAGCTTGGCGCGTTCGTACAGGGGAACGGCGCGCGCGCCCGCGGCACCGCGCCCCGGCGTGACGGGGGCACACCCGGGGCGGACGACCCCGCGGCCCCGTGGTAGCCTCCCGGCGATTCTGCGCCCGGTCCCGCGCGTCACGGCCGGCACCGATCCGGCGCGCAGCCCGTGGCCGCGCCACACCCCCGTTCACCAAGGAGGAAGCCCATGTGCCCCGACGGCGATACGCCCGTTCCCGACCCCACGATGCCCGCCGGCGAAGGCGCCGGATCCGGCGCACCCCCCGACGAGGGCGAGGCCGCGCTCGAGGGGGTCCGACTGCGCCGGCACGTCCGCATCCCCATGCGCGACGGGGTGCACCTCTCCGCCGATCTGTACATGCCGGAGGCCGAGGGGCGTTACCCGGTGGTGCTGGAGTACCTGCCCTACCGCAAGGACGACCGTTCGCACGCGCGTCAGAACCTGCAGGCCGAGTTGGCCCGTCGCGGCTACGTGGGCTGCCGCCTGGACGTGCGCGGCACCGGCTCCTCCGAGGACGTGCTGAACGACGAGTACACCGTCACCGAGCAGCTCGACGGCTGCGACGCCATCGCCTGGCTGGCGGCGCAGCCATGGTGCAACGGCAACGTCGGCATGTGGGGCATCTCCTACGGCGGGTTCAACGCGCTGCAGGTGGCGATGCACCGCCCGCCGGCCCTGAAGGCGATCGTGCCGGTCATGTTCACCGACGACCGCTACGAGGAGGAGTGCCACTTCAAGGGCGGCAGCGTGCGCGGGCTGTACACCTGGAGCGACTACCCGCTAATGATGGTGGCGCTGAACGCGCTGCCCCCGCACCCCGACGCGGTCGAGGGGCCGTGGCTCGAGACCTGGCGCGCGCGGTTGGAGCGGCAGGAACCGTGGGTGCTCCCCTGGCTGGAGCACCAGACCGACGGCGCGTACTGGGCCAACGGCTCCCTGAACCGGGACTACGGCGCGATCGAGTGCGCCACCTTCCTGATCGGCGGCTGGCGCGACGGCTACCCCAACGCCCCGTTGCGCACCTACGAACACCTGGAGGCGCCCAAGAAGGCGTGGGTCGGACCGTGGACGCACACGCTCCCGCACGAGAGCTTCCCCGGCCCGCAGGCGGACTTCTTCGAGGAGGCGGTCCGCTTCTACGACCACTGGCTGAAGGGCGTCGACAACGGGGTGATGGACGAGCCGCCCTTGCGGGTGTACGTGCAGGAGCACGGCCCCCCGTCCGCCATTCCGGGCGATTGGCCCGGCCGCTGGCGCGGCGACGCCTCGCTGCCCGCCGATCCGGCCGGCTTCGAACTGCACCTCGACGACGGCGGGCGGCTCGCCCCCGAGCCGGTCGCGCGGGAGGGCATCGACGCCTTCGCGTACGACCCCACGGTCGGCACGACCGGCGGCATCTGGTGCTGGGCCACGCCGGTCGCGCAGGGCGACGACGACGGCCGGTCCGTGACCTACGACGCCGCCGCCCTGGAGGCGCCGCTCGAGATCATCGGGCGGGGCTTCGTCGAGGTGGGCTTCGCTTCGGACGCGGAGGTGGCGGGGCTGGCGGTCCGTTTGGAGGACGTCGATCCGTACGGCACCTCGGTGCTGGTGTCCAAGGGCTACCTGAACGCCACGCGCCGCGATTCGATGAGCGATCCGGAGGCGTTGACGCCCGGCCGGGTGTACCGGCTGCGGGTGCCGCTGGACGCCACCGCGTGGCGGTTCCGGGCCGGCCACCGCATCCGCCTGGCGTTCGCCGGCGCGGATTGGCCCAACGTTTGGCCCACGCCGTACCCCGCGCGGCACCAGCTGCACTGGGGCGGGCCGCAGGGCGCAAAGGTGTGGCTGCCGCGCGTCCGGGACGGCGGCGAGACGCTGCAGGTAGCGCGCCCGGAAGCGTTGACGCCCGTCGTGGAGTCCAAGGCCGGCGCCGACGCCTGGCGGGTGACGCGGGACCGGTTGGACGACGCCTCGATCGTGGAGGTCGCCAAGGAGCAGGGGCTCTCCTCCCTGATCCGCGAGACGGTGCTGCGGCTGTCGAAGGAGGTGGAGGGGCGCGTCGCGCCGGACGATCCCGCCGGGGCGCGCGTGCGGGGCAGCAACACCATCGTGCTGAACGATTTCGGGCACGAGATCCGCACCGTGGCGCGCGCCGACATGCGCGGGGACACGCGCGCGTTTCACGTCGGCATCGAGCTGGAGGTGACCCTGAACGGCCGGCCGTTCTTCACGCGGCGCTGGGACCGTTCCATCCCCCGCACGCTGATGTGAGACGCGCGGCACGCATCCCCGACGTGAGGTGCGCGGCCCGAGCGGTCGCCGCCCTGCGATTTCCTACACGAAGGGACGGCGACCGTCCCCTGACGATTCGACGACGAGAAACGAGGCATCATGGCCAGTGACACGCAACCACGCACGGTAAAGGAACACGAGCACCTCTGGATCGAGATGTCCGACGGGGCGCGGCTGGCGGCGCGGGTGTGGATGCCCGCAGACGCCGAGGCCGAGCCGGTGCCCGCCATCTTGGAGTACCTGCCGTACCGCCGCCGGGACGGCACGCGCGAGCGGGACACCCGCAATCACCCGTGGTTCGCGGAGCACGGCTACGCCAGCGTGCGGGTCGACATGCGGGGCACGGGCGACGCGACCGGCGTGCTGGAGGACGAGTACCTTCCTCTCGAGCAGCAGGACGGGCTGGAGATCCTGCGTTGGATCGCGGCGCAGCCGTGGTGCGACGGCAACGTCGGCATGGTGGGCATCTCCTGGGGCGGCTTCAACGGCCTGCAGATGGCCGCGCTGGCCCCGCCCGAGCTGAAGGCGATCATCACCATCTGCTCGACCGACGACCGCTACGAGGACGACATCCACTACATGGGGGGCTGCAACCTGGTCGAAAACTTCGTGTGGGCGTCCAGCATGCTGTCGAACGACGCGCTGCCGCCCGACCCGGCCACGGTCGGGGACGGCTGGCGCGAGGCGTGGCTGGAGCGCCTGAACGGCGCGGGCTTCTGGCTGGAGGAGTGGTTGGCGCACCAGCGCCGCGACGACTTCTGGAAGCACGGCTCGGTGTGCGAGGACTACGGCGCCATCCAGTGCCCCGTGTTCACCATCGGCGGGTGGGCCGACGGCTACACCCGTGCCGTGTTCCGGCTGCTGGAGAACCTCGAGGTGCCGCGCCTGGGCCTGGTGGGGCCGTGGAGCCACACGCACCCCAACACCGGCGATCCCGGGCCGGCGGTGGGCTACCTCACGGAGGCGTTGCGGTTCTGGGACCAGTGGTTGAAGGGGATCGACACCGGCATCATGGACGAGCCGATGGTGCGCGCCTGGATGCAGGAGCCCGCCCCGCCGGCCGCACAGTACGAGCACCGCCCCGGCCGGTGGGTGGGCGAGGAGACCTGGCCCGGGCCCGGCGTGACGCCGGTCCGTTACGCGCTGGCGTCCGGCGCGCTGAAGCGCAGCGAGGGCGGCGACACCGGCGACGCCGTGGGCGAGGACCCGCTTCGCATCCGCAGCCCCATGGGCGTGGGGCAGGAGGCCGGCCGCTGGTTCCCCTACGCGACCGAACCGGACCTGCCCGGTCGGCAGGAGGCGGCCGACGGCGCCTCGTTGACGTTCGACACCCCGCCCCTGACGGAACGTCTCGAGATTCTGGGTGCCCCGGAGCTGGAGCTGGAGATCGAGAGCGACCAGCCGGTGGCGCAGCTGGCCGTGCGGCTGCTGGACGTCGACGAGGGCGGGGTGGCGACCCGCGTCACCTACGGGCTCCTCAACCTCACCCACCACGACGGGCACGAGGCGCCGACTCCGTTGGAGCCGGGCCGGACATACCGCGTGCGCGTGGACCTGAAGCACGTCGCGCAGGCGTTCCCGGCGGGGCACCGGATTCGCTTGGCGTTGTCCAGCGACTACTGGCCGCTGTCCTGGCCGTCGCCGCGGCCGGCGACGTTGGGCGTGCACGCCGCCGCCTCCAGCCTGCAGCTGCCGGTGCGCGCCCCCCGCGCCGCGGACGAGCAGGTGGCGGTGGCGATGCCGGCCGACGGCGCACCGCCGCTCGGGGCGACGCAACTGACGCCCGCGGCCAACGAGCGCCGCGTGGTGCGCGACGTCGCCAACGACGGCGCGGTGCACGAGGTGGTGCGCGACACCGGCACGGTCCGCATCGAGGAGATCGACCTGGAGACCCGCTTCCATTCGTTGGAGCGCTACGCCAACGACGGCGATGATCCCGGCACGGCGCACGCCGAGATGACGCAGGTCGCGACCATGCGCCGGGGGGCGTGGGAGACGCGCATCAGCGCCTACACCCGCCTGACGTCCGACGAGGAGGCGTTCCACAGCTACGCCGAGCTCGAGGCGTACGAGGGCGAGACCCGCGTCGCCTCGCGAACCTGGAGGCGCAGCATCGCCCGCGACCACGTGTGATCCGGCGCTGCGCCGGCTGCATGAGGACCGGCGTGTATAATGGTTGCCGGACCTTACAAGTTCTCGCCTTGAAGGAGGCATTCGTGAACAGCGAACATCACGCTAGACACACGTCCGCCATCTCACCCACACGCCCTCTGGCCGTCGCCTTGTTGCTGCTGCTGGCGCTGGCCCTGTCCGGCGCATTCGCCCAGGCCGACGACACGCTGACCGTCCGGGCCCGAAGCGGCGCCGACATCGAAACGATGGACCCCGCCTTCTACTCGGGCAACGAAGAGTACAACCTGGACCAGATCGTGTTCAGCAAGCTGATCCGCTACGCCCCCGGCGAACCGGAGTACGTGCTGGACGCCGCCGAGGAGTTCGAGATCAGCGACGATGGCACGGTGGTCGAGTTCAAGCTCCGTGAGGGGATCCAGTTCCATCACGGCTACGGCGAGATGACCGCCGAGGACGTCAAGTTCTCGTACGAGCGCTATCTCGACGAGGATCTGGATTCGCCCTACGCCAGCGACTGGGGCACCCTGGACCGCGTCGAGGTCACCGGACGCTACAGCGGGCGCATCATTCTGGACGAGGCGTACGCGCCGCTCCTGACCGCGACCCTCCCCTGGACGCCCGGCAGCATCCTCAGCCAGGCGGCGTTCGAGGACCGCGGCGAGGCCATCGCCACCCAGCCGGTCGGCTCGGGCCCGTACGTGTGGTCCGACTGGAACCCCAACCAGGAGATCGTGCTGGAGCGCTTCAGTGAGTACTTCGGCGAAGCGCCGGACTTCGAGCGCATCGTGGTCGAGCCGATCACCGACGCGCAGATCGCGGAGTTCTCGTTCGACACGCGCGAGCTGGACGCGACCGAGATCTCGCTCGAGTCGCTGGATCGCTACGACGACCAGGAAGGCGTCGCGGTCGAGGTGCTGGACACGCTGCGCTACCACTGGCTCGGCTTCAACCAGCGTCACGAGCCGTTCGACGACGTGCGCGTGCGCGAAGCGGTGCGCTACGCCGTCGACGTGGACGAGATCCTGCAGGGCGCCTACAACGGCGTGCCGAACCGGGCCGACACCATGCTGGCACCGTCGATCCTGGGCCACTGGGAGGACGCCCCGCGCTACGAGCCCGACCTGGAGCGCGCCCGCGAACTGCTGGCCGAGGCCGGCTACCCGGACGGCTTCTCGACGACGATCAGCACCGACAACGTGACGGTGCACCAGCAGTCCGCCACCATCGTGCAGCAGCAGCTGCGCCGCGTCGGGATCGAGGCCGAGATCGACATCGTGCAGGACATGTACGTGACGGTCAGTGAGAACAACACGCCCGGCCTGCACTACGCCAGCTTCTCCGCCATCATCGACCCGGGCTACTGGTTCGAGTGGTTCAAGTGCGACCAGATGGGCCAGTGGAACTACTGGGGCTGGTGCAACGAGGAGTACGACGAGATCCACGCGCAGGCCTCGCGCACGGCCGACCCCCAAGAGCGGGCCGAGCTGTACGTGCAGCTGCAGCAGATCATCGACGAGGACGTGAGCGCCATCTGGGTCACCAACGGCGCCAGCGTGTACGTCTACCGCCCCGACCAGATCGACCCGGTGTTCCTCGCCATGTACGCGCAGTACCAGTACTGGGAGAACCTGGCCACCGACTGAACGACGTTCGTGCCGGGGCCCGCGCGGGCCCCGGCACCTCGCCGTGAAACCGAACCCGCCATGAGCGCGGGCCGGACGCCCCTGGCACGACGGCGCAGCGAAGCGTTTCTGCGCCGTTCCAGGTGGCCGATCTCGATTCTCGCCGCGTCCCTGGGAGGGATATCGAACCGTGTTTCGCTTCACGCTCCGGCGACTGCTGACCACGGTCTTCACCGTGACGGTGGCGATGGCGCTGCTGTTCGTCATCCTGCGCCTGATCCCCGGCGACGCTGCACGGGTCATGCTGGGGCCGCGCGCGACCGAGGGGATGATCGCCTCGTTCCGCGAGCGGATGATGTTGGACGAGCCGTTCTTGATTCAACTGTTCGCCTATCTCGGCAATATTTTGCGCGGCAACATGGGCCAAGACGTACTGAACCAGCTTCCGGTCAGCACGCTCGTCTTCGGCGCCCTACCTCACACGGTGGCGCTTGCCCTTCTCGGTATCGGCACGGCCGCCCTGGTCGGCATTCCACTCGGCACCTATTCCGCCGGCTTCCGCAACTCGGTGATCGACCGCATCACCGCCTTCATCTCGGTGGCGTTCATCACCACCCCGCCGTTCGTGGCGGGCCTGTTGCTGCTGCTGATCTTCGCGGTGCAGCTCGGCTGGTTCCCCGTCAGCGGCGCTGGAGAGGAAGGCAACCTCGCCAGCCAGGCATGGCACCTGGTGCTGCCGGTGATGGCGTTGGCGATCCCCTGGATCGGCTACATCTCGCGGCTGGTCCGAAGTTCCGTGCTGGAGGAGCTCGGCAAGGATCACGTGCGCACCGCGCACAGCAAGGGCCTGCACAGCATGGTGGTGTTGTACCGCCACACGCTCCGCGGCGCGCTCATCCCCGTCATCGCCGTGCTCGGCGTGGGGTTCGGCAATCTGCTGGGCGGCACGGTGCTGACCGAGATCATCTTCAACCGGCCCGGCATCGGCTTCCTGATCCTGAACGCCATCGAGTCGCGCAACTACCCGGTCGTGCAGGGCGGGCTGATCGTGGCGGTGTTCCTCTACGCCATCGCCAACCTTTTGGCCGACCTGTCGTACGGGTTCATCGACCCGCGGATTCGGACGGAGTGACGTGAGCGAGGTCCTGCCCAGCGACGCCGGCCTGTTGACGCGCATCCGCCGCATGCGCCTGTTCAAGGTGTTCTCCGACTTCACGGGCCTGATGGGCCTGACGTTCGTCACATTGATCGTGGTCTTGGCGGTCTTCGCGCCCTGGCTGACGCCCTACGCCCCCGACGAGATCGACGTGGCGAACCGCCTGGGCGGCCCGAACGCCGATCACTGGATGGGCACCGATCAACTGGGGCGCGACATATTCACGCGCCTGTTGTACGGCGCGCGCATCGCGTTGATGGTGGCGTTGCCGGCCACCGGCCTGGCCGTGCTGCTGGGCCTGACCTTCGGGCTGATCGCCGGGTACTTCGGCGGCATGGTCGACCACGTCACCGTAATGGTGTTCGACGTGGTGCGCTCGTTCCCCGACCTGCTGCTGGCCATCGCGCTGATCGCGCTGACGGGCCCGAACCTGACGATGCTGGTGGTGATCATCGGGGTGGTGAACTTCCCGTCGTACGGCCGCCTGATCCGGGCCCAGACGATGAAGGCGCGCGAAGAGGAGTACGTGACGGCCTCGAAGGCGCTGGGCGTGGGGGCGCCCCGCATCATGGTGCGCCACCTGCTGCCCAACGTGATCGCGCCGCTGTTCATCCAGGCGGCGATGGACATTCCCGTCGTGATCACCTTCGAGGCGGGGCTCAGCTTCCTCGGCCTGGGCGTCCCACCCCCCACCCCGAGTTGGGGCAGCATCCTGCGGCAGGGCTACTCCTACGTGCGCATTTCGCCCTGGCCGATCGTGTTCGGGAGCGGCTTCCTGGTGATCGCCACGCTCGGCTTCACCTTCTTCGCGGAGTCGCTGCGCGACGCCTTCGACGTCAAGATCCGCGAGGAGGAGCGGGCCTGAACGAGGCCTAGGCGGGACCGTGACGGCCTCGAGCGACGGGCCGGACACGAGGCCGCGGACCCGAACGCGTACGACACCCGCCATTTGCTGCGATGGTTAGGATCATCGCATGGTTCGCAGCGATTCCCCTGCCATCATCGTCGACGACGTCCACAAGTCGTTCGGCTCCATTCGCGCCCTCGCCGGCGTGACCCTCGAGGCCCCCGCCGGCCGCGTGTTCGGCCTGCTGGGCCCCAACGGCGCAGGCAAGACGACGCTGGTGCGCCTGCTCACCACCCTCCTGAAACCCGACCGAGGCACGGTCCGCGTGCTGGGCCTCGACGTCGCCCGGGAGGCGGAGGCACTGCGGCCGCGCATCGGCCTGGCCGGGCAGTACGCCGCGGTCGACGAGAACCTCACCGGACGCGAGAACCTGCGCATGGTGGGGCTCCTCTACCACCTCCCGCGCCGCGAGGCGCGCCGCCGCGCCGACGAGGTCCTGGCGCGGCTCGAGCTGACCGACGCCGCCGACCGCCCGGTCAAGACCTACTCCGGCGGCATGCGCCGCCGCCTGGACCTCGGCGCCAGCCTGGTGGGCCAGGCCGAGGTGCTGTTCCTCGACGAGCCCACCACCGGCCTGGACCCCCGCACCCGCCTGGAGATGTGGAACATCATCGAGGAGCTCGTCGCGGGCGGTACGACCCTCCTGCTCACCACGCAGTACCTGGAGGAGGCCGACCGCCTGGCCGACCGCATTGCGGTGATCGACCACGGTCGCGTGATCGCCGAGGGCACCTCCGCGGAGCTGAAGCGCCGCGTGGGCACCGACGTGGTGCGCCTCGAGGTGGCGCGCCGCGAGCAGTTCGAGGCCGCCCGAGACGCCCTGGCGCCCCTGGCGGCCGCCGAGATCACGTTCGACGCCGAAGGCCGCTGGATCCATCTGCCCGTCGCGGACGGCGCCCAGGGCCTGCTACGCGTCGTCCGCGCCGTCGACGCTGCCGGCATCGAGCTCGCCGACATCGACCTGCACCGCGCCACCCTCGACGACGCCTTCCTTGCCCTCACCGGCAGCGGGCTGGACGAAGACGCGGCCGTGCCGGAAGGGGGGCGGGCCGCATGAGCACCGCCATCCCGCCCGTCCCCACGGGACCGTGGGGGCGCGTGCGGCGCAACGCCCACGACGCCATCGTGATCGCGCAGCGCAACCTGATGCGCTACGTGCGGCTGCCCCAACTGCTGGTGTTCTCCACGATCCAGCCGATCATGTTCGTGCTGCTGTTCAACTTCGTCTTCGGCGGGGCGCTGTTCCTGCCTCCCGACGTGGACGCCTACATCGACTTCCTCATGCCCGGCATCCTGGTCCAGACCGTGCTGTTCGGCGCCACCCAGACCACGGTCGGGCTGGCGGAGGACCTGTCGAAGGGCATGGTGGACCGCTTCCGCTCGCTGCCGATGGGCCGCGCCGCGGTGATGGCGGGCCGTACCCTGGCGGACAGCCTCCGCAACGTGTTCGTGGTGCTGCTGATGCTGGGTGTCGGCGCGATCATCGGGTTCCGTGTCCACGACGGGCTTCTGGCCGCGGCCTTGGCCGTGGTGCTGGTCGTCGCCTTCGGCTTCGCGTTCTCCTGGATCAGCGCCTTCATCGGCCTGGTCACGCGCGACCCCGAGACGGCGCAGGTGGCCGGCTTCATCTGGGTGTTTCCGCTGGTGTTCGCCAGCAGCGCCTTCGTGCCGGTCGAGACCATGCCGGGTTGGTTGCAGGCGTTCGCCGACGTACAGCCGATCTCGGTGACCGTCGACACGGTGCGCGCCCTGTTCCTCGGCCGGCCACTGGATTCTCTGCTGCCCACCCTCGCCTGGATGGCGGGGATCCTGGCGCTGTTCGTGCCGCTCTCGATCCGCCAGTACCGGCGCAGCGTGTGAAGCCGGCGATGAAAGGTGCGGACGACCCCACGGTAGCGCCACGGGACCAAGGGGGCGACGAGGCGGCCACCGCCGTCCTGCAGCTGTTGCGCTGGCACGTGCGCAGGCACGTCCCGATCATGGCGCACACCCTGCACGAGAACGGCCTCTCGCTCCCCCAGATGGCGACGTTGCATCACCTCCACGCTACCGGGCCCGCACCGGTCTCCGACCTGTCGCGGCACCTGAACCTGTCGCTCACCGCCACCAGCCACCTGGTGCAGCGCCTGGTGTCGAAAGGCCTCGTCACCCGCAGCGAGGACCCACGGGACCGGCGCCGCAAGCGCATCGCCCTGGACGAGGCGGGCCGCGCGCTGGTGGCGCTCAGCCACGCACGCGCGGCCGCCGCCCTGGAGGAGATGCTGGCAGGGGTACGACCCGCCCGGCGGGAGGCACTGGAACGGGCCGTGTCGGACGTGCTCGCCGACCTCGACGCGGGGGACGTCCCCGCGTGAACCGGGCTCTCGGCGCAACGCGCCGCAAAACACCGGCCTTCAGTCGAACAGCTCGTGCAGGAACGACTTGCGCTTCCTCTTGCCCCCGTAGCCGCCCCGGTCGTCGTCGCGACGCGGACCTGCCTCGCGACGCTCCGGGGGCGGGCCGGCGTCGCTGCGCTCGATGATCTTGTCCAACTCGCCGCGATCGAGCCACACGCCGCGGCACTCGGGGCAGTAATCGATTTCGATGGACTGCCGCTCGCTCATAACGAGATCGACGTCCTTGCAGATCGGGCATTTCATGGCGGCCTCCTTCACAGCGAATGACGGAATCGGGCTTCGCCGCCCATGGTCGCATGGGGTGATAGGTCCTCGGGGAAGGCGGCCCACGCATCCGATGCTCCCCTTTCGGCAAACGTCCCAGGCGCTCACCCACCCGGCGCGGCCGCGTCCCGAAGCGTGTCGCCCAGAACGTTCACCGACAGCACCATCAGCAGCAGCACGACCCCTGGCAGCGTCGAAATCCACCAGGCGTTGGCGAGGTACACCTGCCCCTCCGCCAGGATGCCGCCGAGCGTGGGCGTCGGCGGCCGCAGGCCCAACCCCAGGAAGCTGAGCCCCGCCTCCGCCAGCACCAGCGCGCCGAACTGCAGGGTGCCGTCCACCAGGATGAGGGGCGCCACGTTCGGCAACACGTGCCGGCCTAGCGCCCCCGGCGTGCGCACCCCCAGCGCTCGCGCGGCCAGCACGAACTCTTCGCCCCGCAGCTCGAAGGTCTTGGCCCGCACCAGCTTCGCGAAGCTGACCCAGCCGGTCAGGCCGAGCGTGAGGATTAAGACGCTCGCGGACGCCCCCACGGCGGCGATCACGGCGATCGCCAGCAGGATGAACGGCAGCGTCATCAGGGTCTCGGTCAGGCCGGTCACGACGCCGTCGACCAGCCCGCCAAAGTACCCGGCCAGGAGCCCCAGCACCGTGCCCACCACCACGGCGAGGGCCAACGCCGCGCCCCCGATCAGCACTGAGGCGCGGATGCCGTGCAGGATGCGCGCCGCCAGGTCCCGGCCCAGCTGGTCCGTGCCCAAGGGGTACATCGTCCCTGCCTCCGTGACCGTGCCCGGCGCGGCCAGGGTGACCCGCAGGTCCTGATCGGTGGGGCTACGCGGGTAGAGCGGCGCCGCCAACGCCGCCAGCACGATCGGCAGCAGCACCAGGCCGGCCGTCCAGGTGCGGGGCCGCCGCAGCCAGCGCCGCCAGGCGCGCCCCGTCACGCCAGCTCCACGCGCGGGTTCAGGCGCGCGTACGACAGGTCCACCAGCGTGTTGATCACGATCAGCAGCAACGCCACCACGAACACGCCCGCCTCCACCACCGGGTAGTCACGGGCGTAGACAGCCTGCACCAATAGCCGGCCCAGGCCGGGCCACGCGAAGATGGTCTCGGTGATCACGCTGCCGCCGATCACGAAGCGCATCTGCAGCCCGATCTGCGTCACCACCGGGATGGTGGCGTTCCGAAACGCGTGCCGCCACACCACCACCGGCCGGCGCTGCCCCTTGGCGGTGGCGGTGCGGACGTATTGCTTGTCCAGCACCTCCAGCATGGAGGTGCGCGTTACCCGCACCAGGCCCCCCAACAGGAACAGCGTCAGCGTGAGGGTCGGCAACACGTAGTGCGCCGGCGTCCCGATGCCGGAAGCCGGCAGCCACCCCAGCCGCACCGAGAACAGCAGGATGCTCATCACCCCCACCCAGAAGATCGGCGTGGACTGCCCGAACACCGCCAACGAGGTGATGAGCGTGTCCCACGGCGTGTCGCGCCGCACCGCCGTCAGCACGCCCAACGGTAGCCCCAGCAGCACCGCGAAGCCGACCGCCAGGCCCGCCAGCGACAACGTGGCCGGCAGGCGGTCCAGCACCAAGCCCAGGGCGGCGTCGCGCAGCTGGATGGAATCGCCGAAATCCAGCCGGACGGCATGCGCCAGGAACCGCCCGTAGCGCACGGGCAACGGGTCGTCCAGGCCGAGGTTGGCACGGAAGTTCTCCACCCGCTCTGCGCTGGCGTCGGGGGGCAACAGCAGGCGGACCGGATCGCCGGACAGGTTCACCATCGCGAACACCAGCACCGTCAGGGCGAACAGGACCACCACGCTGAGCACGAGCCGGCGAAGCAGGTAGCGCAGCATGGCCCAGAGCCTACCCCCTGCCGGCGCCGCCGCCCCGCCAAGCCGCGCCGGTATGATGCCGGCGGACGGCGCCCCGGCTGGGGATGCGCCCACCGCCCTCGATCCTTCTGGAGGTCCTCGATGTCGCTCATTCGTCGCATTGTCCTGTCGTCGCTCATCGCCGCCGGCTTGGCCGGCTTGGCGGCCGCGCAGCAGCCGGTCGTGGTGATGCAATCCGCCGACGCCAGCACGCTCGATCCGACCATGAACCGCGAGACGTCCACCTTCAACGCGGTCATCAACGTCTTCGACGCGCTCATCCACAAGGAAGCGGACGGCTCCTACACGCCGGCGCTGGCCACCGACTGGCGCGCCGAGTCGGATACGGTGTGGACCTTCGACCTCCGCGAGGACGTCACCTTCCACGACGGCACGTCCTTCGGGCCCGAGGACGTGGTGTTCACCATTCAGCGCATCCTGGACGAGGAGACCGAGTCGCCGATCGCGGGCGGCTTCGACTTCATCGAATCGGTGGAGGCGACGGGGGACCACGGCGTGCGCATCACCACCACGGCGCCCACCCCGCTGGCGGAGCACTACCTGTCCGAGCTGATGATCGTCCCGTCGGACACCTTCCAGGAGATGGGCGAGGACGCCTTCGCCGAAGCGCCGGTCGGCACGGGGCCGTTCGAAGTCGAGAACTGGCGGCGGGACGTGGAGCTCCGCATGCGCGCCTTTGAACACTACTGGCGCGGCGCGCCCGACATCGAGGAGCTGGTGTTCCGGCCGGTGCCTGAGGCCACCACGCGCTTCGCCAGCCTCTCGGCCGGGGAGGCCGACCTGATCAACCAGGTGCCGCCGAACCTGGCCGAGTCGGTGGCGTCGACGCGGAACGCCTCGCTGGAGGCGGTGGACGGTGCACGCGTCATCTACGTCGGCATCAATACCGTGAGCGCCAACCCCGCCCTGCAGGATCCGCGGGTGCGCCGGGCACTGAACCTGGCGGTGGACGTAGGCGGGATCATCGAGGGGATCTTCGGGGGGCGCGCCACGCCGACCACGGCGATGCTGACCGAGCTCGACTTTGGCTTCAACCCTGAGCTGGAGCCGTACGGCCACGACCCCGAGGCGGCACGGGAGCTGCTGGCCGAGGCCGGTGCCAGCGACCTGCCGCTGACGCTGGAGGCGCCCAACGGCCGTTACGTCAACGACGTGCAGGTGGCGCAGGCGGTGGCGGAGCAGCTGCAGCAGGCGGGCGTCGACGTGACCTTGGACGTGCGGGAGTATGGCGCCTACGTCGGCGACCTGTTCTCCGGCGCCGCGCCGGACCTGTACCTGATCGGCTGGGGCAACGCGCCCCAGGACGCCGATTTCGTGTACTACTCGCTGCTCTACACCGATGAGCTGCTGTCCTACTTCAGCGACGAGACGCTCGACCGGGCGCTGGACCGGGGCCGCAGCACCGTCGACCGCGAGGCGCGACTGGAGGCGTACCGCACCGCGACGGAACGGATCCACGAACTGGCGCCGGTCATCGAGCTCTACAAGCCGCAGGACCTCTACGGCGTCAGCGACCGGCTGGACTGGACGCCGCGCACCGACGAGCGTATCTGGCTGTACGCCGCCGAGCTGGACTGACGTGCTGCCCCCCGACCTTCGCGACCAGGCGCTGGCGCGGCTCCGACGCCTGGTCGCTTTGCCGTCGGTGGCGGCCGATGGTCGCGCCATCCCCGAGACCGCCGAGCTGATCGCCGCGATGCTGCGGGAGGACGGCTTCGACGCGGCGCTGCACCACACCGGCGGCGCGCCGGTGGTGTACGCCGAGCGCCTGGTGCCTGGCGCGCCGACGGTGCTGTTCTACAACCACTACGACGTGCAACCGGAGGACCCGCGGGAGGCCTGGAGCAGCGACCCGTTCACGCTGACCGAGCGCGACGGCGCTGTGTACGGCCGCGGCGCAGCGGACGACAAGGGCGAGCTGGTCTCCCGCCTGACCGCGCTGCGCCTCTACCGGCAACGCCACGGCGAGCTCCCCGTGGGCGTGAAGTTCGTGATCGAGGGCGAGGAGGAGATCGGCAGCCCCCACCTGGCCGACTACGTCGCGGCGCACGCAGGCGCCCTCGCCGCCGATGGGTGCGTGTGGGAGTTCGGCGGCGTCGACGCCGCCGGGCGTCCGATGACGTACTGCGGCATGAAGGGCATCCTGACGCTGGAGCTGCACACCCGCACCGCCGGACGCGACCTGCACTCCAGCTACGGCGTGGTGGTCGACAACGCCGCCGCCCGGCTGGCCGCTGCCCTCGCGACGCTACGGGACGCCGACGGCAACGTGACGATCGCCGGCTTCCGCGACGGCGTCCACCCCCCGGACGCGGCGGCGCGGGCGTTGGTCGACGAACTGCCCGACGAGGACGCCGCCCTGGCGGAGACGTTCGGCGTGGACCGCTACCTGGGGGGTCTGCGCGGCGCCGCCTGGCGCCACGCCCTCTACTTCGAGCCGACGCTGAACGTGAACGGCGTCCACGCCGGCTACGGCGGCGAAGGCGCCAAGACCGTCATCCCGCACCACGCGACCGCCAAGCTGGACCTGCGGCTGGTGCCGGACCAGGACCCTCAGCAGGTGCTGGACGCGCTGCGGGCGCACCTCCGCGCCGCGGGGTTCAGCGACGTGGAGGTGGTGCCGCTTCCGCACGCCGAGCGCGCCGCCCGCTCCGACGTGAACCACCCGTTCGTGCGGGCGGCGGTGGGGGCCCTGCGCGACGTGCACGACGCCGAGCCGGTGGTGATGCCCAACAGCCCCGGCTCGGGCCCGATCCACCCGTTCGTGGCGGGCCTGGGCCTACCCGTGGTGGGGCTGGGATGCGGCTACCCCGGCAGCCGCATCCACGGGCCGAATGAGCACATGCGGCTCGAAGACTTCGAGCACGGCACCATGACGGTCGCGCGGCTGCTGGAGCGCCTCAGAGCGTAATGACCTGATCCAGGCCGCTGCCCTCCAGCGCGCCGTACAGGTCCGGGAAGCACCCGACGGTGACGTCGTGTGTGCCCGACCGGACGCCGGCTACGGCGTCACGAACGGCGGGAGCAGGGCCTCGTCGACCTCCCGCCCCGTGGCCCGCAACGCCCGGTCGGGCCGGTCGGTGATCAGGCCGTCCACGCCCATCCGGAGCAGGCGCTGCATCGCGTCCGGATCATTGATCGTCCACACGTGCACTTGGACGCCCTTGGCGTGCGCCGCGCCCAGCAGCGACGGCGTCGCCACCGTGAGGCCGCCCTGTTCGACCGGCACCTGCAGCGCGTCGAAGCGCGGGCGGAGCGGTCCCGCCAAGCGCAGGCGCGACAGGATCACGAAGGTGCGGGCCTCCGCCCGCGTCGCCGAGGTGGCCACGTCCGGGCAGGCGTTTCGGAACGCGTCCATGGCGTCCTGGTGGAAGCTGGCGACCAGCGCACCTGCGGTCCGGCCCTCCTCCCGCAGCCGTCGGCACAGGGCCGTGGCGGCCTCGGGCCCCTCGGGCTTGATCTCGATCGCCACGGGCGCGTCCGGGTGGTCGTTCAGGACGTCCGCCAGCGCCGGGACGCCGTACCCGAAGCCGCGGTAGGGCACGCGGCCCGTCGCCGGGCCCGGCGACCAGGACCAGCCCGCGTCCATCGCCGCCAGCGTTTCGGCGTCGTGGTCCGCCACCGCGCCGGAGGCGTCGGTGGTGCGGTCGACCGTGTCGTCGTGGATGACCACCAATCGCCCGTCCTGGCTCAGGTGCACGTCCATCTCCAGCACGTCCACCCCCAGCGTCACCGCACGGTCGAAGGCGTACCGGGTGCTGGAGGGCCACAGGCCGTCGCCGCCCTGGTGCGCCATCACCAGCGGCGGCTCGGGCCAGGCCGTGGCCAACGTCGGGTGGGCCTCGCTGGCGATCCGGGCGGACCAGGTTGCGGCGAGGTAGGCGAGGATCAACAGCACGGCGGCCAACGCCAAGGCGCGCACGACGGTGGCCCGCGCGCCGTGGTTCCACGCGACGCGCGCGCCGGCAGGCTGCGCGGGGCGACTCATTCCAGGAAGTCGCGCAGCTTGCGGGTGCGGCTCTCGTGGTACTTCAGCTTGCGGAGCGCCTTGTTCTCGATCTGCCGGATCCGCTCGCGCGTGACGCCGAAGTACTGGCCGACCTCCTCGAGGGTGTGCTCGCGCCCGTCGACCAGCCCCTTGCGCATCTTGAGCACCTGCGATTCGCGGTCGTTGAGCTTGTCCAGCGCCTCCTCGAGCTCCTCGGACAGGATGATCTTGCTGGCCTCGTCGACGGGGCTCTCGATCTGCTCATCAGGGATGAAGTCGCCGTAGAAGCTGTCCTCCTCGTCGCCGATCGGGGTCTCCAGGCTGAACGGCTCGCGCGTCAGCTTGAACGCCTCCTCCACCTTGTCGGCGCTCCACTCGGGCCCCATGGCGTCGGCGATCTCATCGTAGGTCGGCTCGCGCGACAGCTCCTGCTGCAGGCGCCGGCTGGCGCGCGTCAGCTTGTTGATCGTCTCGACCATGTGCACGGGGATGCGGATGGTGCGGGACTGATCGGCGATGGCGCGGTTGATGGCCTGCCGGATCCACCAGGTGGCGTAGGTGCTGAACTTGTAGCGCCGGCGGTACTCGAACTTCTCTACCGCGCGGATCAGGCCCTGGTTCCCCTCCTGGATCAGGTCCAGGAAGCTCATCCCCCGCCCGTTGTACTTCTTGGCGATGCTGACGACCAGCCGCAGGTTGGCCTCGATCAGGTGCTTGCGGGCCAGCTCGCCGTCCTCGACGATGCGTTGCTGGCGGCGCCGCTCGCGCTCGTCCATCTGATCGCCGTGCTCCGCCAGCCGCTCGCGCGCCCACTCGCCCTCCTCGATCCGCCGCGCCAGGCTGATCTCCTCCTCCAGGCTGAGCAGCTTGACGCGACCGATCTCCTGCAGGTACTGCCGCACCGGGTCGTTGGTGCGCACGCGCGCATCGGCCATCGCCTCGGCGCGGGCCTCCAGCGCCTCGATGGCGGACGGCTCCTCGCTGGCCTCCGGCAGCTCGCCCTCGGTCACCGCCGGGTCGTCCAGCACCTCGTCCTCGGCCAGGTCGGCGATCGCGATCCCCTCGCGCTCGATCCGTTCCATCAGGTCCTCGAAGTGCGGCTCCTCGCCATCGAGGCCGGTCGCCTCCAACGCCCGCACGAAGGCCGAACTGATCTCCTCGGTGTCGAGGGTGCCCTCCTCCTTGCCACGGTCGAGGAGCGCACGAATGGGCTCCGTGTCGAGCCAGGCGGGCGCAACCTCCGTCGCCGTCGCGTTCTCGGCCTTCGCCATGCTGCCTCCTCCGCCATGGAGCGCCGTCCATGCTTGCGGGAACCGTGACCACCACGAGTCGCCCGGGGGGATGAAGGGCTGTCGCGCGTCCGGGCGCAAAGGATACCACGGGCATGTGGGACCGAAGGGGGCGGGCGCACCAGGGGCACGGACCGGGCGCGCGCCGGGGCCGACGATGTTTTCCGCGCGGCCGTGCATGGCGGTCTCGTACGCGTGGCGGCGCCCGCATCGCGCCGTGCACGACACTTGACATACACCATGGGCGCAGGAGTGCTACTATATTTTTGTCCGCAAGAGGAAACCCCCGAACTCGTTCGTTCGAAAGGAGCCTTTCATGCGTCGTCTCGTCCGCATGCTCGCCCTCACGTCGTTGGTCCTCGCGACCACCACGGCGTTCGCCCAAGACGAAGAACCCATGACGGTCCGCGTCGGCATGCAGGCCGTCGGCACCTTCTCGTGGGTGATCCACGCCATGCAGTACTTCGGCGTGGACGAGGAATACAACCTGGACATCCAGCCGACCACGTACGGCACCAAGCAGGCGACCGAACTGGCGCTCCGCGGCGAAGAGGTCGACGTCACCGTCGACGACTTCATCGGCGTGGTGCTGATGCGTCAACGCGACGTGCCCGTGCAGGCGATCTACCCCTACGGCAAGGCCGTGGGCGGCGTCGTCGTACGCAGCGACAGCGGCATCGACACGATCGCGGATCTCGAAGGCAAGACGGTCGCCGCCGCCAGCCTCGACGACAAGAGCCTCCTGATCCTGCGGGCGCTGACCACCAGCCAGTACGGCTTCGACCCACAGGAGGACGGCGAGACGCTGCAGGCCGCGCCCTGGCTGATGTCCGAGCTTTTGGCCGACGGTGAGATCGACGCCGGCATCCCCTACTGGCACTTCGTGTCGCGCTTGACCTACGACGGCGAGAACAAGGACATCATGATGGTTACCGAGATGCTCGATCAGCTCGGCCTGCGCAACGACCTTCCGATCCTCGTCGTGGTCGGCCGCGAAGGGCTCTCCGCCGAAGCCAAGACCGCCTTCATCGCCGCCATGGACGAGACCTTCGAGCGCATGAGCAACGACGCCATGGACGGCATCTGGCAGGACATCCTCGACGAGGAGCTCTACTCGCTGCCCAACCCCGAGGCGTTCCCCGACGTGCGGGAGCGCTGGGAGGCCGGCCTTCCGGACGGCTGGAACGAGGCGCAGATCGATGGGCTGATCACCCTCGTCGACCAGCTCGTCGACATCGCCGGCTCGGACGTCGTCGGCGTCGAGGGCCTTCCGCGCGACGCGTACACCACCGAGTTCGTGCCCGAAAACCTGCGCTGATCGCGTCCTGATCCGCAGCGGCGTCCGACAGGAGGCGTCCCATCGCCGACGCGCAAACCAGGCCGTCCGCCTCGACCCGGTCGAGGCGGACGATTACGGCCCGACTCGAAGCGAATCCAGCGTGGTTGGTAGGGGCGGGCTACGCCTCCATCCTGGTGGCCTGGATCGTCGCCGCCACCGCCCTGCCCTCCGAGTTGATGCCCGGTCCCGTCGCCACGGTCGAGTTCATCGCCCGGGAGTTCGAACGCGGCACCATGCTGAACCACCTGTGGGCCACCGCCCGGCGGGTGGTCATCGCGTTCGGGGCCGGCATGATCATCGGCGTGGCCGTCGGCGCGGCCATGGGCATCTCGTGGTGGATCGACCGGCTGCTGCAGGGCTGGCTCATCGCCGGCCTGACCATCCCCCGCATCATCCTGTTCGTGATGGCGTACCTGATCTTCGGGCTCTCCGACAGCGCCGCCATCAACGCCCTGATCGTCACCATCCTGCCCACCATCGTGGTGCAGGTCCGCGAAGGCACGCGCGCCATCGACGACAAGCTGGTCGAGATGGCCCGCGCCTACCGGCGGCCACGCGTCACCATCTGGCGCAAGGTGATCCTGCCGCAGCTGATGCCCTACATCATCGGCGTGGCGCGCTCGTCGCTGTCGCTGGCCTGGAAGATGGTGGTGCTGGCGGAACTGCTGGGCCGCACCAACGGCGTCGGCTACCAGATCTCCTTTTATTTTCAGATGTTCAACATGACCGGGATTCTGGCGTACGGCCTGACGATGATGATCATCCTGGCGTTCATCGACCTGGTACTGCTGGGCGCCGTGCAGCGTTCGGCGTTCAAGTGGCGCAAGCCGGCCGCGGAGGTAGGCTGATGGCACAGATCGTCGTGGAGGGCGTCACGAAGACCTTTCGAGGGCCCGGAGGTGCGGCCGTCGATGCCCTGCGCGACATCCACGTCCGCGTGGCGGACGGCGAGTTCATGTGCCTCCTGGGACCGTCGGGTTGCGGCAAGACCACCCTGCTCAACATCATGGCCGGCCTCGAACGACACGACGCAGGCTCGGTGACCATTCGAGACGAGTCGGACGGGCACACACCGGTCATCAGCTACATGTTCCAGGAATCCAGGCTTCTGCCATGGATGACGGTGACGGAGAACTTGGCGTTCGTCCTCGATGGTCGGTCGGCAAGGACGAGAGGGCGCATCGACGACTGGCTCTCCCGCGTAGGCTTACGAGAGTTCGGTGACTATTTTCCGCGTCAGCTGTCCATCGGTATGCAGCAACGGGTAGCGGTCGCACGGGCGCTCATCGTGCAACCGGACGTACTGTTCATGGACGAGCCCTTCAGCTCTCTCGACGAGCTAACGGCCATGACCATGCGCGAAGAGCTGCTTGCGCTGTGGCAGCAGTTAAGATGCACGGTAGTGTTCGTGACGCATAATCCCATGGAGGCGACGCTGCTCGCAGACCGCATTCTCATCATGTCGCCTGGCCCAGGGCGCGTGGCCGACGTACTGGAGCTCACCTCCGAGTTGCCGCGTCCCCGAAACGCCGATGACGCCAAGCTTTGGCGCACGTCGCGCGATGCCGTCCGCCGCCTGCGAGGAGATACGCATGCCAGTCACCTCTGACGTACCCGCCGTGCGCGTGAGCAATACGACCAAGCGTTACGGTCGGGTAATCGCCTTGAACGACGTCAATTTCGAGGTCCGCAGCGGCGAGTTGTTTGCCCTCCTAGGTCCCAACGGAGCTGGGAAGACGACCCTGATCCACATCCTGTGCACCATCCATGGATCCGACGAGGGGCGAACGGAGATCTTTGGCGTCGACACGGCAAAGCATCCTCGGCGTGCGCGACGCCACCTTGGTGTGGTGTTCCAGGAACCGAGCCTCGACGGGCGCCTGACCGTGGCCGAGAACCTCGACTTCCATGGCCGTATCTATGGCGTGCCCGGCGCCCTACGCCGACAGCGCATTCCCGAACTCCTCGAGCTCGTCGAATTAGCCGAGTGGCGCGACCATTTGGTAAGCCAACTTTCGACCGGCATGAAGCGCCGCCTGGAGATCGCGCGAGCGCTCGTCCACGATTCGAAACTCTTGATTCTTGACGAACCTACGGTCGGCCTAGACGCACAAACCCGTGAGCGAATGTGGGTCTACCTGCAACGATTGCGGCGAGAACGCGACCTCACGGTCTTGGTGACCACCCACTACATCGACGAGGTCGAGGTGTGCGACCGCATCTGCATCGTCGACCATGGCGAGGTATTGGCCTTGGACACGCCTGAGCGCCTCAAACAAGATCACGGCGCTGTGATCGTGCGGGTCGAACCCGACGATGCCGACGCCGAAAAGGGTATCCGTGAGGCCTATCCCGAACGTGTCGCCCCTGGCGCCGGGGGGCTCGTGGTCGAAGTCGGTACCGATGCCGAAGCGGAGCGTTTCGTGGAGGCATGGGGCACGTACGCCCGCACCCTGACGGTGGAGAAGCCCAGCCTGGAGACGGTTTTTCTGTCCCTCACTGGTCAGGGGACTCCGCGACCAGGCAGCCGGAGCCCGCGATAGGATGTACACGTTCGCCCGTCAAGGGGGCGAGCACACGCAATGAGTTCATGCTTCGTGGAGCCCGCCCTTGAAGTCGTGCTCCCATCTCGGAAGGAATCTTGATGAACAGTGTTCGTCCCCGATCGGTCGAGAAGTGCTCTTGGCGTTCGCTGGCATTGGCGGTCACAGTGGCGTTTTTGCTTGCCGGGCAAGCCTACGCCCAGGACGATTTCGAATGGCGTGACCTCGGTGAACAGACCTACACGGTGACCTGCGCATCGTGCCACCAATCGAACGGTGAAGGGGTTCCCGGAACGTTTCCGCCGCTGGCGGGTCACGTACCCGACATCCTCGCTCAGGGCGGCGGTCGCGACCACCTGAGCCACACCGTGCTGTACGGCCTCAACGGCCAGATCGAGGTCAGCGGGCAGTCCTACGACGGCAACATGCCCGCCTGGGGCTACTTGGGCGACGAGGACCTGGCGGCTGCTCTGAACTACGTGGCATCCGCCTGGGGCAACGAGGCGTCCCTGCCCGAAGACTTCGCCTGGTACGGACCCGACGACGTGGCTTCGGCACGCGAAGCCGACCTCACTGCATCGGACGTCTACCAGGAGCGCTACCGCATTGGGCTAGCGCAACCTGAACCGGAAGGCGCCGACGCCCGTGGGGCGGACAGTGGCGAAGCGCAGGATCCCGACGAGATCGATCCGTCCGAGATTTCCTACAGTGACGACACGGGGTATTTCACGGAACAACAGGCCGCGCAGGGGGCCGAGGCCTACGCGGAGCACTGCGCCGAGTGTCACGGCCAAGGTCTTCGTGGCGGCTTCCACGCCCCGGCCCTGACAAGCCTCGGTTTCTTCCGTGATTACGGCGGCCAGCCAATGAGCAGTTTGCACGGCTACGTGTCCTCCAGAATGCCTCCGGCTTCGCCGGGGACCCTGTCCGACCGCACGTACGTGCGCATCATGGCCTATTGGCTCAGCGAAAACGAGTACCCCGCCGGAAGCACTCCCCTCATTCCCGAAGACATGAATCAGATCACCATCGAGAACCGCTGATCTTATGGCGACCCTCAACGGCATCTACGCAATTTGGCTGCGAGAGGTCAAGCGGGCCATTCGTGATCGCGGCCAGCTCGTTGGGGGCGTCAGTCGACCGTTGTTGTGGGTGCTGATCCTGGGGATCGGCCTGAATCCCTACTTTCGAGGGGAGGTGTACGGGGAAGTCCAGTTCGTCATCCCGTACACCTACCTTCAATTCATCTTCCCTGCGGTCATCGCCCTCAACATGATGTATACCTCCGTGCAGTCGGCCGTATCGGTGATCTGGGACCGTGAATTCGGCTTCCTGAGGGAAGTGCTCGTGTCTCCCATGCCGCGCTGGGCTGTCCTCTTGGGCAAGGTCTTGGGCGGCACCACCATCGCCCTGGCACACGGCATCATCGTGCTGGTGCTTGCCCGCTTCACCGATGTCGTGATCACCCTGCCCCGCGTGGTCTCGGGGCTGGGCATCATGCTCCTGCTGGGCTTCGCCCTCACATCACTCGGCGTCGTGATAGCGAACCGTATGCCCAGCTTCGAGGGCTTCGGCGTCTTCTCGAACGCCGTCATCCTTCCCTTGTACTTCACCTCCAGCTCCATCTTTCCCCTTTCCCCCTCGCTCACGGGCGCCCAAACGTCGGTCGTGTACCCGGAGTGGCTCGTCACCGTCGTGCGCCTCAACCCCATCACCTACGCCATTGATGCCCTACGCGGCGTGTTCATCGACTTCAATCAGTTCGACCCTCGAATCGGGCCGGCGGTCCTGGTCGCGATGGCCATTCTGTTCTTTGGAATCGCCATGTGGGACTTCCGGCGATCGGCCCGCTGAGGACGCTGCCCATGAGTGCCCGTGCACGTCGCGACCTCGTGGCCATCGTCGTCGTCCTGGCAATCATGGCGCTCGCAAACGTGGTGCCCACGGATACGTCCTTGCGGTTGGTGCAGGAACGCGGATCACTACGCCTGTGCATTCCCGAGTCCTACCCGCCGCTCGTCACGGATGGTCCCGCCACGCCCGGCGTCGACGTAGAGATCATGCAGGCGGTCGCCGATAACCTTGGCCTTCGTTTGCAGACGATCACGAACCGTGCCATCGGCCGCGACTTCAATCCTCGAAACTGGCGCATCACACGCGCCCAATGCGAAGTGATCGGTGGCGGTGTGGTCACGACCGGTGTCACCGAATCGTTTTTGGAGACCACACCATCCCACTTGGAAACGGGGTGGGCCATCGCCGTGCCCACCGACCTCGACAGTCTGACGAGCGCGCGGGTCGGTTTTCTCTCCGGGGCGTCGGGACTGGATCGCATTCGCCTTAGTCGCTTCCTGCGAGAGATCGCCGTTGAGACGACCATTCTGCAGTCGTATGACGAGGCTCTACGAGCGATCGAGGGAGGCGAGGTCGACGCCATCGCTACCGAAGCGTTGCGTGCGCGCCAACTCGCCGGAGAAACCGGTTGGGAAGCGCAGTATCTACCTGAATCGCTCGGACGCTACCCCTTGGGATTCGGGCTCTGGAAGGGTGATCTCACCCTCAAGCGCGCGCTCGTAGCGGAACTGCAAGCGCTCTTACGTACCGGGGCCATAGAGGAGATCGTCGACGCCTACGACCTGACGCCGATTACACCGACGTGCGACGTCTGCCCATCGACCGATGCGGTCCCATGAGCCTCTACGTACGCCCTTCCAATTTGGAGGGCTCCACCTACCGGTGTTATCCTAACCGGGACATTCAAGGAAGGGGGCGATACGAGAGCGCACGATGTGCGTCGTGACGTATTACACCGTGCACCACCGGTGTCGCATTGCACGTCCACACGAACCCATTGCTCCACACGTACGAAAGGACGAGAAATTCTATGCGTAAGCTCTTCGCGGTTCTCGCTGTGACGCTATGGCTGGGGACCGCCCTCAGCCAAGCCACGATCGAGAACTTCCAACCCGTCAGCCAGGAGACGCTGGAGAACCCTGCTCCTGGCGATTGGCTCATGGCGCGCAACAACTACGCCTCCTGGGGCCATAGCGCCTTGGACCAGATTACGCCCGAGAACGTCGACCAGCTCACCCTGGCATGGGCGAGCGGCATGGAGCCCGGCCCTAACGAAGCCGAGCCGCTCGTCTATGACGGCATCATGTATCTCCCGAATCCCAACGACGTGATCCAGGCATTCGACGCCGCCACGGGCGACCTCATCTGGGAGTACCGGCGCGACCTTCCCGAGGACCTCGACCGCACCACCATCGCTGGCCTCGGCAACATCACCCGTAACATTGCCATCTACGAAGACAAGATTTTCCATGCCACGTACGATGCGCACATCATCGCCTTGGACGCGCAGACGGGCCAGCTCGAGTGGGAAACCCCGGTGGGCGACCCCCGCGTCATCGCGCAGACCACGGGCCCGATCATCCTCGACGGCAAGGTCGTGAACGGTCGCGCCTGCGACCCGGCGCTGCCCGGCGGCTGTTTCATCACCGCCCATGACGTGGAAAGTGGCGAAGAATTGTGGCGCACGCACACCATCCCGCGTCCCGGCGAGCCCGGCAGCGAAACCTGGGGCGACCTGCCGCTGGAGAGCCGGCTGCACGTCGGCGCCTGGGGCCAAGCCGGCGCCTTTGATCCGGAATTGAACCTCATCTACTGGGGCACCTCCGTGCCCGCCCCCTCCCCGGAGATCCTTCGCGGCACCGAGGGCGAGGACGTGCTGTACTCCAACTCCACCCTCGCCATCAACGCCGACACCGGCGAGATCGAGTGGTACTTCCAGCACCTGCCCCGCGACAATTGGGACATGGACCACCCGTTCGAGCGCATCCTGGTCGATAGCGCGATCGCCCCGTCCGAGGACGACGTCCTGTCCATGAACCCGGACGTCGAGCCGGGCACCGAGTACAAGGTCATGACCGGAATTCCGGGCAAGACCGGCGTCGTATGGACGCTCGACCGTGAAACCGGCGAATTCCTGTGGGCCAAGGAGACCGTCCGCCAGAACGTCATCGAGAGCGTCTCGGGCAGCGGTGAAGTAACGGTCAACGAGGACGTCATCCCCGACAGCATCGACGACCCCTACGGCCTGGTCTGCCCCACGATGCTGGGTGGCAAGAACTGGATGCCGGGCGCCTACAACCCCAACACCAACGCCATCTACATGCCGCTGCAGAACATGTGTATGGAGCCCGAGATCAGTGTCGCCGAATGGACGCCGGCCGATCTGTATGGGCTGAGCTTCAATACCATGATCGCCCCCGGCGAGGAGAACGTCGGCACGGTCCAGGCGGTCTCCGTCGAAACCGGTGAGACGCTGTGGACGTTTGAGACGCGCACGGGCACCATGCCCCTGTTGTCCACCGGTGGCAACCTCATCTTCGGTGGCGATTCCGCCCGCAACTTCCGTGCCCTTAACGCGGAGACCGGCGAAGTGGAATGGGAAACCCGCCTCAGCGGTTCCGTCTCCGGCGATCCCATCAGCTACTCCGTCGATGGCGAGCAGTACATCGCCATTCCTGCCGGCAGCGGTAACGCCGCCGTCGTGGGTGGCTACCTCGCGCTGACGCCCGAGGTCAGCGTGCCCAACACCGGCAACACCCTCTACGTGTTCAAGCTGCCGTGAGGGCCACACGTCACGAGGCGCTTTGGGCGATCCACGAGGAGGATCGCCCAAAGCGTTCCCGTTTTGGGCCCATCGGCCCCCACCGAAGGAATATCTTGATGATTGCCATCTACAGATCGCGTCGCGCACGGTTTTTTCTTGCCATGTTCATCGCCATGTGCGTAGCCCTATTGAATGCCCACGCCACGGCTCAGTTCAACTTCGCCACACCCGACTTCATCCCACCCGAGTTCCTGGAAAACCGTGGGCGACAGATCGAGGGCGATACGATCCGCTTCTGCTTGAACGAAGAAGGCGCCTTGAAGGATTTCGAACGCGCCGTCGGTACCGCAGTCGCGGACGCGCTCCTACTGGAGGCGGAGTTCACGGAGGTGCGGGCTACGCGCCCCACGCCCGCCTACTCGTATCGTTTCCCCGTGGACCAACAGGAGCTCTTCGTGCTTCTCACCAACGACTGCGTGGCCTTCCCAGGTTTCTTGCTGGGCGAGCGCAACTACCCCGATTGGTTGATCGTGTCTCGCGCCTACCTGGAGACGTCATTCGTGTTTGCGACGACCGACGACGCCATCACTACCGATGGGCTGTCCAGCGGCGCGAAGGTGGGCACCCGCATGCTGAGCCAGGGCGACCTCGAATTCACGGCCTACAACGGAGCCCGGCCCGAGGGCGAGCAACTGCGGCGCATCCCCTACCCGGGCAACGAACTACTGTTCGAGCGGTTGGCCGATGGCACGCTCGACGCAGCGCTCGCATGGAAACCCGGCATCCGCCAGGCGTGGGAGGAACGCGATGGCGCCCCGGCATTGACGGTATGGAACGATCCCGATTTCGAACCCCCTACGCTACGCTTCGCAATCGGCATGCGTAGCAGAGACGAGTTTCTGCGTGCCTCGGTAGACGAGGCACTAACGTTCCTCATCGAGGACGGGGTCATCGCCGATCTCCTCGAACGCTTCAACGTGGCCGGAACGGTCCCACGTCCCTGAACGCCATGCGACACGAGTTCCTTTCGATCCCAACCGTCCGCGCATTTTGGAGAACCATCCACGCGGTACGACGCCGCAGGGTCGCCGTGCGCCTTCTCCGTGGCGCAAGCTTTGGCGCTCTTGGAGGTGCCGGCATCGCCCTTGTCCTGCGGATGTTGCTCGGATGGGGCTCGGTCGAGCTAATGGCGGTACTCACGGCGTCGGTAGCGGTTGGTGTTGCCTTGGAACTGGTGGGATTGGTCATGTGGCCCGAATCCTTGTTGGCGACGGCCTTGGCCATCGACCTGCGCCACGGCACCAACGAACGTTTCGTCAGTGCCGTGGAGGTGCTGTCGGGTCGCTACAGGGGCGCCTTCGACGAAGCCGTCATCCGTGACGCGGGCAGCCACGCCAAGGAGGTGGAACCCGCGCGGGTCGCACCGCTCGGAGTGCACGTCAGCCTCTGGTGGGCCATACCACTTACCTTTGCCGCAATGGCTTGGCCCATGCCGTCGGCTCCGACGCCCGACACTGGAACGCCAAGCCAGACCGCCGACACCGTCGGTATCGACGACCTCGAGGCGTTTCGTGAACACCTCAACGAGGAGGGGCGGGGCGAAGACGACCCGTATGTCCGCGCCGCTCGCGAGTCCTTGCGTCGGCTCAGTGAGGACAACGAAGGTGGCAACCTCTCGGAGGAGGAGGCCGAGCGCCGGTTCCAACGCTCGCTGGAACACGTTCAGCGCGCCTACGAGGAAGCCGGTCTTCCTGATCCCACGCAATCGTTCAGCGGGGGGAGTGGCGCCGCCCCCGATGCACAGGCAACCGAGGCCCCGAACGACCTCGAGATGCTGCCCCAGCCTCGACTCACACCATCGACAGCGGCGGACGAGGCAACGACGGAGCAGGCCGAAGGAACGTCCGATTCTCCGTCGGATGACGACTCAGGCGTAGACACGACATCAGCCGAGATCCGTCAGGGTGCTCCACAGGAGGCGGGACCTACCGACGTGATGTACGGTGAACGGCCTCCCGAGCAAGAGGCGATACAACGAGCGCGTGAGCAGGAAAGCAGTGAAGCCGCAGGCGAAGTGATTGGAGCCGCGCAACGCAGCAACCGCGGAGCCAGTGAACTCGCGGGGGGCGGCGAGCAGCCCATGGACGGAGAACCCCAAGGCGCCACCCCCCGGACGCCGGACGAGGACGTCTCGCTGCCCACGGCGGACCGTGGGGAAGGACGTCGCATCGACATCGAACTTCCACCCGAAGTCTCCCAGGAGGGAGCCACGGACACGCCGGGTCAGACTGGAGACTGGCAACGCGTCGACGAAGCGACTTCCAACGAGGCGCCCGTCGACGCTGCCGTCCGCAACGTGGTGCGCCAATACTTCACACCGTCGGACGACGCGAATTCGGGGAGGTAATCCACAACCCATGACCGAACACAAGGAGCGCAACGCGACCCCAGTCGACACCGGCGACGTCGACACGCTCGTCCGCGCCCTCCAAGAGGGTCGCGACACCGTCAACCGCGTGATCGTCGGGCAGGAACAGGTGGTCGATCAGCTGCTGATCGCCCTCATCGCCGGCGGCCACGTCCTCATCGAGGGAGCACCAGGGCTCGGCAAGACGCTGTTGGTCCGCACCCTTGCGCGCGTATGTGGTCTGGATTTCTCCCGTGTCCAATTCACGCCCGACCTCATGCCGGCGGACATCACGGGCGCCAACGTGCTGTACCACGACGAGGCAGGTCATGCCGCCACACGCTTTGAGGCGGGTCCGATCTTCGGACAGCTTGTGCTGACCGATGAGATCAACCGCGCCACACCCAAGACGCAATCTGCGCTGCTGGAGGCCATGCAGGAGCACACCGTGACCGCAGGCGGCGCGGAACACGTGCTACCGGACCCATTCTTCGTCCTCGCGACCCAAAACCCGATCGAGATGGAGGGCACCTACGACCTTCCCGAAGCGCAGATCGACCGCTTCCTACTCAAGGTGCTCATCACCTACCCGAGCGAGGACTCCGTCGTCCGCATCCTGCAACAAACGACCGGGGCTCCGGAAGAGGCCGTCGCGTCGGTGGTGTCGTCCGACCACATCCTGCGACTGCAGACGCTGGCCCGTAGCGTGCACGTCCCCGCGGCGGTCGCTCGGACCGTGGCCCGGATGGCGCGTTCCAGTCAACCACAGCTCGATGCCGTCTCCGACGAGGTGGGACGGTTCGTGCGGTTCGGTATCAGCCCGCGTGGCGCCCAGAGCCTGCTACTGGCCGCCAAAGCCCGTGCGATGTTGGAGGGCCGCTTCAACGTCGCGTTCGACGATCTCCAAGCGATGGCGCTTCCGACGCTACGCCACCGCGTGCACCTCAACTACATGGGCGCCGCCGAGGGCTTGACGGTCGACAACATCATCGACAACCTCCTGGCGCGAGTCATGAAGGAGGTTCAGGCAGCGTGAGCCTGTTGCCCGCCGACCTGCGCGAGGCATTGACGCAAGCACGGCTCAACGCCCTGGGCGCACGGTCGATCCATGGGATCGGGGAGCGTGTCTCACGCGACAAAGGCGCCGGCCTCGAGTTCGCGGACCACCGTGGCTACCAACCGGGTGACGACATGCGGCACCTGGACGTGTCGGTCTACAGCCGCCTGCGGCAGCCCGTCGTCCGTCAGTTCCATCCGGAACGACAGTTGGACGTGGTCCTCCTCGTCGATGGCACCGCATCCATGGACTTCGGGACGCCCAACAAGTTCGTGTTCGCCACGCGCGTCGCGGCCGGGCTCGCATGTGCCGGGCTCGCAGGTTCAGATCGCGTGACGGTTGGCGTCGTCGGGTCGGGGTCCCTGCAAGCGTCGCGACGATTCAGTGGCACGCACCGCTTCCACGAGCTCTCGGCCTGGCTCGAGGAACGCGAGCCATCGGGGCACCTCGACCTCGAGGAGGCCCTCGAGGTAGCCCTCCCCCAACTCCCCACCGAGGGCCTCCTCATCATCGTGAGCGACTTCCTGAGCGAACGCTCCGATGCCGGTCTCGCCACCCTGGCAGCCCATGGGCCGCAGGTCGTCGCAATCCAGGTCCTCGATACCGGCGAGATCGACCCCGACCTGCGTGAGGGTGACGTACGCATGGTGGACAGCGAGAGCGGATCGATGCTCGAACTCGCGGTCCGGGACGACGTCCTTCAACGCTATCGCGAGGAACTGGACCGCTTCCAACGGGAGTTGCGCGAAAGTCTAGCCTCCTTCGGCAACCACTTCGTCCCCCTCCGCTCCGACGCGTCGCTGCGCTCCGTGTTCCTACACGACTTCGTCCGGGAGGGGCTCCTGCGGTGATCCTGGCGCAACCCTGGTGGCTGTTGGCCGGCGCAGTCGCGGCAGCCGTCGTCCTCGCACTGCACATGCGTCGGCGACACACGATGCCCGTCCCCAGCCTCGTCCTGTGGCGACGCGTGGCCGAGGGCACGGCGCCGGCCGCGAACTGGCGGCCACCCCGGCCCACCGTACCCCTCCTGCTCCAACTCCTGGCGGTAGCACTGATCGCACTCGCCTTGGCGGAGCCCCGCATGACCGAGGAGACCGATCCCGCCACCCTCGTCCTGATGGACGTATCCGCGAGCATGGGGGCCGGAAGCACCGGCGAAGCCAACCTCCAGAAGGCACGGGAACGCCTCTTGGACGCCGTGGGGAACGGCGGCACATGGACCGTCGTGGCGGTCGGTGCTGAGCCCACGCCACTTGCAATGTCCTTCTCTGATTGGCGCGACGTGCGCGACCGCTTGGATACGGCCCTGTCGGCTCCGTACGCCCAGCGATCCGACTGGGACGCCGCGTCGGCACTCGCCGCCCGGAGGCTGAAGAGCGACCAGGAGACGCGCGTATGGGTCCTTACCGACGACGCCGACGCCGCACGGGAGGCCTTGGCCGCGCACGACATGGACGCGGCCTACACGTCGTTCGACGGTCACGACAGCAACTTGGGCATCGCGCGCTTCGAGGCGCGGCCCGCCGCGGGTCCGGAAGGACCACGCAACGCCGCGGAGCCACAAGCTGACGGTCAGCCGTGGAACGTGACGGTGAGCGTCGATGCGCGCGGGGACGTTCCTGAGGAGTCGGCCCTCGCCTTCGCGTTCCAGCCGGAGGGAACGGGTTCGTTCCTGGATTGGGAGCGCCGCACGGTGAGGCTCGACGACGACGGCGTCACAACCATCGAAGCCGAGTTGCGCCTCCCCGGACCGGGCTTGCTCAGGAGCCGCCTCGTGCCTCCGGACGATGGCGTGGGACTGCCCGGGTGGAACAGCGACGACGAGGCCATCGCTCGCCTGCACCACGATCCACCGCAACGCCGCCTCCTAGTTGTGGGCACGCCCGAACCGTCGTTCGCACGTGCCCTAGAGGCATTGCAGGACACAAATCTTCGCCGGAGCGAAACTCTTCCCGCAGATCTCGACGGCGTCGATGCCGTCCTCGCGCTGCGGCCCTTGGACCGCATGCCCAGTGTTCCCACCTGGTTCGCGGGCACGGCACCTCCTGATAGCGAAGGCCAGCGTGTCGTCGATCGGATTACCGCCTGGGAGCCCGTGCATGCCCTTACACGCCCCGTGGCGTGGCATGACCTCGGCGAATTCGAAGGTGAAGCAGTTGCGCAACTCGAGGGGGCCCAGACGCTGGTACATGGCGGACGTGGTCCCGTCCTGCAAGTACGCCATGGCGGTACGAGCGGCCGGCAACTTGTCACCTCGTTCGCGGGTAGTGCCCTGGAGGGTCCGTCGAGTGCTGCCCTGCCAGCGTTCACCGCCGCCGTCCTGGATTGGCTGGCCCCCCCCACGGAGTCGTTCACAGCCTGTACCGTCGGCGTCGCGTGCGTCCTCGACCGACCGGGCGAAACCGTTGTGGACCCGACAGGAATTCCGCTGCGCATCCCGGGATCAACCGAGGCGTTCGCACCCGAGCCACCGGCCTTCGTCCCGGTCCGCGCGGGGGTGCACACGGTGTCCGCGGAGGGAACGAGTGAACGCTTCGTTCCCGTCCTCTCGGGCACCCACCTCGAGACGCTACCCGCGTCGGACGTCGTCGACGACGCCCCGGCGATCGCTTCCGCCGCTGCCCCGTCTACGTGGTTATGGTCGATGGCGGCAGTTGTCGTGGCCGTGGAGGCGCTCCTCGCCTATGCGGCGTGGCGTCGCCATCGCGCTCAGACCGGGCAACGCGTTCCACCGGGACAGCGGATGCGGGGCGCCTGGATCGCGAGCCTCACCGTGCTGGCGCTGGCAGGCACCGTGCTGGCCCTGGTCGACGCCCCCCTGCCGGGCCCGCTCGACGAACGCTACCTGGTCCGCGTCACCGGCAACGACGGTGACATCGCAGGGGACGCCGGCACCACCGATGACGGGGCGCGAGTTGTGAACCTGCCTGCGGATACGTTTGCCCCTCCGGGCGTGAACGACGTGCCCGAAGCCTTGCGGTTCGCTGCTGCGGCCGTGCCACCGCACCGATCGGGCGCAATCGTCCTCGAAGATGCTTCCCCGCCGACGACGGGGAGGGTCCTCGTGGCTAGCGCGTCGTCGGCGTCGACCGCCGCACCGCTTCCCGTCTTCTTCCGCCAGCCCGCAATACCAGATTCGGCCGACGTGGCGGTCCAACGCCTATTGGCGCCTTCGCGTGTGCGCGCCGGAGCCCCAGCGCAGCTCACCGCGCACGTATGGTCCCGCCAAGCCACAACGGCCACCTTGCGCCTGGAACGCGAGGGCGAAGTCGCCATGGAGCGCACGATCGACCTCCCCGACGGACGGAGCATGGTGACCGTCCCGGTCTACGAGGAAGAAACGGGGGGTGTCACCTACCACCTGCGCCTTGTCGCGGAGGAAGACGTGAACGCGGCCAACAATGTGGCCGCCTCGACGGTCAACGTATCCGCGGCGCCGCGGATACGCATCGTCACGACGCTGCCGGAATCCGGCGCCACGCTCGCGGACGCCCTCGAGCTGCAGGGCATCGATACGACGGTAACCCCGCCCCATCGCACTCCCTTTGACGCCGCCGAGTGGCAGGCGTGGGACGGGGTCATCCTTCTCAATCTGCCCGCCGGCGCCCTCCAGCCCGACCAACGCATCGCCATCGAAACGTTCGTACAGGACCAGGGAGGCGGCGCCTTGATGCTCGGCGGACGGACGAGCTTTGGGCCCGGCGGGTATTACGAAACGGCCCTGGATCGCGTTTCGCCTCTGTCGAGCCGAATCGAGCGCGACGCACCCGAGGTGTCGATCGTTTTCGTGTTGGACCGCTCCGGGAGCATGCAACAGACAGTCGGGGATGGGTCCCGCTTGGCATTGGCGAAGGATGCCACGTTGTCCGCGATCTCCCTCCTCGGCGAAGAAAGCCTAGCGGGCATCGTGGCATTTGACGCCGAGGCCGCTGTCGTTAGCCCCTTGCGCCGTGTCGAGAACCTCGAAGCGATACGCGCTAGCCTCGCTCCCCTTACGCCCGGAGGTGGCACGGCCATCTATCCTGGCGTCGAATTGGGCATGGAGCTGCTCCAGCAGTCTGACTCCGCAGCACGCCACATGGTGGTCCTCAGTGACGGTCTGTCCCAGCCCGGCCCGTTCGACGACCTGCTGGCACGTGCCGCCAACGACGACATCACCGTGAGTACCGTCGCCATCGGCCGCGGCGCGGATACCAGCCGGTTAGCGCGACTCGCAGAGATGGGGAGCGGCACGGCGCACGCAAGTTCCGACTTTCGCGCCCTTCCAGGCATCCTCGCGCAGGAGGCGCTGCTCCTGTCGCAGTCGCCCGTCCACGACGAGCCCTTCGAACCTCGCTGGGCTGATCGTGAGGCGTCCTTCCTCGAGGGGTGGCCCGACCCGCCGCCCACGCTCGGGGGATACGTGGAAACGACCGCCAAGGACGAGGCCAATGTGCACCTCCGTGGGCCCGACGATGCGCCCGTGCTGGCGAGTTGGCGCCACGGCCTCGGCCACGTCGTGGCGTTCACGAGCGAGGCGGTCGGCCCCTGGGCCACCCAGTGGCAAGCCCGAGGGGCCTACCCGCGCTGGTGGACGCAGGCTTCACGCTGGACCACGCGTGCCAGCTCCCCGACGCCCCTGGACGCTCGCGTGGAACGCCACGGGGATCGTCTGCGCGTCACCCTGGTCGCCCGGGACGCGCAAGCTTCTGGGGGACTCCAGGACCCCGTCGTGAACGTGGCTGGTCCCGGCCAGAGCCAGGCAGCGCCCATGCACCGAACGGCGCCCGGCGAGTACCAGGCCGATGTTCTGGCGCCGCCCGGCGATTATCAACTCGCGTTTTCCGATCGTGGCGAACGACTTGGCACGTCCGCCCGCTACGTCGTGGCGTCCCTGGCTGCACCGGCGAGCTTTGATCGCACTTCCCCGCTACTGACGGCAGTGGCAGACGCCACGGGCGGTCGGCGTCTCGCCGAAGGGGAAACGCCGACCGTTCCTGCGCTGGGCGACACGACGTGGCGCTGGTCGCCCAGCGTTATACCTTGGGCTCTATTGGCATTGGCTGCACTGCTTTCCGCCTTGGCCGAGCGCTACGCACCACGTTGGTGGGCGCGACCGTTCCGGAGACCTACATTCCCAACCACGCGCGCAACGCGGTCCGCCACTCGTTCAGGACGCCCACAGCACCGCTCGTAACGAGGACCACGAAGACGGCAATGGCGATGTAACGCGCGATAGACTCGAGCCGCTGTGCAGTTGTGGTGTGCACCGTACGCCAAAGCAACCCGCCGGCCAGCGGCGGCAGCGGCAAGAGGTTCAGTACCGCGGTCCCCAGCGAGGTCATGACGATGGTGTTCAGCGCCGCCGAGACCGTGAGTCCCGCGTTGCCAGAGAGAAGCTGCAACGCCACCGGCCGCAGCGCGTTGGCCGCGAACGCCAGTAGCAACAAGGCGGCCATGCCGCCGGCGACAACACCCACGGGCGCCCAACGGCCTGCGCGAGCCTCCTTTGGGCGCACGTCGACCGGCCGGATCCAGCCCATTCGGAACAACATCATGGCGAGGAAGCCGAGGGCACCGAAGTGGCTAATAGGGCTCACCGTCCTGCGCCCGTCCCGCTTCGGTCCGTAGTCTCCGAGCGCCGCCGCCATGGCTGCCGCCGTGAAACCGTAAACGCTACCGACTACGCCGGCCGCCACGATATTGAGGAGGACCTGCTGGAGACTCAGGAAGAACATGGTGGCGCCAGTTTACCTTTTCGGCCCCACGTCGCCACGCGACGTGTGCTGGGTGCCGCCGCGCCTGCCTGGACGCGTCTCGCGGACGTCATTCGAGCGCTCCCGGCTCCCCAGGCGGGCCATGCTCTGCAACAAGCTCCTCCATCACGCCCGCCTCGATGACGTTCACGATCGCTTCGTCGAGCAGTGTTCGTAGGTACTGTTCGTCTTCACGGACCACGAATCCGATGTCGCGCTGCACGGATGCAAGCGGATCCATGGCGATGGCGCGAAGGTCCGTGGCCTCGTTCTCCGCCACGTAGTGATCGAATTCCGGGCGCCACACGAGCCCTGCCGCTATCACGTCGTTGCGGACGTGCCTCAGCAGATGTTCCGTCGTGTTGTAAGGGAAGCGCCGCCAGCGCTCGTCCTCCGGGAGCGTAGCGAGGTAATTTGAGAACTGGTGATCCCCACGTGTGAAGAGGCGGGATCCGACGATCTCGCTCTTCGGCACGTCACCTAGCCTGAATTATTCGTGAGGGTTGGAAACGTGAAGGCCTCGAACGTGGTAGAAAGGGTGTGAGGCACGAACTTCCTACACGTTGGAGGCCTTCTAATGCGCGAGGATAGCACGCAACAGCCTGTGTTGTTCGAGGGGTGGTTCACGAAGCCGTTGGTGGCGATGTTCGATCAGCCGCTCGGCACCAGCGATGGTGGGGCGGTGTTGCTTCGCGGCGCGGACGACCGGCTGGGCTTGACGACCGCGATGGCGTCGGTGTTGAGGGACCGGCGGGACCCGGAGCGCGTGCAGCACTCGTTTGGGGACGTGCTTCGCCAGCGGGTGGTCGGGATCGCCTGCGGGTACGAGGACGGCAACGACGCCGCAAGGTTGCGGCACGACCCCATGCACAAGCTGGTGGTCGACCGGGACCCCGAACGGGGAGCAGATCTCGCGTCGCAACCGACGCTGTCACGGTTCGAGAACGGCGTGACGCGCCGGGAGGTGTTCGAGATGGGCGTCGCCCTCGCCGAGGGTGTGATCGAACGGCACCGGGCCCACCGTCGGGGCCGGGCGAAACGCATCACGGTCGATGTGGACGGCACGGACGACCCCACGCACGGGGCGCAGCAGGGCGCGTTGTTCAACGGGTTTTACGGGGAGCACTGCTACTTGCCGTTGGTTGCCTCCATGCAGTTCGAGCAAGAACGGGATCAGTACGTCTTGACGAGCCTCCTGCGGAAGGGCAACGCGCCACCCGCCCTGGGCGCGACGGGGTTGTTGCGCCGCATCCTGGCGCGCCTCCGAGGTGCGTTCCCCAAGGCGCGCTTGCGGGTGCGGTTGGACGGCGGGTTCGCCTCCCCGAGATCTTCTCGTTCCTCGAGGAAGAGGGCGTGGAGTACGTGGTCGGGATTTCCAAGAACCCGGTGTTGGAACGCCTGGCGGAACCCCGCATGCGTGACGCCCGTCAGGCCAGCGCGGCGAGCGGGCAGAGCGAACGCCGCTACGGGCACGCCCCCCTACCAGACGCGCAGCTGGCCGCACGAACGAACGGTCGTGTACAAGTCCGAAGTCACCCAGCATCCCGGGCGGGAGGCGCGGGACAACCCCCGCTTCCTCATCACCAACGTAGGCGCCGATCCGGAAGTGATCTACCGCCGCATGTACGCCAAGCGCGGCGACATGGAGAACCGCCTGAAAGAACTGCAGGAGCACCTGGCCGCAGACCGGCTCAGTTGCACGCGGTTCCTCGCCAACCAAGCCCGCCTGCTGCTGCACACCGCCGCGTACGCCTTGTACCAGGAACTCCGGCTGCACGCGGCCGGCACGAGCTTGGCCCGCGCGTACGCGGGCACCCTCCGCGAGCGCCTCATCAAGCTCGGCGCGTGGATCAAGACCTCCGCCCGCCGCATCGTCCTGCACCTCCCCCAGGACGCCCCCTGGCAACAGGAATGGCGGCACGTCGCCAGAGCCCTGCAAGCCACCAGCACCGCCTGAACGACCCCCGAAGCCCCAATAACGAACCTCGACCCCACGATCGACGCCAACCCCTGGCGCCGAAGGGCCCCCTACGCCCCAACGCGGCCCTTCAGGCCTCGTGAACCTCGTTCACGACGTCCGAACCACCCACAATGCCACCAACGAAACCCCGACACGCCCACCGACGAGCGTGACCCCCCGCTCACGCCGCCCAACCCCACCCGAAACCCGCCCAACAGCGCCTCTCATGAATAAAGCGGGCTAGCTCGCGCATCAACACGCTCTCGGTGACCTCGATCTCCAACCGGTCGGGCGGCAGGCCGCTGTCGTCCAGCGCGCCCTCGACGGCGGCGACAAAGTCCGGTTGGCGGAACTGCAGCGTGGACACGTTGACCGCCAACTCCACGGGCGGGAGCCCGGCCCGGTCCCAGTCGCGCAGCTGGTGGCAGGCCTGCCGCATCAACCACTGCCCGAGGGGCACGATGAGTCCCGTCTCCTCCGCCATGGGGATGAACTCCTCCGGCGAGACCAGACCCAGCTCCCGGTTGCGCCAGCGCAGCAGCATCTCGACCCCGACGGGCGCGCCGGTGCGGAGGTCGACCTTCGGTTGGTAGTAAAGCTCGAACTCGTCCTCCTGGAGCGCCGCGCGCAGCTGCTTCTCGAGGTCCAGCCGGCGACCGTTGACACGCTGCGATTCGAGCGTGGTCACGAAGACGCCGTTCTTGCCGCCCTCCTTGACCAGGTACATGGCGTGATCGGCGTTCTTGAGCAGGGCGTCGACGGTGGTGCCGTCACGCGGGTAGATGGAGACGCCGATGCTGGCGCTGACGTGCACCATCCGGCCGTCGATGTGGTGGGGCTCGTTGAGCACGGACACCAGTTTGCGGGCCACCGCCCGCGCGGAATCCTCCTCGCGGAGCCGGGTACGGCGACGGTGAACTCGTCGCCGCCCAGGCGCCCGACCAGGTCGTGCTCGCGGACATGCTCGCCCAGGATCTTGGCCACACGCCGCAGAAGCCTGTCGCCGACCTCGTGGCCATAGGTGTCGTTGACGAACTTGAAGCGGTCGAGGTCCACGAACAGGAGCGCGAGGATCGAGCCGCGCTCGTAGGTCTCGGACATCGCGTCGTGAACCTTGGCTTCGAAGGCGGCGCGATTGAGGAGCCCGGTGAGGGGATCGTACTGGGCTTTCGCCGAGGCAATCCGCTGCGAGTCGAGCTGTGCCTGCAGGTACGACACCCAGGCGCCGCCGACCCCATGGCGACGAGCGCCATGGGCTCCATGAGCCCTGGGGAGAATGCAGCCGGCACCCAGGACCCACCGGCCTCGACCTGGGCGGCACGCAGCAGGGCCCAGGCGACCACGGCGCCGACGATCCCACCCGTTCAGCGAAACGTCCTGCCGGCCACGAACGCGGCCGGCAGGGCCAGTGCGGCCACGGCGGCGGCGTCCAGCCAGCCGCTCACCGCCACGACCACGAGGATCGCCCACACCAGGAGCGTCAGGAGCATTCGGGTCCACGCGGCCATTGGTAGATCCTTACTCCTTCCGCGCCTTACGGCGGGCATGGTAGTCAAGACCCCCGTTCAAACCGTGCGTGCGGATTTCCCGCACACGGCTTTCCGGTGGCCGCTCAAGTCGAGGCTTTACCCAACCCGCCCAGAAACACGCCTTCACACCCTCCCCAGGGCGCCACCCCAAGAAGTTGGCACAACAGCATGAACGCACGCCTGGAACGGCCAGTTGGCCCCAACCCACAGTCGCCTCCGCAGATCTCGCGCTTTCACCATGAGACCAGAGCCCCAGGGGGTAGTTAGAACCGGTCCAGCCGGCCATGCCCTCGCGCTTACCCACATCAACGACACCAACCACCGCAGGGACCCTTCCCTCCAGCCGCGTTCTGCCACACGACCATCGCGCCCACCCACACAAGGCAGACAACAGTACTACGGTCCCCTCGGACTCCCGCTCGGCAGCGCTCGACTTCGTCCTTGACTTATACGAAACGCCTTGCCGCGGCAACGGCAACCGAGACGGGCCTCTCGAGTTCCACACCCCTCTATGCACGCGTGCTGCTCCCCGTACCCCGCCGGAACCCAACACGCGCTTCGGAACAAGCGTGCCAGACGTGGCCTTCACCGTGACATGAGCGGCTCGGCTTCCGGATTGTGACTCTAACGAGGCTGCAGGATTCACTTCATGTTGCGGCCCGCGCGCTTGCTCCCCACTCAACGACCGAAGTCGCCTCACAGGCTTTCGACACCCCGCTCGGGCGAAGGGGTCTCCCCCAAACACCTGGGGCCTGCTACCCGGCGCTCCGACACCTACCGGGACGGGACTCACACCCGCAAGAGACGTGCAGCAAGAAGCAAGCGCACTCCCCAACCGGGAAGACAACGTAGCTTCGTCACGACGCACCATGGTCGGAGCCTACGGAAGGGCGCGCAACGGCGTACTTACGCGTTCGTCACAGAATCCTGACGCGTGCGTCGGGTACGGTATCCAGCGCGCCCGTCGCGAGGAGGACGCGCGGGGATCACGCCACGTCGCCGAGGGCCGCCTCCAGCAGGCCCACGCCGCGGTCGATCTCGTCGGCGTCGCTGTTGAGCATCGGCGCCATGCGGATGACGTTGCCGTACAGCCCGCCCTTTCCGATGATCAGGCCGTGCTTGCGCGCGGCGACGGTGAGCGCCTGCGTGCGCGCGGGATGCGGGCGTCTTGCTGCTGTCCGGCACGACGAGCTCCAGCCCCTGCATGAGGCCCATGCTGCGCACCTCCCCGATGAACGGGTAGCGCGCCTGCAAGCCGTCGAGCCGCTCGCGGAGGCGCGCGCCCTGCCGGGCGGCGTTGCCGGGCAGGTCGTTCTTCTCGATCACGTCGAGCGTCGCCAGCGTCGCGGCCATCGCCACGGGGTTGCCACCGAAGGTCGACAGCGAGGGCCCGTCGACGGCAGCGGCGACCTCGGGCGTGGTGATGGTGCAACCGACGGGGAAGCCGTTGGCGATGCCCTTCGCGAAGGTCATCACGTCCGGCTCGATGCCCCAGTGCTCGATGCCGCACCAGTGGGTGCCGGTCCGGCCCCAGCCGGTCTGCACCTCGTCGATGATCATAAGGCCGCCGGCGTCCTTGACGATCGGCTCGATGCGCTTGAAGTACTTCTGGGGCGCCACCACGAAGCCGCCCACGCCCTGGATCGGCTCCGCCATGAACGCGGCGATACGGCCGTTGGTGCAGGTCGCGATCGTCTCCTCGAGGTCCTGGGCGCACAGCTCCAGGAACTCGTCCTCGTCCAGATCAAGGGGCGCGCGGTAGTGGTACGGGTTGCGGACGTGCTTGATGGAGCCGTCGAAGACGCCGCCCAGGCGCCAATTGCTCTGCGCGGTGAGGCTCATCGCGGTGCCCGTGCGTCCCGAGTAGGCGTGGCGCAGCGCGATCACGTCCGTGTTGCCGGTGTACATGCGGGCGACCATCACGGCCGTCTCATCGGCCTCGCTGCCGGAGTTGGTGAAGAAGCAGCTGCGCAGCCGCCCGGGCGTGACCTCCGCGATGCGCTCGGCGGCCTCGATGGTCTTCTCGTTGATGAACAGCGCGCTGGTGTGCTGGACGCGTTGGAGTTGCTGATGCGTGGCCTCGACGACCTCGGGGTTGGCGTGCCCCACGCTCACCATGAGGATGCCTCCGAAGAAGTCGAGGTACTCGTTGCCCTCGACGTCCCACACGGTCGATCCCTCGGCGCGGTCGACGGCAAGGGGCTTCTCGCCGTAGAGCAGCATCTTCGACTGGATCGGGAACAGTGCCTGCTTCTGGCGTTCGCGTAGCTCCGCCATGCGGCTGCGGGTCTCCATCGCGCTCATGCGTACCTCCTGGGCCGGGCGGGCTCGGGGCCGACGAAGGCCCCGCCGCGGCGGCGTTGGCGGCGAGTCCAGCACGCGTGCGGGCGGGCCCAATTCGCGGTCGCGGGGTCAGCGCGCGGCGGGCAGCGCGCGCCGCAGGAAGCGCGCCCAGTTCCCGCCCAGGAAGCCCTCGCGGTGCTCGGCCGGCACGGCATCGCCGAGGCGCGTGAAGTCCGCGCCCCGGTCGAGCTCGACCGGCGTCTCCTGGCGCCCGAAGCCGCCGTCGAAGTCGCTGCCCACGCCCAGACGAGGCCAGCCGACGCGCCCCGCCAGGTGCTGCGCCTGGCGCGCCACGTCGTCCAGGGAGACCGGCGCTTCGCCCGGACCGAGGGCGCGGTTTCCGCCCGCGCGCAGGAACTTGTCCGCCAGGACCAGGCCGACGACCCCGTCGCGTGCGCCGATGGCCTTGAGCATCGCGTCGGAGAGCTGCCGGTCGGTGTCCACCAACGCCCGCGCGTTGCTGTGACTGGCCAGCGCGGGCCCACGATGCCGCTCGATCGCCTGCCAGAACGCCTCCTCCGCCAGGTGGCTGACGTCCAGGGCCACGCCGTGATGCGTCATGGCGTCGATCAGCTCCTCGCCCTCCGCCGAGAGTCCGCCGGGTTCGCCCGTCCCGCCGGCGTAGCGCGTGCGCTTCCAGGCGAGGCCGAGCGCGCGGACGCCGCGCGCGAACCAGTACGCCACGTCCGCGGGGTCGCGCATGGGCGCCGCGCCCTCCATCAGGACGACCGCGCCGGGCAGGCGCTCGGCGCGCGGGCGCGCAAGGTGCGTGTCGAGGTCCTTCCGGCTCCGCAGGAGGCGGAGCCAGCCCTCCTCCTCCCAGCGCTCGTACAGTTCCAGTTGCTCCCAGGCCAGCGCCCCGGCCTCGGCGTCGTCGTCGGCGGTTTTCGGGCCGGGCCGGTCCGCATGCCGGCTGGGCAGCACGAAGATCGTGGCGACCACGACGTCCATCCCTCCCGCCAATGCGCAGCTCGGGGAGGGTGACCATCGCCTCCTTCGCGGCTCTGAGCCCTTCGCGCCGCCGCAGCTCGTCCAGCGGCAGCGTCAGGTCGCGGCCTTTGGTGATCGCGTTGAAGGCGAGGTCCAGGTGCCCGTCGATCAGGACCTGCGCGCCCGCCGAATCGGGCTCCTCGCTCGTCGCGCCGGAGCGACCCGGCGCAGGCTCAGTCACCCGCCGGACCCTCGAGGCGGCGGTACTGCGCCTCGCCGGCCGGCGCCTCCTGCGCTTCGGCCTTCGCCCGGGCCTCGTCGATCTCGTGTCGATGCGGCGAGTAGATGCAGGCGGGGTCGGTGGCATTCGGGTCGCCAGTCATCATCATCGCCTGGCAGCGGCAGCCGCCGTGATCCTGGAAGCGCATGGGGCAACTGCTGCACGGCTCCTGCATCCAGTCGTGACCGCGGAAGGCGTTGAACGCCGGCGACTCGTACCAGGCCCAACGCAGGTCGTGCTGACGCGCGTTGGGGAGCTCCAAGCCGGGGATCACGCGTGCGGAGAGGCACGGCATGATGGTGCCGTCGGGCGACAGGCTGAACAGCGAATCGCCCCACCCACCCATGCAGGGTTTGGGGAAGTCGTCGAAGTAGTCGGGCACCACCCAGATGATCTCCATCCGGTCGCCGTAGCGTTCCCGCTTGGCCTCGACCTCGGCCGACGCCTGCTCCAACTGGGCGCGGGTCGGCAGCAGCTGATCGCGGTTCAACAGCGCCCACCCGGCGTACTGCGTGTTGGCCAGCTCCAGGCGTTCCGCACCCAGCTCGGCGGACAGCTCGATCAGGTCGCCCACCTGGTGCAGGTTCTTGCGGTGCAGCACGGTGTTGATCGACAGGGACAGGTCGGCGTCGCGGACCTTGCGGCCGATCTCCATCTTCTTCTTCCAGAACGGTCCACCGGCGACCTCCTGCACCATCGCCTCGTCGCTTCCCTGGAAGCTGAGCTGGAACGAGCCGAGGTTCAACTCCACCAGCCGCTCCAGCATCGCGTCGGTCACGCCGATGCCGCTGGTGATCAGGTTGGTGAACAGCTCGCGCTCGTTCGCGCGTTCCAGCAACGTCAGGAAGTCGCGCCGCATGATGGGCTCTCCGCCGGAAAAGTGCAGTTGCAGCACCCCCATGTCGGCGGCCTGGTCGATCACGCTCAGCCACGCCTCGGTGGAGAGCTCGTTCTCGACCTGGTCCATCTGCAGCGGGTTCGAGCAGTAGACGCAGTGCAACGGGCAGCGGTGCGTCAGCTCGACCATCAGGCTGAACGGCGCCTTGACGCCGCTCGCGGGCTTCACGTCTTGGGGGGCGGTTCCAACCATTGTCTCTCCAACGCCTCCTTCAGGAACTCCTGCACGTCACCTTCGAGGTCGGCGTCGGGGTAACGTCGCTTAAGCTCCTGGACGATGTCGTCCTTCGTCCTCTCCCCGTCGCACAGGCCGAGGATCTCGGCGCCGCTCTCGCTGAGCATCACCACGCGTTCGGGCAGCAGCAGGACGTGGCTCTCCCGCGTGTCGTCGTAGCGCATGCGGGCGCGCCGCGCCATGCGAGGGCGTTCGGGCACGTGGGTCATGACAGCACATCACTGCCGGGCACGTTGTAGTCCAGCGCGTCCAGCAGCGCCCACAGCACGTCGCACTTGAAGTGCAGCGCGGCCACCATGCGCTCCTGCAGCTCGGGCGTGGTGGCGTGCCGCTGGACGATCGCGAGCGCCTGCTCCGCCTCGCGCGGCGCCTGCGTTTGCCGGTCCCGGAAGTACTGCAGGCCGTCCGACTCGATCCAGTCGTAGTGCTCCAGGAACGCGCCGGTGCGGGTCTTCATGATGCGTGGCGCGAACAGTTCGGTCAGCGAAGAGGCGACGCCGTCCAGCCACGGCTGGTCCCGCACGAAGCCCACGTAGGCGTCCACGGCGAAGCGGACGCCGGGGAAGACCATGGAATTGTCGAGCACCGGCTTCCGGTCCAGGCCGGTCGCCTCGGCCAGGCGTAGCCACGTCTCGAGGCCGCCCTCCTCGGCGCTGCGCCCGTCGTGGGTGTGGATGCGGCCGATCCACTCGCGCCGGTACTCGGTCGGTAGCTTGGACAGCAGCAGCGCGTCCTTGACGGGGATGTTCTGCTGGTAGTAGAAACGGTTCGCAACCCATTGGCGCAGCTGCTCCGGTGTGAGCCTGCCGGCGTGCATCGCCTGGTTGAACGGGTGCAGGTGGTGGTAGCGCCGCTCCAGCACGTCGTGCAGGCGCGCCTCGAGGCCGCCCTTCGTGGGTGTGTCCGTCACAGGATCAGCTCCTCCCCGTCCTCGGCCACGTCGAGGCCCTGCTGGCGCAGGCGCGCGCGCTGCCAGGAGCTCGCATCGAGCACCGGGTTGGTGTTGTTGATGTGGACGTAGCGCTTGGTGGCCGCGGGCAGCTCGGCCAGGAACGCGGCCGAGCCGTCGGGCCCGTCGATGGCCAAATGGCCCATGGCGCGTGCATCGCGCGTACCGCCGGTCACGTGCTGCATCTCGTCGCCGGTCCAGAAGGTGCCGTCGAACAGCACCGCATCCGCGTCCTCGCACGCGGCGCGCAACGCGTCCGACACGAACGCCACGCCCGGCGCGTACACGAGTTTGCCGCCATCGCCTTCGTCCTCGAGGACCAGTGCGCAGCCCGCGCCGCCGACTTCGTCGTTGGCGCCGGTGTACAGGGGCGGGTCGCGGTCCGTTTCCAGCCAGCGCACACGGATCGCTTCGTCCCCTTCGCGGAACGTGCGGGGCGCGTCCAGGGGGACCTCCTGCACGTCGATGTCGGCATAGCGCCTGAGCGAAGGCACCACGTCGAAGCCGCGCGCCATGCAGTCCAGCATCCCCCGTGTCGCGTGCAGCGACCAGCGTGCTCCTTCACGCAAGTGCAGCAGCCCGAGCGTGTGGTCCAACTCCGCGTCGGTCAGCAACACGCCCTGGAGCGGCGTGTGCCGGATGCCTTCCTGGGGGTACAGCGACGCGGCGTGCAGCATCTGGGTGGTCACGTCGGGGGTGGCGTTGACCAGGTACCAATCCTCGCCGCCGGGCGAGAACGCCAGCGAGGCCTGCAGGCGCGGCGCGAGCAGGCCGCGGCGGGTCGCTTCGCAGTAGCGGCAGCGGCAGTTCCATTGGGGGAGCCCGCCGCCGGCGGCGGTTCCGAGGATGCGGACGTGAATGGTCTAGGCTCCTCTGCGGTGGGCGTGCGCAGCGCTGGGAGGCGGCGGCGCGCCAAAAGACCCGGGGCCGAACCCGTGGCTCGACCCCTGAGGTTTGTACGCGGTTCTCACGCGTGATGAGTAACCGCCTTACTTCATGTAGGCGTACGCCGTAATTTCGGCGCAGGTGGAAATTTCCTTGAACGTAGGCTTCGTCCACATTGTGGTTCACCTCCCTTCTCTCCGAGACTTGGTGTCACACTAATGCCGCCTCACCGGACGGCGCGGTCAATCACTTGACGTACGCGTAAGCAGTGATCTCCGCACAGGTAGAGATCTCCTTGAACGTGGGCTTGGTCCACATAGTCTTCACCTCCCAACTTCTCCGAGACTTGGTTTCACATTAGCATGCCAGCCCGGTAGGTCTGTAGTGTCCACTTACACAAGGTTGGATGATCTCTCGCCGGCCAGGCGGCACAAGGCGCGTCCACAACGAATTTTGCGCGCTGCTAGACGCGATGCTTCGCGATGCGCACGAGCTCGCGCCCCCTGCCTCGTGAGAACTATTGCAAGCCCGTGTGGCACGGCAACCACCTGCGGGGGCGAGGCCGCGACAACATGGCGGGGCCGCAACCGGTCGGCTGCAGCCCCGTCCAGGCACCGCGGGCCCACCGTGTTCAGTTCGCAGCGCCCGGCCGTTCCCGGGGATCGCGCGGCTCTTCCTCCTCCTCTTCGTCGCCGTCCGCACCGCTTCGCAGCTGCGCGACCTGATTCGGCGTTACCACCGAAGCCTCGTTATCCCAGCTATTGCGGATGTACGACACCACCGCAGCGAGCTCCTCGTTCGAGAGCTCGCCACCGAAAGAGGGCATGCCCGCGCGGCCGTTCAGCGGCACGCGCGCGACGTCCTCGGCGCCGGACTGGACGAACGGGTTGCCCGCGAGGGCGGGGTAGATGCCCTCGATGCCGCCGCCGTCCGCCTGGTGGCATGCTGCGCAGTTTCTGGCGAAGACGTCGGCGCCGAGTTCCTGCCACGCGAATGCCTCTTTGTCCGAGTCGCCGTCGGACGCGTCGTCCTCGGCCGCGGGCGCCGGGTCCGCCCCGATTTCGGCCCGCACCTCGGCGACCAGCTCGGCGCTCACCGGCGGTGCGTCGTTGCCCCACGTCGACCGTACGTAACTGAGCACGTCGGCGATCTGCTGGTCGGTGAGCGTGCCCGCGAATGACGGCATCGCGCCCGGCCCCTCCAGCGGCTTGCGCACGACCGCGGCGGGCTCGCTTGTGACGAAGTCGTTCCCCGCCAGCGCCGGAAAGGTAGGGGGTATTCCCTGGCCGTCGGACTGGTGGCAGGTGGTGCAGTGCTGCTCGAACACCGCCTGCCCCGGGTGGGGATCGTCCTGCGCCATGGCGGCGCCGACGATCCCCGCAATGAGCCCGAGGGCGACCGCCACGCGGGCGGCAAAGCGTCCGAACTCGGTCACCTCAGGCGTTCCCGGCCGCCGCCATCGCAGCATTGGCCTCGTCCTGGGCGGCGCGGCGGTGCAGCTTCTCGATCTGAAGCCACGCGGACTCGATCCCTCCGGCCTGCCATCCCGTCAGGTAGCTGAGGTGCTCCCCTGCCAGGTAGACGCGGCCGTCGGGCTCGTTGAGGAGGGGATAGGCGTTCTCGCGCGCGTCCGAGGACCACGAGGCCCAGCCGCCAAGGCTGTACGGCACCAGGTGCCAGGCGACGCTGAAGGACTCCTCGAAGTTGTCGCGGTACTGGCCGGGGTGGATTTTCTCGCCGTTCTCGAGGGCGAACTCGGTGCGCTCTTCAGGCGTCATGTTGCTGACGCGTACCGCCTCGCCGCCGAAGTTGTAGTAGCCGAGGATGACGCCCTTCTGCTTGTGGAAGTTGTAGGAGGGATACGAGATGCTGCCGAAGAAGTTGGTCTCGGAGTGGCCTCCGTAGATCCAGTCGTCCTCCTCCCAGAAGCGCCGGGCGAACTGCAGGCCGATCTTGCCGGTCGAGGCGTACGACACGCCCGACATCGCCTGCCTGAAGTCCTCGGAGAAGTCGCCGTCGATGCCGTTCAGCACGGACAGCGGGATGGTGCAGACGACGTAGTCACCCGTCATCTCGCCCATCTCGTCGGTCCGGGTATCGCGATACACGATCCGCACGCCGTCTTCGCCCTGACGGATCTGGGTGACCTCGATCCCGTAATGGATGTCGTCCCCCACCTGCTGCTCGAACGCCTTCGCGATTTGGTCCATACCGCCGACGGGTTGCAGCATCGTGGGTTGCTGGGAGTACGAAGACACCGACCGGTAGAGGTTGCCGAGCTCCGGGCGAAGCAGGTCCAGGAAGCCGTGTGGGTCGGACGGGACGCCCGGGTTGAGCCCCGCGCTTGGGGGCTCTTCGTAGCCGCGCGCGCCCATGCCCCGGTACGCGAGATCCTCGCTGTCGAGATACCCTTCGCGCACGAGGTACTCGATGAGCTTCTCCTTGTCCTCCTGGGTGAGCTCGCGGTCGAGCTCGTCCTGCTGAGCTGCCTTGGCGAGAAGCTCGGACGTGTACCCGCGCATGTCGGCCTTGATCTCCATCTGGCGCAAGCGCTGCCCGGAGAGCGGACCCTCCACGTCCTCGAACAACGCGTACGCCGCGTCGTTCTGGTTCACCATGATCTCGAGGGGCACCTGGAACTGCTTGGCGTAGTGCAGCACGGACCGGTGGTGGAAGGGGATGCGCCACGGGCCGTGGTTGATGTACTCCCCCTCGTCGAACCTGCAGCGCTGGGTGACGCCGTTGGCTTCGGTGAGCGTGAAGCCTCTGCGAGCCGTTTGGGCACGGCCCCCAGCAAAATCACGCGCCTCGAGGATGGGCGTGTCGTACCCCAGCTTCTGGAGTTCGTACGCCGCGGTCATCCCGGCCACGCCGGCCCCGAGGACGATCACGCGGGTGCCGTCGCGGCGTCCCCTCAGGTCGGGGGGCGCGTCTTGGGCCGAGGCCATCCCCAGTCCGAAGGAATCGAGGGCGCTGAACACCATGCCGGTGCCGCCTACGGCGCCGAGCAGCTTCAGGAAACGGCGGCGGTTCAGGTTCGTAGGGACTGGCGTTTCGTTGGACATGGACGATCTCTCCTTCGCGAGTCGAGCAACGCGGCCGTCCTCCGAACACGTGCGTGCCAGACCACGTTCCGAGGACGAAGTTTCGCCTTCGATCTCCGCACCTAGGGCATTCCATCCCCCTTTCGGGCAGCGGATGCGGCGCCCGCGCCGGACCCCACCGGCGTCGATCCCAATGGCCTCACGCGCGACGGTTCCGCTCAATGTCGTTACGCCTTCGATTCTGGCCGAAACGATCGCCTTCCGACTGCAAAGTGCGCGACACGGGCGTGCACCGTGGCACGGTAGAGCCTCACGCCCCCGACATCAACAACCGCTCCCCCCGCACGTCCGCGCGCGTCGGCGCCGGCACGGCCCGCTCCAGCAGCTTGGCGATGCGGCTGGCGGGTTGCGGGCGGGCGTACAGGAAGCCCTGCCCGTAGGTGCAGCCGGATTGCGCCAGCCAGCGGGCCTGGCCGCGGGTCTCGACCCCTTCGGCAACGATCTCCTTGCCGAGTTTTTGGCCGAGGGTGAGGATGGTCTCGACAATGGGGGCGGTGCCGCCCGGTTCGCCGCCGCCGCGCAGGGTCAGGCCGGACACGAACGAGCGGTCGATCTTGAGGGTGCGGATGGGCAGGTTCTGCAGGTAGGCGAGGGAGGAGTAGCCGGTGCCGAAGTCGTCCAGGGCGATGCCGACGCCGAGGGCGGCGAGACGTTCGAGCTGGCGCAGGGAGGCGGCGTATTCCTTCATCAGGACGGACTCGGTGATCTCGAGCTCCAGGCGGGCGGGGGCGATCCCGGAGTCGCGGAGTGCCTCCTCGACGGCGTGGACGAAGTCGGGTTGGCGGAACTGCAGGGTAGAGACGTTCACGGCGAGGGTGATGGGGGGCAGGCCGGCCTCGTCCCAGTCGCGCAGCTGGAAGCAGGCCTGGCGCAGCAGCCAGCGGCCCAGCGGCAGGATCATGCCGGTCTCTTCCGCCATGGGGATGAACTCATCAGGCGACACCAGGCCCAGGTCACGGTTGCGCCAGCGGAGCAGCATCTCCACGCCGGCCAGGCCGCCGCTGCGGAAGTCGACCTTGGGTTGGTAGTGCAGCTCGAACTCGTCCTCGTGGAGGGCGCCGCGCAGTTGCCGCTCGACCTCGATGCGGCGGTCGTTGCGGATCTGCGTCTCGTGGCTGGAGAAGCTGATGCCGTTGCGGCCGCGGTCCTTGATCTGGTACATGGCGTGATCGGCGTTCTTGAGCAGCTCGGTGACGTCCTGGCCGTCGCGGGGGTACATGGCGATGCCGATGCTGGCGCCGACCTCGATGCGGCGGCCGGCGACCTCCTGGGGTTCGTTGAGCAACTTCAGCAGCTTGCGGGCGACGGAGGCGGCGCTGTCGGGTTCGCGCAGGTTGCGGAGCGCGACGGTGAACTCGTCGCCGCCGAGGCGGCCGACCAGGTCGGCCTGCCGCACGTGCTCGCGGAGGAGGTCGGCAACGCGCCGCAGGACGGCGTCGCCGAGTTCGTGCCCGTAGGTGTCGTTGACGACCTTGAAGCGGTCCAGGTCGATGAACAACATCGCGACCATGCCGTTGCGCTCGCGGGCCTCCAGCATCGCCTCGCCCGCGATGCGCTCGAAGGCGGTGCGGTTCAGCAGGCCGGTGAGGGGGTCGAACTGCGCCTGTTTGCTCACCTGGCGTTGCGCGCCCAGGTGGCGCTCCAATCGGCCGATCCAGAGGCCGGCCAGCGCGAACGCCGGTAGGGCGGCGAGGAACATCGGTTCGACACTCAGCGCGCCGCCGGCTTCGTTCCAGGGGCGGGCCACCACCGTGGCGGCCACCGGCAGCGCCAGCAACGCCACCCCCAGCCCGAACGCCCGCGCGGTGGCGGCCGCGAACAACAGCGCGGACAGCCCCAGCACCGGAACGGGCGTGGCGGGAAACGCCGCCGCCACCGCCAGCAGCGCGGCGAACAGGGCGACGGGGATCCGAACGATCCAGGCGTTCATGGCTGTACGCTAGGCAAGGGCCGCCAACGAAACCCTTACCCGACCTCTCGCACGGCGGCGTCCAGGCGGTCCGCGCCCTGCGTGATCTCGTCCTCGGTGGCATTCAGCATCGGGGCGATGCGGAGCACGTTGCCGTACAGGCCGCCCTTTCCGATCAGCAAACCGTGACGGCGCGCGGCGGCCAGCAGAGCGTTCGTCCGTTCGGGGTCGGGCGCCTTGCCGCCGCCGGCCTCCACCAGCTCCAGCGCCTGCATCAGGCCCATGCCGCGCACCTCGCCGATCCAGGGGGTGACGCGGGCAAGGGCGTCCAGCCGCTCGCGGAGCTGCGCTCCGCGCGCTTCTGCGTTGGCGGGCAGGTCGTGACGTTCGATCACCTCCAGCGTGGCGACCGTCGCCGCCATCGCCAGCGGGTTGCCGCCGAAGGTGGACAGCGTGGGCCCGTCGACCGCTTCGGCGATCTCGGGCGTGGTGATGGTGCAGCCGACGGGGAATCCGTTCGCGATGCCCTTGGCGAAGGTCATGACGTCCGGTTCGATCCCCCAGTGCTCGATGCCGCACCAGTGGCGACCGGTGCGGCCCCAGCCGGTCTGGACCTCGTCGATGATCATCACGCCGCCGGCCTCCCGCACGACCGGTTCGATGCGGCGAAAGTAGTCCTGGGGCGCGACCACGAACCCGCCGACGCCCTGGATCGGTTCGGCCATGAACGCGGCGATGCGGCCATCGGTGCAGGTCTGGATCGTCTCCTCCAGGTCCTGCACGCACAGGTCCAGCAGGCCGGCTTCGTCCAGGCCGGCCGGCGCGCGGTAGACGTAGGGGCTGCGGACGTGCTTGATGCCGCCGTCGAACACCCCGCCCAGGCGCCAGTTGGCGTGAGCGGTGAGGCTCATGGCGGTGGCGGTCCGGCCGGCGTAGGCGTGGCGCAGCGCGATCACGTCGCTGTGGCCGGTGTACATGCGGGCGGCCATCACCGCGGTCTCGTCAGCTTCGCTGCCGCTGCTGGTGAAGAAGCAGTGCTGCAGCCGGCCGGGGGCGATCCTGGCGATGCGCTCGGCGGCGTCGATGGTGATCTCGTTCAGGTAGAGGGTGCTGGTGTGCTGCACGGTGCGGAGCTGCCGCTCGACCGCGTCTGCGACCTCGGGGTTGGCGTGGCCGACGCTGACGGTGAGGATGCCGCCGAAGAAGTCGAGGTAACGGTTGCCTTCGACGTCCCACAACCAGGAGCCCTCCCCGCGGGCGACGGCGAGGGGGGCGTCGCCGTAGTACGCCATGCGGGACTGGATGGGGAACAGGGCGCGGGCCTGGCGCTCGGCCAGGGCGCGGGTCGCCTCGCCGGGCAGGCGGTACGCGGCGCCGGCCGCGGGGTCGCGCGTGTCCTTCGGGGGCGCGTCGCCTGTGTGCATCACGGGACCTCCGGGAGGCGTCCGCGTCGGGACGCGAGGGGAATCGCCTGCGAGCCTAGCACCAGCGGACGACCGAAACGCCTTCGAGCGGGCATGCTGCGAGCGTCCGCTTCGTGCCGGCCCCGGGCCGACGCGGGCCCGTCCGCTCAGTTGCGGCCGGCGCCCTGGCCTCGCTCCATCAACTCTTCGAGGGCGCGCACGCGACCGCCGCCCAGGGTGGCGGACACGCCGTCGGTCGCCAGAAGTCCCGCCAGGAAGGACAGGGCCCGCTCGGCGTCGTCGCCGTGCTCGGAGCCGTACAGCGGCACCTCCCAGCCGCCGGGGAGGTAGGCGACCACCTCGAAGGCGACGGGCGGGACGGCGCCGGCGTCGATCGCCTCGGCGGAGGCGTCGTCCGGGAATACGTCCACCACCTCCACGGCCTCGGTGACGGCGAGGTTGACCAACTTCTCGTCGAGGCTACGAATCCACATCCTGCATCCTGCTCCTCCCCCGTCGTGCCGCGTTCCGGGATGGGCCATCGTACCCTCGGGCGGCCCGCGAAGGGGCGCGGCGCGGTGCGGGCGTGGCATGCTTGGGTGCGTCGGGCAGAGGCGCGGAGGTGCCCGCCCACGGGAGGCGTGATGAGGATCGATCGCATCGAACTGCGCGAGGTGGGCATGCGCCTCGAGTTCACGTTCCGGACCAGCTTCGGGGCGGAGCGGGACCGCCGCATCCTGTTGCTGCACCTGCACGGCGAGGGGTTCGAGGGGATCGCGGAGTGCGTGGCGGGTGCTTCGCCGGGCTATTCGTCCGAGACGGTCGATACCTGCTGGACGGTAATCGAGCGCTTCATTGCGCCGCAGCTGGTGGGGCGCGCCTTCGCCACGCCCGATGAGCTGCTGCACGCCCTGTCCGGCGTCCGGGGCCACGACATGGCGGTCGCCGCGGTCGAGATGGCGTTCTGGGACCTGCAGGCGAAGGCGCTGAACGTGCCGTTGTGGGTGCTGCTGGGCGGGCGGGACCGGCCCGTGCCGGTCGGCGTGTCGCTCGGGATCCAGGACGACGTGGCGGCGACGGTCACCGCGGCACGGCGGGCCGTGGCCGAGGGGTACCGGCGCGTGAAACTAAAGATTCGGCCCGGCTGGGACGTGGACGTGGTGCGCGCGGTGCGGGAGGCGCTGCCGGAGGTGCCGCTCACGGTGGACGCGAACAGCGCCTATCGGTTGACGGACGCGCGCCGACTGCGTGAGCTGGACGCGCTGGCGTTGGACTACGTCGAGCAACCCTTGGCGCACGACGACCTGCTGGACCACGCGGCGTTGCAGCGGCAGCTGGCCACGCCGATCTGTTTGGACGAGTCGATCCACGGGCCCGAGGACGCCCGCAAGGCGCTGCAGCTGGAGGCGGGCCGGGTGGTGAACGTCAAGGTCGGCCGCGTGCGGGGATTCCGTCGCGCCCGGGAGGTGCACGACGTGGCGCGCGCCTTCGGCGCGCCGGTGTGGTGCGGCGGGATGCTGGAGACGGGGGTGGGGCGGGCCGCCAACCTGCACCTCTCCACCCTGGACGGGTTCGTGCTGCCGGGCGACACCAGCAGCGCCAGCCGCTACTACGCCCGCGACCTGGTGGAACAGCCGCTGGAGGCCGAGGACGGGGTGCAGCGCGTTCCTGCGGAGGGGCCGGGATTGGGCGTGACGTTGGACCGGGCGTGGTTGGCAGAGCGGACGGTGCGGGTGCGTATGCTGGAGGTCGGCAAAGACACGTCCTAGACAAGGTGCGCCCGCCCCTCACGCGGCGTGGTCCGCGGTTGACGAACGACCCGAGCGCGTAGTAGAACTACAAAAAGTCCTAGCATACGGCGGCGCAGGCAACGGAGACGCCCACATTCCTGTAGCTCGACTACACGGCGAGGAGGTCGACCCCACGTATGATCGCGGCGCACCATGACGCCCTTCAGGCCATCGAGGAGGCATACCCCTCGTTGAGCCCGGCGGGGCGGCGTGTGGCCGACCGCGTGCTGCGCGAGCCGGACAGCGTGCCCCGCACGACGCTGGCGGCGTTGGCGCGCGACTGCGGGGTGAGCGAACCCACCGTGATCCGCTTCTGCCGCGCGGTGGGCTGCGACGGGTTCGCCGACTTCAAGGTGCGGCTGGCCGCCAGCATCCCCGCCCGCTTCGCATCGGTCGAGCTCTCCCTCACCCCCGACTCCTCCGCCGCGGAGTACGCCGCCAAGGTGGTGGATGCCTCGCTCGCCGCGCTGATGCGCCTACGGAGCGGGCTGGCGCCGGAGCAGGTCGAGACGGCCGTCGATGCCTTGGCCGGCGCGAGGCGAATCGAGTTCTACGGCGTGGGCGCCTCCGGCGTGGTGGCCCTCGACGCGCAGCACAAGTTCTTCCGTCTGTCGACGCCCACGACCGCCCACCGCGACACGCACATGCAGCGCATGGCGGCCGCCGTGCTCGGCCCGGGCGACGTGGCGGTGGCGTTCTCGAACACCGGTCGCTCCCGGGTGCTGATCGAGAGCATGACGCTGGCGCGGCGATCCGGTGCCACCACGCTGGCGATCACGGCCAGCGCCTCGCACCTGGCGCAGGCGTGCGACCTGCACGTGGACGTCGACTCGGCCGAGGACACCGACGTGTTCACGCCGATGGTGTCGCGCCTGGCCCACCTGGTGGTGGTGGACGTGCTGGCCCTGGGCGTGGCGTTGCGGGGCAATGAGCAGAACGCGACGCGGCTGAAGCGCATCAAGGAGGCGCTGGCCGCCGAGCGCCTCCCGCCGGCGAGGAGCCGATCGTGAGGGGCGTCGCCCGCGCGCTGGCCATCTTGGAACGTGGCCTCGTGGTCACCAACCAGGCCGCGCTGGCGCTGATGATGATGGTGATGGCGACGCTGGTGTTCGTCAACGTCGTCTCCCGCTACGTCTTCGGCGACTCCCTGAACTGGAGCGAAGAGGTCTCGCGCTACCTGATGATCTGGGTGACCTACCTCGGCGCCGGCCTGGCCATGCGGGAAGGGAAACACGTCGCCATCGAGTACGGCCAGGGCCTGCTGCCGAGGCGGCTGCAACCCTGGTTCCGAGGCCTGGTGGCGCTGGTGATCCTCGGCTTCATGGGCGTGCTGATGGTGGTCGGAGTGCAGTTCAGCGAGTTCGCGTGGCGGCAACGCTCGCCCGTGATGCAGTGGCCCATGGGCGCGGTCTACTTGGCCATTCCCATCGGCGCGCTGCTGTTCGCGCTGCACTTCTTGGCCATGATCCGCGAATGGATCACCGCCGTGCCGGGCTTCGAGGAGCCCGAGGAGGGCGCCCACGACGAAGGTGCCCCCGAGCCCGGGGAGGCGAGCACATGACCACGGCGCTGCTGGTCGCGTTCGTGGTGGCGCTGGCGGTCGGCCTGCCGGTGTCGCTGTCGATGGGGGTCGCGTCGCTGGTCGCCATCGAAGCCGGAGGGACCTACCCGTTGCTGGTGCTGCCGCAGCGCCTGTTCGGCGGCATCAACTCGTTCCCCTTGATGGCGGTGCCGTTGTTCATCCTGGCGGCCGACCTGATGACCGCCGGCCGCCTGACCGAAGCGCTTCTGCGGCACACGCAGTTGCTGGTCGGGCACGTGCGCGGCGGCCTGGGCCACGTCAACATCCTGACCAGCATGCTGTTCGCCGGCATCTCGGGCTCGGCCCTGGCCGACGCAGCGGGCCCCGGCGCCGTGATCATGAAGATGATGCGTGGCGCGGGCTACCCCCGCTACTACGCGGGCGCCCTGACCGCTGCCACCGCCACCATCGGGCCGATCATTCCGCCGTCGATCATCGCAGTGATCTACGCCGTCAGCGAAAGCAGCGTGAGCGTAGCGGGGTTGTTCCTGGCGGGGGTGGTGCCCGGCCTCATGTTGGCCGTCGCCCTCGCCATCGTGAATCACGTCATCGTGACCCGCGCGGGATTCCAGGCCGGCACGCGCGGCGCCTCGCTGCGTCAGATCGCGGGCAGTTTCTTCCCGGCCCTTCCTGGGCTGTTGATGCCGGTGATTATCCTGGGCGGGATCCTGGGCGGCATCTTCACGGCGACGGAGGCGGCCGCGGTGGCGGCGTTCTACGCGCTGTTCGTCAGCATGTTCGTGACCCGCTCCCTGAAGCTGCGCGACGTCCCCGGCGTGTTCCTTCGCAGCGGCCTGCTGACCTCCGCCGTGCTGCTCATCGTGTCGATGGCGTCCGCGTTCAGCTGGCTCCTCACCGTCCTGCGGGTACCCCAGATGCTGGCCACATGGCTGGGCGGCCTCACCGACAGCCGCGCCCTGATCCTGGTGCTGCTGGCGGTGTTCATCCTCCTGTGCGGCCTGGTGATCGACACCTTGCCGGCCGTGATCATCCTGACGCCGATCCTGGCGCCGGTCGCCGCGAACGCCGGCGTGGACCCGCTCCACTTCGCGTTGATCCTCATCCTCAACCTGGCGATCGGCATGATCACACCCCCGATCGGCCCGGTGCTGTTCGTGATCGCCACGGTCGGCAAGCTACGCCTGGAGGGCGTGACCCGGGCCGTGCTGCCGTTGCTGCTGGCGGAGTTGGTCGTGCTGTCGTTGGTGATCGCGTTCCCCGAGTTGGCCCTCGCCGTGCCCCGCTTCTTCGGGTTCACGTCATGAGCGGCCTCGTGTCGCCGGCACGGGCACCCCCGGCCGGCCCCTGCCCGCCCCGACCCTTCCGCCTCTCGTGAAAGGACGTTCCAAATGCGCACCTTCATCCGCACGCTCCTTCTAGGCGCCGCCCTGGCCTTCGGGCTCGCCCAGGCCCAGACCGTCATCAAGTACGCCCACTTCCAGCCCGGCTCCATGGACCAACCCAAGCACGCAGCCGCCATGGCCTTCAAGTCGTACGTCGAGGGCGCCACCGGGGGTGAGCTCGAGGTCGAGATCTACCCCGCCAGCCAGCTGGGCGACGCCGCCACCGTCCTCGAGGGCCTGCAGCTCGGCACCATCGAGATGGGCGTGGTGCACGACGGCCCCATCGCCTCGTTCTTCAAGCCGATCGAGGTGCTGCAGATGCCGTATCTGTTCCCCAACCAGGCCGTCGCCTGGGAGGTGTTCGACGGGCCCTTCATGGAAGAGTTCGGCGAGGCGATGCGCGCGGAGTCCGACATGCAGCTTCTCGGTGTCGGCGACAACGGCATCCGCCACTTCACCAACGACGTGCGCGAGGTCGTGACGCCCGAGGACATGGACGGCCTCAAGATCCGCGTGCAGCCCAGCCCCATCTACCAGAACCTGGTCGAGTCGCTCGGCGCCAGCCCCAGCGCGATCTCCTGGCCCGAGCTGCCGAGCGCCCTGCAGCAAGGCGTCGTCGACGGCCAGGAGAACGGCGTGACCAACATTCTCGCCGCCGACCTGTACCAGAACCAGCGCTACATCACCCTCGACGGGCACGTGTACAGCGTGCACCTGTACCTGATGAGCGGCGCGTTCTGGGATCAGCTCGACGAGGAGCAGCAGCGCATCGTCCAGACCGGCGCCGACATCGCTGAAGGCATCCACCGCGGCATGACCACGGCGCAGGACATGAACGCGGAGAGCATCCTCACCGAGGTGGGCATGGAGGTCACCGTCCTCAGCCCGGACGAGATCGCGGCCTTCCGCGAAATCGCCCAGCCAGCCGTCGAGGAGTACCTGCGCGACGCGGTGGGCGACGAATGGGTCGACAGCCTGTTCGAGGCCGTCGAGGCCGCCCAGAACTAAAGGGGACGGCCGCGGGCCGCGTCGCCGACGGCGGCACCCGGGCCCGCGCGCCGCGAACACCGTGAGCCGCCCCACCATCCCCCCGGCGTGCTCGGCCCTCCTTGGGCCGGGCACGCCCCACGCCCGGCCCAAGGAGGGCGGCGGGAAAGGACGCTTCTATGGCCGCTGAGGTGCTGGACGTCCTGCGCCAGCACGTGATCATCCCCGTCATCCGCGAGGCCGACGTGCGCCGAGCGGAGCTCGTGATCGAGGCGCTGCACGGCGCCGGGTTCCGCGTGTTCGAGATCACCATGACCGTGCCCGGGGCCACCGATCTCGCCCGCGACCTCACCACCGACCCGGCGGTGACGGTCGGCGTCGGCACGGTCCTGACCGCCCACGACGCGCGTAGGGCCACCGAGGCCGGGGCGCGGTTCGTCGTCAGCCCGGCCGGCTGCGGCGAGGTCGCCGCCGCCGCGCACGAGGGTGGGGCGGCCGCCATTCTCGGGGGCCTCACCCCGACCGAGATCCTGACCGCCCGCGGCCTGGGCGCCGACGCCATCAAGATTTTCCCCGCCGACAGCGTCGGCGGACCCGCGCACGTCAAGTCGGTCGGCGCGGTGTTTCCGGAGCTACCGCTGATCCCTACCGGCGGCGTGAACCTGGACAATCTCCGGGCCCACTTGGGCGCGGGCGCCCACAGCGTCGGCGTCGGGAGCGCGCTGAGCAAGGGCACCGACCGAGCCGCCATCGAAGCCTCCGCCCGTCGCTACCTCGACGCGGCCCACCCCCGCCCCGAATCGCATTCCGAGGAGACCCTATGAGCTACGATTCCACCATCATCGAACGCTTCCGCAAACTCGCCACCGCCTCCGTCGCCGACGCCGTCGATAAGGTCGCCGGCCAACGGGGCTACATGCAGTACGAGATCAAGCCGCGGGCCGGCTCGCACAAGATCGTCGGTCCGGCCGCCACCGTGCTGGAGGGCCCCACCGAGGAGCCGCAGCCTCCCAAGCACGCCCTCGACATGATCGACGAGTCCGACGCCGGCACGGTGCTGGTCATCGGCGTGGGCGGCGAACGCGACGTCGCGGTGTGGGGCGGCCTGATGACCGCCGGCGCCGTCGCCAACCGCCTGGCGGGCGCCGTCCTCGACGCCGGGGTACGGGACGTGAGCGAAATCGAACGGGACTTCGACTTCACCGTGTACGCCCGCACCGTGTCCCCCGGCACCACCGTGGGCCGCTACCGGACGCTGGACAAGGACGTGCCGGTCGACTGCGGCGGCGTCACCGTCCACCCCAGCGACCTGATCGTCGCCGACCGCGACGGCGTCGTGGTGGTACCTCAGGCCCACGTCGACGGCGTTCTGGAGATGGCCGAGGACATCGAGCGGAAAGAGGCCGAGCAGACGCGCTTCATCCTCGAGACGGGCTCCCTGCGCGAGGGGCTCGCGAAGTACGACCGCATCTAGATGCGCGACCTGATCGCCTTCGGCGAACCGATGGTCGAGTTCGCGCGCCTCGAGGACCCGGACCGCCCCCTGTTCCTGCAGGGCTTCGGCGGGGACACCTCCAACGTGGCGGTCGCCGCCGCCCGCCAGGAGGCCTCCGTGGGCATGCTGGCGCGCGTCGGCGAGGACGGCTTCGCAGGCGCCTTCGAGGCCCTGTGGCGGCGCGAGGGCATCGACACCGCCCTGGTCCAGCGCGACGCGCACGCCCCGACCGGCGCCTACTTCATCGACTACGACGAGGCCGGCCATCACTTCACCTACCTCCGCAGCACCTCGGCCGCGACGCGGATGCGTCCAGACCTCCTCCCCTACGATGCCCTCGCAGGCGCGCGGATCCTGCACCTGTCCGGCATCACGCAGGCGATCTCGACGGGCAGCTGCGACGCCACCTTCGCCGCCATCGACCACGCCCGCCAGCACGGCACGCAGGTCGCCTACGACCTGAACCTGCGCCTCAAGTTGTGGCCCTTGCCGCGCGCCCGCGCCATCATCCGGGCCACCATTCCCAGGGTCGACCACTGCCTCCCCAGCGCCGACGATGCGTATCAGGTGCTGGGCGTCGACGATCCGGACGCCGCCGCGGACGCGTTGCTGGCGCTGGGCGCCGGGACGGTGGTGCTGAAGTTGGGCGCCGAGGGGGCCCTGGTGGCCACCCCTTCGCGCCGCGAGCGCGTGCCCGGCCACCCCGTCACGCCGGTGGACGCGACGGCGGCGGGCGACACCTTCGACGGCGCCTTCCTGGCCGAGATCCTGCGCGGCGCCGACGCCTTCGACGCCACCCGCTGGGGGGTCGTCGCCGCGGCGCTGTCCACCCTGGGCCACGGCGCGGTCGCCCCGATGCCCACCCGGCAGGCCGTGCGGGAGGCGATGGGCGCCTAGAGCGCCCGCACCATCCCGCCGTCCGCCAGCACGTGGATGCCGTTCAGGTAGGAGGCGGCGTCCGAGACCAGGAACGCCGCGACGCGGCCGAACTCCTCGGGGCGGCCCAGCCGGCCCAGGGGAATCCGGGCGATCGTGTCGGCGCGCACCTCCTCGACCGTCCGGCCGCTCCGCTCGGCGCGGTTCGCGTCCAGCTGCTCGGTCCGTTCCGTATGCACCCGGCCCGGCGACAGGACGTTGACGCGAATGCCGTCGCCGGCCAGCTCTTCGGACAGGTGCTTGCACAACGCCCGCACGGCGGGGCGGAACACGTTCGACATCAGCAGGTTCGGGATGGGCTGCACCACGCTGCTGCTGGCCAGCGCGAGGATCGCGCCGCCGCCCGCCTGCCGGAAGTGCGGAACGGCGTGGCGGACCGCGCGCACCACGCTCTGCAGCGTCAACTGATAGGTACGGTCCCACGCCGCCTCGTCCGCGCCCTCGAAGTTGCCGACGGGTGGCCCACCTGCGTTCGTCACCAGCACGTCCAGTCCGCCCAGGGCGCCGGTCGCCTCTTCGAACAGCGTGGCCAACGACGCGGCGTCGGCCACGTCGCAGGCGAAGCCGTGCACCTCGGCGCCCGTCTCCGCCGCGATGTCGCGGGCGGCGTCGGCGGCGCGGCCGGCGTCGCGGCTGCACAGCGCCACGCGGGCGCCCTCGCGGGCGAGTTCGGTGGCCGTCGCGCGGCCCAGGCCGCTGCTGGCGGCCAGTACCAGGGCACGCTTGTCCTTCAGTCCGAGGTCCATGGGGGTCTCCTTTTCGTCGCGGTCTCGTTGCGGTGTCGGGGGCGTGTTCCGGGGCAGCATACCGGCACGCCGCCGCGCCGGGACGCGGGGGCGTGCCGGCGCGACCCATCGTCGCTAGGCGCTACGCACCTCCAACGCGGAGCCGGGGAGCTCGGCCAGAAGCTCCGACAGGGCGATCTCGGCATCGTCGTCCAGCACCACCGCCAGCAGCTTCGGGCCCGACTCGGTGATCAGCGCGAGCACGGGGCCTTCGTGCCCCTCCATCCGCCCGACGAACAGGCGCAGGGCCTCGGGCGAGCCGGGCCGTCGAACCCACAGTTCGGTACCGTCCATACCGGAAGGGTAGCGTGAACCGCATGAGCACCGATCCGAACGAGGAGGGGGCGCTCCGGTGGGAGCCGTCGCACGCCGGTGACCCGGCCGCGGCGGTGGACGCGCCCTTGGCGCTGCTGCCCGGCGATCCGCTGCCGGGCGCCCCCGACCTGGCGTATCGCGGCATGCACGGCGTCGGCGTGCGGACCCTGCGCGCGCGACACCGGGACCAGCCCGACCCGGTCCAGGGCGGACGCCGCGACCGCGTGTTGGTGCTCGAGGCGTGGTACCCCAGCCCGGCGCGTGGAACCTGCCTGCATCACGACGCGCTGCCCGCGCTGGAGGGCGAGGCCCCGGTCCCGTTCGCCTTCCGGGGGCGCGGCGTCCGCGACGCGGCGGTGGCGGAGGGGACCCACCCCGTGGTGCTGCTGGCGCATGGGCATCCGGGCTCGCGGACGATGATGACGCACCTGGCGGAGCCGTTGGCCAGCCGTGGCTGGATCGTGCTGGCGGCGGACCACGAGCGCAGCACGCACACCGACGCGGCGGCTGTGGTGGATTCGCTGTTGCACCGGCCGCGCGACCTGCTGTTCCTGCTGGGCTGGCTGGAGGACGGCCTCGCGGAGGCCGATCCCGCCCTCTTCGCCGCCGTCGACGACGGCCCGCGGGCGCTGATCGGCTACTCGATGGGCGGCTACGGTGCGCTGCTGGCGGCCGGTGCGCGGCTGGACGCCGAGGCGTTGGCGCGCGAGGAGAACGTGCCGCCCACCTGGAGCGAGACGCTGCGGCCGGTGCAGGAGGGGCGGCACGGCGCGGCGTTGGACGCCTTCGCGGCCCGGATCGGGGCGGTGGTGGCGCTGGCGCCATGGGGCGGCCGGGCGGCGATCGCACGGTCCAGCCTCGACGATGTGCGCGTGCCGGTCCTGTGCGCCTGCGGAGACCGGGACACGGTGAGCGGCTACCGAGACGGGGTGCGCCGGATTCACGAGGGGCTGCGCGGGACGGAACGATGGTTGCTCACCCTGGCCGGCGCGGGGCACGTGGTGGCGCCCGACCCGCCGCCGTCCGCCGCGTACCGGGCCGCGCGGCCGCACGCCTACCTGCGGTACGCCGACGGCGTGTGGGACCCGCGGCGGGTCGGCGACCTGGTGCGGCACTTCACGGTGGCCTTCCTCGGCGCCGGTCCCGGGCAGCCCGACGGCCGCTGGATGCGGCACCACCCCGAGGGATGGCCGGGCATGCACCCGCAGCTTCAGCGCGGCTTCGACGTGGAACGCCTGGGCGAGGCCGAACCCTCTGCGGCGTAGACGCCGGCATTTCCGCCCCATAGCGGCGGGGCGGCCCCAGCGAGCGCCCGACCGTCCGAGCCGGCGCATCGGGCAGTCGGCCGGCTCGGCGGGCGGGGCGGGGACCGGGCGGCGGCACACGCGCGGGGAGGACGTGCACGCCGCCCGGCGGGATGGGTCGGCGCCGGATGTCCGGCGCCCTCGTAGGATAGGAAGCCGTCGCCGCACGCATTCGCACCGACGGGACGCGAGCCGCGTGGGTCCGGCACGGCGCCCGAGGGCGGACCGGCCGCGCCCTACCCCGCTACGCCTCCGTCCGGCGCAGCCCCGGCAATGGCCGGTGTGGCGTGGGCGTTAGCCCCCCGTGGGATCGATCAGGTACGGCCGTAGCGCGGCGCGGTAGGCATCCGTCACCGGGCGCGCCCGCATGTGCGCGTAGTCGTACAACACCACCACGCTGCCGATCCGTGCGGCCTCGGCCTCGTCCGCCAGGACCGTCTGATCCAGCGTGACGCTGGTGCGGCCGACGCGCACCACCTTCGAATGCACCTCGATCTGCTGCCCGAACGAGATCTGCGCCAAGAAATCCAGCTCGATCCGCGCCAGGATCAGGTCGCCCGAGGGCGGATCGAGGTTCCGCAGAAAGGAGATACGGGCGATCTCGGCCCAGGTGGCGTACACGGCGTTGTTGACGTGACCGAACATGTCGGTGTCTCGAAAGCGCAGCTGGATCGGCGTACGGTGCGTACGCCCCGTGGGGCCGCGGCCGTCCGCGCCGCCAGGGTCGTCACGGGCGGTCATGGCGTGAGCCTACCGCTCGGGCCAAGAGGCGTGGCGGGCCCCGCGGATGCAGGCTGGCAGCGCGGGCACAGGTGGGTGCCCCGACCGCCCAGCACCATGCGTTCCATGGTGCCGCCGCAGCGCGGACAGGCGTCGCCGGCGTGGCCGTACGCGCTCAGCGCCGCCGCGTACGCGCCGAGCGCGCCGTTCACCGTGCGGTAGTCGTTCAGGGTGGTGCCCTGCGCACGGATCGCGTTTCTCAGCACGGCGCGGATCGCCTCGCGGAGCGCCGCCGCCTGTGCGCCGCTCACGCACCGCGCCGGCGTGGCCGGATGGATGCCGGCCCGCCACAACGCCTCGTCGGCGTAGATGTTCCCGACCCCCGCGACCGGCCGTTGGCTCAACAGGTAGGTCTTGACCGCCGTTCGGCTGCGCTGCAGGGACCGGGCGAACGCGGCCGCGTCGAAGGCGCGCGACATCGGCTCCGGGCCCATCGCCGCCAGGGTGGGCAATCCCGCGGGGTCCCCGCCGGGCAAGAGCAGGAAACGCCCGAACCGCCGCACGTCCTGGAAGTGCAGCACCGGGTCGGGCCCCTCCTGGAACGTGAGGCGCGCGCGCTCGTACCCTTCGGGCGCGCGGGCGCTCAGGCGGCCGGTCATGCCGAGGTGGATCACCAACACGTCGCCCGGCCGTGCGCCGCCCTGCAGCGGAAGCAGCAGAAACTTTCCGCGCCTACGCACGCCCCGAATCCGCTGGCCCGCGGCCTCCTCCAGGTGGGCGTACTTGGGGCCCGGCGGGGCGCCGACCCGTTCCGCCTGCACGATGGTCCGTCCGCGCAACCACGGCGCCAGTTCGCGCCGGACGGTCTCGACCTCAGGCAGTTCGGGGATAGCGGACCGTTCCCTCGTACAAGGCCCGACCGACGATCGCGCCGTCCAGGCCCAAGCGCTCGTAGGTGTCCAGGTCCTCGTCCCGGGCCACGCCGCCGCCCGCGACCAGGCGGTGCGGGAAGGCGTCTCGCAGGCGCGCGACCGGTTCGGCGTCGACGCCCCGCATGGTGCCGTCCCGTCCCACGTCGGTGTAGATCAACTCGCGGACCCCTTGGCGTGCCACGCGCTCCGCCAGCTCGACGGCGGAGAGCTCGGTCACCTCGCGCCAGCCCCGGACCGCCACCCGGCCGTCCTTCGCGTCCACCGACACCACCACCCGCGACGGGCCGAACGCCAGCAACAGCGCGTCGACGACGTCGGGGCGCTCCACCGCCACGGTGCCGAGCACGACCCGGTCCACCACCTCGAGCCAACCCCGGGCCGCCTCCTCGCTGCGCACCCCCCCGCCGACCTCGGTGCGGAGGGGAAGCTCCCGCGCGATGCGCTCGATGGCGGCGCGATTGTCGCCCCGTCCCAGCGCGGCGTCCAGGTCCACCAGGTGCAGCGTGCGCGCCCCGAGCTCCGCCCAGTGACGCGCCGCCTCCAGCGGTGTCTCGAAGTACACCGTCTCCCGGTCGGGGTCGCCCTCGAACAGGCGGACCGCTCGGCCGTCCTGCACGTCCACGGCGGGAATGATCTCGAACATGGCGGCATGATAGCCCGGCCGGCCACGCTTCGCGGGTCGCACGTTGGAACCGGTCGCACGGCGCCGGCGCACGCGGGCCGGGCGCAGCAGTAGCCCGACGCGCGAAGGGCCCCTGCGCGGGGCCCTTCGGGTCGTGCATGGCGTCGGTGTCGGGCTCAGAAGGCCTGCAGGTGAATCACGCCGCCGTCCGCGGTATCGGTGAACGCCAGCCGCCAGGAGGCGTCACCGTCGCTCAGATCGTAGCTGCGGATCGGACCCGCGAGATGCTCGGGCTCGACCGTCACGCCCAGCGTGTTCAGGCGGGCCAGAAGCGCATCGTGGATGACGTCCGCATCGCCATCGACTTCGACCAGAACGGTCGTCGTCGAGGTCTCGACCGGCAGCCCGCCGTACAGCGCCAACGCCGTGTCCCTCAGAAGGCGGAACTCGTCGAAGTCCTCGTCCACCGGCAGGGTCGCGCCCTCCATAGTGGCGGGCAGACTGCCCATCTCCTCGTCGAAGATGACCGTCAGCACGTCGCCGACCTTGACGATGTCGACGTAGCCCTCGTCGTTGTCCTCCAAGTAGGCGTCGAAGCTCCGCGCATCGAAGGCGACCCCGGCCGCCACGGCGGTGCCGAGCACCAGCGTGAAGGCGACCAGCGACAGAACCAGCGTACGAATGTGCGTCATGTCTGTACCTCCCCTATCTCCCTACCGCCGGGACGTTGCCCTTGGCGGCGTGAGATGAGGATAGGTCCGCGACCCCCTTCGGCGCATCGGTCCGCAGGCCCGTCGTGGACGGCACCTCGGGCGCAGGCCGCACCCCGCCGCGCGGCCCGCTCCGTCCGCGCGCGTCGCGCATCGCCCCCCCGGCCCCAGCCGGTCAGATGCCCCGTCTCGGGTCCCGCCTGCACCCCCGACGCGAGGCCGTGTCCAGCCCGAAACGGCCGTTGCTAGACTGAGCGGATGGCCGACTCGATCCCGCCGTCGCCGGCCGGCGCGCACCCGCAGCGCACCGGGTCCAACGAGTGGACGCCGCCGCTGCCCCGCGTCCGGCGGTGGTGGCCGTGGCGCCGGGTCGGCTCGCTTCGCTGGTGGTTGGGCACGACCTACATGCGGGTGACGCTGGTCGCGGTAATGATCGTGGAGCTCGTCGGCCTGGTGGTCCTGACGCAGGCCGTGCTGTACGCCGTTCAACAGAACCACACCGAGGTGGCGGAGCAGCTGTCGCCCGTCGCCAGCGACCTGCTCGCGGCGGGCGTCGACGGCGACGCCCTGCTGGCGTACCTGGAGCGTCCGACCAGCCTCCGCAGCGAGCAGCCGCCCCTCGGCGTCATGGTGCCCAAGGGCTCGAAGGGGTACACGGTCGTCACCGACGGCGAGGGTGGCGTGTGGTTCGACAACCGCGTCGCGCCCGAAGGGGGCGACGACGCGGGGGCGGCCGGGACCCGCCGGTTTCAGGACCTGCCCGAACGATTGGAAGGCCCCGACCGCGCGTTGGTTCAGCGCACCTTGGACGGCGGAGAGCCCGCGCGTCGCCGCGGGCTGCTGCACACCTCCTCCGCCCACCCCCTCGTCGGCGAGGACGGTCGCACGCGCGGTGCGCTGCTGTTGGTGTCCACCCTGCTTCCGGCCACGCCCGGGCTGCTGGCGTTCGGCCTGTCGGTGCTGGCGGTCGCCACGGTGCTGGTGGTGCTGATCGGCACGGTCTTCGGCCTGTACGCCTCCCGCCCCCTGGTGCGACGGATCGAGGCGCTCTCCGGCGCCGCCGACGCCTGGGGCAGAGGGGACTTCGCGCGGGCGGTGAACGATTCCAGCAACGACGAGCTCGGCCGCCTCTCGCGCAGGCTGGACCACATGGCCGAAGAGCTGCGCGAGTTGGTGCGCGCCCGGCAGGCCCTGGCCGGCACGCGCGAGCGGACCCGCATCGCACGCGAGCTGCACGACAGCGTCAAGCAACAGGTGTTCGCGGCCAGCATGCGGCTGGGTTCGGCCCGCGCGGCACGGGGCGACGCGGCCGCCTCGCACGTCGCCGCGGCGGAGGCGCTGGTGCGCCAGGCCCAACAGGAACTGAGCGACCTCATCTACCAGCTTCGTCCGCCCACGCTCGACCCGCGCCCCTTGGGCCAGGCCTTGCACGAACTGGCCGAGACCTTCGCCGAGTCGGGCGGTCCCCGGGTGGACCTGGACGTCGATGCCGGCGCGTCGCCGACGCCGGAGCGGAGCGCGGCGCTGTACCGCATCGCGCAGGAGGCCCTCGCCAACGCCGTGCGTCACGCCCGTGCCACGCGCGTCACGCTCAGCCTGCACCGCACCGACGCGGCCTGGGTGTTGCGCGTGGCGGACGACGGTCGCGGTTTCGACGTGGCGCGCACGCGCGACCGCGGCGTAGGCCTCGCCTCGATGCGCGAGCGGGCCGAGGCGCTCGGTGGCCGTATCGACATCGACACGCGCGTGGGTGGGGACGGGACCCGCATCGAGGCACGCATCCCCGTGGCGAGCGGGCGCGACGCCGAGGCGTGGGCGCCGGCGTGAGCGCCGCACCGAACCCTGCTGGGGGCGAGCCGATCACGGTGCTGATCGTGGACGATCATGCGCTGGTGCGCGAGGGGGTACGGGGCTTCCTGGACGCACAGGACGACCTGCACGTGGTGGGCGAGGCGGGCAGCGGCCAGGAGGCGCTGCGACTTGCGGCGCAGGCCGTGCCGGACGTGGTGCTGATGGACCTGTTGATGCCGGGCATGGACGGGGTCGAGGCGACGCGGCGCCTAAAGGAGGTGTCGCCCCGAACTCAGGTGGTGGTGCTCACCTCGCACTACGACGACGGGCACGTGTTCTCCGCGTTACGGGCCGGGGCGCTGAGCTACGTCCTCAAGGACGTCGGATCCGGCGAGTTGGCCGGCGCGGTCCGCCGTGCCGCCCGCGGAGAGCCGACGCTGCATCCACGTGTGGCCCTTCGGCTCATGCGCGACGTCCGTGGCGAATTCGGCGAGGGGCCCCAGGCGTTCACCGAACTGACGCCGCGCGAACTGGAGGTGCTGAAGGCGATCGCGGAGGGCATGACCAACGCCGAGATCGCTGGGCGCCTGGGCGTCAGCGACAAGACCGTGAAGGGGCACGTCAGCAACGTCCTGTCCAAGCTGCACCTGGCCGACCGCACGCAGGCGGCCGTGTACGCCTGGCGCCAAGGGGTCGTGCATCGCACTGAGGACGGATCGTGAGGTGCGACGCGCTCAGGCGCGCCAGATCATCTCCACCTCGCTGACGTCGAGCAGGCGCATCAGGTCCTCGACCGCGGCGACCCCGGTGTCCCCGCCGATCAGCATCTCACCCGGCGGTCCGTCCCACACGGCCCCGCTGGTGCGGTGGCGGGCCTGCCAGCGTCGCACGACGCGGCGCATGTCGTCATCCCTGCTGCGAATCCTGAGGTGCGCGGGCACGGTGCCTCCCAACCCCCCGAGGAGCGCCCGAGGGAGATTCAGCGTAGACCGGCGAGGGCGGACCGCGCAGTGACCCCCGAGCCCGGTGCGTACAACGATGCGGCACGGGCCGTGCAGGACCGGGTTCGAGCGCAGCGAAGCACGGCGTCGCTCCTCAGGGCTCGTCGAGGAACGCCTCCAGCCGGCGGCGGGCACGCTCGCGCCGCGCGCCGTCGCTGGCTTCGATCGTCGCGTCCAGCAGGGCGACCGTCGCCTCCTCCAGGCGTGCGCGCACCCGCTCGACCCACGGGCCGTCCGACCCCTTCAGGAACGGGCCGCGGTAGGCGGCGAGCGCCCCCTCGAGCGCGTCCGGCCGGCCGCTGGCCAGCGCCTCGCGTGCGGCCCGCTCGAAGGTGGGCACGTCCCAATGCACCTCGCTGAAGCCCGAGAGCGCCAGCACCTCGCCGTCGCTGTCGACGTGCGCCGCGCCCGCCAGCGCCTTGCGCAGCCGACTGACCAGCGCGTGGAGCTGATTCCCCTCCGGCGGGTGCCACCACAGCTCCTGGCGAACCTCGCGCACCGGCACGCCGCCCGCCTCGTACGCCTCCAGCAACAACAGGAACAGCTCGGCCGAGCGGCGGGACTCCCAGTGCATCCGCGTCTCGCCCACCCGGACGTCGAACCCGCCCAGGCTGACGATGCGCCAGGCACCGTCCGGTGCGCTGCGAAGCCCCTCCACGCGCGCCAACCGCGAGAAGATCGCCTCCCGCAGCTCGGCGGGGGTGTACGGCTTGGTGAGGTAGTCGTCGGCCCCGAGGCCCATGCCGTGGCGCCGGTCGGTCGGGGCGTCCAACGCGGTGAGGTAAACGAACGGAACGCCCTGCACCGCAGGCATGGCGCGCAGTTCGCCGTGCAGTTCGAAGCCGGTCATGCCCGGCATCGTCACGTCGCACACGATGAGATCGGGGCGAAGCCCCCCGCGCAGGGCGGCCAGCGCCTCCTCGGGCCCCTCGAACGTGGTGACCCGGCAAGCCGAGAGGACCGACCGGAGCAACCTCAGGTTCGTGTCGTCGTCGTCGATCGCCAGGACGTGCGGCGGGTCGCGACGGGCGTCGGCCATGGCCGAACGGTACCGCGACGTCCGCGCCGCAGGCGGTGCGAAGTCGTACGAAGGTGTGCGCTGCACCCCGTGCGCTACGTTCGCAGGAGCCTTGACAAGGTCTGGGGCGCCCCTATACTTTCAGGAGATGGTCCCGAGGCAGGACGCGATCCTCAATCTGTCCCGCCTGCTGTCCCACGCCCCCGGGCTCGACCCCGAGGTCGTGGGCGATGGCATGCTGGCGCCCACCGCGGCGCAGCTGGAGGCCGACGGCCTACGGCTCCATGGCCCGTTGAGCTGGCACGTCGTGGTGCGCAGCACGGGCGGCACCGATGACTTCCTCGCCGAGGGCGAGGTTTCGGGCACGGCCGTGATGGAGTGCCGGCGCTGCCTCTCCGACGCGTTCGTCGAGGTGAAGGCGTCGTTCATCTACCCGATGGTGTACCGTCCGGCGCAGGAGGCCAACCTCCTGCTGCTCGAAGCGCCGCTCCGCGACGGCGAGCTCGAGGAGGCGCTCGATCAGGACGACGTGCTGGCCTTCGGCGCCCCCGAAGCCGACTTCGGCCCCCTCCTCAGGCAGGTGTTCGCGATCGACCTGCCGCTCACCGGGCTGTGCCGGCCCGACTGCAGGGGCTTGTCGGTCGACGGCGTCGACCTCAACCAGCACCCCGACCACGTCGCGCCGAACGCGGAGGGCGGGCCCGCCTCGCCGTTCGAGGTCCTCAAGGACCTCGACGTGGACTCGCGCTCGTAGGCCTCGCACCCCTAGGCCCACACACCCCGGCCCGACCGGCCGCATCCCAGGAGGAATCCCACCATGGCCAAGCATCCCGTCCCCAAGAAGAAGACATCGAAGGCGCGACGCGATCAGCGGCGCAGCCACCACGCGCTGACGCCGAAGAACCTGACGGAATGTCCGCAGTGCAAGTCGCAGAAGCCGCAGCACGTGGTCTGCCCCGAGTGCGGGAGCTACGCCGGCCGCCAGGTCTTCGAGGTGGAGGCCTGACCCTGGCGCCGCCGCGCGGTCGGTCGTCGGCCCGGGACCGCAGGTGCGGTCCCGGGCGTGTTTCGTGCCGGCTCGGCGATCAGGGGCCACGGGGGAACGGAGGCCCGTCGTGAGCGAACGACGTGCCGGCATCACCGCACTGGGGGCGTACGCGCCGGAGACGGTGCTGACCAACGACGACCTGGCGGCACGGATGGACACCAGCGACGAGTGGATCCGCACCCGCACCGGGATCCGGCGTCGCCACATCGCCGCCGAGGACGAGTTCACCAGCGACATGGCGTTCCGCAGCGTCGAGGCGCTGGTGCGCCGCTACGGCGAGGGCGCCCTGGCGGGCGTCGACATGGTCATCTTGGCGACCAACACGCCGGACGCGTTGTTTCCCTCCACGGCGTCGCTGGTGCAGGATCGCTTCGGCCTGGACGCCGGCGCGTTCGACCTGTTGGCGGCGTGCCCGGGCTGGTTGTACGCGCTCAGCGTCGCCAAGGCGTACGTGCTGAGCGGCCAGTGCCGCAAGGTGCTGGCCATCGGCGCGGAGGCGTTGACCAAGCTGGTGGACTGGGAGGACCGTAGCACCGCCGTGCTGTTCGGGGACGGGGCGGGCGCCGCCGTCGTGGAGGAGGTGCCGCCGCCGTACGGCCTGGCGCCGATGGTGCTGGGCGCCGACGGCTCGGGCGGGCGCTACCTGCACGCCCGCGCGACGGGCCGCCGCCTGCCGGGGGGCGAGCCGCTCACCGATCACCTCTACATGAACGGTCGGGAGGTGTTCAAGTTCGCGGTGCGGGTGATGGACACGGCCACGGTGGAGGCCATGAAGCGTGCCGGCATGACGACGGACGACATCCGGCTGTTCGTGCCCCACCAGGCGAACTTCCGCATCATCGACGCCGCGCGCGAACGCCTGGGGCTGGAGCCCGAGCGGGTGATCGTCACGGTGGACGAGTACGGCAACAACTCGACCGCCAGCATCCCCCTCGCCCTGGCCCACGCCCTGGACCAGGGCCGCATCCAGGACGGCGATCCGCTGCTGCTGGTGTCGTTCGGCGGGGGGCTCACCTGGGCGGCCGGCGTGCTCACCTGGGGGGGCGGCCCGCATGCGCACCGGGGAGCGGGCGCGTGAGGATCGCGGCGCTGTTCCCGGGGCAGGGTTCGCAGGCGGTGGGCATGGCCCAGGCCTTTTACGAGAGCAGCGAGGCCGCCCGCGCCGTGCTGGACCGGGCGGAGGACGCGCTCCCGGGCCTGCTCTCGGTGATGTTCGAGGGGCCGCAGGAGGTGCTGACCCGCACCGCCAACCAGCAGCCCGCCCTCGTCGCGGCGGGGGCCGCGGCGTTCGCGGCGTGGCAGGAGGCTGACGGGCCCATGCCGGTGGTGGCGGCGGGGCACAGCCTGGGCGAGTTCACCGCCCACGTCGCCGCGGGCAGCCTGGAGGTGGCCGAGGCGGTGCGCCTGGTGCGGGCGCGCGGCACCTACATGCAGGAGGCGGTCCCCGAGGGCGAGGGCGCCATGGCGGCCATCCTCAAGCTGGACGCCGCCCAGGTGGAGGCGATCTGTGCCGAAGTGCCGGGCCTGGTCGAGCTGGCCAACCTGAACGCGCCCGGCCAGATCGTGGTGTCGGGCGAGGCGGCCGCCGTCGCGGCGGCGGCCCGCGCCGCCAAGGCGCAGGGCGGCCGGGCGGTGCCGCTGCGCGTCAGCGCGCCGTTCCATTCCAGCCTGATGCAGCCGGCCGCGCGGCGGTTGGCCGAAGACCTGGCAGCGGTCCGCGTTCGCCCGCCCGCCTTCGCGGTGATCGCCAACGTCACGGCCGAAGTCGTGGCGTCGGAGGCCGAGATCCCCGAACTGTTGGTGCGCCAGGTGACGGCGCCGGTACGGTGGGAGGCGTGCGTGCAGGCCATGCACGCCCGCGGCGTGGACCGCTTCGTCGAGTTCGGAAGCGGCAGCGTGCTGTGCGGATTGGTGCGCCGGACCGTGCCGAACGCCGACGCGCGCGCCGCGTCCGACCCGGGAGGGCTGCAGAACGCCCTCGCCGAGGGCGGCACGCAGCGGGAGGAGGGCACCCCATGAACGGATCGTCGACCGGCGCGCCCCGCGTCGCCCTCGTGACCGGCTCGAGCCGGGGATTGGGCCGCGCGACGGCCTTGGAGCTGGCGGCCCGCGGGCACGTTGTGGCCGTCCACTACGTGCGCGGTCAGGACGCCGCCGCAGAGGTGGTGCGTGAGATCGAAGCGGCCGGGGGGAGGGCGGCCGCGTTCGGCGCCGACGTGGCCGACGCAGGCGCGTGTGCGCGCCTTCTGGAGGAGGTCACCGCGGCCTTCGGGGGCGTGGACGTGCTGGTGAACAACGCCGGCATCACCCGGGACACGCTGGCGATGCGGATGAAGGACGAGGATTTCCAGGCGGTGGTGGACACCAACCTGGGGGGCGCCTTCCGCCTGGCGCGCGGCGTGCTGCGCGGCATGATCAAGGCCCGCTGGGGACGGATCGTGAACGTATCCAGCGTGGTCGCCCTGCTCGGCAACGAGGGCCAGGCGAACTACGTGGCCTCCAAGGCCGGCCTGATCGGCCTGACGAAGTCGTTGGCGCGGGAGGTCTCCAAGCGCGGCGTGACGGTGAACGCCGTCGCGCCCGGCTTCATTGCCTCCGACATGACCGAGGGGTTGGACGAACGCCTGGCCGCGTCCTACCTGGAACGGATCCCGACCGGCCGCTTCGGGGACCCAGGCGAGGTCGCCCGGGCCGTGGCGTTCCTGGCGTCGGACGATGCCGCGTACGTGACCGGCCAGACGCTGGCGGTGGACGGCGGGCTGTCGATGGCGTAGACTCGTCCGTTCGGCACGGACGTGCCCCCCAAAAGGCGCCGCGGGCCGCGCGAATGGCCCGTGCTAGAATCCCGCCAGCACGGAACCCACCCTGGGAGGACCCTCATGGACCAGCAAGCCATTTTGGACAAGATCAAGGACGTCGTCGCCGACAAGCTCGACGCCGACCCCTCCGACGTGACCGAGGAGGCGTCCTTCGTCGACGACCTCGGCGCCGACTCTCTGGACGTGGTCGAGCTCATCATGGGGCTCGAAGACGAGTTCGACATCGAAATCAGCGACGAGGAAGCGGAGGGCATCCGCACCGTCGGAGACGCCATCAACTTCATTTCGAGCAAGCAGTAGGCCGTGCTTCGCGGGCGGGCCGTCCCGGGCGTGCACGCACGCCTCGGCCGCAGTGGGCCCGCGTGGGCGTTGGGATGGAGAACATGAAGCGAGTCGTGGTCACGGGCCTCGGGCCGGTCACGCCGATCGGCGTCGGTGCTGACGCCTTCCTCGAAGGGCAGCACCGGGCCGCCAACGGCATCCGTGGCATCACCGCGTTCGACGCCTCGGACCTCAGCGTGCGGATCGGGGGCGAGGTCGACGTCGACGTCCCCGCGTTCATCGATCGCAAGGAGGCCCGCCGGCTCGACCGCTTCGTGCACCTGGCGCTGATCGGCTCGGACCTGGCGCTTCAGGACGCCGGCCTCACCCCCGACGAGGTCGCGGGGGAACGCACCGGCACCTCCGTCGGCAGCGGCATCGGCGGGCTCGAGACGTGGGAGCGCGAGTCGCGGGTCCGCTTCGAGCGGACCCCGATGCGCATGAGCCCGTTCTTCATCCCCATGCTGATCGCCAACATGGCGTCCGGTCATGTCGCGATGCGCTACGGGTTGACCGGGCCGTCGACCTCCGTCGTGACCGCGTGCTCGACCGGGTCGGGCTCGATCGGCGACGCCTACCGCATCATCCAGCGGGGCGAGGCCGACCTGATGCTCGCCGGCGGCACCGAGGCCCCCATCACCCCGATGGGGATCGCCGGCTTCGCTGTCATGAAGGCCCTCTCGAACCGCAACGACGACCCCGCCACCGCCAGCCGGCCGTTCTCGAAGAACCGCAACGGCTTCGTGGCCGGCGAAGGGGCGGGCATCGTCCTGCTCGAAGAGCTGGAGCACGCCAAGGCCCGCGGCGCCCGCATCTACGCCGAGGTGACCGGCTACGCCACCAGTGCGGACGCCTTCCACATCACGGCGCCCGCGCCCGGCGGGACCGGCGCCACGCGCTGCCTGCGGTGGGCCCTGCGGGACGGCGGCATCGACGCCTCCGACGTGCACTACCTCAACGCGCACGGCACCAGCACCCCGGCCAACGACCGCAACGAGACCCTGGCGATCAAGGCGGTGTTCGGCGACGTCTCCCAGGCACCGCCCGTGAGCAGCACCAAGTCGATGACGGGCCATACCCTGGGCGCGGCCGGCGGGATCGAGGCGATCGCCGCGATTCAGGCCATCGCGTCGGGCGTGCTTCCGCCCACGCGCAACCTGTTCGAGCCCGACCCGGACCTCGACCTGGACTACGTCCCCAACGAGGCGCGCGAAGCGCGGGTCGACGTCGCCATCAGCCAGAACTTCGCCTTCGGCGGCCAGAACGCCGCGCTGGTGTTCACCCGCTTCGCCTGAGGGCGCGCCGGGCCCGTCGGCTCCGTGACGCCTCGCTCCGACGCCCCCGCCCCCCGCCCGCGCCGCTCCGCCGGGCGCGGCGCGGCGGTGCTGATGGGGGGTACGCTCGGCAGCCGCGTCACCGGGCTGCTGCGCAACTCGCTTCTCAACCAGCTGTTCGACCGCACCATCACCGACGCCTTCGCCGTGGCGGTGCGCGTCCCCAACCTGTTCCGCGAGTTGCTGGCCGAGGGGGCGCTCACCAACAGCTTCGTGCCGGTGTACGCGCGCCTGGCGCCGGCCGACGCGCGTCGTCTCTCGGCGGCGCTGTTCTCGTTGCTGATCCTGGTGAACGGGCTTCTGGTCCTGGCCGCGACGTTGGCGGCGCCTTGGCTGGTGGCGCTGCTCCTGGGAGGCGAGGGCAGCGTCGACGCCGCCCTGGCGGTCCGCCTGACCCGCGCCGTGTTCCCGTTCCTGATGGCGGTCAGCCTCTCGGCCTGGGCCATGGGGGTGCTGAACGCCGAGGAGCGCTTCTTGGCGCCGGCGTGGGCACCCGTCGCCTTGAACCTGGTGGCGGTCGGCGGCATGCTGGCGTTTCCCGGCGCAGCGATCCCGTTGGCGGCGGCGTTCGCCCTGGGCGGCGCGGCGCAGTTCCTGGTCCAGGTGCCGTTCTTGGTGCGGGCCGGCCTGTGGCCCGGCCTGGGCCGGCCGTGGCACCCCGAGCTGGCGGGGGTGCTGTTGTTGATGGCTCCGTTCGCCGTCACCACCAGCGGCCGGCAGATCGTGAACGTGGTCGCCACCCGGGTGTTGAACGGGCTGCCGTCCGGCAGCCAGACCGCCTGGTTCAACGCCGACCTGTTCCTGTCGCTGGGCGTCGGGCTGTTCGCGGTCAGTCCCGCCCTGTCCTGGTACGCGCGCCTGTCGCGCCTGGCGGGCGAGGATCCGGACGCCTTCGCCCCCACCCTGCGCGACGGGCTGCGCTTCATCACCGTGCTGAGCGCGCCGGCGGGGCTGTTGCTGGCGGTGTTGGCGGAACCGGCCGTGCGGGTGACGTTCGATTGGCTGTCCCTGGTCGGCGGCGGCCTGGACGCGGAGCGCCTGCGCCTCACCGTCGCCGCCACCCCCGGCATCGGCCTGGCGGTGCTGCCGCTGGGGCTGCACCAGCTGCTCACCCGCGCCTGGTACGTCCGCCGGCGCGTCCGCACGCCGATCCTGGTGGCGGTCGGGTTCCTGAGCGCGCAGGGGGTGGCGTTCGCGGTGCTGGGTCCCATGCTCGGCGTGGCGGGACTGGCATGGGGGTCGGCGCTGGCGGCCTGGCTGCAACTGGCCGTGATGCTGACGCTGACCGCCCGGCAGGAGGGGCTGGCCCTCCGGCCCCTGCTGGCGCATGGGGGACGCGTGCTGCTGGCCGCCCTGCTGGCCGCCGCGGTCGCCTGGGCCGTGGCCGGCCTGGTGCCCACCCCGCACTGGTTCGCGTGGGCCGGGCGCCTGATGGCGGGCGGCACGGCTGGCCTGGCGACCTATGCCCTGGCGGTATGGGCCCTGGGCCTGCCCGAGGCGCGAGCGGTGCGCGACCGGTTCGCCCCGCCCCGTGACCGCGGCCCCCGCTGACCTTCGCCCGCGCCGCGACGCCCGACACCGGCGGCGCGCGCGGGGCGGTATCGTCCCCCAGGTGGCCGGGCCCCGCCCGGCCCGGCCCGGCCCGCCCCACCTCGGGGCAGACCCTTGAGCCTTGGAGGTTCCCATGCCCATGTTGAGTGTCGGCGATTCGCGTCGTGAGTTCCCAGAAGGCACCCGTCTGGTGCGCGCCATCGAAGCGCTCGGGGTGGACATCGGCCACCGCTGCGGCGGCCAGGCGCGCTGCACCACCTGCCGCGTCGAATTCGACGCCGGCGAACCGGACGTGATGACCCGCGCCGAGGCCGACAAGCTGGCCGAGAAGGGCCTGAGCGGACAGGCGCGCCTGTCGTGCCAGATCGTGCTCACGCACGACATGACGGTCCGGCCGCTCATGACGCTGCGGTCCGAAGGGTGGTCCGACGCCGGCCCCGAACCGGCCGAAGAGGTCACGCCCGAACCGAGCTGGATCCCCGCCAGCGACGGCGCCTCCACGGCCGAGTAACGCATGGGCGACGCCCCACCCCCCACGGCCGCGCGCCGCACGGAGGCGCTGTTCCCCTCCACCATCCGCGGCCTCACCGCCTACGCCCATCAGCGCGGCGCGATCAACATGGGGCAGGGCTCGCCCGACTTCCCGCCCCCGCCCGAGGTGGTCGAGGCGGCCCGGCAAGCCTTGGCCGACGGCGTGCACCAGTACGTGCCGACCTGGGGCCTTCCCGCTCTGCGGCAGGCGCTGAGCGAGAAGGCGCAGCGCTTTCAGGGCCTCGCCTACGACCCGGAAACGGAGACGACCGTCACCTGCGGCGTGACCGAGGCGGTGATCAGCGCGCTGCTGGCGGTCGTCGACGCGGGCGACGAGGTGGTGATCCTCGAACCGGCGCACGAGAACTACCACGCCGGCGTGGTGTTCGCCGGCGCGACGCCGATCTTCGTGCCGATCCGGCCGCCGACGCACCGCGTCGACCCGGACGAGCTGGCCGCGGCCATGGCGCGGCCGGGCGTGCGCGCTGTGATCTTCAACAGCCCGCACAACCCCTCCGGCCGCGTCTTCGACGAAGACGAACTCGCCACCCTCGCCCGCTTGTGCACCCAGCACGACGTGGTCGCGATCAGCGACGAGATCTACGAGCACATGACCTATGACGGCCACGCGCACGTGGCGATCGCCACGCATCCCGGCATGAAGGAACGCACCATCACCATCAGCGGCCTCTCCAAGACCTACGCCGCCACCGGCTGGCGCGTCGGTTGGGCCTACGCGCCCGCGGCGCTCACCGACGCGATCCGCAAGGTGCACGACTTCACGACCATCTGCGCCCCCTCGCCGCTGCAGCAGGCCGCGGTGACGGCGGCGCGGCTGCCCGATGCCTACTACGAGGAGTTGCGCGCGTTCTACCGGGCGCGGCGCGACCGCACCGTCGGCATGCTGCGCGAGGCCGGCTTCGAGGCGACCCCGCCCGAAGGGGCGTACTACCTGATGGCCGGCATGGAGCGGTTGGCCGAGCGGCTGGGCCGGGACGCGGACGACCAGGCCTTCGCCCACTACCTGATCGACGAGGTCGGCGTGGGCACGGTGCCGGGCAGCAGCTTTTACCGCAGCGATCCCGGGCTGGGCCGCGGGCTGTTGCGCTTCGCGTTTCCCAAGTCCGACGCCACGCTGGACGAGTTGGAGCGACGCCTGGCCGTGCTGCGCTGAGCAGGCGCACAGCCGTCAGTGGGCGAATGTCACCAGTGCGGGATCGACGCCGGCCGGCACGTCGCCGCGGCCCGACGAACCGCTGGACGGGGGATCCAAGCGCGCCGCCAACGCGTGCGCCTCCTGCAGGTACCGCCGCCGGTCATCGGCCACCGGCCGTGACGAGCGGCGTGGCTCCGCCCACGCATCGTGGCCGTCGTCGGCCGTGGGCGCCGGCATGCCGGGCCCACCTCGGTACCGCCAAGCGCCGCCCTTCCAATCGAAGGCGTACAGCGGGAGGAAGCGCGCGCCGTGATCGCCGACGAAGTCCAGCGCCTCCAGCAGGTACGCAAAGGCCCCCTCGTCCAGCAGCCAATGGAAGCTCACGCGGCTCCAGCCGGGCTTGATGCCCTCGTACCCGGCGTCCACCGCGGCGCGGTAGGCGGCGGAACGCGAGGCGTCGATCGACAACAACGTGTGGCCGTACGGTCCGGCACACGAACAGCCGGCCCGGCCCTGAATCCCGAACAGGTCGCTCAAGAGCCGAATCACGAAGCGCGGGTGCAGGTACGGGGCAGGGCGCCCATCAGGCGCGGGCGGCCCGCTGCGCACCAGGAACGACGCCACCGCCAAGCGCGGCGCCCCTACGTTGCCGAGCAGCTCGATGCGCGGGTGCGCCCCCAGTCGCGCCAACGCCCGCGCGGCGAAGTCCACTTCGCGTGCATGAATCGTCGCCGTGCCGACCCGTTCCTTGACGCCGAAGGCCAATGCCGCGCGGATGCGCTGCACGATGCCGGGCGTGCCCGCGTCCTCGCGGGCTTCGACGTCGTCCACGAAGGCATGCTCGCGGTCATTCACGTACGACACCGTGCCGCCCCCGGCCGTGGTGGGGGCTGCGAGGCGGTACAGGTCGCGGTGAAACGCCAACAGGCCCGGCGAACCGGGGCCGCCCAGGAACTTGTGAGGGCTGAGCATGACGGCGTCGATGGCGTCCGCTCGGCCCGGCCGCATGTCGATGTCGAGGTAGGGGCCGCTGGCCGCGAAGTCGAACGCCACGCGCGCCCCGTGGCGCCGCAGGATGCGGGCGACGGCGCGCACGTCCGTTCGGAGGCCGGTCACGTTGCTGGCGGCCGAAAACGAACCCAGTTTGGGCCGTCCCTCATAGCGGGGATCGGACACCCGTTCTTCCAGTGCGTGCACGTCCAGCACGCCGCTCGCGTTCATGGGCACGGTGACCACTTCGGCCAGCGACTCCCGCCACGACACCTCGTTGGAGTGATGCTCGTACGGCCCCACGAACACCACCCAGCGCTCCTCGGGAGGCAGGACCTCCAGAACGCGGTCCCGCAAGGTCGAGGGAACGGCCACGCCTAGGATCTCCTGCAGCCGCTTCACGGTCCCCGTCGCACCGGTACCCGGGAACGAAACAGCATACCGATCATCGGCGCCCAGGCAGCGCTTGATGTACGCCGCGGCCCAGCGGGCCAATGCCGTGGTGCGAGCGCCGGTCGCGCTGTCCTCCGTGTGCGTGTTGGCATAGGTAGGCAGGACGACGCGCCGAATCGCGTCCTCCACCGACGCGAGTGAGCGTCCGGAGGCGATGTGATCGGCGTAGGCGATGCGGCGCGGCCCGAACGGCCCCTCCACACAGGCATCGGCGCCGATCACGTCGCGCCGCAGAACGTCCAAGCACGCCTCCGGATCGTCCTGCGGAAGGGCTGCCAGCAGGGAAGGTTCGCACCCAGCATCCATGCGCTCAACCTACCGCGCTGCCGAGCCAGCCCAACGCCCACAACGTCGCCATGCCCACGCTCAGCGTCGCCAACACGCTCTTGGTGCGCCACGCCACGAAGATCGCCACCAGGCCCGCGGGAAGCCTCGCGTCGACCGGGCCGAGCGGCGATTCGCCGCCTGCGAACAGGGCGGGCGCGACCAGGGCGGCCAGCACCGCGGCCGGGACGTAGCGCAGCGCCCGCCGCAGCACGGGCGGAAGCGCCAGCCGGTCTTGGGCCACCATGAACGACGCCCGCAACGCCAGCGTGACCACGCCCATCACCAGGAACAGCCACCACAGCGCCTCGTGCGTCACGGGGCATCCCCGTCCCCGGCGGCCGACGTCGCGCGGGCGCGCTGCCGGACGCGCCCCTCCGCGACCGTGCCGGCGGCGATGCCGCTCAGCGCCCCCAGCACCAGGCCGAGGTTGAACGGCAGGCCCTGCAGCGCCACCGCCAGCGCGCCCCCGGTGAGGGCGGCCAGCAGGCTGGGCACGTTTCGAACCGCGGGCGCCAACAGGGCGAGGAAGGTCAGCGGAATGGCGAAGTCCAGTTGCCAGGCGGGGGGCACCTGCGCGCCGAGCAGCGCCCCGGCGGCGGTGGCGGTCAGCCACAACGCCCACAGCGGGGTCGCCACCCCGAGGTAGTAGTCGCGGCGCGGGAAGTCGTCCGGCTCCCGCGGATAGCGCAGGATCGAAAACGCGTACGCCTGGTCGGTCATCAGGTAGGACAAGCCCAGCCGCGTCAAGGGCCGGAGGTGCACCAGCCAGGGCGCCAGCGAGGCGCTGTACATCGCCATGCGCAGGTTGATCATGAACGTGGTCGCCACGATCACCCAGAACGAGGCCTCCTGGCCGATCAGGGCGATGGCGGCCAGTTGCGACGCGCCGGCGAACACCAACGCCGACATCCCCACCGCGTCAGGGGTGCCCATGCCGATCGCCGCCGCGCTCACGCCGGTGATCATCCCGAACGGCGCCACGCCCAGCATCATCGGCGCCACGTCCTTGACTCCCTCTTTGAACGCGGGGCGCGAGAACGTCATGCGCAGGAGGGTACACCGGGGCGGGCGAGGGGCGGGTCGTCGGGTACGGTGCCGGCGGCCGGTCGCCGCCGACGCGTGGTAGCGTACGCGCTAGGTTCCGCGGGCCGCTACCTTGGCCCGTTGGCCGAAGGAGTCCCTGGATGCAGGTCTTCGCACCGTTGGTCGCTGTTCACCGCTTGGCCCGTTCGGCTCAGGTGGCTCTCGTCATGCTTGCGGTCGTGCTGACGGCCTGCGGGGGCGCAGGTGCGGGAGAAGACGGCGGCGGCGCCGCACCCGACCCCGAGGGCGTCGAGATCATGGCCAGCGGTCTGGAGGACGCGTACGCGGCCGGTGAAACCGTGCGAGGGAGCATCTCCATCCGCCTGATCGACCCCGAGCACACCGTCCAGTCCGCCGTGCCGTTCCTCAACGTTGTCGAAACGCAGGAGCCCTGGCCACAGGCGGCCCACCTTATCGTCTCCGACGGACACGCCGAACCGGAGATCTTCCAGAGGGTCCACGACCACGAGGCTCTGAGCGAAGGCATTGGCACCGACGCCACCTTGGAGCTCAAGGAGGACGCTCCAGCCGGTACCTACGACCTGGTCGTGCAAGTCTTCGTTGGTACGAACACTGACCCGCACCGCGTGAACGTCAATGATCGCATCGCGCTGAAGGCGTTCCGAATCGAGATCACCGACTGACTCCCCTCGGACGCCCCGCGCCGCAGAACGGCCCGTGAACGTGCGGACGCCCCGCGGGGCCTGCGCGAGCCGGGGAGGGCTCGAACAGGTCCCGCGGGGCGTCCGCGGCGGTCCGATCCGCCGAGTGTGGCGGGTGCGGACCGCGTAACGGCCGGGCGGGCGGCCGCACCCATCAGCATAACGCGATTCGCGTCATGGGTCTCGCCCTCCTTGGGTCAGGCCCGTCATCAACTGGGTCGGCGTCCGGGTCATCCTAGGCTTTCGCCCAAGCGAGTGGGGACAGAGCCGAGCGCAGGGCCTACGCTCCAAGCCGTGGCACAGAGCGCTATCGCACGCCCCGCCGAAACCGGTCCCACCTTGGCGCCCGCAGCGCCGCAACCGCGGGCTCACCGTCGACTGCTCGGCGTGGGGGCGGGCGTCCTGCTGCTCGCCGGCACGGCCTTGGCCCAGCCCGCCCCGGCCCCACCCCCGAGCTTTGCCGTCGAGGCAGCCGCCGCCGAGATCGTGGCGGCCCGGGCGGAGCTGGCGCGCCTCGAGGGAGCCCTCCAGGAGGCCCGCCTCGGCCTGTCCGCCGAGATCCGCCTGCGGCCGCGCCTGACGTTGACGTGGCGCGACGACCCGCCACGCCCGCTGGAGGCCGAGCTGGCACCCCGGCCGGACGCGTCGGTCGCGTGGTCGCCGCTGCGCAGCGAAGTGCTCTTGGCGGAGGCCCGGGTGGTCGAGGCGCGGCTCGACCTGGCCGACGCCATGCGGGACGCGGCCGTGGAGGCATTGGTCGCCCCGGTAGAGCTGGAGGCGGCAGTGGCGGAACGCGCCGCCGCCCGGGCGGACCTCCAGGAGGCACGCAACGAGGTGGCAACGGCGCGGACCCGGCGCGACGAGGCACGCGCCGCGGCCGCCGCCGCGTCCCCGGACGCCCCCGAGCTCGCCGAGGCGCAGGTCGAGGCCGACCGAGCGCACCGTGCCGCCCGCCTGGACCTTCGGGAGGCCGAACTGGACCTGGCCGACGCCGAACGGGCGCTCGCGGAACTGACGCCGGTCGCGCCGTCCCTCCTTCCGGCGCCCGCCGCGGCGCCCCGCCGGGACCTGCACCACCCCGCCGCGCCCGATCCGACGAGGCTGGCTGCCTACCGGGCCCGGGCCCTACGGCTCGCGGCCGAGGTGGCGCGCAGCGAGCGCTACCGCCGGCGGGCGTTCATCCCCGACGTGGCGATGGAGGTGGGCTATGCCGGGTCGGACGCGCGGGTCGAGGGCACGCTGGGCATGCGGGCCGGCCGGCCGCGGGCCGAGGTGGCGGGCAGTCTGGACGGAACCATCCAGGAGCGCGGCTGGGCGCGCGTCACGGCCACCCTTCGCTTCGGCCGCGACGGCGTGCGCGCCGCGACGACCCCTGAACGTTTGCGCGCCGAGGCCGCGGCGACCCAGGAAGCCCTCGCCTCTGCGCTCCGCGCGGAGGCCCACGCCGCCCGCGAGGAGGCATGCGCCCGGCGGGCGCGGTGGCGGTTGGCGGAGGACGCGCTCCGCCACGCGCGGGACGGGGGCGACGGCCGTGCGATCGCCCGCGCCGAGCGCGACGCGGTCCGGACGTGGCTTCGCTTCGTGCGGGCGACGCACGGACTGCTGGAAGCGGTGGAAGCCCCCGTGCGCATACGGTGACGCGTCACGAGCGGCCGCCCACCACGGGGTGGGCGGCCGCTCGTTCCGGAGGGGTCGTCGGCGGGATGTCGCGGTCCCACCCGACCTTGGCGTGCACGCGGCGTCGGATCGTCCCCGCTTCGGGCTCCCACGGCACAGGCGGCGCGTGCGAACGCGAGCGCCGGCGCCGGCCGAGCGTGCACACCTGAATCGTCGCCCATCACGGGGCCATGGGTTCGCGCACGCTAGGCAGAAGCCGAGAGGTGCTAGGCAGGTACACAGGGCGGTGGGGGCACGACCGCGAGGTGCCCGAAAGCGGCCGATGGCGCCTCGCCCACGCCGTCCGCAAGGCCTGCCCTCACCGCATCCAGGAAGCCCGCAGCGCCGTGCTGGACAGGTCCACCCGGAACGACGGCAGCGCTTCGAACAGATCCTCGCTGCCCGCCGGAAGCGCCAGGTCCTCCAGGGTGCGGTAGGCCCCCTCCGTGGCGCGCCCGGCCACCAGGAACCGGCACCCGGCCGTCCGGATGCGCGCCAGCGAGGCATCCCGCTCCGCGTCGCCGCCGTAGAACCTGGGGTCCAGCACGCGCTGCGCCGTGTCCACACCGATCACGAACACCGTGCCGGGCAGCCGTTCCGCCTTGTCCGCGAACAGTGGCGCATGCGTGAGCAGCACCGACGCGCGCCCGAAGAACTGCGCCGCCCGCCGCGCCAGCTCGGAGGCGTCCACCTCCGGCTTGTCGGCGTTCACCAGCGGCAGTTCGAAGCCCACCTCGCCGCCCGTCCACGCCTTCGCCGCGTCGGCCAAGCGAAGGTGCCCCTCGTGCAAGGGATGGAAGCTCCCCGACACCAGGGCCGGCATCGCGTCGAAAGACGCGGCGGGACCGGGCACGCCGTCCCGGTCCATCGCCAGCATCGCCGAGGGGTCGTGCAGGAACGCCGCGTACGCCTCGGTGGGATGGTAGGCATGCTCGGGCCCCTCGTCCCCGAACGTGGCCAGGGGCGGCATGCCCATCACGCCACACGCGCCGGCCGCGGCGTGCAGCACCGCCCATGCGACGAGCGCCTCCTCCCCGGCGCGCTCGCGGGCACCCTTGCGGAGGTGCAGGTCCAGTCCCCGCGTCCCGAGCGCGTCCGCCGTCGCCAGGTGCGCCCTGTGCTCGCCGCGCTTGGGGCGGTCGGTGGCCAGGGTCGCGGTGAGGCCCATGCCGAACACGGGGCCGGGCCGTTGGTCGCTCTGCACCAGCGCGCGTGCGCGCGCCAGCGAACGTCGCGCCAGCGTACGGGTCGGCTCCGGCGCCGCAGCCCGCTCGGGCGCGCCGCCCAGCGCCTCGGTCAGGGAGGCGGGATGGTAGTGATCGTGCGCTTCCAAGATGGTGCGGCTGCTGCCCCCGACGGCGTGCAGCCACGCCAGCGCCTCGGCGCCCGCGCCGGCGAAGGCGAACACGCTACGGTGCGCGGTGGCGTGCAAACGCGCGACCCACGCGCCGGCCTCCCCCACTGGGGGCGTCGGCGAGGGGGCCTGCTCGTCCCCGCGGGCCTCAGGGCCGCTGTCGTCCATGGCGGCGAGTCTACCGCCCGCTCAGGGCGCCAACCTGGGTGCGCCGGGTGGGGGCGGGTCGCCCAAGGGCAGGCCGGGATCGACCAAGCCGTCCGTTTCGCGCAGCACGGCGCGGCCCAGGCGTTCCATCACCTGCAGCAGCGCGCCCTCGTCGTCGAAGCTCCGCACGGGCTCGGCGCGCAGGGTCAACAGGTAGTCCGGGCCCCCCGCGAACGGCGAGGTGGACAGGCTCAGGTAGCCGCCGAGGCCTTCGACGCGCCACGCCAGTTGCTGCCCGGGCGGCACGCCCCGAGCCCGCCTCAGGAAGGCGGGGAGACCCGTCAAGAAGTGGGCGATCTGGCGGGGCGTGAACCGATTGGCGCCCAGGACGAAGATCGGCATCGCGCCCGCTGCGCGCTCGACCCGGATCGGCACCGACGGATCGATCGGCCCAGCCGGTTCGGCCCCGGGCCGGGGCTGGGGCTGCGCCTGAGCGAAGGTCGCGGCCGCGCACGCCAGGACCAAGGCGGCCACGAGCGCAAGGGGGGGACGGCGGCGCACGCGTCCAGCATAGGGCCGGGCCAGGGGTGCCTGCACGGGGAAGCTCACGCGTCGTCGCGACGCGCGGCCGCGGGCCCTCCCCGGCCGCGCCCGTGGGACGCCCCGGCCGAACGTCGCATGAGCCTCTTCCCTCACGTGAATGGGCGCGCTAGAATCAGCATTCACGCCCGCGACGCGCGGGTGAATCCCTGTCAGTCCGGTCCCGTGCCCACGGGCCTGGCGGTCGCGCCGCCGGGTCCAAGGCTCCGCACGAACGACCGCGTGGAAAGGGGGCCCTCGTGTTGCGGACCCGTACGGCATTGATCCCTGGCAGCGCGGCGGCGCGCCCCGACGCGCCCGAGGAGTCGGCCATGCGCCGGCGGGTTCGGGCGCTGCGCCGGACGGCGCGGCGGCAGCTGGCCACGTGGGGCAACCTTTCGTTCCTGATCGGCAGCGTGCTGTTCCTATGGGGCCCTGCGGAACGGATCGGGGTGTGGTTGTTCATCGTGGGCAGCGCGGCGTACCTCTTGGACACGCTGGCCACGTCGTCGGAGCGGTAGGCCGAGACCGGCCGCATCCGACGGGGGCCATCGCGGTGGCGTGGGGGACCGGGCGCGCTCATGACGCCAAGATTGTATACCGTATACGATGTGGCGTGGGTCGTACGCCCCGCCGCGACCCCATCCGTGACGCCCTGGAGGCCCGCATGATCGACAACTTCGAACCCTACGCCCCCGAACCCTACTCGGACTTCGACCACCCCCAGATCGAGGACGGCTTCAAAGCCGAGCTCGCCTCGGTTCGGTCCCGCCTGGGCACCGACTGGCCGTTGGTGATCGGCGGCGAGCGCCTCACCACCGACCGCTGGCTCGAGTCGTACGACCCGTGCGTCGCCACCCGGCTCGTCGGGCGCGCCGCCGCCGCAGGGGCCGACGAGATCGAGGCGGCCATGACGGCCGCCCACGACGCGCAAGCGCGCTGGGGCGCCCTCGACATGGCCCACCGCGCCCGGGCGCTGGAACGCCTGGCGCACGTGATGCGCCGCCGCAAGTGGGAGCTGTCCGCCTGGGAGGTCTTCGAAGCGGGCAAGAACTTCCGGGAGGCGGAGGCCGACGTCGCCGAGGCCATCGACTTCTGCGCGTACTACGCGCGACAGGCGATGGAGCTCGACGACGCGCTGCCCACCTACCCGTTCCCGGGCGAGGAGAACACCACCACCCTGCAACCGGTCGGCGTCGGCGTGGTGATCCCGCCGTGGAACTTCCTGCTGGCGATCCTCACCGGCACCACCGTCGGGCCCGTGGTCGCCGGCAACGCGGTGATCCTCAAGCCCAGCCCCAACACGCCCATCATCGCGGGGGTGTTCATGGAGCTGCTCGACGAGGCGGGCTTCCCGCCCGGCGTCGTGAACCTGCTCACCGGCTTCGACGCCGACCTCGGCGATGCGCTGGTGGACCATCCCGGCACGCGCTTCATCAACTTCACCGGATCGGTCGCCACCGGCAAGCGCATCTATGAGCGCGCCGCCAAGGTCCAGCCGGGACAGGCCTTCCTCAAAAAGACGTTCATCGAGATGGGCGGCAAGGACGGCATGATCGTCGACGAGAGCGCCGACCTGGACCTGGCGGCCGACGCGGCCGTGTCCGGCGCGTTCGCCTTCCAGGGCCAAAAGTGCTCGGCGATGAGCCGCCTGATCGTGGTGGACGAGGTCCACGACGCCCTGGTCGACCGCGTGGTGCACCGGGCCCAACAGCTGGAGCTCGGCCCGGCCGAGGAGAACGCCGACGTGTGCGCGGTCATCAACGAACGCCAGTTCGACAAGATCCTCGGCTACATCGACACCGGCAAGCAGGAGGGCACCCTGGTGCTGGGCGGCGCGCGCGGCCCGTCCGACGGTTGGTACGTCCAGCCCACCATCTTCACCGACGTGGCACAGGACGCCACCATCGCCCAGGAGGAGATCTTCGGCCCCGTCGTCGCGGTGCTGCGCGCACGCGATTTCGATCACGCCCTCGAGATCGCCAACGCCACCCCGTACGCCCTGACCGGCGGGATCTGCAGCCGCCGCCGCGACCGGATCGAGCGGGCGCGCCGGGAGTTCCGCACCGGCAACCTGTACGTGAACCGCAAGATCACCGGCAGCCTGGTGGGGGTGCAGCCGTTCGGCGGGTTCGACATGTCCGGCACCAACGCCAAGGCGGGCGGGCCGGACTACGTGCGGCTGTTCATGGACGCCAAAACCGTCACCGAACGCTTCTGATCGGCCGTGGACCGCGCGTCCGGCCCGATCGCCCGCCCGCCCACGGTCGGGGACGAGGTGCATCGGCACCTGCGTCACCAACTGCTGTTGGGGGCGTGGCCCCCCGGCACGCGCCTCCGGGAGGCCGACCTCGCGGCCAGCTACGGGGTGTCGCGAACGCCCGTCCGGGAGGCCGTCCGTCGGCTCCTGCAGGAGGGCCTGTTGGAGGCCCGCGCCACCCAGGGCGTTCGCGTCCGCCAGCCGGACCTGCGTGCCGCCTTGGACGCCTACGAGGTGCGCGAGCACCTGGAGGGCATGGCCGCGCGCCAGGCGGCCGAACGCGCCGAGGGCGCCGACCGCGCCGCGCTGTCCGCCCTGCTGGACCGCGTCGAGGCCGCAGGCACGGCGGACGTCGCGGCGCAGGTGGAGGCCGACCTGAGCTTCCACCGGCGCGTGGCGGAGCTGTCCGCCAACGAGCCTCTGATCCTGGCGCTCGACGGACTCTCCGGTCACGTCACACCGCTCAAGGTTCACACCCGCGACCAGAACGCCGCGGCGCGAACGCGCGAGCAGCATCGCGCCGTCGCCGATGCCATCGCGGCGGGCGACGGCGCCCGTGCGGAAGCCGCCATGCGTACGCACGTGGCGACCTTCGCCGCGCTGCTGGCCGACCGCTTCGGGGCCGGCGGCCGGGAGCCGGCGCCGAACGCCGCCGCGCGGCGCGAGGCACCTCAGACGGCCTCGCGGTGAGGCGCCACGGCGCGCCATGAGCCGCTACCGCGACCTGGTGCTGGCCGTGGCCGGCTGGGGCCCGCTGGAACGGTTCGCCCGCCGCCGCGGCCTGCAGCTCGGCGCGGGCAGGTTCGTCGCGGGCGAGCGCCTGGAGGACGGCATTCGCGTCGCGCACGCCTTGGCCGGCCAAGGCAAGTACGTCGTACTGGACCTGCTCGGCGAGTTCGTGCAGGACCCGGAGGCCGCTGCGGAGATGGCCGACGGGGTGCGTGCGGCCATACGCGCCCTGGCCGACGTCCCGCCGCCGCGCATGGTGTCGGTCAAGCCGACCCAGGTAGGGCTGGGGATCTCGTTCGACGTGGCGCTGGACCACCTGCGCTCGTTGGCCGTCGAGGCGGCCCGCGCCGGCGTGCGGCCCTGCCTCGACATGGAGGACCACCCGCGCGTGGACGACACCCTCGCCCTGCTCGAGGCACTGCACGACGAGGGGCACGTTCACGTCTCCACGGTGCTGCAGAGCTACCTGCGTCGCACGCCGTACGACCTGGCGCGGTTGCTGGCCCGGACGCCGGTGCCGGAGATTCGCCTGGTCAAGGGCGCCTACCGGGAACCGGCGTCGGTCGCGTTCCCCGACAAGGCCGACGTCGACCGGGCCTACCGCGAACAACTGGAGATGCTGCTGGACGGGGGTGGCCTGGTGCACGTCGCCACCCACGACGAGGCGCTGATCTCCTTCGCCCAGGCGCAGCGCGCCGCCCGCGCGGTGCCACCTGAGCGCACCACCTTCCAGCTGTTGTACGGCGTGAAGCCGCGCCTGCAGGCCTCGCTGCGGGCCGAGGGCGAACGCGTGGGCGTGTACCTGCCGTTCGGTGCCGACTGGTACGGCTACTTCACGCGCCGGCTGGCCGAGCGGCCGGCCAATCTGGCCTTCGTGCTGCGTGGCCTGTTCGGCTGAACGGCGCCCGCGGGGCCACGGCCCGGGCCGAACCCGTACGAACCAGCGCCACGCACGCCCGCATGAGAATCGTGTACCCTTCACGCGTACGCCGTGACCCCGTGCACGTACCCGGGCGGCGTCGGGCCTCCGGGGGGCCGCCGTCCGGAGAGAACGCCCCTGCCTTGGAAAGGACGCCTTGTGGACACACGCACACAGGACGATCGACCCGACTGGCAGAAGCGCCTGAACCTGCACATCGACCCACCGGTCTTCTTCATCTCCGCCGGCCTGATCCTGACGCTGGTGATCGGCACGGTGCTCTTCGACCAGACCGCCGCCAACGCCTTCGGCGCCGTGCAGGCCGCGATCGCGAACAACACCGGCTGGTTCTTCGTGCTGACCGTGAACGTGGTGTTGGCCTTCACGGTGTACCTGCTGTTCACGCCGTTCGCCAGCATCCGCCTCGGCGGCCTGAACGCCAAGCCCGAGTTCAGCACCCTGGGGTGGTTCGCCATGCTGTTCAGCGCCGGCATGGGGATCGGGCTGCTGTTCTACGGCGTCGCCGAACCGATGTTCCACTACGTGGCCGGTCCGCGCGCCGAGCCGGGCACGGTCCTCGCCGCCGAGCAGGCGATGCAGTACACCTTTCTCCACTGGGGCCTGCACCCGTGGGCCGTGTACGCCCTGGTCGGCCTGGCGCTGGCCTTCTTCAGCTTCAACCGCGGCATGCCGCTGACGATCCGCACCATCTTCTACCCCCTGTTGGGCGACAAGATCTACGAATGGCCCGGCGCGGCGATCGACGTGCTGGCGACCATCGCCACCATGTTCGGGGTCGCCACCTCGCTGGGGCTGGGCGTCCAGCAGGTCAACGCCGGCCTGAACCACCTGTTCGGCATCGGGATGAACCCCGTGATCCAGCTGTTCCTGATCATCGGCATCACGGCGATCGCCACCATCTCGGTCGTGCGCGGGCTCGAGGCCGGCATCCAAAAGATCAGCGAGTTCAACATCTGGGCCGCCCTGGTGCTGCTGGTCTTCGTGCTGGTGATGGGGCCCACCCTGTTCATCCTCAACGCGCTCACCGAGAACATCGGCATGTACATCCAGAACCTGCCGACCCTGGCCACCTGGACCGAGACGTACACCGCGACCAGTTGGCAGAACGGTTGGACGGTCTTCTACTGGGGCTGGTGGATCGCCTGGTCGCCGTTCGTGGGCATGTTCATCGCCCGCGTCAGCAAGGGCCGCACCATCCGCGAGTTCATCCTGGGCGTGCTGCTGGTGCCGACCTTCGTGACCTTCTTGTGGATCACCGTGTTCGGCGACGGCGGCCTGTGGATCGAGCGGTTCGGGCCCGGCGGGTTGGCGACGGCGGTGCAGGAGAACATCCCGGTATCGCTGTTCGTGTTCCTCGACAACTTCCCGCTCGCGCTGGTGAGCTCGCTCCTGGCGGTGGTCGTGGTGGTCAGCTTCTTCGTGACCAGCTCCGACTCGGGCTCGTTGGTGATCGACATCATCACCTCGGGCGGCGACGCCGACCCGCCCGTGCCGCAACGCATCTTCTGGGCGATCACCGAGGGCGCCGTGGCGGCGGCGCTGCTGATCGGCGGCGGGCTGGTGGCATTGCAGACGGCCGCCATCACCACCGGCCTACCGTTCGCGATCGTGCTGCTGGTGATGTGCTTCTCGCTGCACCGGGGCCTGTCACGCTACATCGAGCTGGTGCCGCAGGCGGCGGAGCGCCCGGTCGTCCCACTGGGCCCGCGCCCTGCCCGCCGGCACCGCACCCCCCCTCGCAGCTCGGACGCCCCGCCGCAGGACACGGAATGAGGAGGAACCACGTGACCCCAGCTGCACGCCTTCGCGCCGCCCCCCTAGGCCTCCTGGCCGTCCTGGCGCTCGCCCTGCCGGTCGGCGCCCTGGCGCAGGACACCCTCCGGATCGCGCACGTCGACTGGTCGTCGTCGGTGGCCAGCGCCCACGTCGTCGCCGAGGCGATCTCCCGCCAGCTGGACGTACGCGTCGAGCTCAGCGAGCACCCCGTCGGGGACGCCTGGCGCGCCGTGGCGGAGGGGGAGGCGGACGCCTTCCTCTCCGCCTGGCTGCCCAGCACCCACGCCCCCTATTGGGCGGAGCACGAGGACGACCTCGTCGACCTCGGCCCCAACCTGGAGGGCACGCGCACCGGGCTGATGGTGCCGGACGTGGCCGGCTCGCGACAGGTCGGCCGGGGCGGGCAGCGCGGCGTCAACGAGGCCGACATCGTGTCCATCGCCGACCTCGAAGGCCGGGCCGAACGCTACGGCGGCCGCATCATCGGCATCGACCCGGGCGCCGGGGTGATGCGCCAGACCGAGGCGGCGATGGAGGCGTACGGGCTGCAGGACTGGGAGCTCGTCGTGACCGGCAGCGAGGCCGCCATGATCCACCGCCTCCGCGAGGCCATCCGGCGGGGCGACGACATCGTGGTGACCGGCTGGGTGCCGCTCTGGGTGCACGCCCGCTGGCAGCTCCGCTTCCTGGAGGATCCCGAGGGGGTCTACGGCGGGCGCGAGGCGATCCACACCGTGGTCCGGCCGGGCCTGGCGGACGACATGCCGGCCGCCGCGGACGCCCTGGACGCGTTCGCGTGGAGCGCGGAGGAGATGCAGCAGATGATGCTGTGGATGGTGGAGGGCGAGAGCGCCTTCCCGCGCGACGCCGCCCGCCGCTGGCTCGACGCCAACGCGTCTCGGGCCGCCGCCTGGTTCGAGTGACGCGCCTCGCCTCGCGCGCGTGACAATTCGGTGACACTCTCGCCCCCGTCCGGCGCGTAGCATGGCGACTCGGTGGAACGACTTGCCCTCATCGGCGTTTCGCACCGTCGCGGCGGTGCCGACGCGTTGGCCGACTGGCACGCGCGCCTGGCGGACCCGGACGCGCTGGCGGCGCTTGGCTTTCCGCGCGGCGTGGTGCTGGCCACCTGCAACCGCTGGGAGCTCGTCACGCACCTGAGCGACGGGGTCTCGGTCGACGAGGCGCGCCGGCGCTTGGCGCCGCGCGGCGCCGCGCGCCTGCCGTACGCCTACCTGGGCGACGGCGCCCTGGAGCAGCTCACCCGGGTCGCCGCCGGGCTGGACAGCCTGAACCCGGGCGAGGACCAGGTGATGCGGCAGGTGCGGCGGGCCTACCTGGCCGCCCGCGACGCCGGCCGTACCGATGCGATGCTGTCGTACGCGTTCGAGCGGTCGCTGCGAGCGGCCAAACGGGTGCGGCGGGAGGTCGCGTTGGCCCCGGTGAACGCCAGCCTGTTCAGCCTGGCCCGGCCGGAGCTGGAGGCGACGCTGACGCCCGGCGACACCGCCTTGGTGCTCGGCGCCGGCGAGATCGGCGAGCTGTCCGCTCGCGGCCTGCGGGACATCGGCGCGCGCGTCGTGATCGCCAACCGCAGCGAGGGACGGGCGCGCGAGGTGGCGGAGCGCCTGGGGGTGGAGGCCGCGTCGTTGGACGAGGTGTGGGCCGACCCGCCCCGCGTGGCCGCGCTGGTGTGCGCCACGCCGGTGAAGCATCTGGTCGCGCGGGAGGCGCTGGCGCGCCTGCGTCCCCGCATCGCGGTGGACCTGGGCGTGCCGCGCAACGTCGAGCCGGCGGCGGCGCGGGCGGCGAGGGTACGACTGCTCGACGTCGACGGGCTCCAGGAGGCCGGCGCGGCGCGGCGCGCCTCGCTGCAGGACGCCCTCGCGCAGGCCGAGCGGCTGGTGCTGGAAGAGCTGGACGCCGCCGTGGACGAATGGAACGAGAAGCAGCTGGGTCCCTCCATCCGGATGCTTCGCGAACGGACGCGCGCCACGCTGGCGGGCGTCGTGCCGGAGGGCGAGGCGGACCGGCTGGCCAACCGGCTGGCGCACGATCCGATCAAGGGCCTGCGCGCGATCGCCCGGGAGCACGGCGTGGAGGTGGCCCGCACCTTCCTGGCGGAGACGGGGCTGGTGCGGTCCGAGCCGGGCCAGGGCGAATGACGCGAGCGCAGGATCGGCCCCGGCACGTCCGCATCGCCACGCGCGCCAGCCGCCTCGCCCTGTGGCAGGCCGACTACGTGCGCGCCCGGCTCGAAGCGCTTGGCGCCCGCGTGACGTTGGTCGAGGTCGCCACGCAGGGCGACCGAGACGCCCGCCCGTTCGCCCAGCTCGGCGGCGTCGGCGTGTTCACCAAGGCCGTGCAGGACGCGCTCATCTCCGGCCAGGCCGACGTCGCGGTGCACTCGTTCAAGGACCTTCCCGGCATGCCCGCCCCCGGCCTGGAGGTGGCGGCCGTCCCGCCGCGCGCCGACCCGCGCGACGTGCTGGTCGTGCGCCCGGGGGCGTTCGACGGCGCCGCGCCCGTCGTCCCGCTGCGCCACGGGGTGCGGGTCGGGACCAGCGCCGTGCGCCGCCGCCGCCTCCTGTCCGCGCACCGGCCCGACCTGGCGCTGCAGGAACTGCGCGGCAACGTGCCCACCCGCCTCGCCAAGCTCCGGGACGGCGCGTACGACGCCATCGTGCTGGCGGCCGCGGGGCTGACGCGGTTGGAGGCCGACGTGGAGGGGCTCGAGGTGGCGGCGCTGGACCCGGACGTGTTCGTGCCCGCGCCCGCGCAGGGCGCGCTGGCGCTGGAGATCCGCCGCGGCGAGGACGGCCTGGCGTCCCTGCTGACCGACCTGCACGACGTGGCGGGCTACCCCGCCGTCGCGGCCGAACGAGGCCTGATGACCATGATCCAGGGCGGGTGTCAACTGGCGTTGGGGGCGCACGCCACGCGGGCGGACGGGCGCATCGTTCTGCACGCCTGGTACGAAGGGACGGCGGCGTCGGTCGAGCACCCGACCGGCGAGGGGGCGGCCATGCTGGCGTACGCGGCGCTGGGCCGCCCCGACCCGGCCGGCACGGCGGAGGTCGGCGGGTGAGAATCGCGCTTACGCAGGGCGAGGGTCGCTTGGAGGGGCTGGCGGAGCGGCTGGCCGAGCGGGGGCACCAGGTGGCGCGGACGCCGCTGGTCCGCACCCGACCCTGCCTGGACGACGCCACGCGCGCGGGCGCGGAGGCGTTGCGGGGATGCCCGTGGCTGCTGTTCCCCAGCCGCTCCGCGGTGGAGGCATGGACGGCGTTGGGGCTTCCCCTGTCCGAGGGACCCGGAGCGCCGGCGCTGGGGGCGGTCGGGGACGGCACCGCGGATGCGCTGGCGCGCGCCGGTGGACGCGTGGCGCTGCGGGGCGACCCGCCGACCGGTGCGGGCCTGGCGCGCGCGTTCCTGGCCCTGCCCGGCGCCGGCGGGCCGGTGGGGCTGCCGCGTGGGAACCGGGCGCGGGCAGCCCTGCCGGACGCGCTTCGGGCCGCCGGCCTCGAGGTGCGCACGCAGGTGGTGTACCGGACCGAGACCGCCCGCTGGCACGGCCCGGCGTCGTTCGACGTCGTGGTGCTGGCCAGCCCTTCGGCCGTCCGCGCCCTGCCGGCCGGCGTGGCCGCGTCCGCCCACCTGCTCGCGATCGGCCCGACCACCGCCGCCGCGCTCCGCGAGGCGGGGTTCGCCCCGATCGTGGCAGGCCGGCCCGAGGTGGACGGGTTGCTGGACGAGATCGACGCGCTCGCCCGCGCGGGCGGCGCCCGCAGCGACGCGCCGCCCGCGCCCGCGAGCGAGCACGAAAGGACCTCATGAGCAGTGATCCCTCTTCCCCGCCCCTGCCGCTTCGCCGCCCGCGCCGGATGCGCCGCACCGCGGCGCTTCGGGAGTTGAACGCCGAGACCGCCGTCCGTCCCGCCGACCTGATCGCGCCGTTCTTCGTGGTGCCCGGCCGGGAACGCGCCGAAGACGTCGGATCCCTGCCGGGCGTGTCCCGCCTCAGCGTCGACCTGCTGCTTCCCCAGCTCGAGCGCGCCTTGGAACTGGGCATCCGCGCCGTACTGTTGTTCGGGGTGGTGCCCGCCTCGCGCAAGGACCCGCGCGGGAGCGACGCCAGCGACCCGGAGGGGCCCGTCCCGCACGCGTTGCGCGAGGCCCGCCGCGCCTTCGGCCACGAGTTGGCGCTGATCACCGACGTGTGCCTGTGCGGGTACACCGATCACGGGCATTGCGGCGTCCTGTCGCCCGGCCGGCGCGGCGCCGTGGTGGACAACGACGCCAGCCTGCCGCGACTGGCGGAGATGGCGGTCGTGCACGCCGACGCCGGCGCCGACCTGGTGGCCCCCTCCGACATGATGGACGGCCGCGTCGCCGCCTTGCGGCAGGCGCTGGACACGAACGGTCACACGCAGGTCGGCATCCTGTCGTACGCGGTGAAGTACGCCTCGGCGTTCTACGGGCCGTTCCGGGAGGCGGCGGGGAGCGCCCCGGCGGGTGGGGGCGGCCACGGCGAACTGGAACCCCCCGAGGACCGCCGCAGCTACCAGATGGACGCCCGCAACGTGCGCGAGGCCGAGCTCGAGGCCTCGCTGGACGACGCGGAGGGGGCGGACGTGCTGATGGTCAAGCCGGCGCACGCCTACCTGGACGTGATCGCGCGCGTTCGCGCCTGCACCACGCGTACGGTGGCGGCGTACCATGTGAGCGGCGAGTACGCCATGCTCGAGGCTGCCGCCGAGGCGGGCGTGCTGGACCGGCCCGCCGCGGTTCGCGAGACGCTGCTGGCGATCCGGCGGGCCGGCGCCGACCTGATCGCCACCTACTACGCGGTCCCGGCCCTGGAGCAGGGGTGGCTGGAGCCCTGAATGCGCCCGCCCCGCTGGCCCCGCCTCTCCTCCCGCACCACCACGCGGATCGCCTTCGCGGTGATCGTGGTGTTCCTGCTGGCGCAGGTGGTGTGGTGGCTGCTGTTCCAGCGGAGTTACATCGAGGGGGTCTCGGAGTCGCGGTTGGCGGCGTGGCGCAACGACGCCGCGGTGGCGCAGGCCGCGTGGGACACGTCGGGTCACGACCCCGCGCTTCGCGACGCGGTCCTGTCGCAGCAGCCGCACCTGACGTTTCAGGACGGCACGTTCCGGGTCGACCCGGCGCGGCGGGAGGCGTTCCTGCGCGAGCAGCGCGGCTACCTGCGCATGTTCGCGTGGGAGGGCCCCTTCTTCGTGCTGGTGATGCTGGCGATGCTGGCGCTGATCGCGCGGTCGCTCCGGGAGGAGCGGGCGCTGAAGCGCAGTCAGCAGAACTTCCTGTCCGCGATCACCCACGAGTTCAAAACGCCGCTGGCCACGCTGCGCCTGCTGGTCGAGACGGCGCAGGTGCGGGACCTGTCGCCGGAGCGCCGCCGCGACTACCTGACGCGCATGGTGGGCGAACTGGACCGGCTCGAGCGGACCTCCGAACAGGTGCTGGCGGCGGCGCGGCTGGAGCAGGCGCCCCTCGCCACCGATCTTCGGCCCGTCGACCTCGGCGCGGTCGTACGCCGCCTGGTGGAGGAGGCGCGGCCCGGCCTGGAGGCGCGCGGGGCGACGGTGCGGCGGGTACCCCCCGAGGGGCGGCTTCCCGTGTCGCTGGACGAGGACGCCTTCGCGATGGTGCTCTCCAACCTGTTGGACAACGCCGTCAAGTACAGCCCCGGCGAGGACAAGCCGGTGACGGTCCGGCTGGAGGAGGGGCCCGACGTGGTGATGCTGCACGTGGACGACGAGGGGGTGGGCGTGCCCGCGGCCGAACGTGACAAGATCTTCGGGCGTTTCTACCGCAGCGGGGACGAGTCCACGCGGCGCGCGATCGGGACCGGCCTCGGCCTGCACCTGGCACGAAGCACCGTCGAGGCGATGAACGGATGGATGCGCGTCCAAGACGCCCCCTCGGGCCGGGGCACGCGCTTCACGGTGGTGTTCCCGCGCCGCGTCGAGGCCGCGGGCCAGGCGAGGGACGCCCCCTCCACCCCGGCGGCGGAGGAGGGACGGTGAGCGCGCCCGGCCGGCGTCCCCGCGTGCTGGTGATCGAGGACGAGCGCGGCCTGGCCGAGGTCCTGGCCGACAACCTGCGCGAGGAGGGGCACGAGATCGTGCTGGCGCACGACGGCGGCGAGGGATTGGCGCGCTGGCGCGAGGGGGGCTTCGACCTGGTGGTGCTCGACGTGATGCTGCCGCACGTGGACGGGCTCGAGGTGTGCCGGATCCGGCGCGAGGAGGGGGACGAGACGCCCGTCCTGTTCCTCTCCGCGAAGGGCCGCCCCGAGGAGCGCGTGCAGGGCCTGGCCGCCGGGGGCGACGACTACCTGGCGAAGCCGTTCCACCTGCCGGAGTTCCTGTTGCGGGTGGAGGCGGTGCTGCGGCGCCGCGGCTGGGGCGAGGGGCGGCGCGCGATCCGCTTCGCCGGCCACGAGGTCGACCTGCGCGCCTGGACGGCGACGCTTGCGGACGGGCGGCAGGAGACGCTGGGCGAGCGCGAGATCGGCATCCTGCGGCTGCTGGCCTCGCGACCCGGCGAGGTGGTCAGCCGCGACGATATCCTGGACGAGGTGTGGGGCAGCGACGCCTTCCCCAGCAGCCGCACCGTCGACAACGTGGTGATGCGGCTCCGCAAGACGTTGGAGCCAGACCCGGCCCGCCCGGTGCACTTCCACACCGTGTGGGGCGTGGGTTACCGCTTCACGCCCGAGGAGGAATCGTGAACGACCTGTTCCTGCGCGCGGTGCGCGGCGAAGATACCGAGCGCGCGCCGATCTGGCTGATGCGGCAGGCCGGACGGCACCTGCCGGAGTACCGCGCCCTCAAGGAGCGCCACGCGTTCTGGGAGCTGGCCCGCACCCCCGAGCTGGCGGCGGAGGTGACGTTGCAACCGGTGCGGCGCTACGGCCTGGACGCCGCGATCCTGTTCCAGGACATCATGACGCCGCTCCCGGCGATGGGCGTCGACGTGGACTTCCAGCCCGGCCCCATCATCCGCCGGCCGGTCCGCCAAGACGCCGACGTGGACGCGCTCCGCGTGCCGGACGCGGGCGAGATCGCGCCGTTCGTGCCCGAAGCGATCCGCCTGCTGCGCGGCGAGCTGCAGGTGCCGCTCATCGGGTTCGGCGGCGCGCCGCTGACGCTGGCCACCTACCTGGTGGAGGGCGGCGGCAGCAAGGAGTACCCCCAGCTTCGCGGCCTGCTGCGGGCCCGGCCCGCGCTGGCGCACCGGCTGCTGGACAAGCTGACCGACACGACGATCGCCTACCTGCGCGCCCAGATCGAGGCGGGGGCGCAGGCGGTGCAGCTGTTCGACTCCTGGGCCGGCCTGCACGACGCCCGCACCTACGCCGCCTTCGGCCGGCCCTACGCGGCCCGCGTGCTGGAGGCCCTGGCCGACACGGGCGTGCCGCGGATCTACATCGCGGTGGGGGCGGCGCACCTCTACGACGCCTTCGCCACCCTGCCGCTGGAGGCGCTGAGCGTCGATTGGCGCACCCCGCTGGACCAGGTGCGCGCCGCGGTGGGCGGCCGCGTGCCGGCCCTGCAGGGAAACCTCGACCCCGCCGCGCTGTTGGGGCCCGCGGAGGCGGTTCGCAATGAGGCCGTGCGCGTGCTGCGTGCGGGCCTGGGCGGTGCGCACGTGTTCAACCTGGGCCACGGCATGCTGCCGATGGTGGATCCCGCCCGCGTCGAGGTCCTCGTCGATACGGTGCGAAGCTTCGACCGTCACGCCGCGACCGCGGAGGCGCCGGCGTGAGGGGCGGGGGCGCCGGCGACGCGCCGTGGACCCGGGAGGCCGACGCCGAGGCGTTGGCCGACGTCGCCCGCCTGGCCGGCGCGCCCGGCACGCGTCGCGAACGCGTGGCGCGCACCATGCGGACGTGGCAGGAGCGCATCGTCTCCGCGCTGGAGGCGGAGGACGGCGGCACCTTCCGGCCGTACGCCTGGGATCGGCCCGGTGGTGGGGGCGGTCGCGCCCGCGTGATCGAGGGCGGCGCGGCGTTCGAGCGGGGCGGCGTGAACATGTCGGCCGTGCACGGCGCCGAGGTTCCGCCCAGCCTGGCGGCGCAGCATCCCGGCACGGAGGGGCGGCCGTTCTTCGCGACGGGGCTCAGCATGGTGTTGCACCCGACGAACCCCCACGTGTGCGCGTTTCACGCCAACTACCGCTACTTCGAGGTGGGGCGGGGCGAGGACAGCGGCGTGTGGTGGTTCGGCGGCGGGGCGGACGCGACCCCCAGCCACCCCCGCGAAGCGGACGTGGTGCAGTTCCACCAGGCGCTGAAGGCGCAGTGCGACCGGCACCCGCAGGCCGATCACGCCGTGATGAAGCGAACCTGCGACGACTACTTCACGATCCGGCATCGGGGCGAGATGCGGGGGGTGGGCGGCATCTTCTTCGACGAGCTCTCGCCCCCCGGCGCGGGCGACTTCGCCGCCGACCTGGCGTTCGTCGAGGACGGCCTCGCCACCGTCCTGGAGGCGTACCTGCCGCTGGTCCGCCGCCGCGCCTCGGCGCCGTGGGGGGCGCGGGAGAAGGACTGGCAACGCCTGCGCCGCGGGCGCTACGTCGAGTTCAACCTGGTGTACGACCGGGGAACGCTGTTCGGCTTGCAGACGCGCGGCAACGTCGAGGCGATATTGATGAGCATGCCGCCCGAGGCGTCCTGGCGCTTCGACGCGAGGCCGGCGGCGGGGACGGAGGAGGCCCGGGCGCTGCGGTTCTACCAACCGCGCGACTGGGCCGCCCTGACGCCGGAGGCGGCGCGAGACGAGATCGAGCGCGAGCTCGCCGCGAGCGAGCGCCCGCGGACGCCCGAAGGCGCGTGATCAGCGCACATCGCACCCCCGTGACGCGACGATGCACGGGTTCGGAGAGGATGCCAGCATGAGCCAAGGTGGTACCGGAATCGTGATGATGAACCTCGGTGGGCCGAAGCGCCTGGACGAGGTCAACCCGTTCCTGCTCCGGCTGTTCGCCGACCGGGAGATCATTCAGCTGCCGGCGCAGCGTTGGCTGGGGCCGTTCATCGCCAACAGGCGCACCAAGAGCGTGCAGAGCAACTACCAGGACATCGGCGGCGGCAGCCCCATCCTGGACTGGACCGAGCTCCAAGGCCGCGGCATGTGCGAGCGCCTGGACACCCTCTCGCCCCAGACGGCCCCGCACCGCCACTACGTGGCGTTCCGCTACATCGACCCGCTCAGCGAGGATGCCCTGAAGGCGATGCACGACGACGGCATCACCCGGGCGGTGGCGTTCACGCAGTACCCGCAGTTCAGTTGCGCGACCACCGGCTCGTCGCTGAACGAGTTGTGGCGGGCCGCCCGCCGCGTGGGGCTGCAGGACGCGTTCACATGGAGCGTGATCGACCGCTGGCCGACGCACGCCACCTTCGTGGACGCCATGACCGAAACGGTGCGCCAGGGCCTGGCCGAGTTCTCGGACGAGGATCGCGAGGACGTGGCGATCGTGTTCAGCGCCCACTCGCTGCCGATGAGCGTCGTCAACCGGGGCGATCCCTACCCGGCCGAGGTCGGCGCCACCACGCACGAGGTGATGCAGCGGCTGGGCTACGCCTACGAGTACCTGATCGCCTACCAGTCCGAGGTGGGTCCCGTGCCGTGGCTGGGCCCGTCGACCGAGTCGGTCATCGAGCAGCTGGGCGCCAAGAGGCGCAAGAACGTCCTGGTCGTCCCGATCGCCTTCACCAGCGACCACATCGAGACGCTGCACGAACTGGACATCGAGTACGGCGAGCTGGCCGAGAAGGTCGGCATCGACAACTACGTGCGCGCCCCGGCCCTCAACGGCATGCCGCGCTTCCAGGACGCGCTGAGCGAGATCGTCGCCGAGCACCTCAAGCGCGGCGAAGCGTGCAGCACCCAGTACGGCCTGCGCTGCCCCGGCTGCGTCAACCCGCAGTGCCGCAACGTCCTGAAGCCGGTGGCACCGTACAAGCGCACCAACGTCAGCCCGTCTTTGAAGAAGGGTGGCTACGCGACGGACTGAGGCCGGCCGGTCCAGCCGCGCACCGCCTCGCCCAGCGCGAACCGGGGGCTCGGCCGGGTCGCGCGGCGGCGCCGTAGGCCGGGCCACGGCGCCGCCCGTCCGTGACGCCAAGGCGACACGGCCGCGTGCACCCCTGCGCTAGGCAGGCTGCCCACCACCCCGCGCACCGTGGCGGCGGCCCCCCTACCGTGGCGGCATGCCGTTCCCGCGCCCCGCCCCCCAGCCCACGCCCCGGCCTGCCCGCCGCGCACCGCACGGCCGGGCGCGCCCCGCCCGGCTGCTGGCGTTCCTGCTGCCATGGGTGCTGGCCTGGGCGCCGCTGGCGCGCCCGCTGCCTCCGTCGCTCCAGCGGCCGGACGGCAGCCTATCGCTCGGCACCCAGGGCGTGGTGCTGCAACGGCGGCCCACCGACTGTGGCCTGGCCGTCGTCGCCATGCTGGCCGCGTCGCGCGGGCGGTCCCTCGACCAAGGGGATCTGGCCGTCCGCGCCGGCGACCGCCTGGGACCCGCCGGCCTCCGCCTCGACGACGTCGCGGCGCTGGCGGCCGAGGTGGGGATCCAAGGCCGCTGGCTGCACGCCCGCCTGACCGACCTGCCGGCCCTGCCCCGCCCCTTCGCCGCCGAGTTGGCGCCGCCCACCCCTGCCGCGCCCGGCCACCTGGTGGTGGTGCGGCGCCTGAGTGACCGCGCCGTGCTGCTGGCCGACCCGGCGCGCGGCCTGCGCGGCCTCGCCCTGGACGACTTCCGCGCCGCATGGACCGGCCTCGTCTTCGTGCCGGAGGCGGGCTGATGCGTCTGCTTCTGGCGGCCTCCACCGCAACGATGGCGCTCGGAACCGCCCACGAGGCCCTCGCGATCCTGGTGGTGCCCGCGCTGGCGTTGGCCCTGCACGCCGCCCGTCGCGCCCGCAGCTACCTCGGGGCCTGCGCGGCGTCCGCCCTGCCGGTCGCATCCGCGCTGGCGGTAACGGCGGGCGGCGCCGTGCAGGTGTGGCCGTGGGCGCCGCTGGCGGCCCTGCCCGTCGCCGCGCCCTTCGCCCTCGCCGGCGCGGTCCACGCCCGCGCCCTACGCGGCGGCGCCTCCATGCAGGCGGCGTCGCTGGGCTTCGCCGCGGCCTGGCTGAGCGTCGAAGCCGCCTGGGGCCACCTCGGCGGCCTGCCGCTCGTCCGGGTCGGCTACCTGGTGGCCGCCACGCCGCTGGGACCGACCGCCGCCCTCGCCGGCGTCAGCACGACCAGCGTGGCGGCATGGCTGGCCGCGCTCGCGGTGGCGGACCTCCCGCTGGCGACGCGGCGCCCACGGGCGGCCACCCTGCGGCGCCCCGCGATGTGGCTCGGCTGCCTGACCGCGCTGCTGCTGGCGACCCACCTCGCCGTGCCGCCGCGCACGCTGCGCGCGTCCCCGGGGGACGCGACCACCCGCGTCGCCCTGCTGCAGACCGGCGTCCGCCGGGCCGATCGCGCCTGGGCGGCGCGGTGGCCGGAGGCGGGCCGTGCCCTACGGGCGCGCCTGGACGGGCAGCTGCGGCGGGCCGTGCGCCAGGGCGCCAGGCTGATCATTGGGCCGGAGGGGACGCTCTCCCCCACCGGCGTCGCCGGCCCGCGCGTGGCGCCCGTCTTCGGTACGGCCCCGTTCGCCGTGTTGGTCGGGGCAGCGGTTCGCGACGATGCCGGGCTCCGCAACGCCGTGGTCGACCTGGCCGACGACGCCGCCGTGCGCTACGTCAAGCGTCATCCCGTGCCTTGGCACGAGGATCGCTTCGAAGCGGGCACGGAGGCCGCGCAGGTGACGTTCGGCCCACGACGGCTGTCCCTGGCGGTGTGCTTCGACCTGGTGTACGCCGCCGAGATCCGCGCCGCCACCCGCGACGCGGACGCGCTCGTCGCCGTGTCGGACGCCGCCTTCGCGGGGCGAAGCGCCATGCCGCACCTGCAGCTCGCGGTGGCGCGCCTCCGCGCCGCCGAGAACGGCACGCCCGTGCTGTTCGTCACCGCGACCGGGCCCACGACCGTGCTGGACGCACGCGGCCGCACCGTGGCCCACACCTCGGGGCGGGACCCGGCCGTCCTGGTGCACGACCTCGCCTGGGCACGCGCCCGCACGCCCTACGCCCGTTTCGGCGGCACCCTCGACCTTCCCGCCCTGGCCCTGGCGGCCGGGGCGACGCGCCGAAGGGGGGTGAGGCCGCTGACGCCACGCAGACGCCGACCCTGAGCCCCGAGTCGTTCACGGAGGGACCCCTATGACACGCACACCCCCCGCCACGCGTACACGCGTCGCCGTCGCCCTCGCCGCGCTCGCGGTGATGCTGGCCGCCTGCGGCACGCCCGACGCCCCCGAAGTGGAGACGGCCGACCGGCCGCACCCCACCTGGACGCGCGCCGAGGTGATGCGCACCCTGGACCTCGCCGAACTCGGTGAGATCACCGTCGCGGAGGACGGCACCTTCCTGCTGGGGGGCAAGCGCCTCCCGCCCGGCCTGCCGCGAACGTTGTCGCACGGCCGCGACCTGAACCTGCTGCGCCTGGACGACGCGGTGCTGAACCAGGTTCCGCCCGCCACGCGCGACGTGCTGCTCCACGCCGGTCCCGAGGCGCTGCGCCGTCACCTCGACGCGGCCGGCGTGACCATGGGGCAGGTGCGCGCCGCCTGGGCCCGGACGCAGGGACGCGGTGTCGGCCGTGCCGAGCTGCGCCGCCTCGTCTCTCACCCCGGCGCCGACCCGGCGTTGGCCCGGCAGCTCGGCCTGAAGGGAGGCCCGCGATGAACGCCCATCCCCACCGAGACGTGGCGCCGGGCGCACGCCTGGCGTGGACGGCCACGTTGCTCACGCTCACGCTGCTGCTGGCGGGCCTCGCCGCAGCCGAGGGGCCCGTTCCGGCCCCGTCCGACGCGCTGGCACGTACCGTCGCCGGCTGGGGCGGGGACGACGATGACGGGTACGACGAAGGGTACGACGACGACGAGCCGTTCCACCTCGACGACTCCGCCACCGACCTGAACGTGTTCGCCATGGACTGCTTCTACCCCGACAGCGATTTCTTCACCTGGAGCGCCGACGCCTACGCCTCCACCGTCGCCAACCGCTCTGCCTACTATCTGGCGGCCGACGTCAAGCTGTACGCCAACGGCGTGCTGCGCAATCAGACGTTCGAGGACAGCTACGGCCCGATCTCGGCGATCTCGGCCTCGGTGTCGTACAGCGCCCCCTGCCAGGAGTACGAAGAGTACTCCTTGCGGGCGGACGGCTGGCACAAGGGGATCGAGAACGCGGGGGACTTTCCCGAGTACGACGAAACATACGACCGATGAGCCGACCCCCCGGTACGCCCGCATCTCCGCCCTTGTTCCGGCTTGCCCTCACGCGCCCTGGCGCCCCGCCCCCCGACATGGGGGCGGGGCGGGTGCGCCGCGCAAGGAAGGTCGGACGTACCCTGCTCTTATCCGCCGCGCTGCTCGCGGCGGGCCATCCTGCCGACGCCCAACGCGATCCCTGCGCCGACCCGCAGCCCGACCGGATCCGCTACTCGGTGGGCAGCGACACGAAGCGTGACGCGGACGCAACCTCGCTTCGTGCGACCTTCCGCCTGATCTCGGTCCCACAGCCCGTGGACGTCGCCATGCTGGCCTTCGCCGACGGCGTGCAGCGCCACGGGCCTGATCCGGTCCGCACCGTTGCGTGTGGGGAAACGGCGGCGTGGAGCGTTCACCTCCCGCATCCCGCCGGCACAGCGCTCGACGTGCACCTGACCCCTCACCCCTCGCCCGCCGTGCCCGAGGCGATCCGCGAAGCCGGCCCCGACCAGCCCCTCTCCCCCGCCGACGCCGTCACGTACGCGTACGACCAGGCCGACATGCGTCGCGTGGCCTTCGGCGAAGCACGGCCACCACCGCCCGGCCTGGCGTCCACCGAGGCGACCCGCGCCGAGGCCCCCCTGCCCGACGCCTACCTCTACGACCGCGGCACGCCGCGGGCCCCGGCATCGATCCACGTGCTGCCGGCCGGCGAGGAGGTCTGGCGCTTCGGCCTGTGGTACGGCGAGTCCGCGCGCCACGACGGGCCGTACGCCCTCACCTGCCTGTTAAACGACCGGCAGTTCCCCGCCTTCGAGGGGCGCCTGTTGTGGTACGGCAAGGTCCCGCGCGGCACGGCCGCCCTGATCCCGGCCCGCACCCCACCCCTGAGCCCCGGCTGGCACCAGGTGCGCTGCCTGGTCCTGGACCGCCTGTTCACCGGCGAAGACCCCCGCCCCACCTGGCCGTACGTGATCCGGTCCACCTTCGTGTACCGCCGCCCCTGAACGGCGGGCCACCCCGCGCGCCGGCGGCACGCCGCGACGGCCGCGGTATCGTGCACGCCGTGACGCACCCCGAGCCGACGTTCGACGCCGCCGTGGTAGGCGCCGGCGTGAGCGGGTTGGCGCTGGCCGCCCTGCTGCGGCGCGCCCGGCCGTCGTGGCGGATCGCCGTGCTGGAGGCCGACGAGGCCCCCGGCGGCGCAGCGCGGAGCAGCCGCGCCGAGGGGTACCTCGCCGACTGGGGGCCCAGCGGCGTGCTGGACGACGCAGACGGCGCCGTCCCCCTCGCCCGGGCGCTGGGGGCGGACCCACGGCCCGCCGATCCAGCCGCCCGCACGCGTTGGATCTACCGGGACGGCGGGCTGCGCCCGCTGCCCACGTCGCCGCGGGAGGCGCTGCGTAGCGAACTGCTCGGCCCCCTTGGCAAGGCGATCGCGCTGGCCGAGCCGTGGGCGCCCGTGGGCACCGAAGAGGAGAGCGTCGACGCCTTCCTCGCGCGCAGGTTCGGGCGTCCGGCCGCCGACGCGCTGGGCGAAGCATTGGTGCTGGGCGTCCTGGGCGGCGACCCGCGCGAGGTCTCGCTGGACGCGGCGTTTCCCGAGCTGCGTGCCATGGAGCGGAGGCACGGCAGCCTGCTGCGTGCCGTCCGGGCCCGCACGAAACGGGCCCAGGCCGCGGCACCGCACGCTGACGCATCGACCGCCGACGCGCCGCCACGCCCACGCCTCCACGGCTTCGGGGCCGACGGCATGCAGGCCTTCACCGACGCCCTGGCCGCCGCCGCGGGCGATGCGCTGCGGACCGGCACGCCCGTGCACGCCCTGACGCGCGAGCGTGACGGCTGGCGGCTCCGCTGCGCAGGCGCCGAGGAGGTGCGGGCCCGCCGCGTCGCGCTGGCGGTGCCGACCCACGCGGCGGCGGAGCTGCTGGGGCCCCACGACGCCGAGCTGGCCGACGAACTGGCCGCCCTTCCCTACGCGCCCATGCGCGTGATCGCGCTCGGCTACCGGCGCGTCGACGTGCCGCATCCCCTGGGCGGCTTCGGCTACCTGATCCCCGCCGGCCGGGGCGCCCGCAGCCTGGGCGTGCTGTTCGCCTCCACCCTATTCCCCGGGCAGGCGCCGGAGGGAACCGCCCTGTTGCGTGTCCTGGCCGGCGGGCGCCGCGACCCGGCGTTGGTCCGCATGGGCGCGGACGAGGCGCTGGCCGTGGCGCGGCGCGACCTGCGCGTCACGCTCGGGGTGAACGCCCCGCCCACCCACGTGCGCACCCTCACCTGGCCTCGGGCCATCCCCCAACCGCTCGTGGGGCACCCCGCCCGGGTGTCTCGCTGGCGGGCGCGGGCCGCCGCGCTGGGTCCGCTGGCGCTCGTGGGCGCCGCGTACGGCGGCGCCGGCGTGAACGCCTGCGTGCGGGACGCCCGGGCCGTGGCGCGCGCCTGGACGGGCGACGAGGTCGTGGACGCGGACGCCGCGCCGCGCGGGTGACGCGCCCCGCCGCGTCACCGTGCTGGACGGACGAATCGTGCTACAATCGTCAGTTGCCGCCGCTCGGCGGCCCCCGCGGCAGGGAATGCGTCCCTGAGGGCGGACCGCACGCCGGTTCGCGTCGCGCCGTGCCCCCTTCGAACGGGACGGCCCAGGGCCCCCGCGGCGATTCCAAGCGGAGAGGAGGTGAACGCATGACCAAGACCGCAGAGTACGACCTGAATCTGATCCTCGACCCGGGCCTGTCCGACGCCCAGGTGCAGACGGAGAAGGACGCCGTCGACGCGCAGATTCAGCGCGCCGGAGGCACGCTCGTCAAGCTCGACGAGTGGGGCAGCCAACGCCTGGCCTACCCGATCCGCAAGCTGAACGAGGGGTACTACCTGATCTACCGGCTGTCGCTCCCGAACGACACGCCCAAGCAGATCGAGGCCTCCTTGCGCCAGCGCGACAACGTGATGCGCGTGCTGGTCGTCAAGGACCGCCCCGAGTGGCACACCCGCAAGGCCCAGCCCGCGGCGGCCCCGGCGGCCGACTGAGGCGCCCGCCGCAGGGAGCCACATTGTCGCCGCGCCACGCGGCGCGCCCACAGAGACAGAGGAACGCATGGCACGAGGACTGAATCACGTGTTGATGGTCGGCACCCTGGTGCAGGACCCCGAGATGCGCTACACGCCCGGGGGCCTCGCCATCCTGGAGCTGAACCTGGCCGGCAACGATCACGTCGTCGGCGACGACGGCAAGGAGCGCGAGCTGGCCTGGTACCACCGCGCGACGGTGTTCGGCGGCCAGGCCGAGATGCTGGCCGACCAACTGCACGCAGGAGACCCCGTGTTCCTCGAAGGGCGCGTCGACTACCGCACCTGGGAGAGCCAGGACGGGCAACGGCGCAGCGCACTGGACGTGGTCGCCACGCGCGTGGAGGCCATGACGTTCGGCCCCCGCAGCGGCGAGACGACGGTCGGCGACGCCAAGGGCCAACAGCGCCTCCGCGGCGCGTTGAACCAGGTGACGCTGATCGGCAACCTCACCCGCGACGCCGAGCTCCGCTACACGCCCTCAGGGGCGGCGGTGGCGCGCTTCGGCATGGCGGTGAACGATCGGTTTCGCGACAAGAGCGGCCAGGACCAGGAACGGACCCACTTCGTCGACATCAACGTCTGGCGCGAGTTGGCGGAGGGCTGCGCCGAGTTGAGCAAGGGCGACCCGGTCCTCGTGTCCGGCCGCCTGGTGAACGACTCTTGGACCGACCGTGACGGAAATCGGCGCTTCACGACGCGCATCGAAGGGTCGCGCGTGGAGTTCCTGACCCGCGGTCCCGGTGGTGGTGGAACCGGGACCCGCGGCGGACCGGCCTCGCAATCCCGCGAGGACGCCCGCGGCGCCCAGGCAGGGCAGGAACGCCGATTGGACATCGACGACGAATTCCCACCCGAGGAGGATCTACCCTTCTGATGGCACGAGACGCGAAAGACGCCAAACGCCGCCGCCCAGGTGGCCGGCGGGGCCGCCGGCCCAAGGTATGCCCGTTCTGCACGGGCGAGATGGAGATCACGGCCTACCACGATCAACGCATGGTGCGCCGCTTCATCAGCGATACCGCCAAGATCCTGCCGCGCCGCCGCACGGGCGTGTGCGCCAAGCACCAACGCCGGCTGGCGACGACGATCAAGCGGGCCCGCATGCTGGCCCTGGTCCCCATCACCGAGAAGCTGGTGCGCAAGTGAACGTCATCCTGCTGGAACCCGTCGGCACCCTCGGCGAGGCCGGCGACGTGGTGGGGGTCAAGCCGGGCTACGCCCGCAACTGGCTGGTCCCGCAGGGGCTGGCGCTGCCCGCCACGAAGGGCAACCAGAAGGAGCTTCAGGCGCGCCTGGAACAGCGGGCACGGCAGTTGTCGGAACGCAAGAACGACGCCGAACGGCTCAAGGAGCTCCTCGCCGACGCCGCCGTCGAGATCCGCGTCAAGGCGGGCGAAGAGCGCATCTACGGCTCGGTCACCAACCGCGACGTCGCGGACGCCCTCAAGAAGGCGTACGACGTCGAGGTGGACCGCCGCAAGATCGAGCTGTCCGAGCCGATCAAGACGCTCGGCCGCTACACCCTTCCCTACAAACCGCACCCCGAGGTCACCATCGACCTGGACGTCGTGGTGGTCGCCGAGGGCTGACGCCCGACATGCGAATGACGCGCGGGGCGGGACCACGATCGGTCCCGCCCCGCACGTTTCGACCCCCGCACCATTTTCGGAACAATTCCGAGATATGATCGCGGACGTGGATTCCCACCACGCTCACGGCGGCACGCGCACGCCGTGAGCGGCACCTCGACCTCGACCGGTCCACCCTCACCGGCGAGTCGGTGCCGGGCGGCGCCGTGGTTCTGCCCCTTCACCTTGAAGTCGACTTCGGGGTTTAGGCTGAGGGCATGGACGGGATGACCATCTCGGCACTGGCACGGGCCACCGGCTTCACGGCGCCCACCATTCGCTACTACGAGCGAATCGACCTGCTCCCGGCGCCGCGCCGGAGCGCGTCCGGGTACCGGCTGTACGACGACGACGCGATCGAGGCGCTGCACTTCGTACGGCGCGCCAAGCGGCTCGGCCTGTCCCTCGACGACACCGCCGAGCTGCTCGGGTGCTGGAGCGAAGGCGCGTGCTCGATGACGCGCGAGGAGCTTCAGCGCCTCCTCGCCAGCAAGCTCGAGGAGGTCCGCCACCGCATCGAGGAGCTACGCACGCTCGGAGCGCACCTCGAGGACGCCTACGGGCGGCTGATGGGCCACCCGCCGTCCGGGCCGTGCGGACCCGGCTGCGGCTGTCCGCCCGACGTGGCGGACGATGCGGACGCGTCCGCTCTGGGCACGGTTCATGGCTAGGGGCGCAGGCTAGGGGCGCCGCCCCTCCCGCGCCTGGGCGCGGGAGGGGCGGCTCGTGGGACCTGCGGACTCAGGACCCGCCGCGGAAACGTTCGACGCGGATCAGGTTGGTGCTGCCACGCATGCCGAACGGCACGCCGGCGGTGATGACGTAGCGGGCGCCGGCTTCGATCAACCCGGTGGAGCGAATCGCGTTGGCGGCGAACTCCACCATCTCGTCGGTGGAGCTGATGTCGTCGCTCAGATGGGGCACGACGCCCCAGGTAACCGTCAGCTGCCGGCAGGCCCGCTCGCTGGGCGTGACCGCGAGGATCGGCGCCTCCGGCGGTCGGTGCCGCGACACGCGCAGCGGCGTGGCGCCGCTGGCCGTGAAGGTGACGATCAGTTCGGCCGACAGGCTGTGCGCCATCTGGCACGCCCCGAACGACACGGCGTCGGCGGTGGTGTCGTCCGTGCCGGGGACGTGCTCGCGCATGGTGCGGTGGTAGGCCTCGTCGGCCTCGACGGTGCGTGCGATGCGGTCCATCATTCGGACCGCCTCCAGCGGGTAGGCACCCACGGCGGTCTCCCCCGACAACATGATCGCGTCGGTCCCGTCGTAGACGGCGTTCGCGACGTCGGACGATTCCGCGCGCGTGGGGGTCGGCGACTGAATCATCGACTCCAGCATCTGCGTGGCGGTGATGACGGCCTTGCCGGCCTCCAGGCAGGCGAAGATCAGGCGCTTCTGGATCATGGGGACCTGTTCGGGCGGCATCTCGACGCCGAGGTCGCCGCGCGCGACCATCACCCCGTCCACCTCGCGCAGGATCTCGTCGAACCGTTCGACGGCGCCGGGCTTCTCGATCTTGGCCATCAGCTTGGCCTTCGATCCCGCCCGCGACAGGTAGTGCCGCGCCAGCAGCAGGTCGTCGCGGCTGCGCACGAAGCTCATCGCCACCCAGTCCACGTCGAGTTCGGCGCCGAACTTCAGGTCCTCGACGTCCTTGTCGGTCAGGGCGGGGATCGACAGGTCCGCGCCGGGAATGTTGATCCCCTTGTGGTCGCTGAGGGGACCGCCCACCACCACGCGGGTGCGGATGGTGGCGCCGTCCACCTCGCGCACCTCGAGCGACAAACGCCCGTCGTCCAGCAGGAGGATGTCGCTGGGCGACACGTCGCGGCACAGGTCGGCGTAGGAGACGGCCACGCGGTGGGCGTCCCCGGGCGTGTCGTCGTCGCAATCCAGGTCGAAGCGTTGCTCGGCCTCCAAGGTGACGGGGCCGTCCTGGAAGATCCCAACACGGATCTTGGGTCCCTGCAGATCCTGAAGGATGCCGATGGCGCGGCCGGCCTCCTTCGCCGCCTCACGGATGGCGAAAACGGAGGCCTCGTGGGTCTCTCGGTCGCCGTGCGAGAAGTTCAGGCGGAACACGTCGACGCCGGCCGCGATCAGGTCGCCGATGGCCTTTGGGCCGTGCGTCGCCGGGCCCAGCGTCGCGACGATCTTGGTGCGGCGTGCGCGGGTCACTGCGTGAAGGCCCGTCGGCCGGGATAGCGCGCGTCCGGCCCGAGCTCGGCTTCGATCTCGAGAAGCCGGTTGTACTTGGCGAGGCGGTCGCTCCGGGACGCGGACCCGGTCTTGATCTGGCCCGCGTTGACGGCGACGGCGAGGTCGGCGATGAACGCGTCCTCGGTCTCCCCCGAACGGTGGCTGATCATGTTGGCGTAGCCGCTGCGCTTGGCCAAATCGATCGCGGCCATCGACTCGCTGAGCGTGCCGATCTGGTTCACCTTCACCAGGATGGCGTTGGCGACGTTCTCGTCGATGCCGCGTCGAAGCCGGTCCGTGTTGGTGACGAACAGGTCGTCGCCGACCAGTTGGACGCGGTCCCCCAGCGACGCCGTCAACGACGCCCAGCCCGACCAGTCGTCCTCGTGCAGGGCGTCCTCGATCGACACGATGGGGTAGCGCTCCACCCAGTCCGTCCAGTAGGCGATCATCTCGTCGGCGTCGAGGGTGCGCCCCTCCGAAGCGAGATGGTAGCGGCCGTCCCGGTAGAACTCGCTCGAGGCGGGATCGAGCCCGATGGCGATCTGGTCGCCCGGCACGTAGCCCGCGGCCGTGATCGCCTCGAGGATCACCTCGATCGCCTCCTGGTTGCTCTTCAGGTTCGGCGCGAAGCCGCCCTCGTCGCCGACGTTGGTGTCGTAGCCGCGGCCGGCGAGGACCTTCTTCAGGTGGTGGAACGTTTCGACCCCGGCGCGCAGCGCGTCTGCGAAGCCGCTCGAAGCCGAGCGGGGCCAACATGAACTCCTGCATGTCGACGGCGTTGTCGGCGTGCGCGCCGCCGTTGATGACGTTCATCATCGGCACCGGCAGGTCCCGCCCCCCCACGCCGCCGAGGTAGCGGTACAGCGGCAACTCCAAGGTGGCGGCCACCGCCCGCGCGGCGGCGAGCGACACCGCGAGAATGGCGTTGGCGCCGAGCGAACCCTTGTTCTCGCTTCCGTCGAGCTCGATCATCTCACGGTCCAGGCCCAGCTGATCGGCCGCGTCGAGCCCGATCACCGCCGGCGCGATGCGGTCGTTCACGTTGGCGACCGCCTTGGCCACGCCCTTGCCGAGGTAGGCGGGGCCACCGTCGCGAAGCTCGACCGCTTCGTGCGCCCCGGTGGAGGCGCCCGAGGGAACGATCGCGCGCGCCTCCACACCGCTGACGAGCCGCACGAAGGCGCCTACGGTGGGGTTTCCTCGCGAGTCCAGCAGTTGCAGCGCGCGGACGTCTTCGATGTGCGTCATGGGTCCTCCTGGTGCGGCCGTCCGCGCGCTGGTCGGACGCGCTTCGGGGCCGGCGTGGTGCGGGTTCGTGGTGGGTTCCGTCGCGTCAGCCCGGCCCGGCCGCCGCGTCATCGCCTCATCCTACCCTCGCATCGGGCCGTGCGGCCGCACCGACGAGCGCAGGGCCGCCGGGGGCGCCGGCCGCGCGACAGCGACACCGAGCGCACGCCGTACCTCCCGCCTTCAGCCGGTGCGGAGGGGCACCACCATCGCGAGGTAGGACGGCTCGTCCGGGTCGACCAGCACGCTGGGGCTGGTGGGGCCGGAGAACTGCACACGAAGCTCGCCCTGGATGGGATGCAACGCGTCGGTGAGGTACTTGGCGTTGTACGCCAGCGCCATCTGCGAGTCGGTGCCTTCCTGACGCACCTCGAGGGCCTCTTGCGAGCGCCCGTACGCGCCCTCGGCGGTGATCTGCAGCACGCCCTCGCGAATGAACAGGTCCACGCGGTTGTTGGCCGTCTTGTCGGCCATGACCGCCACGCGCTCGACGGCTTCCGCGAAGGCCGCGGCGTTCATGGTCACGGTCACCGGGAAACTGCTGGGAATCACGCGCCGGTAGTCGGGGAAGGTCCCCTCCATCAGCTTCACGTTCACGCGGTAGGCGCCGCACCGCACCGAGACCTGTCCATCGCCGGGCTCGAGCTCGGCGGGGCCGTCCCCGACGATGCGGATCATCTCGTCGACGCTGCGGGCCGGCACCACCATCTCAGCACTGAGGCCGCTGACGTGCTCCATGTCACGGTAGGCGAGGCGGAAGCCGTCGGTCGCCACGGCGCGGCTCCCCGCGTCGCTCAGTTCCAGCTTCACGCCCCGGAAGATCGCCTGGTACTCCGCGACGGCGGCGGCGTACCGAACGCTGCCGAGCGCTTCGGCCAGGGCGTCGCCGGGCAGCGACCCGCTGTAGCTGTCCGGAAACGTCACCCTGGGCGCGCTTTCCGGATCGACGAGTTGGAGTTTGGTCGCGAAGGCGGCCGACGACACGCCCAACTCGTTGTCTTCCGCCTCGAGATCGACCGTGTCGCCCGGAAGGGCCCTGACGACCTGCGAGAACACCTGCGCGGGCAGCGCGAAGGTGCCGTCGCCGCGGACGTCCGCGGCGACGGTGGCTTCGATGTCGAGGTCGAGGTTGCTGCCGCTGAAGCGCAGCGCGTCGTCCAGGAGTTCCAGTCGAATGAGGGTCAGGCCGGGATTGCTGCTGCGCGTCGGCACGATTCGTTCGACCCGCTGCAAGGTCTCGGCTAGAGACTTGGTGGGGATCTGGACCTTCATGCGTCTCTCCTGGAGAATTCAGGCGTCAATGTGAACGTAGCATACCGTATATGCGTCCTGTGGGCATTCGTGCGCCTGGGGGCGCCTCATCGATGAGGCTTGGCCTAGCATCGGGAGGCATCAACGGGGGTGGCGAGGTTTTCTTAGAACGAAATATGGGCATAGACCTAGTCGTAGGGGTTGTGGACCGAGTGGACAACCGCAAAGAACCGCGTATCGGACGGCCGCGTCGCTGTGAACAGCGCTGTGGAGGAACGACGGCGGCCTGTGGATAACCGGCGGATTCGTCCACATCTTTCCACAGCGATCCAGGCCCCCCGCTTCTGCACACCCTCCTCCACACGATGCCCACAGGCCGTTCACACCCTTGTCCACACGATGGGCCCAGGAGCTGAATCACGACGTCACACACGCGATATGTGCCGTGTTTCGGCGGGGCGTTCCGCTGGGCGTGTCGCCGGTACGCCGGCTGGGACGGGGCGGCTGGATCCGGCGCGACGGAGACGCACGCAGCGCGCGCCGGGTTGTGGATAACCGGCGCGAAACTGTGGACAAGGGGTGGATACGGGGGTGCGGCGATCGCGGTGCGCGGGTCGGCGACGCCCGAGGGACGGGCCGACTTCGGTTCGGGCCGCCCACGTTGCAGGCGGAGCGCGCTCAGGACAGTTGGGCGCGGATCTCGGCGACCGACTTGGCCAGTTCGGGGTCGTTCTCGAGCCGATCCTGCGCCTTCTGGACCGCATACAGAACCGTCGAGTGGTCGCGGCCCCCGAAGAACTGGCCGATCTCGGGAAACGAGTGCGAGGTCAGATCGCGGATCAGGTACATGGTGATCTGCCGGGGCACGACGATCTGTTGCCGCCGGCCCTTCGAGCGGACATCGGCCGGCTCCAAGCCGAAGTGCTTGGCCGTGACCCGCAGCACGTCCGCCATGGTGGGCACGACGTCGCTGGGCGTGAACACGTCCGACAGCGCCTGCGCCGCCACCTGGCGGGACATGTCCACGTTGTTCATGCTGGCGAACACGATCACGCGGACCAGCGCCCCTTCGAGTTCGCGGATGTTGCTGGTGGCGTGACGCGCGATGTAGTCGATCACCTCGTCCGGCACCTTCACGCCCCGGTACTCGGCGTTCATCGTCAGGATCGCGATGCGCGTCTCCAGGGCCGGGGCCTGGATGTCGGTGATCAGGCCCCACTCGAACCGGCTGCGGAGGCGGTTCTCGAGCGTGGGGATGTCCTTGGGGGGCCGGTCCGAAGTGACCAGGATCTGCTTGCCGGATTCGTACAGCGCGTTGAAGGTGTGGAAGAACTCCTCCTGGGTGCGCTCCTTGCCGGCGATGAACTGCACGTCGTCGATCAGCAGCAGGTCGATCGAGCGGTAGCGGTTCCGGAACGACGTCATCCGGTCCTCGCGGATCGCGGTGATCAGGTCGTTGGTGAACGCTTCGGTGGTGACGTACTCGACCTGCAGTCGCGGATAGCGGCCGACCACGGCGTGCCCGACGGCATGCATCAGGTGCGTCTTGCCCAGGCCGGCGTCGCCGTAGACGAACAGCGGGTTGTAGGCGCGCCCCGGTGACTCCGCGATCGCCAACGCCGCGGCGTGCGCGAGGTTGTTGTTCGGGCCGACCACGAAGTTGGTGAACACGTACTTCGGATTCAGCGCCACCTTGGTGCGGGCGGGGGGCGGGTCGGTCGGCTCGGGTTCCTCCTGAAGCGAGAAGAGGTCCTGTTGCTCGCTCTGCTGAAACGGCACGACCTGGAATCCGACGTGCGGCGAGGGGGCGCCAAGATCGCGCAGCGCCGTCTCCAACACCGGGGCGTAGTGCGACTTGAGCCAGTCCCGTGCGAAGGAGTGGGGGACGCCGATCATGTACGAGCCGTTCTCGATCCCCAGCGGGCGGACCTGCTGGAACCACGTCCGAAACTCCACGTCGGGAATTTCCCGCTGGACGTAGTCGAGAATGTCGTCCCAGATGGCAGCGTCTCGTGTCATGGATGTGGGGTCCTCCGCCCGGCGGCCTGGCGAGCACCATATCAGATGGCCAGATGGCTTGCGGGCGAGCTCCAAGGGGCGCGCTATACTGCGCGGATGCGCGATCGGCCCCGATGGGTACGCCCGGGCGGGGCCGTCCAAGACGCGGAACCTTGGAGAGGGGGAACCCGCATGACCTTCGACGTAGTGGTGGTCGGCGGCGGCCACGCCGGCATCGAGGCGGCATCGGCCGCGGCGAAGCTGGGGTCGCGCGTGGCGTTGGCTCTCCCCCACCCCGACAAGATCGGCCTGATGCCGTGCAACCCGGCGGTGGGCGGCCCCGGGAAGTCCCAACTGGTGTTCGAGCTGCAAGCCCTCGGCGGCGTGATGGGGTCGCTGGCGGACGCGACCGCGATCCACGCGCGCACGCTGAATGCGAGCAAGGGACCCGCGGTGCAATCGCTCCGCGTGCAGAACGAACGCGACGCCTACGCGGCCGCCGCCCGAGATCGGATCGAGGGCACGGTCGGCATCGAGTTGGTGCGGGGCGAGGTCGCCGAGCTCGCGGTGTCCCGTGGGCGCGCCTGCGGCGTGAGGCTCACCGACGGGCGCGTGTTGGACGCACCCTCCGTGGTGCTGTGCACCGGCACGTTTTTGTCCGGCGTGGTCTGGTACGGCAAGAAGAGCCGGGAGGCCGGCCGGCAGGGCGAGGCGCCGGCGCGGCACCTCTCGCGCAGCCTTCGCGCGACCGGCCACGACCTGCTCCGGTTCAAGACGGGCACCCCGCCCCGGGTGCGGGCCGATTCGGTGGACTTCTCGGTGCTGGACGAAGTCGCGGCCGACGACCCGCCGGGTTCGTTCACCGGGACGCCGGGCCCGCGTGCGGCGGAGAGCCCCACCTGGTTGACGCACACGACGCCGGCGACGCACCGGCTGATCCAGGAGAACCTGGAGGCGTCGGCGATGTACGGCGGCGCGATCGACACGCAGGGCCCGCGCTACTGCCCCTCGATCGAGGACAAGGTGGTCAAGTTCGCCGACAAGGACCGTCACCTGCTGTTCGTGGAGCCGGACGGGCTGCAGACCAGCGAGGTGTACCTGCAAGGGTTCTCCTCGTCGATGCCGCCGATCCTGCAAGACGACATGATCCGGACGCTGCCGGGCTTCGAGCGAGCGGCGATCCAGCGGTACGCCTATGCGGTCGAGTACGACGCGTTCGACCCGACGCAGTTGGACGTGTCGATGATGTCCAAGCGGCTGCCGGGGCTGTTCAGCGCCGGACAGATCAACGGCACCAGCGGCTACGAGGAGGCGGCCGCCCAAGGTTTGGTGGCGGGCGTGAACGCGGCGCGGCACGCCGGGGGCCAAGGACGGGTGACGGTGCGGCGCGACCAAGGCTACGTGGGCGTACTGTTGGACGACCTGGTTCGGTGGGGAATCGATGAACCGTACCGTATGCTTACCAGTAGGAACGAGTATCGTTTGTTGCATCGGCAGGACAACGCCGCGGACCGGCTGACCGGCCTGGGGCACGCCTGGGGCATGGTCGACGCCGCGACGGAGGCCGCGGTGACGGAATCGCGTGAGCGGGTCGAGGCCGAAGTGGCGCGCTTGGAGTGGGTGCGGGACGGGGCCGACAGCGGAAGCAAGCTGCTGCGGCGGCCCGGCGCCGACTACGCCTCCGTGGCGGCCCGGGTGGGGGCGGCCGACGTGCCGCTGAGCGGCGAAGAGATCCGGCGCGTCGAGATCCTGGTGGGCTACGCCTCCTACATCGAGCGGAGTCGGAAGCAGCTCGAGGCGCGGGGGGAGTACGAGCGGCTGAGCCTGCAGGGCGTGTCGTTCCAGGAGGTGCCGAGCCTGTCCAACGAAGGGCGCGAAGCGCTGCAAAACCAGCAGCCGGCCACGTTGGGGGCGGCGCAGCGGATGCGGGGCGTGCGCGACAGCGACGTGACGGCGCTGCTGGTGCACGTCAAGCGGCGCGGCGGCGTTTCACGTGAAACAGCGCTCGCCGGCTGAGGTCGACGCGGCGCTGGCGCGCTACGCCGCCCTGATCCGGCGGTATCACGGGACGCTCGACCTCGTCTCGGGGGCGGCGCTGGAAAGGTTGTCGGACCACCTGGCCGAGGCGTGGGCCTATGCGGATTTGGTGGCCGACCTCTCCCCCGCCCCGGCGCGGCTTGCCGACCTCGGCTCGGGCGTGGGGTTGCCGGGGGTGGTGCTCGCCGCGGCGCTTCCGGAGCTGCCCGTCGAACTGATCGAGCGTCGGCGCAAGCGCACAGCGTTCCTGTCCATGGCCGTGGCCGCGGTCGGCCCCACGTGTGCCGAGGTGCGCTTGGGCGATGCGCGACGATTGGAGGGCCCGGCCCTCGACGTGGTGACGGCGCAGGCGGTCGGGCCATTGACGGAGATCTACGCGGCCACGCGACACCGGCATGGCGAGGCGGTGGTGTTGGTGGCGCGGAAGGGTGCGGGCTGGCGCGCGGAGGTGGACGCGCTCGAGGACCGCCTCGGGGCGACCCCGGAGGTGCTGGCCGCGCTGCCGCGTCCGGGCCATGGTACGCTCCTAGCCGTTCGCGCGCTGGGAGGTCGGCCGTGCCCATCCTCGGAGTGATCAATCAGAAGGGCGGGGTCGGAAAGACGACCACGGCCGTCAACCTGGCGGCGGCGCTCGCGGAGGGCCGGCGGGTGTTGCTGGTGGACCTGGACCCGCAGGCCAACGCGACCTCGGGCGTGGGGATCGCGCGGCCGGAATCGACCATCTACGACGTGCTGGTGGGCGAGGCCTCCGCACGACAGGCGATCGTGGAGACCTCGACCGAGAACCTCTGGGTGCTGCCCGCCTCGGGGGACCTGGCCGGCGCCGCGGTCGAGCTCGACACCTCGACGGAGGACCTGTCGCTGCTGCGACGCGCGTTGATCGGGGTGCGGCCCAACTACGAGTTCATCGTCGTGGACGCACCGCCATCGATCGGGGCGTTGACGCTGAACTCCTTGGTCGCTGCGGACCTGCTAATCGTGCCGATCCAAACCGAGTACTACGCCTTGGAGGGCATCGTGGGGATGATGGAGACCGTGGAGCGGGTCGGGGAGTCGCTGAACCCGGCGCTGCGCATCCTCGGCATCCTGTTGACGATGTACGACGGCCGGACCAATCTGTCGCGCCAGGTGGAGGAGAGCGTGCGCAACCATTTCGGAGACGAGGTGTTCGACACGGTGATCCCGCGCAATGTCCGCTTGGCCGAGGCGCCGTCCTATGGTCAGCCGATCTTCGCCTATGCTGCGCAGTCGCAAGGGGCCAGTGCCTATTCAGCGCTCGGCCGGGAGGTGATGAGCCGTGTCAGCGAAGGCTAGGGGGCTTGGACGGGGCCTGGACGCGCTGTTGCCGAAGTCGGAGAAGGGCCCACGGATGGTGGCGCTGTCATCGTTGTTGCCGTCGCGGTTCCAGCCGCGGTCGCGTTTGGACGAGGCGAAGGTGGCGGAGCTGGCGGCCTCCATGGCGGACAAGGGGGTGCTGCAACCGCTGTTGGTCCGACCCGTTGAGGGCGGGTTCGAGATCGTGGCGGGTGAACGTCGGTTCCGTGCCGCCCAGAAGGCGGGGTTGAGTTCGGTACCGGCGGTGGTGCACGAGTTGAACGATCGGGAGACGTTGGAGCTCGCGATCGTGGAGAACCTGCAGCGCGAAGATCTGACCGCGTTGGAGGAGGCGCGCGCGTTCGAGCGTCTTCGGGGCTTTGGCATGGAGCAGGAGGAGGTGGCCCGGGCGGTGGGGAAGAGCCGCAGCGCGGTCGCCAATGCGCTGCGGCTGCTGAGCCTACCGGAGGAGGCGCAGGCGGCGCTGGACCGGGGCGAGATCCGGGCCGGCCACGCCCGCGCGATCCTGGCGCAGCCCGAGGAGGATCGCGCCTGGGCGCTGGCACGGATCGTGGAGCGGGGGTTGTCGGTGCGGCAGGCCGAGGCGCTGCAGCGGCCCAAGGCGCCGCAGGGGCGCAGTGCCAGCGACGGGCGCTACCGTGAGCTGGAGGACGACCTGGCGCGGCATGCCGGGACGCCGGTCCGCATACGCGGTGGGCGCAAGGGGCGGATCGAGCTGCATTTTCGGTCGCGCGAGGAGCTGGAACGGCTGCTCGAGATGCTGGGGTATCAGGCGTAGCGGCCGGTCCCGGCCGCCGCGCGTTTCACGTGAAACGGCGAAGTGAGGCGACGGGTGGACGGCGCGGGGCGCGGAGCCGGCGCGCGCCCGGGGGTGGTAAGATCGGCCCACCAGGGACGTGCGCGCCTGCGCGGCACGCGGGCGGCCGCGGCGTCCCGCGAGGAGGAAGCCATGAAGGAACCGACGAGGGTCGCCGTCACCGGTGCGGCCGGGCAGATCGGCTACGCGCTGGTGTTTCGCATCGCCGCGGGGGAAATGCTGGGCAAGGACCGGCCGGTGATCCTGCAGATGCTCGAAATCCCCCCTGCCATGAAGGCGCTCGAAGGGGTCGCGATGGAGCTTCACGACGGCGCGTATCCGCTGCTGCACGGGGTGGAGACGAGCAGCGATCCGCGCGAGGCGTTCCGCGACGCGGAGGTCGCGCTGCTGGTCGGCAGTCGCCCGCGGGGGCCGGGGATGGAGCGCAAGGATCTGCTGGAAGCCAACGGCACGATCTTCACCGAACAGGGCAAGGCGCTGAACGAGGTGGCCCGCCGGAACGTGCGGGTGTTGGTGGTCGGCAACCCGGCCAATACCAATGCGCTGATCGCGATGCGCAATGCGCCCGACCTTCCCAGCGTGGCATTCACGGCCATGACGCGACTGGACCATAACCGCGCCATCAGTCAACTGGCGGTCCGGACGGGGGCGAAGGTCGCGGACGTGCGTCGCATGACGGTATGGGGGAACCACTCGAGCACGCAGGTGCCGGACGTGTCCCACGCCACGGTCGGCGGGCGCCCGGCGTTGGACCTGGTCGAGTCCGAGTGGGTGGAGGAGACCTTCATCCCGACGGTGCAAAAGCGGGGCGCCGCGATCATCGAGGCGCGGGGTGCCTCGAGCGCGGCGTCGGCCGCGTCCGCGGCGGTCGACCACGTGCGCGATTGGGTGCACGGCACGCCCGAGGGCGACTGGGTGAGCATGGCGATTCCGAGCTCTGGTGCCTACGGGGTCGCGGAGGGGCTGATCTACTCCTTCCCGGTGACGTGCACCGACGGTCGCATCACGGTGGTCGACGGCCTGGCGCGTAGCGACGAGGTCGCGGCGCGCATGCAGGCGAGCGAGCAGGAGCTCGTGGAGGAGCGCGCCGCGGTCCAACACCTGCTCTGAGGGCGCGGGCGCCGTGTCGGGGGTGGCGCCCACCCCGCCCCTCTTGTTTCTCGGAAACGGTCCGATTCCGTGGAGGCGTGCTAGGCTTCCCACGCGTAGGGGCGATGCGCCGGATGGCGCGCGCCCGTTGCCCGAGCAGCCGAGGAGAGCCTGCATGCCGAGGAACGACGACCAAGAACGAAGCGAGCGTCGCAGCGTGCGAGAGCTGCTGCGGGAGCATGGGCTCCGCTTCAGCCGGCCCCGCGCGGCGATCCTCGAATACTTCTCCGAACGTGACCGGCACGTCAGCGCCGAGGACCTGTACTTCGCGCTGGAAAACAAGGGCAAGAACGTCAGCCTGTCGACCGTGTACCTGAACCTCAACGTGTTGAGCGCGGCCGGCGTGTTGCGAGAGTTCCAAGGCGTGGAGGGCGAGAAGTTGTACGACAGCAACGTGTCGCCCCACTACCACCTGATCTGCCGCGAGACCGGCGAGGTGCTGGACGTGCCGGCGCCAACCGTCCGGGGCGTGCCGCTCGGCCGTTTCCTAAAGGAGGCGATCGAGGAGGCCACCGGCTGGGAGGTCGAGGAGCCCCGCGTGCAGTTGCGCGGTCGCTCGCCGCGGGCAGCCAACGCGCAGCGCGACGGCCACGACGACAACGCCTACGAGTAGCGGCGCGCACCGCGACGCGCGCGGCATGCAGGTCGTCCGGGCGGACGGCGACGTTGGCGCGTGGCGCGGTGTCCGTGTCGCCAAGGTATGTGTGGCGCGCGGTTCCGCGCAGGGGATTCGTGGGCGTGGCGAGCGACGCTTCCCCGCCGCGTGCGGCGCCGGGTAGAGTGCCGCAGACCGCGGCTGCGGGCCCGGACGGGCGCCGCCGGCGGGGCGGCGACCCGGTTGCGAGGCCCGGTCGCGAAGGGAGGTTCTTCGTGGCGAGCGCCAACCCCGAGATTCGCGCGCTTCACGGGATCGAGGAACTACACGGGTGCGAGGCCGTGGCCAAGCTCGTGTGGCAGGTGGACGACCGTGAGATCGTGCCGGCCTCCCACCTCCGGGCATTGCAGCACGGCGGTGGACTGGTGGCGGGCGCGTTCGACGAGGGCCGGTTGGTGGGCTTCGTGATCGGCTTCCTGGCGCGGCACGACCCCTCGGAGGAGACCGGCCTCCATTCCCACCTGCTGGCGGTCCTTCCGGAATACCGTCGCCTGGGCGTGGGCCGGGCCCTGAAATGGTTCCAGCGGCGATGGGGCTTGGAGCAGGGACTGCGCTGGACGACGTGGACCTTCGATCCGCTGCAGGCCGCCAATGGGCGCATGAACCTCGAACAGCTGGGCGCGGAGGGGGTCGCGTACCACCCGGACTTCTACGGCACGCTGGGTGGGGTGATGTTCGGGTCGTTGGCCACCGATCGGATCGTCGCCCGCTGGGAGCTCGAGGCGCCGCGGGTGCTGCGACTGGCCGCCGGCGCCGCGCCGGAACCGCCCGAGGGCCCCGAGCCGCCGGCCGCTCTGTCCGCGGACGTGGAGGGCGGACCCGGCGACGTGGACGCTTCGCTGGCGGGACCGGCGGTGCGCATCGCGGTGCCCGAGGCGTTCACGCCCCTGCTGTACGAACAGCCCGAGCGCGCCTACGCATGGCGCCTCCGCGTCCGCGAGGCGATGATGGCGTATCAGGCGCGGGGGTACCGGGCGACGCGGTTCCACCAGGACCACTACTGGCTTATTCGCGCAGACTGAAAAGGGCGACATTACGAAATAGAAAGGACGCATTGACAATCGTTGCGGGGTGGCCTAGCATGAATACGGCCGGGCGGAGCGCCCGCGCCTGAGGAGGCCATCGATGGACGACGCCGAACGCATCCGCACGCTACGGGACGAAGGGCGCATCTCCGACGCGCAGGCCGCGCGCTTGCTGGCGGCGTTGGACGAGCTCGGCGCGGCCGCGGAAGGACCGGAGGGGCCCCAGGACGGCCGGCGGGATGAGCCCCGCGCTTCGGCGGAGATGGCGTCGGGACCGTCCGATCCGGCCCATGCGCCGGCGTCGTCCACGGGCGCGGCACCGCACGTCACGCCCGGCGCGTCCGCCGGCACGCCCGGCACGGCCGCGGGGCCGGGCACGACCCCCAGCCCGCAAGGCGCGGCGGACGCGGTCGTGACCCGCTGGGCGCGGGTGGGGATGTTCGCGGGAAGCCTGCGCGTGCGGGTCGATCCAGAGCTGCGGGAGCCGGCGGTGGAGTGCGATGGGGGAGAGGTCGACCTCACCGCGGCGGCGGACGGATGGCGGATCGATCAGCGCGCACGCTCGGAGGGGAGTTGGATCGAGCGGTTGGTGGAGGGCGTGCGGCGCGTCCGCCTGGAGCTGCGGCTTCCGGCCGACACGGGCCTCCACCTCGACGCGAAGGCCGGCGAGGTTCGCCTGGAGGGCGTGCCCGCCCTGCGGGGACGGCTGTTGGCGGGCGACCTGGATGCGCGGGGCCTGCGCGCGATCGACTTCGCCGTTCAGGCCGGGGACGTCGACGTGGGGCTCGAGCCCGCCCCGGGCGAGCACCGGCTGCGCGTCACCGCCGGCGACGCCAAGGTGCACCTGCCCGCGCACGCCGACGTGCGCATCGAGGGGCGCGTCACCGTCGGCGACGCTTCGGCCCCCGCCCCGTTCGAGGCGCACCGGAGCGGCGTGGCCGAGCGTGTCGACGGCGTCATGGGTGAAGGCCGCGCCCACCTCCTCGTGACGCTGACGACGGGCGACTTCGGCGTGAAGGTGGGCGCTTGATGCCCGACGCGGATCGCGCCCGCATTCTGGCGTTGCTGGAGTCGGGTCGGATCACCGCAGATCAGGCGGCGGTTCTGCTGGACGCGGTCGGCCCCTCCCGTGGCCAAGGCACGGCCACCCCGGGCGCGCCGGGCGCACCCTCCGAGGGGGCGGCGCGCCCACGCGGCGACGCGGCGGCCGCGGGGGGCACGCCCGCGGCCGCGTCGGCGGGCAGCCCCTCGCCGCGCCCGCCCGCGCAGCTGATCCGGATCACCATCGACGCGCGCGAGGGGGACGAGGACAAGGCGCACGTGCATGTCAACGTGCCGCTGAAGCTGGCCCGCTTCGCCGCCCGCTTCGTGCCGAAGGAGGCCCGCAGCGAGCTCGACGCGCAAGGCATCGACCTGGCCGAGCTCCTCGCCGGCCTCGGCGATGAGGTTCCGGACGGACCGTTGGTCGACATCGACGCCAAGGACGACGGGGGCGGCAGGACCGCCCGGATCCGCGTCGAGGTGGTGTGAGATGGTCGTTCGCCCCTTGGACGCCGCCGGCGTGCGGGCCTACCTGCACGAGATCCGCCCCCGCTTCCTGAGTGTTCGCGTCCAGGCCGGCCGGGTGCGCTTCGCCTGGGCGGTCCCCAGTTGGGCCGTGGAGGAGCCGCTCCGCTGCGCGCTCCGCTTGGCGCCGCTTCTGAGCCTGCTCGCCCCCGTCGTGACGCGGCGGTTCGCGGGCCGGCTGGGCATCGCCGCTGGCCACGCCTCCGGCCGGACCGACACGGCCGCGCAGCCCGATTGGTGGGCGGCGGTCGACGCGGCGTTCTCGGAGGCGCACCGCGACCTGCTCGCGCTGCCCGGCGACGCGCCGCTGATCGACATCGACGCCAAGCACGTCCGGATCGTCGTCCGCGACGTCCGTTTGTAGGGAGGACCCGAGCGACATGCCGCGAACCCCGCGCTATCCGATGCCCACCCACTGCCCCGTCAGCGGCGAGCCGCTGGAGGTGACGCGCCTGGAGAGCCCCGTGAGCGGCGTGGTGCTCGAGGGCCGCTTCCAGCCGAACGAGTTCGCGTTGCTGCCACCGGAACCGCTCGAATTCCTGCGCATCTTCGTGCGCGTCCGCGGCAACCTCAAGGAGGCGGAGCGCATCCTGGGCGTGTCCTACCCCACCGTGCGCGCGCGCTTCGAGCGCATGCTGCGCGCCCTGGGGTACGAGGCGCCGGGCGCCACCCCCGGCGAAACCGCGGAGCGCGGGGGCGCGGCGGACAGCAAGGCGGTCGACGAGGTGCTGGCTTCGCTCGAGGCCGGCGAGATCGACCCGGACGAGGCGACCGCACGCTTGGAGGCCCTGCGGGGCGGATGAGCGCGTACGCCGCGGGCCGTTCGCCGGCCGCTCAGGCGTCGCGGCGAGGGTCGTCGGCGCCCGCCCCGTCGCGGTGCCCGCCGTCGCGCTCCGCCTCGTTCTCCCGCCTGTCGTCGCGCTCCGCCTGGCCGTCCCGCGCGCCACCGGCCTGCGGCTCGGGCTCGGCGTCGTCGCCGGGTCGGCCGATCAGCACGCCGGCGTCGGGCGCCTCCTCGGCCTCGGGCGTGCCCGCTTCGTCCGTGTCGGCGGGCTCGACGTGCACGCGGTCCACGCGCGGACCGTCGACGTGCGTCACCTCGAAGCGCCACACCGCGACGTTCACCGCGTCGCCGACCTGCGGGATGCGCCCCATCAGCGTGGTGATCAGCCCCCCGAGCGTGCGGTAGTCGCGCTCCTCCTCCCGCGGAAGGGTCTGCAGCTCGAGGAGGTCCTTGAGTTCCTCGACGTACAACTTGCCGTCCAGGTCGTACGCGTCGTCCCCGAGGCGGACCACGCTGGGATCGTTGGCGTGCGTGCCGTCCGCCAGTTCGCCCAGCAGGGCGGCCAGCACGTCACCGGCGGTGACGACCCCCTCCACGCCGCCGTACTCGTCCAGCACCACCGCGAAGCGCGTGCCTCGCTCCCGGAAGCGCTCCAGCAGCAGCAGGGCGCTGAGGCTCTCCGGCACGGCTAGCGCCGGCTCGGCGAGCCGCTCCAGCGCCAGGTCCTCGCCCAGCAGGCACTGGTCGAGAAGCGCGTGCACGCGCACCACGCCGACGAGTTCGTCGAGTTCGCCCCGCGCCACGGGCAGGCGGCTGTGGTTGGCGTCCAAGAGCGCCTGGCGCTGCTGCGCCCACGGCGCGTCCACGTCGATCCAGTGGACCTCCCGGCGCGGCGTGAGCATGGAGCGCACCCGTCGGTCCTCGAGGTCGAACACGTTCTCGATCATCTCGGCCTCGGCCTGCCCGATGCGGCCGACCCGCCGCCCCTGCTCCAGCAGACCGCTGATCTCCTCGGGCGAGGCGCCGGTATGCTGGCGGCCGCTGACGCCGAAGGGGCGCAGCACCAGATCGGTCGACCACGACAGCAGCGACACCAGCGGCGCAGCCAGCCGCGACGCCACCCCCATCGGGCCTGCCACCAGGGTCGCCACCCGTTCGGGGGCGGCCAAGGCGATGCGCTTGGGCGCCATCTCGCCGATCACCAATGCCAGAAACGTGATCACCGCCACCACCAGCGCGAACGCCAGCGGAACGGCTGCGGTCTCGGGCACGCCCCACGCGGCCAAGCGGCCCCCGAGCGGTCCGGCCAGCGCCTGCGCGCCGTACGCCCCCGACAGCACGCCGACCAGGCTGATGCCGATCTGGATGGTGCCCAGGAATCGGTTGGGGTCGTCGTACAACGCCAGCGCGCGCGATGCGGCGGCGTGTCCCTCCTCGGCGCGTTCCTTCAGGATGCTGCGGCGCGAGGAGGCGAGCGCCAGCTCGCTCATCGCCAGCACCCCGTTCAGGACGATCAACACCAGGACGACAAGGATCGCGATCATGCGCGAACCCCGTCCCTGTGGCGCCAACTCGTGCGTGCGCCCGCGCGCCCGTGGGCCGTGCCCAAGGCGGCGGGCTGGGGCCCGGGAGGTTCTTCGTGCTGGAGCATGGGCCCAGTATGCCGCACATCGGGGGCGCACCGGCCGCGCGCGCCGCACGAAGGAGTTGCGTGCATGAAACGCGGCCGTCCGGCGCGGTCCGCTATACTGCGCGACCGATGCCGACCGACTACTACGAGCTCCTAGGCGTGGACCGCGACGCGGACGAGCGCACCATCAAGGCTGCGTACCGCAAGCAGGCCCTGAAATACCACCCGGACCGCAATCCCGGCGACAGCGAGGCGGAGGAGACCTTCAAGAGCCTGAACGAGGCCTACGCCGTGCTGTCGGACCCGGAGAAGCGGCAACGCTACGACAATTTTGGCAGCGCCGATCCCGGCGCGCAGTACAGCGGCGACATCTTCGACATCTTCGCCTCCGTCTTCGGTGGCGGCTTCGCGGGCGGCGCCCGGCGGCCGCGGTCGCAGGGACAGCCCGGCGAGGATCTCGAGGCCCGCGTCGAGATCACGCTGGACCAGGCCCGGGAGGGGGCCACCATCCAGGTCGAGGTCGAGCGGATGGCGCGCTGCGAGCACTGCGAGGGGCAACGCGCCGAGCCGGGCACGGACGGCAAGGGCCGCTGCCCCACCTGCGGCGGCGCCGGTCAGGTGCGCGCGCAGGCGCAGTCGCTGTTCGGAACCGTCATGACCGCGCGGACCTGCCCGCGCTGCCAGGGGGCGGGCGAGGTCGTGAACGAACCGTGCACCGCCTGCTCGGGCCGGGGCCGCCACCTGACCACCTCGACGGTGGACGTGTCCCTGCCGCGCGGCATCGACGCGGGCTACCGCCTGCGGGTGCCCCGCCAGGGCAACGCCGGCGTGGACGGCGGGCGCGACGGCGACCTGTACGTCTACCTCGAGTTGGCGGAGCACCCCCAGTTCGTGCGCGAGGAGGACGACCTCCACTACGTGCTGGAGGTCGGGCCCGCCCAGGCGGCGCTGGGCAGCAGCTTCGAGGTGCCGACCCTGGACGGCCCGGAGGTGCTCGAGATTCCGCCGGGCACGCAGCCGGGCGACGAGTTCCGCCTCCGCGGCAAGGGCATGCCCCGGCTGCGCCAAGGGGGCAGCGGCGACGAAGTGGTCTCCGTCCAGGTCGTGATCCCCGAGAAGCTCTCGGGCCGCGCCAAGGAGCTGATGGAGGCCTACGCCGACGAGGCCGGCGAGGAGATCGAGGAGGCACACACGTTGATGGACCGCCTCAAGAACGTGTTCGGCCGCCGCAAGCACGGCCGCGGGCGCTCGGCCGAGCACGGCGTGGACGGCGGCTCCACCGCCTCCGCCCGGGGGGCGTCCGGTGGCGACGACGGCGGACCCGCCGAGGCCTGACCCCGCCCTGAACGCCCCCCGAACGCGCGTCCGCGCCGGCGGCCGAGGGGTAAACCCGAATCGACGCCGGCTCCGCCGACCCTCGCCGCGCTACCCGTCCTCGCCGGGACCGGTCGTTGGGAGGGTGCGCGCGTCGTGGGTGCCGGCCTGCAGCCGTAGGAGCAGGCGCACCTGACCGGCATGATAGGCGTCGTGCGTGGCGGCCTGCATGGCGTGCCGCGCGACGCCGCCCCCGAACCCGCCGACCTCCGTGTCCAGCAGGCGTTCGTCCGCGGCGGCCAACCGGGTCGCCAAACCCCGCGTGACGCGCGCGAGTTCGTCCACGCTCTCGCGCCAGGCCTCTTCGCCGCCCTCCTCGGCCGGCCCGTTCCAGTCCTGGGCCGACCACGCCTCCGTGTCCAGCTCCCCTTCGTCCCAGGCGCGCATCAGGCCCCGCTTCCAGTGCGTGACGTGGCGGACCAGCTCCCAGATGGAGGGGCGGTCCGGCGCGGGCCGCCAGCGGGCGCGGGCCGCGTCCACCCCCTCCAGGGCCGCGAGCAGGGAGGCGTGCCACACGCCGTCCTCACCGTCGGCGGCGACGTGCATCAGGTCCAACAGGAGATCCTTGCGTCGGCCGGGCATGCGTCACGATAGCCTCCGCGCGGCTGGGACAGCGCCGTCGCCCACGACCCTTGCCCTAGCGGCCGCCCTCGATCCAGGCGTGCAGCTCCCCTTCGACATCCGGCGCCAGCGCGGCGTGGCGCCGCTCGCAGGGACGTCGGCGAAACCAGGTCCGTTGGCGGCGCGCGTAGCGGCGGGTGGCCCGCACGATCCGCGCCTGCGCCGCCTCCCGGTCGATCTCGCCCCGTGCCACCGCCGCCGCGTCGGCGTAGCCGATCGCCTGCGAGGCGGTCGCCAGCGAGGCGGAATCCAGCGCGGCGGCCTCCTCGATCAGGCCGCCGGCCAGCATGGCGCGCGTCCGCGCCTCGATTCGGGGATCCAGCGCCGCCAAGGGGGGCACCAGCCAGACGCGCGACACCCGCACGCGCGGCGGCGTCCGCGCGAACGCGGCGGGCGGACGGCCGGTGGCGCGAAGCACCTCCAGCGCGCGAACCAGCCGGCGCGGGTTGCCGGCGGCGCGGGCCGCGTCGGGCGGCGAGGCGGCGCGCAGTTCTTGGGCGAGCGCGTCCGGCCCCTCCGCCTCCAGGCGCGCCCACAGCGGCGCCTGCCGCTCCGGGTCGGCCGGCGGGGTGGTGGGCAGCCCCTCCGCCAATGCCTGCAGGTAGAAGCCGGTCCCGCCTACCACCAACGCGCCGCGCCCCCGCGCCGCCGCGTCCAATATGGCCTCCTCCGCGCGGCGCACCCACGCCGCCACGCTGAACGGCTCGGTCGGCTCGACCACGTCGAGCAGGTGGTGCGGCACCCGCGCCCGCGCTTCGAAGCTCGGCTTGGCGGTACCCATGTTCAGGCCGCGGTACACCTGCATCGCGTCCGCGCTGACGATCTCCAGTCCGTGCGCCTCGGCCAGCCGCAGCGCCACCTCGCTCTTGCCGCTGGCGGTGGGCGCGCCCAGCAGGAACGCCAGCGGCAGGCGGTCGTCCCCCGAGGCGGGCGGCGTGGCGGAGGCGTGGTGCACGTACGCACGCTAGCAGAGGGGGTCCGGCGCCGGTGCTAGCATGATCGGTATGGAACTGGACCAGTTCGGGACGGCCGGTGACATCAAGGAACTCCTCGCGGTGCGGGACCGCATCGACGACCTGCTGGAGCGGCGCGTGCCCAACGACGGGCTCACGCCCAAGGCCGAGTTGCGCGACCTCGGCGACGCGTACCGGGTCGTGGTGGAGGTGCCCGGCGTAGGTCAGGAGGACCTCGAGATCGGCCTGCAGGGACGCGAACTGGTCATCGCCGGGCATCGCGACCCGGCCGGCGACCAGGCCGAGGTGGTGTTCAGCGAACGTGCCCGCGGGCCGTTCCAGCGCAACGTGACGCTGCCCGCCGACGTGGACCGCGAACATGCGCACGCCCAACTGCACCTCGGCCTGCTGATCCTGCACCTCCCCAAGGCCTGAGTTCGTGCCACCCGCCGTCCCCTTCCCGGTGGAGGCGACCTATAGGGTGCGCGCGGACATGCGGCGCACGGAGGATCCTCCGTTTCCCCGTGACCAGGGCGCGGCGCACCGGACGCGGGCAAAGCTGGGGCGGCTTCGGCGCGTGCCCGGCCAGGTACGGGCGCGCGATCCGAAGGTGCCGGACGCCACGCTGGCGGCGGACCTTCACGCCACCGCCGCGGCCGTCGCCGAGACGCGTCCGGACCGGGTGCAGCGCGTGGACGCGCCCCGGGATGCACATGCCCCGGTGGGCGTCACCGTGGCGGGGTGGCGCTTTTCGGCCCTGGGCGCCGACGCCGCCCGCCTCCTGGCGGACGCGCCCGCGGCGACCCGGCTGGGCGACGCGTTGGCGCTGTCGCTGCCGGAAGACCTGGTGTGGATGCGGTGCGACGGGGCGGCCGGCCGCGCCGCCCTGCTGCACGTTTCGTTTCCCAGCCACTGGGCGCCGGAGACGCGCGCCGGCGCGTCGCTGCTGGAGCTGCACGGACCCGTCGCGGACGGCGCCCGCTTGCGCGACGCCAGCGCCGCGGTGATGAAGGCGATCTGCAGCAAGGGACGCTACCAGCGGTTCGTGTGGAACCTGGTGCAAGGCGGCGCGGCCAGTCGCCACCCCGACGAGGTCGGCCGGCCCGGCCCCGCAAAGGCGCCGGAGGAAGGGGACGTCCTGTCCCGCTGGTGGTTCCGGGTCGAGCGGCAGGGCACCCTGCCGTTCCCCGCGCGCGGCTTCGCCCTGTTCACCATCCGGATCCTGCAGGCGCCGCTGCGCGCGGTCCTCGCGGCCGAGCCGGGACGGGCGGCGCGACTGGCGGCCTCGATCCGCTCGATGCGCCCCGAGGTGCTGGCGTACAAGGGCCTCGCTCAAGACCGGGACGCGTTGCTGGCGGCGCTGGACGCCGCGGACGCAGGGGCGGGACGTCAGGGGGCGCCGTCGCCGCCGTCGTCATCGCCGTTCAGCGCGTCCGACCCGTCGTTGCCGGACGCGTCCGGTCCGTCGGCTGCGCCGTCCTCCAACTCGAACGAAGCCTCGACGCTGCCCTCGACCACCACGTCGTTCGTCTCCAGGTCGTAGAGCAGGCGCGCGCCCCGCACCTCGTCGCTGCCGTCGCGGCTGATGGCGGGCGAGCCGCGCAAGGTCGCCAGGCCCGCCGCCTCGTCCAGTTCCAGCTCGTCCGCCTCGCTGACCCGCGAACCCGCCTCGACCCGCACGGTGCCGGTCAGGGTGGCGCGCTCGTCGTCCAGGTCGAAGCGCAGCGCGTCGGCCGTCGCTTCGACGGGGGCGCCGTCCCCTTCGGGGGCGCGCGTGAGGGCGACGGGGCCCTCCATGGTGGCGACGCGACTGCCGCGGTCCAATCTGAAGTGCCCGCCCACCACGGTGGTGCGCCCCTGGACCAACTGCACGCCCGGGTCTTCGGCCTGCTCCACATCCTGCAGGCAGGGCGGCCGCCCGAAGCCTGCGGTGGCGTCCATCGCCTCGATGGTCTCCTCGTCGCCGCCTTGCTCGCCGTCTCCTTCGCCGTCCTGTTCGCCGCCGCCGCTGTCGTCGTCGCTCTCCTCGGTGCGTTCGGGCCGTAGCACCGTCACCAGCGGGGCGGTCACCACCGCCGGCGTGCCGCCGTCGCGTTGCGCGATCCGCGTGGTAGCGCCGCCCTCGGGGGCGTAGAAGTAGCTGCTGCGCACCGCTTCGCCCGGCACGCACCCGGCCAGGTCGAGGATCGAGCGCGCCCCGTCGGCGGCGCGGCCCTCGTTCACGATCTCGATGAGGGCGTCGCCGCGGTCCAACGACAGGCGCGTCGAACTCTGCGCGTAGGCCAGACCGGCCGCGGGCGCCTGCGGCAGGGGGCCGCGGCCGGCCAGCCAGGCGGACGCCAGCGTCGTGACGGCCGTGAGGCCGGCCAAAACCAGGCCGGCACGAAGCCGGCCGGCAAGGGTGCCCCGACCCGGCCCCGTGTTCACGGCGCCCGCGCGGCCTCCTCGTCTAGCTCCTCGTCCTGCTCCTCCTCGAACAGGAAGTCGGCGCGTTCCACGTCGCTGGCCTGACTGGCGTCGATCGCCTCGACGAAGTCGAACTGCACGTCCTGCAGGATGCGGTCCGACTCCAGCGACACCCCGCCCTCCTCGTCCACCGCCGTGGCGGGCGAGCCGATCACTTCGGCGATCTGCTCTTCGTCGTCGTAGAACACCTCGTCGCCGCGGGAGGTGATGGCGCCGTCGATCACCGTCACGTCCCCGCGGGCCCACAAACGATCACTGGCGGTGAGGACGCGGATCTCGCGTGCGGTGATGCGCATGGGCTCGCCGTCTTCGTTCTCGCGGACGACGGTGCACAGGTCCTCGCACACCAGCTGGCCCAGGTCGCGCGTCTCGGCGTAGGTCAGCTCGTCCGCTTCGGCCCGCTGCGGGCCCACGGTGAGGACGACCTGTTCGCGGCTGACGCTGCGGTCGGTGTCGACGTCGAACGCCACCGAGCCGGCGTCGATGTACGTCACGTCGTCCTCATCCTCGGCGGGCTGGATTTCGATCGCGACGCCGCCGGTCATGGTGCCCAGGCCGCTGCGTTCGTCGTAGGTCAAGTCCGGTCCGGTGGCCTCGAGGCGGCGGCGCGTGGCGACCACCTCGCCCTCGAAGGTGGCGGTGCGCTGGCCCTTGGCCTGCGACAGCAGCGTGTCCTCCGGGCCGGCCAGGACGGCGCGGGGCGCGCGGATGGTGAGGTCGGACACGGTGGCGTGAACCCCCAACGGGTCGGGGTGCTCGTAGGTGATGGGGCCGTAGCGCAGGTTGCCGTGCTGCGTGCCGCCGCTGGCGTCGATGGTGATGATGCGGTTCGTGTCCTCTGCCGGATCGGGCGGGTCGTCGCCGTCCTGTGCCAGGGCAAGGTACGGCACGCCGGCGACCAGCACGCACGCCAGCAGCGCGCGGGTCCAGCGGGGCGGGGAAGGGGTGAGGGGTGGCATCAAAGGTCGCTCCTTCCGGGCGCGGCATCGCGCTCCTCGATCTGCAGCTCGCTGTAGCCGACCGTGCCGGGCCCGCCGGCTTCGAAGTCGGTGAAGTCGAAGCTGACGCGCATGTTCTCGTAGCGGCTCTCGCCGAAGTCCTCGCCGTACAGGTAGATCCGGGGCACCTCGAACACGCCGGCCTGCTGGTCCACCAGCACCTGGCGCTCCTCGCGTCCCTCCATCTCGACGTTCAACTCGTCCTCGATCAGGCGGACGTCCATGCGGTTCGTCCGCAGGTCATCATTGGGGCCGATCACCAGCCGCTCAGCGCGGAGGGTGAAGTCGACCTCGTCGCCCACGCGCCGTTGGCCGTCCACGATGTCGTGAAGGGTGGTCTCGCGCTCGGTGGGGTGGTACGCGACGCGGGTGGCGTCGAAGCGCCAGGTCGCGTCCGGATCGCCGGAAGGAAACAACCGCACCTGGGCGTCCTGCAACGTGATCTCTTCGCGAACGGTGGGGGGTTCGGCCCGGGGCTGCAGCGCGAGGAAGGTCAGCGCGGCCAGGACGACGCCCAGCAACGCGAGCGCCCAACGAATCATGCCGTCACGCTACCCACGCGCTGCAGTGAGAAGCGTGACGCCTCTGCGGAGAGGCTCAGTCGAAGCGGACCTCTTTGACGTGGTAGGTGACGTTGCGGTTGCCCAACGCGACCTGCACGCGATCGCCGGCGCGGCGCCCCATCAGGCTCTGCCCCAGCGGTGACTCGTCGCTGATCTTGCCCTCGAGGACGTCGGCTTCGTGCGTGCCGACCAGGTGGAACTCGACCTCGTCGCCGTCCTCTTCCTCCAAGGCCAGGCTGGCGCCCAGGCCCGCTGCGGCGTTCTCGCTCTCGTCTGCGTCCACCACCACGGCTCGGTTCAACAGTTCCTCCAGATCGGCGATGCGAGCTTCGTTTTCGCTCTGCAGCATGCGCGCCTCGTCGTAGGCGGCGCTCTCACGAAGGTCGCCGTCGGCGATGGCGGCCCCCATGTACTCGCTGATCTCCTGTCGCTTCTCCTCCTTGAGGTAACGAAGCTCCTCGTGGATCTTGTCGAGCCCTTTCGGTGTCAGGTAGATCGGGTCCCTCTTGGCCATGTTCCCTCCTCGGAACGCGTGCGACGGCACGCACGGGACGAGCGCCGTCGCGTGCATTCGCGCCGTCGCGGCGGGACCGGTTCGCGCCCCCAGAGACGCGACGCGGGGCGGTCCTCGCCACGACCTCGCCGGACGAGTCTACACCCGAGACGGGGGCAGGGCGTGTCCGCCTGCAGGCGTTCCGCCGCGCAGCGGAACGCCTGCAGGCAGGGGGGTCACCCGCCGCGGGGCAGGCCCGCGATGGGGCCGATGCGGTCCTGCAGGCGCTTGGCGTCCGGCCCTCTCAGGATGCGAAGCCGAGCGCGCCCCGTCCGCACGGCTGCGAGCAACCGCTCCTTGAGGGGCACGCGTTCGATCGGATCGCTGGGACACACCTGCCGCACCGCGGCCTCGTCCTCCGCCATCCAGCCCGAGCCCAGGCAGCGCACCACCTCCACGTCGTGGTCGGCCGGCACCACCACCAACTCCAGGGTGCCGCGCTGCAAGGCGTCCAGCACCACGCCGGTGCCGGTCAGCCCGTCCCGGGCCAGCCGGTTCAGGTACGCCTCGTCCTCCTCGTGCAGGGCGCTCCGCACCACCTCCGTCAACGGGTCGCGCCACTGCGACGCCTGCAGGTCCGGGTCGGCCGGCGCCGGCGCGCGGGTCAGCACGGCGTCCCGCAGGTGGGTGGGCAGCTCCTCCTCGAGCTGGGCGATGCGGCGGGACTCGCCCAGCAACACCAGGCGAGCCCCCTCACGCGCCGCGACGGCGCCCGCCACCTGGCCGGCCAGATCCCGCACGAAGCGGGCGGTCCAGGCGTCCTCGCGCGCCTCGTAGGCGTCCATGCCGGAGCCGCCGCGGGCGGGTTGCCCGGGCGTGCCGGTGGAATGTTCCGCGAAGCGCCGCCACGCTTCGGTGTCCAACGCCCGCACGTACGACGACGCTTCGGTCGCCTCGCCCAGGTCCTGCACGAACAACCGGGCACGGCGCTCGTCCACGAACGCGGCAATCACCGGCGGTTCGTTGGCCAGCAGCAGTTCCAGCGGCGTCAGCCACGGGTCGCCCCAGTGGGCGACAGCGTCGCGGGCCCCGCCGGGCAGGGGCGGCGGCACGCGCAGCAAGCGGTGGACCGCGAGGTCGTCCGGGTCCTCCGCCGCGAACGCCACCAGCGTGCCTTCGCCCGTCTGGCGCACGAGCGACAGCACGTGCCGCTCCAGGCGCTCCCGCACCGCGCGGTCCAGCGGCAGTTCGCGCAGCGCGGCGTCGGCCCGCTGCGCGGGCGCGTTCGGGTCGCTGCCGGCGTGCACGTCCAGGTACAGGCTGAGCAGGGGACGCTGCGCCGCCTGCAGCTCATGGATCAGATCCTCGAGTTCACGGCGAACGGGAAGGGCGTCGGCGTCGTGGGTGTCGGCATCGCGCATGGCCGCCTCCTTCGGGAACGGGAGCCAGAGTGGGAAGGATGGCTCCACGGCGCGCGGCCCCAAGGCAGGAGCACGGGGCGCCGTTTCCCTCAGCGTACGCCCTCGGCGCGAGGCGCGGGCGTGCACGCAGCATGCGGGCGACGTCCGCTCGAGGGTGCGAAGCGACGTCAGGGCCGTCCGTCCAGGCACGGCGCGCGGTGGGACGTGCTACGAATGGGGTCGTCGTATGCAGTCGCCGTTCCCTCACCGAGCTTTGAAGCGAAGCCCCCTGCGGGCCATGTGCGAGGCGACGCTTCTGGGTCGCTGTCCAGCCTGCGGGCGCGCTTCGATGTTTCGTTCCCTCTACGCCGTCAAGGCGACCTGCGAGGTGTGCGGGGTGCGCTTCGAGCGGGATTCGGGCAGCGGGCTCGGCGCGATGGTGATGGCCTACGCAGCCGCGATCATTGTCCTGTTGGCGCTCTCGCTGGCGTTGCTGCCGCGCTACGGCCTCTTCGAGGGCTTCGCCTTCGTGCTGGCGGGCGCGGCCGTCGCGGCCGTGCTGCTGGTGTACCGGCCCGCCAAGGGCTGGTTCGTGTGGTGGATGTGGATGGCGGGGTTCGTGCGCCGCGACGCATGACGTGACGCACGCCGCGGCGGTTCAGTCCTGCTGCGGGTCGCCGCCAGGCGGCACGGTCGGCTGCGCGTTCAGCGTGGCGATCACCTCGTCGTCGCTCACCTGGGGGAAGTCGCGGTACCCCTGACCGACGGCCAGGAACGGTTCGGGCGAGGCCAGGCAGATCACCTCGTCCGCCTCGCGCCGGAGTGACTCGACGGTGTCGCGCGGCGCCAGGGGGATGGCCACCACCGCGCGGCCGGCGCCCAACGCCCGTACGGCGCGGAGCGCGGCCCGGATGGTGGCGCCGGTGGCGACGCCGTCGTCGACCAGGATGGCGGTGCGTCCCGTGAGGTCGGGGAAGGCGCGATCTCCGCGGTAGGCGCGCTCGCGACGGTTCAGCTCGCGGGTCTCCGTTTCGGTGAGCTCCTCGAGCTGCGCGTCGCGGATGCCGAGCCGCTGCACCAGGTCGGTGTTCAGGACGCGCGCCCCGCCGCTGGCGACAGCGCCCAAGGCCAACTCCTTGCGGCCGGGCGCGCCGAGCTTGCGGACCAGCATCACGTCGAGGGGAGAGCCCAACGCCTGGGCGACCGGCGCGGCCACCGGCACGCCGCCGCGGGGGAGGGCCAGCACGACGGCGGCGTCGCCCCGTTCCTCCAGGCGCGACGCGACCTCTTCGGCCAGGTGGCGGCCGGCCTGGTGGCGATCCTCGAACGTCATGACGAACCCGGGGCGGCGAACCCCCGCCCCGGGCTGGTGTGGTGCGTACGTGCTGCTGTCGCCGTGCTCAGGGTTCGACCACGTACCAGACGTCGCCGACCTCGTGACCCGTCGCGTCGCCGGGCACGCTGTCGTTGACCCAGTAGTACAGCGGCTTGCCGTCGTAGGTGAGCTGCATGCCTTGGGCGTCCTCGCGCTCGATCAGGCCCAGTTCGCCGTCGGCCCCTTCGCCGCTCATCGGCTCGTAGCCGGCGGCCTCGTTGAACCCGCCGACCAGCGGCGGCCAGTTGGTGGCGCACCCACCGGTGCAGTTCGAGGCGTTCTCCTCGTCGTTGCCGAACATGTAGAGGGTCATGCCGGTCGGGCCGACCAGAATCTCGCCGTGCTCGGGGTGCTCCTGCACGCGCACCACCGGGTTCGGGTCGGCGACCCACCAGTTGTCGCCCGCGCCCTGGCCGGCGGTGTCGCCGGGCGCCTCGTCGCGGACGAAGCCGTACAGCGGCCAGCCGTTGTAGGTCACCTGCATGCTGCCGTCCTCGCGCTCGGTGGTGCCGAACTCTCCGGGCACCGCCAGCGGCGCGACGGGCACGTTCTCGCCCTCGACGGTCAACGGTGGCCAGTTCTCGGCGCAGCCGCCCGTGCAGTTGCTGACGCCCATCTCGTCGTTGGTGAACACGTACAGCGTCATGCCGTCCGCGTCCGTCAGGACGTGACCGAGTTCGGCGTCGTAGCGGACCTGCACCACGGGATCGACGGCCTGGGCCCACGCCGCCGCGGCGAAGGCCACGAACAGCGTGACGGCGGCGATGCGGGCCAGGAGCCCCCTGGCGCTGGAGGGACGTACGGACGGGTAGGAAACGAGACGGTTCGATGGATTCATGTGGAATACCTCCCGACCCTAATAATGTTCCATAAGCGGGAGGAAATGCAAGTGTGCCTAGTGTTGTATTTCGCCGAGGCGAAACCCGCTTGTCACGCTGCATGTGCGCCCACACGCGGGCGTTTGTGCCCTGTGCTCGGGTGTACACAATTCTGGGCGCGTGGCTTCGGGTCCACGCCTTGGCGCGCCCGAGGGTGGGCCCGCGTCCGCGCACCGTGCCGGCGACGCGTCCATCACGTCCATGCATGCCCGCATGGTAGCGGACGCGGCGTGCGCGAGGGGGTGGCGCGGGGACGTGCGGGACTACTGGGCATGTGGGCGCGGGGATCGGGCGACGCGGTACGCTCGGGGCCGGACGGGCCCTTAGCTCAGTGGTTAGAGCACGCGACTCATAATCGTTTGGTCCCGGGTTCGAGTCCCGGAGGGCCCACCATTCTTCGAGAAACATCGTCCAGGACGTGATCATAGACGGCCGCCGGCGCGGCTCCCGCGCGTCGTCGCGCGAAGGCCAGACGCCTGGTAGTCGTATTGTGTTGGGCTGGCCACGGGAAGACGCACGAACGGGTCCGTTGCCACCCTCCCTGAAGCCTTCGAGGGTGAGTTCGGGCCGCCTTTCGCAAGGTCTCCCGCTCCCTCGACGCAGCACGCGGTTCTCGCGGGCTGCAACGGCCAATCTCGCCGCTTACCTCGGCCGCTTACGGGTCTCTCCTGGACTTCGGCGTCCCGGATCCACTTCCCGGATCGAGTCCGCGCGCTGACGTTCGAGTTCCTCCGCCAGTTTCCGGAAGCCCTTGCCGCTCTTTCGGTCAGAGGCGTACGACCTCCTGTTCGTACTCGCTGCTGTACCGCTTGGCCATTCGGACCCGTCCCTTCCGTCCCGAAACCTATCAGGAAGCAGTCACATGGTCCACGTCAGAAGGGGGAAGCTCCACCACCACGAAGACGCCCATTGAACCGAAACGCACGCCCGCGGCCCCCTGCACGGCCTCGCTCAACTCCCTACCCGCCTCCGAAACTGGTGCGGCCAGCACCTCCCAACTCGCCCTCCTCCACCCACCCACCACCGCACACAGAAGCGAAGAATTCACCGGGCTGTTAGAGGGCTACCGAATGGTCAACAGGTTCACGATGGCGTCCTGGAAGTGCGGAATGCATGGCGTTCACTGCGGCGACTTCGTTTCGGTCCCGAATCGCTTCAAGGATCGCGTGGTGTGCCTGGTTGATGCTTTCGAGCTCGGTTCTCGACCGTCGCGCCTCGAGGCCGCGGGCAATGGATTCCTTCGTGGCGTCGCGGAGGCCCTGCACCAGAAAGGTGAGCATGGTGTTCCCGCTCATCTGAACCAGCAAGCGGTGGAACTCGACGTCCTCATCGATGAATGCGGCCTTGTCGTCGAAGATGTGCTCCGCCATTTGGACCTGGATCGTGATGAGTCGCTCTAGGTCGGTATCGCTTCGGTCGCGGGCGGCGAAGCGCACGGCGTAGGTTTCGAGGGCTTCGCGAACTTCGAGGAGCTCCGCTACGGCGTTCTTGTCGAAGAGGACGACATTGCTGAAGTAGGCCGTCAGGACGTTCGCTGGACGGCCGCTGAACTCGGGGCCGCCGCCCGCTTTGCGCATCGACGATGCCCAGAGCCTCCAGGGCCTTCATGCCCTCACGGATCACGGTGCGGCTCACCCCGAAGAGCTCCGCCAGTTCGAGTTCGGGTGGGAGTGGCTCCCCGATCTTGAGGCCGTGATCGATGATGTAGCGCTGAAGGAGTTTCACGACCTGCCCGCTGAGGCTCGTGCGTCGCGCTCGATAGCTGGATCGGTTTATGGTGCCGTCGTGATCCATCCTTCGCAATCGTTGGACGGCCGGAATTACCGTGACCGCCCCGGCGTCAGAGTACGCCGAATTCGTCGAACGCGTCCTTAGCAAGCATGCCGCGCTCGAGCTCTCGGCGAACCTCGGACTCCGTGCGCACTTTCCGGAGTGCGTCGTAGACGATACGTGTCTCCGCATCCGCTGGTAAGACGACCACACCGTCGAGATCGGCCACGATGATGTCGCCGGGTGCGACGGCCACACCTTCGATCTCGATCGGGACTCGGTAGTCGATCACGCGGCCACGCACCTGTTGGTCCTGCGCGTACGCGCCGTACGAGAAGACGGGGAAGCTGTTCTCGAGCAGTTCCCGCGAGTCGCGGTGAAAGCCGCAGAGGATCGCAGCCCGGGCACCGCGGGCTCGGGCAGCGATCGACATCGAGACCACCGAAGAGCGCGTAGCGAGGCGTTCCGCCGGCCGCGATGTAGATCCCCCGGATTCGAGGCTGTCGAGCGCGTCGAGCATCTTGCCGAACGGCTCGCGGTCGTCGAAGACGTCAGCCTCCAGCGCAGGCATAGCGCGGCCAGCGACCACCCCATAGTTCTTCAGGCCGCGAATTCGCGGCGGCAGAAACTGGTGTCGATACCCGTTCGCGTCAAGCGTATCCCCGATGACGGCGGTGAACAGCTCGCCCTCGATCAACTCGAAGAGCTCCGCGTCGGTGTGCCATTCCATCTCGCTGCACCGTCCTTTCTGACCTAACGCTGCGCACTAGCCCGATCGCTCGACACCTTGTATAGCATGCACTACGATCATCATACAATCCGATAGGTGAATAACGAGCGTCGATAGCCGTATGTGGCGATGGAAAGGAGGTGGCAATCGAGCAAGGTACGTGCTCTCTGGCTGATCGTTTTTGTACTGGGGCTCGTAACGCAGTTCGGAAGGCCCCGACCTCGACCGTAGGAAGGGTTCACCATGCGGAACAGATTGCTATTCGTCCTGACCCTCGCGCTCATCATTCCCAGCCTGGCGGCCGCGCAAGTCGACTTCACCACCGATGCTGAAGACCGCTTGTTCAATCCGAACTACCAGTTGCCCGACGGTTGGCAAGAACTCGTTGGCGACACCGAGGAGATCTCGCACTTCAACTACGGAGCGATGGACTTCGACCCCGCCACTCTCCGCAACGGCGACGTCTACCAAGAACTTGACTGGCGTGAGTGTCGACCACATCGTGGTCGCATTCGACGACATGGCGCAGAAGATCGCCACGACCGTACTGAGCCGGTCGGCATCGCCCGACATGTTCCAGGCTGAGCGCAACTACGTGCGCCTCGCCGCTGGCGGTCGGCTCGTAAACGTAGACGACCTCTGGTCCGAGGAGATGTGGTCGCACTACCCCGCATGGGTGCGGGACGATATCGAGGTGAACGGCTCCTACTACGCTGTCCCGCAGCTCGGCCAGCAGTGGGGCTTCTACTATCGCCCGAGCCTTCTGGAGGAGGCTGGCTTGACGCCACCCACAACCAAGGACGAGCTCGTGGAGGCGGCTCAGGCCCTCACCACGGACGACGTCTATGGTTTTGCATTCGGTGCGGGCGACAACTTCACCGCGTACGAGAGCTTCCTATCGATCCTTTACATGATGGACGGCAGGCTCGTGCATGATGGTGAACCGCGTGTCGACACCGAGGAGGCCCGAACGGCACTCCAGTTCCTGCACGACCTGATCTACGAGTACGAGGTCGTACCGCCGTCGGCGCCGCAGCTCAAGGAATCCGAGGTCGGAGACCTGTTCGTCGGCGGGCAGGTCGCGATGATGGGGCAGTGGGACTACCACTTCGCCCGCGCGACGAACCCAGAACAGTCGAACGTCGTCGACGACGTCGCGTTCACGACCCCACCCTCCTGGGACGAAGCGACCGACGGCAAGGCCCCGGGCGACTTCCAGATTCTCGCTATCAACGCCTACAGTGAGAACATTGGTGCCGCCAAGCTGTTCCTCGACTACATGCGCAGCCAGCAGGCACATGCCAACGAGCTCCTTCTCGAGGGCAACGACACGCTCGTGCGCGACGTGTACGACATGGCCGCCGCCGAGACCGAGCTGGAACCCGGCTACCTTCAGGCGCACAGCGACCTCGTCGACGCCTCGCTCCGCGAGAACTACACCCAGATGGCCGAGGTGATCGACGTGTTTGGCGGGCAGATCCAGAGCGCGCTTGCCCAAGCGAAGACCGTTGAGCAAGCACTCGCCGACGCCCAAAGCGCGATCGACGAAATCATGTCTAGCAACTGAGCCACCGACCCATCGCGCGTGGCGCTGCTCACCGTGGGTGGCGCTACGCCCTCCCGCTCGAACCGACGGATGCGGTGAGGTTCATTTATGCTTAACTGGCTCAACCGGCTTCCTCCGCAGAAGTTCGCGCTCCTGCTCGTCCTACCTAGCGTCCTACTGTTGCTCGGAATCGTCAGGCTATCCATTCGGCAATCTCATACGTACCAGCCTCGTCTCCCTCGACGTCTCCTTTGAACCGGAATTCGTCGGAGTGGACAACTACGCGCGCGTGTTTCGTAGCACTCTCTTTTGGCGCGACTTCGGTCGCTCGGTTATCTACACCTTCGGCTCGGTGACGCTCTTCTTTTTCGTGGGCTTTGCGGTCGCGCTGTCCCTGGCGAAGATCGACCGTTTCGTGACCGTGGTGCGGGGCATTAGCCTGCTGCCGTGGGCCATTCCGCCCGTCACTGCCGCGATGATGTGGCGGTGGACGCTCGATACGGAGTACGGACTCGTGAACGATGTCCTCCAGCGGATCGGCCTTGAGCCCGTCGGCTGGCTTACGAAAGGTCCGACCGCGATGAGCGTACTGATATTCACGGACGCTTGGATTCGTATCCCCTTCGTGGCGCTGATCCTCTACGCTGGCCTGCAGTCCATCCCAGTGGAGTTTTACGAAAGCGCTTCCATCGACGGGGCTAGCGCTTTCCAGCGATTGCGTTACATCACGCTCCCGAACCTCCGCTACCCATCTCGATCGTGCTTGCGCTGCAGACGATGTTCGCGTTCCGCACCTTTGACATCGTCTCCGTCCTGACCGGCGGAGGCCCCGGCAACGCGACCGAGCTGCTGGTCCAGTTCATCTATGACGCTGCTTTCAAGGGCTTCAACTTCGGCGTCGCGGCTGCCGCCTCGGTCTTCATGTTGGCCGTAAGCATTCTGCTCGTCGTCGCCTACCTGCGATTGCTTCGGGTGGAGCTCTGATGGGCCGGCGCGTCGACGGCGCGAAGATCGCCGCCTGGGTCGTTCTGGGCGTTTACTTGGTATTCGTGTTCGTGCCGTTCCTGTTTACGTTCATCACCTCCTTCAAGCCAGTCGTCGAGTTGACGCGGTCGCCGATCACCTACCTGCCAGAGAACTTCACGCTGCAGGCATATCGCGACGTCCTCTTCAACCAGGCTTACAGCCGCTACCTCCTGAACACGTTGATCATTTCGCTCGTGGTTGTCACGCTGTGCGCGATCTTCGGCGTTCCAGCCGCCTACGCCATGGCGCGCTACCGCTTCCCCTTCAGGCGACCGCTCATGGTGGCGACCATCTCGATCCGCTTGCTTCCTCCAATCGCGCTGATCGTGCCGTTCTTCATGTTGGTTAGCGCGCTCGGAGCGATCGACTCGCTCGTCTCGCTGGTGCTGGTGAACTTCATGCTGAACCTTCCGTTCTTCATTTGGATCGCTTGGGGGTTTATGAAGGACCTTCCGTGGAGTCTCGAGGACGCCGCGCTCATCGACGGCGCGACCCGCCTGCAGGCGCTTTGGCGCATCACCATGCCGATCGCCGCGCCTGGCTTGGGCGCTGCGGCGATCGTCAGCTTCCTCTTCACGTGGAACGAGTACCTTTTCGCCCTCACCTTCTCTCAGAGTGCGGCATCCAAGACCATCTCCGTCGGGATTTCTGACTTCGTCGGGGATGTATTCGTGCGCTGGAACCTGATCTCGGCCGCGGGAATCCTCACCACCATCCCCGCGCTCATCTTCGTAGTCCTCTTCCAGCGCTACATTGTTCAGGGCATCACTGCCGGCGGCGTGAAGGGTTGATTCGATGAAAGCCTACTACTTGCACGGAGCTCGTGACCTGCGCCTCAGGGACGTGGAGGCCCCGACCGTAGGGGCCGGCGACGTCCTCGTCGACGTGCTCCGCGTCGGCGTATGCGGGTCAGACATGGAATACTACGTTCACGGCTACTGTGGCGACTTTCGCCCGCAAACCCCGTTCGTTCTCGGTCACGAACTGATGGGCGAGGTCGTTGAGGTGGGGCGAGACGTCCAGACCTCGCGCCCGGCACGCGCGTCGCTGTGGACCCTGCTCAAACGTGCGGTCATTGCCCTGCCTGTCGCGAGGGTCGCATCAATCTGTGCCGAAATGTCACCTTCCTCGGCTCAGCCGGCGTTACGCCCCACGTGGATGGCGGCTTCCGCGAGCGCATCGTCATGCGGCGCGCAAACTGTTACCGGATCCCTGACCACGTCGGCGACGCAGAGGCCGCGCTCCTTGAGCCGACCTCCGTTGCTCTGCACGCCGTGGAGCGGGCCGGGCTCCTAGTTGGCCGTCGAGTTCTCGTAGCGGGGGGCGGCCATCGGCCAGTTGGTGGCAATGATTGGCCGCCGAGTCGGCGCTACCTTCGTAGCGAGTCAGCGACCCGAGCTCCGCTCGTCGCGCACAAGCGGAGGCGCTTGCCTCGCATGCAGCCTACGACCCGAGCGACACCGGCCTCCTCGAAGTCGCCAGCGATGGCTTCGACGTCGTGTTCGAGGCGTCGGGCGCGGCGCCTGCTTGTCCCAGGCGATCGACCTTGTGCGTAAGGGTGGCACGATCGTGCAGATTGGCACGCTTCCCGACCGGGTCGAGTTGCCTGCGAACCGAATCATGAGCAAGGAGTTGCAGGTGCGCGGGTCGTTCCGGTTCACCACCGACTTCGCACGCGCCCTGGACCTCGTGGCGGACGGATCCATCGACGTGACGCCCATCGTGACGGCCACGTTCCCCTTCGCTGAGACCGAGGTGGCGTTCAAGGCCGCCGTCGAGGGGAGGAGAACCTCAAGGTCCAGGTCGCGTTGCCTGGGGGTAAGGACCGAAGCTCGTGAACGACCCCTTCGCGTTCGACCACCACTTCGTACTGATCACTGGAGGCGGCAGCGGCATCGGCCGCGCGATCGCTTCTTGCTTCGTGTCGCGGGGCGCTCACGTGGTCGTGACCGGTCGCCGCGAGGCGCCGCTGCGCGAGACGGTGAAGCGCGTCGGGGGAGCAGCCGTGGCCCGTGTGCACGACGTGTCGGACCTGGACTCGATCCCGGACTTCGTCGCCGAGCTGGAACGGGACGTCGGGCCGATCGGCACTGTGGTGAACAACGCTGGAATCAACCAGAAGCTTCCCTCCCTGGAGGTCACGGATGCGCAGTTTGACGAAGTTCTCGCCACCAATCTCAAAGGCGCGGTCGCAATGTCCCGCGCATGTGCGCAGCGCATGGTTCAGCGGAAATGGGGCGACATCCAGATGATCACGTCTATGGCCGCCTTCTTCGGGCTCGAGCAGGTGGCCGCATGCACCGCGTCCAAGTCGGCGCTGCAGGGCCTCGTTCACCAACTGGCCGTCGAGTGGGGCCGCTCAGGCGTGCGCGTCGATGGCGTGGCGCCTGGTTTCATCGTGACCGAGATGGGCAGAACGGCGCTGGACAGTGATCCTCGAGCGCCTCGCGAAGGTCCTTGAACGCACACCCCTAGGCGCCGCGGCGATCCAGAAGAGGTCGGCTGGGCGTCCGTGTTCTTGGCGTCTCCAGGCTGCCGAGCTTCGTCAACGGCACCGTGCTGCGCGTTGACGGCGGCGCTGCGATAGGTTTCTGAACGGAGCTAGTGCGTGAGCGACATCAAGCTCGGCTTCGGGTTCTACCGGCACATGCTCGACGCGCAGAGCTACCGCTTCGCGCGCCAATGCGGCGCGACGCACGCCGTGGTGCATCTCGTGGATTACACCCACCAAGGTGGCGCGAAGGCGACGGACGACCAGCCGGTCGGCACGTCGCGGGGTGGGGCGTCGCCGGGACAACGGAAGGCTTGTGGACCGTTGAGGCCCTCAGCACGCTACGCGACGACCTAGCGCGCCACGGTCTGACCCTCGAGGCGATTGAGAACCTGGATCCAGCCGACTGGTACGATATCCTCCTAGACGGCCCAAAGCGCGAAGAACAGATCCAACGGGTCAAGCAGATCGTTGTGAACCTCGGCGCTGCCGGGATCCCCATGCTCGGCTACAACTTTAGCCTGGCTGGAGTCGCGGGGCGCATCCGCGGTCCCTTTGCGCGCGGCGACGCCGAGTCGGGTCGGGATGGACGGAATCGACGAAACGCCGTTGCCGCGCGGCATGGTTTGGAACATGGTCGTGGATCCGGATGCCCCGAAGGCCGACGGCCCGAGGATCAGCGAGGAGCAGCTCTGGCGACGCGTAGAACGGTTCCTCGAGGAACTTCTTCCTGTGGCCGAGGCGGCGGGGGTGCGCCTCGCTGCGCACCCCGATGATCCGCCGGTGCCACGCCTTCGGCGCCAGCCCCGCCTGGTGCGACGGCCGGAGGACTTCCAACGCCTCCTCGACCTCCATCCAAGCGATTCCAACGCGCTCGAGTTCTGCCTCGGTACGCTGAGCGAGATGCCTAGCGAGGGCGACATGTACGCCGTGATCGAGCGCCACGCGCGGCGAGGCGACCTCGGCTACGTCCACTTCCGTAACGTCCGCGGCAAGGCGCCCACTACCGCGAGGTATTCCTCGACGAAGGCGACCTCGACATGCCGCGCGTGATCGAAGTCCTGCATCGTGCCGGGTACGAAGGGGTCGTCATCCCCGACCACACGCCGCAGATGAGCTGCGACGCCCCGTGGCACGCTGGCATGTCGTACGCGATGGGATACATGAGCGCCCTTCTGCAGAGCCGAAGCACTGAGTCGTGAACTGTGTAGTGCGGCCACCGACCGTGCCGGTACCACCGACGCCCTGAAGGCGGGCGGTGCAAGCTCGATCATCATGGAGCGCAACGCCAGCGCTGCGAGGCGGGCGTCGTTGCGTGCCGATGCGGCGGCCCGGATGTCCTCGAGGTCGCACTTCGCTACGAGGCCGCCTTCGATGCATTCTGCGATGTTGGCGCGCAGACGCGAGGCCAAGAAGCGGACCGACCATGTGATTTGGCCAGAAGAGTGCGACCGGGGCCGAGCTCCCCGGCGAGCTCGACGGCGGCGGTCAGCGTTCAGGCCGGTGGAAATGCCGGCCAGGATTCCTTCGTCCCGTGCCAGGCGGCGGCTCATCGCGAAGGCGTCCGTTTGATCGATGGCGCGAATCTCCGCGAGGCGATCGCGTCGGGTCGCATGTCCGCCTCCGCCAGCCCGTCCAGCGTGCCCATCAAGGCGCCGCCGATGCCCACCCCGGCGCACACCTCGTCGGGCGATGGGCCGAGAGCGTCCGCGATCTCGCGGCCCATCGGAGCGAAGTCGCGGCGCACGTCGGGCGAGCCGAACCGGTCCGCCTCGTAGCTTTCCGGCTCGGCGGCGCGGCGGTGGGCGTGCTCGCGCATGCGCCGGATGAGCTCGGGGGTGATGGTTCCGTCCGAGCTCGGCATGCTGCGTGGACCGAGCATGCGAAGGCCCGTGCCGACTCGCGCGGGTCGCTACTTCGTGCGCGTTTCCAGCAGGTACGCGTCAGGGACGCGATGGTTCGGGCTCGGGAGGCGCGACCTGATCGGCCACGGCGTCCAGATCGAGGGTCGCGACGGTGATGCCGGGGCGATCGGGGGCGCACGCTGGCGCGGCGCCCGGGATCGACCGTCATGCTGCGACCGTAGCTCTGGCGACCGTCGGGATTCTCCTTCGCGGGTGACGGCCTTGCCGATCTCGTCCGCAAGGTCGCTGAGCGGACGTACGTCGCGTGTAGCGGCCATGGCGTCTCCATGCGGTCCGTCCACGGCGAACGCCAGCCTAGCGACGACGGGTGTTCCGGGCAACGGGACGAGATCCGCGAATCGAAGCCATCAGAGGCGGTGTCCATTCATGGGGCTCGCGTCGCTGCGAACGAACGCGTCGGTCACCGGCTCGTCGGGGTTCAGGCTTGCGACCCGCTTGCTCGAGAAGGACGCCTCGATCGTGCCGGCCCGCTCGTGCATCGCTCCCAGCTTCCTCAGCCCTTCACGCCGCCCGCCGTCAGGCCGCTGATGATGCGCTGCTGGAAGAACAGGATCAGCAGCACCAGCGGCACGATCCCTAGCGTCAGTGCGGCGCTGATGATCGACCAGTCGAACGCGAACTCGCCCTGGTACAACACGATGCCGACCGGCACGGTGCGCATCTGCAGGCTGGTATTGAACGTGAACGCGAGCAGGAACTCGTTCCATGAGTTGACGAACACGATGATGCCGGCCGTCACGACGCCGGGCGCCGAGAGTGGCGCGACGATGCGGAACAGCGCGCCGGTGCGCGAGGCGCCGTCGACCATCGCGGCCGACTCGAGGTCTTCGGGGATCAGCTGGAAGAAGCTGGTCAGGATCAGCGTGGCGATCGGCAGCGAGATGGCGACGTAGGGGATGATCAGCGCCAAGTAGGTGTTCAGCAAGTTGGGCGTCTTGGTCGTCTCCGGGAGGAAGGTCAGCCCCATCGCCTCGAGGTAGCCCGACCAGGCCGGACAGGCCCGGGATCTCGATCCCGACGAACAGTCGGTACAGCGGTACCAGCAGCACCAGCGCCGGGAACATCGAGGTCATCACGATTCCGGACATGACGAGGCGTCGCCCGGGCACGCTCAGGCGTGCCAGGGCGTACCCGGCCAGGCCGGCGAACAGGACGCACACGAGGGTGGTGCTGATCGCGACCACGAACGAGTTCAGCAGGAATCTCGCGAACGGGTTCTCCTGGAATACCGAGACGTAGGCGGCCAGCGTGGGCGCGTCCGGCAGGTAGGTGATCGGCTGGCGCACCAGCTCGCCGTCGGTCTTGAGCGAGGTGAGGAACAACCAGACGGCGGGGAACATCCCGCCCACGATCAGCACCACCAGGGCGAACGTCACCAGGACCGTCTGCAGCCGGGTGCGGCGGTCAGTCGTTCGTGAAGATCCAGCGCATGTAGAAGAGCGTGATCCCGAAACTCATCACGAACAGGACCACCGACAGCGCCGCGGCGTAGCCGATGTTGGACGCGCTGACGGTGTTGTAGATGTACAGGCCGAGCGTCTCGAGCGTGCGGCCGGGACCAGCCGTTCGTCATGGCGTAGGGGATGTCGAAGGTCTGGATGGCGGTGAGGGTGCGGAAGATCAGCGCGACGGCGATCGCCGGCCGAAGCAGCGGCAGGGTGATGCGCCAGAAGCGTTGCCAGGCGTTGGCGCCGTCCACGGTGGCCGCCTCGTACAGGTTCTTGTCGATCGACTGCAGGCCGGCCAGCAGGATCAGCGCCACGAACGACGAGGTCTTCCAGATGATGGTCAGGTTGACCGCCACGATGGCGGGCACGTCGCGCGACAGCCACATCACACCGCGCTGGCCGGTCCACGACTCGGGCAGCGCGGCGGCTGAACAGGGCGTTGAGCCCCAGTCGAGCGAACACGTCGTTCACGACCCCGTAGTCGCTCTGGAACAGCCAGGCGAAGGTCAGGCCGGTGAACACGCGTGGCATCGCCCACGGCAGCAGCAGCGCGACGCGGCCCATCCAGCGCAGCGGCGATCGAACGTTGGCGACGAGCGCGAGCGGCAGTCCCCACCACGAACGAGCCGACGACCGAGACGACGATGATCAGCAGGGTGATCGAGAAGCTGTTCCAGAAGCGCGCGTCGCCCAGCGTCCGTCCGCACCCGGGTGGAACCCCATCGCCAGCGCAAAGACGGCGAGCAGCGCGGCGCTGATCGCCATCCCGGCCCAGACGCCGGTGCGCTTGCGCGCCACCGCCCACCAGGTCGGGATCAGCAGCGCCAGCCCCAGCGCCCGCCACGGCCACAGGTGAACGGCGCCCAGCTCATCTCCCGGCCCACACAGCATCTTCTCGAAGTGCTCGGCGCCGACCAAGGGCGAGCCGACCCAGGGCCGTAGCAGGTGCTCGCCGTGGATCGACTGCCACAGCACGGTCAGGACCGGGTAGAGCATGACGAGCGCCAACGTGGCCAACGCGGGCGACAGCAGCACGTATCCCAGTTGGCGGTCGCTGAGGTTGCCTTGGCGCAGGCGGCGCCAGAAGCCGGGCTTGCGGTAGGACACCGCCGGGCGGTGTTCGGTCACGGGAATACCCTCGGGCGCAAGATCGGCGGGGGTCCGCTCCGGACCCCCGCGAGGGCGGCTTGCTGAGCGACGATGTCCTCCAGGCCGGTCTGCATGTCACGCAGGGCCTGGTCGATGCTGATGGAGCGGGCCAGCACGGCGTTCACGGTGGTGCGGACCAGCTCGGACACCTCGGCGTAGTACGGGGTCACCGGCCGCGGGCGGGCGTTGACGATCACGTCGTAGAACTGCCCGTAGTGCGGCACCGACTCGAGCACGAGCGGGTCGGAGTACAGGCTGGTGCGGGCCGGAATGCGGCTGTCGTCGGCGGCCAGCACGCGCTGGACGTCCTCGCTCGTCAGGAAGCGCATCGTCTCGAAGGCGGCCTCCTTGTTGGAGCTGAAGGCGTTGATCGTCCACTGCCAGCCGCCGATGCAGGTAGCGGACTCATGCCCGGCGAACGCCGGCAGCGGCGCAACGCCGACGTCTCCGACGACCTGGGAGTCCTCATCGCCCTGCGCCCGCGCCCAGGCGTAGCCCCAGTTCAGCATGAACACCACGTCGCCGGCCTGAAACTCGGTGCGGCTGTCGTCCGTCGCGGTCTCGGCGATGTTGTCCTTGGTCACGCCGATGTTCATGGTGGACAGCAGGAAGTCGAGCGCCCGACGGCCCTCGTAGGTGTCGACGGTGACGTTGCCGTCCTCGTCCTGCCAGTCGCCGCCGGCGGTCCACAGCGGCTCGAGGAAGGTGCAGTTGGTGCCCTCGATGGCCGCGCCCTGATAGTTGAACCCTTGCAGGCTGGGGTCGTTCTCGCCCTGCAGGATGGTGATCGCCTGGAGACCATCTCGTCCCAGGTTTCGGGCGGATCGAAGCCGTACTTCTCGAGCAGGTCGGTGCGGTCGTACAGGAACTGCGCGTCGGTGTAGCTGGGCAGCGCGTACAGCGTGCCGTCGATCAGGTTCGCCTCGACCGGACCGGGCAGGAACGCGTCCAGGTAGTCCATCATGGCCTGCTCGGAGTCGAAGTACTGGTTCAGCGGCTCGGCCCAGCCGGCAGCGGCGTAGCGCGACGGCTCGGTGACGTCGATCAGGAAGATGTCGATATCGTCGCTCTGCGACTGCAGCACGGTGTTCAGGTACTGGCGCTGCACCTCGGCGGTGTTGCCACCTTCCTCGAACTGCACGTCGATGCCGCTGTCCTCCTCGAACGGGGCGACGAGCTCCTCCAGGAGCTCCTGGTTCTGGCGCGAGCCGATGAAGACGACGACGGGCGCTTGCGCCAGCGCGAAGGCACCGAACGCGACGACGAAGAGGGCGGTGCGAAGAGATCCTTGGCATGGGGCTCCCTTTCCGTGGGTCGGGGTTGCGGGTCTCGAGCTGGACGTAGCTGCGCTTCACCTCCTCGTGACCGGACCTCGGCGCACCGGCCTGCGGTGCCGGCGCCACGCCGACGACGGTCCTGTCGAACGTGGCGGACGAACGGCCCGCGCCGTGGTCCTTCGAGACGGCCGATCACTGCGAACGTGGCGCACGCCGTGAGTGCCGGCAAGCGTACGAACCGCGCCCTAGGCGCCGTTCGGTCGGTCTGGGCTCGCTCCCGCGACGGGCCGGCCCGTGCGGTCGGCTTCCAGCCCCGCTTCGGCAGGTCCCGGGCCTCGATCGGTCCCGGCGTGCGGCGTCAGGCGAGCAGTCGGTGCCGCCTCGTCGTTCGCGAGGAATGTCGTCACCAGGGGTTGCGAGCCGTCGTGCTTCGCTTGCTGCCAGATGGCGAAGATCCCTTCGCGGGTCGTCCGCGTGCGGACGTAGCGGGCCGAGCGCGTGCCGTGGGGCGAGAGGAAGCGTGGCGCCAGCGGCGTCAGGCGCTCGGCCGCGGCCAGGTCGTCGCCCGGCGCCCACATCGCGCCGCCCAGCTCCTCGCAAGAGAAGCCGCGCGGACGCCCCGAGTCGCTCTGGAGGGGCGCCATCGCCTCGGCGCCGTCGTCAGCGCAGCAGCGACAGTTCCGGTCCATCCGCGAAGCGGCCGACGCGTGGCACCCGCAGCCGGTCGGTCAGGCGCGTCACGCCCACGTCCAGCACGGACCGCGCGGTACCAGCTCCGGGTGCGTGACCACGAACCCCTCGCCGCCCGCGGCGCGCCGCGCCAGCGCGGTATTGCTGGACGCCCAGGTGAGCGGGTGGTTGGAGATCGGTACGGGCCGTGCCGCCGTCCGCCAGGTCCACCGTGACCGGGTCCTTGACGTGCAAGTGGCCGGGGTCGATCCCGACGACCACCGGCGCGAGGGTGCCTGCATTCAACCGGTCGGGCGACGGCCCGGTCATCCTGTCGATCGTCCACACGCCGGTCCCCGGCTTCTGGAACTCGGCGTAGGCGCTCGGATACGCGCGCCTCTTCTCGCTCGAGACGAACAGTTCCCAGCCGCCGTCGGCGCGCCTCCGAAGCGAACTCCCCTCGATCGATAGCACCTCGTCGCAGGTCGCTAGCTCGGTCTTGCTCCACCCGCGCACCTTCGTGAAGGTCGCGCCGCGTCGTGCGAGCGGAAGAGGGCCAGCTCGCGGCCGCGGATGCCGCCGCCCACGCCGGTGCGGGCGTCGCCCGCGTCGCGGTAGCGGCCCACCAGCCAGAGGGCACCGTCCGCGTCCTCGGCGACGTTGCCGCCACCGAACCAGAAGCCGGTGGAGGACTCGGTCGGCGCGATGAGCGTGCGGGCACGCTCCTGGTCGAGCAGCGCGTCGAGCAGGCGCAGCAGGGCGGTTTGCGTCCGAGGGAGCAGCGGCATGACCCCATCATGCGACGGCCGAGGACGGAGATGCGAGGAGAGGAAGGGAACCGTGATCGGGCGGCCGGTCGAGACGGAAGGAGGCAACAGGTGAGCTCCCAACGCGCCCACCACGTCACGACCGCCGACGGCGTCGCCAACGGTGGGGCCGTGCACGGCCAAGGGCCGCCTCTGGCGCTCCTGCACCGAGTTGTCGGCGATGGCGTTCTCGACTGGCAGGCGTTGCCGCCGCGGCTGATCGGGCTCGTGGCTT